>NZ_BBME01000001.1 GCF_000971395.1 Demequina iriomotensis | reverse complement strand
AGTGATGCTCCTATGCGTGTCAAGCGGCGGTGAGCCATTGGCGGTAGGTGGTGGCGAGGGTGTCGTTGCGGGTGATGCCTCGTTCGAGTCGGGACAGGGTGGCGATGCCGATTCCGAGGGCGTGGGCGGCGTCGTCGAGGCGGATGTGGCGGGCTTGGCGGCGGGTGCGGAGGTCGTCGATGGCGGGTAGTGGTGCGGGGTGGACCAGGAGGTGGAAGACCTCGCGGGCGACGATGCGCTTGAGGCAGCGCATGATGTCGCGGGTGTCCTTGCCTTCGGCGGTGCGGCGCGCGATGTAGGCCTGGGTGCGGGGGTCGTTGGACATGCGGTTGAGCACGATGGTGTGCAGCGCCCAGTTGGCTTGCCTGTCGCCGCCGCGGTTGAGGCGATGCTTGGTGGTCTTGCCTGACGAGGCCGGGATCGGTGCGACGCCGCACAAGGCGGCGAATGCAGGGTCGGTGCGGATCCGGGAGGGGTTGTCGCCGGCGGTGACGAGAAGCTGCGCGGCGGTGATGGTGCCGATGCCGCGGGCGGCGGCCAGGGCCGGGTTGGTGGTGCGTACCAGCATGGCGAGGTGGGCTTCGAGGTCGGTGATCTCGTCGCCGAGCCCGGTGATGCGGTGCGCCAGGGTCCTCAAGGCGTAGCCGGTGGCGGTGTCGATGTCGAGGGTGGGGTCGCCGGGGCGGGTGCGCATCAATGCCTTGACCAGGGTCTTCTTGCTGTGGTGACGCCAGCGTGCACGGATCTCGTCGGGCGCGGTGACCAGGAGCGAGGACAGTTGCCGCAGGGCGTCGGCGCGGGCGTGGACCGCGGAGCGACGCACCACCAGCAGGGCGCGGATACGTGCCACGGGGCCGTCGCCGTCCTTGGGGATGGGCAGGCGATCGTCGCTGAGGGCTTGTGCGGCGGCGGCGTAGGCGTCGATGGGGTCGGACTTGCCGCGGCGGCGTTGGGCGCGCTTGGGACGGATCACCTCGGCCACGGTGAAGCCGGTGGCGCGTAGGTGGCGTGACAGGGCTGCACCGTAGGAGTTGGTTCCCTCGATACCGACGCACGCGACCACGCCATGGGTGTCGAGGAACGCGATGAGGTCGCGGTGGCCGTCAGGGGTGGCGTCGACCTGGCGATCCGCGACACGCCTGCCGCGAGAGTCGATCAGTGCGACGTGATGGGTATCGGCGTGGGTATCCACGCCCGCGACGAGGCAGTCCTCGCCAATGATGGGTTGGGCGGTCATGATGGACGTGTGCCTTCCGCTAGGGGCACGCCGTCCGCGGCCGGGCAGACACGACGTTGACGAGACCTATGGCCAGGCTCCTATGAAGTCATGTCCGGCCCGGGCGGCACACCCGGCAATAGGGGTACCCCGCCCAAGCGCCGACAGATCACTCACAAGACCGTCCGAAGACGTCAGTCAGGCTGGGAGTCAGACACCCAGGCGAGGCCCTTCCATCATCAACGTCA
>NZ_BBME01000002.1 GCF_000971395.1 Demequina iriomotensis | reverse complement strand
ACACTTCTGCAAGTCTGGGTGTGGCCGGCCCGGGGCTGGCTGACGGGGCGGATGCTGGTGCTTGCACCTGATCGTGGCTCGTGACACTTCTGACCCGTGCTTGCGCATGGTGTCTGGCGTTGGGCATGTCCGGTCGGGTGTGAGGACCGGCGCCGCCCCGCCCACCGCGATGGCTTGATAGAAGCATGCCCAACCCGTCGGTTGTGGCCGTTTGCAGGAGTGCCTCGCAGTGACTCCACCGGGTCGACGCCGGTCCTTGATGGCGACGTCACACCCGAAAAGGAGCATCACCGCCATGGCCATCGTCGCAAACTCCTACGTCCATGTCATCGGTATCGACACCCATGCTCGGACACATACCCTCACCATCGTCACGGCGGGCACCGGTGCCGTCGAGGCATCCGTCTCGTTTCCCGCGACGGGCCCGGGCACGACCCGCGCCGTCGCCTGGATCGGGCGTCGCATCCACGCCATCAACCTCACGCTGGTGGCGGTCGAAGGGATCGGTTCCTACGGCGCCCGCATCGCCCGCGCCTGTCGTGAGGCCGATCTGCGAGTCGTCGAACCCCTGCCCACGGCGAAGGGACTGCGGGCCGGACGAGGCAAGTCCGATGCGATCGATGCGGAGCTCATCGCCCGCTCCGTCCTCGCATGCGACACAACACGGCTGCGTGAACCCCGCACCGACGAGGGCGTTCGCGCTGCGGTGCGGATCCTCGTGGCCTCCCGCGAACAGCTCAACGCCCATCGCATTGCGACGATCAACGCGCTGACCGCGCTGGTGCGGATCGTGGACCTCGGCATCGACGCCCGCCGGCCGCTGACCGCCAGCCAGATCGCCACGATCCACGCCTGGCGTGATCGCAGTGAAGACGTCGGTATCGCGACCGCACGTCGAGAAGCGCGGCGCATGGCCCGCGCCATCCGGATCGCCGACGATGACCTGACCGCCAACGAACACGACCTGACCGCGCTCGTCGCAGCGTCGGATGCGGCACCGCTGCTGGCCCTGCCCGGCATCGGCGCCATCACCGCGGCGACGATCCTGACCTCGTGGTCCCATGCCGGACGCATCCACTCCGAAGCCGCGTTCGCCGCCATCGCCGGCGCCAGCCCGATCCCCGCCTCGTCCGGAAACATCACCCGACACCGGCTCAACCGCGGCGGCGATCGACGCCTCAACCGCGCTCTGCACGCCATCACCCTCACCCGCATGGCCCACCATCAACCGACCCGCGACTACGTCGAACGCCGCCGCGCCGAAGGACTCACCACGAAAGCCATCCGCCGCTGCCTCAAGCGCTACCTCGCCCGCCAGATCTACCGCACACTTGCCAACCCAACCCCGGCTTGACAGACATAGAAGCGTCCAACGGAG
>NZ_BBME01000003.1 GCF_000971395.1 Demequina iriomotensis | reverse complement strand
TGAATCGCCCCGGGTCTGGTGGAGGCTCTCAATCCATGGAGGATGAGAGTCATGTCAGCACCGAGGAAGTACCCCGAAGAGCTTCGTGAGCGGGCCACGCGGATGGCCGTCGAGCTGCGTCAGGATCCGGCGACGAAGCCCGGCGCGATGGCGCGTGTGGCCGACCAGCTCGGCATCCACCGCGAGACCCTTCGTGGGTGGGTGCGCCAGGTCGAGATCGATGGCGGGGTTCGTCCGGGCACCACGACGGCCGACGCGGACCGGATCGCGCAGCTCGAGCAGGAGAACCGTGAGCTGCGCCGTGCGAACCACATCTTGAAGACCTCGGCGGCTTTCTTCGCGGCGGAGCTCGACCGCCCCACCACCAGGTAGTCGCCTACGTCGACGCCCATCGACACGACCGTGTCGATGGGCGCGAGGTCGGGGTCGAGTCGATCTGCAAGGTCCTCACAGAGGCCGGAGTGCAGATCGCCCCGAGCGGCTACTACGCAGCCAAGAACCGGCTGCCGTCGGCGCGCGCTGTGCGCGACGCGGAGCTCATTGTCGACATCCGGCACGCTCACAAGGCGAACCTGGGCGTCTACGGGGCCCGCAAGATCCACGCCGACCTCAACCGTGAGGGCGTGCCCGTGGCGCGCTGCACGGTCGAGCGCCTCATGCGCGCCGAGGGCCTGCGCGGGATCACGCGGGAGAAGACCCGCAAGACTACCTACGGCGAGGGTGCCGAGACCGATCGGCCGGCCGACCTGGTCAAACGCCACTTCGCGGCGACGGGCCCGAACGAGCTGTGGGTCGCGGACCTGACGTACGTGCGCACCCACGCCGGCTGGACGTACGTCGCGTTCGTCCTGGACGTGTTCAGCCGGATGATCGTGGGCTGGCAGGTCTCGACCAGCCTGCGCACCGATTTGGCGCTCGACGCCCTTGAGATGGGCTTGTGGACTCGCCAGCGTGCCGGCCAGGACGTCACCGGGCTGGTGCATCACAGCGACAGAGGAGTCCAGTATCGAGCGATTCGCTACACCGAGCGTCTGGCCGAGGCCGAGGCCGTCGCATCCGTCGGGTCGAGGGGCGACTCCTACGACAACGCGATGGCCGAGGCGCTGAACTCGCTGTTCAAGGCCGAATGCATCCGCAACCCAGTCATGCGTCCCAAGGGCGGCTGGAAGACCGTCACCGACGTCGAGATCGCGACCGCGGAGTACGTCGACTGGTACAACCATCGCCGCCTTCACGGCGAGATCGGACTCGTCCCACCCGCCGAGTACGAGACCGTCCATTGGGCCGCCGTCAGATCAGACCACTACCCTGAAGCACCCGTCCCCGTCGGGGCCGGAACCAACTAACCGAGCCTCCACGAAACCCGGGGCGATTCA
>NZ_BBME01000004.1 GCF_000971395.1 Demequina iriomotensis | reverse complement strand
GGCGCCGTGAGGGCGCGGTTCCCGGGTTCGTGGCACGCCGCCGTGGCGCTCGCGTGGTGGGCGGGCGCCGGTGGGGCGGGGTGGTTACCAGGGTGGGGCGGTGGTCGCGGCGGTGAGGTGCGCGGGCGTGGCGTGGTCCTGGGTGCTGGGTGGGCTCTCGGCGTCGACGTCTGCTGTCCGGTGGGGCAGGTCGATGTGGAGGGCGGCTTTGCCGCCTTGTCGTGGTGTGCGTGCGGGGTCGATGGTGGTGGGTGGGATGAACCACACCTGGGTGGGGGTGGCGCGGATGGTCCAGCCGTCGTCGTGGATGCGGTGGTGGCAGCGGGTGCATAAGAGCACGCCGTTCGCGAGGTCGGAGCGGCCTGCGAGGGACCATTCCCGGATGTGGTGGGCGTCGCACCAGGACACGGGGGCGTGGCAGAACGCGCACCCGCCGTCGCGCTCGGCCAGCGCGATCCGTTGAGCGGGGGTGAAGAACCGTTTCGCGAAGCCGACGTCGAGGGCGTGCGAGCCGGTACCGAGGACCACGGGAAGGATGCGCATGTCCACCGCGAGGCGGCGCACGTCCCCTCCCGACAGCGGCGTCGCGATCGCGTCGCACGCGCCCAACCCGGTCCCGGTCTTCAGCACCTCGTAGTCGACGCGGACCACCACGGTGGTCGACACCCCGGCACCTGGCTGGTCGCAGCGCATCCCATGGCGGGCGAGGTCGACCAGCGCGTCGACCCGGAGGCGACCGGCCTCGCCTGGATCTGCCGGGCTAAGGCCCTGGTCGCGCCTTCGGGCGAAGCCCGCGGCGACCTGCGCGTCGCACCAGGTCTTCACGACCGCCCCGGAGGCCGGGTCCAACAGGCCGGTGAGGGTCACCATCCCGTCCGCACGCTCGGACAGCTGCAGGTACCGCTCGGCGCGTTGGCGGGCTTGGCGGGCCTGCCACCGGTCGACGTCCCAGCGGGCCACGACGTCCAAGCAGGCCTTGCGCAGGTCCGCCAAAGTCAGCCGTCTCGCCTTGTCGACCAGCGTCGCCGCGAGCGTGTCGGGTGCCCCCTCGCACTGCTCGAGGGTCTCGGCGATCACCCGGGCTTGCGCGGCGGACAGCTCACCGGCCAGCACCGCCGCCGCGACGGGTGATCGTGTCGGCCCCTCATCGGCTGTTTCATCATCGGCCAGCAACGTGCCCGTCACGATCGCGTCGCGGGCCTGACCGCCGGTGCCGCCTTGCCCCTTCGCCACCATCTGGTTGGCGTTGCGATGCCCGTGCCGGCGCGCCATGCCGCCGCCGCGGG
>NZ_BBME01000005.1 GCF_000971395.1 Demequina iriomotensis | reverse complement strand
GCGTGGAGACGTTCACCTACTGATCGGGACCACGATGCGACGCCGGGGCTGCCTCCCCGGCGTCGCATCGTCCCTGATGGATGCTCCCGCGAGGATCCTCAACTTCGCGGTCCGGCGGCCGATCTGGCCAGTGATTCGGCATTGATTGCCACTTTCTTGACACCTGGGGGAACGCCGCGGCTGTCGGCGGCACCCGGCCCATGGACGGGCCGGTCCCCGCACGCTTCACTCTCAACGGATGGAGAGACATGGACGGCCTGACCGCGGAGCCGCGCAAGCGCGGCATGAAGATCCGTGCCCAGATCCTCATGGCCTTCGGGATCGTGGTGGGCCTCCTGTGGGGCTCCGCGATCGTGGCCTCGCTCGAGCTGCGCGACCAGGGCGCGAGCGGGTACAACGTCGCGCACGATGTCGCGATGCTCGAGCGCGAGCTCGGCGACCTGCGGGTCGCGCTCGGCGAGGTCCAGACCGAGACCGCCGTGCTCACCTCGGCGGCCGGCGAGAGCGAGATCGCGGGCGCGGCCGAGTCTCTCGACGCCGCGTACGCCGCGTTCCTTGCGAGCTACGAGTCCATGTTCGGCGCTCAGCCGGCGACGGCGGCGGAGGTCTCCGCGGCGTGGGAGCAGTACCGCGACACGCTCGCCGGAGCAGCCGCCGCGCCCGACGGTGCGAGCGGGGGCCAGGCGATCGCGCTCGAGTCCCGGCTGCAGACGGTCGAGGCCGGCGTGGGCGACCTCGCGACCGAGGTCGACGAGGCGCTCGAGGATCTCCTCCTCGCGCACCAGGTGAAGAGCCGGGACGCGGTCATCACGGTGATCGCGCTGCAGGTCGGCGCCACTGCGCTCGCCCTCGTGCTCGCCTTCAGCCTCGCCCGTCGCATCGGGCGCGGAGTCCTCGCGGTCAAGGGCGCGCTCGACGCCCTCGCCGGGGGCGACCTCACGGTCGCCGCGACGGTGCGCAACCGCGACGAGATCGGCGCGATGGCCGATGCGCTCGCCGTGGCGCAGCGCGCGCTCGCCTCCACCATCGCGGGCGTCGCGGACTCCGCGAGGACGGTGGCGGCTGCTGCTG
>NZ_BBME01000006.1 GCF_000971395.1 Demequina iriomotensis | reverse complement strand
AAGGTGTCGACCTTCACGTACTGACAGCTGTCGCCGGTCCACGGATGGACCGGTCCCTTCGCATCACTCTCAAAGGATGGAGAGACATGGACAACCCGACCCTCGAGGCGCGCCAGCGTGGGCGCCGCTTCAGCCTTCCCGCGCAGGTGTTCACCGCCGTGGGAGCGGTGCTCGTCGCGCTCGTCGCGACGGGGCTGGTCGCGAGCGGCGCGCTCACCTACGTGCGCGGCGCGGACGAGGACGTGATCGCGTCCCAGGGCCGCCTCGCGGCCGAGATGGCGGACCTGCGAGACGCGCTGTGGAGCGCGCGCGCGGCCGGCCTCAAGATCGACTCGGCGACGCGCAGCCAGGCGCCCGCGCGCATCGAGGAGCTCAAGGCGACCTTCGACGGGTTCGAGCAGAGCCTCGCGGTCTTCACCGCCGACTACGAGGAGACCTTCGGTGCGGCGCTGCCCAGCGTCGACCTGGTCGCGCAGACGTGGGACGGCTACAAGAACGCCGCGCTCGTCGACGGCAACGCGCGCGTGACCGCGGCGGCCGCCCAGAGCGGTCCCGCGACGGGCGGCTTCGGTGTCACGCTCGACTCGCAGCTCGCGGAGTTCTCGCGCTACGTCGACCAGCGCCTTGCGGACGAGTCCGCGTCCTCGGCGGGCTCCGCCAACGAGGCCCGCGCGCTGTTCATCGTCATCACCTTGATCGGCCTCGGCCTCGGCATCGTGGTCGGCCTCGTCGTCGCCCGGCGCATCCGCCGCAACTCGGCCGCGCTCATGCACGCGATCCAGGCGCTCGCCGAGGGTGATCTCACGGTCGCCGCCGGCGTGCGGAGCCGCGACGAGATGGGCGAGATGAGCGAGCTGCTGTCCCGCGCGCAGGTGTCCC
>NZ_BBME01000007.1 GCF_000971395.1 Demequina iriomotensis | reverse complement strand
GATCACCACCGTCCTCCCGACCGCTACCAGGAGAGTCATGAGCATCCGCCCGCACGAGCGCCGCGCCCACCGCCGCTTCACCCTCGCGTCACGCCTGAGCGCGACCTTCGGCGGGCAGATCCTGCTGGTCCTGCTCCTGGGGGCGGTGGCCGTCACCCAGCTCACCAGCCAGGGTGAGGACGACGCGGCGACGATGCAGACGTACGCCGACCTCGAGGCGAAGGTGGGAGTCGCCGACAACGCGGTGTGGGAGGCGCGGCACTTCGGCGCCGTCATGGCGCTGCTTCCCGAGCAGGCTCTCCCGGGTGCGCTCGAGACCGAGCAGGCGCTATTCGACGCGGCCAACACCGCGCTCGAGGACTTCGCCGCCTCCTTCGAGGCCGCCTACGGCGAGCCGATCGTCACCGACGAGGAGGCGCTCGGGGCGTGGCGTCAGTTCCAGGAGCAGCTGCTCACGGCCTACGCCGGGGGTGCGGGCGCCGCGTCGCTCGACGGCGAGGCGCTCAACGCGCTCGGCGACCAGGCGCAGCTCGCGGTCCAGGCCCTCACCGCGCAGGTGGACGCCAAGGGCGAGACCGAGCTGGCCGCGGCGCGTTCCGCGAGCCAGCGCGCGAAGGTGACCATCCTCGCGATCGTCGCGCTCGCCGTCGCGGCGTCCGCGCTCATCGGGGTCATCATCACGCGGCGCATCACGCGCTCCGTCGGCCAGGTCAAGCGGTCCATCGACGCGATGGCGGACGGCGACCTCACGGTCGCCGTGGTGGTCGCGAGCTCGGATGAGATCGGGGACATGGCGCATTCGCTCACCCGGGCGCAGGAGTCGC
>NZ_BBME01000008.1 GCF_000971395.1 Demequina iriomotensis | reverse complement strand
ACCGAGACCGGTTTCGCCCTTGCTGAAGGGGCTCATCAGTCGGCTGTTGCCCTATACTGGTGATGGGGGTTCATAGACACCCCTCACGGCGGCGGTGGGAGCACCGTGCGCCGTCGCCACGTCATACCCCGGGAGCGGGTGATCTGACGCGTATGGCGTGCCAGTTTGGGTGTGTCCTTGCACGGGGCAAGTCCACTGAAGTGCGCTTTTAGCCTTACACATCCTGTTGCCTGCCACGAGGGGCGTGTCCTGACCGCACGCGCCCACAGAATTTGTGGGGCGGCAGCCCCGGCCCAAGGGGCTGCGGGCCAGGACGGCGTTTAGGGTTAAATACAGGTTAACCGCAGAACGGTGGTGTCCAGGATGGAGGTTGGCACAACCCAAAGGGTCAGCTACCGAGACCGGTTTCGCCCTTGCTGAAGGGGCTCATCAGTCGGCTGTTGCCCTATACTGGTGGTGGGGGTTCATAGACACCCCTCACGGCGGCGGTGGGAGCACCGTGCGCCGTCGCCACGTCATACCC
>NZ_BBME01000009.1 GCF_000971395.1 Demequina iriomotensis | reverse complement strand
GGGGGGTCAGGCCTCGTGGCGGACGTCGGGCTCGATGAAGATGAGCCGCACCCCCGGCACGGCCGCCCGGATGAGCGCCTCCGCCGCGTCGGTGCGCGCCGCGATGGTCTCGAGCGTCTCGTCCGCGCGCGCCCCCACCTTGACCGCCACGAGGATGTCCTCGGGACCCAGGTGCGAGGTGCGCAGGTGGATGATGTCGGGGTAGCCGCCCTCGGCGAGGGCCTCGCGGATCCTCGCGACGTCCTCCTCGGTCGCGGACTCCCCGAGCAGCATCTCGCGGGTCTCGCGCGCCAGCACGGTCGCGATGCATACCAGCAGCACGCCGATCATGGCGGTGCCGAGCGCGTCCCAGCGGCCGTCGTGCGTAAGCAGCGTCATGACCACGCCGATGAAGGCGAACACCAGGCCGATGAGCGCGCCGAAGTCCTCGAGCAGGATGACGGGCAGCTCGGGCGAGCGCGAGCGCTTGATGAAGCGGCCCCAGCCGACGTTGCCGCGGATCTTGTTGGACTCGATGATCGCGGTGCGGAAGGACATGCCCTCGAGCGCCATCGCGACCAGCAGCACCACCACGGGCACCCACTGCCAGGACTCGATCGGCTCGGGATGCTGCCACTTGTGCCACGCCTCGTACAGCGCGAAGCAGCCGCCGAGCGTGAAGAGGACCACCGCGACCACGAACGCGTAGAAGTAGCGGTAGCGGGAGAACCCGAACGGGTGCTCGGGCGTCGCCTCCTGGCGCGCCTTGCGCGCCCCCAGCAGCAGCAGGAGCTGGTTGCCGGAGTCCGCCACCGAGTGGATGGCCTCGGCGAGCATGGACGATGCGCCCGTGAGCCCCCACGCGGCGAACTTGGTCACGCCGATGCCCAGGTTGGCGCTGAGCGCCGCGACGACGGCCTTGGTGCCGCCCTCGGTGGACACTCAGCCCTCCCGGATGACGGCGAGGACGCGGTCGCGCATGCGTTCCATGAGCTCCTGGCCGTCAGCCTCGGAGTTGAGGCGCAGCAGCGGCTCGGTGTTCGACGGGCGGACGTTGAACCACCAGCGCTCGCCCTCGCCCGGCGCGGGCCAGTGCTCGACCGTGAGCCCGTCGAACTCGTCGGAGTCCACGTCCGCGGTGACGAAGGCGGCCTTCACGCGCGCCAGCGCCTCGGGGACGGAGGCCACGGTCGAGTTGATCTCGCCCGACGCCACGTAGGGATCATGCGCGGCGAGCATCTCGGACAGCGGCCGGTCCTGCGTGCCCAGCGCCGCGAGCACGTGCATCGCGGCGATCATGCCCGAGTCCGCGTACCAGAAGTCGCGGAAGTAGAAGTGGCCGCTGTGCTCGCCGCCGAAGATCGCGTTGAGCCGCGCCATCTCCGCCTTGATGAAGCTGTGGCCGACACGCGAGCGCACGGGCGTCGCGCCCGCCGCCGCCAGCTGTTCGCGCACGGCGCGCGAGGAGATGAGGTTGTGGATCACGGTGGGCTGGTCGCCGGCGGCGAGCTCGCGCGCGGTCTCGCGCAGACCCACGAGGCACGTGATGGTCGACGGCGTCACCACCTCGCCGCGCTCGTCGATGACGAAGCAGCGGTCCGCGTCGCCGTCGAACGCGAGGCCGATGTCCGCGCCGTGCTCCCTCACCGCCGCCTGGAGGTCCACGAGGGTCGAGGAGTCGAGCGGGTTCGCCTCGTGGTTCGGGAAGGTGCCGTCGAGCTCGAAGTACATCGGGATGATCTCGAGCGGCAGCGCGGGCAGCCCGGCGGCCGTGCCCAGCACCGCGGGGACGGTGTAGCCCGCCATCGCGTTCGCCGCGTCGACCACGACCTTGAGGGGGCGGATCCCGTCGAGCGGCACCAGGGAGCGCAGGAAGGCGCCGTACTCGCCCACCATGTCGCGGGTCGACTCGGTGCCCGGCGCCTCGGCCGCGGCCGGAGGCTCGACCAGGTACCGCGACGCGAGCGCGCGCACGTCGGCCAGCCCGGAGTTCTCGCCCACGGCGCGGGCGCGGCTGCGGCACAGCTTCATGCCGTTGTAGGCGGCGGGGTTGTGGCTCGCGGTGATCATCACGCCCGGGATGTCGAGCGCGCCGGACGCGTGATAGAGCCCATCGGTGGAGCACAGGCCGATCCGCACCACGTCGACCCCGCGCGCCGTCAGCCCCGCGGCGACCGCATCGGCCAGCCAGGGACCGCTGTCGCGCATGTCGTGGCCGATCGCGACGGTGCTCTCGCCCTCGGGGAGGACGATCGCGTCCGCGAAGGCCGCGCCGATCGCGGTGGCCACCTCGGCGGTGAGGGTCTCCCCCACGATGCCGCGGACGTCGTACGACTTGATGAGCTGGGACAGATCAGGTGCGGTCGTCACGGGGTCAGGGTAGCGGGACGCCGCGACCCCTGTCCTTCACGATTCCTTTTTGGGCGCTTTACGCGTCGTTGGTGATGACCCGCAGGTGTCCGCGCCGCGGCTCGGACGCGACGGGCGCCGGCGGGGTGAACGCGGGAGCCGGCCGCGGCCGCCCCGCCTCGCGCACGGCGCGCGCGAGCGCCTCGAGGTCGTCGCTCGACGGCTCCGGCTCGACGAACTCGCTCTGGATGTGCACCACGTCCCAGCCGCGCGGCGCCGTGAAGCGGTCCGCGTGGTGCGCGCACAGGTCGTAGCTGTGCGGCTCCGCCGCCGCCGAGAGCTGACCGACGACCACGGTGGAGTCCGCGTAGACGTAGGTGAGCGTGGCCGCGGCGGGGCGGGCGCACGACGAGCGCGAGCACTGGCGGGTGGCGATCACGTCTAGGACGGTACCTCCGTGCGGCGAGCGCGCCCCGCTGCCACGCCGAGGCACGGCGAGGCGCCGCGACGTCCGGGGAGGCGCGCGGCCGGCGCGGTAGCCTCGCCGTATGTCCCGTCGCGATCGCCACGGCCGCGGCCTGCGCCGGCCCCTCCTGCCGTTCGGCGCACCCGGTCATCGCACGCGTGCGGAGCGCTTCGACGAGCTGGTGGCCGATGCGGTCGACCGGCTCGAGCCCCGGTGGGGCGGCGAGTGGGGTCGCATCGAGTTCGGGACCGAGGACGTGCCGCCGTCCGACCCCACGCCCTGGGAGGACGGCGTCCCGCTCGGGCGCCTATTCCCCTCCGACCTGGGTCAGCCGACGCGCGTGGTGATCTACCGGCGCCCGCTGGAGCAGCGCGCCGAGCCGGCGGAGCTGCCGGGGCTGGTGCGCGACGTCGTGGCGGAGCACGTCGCGCACGTGGTCGGCCGGCCGCCCGAGGACGTCGACCCGGAGTACGGCACGGGCTGAGCGGCGCTCAGGACCCGTCGCGCACGTAGGGCCGCTGCCCCACCTGCACCTCGGTGCTCTCGACGTCCGTGCGGCGCGGGACGAGCGTCGCGACGAAGCCCGGATCGTCGGACAGCACGGCGATCCACGCGACTCCCGCGGGACCGGTCACCACGGTGCCGGCCGGGAGGTCGACCGCGAGGGTGCGGGTCGACCCGGCGCGCATCGTCGCCGAGGCGACCACCTCGCCGGACGCGTCCGTGAACGCCACCTCGCCCGCCTGCGCCGCGTGGACGGCGATCGCGGTGACGTGCTCGCCGATCATCAGGGTGCGCGCGGCGCCGTCGCCCACCGCCTGCGCGGGCGTCCACGCGAGATCGGCCGCCGACGCGCCGGCAGGGCCGTCCGTGACGGCGCGCGGCACCGTGAGCACGGCACCGGCGACCACGGGGGCATCGGCCTCGATCTGCACGGCCCCGGACGCGATCGCGGGCACGGGGACCTCGGTCACCACCCCGGGCTCGAGGCTGAGCGCGGACACACCGCCCCACTCGACCGCGCCGTCGTCGCCCGCGAGCGTGAGGTGCGCGGTCGCGCCTTCGGGCGCGAGCAGGCGCAGCGTCGCGGTCGCGTCGCCGCTCACCCCCACCCCCGGCACCACGAGGGAGGTCGCCAGCGATGCGCCGCGGCTCACCCAGTCCGTGCCGGCGGCCTGGAAGCCGTCGAGCCGCGAGTCCTGGAGCTGCGCGACCACTCCCGCGCCCGTCGCGACCACCCGCACGGCGAGCGCGGGCACCTCCGCGGCCACCGCCTCGAGCAGCACGTCCTGCTGGCCTCCCGGCGCGATGGACAGGACCGCGTGCTCCTCGAGCTCGCCCAGGCCGCCGTAGAGGGTGACGGTCGCCTCGGACGAGGCGTCCGAGGGGTTGGTCAGCACCAGTCGCGCGCTCGCGCCGAGCGCGGTCGACCCGCCCACGAGCCACTGGTCGCGCACGGGCGCGAGGCACGAGGCGGCCGCGAGGCCCGCGACGTCGCCCGTGCCGATGCGCTCGACCGACGCGGCGGCGTCGCCGTCGGCTCGGAAGCCCGCGCCGACGGGGTCCGTTCCCTCCCCCGCGACGTCGTAGGAGCGGTCCTCCGAACCGGAGCCCAGGTCGGGATCGCCCGAGTCGATGTCGCCGACCGGGATCTCGACGGGGCCGGGGCACGCGATCGGCTGGACGGCCGGGGTCACCTCGGCCACCGTGACCGGCGCCTCGCCGGGCTCCTCGACGGGGATCCGACCGGCGACCACCACGGCGAGCACGGCGGCCGCGGCCGCGAGCAGCACCACGATCCTGCGCATCATCGTCGCACCGCCTGGAACCGGCGGTCGTGGAGCGGCACCATGCCGATCATCGCCCACGCGACCACGGCGAGCGACGCCCACCACCACGCGCGATAGTCGGGGTCCTCGTACCGGTAGGTCACGTCCTGCGCGCCCTCGGGGACCGCGAAGGCGGCGCGGCCCGCCGCATCGTCCACGCGCTCGAGCGCGGCGCCGTCGGCCTCCGCGGTCCAGCGCTCGTCGCCCGCGGCGGCGATCACGAGCGTTCCCGCGGCGCCTCCGTCGGCGGCGAGCCGGCCCGACCACGAGTCGGACGCCGCGGTGGCCGCCACCCCGTCGCGCTCGAGCCACGCGCGCGACACCGGCGCATCGTCGCCCGCGCGCGAGACGCGGTAGGACGTGCCCACGTCGCTCGCGCCGATGAGGTCGAGCTCGGGGATCTGGCTGAGCGAGCTCGCGATCATGATCGACCCCGGCGCCGCGACGACGACGCCGACGCCCCAGTCCGCGAGCACGGGCGTCGCGCCCGCGCCGGCGCCGGCGAGCGTCGCGACGGTGTCGGCGAGCGCCGACGGCGTCGCGAGGACGACGCCGGGCCGTGCCATCGGGGAGCCGTCGGCGGCGCTCTGCGCGCGTCCCGTGAGCACGGTGGTGCCGTCGGTCTCGAGCACGGTGAAGTCGACCCCGGCATCGGTGTCCGTCAGCACCAGCACGCGCTGTCGCGTCGCCAGGTCCTGCTCGAGCGCCGCGACGAGCGGCAGCACCGTGGGGTCCACCGCGTGCACGTCGCCGCGCTCGGCGCGCCCGGGCCACGCCTCGACGACGACGGCCGCGACGAGCACCCCCGCCATCGCGACGACCGCGACGGACGATGCGGTGCGGACGAGCGCGCCCCCGCGGCCTTCGGCTCGGGACCACAGGCGGGACGATGCGGCCGCGGCCGCGCCGATCAGGCCGGCGGCGACGAGCGTCGAGCCCGGTCCCGCGAAGCCGTTCGCCGGGGCATCGGCGAGACCGTCGGCGTGGACCACCACCGTGGCCTGCGCGGCGACGCCGGTGACGACGCCGAGGCCCGCGACCACCAGCCCGCTCGCGACCGCCCACGGGGCCCTCCCCGAGGCGACCGCGATGGCCGCGGCCACGACGGCGCCGAGCCCGATCGCGCCGACCACCACCGTTCCCGGGAGGCCCGGGAGGCCGGGCGCCCCGGCCGAGTGGCCGGTGAGGCCCAGGACGATGCGCCACGGCTCGACCGCCTCGGAGGACAGCGCCGGCCCGTTCTCGCGCGCGATGATCGCCCAGGCGTCACGCGACAGCGGACCCGCCGCCCACGCCGCGAGCAGCGCGGGCCCGGAGGCCACGAGCGCGGGGACCGCGGCGGACCACACGCGCCACCGCGCGCGGCCCGCGCACGCGCCCGCGACCGCGACGACGAGCAGCAGGGGAAGAAGCAGGACCGGGGAGGCGACCACGACGACCACGAGCGAGAACGCGGCGCCCATGGCCGCGCTGGGCGACGGCATGCGGCGCGCGGGGAACTCCTCCCCGCCGCCCACGGCCTCGCCGCGGTGCCACCCGGCGGCGCGCACCAGCCCCATCGCGAACCACGGGAGCATGAGATGCGCGATCACCGGCCCGACACGGCCGTCGGCGATCGCCTGGAGATGAAGGGGCCACAGCCCGTACGCGAGGGCCCCGAGCCCGCGGGCCCACACCGAGCGCGTCGCGGCGCCGAGGGCGAACCATGCCGAGACCGCGGCGAGCGCCACGGCGAGTGCGAGCAGCAGGCCGAGCCACACGCGCAGCCCGCCCGGGAGCGCCGCGAGCGGCAGCATGAGCGCGCTGAACGCGCCGTCGAGCGCCGGCGAGCCGAAGCCCTCGGCGCTCCACCCCGACCACGTCCGCTCCCACAGCGTGGCGACGGACACGTCGGTGACGCCGAGCGCCGGCCCCGCGAGCATGCGCCCCGAGACGATCGCGGTGAGCCACGTGCCGTGCAGCGCGACCGACGCCGCGATCGCGAGGACGGTCAGGAGCGCGAGCCCGCCCCGGCGGCGCGCGGCGGCGCGCTCGAGCTCGAGCCGCACCATGTCCGACGGCGCCGCCTGCGCGCGCCAGCGATCGTAGGCATGGAGCTCGCGCGCTCGGACGTACGAGACCACCGCGCGGGTGCCGAGGAGGAACGGCGCCACGGCGGACGGCGGCCTGGTCGAGCCGCGCCGGATCCGCGCGCGCATGCCGGGTACCTGGGGGAGGCGCGCGAGGAGGCGCCACGGCACCGCGAGATCGGCGCCGACCATGCGCGACTCGTTCTGCGCGATGCGCAGCAGCGCGCGCGTCGCCGCGGACACGAACGACCACAGCACCAGGAACGGCACCGCGAGCGCCGGCGCCCACGCGAGCGCGTGGACCCACTCGCCCGTGCGCCGCAGGCCGTAGGTCGAGTCGGCGCCCCGGCTGGACCCGGACCTCACGCCGCGCAGCCCGTCCTGGGCGTGGCGCACCTTCGCCCCGGGGACCATCACCACGTCGTGGCCCGCGCGCCACGCGCGCCGGCAGAAGTGCAGGCTGTCCCCGTAGGCCCGGTACGCCGGCTCGACGCCGCCGAACGCCTCCCACACGTCGCGGCGGACCAGGGCCGCGGCCAGCGACGCGGCGAGCACATCGTCACGCTCGTCGTACTGGCCCTGGTTGATGTCGTCCTGCTCGACCAGGTCGATGCGGCGGGCGCCCACCCTCGTGGTCGTGACGCCCAGGTTCACCAGCCGCGACGCATCGTCCCAGCGCACGTGGGCGGGCGCGACCACGGCCGCGGCCGTGCGCTTCTTCGCGGTCGCGACCAGCTGGGCGAGCGCGTCGGGCAGCGGGGCCGTGTCGTCGTGGAGCAGCCAGAGGTACTCGTGCGGGTGCGCGGGGTGGTCGGCGAGCACGAGCCCGATGCCGCGCGAGGCGGTGCGGGTGGTGTCGCGCCAGTCGACCGTCAACCCGTCGGGGACCGCCGGGCGCGGTGCGTCGAGCGGCAGCGCGACGTGCACGATGTCGGGGCGCAGCGACTGCGCCGCGATCGCGGCGAGGACGTCGGTCAGATGCGTCGAGCGACCGTCGGAGACGACGATCGCGCGCACCAGCAGGCGCGCATGACTCATCGCGCTCCCACGCAGGGCTTCCGGCTAGACCGCGCGCCGCTTGAGCTTGCGACGCTCGCGCTCCGAGAGCCCACCCCAGATGCCGAACCGCTCGTCGTTGGCCAACGCGTAGTCGAGGCACTCGGCACGCACGTCGCAGGACGCGCACACCTTCTTCGCCTCACGCGTGGAACCACCCTTCTCGGGGAAGAACGCTTCGGGATCGGTCTGGGCGCACAGAGCGCGCTCCTGCCATGCCAGAGGGCCGTCATCCTCGGTTCCGTCGAAGATGTCGACCACGGATGCCAGCGTCGATGCCGGCCTGCCCGCGTCGGAGGGCACGGAGCCGCTGTAGATATCCCACACGGTCCCACCTCCCGATCCGACGGGCCCTCCACCCGTCCTATGAATTACAGCCGTGTAATCAGCCGCAGTCAAGTCGGATGATCCATTTCACACCAACTAATCTTTCGCGCCGACGGTCCGGGGGTCGGGCGCGCCGCGCGCGACGGCGCTCGCGCGCTCGGGCGCGTCGCCGGGCCCCGGCCCGCCGAGCCGCTCCGCGCTCCCCTCCCCGGCGCCCGCCCCGCGCCTACAATGCGGCAGGGACACGCGCGAGGGAGATGCATGGGCGAGCACGAGGCGGTGCGGCCCCGCCACGCACGCCCGTCGACCGCGAGGCGCGTCGCCTGGTTCGCGCTGCTCGCGGCGAGCGCCCTCCTCGGCTACGTCCTCACGTACGGCGGGACCGTGGTGGACCGGCTCGACTCGACGCTCGCCGCGAACGCCGAGGACGTCGACACGCTCGTGGGCGACCGCCCCGAGCGCCCCACGGACCAGGACGCCGGCCACGAGCTGAACATCCTCGTCATGGGCTCCGACACGCGCGAGGGCGACAACCAGGGCGTCGGCGGCGGCGACGTCTCGGGGATGCGCAACGACACCACGATGATCGTCCACATCGCCGCGGACCGGAGCCGGGTCGAGGCCGTGTCGATCCCGCGCGATCTTCAGGTCGAGATCCCGGAGTGCACGTACAAGGACGGCTCCACGGTGCCGGCCACGTACGGCGACTTCAACGTGGCGTTCTCGAACGGCGGGCTCCGCGGCGACGCGGCCGAGGCCGCCGCCTGCACCATCAAGACCGTCGAGCAGCTCACCGGCATCTACATCGACCACTACGCCGTCGTCGACTTCACGGGATTCGTCGAGATGGTCGACGCGCTGGGCGGCGTGCCGATGTGCATCCCCGAGCGCATCGTGTCCGAGAAGGCGCACCTCGAGCTCGACGCCGGCCCGCAGATCCTCGACGGCGAGACCGCCCTCGCGTACGCGCGCCTGCGCACCGCGGAGGAGGGCGACGTGTCCGGATCGGACCTGCAGCGCATCACGCGTCAGCAGCAGCTGCTCGAGCAGGTGGCCGCGACCGTGCTGTCCAAGAACCTCCTCACGGACACCGACGAGGTCACGCGGTTCCTGCGCGCGGCCGCCGAGTCGCTCACCATGGACGAGGAGATGGCGTCGACCACCTACCTGGTCGGGCTCGCCTACAGCCTGCGCGGGCTCGGCACGGACGACATCATCTTCCACACGCCGCCGTGGCGGTACACGGCGGACGGCCTCAATGTGGAGCTTCTGCCCGAGGCCGAGCAGATGTGGGACGATGTACGCAACGACCAACCGATCTCGGTGACCGCTGAGGGTGACGCGAGCTCCGCCTGGGATGACGGAAAGAAGGAGGGGTCGACCTCCTCCGCCACCCCCTCGTCCTCGGCGAAGTCCAGCGACGCCCCCTCCGTCTCCCCCTCCACGACCGAGGACCTGCTCGCGCAGTGCCGATAGCCGCGGAGGACGGAACCTGGGGCCACCGTCGCGCGTTGTGTCGCCAGCCGTATCGACACCGCGTGCACGCGCGCAGGACTCAGGAGCTTGAATGACCGTTGAGGTCTCGGACCATCGTCGCCGCGCACGCGTGCGCCACGCGACCCGCGTCCCCTCGCACCGCACCTTCGCCGCGCTGCTCGGCGTGGTGGCGGCGGCCGCCGGCTTCGGCACAGTGTTCTTCGAGACGAGCCTCAACCGCGCGACCGACGGGATCACCACCGTCGACGTGAGCGCGCTGCTGCCCTCGGTCACCCCGTCGGCGGTCGCGGAGGACGAGGGCCTCGACGACCCGTCGGCCGGCAAGGCGGTCAACATCCTGCTGCTCGGCTCGGACACCCGTCTGGGCGAGGACAACCAGGACCTGGGCAAGGGCGACGTCGGCGGCATGCGCAACGACACGACGATGATCGCCCACATCTCGGCCGACCGGTCCCGCATCGAGCTCGTGTCGATCCCGCGCGACTCGCGCGTCGCGATCTCCGACTGCAAGATGCTCGACGGCAGCACCGTCCGTGGCTGGACCGGCAAGTTCAACATCGCGTTCGCGAACGGCGGTTCGCAGGGCAACGTCGCCGAGGCGGCGGCCTGCGTGATGACCACCATCTACGACCTCACCGGCCTGCTGGTCGACCACTACGCCGTGGTCGACTTCTCGGGCTTCGTCGACATGGTGGACGCCGTCGACGGCGTGCCGATGTGCATCCCCAACTACGTCTACTCCTCGAAGGCGCACCTCGAGCTCGAGGCGGGCGCCCAGGTCCTCGACGGCGAGACCGCCCTCGCCTGGGCCCGCGCGCGCACCGGCACCGGCCTGGGCGACGGCACCGACCTCATGCGCATCGAGCGCCAGCAGGAGCTGCTCACCAACATGGCGCGCAAGGTCCTCGGGCTCAACGTGCTCACCGACGTGACCAAGGGCACCAAGTTCGTCAACGCGCTCGCGCGCTCGCTCACCATGGACCCCGAGCTCGGCGACGGCCACTACCTCATCGGCCTCGCGTGGAGCCTGCGCAACTTCGACACCTCGAACCTCTACATGGCGACCGTGCCGTGGCAGTACGCGGGCGACGGCAGCGGCGACGTCCTGTGGACCCAGCCCGACGCGCAGGAGGTGTTCTCCGCGCTCAAGTCCGACCAGTCGCTCAAGGACCTGCTCGAGCCGGAGCCGACCGCGAGCCCCTCCGCGTCGCCCGACGCGAGCGCTTCGGCCGAGCCGAGCGCCTCCGCGGACCCCTCGGAGAGCCCCGAGCCGACCGCGAGCCCGACCCCGCTGCGCGAGACGGAGGACGACATCCTCGCGGACTGCGTCATCGACTGACGGACCGACGTCCTCGGACGAGGCCCGGGAGAGGGAGCGCGACGCCTCCTCCCCCGGGCCTCTTCGCGTCTGCGGCCCCTCATGCCGCTCCCCCGCCGCGGCCCCGCGGTACTGTGCCAGGAACGATGCTGGGACGGCCGGCACGGCTCGGGGAGCGGGAGGCCACTCGTGACGGAGGGTGACGCCGACGGATTCGACGGAGCGGCGCTCGACGAGGCCGCGCCGGCCGGAAGCGCGCCCTCGGGGACCCGCGGACGCTCTGCGGTCCGCCACGCCGCCCGCAAGCCCGGCCACCGGGTGCTCGTCGCCGCGCTGAGCACGGTGCTCGGCATCACCGCCTTCGCGGTCGTCCTCGCCGAGGTCAGCCTGCAGAGGGCCACCGAGGGATTCACCACGTACGACACCAGCGGGCTGGTCCCCTCGTCCGAACCGAGCGCGGTCGCGTCCGGCCTCTCCGACCCTTCGGCCGGCGACGACCTCACCATCCTCGTCATGGGCTCGGACTCGCGCCTCGGCGAGGGCAACCAGGAGCTCGGAGCGGGCGAGGTCGAGGGCATGCGCGCCGACACCACGATGGTCGTCCACATCTCCGCGGACCGCTTGCGCGTCGAGATCGTGGCGATCCCGCGCGACTCGATCGTCGCGATCTCCGACTGCAGGATGCTCGACGGCAGCACGGTCCCCGGATCCATCCAGAAGTTCAACGCCGCATTCGCCAACGGCGGCTCGCAGGGCAACGTCGCGGAGGCGGCGGCATGCGTGTGGACCACGCTCCACGACCTCGCGGGGCTCGACATCGACCACTGGGCCGCGGTGGACATGAATGGGTTCGTTGACATGGTCGAGGCGATCGACGGCGTGCCGATGTGCATCACGGAGGACATGCACGACGAGGAGGCGCATCTCGACCTCGAGGCGGGCGCCCAGGTGCTCGACGGCAAGCAGGCGCTCGCGTTCGCCCGTGCGCGCAAGTCCCTGGGCGACGGGACGGACATCGGGCGCATCGAGCGTCAGCAGGAGCTGCTGACGAACATGGTCCGCAAGGTCCTGGGCCTCAACGTCCTCACCGACATCACCACGGGCACCGCGTTCATCAACGCGACCGCGCGGTCGCTGTCGATGGACGAGGAGCTCGGGGACGGCCACTACCTCGTCGGGCTCGCGTGGAGCCTGCGGCGCTTCGACACCGACGACCTCTACATGACCACCGTCCCCTGGCACTACGCCGATCACGAGGTCTACTGGACCCAGCCGGATGCGCAGGAGGTGTTCGACGCGCTGAACGCCGACGAGCCGATCCGGCCGCTGCTCGAGCCCGAGGCCTCGGCGACGCCGACGCCCGCCGCATCGTCCTCCGCGACGGCCACGCCGTCCGCGAGCGCGGACGCGACCCCGACGGCCACCCCGAGCCCCGAGCGCGAGACGGAGGCGGACATCCTCGCGGACTGCGAGATCGCCCAGTAGCGAGGGACGATGCGCGCCTACGCGTCGCGCAGCGCGGCGCCCTTCGCGTAGGCGAGCTCGCGCAGCTCCTCCTGGAACCGCGCCATCCGGGCCCGCAGGCGCGCGGCCTCCTCGCCCTCGCCCGCGCCGAGGATGCGTGCCGCAAGCAGCCCCGCGTTGCGCGCGCCGCCGATCGACACGGTCGCGACCGGGACGCCCGCGGGCATCTGCACGATGCTGAGCAGCGAGTCCATCCCGTCCAGGTGCTTGAGCGGCACGGGCACCCCGATGACGGGCAGCGTGGTCACCGCGGCGAGCATCCCCGGCAGATGCGCGGCGCCGCCCGCGCCGGCGATGATCACCGACAGGCCGCGGGACTCCGCCTCGCGCCCGTACGCGATCATCTGCTCGGGCATCCGGTGCGCGGACACCACGTCCTTCTCGTAGGCGACCCCGAACTCGTCGAGCGCCTCCCCCGCCGCCTGCATGGTGGGCCAGTCGGAGTCCGACCCCATGACGATGCCTACGCGGATGCTCATGCCTGTCCTCCGTCCCGCACGATCGCCGCGGCCGCCACGGCCCGCGCGTACGCCTCGTCCCTCGTCGCGGCGGACACGTTGACGTGCCCCACCTTGCGGCCGGCGCGCACGCCCTTGCCGTAGAGCTGGACCTTCGCCCCCGCATCGTCCACCTCGGCCAGCGCGTCGGTGAGCGTGCCGCGCGCGCCGCCGAGCACGTTCGCCATCACCGTCCACGGGGCGGTCGCCTCGGTCGCGCCGAGCGGCAGGTCGAGCACGGCGCGCAGGTGCTGCTCGAACTGGCTGGTCACCGCGCCGTCGATGGTCCAGTGGCCGGAGTTGTGGGGCCGCATCGCGAGCTCGTTGACCAGCAGCCGGTCGCCCGCGAGGAACAGCTCGACGGCCAGCACACCGGTGACGTCGAGTCCCTCGGCGACGGTGCGGGCGATCGCCGCGGCCTCATCCGCGAGGCGCGCAGGCAGGTCGGGCGCGGGCGCGATCACCTCGGAGCAGACGCCCGCGCGCTGGATCGACTCGACCGTGGGCCACGCGCGCAGCTCCCCCGACGGCCGGCGCGCGACCAGCACCGCCAGCTCGCGCTCGAACGGCACCTTCTCCTCGATGAGCACGCGCGGGCCGCCATCGGCCGCGGCGCGCAGCCAGTCGTCCGCCTCCGCGGGCGAGGAGATCACGCGCACGCCCTTGCCGTCGTAGCCGCCGCGCGCGGTCTTGAGCACGCCGCGGCCGCCGTGCCGGGCGAGGAAGTCCTCGACGTCCGCCTCGGTCTCGACGTGCGCCCACGCCGGGTTGGGCAGCCCGAGCGCATCCATCCGGGTCCGCATCTCGATCTTGTCCTGCGCGTACAGCAGCGCGTGCAGCCCGGGACGCGCCGCGACGCCGGCCGCGTCGGCCGCCTCGAACACCTCCGCCGGGATGTGCTCGTGCTCCCACGTGAGCGCCGCGGGCCGCGGGTGCGCGAGGAGCCTCGCGATCGCGTCCGGGTCGGTGGGAAGGCCCACCACGGTCTCGTGGGCGGGCAGGGCGGCGGCGGCCTCGCGCGACTCCACCAGCACGCGCAGACGCAGGCCCAGGGCGGTCGCGGGAGCGGCCATCATGCGGGCGAGCTGGCCACCACCGACGACGGCGACGATCGGGATCATGGGACAAAACTACCGGGGCTAGGCTCATCCCCCATGACCACACTCCTCGCGTGGCTGCGGAGCCGCGCCGGCGAGCTCACGCGCTTCGGCATCGTCGGCGTCGCGGGCATCGTCGTGAACCTCGGCGTCTTCAACCTGCTGAGGCTCGGGCCGCTGTCCCCCGACGCGGAGGTCGCGGGCGACGACGACCGCGTGGTCACCGCGAAGATCATCGCGACGCTCGCCTCGATCCTGTTCGCGTGGGTCGCGCACCGCGAGTGGACCTACCGCGGACGCCGCCGCCACCGTCCGGCGCGGGAGGCCGTGCTGTTCGGCGTGGTCAACGGCGCGGCGCTCGTGGTCGAGGCGGGCGCGCTCGCGCTGAGCCACCACTGGTGGGGCTTCACGTCCGCGCTCGCGGACAACGTCGCCTCGCTCGTCGGCATCGGCCTGGGCACCGTCACGCGCTACGCGGGCTACGCCCTGCTCGTCTTCGACGCACCCGCGGACGATGCGGCGGCACCGGAGTCCTCCGCCGCCGGCTCCTCGCGCGACGACGGCTGATCAGCGGCGTCGACGCCGACGGTCCACCTGGCGGGCGTGCGGCACGATCTCGTCGATGCCGACCATGCGCGGCACCCCCTGGAGGAACACGGCGAAGGTCGCCGGCACGCGCTGCGCGAGCTCGAGGCGACCGCCGTCCGCGGTGACCAGGTCGCGCGCGAGGGCGAGGCCGAGACCGGTGCCCCGGCCGGACGTCACCTCGCGCTCGAAGATCCGCGGCGCGAGCTCGTCGGGCACGCCGTCGCCCTGATCGGTGACCTCGATCACCACGGCGTGGTTCTGGCCCGACTCGCGCGCGGCCACGCGGGTGGTGCCGCCGCCGTGCTTGAGCGAGTTCTCGATGAGCGTGGCGAGCACCTGCGCGAGCCCGCCGGGGGTCGCGAACACCGTCGACTGCGTGGGCGCGATGACCAGGCGCCTCCCGGCCTGCTCGAACGCGGCGAGCCATTCCTGACGCTGCTGGTCGAAGACCTCGTCGAGCTGCACCAGCTCGGTGCCGGCGCCGAGCGCGCGCCGCGACCGGCCGAGCAGCTCGTCCACCACCCCCACGAGCCGCTCGACCTGCTCGAGGGAGCGCTCCGCCTCCTCGCGGACCTCCTCCTGATCGGTGAGCGCGCCGATCTCCTCGAGGCGCATCGTGAGCGCGGTGAGGGGCGTGCGCAGCTGGTGCGACGCGTCGGCCGCGAACTGGCGCTCGGTCGCGAGCCGCGCCGCCATGCGGTCCGAGGACCGCGCGAGCTCCTCCGCCACCAGGTCGATCTCCTCGATCCCCGTGGTCTCGAGCCGCGGGCGGACCTGGCCGGAGCCGATCTGCTCGGCCGAGGCCGCGAGGTAGACGAGGGGCGCGGAGAGGCGGTTGGCCTGCCAGATCGCCATGGCCGCGCCGGCGACGATCGCGACGGTGCCGCTCGCGAGGACCAGCCCCACGATGCGCGCGGCCTGCCAGAACACGTCCCACCACGACACGTAGACGTAGACGATCACGCCGGAGTCGGTCACGTAGTTCGCGGTATAGGCGGGATCGGGCTCCTGCCCCGCCGTGAGCTCGTCGCCGTCGGGCAGGACCACCTTGATGTACTCGGGCGCGCCGGGGCTGTTCGAGACGTACGAGCCCAGGGTGCCCTCGGTGATCGCCTCGCCCGACTGGTAGCGCAGCTCGAGCGCGCGCGCGGCGACGCTCGCCCGCACCTCGAGGTCGCGCAACGCATCGTCGCGCATGATCTGCGCCGCCGCGACCGCGAGCGGGATGCCCAGCATGATGACCGCGACCGCCAGCGCGGAGAAGGTCGCGGCGAGGACGCGCCGACGCACGGGTCCCCTCAGTCGCCGGTCTCGAAGCGGAAGCCCATCCCGCGCACCGTCGTGATGAAGTGCGGGTGCGACGCATCGTCGCCGAGCTTCCGGCGCAGCCACGAGACGTGCATGTCGAGGGTCTTCGACGGCGCGCCCGGATCGGCCGACCACACCTCGCGCATGAGCGCGTCGCGCGACACCACCGACCCGGCGCTCGCGACGAGCACCTGCAGCAGGTCGAACTCCTTGCCGCTCAGCTGGAGCTCGTCCCCGTCGAGGTAGGCACGATGCCCGGCGACGTCGATGCGCACGCCGCCCGCCTCGATGTCGCCGCCGGCCTCGGAGCCCGTCCGGCGTCGCAGCAGCGCGCGGACCCGGGCGAGGAGCTCGGCGAGGCGGAAGGGCTTGGTGACGTAGTCGTCCGCGCCCGCGTCGAGCCCCACCACCAGGTCGACCTCGTCGGCGCGGGCGGTGAGCATGAGGATCGGCACCTGCAGGCCCTTGTCGCGGATGCGGCGCGCGACATCGACGCCGTCGATGTCCGGCAGCCCCAGGTCGAGGATCACCAGGTCGGCGTCGTCGGACGCCCCGACCCCTCCGATGCCGGTGCCATGCCACTCGACGTCGTACCCCTCCCGGCCCAAAGCACGGGTCAAGGGTTCTGAAATGGTCGGGTCATCTTCGACCAAAACAATTCGCGTCATGACGACACAGTACCCGGGGACCCCGACTTTGCAACGACGCCCTGCGGCCGCGCCCGCATACGGCGACCGGCCCCGCCGATACGCTGGGTGGCCGTGACGCGAACCGCCCACCTCCCCCTGCGCGCGGACGGCCGTCCGCGCGCCGCGACCGGCGTCGTGGTCGCCCCGGAACGCATCCTGCTCGTGCTCGTGATGCTCGCGCTGTCGGCCGGGCTGTGGGTGAGCGTGGGCTGGCATACCCCCTGGACCGTGCTGCCCACCGCCGCGCTCGGCACCCTCCTCGCGTGGCGCATCGTCCCCGCCCCTGCGCGCGTCACCGCCGCCGAACGGCGCGGGGCGATCCTCGCGCTCGCCGCCTCCGGGACCTGGGCCGTCGCGGCCGCCGTGCTCCACGCCGAGTACCTCATCGTGGTGCGCGACCCGGGGTTCCTCAGCCTCGCCGGGCTGTGGCTCGTGGACCACCCGGACTCCGACATCCCGTCCCTCGGGGCGATCGACGCCGCCGCGGTCGACTCCTCGGCGCTCGCCGACGCGTCCCAGGCGTGGAACCTCCGGGGCGAGGAGGTCCAGCCGCAGGGAGCGCGCCTGCTCTCCGCGCTCATCGCGGTCGGCGGCTGGGTCGCGGGCGACCGCGGCGTGCTCGTCGCCAACAGCATCGTCGGCGCGGTCGGCGTGCTGGCGATCTACGTGCTCGCGCGCCGCATGCTCGGTCCGCTCGCCGCGCTCGCGCCCGCCGCCGCCGTGGGCCTGTCGGTGTCGCACATCGGCCTCTCGCGCGCGGCTTACACGGAGCCGCTCACGCTCGTGCTCGTGCTCGCCGCCGCGCTGTGGCTGTGGCGGGGGGTCGAGGAGCGGCGCGCGGGACCGCTGCTGCTCGGCGCGGTCACCGCGGGCGCGACCTCGTTCCTCCGCATCGACGGCGCCGCGTTCGCCGCCGGCCTGCTCGTGGCGACGGTGCTCGCCCTCGCCCTCGCCGAGGGCTCGCGCGCGCGACGCGCGGCGGCCGCGCTCGGCGTCATCGCGGTCCAGGGCGGCGTGCTGTACGCGGGCTACGGCGCCCTGTGGCGGTGGAGCGAGGGCTACGCCGACCGCCTCGCGGACCAGGCGGTGACGCTCATGGTCGGCTACGGCGCGCTCACGCTCGTGCTCGCGGTCTGGGCCGCGACGTGGCTCGGCGGGGGCGACCGGGTCGCCACCTCGGCCCGCGACATGCTCGGCCGGCGCGGCGCGATCGGCGCGGGCGTCGCGGTGTCCGCGCTGCTCGCGGTGCTGGCGTCGCGGCCGCTGTGGATGACCGCGCACCGCAGCACCGACGACCCTGTGGACCAGTTCACCAACTCGGTGGTGGAGGGCTTCCAGCGCGCGCAAGGGCTCGAGGTCGATGCGACGCGGACCTATGCGGAGCACACCGTCGCGTGGGTGAGCTACTACCTCACGTGGCCGCTGGTGCTGCTCGGCATCGTCGGATTCGGCCTCGCGACGGCGTGGATGATCCGGCGGCGGCCCGGGTGGGCGCTGCTGCTCGGCGCGACCCTCCCGACGTCGCTCCTCTACTTCTGGAACCCCGAGGTGGTGCCCGACCAGCTGTGGGCCTTCCGCCGCTTCGAGCCCGCGACGCTGCCCGGCTTCGCGATCGCGGCCGCGGTCGCCGCCTGGTGGATCGTCGACCGGGTCCGCGCGGACTGGCGCGTGCGCGCGCGCCGCATCGCCGCGGGCGCCTTCGTGGTGCTGCCCCTGACCACGTGGGTGTCGATCATGCCGGGCGCCGCCCTCCCGGTGTCGGGCGCGACGCCCGTCTTCATCCGCGAGATGGGCGGGGCGTACGAGCAGATCACCGCGCTGTGCGAGGTCGCGCCGGACCGCCCGATCATCCTCGCCGGCACCTCCTCCCACTTCGGCTCGTTGCGCGTCATGTGCGACGAGCCCACGGTCCTCGCGCTCGCGTCGCTCACGCCCGCGCAGCTGGTGGACATGGCCGCCGTGTGGGACACGGCTCCCGTGGTGCTCACCCGCGACGTCGACTGGTTCGACTGGTCCGCGGAGCCCGAGGCGGTGGTGACCTCGACCGTGCGCCAGACCAGCTACACGCTCCAGGGCATCCCGCGCACCTACTTCGACCGCAGCTACACCTGGTATGCGGGGATCGTCGGCGAGGACGGCGTGCTCACGCCGGTCGCCCCCGGCGCGGTGGAGGCGGGCGCCGCGCCCGCGGAGACCGTGGTCACCAGCCGCTGACGGCGGCCTGGCTCTCCACAGGCGCGGTCCTCGCGGTCGCGGGCACGGCCCGCGCCCGCTTCCCTGCCCTCATGGACATGAGCATCGAGGGGGTCGGCGACGTCGAGGTGGAGCCGGGCACGCGCCTCGACGCCGTGCTGCGGATCACGCGCGCGCCGGCGGCCGTGTGGTGCGGCGGCGCGCGGCTCGACGGCGATCACCGCGCCGGCGTCCCGCCGCTGCTCGACGGGGCGCTGCTGCGCGAGAGGCCGGGTCCGCCGACGGTGCCGCCGCGGGGACCGCACCTGCGCGTCGTCGCGGGTCCGGATGCGGGCGGGATCATCGAGGTGCGCGCAGGGGAGGCGGCCGTGGGCCGCGAGGGTGCGCACGCGCTCGCCGATGCCGGGCTGAGCCGGCGGCACCTGGCGCTCGACGCGGCCGGGCGGGCACGCGACCTCGGCTCGCGCAACGGGACGATGCTCGTGCGGGGCGCGCGCACGCGCCGGCTGGGCCGCGCGCGACGGCGGCTGCGTCCGGGCGACCTCGTGCTCGCCGGGGCGACGGTGCTGCGCTGGATCGACCCCGCGGCGCCCGACGGGACGGACACGCCTCGAGCGGGGCCCGGGCGCGCGCGGCTCGCGCCGCTGCTCGCCGGCCTGGGCGGGGGCGCCGCCGGCGGCCTCGCGCTCGGCGTCGCGACCGGGCGCTGGGAGCTCGCGGCCGTGGCGGTGGCGGCGCCCCTCGCGCTCGCCGCGGCGTCCGTGGCCCGCGGCTCGGGTCACGGCTCCGCGCCGCCCGCACCGACGGGGATCGAGCTGCTCGCGACGCTGCCGGGGCCCGTCGCGGTGCGCGGCGAGTGCGCGCGGGCGCGCGCCGCCGTGCGTGCCGTCGCGCTCGCGCGCGACGCCGCGCTCCCCCGCCCGCTCGAGGAGTCCTGGATGCGATGGCTCCCGGGGCGGCTCCACGACGGCGAGATCGCGCTCGTCGGCCCCGACGCGCCGGCGCCGTCGGAGGCGCGCACCTTGATCGACCTCGATCGCGCCGAGATCGCGGTCGACGGGCGCGCGACGCCCTGGCGGCCCTGCGAGGTCTCGGCAGGCACCGCCGATCCCCTCGCACGCATGCGCGCCTCGACCCGCACGGCGGGACTCCCGCGCGAGGTGCGCTGGTCCGAGCTCGACCGCCCGGACCCGGCGCCGGGCACGCTCGTCGCGACCCTCGGCCAGGGGCCCGACGGACCGGTGCGGCTCGACCTCGACGTCGACGGTCCGCACGTGCTCGTCGCGGGCACCACGGGATCGGGGAAGTCGGCCCTGCTCGAGACGCTCGTGACCGGGCTCGCGCACGACCATCCTCCGCGTGCGCTCGGCATCGCCCTCGTCGACCTCAAGGGCGGAGCCGGGCTCGGCGCATGCGCCTCGCTGCCGCACGCGCGCGGCCTGCTCACGGATCTCGAGCCCACGGCCGCGCGCCGCGCGCTGCTCGGCCTGGCGCACGAGCTGCGCTCCCGGAAGGCCCTCCTCGCGGACGCCGGCGCGCCCTCGTGGGCGGCGTGGGCCGCGTCACGGTCGGCGCGCGGCGATGGCGGGCCGCCGCCGCGCCTGCTCATGGTCGTCGACGAGTTCCAGGAGCTCGCCGCGCTGGACCCGGGCTTCCTGCCCGAGCTCGCGCGGCTCGCGGCGCAAGGACGCTCGCTGGGCGTCCACCTCATCCTCGCGACCCAGCGCCCGGCCGGCGTGGTGACGCCCGAGATCCGCGCCAACGTCGCGAGCGTGATCGCGCTGCGGACCGCGAGCGAGGCGGAGTCGCACGACGTGCTGGGCGACGCCGCGGCCGCCGGTCTCCCGGCGTCCGCTCCCGGTCGCGCGGTGGTGGTGACCCCTCGCGCGCGGACCACCATGCAGGGCGCCCTGCCGCTCGCGGAGCGACGGCCCCCCGCCCGCCGCCGCGGCGAGGCCGTGCCGCACGGCGTCCCGCTCGCCGCGGCCGCCGCACGGCGCTGGGACGGGTCCTCGCCGCCCGACGCGCTCTGGCGCCCGCCGTTGAGCGCGGAGGACCGCGTCGCGCCCGGCACGCTGGGGTGGCTCGACCTGCCCGAGTCGCGCGACCGCGCGCCGCTCGCGTGGGACCCGCGCGAGGGACCGCTCGTCATCGTCGGGCCGCGCGGCTCGGGCCGGACGGCCGCGCTCGACGCCGTCGCCGCCGCCCTGCCGGGCTGCGTCCGCCTGCCGCGCGACCCGCGCGAGGCCGCGAGGACGCTCGCGCTGGCCCGGGGATCCGACGTCGCCGCGCTGCTCGTCGACGATGCGGACCGCGCGTGCGCCGCTCTCGACCCGCTGCTCCGCGGTGCGGCCGAGGAGCTCGAGGCCCTCTCCCGCGAGGTGCCCCTCGCGCTCGCGGCGGGCCCGGCGTGGGGCACGCGGTGGGCCGCCCGCGCGGGGCTGCGCGTGATCCTCGCGGGCCTCGACCGCGTGGAGCAGGCCCTGTGGGGCGTGCCCGCGCCCCTCCTCGGGCTCCCGCCGGAGCCCGGCCGCGGGGTGGCCGTCAGCGCACGCGGCGCCGCAGAGTGCCGCCTCGCGCGGGTCCCGCCGCCGACGGCCCGGGTGCTGGTGCGCCCCCTCGTCTGCCCCGACGGCCTGGCGCCGCACGCGGTGGGGGTGATCGGCGACGAGGCGCGGCCGTGGACGCCCGCCGGCCCGACCCACGTCACCGGCCGGCCGGGAGCGGAGCGCGACGCGGTGGCCGCCGCCCTCGAGCGCGCCGGGGTCGAGGTGACGGTGTCGACGCGAGCGGATCCCGCGGCGGCCGTCGAGGTGGTCGCCGCCCCCACCCCCGCGCTCCTGCGCGAGCTGGGCCTCGCGGCGGCGCCGGGCGTCGCGGACGCCTCGCCCCCGGGCGGACGCGTCGTGGTCCGTCATGCCGGCGGCGTCGAGGCGGCGCAGCTGCGCGGCGCCCCGGCGCGATCAGGCGTCGCGCGGTGCGCGTAGCGCGGCGCGCCCGCCGAGCAGCACGAGCACGCCGACGGCGACCGCGACCGCGGCCAGGGCGGCACCGTAGCCCGGGCGGACCCCGGTGAGATTGATCCCGGCGAGCGCGAGCAGCGCCTGCCACGTGAGAGAGGCGGTGACCGCCCAGCGCGCGCCGCGACGGAACGCGCGCGCGACCGCGCCCAGCCCGAACGCGACGAGCCCGTAGAAGCACGCCAGCCCGATCGCGAAGGCGGGCTCGGGCAGCGCCGTCGCATGGAGCCCGTACGCGACGGCGTACACGCCCAGCGCGAGCGCCTCGACGCCGATGCCGACCGCCGCCGCGGTGCGCCACGGGCTCGCCGAAGCCTCGTCGGGATGGGACCTGGGGCCCTTGCGATCGCCGTTCATGACCCCCCGATCGGCGCTTCCCAGCGAACCCACAGAAAACACCTCTTGAAACATTCTCGTTACTTGTGCGAATCTTAAGGAAGTCGAAACGCGACGGCGCGACGAAACCCCTTCACCCCTGTGGGTCCCGTCGCGCCATGCTATCCCCGCTATCCCCCTAGGAGACCCCATGGATTGGCGCAGCAGCGCAGCATGCCTCGAAGTCGATGACCCCGAGCTCTTCTTCCCGGTCGGCAACACCGGCCCCGCCCTCATGCAGATCGAGAAGGCGAAGACCGTCTGCCAGCGGTGCACCGTGCGCGACACGTGCCTGCAGTGGGCGATGGAGCACAACCAGGACTCCGGCGTCTGGGGCGGCCTGTCCGAGGACGAGCGCCGTTCGCTCAAGCGCCGCGCCGCTCGCGCCCGCCGCGCCGCGAAGTAACCGTCGGCGGCCGCGCCGCCCATGCATCAGCCCCGTCCGGCAGCGCCGGGCGGGGCTGACTGCTGCGTGGAGCCGCGCGCGTCACAGGCGCGGGTCGGACACCCGCTCCTCGACGCTCCCGTGAAGGTCGACCACGGAGCCGGACTCGACCTTGCGCCAGTCGATGGTGCCGCGCAGCTCGTTCTGCACCAGCGTGCGCACGATCTGCGAGCCGAGCCCCGAGGGCTCGCCCTCGATGCCCACGCCGTCGTCCTCGATGCTCACCCGCAGCGTGCGGCCGTCGCGCTGCGCGGTGACGGTGATGGTGCCCTGCGCGCGGCCCTCGAAGCCGTGCTCGACCGCGTTGGTGATGAGCTCGGTCACCACGAGGGCGAGCGAGGACGCGTACTGCGCGGGGATGAGCCCGAACTCGCCGGTGTTGACGATGCGCACCTGGGTGTCGGGCGACGCGACGTCCGCGGCCATGCGGATCGAGCGCGACACCAGCTCGTCGAAGTTGACCAGCTCGTCGAGGGTCCCCGACAGGGTCTCGTGCACCAGCGCGATCGTGGCGACGCGGCGCATCGCCTCGGCGAGCGCCTCCTTGGCCTCGGGCGCCTCGACGCGCCGCGACTGCAGGCGCAGCAGCGCGGCGACCGTCTGCAGGTTGTTCTTCACCCGGTGGTGGATCTCGCGGATGGTCGCGTCCTTGGTCACCAGCTCGCGCTCGCGCCGTCGCACATCGGAGACGTCGCGGCACAGCAGCACCGCGCCGACGCGCGCGCCGTGCTCGGTGACCGGGATCGCGCGCAGCGACAGCACCGCGCCGTTGGCCTCGAGGTCGGTGCGCCACGCGGCGCGGCCCGCGACCACCATGGCGAGCGTCTCGTCGACCACGCCCTGATCCTCGAGCAGCTCGCTCGTGACGCGCGGCAGCGACTTGTTCATGAGCGAGCCGTGGACGCCCAGGCGGTGGAAGCACGACAACGCGTTGGGCGACGCGTACGTGACGTGCCCCACGGCGTCGAGGCGCAGCACCCCGTCGCCCACGCGGGGCGCGCCGCGGCGCGGGCCCGTGATCGACGTGTGCATGGGGAACTCGCCGCGCGTCACCATCCGCAGCAGGTCGTCGGCCGCGCCCTTGTAGTTGAGCTCGAGGCGGCTCGACGAGCGCGACACGGCCTGCGACACCTCGCGCGTCACCACCGCGATCGGGCGGCCCTCCATGACGACGGGCAGCGCGTCCTCGCGGACCGCGTAGGTCTCGTCCCAGCGCGGCTCGCGCGAGCCGACGATGCCGCCCTCCTCGAGCGCGCGGCGCAGATGAGCGACCCTGCCGCCGGGCGCGTGGGTGCCCACCACATCGTCCAGGTGGACCGTGGGCCCGGTCGACGGGCGGCACTGCGCGACCGCGACGAAGCCCTCGCCGTCCTCGCGCCACATCACCAGGTCGGCGAAGGACAGGTCCGCGATGATCTGCCAGTCGGCGACCAGCAGCGCGAGCCACTCGGCCTCCGCATCCGTGATGGGGCCGTACTCCTCGATGGTGTCGCGCAGGGTTGCCACGGGGACAAGCCTAGAGCCGTCCCGCGGGCGCGCTAGCCTGAGCGCAGGGGGTTCCACCGGTGAAGATCACGCACACGCACCGCTTCGACGCCTCGATCGAGGACGTCTGGACGATGCTCACGTCGACCGAGTTCGGCCGCGCCCGCGCGGAGGCCATGGGCACCGAGGCGCACGAGGTCGACGTCGACCTGCGCGAGGACGGCTCGCGCGCCGTCATGCTGCGCGCCGACGTGCCGACCACGTCCATCCCGTCCGAGTTCCGCGCGCTCGTGGGCCGCGAGCTCGCGGTCACCTACACCGAGGTGTGGGAGCCGCCGGGCGGCGCCGACCACGTGGGCACCTTCGCGGTCGAGATCGCGGGCGCCCCGGGCCACGTCGCGGGGGCGATCGGGATCACCCCGGACGGCGACGCGACGGACCTGCTCGCGACGGGCGACGTGGTCGCCCACGTCCCGCTGTTCGGGGCGATGATCGAGAAGGCGGTCGGGGAGGCCGTCCAGAAGGCGCTCGCCGCGCAGCTCGAGGCCGCCGACGCGTGGCTCGCGCGGTGACGCGAGCCGCACAGCTGGGCCTGGTCCTGGTCGGCGGCGCGGCGGGCGGCGCGCTGCGCATCGGCCTGTCGGAGGCCTTCCCCGAGACCGCGGGGCCCGTCCCGTGGGACCTGATCCTCATCAACGCGGTCGGCTCGCTGGTGCTCGCGTGGGCCGTCGCGCGCACCCAGGCCCGGGGACCGTGGGCGCTGTTCCCCGCCATCGGTCCCGGCCTGCTGGGCGGATTCACCACGTTCTCGTCGATCGCGTGCCTCGCCTGGTCCACGGACGCGCCGCTCGACGTCGCGATCGGCGTCCTGGTCGCGACCATGGCCGCCGCGGTCGCCTCCGCATGGCTCGGCTGGTGGCTGGGCGACCGGCCGCCGTCGGCGCTTGACGAGGCCGCCGTGTTCGCGGAGGAGAACGAGTGAGCGCGTGGGCCTACGCGGCCGCGATCCTCGGCTGCGGGCTCGGCGCATGCGTGCGCTTCTCCCTCGGCTGGCTCGACACGCGCAAGGCCTTCCCGTGGCCCACGATCCTCGCGAACGTGCTGGGCTCGGCGGTCCTGGGCGCGGTCCTCGCCGCGGGGGACGATGCGCTCCTGTCCCCCGCATGGACGTTCGCCCTGGGCACGGGGGTCGCGGGAGGGCTGTCGACGTTCTCCTCGCTCGCCGTCGACGTGGTCGTGCTTGCCAAGGACGGCCGCCGGGGCGCGGTCATGGGCTACGTGGCCTCGACCGCGGCGCTGGGCCTCGCCGCCGCGGCGGCGGGCTACGCCGTGACGTCCGCCTTCGCCTGAGCCCCGCCGCCGCTCAGCGGCGCAGCAGGGCGCGGCCGAGCGCGAGCAGCGCGAGCAGCGCCGCCGCGGCGCCGATCGCGACCCACGGCAGAGACGCCATAAGCGCGACGCACGCGAGCGCACCCGCGGCGGACAGCGCGCGCGGCATCCGCCACCCCCCGGTCCGACCCGCGCCCGCGGCTCGCCACGCCGCGGCGTTGGCGACGGCGTAGTAGAGCAGCACTGCGAAGGAGGACATCGCGATCGCGAGCGGCAGGCCTCCCGCCCACACGAGCGCGACGGCCGCGAGGCACGCCGCACCCTCCGCGAGCGCGGGCACCTCCCGCGAGTCGAGCCGCGCCAGGGCACGGGGCAGGTCGCCCTCGCGCGCCATCGCCATCGCGGTGCGCCCCACACCCGCGGTGAGCGCCAGGAGCGATCCCGCGGCGGCCGCCACCGCGGCGGCGGTCACCACGGCGGCCGGCAGCCAGGTGCCGGCCACCGCATCGGCGACGGGCGCGGTCGAGTCGGCGAGCGCGGGGCCGAGCACCCGGGGCAGCACGAGCGCGAGGGCGCCGTAGAGGACCCCCGCGACCGCGAGCGCGACGGCGATGGCGCGGGGGATGGTCCGGGCGGGCTCGCGCACCTCCTCGCCCAGCGTCGCGATCCGCGCGTAGCCGGCGAAGGCGAAGAACACCAGCGCCGCCGCCTGGGCGACGGCCCGCGCGTCGCCCCATGCCGTGCTCCATCCGAAGGTCGCCACGGGAGTCGGCTCCGCACCCGCGAGCGCGACGACGGCCGCCACGAGCACCCCGACGACGGCGGAGGCGAGCACCACGGACGCCGCGGACGTGCGCGTGATCCCCCGCGAGTTCAGCGCCCACGAGGCCGCGATCGCCGCGGTCGCGACCCACGCGGCGTGGCCCGGCCACAGGTAGCCCCCCGCGGCGAGCGCGATCGCCGCGATCGAGGCGGTCTTGCCGACGACGAAGCCGATGCCCGCCACGAACCCCGGCCACGGCCCGAGCTCGGCGCGACCGAACGAGTACGCGCCGCCGGCCACCGGGTGCACGGCCGCGAGCTGCGCGGTCGATCCGGCGTTGAGCGCGGCGACCACCCCGGCGAGGAGCACGGCCCACGCGAGGGCGTCCCCGGCCGCGGCGTAGGCGGGGCCCCACACCACGAAGACCCCGGCGCCCAGCATGGAGCCGACGCCGATGGCGGTGGCGCCCACGAGACCCACGCGCCGGCGCATCGTCAGCTCCGTGGCTCTGGCGGGGTCGCGATCGGCGCGTCGGCGACGGGCGCCGAGGCGTCCTCGCCGAGATCGTGCCCCGCCTCCGACTCGGCGACCGCGAGCGCGGCGCCGCGCGGGCGTCCCGCGCGCACCCACGCGAGATAGAGCCCGCCGGCGACGATCCCGGTCGCGGCGAGCGAGCCGATCGCGGCGGGCCGCATGAGGTTCGCGATGAGCGTGAAGCCGACCGCGACGGCCGCGATCACGTTGAGCGCGACCCAGAAGGGGCGGCGATCGTGGTGCGAGAACCTGGCCATCGCGATCAGGCCCATGAGGAAGCTCACGAAGACGGACACCGCGTAGAACAGCACGAGGCTCTGGTCGCGGGCACCCGCGAGCGTCACCACCGCCGCCGAGGCCGCGAGGAAGACGCCGACGCCCACCATCGGCACGTGGTGCGCGTTGGTGCGCCCCAGGACTGCGGGGAGGACGCCGTGGCGGGACTCGCCGTGCTCGGACCGCGCGAGCGCCTTGAGCAGGCCGGGCCCGGCCTGGAACGAGGACGAGGCGGCGGACAGCAGCAGCAGCGCGGTGGTCGCCTGGAACGCGGCGAAGAGCGCGTGGCCGTCGGCGGCGCGTGCCAGCTCCGCGACCAGCGTGGTGTCCTCGTGGGGCACGGGCAGGCCCAGGCGGACCACGGCGAGGGTGATCGCGAGCGTGAGGGTGCCGACGATGCCGAGCGTGAGCCACAGGGCCCAGCGCCCGAAGCTGCGCCGGCCCGCATCGTCGAGCTGCGCCAGCTGCGCGATCGCGGAGGACGGCGCCTCGATGCCGGTCGCGAGCGCCATGGCGACGGGGAAGGCGAGCGCGACGGCCAGCGGCGCGCCGTGCGTGAGGCCCTCGATCGGCTGCGGCTCGACCGCGGGCATGCCGGGCACCGGCAGCAGCACCGCGACGGCGACCACGATGAACACGACCGTGAGCAGCGCGAACACGGCGCGACCGAGGTGACCGAACCACATCAGCCCGGCGACCACGAGCAGCAGGATGAGCGCGAGCAGCAGGCGGTACGGTGCGAGCGACGGCACGTAGCTGATGATCGCGGAGGACCCGGCGGACACCGAGATCGCGATGGTGAGCACGAAGTCGACGACGAGCGCGCCCATCGGGATGAACGAGAACCCCTCGCCGAACGCGCCGCCGGCGGCCGCGGCCGAGCCGCCGCCCTCCGGGAAGCGCGCGACCAGCTGGTGGTACGAGGCGACCACGAGGCCCACGACGGCGACCACCGCGGCCATCGCGGGGAACAGCAGGGCGAGGTTGCCGTCGAGCGCGCGCAGCGCCGCCTCGATCGCGTACGCGACGGAGGACACGGGATCCGCCATGACGGAGAACGCGAAGGCGAGCAGCAGCGCCGTGCGGCCGTGCAGCCAGCCGGAGCGGACGGGGATGGCGTGGGTCACGCGGGTGCCTCCCAAGGCGCGGTCGCCGGCGCGTGCGCGGCCGGGCCGCAGGCCATGCTAGACCCGGCCCGGACCTGCGCGGTCCGCGCTAGCGCGGCGCACCGTCCCAGGCGTCGAACGCCTCGCGTGCGAGGGCGCGGCCCAGGTCGATCATCTCGGCGGCGCGGTGGAAGTCGAGCACGCCGCATGAGTCCGCCGGGACGTCGACCATGACGTCGGGCGGGTACCCCGCGAGGCGGTAGCGCTGGACGGTGTTCTGGAGCGTCTGCAGCGAGCGGTCGATGACGTCGAGCGTGCTGATCTCGGGAGGCTCGGCGGTCGCCGCGGCGACCGGGTCCGCCGGCTCGATCGCCGCATCGTCCCCGTCCTCGCCACGCGCCCGCAGGCGCTGCGCGATCATGCTCATGAGGCGCGGCTCGGCGACGTGGACGGCCGGCAGGCGCAGGCGGGGCAGGCGCATGAGCGGCTCGCCCGGCTCCGACGGCGGCAGCGGCGCGTTGTCGGGGCGCGCGTTGCCCGCGAGGTTGACGGCGATGGTCGCGTCCGCGCGCACCGACGCGAGCGGCACCACGGGCACGGGGTTGAGGATCCCGCCGTCCGCGAGCAGCCGACCGTCGCGGCGCACGGGCGTGATGACCATCGGGATGGCGATGGAGGCGCGGATGGCGTCGACGACGGGACCCTCCGTGAACCACACCTCCGACTGCGAGAGCAGGTCGGTCGCGACCGCCGTGTACGGCAGCGGGAGGTCCTCGATGCGCCTCCCGGCGAGGATCTCGTCGATCCGGCGCATCACGCGGTCGGCCCGGATGGCGCCCGCCCCCTTGAACGCCGGATCCATCATGCGCAGCACCTCGCGCCGCGTGAGCGCCTCCGCCCACTCGCGGTACTCCGCGAGGCCGCCGGCGGCGTACAGGCCGCCCACGAGCGCGCCCATCGAGGTCCCGGCGACGCCCGCGACCTCCCAGCCGCGCGACTCGATCTCGTCGATGACGCCGATGTGGGCGTAGCCGCGGGCTCCCCCGCTGCCGAGCGAGAGGGCGATGCGGGGACGATGCGTGAGCGTGGTCACCGGGCCAGGCTACCTGGCCTGTCGCCGCCCGCGAGGGGCGTCCCGCGCGGTGGCGGAGCGGCCGTGCGGGACCTAGGGTGCGGCGGGAGGGGACGATGCGGCACTAGAGTCTTGTCGACCGTTCACATTTCTGTCGTCCCGCGTCTCGCGGGCCCACCCGGAACACGCAAGGAGATCGCTGCGATGACGCAGATCAAGCAGATCGACGTGGCGGCCGCGATCGCGGCCGGCGAGACCTCCCTGGGCATCGAGCTCGGATCGACGCGCATCAAGGCGTGCCTCATCGGACCGGACCACCAGCCGATCGCCACGGGCAGCCACGCGTGGGAGAACCAGTTCGTCGACCGCCTGTGGACGTACTCGGTCGAGGCGGTCTGGGAGGGCGTGCAGGCGTCCGTCGCGGACCTGCTCGCGCAGGTCGAGGAGGCGTACGGGGTGCGGCCGACCTCGATCGGCGCGCTGGGCGTGTCCGCGATGATGCACGGCTACCTCGCGTTCTCCGCCGAGGACGAGCTGCTGGTGCCCTTCCGCACGTGGCGCAACACCACCACCGAGCGCGCGGCCGCCGAGCTCACCGAGGTGCTGGGCTTCAACTTCCCGCTGCGCTGGTCCGCCTCGCACGTGTACGAGGCGATCCTCGACGACGAGCCGCACGTCTCCGAGCTCGCGTTCATCACCACGCTCGCGGGCTACGTGCACTGGAGGCTCACGGGTCGCAAGGTGCTGGGCGTGGGCGACGCCTCGGGCATGTTCCCCATCGACCCGGCGACGCGCGACTACGACGCGGACATGCTCGCGCGCTTCCAGGGGCTCGTGGCCGCGCGCCGGCCCGGGCTCGACGTCGCGTCGCTGCTGCCCGAGGTGCTGGTCGCGGGCGCCGACGCCGGCACGCTCACCGCCGAGGGCGCGGCCCTGCTCGACCCGACCGGGACCCTGCAGCCCGGTGCGCTCGTCGCGCCGCCCGAGGGCGACGCCGGCACCGGCATGATCGCGACCAACGCCGTCGCCCCCCGCACCGGCAACATCTCGGCGGGCACCTCGATCTTCGCGATGGTGGTGCTCGAGAAGCCGCTCGAGTCGGTCCACGAGGAGCTCGACATCGTCACCACGCCCGCGGGCGACCTGGTCGCGATGGTCCACTGCAACAACGGCGCCTCGGAGCTGGGCGCCTGGGCCGGCGTCTTCACCGAGTTCGCGGCCGCGATGGGCGTCGTGGGCGGTGCCGACGCCGTGTTCGAGACGCTCTTCCGTGCCGCGCTCGACGGCGAGGCGGACGGCGGCGGGCTCCTGGCCTACAACTACCTGTCCGGCGAGCCGATCACGGGCCTGGCCGAGGGACGCCCGCTGGTGGTGCGCACCCCGGGCTCGCGCCTCACCCTCGCGAACTTCATGCGCACGCAGCTCTACGGCGCGTTCGGCACGCTGAGCCTCGGCATGAGGGTGCTGCACGACGAGGGCGTCGAGCTCGACTCGATGTTCGCCCACGGTGGCATGTTCCGCACCGCCGGGGTCGCGCAGCGCCTGCTCGCCGCGGCGATCGGCGCGCCCGTCACCGTGGGCGACACCGCCTCCGAGGGCGGCGCGTGGGGCATGGCGGTGCTCGCCGAGTTCCGCCGCGCGGGCGCCGGCGCCGAGCTGTCGGACTACCTGGGCTCGCGCGTGTTCGCGGACGCGGCCGTGGACGTGGCCGAGCCGGACGCCGGCGACGTCGCGGGCTACGCCGCGTGGCTCGAGCAGTACGAGGCCGGGCTGGCGATCGAGCGGGCCGCCGCCGACGCGATCCGCTGATCGCGTCCCGATCCGATGTGCGACGGCCCGGCTCCGCTGCGGCGGGCCGGGCCTTCGCGCATCGTGGTCGCGCCCGCCGCGCCCTGCGAGGTGCTCGGTGCCCGGATCCGGCGAATGTGGGCGCTACGCACCTCGGGGGGCGCAGGCGCGGGCGCGGGGCCGCGCGACGGAGGCACCGGGGAACGACGAAGGCCCGGACCGCATGGTCCGGGCCTTCGTCATCTCGTAGCGGGGACAGGATTTGAACCTGCGACCTCCGGGTTATGAGCCCGGCGAGCTACCGAACTGCTCCACCCCGCGTCGGCCTGATAACTCTAGCGGACGCGCGCCTCAACGCCAAATCGGCTCCACGTGACTAGGGTCGCACGCATGACCGAGAACGATCCCTTCCTCAGCAACCCGGGCGCTCAGCCTCCCGCCGAGCAGCCCAAGTACCACCCCGCATCCGGCCTCAACCCTGGCCAGTCGCATGCGCCGGCCCCCGGCGTGATCCCCGGCGCGGCGGCGCCGTCGCCTGCCTACGGCACCGGGCCGCAGGTTCCCTTCGGCCAGGACGGCGTGCCGCTCGAGAAGCCCAAGGGCCTCGCGACGGGGCTGCTCGCGGTGACGGGCGCGAACGCCGTGATCGGGCTGATCGTCGCGACGACGGCGAGCGACGCTGCGGACGCCATCATCGAGATCCTCGAGACGGGCACGACCACCACCTCGGTGGGCTCGCCCCTGGGCAACCTCAGCCTCCCCCTCACCCTCGCCGCCTATGTGCTCTACGGCCTGTGGATGACCCGCATGCGGCGCAACCGTGAGGCCATGGGCGCCCGCCCGGGCCTGCCCGGTGTCGAGTGGTGGGGCTGGTTCGTGCCCTTCGCCGGGCTCATCCTGCTGCCGCTGGGCGCCCGCAAGGTGGTCGGCCGCACCACCTCGCTCGCGCTGCTGCTCGGCTGGTGGCTCACCTACCTCGCGTCGTACGCGGCGGGCCTCGTCGGCGCGGCCGCGATCTTCGGCGTCTTCGACTGGGAGACGGGCGAGGTGGTCAACACCGCCGCCCTCGACTCCTACCCCGCCTCGGCGTGGGCGAGCGCGGCGCTCATGCTCGTCTCGTGGGGCTTCCTGTTCGGCTTCGTCCGCCAGGCGACCGAGCGGCACGTCGACCCGCAGGCCTGACGGCCCCCGCATCGGCCCCAGATACGAAGGAGGGCCGGACCCCGACGGGTCCGGCCCTCCTTCACGTGCACCGTGCGGCTACGAGGTCGCGGTGGCCGATGCGCTGGGCTCGGGCGTCGCGCTGGGCTCGGCCTCGGTCGAGGCCCCGCTGAGCTCGGCCTCCGCGGCGATCGCGTCCTCGATGGCCTGCGACAGGCGGTCCTGCGCCTCGCCGTAGGCCGCGAAGTCGCCCTGCGCGAGCGCCTCCTCGCCCTCGGTGATCGCCTGGCTCGCCCGGTCGAGCGCGTCCTGGAGCGCGGCCTCGACGGTCGGGTCGACCGTGGTGCCGCCGTCGCCGGAGCCCGTGCCCTCGTCGGTGGTGCCGCCATCGGTGGTGCCGCCGTCGGTGGTCCCGGTGCCGTCGTCGACGCCGGGCTCGGTCTCGCCCCCCGCAGCGCCGTCGCCCGCACCCTCGCCGAACACCTGGTCGAGCGCCTCCGGCAGCGTGTCCGCGAAGCCGACCTCGTCGCCGAACGCCACGAACACCTTGCGCAGGAGCGGCACGCGCGTGCCCTCCTTCGACTGGACGTAGACGGGCTGGACGTACAGCAGGCCTCCGCCGACCGGGAGCGTGAGCAGGTTGCCGTTGACCACGTCCGTCTCGCCCTGGCGCAGCAGGTTGAGCGTCTCCTGCGCGTCCGGGTTCGAGTTGAAGTTGTTCTGCACCTGGCCCGGTCCCGGGATCGTGGTGTCGCGCGGCAGCTCGAGCAGGCGCAGCGTGCCGTAGTCCTCGTCCACCTGGCCCGCCGTGCTGCCCGTCTCCGAGTTCACCGCGAGATAGCCCGTGAGGATGTTGCGCGGGTTGTCACCGCCCTGGATGTAGTTGCTCGTGAGCGAGAAGGTCGGCTCGTCCTGATCGGGCATCTGCAGCGTGAGGTAGTACGGGGGCTGCAGCTGCGTGTCGTCCGTCGGGTCGGCCGGGTTCCGCCAGAAGTCCTGCGTCGAGTAGAACGACGCCGGGTCGGTGACGTGGTAGCTCGCGAGCTGGAAGCGCTGGATCGAGAACAGGTCCTCGGGGTAGCGCAGGTGGCTCATGAGGTCGCCGCTGATCTCGCTCATCGGCTTGATCGACGCGGGGAAGATGTGCTGCCACGTCTGCAGGATCGGGTCCTCGTTGTCCCACGCATACAGCGTCACCGAGCCGTCGTACGCGTCCACGATCGCCTTGACCGAGTTGCGCACGTAGTTGAGCGAGGCGCCGCCGCCGACCGCGGAGGTCGAGCTCGCGAAGATCGAGCTGGTCGACACCGGGGCCGAGTAGGGGTACTGGTCGGTGGTGGTGTAGCCGTCGACCACCCACACGACGCGACCGTCGACGACGGCGGGGTACGTGGTCTGGTCGAGCTCGAGGTACGGCGCGACCCGGCCGACCCGCTCGAGCGGGTCCCGGTAGTAGAGGATCTGCGACTCCGAGGTGACGCGGTCCGAGAACAGGATCTGCTCCTCGCCCATCCGGATCGCGTACATCAGCTTGGCGAACATGGTGCCGATGCCGGGCCCGCCGTCACCGGTATAGGTGGTGTTGACCTGGCCGTTGTCGGAGTTGTCGTCGGGGTAGTCGAGCTCCCACGGCGTGGTGCCGTCGGGCGCGCCGACGATCGAGTAGTCGGGCAGGGTGGTGCCGAAGTAGATGCGCGGCTCGTACTCGCCCAGCTCGCCGCGCGACGGGATGCCGCCCTCGAAGAACGACGGCTGACCGTCGTTGGTGGTCTTGTTGCCGTACGCGGCGACCACGCCGAAGCCGTGGGTGAAGACCGTGTGGTCGTTGATCCAGTTGCGGCTGCCGGCACCCAGCCCCTCGAGGTTGAGCTCGCGCACGGCGATGACGGTGTCCTGGAGCTCGCCCTCGATGGCGTAGCGGTCGACGTTGAGCAGCGAGGAGAACGTGTAGTACTGCTTGTTCTGCTGCAGCTGCTGGAACGCGGGCGAGACGATGTTCGGGTCGAGCAGGCGGATCTGCGCGGTCGTGTCGGCGTCCTGGCGCAGCGCATCGGCCTCGGCCTCCGTGGTCGCGCGGTACGCGGTGGTCTCCACCCCGTCGATGCCGTACGCGTACCGCGTCGCCGCGATGTTGCGGCCGATGTACTCGCTCTCGAGGTCCTGCTCGTTCGGGGCGACCTGGAAGCGCTGGACCACGGCCGGGTAGATCCCGCCGATGGCGACGGCCGACAGCACCAGCAGGCCGATGCCGACCGCCGGGATGCGCCAGTCGCCGCGCCAGATCACGGTGAGGAACACGATCGCGACCAGCAGCGCGATCCCGGCGAGGATCGAGCGCGACGGCAGGATCGCGTTGATGTCGGTGTACGAGGCGCCGTAGAAGCGCTCGTTGGCCTTGGTGAGCAGCCCGTAGCGGTCGAGCCAGTAGTTGGCGGCGATGGTGACCATGACGATCGCGCCGAGCACCGCGAGCTGGATGCGCGCGCCCTTCGACGCGACGAACGTCCGGCCCGTTCCCGCGATGCCGCCGTACAGGAGGTGCACGAACGCCGCGATGAGCGTCGACAGCACCGCGAGCGCGAGCACCACGGTGACGAGCAGGTTGAGCGCGGGAAGCGTGAAGACGTAGAACGACACGTCCAGCCCGAACTGCGGGTCCTTCTCCCCGAACTGCTCGTGGTTGAGCCACGCGACCACGGTCTCCCACTGCGAGGACACGGCGAGGCCGGCCACGAGCCCGATCACCGCGGGCAGCACGATCATCGCGAGGCGCTCGAGCGGCTCGATCTGCGCGCGCACCTGGTCGAGCTGGCTGCGTCCGCCCGTGCGCGCGGGCCGGACCCGCTTCGCGATCCACAGGTTGAGCCAGATGGTGCCGCCGGCGACGGCCGCCGCGATGACGAACAGCACGATCCGCGCGAGCCACTGCGTGCGCCAGACCTCCGCGAAGCCGAGCTGGTCGTACCATACCACCTCGGTCCACACGTTGGCGGTCGCGATCGCGAGCAGCACCAGCGCGCCGAGCACCACCGCGGTGATCGCGAGCGGCGAGCGCCGTTGCGGAACAGGGGCCGGCCGGACCGGGCGAGCGGAGCGGTCGTCGTCGAACGTCACGTGGCTGTCCTTCGTGTCGAGTTGTGTCTAGCCTGCCATGCTCAGCATCCGGGCAGGTCGTCGGCGTCGCCTGCCCCGATGCGGGTGATCGCCTCGTACGCGTCGTCGAGGGTGTCAACGGCGACAACGCGCAAGCCATCAGGGATGTTGCCGCGCACATCGTCGCAGTTCTCCACCGGGGCGAGGAACCACTGCGCGCCGGCGTCGCTCGCGCCGATCATCTTCATGTCGATGCCGCCGATCGCGCCGACGTCGCCCGTCGCGTCGATGGTGCCCGTGCCGGCGACGAGCGCGCCCGCGAGCTCGTCCTGCTCGGTGAGGCGATCCATGATCCCGAGGGAGAACATCAGCCCCGCGGACGGACCGCCGACGGAGTCGATCTGGACCGTGACGTCGATGGGCAGGTCGAAGTCGGGGTCGATGAAGACACCCATGACCGCGTCCCCCGCGGCGTCGGCGAGCGTCGCGAACGTCTCCGTGACCTCCGCGCCGTCGCGCAGGACCGTCACCGCGATCTCGTCGCCCGGCTCGCGGGCGCCGACCGCCGCCACCAGGTCGGAGAAGTTCGCGGTGGGCTCGCCGTCCACGGCGATGATCACATCGTCCACCTCGAGCAGGTCCGCCGCGTTCGAGTCCTCGGACGTGCCGGCGACCGTGAGCGTCGCGGGCACGGGATGGCCCAGGGCCTCGAGCGCGGACACCGTCGCGCTCTCCTGCGAGGAGATCCACTCCTGCTGGGCCTGCTCGCTCGCGACGTCCTCCTGCTCCTCGGTGCCGAACACCTGCTCCTGCGGCACGACGTACTGGCGCGACGACGCCCAGGCCGCGAGGACGCGGCCGAGCGTGAACGGCTGCGAGCCGGCGCGCGACACGGACACGGTGGTGAGGCGCAGCTCGCCCGTGGACGGATACGTCGGCGCACCCGAGATGTCGACCAGCTCGACGCCGTCGACGGTGCCGAGGGTGTCGAAGGTCGGGCCCGCCGAGCCGACGGCGTACGGCGAGGGCACCACGGTGAGCAGGGCGATCAGCGCGCTCGTCGCGAGCCCGGTGATCGACATCACCGTCGCTCGGCGCGAGGACGATGCGTCGTTCGCGGGCGCGGGGGTGGTGGCCTCGGTGGTCGTCACCGGTCCATTGTGGCCGATGCGCACGCGGTCCAGGCACGGCATTGCTGGTAGCGAACGTCGCCGCATGGGGCACCCGTCCTTCGTTACCGTGGGAGAGGCGCGCAGGAGGCGCGCGTGAACGGAGTGAGCGTGAGCGACGAGTCGACGCCGTGGATGCGGCTGCTGCGGGAGCTGTTCGGGGACGATGCGGAGGCCGCCCTCGAGGAGCTCACGCGGATGGGCATGGACCCCGACGTCCTCGCGGCGCAGGCGGGCCTCACCGCGAGCCCCGCGATGATGGAGCACGTGCTGAGCCAGATCCGAGGGCTCATCGCGCAGTCCTCGGGCGAGGACGTCAACTGGAGCCTCGCGCACGACGTCGCGCGCGGCGTCGCCTCGCAGGGAGGCGACCCGTCCGTCTCGGCCGCCGTCGCATCGTCCCATCGCCAGGCCGTGTCGCGCGCCGAGCTGTGGCTCGACGCGGTCACCGACTTCGACCCCGCGCGGCTCGAGCCGCGCGTGTGGAGCCGCGCGGAATGGGTCGAGGCCACGCTGCCGACGTGGCGCACCCTGGCGGGGCCCGTGGCCGTGAGCGTGTCCCATGCGCTGGGCGGGCTGCTCGAGGGGGCCACGGACGAGCCCGCCGAGGCCGTCGCGGGCATGGACCCGGGGGCGCTGCTGCGCTCCGTCAGCCCGACCGTGTGCGGCATGCACCTGGGCCAGGCGGCGGGCGAGATGGCGCGCGAGGCCTTCGGCGCGACCGACCTGGGCATCCCCCTGCTCGCGGAGCCGCGCGTGGTCATGGTCCCCAAGGCGATCGCGGAGTTCGCGAGCGGCCTCGACATCGACGAGGACGCGGTGCGGTCGTTCCTTGCGCTGCGCGAGGCCGCGCACGTGCGGCTGTTCGCGGCGGCGCCGTGGCTGCCGGGGCAGCTCCACTCCCTCGTGGAGCGGTACGCGCAGGGCATCACCATCGACCTCGACGCGCTCGAGGACGCGGTGCGCGACGCCGGCATGGGCGACCCCGCGCGCCTGCAGAAGGCCCTCAACCGGGGCATCTTCCAGTCCCAGCACTCCGACGAGCAGAAGGCGACGCTCGAGTCCATCGAGACGCTGCTCGCGCTCATCGAGGGCTGGGTCGACGACGTCACGATGCGCGCCGCGGCACCGCACCTGCCGGACGTGGGCGCGCTGCGCGAGATGATGCGGCGCCGACGGGCCGCCGGAGGGCCCGCGGAGGACACCTTCGCCAACCTCCTCGACCTCGAGCTCCGCCCGCGCCGGATGCGCGACGCCTCCGCCATGTGGGCCGCGCTGCACGCCCGCCTGGGCGCCGAGGGCCGCGACGACGTGTGGTCGCATCCCGACCTGCTGCCCACCTCCGACGACCTCGGATCGTGGCAGGCGTGGGTCGACGCCTACCTCTCCCGCGACGAGAAGGACGACGTGGACCGCGAGCTGGAGCGCCTGCTGGGCTCCGAGGACGCGTAAGGTACTCACGGACCACGGCGCGACACCTGCCCACCGATGGGAGATTTTCGTGCCTTCGCGTCTACGCTGGGGGACCAAGGGCCCCCGCGGCCTGCACACGTGCGGCGCGTTCCGCCGCGCCAAGGAGAGAAGGAGAGCCGAATGGCTGACAAGTACTCGGGCGAGTTCTACTGCGTGAAGTGCAAGGAGAAGCGCGAGACCGAGGGCGACGTCGTCGTCTCGGAGAACGGCCGTCGCATGGCGAAGGCCACCTGCCCGGTGTGCGGCACCAAGCTGAACCGCATCCTCGGCAAGGCGTAAAGCCAGCAGAGCTCCGCGAAGGGCCGGTCCCCCTGGGGCCGGCCCTTCGTGCGTCTCCGGGCGGGTGTGGACAACGCCCCCGGCGCCGTCCCGGCGTGCGACCGTGAGCGCATGGACGATGCGCCGGCCCCGCCGTCGCTGTGGCGCGGGGACGGCACGGAGCAGGCGGGCCTGCTCCCGGCGACGGGTGCGGGGCCCTTGCTCGCTGGTCGCCACGTGCGCATCCGGGGCCTCTCCGCCGGCGGGGTCGCCGCCGCGGAGGGCGCCGCGCGCGCGGGTGCGGCGTCGGTGAGCCTCGTCCCCGCCCCCGGCGAGCCCGCCTCGCTCGCGCGCTCCGCATCGCGGCTGCTCTCGTCGATCGCTCCCGGCACGCCCGTGCGGCTCGACGGGTCCCGGCTCGTCGACGCCGAGGTGGCGGTCGCCTACGGCGCGCTCGCCCCCGACGTGAGCCACGCGCTGACGCTGGGCGGGCCCCATGCCGCGGTGCTCGCCGACGAGCGCGGCGCGACGGTCCTGCCCGTCCTGCCGGGCGCGACAGCGTGCCTGCGATGCCGCGACCTCGCGCTCACCGACGACGATGCGGCGTGGCCCGTGCTCGCCCGTCAGTGCGAGTCGTGGCCGCCTCCCCCCGACCCGCTCACGTCCTCGACGGCCGCCGCCCTCGCCGTCGCGGCGATCGCGACGCTGCTGGCCGGCGAGCCCGCTCCGGCGTGGCGCGTCGAGAGCGGCCTTCCCCGCATCGTGCCGGCTCCACCGCATCCCGCGTGCGGGTGCGGGGCGCGCGCCGAAGTGATTTACCTCTAAAGTACTTTCATGACACCGACGTCCGTTGCCCCGCTGACGGACCTGGAGGACGCGCTCCTCCAGGAGCTCGCCCGCATCGCGCTCACGCTCCCGCGCGACTTCACCGCCGACCTCGGCCGGGCGGCAGGGGTGTCGCTGAGCGAGTACCACGTGCTCATGCACCTCGCGGGCGCGCCGGGGCACATGCTGCGCGTGGGCGCTCTCGCGCGGCGCACCGGCCTCACCCTCGGCGCGGTGACCCGCGTGATGCGGCTCCTCGAGGACAAGGGCCTGGCCGCGCGCCGGCGCAGCGCCGAGGACGGGCGCGGACAGGACGCGCTGCTCACGGATCCCGGACGCGAGCGGCTCGCCCAGGCGTCTCCCGTCCACACGGCGGGCGCGCGGCGCTACGTCCTCGACCGTCTCGACCCGTCCGCGCTGGCCACGCTCGTCGACGCGCTGAGGAGGATCGGCGACCATGACCGCGACTGACCGGTACGACCCGGACTCCGAGTACGCACGGTTCGGGCCCTGGATCGACGTCGTGACCGCGCCCGACGACCTCCCCCGCCTGTTCCGCGACCACCCGCTCGATCTCGCCACCGCGCGCCTGGCGCTCAAGGTCCCGCGGAACATCGCGCGCCGCGACGCGACGCCCGACATGGACCTCTACGACCACGTCCTCGCGGTCCACGACGCGGGGCTCACGCTGCTGAGCCGCGACGGGCACGATGCGGGGCCCCGTCGCGCGGCGCCGCCGCGCGGCTTCACCGCGACCCGCGTCCCGCTCGGCGACGTGGTCGCGATCGAGGACTCGGTCAACCTGCTCCGTGGCCGCTACGCCGTGCACACGCGCGACGGCCGCACCATCGACTTCCGCTACAGCGGCTCGGCGCGCGCCGGCCTCGGGCGGCTCACCACCGTGCTGCGGGCCGCGTTCGCTCCTCCTCGAGCCGGCGCGGCCCGCGGCTCGCTCGCGTGGACGGCGCCGGAGCACGTCGCGGATCTCGCCGCGTTGGAGACTGGCGGGGACCTCGCGCTCACCGCGGACCTGCGCGACGTGATCGCCGCGCATCCCGCCGTCACGGCGTGGGCGTGCCACGCGCGCAGGACCGTCGCGCCGACGGGAGGAGGGCTCGCGGGCGCGGTGCGGCGGCTCGGTCACGCCTGGTCGCCGATGGTGGTGCAGGGCGCCGTGCTGGGAGGCGACGCGACCGCGCTCGAGCTGCTGGGCCGCCATGCGTGGATGACGCGCGGCTCGGCGCCCGTGCACTCGGCCTCGCGGCTCACCGTCGGGCTCGGCGGCCTCGACCGCATCGAGGTGACGGACCATCCGCGCTACGAAGGTGCGGCCGAGGTCGCGCTGCACGCCGGCGCGTGGACGGGACGCATCGCCGTGCCCGCCGACTCGCCCGTCGCCGAGGTGCTCCGCTCCGCGCGAGGCTAGTGCTCGTTGACGATCTCGAGGATCTGCAGCCCGTACTTGTCGAGCTTCGAGGCGCCCACGCCGCTGACCCGCGCGAGCTCTCCGAGAGTCGCGGGCCGGTCGCGCGCGATCTCGACCAGGGAGACGTCTGTGAGCACCGTGAAGGCGGGCTTCGAGGTCTCCTGCGCGAGCGCGAGGCGCCACTGCTTGAGGGTGTCGTACAGGCGCAACGCCTCCGGGCCGAGGTCGGCCAGCTTCTCCGACGTGGGCCTGCGCGCGGTGCGCATGGGCCTCGCGTCCGGCCACTGCTGCTCGAGGAACCGCGTGCGCTTGCGCGTGGCCTTGCCGCCCGCCTTGCGCGCACGCGCGAAGCTCAGCGCGAGGTGCTCGCGGGCACGGGTGACCGAGACGTAGAGCAGGCGCTTCTCCTCCTCGAGCTGCTCGTCGGTCTCCGCGTGCGTGATGGGGAGCAGGCCCTCCGAGCAGCCGACGATGAACACGGCGTCCCACTCGAGGCCCTTGGCGGCGTGCATCGAGGTGAGGGTGACGCCCTCGACCGCGGGCGCGTGCTGCGCCTGCGCCCTCTCGACGAGGTGCTCGACGTAGTCCCGCATCGTCGCCGCGCCACCCGTGTCGGCGGCGAGGTCGTCGGCGAGGTTGACGAGCGCCTGGAGCGCGTCCCAGCGCTCGCGCACGGCGCCGCGCGCGGCGGGCGGCTCCTCGGACCAGCCGGCGCTGGCGAGCGCGTCGCGGACCTGCTCGCCGAGCGGCCGATCGTCCGCCGCGACCGCGGCGCCGCGCAGCAGGACGATGGCCTTGCGCACCTCCTCGCGGTCGAAGAACCGCTGGCCGCCGCGGACCAGGTAGCCGATGCCGCGCTCCGCGAGCGCCTCCTCGATCGCCTCCGACTGGCTGTTGACGCGGTACAGCACCGCGACCTCGCGCGGCGGGACGCCCGTCGCGATGAGCCGTTCGATGGCGGCGACCACGCCGTGCGCCTCCGCCTCGTCGTCGTCGTACGCGCGGTAGTCGGGCGCCGGGCCGGACGGTCGCTGCGCGACGAGCTCGACGCCGGTGCCCGCGGAGCCGCGCTTGCGCATGAGCTCGTTGGCGAGCCGCACCACCTGCGGCGTGGAGCGGTAGTCGCGCACCAGGCGCACCTGCGTCGCGTCGGGGTAGGTGCGGGCGAACCGGAGCAGGTGCTCGGGGCTCGCCCCCGCGAACGAGTAGATGGTCTGCGCGGGATCGCCGACCACGCAGAGCTCGCGGCGGCCGCCCAGCCACTGCTCGAGCACGAACTGCTGGAGGGGCGAGACGTCCTGGTACTCGTCGACCACGAAGTGGCGGTACTGCCGGCGGATCTGATCGCCCACCTCGGGATGGCGGCCCACCATGTCCGCGAGCATGAGCAGGATGTCCTCGAAGTCGAGCACCACGGCGTTGGTCTTCGCGTCCTCGTAGGCGCGCATGACGTCGGCGACCTGGCTCGCAGGCAGGTTCGCGGGCGACGGGCGGCCGAGCCGCGCGATCCGTGCCGCGTAGTCCGCCGGATCGACCAGCGACACCTTCGCCCACTCGATCTCCGCGGCGAGGTCGCGCACCGTGAGCCGGTCGGGGCTGAGACCGGCGTCGCGCGCGGCGCGGCCCACGAGGGGCGCCTTCTGCTTGACCAGCTCGGGCACCTGGCCGCCGATCACCTGCGGCCAGAAGTAGCTGAGCTGGCGCAGCGCGGCGGCGTGGAAGGTGCGCGCCTGCACGCCCGTGACGCCGAGGCCCCTGAGGCGCGTCCGCATCTCCCCCGCGGCGCGCGCCGTGAACGTCACCGCGAGCACCGACTGGGGGTTGTACGCGTTGACGCGCACCCCGTACGCGATGCGATGCGTGATCGCGCGCGTCTTGCCCGTGCCGGCGCCGGCGAGCACGGCGACGGGACCGTGGAGCGCGGTGGCGACCTCCCGCTGCTCGGGGTCGAGGGCGTCGAGGATCTGGTCTGCTGACATCGCCGCCATTGTGTCAGCCGGGGCCGACAGCGCGGTGCGGCTGGCGCCGCCTGTGGACGATGCGCTCCGGGGAGGGTCGCGCCTCGCGCTAGACGTCGACGCTGGTGTCGGGGCGCCGCTCGGGCAGGTCGCCGCCGTACCAGTCCTCGAGCATGCGTCGCGCGACCGATCCCTTGGGCGCGAGGACCACCTCGCCGCTCGCGACCAGCTCGGCGATCTCGGCGCGCGAGACGAACCGCGCCTCGGAGATCTCGTCCATGTCGAGCGCGAGCGCCTGGGGCTGCTCGCACACCGCGCGGAACGCGACCATCACCGACGCCGGGAACGGCCACGCCTGCGAACCGAGGTACTCGAGGCGCGTGAGCGGCAGGCTCGCCTCCTCGCGCACCTCGCGGTGGACGGCCTGCTCGAAGGTCTCCCCCGGCTCGACGTAGCCCGCCAGGTGGGAGAAGCGACGCGGCGACCACGGTGTCGCGTGCGCGATGAGCAGGCGGTCGGCCGGATCGGTGATGGCGACGATGATCGCGGGATCCGTGCGCGGATAGTGCTCGCGCTCGTCGCGCTCGCAGCGGCGCACCCATCCGCCCTGCGCGGGCACGGTGGGCTCGCCGCACAGCGCGCAGCGGGGGTGGCTCGCGTGCCAGTTCGCGATCGCGACGGCCGTGGTGGCGAGCTCGTGATCGCGCTCGCCGTTCGCGCCCCGGTCCCAGAAGCCCGCGAGGAGGTCGCGGAGCCCGCGCAGGCGCTCGCCGCCGATGCCGTCGGGGTCGGCGCCGAACGCGGCGTCCTCCGGGACGAGCGCGACGAGGTCCCGGTCGCCGTCGCGACCCAGGTAGATCCGCAGGGCGGCGGAGGGCTGAGCCGCGGGTGCGAGCTCGACGAGCCTGCCGTCGGCGGTCAGGACACGACCGTCGCGCACCACGATCGCGTCACAGTCCTCGAGATCCACGAGGTCGCGGCGCTCGGCGGCGCGATCGATGCGGCTGGGCAGGTCGAGCGGCCAGGGGTTCCTCACCCGGTCACCGTACTGCGCGTGGCGTCTAGGGCCGCCCCATGCGAGACAGGCGCGGCGCGGATCCGACCATGGATGACCCATTCGGGGAGGCGGGCCGGAAGCGGGCGGTCGGCGGGCGGCGGGAGGCTCCCGCCCCGCCCTCGCGAATGGGGCGCTCACGGTCGGTTCCCCGCGGCTGGTGCGCGCCATGGGGCATCGCGAGTCGGCGAGCGGCACGGACGCGGCTCATCGCGGGTCGGCGAGCGGCGCGGACGCGGCTCACCGCGGGCATCGTCCCTGGCCCTCGCGGCGTGGAGCGTGGCGCGCCGCCTCGGTTGGCTCTACCGTGAGCCTGTGCCACGTTCACCGCTCGCGCTTGCCGCCCTGGCGTCCGTCGCCGTGCCCGGGCTCGACGTGTACGACGTGCTCCGCAGCCCTCACACCGACGCCGACTTCGAGGTCGTCGTCGTCAAGGACTCGACGGGTCGCCGGTGGATCGTGCGCGCACCCAAGCGGGCCGCCGCCGGCGCCGCTCTCGAGGCCGAGAAGGGGCTGCTCGGCGCGCTCAAGCGCGCGCACGAGGCCGGGATCGTGTCGTTCGAGGTGCCGCACCCGATGGGGGCCGCGGAGCTCGGCGGCGACGAGGGCCGCGCGATCGTCTACACCGAGGTGCGAGGCGCGCAGCTCATGCTCGCCGGCCTGCAGCCGGGACCCGGGCTAGCCGCGGCCGTGGGCCGTGCGATCGCCGAGATCCACGAGCTCCCGGCGGCCGTGGTCGAGGACCAGGGGCTGCCCTCGTACTCGCCCGAGGAGTACCGCGCGCGCCGCCTCGCCGAGCTCGATGCGGGCATCCAGACGGGCAAGGTGCCGCCGCGCCTCGCGGACCGCTGGGAGCGCCAGCTCGAGAACGTCGCGTGGTGGAGGTTCGACCCCACGGTGGTGCACGGCGACATGGGCGAGCACCAGGTGTTCGTCGCGGACGGCTCCGTGGTCGGGATCGTCGACTGGATGGACGCGCGCGTCGCGGACCCGGCGGACGACCTCGCATGGCTGGTCGCCTCCGCGCCCGACGACGTGCTCGACTCCGTGGTGGAGGCCTATCACGGGCGCCGGCGCGAGCTGCGCGACCCCCACCTGCTGGACCGCGCGCGGCTCGCCTCCGAGATGGCGCTGATGCGGTGGCTCATGTACGGCGTGCGCACCGACAACGCGGACATCGTCGCCGACGGCGAGGGCATGCTCGCGGATCTCGAGGCCATGCTGTTCGAGGAGGCCTCCGACCCGGACGGCGACGCCCAGGACGCCTGACCCGCGTCACGGCGCGAGCAGCGCCTCGATCTCGTCGCGCGTGAGCAGCCGCTCCGGGCGCACCGTGGCATCGTCCCGCACGTAGTGGAAGGCCGCGTCGACCTGGTCGAGCGGCACACCGGTCCACTCCGACCACGCGAGCCGGTACACGGCGAGCTGCACCTCGCGCGACGCGCGCTCGTCCGGGTCGCGCGGCGCCGACCCCGACTTCCAGTCGACCACGGTGACCCGCTCGAGACCCGCACCGGCGGGGAACACCGCGTCGATGCGCGAGCGGATGGTGACGCCCCCGATCGGCACCTCGACGTCGACCTCGATGTGGCTGGGCGTCCGGGACGCCCATGCGGACTGCGAGAACGCCGCCGTGAGCGCCTCGATGTCGGCCTCGTCCTCACCCGGGCCCAGGTCGTCCACCGAGAGCAACGGCACGTGCCCGTACTGCGCCTCGATCCAGGCATGCAGGAGGCTTCCCCGCTGCGCCGCGGTGGTGGGCTGCGCGGGCAGCGGACGACGCAGCTGCGCGGTGAAGGCCTCGCGGTCGCGACGCAGCGCGACGAGCGCGGACGTCGACAGGTGCGCCGGCATCGCGACGTCGCCGATCCCGCTCTCGCGCTCGCGTCGCTCCTCGAGCATCGCGGCGATCTCGCGACCGAGCGGCAGCTCCTCCCACGGGCGCTCCTCGCCCCCGGCACCCGCGGACCGCGCCGCGAGCGCCGCCTCCACGTCCTGGGCGAGCACGCGCCGCTCGAGCTGCGCGGGCGTGGGCGCCGGAGGCCAGGCGGCCCGCACCGGCTCGACCTCGACCGCCGAGCCGTCCTCGGGCCGCGGCTCCCAGCCGGAGTCGGAGAGCATGCCGAGCTCGACGAGCTCCCGGAGGTAGACGGACGGCGTGCGGATGGTCACGCCGCCCGCGCGCCACGACGCGGACAGCAGCACATGCGAGCGTGCGCGCGTCACGGCGACGTAGAACAGGCGGCGCTCCTCGGCGACGCGATGGAGCCCGCACGCCTTCTCGAACTCCTCGACGGAATCGGCGAGCGTGCCGTGGTCCGCGGCACCCCGCCAGTCCCAATGCGGGAGGTCCTCGCGGTCGAGCCGCAGCTCGTACGGCAGCTCGACGCCCTTGCCGCGCCATCCCCCGTCGGTGTAGTACGGGCGACGCGAGGACGGTTCACCCACGGATGGGAAGTGACCGTCGACCAGGCCCGGCACGGCCACGACGTCCCACTCGAGACCCTTGGCGGCGTGCACGGTGAGCACTTGGACCGCGCCCGGCTCGGGATCCTTGACGGGCAGCTCGAGCCCGCCCTCCTCGCTGCGCGCGGCCTCGAGCCACGCGAGGAACGCGCCCAGGGTGGCGCGCTCGGCGGCGGAGGCGAACTGGCGTGCGGCGTCGACGAACGCGTCGACGTTGCGCGCGGCACGGCCGTCCGGGCGCGCGACGGCGGCCTCGATGTCGAGGCCCCACGCCCGCTCGGCCGCGAGGATGAGCTCCGGGAGCGACAGGTACGTGCGCGTGCGCACCGCGGTGACGGCGCGCTGGAGGCGCACGATGCGCGCGTGGGCGGCCTCGGAAAGGGCGCGTCCGTCGGTCGAGACCCAACCGGCGGGCGGCGGGGTCGCGAGCGCGTCGACGAGGCTCGCCTCCGTGTCGCGCGCGTCGCGTGGACCGGCGAGCTCACGCGACCAGTCGTGCAGCGCGGCGAGGTCGCGCACCCCGAGCGCGACGCGCTCCGAGGTGAGCAGGCGCATCGCGGAGTCCCCCCGCGAGGGGTCGTGCGCGATCTCGAGGAGCGCCACCAGGTCGGACACCTCGGGGGTGTCGACGAGCCCGCCCAGGCCCACCACCTCGTAGTCGATCCCCGCCCGCACGAGCGCCTCGACCACCGGCGCGAACTGCGCGCGGCGGCGGCACAGCACGGCCGCGGTGGGCAGCGGCTCCTCGCCGGCGAGCTCCGCCCGACGCGCGACGAGCCACGCGACCGCGGCGTCGGCCTCGCCCGGCTGATCGGCCGCGACGAGGTTGTCGACGCCCGGCGCGAGGCGCGCCGGCTCGGAGGTGCCCAGGTAGGCCGCTCGCGACCGCAGCGGCAGCACCGGCACGCGCGACGCCTCGCGCAGCGGCGCGGCGGCGGCGTTGGCCACGTCGAGGACGGCGCCCTCGTTGCGCCACGACACCGACAGGGACGCCTGGCGGACCTCGCGTCCGTGCGCGAACTCCGCGACGAACATGGGCAACGCGCTCTCGGATGCGCCGCGGAACCCGTAGATGGCCTGGTTCGGATCGCCCACCGCCATGACGTGGTGGTCGGCGCCGAACAGCCGTGCGAACAGCCTCAGCTGGCCCGGCGACGTGTCCTGGAACTCGTCGAGGAGGATCGCACGGTAGCGGCCGCGCTCGACGGCCTGCACCGCGTCGAGGCGCGACAGCCGCGCCGCGAACGCCACCTGATCGGCGAAGTCGAGCTGCGAGGCCTCATGCTTGCGCCGCTGGAACTCCTCGACCAGCTCCGCCACCGCGGCGAGCGTGCGCAGCTTCGCGATGCGCTTGGCGTGGTCGTTCGCGCTCCCGGTGCGCGTGGTGAGGGGCCCCGGTGCGCGATCGCCGGCGTTTTTGGGAAGCTCCTCGAGCGCCGCCTGCGCCGCGACCGCCCACTCGCGCAGCGCTCCCGGCGCGACGTCGTGATCGCGCAGCTGGCCCGCGAGGCGCGCGATCGACGCCGTCACGGTGCTGACCGCGGCGTCCGTGTCGAGCGGGCCGGTCCACGTGCCCACCACGTCCGAAGCGAGCTGCCACAGCGCAGCCGCCGTGAGCGTGGTCGCGTCGGGGTCGATGCCAAGCCGGAGCCCGTGCTCCGCCACGAGCTGCGCCGAGTAGGCGTTGTAGGTCGACACCGAGGCCGGAGGGCGGGACGGATCGGATCCGAAGGCGGTCGCGATGCGGTCCTCCGCGCGCGCGGCTATCTCCGCCGCGGCCTTCCGGGTGAAGGTGAGGCACAGGATCTCGTCGGGGCTGATGGCCGTCCCGAACAGCTCCTCCGCATGGTCGAGCAGGTACACGATGCGCAGCGACAGCGTCTCCGTCTTGCCGGACCCCGCGCCGGCCACCACGAGCATCGGCTCGAGGCCCGCGCCGATGACCTCCTCCTGCTCGGGCGTCGGCGGCCGGCCGGTCACCAGGGCGGCGAGCGCGCGCGCGTCGCGCGCCTCTCCCCGCACCAGGCCCTCGTCCATCGCGTCCATGGGCGCGCTCGCCTCGCTCATCCGTCCGTCACCTGCCGTCCGCTGGGCCACGCCGGGCAGGAGCGCCTCACGGGGCAGGATGCGCACCTGTCGTTGGTGACCGCCTCGAAGGTCGCGCGGGCCATCGTGTCGACCGCGGTGGCGAGCCGCGTCCGCTCCTTCTCCACGTCGATGCCGGGCTGCGCGCGCTCGCTGGCGCCCTGCGTCGCGCCGCCGACGAACAGCAGCGAGGCCCCGTGCGCCCCCTCGACGTCGCGGAACCCGCCGTGCTCGGCGGCGAGCTGGTACATCGCGAGCTGCGCGTGCTCCTCCGCCGCCGCCTTCGACACCGCGGTGCCCGTCTTGAGGTCGACGATGCGGGCGCGCCCGTCCGTCACCTCGACCCGGTCGGCGCTGCCGGCGACCACGGCGCGCCCGATCTGCACCGAGAACGGCTGCTCGACGCGCACCTCCCCGGCGCGCACGCCCGCCACGTACCCCGCGAGCCGCCGGATCATCGCATCGGCGCGCTCCTTGAGGATGCGGTCCGGCCAGGTCTCGGTCCCCGCGATCTGCGGCCAACGCTCCTCGAGCGCGGCGGCGAGCTGCGCGTGCGTGCCCTCGGGAAGCTCCGCCGCGACCTCGTGGACCAGTGTGCCCAGGCTCTGCTTCTCGCTCGCCGCGGCGGTCCCGCCCGCGGTCTCGAGCGCCCACCGCAACGGGCACGTCTCGAGCACCTCGAGGCGCGACGGCGAGACCCGGACCGGCTGCTCGGGATCCCACATGCCGGCCTCGGACGACGGCTCGGGGACCCCGTGCCACTCGCGCGGGTCGGCGCCCGCGACGCCCAGCGCGGCGAGCCGCGCGAGCATCTCGACGTGCGTCTCGCGCGCCGCTCCCGTGGCGGGAGCGGCCGCCGCGCGCACCGCCGCGACGGCGGAGCGCAGGTCGGTCACGCGCGGCGTGGCGTCGGCGCGCTCCGGCGACACCCCGGCCGCGGCCGCCGCCCACTCGAGGTAGCGCGACGGACGCTCGTCGTCGCCGTCGACGCACGCGAGCACCAGCCGGCTCCGTGCGCGCGAGACCGCGACGGCGAAGGCCCGCGACTCGTCGTCGATGACGGCGCGCCGCGCCTGGCGCGCCCACGCCGCGCGTGCGCGAGGCTCGAGCGGGACCGCCTCGGCGCGCCCCGCGAGGATCTCCGCGAGATGCTGCGCGCCTAGCACTGCGTCGCGCAGGCGCGTGTCGGGCCAGGCGCCCTCCTCGAGTCCGGCGACCACGGCCATCTCCCACTCGCGGCCCGCGGCCGATGCGGGCGTGCAGAACGCGACGACGTCCCCGGCCCGGCCCCTCGCGCCGAGCGTGTCCGGCGCGAAGTCCTGTCCCTCGAGGTGGTCGAGGAAGGAATCGACCGAGGCCGACGGCATGCGCTCGACGTACAGCGTCGCGGCCCGGACCAGCGCGATCACCGCGTCCAGGTCCGCATCGTCGCGCGCGGATCCGGCGAGCGCCGCCGCCCGCCACTCGTCCGCGACCCCGAGCGCGTCCCACACCGCCCACGCGACGGTGGCCGGGGTCCCGTCCACCGCGGCCGCGGTGCCCGCCGCGAGCGCGCGCGAGGCGCGCTCCGCGAGCCGCGCCTCCGGCGTCGTCAGGGTCACCCACCGCTCGGGAGCCGCGATCGCCTCGGTCAGCAGCTCGCCCGAGGCGCGTGCGCCTCCTCCGCGGCGCTCCTCCTTGACCAGTGCTCGCCGCAGCCGCCGCATGGCGACCGGGTCGATCCCCACGAGCCGCGAGCCGAGCAGCGCGGCCACCTCGTCCTCCGCCCAGGCGTGTTCCTCGCCGCGCGCCCGCTCGGCCGCGCGTCGCATCAGCACCAGCAGGGGCGCCACCGCGGGCTCGGCATGCAGCGCGGTGCCGTCGCCGAGCGTCTCGCAGGGGATGTCCGCCGCCGCGAGGTCGGCGCGGATCTCGCGCAGCCGCGCCGAGGAGCGCGCGATGACAACCATCTCGCCCCACGGAACCTCGGCACCGTCGAGGCCGTGCCGCGCGCGCCGCAGCGCCTGCGCGATCGCGCGCGAGTGCGCGTGACGGTGCGCCGCGAGCAGGATCGACACGCCGCCGCCCGGTACCGGCGCGGGCACCGCGCCGCGCGCCGACCCTACGCCGGAGGTCCCGATCCGGCTGACGGTCGCGGCGGTGACCGCCGCGAGCGCGCCCTGCTGACGATGCCCGGTGCCGAGCCGCACGAGCGCCGCCCCGAGCCCATCTGGCGCCGTGGCCTCGGCGAGCGCGGCGGGCAGGGCTCCGCGATAGCCCTGGACCGCCTCGTCCGCGTTCCCCAGGAGCACGAGCCTCGCGCCGCCCTCGGCGAGCGCGCGCAGCAGGTCCACGCCTGCGGCGGTGAGGTCCTGCGCATCGTCCACGATCACGAGGTCCCAGGCGGGCGCCTCCCCCGTGCCGTCCCAGGTACGCAGCGCGTGCGCCGCCTGGGCGACCACCACGGCGGGGTCGAAGCGCGCTCCCTGGTCGGGGGTGATCGAGCGCCACCCCAGGATCGCGTCGTACTCGTCCATGACGGCGGCCGCCGCGCGCCACTCCGGCCGTCCCGTGCGGTCCCCGAGCGCGGCGAGGTCCTCGGGCGTGAGCCCGGCCTCGCTCGCGCGCATGAGGAGGTCCCGCAGCTCCGCACGGAAGCCCGCGAGCACGGTCGCCTCCGCGGGCAGCGCGCCACCCCAGTCCGGCGCCTGACCGAGCCCCAGGCGATGTCCCTCGAGCAGCTCCCGCAGGATCTGATCCTGCTCGGCGCCCGTGACGAGCACCGGCGGCGGCTCGCCGTGGACGGTCGCCTGAGCGGTGAGGATCGCATGGGCCGCGGACGCGGCGGTGCGGACCACCGGCGCGCCCACGGGCCGGTCGAACGCGAGCGACAGCCGGTCCCTCAGCCTCGCAGCGCCCGCGCGCGTCGCGGCGACGACCAGCAGGCGCGCGGTGTCCGTCCCCCGCTCGACCGCGGCGAGGGCCGTCGCGGCGGCGACGGTCGTCTTGCCAGAGCCCGCCTCGCCGACGACGACGAGGTGGCCCGCGCGGCCCGGCGCGCGCGGCGCGAGCGCCGCCTCGACCGCGGCCTGCTGGGGCGCGTCGAGCCCGGGCAGCGCGACGGCGGGCGGCGCGGGCAGGAGCCGGAGCGTGGTCATGACCGCATCACATCATCGGGGTACGACAGCGCGCGTCACGACGCCGTCGCGTCGGGGAACGGCCACGGGTTGACCTTGCACTCCTTGCTCATCGCGGCCTGATCCACCATGACGTCCGCTCGCCCCGACTCGCACGTCGCGTCGGCGCTGCCGAGCACGTGGCCCACGCCGTGGTTGAGCAGGTAGACCCGCGACGCGGCGCGCCGGTCGCCGTAGCGCTCCAGGCCGGCCGTCCAGTCGTAGACCGACAGCGGGACGATGCCGTCCGTCGCGCACGCTGCGGCGTCCGCGGCACCCGAGGCGCCCGAGGCGCCCTCGGCCCCCTCCGCCGACGGGCTGGGCGACGCGCCGGTGCCCGTGCCGGCGACCTCGGCGGCGGCATGCGTGTCGGGGCACCGCAGCGCGAGCGTGTACGGGCTCGCGAGCACTACGCGCACGTCGGCCGCGCCCTCCGTGAGCACGAACTGGAGTCGACCCGCGGAGCCCCAGCCGCGCGGATCGTTGAGCGTGGTCATCACGTAGTCGACCAGCGCGGCCTCGTCGATGGTCACGCCGTCCTCGACGTCGATGCGCACGTACTTGGTCGGCACGGCGTCGGCGGAGGCGGACGGACCCGCGGACGCCGTCGCCGAGGCGCCCGACCCGACCGCCGGCGTGAAGGTCCCCTCGCCGCGCTCGACCACCGCGGTGGTGAGCACGCCCGCCGCCGCATCGTCCGCGTCGAGGTCGCGCTCGATGGGCGCGAGCGACGGCACGGACACGTCCGGCTCGGGGGTGGCGCTGGGCGACGGCGACGCGCTGGGCTCGGGCTCGCTCCAGGCCCGGTACCACCCGGGCACCTGGCCCGTCAGCCAGCCCGCGCCGATGCCGAGCGCGAAGCACGCGACGATCGCGACCACCGTCACCCACACCCCGGGGAGGGCGATTCCCCTGCCCGCGAACAGGCCTCCGGAGCGCCGAGTCATCGCCCTAGGATAAGGGCGAACATCACCGAGGTTGAGCATTGGAGGCTGCCGTGGAGATCAGGATCGGCGTGCAGAACGTGTCCCGCGAGATCGCGATCGACACCGACATGAGCGCGGACGCGGTCACGAAGGCGGTCGATGCCGCGGTCGCCGGCGGCACCCTGGACCTCACCGACGCGAAGGGCCGGCGCGTGATCGTGCCCGGCGCCGCGCTCGGCTACGTCGACATCGGCGAGGAGACCAAGCGCCGCGTCGGCTTCGAGGCGTAGGCCGTCCCGCACCGAAGGCCCGTGGCGATGCCACGGGCCTTCGTCGTACGGGGGGACGATGCGGGGGCCGGGGAGGCGCCGCGGCCCCCGCATCGCGTCACGGCCGGGGGGCTGCGCCCCCCGCCGCGGTGGTGGCCGACGCCTCGGCGGCGGGGGAAGCGGTCCCGCCCGGCGCATCGTCCACGTCCTCGGGGGCGACGCGCACCGCGGTGACGCCGCTGGCCATCGACAGGCCCTTCTTGCGCATGGCCCGCGCGCGCTCGCCCGCGGAGCGGAGTCGCGGGTTGACGTACTCGTCGATGCCGAAGTTCACGAGCGACAGCGCCGTCCCGAGGATCGCGATGCACAGGCCCGCCGGCACGTACCACCACCAGAAGTCGGGGAACGCGCCGTTCTGCTGGGCCCAGAAGAGGATGGTGCCCCAGTTGAGGTTGGTGATGGGGATGACGCCGATGAACGCGAGGGTCGTGAGGCCGAGCACGGCCGCCGTCACGGTGCCCACGAAGCTCGAGGCGATGATCGCGGTGAGGTTGGGCAGCATCTCGACGGCGATGATGCGCCACAGGCGCTCGCCGTTGGCCTTGGCGGCCTGCACGAAGTCGCGGTTGCGCAACGACAGCGTCTGCGCGCGCAGGACGCGCGCACCCCACGCCCAGCCCGTGATCGCGATGACGGCGGAGATGAGCACGATGCTCGGGTCGTCGTACTGCGACGCCACGATGATGATGAGCGGCAGCCCTGGGATCACGAGGAACACGTTGGTGAGCGCCGAGAGGCCCTCGGAGCGCCAGCCGCTGAGATAGCCCGCCGCGACGCCCACGATCACCGCGACGAGGGTCGCGAGCACGCCAGCGACGAGGCCGACGACGAGCACGCCGCGCGTGCCGTAGACGATCTGGCTGAACACGTCCTCGCCCAGGTGGGTGGTCCCGAGCCAGTGCTGGGCCGAGGGCGGCTGCTTGAGCGCGCTGAAGTCCTTCTCGAGCGGCCCGAACGGCGCGATCACCGGGGCCAGGATCGCGACGAGGGCGAAGATCCCGAGGATGACGAGGCCGGCGAGGGACTTCGGGTTGCGGAACATCGCGAACGCGGTGCCGAGGCGGCTCAGCGCCGAGGGGCGTTGCGGCTCGGTCGAGCGGTTCTCCTCGACGGAGCCGGTGGCGGGCATGGTCGTCAGCGACATGTCAGGACTCCATCATCCGGGTGCGCGGGTCGAGCATCGCGTGGGCGACGTCCGCGAGGATGTTCGCGACCAGCACCGCGAGCGTGATGACCAGGAACAGCCCCTGCATGAGCGGCCAGTCCTTGGCGTTGGTGGCGTCGAGCAGCAGCTTGCCGACGCCGGGGTACGAGAACACGAGCTCCATCACCAGGGTGCCGCCCACGATGAAGCCGAGCGCGAGCGCGAAGCTCGACAGCTGCGGCAGCACCGCGTTGCGCGCCGCGTAGCGCGTCATGACGCGCTGGGGCGACAGGCCCTTGGCCTCGGCGACGGTCACGTAGTCCTCGTCGAGCACGGTGATCATCATGTTGCGCATGCCGAGCACCCAGCCGCCAAGCGAGGCGAAGACGATGGTGAGCGCGGGCAGCGTGCCGTGGGCCACGACCTGGCCGATGAAGTCCCACGACCACTCGGGCGACGATCCCTTGTCGTAGGCGTGGGAGGCGGGGAACCAGCCCAGGCGCGTCGAGAAGATCGCGATGACGATGAGGCCCATCCAGAAGTACGGCACCGTCGAGAAGAACGTCGCGAAGGGCACCACGTAGTCCGCTCGGGAACCGCGCCGCCAGCCGATGAACGTGCCGACGGACGTGCCGATGAAGAAGCTGAAGATCGTCGCGATGCCCACGAGCCCGAGCGTCCACGGCAGCGCCGAGGCGATCACCTCGGACACGGGCGCGAGGCCCTTCGAGAACGAGCGGCCCAGGTCGCCCGAGAAGAGCTGCCCCCAGTAGTCCCAGTACTGCTGGATCAGCGGCTTGTCGGAGTCGAGGCCGAACAGCGTGCGGAGCGAGTCGATCGCCTCGGGGTTGAACTCGCTCTGATGCTTCTGCAGGTACGCGGTGATGGGGTCGCCCTTCATCATCCGCGGCAGGAAGAAGTTGATGGTGATCGCGGCCCAGGCGGTGAAGGCGTAGAACGCGAGGCGGCGCAGCAGGAATCGCACGTCAGCTCCTCGTGACGGCGCGGCCCGTGGGGTCCGCGAAGTGCTTGTCGGGGTCTGGCGAGGCGCCGCGCAACGCACGCGTGTACTCGTGCTGGGCGCGCAGGATCACGTCGTCTGCCGGTCCGCGCTCCACCACCACGCCGTGATGCAGCACCATGATCTCGTCGGAGAAGTGGCGCGCCGTCGCGAGATCGTGCGTGATGTAGAGGACGCCCAGGTTCGACTCGCGCTGCAGGTCCGCGAGGAGGTTGAGCACCCCCAGGCGGATCGACACGTCGAGCATCGACACGGGCTCGTCCGCGATGAGGAGCTCGGGGCGCGACGCGAGCGCGCGGGCGATGGCGACGCGCTGGCGCTGACCGCCCGAGAGCTCGTGCGGGCGGCGGTCGATGGTCGCATCGGGGTCGAGCCGCACGCGCGCGAGCAGGCTCCGGACCTCGTCCTCCACCTGGTCCGCCGGGACCACCTTGTCGAGCCTGAGCGGCCGCTCGAGGTGGTGACGGATGGTGTGGTACGGGTTCAGCGACGCGAAGGGGTCCTGGAAGACCATGCGCACGCGCTGGCGGTAGCGGCGCAGGCCGGGACCACGATGCGGGATGGGCTCGCCGTCGAGCAGCACCTCGCCGGAGGTGGCGCGCTCGAGCTGCGTGAGGATCTTGGCGATGGTCGACTTGCCGGAGCCCGACTGCCCGACGAGCGCGATGGTCTGGCCGGACGTGAGCGAGAAGCTCACGTCGTCGAGGGCGAGCATGTCGCCCGAGCCGCGCACGCGGTAGCGCTTGGAGACGTTCCTCAGCTCGAGCGTGGTCATCGTGACGCCTCCGTGGTCGCGGCCTGCGGCTCCGAGCCGCGCACGAAGTCGCCGCGCTCGCCCGTGAGGCTTGGGAAGGACGCCAGCAGCCGGCGCGTGTACTCGTGCTGCGGGTCCGAGTAGAGGTCGAGCGCGCTCGCCAGCTCGACGATGACGCCGTCCTTCATCACGGCGATGCGGTCGGAGATCTCCAGCAGCAGCGGCAGGTCGTGGGTGATGAAGATGACCGAGAAGCCCAGCTTCGCGCGGAGGTCCGAGATCTGCTCGAGGATCTCGCGCTGCACCAGCACGTCGAGAGCGGTGGTGGGCTCGTCCATGATCATCAGCTGCGGGCGCAGGGCCATGGCCATCGCGATCATCACGCGCTGGCGCATGCCGCCCGAGAGCTCGTGCGGATAGCTGCGCAGCCGCTCGCGCCCCACGCCGACGAGGTCGAGCAGGCCGGCGCACTCCTCGCGCCGCTCGGCGCGCCGCATCCCGGGACGATGCGTGAGGAAGACGTCCTCGAGCTGGCGGCCGATCGTGGCGACCGGGTTGAGCGCGTTCATCGCGCCCTGGAACACCATCGACACCTTGTCCCACCGGAACGCGCGCATCGCGTCCGCGTCGAGGGCGTTGATGTCGATGTCCTCGCCCGACTCGTCGTGGAACACCGTGTGCCCCGAGGTGATGACGGCGGGCGCCTTGAGCAGCCGCTGGATGCCGTAGGCGAGGGTGGTCTTGCCGCAGCCGGACTCCCCCGCGAGCCCGAGGATCTCCCCTCGCTCGAGCTCGAGCGAGACATGGCGGACGGCCTCGACCGGCGGGTCGACGTCGTAGACGACGCTGAAGTCCGAGACGGTCAGCAGGGTTTCTGTGGTCACGGGATGCTTCCTGTTGCGGTGGACGATGGTGCGGCCTCGGTGGGGCCGGGCGGACCCGGCCCCACCGAGGCGAGGGTGCATCAGCTCGCGGGCTCGAGGCGCGTGAGGATGAGCACCGCGGAGGCGATGGTCGGGTTCGGGTCCGCGTACGGGTCCTCGTCCGACGGCCAGCCCACGTAGCTGCGGGTGTTCCACTCGCCGATCGACGGGCGGGTGCCGACGGGGATGGTCACCACCTCGTCCACGAAGACCTTCTCGATCGTGTCCATCGCGGCCTGACGCGTCGCATCGTCCGCCGCCATGGCGAAGTCGTCGAGCGCCTGCGTGGCCTCGTCGGAGTCGAAGCGGCCGAAGTTGTTGTTGGCCGGCTCCCCCATGGGCACCAGCCACTCCTTCGACATCATCGACTTGTACATGTCGTACGGGGTGGCGCCGCCGTCGGTCCAGTGCAGGATCGCCTGGAAGTCGCCGATCGACTTGTCGTTCCACCACGTGTCGACGTCGGGGGTCTGGACCGTGGCCTCGACGCCGAGCGCCTTGACCGAGTCGGCGATGAGCGAGATGCCCGTCACGTAGTCGTTCCAGCCCTGCGGGACCTGGAGCTCGAACGTCACGTTCTCGCCGTCCGGGTCGACCAGCTGGTCGCCCGACCACGTGTAGCCGGCGTCCTCGAGCAGCGCGCGGGCGCCGTCGACGTCGACCGCGTAGGACTGCCCCTGGAACTCCGAGGAGATGTAGGAGTCGCCGACGGGGGTCGGCATGCCGGTCACCGAGGTGAGCTCGGGGACGCCGCCCTCACGCGCGATCTCCGCGTGCTTCGCGCGGTCGACGACCATGTTCACGGCCTTGCGGAACGCGACGTCGTCGAACGGCTTCTCCTGCAGGTTCATGTACATGGTGTCGATCGCGAGACCCGGCGGCGCCCAGTAGATGTTGTGGTCCGCGTCCTTGTCGAGGTACGCGCTCTGGACGTTCGGGATGAACGCCTGCGCCCAGTCGGCGTCGCCGGTCGCGAGCGCCGTCGTGAGCGCCGTGTTGTCGTTGTACGACACGTAGTAGAGCGTCGGCACGGCGAGGTCGCCGCCCCAGTAGTCGTCGCGCGCGGTGAGCTCGACCGACTGCGTGGAGAAGCTGCTGAGCACGTACGGGCCGGTGCCGACGGGCTCGAGGTTGTCCGCCGTCGCCGGGTCGTCCACCGTCTCCCAGACGTGCTTGGGGACGATGTACTTGTGCAGCACCTTGTCCTGCTTGACGAACATCGGTCCGTCGAAGGTGAGGGTGACCGCGTCGCCGTCCTGCGCGACGGCGTTGAGCCCGAGCGCCGCGGTGTCGAGCTCGGGGTGGTCGAGGAACATCTGGTAGGTGAACGCGATGTCGTCGGCCGTGAAGGGCTCGCCGTCGTTCCAGGTGACGCCGTCGCGCGCCGTCACGGTCACGGAGGTGCCGTCCTCGGACCACGCGATCTCCGACGCGAGCCACGGCGTGACATCCGCGGTCGGGTCGATGGTGTTGACGAACGCGAGCGGCTCGAGGATCGCGTTGATGTAGCCGAGCTTGAGGCCCGACGAGTCGCCGACCCACGGGTTGTTCGACTCGGTCGCGATGGCGCCGTCGGGCTTCGCGATGGTGAGCGGCGCTCCCGCCTGGGGCGTCGAGCCGCTGCCGCCGTCGCCCGTCTCCGACGGGTCGTCGCTGGTGCCCCCGCCGCCTGCACAGGCGGCGAGCGCGAGGGTGGTGGCCACGGACATGGCCACGAGGGAGGACTTCCTCATCCTCATGTTCTTCTCCTTCGTTGCGGCGGCCTCCCAGCCGCCATCGACCTCGTTGTCAATCCCGCATCGTGCGGGCAGCCGCGTCCCCGCCGTCCCTCCTCCTCGACTCGGGCGCCTCGAGCCGGACCGCGGTGTCCAGCCGAAGATCGCGAACGGACCGTCCTGCACGGAGGCGGTACTCGCCCGCGGGCAGCGCCCACGCGCCCGCCTCCGTGTCCCACACCTCGAACCGCCGGCGCGCGACGGTCACGCGCGCTCGCACGGTCTCGCCGGGCCGCGCCTGCACGGTAGCGAAGCCGCCGAGCCACCGGCGCGGGCGCTCGTGCGCGCCCGCCGGTGCCTCGAGGTACACCTGGACCACCTCGCGGGCGTCGCGCCCGCCGCGGTTCGCCACCTCGACGTCGAGCTCGACGTCGCCGTCGGCGGTCACGCGTGGCGCCCCGATCGCCCCGTACGCCCAGTCGCACCAGCCGAGGCCGTGCCCGAACGGCGCGGCCGGCACGGCGCCCGAGCGCTCCCAGCCGCGGTAGCCCACGTGGACGCCCTCGTCGTAGCGGACGATGCCGCGCTCGGGAATCGCATGCGGCACCGGCACGTCGGGTTCGCGCGCCGGGAGGGTCCACGGCAGCCGCCCGGCGGGCTCGACGACTCCGGCGAGGACATCGGCGAGCGCGTGCCCGGCCTCCTGGCCGGGGAACCACGCCCACAGGACGGTGCGCGCCCGCTCGAGCCACGGCAGCAGCACGGGGGCGCCGGCGTTCACCACCACCACGGCGTCGGGCGCGACCTCGAGCACCCGCGCGACCAGCTCGTCCTGACGGCCGGGCAGCGCGAGCGTGACGCGGTCCCAGCCCTCGGACTCGGACTCCTCGTTGGTGCCCACCACGACCACCGTGAGGTCGGCCGCTCGCGCCGCCGCGACCGCCGCTTCGAGTTCCTGCTCGGCGGTCGGTCCGGGCAGCGCGTGCCGCAGCTCGGCGCGCACGAACCGGCCGTAGCCGCCCGCGTCGATCACCCGCAGCCGCGCCGAGACGGTCACGTCGCGAGGCTCCGCGACGTGGACCTCGACCTCGGCGCCCGCAGGGTTGTTGACCGACGAGTCGAGGACGCAGTCGACGCCGACCGCGACGTCGCTCGCCGATGCCTCGACGCCGTCGACGACGATGCGGTGCGCACCGACCGTGCCCACGGACAGGCGGTGCGCGCCCGGCGCGGAGAGGCGCACCACGGCGGTCAGCTCGACCTCGGCCGCCTCCGCGTCGAGGTCGCGGAGCCAGCCGTCCCAGGCGGCGACCGTCGCGTCGCCCAGGGCGACCCCGGCATCGTCCCGCTGCACGACCGTCACCCCCGCGACGTCGAGCCGGGGCGCGAAGGCTCGCGGGTCGCCGCCGCGCTCGAGGACGATGCGCGCGCCGGGCCAGCGCGCCGCGATGCCCTCGGCGGGCGACACCACGTGGGCGGGGCGCACGGTCGACGAGCCGCCGCCGAGCACATGCGGTCGCAGCGCGTTGGGTCCGAGCAGCGCCACGCTCGCGGGAGCCGGACGGTCCCACGGCGCATCGTCCGCGCGGCGGAGCACCACCATCGAGGAGGCCGCCGCGCGCCGCACCAGGTCGCGCAGGTCCTCGGCGTGCGTGACGGGCGCCGCGGGCGCATCGAGCGCCCCGACCCGGTGGGCGAGCAGGAGGATGCGCGCGACCTTGTCGTCGATCTCGCGCTCGGGGACGCGACCGTCCCTCACCGCCGCGAGCAGGCGATCGCCCCACGCGCCGCCGGGTCCTGGCATCACCAGGTCGAGCCCGCCGTTCGCCGCCGCCTCGCCCTGGGCCTCGCCGGTGGCCTCCCAGTCGGAGACCACGACGCCGTCGAAGCCGAGCTCGTCCTTGAGGACGTCGACCAGCAGGTGACGGTGCGCGATCATCGGCGCCGACTCGACGCCGTCGTCCGCGCCGTTGTACGCGGCCATGAGGGACCACACGCCCGCCTCGACCGCCTCCGCGAACGGCGCGAGGTAGACCTCGCGGAGCGCCTGCATGCCGACGCGGGACACGTAGGAGGTGCGCTCGGTCTCCGAGTCGTTCGCGATGTAGTGCTTCATGCACGCGGCGACGCCCTGGTCCTGGACGCCGCGCACCACCGTGACGCCGATCGCCGAGGTGAGGAACGGATCCTCGGAGAAGCACTCGAAGTGGCGGCCGCCGGCGGGCGTGCGCTGCAGGTTGACCTGCGGGGCGAGCACCACGTCGACCCCGTGCGTGCGCGCCTCGCGGGCGAAGGCCTGACCCACCTCGAAGGCGAGCGCGACGTCCCAGGTCGCGGCGATCGCGCTCGGCGTGGGGAACAGGATCGAGGTCTCGCCCTCGGTCTCGCCGAGCCCCCGGACCCCGACGGGGCCGTCGGAGAAGGTGACCCCGCGCAGCCCCAGCTCGGGGAGCCCGTGGAGGCTCCACATCGTCCGGCCGGTGAGGAGGAGCACCTTCCGCTCGAGCGGGAGGGCCCGTGCGGCGGCGCGGCAGCCCTCGAGCGTGGCGTAGGCCTCGGGGGCGTCGAGCGACGGCAGCGTCACCGGTTTCTCCTCATCGTCGAGCAGCCCGGGTCTCCCCGGTCGTTGTCGGGTAACTTACTGTGCTGTCAGTAACTTTCTCAACCCCGGGCGGTGCCTGTTGCGAAACCGTGACCATCGGAGCGTCGGACCGCTGGGTCTGCGCACGTGCGTAGACTCGGCCCTGACCTGGCTGAACGGGCGGCCCCCGGCGACCGATGCAGGTCGACCGGGCACCATCGGCCCGGATCACAGCCGAGGGGGATCATGACGACCACGCGACGAGCATCGAAGCCGCGGCCGGAGACGGTGGCGCGGCGGCGCGAGATCCTGCGCGCCGCGCTCGAGATCTTCGGCGCCAAGGGCTACAACAACGGCCCGCTCGCCGAGATCGCCGAGCAGGTCGACATGACCCACGCCGGGATCCTCCACCACTTCGGCACCAAGGACCGCCTGCTCGTCGAGGTGCTCCGCTACCGCGACGAGACGGACGTCGAGGGCATCGAGGGCCAGCACATCCCGGACGGCACAGAGCTGTTCCGCCACCTGGTGCGGACCGCGTTCGCGAACGAGGAGCGTCCCGGCATCGTGCAGGCCTACGCGGTCCTGTCCGCCGAGTCCGTCACCGACGGCAACCCCGGCCGCGAGTACTTCGAGGAGCGCTACACGCAGCTGCGCGCCGAGGTCGGGCAGGCGTTCCGCGTGATGTGCGCCGAGCGCGGCGTGGACGCGCCCGACAGCGTGGACCGCGCGTCGGCGTCCGTGCTCGCGGTGATGGACGGCCTGCAGGTCCAGTGGCTGCTCGACCGCGGCAACGTCGAGCTCGCACGGGCGAGCGAGTTCGCGATCGAAGCGATCGTCTCGGCGGTGCTCGACCCGAGGCCTTCGCCGCTCGCCCCCTGAGCGGACGCGGCACCGGACCAGGGGCCCTGTACCTTCGGCACCCTGCGCCGGTACACTGTGACGCGACCCGGGGCTGACCGGTCGTCATGTGAAGCGCGGTACCGCTGAAGACAGCGACGAGCCGCTTAGAGGATGATTCGCGATCGGCTGCCCGCCGCATGGGCGCTGCCGCGCCCCCACCCTCCTCTGGAGCACCATGACCGAGACCCATGCCAGCGTGCAGGCGCACGACACCACCTTCGCCGACTACGACGTCGACCCCCGCATCGTCGAGGCGCTCGCCGACAAGGGCATCACCAGCCCCTTCCCCATCCAGGCCATGACCCTGCCGGTCGCCCTGTCCGGCCACGACATCATCGGCCAGGCCAAGACCGGTACCGGCAAGACGCTCGGCTTCGGCATCCCCGCGCTGCAGCGCACCGCCGCCCCCGGCGAGGACGCCTACGAGCTGCTCGGCGACGCCAAGGGCAAGCCGCAGGCGCTCATCGTCGCCCCGACCCGCGAGCTCGCGGTGCAGGTGGCCAACGACCTCGAGGCCGCGTCGCGCAAGCGCGCCGTCCGCATCGTCCAGATCTACGGCGGCCGCGCGTACGAGCCCCAGATCGAGGCCCTCCAGAAGGGTGCGGACGTCATCGTCGGCACGCCGGGCCGCATGATCGACCTGCTCAACCAGGGCCACCTGGACCTGCGCTTCATCAAGACCGTGGTGCTCGACGAGGCCGACGAGATGCTCGACCTGGGCTTCCTGCCCGACGTCGAGCGGCTGCTCGCCGCGACCCCCGCGTCGCGCCACACCATGCTGTTCTCCGCGACGATGCCGGGCGCCGTGGTCGCGTTGGCCCGCCGCTACATGACGCAGCCCACGCACATCCGCGCGGCCGACCCGGACGACGACGGCGCCACCGTCAAGGCCATCAAGCAGGTCGTCTACCGTGCGCACGCGCTCGACAAGGTCGAGGTCCTCGCGCGCCTGCTGCAGGCGAACGGCCGCGGCCTCACCGTCGTGTTCGCGCGCACCAAGCGCACCGCCGCGAAGGTGTCGGACGAGCTGCGCGAGCGCGGCTTCGCCGCCGGCGCCATCCACGGCGACCTGGGCCAGGGCGCCCGCGAGCAGGCGCTCCGCGCGTTCCGCTCGGGCAAGATCGACATCCTCGTCGCGACGGACGTCGCGGCGCGCGGCATCGACGTCACCGACGTCACGCACGTGGTCAACTACCAGTGCCCCGAGGACGAGAAGACGTACCTGCACCGCATCGGCCGCACCGGCCGCGCGGGCAAGACCGGCACCGCCGTGACGTTCGTCGACTGGGACGACGTGCCCCGCTGGTCGCTCATCGACAAGGCGCTCGACCTCGGCTACCCCGAGCCGCAGGAGACGTACTCGAGCTCGCCGCACCTGTTCGAGGACCTCGACATCCCCGCGGGCACCAAGGGCCGCCTCCCGCGCGACAAGCGCACCCGCGAGGGCCTCGAGGCCGAGACGCTCGAGGACCTGGGCGAGACCGGCAAGCACACGGGCGGCGCGGGCCGTTCCGGCGGGCGTGACGGCGGTCGCGGCCAAGGCGGGCGCCAGGGATCGGGCTCCGGCTCGCGTTCGGGTTCGGGTTCGGGTTCGGGTTCGGGCGAGGGCGCGCGCGAGGGCGGCTCCGGCCGCAACCGCAACCGTCGCCGTGGGGGCTCGGGACAGGGCGGCTCGTCGGAGGGCTCGGCTCCTCGCGAGCCGCGCGCCGAGGGCGCCGCATCGTCCGGCACCGGCCCGTCCGGCGAGGGCGAGGCCAAGCCGCGCCGTTCGCGCAACCGCCGTCGCCGCCGCTCGGGCGGCGCGGGCTCGGGTGAGGGCGCGCCGCAGGCGCAGCCGGCAGGCGAGTAGCAGCCGACACGAAGGGCGGGATCCGCGAGGGTCCCGCCCTTCGCCGTGTCCGTCGCGTCGCGCTCGGCACACAGCGCCCCGCACGCCGCGCCCCGGAGCCCGCCCCTCTGCGCCTGACCGCAGGGGATCTTGAGGAATCCGGGTTCCCTGCGGCCTTCGCGCATGAGATCTTGAGGGTCGCGCCCCTCACGCTGCCTCCGTGCGGCGCGACACTGCGGGGGATCGCAAGATCCCCTGCGCGAAGGCCCTGTCGAGGCGCAGGACCTCAAGATCCCATGCGCCAGGCGCCAGGCGCCGCGCTCGTCGCGCGGCCCCGCTAGGCGGAGACGCGCGCCCGGCGGCCGTCGAGCTCCACGACGTCGCCGTGCTGGAGCTGGCGTCCGCGCCTGCGATCGACCTCGCCGTTCACGGAGACCTCGCCGTACGCGATGGCCTCCTTCGCCTCGCCACCGGTGTCGACGAGGCCCGACAGCTGCAGGAACTGGCCGAGGCGGATGACGTCGCCGGAGACCGGGATGTCGGCGATGGGGCTCTGGCGGGTCATGTCGGCATGATAGGCCCGCCCGTGCCGCCGGCGGCAGCGCGGGAGGCTAGCCCCGCTGCGCCTGCAGCGCCTCGAACGCCTCGACGGAGGTGGTGTTCTCGCCCAGCACGTTGAGCTTGCCGGTCCCGTGATAGTCCGAGGACCCGGTCCGGATGAGCCCGTGCCTCTCCGCGAGCGCCGCGAGCCGCGCGCGCGAGTCGTCGTCGTGGTCGCGATGATCCACCTCGAGCCCCGCGAGCCCCGCCTCCGCGAGCGACGCGATCACGGAGTCGGGCACCACCCTCCCGCGTGCATGGGCGCCTGGATGCGCGAACACGGGCACCCCGCCGGCCGCGCGGATGGCACGCACCGCATCGTGCACGTCGGGCGCGTAGTGGTGGACGTAGAACGGGGAGCGGTTGTGCAGGATCGCATCGAACACCTCGCCACGCGTCGCGAAGTGCCCGCGCTCGACCAGGGCGTCGGCGATGTGAGGCCGTCCCACCGTCGCGGCCTCGCCCGACTGCCGCACCACGTCCTCCCACTCGAGCGGGTACTCGACGGCGATCCGCTCGACCATCGACTGCGCACGCCCCACGCGCGCGTCGCGGGTGAGCGCAAGGATCTCGGCGAGCGCGGCATCGTCGGGTCGCGGCCAGTACGCGAGCATGTGGATCGACACCCAGCGGTCCTTCGCCGACACCTCGATGCCGGGCACGAAGCCGATGCCGAGCCGCTCGGCCTCCGCCGAGGCCTCCTCCCAGCCGTCGGTCGAGTCGTGGTCGGTCAGCGCGACCCAGTCGAGCCCCGCCTCCGCGGCCTCGCGGATCACCTGGGCAGGCGCGCCCGTGCCGTCGGAGACCGTGGAGTGGGTGTGGAGGTCGATGCGCACGCCCTCAGCCTAGGCATCGCGGCGGGACGATGCGCGGGTCAGGCCTCGTGCCGACGTACCAGGAACATCACGCCGAGCGCGGCCGCGAGGATCGCGCCGATCTCGACGGGACCCGTGCCGCCGCGCCCGGCCTCGACGGCGCCGACCGCCGAGGTCTCGGCGGCGGGCTGGCCCGCCTCCGCGGCGACGGGGACCGCGGTCACGTGCTCCTCGACCGGTGCGACGGTGGCCGCCTGCTCCGCCAGGCCCGCGATCCGCTCGACCTCGGCCTCCTGGTCGAACGCGACGGGCCTCGGCTCCTCGGATTCCTTCGCGGGCTCGTCGGACGGCGCGGGGGCGGGCTCGGCAACCTCAGGCTCCTCCGCCTCGGGCTCCTCGACCTCGGGCTCGACGGGCGCGGGATCCGGCGTCGGCGCGACCGCGAGGGTGAACGTCCCCGCGACCGAGACGCGCGTCGCGCGCGTCGCGTCCCCGCCGACGCGCACCGTGCCCGTGACCTCGACGACCAGATCGATCGACCCGGCCACCGCATCGTCCTCCGACACGGGGACGTCGACGGCGCAGGCGAGCGTCGGATCACACCCCGCCACGAGGCCCTCCGGCGCGAGCACCGTGACGGCCGGATCGTCGACGGCCGGCAGCTCCGGGCGCGCGAGGGTCAGTGTGACGGGCACCGTCGCGCCCGCGTGGATCTCGCCATCGGGCCACGTCGCGGTCCACGAGATCGCGGCGAGGAGCGCGCGGACCTCGGCGACATCGAGCCGGCGTTGCTCCATCGCCGTCGCCGCGGCGTGGGTCGCGTCGTGAATCGGCGTCAGCGCGTCTACCTCCGCCGCGGCGTCGGCCAGCGCCGCGCGGGCGGCGGCCTCGGCCACGAGCGCGCGCTCATGCTCCGCGACCCGCTCCTCGAGCGCGGGGAGCCCGTCGGATGCGGCGAGCCACGCCTGAAGCGTGAGCACGGCCTGCGCCTCGGCCTCATCGAGCTCGGTGCGCGCCGCGTCGAGACGCTCCTGCTTCTCGTCACGCAGGGGACCGGGAGCGGCGAGGGCGAGCTCGGCCTCGAGCAGCACCACCTCGGCCCGCAGCGAGGTGGCGGCGTGCTGCGCCTCCGCGCGGGCGTCCGCCAGCTCCTGCAGCGCCTCGAACTGCGCGTCGTACGCCTCCGCCGCGCCCTGGGTGGCGAGGACGCTCGTCGCGGCGGCGTCGGCCGCCGCCTCGGCGTCCGCGAGGTCCGCCTCGGACTGCGCCAGCAGCTCCTCGAGGGTCGCATCGGCCTCGTCGACGGCAGCGGCCTGCGCACGCACCTCGTCGAGGTCGCCGGCCTCGAAGGCCGCATCGGCGGCGGCGGCCGCGACGGCCGCGTGCTCCGCGATCACGCCCGCGCGCTCGAGCCGCGACGCCTCCTCGGCGGCGAAGGCCGGCGCGATCAGCAACGAGCATGTCGTGACGATCACCGCGGCCGCGGCAAGCAGGCGTGCGCGCACGAGCATCGACCTTCCCTCGGAGTGGACCAAGGTTATGGCCGGTGCTCGCGAGCGCCGACGCGCGAAGGGGACGATGTGCCCAACCTCACACGTGCGATGCCACCCGCCACGCATGCGACCATTGCCGGGTGAACGACAAGGTTGAGACGAACAAGGCCCGTACCGGCCGGCCCACCACCCAGGAGTTCAAGGACTTCATGGGCGCGCACTGGGCGCCGCACGAGGACGTCGAGGTCACCCGCATCGCCGCCGCGCCCTACGCCGCCGAGCGCCGCGCCCGCCTGAGCGCGCGCTTCCCGGGCGAGCGCATCGTGGTCAAGGCGGGCGACCTCAAGACCCGCTCGAACGACACGGACTACCGCTTCCGCCCCGACAGCGACTTCGCCTACCTCACCGGGCTGGGGATGGACCACGAGCCGGGCGCGATCCTGGTGATGGAGCCCCGCGAGGGCGCCGCCGAGGGGCACGATGCGACGCTGTACCTGGTCCCGCCCGCCCAGCCGGGCGACGAGGGCTTCTACTCCGACCCGGCCGCCGGCGAGTTCTGGATCGGCCGCCGTCCGGGCCTGCCCGAGTTCGCGGCCATGACCGGCATCGCGACCAAGGCGCTGTCGGAGCTGCCCAAGATCAACCTCGCTCACCAGCCGCACAAGAACGTGCGCGTCGCGCTCGCCGAGATGCGCTTCGTCAAGGACGAGTACGAGGTCCAGCAGCTGCGCGACGCGGTCGACGCGACCATCGCAGGCTTCGAGGCCGCGATCGCTCAGCTGCCCCGCGCGGTGGGCCACAAGCGCGGCGAGCGCGTCATCGAGGCGAGCTTCGACGGCCACGCCCGCGAGGAGGGTAACGGCACGGGCTACGAGACCATCGCCGCGGCCGGCCCGCACGCCACCACGCTGCACTGGATCGCCAACACCGGCCAGGTGCGCGAGGGCGACCTGCTGCTGCTCGACGCGGGCGTCGAGGTCGAGAGCCTCTACACCGCGGACGTCACGCGGACGTTCCCCATCTCGGGCGACTTCACGGCCACGCAGCGCCGCGTCTACGAGATCGTCCTCGAGGCCGCCGACGCGGCCCTGGCGATCGTCAAGCCGGGCATCAAGTTCCTCGACATCCACTTCGCGGCGGTCGACGTCATCGAGAAGCGCCTCACGGAGTGGGGCATCGCGCCGGAGTCCGTCGACCCCGAGTCCAAGCTGTTCCGTCGCTGGATGGTCCACGGCACGTCGCACCACCTCGGCATCGACGTGCACGACTGCGCGGAGGCCAAGCGCGAGCTGTACATGGAGGGCGTCCTCGAGCCGGGCATGGTGTTCACCATCGAGCCGGGCCTGTACTTCCAGGAGGGCGACCTCGCCGCCCCGGAGGAGCTCCGCGGCATCGGCGTCCGCATCGAGGACGACATCCTGGTGACCGAGGACGGCGCGGAGAACCTCTCCGCCGCGCTCCCCCGCGACCCCGACGAGGTCGTGGCCTGGATGAAGCGCCTGGGCCGCTAGTCACGCCCGAGACCCGGAGGGCGGGGCGTCGCGATCGGTGCGACGCCCCGCCCTTCGTCATCCCTCCGTCGCATCACCGCAGCGACGTGGGACGATGCGAGCGTGAGCGAGCGCGGGCGCCGGGTGACGCGATGGGTCGTGTGGGCCCTGGTGCTCGCCTTCGCGTTCGCGCCGGTCCTCACGGTCGGCACGTGCGTCGATGCGGTCGACCCCGCCGCGAGCTACTGCGACAGCGGGCTCGCCTCACCGCTCATGGCGATCCTGGAGACGCACTACCCGTCGCCGTAGCCGCCCTCCCGCTGCTCCATGTCACGGACCGGCGGTCGCCCGGTCTGCCTCCGAACCTGATTCGCGGATCGAGGTGCCCCTGGCCCGTGACTTGTGCAGGGGGCGCTCCGGCGCGGGCATAGGCTCCCGTGGTCCGGCGTTGTGCCCCCGGAACCGCCGTCGCCCGAAAGAAGAACCATGCCCCTCGCCCTGTCCCTGCTCGACCTCGCCTTCATCCGTCCCGGAGGCACCGCCGCGGAGAGCCTCGCGCACTCGGTTGACCTCGCCAAGGCCGCCGAGAGCGCCGGCTACGGCCGCGTCTGGTACGCCGAGCATCACGCGATGCCGACCATCGCATCGTCCGCCCCGGCCGTGGTCATCGCGCACGTCGCGGCGCACACGCGCACCATCCGCCTGGGTGCCGGCGGCGTCATGCTGCCGCACCACTCGCCGCTCGTGGTCGCGGAGCAGTTCGGCACGCTCGCCGAGCTGCATCCGGGGCGCATCGACCTGGGGCTCGGCCGCGCGCCCGGCGGCGACCGCGGCGTGTACGCCGCCCTGCGCCGCGCGCCCGAGGACTCGGACCGCTTCCCCGAGGACGTCCGCGAGCTCCAGGGCCTGCTGGCCGGCGACCCGCGCCTCGACGGCCTCGTCGCCACGCCCGGCGCCGGCACCCGGGTCCCGCTGTACGTGCTCGGGTCCTCGCTGTTCGGCGCGCAGCTCGCCGCGCAGCTGGGACTGCCGTACGCCTTCGCCTCGCACTTCGCGCCGCAGGCGCTCGAGCAAGCGGTCGCGCTCTACCGAGGCACCTACCAGCCCTCGGAGCAGCATCCCGAGCCCTTCGTCATCGCGGGCGTCAACGTGATCGCGTCGGAGGACGGCGACGAGGCGCGGGCCGAGCTCGCGGCCGCCCGCCGGTACCGCGTCCGCGCGCTCCTCAAGCGCGGTCCCGCGACGCGGGAGCACTCCGACGACGAGATCGAGGCGTTCCTCACGACGCCGCAGGGCCAGGGCATCGCAGCCATGATGTCGAAGGCCGCGGTCGGCACGCCCGACGAGGTCCGCGTGGGCCTCGAGGCCTTCGCGGAGGAAGCCCGCGCCGACGAGCTCATCACGGTCCACCCGTCGCTCGACCCGGCGGCCCGGATCCGCTCGGTGAGGCTCGCGGGCGACGCCCTGCGCTGACCGGGGCCTCTGTCCGACGGCAGGCTCTGCCGCAAGTCACGTCTGTCGAGTTGCCCGATCCGCGCGCGAACGGCGAGGACCGATCGAGACTCCGCAGATCCGTGACTTGCGACGGCGGGGTGAGGCGGCGGGGTGAGACGGCAGGGCGCGCGGGCCCGGCGTCAGGCCGCGCGGGCCGCCAGCGCCTTGACCCCCACCCGCATCTGCTCGGGCGGCAGGTAGAACGGGAGCCGGAAGCGATCCGCGCCCGCGCCCGGGATCACCGAGAACGCCGCACCCGCGACCACGGGGACGCCCGCGCGCTCGGCGCGCTCGGCGAAGCGCTCCGCCGAGACCCCCGGCATGCGGACCCACAGCGACGGCCCGCCGTCGGGCGTCACGGCCTCCCAGTCGAGTCCCTCCTCGGCTATCGCCTCGCGCGTCGCCGCGAGGGACTCGCGCAGGGACGTGAGCCTCCACGCCACGGACTCCTCGTACCGCTCGCGCAGGAGCACGGCGCCGATGCGCTGGAACAGCGCCGGGCTGCCGAGATCCATGGCGGCGCGACGATGCCGCAGCTGCGCCGCGAGCGTCGCGTTCGTGTGCAGCCACCCGATGCGCAGCCCACCCCAGAACACCTTCGACAGGCCGCCGATGGTGACCACCGACGCTCCCGTCCCCAGCGCCGCGAACGGGCGCGGGCGGGCGCCCGAGAGCGCGAGATCCGCGAGCGTGCGGTCGTCGATCACGGTGGTGCCGGCGGCGGCCGCCGCGTCGAGGAGCGTCGCCGCGTCCGCATCGGCGAGCATGGTGCCCGTCGGGTTGTTGAACGTGGTGACGTAGGCGAGGTCGGGCTCGGCCGCGCGCAGCAGCTTGGCGGCGCCGGTCACGTCGAGCCCCGCGTCGGTCATGGGCAGCGCGAGCGGCCGCGACCCCGCCGCGGCGATCGCGTCGAACACCCCCGGGTAGGTGATCGCCTCGAGCGCCACCGGCGTCGCCGCCGTCGCGAGCGCGGTCACCGCGAGCCACAGCGCCTGCTGGGCGCCCGACGTGATGACCACCTCGTCCGCGCGTGCGGGGATGCCCTGCGCGCGCAGGTGGTCCGTGACCGCCAGGGTGAGGTCGCGGTCGCCCAGGGCCGCGTAGCCGTTGCCCAGCGCCGCGACGCCGTCCAGCAGCTCCTCGGGCCGCGCGAGCGCCTCGGACACGGCGGGCGCGGGCGGCGGCGACGCGGTGTTGAGCGCGACCAGCGGCTCGTCCTGGCCCACGAGGATGCGCGAGAAGCGGTCCTGCGCCGTCAGCGCGGACACCCCGCGCGAGCGCATGCCGAGCCGCGGCGCCGTGCCGGGCGAGGCCTCGAGCCAGCCCTGGTCCCGCAGCCGCTGATACGCGGCGGTGACGGTGTTGCGCGACAGGTGCAGCTGCGACGCGAGCGCCCGCTCCGACGGGAGCCGCGCGCCGTGATCGAGCGAGCCCGCCTCCGCGAGCGACACGATCGCGTCCGCGAGCTGCTGATAGAGCGGCCCCGTGCCCGACTTCCAGTGGTCGAGCACGCCGCTGAGCTGATCCGCCGTGGTGCGCATGACGCCATCCCATCGCGAACTGGCACCCTCCCGCAAGCGCCAGAGGTGCTCGAGGTGGCCCTGGCCATCAGGAGCCAGTCCGCGCAGGCTGAACCGCATGAGCACCGTCGACCTCACCCCGGCCCTCACCAGCCCCCACGCCCTCGCCTCGACCCGCGAGCGCATCGGCCTCGTGACCGAGGCCGCCCGCCGCGCCGGCGCGTACCTCGCGGGTGCCGCGCATCGTCCCGTCGCGCCGACGCCGGAGGCGATCGCGGCGCTCGACGTCTTCCGCCGTCCGCTCCAGGACCGCTCGATCGCGGCCCGGGAGGTCCTCGCGGAGCTGGACGCGTTCGGCTCCCCCGCGACGGTCGCACAGGCGCAGGGCCGCTTCTTCGGCTTCGTCAACGGCGGCGTCGACAATGCCGCCGCCGCCGCGGCGGTGCTCGCGGGCCAGTGGGACCAGAACCCCTCCCTCCCAGTCGCGTCCCCCGTCGCCTCGGTGCTCGACGAGGTCGCGGCCGGCTGGGTGCTCGACCTCCTGGGCCTGCCGGACGATGCGACGGCCACCTTCACGCCCGGCGCCACGCTCGCGAACCTCACAGGGATCCTGGTCGCGCGCGACGCGCTGCTCGCGCGCGCGGGCTGGGACGTCGACCGCGACGGCCTCTTCGGCGCGCCGCCGCTCCGGGTGATCGTCGGCGAGGAGGTGCACGTCTCGATCCTCAAGGCGCTGCGCCTGGCCGGGCTCGGGCCGGGCCGCATCGAGACGGTGCCCACCGACGCGACCGGCGCGATCCGGGCCGACGCGTTCCCCACCGACACCGACGCGCTCACCCTGGTCATCCTCCAGGCGGGCAACGTCAACACCGGCGCCTCGGACCCCTTCGCCGCGATCATCCCGGCCGTGCACGATGCGGGCGGCTGGGTCCACGTCGACGGCGCGTTCGGCCTGTGGGCGGCGGCCTCCCCCGCCCTGCGCGACCAGGTGGCGGGCGTCGAGCTCGCGGACTCGTGGGGCACCGACGCCCACAAGTGGCTCAACGTGCCCTACGACTCGGGCCTCGTCATCGTGCGGGAGCGCGCCGACCTCGAGCGCACCACCGCGATGCAGGCCTCGTACGTCGCGAGCACGGACGCCCGCCCGCTCATGCAGCTCGGGCTGCAGATGTCGCAGCGTGCCCGCGGCATCGAGACGTGGGCGATGCTGGCCGCCAACGGCCGCGAGGGCGTCGCCGCGCTGATCGAGCGCACGTGCGCGCACGCCCGGCTCTTCGCGGAGCTGCTCACCGGCGGCGGCGCGGACGTGCTTGCGCCCGTCGCGCTCAACCAGGTGCTGGTGCGGTTCGGGGACGACGCGACCACGGACGCGGTGATCGCGGCGGTCCAGGCCGAGGGAACGATGTGGGCGGGCGCCTCGACCTGGAAGGGCCGTCGCGCGATGCGCATCTCGGTGTCCGATCAGGCGACCACCGTCGACGACGTCCGCGTGAGCGCGGCGGCGATCCTCGCCTGCTGGGCCCACGTACGAGGCTGAAGCGTCCGCATCGTCCCACGTCCCAGGAGGGACGCGTCCCCGGGACTACTCTGGGCGCATGAGCACCGCAGTCGACCGCGTCTACATCGCGCGCCTCGCGGGCACCTCGGTCTTCGACCCGATCGGCGACGAGGTCGGCCGTGTGCGCGACGTCGTCGTCGTGATCCGCCGCACCGGCGGTACGCCGCCCACCGCGGTGGGCCTGGTGGTCGAGGTCCCCGGCCGCAGGCGCGTCTTCATGCCCCTCACCCGCGTCACGGCGATCAACCCCGGGCAGGTCATCTGCACGGGCGTCATCAACCTGCGGCGCTTCAAGGCGCGCCCGGGCGAGTCCCTCGCGATCGCGGAGCTGTTCGAGCGCTCAGTGAAGCTCAAGGAGGACAAGTCCACCGCCTACATCGAGGACATCGCGATCGAGCAGGACCGCACCAAGACGTGGCGCCTCACCAAGCTCTACGTGCGTCGCGCCGAGCGTCGCAAGGGCGTGTTGGGCTTCTCGCGCCGCGGCGAGTCGCTCGTGGTGGGCGTCGACCAGGTGACGGGGCTGTCGACGCGCGACAAGAACCAGGGCGCGTCGCTGGTCATCGAGGCCTTCGAGGACCACAAGCCGGCCGACCTCGCGGCGGCGCTCATGGAGATGAGCCCGTCGCGCTCGGCGGAGATCGCGGCCGCGCTGGACGACGAGCGCCTCGCCGACGTGCTCGAGGAGCTTCCCGAGGAGGATCAGATCGTCCTCCTGTCGACCCTGCGCTCCGAGCGTGCGGCCGACGTCCTCGAGGCGATGGACCCGGACGATGCGGCCGACCTCCTGGGCGACCTGCCCGCCACCCAGGCCGCCGCGCTGCTCGAGCTCATGGAGCCCGAGGAGGCGCGCAACGTCGAGCAGCTGCTCGGGTACGAGGACGACTCCGCCGGCGGGCTCATGACCACCGAGCCCGTCATCGTGGGCCCGGAGACGTCCGTCGCGACGTGCCTCGCGCTGGTGCGCAAGAACGAGCTGCCGCCCGCGCTCGCCTCGATGGTGTTCGTGGTGCGCCCGCCGCTCGAGACGCCCACCGGCCGGTACATCGGCCTGGTCCACATCCAGCGCCTGCTGCGCGAGCCCCCGCACGAGGCGATCGGCTCGTTCGTCGACCCCGCGATCGCGCCGCTGCACCCGGGCGACCACCTGTCCATCGTCGCGCGCCGCATGGCCGCATACGACATCCTCGCGCTGCCCGTGGTGAACGACGACCACCGCCTGGTGGGCGCGATCTCGATCGACGACGTCCTCGACCACCTGCTGCCCAGCGACTGGCGCGAGCACATGGACGAGGACGAGTCGCTCGGCGCCCCCGCGAAGGGAGGCAGCCGTGGCTGACCGTCTCGACCGCCCCAAGGGCGTGGATCGCGGCCTCTTCCGGCGGCGCAAGGACGCCGAGCGCGGGGGCCAGTGGGCCGAGGGCATCGCGCGGTTCCTGGGCACCCCGAGCTTCATCCTGTGGCTCACCATCTTCGTGGGCGCGTGGGGGGCGTGGAACGTCTGGGGCCCCGACAAGCAGCAGTTCGACCCGTGGCCGTTCATCGGGCTCACGCTCATGCTGTCGCTGCAGGCGTCCTACGCCGCGCCCCTGATCCTCTTGGCGCAGAACCGTCAGGCGGACCGCGACCGCGTCGCCGCCGAGCAGGACCGCCAGCAGGCCGCCCGCTCGCTCGCCGACACCGAGTACCTGGCGCGCGAGGTCGCCTCGCTGCGCCAGGCGCTGGGCGAGACCGCGACGCGCGACTTCGTGCGCTCCGAGTTGCGCGCGCTGCTCGAGGAGCTCCGGGAGGAGCTGCGCGAGGACGGCGACGTCGAGCAGGACGAGGACCCGCGCCCCGACGAGCCGCGCAAGCCCAGCCGCCGCGCCCGCTGACCCGCGCATCGTCCCCGCCCGACCGGGAGGGAGGCACGCGCCGAGCGCCTACGATTGACCCCATGCCTACCGTCGAGCTCATCCACGACGCCCTCGCCAAGGTCATCGACCCCGAGATCCGCCGCCCCATCACCGAGATCGGCATGGTCCGCTCGGTCGACGTGGACGGCGCCCTCGCGGTGGTCGGCATCGACCTCACCACGCAGGGGTGCCCGATGCGCGAGCGCATCACCACGGACGTCGAGGCGGCCGCGCGTACGGTCGACGGCGTCGAGGACGTGCGCATCGAGCTGGGCGTGATGAGCGAGGAGCAGCGCCTCGCGCTGCGCTCCAAGCTCCGCGGCGGCAAGCCCGAGCCCGTCATCCAGTTCACGCAGCCCGGCAACATGACGCGCATCTACGCGATCGCGTCGGGCAAGGGCGGCGTGGGCAAGTCCACCGTCACGGCGAACCTCGCGGCCGCGATGGCCCAGGACGGCCTCAAGGTCGGCGTGCTCGACGCCGACATCTTCGGCTTCTCGATCCCGGGCATGCTCGGCGTGCAGGGCCAGCCCACGCGCATCGACGACATGCTGCTGCCCCCCATCGCGCACGACGTCAAGGCGGTCTCGATCGGCATGTTCGTGCCCGAGGGCCAGCCGGTCGTGTGGCGCGGGCCGATGCTCCACCGCGCGATCGAGCAGTTCCTCGCCGACGTGTTCTGGGGCGACCTCGACGTGCTCCTCCTCGACCTTCCGCCCGGGACCGGCGACATCGCGATCTCGGTCGCGCAGCTGCTGCCCCACGCCGAGATCCTCGTGGTGACCACGCCGCAGTCCGCCGCCGCGGGCGTCGCGGAGCGCGCGGGCGCGATCGCGACCCAGACCTCGCAGTCGGTGGTCGGCGTGGTCGAGAACATGGCATGGCTCGAGCAGGCCGACGGGTCGCGGCTCGAGGTGTTCGGCTCGGGAGGCGGCGCCACCGTGGCCGGTCGCCTGTCCTCGGTGCTCGGCACGCAGGTGCCGCTGCTGGGCCAGATCCCGCTCGACATCACCGCGCGCGAGGCGGGCGACGCGGGCACGCCCGTGGTGGTCTCGGACCCGTCCTCGCCCGCGGCGGAGGCCCTGCGCGAGGTGGCGAGGACGCTCACGTCGCGCCAGCGCGGCCTCGCGGGCCGCTCGCTGGGCGTCACCCCCGTCAAGCGGTAGGTGCGCGCCTCCCCACCCGACCGCTGCGGAGGGTCAGCGCGCCGCGTGGCGCGCGGCGTGGGGCTCCTCGTGCGGATGCACGCGCGGCCCCCAGCCGACGATGACGGCCGCGACCAACCCCGCCAGCACGCCTCCGGTGGACACCGCGGGTGTCGCGAGGGAGGCGAGCAGCGCATCGTCGAAGCCCGGGCCCGAGCCGCCGACCGCCTCGAGCAGCTGGCGCACACCGCCCGAGCCGAGTCCGTCGAAGACTCCCGTGACCGTCATGACGTGGACGCCGAGGAGCGTCGCGACGAAGGCGATCCCCTGGTCGACGAGCCCGTGGTCGTGGGCGAGGTAGCGCACCGTGAAGCCGACCGCCGCGGTCATGAGCGCGCCCAGGAGCGTGAGGGCGTAGAGGTTCGGAGCGTCCGGCACCAGGATCGCGAGCAGCAGCGCGACCGCGAGCGCGACCACCAGCGCCGCGGCGAGCGAGCCCGTGCGGTTGGTGCGCACGCGCTCGAGGAACGAGGGCGGGGGCTCGTAGGCGACGGGGAGCACGGGCTCCTGCGCGTCCGCGGGCCCCGACTCGTAGGCGGGCGTCGGCTCCGTCGCCGGATCGGGCGCGGGCACCGGATCGGGCTGCGGCTCGGACGGGTCGTTCTGCTTGGCCATCGTGACCTCCTCGGCGTGACCCTCGCATTGTGGCACGGCGCCCTGGGCATGCCCACGAACGTGCTGGCATGATGGCGGTTGTGACAGCCGTCCCCCCCGAGGACACGCCTCGCTGGCTCGAGCCCTGGAGCCTCGACGAGGGTGCGGATCGCGCGCGCGCACTCTTCGCCGATGCCTTCGAGGGCGAGCCCGAGGCGATCGCGTCCGCGCCGGGCCGGCTCACCATCGTCGGCGATCACACCGACTACAGCGGCGGGCTCACCCTCGCGACCGTCACCGCGCATCGGACCTTTGTCGCGGCACGGCGGCGGGACGACCAGGCGATCCGCGTGGTCGCCACCCGCAGCGAGCTCGTGGACGGGCCGGGGCCGCGCTGGGAGGGAGCCCTCGACGCGCTCGAGCCGGGGCACCCGGGCTGGCCCTCGCGCGTCGCCGGCGTGCTGTGGGCCCTCGCCGAGCGCGGCTACCCCATCACGGGCGTCGACCTCGCCATCGACTCGTGCGTGCCGCTCGGCACGGGTCTCGGGTCGTCGGTGGCGCTAGGCGCCGCGGTGGGGCGCGCGGCCGATGCGGTGTGGGGCCTCGCGCTCGACACCGAGGCCGGCGGGGTCGAGCTCGCCGAGGCGTGCTGGGAGGCGGAGAACACCTACGTGGGCTTCCCCTGCGGACGCCTCGACCCGCACACGGTGCTGCGGTGCGGGGACGGGGAGGCCGCGCTGCTCGACTTCTCCGAGATCCCGCCGTTCGTCACGCGCTACCCGCTGTACTTCCACGAGTACGGCCTGCGCCTGCTGCTGATCGACACGGGCGCGCGACGCGAGGGCTGGCGCGACGCCTACGCCCGCCGCAGCCGCGCCGCGGTGCGCGCCGCCGCGGTGCTGGGGCTGCCCTCCCTGCGCTCGCTCAAGCCGCACGAGGCCCTCGCGCGCGTCGACGCGCTCGAGGACACGCCCACGCGCATCCGGGCCCGCCACATCGTCTCGGAGAGCATGCGGGTCCGGGACACCATCGCGGAGCTCTCCGGCCTGGGACCGGCGCACGACCGCTTCACGCGCATCGGTGCGCTCATGCTGGAGTCCCACCGCTCGCTGAGCGCGGACTATCGCGTGAGCACCGCCGAGCTCGACCTCGCGGTCGACTCCGCGGTCGCCGCCGGCGCGCTCGGCGCGCGCATGGCGGGGGCGGGCTTCGGCGGGTGCGTGGTCGCGCTGGTGCGGACCGGCGCCCTCGAGCAGGTCGCCGAGCGCGTGGTCGCGGACTTCGCCGCGCAGGGCTACGCGCGCCCGGCGTTCCTCCAGGTCTGACTACAGGGCGTAGTCGACCACCAGCGGGGCGTGGTCGGTCCAGCGCGCGTCCCAGCTCGCCTGGCGGTCCACCCGCACGGCCGTCGCCTTCGCCGCGAGCAGCGGGCTCGCGTACTGGTAGTCGATGCGCCAGCCCGAGTCGTTGTCGAACGCCTGGCCTCGCTGCGACCACCACGTGTACGGCCCGGGCTTCACACCCTCGAGCGCGCGGTGGACGTCGACCCAGCCGGCGTCGACCCAGCGGTCCAGGTAGGCGCGCTCCTCGGGCAGGAAGCCCGCGGACTTGAGGTTGCCCTTCCAGTTCTTGATGTCGTTCTCGGTGTGAGCGATGTTGATGTCGCCCATCACGACCACGCGGTCGTGCTCCGCGCGCAGCACGGCGAGGCGCGCCGTCACGGCCTCGAGCATCGCGTACTTCTGGTCCATCTTGGGGGTGCCCGCCGTGCCCGAGTGCATGTACACGGAGACGATGCGCACCGGGCCCGACGGCGACTCGACGGTCGCCTCGATCCAGCGGCCCGTGTGGACGGGCTCGCCCATCTCGCCGCCGAGCGCGTCGACGCCGGCCACCACGTCCGTCAGCGGCACGCGCGAGGCGATCGCGACGCCCGCGCGGCCCTTGATCTCACAGGCCTGCTCGACCACGTGCCAGCCCTCGCCGACCAGCCCCGCCGTGATGTCGAGGGGCGCCCGGACCTCCTGGAGGCAGATGACGTCGGGGGACGATGCGGCGATCCACCCGCCCATGCCCTTCTTGGCGGCGGCGCGCACGCCGTTGACGTTGACGGAAGCGATCCTCATGGCGAACACGGTACCTGCGCCCGCCGACAGCGAGGGCCCGCATGGTCCTCCGTCACGCCGCCGGCGCCCGCCCGCGCCGCCGGCGCCCGCCCGTATGTCGGAACCAGCGGGCATCGGTCCGGCATCCGTGCCGCAGCCGACCCGGATGTCGGAACGGCTCGAAGGCGTTCCGACATCCGGGAGACGGATGGGTCGCGGACCGATGGGTCGCGGACGGACGGCCCCTCGTCAGGCGAGCGCGCGCTCCGCGGTCTCGACCACGTTCGCGAGCAGCATCGCGCGGGTCATCGGACCCACGCCGCCCGGGTTGGGCGAGTACCAAGACGCCTTGGCGCGCGCATCGGCGGCGATGTCGCCCGCGACCCGCGACTTGCCCGTCGCCGGGTCCGTGACGCGCGAGACACCCACGTCGACCAGCACCACGCCGTCCTTCACCATGTCCCCCGAGACGATGCCGGGGACGCCGGCCGCGGCGATGACCACGTCCGCAGTGCGGGTGTGCGAGGCGAGGTCCGCGGTGCCGGTGTGGCACAGCGTCACCGTCGCGTTGACGTCCTTGCGGGTGAGCAGCAGCCCGATCGACCGGCCCACGGTGGTGCCGCGACCCACGACGACGACCTCCTTGCCGCGCAGGTCGACGTCGTAGCGCGCGAGCAGCTCGATGATGCCCTTGGGCGTGCACGGCAGGCTCGACTCGACCGGCTCCGAGATGCGCAGCACCAGCCGTCCCAGGTTGGTCGGGTGCAGCCCGTCCGCGTCCTTGTCGGGGTCGATGAGCTCGAGCACGCGGTTGGTGTCGATGCCAGCCGGCAGCGGCAGCTGCACGATGAACCCGGTGCACTCCGGGTTCTCGTTGAGCCGCCGCACGGCCTCCTCGATCTCCTCCTGGGTCGCCGTCTCGGGCAGGTCCTCACGGATGGAGGCGATGCCCACCTCGGCGCAGTCGGCGTGCTTGCCGTTGACGTACCAGGTCGACCCCGGGTCGGCACCGACCAGCAGCGTCCCCAGCCCGGGCACGACGCCGCGCTCGCGCAGCGCCGCGACCCGGACCGAGAGCTCGCCCTTGATGGTGGCGGCGGCGGCCTTGCCGTCGAGGACGCCTGCGATCACTGGGCGAGGCCCTCGTACAGCGGGAACTCGTCGGCGAGCTTCGCGACGCGGGCGCGCAGCGCGTCGACGTCGGCGCCGCCCTTGAGCGCGGTGGCGATGACGTCGGCGACCTCGGTGAACTCCTCGGCGCCGAAGCCACGGCTCGCGAGGGCGGCCGTGCCGATGCGCACACCCGAGGTCACCATCGGCGGGCGCGGGTCGAACGGCACCGCGTTGCGGTTGACGGTGATGCCGACCTCGTGGAGGAGGTCCTCCGCCTGCTGGCCGTCGAGCGGCGAGTGGCGCAGGTCCGCGAGCACCAGGTGCACGTCCGTGCCGCCGGTGACCACGTTCACGCCCGCCTCGATCGCGTCGGGCGAGGTGAGGCGCTCGGCGATGATGCGCGCGCCCTCGAGCACGCGCTCCTGACGCTCCTTGAACTCCTCGCCCGCCGCGGCCTTGAGCGCGACGGCCTTCGCGGCGATGACGTGCATGAGCGGGCCGCCCTGCTGACCCGGGAACACTGCCGAGTTCAGCTTCTTCGCGAGCACCGTGTCGCGCGACACGATCATGCCGGAGCGGGGGCCGCCGATGGTCTTGTGGATGGTGGTCGAGACCACGTCCGAGTGCGGCACGGGCGACGGGTGCAGACCCGCGGCCACGAGCCCGGCGAAGTGCGCCATGTCGGTCCAGAGCTTCGCGCCGACCTCGTCCGCGATCGCGCGGAAGGCCGCGAAGTCGAGGTGGCGGGGGTAGGCGGACCAGCCGGCGATGATGACGTCGGGGCGCTCGGCGAGCGCCTGCTCGCGGACCTGCTCCATCTCGATGCGGTGCGTCTGCTCGTCGAGGCCGTACGCCGCGACGTCGTAGAGCTTGCCCGAGAAGTTGAGCTTCATGCCGTGCGTGAGGTGACCGCCGTGGGCGAGCGAGAGGCCCATGATCTTGTCGCCCGCCTCGATGAGGGCGTGCAGCACCGCGGCGTTCGCGGTCGCGCCCGAGTGGGGCTGGACGTTGGCGTACTCGGCCCCGAACAGCGACTTGGCGCGCTCGATCGCGATGGTCTCCGCGACGTCGACCTCCTCGCAGCCGCCGTAGTAGCGGCGACCGGGGTAGCCCTCGGCGTACTTGTTCGTGAGCACGGAGCCCTGGGCCTGCAGGACCGAGCGGGGCACGAAGTTCTCGGACGCGATCATCTCGAGGTACGTGCGCTGGCGGTCGAGCTCGCGGTCGAGGACCTGGGCGATCTCGGGGTCGAAGTCCTGCAGCGTGGCGTTCATCACCGCTGCGGTGGCGCTGGAGTCGGTCGTCATGACTGTCCTTGTCTGTCCGCCGGCGGGGTCGCCGGCACCTTGCTTCCGGTGACCAGTGGCCCAGGCGTGCGACCAGCAGTCGAAGATCTCCTTGCCGCTCCCCGTGGGTGAGCCCACTGCGCCAGTTGCGGCAGGCCCGAGTCTAGCAACGTGACGCGGGAGCGCCAGGTGTCATCCCGGGGATCGCCCCGGCGAGGGCGGCGCCGTGGTCCGCGGTGCATCGTCCTCCGTCGCCCGGACGATGCCGTCGCTCACCCGGCGCTCGACGGCGGCGGTGAGGCGGGTCCCGTGGGCACCGCCGATGCGGTCCCTGATGCGGTCCCATCGCCGCTGGTAGACCTCGGAGTAGCGGCGCCGGGCGCGTGCCGCCTTCCGCTCCTTGTAGAAGCGCCGCGCCCAGAAGGACGTGGGCTTGGCGAGCCGGATCGCCCCGACCTCCGCCACGAGCGGCACCACCAGCCCGATGAGCGCGGACACGCGCTTGCCCTTGAGCGCGGTGATGACCACGAGCGAGAAGTGGATCACGAGCGCGAGGGCGAAGGCCCATCCGGAGCTCTGCTCGGACGGATCCACCCCCACGGGCGACGAGCCGAGCAGCAGACCGAGCGCCAGCACGCCGGCCACGAGGATCGCGTCGATCGACTTGCGGCCCTCGGCGGACCAGTAGACGTCCTCGAGGTGGAGCCACAGCGCGAACTCGTCGAGGGCGAGCGCCGCGCCCGCGCCGAACAGCGCCGCGAGGACCTCCACCCAGGGCGACGCCGGGGAGAACCGGAACTCGAGCACGCCGGTGAGCAGCACGAGCAGGATCCCCCACACCTGGTGATGGACGTGGACGCCGCCCAGGTGGATGTTGGAGACCACGCCGTCCTCGGCGGGCTGCGCCTCGCCGCGCGCGACGGCCACCTCGCGCGCACGGATGCGCCGCGTCACCCAGCGCGTGAGCGCGAAGGTCACGACGAACCCGACGAGGAGCCACACGGTGGGCGCGCGGCCCGGCTCGACCACGTATGTGTCGTACCAGGACATGAGCCCTCCCCCGGGGCGCTGCAGGCTAGTTCTCGCCGCGCACCGCGACGCCCTCGTCGTCGTCCTCGTCGTCGATGATCGCACCGGCCTCGAGCACCTTGCGCAGGTACGCGTAGGTGAGGTCGCCGGCGACCTGGTCGAACTGGTGCTCGTAGCCGGCCTTGTTGTACAGCGCGATGTTGTGCTTGGAGTTCTGGCCGGTGAACACCCAGACCTCGCGCGTGTTCTCCGGCAGGTAGGCCAGCACCGCGAAGAGCAGCTGCGTGCCGATGCCCTGGCCCTGCTGGTCCGGCGCGACGGCGAGGCGGCCGATGGTCGCCTTGTCGTCCTCGATCCCGACGCGGATCGAGCCCACGAGCCGGTGGCCCATCCACGCGCCGAGCGTCACCACGTCCTCGGACTGCAGGTCGACGGCCAGCTCCTCGAGCGTCTGCGTGAGCGCCGGGATGTTGGGGTCGTTGAAGATCTGGGCCTCGGTCACGAACGCAGCGCGCCTCAAGGTGAGGAGCTCGCCGACATCCGGGGTGCCCACGACATCGATGCGGATCTGATCGCCCTCGCTCATGCCTCCATCCTGGCATGACGGGACCGCGGTGACGCGCGTTGACGCCGCCGAGGGTGACGAACGTCATTCCCGCTAGTGTGGGGCGTCATGACCGCCGCATCGTCCTGGGTCCTCAGCCTGTCCTGCCCCGACCGGCCCGGCATCGTCCACGCCGTCACCGGCGTGCTCGCGGAACACGACGGCAACATCACCGAGTCGCAGCAGTTCGGCGACCCGGACACAGGCCTGTTCTTCATGCGCGTCGAGTTCGCTTCCGCCGCGCCGCTCGCGGAGCTCGAGGCCGCGGTCGGTGCCGTCGCCGCGCGCTTCGAGATGACCTGGAACCTCGACGTCGCGGGCCGGCGCATGCGCACCATCGTCATGGTGTCGAAGACCGCGCACTGCGTGAACGACCTGCTCTTCCGCGAGCGCGCGAAGACGCTGCCCGTCGACATCGTCGGCGTGGTGGGCAACCACACGACCCTGAAGGACCTGGCGGAGTTCTACGGCAAGCCGTTCCACCACATCCCCGTGACCGCGGACACCAAGGCCGAGGCGGAGGCCGCGCTGCTCGCGCTCGTGTCCGAGCTGGACGCGGAGCTGGTGGTGCTCGCGCGGTACATGCAGATCCTGTCCCCCGAGCTGTCGGACGCGCTGCGCGGGCGCATCATCAACATCCACCACTCGTTCCTGCCGTCCTTCAAGGGCGCGCGGCCGTACTTCCAGGCGCATGATCGCGGCGTCAAGCTCATCGGCGCGACCTCGCACTACGTCACGTCCGATCTGGACGAGGGCCCGATCATCGAGCAGGACGTCGAGCGCGTCGACCACACCTACACGCCGGAGTCGCTCACGGCGATCGGCGCGGACGTCGAGCGTCGCGCGCTGGCCCGGGCCGTGCGCTGGCACGCGGAGCACCGGATCCTGCTCGACGGCCACCGCACCATCGTCTTCAAGTAGCCCCCGCCGCGCCCGCCCCCAGCGGACACTTCCAACGGATCTCGGCGCGACACCCCGTGTTGGGAACGGTCACGGGCCGCGCCACGCCGGCGAACCGGGACCAACTCCGTTGCGACTGTCAGAGGGTCAGAGGCCCAGCGCCCACTCCGGGGTGGTCGTGGCCGCCGCCTCCGCCTCGTCGCGCGGCACGCCCGCCGCGACGCAGACCTCGATCGCGCGGTCCATGGTGAGGGTCGACCCGGCCAGCGTGGCGGTGCCCGCGAGCACCGCGCGCCCGTCGGCGGTCACGTCCACCTCGAGCCCGCCCAGGTCGTAGCGACCGGGGGACGATGCGGCGGCCGCCATCGCGTCCGTCACCAGGACGATGCGCCCGGGGGCCGCGCGGAACAGCGTCGCGATGTTGGCGGGCGCGACGTGGATGCCGTCGGCGATCACCTCGATCGCGACGCGCGGATCGTCCAGCGCCGCGCCGAGCGGTCCCGGATCGCGGCCCGCGATCGGCGCCATCGCGTTGAACGCGTGCGTGACCAGCGAGGCGCCGGCATCGAAGGCCGCACGCGCCTGGTCGGCCGTGCACTCCGTGTGCCCGACCGCGACCACCACGCCCAGGTCCGCGAGGATGCCGATCGCCTCGAGCGCGCCGGGCAGCTCGGGCGCGATGGTGATCTGCCGGAGCGTGCCGTCGCAGGCCTCGAGCAGCCCGTCGACCAGCGCGCGCGTGGGCGACGCCAGCGCCGAAGGATCGTGGGCACCCTTGCGCGACGGAGCGAGGAACGGCCCCTCGAGATGGATCCCGAGCAGCCCCGCCTCCTGCGCCATCGCCGCGCGGACCACCGCGGCGGCCCGCGCGGTCTCCGCGAGCGGGGCGGACACCAGCGACGCGACGATGCGCGACGAGCCGTGCGCACGATGCGCCGCGAGCGCCGCGAGCGTCCCCTCCACCGTCGCGCCGAAGGCGTGTCCGCCCCCGCCGTGGCAGTGGACGTCCAGGAAGGTCATCAGATCCCCTGCCACTCCGGCTTGTGGTCCTGCGCCCAGCGGTAGTAGTCCGCGAACCGCAGGCGCGAGGCCGCGGCCGGGTCGACCACCACGGTCACGCGCGGGTGCAGCTGGATCGCCGACCCGGGCATGGAGGCGGACACGGGCCCCTCGACCGCCGCGGCGAGCGCCTCGGCCTTCGACTCGCCGAAGGCGAGGAGCACCAGGTGACGCGCCCGCAGGATGGTGCCCAGCCCTTGCGTCACGCAGTGGACCGGCACCTGGTCGAGGGAGTCGAAGAAGCGCGCGTTGTCGAGCCGCGTGCGCTCCGTGAGCGTCTTGACGCGCGTGAGGGAGCCGAACGAGGAGCCGGGCTCGTTGAAGCCGAGGTGCCCCGTGCGGCCGATGCCCAGGAGCTGCAGGTCCACGCCACCATGCTCGCGCAGGTCCGCCTCGTAGCGCTCGCCGGCGGTGCGGACGCCGTCGCGGGAGCCGTCGGGCACCCGCACCCGGGCGGGGTCGAGGCCGAGCGGCTCGGTGACCTCGCGGTCGACCACGGCCCGGTAGCTCTCGGGGTGGCCGGCGGGCAGGCCCACGTACTCGTCGAGCGCGAACGCCGACATGCGCGTGAAGTCGGTGCCCGCCGCGGCCTCGGCGCGCAGCGCCTCGTAGACCGGGAGCGGCGTCGAGCCCGTCGCCACCCCGAGGGTGAACTCCGGGTTCGCTCGGACGGCGGCGGCGATGTGCGCCGCGACGAAGGCCCCGGCGTCCGCCGGGGTGTCGAGCACCAGCACCTCAGCCACGGCCGCCTCCCAGCATCGCCGCGCCGACGGATGCGACGGGCACGTCGACGCCCAGCGGGCGCATGCGGCCCGCGAGGTCGAGCGACGCGAGGAAGGGGCTCGCCCCCGCCCACGCGCCGAGGATGCCGCGCGCGCCATCCATGAGGTCCGCACCCCAGGCCGTCATGCCGCCGCCGATCACCACCTCGTCGACGTCCAGCGTGAGCACCAGCACCCGCACGCACGAGGCGAGCCCGTAGTAGGCGCGCTCGCAGATCTCGCGCGCGCGGGGGTCCCCGGAGGCGGCCGCGGCGACCACGTCGCGCCCGGTCGCGCCGTCGACCGCCCACTGGAGGGCGAGCCCCGATCCGGACGCGTACGTCTCGAGACCGCCGGGGAGCCCGTCGGCCCCCACCGGCCCCGCGGGGTCCACCGAGATGTGGCCGATCTCGCCGGCCGCGCCCCGCGCACCGCGCCACACCTTCCCGCCGAGCACCAGGCCCGCGGCGAGCCCCGTGCCGAGGTTGAGATACGCCATGGAGCGGTCCGCGCCGTCGCCCGCGAGGATCCACGCGCCCAGCGCCGCGACGTTCACGTCGTTGTCGACCGCGGGCCGCGCTCCCCACCCCGCGGCGAACTCCGCCGCGAGGTCGAGCCTGTCGACGCGCAGGTTGACCGCGTGCGACACGACGCCGTCCACCACGGTGCCGGGCGTGCCGATGCCGACCGTGACGTCCTCGGGCGCGACCCCCGCGGCGTCGCACGCCGCCCGCGCGCTCTCGAGCGCGACGGCGACCACCTCATCGGCCCCCCGGCCGGACGGTCGGCGGTCGCGTGCGCGCACCTCGCCGGCGGCGTCGACCACCACGGCATCGGTCTTGGTGCCGCCGATGTCGATTCCCAGATGCATGCTCACTGTCCGATCAGCTCGATCAGCGCCTCGCCCACCAGGCGTGACGCTCCGTAGGTGGCGATGTCGGCGGCGCGGTCCCCCGGCCAGCCCATGTCGACCACCACCGTGTCGCACCTCGCGGCGACCGCGTCGATCGCGGCCAACGCCCACGGGTGCCTGTGATTGTCCTTGCCCACCACGACGGCGAGGGCCCCGTCGGGCACGGCCGCCGCGAACGATGCGGGCGCACCGTCGGGACCGATCGCCGCCGTCGGCGCGACGCCCGCGGCGAACGGCCCCCAGGGTGCCGGCCCGACGGCCATGTTCGCGGCGGGGTCGAGCCGGAGCCAGACGCGCGGCCGGTCCGCGGCGAGCTTCTCGCGCGCGGCCGGCGACACGTCGAACGTGCGCCGCACGGTGGCGGCGTCGACGATGCCGGGCAGCGTCACGTTCTCACGCGCCTCCCGACGTTCGGCATGCGCCGAACCCAGCGCCGCGCATCGTGCCGCGGCGTCGGCGAGCCGATCCGCGTCGAGCGCGCCGTCCTCGACGGCCGCCTCGATCGCCGCGGCGATCGCGCCGATCTCCTCGTCGGGGTTGACCGAGCCGAGGCACAGGAGGTCCGCGCCGCCCGCGAGCGCGAGCACCGCGGCCGCGGGGATCCCGCGACCGGCGGAGGCGCCCGCCATGTCGAGCGCGTCGGTCACCACGACCCCCTCGAAGCCGAGACCGCCGCGCAGCAGGCCCTGCAGGATGGGCCGCGAGAACGTCGCCGGGAGGTCCGCGTCGAGCGCCGGCACCATGAGGTGCGAGGTCATCACGGTCGCGGTGCCTGCGTCGATCGCCGCGACGAACGGCGGCAGGTCGCGCTCGTGAAGCGTCGCGGCGTCCGCGTCGACCACCGGCAGCGCGTGATGCGAGTCCTGCGCGGTGTCGCCGTGGCCCGGGAAGTGCTTGGCGCATGCGGAGACGCCGGCGGACTGCACCCCGGCGACCCAGGCCGCCGCGTGGCGGGCCACCAGGGCCGGATCGGCGCCGAAGCTGCGCACGCCGATGACGGGGTTGCGCGGGTTCGCGTTGACGTCGACGTCGGGGGCGAGGGTGAGGTCCACGCCCACCGCGGCGAGCTCGGCGCCTACGCGGGCCGCGACCGCCTCGGTGACCGCCGCATCGTCCAGCCGTCCCAGGACGGCGTTGCCGGGGAACGGCGAGCCGACCGCCTGGTAGAGGCGCGAGACGTCGCCGCCCTCCTCGTCGATCGCGACGATCGCGCGAGGGTTGGCCGCGTGGATCGCGTCGGTGAGGGCGCGCAGCTGCGCGGGGTTGTCGACGTTCGCGCCGAACAGGCACACCCCGCCGAGCCCGTCGCGCAGGCGCGCCGCGAGCCAATCCGGGAGCGTGTGCCCGACGAAGCCGGGCATGAGCACGGCGAGCGGATTCATCACGGCGGTCATCCCTTGACCGCGCCGCCGACGAGGCCCTGCGCCATGCGGCCCTGGACGATCATGAAGAAGACGATGACCGGGATGGCCACCAGCACGGAGCCGGCCATGACCTCGCCCCACTCGGTGACGCCCAGGTTCGACGACTGCGCGAAGTCGCGCAGCCACAGCGGCAGGGTCGCCTTCTGGCTCTCGGTGAGGATGATGGACGCGAGCGCGAACTCGTTCCACACCTGCAGGAAGGCGAACACGCCCGACGCGACCAGGCCCGGCGCGAGCAGCGGGAACGTCACGCGACGGAACGCGCCCATGCGGGTGCAGCCGTCGATCATCGCGGCCTCCTCGAGGTCCACGGGGATGCCGGCGACGAACCCGCGCAGCATCCACGTGGTGAACGGCACCACCATCGCGAGGTAGATGACCGAGACGCCGATGACGGAGTTGAGCAGGTTCGCCGACGCGAGCATCTTGTACTGCGCGATGAACATCGCCTCGGCGGGCAGCATCTGCACCACGATGATCGCGAGCACGAAGCTCTTGCGTCCCTTGAACCGGAAGCGGCCGATCGCGAACGATGCGAGCAGCGCGTAGATGAGGCACAGCACCAGGCAGATCGCGGTCACGACGAGCGACATCCCGAGCGCCGAGAGGAACGCGTTGTCCTGGAGCACCGCGCGGTAGTTGGACAGGTTGCCGCCGAACGGCACCCACGTCGGCGTGAGCTTCGAGATGGTCGCCGGGGTGAGGAAGGACGAGTTGACCATCCAGTAGACGGGGAACGCCCAGATCGCGGCGAGCGTGACCGCGAGCGCCGCACCGGCGCCGCGCAGGATCGTGTGCTTCACGACTCCTCATCCTCCTTGAGCAGGCGGCGCACGTAGCCCCAGCTCACCGCGAGCGTGAGGATCATGACCACCATGGCGGCGGCCGCGGCCGCCCCGAACTGGCCCTGGCCGATGCCGAGACCGTAGATGTACGTGCCGAGCAGGTCGTACCGCTCGCCGCCCGCGCCGAAGTCCTGCAGCAGCTGGATCTGAGCGAACACCCGGAGGTCCCAGATGAGCTGGAGAAGGATGAGGATCACCAGCACCGGGCGGATGATCGGCATGATGATGAGGCGCAGCATCTGGAACTGGCTCGCGCCGTCGAGCTGGCCCGCCTCGAGCACCTCCTCCGAGACCTGGGTGAGTCCCGCGTAGACGGAGAAGGCCACGAAGGGCACGGACGCCCACGTGATGATGACGAGCGCGACGCCGAAGAAGCTGAGCGGGTCCCGCAGCCAGTCGTGACCGATGTAGTCGACGCCGGGGAGCAGCGACAGGACGTAGTTGACCACGCCGTTGCGGTCGTCGATCAGCCAGTTCGCGACGGTCATCTGCGCGACGATGGGCATGGCCCAGGCCAGCAGCATCGCGACCTGCAGGACGATGCGCGACCACGTGGGCACGACCTTCATGAGGAGCGCGAAGGCGATGCCGATCACCATGGTGACCGCGGCGGTCGCGGCCATGAACACCACCGAGCGCAGGGCGATCTGCCAGAACACGGCGTCGGTGAAGAGGGCGATGTAGTTGTCGAAGCCGACGAACTCGGCCGGCTGGCCGAACTGCTGCTTGAGCCCGTACTCCTTGAAGGAGTTGAGGATCTGCCACGTCACCGGGTAGCCGAGCCCGATCAGCAGGGTGCCGACCGCGGGGATCAGCAGGATGTACGGCAGCCTGGACCTGCGGCGTCGGCGCCGCGGCGGCTGCTCCACGCGGGCCGGGCTGCTCGCCGGCGCCGTCATGGTGGTGGTCATGTCATGCCTCTCGATGGTGCTGAGATGGGGTCCGGCCATGGCAGGGGCCCGGGTGCGGGTGCGCACCCGGGCCCCTGCATGAGCGGCGAGGCCGCTCGAGTGGTTGCTAGCCGTTGATGAGCTGGTCGATCTTGGCGTTGGCCTCGACCGCGAGCGACGCGACGTCACCGCCCTCGGCGACCGCCTGGAAGTAGTCCTCCATGATCCCGGCCTCCTCGATGCTGGCCCAGCCGGCCGCGGCCGGGGTGAGCTTCGCGCTGGCGGCGGCCTCGTACGCGATCTCGTTCACGCCCTCGAACGAGCCCGCGCCGATGTAGGCGTCGGCGAAGTCGAGGTTCGCCGGGCCCATGCCGTTCTCGGCGAGCATCTGCTGGTACTCGTCGGAGAAGATGATCTCCATGAGGTCCATCGAGCCCTCGGGGTGCTGGGTCGCAGCCGAGATGCCGATGTTCGAGCCGCCCGCGAACACGGGCGCCACGCCGCCGTCGACACCCGGCAGGGCGTAGACGCCGAAGGTCTCCGGGTTCCAGACGTAGGCCTCGGTCTCGTCGTCGAAGTCGCCGAGCGTCCAGGTCGCCCAGGACGGCGCCATGGTGGACGATGCGGGGGTTCCGGGGAGGAACTCGTCGTTGATCGCCGAGTAGGTGGTCGTGTCGTCGTCGGTCGCCTTCGCCACGTTGGCCGTGGTGAAGAGCTCCTGCCACTGCTCCATGCCCGCGATCGCCTCGGCCGAGTCGAGGGTGGCGTGCCACTCCGAGCCGTCGTACTCGGCGATCTCGCCGCCGTTCGCGAAGATCCACGAGATGCCCGAGCGCCAGTCGCGACCGGCGAGGTAGGCACCGCCGACGCCCTCGTCGAGCATCGTCTTGTTGGCCTCGGTGTACTCGGCGAGCGTGGTGGGCACCGAGACGCCCGCGGCGTCGTAGATGTCCTTGCGGTAGAACACCGCACGCGAGCCGAAGTAGTACGGCAGCGCGTAGACCGAGTCGCCGATGGAGCCGGCCTCGACGAAGCCCTGGAGCAGCGAGTCGCCGCCCAGCTCCTCGTAGTGGTCCGTGAGGTCCATGAACGCGCCCACCGTGGTGAAGGTCGCGGCCTGGGTGTTGCCCACCTCGGCGACGTCCGGGGTGTTCGCCGAGTCGGGCAGCGCGGTGGTGAGCGACGAGATGAGGTCGCCCCAGCCGATCTGCTCGACGGTGAGCGAACCCCCGTTGACCTCGGTGTACTCGGTCTTCAGGTACTCGATGAGCGCCTCAGGCGTGTCCGTTCCGGCCAGCCACAGCGTGATGTCCTCCGCGACGGGCGCGGCGGCGGTCTCGCTGCCGGCGGCGCTCGGGGAGTTGTCGGTCGAGCCCTCGCCGGTCGACGAGCAACCCGCCAGGGCGATGGCGCCGGCGGCCGCGAACGCGGTCGCCCCCAGCATCGTCTTCTTCATTCCAGTTCCAGTTCCTTCGTAGGGTTTCCCGGGCCCGTAGGGCTCGAGCAGTGGGGACGAGGGTCAGAAGACCCCCAGCTGGCCGGTGAGGACCATGACCGCGGCCCCGAGCACGACGATGTCGCGCCCGAGCGTGGTCATCCGTACCGCAGGACCACCGTGTGAATCGGCCATCGTGCGGGAACGGATCGTCTCGGCGGTGGACTCGAGGAGATCACCGCCGAGCAGATCGAGGGGGCCGGACAGGACGACCTCCCCGAGGTTCAGGGCGCCCACCACGGGCGCGAGGGAGATGCCGAGCCGCTCGCCCGCCGCAGCGAGGGCCGCGCGGCGCGTGTCGGCATCCTCGGCAGCCTCGAGGCGGGCCTGGAGGCGCGGGATCGCGAGCCAGGTCTCGAGGCAGCCCGTCTTGCCGCAGGCGCAGACCTCGCCGCCGTCGGTGCCGACCACCACGTGGCCCAGCTCGCCGGCCGCGGAGTGCGCACCGCGGACGAGGCGGCCCCCGACGATGAGCCCGGCGCCGACGCCTCGACCCACGCGGACGAGGATCGCGTCCTCCTGCGCACCGCCGAACGTGCGCTCGGCGAGGGCCGCGGCGTTGGCGTCGTTCGCCACGAGCACGGGCAGCCCGGTGCGCTCCGCGAGCGCGCCCTGGAGCGGCACGTCCGCCCAGCCGAGGTTCGGCGCGGACAGGACGGTACCCGCATCGTCCACGATGCCGGGGCTGCCGACGCCGACGCCCAGCACGGGGGCCTGGGCCGCGGCGACGAGCCGGTCGAGCAGCGCGGCCACGGCCTCGACGGCGTCGGTGCCGGTCACGTCGACGACCTCGACGTGCTCGCGGTGGAGCACCGTGCCGTCGAGGTCCGTGACGACGCCGCGGAAGAGGTTGTCGTAGGACAGGTCGAGCGCGACCACCGCGAAGCCCTTGCGGTTGATGTCGAGCAGCGTCGCAGGCTTGCCGGGGCGGGCGTCCGCACGCAGGCCCAGCTCGATGACCAGGCCGTCCTCGATGAGGTCCGCCACCAGGTCCGAGATGGTGACGCGGGTGAGGCCGACGGCGCGGGCGAGGTCGGCGCGAGAGAGCCCCTCGGAGCGGTAGAGCTCCTGGAGCACGAGCACGCGGTTGTGGCTGCGGGCCCTCTCCGGCGTGACGCGAGAGCCGGCGCGCACCACGGAGGCGAAGCGCCGGGTCGGCGGCGCGGTCCGCTCCGTTGCGAGTCCTGGTCCCTGTCGGGTGCCCTGCGGGGTCATGTTCGTTAGTAAAGGTTACTAACAATCAAACGCGCAAGGGGGTGCTCCCTTTTCGTTACCACTCCGTGATGTGGGCGTTCACACCGGCGGCGCGCGGCTCGGCCTGCACCGCAGATCCGGCCGGTCGGCTTCCCGGCTCCGCCCGACCCGCGGCAGCGCCGCCCGACCCGCGCCGCACCGTGCCCAGCCCTACCGTGCACAAGTCACGGATCAGCCGCCGTCCGAACCTCGCCCGAGCGGGGACCACGAATCGCGACGCTTCAGAGCCGTGACTTGCGCAGAGGCGCGGCGGGACGGAGCGCACCATCCCTGCTGCAGCGCGCATACGACGCAGAGGGCCCCAGGGGACGCACCCCTGGGGCCCTCTGCGAACCGCAGATCAGATCAGCGACAGCTCCGTGACGGCGTCGCGCTCCTCGACCAGCTCGTCGACGGACACCTGGAGGCCCGCCTCCGCAGCCGGAGACATCTCGAGCCCCTGGACGATCTCCCACTCGCCGCCGCGCGACACGCACGGGAAGCCGGAGATGATGCCCTCGGGCACGCCGTAGGAGCCGTCCGACACGAGGCCCACCGAGGTCCAGGACCCGGAAGGGGTCCCCAGGACCCAGTCGCGCACGTGGTCGATCGCGGCGTTCGCGGCCGACGCGGCGGACGATGCGCCGCGCGCGTCGATGATCGCCGCGCCGCGCTTCGCGACGGTCGGGATGAAGGTGTCGGCGACCCACGCATCGTCCGCGACGACCTCGGGCGCCGGGCGACCGCCGATCACGGCGTGCGCGATGTCCGGGTACTGCTTCGCGGAGTGGTTGCCCCAGATGGTGACGTTCGAGACCTCGGAGACCCCGACCCCGGCGCGAGCCGCGAGCTGCGCGAGCGCGCGGTTGTGGTCGAGCCGCATCATGGCCGTGAAGCGGGAAGCCGGCACGTCCGGCGCGTGCGACGCGGCGATGAGCGCGTTCGTGTTGGCGGGGTTGCCCACGACCAGGACACGCACATCGGACGCCGCACCTGCGTTGATCGCCGCACCCTGCGGCCCGAAGATGCCGCCGTTGGCCGCGAGCAGGTCGCCGCGCTCCATGCCCGGACCGCGCGGGCGCGCGCCCACGAGCAGCGCGACGTTGACGCCGTCGAACGCCGCCGTGGCGTCGTCGTAGATGTCCACGCCGTCGAGCAGCGGGAAGGCGCAGTCGTCGAGCTCCATCGCGGTGCCCTCGGCGGCCTTGACCGCCTGCGGGATCTCCAGCAGGCGCAGGCGGACCGGCGTGTCCGGACCGAGCATCGCGCCCGAGGCGATGCGGAAGAGCAGGGCGTAGCCGATCTGGCCGGCCGCTCCGGTGACGGTGACGTTGACAGGGGTGGTGCTCACGTCGTCGTGACTCCTTGTGTCGGGTGGGTGGGGACGATGCGCCGGGTCAGGCCAGGCGCGCCGCGAGGTTGCGGTCCAGCGTGTCGAGGAACTCCTCGGTGGTCTGCCACTCCTGGTCGGGTCCGACCAGCAGCGCGAGATCCTTGGTCATCGCGCCCGACTCGACCGACTTGACGATGACGTCCTCGAGGGTCTGCGCGAAGCCCGTGACCTCGGGGGTGCCGTCGAGCTTGCCGCGGTGCTTGAGGCCGCCCGTCCACGCGAAGATCGACGCGATCGGGTTGGTCGACGTGGGCTTGCCCGCCTGGTGCTGGCGGAAGTGACGCGTGACGGTGCCGTGCGCGGCCTCCGCCTCGACGGTCTTGCCGTCCGGGGTCATGAGCACGGAGGTCATGAGGCCCAGCGAGCCGAAGCCCTGCGCGACGGTGTCGGACTGGACGTCGCCGTCGTAGTTCTTGCACGCCCAGACGTAGCCGCCCTCCCACTTCATGGCCGCGGCGACCATGTCGTCGATGAGCCGGTGCTCGTAGGTGATGCCCGCGGCGTCGAACTGCGACTTGTACTCGCGCTCGAACACGTCCGCGAAGATGTCCTTGAACTGGCCGTCGTAGGCCTTGAGGATCGTGTTCTTGGTCGACAGGTACACGGGGTAGCCGCGCTGCAGGCCGTACGCGAACGAGGCGCGCGCGAAGTCCTCGATGGACTTGTTGAAGTTGTACATGCCCATCGCGACGCCGCCGTCGGCGCCGTAGTTCGCGACCACGTGCTCGATCGGCTCCGAGCCGTCCTCGGGCGTGAACGTGACGGTCAGCTTGCCGGCGCCGGGCACCTTGAAGTTGGTGGCCTTGTACTGGTCGCCGTGGGCGTGGCGGCCGATGACGATCGGCTTGGTCCAGCCCGGCACCAGGCGCGGGATGTTCGAGATGATGATCGGCTCGCGGAACACCACGCCGCCGAGGATGTTGCGGATGGTGCCGTTGGGCGACACGTACATGCGCTTGAGGTCGAACTCCTCGACGCGCGCCTCGTCGGGCGTGATGGTCGCGCACTTGACGCCGACGCCGTGCTTCTTGATCGCGTGGGCGGCGTCGATGGTGATCTGGTCGTCGGTCGCGTCGCGCGACTCGATGCCGAGGTCGTAGTACTCGAGGTCCACGTCGAGGTACGGGTGGATGAGGCGGTCCTTGATGAACTGCCAGATGATCCGCGTCATCTCGTCGCCGTCGATCTCGACGACCGTGCCTTCGACCTTGATCTTCGCCATGCGTCAGTCCTCACGCCTTCGGGGATGGTGGCACCAGGCTAGTCCACCGGGCAGGGCCCTTGGTCACGGGTGGCCGGGACCTCTCGCGCGCGCGGCCAGGGCGTGGAACGATGCGACAGAGCGCGCCCATCGCGGCGCGCCGGACCAGGAGGAACGATGAGCCAGCCAGGTTTCGACGACGAGCGCCCCGCGGACGCCCCCGACACGGAGGAGGCGGTGCTGACGGACGACCTCACCGAGGACGTGTGGGTCGAGGACACCTCCGGCCCCAGCCTGATCGCCCGCATGGCGGCCGAGGCGGCCGGCACCTTCATCCTCGTCTTCATGGGCGTCGGCACGGCGCTCTTCCTCAGCGTGGGCAGCAACGGCACCCTCACGGCTGCCTTCGGCTTCGCGATGGGCGTCATCATCGCGGCGATCGTGTTCGGCGGGATCTCCGGTGCGCACCTCAACCCGGCGGTGACCGTCGGGGTATGGCTCTCGGGCCGGTTCCCCGGCCGCGACGTCGCGCCCTACGTGCTCGCGCAGCTCATCGGCGCGACGGCCGCGGGCGGCGTCCTCTTCGGCGTGGTCTCGGGCCACCCGAGCATCGAGAGCGCGAAGGAGTTCATGGGCACTGGCGCCAACGGCTACGGCGACCACTCCCCCGCCGGCTTCGCGCTCGTAGCGGGCCTCGTCATCGAGGTCATCATCGCCGCGCTGCTCGTGTCCGTCGTGCTGTCGGCGACGTCGGTGCGCGCCAACCCGGCGGTGGCGCCGTTCGCGATCGGTCTCACGGTCGGCTTCCTCGTGCTCATCGCGATCCCGTTCACCAACGGCGCGCTCAACCCGGCGCGCGCCACCGGCATCGCGCTGTTCTCGGACACGTGGGCGCTCCAGCAGGTGTGGCTGTTCTGGCTCGCGCCGATGCTCGGTGCGGCCGTCGCGGGCCTGCTGTTCCGGGCGTTCGGGCCCGAGGAGGACCTCGAGACGGTCGAGGTCCTCGAGTCCATCGAGGACTGAGGCGCGACGTGAGAGAGGCCCCGCCGGCGGCGGGGCCTCTCACCTGTCCGGCGGGGTCAGCCGAGCGGCGTGGTGAGACCCAGGAACGCGAGCGAGACCGCGAGCACCACCAGCACGCCCACGTCGATCGCACGGCGCCGCACCGCGAACGCGCGCTCGACCGGGGTGACGATGCGCGCCACCGCGCCCGCGGCCGCGAAGGCCGCGAGCAGCAGCACGGCGATGTCCACGCCGATCACCAGACCGGACAGCGCGATGGCGACCACGGCCACGGTCACCACGACCGCGAGCGGGCGCGGGGTCAGCGAGCTCTCGGACATGCGCGCCTCAGTGGAAGAAGTGCCGCGTGCCGGTGTGGACCAGGGTCACGCCCGCGGCCTCGGCCGCGGCGACCACCTCGGCGTCGCGCACGGAGCCTCCGGGCGAGACCACGGCGCGGACGCCGCCGTCGACCAGCACCTGGAGCCCGTCCGCGAACGGGAAGAACGCATCGGACGCGGCGACCGAGCCCTGGGCCCGCTCCTCGCCCGCGCGGCTCACCGCGAGACGGCACGAGTCGACGCGGTTGACCTGCCCCATGCCGATGCCGACCGCGGCACCGTCCTTGGCCAGCAGGATCGCGTTCGACTTCACGGCGCGGCACGCGCGCCATGCGAACTCGAGCTCCGCGAGCGTCGCCTCGTCGGGCACGGGGCCCGCGACGTGCTGCCACGCGGCCGCATCGTCCCCGGGTGCGTCGATCGCGTCGAGGTCCTGCACCAGCAGGCCGCCCGTGACGCGACGCCACTCGGACGCGAGCGGCGCGGGGTCGATCTCGAGGATGCGCAGGTTCTTCTTCGCGGTGAGGATCGAGACGGCCTCGTCCTCGTAGCCCGGCGCGACCACGACCTCGGTGAAGATCTCCGCGATCTGGCGGGCCGCATCGGCCGTCACCACGCCGTTGGCCGCGATGACGCCGCCGAACGCGCTGATCGGGTCCGTCGCGTGCGCCTTGGCGTGGGCCTCGGCGATGCTCGCGCCGACGGCGATCCCGCACGGGTTGGCGTGCTTGATCACGGCGACCGCGGGGCCCGCGTGGTCGTACGCGGCACGCACCGCCGCATCGGCGTCGACGTAGTTGTTGAAGGACATCTCCTTGCCGTGGAGCTGCCTCGCGCCGGCGATGCCGGCGCCCGAGCCGTCGCTGTAGAGCGCCGCCGCCTGGTGCGGGTTCTCGCCGTAGCGGAGGATCGCCTCGCGGGTGAACGATGCGCCCATCCAGGGCGCGAGGGCCGCGGGCTCGTCCGCGGCGTGGGCGGACATCCACGTGGCCACCGCGACGTCGTACTCGGCGGTGTGGCGGAAGGCCTTGGCCGCGAAGCCGGTCCGCTCGGCGAGCGTGAAGCCGCCGTGGCCGATCGCGTTCGCCGCCTGCTCGTAGTCCGCGGGGTCGACGACGACGGCGACGGACGCGTGGTTCTTCGCCGCGGCGCGCACCATCGACGGGCCGCCGATGTCGATCTGCTCGACGACCTCGTCGTCGGAGGCGCCCGACGCGACGGTCGCGGCGAACGGGTAGAGGTTCACCACCACCAGGTCGAACGCCTCGATGCCGAGCTCCTCGAGCTGGCGCACGTGGTCGGGCAGGCGCCGGTCCGCGAGGATGCCGGCGTGGACCCGCGGGTGGAGGGTCTTGACGCGTCCGTCGAGGCACTCGGGGAAGCCGGTGAGCTCCTCGACCGGGGTGACGGGCACGCCCGCGGATGCGATGCGCTGCGCGGTCGAGCCGGTCGACACGATCTGGACGCCCTCGTGGGCGAGGGCGGTCGCGAGCTCCTCGATGCCGGTCTTGTCGTACACGGAGATGAGGGCGCGGCGCACGGCCTGACGCTCGGTCATGATTGCTCCTGGGGGGCGGGTGGCGGGGTATCGGGGGTGAGGGCCGCGGTCCCGAAGCGGACGGTGCGGCCCGTGACGGTCCAGCCCTCGCGCGCCATGCGGCCGAGCGTGCGGGTCACCAGACCCCGCTCGACCTCCTTGATGCGCGCGTGCAGCGTGGACTCGGTGTCGTCGTCGAGGACCTCGACCGTCGCCTGCGCGACGATGGGCCCGGTGTCCACCCCGGCGTCGACCAGGATGACGGTGCAGCCCGTCACCTTGGCGCCGCCGGCGAGGGCGTCCCGCACCCCGCGCGCGCCCGGGTAGGCGGGCAGCAGAGCGGGGTGCGTGTTGAGGATCCGGCCCCCGAAGCGCGCGAGCGACGGCTCGCCGAGCAGCCGCATGAAGCCCGCGAGCAGCACGAGGTCGGGGTCGAAGGTGGCGACGGTGCGTGCGACGGCCTCGTCCCACAGCGCGCGCGACTCGAAGTCCGCGAGGCGCACGACCGCGGTGGGGATGCCGGCCTCGCGGGCGATGGCGAGCGCGCCCACGCCGTCCTTGTCGGTGACCACGCCCACGATGCGGACGCCGAACGCCTCGTCGCGCGCGGCCTCGATCACCGCGCGCAGCGTGGACCCGGTCCCCGACGCGAGCACCACGACACGCCGGGATCGGGGTGCGTTTGTCACAGCGCCGAGCCTATCGGCATGCTGGGGGTCACACCGACCGAGGGAGCCGCATGCCGCCGACCCCCGCCGACGTGCCCGTGGTGGGTGCCGGCGCACGCCGCGCCGTCCTGTGGAGCCTGCTGCTCCTCACCGCGATGCTGCTCGTGCCGATGCTGGGCCCCACCTGGGGGCTCAGCGCCCTGGTGCTCGCGCCGGCCGGCGCGGCGGCGATGATCACGGCGCTGGTGCTCCTGCGCGGGATCCCGCTCGCGGGCGTGCGCGTGATGCTGTGGATCGGCATCGGGCTCGCGGCGCTGTCGTTCCTCTACGGCCTCGGGCTCGTGGTGCTCCACGACCAGGTGCAGGAGCTCGCCAGCTGCCAGTCGCGGGCGATCACGCACACCGCGCAGCAGCAGTGCCTCGACGACTACGAGCAGGGCTACACGGACCTGCTCGAACGCTGGGGCCTCACCGTGCCGGGGCAGCCGGCTCCGTGACCGCCGGCGCGGGCGCATCGTCCCGCGTCCATCTGGCCCTGACGGCGCGCCATCCGGCGAGCGTCCCCCACACGGCGCCGTAGCCGGCCGCCACGAGCGCGGTGCCGATGAGCGTGACCGGGACGACCTCGGCCCCCACGTCCGCGAGCCGGCCGGGCCCGACGGAGCCGCGCGACAGCGCCGCGAGCGTCACGAGCCCGAGCGCGACCGCGGCGATCGCGACCCCGCCGGCCTTCGCCGACTCCCAGTCGAGGCCGATGCGCCGGAACAGGAGCGCACGGCACAGCGCCGCGATCGCCACGATGCCGAGCGGCGCCCACACCCACCAGCCGCCCGATCCCGAGGGCAGCGCACCGAGCAGCGGCACGCTCGGCAGCGCGTCGACCGTCAGCGTGTCGGGGGCGTACAGCGATCCGGTGCCGACCACGAAGCCGGGACCCACGAGCCACGCGACCATCCAGCACACCATCGTCGGGACGTAAAGCGTCTCGCCGAGCGCGAGGGCGCCCGCGCCGAGCGGGTCCATGTGGAGGTCCGACGCGATGAGCGCGATGCGATCCATGCCGAGCACCGCCCACGCGCCGCCCACCGCGGCCGCCGCCGCGACCACCAGGGCCACCGTGCCGAGGCCCAGCCGCAGCCCGGCGCGCACGAAGTCGGGGACGCGGTCGAGCACGCGCAGCCGCGCGCCGTACGCGCGCCAGATGCCTGCCGCCACCGCGGGTGCCGCGATGAGCGCGCACACGATCGCGGCACGCGTGGCCGAGCCGGCGCGCATCCCGTCCGCCGCCCCGAGCCAGCCGATGAGCGCGGCGCCGGCGGCGAAGGTCGCGACCGACAGCCCCCAGCTGGCCCAGGTCTTGACCGCGAAGCGGCGCGCGACCGCGGCGAGGATCGCGGCGCTCGCGATCGGGAGACCGAGCGGGATGAGGCTCACCGTGGAGTCGCCCGCGACCAGCGGCACGCCGTGGCCGAGCAGCCACAGGTCGGTCGCGATCGTGGCCGAGCCCGACCAGTCGACCGCGGCCGAGCCGTCGAGCGACGGGGCGCCCGCCACCGCCGCGAGGGCGGGCGCGAGCACCACGAGGTAGGACAGCACCACGCCCTGCAGGCCCGTGAGGACGCCTCCGGCCCAGCCGGGCAGCGCGGTGCGGATCCGGTCGAACACCGGCGGGCGCGCGTTCTCAGGACGGGTGGCGGGCATGGGGTCCATGGTCCCCCGGCCCGGGGACGATGCGGCGGACCGCCACGCCTCCCGACCCCTCCGACCCCTCCCTCTCCCCCCGCCGACACTGCCAACGGAGTCGGGCCCGACACGCCGGGCTACGCGGCGTGTGAACGTGTCCAGGCCGGCGTGTCGCGGCGAGATCCGTTGCCAGTGTCCGGGCGGGTGGGCGGGGCTGGCGGGGCGCGGGAACGCGAACGGGGCCCCGGCGATCGCCGGGGCCCCGCATCGTCCGTCCGTCAGGACGCGGTGAGGATCTCCCGCATGAGGCGCGCGGTCTCCGACGGGGTCTTGCCCACGCGGACGCCGGCGGCCTCGAGGGCCTCCTTCTTCGCCTGCGCGGTGCCGGCGGAACCGGACACGATCGCGCCGGCGTGGCCCATCGTCTTGCCCTCGGGCGCCTCGAAGCCGGCCACGTAGCCCACCACGGGCTTGGTGACGTGCTCCTTGATGTACGCGGCCGCGCGCTCCTCGGCGTCGCCGCCGATCTCGCCGATCATGACGATCGCCGCCGTGTCGGGGTCGGCCTCGAACGCCGCGAGGCAGTCGATGTGGGTGGTGCCGACGATCGGGTCGCCGCCGATGCCGACCGCGGTGGTGAAACCGATGTCGCGCAGCTCGAACATCATCTGGTACGTCAGCGTGCCGGACTTCGACACGAGGCCGATCTTGCCGGGCCCGGTGATGTTCGCCGGCGTGATGCCCACGTTCGACTGGCCGGGGGTGATGAGGCCGGGGCAGTTGGGGCCGATGAGGCGCGTGCCCTTGGACTGCGCGTACGCGAAGAACTCGGCGGTGTCCGCGACCGGCACGCCCTCCGTGATGATGACCACGAGCGGCATGCCGGCGTCGACGGCCTCGATCACGGCCGCCTTGGTGAACGGCGGCGGCACGAACAGCACCGAGACATCGGCGCCGGTCGCGGCCATGGCCTCGGCGACGGTGCCGTACACGGGGACCAGCACATCGCCGGGGAACTCGACCTCGGCGCCCGCCTTGCGCGGGTTGACGCCGCCGACGATCTGCGTGCCGGAGGCGAGCATGCGCTGCGTGTGCTTCATGCCCTCGGAGCCGGTCATGCCCTGGACGATGACCTTGGACTCTGCGGTGAGGAAGATGGCCATGATTTCTCCTTACTCTGCCGCGGCGGCGAGCTCGGCGGCCTTGGCCGCGGCGCCGTCCATGGTCTCGACGATGGTCACGAGCGGGTGGTTGGCGTGCGCGAGGATCGCGCGGCCGTCCTCGACGGCGTTGCCGTCGAGACGCACCACGAGCGGCTTGGTCGCCTTGTCGCCCAGCGCCTCGAGGGCGCCGACGATGCCGTCCGCCACCGCGACGCACGACGTGATCCCGCCGAAGACGTTGACGAACACCGACTTCACCTGCGGGTCGTGCAGGATGACGTCGAGGCCGTTGGCCATCACCTCGGCCGAGGCGCCGCCGCCGATGTCGAGGAAGTTGGCGGGCTTCTGGCCGCCGAACTGCTCGCCCGCGTACGCGACCACGTCGAGCGTCGACATGACGAGGCCCGCGCCGTTGCCGATGATGCCGACGGAGCCGTCGAGCTTCACGTAGTTGAGGTTCATGTGCTTGGCCTTGGCCTCGAGCGGGTCGGCCGCGGCCTTGTCCTCGAGCGCCGCGTGGTCCGCGTGGCGGAACTCCGCGTTCTCGTCGAGGGTGACCTTGCCGTCGAGCGCGATGATCGAGCCGTCCTCGGTGCGCACCAGGGGGTTGACCTCGACCAGGGTCGCGTCCTCGTCCTTGTAGACGGTCCACAGGCTGCGGATGACGCCGGCGACCTGGTCGCGCAGCTCGGCGGGGAAGCGTGCGGCGTCGACGATCTCGTACGCCTTCGCCTCGTCGATGCCCACCAGCGGGTCGATGGCGACCTTCGCGAGGGCGTCGGGGCGCTCGACGGCGAGCTGCTCGATCTCCATGCCGCCCTCGACGGAGCACATGGCGAGGTAGCGCCGCTCCGCACGATCGAGCAGGACGGAGAAGTAGAACTCCTCGGCGATCGCGGCGCCGGCCGCGATCATCACGCGGTGGACCGTGTGGCCCTTGATGTCCATCCCGAGGATCGCGGCGGCGTGCGCCTCGGCCTCGTCGGGGTTCTTGGCGACCTTGACGCCGCCGGCCTTGCCACGCCCACCCACTTTGACCTGCGCCTTGACGACGACGACGCCGCCCAGCTGCTCGGCCGCGGCACGCGCCTCGGCGGGGGTCTCGGCGACGATGCCGGGGAGCACGGGTACGCCGTGCTTCTCGAACATGTCGCGCGCCTGGTACTCGTACAGGTCCATGCACTGTCCTCACGCGAAGGGCGCGCCCTCGTCGGCGCGCTTGTCCGTTGGTGCAGGGTCAGCCTACCCGCGCCCCACCCCCGTTCGGGACCATGGTCCCGGGGAATGTCGCCAGAATTGTCGCCAATCTTGAGGTGATCGGCCGACAATCCGCCCCTCCCCATTCCGACACTTCCAACGGAGCTGGTCCCGGTTCGCCGGCGTGTCGCCGGGCGTGACCGGTCCCAGCGCGGCGCGTCGCCGCGAGATCCGTTGCCAGTGTCAGAAGGGCGGCGAGTGAGGCCGGGGCGGTCAGGCCCCCGCGGCCTCGCCAGGGGACACGAAGCCGCTCTCGTACGCGGCGATCACCGCCTGGGTCCGGTCGCGCACGCCCAGCTTCATGAGGATCGACGCCACGTGCGACTTCACCGTCTCGACCGACACGAACAGCTCGCCGGCGATCTCGCCGTTCGACCTCCCTCGCGCCAGGGCGCGCAGCACGTCCTCCTCGCGCTCGGTGAGGTCGGGGAGCCGCTGCGCATCGCGGCTCGAGAACCGTTCGATGACGGCGCGCGTCGACGCGGGGAACAGGAGCGACTCCCCGAGCGCCACCACGCGGATCGACTCGAGCAGCTCGGCGGGCGGGATGCGCTTGAGCACGAAGCCGGAGGCGCCCGACCGCATCGCGTCGAACACGTACTCGTCGACCTCGAACGTGGTGAGCACCAGCACGCGGGTGGCGCACCCGCGCGCGACGATCTCGCGGGTCGCCGTGAGCCCGTCCATGCCGGGCATGCGCACGTCCATGAGCATGATGTCGGGCTGCTCGCGCTCCGCGAGCGCGATGGCGTCGGCACCGTCGCCGGCCTCCCCGACCACGTCCCACCCGTCCTCGGACCCGACGATCGCGCGCAGGCCCATGCGCACCAAGGGGTCGTCGTCGACGATCGCCACCCTCATGCGCGCACCTCCTCGCGCAGATCGTCCCACGCGGAGCCGTCGCCCGCGGGCCGGATGACCGAGGCCAGCGGCAGCAGCACGCGCACGCGGTAGCCCCCGCCGGGCTCGGGGCCGATCTCGGTGCGCCCTCCCATGAGGGTGACCCGGTCGCGCATGCCCGCGACGCCGCGACGCGGACCGTCGCCCCGCGCACCTGCGGGCCTGGCGGTGGAGGCGGCGGCGCCGTTGACCACCTCGATGCCCAGCGCATCGTCCTCCCGCTCCACGCGCACCCGCACGGCGGCACCCGGCGCGTGCCGGGCCGCGTTGGTGAGCGACTCCCGCACGATCCCGAAGGCCGCGCGGCCGATCGCGGGCGGCACGGGGTGCGTGTCGAGCTCCGCGTCGACGTCGATGCCGGCGTCGCGGGACATGGCGACCAGGCCGGGGATGTCGGCGATCCCCGGCAGGGGCGCCCGCTCGCCGACGTCGTCCCCGCGGATCGCGGCGATGATGCGGTCGAGCTCGCCCATCGCGGCCCGCCCGCGCTCCTCGATGGTGCGCAGGGCCTGGCGCGCGAACTCCGGGTCGCTGTCGAACACGTGCGCGCCCGCGCCCGCCTGGACGATGTTCATGGTGATCATGTGGCCGATGCTGTCGTGCAGCTCCTGGTCGATCCGCACCTGCTCCTCGGCGAGCTCGGCCCGCGCCGTCGCCGCCCGCGCGACATCCCGGTCGCAGATCCCGAGCGCCCATCCGGCGACCCACCGGTGAAGCTCGGCGAGCGCGCGGACCAGCCACGCGGGCGCCGGCATCAGCATGATGAGCAGCGGGCTGCCCACCGCCACCCAGAACGCGACCGTGTCGACGATGCGCTGCGCGTCGGCGTCGTCGGCCTCGAGACCGATGACGTCGCTCAGCCCGAGCAGGTGGAGCACGGCGATCACGAGCGCCGCGAGCAGGCTCACAGGCACCACGATCTGCACGATCGCGAGCGCGAACGCGAGGGGCGCGAGCACGATGCGCGCCATGATCCACGCGAGCACCCGCCACGCCTGCTGGTCGTGGAACGACGCCAGCGTGCGGCGCATCAGCGTCGCGTCGGCGGGGATGTGCAGCGGCGCCGGACGCGGGATGTCGTCATCGAGCAGGTGCGCCGCGAGCACGCGCTCAGCGTTGCCGATCGGCCGCATCGACGCCTGGACCCCGATGAGCACGAGCACCCCGACCCAGATGATCGCCAGCCCGATCCCGACCGCGTAGCCCGTCACCGCGTACGTGAACAGCACGATCGCGATCGGCAGGCTGATCAGGAAGTATGCGACCGCGAGCCAGGTCCGCGCCTGCCACATGGCGGCGAAGTAACGTCCGAGTGCACCCATGCCCCCATGGTGCCGCGCCTGGCCCCGCCGCGGCATGGCCCACCCGGAGATTTCCCTTCCCCCCTCCGAGGGAGAGGTGCGCACGGATCCCCCATGCGGGTCACACGGTTCTTCACCCGGGCGAGGCGGACGATTCATCCGAAAGCGGGCCGCGGGCGCCCCAGCCCCGTGCCTACGGTCGACGCAGCCGGACACCTCCGGCGATCTCGGGAGGGGATCATGGAACTTGGCATCACCGGGCGCATCGCCCGCGCCTCGGCCGCACGGCCGTGGCTGACCATCGCGGCGTGGGCGCTCGCGCTCGCCGCCGCGATCGTCGCGGCGGGAGGGCTCGGCGACGCCCTCACGCAGGACGACCGCGTGCTGGTCGCCACCGACTCGGACACCGCGGCGCAGCGCGACGGCGAGCTTCGCGGCGCCGACGCCGCCACCGAGAGCGAGACCGTCGTCATCACCGCGGACACGGCGCGCTGGGGCGACGCGGAGTTCACGGCCGCCGTCGCGCGCGTCGCCGCGGGGCTCGAGTCGCTGCCCGACGTCGTCAGCGTCGCGGCCCCCACCGCGGACCAGCCGTTCCCGGTGTCCGAGGACGGGCGCTCGGCGCTCGTCACCGCGGAGGTGCACGCCGGGTCAGACACGGTCGCCCAGGCCGTCGAGGACGCGACCGATGCCGCCGCATCGGCCGGCTTCACCCTCCGCAACGTGGGCGACGCGACGGCGGAGGCCGCGTTCGACGCCATGGCCGAGGACACGCTCATGCGCGGCGAGGCGATCGGCATCGGCGTCGCGCTCGTCATCCTCGTGGTGGTGTTCGGGGCGCTCGTCGCGGCGGGCCTGCCGCTGATGATCGCGATCGTCTCGATCATCTCCGCGATCGGCGCGACCGCGATCGTGGGTCAGGCGGTCGAGCTCTCGTTCTTCATCGTCAACATGATCACGATGATGGGGCTGGCCCTCGGCATCGACTACAGCCTCGTCGCGGTGCAGCGCTTCCGCGAGGAGCTCGCGCACGGGCGCACCGTGAAGGACGCCGTCGCGATCACCGGGCAGACCGCCAACCGCGCCATCCTGTTCTCGGGCGTGACGGTGCTCATCTCGCTCGTCGGGATGCTGGTGGTGCCGTCGACGATCATGCGCTCGCTCGGCGCGGGCGCGATGATCGTCGCGCTCATGGCCGTCATCTCGGCCCTCACGCTGCTGCCGGCCGTGCTGCGTCTGCTGGGCCACCGCGTCAACCGCGGCCGCATCCCCACGGCGCACCCGGGCCGCGAGCCCCGCGCGTGGACCGCGATCGCGCGCGCCGTCACCGCGCGCCCCGCGGTGTCTGCGGCCGCCGGCCTCGCACTGCTCCTCGCGCTCGCCGTGCCGCTGCTGTCGATCCGCCTCACGTTCCCGGGCCTCGAGTCGCTGCCCGAGGACAACGAGCTCCGCCTCGGCACCGAGACGCTCGTCGCGGACTACGGGCTGGGGCAGTCGAGCACCATGATCGCGGTGGACGATGCGGGGGGCCACGCCGCGGCGGTCGACACCCTCGCGCGGGTGGTCGAGGAGGACCCGGCCTTCGCCGAGACCACGGTCGACTGGCGCGCGGGCACCGCGTTCATCGACACCCGCGGCGTCTACGACTCGGCCGACCCGGCCGCGGACGAGGCGGTCGAGCGGCTGCGGTCGGTGATCGTCCCCGGCGCGCTCGGCGGGACGGAGGCCACCGCCTACGTGGGCGGCGACCAGGCCGAGGCGGTCGACTTCCGCGACGTCATCGTCGACAAGGTGCCGTGGGTCCTCGCGATCGTGCTCGGGGCGAGCTTCGTGCTGCTGCTCGTGGCGTTCCGCTCGCTGGCGATCCCGCTCACCGCGATCGCGCTCAACGTGGTGTCCGCGGCGGCCGCCTTCGGGCTGCTGGTGGCGGTGTTCCAGTACGGCTGGGGCGCCGAGCTGTTCGGCTTCGCGCAGGTCGACGGCATCGCCCCGTGGATCCCGGTGTTCCTGTTCGCGGTCCTGTTCGGCCTGTCGATGGACTACCACGTGTTCCTCATCAGCCGCATCAAGGAGCGCCACGACGCGACCGGCGACACGCGCGACGCCGTGGTCTTCGGGCTCTCCCGCACCGGCTCGCTCATCACGGGCGCCGCGCTCATCATGGTCGCGGTGTTCCTCGGGTTCTCCCTGGGTGACATGGCGGAGTTCCAGGAGATGGGCTTCGGGCTCGCGGCCGCGGTCATCATCGACGCGACCGTCGTCCGGACCATCCTGGTCCCGTCCCTCATGACCCTGCTGGGCGAGCGCAACTGGACGCTGCCGCGGTGGCTCGAGTGGCTCCCGCGGGTGTCCGTCGAGGGCGCGGCCCCCGAGCCGCCTCGCGAGAAGGAGCTGGTCGGGGTCTGACCCCGGCCCAGGCGATGCCCCCGGTGCGCCGGGGGCATCGTCGCGCATCGTCCCCACGTCCGGTTCACTAGGGACATGCACGACTACCCCACGATCGAGCAGACCATCGGCGGCACGCCCCTGGTGAGGCTGCAGCGGCTCGCCGCGGACGCCGCCGCGCGCGGCACCGTGGTCCTCGCGAAGCTCGAGGGCACCAACCCGGCGGGCTCCGTCAAGGACCGGCCCGCGCTGTCGATGATCGAGGCGGCCGAGGCCACGGGCCGCATCCGTCCCGGCGACACGGTCATCGAGGCGACGAGCGGCAACACGGGGATCGCGCTCGCGATGGTGGCCGCGGTGCGCGGCTACGCGATGGTCCTGGTGATGCCCGCCGACCTGTCGGTCGAGAGGGCCCGGACGATGACCGCCTACGGCGCACGCCTGGTGCTCACGGACCCCGCCGGCGGGATGGAGCTCGCGCGCACCACCGCGGACGCGATGGAGGCCGCGGGCGAGGGGATCCAGCTCGACCAGTTCGCCAACCCCGCGAACCCGGCGGCCCACCTCGCGACCACCGCCGAGGAGATCTGGTCGCAGACGGGCGGACGGGTGACGCACCTCGTGTCCTCGATGGGCACCACGGGCACGCTGACCGGGACCGGACGGCGCCTGCGCGAGCTGAGCTCCGCGGTGCGCATCGTGGGCGTGCAGCCCGAGGAGGGCTCGCGCATCCCGGGGATCCGCGCGTGGGAGCCGGAGTTCCTGCCGCGCATCTTCGACCCGACGGTCCCCCACGAGGTGCGGAACGTGAGCCAGGACGATGCGACGCGCACCACCCGCGCCCTCGCCCGGGAGGAGGGCATCCTCGCGGGCATGAGCGCGGGCGGAGCGGCGCACGTGGCCCTGGCGCTCGCCGCCGTCGAGGACGATGCGACGATCGTCTTCATCGTCCCGGATCGGGGCGACCGCTACCTCTCGACGCCGCTGTTCGCGGAGGACTGACCGTCTCACGCGCCCTGCGAGGTGCTCAACGCCCGTTCCGGCCCGCTCTGGGCACTCAGCACCTCGCAGGGCGTGGAGGTGAGCCTCAGCCGACGCCGAAGCGGTTCGCCGTCTCCTTGATCGAGCGCGCCGAGGCCTCGAGGAGCGCCTTCTCCTCGTCGTCCATCGGCGTCGCGGCCTGGTGCTCGATGCCGTTGCGGCCGATCACCGCGGGGAGCGACATGCACACCTCGCCCACGCCCGGGTAGTCGATGAGGGTCGACACCGGCATGATGCGGCGCTGGTCGCCCAGCACGGCCTCCACGATGCGCGCTCCCGCGGCGCCGACCGCGTAGTTGGTCGCGCCCTTGCCCTCGATGATCGTGTACGCGGACCGCATGACGTCGTGGTGGATCTGCTCGCGCACCTCGGGGGTCATGACGACCTCGCCGTCGCGGCCGCGCCAGTCCATGAGCGGCTGCCCGCCGATGGTCGCCGAGGACCACAGCGCGACCTCGGAGTCGCCGTGCTCGCCCGCGATGTACGCGTGCACGTTGCCCACCGCGATGTCGCAGTGCGCGGCGATCTGGTGGCGCAGCCGCGACGTGTCGAGCGCCGTGCCCGAGCCGAACATCCGCGACGGGTCCATGCCCGACTTCTTGATCGCCGCGTACGTGACCACGTCGACGGGGTTGGTCACGAGGATGTAGATCGCGTTCGGCGCGGCCTCGAGCAGCGGCGGCAGCACCTTGTCCATGAGACCGATGGTCGCGCCCGCGAGGTCCATGCGCGTCTGGCCGGGCTGCTGCTTCGCACCCGCGGTGATGACGACCACGTCGGAGTCCTCGACCACGCCGATGTCCGACGAGCCCAGCACCGTCGCCTCAGGCATGAACTGGATGCCCTGCGCGAGGTCGAGCGCCTCCGCCTCGACCTTCGCCTTGTTGATGTCGTAGAGCGCGACCGTGCGCGCGAATCCGCGCATCAGGCCTGCATACGCCAGGGTCGCGCCCACGGCTCCCGCGCCGACGATCGACACCTTCGAGGTCTTGTCCGACATGCCATCCTCCTGGGGTTCCGGTCCAGGACGAGCCTAGCGGCGGCGCCCGTCGCGCGTCGCCCGTGAGGGGACGATGCGCCGCGTCAGCCCGCGTCGGCCAGGCAGATCGTCTCGGGGTCGGGCCCGGCGACACCCGCGGCGAGGGCCGCATCGCCCTGGGTCGAGCCGATGGTGGCCCAGGCGAGGAGGTCGACGCAGCCGGCGCGGCCGATCGCGAGCGGCGGGACCACCTCCTGGTGCGACGTGATGCCCGTGGCCGCGTCGAGGCTCCCGACGTCGAAGCGCACGGCCGCACCGTCGCATCCCCGGGTCATCTCCGCGAGGCTGTCGGTCATCATGGGTGCTCCGAAGTCCCACTCGCCGCAGGTCGCGTCGCCGACCACGATCCCGGCGTCGACGGCGGTGAGCTCGCCCGCTCCGTCGCAGCCCGGATCCATGTGCACGCTCGCGACGGTCTCGCCGACGAGCGCGGTGTCCGTCCAGGCCCGCCACGGCAGCGCCGCGATCACCGGCCTCCGCTCCGTACCCTCGAGCGTGGCCGAGAAGGCGACCTCGGCGCAATGCCCCGATTCCGCATCGGCCAGGGTCCACTCGCGCTCGACCGGCACCGTGGTGACGGCATCGGCCGGCACCCACGGGACCGCGAGGGCGGCCACGATCACCGCTGCGGCCACCGCGCCGATCCACCAGGCTCGCATCGTGTCCCCCTCCGCCGTACCTGGGGGGACGCTAGCGCCGAACGCTACAGCTTGTCGAGGGAGTTGAAGCGCAGCACCAGCCGCTTGACCTCGCCGCCGAAGTCGACCTTCACCACCGCGTTGCGGCCCGCGCCCTCGGTGCCCACGACCTTGCCCATGCCGTGCTTGTCGTGCAGCACGCGCTCGCCCACCTCGAACCCGACGTCGCCGCCGCCGGAGCCCGGCGGGCTCGGCGGCACGCGCCGCGTGCTGACCGCGCCGGCGCGCGAGTACGTGTTGCCGTCCTCGCGGTCCTGGCTGCCGCCGTAGCCGGAGCCCGAGCCGTAGCCCATGCCCGACCACGCGCCGCCGCGGGAGGTGCCGCGATCCGACTGAGCCCGCAGCGAGCTCATGGTCACGGCGGCCCGCGTCCACTCCATGAGCTCCGCGGGGATCTCCTCGACGAAGCGGCTCGCACCGAAGTACTGCGGCGCACCCCAGCTCGAGCGCGCCTCCGCGCGGGTGAGGTACAGCCGCTCGCGCGCACGGGTAAGGCCCACGTACGCGAGGCGGCGCTCCTCCTCCATGTCCTTGAGGTCACCCGACTCGATGGACCGCATGTGCGGGAAGGTGCCGTCCTCCATGCCCGTGAGGAACACGACGGGGAACTCGAGTCCCTTGGCGGTGTGGAGGGTCATCATGGTGACCACGCCGCCGCTGCCGTCGGCGTCCGGGACCTGGTCCGCATCCGCGACGAGCGCGACCTTCTCGAGGAAGTCCGCGAGCGTGCCGTCGGGGTTGTCCTCCGAGAACTCCCGCCCCACGGCCACGAGCTCCATGATGTTCTCGATCCGGCTCGCGTCCTGCGGGTCGTCGCTCTTCCTCAGCGAGGCGAGCAGGCCCGACCGGTCGGCGATCGCGTCGAGCACGCCGGCGGGTCCGTTGTCCTGCGCGAGCGCCCGCAGATCGTCCATGAGCCGCACGAAGTCCTCGATGGCGCGCTGCGAGCGCGCCTGGAGCCCCGCATCGTCCAACTGCCGCAGCGCCGTGCCGAAGCTGGCCTCCTGGCCGGCCGCGACCAGCGCGCGGCGCACGCCTTCGACCGACTCGACGGCGGTGTCGCCTATGCCGCGCTTGGGCTCGTTGATGATGCGGCGGGTGGCCACGTCGTCGTCCTCGTTCACCACGGCGGCGAGGTACGCGAGCATGTCCTTGATCTCCTTGCGCTCGTAGAAGCGCGTGCCGCCGACCACCTTGTAGGGGATCTCGGCGCGGATGAAGCGCTCCTCGACGGCGCGGGACTGCGCGTTCGCGCGGTACATGATCGCGATGTCGTTCGGCTCGACGCCGTCCTCGTCGATGAGGCGGCGGATCTCGGTCGCGATGTACTGCGCCTCGCCCTGCTCCGTGTCCGCGGCGTAGCCCTTGATCTTCTCGCCCGCGCCGGAGTCGGTCCAGAGGTTCTTGGGCCGACGGTCCGAGTTGTGCTGGATGACCGTGTTGGCGGCGGTGAGGATGTTCTGCGTCGAGCGGTAGTTCTGCTCGAGGCGCACGATGTGCGCGTTCGGGTAGTCCTTCTCGAACTCCATGATGTTGCGGATGGTCGCGCCGCGGAAGGCGTAGATCGACTGGTCCGCGTCACCCACGACGGTGAGCTCGCCCGCGGGCAGGCTCGCGTCGTCCGCGGGCCCCACGAGCTCGCGCACGAGCACGTACTGCGCGTGGTTGGTGTCCTGGTACTCGTCCACGAGGATGTGGCGGAACCGCTCGCGGTAGGCGCGCGCGACCTTCGGGTGGTTCTGCACCAGCGCGACGGTCTTCACGATGATGTCGTCGAAGTCGACCGCGTTGGCCGCCTCGAGGCGTCGCTGGTACAGCGGGTAGGCGGTGGCCGCGGCGTGCTCGATGGAGAACTTGGACGCCATCGACGCGCCCGCGAGCGCGACCTCGGGGTCGATCAGCTCGTCCTTGAACTTGCCGATGCGTCCCAGGATCGCCTTGGGCGTGAACTTCTTCGGATCGAGGTTCAGCTCCTTCATGACGAGCTTCATGAGGTTGACCGAGTCCGACGTGTCGTAGATCGAGAAGCTCGAGCTCAGCCCCGCAAGCTCGTGGTCGGCGCGCAGGATCCGCACGCACGCGCTGTGGAACGTCGCGACCCACATGCCGCGCGCCTCGGGACCCACGAGCGCCTCGACGCGCTCGCGCATCTCCGCCGCCGCCTTGTTGGTGAAGGTGATCGCGAGGATCTGGTGCGGCCGCGCGCGGTGCGTCTCGAGCAGATGAGCGATGCGGTGCGTCAGCACGCGGGTCTTGCCGGAGCCGGCGCCGGCCATGATGAGCAGCGCCTCACCCTGGTGCGTGACGGCCTCCGCCTGCGGCGGGTTGAGGCCCTCGACGAGGGACGATGCGCCCCGCGCGGGCCGGTTCGCGGCCGCGGCCGGCCGCGTGTGCCCGGTCAGGATGGGCGCGGGAGGGATCCAGGCGTCCTCGGGCTCCGGCTCGTAGGCCTCCTCGGGCGCGGGCTCGAGGTCGGGCGCGTGCCACTGCTCCGGCTCCGGCTGCTGGGCGGCGGGCGTGGTGGGCTGGGGCTCGCTGGGGGTCGAGCCGTCGAGATCGAAGAGCGCATCCATGACCCGAGAGATTCTAGGCGCTGCCACGGACACCCCTCCCCCCGGCCGACACTGGCAACGGATCTCGGGGCGACACGCCGGCTGGGAACGGCTCCTGGGCGCGACACGCCCGCGAACCGGGACCCGCTCCGTTGGAACTGTCAGTGAGGGCGGGGCCTTCAGCGGACGGTCGGCACCGTGCCGAAGCGCTCGAGGTCGGTGAGGGCGAGGTCGGCGGCGCGCCGGACCGCCGCGTCCTGGTCGTACTTGCTCAGTCCCAGCAGCGCGCGCCACACATCCCGGTCGGCGGGCGCCTGGCCGTCGATCGCGAGCAGCGAGTAGCAGAGGGCGTAGAGCGAGCGCATCTCGGGCCGCCGGTCCTCGGACAGGCCCCTCAGCTGCGGGATGAGATCCGCGAGCGCCTCGAGCCGGGCGCTGGGGAGCGCGGCGTCCTGCTCGTCGCCCGGCACGGTCGCGCGGTCGACGCCGCGCGCCCGGATGGCCCGGCGGCTGGGCGCGGCGGCGCCCGCCGCCCGGCCCGCGGTCCCGCCGTCCGCGCGCTGGGACGGCCGCGCCGCGGCCGGGGTCGCGGGGGCAGGCGGCGCCGGAGGCACGCCTCCCGACAGCGCGCCGCCGCCCCTCGCCTCGGACCTGCGCGGCAGCTCCTTCGGCGTATGGCGGTCCTGCTCCACGCGGACGTCCCCCACGGCCTCGGACACCGCGAGGTCCGCGAGGCGGCGCAGCAGCACTGCGGGATCGACGGGGTCCGGCACGGTCGGGGCGATGGGCGCCCGTGCGACGCCGGCCGCGGGGGTCGCGGTGCGCGCGCCCCAGAACTGCGAGGCGCGGGCGCCGTCCGGAACAGGGCGCGACGAAGCGTCCTCCGGGAGCCCGGCCGTCGCGACGCGCCGTGCCCCAGCGGAGAGCCCCTCAGCCGCGTCCGCGTTTGACACCCCTCGAGGCTAGCGCCGCATCACCCCTGGAACAAGGGGTCGGTAGGGAACGTACGGAATGTGGGGATCAGCGCGTGCGGCGTCCCTGGCCGCCGCGGCGCGAGCCGCCGCCCGAGCCGCCGCGCGCGGAGAACGCCGCGGCGCCTCCCGTCGATGCGCCCGCCGATCGCGGGGCCGCGGCCGCGCCACCCGACGCCGATGCGCCGCCCGAACGGGGGGCATGGGTCCGGGGGCGGGACGTCGCCTGCGCAGGCGCGGCACCGGTGGCGGCGCCGCGTCCGCGACCACCGCGACGGCGCCCGCCGCCCGCGGTCGCACCGGCCTGGGCACCTGCCCCGGACCGGCCGCGACCCGCGCCCTGACGCTGCTGAGGCGCCGGCTCGGCGGACGGCGTGACGTACGCGGCCACCTCGCCCACGAGTCGCACCACCTGCGGCGACGCTGCGCTGACGACCTCGGGGCGGACCTTGATGCTCGCCTTCTTGAGCAGCAGGTCGGTCTCCTTGCGCTGCTCGGGCATGACCACCGTCACCACGTCGCCCGCGGAGCCCGCGCGCGCCGTACGGCCCGAGCGGTGCAGGTACGCCTTGTGCTCGGCCGGCGGGTCCACGTGGACCACCAGCTCGACGCCGTCGACGTGCACGCCGCGCGCCGCGACGTCCGTCGCGACCAGGACGCGCACGGTGTCGCCCGCGAACGCCGCGAGATTGCGGTCGCGCGCGTTCTGCGAGAGGTTGCCGTGCAGGTCCACGGCGGGGATGCCCGCCGCGGTGAGCTGCTTGGCGAGCTTCTTCGCCTGGTGCTTGGTGCGCGTGAAGAGGATGCGGCGCGAGGTGCCCGAGGCGAGCGCGTGGATCAGGTCCTTCTTCGCATCGGCCCCCGCCACGTGGAACACGTGGTGGGTCATGGCCTCGACCGGGCTCGACGCATCGTCCACCGAGTGCATGACCGGCGAGTCGAGGAAGCGCTTCACCAGCTTGTCCACGCCGTTGTCGAGCGTCGCCGAGAACAGCAGGCGCTGGCCGCGCTGAGGCGTCGCGTTCATGATGCGCGTGACGCCGGGCAGGAAGCCCAGGTCCGCCATGTGGTCGGCCTCGTCGAGCACGGTGATCTCGACCGAGTCGAGCGAGACGTGGCGCTGACCCATGAGGTCCTCGAGGCGGCCCGGGCACGCGACCACGATGTCGACGCCGCGCTGGAGCGCCTGCTCCTGACGGCGCTGGCTCACGCCGCCGAAGATGGTGGTGGTACGCATGCCGTACGCGGCCGCGAGCGGCGCGAGCGTCGCGTCGATCTGGGTCGCGAGCTCGCGCGTCGGGGCGAGCACCAGCGCGCGCGGGCGCCCCGGCTTGGGACGGCCGCCGGCCTTGGCCAGGCGCGCGACCATGGGGATGGAGAACGCGAGGGTCTTGCCGGAACCAGTCTTGCCGCGACCGAGGACGTCGCGGCCGGCGAGCGAGTCGGGCAGCGTCTCGACCTGGATGGGGAAGGCGTGGCGCTTGCCCTCTCCCTCGAGGACGTCGGTCAGGGGGGTGGGCACGCCGAGCTCGGCGAAGGTGGTGGAGGTCACGTGGGTGCCTTTCGTGGCAGCGGCCGATGCGCGCGGAGCCCGGGCGGGCTCGTGCAGCACCGGCGATGGTGGCGAATCGCGGAGGTGTCCGCGCTCGTTCGCCGAAGAGAATTTCTACGAGCCGCGCCGCCTGGATGGTCGGGCGCCGGCGAGAAGTGGAAGCAATCTGCGACGCAGGAGGACCGGGGATGGTCCTGCAAGTACCACCCAGGGTACCAGGGAGAGCAGAATCCCTGTCATGACGGCGATTCCGGAAGGCGGCCGCGGCGAGCATCGCTGGCCCGCGGTGGGCGCTCTGCTGATCGCGCTCGCCATGTACGTGGCCCTGCCGTCGACGTTCCTGCCCGCCTTCCGGTACGCGATCGTCGGCATCGGCCTGGTGCTGCTCGTCCCGCTGCTCGTCGCGAACCCCGTGCGGCTGCATCGTCAGACCGCGTGGACGCGAGGGCTGTCGGTCGCGCAGGCGCTCCTGCTCGCGGCCTCCAACCAGGTGATGCTCGTCGCGCTGATCGTGTCGCTCACCGCGCCGTCGACCGGCTCGGGCTCGCGCATCCTGCTGTCGGCGGCCCAGGTCTGGCTCACCAACGTCATCGCGTTCGCGCTGGTGCTGTGGGAGCTCGACCGCGGCGGGCCCGTGGTGCGGCGCGCGCTCGCCCGCGCCGAGCTCCCGCCCGCGGACCTGCGGTTCGCGCAGGACGAGGACCACGACGCGATCGACGAGGTGGCCGCGGCATCGTCCCGCCACGCCGACTGGCGCCCGCGCTTCGGCGACTACCTCTACACGTCGCTGTCGAACTCGATGGCGTTCTCCGCCTCCGACTCGATCCCGCTGTCCGGACGCGCGAAGGCGCTCATGGGCCTGCAAGCGTTCTCGGGATTCGTGGTGCTCGCGCTCGTCATCGCGCGCGCGGTGGCGCTCTTCAGCTAGACGATCCTCCGCTGCGCCGCCCAGTGCGCGAGCTCGTGACGGTTGGACAGCTGCAGCTTGTGCAGCACCTTCCCCACGTGGGTCTCCACCGTCTTGATCGAGATGAACAGCTTCTCGGCCACCTCGCGGTACGTGTAGCCGCGCGCGATCAGCCTCATGACCTCCTGCTCGCGCTCGGTGAGCTTGTCGAGGTCCTCGTCCGCGGCTGCGACCTCGCCCCCGGCCGCCCCGAACGCGTCGAGCACGAACCCCGCGAGGCGCGGCGAGAACACCGCATCGCCCCCGGCGACGCGGCGCACCGCATCGGACAGCTCCGGCCCCGAGATCGACTTGGTCACGTACCCGCGCGCGCCGGCGCGGACGGTCGCCACCACGTCCTCGGCCGCGTCGGACACCGACAGCGCGAGCACGCGCGGCGCGCCGGGACGATGCAGGACCTCGGCGAGCACGTCGAGCGCGCCTCCCCCGGTGCCCCCGGGCAGGTGCACGTCGAGGATCACCACCTGCGGGGCCCTCGCGACGATCTCCGCGATCGCCGACTCGACGTCGCGCGCCTCCCCGACCACCTCGATGTCGTCCGCGAGGCTCTCGCGCACGCCGACGCGGATGACGTCGTGGTCGTCCACGATCACCACGGACACTGTCATGACTGCTCCTCCAGGGGCATGCTGAGGGTCACCTCGGTGCGGCCGCCCGGAGCGGAGGAGACCTCCGCCGTGCCGCCGTGGCGCTCCACGCGGTTGATGATGGATTCGCGGATCCCGAGCCGCCCGGCCGGGACCGCCGCCGGGTCGAATCCCGGACCGCCGTCACGCACGAAGACCTCGAGGCCGCGCGCGGTGACCTCGGCGTAGACCGAGTACGGAGCGTCGGCGTGGCGCGCGGCGTTGAGCACCGCCTCGCGCACCGCCTTGACGGCCGCCGCGAGCCCGGCCGTCGTGGGCGCGTCGCCGACGGTGACGACCTCGACCTCGACCCCGTGCGCGTCCTCGACCTCCGCGACGGCCGCGCCGAGCGCCGTCGCGACCGATTCCTGCGTGGACCGCCGCTCCTGGTAGAGGTAGGCACGCAGGTCGCGCTCCTGCGCCCGCGCGAGCCGCGCGACGGCGTCCGGATCGTCCGCCTTGGCGCGGATGAGCGTGAGCGTCTGCAGCACCGAGTCGTGCAGATGGGCCGCGATCTCGGCCCGCTCGAACTCGCGCACGCGACGCTCGCGCTCGACCCCGACCTGGCGGAGGAGCCGCAGCCACCACGGCGCGAGCAGCAGCGCCAGCGCGACGACGACGATCACGGGCACGATGATGGCGCGCAGCACGGGCTCGCGGCCCGGGAACGCGCTCGCGAACCACCACAGCGCCACGACCGCCAACGCGAGCCCCGCGCTCATGCGCAGCCACGCGTCGCGCGAGAACAGCCCGCCGACGTCGGGCCGGCGCGCGTCGAGCTGCACGGCGTTCTCGAGCGGGCTCCACACCAGGACGATCGCGACCACGAACAGCAGCAGCGGCAGCAGCCACCACGCCAGGTGGGCCCACTCGTACCGATGCGCGAGCATGACGCCGGCGAACGCGAGCAGCGCCGCACCGAGCGACGCGCGCCACCACTGCACGGCGGGCGAGCGCCGCTCGAGCGGATGCGCGATCCGCGCGGTGGTGGCCGTCATGGCACCACCTTCGCACAGCGCGACACCCCCGCTCCTCGGCCGTCGGGACGATGCGCGGGGCACCCAGGATTCAGGGTGCGAATCAGGGGCCTCCCTCATAGCGGGGGCGCGCGGCCCCGCGCGACACTCGAGGGAGATCGGAGGATTCGACATGACTGACCAGCAGACCCCGCCCACGGAGGCAGGGTTCTTCACGACCATCCGCGGGTGGGAGCTCACTCGCTCGGATGCGCGCGTCTTCAGCGGGGTGGGCGCCGGCATCGCCGAGCGCCTCGGATGGTCGCGGGCGTGGACCCGCGTGGGGCTCGTGGGCCTCGCCATCGTGCTCAACGGCATCGTGCTGCTCGCGTACGCCGCGGCCTGGGCGCTCCTGCCCGACCGTCGCGGGCGCATCATCGCGCAGGACTTCGGCCGCGGCGTCCCCAACGTGGGAGCGCTCGTCGCGATCGCCGTGGTCGGGCTCGTGGGCCTCGCGACCATCGGCGAGGGCGGCCCGTGGTCCTGGAACCACAGCTACGTCTGGGACGACGGCGTGGGCGGCGGCGTGTTCCGCATGGCCGCGCTGATCCTCGGGATCACCATCCCCCTGGCGGTGATCGGCGGCATCGTCTTCCTCGTCGTCCACCTGGCGCGCCGCGGCGGCACGGGCGGCGCGACGCCTCCCCAGCCCGGCCCCGACGGCGCACCGCCCGTGTACGCCGCGCCGCCGGCATGGGCCGCCGCGCGCCAGCAGGCCCGTGCGGACCGTCAGGCCCGCCGCGACGAGCGCGCGACCTACCGCGCTGGCGTCGCCGAGGACGCGGTCGCCTCCGCGTCCGCGGCGGCCGATGCGGCGGCCTCCCAGGCGCAGAGCGCGGCGGCCGCGGCGACGGGGTACGCGCAGCCGTACGGCGCACCCGCCTACGCCGCGCCGCCCGTGCCGCCCGTGCCGCCCCGCGCGCCCCGTGTGCCCGGTCCCGGCGCGCCCTTCTACTTGCTGACGCTCGCGTGGCTCGTGCTCTCGGGCGCGGGCGTCGCGGCCGCCGCATGGCAGGACCGGCTCGCGGTGCATCCGATGCTCGCGTGGTTCGCGGTCTTCCTCACGGGCGTGGGCGTGATCCTCGTGCTGGTCGCGCTGTCGGGGCGCCGCCTCGGCTTCCTCGCCTTCGCGTCGGCGCTCATGATGGTGCCGGCGCTCGCCCTCACGGCCGAGGCGGAGGACGTGCGCGACGGGTGGGCCGACCGCCACCTGCCGGAGATCCGGATCGAGCGCGACGGCGACGAGATCACCCGGATCGAGATCGGCGACGGCGGCTTCGTGCTCGGCGAGCCGGCGCCTGAGGAGTCCGTCGCGAGCGCCGCGCCCGAGCCCTCCTACGACGCGCTCGCGGCGTTCGACGGCGACTATGCGCTGATCTCGCTGCCGTCGGGCTGCTACGCGCTCGACGAGGTCCCGGGCTCCGAGGGGCAGTCCCGCGGGCTCATCTCCGAGACCGCGCTGGACTCGACCACGACCGCCGACGTGACCGCCGGCTACACCACGGTCCGCGTCGCCGCCGGGACCTCGCTCGAGGTGACCACCGGCGAGTCGGCCTCGGCCTCCGTGTACTGGCCCGACCGCGGGATCACGTGCGAGGTCTGGTCGGGCGCCTCGGTGTCGCTGGCCAACCCTGGCGACCCCGTCCTCACGCTCGACGCCACGCACGTGGCCGAGGGCTACTCCACCATCGTCATCGAGGAGGTGGCGTCATGAACGCCGAGCTTCGTCCGCGCCGCGGGACCGCCGAGCGGGTCACGGGCGCGATCTGGGGGGCGATCGTCGCCGCCACCGGCGGGCTGCTGATCGCCGCGCTGTCCGGCTTCCGCATCGACCTGGAGCTGTTCGCCATCATCGCGCTCGTCGCGCTCGGCGCATGGCTGCTGTTCTCGGCGCTCGCCTCGGCGAGCCGCCAGAACCGTCGCGAGCGCGCCGCCGTCGCGACCGAGACGCCGGCCCCGGAGCCGGCCCCCGAGCCCACATCCGAGCAGGAGCCCGCGCCCGATCCCGAACCCGAGGACCGCAAGGACCCCTGACCCGCCGCCCCCGCCCCTGCGGAGGTGCTGAGTGCCCGGATCGGCCGATTCTGGGCACCAGGCACCTTCCGGGGCGCGGCCGACGACCGGGACAACGGGAAGGGCCCCGCCGACGGCGGGGCCCTTCCTGTTCAGCTCACTCCCACTCGATGGTGCCCGGCGGCTTGCTCGTGACGTCGAGCACCACGCGGTTGACCTCGGCCACCTCGTTGGTGATGCGGTTGGAGATGTGCGCGAGCACGTCGTACGGCAGGCGCGACCAGTCGGCGGTCATCGCGTCCTCGGAGGACACGGGACGCAGCACCACGGGGTGGCCGTACGTGCGGCCGTCGCCCTGGACGCCCACCGAGCGGACGTCGGCGAGCAGCACCACGGGGCACTGCCAGATCTCCTGGTCCAGACCGGCCTTGGTGAGCTCCTCGCGCGCGATCGCGTCCGCGCGACGCAGGATCTCGAGGCGCTCCCACGTGACCTCGCCGATGATGCGGATGCCCAGGCCGGGGCCCGGGAAGGGCTGCCGTCCGACGATCTCCTCGGGGATCCCGAGCTCGCGACCCACCGCACGGACCTCGTCCTTGAACAGCGCGCGCAGCGGCTCGACCAGCGAGAACTGCAGGTCGTCGGGAAGGCCGCCCACGTTGTGGTGGCTCTTGATGTTGGCCGCACCCTCGCCGCCGCCAGACTCGACCACGTCGGGGTACAGCGTGCCCTGGACCAGGAAGTCGACCGATTCGCCGGACGCGCCGTACTCCTCGACCACCTGGCGGGCGGCGTCCTCGAACACGCGGATGAACTCGCGGCCGATGATCTTGCGCTTGGTCTCGGGGTCGCTCACGCCGGCCAGGGCCGAGAGGAACCGCTCCTTCTCGTCGCGGATGATGAGGCGCACGCCGGTCGAGGCGACGAAGTCCTTCTCGATCTGCTCGACCTCGCCCGCGCGCATGAGCCCGTGGTCGACGTGGATGCACGTGAGCTGGTCGCCCACGGCCTTCTGCACGATCGCCGCGGCGACCGCGGAGTCCACGCCGCCCGAGAGCGCGCAGATGACCCGCTTGGATCCCACCTGCTCACGGATGAGCGCGACCTGCTCCTCGATCACGTTCGAGGAGGTCCAGTCGGGCTGCAGCCCCGCGACGTTGTAGAGGAAGTTCTCGATCGCGTGCTGGCCGAGCGGCGAGTGCTTCACCTCGGGGTGCCACTGCACGCCGCACATGCGCTTGTCGAGGTTCTCGAAGGCGGCGACGGGCGCGCCCTCGGTGGTGGCCAGCACCTCGAACCCGGGCGGCGCCTCCTGGACGGAGTCGCCGTGGCTCATCCACACCTCCTGCACGGCCGGGCTGCCCGCGAGCGCGGTGCCGGCGGTGCCCACGGACGCCTGGGTGCGGCCGTACTCGCGCAGGCCGGTCTTCGCGACGGTGCCGCCCATGGCCTGCGCCATGGCCTGGAAGCCGTAGCAGATGCCCATGACGGGGATGCCGGCCTCGAACAGCGCGGGGTCGATCTGCGGGGCGCCGTCCTCGTACACCGAGGAGGGGCCGCCGGACAGGATCACGGCCGCAGGGTTCTTGGCGAGCATCTTCTCCGCGGACATCGAGTGCGGGACGATCTCGGAGTACACCGACGCCTCGCGCACGCGTCGCGCGATCAGCTGCGCGTACTGCGCGCCGCAGTCGACGACGAGGACGGGACGATGCTGGGTCTCGGTCACTTGGCCTCCTCCAGTTGAGCCGAGACCTCCGCGTGCACGCGGCGCTCGGCGAAGAACGACAGCAGGGGCACGATGCCGCCCGCGGCCATGTAGATGACGCGCGGGATGTCCCAGCGCATGAGCAGCCACAGCTGCAGCACGGTCACCAGGTAGACCATGTAGACGAAGCCGTGGATCTGCGCGACCGCGAACATCACCGGGTCCAGCGTGGCCTCGAGGTCGTCGAGACCGGGCAGGTACCGCAGCATGCCGAGGAAGACGACGATGAGCAGCGTGCCGGTGATGAAGGCCATCACGCGGTAGCGGGCGAGGGCGCCCGGGATCTTGCTGGAGGCGTCGCTCACGCGAGCTCCTCTCGGGTCGGGGGAACCCGCCCATTGTCCCGTATCCAGCGCACCGTGATGAACAGCGCGAACGCGCCGAACAGCCACCACTCGAGTGCGTAGGCCCCCGACCGGAAGTTGATCTCCTGCGTGGGCGGGAGCGGCTCCAGCGCGGTCCAGCTCGCGGTGCCGTCGTAGGCGACCAGCAGCGCGCCGTAGAGCGGCGCCGGCCACACCTGCGCGAGCTCCGACGTCGCCATGGCCGAGGCCCAGAACGTGCCGTCCGCCGGCGCGACCGCGGGGGTGGACGATGCGGCGGACGCCTCGGGCGCCCGGAGGTAGCCGTCGAGGGAGACCTCGGTGCCCGGCGCATCGTCCGGTCCCACCGCGTCGCCCTCGGCGCGCCAGCCGACCACCACGGCGAGGGTCGCCTCCGCGCCCGTCCCGGTCTGGTCCGCCGGGACGGTGAGCGCGCGCACGAGCATCTCCGCGGCGACGCCGTCGACCTCGCGGCCCGTCACGACGGCGGCGTCCACGTCGGCCCACGTGCCGGTCACGGTGACCTGCCGGCCCACGGCGACGCCCGATCCCTGCGCCGGCTGGAGGACGTCGGCGATCGGGACCGCCGGGTCGGGCTGGACCGCGCGGCCGGTGGTCGACGCGCGCGTCCACTGCCACCAGCCGAGCGCCCCGCACACCCCGACCGCGAGCGCCGCGATGAGCACGGCGGCGATCACGCGGCCCCAGAGGAGGGAGCCGCGCCGGACCTCCACCGTCACCTGGCGGGCCGCGCGGTCGAGCGTGAGGTGCCGGCCTCGCCGAGCGGGCGCATGCGCACGCAGTCGCGCCCCGCGAGCTTCGCGTCGTACAGCGCGTCGTCCGCGCGCTTGACCACGCGGTGGCTCATGCGGTCGGCCTCGCCGTCGGCGACCCCCACGGAGACGGTCACGCGGTGGTCGTGACCCGTGCATGCGATGGGCCGCTCGCCCACGATCCTTCTCATGCGCTCCATCATGACGGCTGCGTCCGCCAGCGAGGAATCCGCGAGGACGACGATGAACTCCTCGCCGCCCCAGCGGCCGAGCGCGTCGCTGACGCGCACCTGGCCGCGCAGCCGGTCGCCCAGCTCGGCGAGCACGCGGTCGCCGCATGCGTGGCCGTAGACGTCGTTGAGGTCCTTGAAGCGGTCGAGGTCCGCGATCGCGACGCAGTACGTGCGACCCTCCGCGGCCGCGAGCTCCTCGAGGCGCGCGCTCACGGGCCGCCGGTTGGCGAGGCCCGTGAGGGGATCGGTGTTCGCCAGGTACTCGGCGTGCGCGGCGAGCCGCTCCGCCTCCGCACGCGCGACGCGCGCCCGGTGGTGCGCGACCACGGACAGCACGAACATGAGGGTCGCGGTGCCGACGGCGTTGATCGCGAACGTGTCGGCGATGTGCTCGCGATCCGCGTAGGGCCCGATCCCCTCGGTGCCGAGCTGCGCGTACACGAAAGCGCCGGCCGACAGCAGCGCGAAGGTCCACCGCCACAGTCGTTGGCGCTCGGTGAACATGAGGAACACCAGCTGCGCGGCGGTGATGAGGTAGAAGTGATGCCCCGACGCCCAGCCCATGAGCACGGCCATGTAGAGCATCCCCGCGGTCGCCGTGGCGAGGTACACGATCGCCGCGAGCAGCTGACGGCCGCGCGCGACCAGCACGAGCACCGCCACGAACACCGCGATCGAGATCGCGTTGAGCCACGGCAGCGGCCCCGCCGCGACCGCCGGGTCGGCGAGGTAGCGCGCGGTGAAGAGCGTGGTGGAGGCGATCGACACGAGCGCGAACGTGCGGACGGTGCCCGCCGCGGAGCCCTCGGCCCCGCTCAGGCCACCGGCGCTGCGCTCGAAGAAGGTCGACAGCAGCGCGGGCACGCGCGACGAGCGTGCCTCGGGATCCCCCGGTCCCATCGCGCCTCCGTCTCCAGCCGGGCCGCCCGCACGGCGACCCCGCCTGCGGTCCGAACCCTCAGCGGGACCGCTGCGTCCAGCCTACGCATGCGCGTGCCGATGCGCCCCCGCAGGGAGTGCGCCGGGCAGGGTGCCACGGCGGCTGCGGGACCTTCGACCGCGAAGGTCCCGGGCATTCGTGGAACCATAGGGGCGTGGCACGAAGCATCTACATCGCATCGGCCGAAGGCGACACCGGAAAATCGACCATCGCGCTCGGCATCACCAACCTCCTCGCGAAGCAGGTCGGACGGGTCGGGATCTTCCGACCCGTGGCCCGCGTCGCCGACGGCTCCGACTACGTCCTCCAGCTCCTGCTCGGACACGACAGCATCGACCTGTCGTACGAGGAGGCGATCGGCGTCACCTACGAGGACGTCCACGCCGACCCCGAGAAGGCCCTCGCGACCATCGTGTCGCGGTACCACGAGGTCGAGCGCAAGTGCGATGCCGTCGTGATCGTCGGCACCGACTACACCGACGTGTCCGCGGCCGCCGAGCTCGAGTTCAACGGTCGCGTCGCCGCCAACCTGGGCGCGCCCGTCGTGCTCGTGGTGCACGGCAACGAGCGCACCCCCGGCGAGGTCGCGCAGGTCATCGACCAGGCCCGCCTCGAGCTGATCGGGTCGCACGCCCACATCTCCGGCATCTTCGTCAACCGCTGCAACGCCGCCGACGTGGACGCGATCGCCGCGCTGCTCCCCGAGGACCTGCGCCTGGGCGTGCTTCCCGAGGACCCGCTGCTCATCGCGCCGTCGATGAACCAGCTGGTCGACGCGATCGAGGGCACGCTCGTGACGGGCGACCCGTCGCTGCTGTCGCGCGAGTCGCACGGGATCATGGTCGGCGCGATGACCACGTCGAACCTCCTGGACCGCCTCGAGGACGGCTCCGTCGTCATCGTCCCCGGCGACCGCTCGGACACCGTCCTCGCGCTGCTCGCCGCGCACGGCGCGGAGGGCTTCCCCGCGCTGTCCGGCGTCATCCTCACCGGCGGCCTCGAGCCGCGCTCCGCGGTGCGCCGCCTGCTCGAGGGGCTCGGCTCGCCCCTGCCGGTCATCCGCACCGAGCTCGACACGTTCGAGACCGCCCGTCGCTGCTCGACCACCCGCGGCCGGCTGTCGCGCGAGAGCCAGCTCAAGGTGGACACCGCGCTCGCGATGTTCGAGCAGCGGGTCGACGCCGACAAGCTGCGCGAGGTGCTCGACGTCGCCCGCACCGACGTCATCACGCCGCTCATGTTCGAGTACGGCCTGCTCGACCGTGCGCGCTCGCCCAAGCAGCGCATCGTCCTGCCGGAGGGGATGGACGACCGCATCCTGCGCGCCGCCTCGTCCCTGCTCACCCGCGATGTGGTCGAGCTCATCATCCTCGGCAACGAGCAGTCGATCCGGGCCCGCGGCGCGGAGCTCGGCCTCGAGCTCGACGCGGCGACGATCATCAGCCCGAGCGACCCCGAGTACGTCGAGCGCTTCGCGCACGAGTACTACGAGATGCGCAAGCACAAGGGCGCGACCCTCGAGGCCGCGCGCGACCGCGTGCAGGACGTCAGCTACTTCGGCACGATGATGGTCGAGCTGGGCCTCGCGGACGGCATGGTCTCCGGAGCGGCGCACACGACGGCGCACACCATCCTGCCGTCCTTCCAGATCATCAAGACGGTGCCCGGCGTGTCCGTGGTCTCGTCGGTGTTCCTCATGTGCCTCGCGGACCGCGTGCTCGTCTACGGCGACTGCGCCGTCAACCCGGACCCGACCGCGGAGCAGCTCGCGGACATCGCGATCTCCTCGGCCGACACGGCCGCGCAGTTCGGCGTCGAGCCGAAGGTCGCGATGCTGTCCTACTCGACGGGCGAGTCGGGCACCGGTTCCGACGTCGACAAGGTGCGCGAGGCGACCCGGCTGGTGAAGGAGCGCCGCCCCGACCTGCTGGTCGACGGTCCGCTCCAGTACGACGCCGCGGTGGAGCCCTCCGTCGCCTCGTCCAAGGCTCCCGACTCGCCGGTGGCGGGCCAGGCGACGGTGCTGGTCTTCCCCGACCTCAACACCGGAAACAACACCTACAAGGCCGTCCAGCGCTCCGCCAACGCGGTCGCCGTCGGCCCCGTCCTGCAGGGCCTGCGCAAGCCGGTCAACGACCTCTCGCGCGGAGCGCTCGTGCAGGACATCGTCAACACGGTCGCGATCACCGCGATCCAGGCCCAGAACCTCGACTCCCCGGAAGGCAACGCGTGAGCGTCAACTACAACGGCATCGCCCTCGTCCTCAACTGCGGCTCCAGCTCGATCAAGTACCAGGTGGTCGACACCACCGTCGACGCGCCCCTCGCGTCGGGGCTCGTCGAGCGCGTGACCGACCACAACGAGGGCGTGCGCCAGATCATCGCCGACCTCTCCGAGCCCGACTCGGGCGTGGACCTGTCGACCCTGACCGTCGTCGGCCACCGCGTGGTCCAGGGCGGCTCCGAGTTCACCGCTCCCACCGTGGTGACGGATGAGGTCGAGGACCACATCGCCAAGCTCTCGACCCTCGCGCCGCTGCACAACCCGGCGAACCTCGCGGGCATCACCGCGGCCCGCGCCGCGTTCCCCGACATCCCGCACGTGGTCGTGTTCGACACCGCGTTCCACGCGACGCTGCCCGAGGCCGCGTACACGTACGCGATCGACCGTCGGGTGGCGGAGGAGCACGGGGTCCGTCGCTACGGCTTCCACGGCACGTCGCACGCCTACGTGTCGCGCGAGACCGCACGGCTCATGGGCAAGGACCCGCGCGACGTCAACATCATCGTGCTCCACCTGGGCAACGGCGCCTCCGCGTGCGCGGTCCAGGGCGGCGTCTCGGTCGACACGTCGATGGGCCTCACCCCGCTCGAGGGCCTCGTGATGGGCACCCGCTCGGGCGACATCGATCCCGCCGTGGTGATGCACCTGGGCCGCACCGCGGGCATGGACGTCGACGAGGTCGACGCCCTGCTCAACCGCCAGTCGGGCATGCTCGGCCTCACGGGCTACTCGGACATGCGCGACGTGTGGAAGGCCGCCGACGAGGGCGACCACGCCGCGCAGCTGGGCCTCGAGGTCTACGGCCGCCGCATCAAGGGCTACATCGGCAAGTACCTCGCCGAGATGGGCGGCGTCGACGCGATCGTCTTCACCGCGGGCGTGGGCGAGAACGACCACGGCGTACGCGAGCTCGCCACCACGGGCCTCGCCGGCCTCGGCATCGAGCTCGACCTCGAGCGCAACGACGGCCGCAAGAAGCAGGCGACGCTGGTCTCCACCGACGCCTCGCCGGTGCAGATCTGGGTGGTCCCGACCAACGAGGAGCGCGAGATCGCTCTGCAGTCGGTCGCCGCGGTCTCCTGACCCCCTCCCCGCCGCCTGACAGTCACCACGGATCTCACCGCGACACGCGGGTGGGAGGCCCCGCAACCGGGCCTCTCACCCGCGTGTCGCTTTCGTTTCCGTTGCCAGTGTCACGGGGGACGATGCAGGCGTCACCGGGTGCCGCATCGTTCACCCGGAATTTGCTCGCGGTCCAGGACCTTCGCCGCGCCATGTGAACGTTCACCATGAAATGCTGGGCGCGTACCCGATCTGGAGGTAGAGATGGCCCCGAAGCCCTGGTCCCCCCGCACTGCGGACTCCGTCAGCGACGCCGAGGTCGAGGCCATCGACCTGTGGTGGCGCACCGCGAACTACATGTCGGTGGGGCAGATCTACCTGCTCGACAACCCGCTGCTGCGCGCCCCCCTGCACCGCGACCACGTGAAGAAGCGCCTCGTGGGGCACTGGGGCACCACGCCCGGCCTGAACTTCATCTACACGCACCTCAACCGCATGATCACGTCGCGTCAGCAGCCGACGATGTACATCATCGGCCCAGGCCACGGCGGCCCCGGCCTGGTCGCGGCGAGCTACCTCGAGGGCACCTACAACGAGACCTACCCCGAGATCTCCGAGGACGAGCGCGGACTGCAGCGCCTCTTCAAGCAGTTCTCCTTCCCGGGCGGCATCCCGTCGCACGTCGCGCCGGAGACCCCGGGATCGATCCACGAGGGCGGCGAGCTCGGCTACGCCCTCTCCCACGCGTACGGTGCCGCGTTCGACAACCCCGACCTGCTGGTCGCGGCCGTGGTGGGCGACGGCGAGGCCGAGACGGGCCCGCTCGCCACCAGCTGGCACTCGAACAAGTTCATCAACCCCGCCACCGACGGCGTGGTGCTGCCGATCCTCCACCTCAACGGCTACAAGATCGCCAACCCGACCGTCCTCGCGCGCATCGGCGACGACGAGCTCGAGGCGCTCATGGTCGGCTACGGCCACAAGCCGCACTTCTTCACGGCCGGCTTCGACGAGGAGTCGCCCGCCGACTTCCACCGTCGCTTCGCCGCCGTGATGGACGAGGTGATGGACGAGATCGCCGCGATCAAGGCCGAGGCCAAGGTCAACCCCACGATGGACCGCCCGCGCTGGCCCATGATCGTGCTCCGCACCCCCAAGGGCTGGACCTGCCCGCCCAGCATCGACGGCAAGCGGACCGAGGGCTCGTGGCGCGCGCACCAGGTGCCGCTGTCCAACGCGCGCGACACCGACGACCACCTCCACACCCTCGAGGCGTGGCTGCAGTCCTACGGCCCGGACGACCTGTTCGACGAGGACGGCGTGGTGCGGCCCGAGGTGCTCGCCGTGGTCCCGCAGGGCGAGCTGCGCATGTCGGCCCGCCCCGAGGCCAACGGCGGCCTGCTGATGAAGGACCTGGTCATGCCCGACTACCGCGACTACGCGGTGGACGTGCCCGCCCCGGGAGCCGAGATCGGCGAGGCGACCCGCACGCTGGGCTCGTTCCTCAAGGGCGTCATGGAGAACAACCCCGACAACTTCCGCATCTTCGCCCCGGACGAGCTCGCGTCGAACCGCATCCAGGCGGTCCTCGACGTCACGCAGAAGGTGTGGAACGCGGGCATCGACCCGGACGACGGCCCCATGGGCCACGACGGCCGCGTGGTCGAGATGCTCTCGGAGCACCAGTGCCAGGGCTGGCTCGAGGCCTACAACCTCACCGGGCGCCACGGGCTCTTCACGAGCTACGAGGCCTTCATCCACATCGTCGACTCGATGTTCAACCAGCACGCCAAGTGGCTCAAGGTGGCCCACGAGCTGCCGTGGCGCCGGCCGATCCCGTCGCTCAACTACCTGCTCTCGAGCCACGTCTGGCGCCAGGACCACAACGGCTTCTCGCACCAGGACCCGGGCTTCATCGACCACGTGGTGAACAAGAAGGCCGAGGTGGTGCGCGTGTACCTCCCGGCGGACGCGAACACCCTGCTCGCGACCTACGACCACTGCCTGCGCAGCCGCGACCGCGTCAACGTCGTGGTCGCCGGCAAGCAGCCGCAGGCCCAGTGGCTCACCATCGAGGAGGCGGAGAACCACTTCGCGCGCGGCGCCGGCATCTGGGAGTTCGCCTCCAACGTGCCGCTGGGCGAGGAGCCGGACGTGGTGATGTGCGGCATCGGCGACGTGCCGACCATGGAGGTGCTCGCCGCGATCGACATCATCCGCGAGGAGCTTCCCGACCTCAAGGTGCGCATGGTCAACGTGGTCGACCTCATGCGCCTCCAGCCGGAGAAAGAGCACCCGCACGGCATGTCCGACCGCGAGTTCGACCAGCTCTTCACCGCCGACAAGCCGATCATCATGAACTACCACGGCTACCCCTGGCTCATCCACCGCCTCACCTACCGCCGGACCGGGCACGCGAACCTGCACGTGCGCGGCTTCAAGGAGGAGGGCACCACCACGTCGCCCTTCGACATGGCGATGGTCAACGACATCGACCGGTACCACCTGGTCATGGACGTCATCGACCGTGTCCCGTCGCTCGGCTCGCGGGCCGCGTCGCTTCGCCAGAAGCTCCAGGACAAGCGCTTCGAGGCCCAGCGCTACGCCTACGAGACCGGCGCGGACCTCCCCGAGGTCGCCGAGTGGGTCTGGTCCGGCGCCGGCACCGAGGTGCAGGCGAAGCTGTCGGGCGCGCTCGCGACCGACGGCGACAACGAGTAGGGACTCCTCTCCCGGCTCTCCAGGGGGACGATGCGCAGGCCCGGCCCGCGCATCGTCCCCCTGTCGCATGCCAGGCCCTCGCGTGCGGAGCGACGATGACCTCCGTCCCGCCCCGCGCCCCGGCATCGTCCTAGGGTGAGGAGCATGCTCGCCGCCTACGCCGCCCGTGTCAGCCCCGATGATCCCGTGAGCGCCCTCGAGGTGGGCGACAGGCCCGAGCCGGAGGCGCGCGAGCACTGGACCACCGTCGATGTGCGTGCCGCGAGCATCAACCACCACGACGTGTGGTCGCTGCGAGGCGTGGGCCTGGCCGGGGCGCAGCTGCCGATGATCCTCGGCTGCGACGCCGCCGGCGTCGCGCCCGACGGCTCCGAGGTGGTGGTGCACGGCGTCATCGGCGCGGACGGCCACGGGGTGGGCCCGCGCGAGCCGCGCAGCATCCTGTCGGAGCGCTACCCGGGCACGCTCGCGGAGCGCGTCGCGGTGCCGACCGCCAACCTGGTCGCCAAGCCCGCCGAGCTCAGCTTCGAGGAGGCCGCGTGCCTCCCCACCGCGTGGCTCACCGCCTACCGCATGCTGTTCCACGGCGCGGGCCTCACGCCCGGGCAGTCGGTGCTGGTGCAGGGCGTCGGCGGCGGTGTCGCGAGCGCCGCGATCGCGCTGGGCGCCGCGGCCGGGCTCGAGGTCTACGCCACGTCGCGCTCGGAGGCGAAGCGCGAGGCCGCGCTCGGCATGGGCGCCGTCGCCGCCGTCGAGCCGGGAACCCGCCTGCCGCGACGCGTCGACGCGGTCGTCGAGACCGTGGGCAAGGCGACCTGGAAGCACTCGATCGCGAGCGTGCGCAACGGCGGCACCATCACGATCGCGGGCCACACCACGGGGGACCCGGATCCCGCGCTGCTCACCCGCGTCTTCTTCCACGAGCTCCGCATCCAGGGCGTCACCATGGGCACGCGCGCGGACCTCGCGGCGCTCATGGCGTTCCTGGTGCGCACCGGGCTGCGGCCCACGATCGACGGCGTCCACCCGCTCTCGCGCGCGCACGATGCGGTGGCACGGGTGGTCGCGGGCGAGCAGGTGGGCAAGGTGGTCGTCGCGGTCTGACGGCGCCGCTCGGCGCGGCCGGGCGTGGCTCGGCGCCGCTCGGCGCGGCGCGGCCGGGCATGGCAGGGCCGGGCAGCAGGCGAGCCGCAGCGCTACGGCACCGGATGCCTTATTTGACGTTTGTAAACAATACGTTTCGAGTCCTCACCGAGGAGCGGCACGGTCGATGGGAGAGGCGTCCCCCGCTCCCCACGCCGTCCCGGCACGGAAGGCCTCCATGCCCCTCCCCTCGCTCCGCTCCAGCCTGCGCCTCCAGCTCGTCGCGCTCGGCGCCGTCGCCGTGCTCGGCACCTCGGTCGCCTTGACCGCCGTGGGCACCGTGCAGGCCCATCGCCTCGCCGACCAGGCGCGCACCGACGTCGACCAGCTCAACACCGATGCGCTCCGCCAAAGCACGCAGGCGGCGCACCAGCTGGTCGCGACGCAGGTCGACACCGTCACCACCCGGATGGCCGCCGAGCTCGAGGTCGCCCAAGCGGTGGTCGCCTCCTCGGGCCCGCTCGCCTTCGGCCGGCTCCAGGCATGGGACGCCGTCGATCAGACCACCGGTGACGTCACCTCCGTCGAGCTCCCGCTGCTGTCGGTGGGCGGCCAGGCCGTGCGACCGGTCAGCGATCCCGACGTGGCGGTGCCGGTGGTCGACACGGCCGCCGGGCTGCTCGGCACCGCCGTCACGGTGTTCCAGCGCATGAACGACGACGGCGACATGCTCCGCATCGCCACCAACGTGCCGGCCGCCGACGGTCAGCGCGCGATCGGCACGTACATCGCCGCCACGAACGCGGACGGCTCGGCGAACGCCGTCGTCTCCGCGCTGCTCGGCGGCGAGGCGTACTACGGCACGGCGACCGTGGTGGGCCAGCAGTACGTCACGGCGTACGGCCCGCTCACCGTCGACGGCGAGGTGGTGGGCGCCGTGTTCGTGGGCACCCCGCAGAGCGAGGTCGACGCCCCGCTCCGGGAGGCGCTCGCGGCGATGACCGTCGGGCAGCACGGCTACGTCACGGTCCTCGCCGACGACGGCACCTGGGTGGTGCCGCCGCCCGGCGCGAACGCGGGCGATCCGGCGGACTCCGCCTACGCGCAGACGCTCGTCGACACGGGTCTCGCGCTCGTGGACGACGCCGCGGCGGAAGACGCGACGGCCGAGGGCACCGCGGCGGACATCGTCCGCGTCGACCTCGCCGACGACGGCGCCGAGGTCTCCGTCGCCCGCTACGCCCCGTGGCGCTGGACCCTCGCCTCGTGGGGCCTCGACCAGGACCTCACGCTGGTGCCGCAGCACCTCGACGCCGGGATCGCGGAGCTCACCGCGACGCTGCTGATCGTCGGCCTGGTGGTCGCGGTCCTCGCCGTCGGGCTCATCGTCGTGGTGTCCGGTCGCATCGTGCGGCGCGTGAGCCGCATCACCGACGCCCTCCGGCGCGTCGCCGACCACGACCTGTCGCACGACTACACGGGCGAGGGCAGCGACGAGATCGGCCGTATGGGCGACGCGCTGGGCGAGACCATCGTCGCGATGAGGTCCGCCGTGGGCTCCCTCCGCACGGGCGCCGAGTCGCTCCAGGTGACCGCCGACCAGCTCAACGGGGCGAGCCTCGGCCTCCAGGGCGTCGCCGCTCAGACGGCGACCAGCGCGGGCAGCACGGCCGAGACCGCGACCGCGATGAGCCTCGAGGTGCAGTCCGTGACCGCCGCCATGGTGGAGATGCGGGTCACCATCGACTCGGTCTCGCGCGACGTCCACGCGGCGACAGGCGAGACCCGGGCCGCGGTCGCCACCGCGGAGGAGGCGTCGTCGCTCTCGACGCGGCTCGAGGACTCCTCGTCGCAGATCGCCCAGGTGCTCACCACCATCACCGCGATCGCCGCGCAGACCAACCTGCTCGCCCTGAACGCGACCATCGAGGCCGCGCGCGCCGGCGAGGCGGGCAAGGGCTTCGCGGTGGTCGCGAGCGAGGTCAAGGACCTCGCCCAGCAGACGGCCGCCGCGATCGAGACGATCCGCCCCGTGCTCGAGCACGTCGCGACCGACGCGGCCGAGGTCCAGGCCGCGGTGGACCGAGTCACCGGCTCGATCGCCCGCGTCGACGAGCATCAGTCGTCGATCTCCGCCGCCATCGAGCAGCAGAGCGCGACCACCACCGAGATCGAGCGCAACCTCATGATCGCGGCCGACGGCGCGAGCACCATCTCGACCGCCGCGCACGAGCTCTCCGACAGCGCGCAGCACGCGCGCGCGGGCGCCGACGAGGTCGGCGGCGTGGTGACCGGGCTGTCCGACATCGCGACCGGCCTGGCGACCGGCGTCGACAAGTTCGTCCTCGCCTGACGGCCCGGGGCTCCGGTCGTGCCGCGGCCGGAGTCCCGACCTCGGGTGGGCGCGGCGCCTCGCTAGGCCTTGAGCCCGCGCCGGGCCGCGATCCAGCCGGAGACCACGCGCCACCCCACCAGGGCCGTCGCGAGGAACACACCCGCGACGACGACGAACGAGACCTGCACGCCCTGCCCGCTCGCGACCCGCAGGACCATGCCGCCCACGAGGGTCGAGGCCCAGACGATCGCGCCGGTGCGGCGCCAGTCGCACGGGCGCCTCCAGCCCCGCGCGATCACCCACCCGAGCGCCGCGCCGGCCGCGAAGGGCCACGCCGTGGTCGCGAGCCCCGACCCGCCGGGCCCGAGGATGCCCTCCTCGTGGCTCGCCCGGCCGATCGCCGAGAACACCACGATCGCGCCCGCGTCGAGCGCCGCCGCCCCGAGGGCGGCCTGCCTGAGGTTCATGATCCCTCCGTCCCGAGCCCGCGCAGCCACTCGCGGATCACCAGGATCCCGGCCACCGCCGCATCGTCCCCCACCTCCCGTGCACGGGCGCGCAGCCCCGTGACCGACACGCCGAGCGAGCGCAGCTCGCCGGTGTGCCCGAGGAGCCAGCGCTCGATCCGCTCGGCGTCGACCTCGGGGTGGAACTGGAGCGCGAGCGCGGATCCGTGCATGTAGGCCTGGCACGGCGTGGCCTCGGTGGAGGCGAGCACGGTGGCGCCGGCGGGGGGCACGATGCGGTCGCCGTGCCAGTGCAGGACCGGGGCGCCGTCGAGGTGGCGCAGCGCGGTGGACGATGCGGCAGGGAGCAGGTCGACTCCGCCCCAGCCGACCTCGGGCGCGCCCGGCTCCACGGTCCCCCCGAGGGCGTGGGCGAGGAGCTGCGCGCCGAGGCACACCGCGAGGGTCGGAAGGCCGGATCGCACGCGGCTCGCGAGCAGCCCGGCCTCCTCGGCGAGCACGGGGTAGTCCTCGAGATCCGCGACGCCGACGGGGCCGCCGAGCACGATGCCCAGGTCCGCGGAGACGAACGGCGCGAGGTCGTCGACGCCCGCGTCGAGGTAGACCACCTCGTAGCCGTGGGCGGCGATCTCGTCCTCCCAGATGCCGAGGTCCTCGAAGGCGACGTGGCGGATGGCGACGCATCTCATGGCTGGGAGCGTATCGGGGCCGGGCGGGCGCGCGGCGCGGCATGAGCCCCCTTCCGTCGAGATCGTCTGCCATGACAATCGCCAGACTTGTCATGGCAAGCGATCCCGGCGATGAAGGCGCGACCTCGCGCTCCCCGCCTGCCGTCGGATTGCGCACACGGAAGGCATGGGCACACCATGGGTCGCATGACCTCCGCGATCGATCTGCACGGCCCCGCGCACGTGGCGCGCTACCTCGAGACCGACGGCGCCGAGGGCCACGACTGGCGCCGCGGCACCACCGTGCTGCTGCTCACCACGACGGGGCGGCGCACGGGCGCCGAGCGCGTCAGCGCGCTCATCTATCGCGAGTGGGGCGACGCCTTCATCGTCGTCGCGTCCAAGGGCGGCGCCGACGCCCCGCCCGCGTGGTTCGTCAACCTCACCGCGCATCCCGAGGTCGGGGTGCAGATCCGCGCCGAGAGGTTCGCCGCGACCGCCCGGGTCGCGACGCCCGAGGAGAAGCCCGCGATGTGGGCGGCGATGGTCGAGGCGTGGCCCGACTACTACGCGTATCAGGCGCGGACCGATCGCGAGATCCCCGTGGTGGTCCTCGAGCGCGCCTGACCGCGCAGCGACCGCGCCCGTCGCCGGGACCGGCCGCGACTACCCTTGTCGGGTGGCTCACCTGCTTGGCGCCGAGGCGCTTCACCTGGACTTCGGCACGGGACCCGTTCTCGCGGGCATCACCCTCGGCCTCGACGACGGCGACCGCATCGGCATGGTCGGCACCAACGGCGCGGGCAAGTCGACGCTCCTCAAGGTGCTCGCCGGCCGGGTCGAGCCCGACGACGGCCGTGTCACCGTGGCCCGCGGCACCCGCATCGGCGTCCTCGACCAGTCCGACCACGTCGACGAGTCGCTCACCGTGGCCCAGGCGATCGTCGGCGACCGCGACGAGCACGAGTGGGCGGCGGACCCGCGCGTCCGCGACATCATGGCGGGCCTGGTTCCCGACCTTCCGGCCGATGCGGTGGTGGGCGACCTCTCGGGCGGCCAGCAGCGCCGGGTCGCGCTGGCCCACGTGCTCGTGGGCGATCACGACGTGGTCTTCCTCGACGAGCCCACCAACCACCTCGACGTCGAGGGGGTGACCTGGCTGGCCGACCACCTCAAGCGGCGCTGGACCGCCCACCGGGGCGCCCTGCTCGTGGTCACCCACGACCGCTGGTTCCTCGATGAGATCTCGACCCGCACCTGGGAGGTCCACGACGGCGAGGTCGACATGTACGAGGGCGGCTACGCCGCCTACGTGCTGCAGCGCGTCGAGCGCGACCGCATCGCCGCCGTCACCGAGCAGCGCCGTCAGAACCTCATGCGCAAGGAGCTCGCGTGGCTGCGCCGCGGCGCCCCGGCACGCACCAGCAAGCCCAAGTTCCGCATCGACGCCGCCAACGCGCTCATCGCGGACGTGCCGCCCATCCGCGACGCCGTCAAGCTCCACCGCATGGCCGCCGCGCGCCTGGGCAAGGACGTGGTGGAGCTCGTCGGCGTCGGCGTGAGCTACGGCGACAAGGAGGTGCTGCGCGACCTGGACTTCAGCATCGGCCCCGGCGACCGCATCGGCATCCTCGGGGAGAACGGCGCCGGCAAGTCGACGTTCCTGCGCCTCGTCACGGGCGAGCAGGAGCCGACCAGCGGGCGGGTGAAGACCGGCATGACGGTCCGCGTCGAGCAGCTGAGCCAGCAGCTCGCGGAGCTCGACGACATCGCGGACGAACGCGTCTCCGCCGTGGTGAAGCGCTACGCGTCCATCAAGCTCAGCGACGGCCAGGAGATGACGCCCAGCCAGCTGCTCGAGCGCATGGGCTTCACGTCGATCCAGCTCAAGACCCCCGTGGGCCGCCTGAGCGGCGGCCAGCGCCGGCGCCTCCAGCTCCTGGTGGTGCTGCTGTCGGAGCCGAACGTGCTGGTGCTCGACGAGCCCACCAACGACCTCGACACCGACATGCTCGCGGCGCTCGAGGACCTGCTCGACTCGTGGCCCGGCACGCTCATCGTGGTGAGCCACGACCGCTACCTCATGGAGCGGATCACCGACCAGCAGTACGCCGTGGTCGACGGGGGCCTGCGGCACCTGCCGGGCGGCGTCGACGAGTACGTCGCGCTGTCCCGCGACCGCCGCGCCGGTGGCACGGGCGGCATCGGCACGTTCGGCGTCGGCGGCGACGATGCGGTGGCCACCGTCCGCGCTGCGTTCCCCGACGCTGTCGCGACCCCGGCATCGTCGGGCGAGCCGGCGCTCAGCGGCGCCGAGCGCCGCGCCGTCGAGAAGGAGCTCAAGGCGGTCGAGCGTCGCATGGCGAAGATCGAGGAGCTCACCGAGGGCCTCCACAACGAGATGGTGATGCACGACCAGTCGGACTTCGCCGGCCTTGCGACCTTCATGAAAGAGCTCCAGGCGCTCGAGGCGGAGAACACGGGGCTCGAGGAGCGATGGCTCGAGCTGGGCGAGCAGCTCGGCTGACCCGCCGGCGGGCGCGGGGGTCAACCCTCCCCCACGGGCAGGGTCGCGACCTCGGTCCCGTGCGAGGCGCCGGACCCGGGTGCTTAATGGAGTCACCCCGAAGGAGGGACCCGTGAGCGAACGCATCGTCCCCATCGCCGGCATGACCTGCGCGGCGTGCGAGCGCACCGTGACCGCCGCCGCGCTCGCGCTGCCCGGCGTGGAGTCCGCGAGCGCCGACCGCCGCTCGGGGAGGCTCACCCTCGAGGGACGGCGCCTGCCCTCCGACGGGGACGTGGACGGGGCGCTCTCTGACACCCCGTACTCCGTCGGCACGCGTCCGTGGCTGAGCCACGATCCGTTCGTGTGGCGCGACCTCGTGGTCGCGATCGCCGTGGTGGGCCTCGTCGGCGCGGCCGCGTGGGCGCTCGGGCTCGAGTCGCGCGTCCAGGACCTCACCTCGGGGGCGTCCGCGGGCTCGGCCGTGGTGGTCCTCGGGCTCGGCGTGGCCGCGAGCGTGTCGACCTGCATGGCGCTCGTGGGCGGGCTCGTCGTCTCGCTCGCCGCGTCGGTGCCCACGCGCGCGAGCGGGCTCGCGCGCCTGCGCCCGCACCTCGCCTTCAATGCGGGACGCATCGTCGGCTTCGCCGCCCTGGGCGCGGTGGTGGGCCTCGTGGGCCGCTCGCTCGCCCCCTCGGGCGTGCTGCTCGCCGCCGTCGTGCTGATCGCAGCCGGCGTCATGGCGATCGTGGGCGTCAGGCTCACCGAGGCGTCCCCTCGCGTCGCCGCATGGCAGCTGGCGCTCCCGGGCCGCTGGGGCGCCTGGGTGGGCGGCGCCTCGGATGGCGAGCGCGGCGGCACGATGCGCGCGCTCGGCCTCGGCGCCGCCACCTTCTTCCTGCCGTGCGGCTTCACCCAGGCCGTGCAGGTGTACGCGCTGTCGACGGGCAGCCCGCGGGAGGGCGCGCTCGTCATGGGGCTGTTCGCGCTCGGCACCACGCCCGGGCTGCTCGCGGCCGGTGCCGCGGCCGGTGCCGCCGCATCGTCCCGGCGTCCCGCCGCGGGACGGATCCTGCGCGGGGTGGGCGTCGCGGTGCTCGCCTTCGCACTGGTGACCGCGTCCGGCGCGATCACCCGGCTGGCTCCCGGTCTCGGCGCGGGCGCGATCACCGCGACGGAACGCACCGCGAACGTGGTCGATGCCGGCGGCGTCCAGCGCGTCAGCACCGACGTGGTCGGCGAGGGCTACTCGCCCGCGACCACCGTGGTCTACGTCGACGAGCCCGTCGCATGGACCCTCACCCCCGTGTACAAGGGCTGCCAGAGCGCCGTCGACGCCTCGACGCTCGGGCTCGGCCGCATCATGGTGCTGCTCGACACCGAGACCGTCGAGTTCACCCCGACCGAGACCGGGACGTACCGGTACTCGTGCGCGATGGGCATGTACACCGGGGAGTTCGTGGTGATCGAGCGGCCCGAGGCCTGAGCCCCCCACCGGCGGCAACACGCGCGTCACACTCCCCCGGTACCGTCGAGCCCATGGACGTCGCGATCATCGGTGCCACCGGGGACGTGGGCCGGGCGATCTGCGGCTCGCTCATCGAGCGCGGCGAGCTCGGGGCGTCGTCGCGTCTCCAGCTGGTGGGCCGCGCCGGCGGCGCCTCGGGCGCCGCGGTGCACGGGCTCCGGGTCGACCTCATCGACGCGTACGACGAGCGCGCTCCCCACATCGACGTCGCCACACGCCCGGAGGACGTGGTCGCGGACGTCGTGGTGATGACCGCCGGCCTTACCGTGCCCACCGGGACGGGTCAGGTGATCGACCGCGACAGGCTCGCGGCCGACAACCGTCGCGTCTTCGAGGAGCACGCCGACGCGCTCGCGGAGCACGGCTCGGGCCACGAGGTCGTCATCGTGGTGTCCAACCCGGTGGAGCTCGCCGTCGAGGTCTTCGCGCGCCGCCTGGGACGCCATCGCGTCATCGGCATGGGGGCCTGGCTCGACACGTTGCGGTTCCGACGCGAGATCGCCGCGACCCTGGGGATCCGACGGCACCGCGTCAGCGGCTTCGTCGCCGGTCAGCACGGCGACATGATGGTGCCGCTGTGGTCGAGCGTGCGCCTGCGCGGGCTCGACCCGGACGAGCGCGCCGAGATCGTCGATCGCCTGCGCGGCGACCGCACGCTCACGTCCTTCCGCTCCGAGGTCGCCGCGGCGAAGCAGCGGACCGCGTCGACGCCCGACGTCGCGCAGGCGTTCGCCGCGATCGACGCCTACCCGCCCGACGTCCAGGCCGTGATCCGGCCCTACCTCACGCACCAGAGCGGCGCGAAGACGGCCCATGGCACGGCGAACGCGACCGTCGACCTGGTCCGCACGGTCCTCGACGGCCGCGACATCGTGGTCGCGGGTCAGGTGCTGCTGGACGGCGAGATCGAGCTCGGCGGCGCGCCGTGGGCCGGGGTGCTGGGCGTGCCCGTCGCCGTCGGGCCCGACGGCTGGACGCGGGTCATGCTCGACGATCCGGCGGCCGACGAGTCCCGCGCGCTGTGGGAGGTCGCCCAGTCGATCAACGAGTCCGTGATCGCGTGGGGAGGCGGCGCCCGATGAGCACCCTGACCCAGCGATGGTTCGCGTTCGTCCAGGTCGAGGACCGCTCGGGCGCCTCGGCCGCGATCGCCGGCGTCTTCTCCGAGCGCGGGGTGAGCTTCGGCTCGATCTCGACGCTCGACGTGCACGGAGGCGTGGGCACCATGTGCGTCGAGTTCGGGGCGTCCGAGCGCCTCGCTCACGTGCTGGTGCGCACGCTCGAACGGCTCGCGGTGGTCCGGTCGGTCGACCTGGTGCACGCGGACGATGCGCGGGTCAGGGCGGTCGCCGTCCTCGCCGCCGTCGGGGAGGAGATCGGCGCGCCTGCGGGCGTGAGCGTCCACCGCGACGGGCTCGAGGGCACGGTGCTGCTCACGGGTCCGCTGACCGCGGTGGCCTCGACCGTCGCGTCGCTCCGTGCCGGCGACGCCACGGTCGAAGCGTTCACGGTCCTCCCGCCGCGCTGAGCTACCGCGGGCGCAGCCACGGCCGCCGCCCCCCGCCCCCGCCACACGCGCCATGGGGCGCTCAGCGTCGCTTCTCGCGCAGCCGTGCGCCCTACGGGGCGCTCACGGTCGCCAGCTCCTCGGCCGCATCCGCCACCGCAGCCTGCCCGTGAGGCACGATGACGGCGCGCCCGAGCATCGTCCCCTGCTCGAGCCGGGCGTATGCGTCCAACGCGTCCTCGAGCGCGAAGGGCACCGCGTCCACCTCGAGGCGACCCTGGCGGTAGAGCGCGCCGAGCTCGTGAAGCTCCCCGAGCGTGCCCATGTAGGTGCCCGTGAGCTCGGCCTCGAACGGGGTCGTGTAGAAGCCCCAGTCGACGCGACCGCCGGCGAGGCCGACGACGGTGATGCGCCCGCGCACGGCGACCACGGACTGCGCGAGGGCGATGGTCTCTGCGGTGCCCACCATGTCGAAGACCGCGTCGACGCCGCGCCCTCCCGTGACCTCGCGGATGCGCGCCGTCTGGGCGTCGCCGCCTACGATGACCGCACCGCGGCCGGCCGCGAGCGCGCACGCGTCGTCCTTGAGGTCGACCCCCAGCACGGTCGCCGAGGACATGGCGCCGAGCAGCTGCACCGCGAACTGCCCGACCCCTCCCAGCCCGATGACCAGGGCGGTCCGCCCGCCCGAGGCCAGGCGAGGGAGCGCGAGCTTGACCGCGTGGTACGCCGTCAGACCCGCGTCGACGAGCGGCGCCGCCGCGATGGGGTCGGCGTCGCCCAGCGGCACCAGGTTCCGTACCGGCACCGTCATGTACTCGGCCATGCCGCCGTCCAGCCCGAGCCCGCTGCCCAGCGACGTCATCGAGGCGACGTTGTCGCACAGCGTGTCCTCACCACGCGCGCACGAGGCGCAATGGCCGCAGCCGCGCGCCGCGTAGACCATGTGCGCGGAGCCGATCTCGAGGCCGACGACGCCGGGCCCGGTCTCCTCGATCCACCCCGTCACCTCGTGGCCGAGGATGTACGACGGGCGCAGCTGCGGCATCGCGATGTCCTGGTCGAAGACGGCGTAGAGCGCGACGTCCGAGTGGCACGCGCCGGAGCCCGCCACCTTGAGCAGCACCTCGCCCGGGCCGGGCACCGGCCGCTCGATGTCGACCAGGGTGGGACGCGTCTTCCACGCGTCGAATCGGACGGCCTTCATGGGGACTCCAGTCCGGCGCCTCGCGGAGGTCGACGCGGAGCGGGCGCCGTTGCTCGCCGCGTCGGAACGAGCATCGCACAGGTCCGCACCAGATGTGAAGCGCCATTCACTTATGGGCGGGCTTGCCGCCCTTCCGGACGTGAATCGTCCACCCGGCCCGGCCGCTAGGACCTGCCGCTCAGGCGCCCGATTGCCCGCTCCAACCGCGCCGCCCGGGTGCGCTCGCTGGCCGCGGTCATGAGCGGATGCAGGATCGAGAACCGCTCGGCGCTCGACAGCGCGTCGAAGCGGGCGCGCAGCCCCGGCTCCGAGTCCAGCGCCGCGGCCAGGTCCGCCGGGACCTCCGCCGTCGCCGATCCCGCGTACGCGCGGTCCCATCGTCCGTCGGCGCGCGCCCGCTCGACCTCCGCGCGCCCGGCGGCCCGGAGACGACCCTCCGACTCGAGGCGGGCGATGTGCTCCGTGTTGCGCAGCGACCAGAGCGAGCGGGGGCGACGGGGCGTGAACCGCTGGAGGAACGTCGCAGCGTCGCGGCCCTTCTTCTGGCCGTCGATCCACCCGGAGCACAGGGCCTCGTCGAGCGCCTCGGCATAGGTGAGCGAGGTCGGCTCCGTCACGCCCTTCTTCGCGAGCACGAGCCAGACCCCGTCGGGCTCATGCTCGTGCGCGTCGAGCCACCCCCTCCACGCCGGCGCGTCGGCGACGCACAGCTCCGGGGCGGCCTCGGGCATCGTGCCTACTGCGCCTGGTACGGGCTCACGACGATGTCGACGCGCTGGAACTCCTTGAGGTCCGAGTAGCCCGTCGTGGCCATCGAGCGGCGCAGGGCGCCCATGAGGTTCGACGTGCCGTCGGCGTGGGTGCCGGGGCCGAAGAGGATCTCGTCGAGCGGGCCCGTGGTGCCCACGTGGACGCGCTCGCCGCGCGGCAGCTCGGGGTGGTGAGCCTCCGGCCCCCAGTGGTAGCCCGCGCCCGGCGCCTCCTCGGCGCGCGCGAGCGCGGCGCCCAGCATGATCGCGTCGGCGCCGCACGCGAACGCCTTGACCAGGTCGCCCGAGCGCCCCAGCCCGCCGTCAGCGATGACGTGCACGTAGCGGCCGCCCGACTCGTCGAGGTAGTCGCGACGCGCGGCCGCGACATCGGAGACCGCGGTCGCCATGGGCGCGTGGATCCCGAGCGTGGTGCGCGTGGTCTGCGCGGCGCCGCCGCCGAAGCCCACGAGCACGCCCGCAGCGCCCGTGCGCATGAGGTGCAGCGCGGCCTGGTAGGTCGAGGCGCCCCCGACGATCACGGGGACGTCGAGGTCGTAGATGAACTTCTTGAGGTTGAGCGGCTCGGCGCCGTCGGAGACGTGCTCGGCGGACACCGTGGTGCCGCGGATCACGAACAGGTCGACTCCCGCCTTGAGCACCGTCGCGTAGTGCTCCTGCGTGCGCTGCGGGCTGAGCGCCCCCGCCACGACCACGCCGGCCGCGCGGATCTCCTGCAGGCGCGCCGTGATGAGCTCGTCCTTGATGGGCTCCGCGTAGATCTCCTGCATGCGCGCCGTCGCGCCCTCGGCGTCCAGGCTCGCGATCTCCTCGAGCTGCGCCGTCGGGTCCTCGTAGCGCGTCCACAGGCCCTCGAGGTCGAGCACGCCGAGGCCGCCCGCGTTGCCGAGAGCGATCGCCGTCGCCGGGCTCATGACCGAGTCCATCGGCGCGCCGATCACGGGGATCTCGAACTGGAAGGCGTCGATCTGCCAGCCGAGCGTCACCACCTTCGGGTCGCGCGTGCGGCGCGAGGGCACCACGGCGATGTCGTCGAAGGAATAGGCGCGGCGCCCGCGCTTGCCGCGGCCGATCTCGATCTCGTTGCTCACGGGTCACCAGCCTAGCGTTCACCTGCGACAGCGCCGCAGGACGATGCACGGACGGGCCTGGGGACAACCGTGCGCCCGCTGTCGGAGCGGCGTGCCAGGCTAGGACCATGAGCTGGATCGACGAGACCATGGTGGGCTTCGACACCGAGACCACGGGCGTGTCCACGGAACGCGACCGCATCGTGACCGCCGCCGTCATCACGCGCCGCGGGACCGCGGTCACCACGCGCACGTGGCTGATCGACCCGGGCATCGAGATCCCCGCCGCCGCGAGCGCCGTCCACGGGATCTCGACGGAGCGGGCGCGCGCCGAGGGCGCGCGACCGGCCGAGGCGCTCGAGGAGATCGCAGCGGCTCTCGCCGAGGCCCTGAACGCGGGCCACCCGGTGGTCGCCTACAACGCGCAGTTCGACCTCACGCTCCTCGAGAACGAGCTCATCCGCCATGGCCGGGCCTCGCTCGCGTCGCGGCTCACGGCGCGCGAGGTACGGCCGATCGTCGACCCGTACGTGCTCGACCGCAAGCTCGACCGCTTCCGCAAGGGCAAGCGCAAGCTCATCGACCTGTGCGCCGTGTACGCGGTCACCGTCGACGCGGACGACCTCCACTCGGCCGATGCGGACGTCCTCGCGACGCTCGAGCTCGTCCACGCGCTCGCCTCGGCCTACCCGACCATGCGGGACACCTCGCTCGACTCGCTCCACGACCTTCAGATCTCCGCGTACCGCGAGTGGGCCGTCGGCTTCGCCGCGTTCCTCAAGTCGAAGGGCGTCACCGACGACCTCCCGCGCCCCGAGTGGCCCGTCGCGCCGCTCGCGGCGGCGCCCCCCGCATCGTCCGCTCCCGCGACGCCGGCGCCCTTCCGTGCGGGTGAGCAGGACGCCCTCTTCTGACAGCTCGCGCGCCGCGCACCGCAATCGCCGCGATGGCCACTCGGGACGCACGGATTCACCCCTAGGGCCACCGGCGCCCGTCCCTCGCGAGGCTTACCGTCGGGGGACACACCTACGGAGGTCACAATGACGTGGTCCACCACGGAGGCCGCCCCCACAGGGGCTGGACCTCTCGACGATGCGCTCTCCCAGCTCGACTCCGCGCTGGCACACCTCGGCATCAACGGCGGCATCAAGAAGATGCTCACCACCCCGCGACGCGAGCTCATGGTGAGCGTCCCGCTGCGCCGCGACGACGGCTCGATCGCCGTCTACTCGGGCTACCGCGTGCAGCACAACTTCTCGCGCGGCCCCGCGAAGGGCGGCCTGCGGTACGCGCCCTCGGTCGACCTCGACGAGGTCAGGGCGCTCGCCATGTGGATGACCTGGAAGTGCGCCCTCGTCGACGTGCCGTACGGCGGCGCGAAGGGCGGTATCGCGATCGACCCGCGCACGCACTCGCAGGCCGAGCTCGAGCGCGTGACGCGCCGCTACACGTCGGAGATCCTGCCGATCATCGGCCCCACCAAGGACATCCCCGCGCCCGACATCGGCACGGACGAGCGGACGATGGCGTGGATCATGGACACCTACTCCGCGGCGATGGGGCACACGGTCCCCGGCGTCGTCACGGGCAAGCCGGTGAGCCTGGGAGGCTCGTACGGACGCGCGTCCGCGACGTCGCGGGGCGTCGCGCATGTCGCGCTCATGGCGCTCGCGTCGCGCGGCATGGACCCGGCGCGGACCACGGCGAGCGTGCAGGGGTTCGGCAAGGTCGGCCGCGACGCCGCGCGGTTCCTGTCGGCCGCGGGCGTCAAGGTGCTCGCGGTGAGCGACATCGACGGCGCGGTGTACGACGCGCGCGGGCTCGACATCGGCCGCCTCGCGGCCTACGCGGACAGGACCGGGTCGGTGGCCGGCTTCGAGGGCACGGAGGCGATCGACCCGGCCTCGGTGCTGCTGCTCGACGTCGACATGGTGGTCCCCGCGGCGGTCGAGGGCGTGCTGACCGCGGAGAACGCGGGCCGGGTCCAGGCGTCGATCGTGGTCGAGGGGGCGAACGGCCCCACCACCAAGGACGCTGACGCGATCCTCACCGACCGCGACGTCCTGGTGGTGCCCGACATCCTCGCGAACGCCGGCGGCGTGGTGGTCTCGTACTTCGAGTGGGTGCAGGCCAACCAGGCGTACCAGTGGAGCGAGCGCGACGTGAACGAGCGCCTCGAGGAGCGCATGACCAAGGCGTGGCACGACGTGGTCGATTACGCGGGCGCCCACTCCCTCACCTACCGCGAGGCCGCCACGGCGCTGGCGGTGCAGCGGGTGACCGAGGCGCACCGGCTCCGGGGGCTGTACCCGTGATCACCGCCTGAGCGGCCCGCCCCGCGCCGCCGCCGCCCCGCCCCGCGCCGCCGCCGCCCCGCGCCGCCGCCGCCGCCCCGCAGGTCACGGATCTGCGGACCCTCGACCTCGATTCCCCGCTGCGGGACGGATCGAGAGGCCCCGGATCCGTGACTTGCGGCCGCCGGGCGGGCGCCGGGACACCGCTCACCCGATCAGATACCTCACGAGCATCGCCACGCTCATCACCACGATGAGCACGCGCAGCACCACCGGCTTCACGCGGAACAGCACATGCGAGGCGGCGTACGCACCCAGGAGCTGGCCGCCGATCATCGCCGCGCCCACCGTCCACACCAGCTGACCCGCGCACGCGAACACCAGGAGCGACGCGACGTTGGTCGCGAAGTTGAGCGTCTTGGCGACCGCCGTGGAGCGCGGCAGCTCGTAGGCGCGCAGCGTCACGCCCGCCAGCGCGAACAGCGAGCCCGTGCCGGGCCCGAACGCACCGTCGTACGCCCCGATCGCGGGCACCACCGTCGCCTCGTACGGCGCGGCGCTGAGGCGCTCGTGCGCCGGCGGCTCATGGGCCTTGGGCACGAATGCGAAGTACGCCGCGATGACGGCGAGCACCACGGGGATCACCACGCGCAGCGGCTCGGGGGAGGCGAACTGGATCGCGACGGAGCCCGCCGCGGACCCGAGGAAGGCCCACAGCATCGGCCACCGCGCATCGTCCCACCGCACGCGGCGCCGCCGGATCACCTGCCACGTCGCCATCCCGGTCCCGAAGGACCCCTGCAGCTTGTTGGTGCCGAGCGCCTGCAGCGGCGGCACGCCGGCGAGGAGCAGGGCGGGCAGCGTCAGCAGCCCGCCCCCTCCCGCCAGCGTGTCGAGGAACCCCGCGACCAGCGCGACGACCGCGAGGATCGCGAGCGTCTGCCAGGCGAGGTCCACGCGTCGCGCGAGGCGCTAGCCGCGACCGGAGTAGTTCGGCGCCTCGACCGTGATCTGCACGTCGTGCGGGTGCGACTCCTTGAGCCCCGCCGGCGTGATGCGGACGAACTTGCCGCGCGCCTGCAGCTCGGGGATCGAGCGCGCACCGACGTAGAACATCGACTGCCCCAGGCCGCCGACCAGCTGGCGGACCACCGACGAGAGCGGTCCCTTGTAGGGCACGCGCCCCTCGATGCCCTCGGGGATGAGGTCGTCGTCGCTCGGGGCGTCGGCCTGGAAGTAGCGGTCCTTCGAGTACGAGACGCGTCCGCGGGACGCCATGGCGCCCATCGAGCCCATGCCACGGTAGCTCTTGAACTGCTTGCCGTTGACCAGCACCAGGTCGCCCGGGGTCTCCGCGCAGCCCGCGAACAGCGAGCCGAGCATGACGGACGATGCGCCGGCCACCAGGGCCTTCGCGATGTCGCCCGAGTACTGGAGGCCGCCGTCGGCGATGACGGGCACGCCCGAGGGGTGCGCCGCCTTCCATGCCTCGTAGACGGCGGTGACCTGGGGAACGCCCACGCCCGCGACCACGCGCGTGGTGCAGATCGAGCCGGGGCCCACGCCCACCTTGACCGCATCGACGCCCGCATCCACGAGCGCCTGGGCACCCTCGCGCGTCGCGACGTTGCCGCCGATGACCTGGACGTGCGCGGTCGCGGGGTCCGACTTGAGGCGCTGGATCATCTCGATCATCTTGCGCGCGTGGCCGTGCGCGGTGTCGACCACCAGCGCGTCCACGTCGGCGTCGACGAGCGCCGTCGCGCGCTCCCACGCGTCGCCGTAGAAGCCGACCGCGGCGGCCACCCGCAGGCGCCCCTCGGAGTCCTTGGTGGCGAGCGGGTACTTCTCGGTCTTGACGAAGTCCTTGACGGTGATGAGGCCCGTGAGACGGCCGTCGGCATCGACCAGGGGCAGCTTCTCGACGCGGTGCCTCGCGAGCAGCTCGGCCGCCTCGGCGTTGGACACGCCCTCGCGCGCCGTCACCAGCGGCATGGGCGTCATGTGGTCCTTGACCAGGTGCGACGCGAACTCGGCGGAGTTGACGAAGCGCAGGTCGCGGTTGGTGATGATGCCGAGCAGGCGCCGGTCCTCGTCGACCACGGGAAGGCCCGAGACGCGGTACTTCGCGCACAGCGCGTCGAGCTCCGCGAGGGTGACGTCCGGGCTCACGGTCACGGGGTCGGTGATCATGCCCGACTCGGAGCGCTTGACGATCTCGACCTGGTGGGCCTGGTCCTCGATCGACAGGTTGCGGTGCAGCACCCCGAGGCCGCCGAGGCGCGCGAGCGCGATGGCGAGCCGGGCCTCCGTGACGGTGTCCATCGCGGCGGAGAGCAGCGGGACGGCGACGGAGATGCCCTTGGTGAGCTGCGTGGTGGTGTCCACCTCGGACGGGATGACGTCGGACTCCCCCGGAAGGAGGAGGACGTCGTCGTAGGTCAGTCCGGTGAAGGCGAAGGGATCGTTCTCAAGCGGCGACATTGGCACATTCTAGGCCTCCGCCGGTAGGACTCAGAACCAGGCAAATCAGGACTTCCCAAGGTCTGATCACGGTGTTATGAATGGCGGTGAGGGGGTTGGTCGGCAGCAGCCACAAGCAGCATGCCGGCCATTTGCAGAGGACGACCATGATCGGCTCTGGGCGGCAATGGCGCCGCCCTTGGGGAGGGCCGGCGACAACCCTTAAGGGGGCGTGATGGAGGCCGTGGCGAAACTGCCCGCACCCACTCAGGATCAGTGGGAGTGGCAATACGAGGGTTCGTGCCGGGACGCGGACCCGGACTTGTTCTTCCACCCGGAGGGCGAACGAGGCGCGGCGCGTCGGCGCCGAGCCGAGGCCGCGAAGGAGTACTGCGCCGGCTGCCCCGTGCTCGACACATGCCGTGAGCGTTCGCTTCAGGCACGCGAGCCCTTCGGCGTCTGGGGAGGGCTGAGCGAGGACGAGCGCCACGCCATCCTCGCCGGTCGCCTCAAGCAGGCGAGCTAGACGCCGGGGAGGCGCCGCATCGTCCGTGAGGGACGATGCGGCGGGCGGCCCCCGGACGTGGTCGCACCCGGAGACGCGAACGGGCCCCGGGGCTGACGCCCCGGGGCCCGTCGCTGCGTGCGGTGCTTAGCCGACGATGGCGAGCAGGTCGCGCGCGGAGAGGATCAGGTACTCCTCGCCGGCGTACTTGACCTCGGTGCCGCCGTACTTGCTGTAGATCACCTTGTCGCCGACGTTGACGTCGACGGGGATACGGTTGCCGTTGTCGTCGATGCGACCCGGGCCGACCGCCACGACCTCGCCCTCCTGGGGCTTCTCCTTGGCGGTGTCAGGGATCACGAGGCCGGACGCCGTCGTGGTCTCGGCCGCAGCGGCCTTGACAACAACCTTGTCCTCCAGGGGCTTGATGGAGACCGACACTGCGGACCTCACCTTCCGTGCTCGAAGTATGTGTGGTGCGGATCCTCAGGACCGCCGTCGCGGGGGTCGATCCTGCATCCGCGCTCGTGAGAGCACCCTCAATCTAGCACTCACCCCAGGGGAGTGCTAATGCGCGCGAGCGTGTTCGCGGCGCGTGAAATGATCCGGGGATGGACCCCGTCACCGCGCGACTCACCGTGAGCGACGCCTGCCTCGCGCTCGCGTCGTCGCTCGGCGAGGTGGCGCCTCGCGACGCGCTGGCGGTGTCGGACCGGCTGCGTCGCGACGGCCACTCGCCCGCGCTCGTGGCGGCCGCGATGAGCCTCGCGGAGCTCCGCGGCGAGGCTCGCGCGCGCCTGGGCGACGCGGTCGACTCCATGGTCTTCCACCGGGCAGGGCTCGAGCAGGCGTCGCGCGCGACGGTCGCGCGGCTGCACGCCGCGCGCTTCGCGGAGGCGCACTGCCGCAAGGTCGCGGACCTCACCGCGGGCCTCGGGACCGATGCGATGGCGATCGCGCGCCGCGGGCTCGGCGTGGTCGCGTTCGAGGCGGACGAGGCGACCGCGATCCTCGCCGCGCACAACCTCGCACCGTGGCCGCTCGCGCGAGTGATCCACGGCGACTCGCTCGACGGGCTCTCCGACGTGCGCGTGGACGGGGTGTTCGCCGATCCCGCGCGCCGTAACGCACGCGGCCGCCGGCACGACCCGGGCGACTACTCGCCTCGGCTCGACGCGGTGCTGGACCTGCGCCGCACCGTCCGCGCGCTGGGCGTCAAGGCGGGACCGTCGCTCCCGCACGAGGCCATCCCCGCGGACATGGAGGCGCAGTGGGTCAGCGTCGACGGCGACGTGGTCGAGGTGGGGCTGTGGGCCGGCGACGCCGCGCACGGCACCGGCCATGCGGCTCTCGTGGTGCGCGGCGAGGACGCTCACGAGATCGCGGGCCCCACGGACCGCGCCTCCTCCGGGCCCCTGGGCGAGTGGATCCTCGAGCCGGACGGCGCCGTCATCCGCGCGGGGCTGGTCGGGGTGCTCGCCGAGGAGCTGGGCGCGCACCTGGTCGACCCGAGCATCGCCTACCTCACCTCCGACGCCGCCGTGAGCACGCCGTTCGCCCGCGCGTACCGCGTGCTCGAGCGCCTGCCGCTCGACGTCAAGGCGCTGGCCAAGGAGCTGCGCGCCCGGGACATCGGCACGGTCGACATCAAGAAGCGCGGGGTCGACCTCACCCCCGAGCAGCTGCGCCCGCGCCTCAAGCTCAAGGGCTCGCGGCGGGCGACCCTGGTGCTCACCCGGCTCGAGGGCCGGCACGCGGCACTGCTGGTCGAGCCCGCCTGACCGCCGCGGCCGGCGGCCGCCAGTCGCCCAATGTCCACCACTCGGTGGAGATTGGGCTAGCATCGTGCCTCACGACGCGCGACGGGCTCCCCCGCGGGAGAAGCCGAGCCCCGGCGATCCGGCGCGCGCATGCACGCCGCAACGACGCGAGGAGGACGACGATGTCATCACAGCTGCCCCCGGAAGGGACGCCCGGAGCTGAGGAGCACGAGACGGACGGGACGCCCGTGAGCGCGGATGCCGCCGACGCTCCCGCGCACGAGGAGACCGCCGTCGAGGAGACCGCCGTCGAGGAGACCGCCGTCGGCACGGCCCCCAAGCCGGGCCGCGCGAAGCGCATCCTCAAGGCGACCGGCCTGACGCTCGCGCTGCCCGGCGCCGCCGTGGTGGCCGGCAGCGGCTACGTCGCGGTCAAGTCGCTCACCGCCAGCCCGGACAACTCTCCCGAGCACGAGGCGTCGAAGGACGAGTACCTCGACGCGCTCGCGGGCACCACCTCGTCGGGCGAGGCGCCCAATGTGCTGCTGGTCTACTACGACGACCTCGGCTACGGGGACCTCGGCTTCATGGGAGAGACGCCCATCAAGACGCCGAACATCGACCGCCTGGCCGAGAACGGCGTGGTGCTGACGAACTACCACTCGCCGTCGGCCGTGTGCACGCCCTCGCGCGCGGCGATGCTCACGGGCCGCCTCGCGCCCCGCGCGGCGGTCCCGGACGTCCTGTTCCCCACCGACAGCCCGATCAGCGTGATGAACAGGATGAGCGGCTCGTTCGGCCTGACCCAGGCGGAGATCACCATCCCCGACGTGCTGCAGTCCTCCGGGTACCAGACCGGGATGATCGGCAAGTGGCACATCGGCGACACCGAGGGCTCGCTGCCGAACGACTTCGGCTTCGACAGCTTCCTCGGCTCGCGCTACTCGAACGACATGACGCCTTTCAAGATCTACCAGGACGACGAGGTCCTCCTCGAGACCGTCGACCAGACCGAGCTCGACGCGCTCTACACCGACGCGGCCGTCGACTTCGTGGCCGACGCCGCGGACAGCGACGACCCGTTCTTCCTCTACTTCGCCCACAACTTCCCGCACGAGCCGCTGTTCGCCGCCGAGGAGAACGAGGGTCGCTCGGACGCCGGCCTCTACGGCGACATCGTCGAGGGTCTCGACGACGGCATCGGCCGCATCGTCGACGAGCTCGAGGCGACCGGGCAGCTGGACAACACGATCATCATGATCACCAGCGACAACGGTCCTTGGTATCAGGGCGACGCGGGCGACCACCGCGGTCGCAAGGGTCTGATCAACGAGGGCGGCATGCTGGTCCCGTTCATGGTCCACTGGCCCGCCGGGCTCGAGGGCGGCCGCACGCTCGACACCATGACGATGGGCACGGACATCCTGCCGACCCTCCTCGACTGGCTGGACATCGACGCGCCCACCGACCGCGTGCTCGACGGTACCTCGATGGCGCCGCTGCTCGCCGGCACGAGCGAGCAGGTGGGCGAGCATTACTACTACTACGCGGGCAAGAAGCTCATCGCGGTGAGCGACGGCCGGTACAAGTACTACGCGAAGCACCCGTACCTCTACGGCACCAGCGACCTCACCTTCACCGTCGCGCAGCCGAAGGGCCCGTGGCTCTTCGACCTCGAGGCGGACCCGAGCGAGTCCTACGACGTGAGCGCGAAGCACCCCGAGATCGCCGAGCGGCTCAAGGCCGAGCTCGAGCGCCGCAACGCCGAGATGGCGGAGAACCCCCGGGGCTGGGTCTCCTGATCCGAGCAACATCGATGCGGCCGTCCACGGCGACGTGGGCGGCCGCATCCCCTCTCGCCACACCTCCGCCTCCGCCCCGATAGAATTGTCACCACATGTCCGATTCGCCCACACCCGATCACCCCGTCGTCGTCACCGTCCCGGGCCTCGACCCGCTCACGGCCGGTGGACGACGGCGGCTCCCCTTCACGGTCCTCGCGAAGCCGACCGGCGCCGCCTGCAACCTCGATTGCACGTACTGCTTCTTCCTCTCCAAGGAGCTGCTCTACGACGGCGACGGCCAGCGCATGACCGAGGCGGGCCTCGAGGCGTACCTCGCCAACCTCCTGCGCTCGCAGCCCGACGGCGAGGTCGAGATCGCGTGGCAGGGCGGCGAGCCGACCATGCGCGGGCTCCCCTTCTTCCGGCGCGCGGTCGCGCTCGCGGAGCAGCTCCGGCGCCCGGCCCAGACCGTCCGGCACACGCTGCAGACCAACGGCACCCTGCTGGACGATGCGTGGGGCGAGTTCCTCGCGCAGCACGGCTTCCTCATCGGCCTCAGCGTCGACGGTCCGGCGCACCTGCACGACGCCTACCGCGTCAACAAGGCGGGAAGGGCCACGCACGCGCAGGTGATGCGCGGGCTCTCGGTCCTGCAACGTCACGGCGTCGACTTCAACATCCTCTGCACCGTGCACGCGGCCAACCAGGGCCACGGCCTCGAGGTGTACCGCTACTTCCGCGACACCCTCGGCGCGCGCCACGTGCAGTTCATCCCGATCGTGGAGCGCGTCACCCGGGAGCAGCTCCCGATCGCGGAGCAGGGGTGGAAGGACGGCAACGGCACCCGCATCCTCTACCGCCAGGAGGGCGACGCGGTCACATCGCGGAGCGTGGATCCGGCTGCGTGGGGCGCGTTCCTCACCGCGATCTTCGACGAGTGGGCCGCCCACGACGTCGGCACCGTGTACGTGCAGCACTTCGACATCATGCTCGGCAACGCGCTCGGCCAGTACTCGATGTGCGTCCACGCCCCCGAGTGCGGCGGCGCGCTCGCCGTGGAGCACACGGGCGACGTCTACGCGTGCGACCACTACGTCGAGCCCGGGTACCTGCTCGGCAACGTCGCGGAGCGGTCGCTGCAGTCGATGCTCCAGTCGCCCGCGCAGCGCGCGTTCGGCGAGGCGAAGCGCTCCACCCTGCCGCAGCAGTGCCGGGAGTGCCCGGTGCGGTGGGCATGCCACGGAGGCTGCCCGAAGGACCGCTTCGACCGGACCGCGGACGGCGAGCCCGGGCTCAACCACCTGTGCGCGGGCTACCTCCGGTTCTTCTCGCACGCCGAGCCGACAATCCGGAGGATGGCCGAGGTCGTCGGGCCGACGCTCGGCTAGCCCGCCTGCCGCTCCTTGAGCAGCTTCGACACCATCTGCTGGCTGGTGCCCACCTCGCGCGCGATCGCGGTCTGCGACATGCCGGCCGCCGCGAGCGTCACGATGCGCGCCTTGTCCTCGCCTGTGAGCGTCCCGGCGCGCCGGGACGGGCCTCCGCGACGCCCGCTCATGATCGAGTCGACGCTCGCCTTCGAGATCCCGAGCGCCTCCGCCACGTCGAGGCGCCTCTCGCCGGACTCGACGCGACGGCGCACCTCGGCGACCTGCTCCTCGGTGATCCGTGCCATGGCGTCAGCCTAGAGACTCACGCGCCGGCCGCGAGCGACACGGCGAGCACCGCCATGACGATCGCGATCGCTCCGTCGAGCACGCGCCATGCCCCGGGCCGCGCGAGCACGCCCGACAGCAGGCGTGCGCCGTAGCCCAGGCCCGCGAACCAGAGGATGCTGCCCGTGATGGCGCCGGCGGCGAACATCCAGCGGGGGTCGTGGGTCGACGAGACCGTCCCGAGGAGCACCACGGTGTCGAGGTAGACGTGCGGGTTGAGCCACGTCAGCGCGAGGCAGGTCGCGGCGACGGCGCGCGCCGATGCGGCGGTCGGGACGGGCGCCTCGCCCGCCTCGAGCGTCTCGCCCTGAGGGCTCAGCGCCCGTCGCGCCGCGAGCACCGCGTACACGGCGAGGAACGCCGCGCCCGCCCATCGCGCCGCCGTGATGAGCCAGGGCACCGACGCGATCGCCGCACCCACCCCCGCGACTCCGGCCGCGATGAGCACCGCGTCCGAGAGCGCACAGATGAGCACGACCAGCCCGACGTGCTCGCGCCGCAGCCCTTGCCGCAGCACGAACACGTTCTGCGCGCCGATCGCGACGATGAGGGACAGCCCGAGGCCGAGTCCGGAGAGGTAGGTCACGGCGACACGCTATCCACCGGTTTTCCACAGCGCTACTCACAATTGTGAGTACTGCATTAGCGTTGCTTATATGAAGATCCCCGCCGACCTCGCGCATACGCTCGCGGTCGTGGTCGACGCGGGGTCCCTCGAGGCGGCCGCCGGCGAGCTGCACATCACGCAGTCGGCGGTGAGCCAGCGCCTCGCGACCCTCGAGCGGCTCGCCGGTCAGGTGCTCCTCATCCGCTCGCGGCCCGTCCGCGCGACGGAGCCCGGTGAGGCTGTGGTGAGGTACGGCCGCCAGGCGGCGCTGCTCGAGGCGGACGCGTCGCTCGCGCTCGGCCTCGCCGGCGAGCGGTCCGCGCCCCTGCCGATCGCCGTGAACGCGGACTCGCTCGCGACGTGGCTGCTCGCGCCGATCGCGGCGCTCGGCGCGTCGCTCGGCACGACGGTCCAGCTGCACCGCGAGGACGAGTCCTTCACCGCGGAGCTGCTCGCGCGCGGCTCGGTAGTCGCGGCGGTGACCACCCGAGCGGCGGCCGTGCCCGGCTGCACGGTGACCCCGCTCGGGCGGATGACCTACCGCGCGGTCGCGTCGCCCGCCTTCGCCGCGCGCTGGTTCCCCGACGGCGCCAGGGCCGATGCGCTCGCGCACGCGCCCGTGATCGACTTCGACCGCCGCGACGATCTCCAGAGCCGCTGGCTCGCCGTGCACGCCCCGTCCGCGGCTCCCCCGCGCTTCCAGGTGCCGTCCTCCACCGAGTTCGCGCAGGCGATCGCCCTCGGGCTCGGGTGGGGCCTCCTGCCTTCGGCGCAGCGCACGGGGCTCGACCTCGTCGAGCTCGGCGAGCCGACCCTCGCCGTCGCGCTCTACTGGCAGCAGTGGCGGGTGCACTCCTCCGACCTCGACGCCGTGGCCGAGGCGATCGCGGCGGCGGCGCGCGGGGCGCTCGAGCCGCTCAACCCTCGCTGACGGCGCACGCCGGGAACGGCTCCGCCCCCATGGCGACCGGCCATGCACCGCCCGGCGCGGCGTCGCCCACCAGCACATCCGCGAGGCCCGCGAGCGCGGCGCGCGACGCACCGTAGGTCGCGACGTACGCGTCGGCCCGAGACCCGAAGAGGCCCCACGGGTCGCCCAGCGACACCACCACGTCGGCCTCCGCGCGCACGCTCCCCGAGCCGACGAGCGCGATCGAGGTGCCGCGCTCGCCCACCTCGACCCCCGCCGCCTCGAGGTGCGCGGCGAGGGTGCGCCGCGCATCGTCCGTACCCGCCACGATGCGTGCGCGCCGCCCCACCAGGGGCGTCGTGCAGTCCCCCGTCGCGACCGTGATGCCGGCCGCGGCGAACGTCCTCGCGTAGGCCGCCGAGGCCGGGTCGCCGCCCAGGCCCTCGGACCATCGCATCAGCAGGATCGAGCGCGCTGCGGCCTCGTCGAGCCGCGCGCGGTCGAGCGAGCCGTCCTTCACGGCACGCACGATCGCCTCGGCCGCGGCGCCAGCGTTGCGCGGCATGAGGAGCACGTCGGCGCCGGCGGCCAACGCGTCGACGGCGGCCTCGCCGGAGTCCCGCGTCGCCGTCACGGCACCCATGTTGAGCGCATCCGTGACGATCACCCCGGTGAAGCCCAGTTCCTCGCGCAGGTGAGCGTAGGCCGCGGGCGCGAAGGTCGCCGCCTCGTCACCCCACTCGGGCACCACGATGTGCCCCATCATCACCACCGGCGCCCCCGCGTCGATCGCCCGCGCGAACGGCACCAGGTCGTTCTTCGCAAGGCGCGTGACGGACCGGTCCTGGACCGGCAGCCCGACGTGCGAGTCGACGGTGACGGAGCCGTGACCCGGGAAGTGCTTGATGACGGGCACCACGCCGCCGTCGAGATAGCCGTCGACCGCGACGGTGACGGTCGCGGCCACCTCCGACGGGTCGTCCCCCGCGCTGCGCGTGCGGATGATCGGGTCGGCGGTGCCGATGGTGACGTCGGCCACCGGCGCGTAGTCCACGTTGACGCCGAGCGCGCGCATGTCGGCCGCGGACGAGCGGTACGCCTCGGTCACCGCGTCCGGATCGGTGGCGGCGCCGGCCGCCATGAAGGCGGGCAGGCTCGGCACGGCGGAGGAGAGCCGCGAGACCACGCCGCCCTCCTCGTCGGCGGAGATCCACACCGGCCAGTCGCGGCCGTCAGCGCCGTCGAGGGCGTCGGCGAGCGCGGCGACCGCATCGTCGGACGGCGCCGCTCCGTCCATGAGGATCACGCCGCCGAGGTGGTGGCGGGTCACGCGATCGACCGCGACGTCGACGTCGGGCGTGTAGAGGTCGGTGACGACGACCTGGCCGGCGGCGTGCGCGAGCGGCAGCGCCCGCGCGGTCGCGAGCGCGTCCTCCCACGCCGCGACGCTGGGCCCCCACGCGAGCGTCTCGACGTCGACGGTCGCGACCGGGGCGGGGAGGGACGATGCGGTGACCGCCGGCACGGGAGCGTCCACCGGAGCGGGAGGCGTGGGCGAAGGCGTCCCCGCGCCGTCGCCGTCGGCCGCCGTGCAGGCGGCGAGGAGAAGCGCGGCGAGCACCCCCGCCGCGGCCCCGCGCATCAGACCGTGATGGTCGACAGCGGCATGGACGAGTCCACCCCGATGTCGAGGCGGCTGGGCGCCACGCCCGCCTCGACCACGGCCGAGCCGAGCGCCGCGATCATGGCGCCGTTGTCGGTGCAGTAGCGCAGCGGCGGGATGCGGACGTCGATGCCCGCCGCCTCGCCGCGCGCCTGCGCGAGCTCGCGCAGCTGGCTGTTGGCCGAGAAGCCCCCGCCGATCACCAGGGTCTCGACGTCGTGCTCGCGGCACGCGTTGAGGGTCTTCGTCACGAGCACATCGGCGACCGCCGCCGCGAAGCTCGCGCACACGTCCTCGATCGGGACCTCCTGGCCCGAGTCGCGACGGGCCTCGACCCAGCGCGCGACCGCGGTCTTGAGCCCCGAGAAGGAGAAGTCGTAGGCGTGCTTGGCCATGTCCTTGGGCTTGGACAGGCCGCGAGGGAAGGGAATCGCCTCGGGGTCGCCCTCGCGCGCGAGCCGGTCGACATGGGGGCCTCCCGGATACGGCAGGCCCAGCAGACGCCCCACCTTGTCGAAGGCCTCGCCCGCCGCATCGTCCAGCGTGTGGCCGAGCTCGGTCACCCGCGTCGCGATGTCGTCGACCATGAGCAGCGAGGTGTGCCCTCCCGACACGACCAGCGCCATGGTCCGGTCGGGGAAGCGGCCGTGGACCAGCTGGTCGACGGCGGCATGGCCGATGACGTGGTTGACGCCGTAGAGCGGCCGGCCGAGGCCGAGCGCGAGCGCCTTGGCCGCCGAGTTCCCGACCGTGAGCGAGCCGACGAGCCCGGGGCCCGCGGCGACGGCGACCGCATCGACCTGCGACAGCGTGCGGCCGGCGCGGCTCAGCGCCTCGTCGAGCGTGGGCAGCACGGCTTCGAGGTGGGCGCGCGAGGCGACCTCGGGGACGATGCCGCCGAAGCGTGCGTGCTCGTCCATGGAGGAGGCGACGACGTCGGCGAGCAGCTCGCCGTCCTCGACGAGCGCGACGCCCGTCTCATCGCAGGTGCTCTCGAGTCCCAGTACCAAAGCCACGGGTCAACTGTAGTCGCGGGCGCGGGCGGCGACGTCAGAGCGCCAGGAACGCCCGCAGACCCCGATCGACCTCCTCCATGAGGTGGGAGGGCAATCGCCCGGCGCCGGCTCCGAGCGCCTCACGATCGACGGTGGCGAGCGCGGTGACGTTGACGCACGAGTCCCTCGGCAGGCCCGTCGCGTCCGCCGGGAGGAAGACGTTGCCCGGCAGCTCCGCGAGCGCGGTGTTGCTCGTGATCGCCAGCACCGCGACCGTGCCGAGCCTCGAACGGTTGTACCCGTCCGCCTGAACCACGAGCACGGGCCGCCGGTGCGCGGGCGCGCTTCCGCGCGGCGGACCAAGGTCCGCCCACCTCACGTCACCGCGAGCGATCTCATGCGGTCCGGTCACCATCCTTCGTCCTCGAGCAGACGGCGGCCCGCGTCGCGTGCGAATCGGCTCGACTCGTCCTCGGCGAGAGCGACCCTTTCGAGGACGCTGTCGATGCGTGCGGTCACCGAGCTCGCATCGAGGTCGTGCAGATACCGCTGCGCGGCGATCGAGAGGAACTCGGAACGGCTCACGCCGAGCGCGGCCGCCCGCGCGGTGACGGCTTCGAACACCGGGTCGGGCAGGGAGATCGCGGTCTTCATGGCTCGAGTATCACCCGGTATCACCGCGACGTCCACGGGACGGGGACAGCTTCCTCCCAGGACCTCCGGCCGTCGCGAGCACGGCCCTTGCGGGCGCACAATTGTTGATATGACAACCGCGAACCTTCCCGAGTCCACCCTCGCTCCCTTCGCCCTGGACGCTCAGGCGCGCGCCGCGCTGTTCACCGCGGCCCGCTCCGCGATCGCCTTCGAGGACCGCCCGGTCGACGCGTCCACGGTGACCCGGGCCTGGGATCTCGCGAAGTTCGGCCCGACCAGCAACAACACTCAGCCGCTGCGCCTGGTGGTCGCTCGCTCGGAGGCCGCCCGCGCAGCCGTCCTCGACGCCGCGATGCCGTTCAACCGGCCCAAGCTCGAGCAGGCGCCGTTGCTCCTGGTCGCCGCCCACGACGACCGCTTCCACTCCCAGCACGAGATCTGGGCGCCCGGCATGCCCGAGCTCGCGGACCGCTTCGAGGCGAACCCCGAGATGCGCGGCGCCCTCGCCCACTCGGGCGCGATGCTCCAGCTGGGCTACCTCATCGTCGCGCTGCGCGCCGAGGGCCTCGCGCTGCGCCCGTACGGCGGATTCGACAAGGGCGCCCTCGATGACGCGCTGCTTCCCGAGGGCTGGCGCTCCGAGGTCCTCCTCGGCGTGGGCTGGCCCACCACCGGCGACGACCGGTCGGGCGACCGCCGCGGCCGGATCCCGGCGGAGCTGGGCGTCCGCGAGCTCTGACGCCCGGCCCACCCCCGGACGCGCCGGGACCCTCAGCTCTCCGAGTCGACGCCGGCCCCGGGTTCGTACCCGCGCAGCTGCACCCGCATGACCAGCGCGTCCACACCCTCGGGCTGGTAGTACTTCCGACGCACCCGCACGTCCTCGAACCCGTGCGCGCGATAGAGCCCGAGCGCCGGCTCGTTGTCGACCGCGACCTCGAGCCAGGCGTCGGCCACGCCCTCGGAGCGCGCCTCCCCGAGGAAGTCCTCGAGCAGCGCGCGCCCGAGCCCGCGTCCGCGCACGGCGGGCACGACGGCGAGGTTCATGAGGTGGAACGCGTCGCCGTCGTAGCCGTAGACCGCGTAGCCGACCAGCGCGCCATCGAGCTCCAGGCCGCGGTAGCGCGCGAAGCCGTAGAGGTAGTCATGCGTGATGAGCTCGCGCGACCACGCGGACGCGCCGAAGAGCTCGCGCTCGACGTCCGCCATCCACGGCAGGTCCGCCTCCGTGAGATCGCGGATCGCGATCACGCCCCGGGCACCCCGTGCACGTCGGGCCGGCGCAGGTAGAGCGGCTCCGTCGACAGGTCGGCGCCCTCCGCGCGCAGGCGATCCGCGACGCCCACGAGGAGTGCAGGATCCGGGTCGCCCTCGACCGCGTTCGGGAACGCATCCGGGTACAGGAGCGCGCCGCGGCCGAGCACGGCGCCCGCGACGGGCACGTCGCCGGGCGCCGACACCTCCGGGCCGGACACCCGGACCCCGTCACGGTAGGTCGCCCAGTAGACCTCCTTGCGACGCGCATCGGCCACCGCGGTGACCTCGCCGGGCGCCGCGGAGCCCAGCGCATCGAGCGAGCACACCCCCTCGACCGGGACGCCCCAGACGTGACCGAGCGTGCGCGCGGTCATCAGCCCCACGCGGAGGCCGGTGAACGGAGCGGGACCGGTGCCGACGACGATGCGCGTCACCTCCGCACCCGACACACCCGCCTCCCCCAGCACGGACTCGATCAGCCCGGACAGCAGCTCGGCGTGCCCCCGCGGGTTGAACTCGGAGCGGCGCGCGAGCACCTCCCCGGACGGCGAGACGAGGGCGACGGCGATGGCGGACGAGGTGTCGAGCGCGAGGATCACGGCACTAGCCTACGAGCGCGACGCCGGCCCAGCGGTCGCCGTGGGTGGTGAAGGTGACGGTGCGCAGGCCCTCGTCGGGACGCTCCATGTCGACCTCCCCGCCGTGCTCGCGGTCGATCATCACGTGCACGCGGTCCTGCGACAGCTGCTCGGCCTTGTCCTCGCCCCACTCGACCACGGTCACGGACGACTCGACGGTGGCGTCGAGGTCCAGGTCGTCGAGCTCGGCGAGCGAGTTGAGGCGGTACGCATCGACGTGGATGAGCGCGGGCCCGCCCACCTCGGACGGATGCGTCCGCGCGATGATGAACGTGGGGCTCGCGACGGGGCCGCGCACGCCGAGCGCCGCGCCGAGGCCCTGCGTGAAGGTGGTCTTCCCCGCGCCCAGGTCGCCCGACAGGATCACCACGTCGCCGGGCCGGAGCGCCGGCGCGAGCACGTCGCGCGCCAGGGCGCGCATGGCGTCGCCGTCGGCGACGGTGAAGGTGGACGATGCGGTCATGGGCGCTGCTTCTCCTTCAGGCCGCCGAAGCGGCAGACGATCTCGTAGTCGATGGTGCCCGCCGCCTCGGCCCAGTCGCGCGCCGAGGGCCCGTCGGCGCCGATGAGCACCACCTGGTCGCCCGCACGCTCCGTCGCGTCGGGCCCCAGGTCGAGCACCACCTGGTCCATGCAGACGCGGCCCACGATGCGCAGCGCGCGCCCGCCGACGGCGACCGGGCCGCGCCCGTTCCCGGCGGAACGGAAGATTCCGTCCGAGTAGCCGGCCGTCACCAGACCGAGCCGGGTGTCGCGGGGGGTCGTGTACTCGTGGCCGTAGCTCACGCCCTCGCCCGCCGGCACGTCCTTCACCAGGGCGAGCGAGGCCGTGACCCGCATCGCGGGCTCGAGGCCCCAGTCGCCGCCGCCCCCGTCGGGCACGGGCGGCAGGCCGTAGACCGCGATGCCGGGACGGACCAGGTCGAAGTGCAGGTCGGGGCAGGTGAGCGTCGCGGCGGAGTTCGCGAGGTGGCGCACCTCGAGCGCGATCCCGCGCTCCTCGATCACCACGAGCGCCTCCCGGAACACGGCGGCCTGGCGGTCGATGGTCGGGTCGCCCGGACGGTCCGCCCACGCGAGGTGCGACCACGCGCCCACGACCTCGACCGCATCGTCCGCCGCGAGCGCGGCGTCCAGCAGCGCGGGCAGCGCCTCCGGCCGCACGCCCTCGCGCGACAGCCCCGTGTCGATCGCGATGTGCACGCGCGCGCGCTCGCCCGACATGCGCGCGGCGGCGACGATGGTGTCGAGCACCGGCAGCGACGATGCGCTGAGGTCCACCCCCGCGCGGATGAGCCCGCGCGCGGGGAGCTCGGGCCCGTAGAGCCAGCACAGCACGCGGCCGGTGTCGCCGGCGGCTCGCAGGGCGAGCGCCTCGTCCGGCTGGGCGACGCCGAGCCAGGTCGCGCCGCCCTCGCGCGCCGCGGCGGCGGCGTCCACGAGGCCGTGGCCGTACGCATCGGCCTTCACCACCGCCATGACGGCGGCGCCGGGCGCCATCCCGGCCAGCCGGGACACGTTGCGCGCGATCGCGGCGTAGTCCACCGACACCTCGAGACGCGACATCAGCCCTCCCCGATCACCACGGCGGAGGCGATCCCCGCATCGTGCGACAGCGACACATGAAGCGAGGTCATCCCGAGCGCCGCGACACGCGCGGCGACCGTTCCCGACACCTCGAGCACGGGAGCTCCTCCCGCGCCGCGCAGCACCTCGCAGTCCTGCCAGCTCAACCCGCTGGGAGCCCCGAGCGCCTTCGCGAGCGCCTCCTTGGCCGCCCAGTTCGCGGCGAGGCTCGCGTGCCCGAGGTGACGCTCGGCGGGCGTGAAGACCCGGTCGAGGAATCCGGGGGAACGCTCGAGCGCGTCCTCGAACCGGGAGATCTCGACCACGTCGATGCCGAGGCCCAGGATGGCCACGGCTACTCCACCGTGACGGACTTGGCGAGGTTGCGCGGCTGGTCGACGTCGTAGCCCTTGGCCGAGGCCAGCTCGAGCGCGAACAGCTGCAGCGGCACCACCGACAGCAGCGGGCGCATGAGCACCGGCGCGGCGGGCACGTAGAACACTTGCTCCGCGTAGTTTGCCGCCTCGGTGTCGCCCTCCTCCGCGATGACGAACGTGCGCGCGCCGCGCGCGCGGACCTCCTGCACGTTGGAGATCACCTTGGAGTGGAGGGCCTCGTATCCGCGCGGGCTGGGCAGCACCACGAACACCGGCAGCCCTTCCTCGACCAGCGCGATGGGGCCGTGCTTGAGCTCGCCGGCCGCGAAGCCCTCGGCGTGGATGTACGCGAGCTCCTTGAGCTTGAGCGCGCCCTCGAGCGCGACGGGGAAGCCCACGTGGCGGCCCAGGAACAGCACCGTCTGCTCGGACGCGAGCGTGCGCGCGACCTCGCGGATGGGCTCCGACGCGTCGAGCACGCGCTGGATCTTCGCGGGGATCGCGTCAAGCTGCTCGAGCAGCGCCTGGATCTCGTCGGGGAACTTGTTGCCCCGCAGCTCCGCGAGGTAGATGCCCAGCAGGTAGCCCGCCGTGATCTGGGCCAGGAACGCCTTGGTGGACGCCACTGCGATCTCGGGCCCGGCGCGCGTGTAGAGCACCGCATCGGCCTCGCGCGCGATGGTCGAGCCCTGCGCGTTGACGATGCCGATAACCGTCGCGCCCTGCTGCTGCGCGTGGCGCACGGCCATGATGGTGTCCATGGTCTCGCCGGACTGGCTGATGGCGACCACGAGCGTCTTGATCGACACGATGGGGTCGCGATAGCGGAACTCGTGCGCGAGCTCGACCTCGACGGGGATCCGCGTCCAGTGCTCGATGGCGTAGCGCGCCGTGAGCCCGGCGTACGACGCCGTGCCGCACGCCACGATGATGATCTTGTCGATGGACTTGAGCACGTACTCGTCGATCATGCCGCCGTCGAGCTGGAGCCGGCCCTTCTCGTCGATCCGACCGCGCAGGGTGTCCGCGACCGCCGTCGGCTGGTCGTGGATCTCCTTCTCCATGAAGGTCGGGAACCCGCCCTTCTGAGCCGCCGAGGCGTCCCAGTCGACGTGGTACGGCTCGCGCTCGACCACGAGGCCCGCGGTGTCGGTGATGGTGACGCGGTCGGGCGTGATCTCCACCACCTCGTCCTGATGCAGCTCGAGAGCCGTCCGCGTGTGCTCGATGAACGCGACCACGTCGGAGCCGAGGAAGTTCTCGCCGTCGCCCAGGCCGATCACGAGCGGGCTGTTGCGACGCGCGCCCACCACCGTGCGGGGCTCGTGCGAGTCGACCGCGAGCAGCGTGAACGCGCCCTCGAGGCGGCGCGTGATCGTGCGCATCGCGTCGGCGAGCGAGCGACCCGCGAGCACCTCGCGCGCCAGGAGGTGGCCCGCGACCTCGGTGTCCGTCTCGGACAGGAACTCGACGCCCTCGGCCGCGAGCTCGGCGCGGAGCGCGGAGAAGTTCTCGATGATCCCGTTGTGGATGATCGCGATGCGCCCCCCGGCGGCCAGGTGCGGGTGCGCGTTCGCGTCCGTGGGCGCGCCGTGGGTCGCCCAGCGCGTGTGGCCGATCGCCGCGGTGCCGTCCGCGACGGGACGCTGCGCGAGCTCCTTCTCGAGGTTGACCAGCTTGCCCGACTTCTTGCGCATGCCGACGTGCTCGGGGTCCGCGGTCACCACGGCGACCCCGGCGGAGTCGTAGCCCCGGTACTCGAGCCTCGCGAGACCCGACATCACCACGCCCTGGGGACGCGCATCGGGCGCGCCCGAGCCCACATAGCCGACGATTCCACACATGCCCCCGAGTCTAGATGCCGCCCGTGCGCGCGCCCTCCGCGGGCGCGAGCGCGCCCCGCGCATCGTCCGGCCGGGACGATGCGCCACAATGGGCGGGTGAACGAGGCGCGACGGTCCGACGCGGGCACCCCGTACGTCACCCTGGCGCGCGACGAGTGGGCGGCGCTCGCCGATGCGACGCCGCTCCCGCTGACCGAGGCCGACATCGCGGCGGTCCGGGGCCTGGGCGATCCCATCGACATCGCCGAGGTCGACCGCATCTACCGACCGCTGTCGCGCCTGCTCGACCTCTACTCGGGCGCGACGGGCCTGCTGCACAGCGCGACCAGCCGGTTCCTGGGCGAGCGCGCGTCCCGCACCCCGTTCGTCATCGGCGTCGCGGGGTCCGTCGCGGTCGGCAAGTCGACCACGGCCCGCCTGCTGCGCGAGCTCATGGCGCGCTGGCCGTCCTCGCCGCACGTCGCGCTGCTCACCACGGACGGGTTCCTCTACCCGAACGCCGTGCTCGCGGAGCGGGACCTCATGGCGCGCAAGGGCTTCCCGGAGTCCTATGACAGGCGCGCGCTGCGCGACTTCATCCTCAAGGTGAAGTCCGGTGCGCCCGAGGTCCGTGCGCCGGTGTACTCGCACCAGGTGTACGACATCGTCCCCGACCAGGAGGTCGTGGTCCGCCAGCCCGACATCCTCATCGTCGAGGGGCTGAACGTGCTGCAGACCTCGCAGACGCGCGAGCCCGGCGCCTCGCAGCTCGCGGTGAGCGACTTCTTCGACGTGTCCATCTACGTCGACGCGCACCCCGAGGACATCCGCCGGTGGTACATCGAGCGCTTCCTCGCGCTGCGCGAGTCCGCCTTCGCGAGGCCCGACTCGTACTTCCGCTCGTACTCGACGCTCACCGACGCCCAGGCGACCGACGTGGCGGGCCAGATCTGGGACACGGTCAACGCGCCCAACCTCGCGCGCAACATCGCGCCCACGCGCTCACGCGCGACGATCATCCTCAACAAGGGCCCGGACCACCGCGTCGAGTCGGTGCGCCTGCGCAAGCTCTGACCCTCCCCGCCCGCCGGACACCGTCACCGGAGCCCGCCGGACGCTGTCATCGGAGCCCGCCGGACGCTGTCACCGGAGCCCGCCGGACGCTGTCACCGGAGCCCGCCGGACAGTAGCAACGGATCTCGGCGCGACACGCCGGGAACGAGGCCCCGGCGCGGCCTTCTCGCCCGCGAGTCGGGATCGATTCCGTTGCCACTGTCAGGGAGGGGAGGGGGCGGGCCGCCTCCCCGCCTGGCTCAGTCCCCGTCGCCGGGCCCCGCACCCGCCTGGCCCTGCCGGCGCTCGCGCCGCGGCGGGCGCACCTGAAGCTCCCCGGTCACCAGCCGTTCCTCGATCTGCGCGGACAGGTCGGGCATCTCCGGCTCCGCGAAGCCGAGCCGCTGGAGGATCTTGTCGATGAGGATGCCGAGGACGATGCCGCCGACCACGCCGACCGCGATCGACACGAGCAGGTTCTCGAAGATCGACCCCGCCCAGATCCCCAGCGCGGTGCCGTACGTCGCCCAGATCGCGACCGCGACGGCGTCGACGATCATGAACCACTGGCGCGGGTACCCGAGGGCGCCCGCCGTGAGGTTGACCGCGACGCGTCCCATGGGGATGAAGCGCGCCGCGATGATGAACGTGGTGCCGCGGCGCTCAAGGGTGGACTCGGCCCAGTCGAGCGTCTTGCGCACGCCGGAGCGCGCGAAGAACGGGTGCTTGCGGACGTCGAACTTGGAACCCACCAGGTACGCGAGCTGGTCGCCGCACCACGCGCCCACCGCGGCGAAGATCCAGATCAGCCAGACCCAGGGCGTGCCCGTCTGCTTCCAGGCGGTGGCGGTGGCGATCACCACGGACTCCGACGGCACCACGGGGAAGACCCCGTCGACGAGCGACAGCAGGAGCACGCTCGGATAGATCCACAGCGACTCCATCAGCGACTCGACCCAGATCTCGAGTTCATGGGACCAGTCGGTCAGCAGGTGCCAGAGGTCGTTCACGCGGCCAGTCTTCCAGGTGCGCGCCACCGCGGCGATGGGGGGACCACCTGATCCGACGCCGCCGCGAGGATGACCCGCCGGTCTCCCCGCCACCTCCCGGACAGCAGCAACGGATCTCGCCGCGCCGGGAGCGGTCACCGGCCTCGACACGCCGTCGAACCGGGACCGACTCCGTTGCCAGTGTCAGGGTGGCGTCAGAGGCTGAGGCGCGTCCGGACGACGTCAGCGAGGGCGTCCGCGTGACGCTGCGCGTCCTCCGCGGTCGCCGCCTCGACCATCACGCGCACCAGCGGCTCGGTCCCCGAGGGGCGCAGCAGCACGCGGCCCGTGTCGCCGAGGGCGCGGCGGGCGGACGCGACGGCCGCCTGGAGCTCGAGGTCGGTGTAGACGCGCGAGCGGTCCGCACCGCGCACGTTGACGAGCACCTGCGGCAGCGACTCGATGCCTGCGCAGAGGTCGCGCAGGGCGCCCTTGGCGGCCACCTGCGACGCGATCAGCAGCGAGGTGAGGACGCCGTCGCCCGTGGTCGCGTGCTCCGCCACGATGACGTGACCCGACTGCTCCCCGCCGAGCGTGTAGCCGCCCTCGCGCATCGCCTCGAGCACGTACCGGTCGCCCACGGCGGCCTCGACCATGTCGATCCCCTCGCGGCGCATCGCCAGGTGCAGGCCCAGGTTGCTCATCACCGTCGCCACGAGGGTCGAGTGGTAGAGCGTGCCCGCGTCGCGCATGGCGATCGCGAGGAGCCCCATGATCTGGTCGCCGTCGACGATCGCGCCGGTGTGGTCGACCGCAAGGCAGCGGTCCGCGTCGCCGTCGAACGCCACGCCGAGGTCGGCGCCGTGCTCCACCACCGCGGCCTGCAGCAGGCCCAGGTGGGTCGAGCCCACGCCGTCGTTGATGTTGAGGCCGTCGGGCGTCGCGTGGATCGCGGTCACGCGCGCGCCGGAGGCCTCGAGCGCCGCGGGACCCACCTGGGCCGCCGCGCCGTGCGCGGCGTCGACCACGATGTGCACGCCCGCGAGCGGCTGCTCCGAGCCGCCGAAGGCGCGGGCCGCCGCGACGACGTGCTCCACGTAGGAGCCCGCGAGATGAGCGGAGGGGACGATGCGTCCGACGTCGGAGCCGACGGGCCGCGACCAGTCCTCCCCCACGCGCGCCTCGATGGCCTCCTCGACCGAGTCGTCGAGCTTGTGGCCCCCGCGCGCGAAGAACTTGATGCCGTTGTCAGGCATGGGGTTGTGGGACGCGGAGATCACCACCCCCAGGTCCGCCCCCGTGGAGGCGGTCAGGTACGCCACCGCGGGGGTGGGCACCACGCCGAGGTCGAGCACGTCGACCCCCGCGGAAGCAAGACCGGCCGCGACAGCCGCCCCCAGGAACTCGCCTGAGATGCGGGTGTCGCGGCCGATCACTGCGACAGGACGGTGGCCGGAGAACTCGCCCCGCTCCCCCAGGACGTGAGCCGCCGCGACCGAGAGGTCGACGGCCAGCTCCGCAGTGAGGTCGCGGTTCGCGAGGCCCCGGACACCGTCCGTGCCGAAAAGTCGCGCCATGCGCGAGAGATTAACGCTTCGAGTACTGGGGCGCGCGGCGGGCCTTCTTGAGACCGGCCTTCTTGCGCTCGACGACGCGGGCGTCACGGGTGAGGAAGCCGGCCTTCTTGAGGGTGGCGCGGTTGTTCTCCTCGTCGATCTCGTTCAGCGCGCGGGCGACGCCGAGGCGAAGCGCACCGGCCTGACCCGAGGGGCCACCGCCGTGGATGCGGGCGTGCACGTCGAACTTGCCCTCGATGTCGAGGAGCGCGAACGGCGAGTTCACCAGCTGCTGGTGGACCTTGTTCGGGAAGTAGTCCTCGATGTCGCGACCGTTGATGGTCCACTTGCCGGTGCCGGGCACCAGACGGACGCGCGCGACGGCCTCCTTGCGACGGCCGAGGCCGGCGCCGGGGGCGACGTTGGTGACACCCTTGCCGCGCTCGGCAACGGTCTCGGTGGTGTACTCGGACGGGGTCTCGTTCTCGACCTCGGTGGTCACATCTGCCACTTTCATCAATCCTTAAGCTCTGCGGCGCTTACTGCGCGACCTGGGAGATCTCGAAGACCTCGGGCTGCTGCGCGGCGTGCGGGTGCTCCGCGCCGGCGTAGACCTTGAGGTGCTTGAGCTGGGCGGCGCCGAGCTTGGTCTTGGGCAGCATGCCCTTGACCGCGTTCTCGATCACGCGACGGGGGTTCTTCTCGAGCAGCTCGCCGATCGGGACGGCCGAGAGACCGCCCGGGAAGCCCGAGTGGCGGTAGACCATCTTGTCGGTGAGCTTGTTGCCCGAGAGGGCCACCTTCTCAGCGTTGATGACGATGACGAAGTCACCGCCGTCGACGTGGGGCGCGAACGTCGCCTTGTGCTTGCCGCGAAGCAGCGAAGCGGCCTGGGAGGCCAGACGACCGAGGACCACGTCAGTAGCGTCGATGACGTACCAGTTCTTGGTGACGTCACCCGGCTTGGGAGAATACGTACGCACTGTGAAGCCTTACTTCTACTCGTTCTGGTGGACGATGCCGTGGTGGCATCGCGAAGCAATCGGTCGGCGGGTCCTGCGGCGGCGAGTGGGAGGCACCGTCCACGAGGGAACGCACAACGACGCACCATCATACGCGGCCCCGCGCGGAATCTCAATCCGAGGGTCCCGGGTGCGCGCGTCGGTCACGGCAGGGTGCGGCGCCCTCGCGTAGCCTCCGCGCGCGCGGCGAGGAGCGCATCGTCCGGATACGAGACCTCCTCGAGGGTGAGTCCGTGGGCCGGCGCGACGGCGATGGCCTGCGAGCGCCCCTCGGAGGCCGCGACCAGCGCGAGCCAGTCGAGGTCGCGGCGGCCCTCGCCCACCGTCAGCAGCGCGCCGACGAGCGAGCGCACCATCGAGTGGCAGAACGCGTCCGCACGCACGGTCGCGACCACCAGGCCGGCGTCCGGACCGTCGGTCTCGCGCCGCCAGCTGAGCTCCAGCAGGTCGCGGATGGTGGTCGCGCCCTCGCGCCCGCGGCAGAACGCGGCGAAGTCGCGCAGCCCGGTGAGGGTGGACGATGCGGCCTCGAGGGCGTCGACGTCGAGCGGGCGGCTCACCGCGAGGACGTGCCGTCGCCGCAGGACGTCGGGCACCGCGTCGGTGACGCGGTAGGCGTAGCGACGCTGCGTGGCCGAGAAGCGCGCGTCGAAGCCCGCCGGTGCCTCGACGACGGACCGGACCACCACATCGTCCGGAAGCACGCCGTTGAGGCGGCTGAGCAGGGCCTCCGCCGGGGTGCGCGACGCGCGGCCCGGCATGCGCGCCCATGCCTCAACCGCGAGGTCGACGTGGGCGACCTGGCCGCGGGCGTGAACGCCCGCGTCGGTGCGGCCGGCGACGGTGACGCGCGGGTACGCGTCCTGGCGGACGATGCGCGCGAGGGCATCCTCGAGAACGCCCTGGACCGTCCTCAGGCCGGGCTGGGTGGCCCAGCCGGAGAAGTCGGTGCCGTCGTAGGAAAGGTCGAGGCGGGCCCGCACAGTCTCAGGGAGCATGTGCGGACCCGCCTCGGGTTGCCTGTGAGGGCGGAGTTACTTGGCGTCGTCGGCGGCCTCGGCCTCGACGGCCTCGGTCTCGACTGCCTCGACGGTCTCCTCGGCCGCGGTCTCCTCGACGGCAGCGGCCTCCTCGACCTTCTCGGCCTTCTTGGGCGCAGCCTTCTTGGTGGCCTTCTCGGCCTCCTTGGCGACGGCCTTCTTGGCGGGCGTGCCGAACTCGACGAGCTCGATCACGGCCATGGGGGCGTTGTCGCCCTTGCGGTTGCCGACCTTGGTGATGCGGGTGTAGCCGCCGTCACGCTCGGCGAAGCCGGGGCCGATCTCGGTGAAGAGCTTGTGGACGACGCCCTTGTCCGAGATGATCCCGAGCACCTTGCGGCGCGAGGCGAGGTCGCCGCGCTTCGCGAAGGTGATGAGACGCTCGGCGTGCGGGCGCAGGCGCTTGGCCTTGGTCACGGTGGTGGTGATGCGGCCGTGCTCGAAGAGGCTCTGCGAGAGGTTCGCGAGCATCTGACGCTCGTGCGCGGGACCGCCGCCCAGGCGGGCACCCTTGGTGGGGGTAGGCATGATTGAGAATTCTCCTTGTTACTCGTCGCTGCCCGAGAAGTAGACGGACGAGCTGCTGTCGTACTCGACGGCGCCGTCCTTCAGGGAGAAGCCCAGCTCGGCGAGCTTCTCCTTGACCTCGGTGATCGACTTCTGGCCGAAGTTGCGGATGTCCATGAGGTCCGCCTCGGAACGCGCGGTGAGCTCGCCCACGGTGTGGATGCCCTCACGCTTGAGGCAGTTGTACGACCGCTGCGTGAGGTTGAGCTCCTCGATCGGCTGGTTGTAGTCCTCCTCGAGCGACTCGTCCGTCTCGGACGGGCCGATCTCGATGCCCTCGGCGGCCTCGTTGAGGCCACGCGCGAGCGAGAACAGCTCGACGAGCGTCGCACCCGCCGACGCGACGGCGTCACGCGGCGAGATCGAGTTCTTGGTCTCGACGTCGATGACCAGCTCGTCGAAGTCCGTGCGCTGCGCGACACGGGTGGCCTCGACCTTGTAGGTCACCTTGAGGACGGGCGAGTAGATCGAGTCGACGGGGATCTGACCGATCTCCGCGTCGTAGCTCTTGTTCATCGCCGCGGGGACGTAGCCACGACCACGCTCGACCGTGAGCTCGACCTCGAACTTCGCCTTCGCGTTGAGGGTCGCGATGTGGAGATCCGGGTTGTGGATCTCGACGCCGGCCGGGGGCTGGATGTCAGCACCGGTGACGACGCCCGCGCCCGACTTGCGCAGGTACATCACGACGGCCTCGTCGTTCTCCGACGAGACCACGAGGTTCTTGAGGTTGAGCAGGATCTCGGTCACGTCCTCCTTCACCCCGTCGATGGTGGTGAACTCGTGGAGGACGCCCTCGAAGCGCACCGACGTCACGGCCGCGCCCGGGATGGACGACAGGAGCGTGCGGCGGAGCGAGTTGCCGAGCGTGTAGCCGAAGCCCGGCTCGAGCGGCTTGAGCGAGAACTGCGAGCGGTTCTCCGAGATGACCTTCTCGGTCAGCGTGGGACGCTGTGCGATCAGCACGGTTGTTTCCTTTCCGAGCATCCGCTATCTGATGCTCGAGGGTTCCCTGCCGGGATCGGTCCGGAAGGGGCCAGAAGCTGGAAATGGGGGTGGCCACGGGCCGATGCATGCATCGGCCCGCGACCGAGAGCGCGGGCTCACCCGCGCGGGCGTGCTAGTTGCGGCGGCGCTTCGGCGGGCGGCAGCCGTTGTGCGCCTGCGGGGTGACGTCCTTGATGGAGGTCACCTCGAGGCCGGCGGCCGTGAGCGAGCGGATCGCGGTGTCGCGGCCCGAGCCCGGGCCCTTGACGAACACGTCGACCTTGCTCATGCCGGCCTCGGTGGCGCGGCGAGCGGCGGCCTCGGCGGCCATCTGCGCGGCGTACGGGGTCGACTTGCGCGAGCCCTTGAAGCCCACCTGGCCCGACGACGACCACGACACGACGGCGCCCGAGGGGTCCGTGATCGAGATGATCGTGTTGTTGAAGGTGGACTTGATGTGCGCCTGACCGTGCGCGACGGTCTTCTTGATCTTCTTGCGCGGCTTGCGAGTAGGAGCGGCCATGTCTTACTTCTTCTTTCCGGCGACGGTCTTCTTGCGGCCCTTGCGGGTGCGGGCGTTGGTCTTGGTGCGCTGACCACGGACGGGCATGCCGCGGCGGTGGCGGAGGCCCTGGTAGTTGCCGATCTCGACCTTGCGGCGGATGTCGGCGGCCACCTCGCGGCGCAGGTCGCCCTCGACGGTGAAGTTGGCCTCGATGTAGTCACGGATCGCGACGAGCTGGTCGTCGTTCGCGTCCTTGACGCGCAGGTCCGGGCTGATGCCGGTCGCTGCGAGGATCTGCTCGGCGCGGGTGCGGCCGACGCCGTAGATGTAGGTAAGTGCGATCACCATGCGCTTGTCGCGCGGGATGTCGACACCGACGATGCGTGCCATTTCTGGTTCTACTCCATCAGTAGTCGGAGGTCTGACGCTCGAACGCCCCGCTTAAGGTCTTGTGCGGGCCCCGGCCTCCGAGCCGGGGGTTTGATGCATATGTCGAGCGAGGATGTTCTCGGGTGTGTCTAGCCCTGACGCTGCTTGTGGCGCAGGTTCTCGCAGATGACCATCACTCGGCCATTGCGTCGGATCACCTTGCACTTGTCGCAGATGGGCTTGACGCTGGGCTTAACCTTCATGGTTCTTTCCTGCGTCGATCAGGCACGCGGACGCGCCGTGTCGACGACTCACTTGTAGCGGTAGACGATGCGGCCGCGGGACAGGTCATAGGGGCTGAGCTCCACCACCACGCGGTCCTCCGGGAGGATCCTGATGTAGTGCTGTCGCATCTTGCCGGAGATGTGAGCGAGCACGAGGTGCCCGTTCGTCAGCTCCACACGGAACGATGCGTTCGGCAGTGCTTCGACCACCACGCCCTCGACCTCGATGACGCCGTCCTTCTTAGCCATGAACTCCGCTAACGTTGATTGACAGGGATGCGGGCGCGCAAAAACGCCCAACGGAAAACTATACGGCAATCTTCGCGAGCTCTCAAGCGCGGCCGCGCCCCATCGCGCGGCAGCCGGCCCAGGCGGTGCATCGTGCCGCCAGGGTACTCCGCTGGGCGGTCTCCGTCGAGGGCCCGGCCCTCCGCCCGGCCGTCAGAGGAAGGCGTTGCGCAGGCGCTGCACCGCGACGCCCGCGACCCGCGGGTCGCGGTGGTCGGCGAGCCGTCGCACCACGGAGGACGGCGTGCGGGGGTTCGCGAGCAGCGCGCTCAGCACCTCGAGGCTCGAATCGTGCCCCAGCGAGACGAGCGCGCCCATCGGGCAGTCGCTGCGACCGGCGACCGCCGCACGCACGGCGGCGTCGCGGTGGACCGCGAGCGGGAGCAGGGCCGAGCCGGTGATCTCGGGATCGAGCGCCTGCATGACATCCTCGGACGAACCGCTTGCCGGAACCACCACGCTGCGCCTCCCCGCACTCCTCGTTGTGGCACGTGTCTACCGCCGCACGGCACCGTCGCTCAAACCCGTGTGACGAATCAGACATCCCGTCATGCAGCCGACACACCGGGCGCGGGGATCACGCCGGCGAGCCCCGAGCGGCGCCCGACGCGCCGTCACGCCGTCCCACCTGGGGCCGCGGCGCGAGCACGCGAGCGGTCCGGTCCCCCACGGGCGACGCCGCCTGCGCGTCCCGCGAGGCGGCCGCCTCGCCCGGCGCCGGTCCGCGGACGCTCAGCGCCGGGTCCTCGGCCGCGCGGTGGCGGGCGTCGAGCTGGACGCCGTCGAGCGCGCGGCGCGCCAGCCGTGCGACGTCCTCGCGCCGATTCGCCGCGAGCACCTCGAGCACCGCGCGGGGTGTGCGGGCGTTGCGGGCGAGCGCCTTGACCACGGCGAGCTCGCGATCCTCGGCGAGCTCGGCCGCGACGCCGGCCGCCAGGCCACGACCCGCCGCCAGCGCCACGCGTACCGAGGCGCGGCGGTCGTGCGCGAGCGTGGCCTGCATGCCGATCGGGCAGTCCGACCGCGCCGCGATCGCCTCGCGGACCTCGGGCACGCGGTGCGCCCCGAGCGCGAGGATCCGCGCACGGTCGAGCCCGTCCGCGCGGGCCTCGTTCACCAGGGCTCGCGACCCGTCGTCCGCGCGCTCGCTCGCGACGGGGACACCGGACGCCGCCATGAACGCACGCGACCAGCCGTCGTCCCCCATCGCGCACCTCCCTCGCCCCTCGGGTAGCGAGAGGCTAGGGCGCGCCGGTGAGCATCGGCTGTCCGGCGGGTGTCGCGCCGGTGACGCGCGGGCGAATCCTGGGTGTCGGGCTAGGCGTCGACCGGCGGCAGGAAGCCGCGGACCGGTGCGGTGCGGGTGGGCCGGGGCGCAGGTGCGGGCGCGGGCGGCTCCTCGATCGCGGCGGCCCGCGCGAGCATCTGGTCGCGGCGCTCGTGCGAGCGGTCGAACACCCGGTCGCGCAGCTCGGGCATGTGACGGTCGGCTCCCGGACGAGCCTCGGCCGCCTCGAGCGCCGCCGTCGCGGCGTCGCGCACCTCCGGGCGACGGTGGCCCGCGAGCGAGTCGAGGATGTCCGGCGTGGTGACCGGGTTGCGCGCCACGGCGAGCAGCACCGACTCCTGGCGGTCCCGGGACAGGTGCTCGAGCAGCGAGTGCAGCACCCGAGGGTTGCCGGCCATCGCCGCGCGCACCGGGGCCGCCGAGTCGTGAGCGAGCGTCACCATGAGCCCGAACGGGCACTCGGGCCGCGCCGCGATGGCCTCGCGCACCACAGGGTTGCGCGACGCCCCGAGCGCCATCATCCGCTCCTTCGACAGCTCCGCTGCCGCCGCCTCCTCGACCTCATCGCTCGCACCCGGGGCATAGTTGAACCCACGTGCCATGGTCCCCTCCTCAGCACGCCGGCGTCCGAGTCGCCGGCTGAGCCGACGCTAACCCGTCGGCTTTGCCCCCGCGTGGCGCTCATGTAACGGTCGCGTGAACCGGTGAGAGATGCGCCACACCAGGGACGATGCGGGCGAGGGCTCGAATGCGCCCGTCAGGGGGCGACGGGGACCACGCCAAGGGGTGCGAGGCGGGAGGCGCCGCCGTCCGCGGCGGTCAGCACCCAGATGCCGTCCTCGTGGACCGCGACCGAGTGCTCCCAGTGGGCGGCGCGCGAACCGTCGAGCGACACGACCGTCCACTCGTCGTTCAGCACCGCGGAGTCCGAGGTGCCGATCACGAGCATCGGCTCGATCGCGAGGCACATGCCGGGCTGGACCCGAGGGCTGCGCCCGCGGGTGCGATAGTTGGGGACGTCGGGCTCCATGTGCATGGCCGTGCCGATGCCGTGGCCCACGTAGCCCTCGAGCGGGTGCAGTCCCGCCGCATCGGCGACGTCCTCGACGGCGGCGCCGACCTCGGACACGCGCGTCGCGCCGGCGAGCGCGGCGATGCCGGCCCACAGCGACCGCTCGGTCTCCTTCACGAGCGCGACGTCGGCCTTCGAGAGCGGGTCGCCCGCGATGAAGCTGAGGGCGCTGTCCCCGTGCCAGCCGTCCACGATCGCGCCGCAGTCGATCGACACGACGTCGCCCTCGACGATGACGCGGTCGCCGGGGATCCCGTGGACCACCTCCTCGTTGACGGAGATGCAGCTCACGGCCGGGAACCCGTGGTACCCGAGGAAGTTCGACGTCGCACCGGCCTCCGCGATGACGCGGGCGGCCGCGGCGTCGACCTCGGCCGTCGTCGCGCCCGGCACGGCGGCCGCCTTCGCGGCCGCCAGCGCGCGCTCGACGATCACGCCCGCGTGCGCCATCACCCGCATCTGCGCGCGGGTCTTCAGCTCGATGCGGGCCATGCGTGGCTCAGCGCGCGACGGCGGCGACGAGCCGGTCGGTGACCTCGTCGATCTCGCCCAGGCCGTCCACCTGCACCAGCAGGCCCTTGCCCGCGTAGAACGCGGTGAGCGGCGCGGTCGAGGTCGAGTAGACCTCGAGGCGCTTGCGGATGACGGGCTCGGTGTCGTCGGCGCGCCCCTCGATCTCGGCGCGCTTGAGCAGGCGCTCGGTCACCACGTCGAAGTCGGCGGTGATCTCGATCGCGACGTCGAGCACCACCCCGAGGTCGGCCAGCATCGAGTCGAGCTCGACCGCCTGCTCCGGGTTGCGCGGGTAGCCGTCGAGCAGGAAGCCCTGCGCCGCATCGTCCTCGGCCAGGCGCGCGCGCACCATGGCGTTCGTGACCTCGTCGGGGACCAGCTGGCCCGCGTTCATGTACTCCTGGGCCTTGCGGCCCAGCTCCGTGCCGCCCTTGACGTTGGCACGGAAGATGTCGCCGGTGGAGATGGCCGGGACGCCGAAGCGCTCGGTGAGACGGGCGGCCTGGGTGCCCTTGCCGGCACCGGGAGGACCAAGGAGGACGGCACGCATCAGCGGAGGAACCCTTCGTAGTGATGCTGCTCGAGCTGCGACTGGATGCGCTTGACGGTGTCGAGACCCACACCCACGAGGATGAGGATCGACGTGCCGCCGAACGGGATCGACGTCGACAGGCCGAGCATGACGAACAGGAGCGTGGGGACGAGCGCCACGAGCGCGAGGTAGATGGAGCCTGCGGCCGTGATGCGCGAGAGGACGTAGTCCAGGAACTCGGCGGTCGGGGTGCCCGGACGGATGCCCGGGATGAAGCCGCCGTACTTCTTCATGTTGTCGGCGACCTCGACCGGGTTGAACGTGATCGCGGTGTAGAAGTACGCGAAGAACACGATCAGCAGGATGTACAGCGCGATGTGCAGCGGGGCCGTCTGGCTCGCGACGTGGTTGTTGAGCCACACGACCCAGCCCGCCGGGTCGTCGCCCTGGAACTGGATGATCACCTGCGGGATCGTCAGCAGCGACGAGGCGAAGATGACCGGGATGATGCCCGCCATGTTGATCTTGAGCGGGATGTAGGTGGAGGAGCCGCCGAGCATCTTGCGGCCCACCATGCGCTTGGCGTACTGGACCGGGATGCGGCGCTGCGACTGCTCGACGAAGACCACGGCCGCGATGACCGCGAGGAGCGCGAGCAGCACCAGCAGCGTGTTGCGCGGGCCGTTGGTGGAGTTCCAGACGGAGGAGACCATGCTCGGGAAGCCTGCAGCCACCGAGGTGAAGATGAGCAGCGACATGCCGTTGCCGACGCCGCGCTCCGTGATGCGCTCGCCCAGCCACATGATGAACACGGTGCCGGCGGTCATCGTCAGGACCATGGTGAGGATGACGTTCCACGAGTCGTTCGGGATCACGTCGACCGAGCAGCCGGGGAAGAACAGGCCGTTGCGCGCCATGGTGATGTACGACGCGGACTGGATGGCGGCGAAGCCGACCGTGATGTAGCGCGTGTACTGCGTGAGCTTCGCCTGGCCCTCGGAGCCCTCCTTGTGGAGCGTCTCGAAACGAGGGATCAGGACGCGGAGCAGCTGCACCATGATCGACGCGGTGATGTAGGGCATGATGCCCAGCGCGAAGATCGACAGCTGCAGCAGCGCGCCGCCGGAGAAGAGGTTCAGGATCGCGAAGGCGCCGGTGGCGGAGGTCTGCGAGAGGCAGAGCTCGACGTTGCCGTAGTCGACGCCGGGCGTGGGGATGGCGACACCCAGCCGGTAGATCGCGAGAATCCCGATGGTGAAGAGGAGCTTCCTCCGAAGGTCGGGGGTGCGGAACGCACTCATGAAGCCACTCAGCATTGATACTCCCCTGCAGATTGTGAGAACACGAGGATACGCGACCGGGCCCGTCCCTCAGGACGGGCCCGGCGCGATCACTAGCCCTCGTTGACCGAGCCGCCAGCGGCCTCGATCTTGGTCTTCGCGGACTGCGAGACCTTGTCGGCGTCGACGAGCGTCACCTTGACGGAGATCTCGCCCTCACCGAGGACCTTGACGGGCTGGTTGCGGCGCACCGCACCCTTGGCCACGAGGTCCGCCTTGGTCACCTCGCCGCCCTTCGGGAACAGCTCGGAGAGCTGGCCCACGTTGACGACCTGGTAGTAGACCTTGAAGGGGCTCTTGAAGCCGCGCAGCTTCGGGATGCGCATGTGGATGGGCGTCTGACCACCCTCGAAGCGCTCCGGAACCTGGTAGCGAGCACCGGTGCCCTTGGTACCGCGGCCCGCGGTCTTACCCTTGGACGCCTCACCACGACCCACGCGGGTCTTCTTGGTGTGCGAACCGGGAGCAGGACGCAGGTGGTGCACCTTGAGGGTGTTCACCTTCTCCGCGGGCTCCTCGACCTTGGCGGCAGCCTTCTTGGCGGCGGGCTTCTTGGCGGCCGGCTTGGCCTCCTCCGAAGCGGCGTCGGCCTTCTTGGCAGCCGGCTTCTTCGCAGCGGGCTTCTTCTCGGCGGCCGGCTTGTCGGCAGCGGCCTTCGCCGGAGCCTTCTTGGCCGGAGCCTTCTTGGCGGGAGCCGCCTCGACGGTCTCCTCGGCCGGCGTCTTGGCGTCAGCCATCAGTCAACCTCCTCAACGGTGACCAGGTGGTCCACCGCCTTGACCATCCCGCGGATCTCGGGACGGTCCTCCTTCACGACGATGTCGCCGATGCGCTTGAGGCCCAGCGAACGCAGGGTCTCGCGGTGCTGCGGCTTGGTGCCGATCGCCGACTTCTTCTGAACGACCTTGAGTCGTGCCATGACTACTTCACCCCCGCTGCCTGGGCGCGGAGCATCGCGGCCGGGGCCACGTCCTCCACGGCCTTGCCACGGCGGGCCGCGACGGCCTCGGGGCGCTCGAGGCGCTTGAGGGCGTCGACGGTCGCGTGCACGATGTTGATCGCGTTGGACGAGCCGAGCGACTTGCTCAGCACGTCGTGGATGCCGGCGCACTCGAGCACCGCGCGGACGGGACCACCGGCGATCACACCGGTACCCGGCGACGCGGGACGCAGGAACACGACGCCCGCGGCGGCCTCACCCTGCACGGCGTGCGGGATGGTGCCCTGGATACGGGGGACGCGGAAGAAGTTGCGCTTGGCCTCCTCGACACCCTTCGAGATCGCGGCCGGCACCTCCTTCGCCTTGCCGTAGCCGATGCCGACGTTGCCCTCGCCGTCACCGACGACCACGAGCGCGGTGAAGCTGAAGCGACGACCGCCCTTCACGACCTTGGCGACACGGTTGATGGTGACGACGCGCTCGACGAACTTGTTCTCCGGCTCGTTGTCGCGACGGTTCCCGCCGCGACGGCCGCTGTTGTTGTCAGCCATAATTCCTCACTCCTGGCCGCGCCCTAGAGGGCGAGGCCCGCCTCTCGGGCGCCGTCCGCCACGGCCGCCACGCGGCCGTGGTACTTGTTGCCGCCACGGTCGAACACGACGGCCTCGATGCCCGCGGCCTTGGCGCGCTCGGCGACCAGCTGGCCGACCTTGGAGGCCTTGGCCGTCTTGTCGCCGTCCAGCGCGCGGACGTCGGCCTCGAGGGTCGACGCGGACGCCAGGGTCTTGCCGACGGTGTCGTCCACGATCTGCGCGACCATGTGGCGCGAGGAGCGGGTGACGACGAGGCGGGGACGAGCAGCGGTGCCGGAGATCTTCTTGCGCAGGCGGAAGTGGCGACGCTTGCGCTGGATCGCCTTGCCCTTGCCCTTGATTGCGATACCCATGTCTTACTTACCCGTCTTTCCTGCCTTGCGGCGAACCTGCTCGCCGGCGTAGCGGACGCCCTTGCCCTTGTAGGGCTCGGGCTTGCGAATCTTGCGGATGTTCGCCGCGACCTCGCCCACCTGCTGCTTGCTGATGCCCGCAACGGTGAACTTGGTGGGGCCCTCGACCGTGAAGGTGATGCCCTCCGGCGGGGTCACGACGACCGGGTGCGAGAAGCCGAGCGCGAACTCGAGGTCCGAGCCCTTGAGCGCGACGCGGTAACCCGTGCCGACGATCTCGAGCTTCTTCTCGTAGCCCGAGGTCACACCGGTGACCATGTTCGCGATGAGCGTGCGGGTCAGGCCGTGGAGCGACTTGGAGACGCGCTCGTCGTTCGGACGCTTGACCTCGAGGCCCTCGTCGCCCTTCTCGACCGTGATGGGGGCGGCGACGCTGTGCGTGAGGGTGCCCTTGGGGCCCTTCACCGTGACGTCGGCGCCTTCGATGGTGATGTCCACTCCGGCGGGAACCGGAACGGGGATCTTGCCAATGCGTGACATTGCTCTGTGATTCCTTTCCGGTTACCAGACGAACGCGACGACCTCGCCGCCGACGCCCTTCTTCTCGGCCTCACGGTCGGTCAGCAGACCGGAGGAGGTGGACAGGATGGCAACGCCGAGGCCGCCGAGCACCTTGGGCAGGTTCGTCGACTTGGCGTACACGCGAAGGCCGGGCTTCGACACACGGCGCACACCGGCGAGCGAACGCTCACGGTTGGGGCCGTACTTCAGCGTGAGGGTGAGGGTCTTGCCCACCTCGGCGTCCGCGACGGCGGAGCCGGTGATGTAGCCCTCGGCCTCCAGGATCGTGGCGATGTTCGCCTTGAGCTTGGAGTGCGGCATCGACACGGTCTCGTGGTACGCCGCGTTCGCGTTGCGCAGACGCGTCAGCATGTCTGCGATGGGGTCAGTCATCGTCATGAGTCTTGAACTCTTCCTCGCCGTGGTTTCCCCGCAGGGGACCTGTGGCGTAGTGGTTTACCAGCTGCTCTTGGTGATGCCGGGCAGCTCACCGCGGTGAGCCATCTCGCGGAAGCACACGCGGCAGAGGCCGAACTTGCGGTACACCGAGTGCGGGCGACCGCACTTCTGGCACCGGGTGTAGGCACGGACGGCGAACTTCTGCTTGCCGGCGGCCTTGTTCTTGAGCGCAGTCTTGGCCATGGCCTACTTCTCCTTGAAGGGGAAGCCCAGCTGCTTGAGCAGCGAGCGGCCCTCGTCGTCGGTGGTGGCGGAGGTCACGACCGTGATGTCCATACCGCGGACGCGGTCGATCTTGTCCTGGTTGATCTCGTGGAACATCGACTGCTCGGTGAGACCGAAGGTGTAGTTGCCGTTGCCGTCGAACTGCTTCGGGCTGAGGCCGCGGAAGTCGCGGATTCGCGGAAGCGCGATCGAGAGCAGGCGGTCCAGGAACTCCCACATGCGGTCGCCGCGCAGCGTGACGTGCGCGCCGATCGGCTGACCCTCGCGCAGCTTGAACTGCGCGATGGACTTGCGGGCCTTGGTGACCTGCGGCTTCTGACCGGTGATGGCGGTGAGGTCCGCGATGGCACCCTCGATGAGCTTCGAGTCCTTCGCGGCGTCACCGACACCCATGTTCACGACGATCTTGGTGAGGCCGGCGACCTGGTTGATGTTCTCGTGGCCGAACTCCTCGCGCAGCTGCGCGATGATCTCGTTGCGGTACTTCTCCTTGAGACGCGGCAGCGTGGTCACGTCAGCCATCAGACGTCCTTACCCGAGCGCTTGGCGACGCGCACGCGCACGGTGCGCTTGCGGCCGTCACGCTCGACCTCTTCCGTGCGGTAGCCGACACGGGTGCCCTTCTTGGTCTCCGGGTCGACCAGCATCACGTTCGAGATGTGGATCGCGGCCTCGACGGTCACGAGGCCACCCTCGGCGTTGTCGCGGCGGGTGCCCGGCTTGATGTGCTTGGTGACACGCTGGATGCCCTCGACGACCACGCGCTCGCGCTCGGGGTCGACCGACAGCACGCGGCCCTGCTGACCGCGGTCACGGCCGGCGATGACGACGACGAGGTCGTCCTTCTTGATCTTCGCCATCAGATGACCTCCGGTGCCAGCGAGATGATCTTCATGAACTTCTTGTCACGCAGCTCGCGGCCCACGGGGCCGAAGATGCGGGTGCCACGCGGGTCACCGTCGAGGTTCTTGAGGATCACCGCAGCGTTCTCATCGAAACGGATGTACGAACCGTCGGGACGGCGGCGCTCCTTGGTGGTGCGCACGACGACCGCCTTGACAACGTCGCCCTTCTTGACGTTGCCGCCGGGGATCGCGTCCTTGACGGTGGCGACGATGATGTCGCCGATGCCGGCGTAGCGACGGTGCGAGCCGCCGAGCACGCGGATGCAGAGGACTTCCTTCGCACCCGTGTTGTCGGCGACGCGAAGTCGCGACTCCTGCTGAATCATGTCTGTCTCCTGTCGTCTGGTTCTCGCTCACACCGAGCGAGCCTGGTCGAACTAGTAGTTACTTGGCCTTCTCGACGATCTCGACCAGACGCCACCGCTTGGAAGCGGACAGCGGGCGGGTCTCCATCACGACGACGAGGTCGCCGATGCCGGCGGTGTTGAGCTCGTCATGGGCCTTGATCTTGCTGGTACGGCGCATGACCTTGCCGTAGAGCGGGTGCTTGACGCGGTCCTCGATCTCCACGGTGATGGTCTTGTCCATCTTGTCCGACGTCACGTAGCCACGGCGCGTCTTGCGGTACGCGCGGTGCTCCGTGGTCGCCGTCGTGTGCTTCTTGGTCGACATATCTGTTCCTTATGCCTTCGCGGAGGGCGCGGTGCGGATACCGAGCTCGCGCTCACGCAGGATCGTGTAGATGCGCGCGATGTCGCGCTTGACGGCCTTGAGGCGGCCGTGGTTCTCGAGCTGACCGGTGGCCGACTGGAAGCGCAGGTTGAACAGCTCCTCCTTGGCCTTCTTCAGCTCCTCGACCAGGCGCTCGTTCTCCATGGCGTCCAGCTCGGACGGCATGAGGTCCTTGGTACCGATGGCCATTAGATGTCACCACCCTCACGGGTCACAAAGCGGGTCTTCATGGGGAGCTTGTGCTGCGCGCGGCGCATGGCCTCGCGAGCGAGCTCCTCCGGGACGCCGGCGAGCTCGAACATGACCCGACCGGGCTTCACGTTCGCGACCCACCACTCGGGCGAACCCTTACCGGAGCCCATGCGGACCTCGGCAGGCTTCTTGGTCAGGGGGCGGTCCGGGTAGATGTTGATCCAGACCTTTCCGCCACGCTTGATGTGGCGGGTCATCGCGATACGGGCCGCCTCGATCTGGCGGTTGGTGACGTAGGCGGGCTCGAGAGCCTGGATGCCGAAGTCACCGAAGGCGATGGAGGTGCCACCGGTCGCGGCGCCCGAACGCTTCGGGTGGTGCTGCTTGCGGTGCTTCACTCGACGGGGGATAAGCATTCTCAGCTCTCCTTACCGGCCTCGGCGGGAGCCTCGGCAGCAGGGGCGTCGGCCGCGGGGGCCTCGGCCGAACGGGGGGCGGCGTCACGACGCGGACCGCGGTCGCCACCACGGCGGTCGCCGCGGCCACGCTGCGGGCGGGGGGCCTTCGCCTGCTCGGCGGCCCACTCCTTCTCCGTCATGTCACCCTTGTAGATCCACACCTTCACGCCGATCTGGCCGAAGGTGGTGCGGGCCTCGAAGAAGCCGTAGTCGATGTTCGCGCGGAGGGTGTGCAGCGGCACGCGGCCCTCGCGGTAGAACTCCGAGCGCGACATCTCGGCGCCGCCGAGACGGCCCGAGCACTGCACACGGATGCCCTTGGCACCGGCGCGGAGCGCGGACTGGATGCCCTTGCGCATCGCACGGCGGAAGGACACGCGCGAGGCGAGCTGCTCCGCGATGCCCTGCGCCACGAGCTGCGCGTCGACCTCGGCGTTCTTGACCTCGAGGATGTTGAGCTGGACCTGCTTGCCCGTCAGCTTCTCGAGGTTGGCGCGAAGCTTGTCGGCCTCGGCGCCGCGGCGGCCGATGACGATGCCCGGACGCGCGGTGTGCAGGTCGACGCGGACACGCTCACGCGTGCGCTCGATCTCCACCTTCGAGACGCCGGCGCGCTCGAGGCCCTCCGACATCATCTTGCGGATCTTGACGTCCTCGTCCACGTAGTCGCGGTAGCGCTCGCCCTTCTTGGTCGAGTCGGCGAACCAGCGCGAACGGTGGTCGGTCGTGATGCCCAGGCGGTAGCCGTGGGGGTTGACCTTCTGTCCCATTACTTGGCCCCTTACTTGGCAGCGACCGGGGTCGCGACGGTGACGGTGATGTGGCAGGAACGCTTGAGGATGCGGTTCGCACGACCCTGAGCGCGCGGCTGGATGCGCTTCATGGTCGGACCCTCGTCCACAAAGATCTCCTTGATGACGAGCTCACGCTCGTCGAAGCGCTCGCCGGCCTTGTCGGCCTTCACACGCGCGTTGGCGATCGCCGAGTCGATGAGCTTGCGCACATCGGTCGCGACGGCCTGCGGCTGGAACTTCAGCGAGGCCGAGGCCTCCACAGCGTTCTGACCACGGACCAGGTTCACGACGCGGCGAGCCTTCTGGGCGGTCACGCGGATGTACCGCGTCTGCGCCTTGGCTTCCATGTTCTTTACTCCCTTTACTTCGCTCAGGCGCCTTAGCGGCGGCCCTTGCGGTCGTCCTTGACGTGGCCCTTGAACGTGCGCGTGGGAGCGAACTCACCAAGCTTGTGGCCGACCATCGACTCGGTGACGAACACCGGGACGTGCTTGCGGCCGTCGTGCACGGCAAAGGTGTGACCCAGGAAGTCCGGCGTGATGACGCTACGGCGCGACCAGGTCTTGATGACGTTCTTCGTGCCCGCTTCGTTCTGAGCGTCCACCTTCTTGAGAAGGTGGTCGTCGATGAAGGGGCCCTTCTTGAGGCTACGAGGCATGTCCAGGCTCCCTTATCGCTTGTTCTTGCCAGTCTTGCGGCGACGCACGATGAGCTTGTCGCTTTCCTTGTTGGGCTTGCGGGTGCGGCCCTCGGGCTTGCCCCACGGCGAGACCGGGTGGCGACCACCGGAGGTCTTGCCCTCACCACCACCGTGCGGGTGGTCCACCGGGTTCATCACGACACCACGCACGGTCGGGCGCTTGCCCTTCCAGCGCATACGGCCGGCCTTGCCCCAGTTGATGTTCGACTGCTCGGCGTTGCCGACCTCGCCGATCGTCGCGCGGCAGCGCGCGTCGACGTTGCGGATCTCACCGGACGGCATGCGCAGCTGCGCGTACGGGCCGTCCTTGGCGACGAGCTGCACCGAGGCACCGGCCGAGCGGGCGATCTTGGCGCCGCCGCCGGGCTTGAGCTCGATCGCGTGGATGACCGTACCGACGGGGATGTTGCGCAGCGGGAGGTTGTTGCCGGGCTTGATGTCGGCGCCGGCGCCGTTCTCCACGCGGTCGCCCTGACCGAGCTTCTCGGGGGCGATGATGTAGCGCTTCTCGCCGTCCGCGTAGTGCAGGAGCGCGATGCGGGCGGTGCGGTTGGGGTCGTACTCGATGTGCGCGACGGTCGCGGGCACGCCGTCCTTGTCGTGACGACGGAAGTCGATCACGCGGTAGGCGCGCTTGTGACCGCCACCCTGGTGACGGGTGGTGATGCGACCGGTGTTGTTGCGGCCGCCCTTCTTGTGCAGCGGGCGGACCAGCGACTTCTCGGGCGTCGAGCGGGTGACCTCGACGAAGTCGGCGACGGACGAGCCACGGCGGCCCGGCGTCGTCGGCTTGTACTTACGAATAGCCATGAGTGCTTTACCTGTCCTTCTAGCCGGCCTGGCCGCTGAAGATGTCGATGCCCGCGTCGCCCGAGATGGTGACGATCGCGCGCTTGACGTCCTTGCGCTTGCCGAGGCCGAAGCGGGTGCGGCGCGTCTTGCCCTTGCGGTTGATGGTGTTGACGGACGCGACCTTCACACCGAAGATCTGCTCGATCGCGATCTTGATCTCGGTCTTGTTCGAGCGGGGGTCCACCTCGAAGGTGTACTTGCCCTCGTCCATGAGGCCGTACGTCTTCTCGGAGACGATCGGGCGGACGATGATGTCGCGGGGGTCCTTGTTGAGAGCGGTCATGTTACTTCTCCTCCGCCTCGGACTCCGTCGCGACGGCCTTCACCGACTTGCCGGTCGCGGGACCCGCGACGAACGCGTCGAACGCGCCCTTGGTGAAGACCGTGTCGTCGTTCACGAGCACGTCGTAGGTGTTGAGCTGGTCGACCGCGATGAGGTGGACGCTCGCGGCGTTGCGCAGCGAGAGGATCGTCTGCTCGTCGGAGCGCTCGATGACCACGAGGGCCGAGCGGCCCGCGGTGATCGCGGCGAGCGCCTCGATGGCGGCCTTGGTCGACGGCGTGTCACCCGAGATGATCGAGTCCACGACGTGCACGCGGCCGGCGCGGGCGCGGTCGGAGAGGGCGCCACGGAGCGCGGCGGCCTTCATCTTCTTGGGCGTGCGCTGCGAGTAGTCGCGGGGCTGCGGGCCGTGGACGGTGCCACCGCCGGCGAACTGCGGCGCGCGGGTCGAGCCCTGACGGGCGCGGCCGGTGCCCTTCTGCTTGTAGGGCTTCTTGCCACCACCGCGGACCTCGCCGCGGGTCTTGGTGGCGTGGGTGCCCTGGCGGGCGGCAGCGAGCTGCGCGACCACGACCTGGTGGATCAGGGGGACGTTCGTGTCGACGTCGAAGATGTCGGCGGGAAGCTCGACGGTCTTAGCGGTAGCCATGGCTATCACGCGCCCTTCACGGCGGAGCGGATGAGAACGACGCCGCCCTTGTTGCCGGGAACCGCGCCCTTGACGAGCACGAGACCCTTCTCGGTGTCGACCGAGTGGACGAGGAGGTTCTGAACGGTCTTGCGGGCGTTGCCCATGCGGCCGGCCATCTTGATGCCCTTGAACACGCGCGACGGCGTGGAGGCGCCACCGATGGAGCCCGGCTTGCGGTGGTTGCGGTGCGCACCGTGCGAGGCACCCACGCCGGAGAAGCCGTGACGCTTCATGACACCGGCGGTGCCCTTGCCCTTGGTGGTGCCGGTCACGTCGACGAGCTGGCCGGCCTCGAACACCTCGGCGGTGATCTCCTGGCCCAGGGCGTACTCGGACGCGTTGGCGGTGCGGACCTCGGCCACGTGGCGGCGCGGCGTCACGCCGGCGGCCTCGAAGTGGCCCTTGAGGGGGTTGGTGACGCGGCGCGGGTCCACGGAACCGAAGGCGAGCTGGATGGCCTCGTAGCCGTCCTTCTCCTCGCCTCGCACCTGGGTCACGACGTTGGTGTCGACCTGGATCACCGTGACGGGCACAACGCGGCCCTCGGCGTCCCACACCTGCGTCATGCCCAGCTTCGTACCGAGCAGCGCGGAGACCGCGCGCTGGGCATTGGAAGTCGTAGTCATGATTCGGGAAGTCCTAACTTCTCTGCTTGTGCTGCTTAGAGCTTGATCTCGATGTTGACGTCCGCGGGCAGGTCGAGACGCATGAGCGAGTCGACGGCCTTGGGCGTCGGGTCCACGATGTCGATGAGGCGCTTGTGCGTGCGCATCTCGAAGTGCTCGCGGGAGTCCTTGTACTTGTGGGGCGAACGGATCACACAGAACACGTTCTTCTCGGTGGGCAGCGGCACGGGGCCCACCACCGACGCGCCGGCGCGCGTGACCGTCTCGACGATCTTGCGGGCCGAGGAGTCGATGACCTCGTGGTCATAGCTCTTCAGCCGAATGCGGATCTTCTGTCCCGCCATGGCGTGGTCTGCCTTATCTCTCGTGTACAACTACGGTCATCTCCCCGACCCCCGCGCTCGGGCGTGTCGCGTATCTGCGACGCACGTGCGCCATGACATCTCTGCCGGGCCGTGGGTGAAGGTGTGGCTGCCCGCAATAGGCAACCTGAATATTGTGCCAGATTCACGCGTGGCGCGCAAACGGTACCGCCCCGACCCCTGCTAGGGGTCGGGCGTGCTCATCCCGCCGGGCACGATGCGCGGCGCCGGGGCCTCGCGACCCTCCCCCGCATCGTACGCCGGACATGCGACGAGGGCCCCCGCCGTGCGGCGGGGGCCCTCGCTCAGGTAAGTCGTGGACTTACTTGATGATCTTGGTGACGGTGCCGGAACCGACGGTACGGCCACCCTCGCGGATCGCGAAGCCCTGACCCTCCTCGAGGGCGATCGGCTGGATGAGCTCGACCGACATCTCGGTGGTGTCGCCCGGCATGACCATCTCGGTGCCCTCGGGCAGCGTGATGACGCCGGTCACATCCGTGGTGCGGATGTAGAACTGCGGGCGGTAGTTCGAGTAGAACGGGTTGTGGCGGCCACCCTCGGACTTGTCCAGGATGTAGCAACGGCCCTCGAACTGGGTGTGCGGGGTGGTGGTGCCGGGCTGGACCACGACCTGGCCGCGCTCGACGTCCTCGCGCTTGGTGCCGCGGAGCAGCAGACCGCAGTTCTCGCCGGCCCACGCCTCGTCCATCTGCTTGTGGAACATCTCGATGCCGGTGACCGTGGTCTTCTGCGGCTCGCGGATGCCGAGGATCTCGACCTCCGAGTTGATCTTGAGCTTGCCGCGCTCGACCTTGCCGGTGACGACGGTGCCACGACCGGTGATCGTGAAGACGTCCTCGATCGGCATGAGGAAGGGCTTGTCCATGTCACGCTCGGGCTCGGGGACGTTCTCGTCCACGGCCGTCATGAGGTCCTTGACCGACTGGGCCCACTTCTCGTCGCCCTCGAGCGCCTTGAGCGCCGAGACGCGGATGACGGGAGCGTTGTCGCCGTCGAAGCCCTGCGAGGAGAGGAGCTCGCGCACCTCGACCTCGACGAGCTCGAGGATCTCCTCGTCGTCGACCATGTCCGACTTGTTGAGGGCCACGAGCAGGTAGGGCACGCCCACCTGGCGGGCGAGCAGCACGTGCTCGCGCGTCTGGGCCATCGGGCCGTCGGTCGCCGCGACCACGAGGATCGCGCCGTCCATCTGGGCCGCACCGGTGATCATGTTCTTGATGTAGTCGGCGTGACCCGGGGCGTCGACGTGCGCGTAGTGGCGCTTCTCGGTCTGGTACTCGATGTGCGCGATGTTGATCGTGATACCGCGCTCGCGCTCCTCCGGCGCCTTGTCGATGTCCTCGAACGGCGTGAAGGGGTTGAGGTCGGGGTACTGGTCGTGCAGGACCTTCGAGATCGCAGCGGTCAGCGTGGTCTTACCGTGGTCGACGTGACCGATGGTGCCGATGTTGACGTGCGGCTTGGTCCGCTCGAACTTGGCCTTAGCCATTTTGGCTTCCTCCTGAATTGGTGGTGAGACTCGGGTAGAGGATCCGACTACCGATGGCCGCTGCCATCGTGGGGCGCATCCCTACTGGTCGTATTGTTTCCTACTTCAACCGGTGGGACTACTCGCCCCGGGTCTTAGCGATGATCTCCTCGGCAACGTTGCGAGGAACCTCGGCGTAGCTGTCGAAGGTCATCGAGTACACCGCGCGACCCTGCGTCTTGGAACGCAGGTCGCCGACGTAGCCGAACATCTCCGACAGCGGGACCAGGGAGTCGATGACCTTGACGCCGGCGGCGTCGGACATCTGACGGATCTGGCCACGGCGGGAGTTGAGGTCGCCGATCACGTCGCCCATGTAGTCCTCGGGCGTACGGACCTCGACGGCCATGACGGGCTCGAGGAGCACCGGCTGGGCCTTGCGCGCGGCCTCCTTGAAGGCCATCGAGCCGGCGATCTTGAACGCCATCTCCGAGGAGTCGACGTCGTGGTACTGACCGTCGAGCAGCGTGGCCTTGACGCCCACCATGGGGTAGCCGGCGAGGATGCCGACGTTCATCGCGTCCTGGATGCCGGCGTCGACCGACGGGATGTACTCGCGCGGCACGCGACCACCGGTGACGGCGTTCTCGAACTCGTACATGACCTCGGCGTCGGCCTCGAGCGGCGCGATCGAGATCTGGACCTTCGCGAACTGACCCGAGCCACCCGTCTGCTTCTTGTGGGTGTAGTCGTGCTTCTCGACGGTGCCGCGGATGGTCTCGCGGTACGCGACCTGCGGCTTGCCGACGTTGGCGTCGACCTTGAACTCGCGCTTCATGCGGTCGACGATGATGTCGAGGTGGAGCTCGCCCATGCCGGAGATGACGGTCTGACCGGTATCCTCGTCCAGCTTGACGCGGAAGGTCGGGTCCTCCTCGGCCAGCTTCTGGATCGCGACCGACATCTTCTCCTGGTCGCCCTTGGTCTTGGGCTCGACCGCCACGTGGATCACGGGCTCGGGGAAGGTCATCGACTCGAGCACGACCTGCGCGCTCGGGTCGCTCAGGGTGTCACCGGTGGTGGTGTCCTTGAGGCCGATGACGGCGTAGATGTGGCCCGCGGTCACGGAGTCGACCGGGTTCTCCTTGTTGGCGTGCATCTGGAAGATCTTGCCGATGCGCTCCTTCTTGCCCTTGGTCGCGTTGATGACCTGCGCGCCGGAGTCCACCTTGCCGGAGTACACGCGGATGTAGGTCAGACGGCCGAAGAAGGGGTGCGTCATGATCTTGAACGCGAGCGCGGAGAACGGCTCGTCGGCGTCGGCGTGACGCTCGATGACCTTCTCCTCGTCGTGCACGTCGTGACCCTCGATCGCCGGCATGTCGAGCGGCGACGGGAGGTAGTCCACGACCGCGTCGAGCATGGGCTGCACGCCACGGTTCTTGAACGCCGAGCCGCACAGGACCGGGTAGATCTCGGAGTTGATGACCATCTTGCGGATGGCGCCCTTGATCTCGTCGACCGACAGGTCGCCGTTCTCGAAGTACTTCTCCATGAGCGCCTCGTCGGTCTCGGCGACCGTCTCGAGCAGCTCGGCGCGGTACTCCGCGGCCTTCTCGGCCAGGTCGGCCGGGATGTCCTGGGTCTCGTACTGGGCGCCCAGGGTCACGTCACCCTTGGCATCGCCCGGCCACACGAGGGCCTTCATCTGGACGAGGTCGATGACACCGAGGAAGTCGGACTCGGCACCGATCGGCAGCTGGATGACCAGCGGCTTCGCGCCGAGGCGCGACTTGATGGTGTCGACGGTGAAGTAGAAGTCCGCACCGATCTTGTCCATCTTGTTGACGAAGCAGATGCGGGGGACGTTGTACTTGTCCGCCTGGCGCCACACGGTCTCCGACTGGGGCTCGACGCCCTCCTTGCCGTCGAACACGGCGACGGCACCGTCGAGGACGCGGAGGTTGCGCTCCACCTCGACCGTGAAGTCCACGTGACCGGGCGTGTCGATGATGTTCAGCTGGATGTTGTTCCAGAAGCACGTCGTCGCGGCGGACGTGATCGTGATGCCACGCTCCTGCTCCTGGGCCATCCAGTCCATCGTCGCGGCGCCGTCGTGCACCTCGCCGATCTTGTAGGTGATACCCGTGTAGAACAGGATTCGCTCGGTCGTCGTCGTCTTGCCGGCATCGATGTGGGCCATGATGCCGAAGTTGCGGACCTTCGTGAGGTCCGTCAGCACGTCCTGTGCCACGAGTGGTTCTCCTCGGTTCTAGTGCGAACGGAACAGGCCTGCGACTACCAGCGGTAGTGCGCGAACGCCTTGTTCGACTCGGCCATCTTGTGCATGTCCTCGCGGCGCTTGACAGCGGCGCCGAGGCCGTTGGAGGCGTCGAGGATCTCGTTCATGAGGCGCTCGGTCATGGTCTTCTCGCGACGCTGGCGCGAGAAGTCGACCAGCCAGCGCAGGCCGAGCGTGGTCTGACGCACGGGGCGCACGTCGACGGGGACCTGGTAGGTCGCGCCACCGACGCGGCGGCTGCGGACCTCGAGGGCGGGGCGGATGTTGTCCAGCGCGCGCTTGAGCACGACGACCGGGTCCTGACCCGACTTCTCGCGGACGCCCTCGAGGGCGCCGTACACGATGGCCTCGGCGGTCGACTTCTTGCCGTCCAGGAGGACCTTGTTGATGAGCTGCGTGACGACCGGAGCGCCGTAGACGGGGTCGTTGATGATCGGACGCTTAGGGGCCGGTCCCTTACGAGGCATTACTTCTTCTCCATCTTCGCGCCGTAGCGGCTGCGAGCCTGCTTGCGGTTCTTGACGCCCTGGGTGTCGAGCGAACCGCGGACGATCTTGTAGCGAACACCCGGGAGGTCCTTCACACGACCACCGCGGACGAGCACGATCGAGTGCTCCTGGAGGTTGTGGCCCTCACCGGGGATGTACGCGGTGACCTCGATGCCGGTCGAGAGGCGCACACGGGCGACCTTACGAAGGGCCGAGTTCGGCTTCTTGGGGGTGGTGGTGTAGACGCGCGTGCACACGCCGCGACGCTGGGGGCTCGACTGAAGAGCCGGGGTCTTGGTCTTCGAGGCCTTGGGGTGGCGACCCTTCCTGACCAGCTGCTGAATCGTAGGCACTACTTCTCCGTGTCTCTGTGGTTCTGCGGGAACGTTTTCTCGTATCGGCCCGACCCCCGCGCCCGGGCGTGTCGTTCCATCGGGTATCGCGCCACGGGCGCGACTCGGGGGCCCGGCGACGCGGGCACAAGCATCTAAGATACCTGCGCTCCGCGCCGCCGTCAAAAGCGGATATCACACCCGCCCGGCCCCGTCGAATGTCAGTCTCGGATGTCGAACTCCTCGAGCGGCACGGCCTCGCCGGTGCCCTCGCCGAAGTACTGTCCGTCCCACTCCTCGTACCCGAAGGTCGGGAACAGGTTGGCCTTGGCCTCCTCGGTGGGCTCGACCGTCGCCGTGCGGTACTGCGCGAGGCCGGTACCAGCGGGGATGAGCTTTCCGAGGATGACGTTCTCCTTGAGGCCGATGAGCGGGTCCGACTTGCCGGACATCGCAGCCTCGGTGAGGACGCGGGTTGTCTCCTGGAAGGAGGCCGCGGACAGCCACGACTCGGTCGCGAGCGACGCCTTCGTGATGCCCATGAGCTCGGGACGCGCCGAGGCGGGCTTGCCGCCGGCGGTCACGGTCTCGCGGTTGGCCCCCTCGAAGCGGCTGCGCTCGACGAGCTCGCCCGGGAGGAGCGAGGTCTCGCCGGAGTCCAGCACGGTCACGCGACGCAGCATCTGCCGCACGATGACCTCGATGTGCTTGTCGTGGATCTCCACACCCTGCGAGCGGTAGACGTTCTGAACCTCGTCGACCAGGTGCTTCTGGGTCGCACGCGGGCCGAGGATGCGCAGGACGTTCTTCGGGTCGACCGCACCGGCGACGAGCTGCTGGCCCACCTCGACGTGCTCGCCGTCCTGGACCAGGAGGCGGGAACGCTTGGTGACCGGGTACTCGACCGGCTCGTCCCCGTTGTCCGGGGTGACCACGAGGCGACGGGTCGCCTCGGAGTCGTCGACCTTGAGCATGCCGGAGACCTCGGAGATCGGGGCCTCACCCTTGGGGGTACGGGCCTCGAAGAGCTCCTGGACACGCGGCAGACCCTGCGTGATGTCGTCGGCGGACGCGACACCACCGGTGTGGAACGTACGCATCGTCAGCTGGGTTCCGGGCTCACCGATCGACTGGGCCGCGATGATGCCGACGGCCTCGCCGATGTCCACGAGCTCGCGGGTCGCGAGCGAACGGCCGTAGCAGCGCGCGCACGTGCCCACGGCGGACTCGCAGGTGAGGACCGAGCGGACCTTGACCTCCGTGACGCCGTGCTCGATGAGGTTGTCGATGAGGACGTCGCCGATGTCGGCCGAGGCCTTCGCCACGACCGCGCCGGCCGCGTCGAGGACGTCGGTCGCGAGCGTGCGGGCGAAGACCGAGGTCTCCACGCGGTCGTGCTTGACCTTCGAGCCGTCGGCGAGGACCTCGACGATGGGCATCGTCAGGCCGCGCTCGGTGCCGCAGTCCTCCTCGCGGACGATGACGTCCTGCGAGACGTCCACCAGACGACGGGTCAGGTAGCCCGAGTCGGCGGTACGGAGAGCGGTGTCCGCGAGGCCCTTGCGGGCGCCGTGCGTCGCGATGAAGTACTCGAGGACCGAGAGGCCCTCGCGGTAGTTCGACTTGATCGGACGCGGGATGATCTCACCCTTCGGGTTCGCCACGAGGCCGCGCATACCGGCGATCTGACGCACCTGCATCCAGTTACCGCGCGCACCCGAGCCGACCATCGTGTGGACGGTGTTGTGCTTCGGGAACGACTCGCGCATGGCCTTGTCGACCTCGTTGGTCGCCTGGGTCCAGATCTCGATGAGCTCCTGGCGACGCTCGTCATCGGTGATGAGACCGGTGTCGAACTGGTCCTGGACCTTCGCGGCCTGGGCCTCGTAGCGCTCGAGGATCTCCTGCTTGTTCGACGGCGTCGCGACGTCGCCGATGGCGATGGTCACACCCGACCGCGTGGCCCAGTGGAAGCCCGCCGCCTTGAGGGCGTCGAGCGAGGCTGCGACCTCGACCTTCGGGTAGCGCTCCGCGAGGGTGTTGACGATGTCGCCGAGCACCTTCTTGTCGACGTTGCGGTTGACGTACGGGTACGTCACCGGCAGCAGGTCGTTGAAGAGCGAGCGGCCGAGCGTGGTCGTCAGCATGAACGACTCGCCCTCGACGTAGCCCTCGGGGAACTCGAAGTCGACCGGCGGCACGGTGTCGCCGTCGACGCGCAGCTGGATCTCGGCGTTGAGCGAGATCGCCTTCGCGTCGAAGGCCATGATCGCCTCGGACTGCGAGCCGAACACCAGGCCCTCGCCGGCCTCGCCCTCCTTGTGGAGGGAGAGGTGGTAGAGGCCGATGATCATGTCCTGCGAGGGCATGGTCACCGGACGGCCGTCGGACGGCTTGAGGATGTTGTTGCTCGAGAGCATCAGCACACGGGCCTCGGCCTGCGCCTCCGCCGACAGCGGCAGGTGCACGGCCATCTGGTCACCGTCGAAGTCGGCGTTGAACGCGCCGCAGACGAGCGGGTGCAGGTGGATGGCCTTGCCCTCGACCAGCTGGGGCTCGAACGCCTGGATGCCCAGACGGTGCAGCGTGGGCGCGCGGTTCAGCAGCACCGGGTGCTCGCGGATGACCTCTTCGAGGACGTCCCACACCTCGGAGCGGCTGCGCTCGACCATGCGCTTGGCCGACTTGATGTTCTGCGCGTGGTTGAGCTCGACCAGGCGCTTCATGACGAAGGGCTTGAACAGCTCGAGCGCCATCTGCTTGGGCAGACCGCACTGGTGCAGCTTCAGGGTCGGGCCGACGACGATGACCGAACGGCCCGAGTAGTCGACGCGCTTGCCGAGCAGGTTCTGACGGAAGCGACCCTGCTTGCCCTTGAGCATGTCCGAGATGGACTTGAGGGGGCGGTTGCCGGGGCCCGTGACGGGGCGGCCGCGACGGCCGTTGTCGAACAGCGAGTCGACGGCCTCCTGCAGCATGCGCTTCTCGTTGTTCACGATGATCTCGGGCGCACCGAGGTCGAGCAGGCGCTTGAGGCGGTTGTTGCGGTTGATCACGCGGCGGTACAGGTCGTTGAGGTCGGAGGTCGCGAAGCGGCCACCGTCCAGCTGCACCATCGGACGCAGGTCCGGCGGGATGACCGGCACGCAGTCGAGCACCATGCCCGTGGGCGAGTTCGAGGTGGTGAGGAACGCGTTGACCACCTTGAGGCGCTTGAGGGCGCGGGTCTTGCGCTGGCCCTTGCCCGTCGCGATGACCTCGCGCAGGTGCTCCGCCTCGGCCTCGAGGTCGAAGTCCTGGAGGCGACGCTGGATCGCCTCCGCACCCATCGAGCCCTTGAAGTACGAGCCGTAGCGGCGCGACATCTCGCGGTAGAGCATCTCGTCGCCCTCGAGGTCCTGGACCTTGAGGTTGGCGAAGCGGTCGAAGATCGCGTCGAGGCGCTCGATCTCGGCATCGGCGCGCTTGCGGATGTTCGCCATCTCGCGCTCGGCGCCGTCCTTGACCTTGCGCTTGACGTCCGCCTTGGCGCCCTCGGCCTCGAGCTCGGCGATGTCCTTCTCGAGCTTCTCGGCGCGGGCGTTGATCTGGACGTCGCGGTCGTTCGCGAGGGCCTTCTTCTCCTTCTCCATCTCGTTGCGGAGCTGGGGAAGGTCCTCGTGGCGGCCGTCCTCGTCCACCTCGGTGACCATGTACGCCGCGAAGTAGATGACCTTCTCCAGGTCCTTCGGGGCGAGGTCGAGCAGGTAGCCGAGGCGCGACGGCACGCCCTTGAAGTACCAGATGTGGGTCACCGGGGCGGCGAGCTCGATGTGGCCCATCCGCTCACGGCGGACCTTCGAGCGGGTCACCTCGACGCCGCAGCGCTCGCAGACGATGCCGCGGTAGCGGACGCGCTTGTACTTGCCGCAGCCGCACTCCCAGTCGCGGGTGGGGCCGAAGATCTTCTCGCAGAACAGGCCGTCCTTCTCCGGCTTGAGCGTGCGGTAGTTGATCGTCTCGGGCTTCTTCACCTCTCCATGCGACCAGTTGCGGATCTCGTCCGCGGTCGCAAGGCCGATGCGAAGGTCGCCGAACTCGTTCACGTCGAGCAAGGTTCTACTTCCTTACCGCCGGCTTGATGCCGGCACCAAAACTTGTCCTATGAATGGAGTGAGCTCGGGGCTCGTCAGATCTCGTCGACGCTCGAGGCATCGGGGCGGCTGGACAGCGAGATGCCGAGCGACTCCGCCGCCTGGTAGGCGTCGTCGTCGGTCTCCCGCATCTCGATGACGTGGCCCTCGTGGTTGAGGACCTCGACGTTGAGGCAGAGCGACTGCATCTCCTTCATGAGGACGCGGAACGACTCGGGCAGACCCGGCTCCGGGATGTTCTGGCCCTTGACGATCGCCTCGTAGACCTTCACACGGCCGGTCACGTCGTCCGACTTGATGGTGAGGAGCTCCTGCAGCGCGTAGGCCGCGCCGTACGCCTCGAGGGCCCACACCTCCATCTCACCGAAGCGCTGGCCGCCGAACTGGGCCTTACCGCCGAGCGGCTGCTGGGTGATCATCGAGTACGGGCCGGTCGAGCGCGCGTGGATCTTGTCGTCGACCAGGTGGTGGAGCTTGAGGATGTACTTGTAGCCCACCGCGATCGGCTCGGGGAACGGCTCACCGGTGCGGCCGTCGAACAGACGCGCCTTGCCCTCGGTGTTGACCAGGCGCACGCCGTCACGGTTGGGGTTGACCACCGTGCGGAGGCCGCCCAGGACGTCCTCGCGCAGACCGTCGAACACGGGCGTCGCGACCGGGGTGCCCGGCTCCGACGTGACCGCGTCCGCGGGCAGGTTCTTGGTCCACTCGCCCTTGGCGCCCGTGGCATCCCAGCCGTGCTTCGCGATCCAGCCGGTGTGGGTCTCGAGGACCTGGCCGACGTTCATACGACCGGGGACACCCAGCGGGTTGAGGATGACGTCGACCGGCGTGCCGTCCTCGAGGAACGGCATGTCCTCGACGGGCAGGATCGTCGAGATGACGCCCTTGTTGCCGTGGCGGCCGGCGAGCTTGTCGCCCTCCTGGATCTTGCGGCGCTGCGCGATGTACACGCGGACCAGCTGGTTGACGCCGGCCGGGAGGTCGTCGCCGTCCTCCTCGGTGAACACGCGGACGCCGATGACGGTGCCGGACTCGCCGTGGGGGACCTTGAGGGACGTGTCGCGCACCTCGCGCGCCTTCTCGCCGAAGATCGCGCGCAGCAGGCGCTCCTCCGGGGTCAGCTCGGTCTCGCCCTTCGGGGTGACCTTGCCGACCAGGATGTCGCCCGCGCGCACCTCGGCTCCGATGCGGATGATGCCGCGCTCGTCGAGGTCGGCGAGCGCCTCCTCCGAGGCGTTCGGGATGTCGCGCGTGATCTCCTCGGGGCCGAGCTTCGTGTCACGGGCGTCGACCTCGTGCTCCTCGATATGGATCGAGGAGAGGACGTCGTCCTGCACGAGGCGCTGCGACAGGATGATCGCGTCCTCGTAGTTGTGGCCTTCCCAGCACATGAACGCGACGAGCAGGTTCTTGCCGAGCGCGAGGTCGCCCTCGTCCGTCGCGGGACCGTCCGCGATGACCGAGCCGACGACGACGCGGTCGCCCTCGTCGACGATCACGCGCTGGTTGTACGACGTGCCCTGGTTCGAGCGCTGGAACTTGGCGATGCGGTACGAGCCGGTGGTGCCGTCGTCGTTCGCCACGGTGACGAGGTCCGAGCTCACCTCGGTGACCACGCCCTCCTTGGTGGCGATGATGACGTCACCGGCGTCGATCGCCGCGCGGCGCTCCATGCCGGTGCCGACCAGCGGCGCCTCGGAGCGGACCAGCGGCACGGCCTGGCGCTGCATGTTGGCGCCCATGAGCGCGCGGTTCGCGTCGTCGTGCTCGAGGAACGGGATCAGGGCGGTACCCACCGACACCATCTGGCGCGGCGAGACGTCCATGTAGTCGACCGCCTCGGGCGCGACGAACTCGACCTCGCCGCCCTTGCCACGCACGAGCACGCGCTCGTCCGTGAAGCGGTTGTTGTCGTCGAGGCCGGCGTTCGCCTGCGCGATGACGTAGTGGTCCTCGTCGTCCGCGGTCAGGTAGTCGACCTGCTCGGTGACGATGCCCTTGACGACCTTGCGGTACGGGGTCTCGACGAAGCCGAGCGGGTTGATGCGACCGAACGACGCGAGCGAGCCGATGAGGCCGATGTTCGGACCCTCAGGGGTCTCGATCGGGCACATGCGGCCGTAGTGCGAGGTGTGGACGTCACGGACCTCCATGCCCGCGCGGTCGCGCGAGAGGCCGCCGGGGCCGAGCGCCGAGAGGCGGCGCTTGTGGGTCAGGCCCGCGAGCGGGTTGTTCTGGTCCATGAACTGCGACAGCTGCGAGGTGCCGAAGAACTCGCGGATCGCGGCGACGACCGGACGCGTGTTGATGAGCGTCTGCGGCGTGATCGCCTCGACGTCCTGCGTGGTCATGCGCTCGCGGACCACGCGCTCCATGCGCGACAGGCCCGTGCGGATCTGGTTCTGGATCAGCTCGCCCACCGCACGGATGCGACGGTTGCCGAAGTGGTCGATGTCGTCGGTCTCGACGCGGAGGTCGCCCTCGGCGCCGTCGAGCGTCGCGATGCCGGCGTGCGCGGCCGCGATGTACTTGATCGTCGCGACGATGTCGTCGAGACCCAGCACCGAGTCGCCCAGCGCCTTGTTCAGGCCCAGCTTCTTGTTGAGCTTGAAGCGGCCGACCTTCGCGAGGTCGTAGCGCTTGGAGTTGAAGTAGAAGTTGTCGAGCAGGTTCTGGCCCGCCTCGACGGTCGGCGGCTCGCCCGGACGCAGCTTGCGGTAGAGGTCGACGAGCGCCTCCTCGTGGCCGTGGACGGTGTCCTTGGCGAGGGTCTCGAGGACGGCCGGGAACTGCGCGAACTCCTCGGCGATCTGGTCGTCGGACATGCCGAGCGCCTTGAGGAAGAGCGTGACGGGCTGCTTGCGCTTGCGGTCGACGCGGACGCCCACGGCGTCACGCTTGTCGATCTCGAACTCGAGCCACGCGCCGCGCGACGGGATCACCTTGGCGGTGAAGATGTCCTTGTCCGACGTCTTGTCGGGGGTGCGCTCGAAGTAGACGCCGGGCGAACGCACGAGCTGCGACACGACGACGCGCTCGGTGCCGTTCACGATGAACGTGCCCTGGCTCGACATGAGCGGGAAGTCGCCCATGAAGACGGTCTGAGACTTGATCTCACCCGTCGTGTTGTTCATGAACTCCGCGGTGACGAAGAGCTGCGCGGAGTAGGTGAAGTCCTTCTCCTTGCACTCCTCGGGCGTGTAACGGGGCTCTTCGAAGTACGGGTCCGAGAACGACAGGGACATCGTCTGTCCGAAGTCCTCGATGGGCGAGATCTCCTCGAAGATCTCCTGGAGGCCTGCCACCTCCGGGACGTCGTTCCTGCCGCTGTCCTTGGCGGCGGCGACGCGCGCCTGCCAGGCGGTGTTGCCCAGCAGCCAGTCGAAGCTCTCCGTCTGGAGCCCGATCAGGTTAGGAACCTCGATGGGGTCCTGAATCTGGGCGAAGGAGATGCGGCGCGATGCGGAACGGTTGGAGATGGCGGAATCGGTGCGCGAGGCAGCCAAGGGTGGTTCCTTCCCTTTATGATCGTGCGTGACCACGATGCCTAGCCGCGGCTCCACCGGATCCTGGGGCGAAACCCGCTACAAGCGGACGCACGCCAGGTAGGCATATGAGGGCAGGGCGATAGACAGCGCAAGTCGTCAGACTACCGCGCCGCGCGCAGATTGTCCAGCCCGCGCGACCGCTTCGGCGGCGACACGCCGAGCGTGCCCCAATCGCAACCCGCGCATCGTGCCCCGTGCGGTGCTCCGCGGAATCGTGGCGCCGCTACGCCCACCGCGCCGCCCTATCTCACGCGAGGCAGCGTTCCGGCCGGCATGTCGGTGCTGTCGGCCGACGGCCCTCCATCCAGGCTGAGGCCGGCACGCATGCAGGGCCAGGGTCGGGTCGCTCCGCCATCCGAGCGGGCCCGCGCGCCGGTGCCGCCTGCAAGCGCCCCCGGGGACGACAGAACGGGGCCGGGTCCTTGCGGACCCGACCCCGTTCGAGTGCTTCGGCTAAGGCCGAACGAGCTTACTTGAGCTCGATGGTGGCGCCGGCAGCCTCGAGCTGCGCCTTCGCCTTCTCAGCGTCGTCCTTCTTCGCGCCCTCGAGGACGGCCTTGGGGGCCTCGTCCACGAGCGCCTTCGCCTCGCCCAGGCCGAGACCGGTCAGCGCGCGGACCTCCTTGATGACCTGGATCTTCTTGTCGCCGACCGCGGCGAGGATGACGTCGAACTCGTCCTTCTCCTCGACCTCGGCAGCGGCCTCGCCGCCGGCGGCGGGGGCAGCGGCAACGGCGACCGGAGCGGCGGCGGTGACCTCGAAGGTCTCCTCGAACGCCTTGACGAACTCCGACAGCTCGATGAGCGAGAGCTCCTTGAACTGCTCGATGAGCTCGGCGGTGGTGAGCTTAGCCATGATGACTTCCTTCTCTCTTGCCTGCGTGAAGCAGATGTGTGTAGTGGGGTGCAGCCTGGATCAGGCTGCGTCTTCCTGCTTCGCACGCAGGGCGTCGACGGCACGCGCGGCCTGAGCCAGCGGCGCCTGGAACATGTATGCAGCACCAAAGAGCGACGCCTTCATGACGCCGGCTGCCTTGGCGAGCAGAACCTCGCGGGACTCGAGGTCCGCCAGCTTCTTGACCTCATCAGCAGAGATCACCTTGCCCTCGAGAACGCCGCCCTTGATGACGAGCTTGTCGTTCTCCTTGGCAAAAGCCTTGAGACCCTTCGCGGCCTCCACCGGGTCACCGGTGACGAACGCGATGGCCGTGGGGCCGACGAGAAGGTCGTCAAGACCCTCGATGCCGGCGTCCTTGGCCGCGAGCGCCGTCAGAGTGTTCTTCGCGACCTTGTAGGTCGCGGCGCCACGGATCTCACCGCGCAGCTTCGCGAGCTGCGGGACGGAGAGGCCGCGGTACTCGGTGATCAGCACCGCTGCGGAGTTGCGGAAGTCGTCCGCGAGCTCTGCAACAGCGTTCACCTTGTCTGGCGTCGCCATGTTTGTCCTTCCTTCGGATGACCGCCATCCGGCCCGGACATGAGAAAGGCCCCGCGCAGGCGGGGCCGGGGGTCCGTGTCCGCGGAACAGCAAGGGCGACCCGAAGGCCGCCCGGACGTCCGCGCACTCGGCGCTGTCAGCTTCACCTGCGCTGGTCCCCGCATGTACGGAGCTTCGGTCGTTCCCGGGAGGTCCCGGGCCCGACGACCGGCGGTCTTGGGCCTGACCATCTTAAGCGACGCATCGTCCCATTGCAAACCGGACGATGCGCGGCCCCGGGAACGCCGCCGGCCCGGCCCCCACGAGGGGACCGGGCCGGCGGACCGCTGAGTGCTTACGCCTCGGACTTCGCGAGGGCGTCGAGCGGGATGCCCGGGCCCTGGGTCGCGGAGATGGCGGCCTTGATGATGTACCGGCCCTTCGACGCGGACGGCTTCGCGCGAAGCACCTCGTCGAGGACGGCCTGGTAGTTCTCGAGGAGCTTCTCGTCGCCGAAGGACGCCTTGCCCAGCACGGAGTGCAGGTTGGCGTGCTTGTCGACGCGGAACTCGATCTTGCCGCCCTTGATGTCGGACACGGCCTTGGTGACGTCCATGGTCACGGTGCCGGTCTTGGGGTTCGGCATGAGACCGCGGGGGCCGAGGACGCGGCCCAGGCGGCCGACCTTGCCCATGAGGTCGGGCGTCGCCACGACGGCGTCGAAGTCCTGGCGGCCGGCGGCCACCTCCTCGATGAGCTCGTCGCCACCGACGATGTCGGCGCCCGCCTCGCGGGCGGCCTCTGCCTTGTCACCGTTGGCGAAGACCAGGACCCTGGCGGTCTTGCCGGTGCCGTTCGGCAGGATGACGGTGGAACGGACCATCTGGTCCGCGTGACGGGGGTCGACGCCGAGCTTGAACACGACGTCGATGGTCGAGTCGGTGTTCTTCGAGGACGTCTTCTGCGCGAGGCGGACGGCCTCGAGCGGGGAGTAGAGCTGGCCGCGGTCGACGAGCTGGGCTGCGTCGCGGTAGGCCTTGGAGCGCTTGGTCATCTGCGTGTCTTCCTTCTGCAGTCGTGGTCGTGGGCCAGCGCGGCCCTCCCACTGGGGTGAGGGGTCCTTAGGAGACCGTGATGCCCATGGAGCGGGCGGTGCCGGCGATGATCTTCGCAGCGGCGTCGATATCGTTGGCGTTGAGGTCGGCCATCTTGGCCTCGGCGATCTCACGCACCTGCGCGTCGGTCAGGTTCGCGACCTTGACCGTGTGCGGGGTGCCCGAGCCCTTGGCGACGCCAGCCGCCTTCTTGATGAGCTCTGCGGCCGGCGGGGTCTTGAGGATGAACGTGAACGTCCGGTCCTCGTAGACGGTGATCTCGACAGGGATCACGTTGCCACGCTGCGACTCGGTCGCGGCGTTGTACGCCTTGCAGAACTCCATGATGTTGACGCCGTGCTGACCGAGCGCCGGACCGACCGGCGGGGCAGGGTTGGCGGCGCCGGCCTGGATCTGAAGCTTGATCAGCCCAGTGACCTTCTTCTTCTTCGCGGGTGCCATGTTAAGGGTCCTTATCTTGTTGCCTGTGCGGCTTGGCGGCCGCGGGTGCGCTGTCGCGCGTCAGATCTTGGTGACCTGCGTGAACGACAGCTCGACCGGGGTCTCCCGGCCGAAGATCGACACGAGCACGTGGAGCTTCTGGCTCTCGACAGAGATCTCCGAGATCGTGCCCGGGAGGGTCGCGAACGGACCGTCGATGACGGTGACCGACTCGCCGACCTCGAACTCGACCTCGACGGGGGTCTTCGGCGCGGCGGACTCCTCGGTGGCGGCCGCATCGGCCACCTCCTTGGGCGCCATCATCGAGTAGACCTCGTCGATGGTGAGCGGGACGGGGTTGTGGGCGTGGCCGACGAAGCCGGTCACACCCGGGGTGTTGCGCACGGCGCCCCAGGACTCGTCCGTGAGGTACATGCGCACGAGGACGTATCCGGGCATCCGGACGCGGGTGACGAGCTTGCGCTGGCCGCCCTTGATCTCGGCGACCTCCTCCATCGGGACCTCGACACCGAAGATGTAGTCCTCCATGTGGAGGCTCTCGATGCGGTGCTCGATGGCCTGCTTCACGCGCTTCTCGTGACCCGAGTAGCTGTGCACGACGAACCAGTCGCCCTCGAGGGTGCGCAGGCGCGACTTGAACTCGGCCACCGGGTCAGCCGGCGCCTCGTCGATCGAGGCGTCCACGGCATCGTCCGTCTCGACGACGGATTCGTCCACGGGCACCACCGTCTCGTCAATGTTCTCGTCGCTCATCACTTACTCCCCTTGAGGCGGCGTCAGCCGCCGAAGACCTTCTGCGAGATCCAGCCGAACGACACGTCCAGGACGAACACCAGGAGCATCATCACGGCCACGAAGCCGAGGACGATCCAGATGTAGCGGATCAGCTCCGGGCGCGTGGGGGTGACCACACGGCGAAGCTCGGAGATGACCTGGCGCACGAACAGCGCGATACGACCGAAGATGCTCAGACCCTCGCGCGTCTCGTGCCGCGGGTCCTTCTCTCCGGAATCCGTCACGGCAGATTCGCTCACCGAAAAGTCCTTCTCTCTGGAGTGCGTCGCGGGAGACTCCCGCGTTACGCAGGGTAGGAGGGACTCGAACCCCCAACCGTCGGTTTTGGAGACCGATGCGCTACCAATTGCGCCACTACCCTTCGGGGGGTTGGGCCCCCGCGGCTCTCTGATCCTCCAGCCCGGCTCGCGCTCAGGGCGCGAACCAGCCTGACGAATGTCAATCGCCGACGTCACATGTTACGCGGTTCCGGGCGAGAAGTCGAACCCGGGTCCTTCAGCGGCATCGTCGCCGCCCGCATGAACGCCAGATCAGCCTAGCGGATCCGGGGAGCCCTCCACGCCGCGCCTGGTCGTGCGCACCGTTGTCGGTGCCCCGAGCGGTCGGCTCCTCCATAGGTGTCGCCGCCGACACCTATGTCGGGCCCCGGGCGCGAGGCACCGACCGCCGCCGTGGACGCGATCACGGCAGGACGATGCTCCGGCCGGTCCCGACATGCGCGGCGAGCATGTCTCGCACGGCCGCCGCCACGACCCCGGGGCCGGCGCGCTCGACCTCCGCGGCCGTGAACCGAGCCGTGAGAATGCCTCCTTTGAGCACGGCACGGTCGCGGCGCCGGTCCCGGGTGAACGGATCGTCACCCTCATGGAACGCTCGACCATCGATCTCGAGCGCCAAGCGCCCCTCGACCAGCAGATCAGCGCGACCCGCGCCGTCGAGGTACACCTGCGGCACCACCGACAGTCCTGCCTCGACCAGGTCGATGCGCGCCAAGGACTCCTGCGCCGATTCGGCGCGCGGGTCGCAATGCGCGAGCAGCCAACGGCGACGCCGTTCGGGGGTGACCGTCCACGCGGCGAGGTCGCCTCCGGCGACGCGACCGGCTCGCAGGGCCGCATCGAGCATCGCGAGCTGCGCACGGTCGGATACACATCGGCCCGCGTGATCCAGCGCGATGGGCACGGGCATCGGTGCGAGCGAGCGCCCGCACGCGTGCGAGTAGTGGACGCAACGCGCCGGACCGCCTGCTGGCGCGCGCCCCCGCGTCGCCACCGCGAGGTGCAGGACGCGGGTCCGCGGCACCATGGGCAGACCTTCTGCGGCGATCGCGGACACGCAGGTCAGGCGGCACCGCAGGCGCGCCGCCTCGAGACGCTCCTCCGACAGGCCTGGCACCGCGAGCACCCCACGGTTCACGAGGATCAGCCGTCCCGCCCCGAGAGCAGCGTCGATGCCGTGCCTGGTCGCGCCACCCGCCAGCGCATCCGCGCGGCGCATCGCACCGCCGCTCCGCGTCACCACCGCCACCGGGTCCACCGCCCCAGCGTCGCGGCCCCAGCATCGGCGACGAAGGCCGGCCTTCCACGTGGGGACACGTCGACGTCCGTTCGGGTCTGGGGACAACGCCACGCGCACGCCGCGCGTCGGAGCCGTGGGTCGGCGCTCCGGCATGCGTGCTGTCCACGTCACGTATGCAGGCCCCGTCCGCGGTACGTCCGACATACGGGCGGGCCGTGCGTGCCGCGCCAGCCGCGCGGCCGTGACCCGGCGCAGGTGGAACAATGACCCGCATGAAGCCCTCTCGCCGCGTCTCCGCTCGTCTCGGCGCCATCGCGCCGTCCGCCACCCTCGCCGTCGACTCGAAGGCGAAGGCGCTCAAGGCCGCCGGCCGTCCCGTCATCGGGTTCGGCGCGGGCGAGCCCGACTTCCCCACGCCCGACTTCATCGTCGAGGCCGCCGCCGCAGCCACGCGCGACCCCCGGAACCACCGGTACACGCCCGCGACGGGCCTTCCCGAGCTCAAGCAGGCCATCGCGGCCAAGACGCTGCGCGACTCGGGCTACGAGGTCGACCCCGCGAACGTCATCGTCACCAACGGCGGCAAGCAGGCCGTCTTCCAGGCCTTCGCGGCGATCGTCGACCCGGGCGACGAGGTCCTGCTCCCCGCCCCGTACTGGACCACCTACCCCGAGGCCATCGCGCTCGCCGGGGGCACCGCGGTCGAGGTGTTCGCGGGCGCCGACCAGGACTACCTCGTCACGGTCGAGCAGCTCGAGGCGGCGCGCACCGAGCACACCAAGGCCCTGCTGTTCTGCAGCCCGTCGAACCCGACCGGCGCGGTCTACACCGAGGAGCAGACCAAGGCGATCGGCGAGTGGGCGCTCGAGCACGGCATCTGGGTCCTCACCGACGAGATCTACGAGCACCTGCTCTACGACGACGCGCAGTTCACTCCCATCGTCCGGGCCGTGCCCGAGCTCGCGGACCAGACCATCGTCCTCAACGGCGTCGCCAAGACGTACGCGATGACCGGCTGGCGCGTGGGCTGGATGATCTCCCCCGCCGACGTCACCAAGGCCGCCGCGAACTTCCAGAGCCACCTCACGTCCAACGTCGCCAACGTCAGCCAGCGCGCGGCCATCGCGGCGCTCGAGGGCGGGCTCGCGGAGGTCCACCAGATGCGCGAGGCGTTCGATCGCCGCCGCCGCACCATGGTCGACATGCTGCGGGAGATCGACGGCGTCGTGTGCCCCACCCCGAAGGGCGCGTTCTACGCGTACCCGAGCGTCGAGGGCCTCATCGGCCGCACGGTCGGTGGCGTCGAGATCGCGTCGAGCGCCGACCTCGCGGGCGTCATCCTCGAGCAGGCCGAGGTCGCGGTGGTGCCGGGCGAGGCCTTCGGCCCGTCGGGCTTCATGCGCCTCAGCTACGCGCTCGGCGACGACGACCTGGTCGAGGGCGTCGGACGCATCCAGCGGCTGCTCGCCCGGTAGGGCCGGCCGGCAGGGTCACCGGAAGGGGTGCATCGTCCAGGTGGACGATGCACCCCTTCCCCATGTCTGGGGGGTTGCCGTGGGCGCGCGCCTGGTTAGGCTCGACTGCATGAGCGAACCGGCGATCCGCATCGAAGGGCTGCACAAGCACTACGGCGACCTGCATGCGGTCGACGGCCTCGACCTCGAGATCCCTCGCGGCGAGGTCTTCGCGCTGCTCGGGCCCAACGGCGCCGGCAAGTCCACCACGGTGGAGATCCTCGAGGGCTTTCGCAGGCGCACCGCGGGGACCGTGAGCGTGCTCGGCGTCGACCCGCAGCACGCCACCAGGGAGTGGCGGTCCCGGGTGGGCGTGATGCTCCAGGGCACCTCGGAGCGCGGCCTGCTCACGGCACGCGAGGCCCTCCAGTACGCCGCGCGGCTCCACCCCGACCCCCGTGACGTCGACGAGACGCTCGCCGCGGTCGGCCTCACCGAGAAGGCGGGAGCCAAGCCCGCGACGCTCTCGGGCGGGCAGCGGCGGCGCCTCGACGTCGCGCTCGCGCTCATCGGCCGTCCCGAGCTGGTGTTCCTCGACGAGCCGACCACGGGCTTCGACCCCGAGGCGCGCCGCCAGTTCTGGACGCTCATCGAGTCGGTCCGCGGAGACGGCACCACGATCCTGCTCACCACCCACTACCTCGACGAGGCCGATTACCTCGCGGACCGCATCGGCATCATCGCCGCGGGCCGCATGGTCGCGCTGGACACGCCGAAAGGGCTGCGCGCCCGCGCCGCCGAGGCGCGCGTCTCGTGGGCCGAGGACGGCGCCGCCCGCTCGGAGGAGACGTCGACGCCGACCGCGCTGCTGCGGGAGCTGCTCGCGCGCACCGAGGGCGAGATCGAGCACCTCGAGGTCACGCACCCGTCGCTCGAGGACGTCTACCTGACGCTCATCGGCGAGGCGGCGCGCGACGCGGCGTCGGCCCACGAGTCCGAGGAGGTCTCCGCATGACCGCCACCACCGCGACGTCCGCTCCCACGTGGGGCTCGATGGCGAGGGCGCGCATCGGCGTCGAGATCAAGGAGTTCACGCGCAGCCGGGAGCAGATGGTCTTCATCTTCTTCTTCCCGATGATGCTCCTGCTGCTGTTCGGCTCGGTGTTCGGCGGCGAGGAGATCTCCCCCGGCGTCACGTTCGCGCAGTACTTCCTCGCGGGCATGGTCGCGTCGGGCGTGTTCAACACCGGCTTCCAGTCCCTCGCGATGTCCCTCGCGATCGATCGGGACGACGACGAGCTCAAGCGCATCCACGGGACCCCGCTCCCCGCGACCGCGTTCTTCGCGGCCAAGGTGGCGTACGTGCTGATGGTGTCGGTGGTGCAGGTCGCCATCCTCATCGCGATCGGCGTGGTGCTCTACGACGTCTCGCTCCCCGGCGACGCGGCGCACTGGTGGACCTTCGCGTGGGTGTTCCTGCTGGGCACGGCCGCGGCCACCACGCTCGGCATCGCGATGTCCTCGCTGCTGCGCAACGCGAAGGCGGGCTCCGCGGTCATCACCCCGATCGTGCTGTTCCTCCAGTTCACGTCTGGCGTCTTCCTCGTCTACACGCAGATCCCCAGCTTCCTTCAGCACGTCGCCGAGGTGTTCCCGCTCAAGTGGCTCGCGCAGGGCATGCGGTCGGTGTTCCTGCCCGAGAGCTTCGAGGCGGCCGAGGCGCGCGGCTCGTGGGAGCACCCCGCCACCGCGATCGTGCTCGCGTTGTGGATCGTGGTCGGCCTGTTCCTCGCCGTGCGCACGTTCCGCTGGACCCGCCACGACGACAATTAGCGGGGCGGCTCCATCGTGAGCGGCGTCGCCGCGGACGCGAGGCCGGGCGCGGGCGGCCAGGCCTCCGGCGCCTCGGCGCCCTCGGGCGCGGCCGGCGACGATGCGCGGGCCGCGAGCGCCGCCACGTCCGCGTAGCTCGCCCTCGCCGCGGCGACGGCCTCGGCGGCACCGCGCGGCATCCGCGCCTCGACGGGCGGCAGCCCGTCCTCGCGCCTCTGCGCGGCGGCGACCTCGCGGATGCGGCTCAGCGCGCGCTCCATCCGCTCGCCGTGCGATCCACGCGTGACCATCCCGGACCCCTCATCCGCGCGAGCCCCGCTCGCGTGTGACGTGGCTCACACTAGCCGAGGGCTCCCCCGGCACCGCGGCACCTCGCCTTGGGCGCGCCGCGAGCGCGTCCTCGGGGGCGGCGGGCGCATCGGCCGCGCGGACGATGCTCGGGGCGCGGCCGCGCCCTACGCTGGCCGGATGGACGTCAGGGCCCCCCGCTGGGGCGACATCGCGATCGCGGCGGCGCTGCTGGTGCTCGCGCTCATCGGCATCCTGCAGGCGGGAAGCCTGCGCGACAACCTCGCGCGGCCCTACGACCTGCTCGGCGTCGTGCTCGTCGTCGCGCAGCTGGTGCCCCTGGCGTGGCGGCAGTCGTACCCGCGCATCGTGGTGTGGGCGACCCTGATGCCGTGGCTCGTCGCCGTCGGCATGGGATACATGGACACCGCTGCGATGTGGGCGATCTACGTCGCGCTCTACGGCCTCGCCACGTACATGCCGCGCCGGGTCGCGCTCGCCCACGGAGCCGCCGTCCTCGCCGTGATGCTCGCGTGGACCACGGTCGGGCTGCTGGTCACGGACTTCGTGAAGTGGACCGCGCTCGTCGCCGTCGCGCTCGCCGTGGTGGTGCCGATGATGCTCGGGTTCGTCGACCACCGCCGCCGCGAGCGCCTCACCGAGCTCGAGCTCGAGCACGAGCGCCGGGATCAGGCCCAGCGCGCCGTGGCCCAGGACGCCGTGCGGGCCGAGCGCGCGCGCATCGCGCGCGAGCTCCACGACGTGGTGGCGCACGAGATCACGGTGATGACGCTGCAGGCCGAGGGCGCGCGCCGTCTCGCGCGGGACTCCGACGCGCGCGTGCTCGAGGCGCTCGGGACCATCGCCGCGTCGGGACGCACGGGGCTCGCCGAGATGCAGCGCATGATCGGGGTGCTGCGCGCGACCGAGCAGGAGGCCGCCGACACGGTCGAGCGCGACCGCGCCGCACTAGACATGCAGCCGATGCCCGCGCTCGCGGCGATCCCCGCGCTCACGCAGCAGGTGGCCGATGCGGGCCTTCCCGTCGAGCTGAGCATCGTGGGCACCGCGCACGTCCCCGCGGGCGTCGAGCTCAACGCTTACCGCGTGGTGCAGGAGGGTCTCACCAACGCCATGAAGCATGCGGGACCGGGAGCGCGCGCCACCGTGACGGTGGACCGCGAGCCCGCACGCGTCCTGGTGGTGATCGAGGACGACGGCCGCGGCGTCATCTCCGACGCCGCGAGCCAGAGCGGCGGGCACGGGCTGCGGGGAATGGCCGAACGCGTGCACGCGCTCGGCGGGACCCTCGAGTACGGTCCCCGTCAGGGCGGGGGCTTCCGGGTCCGGGCCGTGCTGCCGTCGACCGACGACCAGGTGGGCCACCGGTCCGCGAACACGATGAAGGGCGGACGATGATCCGGGTGGCGCTGGTGGACGACCAGGCGATGGTGCGGGTCGGGCTGCGCATGATCCTCGAGTCCGAGGAGGACATCGAGGTGGTCGCCGAGGCCACCTCCGGCGTCGACGCCGCACGCCTGGTCCACGAGCATGCGCCCGACGTGGTCCTCATGGACGTGCGCATGCCCGGCATGGACGGCCTCACCGCGACGCGCGAGGTGCTCGCGGCGCATCCCGATGCGCGCATCGTCATCCTCACCACGTTCGACGACGACGAGTACGTCTACGAGGCTCTCCGCGCCGGGGCCTCCGGCTTCCTCCTCAAGAGCGTCGAGGGCGACGCGTTGGTGTCGGCCGTGCACGTAGTCGCGGCCGGCGAGGCGCTGCTCGCCCCCGAGGTGACGCGGCGCGTGATCGAGCAGTTCGCGAAGGGCGCGAGCGCCCCCGCCGCAGATCCCGAGCCGTCCCCCGAGGCTATCGGGGACCTGTCCGACCGCGAGGTCGAGGTGCTGCGCCTCATGGCGCGCGGCCTGTCGAACCAGGAGATCGCGGCGGAGCTGTACGTGTCCTCGACGACCGTGAAGACGCACGTGAGCCACATCCTCACCAAGCTCGGCGTGCGCGACCGCGTGCAGGCCGTGGTGGAGGCGTACGACTCGGGCATCGTCCTGCCCCGTCCCTAGCGGAGCGACCCTCGGGGGTCATCCCTGAGGCGGACCGCGGGAAACCGTCCTCGCGGACGATGCATGGCGAGAGCGCTCTCCGCCAGACTGACGCGGTCACGAGTCGACCTACGAGGGGAACCCCGTCATGACCACCACCGTCACGCTCGCCGCCTCCATGCGCGGCGGCACCAAGGACTACGGCCACGGAGACGCGGCGGTCCGCGCGCTCGACGGCATCGACGTCGACATCGCCGCCGCCGAGTTCACGGCGATCATGGGCCCCTCGGGCTCCGGCAAGTCGACGCTGCTGCACACGCTCGCGGGCCTCGACCGCCTCACCGCCGGCGAGTCCTGGATCGGCGAGCAGCAGATCTCGAGCCTGTCCGAGGACAAGATCACGCAGGTGCGCCGCGACAAGATCGGCTTCGTCTTCCAGGCCTTCAACCTCATCCCGTCGCTCACCGCGCGCGAGAACATCACGCTTCCGCTCGACATCTCGGGCCGCGACATCGACCCGGCGTGGTTCGACGAGATCATCGGCATCCTGGGCCTCGCCGACCGCCTCACGCACCTGCCCGCCGAGCTCTCGGGCGGTCAGCAGCAGCGCGTCGCGGTCGCACGCGCCCTCGTCGCGCGTCCCGAGCTCATCTTCGCGGACGAGCCCTCGGGCAACCTCGACTCGCGCTCGGGCGCCGAGCTGCTGGGCTTCATGCGCCGCGCCGTGAAGGAGTTCGGCCAGACCATCGCCATGGTGACGCACGACCCGTCGGCGGCGTCGTACGCGGACCGCGTGCTGTTCCTCGCTGACGGTCGCATCGTCGACGAGATGCGCGAGCCCACCGCGGACCGCGTGCTCGACCGCATGAAGCAGATGGGGCACTGATGTTCAGCCTCGCAGTCAAGTCCGTCAAGCACAACCCCAAGAGGTTGGTACTGACCGCGGTCGCCGTCGCCCTGGGCGTCGCGCTGGCCTCGGCCACCTTCACCCTCACCAACGCCCTCTCCGGCGGCTTCCACCAGCTGTTCGACGAGATCTACTCCGGCACCGACGTCATCGTCGAGGAGGCACCCTCCGACACCGACGAGGACGGCGACCAGTTCGCCGCGGGCGAGTCCGTCTTCTCGAAGGCCGATCTCGCCGCCGTGCAGGAGGTCGACGGCGTCGCGAGCGCCGTGGGCGGCATCCAGGTGATGGGCGCCGTCCTCGCCAAGGACTTCGAGCCCACGGGCGATCTCATGGCCGCCGGCGGCGCCCCCTCCCAGCTGTTCAACTGGGCGGGCGACCCGCGCATCGACCAGTCGACCCTGGTCGAGGGCCGCGGCCCCGGGGCGGATGACGAGATGGTGCTCGACCTCGACGCCGCGCCGCGCCTCGGCTACGCGATCGGCGACCAGGTGTCCGTCGCGACGGAGACCGGCGTGACCGAGCTCGAGCTCGTGGGCCTCGTGCGCTTCGGCGAGTCCAACTCGCTGCAGGGCGCGACGCTCGGCTACATGACCGAGGCGACGGCGGCCGAGCTGTCGGGCTCCGAGGGCTACCAGAACATCAACGTCATCGTCGCGGACGGCGCCGACAAGGACGAAGTCGCGGAGGCCGTCTCCACGGTCATCCCCGAGGGCACCCGTGCGATCACGGGCGAGGACAAGGCGGCCGAGCAGGCCGAGCAGCTCGACGAGCTGCTCCAGTACATCGACATCTTCGCGATCGCATTCGCGCTCATCGCGCTGTTCGTCGGCTCCTACATCATCGTCAACACGTTCCGCATCATCGTCACGCAGCGCACCCGCGAGTTCGGGCTGCTGCGCGCGATCGGCGTGAGCGGGCGCCAGCTGCGGACCATGATCCTGCTCGAGGCCGTCGTGATCGCGGTGGTCGCCTCCACCGCGGGCATCCTGGTCGGATACCTTGGCGCGCTGGGGCTCTCCGCGCTCGTCGAGGCGCTGTCGGGCAACATCTTCGGCACGGTCACGCTCCCCATCGACGCGCTGCTGTGGGGCTACGCCCTGGGCGCGCTCGTGACGCTGGTCGCGGCGCTCATGCCCGCGATCCACGCGTCGACCATCTCGCCGATGGAGGCGCTGCGCGAGTCCGCGACCGAGTCGAAGAAGCCGCTGCGCCTGCGCAACATCGTCGGCGGGGCGCTCGCGTTCCTCGGCGTGCTCGCGATCGTGGTCGGCCTCTACATGGACGTCCCGCGACCGTACGTGTACGTGGGCGCCGGGGCGATGGTCCTCATCATCGGCGTCACGCTGCTCGCCGCGCAGGTGCTCGTGCCGCTCGCCTACGGCCTCAAGTCGCTGCTCACCCGGATCTTCCGCGTCGACGGCAAGCTCGCCGCGAACAACATCCGGCGCGAGCCGCGCCGCAGCGCGAACACCGCAGCGGCGCTCATGATCGGCGTGATGCTGCTCGCGCTGGTCTCGACGTTCACGGAGTCGCTCAAGAGCGTGGTCACCGACCAGTTCGCGAGCTCGGACGCGGACTTCTTCGTGCTCTCGACCCAGGGCGCGATCCCGGCGGGCGCGATCGAGACGCTCGAGGCGCAGGACGGCGTCGACTTCGTCACCACGCTCAGCGTGGACCCCGCGCAGCTCGACGGCGTCGCCTACTCGGTCGCCACCATCGACCCCGAGACCGCGACGGCGGCGTTCGACTACAACACCGACCCCGAGCTGACCGACCTGGACGGCGGCGTCTTCATCGACCCCGTCATCCAGGAGCTCGGCATCGAGGTGGGCGACGATCTCACGCTCGAGGGCTCCGAGGGCTCCGTGACGCTCGAGGTCACCGGGTTGTACCTCAACGAGGGCGACGCGAACTTCTGGGTCGACGAGGCCGCCGGCGCGCAGCTGTTCGGCGACTTCGAGATCCTCCAGGCGATGGTCGTGCTCGACGACGCGGTGGATCCGGCGGCCGCGCAGGACCAGCTGGCCGAGGCGCTCGCCGCCGACTACCCGCTCGTGGTGCTCCAGGCCCCCGACGAGCTCGCGCAGTTCGCGAACCAGTTCATCGACCTGCTGCTCGGCGTGATCTCGGCGATGCTCGGGGCGGCGCTCATCATCGCGGTGCTCGGCGTGGCCAACACCCTGCTGCTCTCGGTGACCGAGCGCACCCGCGAGATCGGCCTGCTTCGCGCAGTCGGGGTCCGGCGCCGATCGGTGCGACGCATGATCCGCATCGAGTCGCTCGTCATGGCGATCTTCGGCACGGTGCTGGGCATGATCCTGGGCGTCGGGCTGGGCGTGGCGCTGGTGAAGGCCCTCGAGGAGTTCGGCTTCTCCTCGGTCGCGATCCCGTGGACGTGGCTGGGCATCTACGTGGTGCTCGCCATCATCGCCGGCGTGGTCGCGGCGATGTCGCCCGCGCGGCGCGCCGCGAAGCTCGACATCCTCGAGGCCATCGCGTTCGACGGCTGACGTCCTGCAGGACGATGCGCGGAGCCCCCGGCGACCTCGGTCCCGGGGGCTCCGCGCATCGGGGGGCGGACGCCGCTAGATCTCGACGCCCACAGCGACAGGCTCGGGGACCAGCACGATCCCGAACGCCGCATGCACCCCATCGCGCACGGCACGCGCGAGCGCGACCACGTCGGCGGCCGTCGCGTCGCCCCGATTGGTGAGCGCGAGGGTGTGCTTGGTCGACAACGACGCCGGCGCATCGTCCGCCACCGCGAAGCCCTTGCCGAAGCCGGCGTGCTCGATGAGCCACGCCGCCGACGTCTTCACCAGGCCCTCGCCGGCCGCCGGGTACCGCGGCGCCCCCTCGGGGACGGCCGCCTCGGGCACGATGGGGTTGGTGAAGAAGGAGCCCGCGCTCCACGTGTCGTGATCGGCAGGGTCGAGCACCATGCCCTTGGACGCACGCAGCGCCAGGACGGCGGCGCGCACGTCGGTGATCGGCACGCGCGCGCCCAGGTCGACGCCGAGCGCCGACGCGAGCTGCTGATAGCGCACAGGTGCCGAGAGGCTCGCCATGCGGGTGTGGAAGGTGACGTCGAGCACCACGTACCGCGGGGTGGGCCCCCACGAGCCGTGGGTCATGGTGCGCTTGAGCATGGAGTCGCGATAGCCGAACTCGACCTTCACCAGGGGCAGCGTCGAGACGGCCCCCGCCTCGCGGTCCCACGTACGGACCGAGGCGACGATGTCCTTGACCTCGGCCCCGTACGCGCCGACGTTCTGCACCGGGGTCGCGCCGGCCGATCCAGGGATCCCCGACAGCGCCTCGAAGCCGCTCCACTCGGACTCGACGGCCTGCGCCACCAGGGTGTCCCACGGGGTGCCGGCGGTCGCCGTGATCGACAGGCCCCCGCACGCGCCGTCGTTGACCAGGCGCACGTCCGCGCGCGCGTCGCGCACCACGACGCCGTCGAAGCCGTCATCCGCGACCAGGAGATTGGACCCGCCTCCGACCACGAGGAGCGGCGCGCCGTCGGCGTCCGCCGAGCGCACCGCGTCGATGAGGGCGGCCTCGGAGCCCGCCTCGCGCAGCTCGCGCGCCGGGCCGCCGACGCGCAGCGTCGTGAGCTCTGCGAGGTTCATGACCCCAGGGTATCCGCGTCGGGTGCCTCCTCCCTCTCCGCGGGTCGCCCCTGCGGCGCGGGCTCGAGCGGCCGTGCCGCGGGGGCGAGCACGACCATCGCCGCCGCCGCGATCACCGTGACCAGGAGGGCCTTGCGCAGCTCGACGTGCTCCGCGATGAGGCCGATCACCTGCGGCATCGTGAGGCCCGCGATGGTGCCGAACGCGGCGACGGCGGCCACGCGCGCCGTGGCGTGGGTGCGGTCGTCAGCGGCCGCCGAGATCGCGAGCGGATAGCCCATCGACACCCCCAGCCCCCACACGAGCATCGCGAGCGGCACGCCCCAGAACGCCGGCGTGAAGGCGAACAGCAACGCGCCCGCCGCGACGAGCGCGCCGCACGCGCGCAGCACCGCCACGCGGCCCCAGCGGTCGATGACGCCGGCCCCCATGATGCGGATGGCGCTCTGCGCGACCACCAGGAACCCGTACAGCGCGGCCGCGAGCGCCTCGGTGCGCCCGAAGTCGTCGACGATCGCGAGCGGCACCCAGTCCGCCGCGCCCATCTCGACCGTGAACGCGCAGAAGAGGATGAACCCGAGCGCGAGGGTGCGGCGCTCCCGCGCGGCGACCTTGAGCGTCACGAACAGCCCGTCGGAGGACTCGACGCTGCCCGCCTCGGGCGGCCTCCCGTCCAGGATCGCGACCGAGGCGAGCGCGAGGAAGGCGGCCCCCACCACGGTCACGTTCACGGCGTAGTGCACGCCGACCGCGACGCCCTCATGCGAGTAGAGCGCACCGATGCCCACGCCTGCCAGCAGCGCGATGGAGAACGCCGCGTGGAACTGCGACATGATCGACCGCCCGACCAGGCGCTCGACGGTCGCGGCCTCGGCGTTGGAGAGCGCGTTGACCGTCTCGAAGGCGCCCAGCGTGACGAACAGCGCCAGCGCGAAGCCGAGCGCGGAGCCCAGGTGGGCCGCGAGCCCCATCGCCCAGAACCCCAGCACCGTGGCGGCGGCGGCGACGCGCAGGAGCGCGAGCGACCCGATGCGGGCGACCAGCCCGCCGAGCACCGAGAAGGCGATGAGGCCGCCGATCGAGCCGACGATGAACAGCGCCGCCAGACCGGCGGGCGAGACGCCCAGCGCGTCGCGCACGCTCGGCACCCGCGACACGTACGTGCCCAGCATGATCCCCATGCCGACGAACAGGACCATCACGCTGACGCGCGCGGCGCGCACGCGGCGCGCGTCGGCCGTCGATGCCTCCATGCGGGCTCCCCCTCCGCATCGTCCCTCAGCGCCAGGACCCTCCCGACGCTAGCACCGGGGCCCGACAGCGCGGAGGGCGCGGATCACGGACGCGTCGGAGCGCCCTCCTCCGGCAGCGCCTGGACCGGCTCGACGCCGTCGGCGATGACGATCGCCGCCGCGTCGCGCTCGGCCTCGTCCGCCATCGCCGCCGCGCGCTCGCGCTTCGCGAGCGCGCGGCGCGAGCGGAACAGCGGGCCCTCGGCGCGCACCGCGCGGGCGAGCACGAACGAGATCACGGCGCCGACCACCACCACGAGCAGCGCGACGCGCAGCTCGACCACGTCGCCGAGGTGCCCGATCACCTGCGGCATCACAAGGCCCGCGACGGTCGAGAACGACGACACGGCGGCCACGCGTGCGGCGGCCCGGCGGGGATCGTCGGAGGCGGCGGAGAAGCCGATGGGCACCCCCAGCGCGGCGCCGAGGCCCCACAGGATCATCGCCGCCGGCACGAGCCACAGCGCGGGGGCGAAGGCGAACATCGCGACGCCCGCCGTCACCAGGACGGCGGACACCCGCAGCGCGACGACGCGCCCGAGGCGGCCGATGATCGGCGCGCCCCACCAGCGGACCGTCACCATGGCGACGACGAACAGCCAGTAGAGGAGGTCGCCGATCGCCTCCGGCTGATCGAAGCCCTCCACCACCGCGAGCGACGCCCACTGCGCCGCAGCACCCTCGATGGTCGAGGCCGAGAACACGATGAGACCGATGAGCACCACGCGCCGATCGCGGTACTCGTCGCGAGCGGCGGCGAAGGGGCCGCCCAACCCGGGACGCGCATCGTCCGGCTGCGGGCCGCCGTCGAGCACGGCCGACGGCAGCACAGCGATCCGCGCCGCGGTGAGGGCGACGGCCACCGCGGCGAAGTGCCACACCGGCGCGACGCCCAGGTGCGAGACCCACGCGCCGAGCGCGAGCCCCATGGCGAGACCGACGGAGAAGGCCGCATGGAACTGCGGCATGACCGCGCGCCCCATCTCCCGCTCGACGACGGCAGCCTCGGCGTTCATCGACACGTTGGTGAACGCGAAGGCGAAGGAGACCAGGAACGATGCGGCGGCGAACAGCGTCTGGGAGTCCCACGCCGTCGCGGCGCCCAGCAGCGTGAAAGCGACGAGGTGGCCGAACGCCCACCACCACAGGAGCGCGCGGGTCCCGAAGCGCGCGACCGACCATCCGGTCACGAGCAGCGCGCACAGCGCGCCGAGCGCGCCGAACAGCAGCAGCCGCGCGAGCTCGCCGGTGGTGACGTCGAGGAGCTCCGTGATGGTCGGGTAGCGGGACACCATCGTCGCCATGTAGACGCCCATGATCCAGAAGATCGCGAGCACGCCTCGACGTGCGGCGGCGATGCGGGCGGGGCTGTGCGTCATGTCGTCCTCGGGTCGAGCAGGCAGGGAGGGGTGCGCCCGCGCCGGGGCGCGCGGCGCTAACCTGAGGACCACCGAGCCGAGGGAGAACCGCGTGACGCGCACACGCCGACCGACGATGGCCGACGTCGCCGCGAGGGCGGGCGTGTCGCTGTCCACTGTATCCCTGACGTACTCGGGCGCCGGACCCCTGTCCCCCGAGACCCGGGCCAAGGTGGAGCGCGCGGCCGAGGAGCTCGGCTACGCCGGCCCCGCCCCGCATGCGCGCGCGCTGCGCTCGGGACGCACCGGCGTGATCGGCGTGGTCATCCACGAGCGGCTCCAGCTGTCGTTCCGCGACCCGCTCATGCTGCGGATCATGGACGGGCTCGTCGGCGACCTGGGGCACATGGGGCTCGGCGTGCTGCTCATCCCCACGCCGACGGGCGAGCCCGGCGAGCGCTCCCTGCTGGAGACGGCGGCGATGGACGCGGCGGTGCTGCTGCGCGTGCGCGACCACGACGACGAGCCCGCGATCGACATCCTGCGCCGCCGCGGCCTGCCGATGGTGGTGATGGAGGGCGAGGCGCCCGAGGGCGCGGGCCGGCTCGAGATCGCCGACCGCGCCGCCACCGCGGAGCTGATCCGGCACCTCGTCGCGCTCGGGCACGAGCGCATCGGCACCATCACCCTGCCGGCCGGGCTCGACGGCGAGACGCGCGTGCGCACCCTCGAGGGCGCCCTGTCGGAGACCGCGTGGACCCCCGTGCACCGGCGCCTCGAAGCCTTCGCCGATGCGGGGATCGAGCCGTCCGTGGTGGTCGAGGCGCGCGCGTCGATCGTCGCCGAGGGCATCGCGGCCGCGCATCTCGCGCTCGCGACGGAGCCGCGCCCGACCGCGCTCGTGTGCCAGTCGGACCTGCTCGCGGGCGGCGCCGTCGTCGCCGCGCGGGAGCTCGGCATCGCGGTGCCGCAGCAGCTGTCGATCACGGGCTTCGACGGGCTCGACCTGCCCTGGCTGTCCCCGCTCGAGCTCACCACCCAGGTCCAGGACGCCGAGGCGAAGGGCCATGCCCTCGCTGCCGAGGTCAAGGCGCTGCTCGCGGGCGAGTCGCCCGCGCCGGTGGAGATGCCGCTCGAGCTGCGGCTCGGCACGTCGACGGCCCGCGCGCCGCGCTGACCCGCGCCGCCGCATCGTGCCTGGACCCGCCAGCCGGACGTCGCCGCGCATCGTCCGTCATACAGGCCGACAGCGGCACGCATGACGGACCGCGCTCCGATCGGCCCGCCGCGCGGGGGTTGCCGCGGCGCGGCCAGGTCCTGACGCGTCTCGGCCCCGGCCCTCGCGAGGAGGACCGGCGCCGAGCCGTCAACAGGGAGGGGTCAGCCGATCACGTTCATGATCGGGCCCATCGCGAAGTACACGACGAACGCGGCGGCGGTTCCCCACATGAGCGGGTGCACCTTCTTCGCGGCACCGGTCGCGATCTGCAGCACCACGAAGCTGATGAAGCCCGCGCCGATGCCGACGGTGATCGAGTAGCCGAACGGCATGAGGATGAACGTGAGGAACGCGGGGATCGCGATCCGGAAGTCCTTCCAGTCGATGCCCGCGACCTGCGACACCATGAGGAAGCCGACCACGACGAGCACCGGCGTCGCAGCCTCGAACGGGACCACGTGGTAGAGCGGCGTGAGGAACGTCGACAGCAGGAACGCGATGCCCGTCACCACGGACGCGAGACCCGTGCGCGCGCCGTCGCCCACACCCGCGGCGGACTCGATGTAGGTGGTGTTCGAGGACACGGAGCCCACACCGCCCGCGACCGCGCCGAGCGAGTCGACCAGGAGGATCTCCTGCGCACGCGGAGGGTTGCCGTGCTCGTCGTTGAGGCCGGCCTCGGCACCCACGGCCGTCATGGTGCCCATGGTGTCGAAGAAGTCGGCCATGAGCAGCGAGAACACGATGAGCAGCGCGGTGACGAACGGCAGCGTGGTGAAGCCGCCGAACAGGTCGACCTGGCCGATCAGCGAGAAGTCGGGGGCCTCGACCACGGTCGACGGGATCGCTGGCACCACGTTCGCCCAATCGCTCGCGACCCCTGACTCGCCCGCGGACCCGAGCGACAGCGCGCTCTGGATGAGGATGGCGATCACGGTCGCGACGACGATCGAGATGAGGAGGGCGCCGCGCACCTTCTTCACCATGAGGATGATCGCCGTGAACAGCCCGACCACGAAGACGACCATCGGCCACGAGCCGATGTAGCCGCCGATGCCGAACTCGGTGGGGGTGGCGCCCGAGGCGGGGATGCGGACCATGCCTGCGTCGAACAGCCCGATGAAGGCGAGGAACAGGCCGATGCCCACGGCGATCGCCTGCTTGAGGAAGTCCGGGACCGCCGCGAACACGGCCTTCCGGAAGCCGCTCAGCACGAGCACCGTGATGATGATTCCCTCGATCACCACGAAGCCCATCGCCTGCGGCCACGTCATGCCCTCGCGGGTCGCGATGCCGAAGGCCACGAAGGCGTTGAGGCCCAGGCCCGTCGCGAGCGCGAGCGGGAAGCGCGCCCACACGCCCATGAGGATGGTGAGGATGCCGGCGATGAGCGCCGTCGCCGCGGCGACGAGGGCGCGCGCGGTGGCGGGATCCTCGGTGCCGCCGAGGTACATCCCGGTGCTGTCAGGAACCGTGGTCAGGATGATCGGGTTCAGCACGACGATGTAGGCCATCGTGAAGAACGTCGTGAGACCGCCGCGGATCTCGCGGCCGATGGTCGAGCCACGCGTGGTGATCTCGAAGTAGGAGTCGAGTCGGCCGGCGAAGCCGGTCCGCTCCTCGGTGGTGGCGCTCATATGCCCTCTCTGACACAGGAGAGAGCGCGCGCGTCAGCGAACGCTCTCCCGGGGTGTGGTGCGGCCCCGTGAAAGCGACGCTAACGCCGTTGCGCGGAATGCGCACGACGGGATCTCGCGGTGCCACCTTATAGGCACGCGGGAGCGTTTCCTGACCGCCGCACGTTCTCCAGGGAGGCCCCGGCGCGGCCGAGCTAGGCGCAGGCCACGACTGCCTGGGCCTTCGCCAGGATCTTCTGCCCCTCGAACTCGACCAGGACGTCGATGCGCGCGGTCCGAGCCTCGGCGTCGAGCGCGCCGATCCTCGCGGTGTAGACCACCGCCGCCTCGCCCATGGCGGGCACCGGGATCGGGCGCGCGAAGCGGGTCTGCAGGTCCACCACGTTGCCCGGCCCGGCCCACTCCTCGACCACGGAGGCCGCCGTCCCCAGGGTGAGCATCCCGTGGGCGATGACGCCCGGCAGCCCGACCGACTCCGCGAACGCGTCGCTGTAGTGGATGGGGTTGAAGTCGCCGGAGGCGCCCGCGTAGCGGACCAGGGTGTCACGTGTGAAGGTGGCCTCGCGCTCCGCGACCACGTGGCCCACCTCGAGGCCCGCGAACGCCGGACGGTTCTCGGCGGTCATCAGGCCTCCTCGCGCACCGCGAGGGTGCTCATCACGGTCGCGACGGGCGCGCCGTCCTGGTCGCTCAGCTCGGTCCGCGTGGTCACGGTGGAGATGCCCGCGCGCTGCTTGATGTCGTCGATGTGGACGGTCGCGGAGATGAGATCGCCGGCGACGATGGGCCGGTGGTGGGTGAACCGCTCGTCCGCGTGGACCACGCGCGAGAAGTCGACGCCCACCTCGGGATCCACCACCACGTGGAACTCGGCCTGCTGCGCGATCACCACGGCGAACGTGGTGGGGGCCACCACATCGTCGAAGCCCTCGGCCTGCGCGGCCTCCTCGCTGCGGTGGGCGAAGGAGTACGCGTCGACGGCATCGGCGAACTCGCGGATCTTCACCCGCGTCACCTCGTAGGGCTCATGAGGGCCGTACGCGCGGCCCACGGCATCGGTGTTGACTGGCACCTGGCCACCTTATCCAGGATGCACGCGCCGCCGCGCTCCTCACTCGCCCGAGTACTCGACGACGAGCCCCCGGTGGTCGCTGTCGAGGACCTCGACACCGTCGACCCGCGTCGCGGTCAGTCCCGCATCGCGGACCAGGACGTGGTCGATCACCACAAGCGGCGAGCTGAACACCGTGCGGATGCCGCTCAGCTGGGGCTCAAGATCCCCGCGCGGGAACGTCGGGATGAACCCGGCTCCCGCCTGGTCCGCCGCATCGACGTAGCCGAGCGCCACGATGTCACGGAACAGGCGGTGGTCGAAGGACGCGTTGAAATCGCCGGCGACCAGCACGGGTCCCTCGTGCGCCTCGAGCACGTCGTGAAGCGCCTCGAGGTCCTGCTGCCACTGCACGTGCTCCAGGCGGTTGGGCGACTCGGGGTGGACGGCGATCACGGTGAGAGGCTCCTCGCCGAGCTCGATCTGCGCGCGGATGGTGGTGGCGCTGAATCCGCGAAGCGCCTCCGGGTCCTCGAGGGGGATCCGCGACCACAACCCGGTGCCGGACTTGCGGTCGATGCGGTCGTCAGGGGCGTTCCGCCAGCTGTACGGCAGCGCGGCATCCAGCCCTGCGCGTTCGAGCTCGCGCAGCGACCGTGCGGTGAGCTCGGTCAGCACGAGCACGTCGACGTCGTGGTCGCGCACCATGGCGACGACGTCGCCGCCGTCCGCGGTCCCGCTCGCAAGGCTCAAGGTGGCCACCCGCAGCTGCGGCTCCCCGGTCGCAGGCTCGGACACGTAGAAGGGCGCCATCCAGATGAGGCACAGCATCAGGACGGCGGACGATGCGGCGAGCAGCTGCCATGCGCGTGCCGCGATGGCGAGCACCACCGGCACGAGCACGACGAGCGTCACCCAGGGAACTGCCGACACCACGATCGCGAGCGGTCCGAGCTCCCAGCCCGTGAGCCGCACCACGACCGGCACCAGGACCGCCGCGATGACGCACCACCCCGTCACGCGCGCGACCGCCCTGAGTATTCTGACCAGCGACGATGCTTCCTCGGCCGACGCGCTGCGGCGCACGGCCTCCCCCTGCTCCCTCATCGGCCCAGTCTGGCACCGGGGGTCGCGTCCTGCCAGGGATCAGCGGCGCGCGTACGTGGCGACGATCGCCCGGTGGTCCGAGCCGGGGATCGCGACCGTCGCGACCTCGGAGGCCACCCATCCCGTGTCGCGCTCGAGCACGTGGTCGAGCACCACCAGCGGCGGCACGGCACGGCCCACGGGATAGGTGGGCAGCAGCCCGGCCCCGGCCTGATCGGCAGCGTCGGCGAAGCCGCGGGACTCGAGTTCGCGGAACACCGCGTGGTCGCGCGTCGTGTTGAGGTCGCCCGCCGCGAGCACGGGGCCGTCGACACCGTCGAGCACCTCGACCAGGGCCGCAGTCTCGGAGGACCAGGCACGGTGCACCCACGGCTGAGGCGCCGCCGGGTGCAGCGCGAGCACCGTGAGAGCACCGTCGGGTCCGTCCAGCCGCGCGCGCACCTGGTGGAACGTGTAGCCGTCGAGGCTCTCCCAGCCCTCGATCGGGTACCGCGACCACAGCCCCGTCCCCCGCCAGATCGCGTCGGGGACGGCCGCGGTGTACGGCAGCAGCTCCTCCAGCCCCGCGTCGGCGAGCGCGTCCGCTGCCTCGGGGGTGAGCTCCTGCAGCGACAGCACGTCCACGTGCCGCTCGCGGACCATCGCGACCACCGCAGCAGCGTCGCCGCGGCCCGTGAGCAGGTTGGCGCTCGCGACCGTGAGGACCGGCTCCCCCGGCCCGGGCTCGGCGACGTAGAGCGGCGCGGCCCACACGGCGCACAGGACGGCGGTGGCACCCGCCGCCGCGAGCAGCCGCCACGCCCGGCCGAGCACGGCGAGAGCCGCGGGCACCAGCGCGCCCACCGCGATCCACGGCACCACCGTCACGGCGTACGCGAGAGGTCCGCGCTCCCAGCCGAGCAGCCGCGCGGCCACCGGGACCAGCAGCCCCGCGAGCAGCACCCACCCCCCGACGGTCGCGAGCCGCCGCCACGGCACCCCGGCCGCCGCATCGTCCGCGCGTCCCGTCCGCCCCGCATCGTCCACGGCGCGAGCCTGCCAGGTCCGCGCCCGGAAACGCCGCAGGCCCGCCGCCCCGGGTGGGCGACGGGCCTGCGATCGAAGCTGCTGCTTAGCGCGTCTCGCGGTGCGCGGTGTGCTTGCCGCACTTCCGGCAGAACTTGGAGAGTTCCACACGGTCAGGGTTGTTGCGGCGGTTCTTGCGCGTGATGTAGTTGCGGTCCTTGCACTCGGTGCACGCGAGCGTGATCTTCGGACGAACGTCGTTCTTGGCCATGGTTCTCTCCCAGCCTTGTAGGGACGCGCCTCGCGAAGGCGCATGAGTCAGACGTCTGCCTGATTCCGTAGCGAGGGCGGGGCTCGAACCCGCGACCTCACGATTATGAGTCGTGCGCTCTAACCAGCTGAGCTACCCCGCCGCGTGCCGCCTTGCGGCGGCGATCCACCATACATGACGGCGGACTTGGAGCCCCGACAGGGAATCGAACCCTGGACCTTTTCCTTACCATGGAAACGCTCTGCCGACTGAGCTATCGGGGCTGGCCGGAATAGATTACACGGGCCGGGCCGCGAAACAAAATCGGCCCCGCGGGACGCCCCGCGGCTGTCGGAACCCCCTCCTAGAGTGGCCCCGTGACCGCCTCCCTCAGCCCCGCCGAGGCCCGCCGCATCCATCTCGCGGCGCAATCCCTCGCCCGCCGGCGCCCGTCGACGCGCCCCGGGCCCGCGCGCTTCCGCGAGTACCTGGAACGTCAGGGCGTCCTGCAGCTCGACTCGGTCAACGTGCTGGCGCGGGCCCACCACCTGCCGCTGTACTCGCGCCAGGGCCCCTACGACCGCGACCGTCTGGACCGCTGGCTGTGGTCGGGCGAGCACGCCTTCGAGCACTGGGGTCACGAGGCCTCGGTGATGCCCGTCGGCCTCCTGCCGGCGATGCATCACCGCATGAGCGCGTACGCGTCGTGGCAGGGACGCGTGCACGCGCGCCTCGAGCGCGAGCGCCCGGGCCTCGTCGCGCAGGTGCGCGCGGCCGTCGAGGCGGAAGGCCCCCTCACCTCCGCCGAGCTCGAGCACCTCGCCCCGCGCGAGGGTGCGCGCGGCACGTGGTGGGACACCTCACACGTCAAGGACGCGCTCGAGTACCTGTTCATCACGGGCGAGGTCGCCGCGTCCCGCGGCCCGCACTTCCGCCGCACGTACGATGCGCCGCTGCGCGCGTGGGGCATGCCGGGCGCGGCCGACGGCACGTGGGGCCTCCCACCTGCCGACGCGCACCAGCTGCTCTTCGACCATGCCCTCGCGGCGACCGCGATCGGGACGCCGGCCGACATCGCCGACCACTTCCGGCTGCCCCGCTCCGCGCGGGACGATGCGCACCGCAAGGGCGCGGCGGCCGGCGCCGCGGCCTGGGCCTCCTCGGCGGTCGAGCGCGGTCTCGCGTCGTGGGTCGAGGTGGACGGGTGGCGGGAGCCCGCGCTGCTGGCGCGGACGGCGGCGGACCCGGGCCGGGCGACCGCCTCGGCCCTCCTCAGCCCCTTCGATCCCGTGTGCTGGTACCGCCCACGCCTGCTGCGCATGTTCGGCGTCGACTACCGCATCGAGATCTACACGCCCGCGCCCCAGCGCGTGTTCGGCTACTACTGCCTGCTGTTCCTCCACGGGGACCGCTTCGAGGCGCGCGTGGACCTCAAGGCGCGGCGCAAGGAGGGCATCCTGTCCGTCGAGGCCGCGTGGCGCGAGCCTGGCCGCGCGCCCGGCGCCGCGCGGCGCCGGCCGGACGCGGAGGTCGCCCGCGCCCTCGCGGCGGAGCTCCGCACCATGGCGGGCTGGCTCGGGCTCGCCACGGTGGCCGTGGCGCCGCGCGGAGACCTCGCGGCTCCGCTCGACGGCGCGCTCGCCACCGGCTGACACCTCAGGACGAACCGTGCGGAAACGGGGGCGATCCCCGCCGGAAGCGAGTTGCGACCGCCCCGGGAGTCACGGAAGCATGTCCGGATGGACCCCGAACAGATGCAGCGCGCCGCCAAGGACCACCTGTGGATGCACTTCACCCAGCACTCCCGGTACGAGGCGGAGGACGTGCCGATCATCGTCCGGGGCGAGGGCGCGTACATCTACGACGTCGAGGGCCGCCGCTACCTGGACGGGCTCGGCGGGTTGTTCGTCAACCAGCTGGGCCACGGCCGCGAGGACCTCGCGGAGGCCGCCGCCGCGCAGGCCAAGGAGCTGGCCTTCCACCCGCTGTGGTCGTACGCGACGCCGCCGGCGATCGAGCTGGCCAAGCGCCTCGCGGACCTCGCGCCGGGCGACCTCAACCGGGTGTTCTTCACCAGCGGCGGAGGCGACTCCGTCGAGACCGCCTGGAAGCTCGCGAAGAACTACTTCAAGCTCGTGGGCAAGCCGCTCAAGCACAAGGTCATCAGCCGCAACGTCGCGTACCACGGCACCCCGCACGGCGCGCTGTCGATCACGGGCCTGCCCGGCCTCAAGCAGCAGTTCGAGCCGCTGGTGCCGTCGACCTTCCGCGTGCCTAACACCAACCTCTACCGCGCCTCCGGCATCACCCACGGCCTGCACGACGGCTCCGACCCCGAGGCGTTCGGGCGCTGGGCGGCGGACCAGATCGAGGTCGCGATCCTCAACGAGGGCGCCGACACCGTCGCCGCCGTGTTCCTCGAGCCCGTGCAGAACGCGGGAGGCTGCTTCCCGCCGCCGCCCGGGTACTGGCAGCGCGTGCGCGAGATCTGCGACCGCTACGACGTGCTGCTGGTCTCGGACGAGACCATCTGCGCGTATGGCCGCCTGGGGGAGATGTTCGGCGCGACGCGCTTCGGCTACGTGCCCGACATGATCACGTCGGCGAAGGGGCTCACCTCGGGCTACGCGCCCATGGGCGCGATGATCGCCTCGGACCGCCTCATGGAGCCGTTCCTCGAGCAGGGCGAGATGTTCGCGCACGGCTACACGTTCGGCGGCCACCCGGTGGCCGCCGCGGTCGCGCTCAAGAACCTCGAGATCTTCGAGACCGAGGGCGTGCTCGAGCACGTCCGCGAGAACGCCCCGGCGTTCCGCGCGACGCTCGAGCGGCTGCTCGACCTGCCGATGGTGGGCGACGTGCGCGGCGACGGCTACTTCTACGGGATCGAGCTGGTCAAGGACCGGACCACCAAGGAGTCGCTCACCGCCGAGGAGTGCGAGCGCGTGCTGCACGGCTTCCTCTCGAAGGAGCTCTACGCCGCGGGGCTGTACTGCCGCGCCGACGACCGCGGCGACCCGGTCATCCAGCTCTCGCCGCCGCTCACCATCGGCCAGCCGGAGTTCGACGAGATGGAGCGCATCCTGCGCGACGTGATCTCGAGGGCCCACGCCCTGCTGTAGCCGCCACGGTCGGGGCGGCGGACGGTCGCGATCCGTCGCCGCTCCGGCCTCCCTGTCGGACGCACGCGTGCATCGTCCGATATGCGAGTCGGTTCCGGCACGCACGTCGGGCCCACCGGCAGCAGGCCTGACGCTCAGGCACGCGACGAGCGGCGAACCGCAGCCGGACGCGAGAAGGGGGACGATGCGCGCATCGTCCCCCTTCCGCGTGCATGGCTCAGAGCGCCGCGGCCCTGCCCTTCGCCCGGCGACGGTTGGCGACCTCGCCGCCGATCACGATCGCGAGGGCGACCAGGAACATCAGGGTGCCGATGACGTTCACCTGCATCGGGACGCCGCGCTGCGCGGCGCCCCACACGAACATCGGGAAGGTCACCGTGGTGCCCGAGTTGAGGTTGGTGATGATGAAGTCGTCGAACGAGAGCGAGAACGCCAGCAGCGCCGCCGACAGGATGCCGGGGAAGACCAGCGGGAACGTGATCCGCCAGAAGGTCTGCCACTCGTTCGCGTAGAGGTCGGAGGCGGCCTTCTCGAGGTTCGAGTCGAGCCCCGCGAGCCGCGAGCGGACCGTCACCACCACGAACGAGATGCAGAACATGATGTGCGCGATGAGGATGGTCCAGAACCCGAGCTGACCGCCGAAGCCCGCCGCCACGAACAGTGCGAGCAGCGACGATCCCATGACGATCTCGGGCGTCGCCATCGGCAGGAACAGCACCAGGTTCATGGTGGAGCGGCCCTCGAAGCGGTGACGCACCAGCGCGAACGCGGCTAGCGTGCCGATGATGGTCGCGCCCAGGGTCGCCAGCAGGCCGATGCTGATGCTGACCCTCAGGGACTCGCACATGCCCTGCGGCGCGCACGGGTTGAGCCAGTTGTCCCACGTGAAGGACTGGAACTGGTAGAGGTTGCGCGACTCCGACGAGTCGTTGAACGACATCAGGGCGACGATGAAGTTCGGGATGTACATGTACAGCAGCACGAGGATGCCCAGCGTGAGCATGAGGTGCTTGCCGATCCAGCTGCCGAGGCGGGTCATCACAGCAGCTCCTCCGTTCCGGCGCGGCGCACGTAGACCAGCACCATGCCGACGATGATCACCATGAGGATCACGGACAGCGCCGCCGCGTGCGGGTAGTCGCCCGCCGTGGTGAAGAGCTGCTGGATCTTGTTGCCGACCATCTGCGTGTTCGGGCTGCCCAGCAGCGACGCGTTGATGTAGTCGCCCGTCGCCGGGATGAAGGTCAGCAGCGTGCCGCCGACCACGCCGGGCAGCGACAGCGGCCAGATGACCTTGGTGAAGCGCTGGAAGGGGCTCGCGTACAGGTCGGCCGCGGCCTCGTTGAGCTTCGGGTCGATCTTCTCGAGGCTCGTGTAGAGCGGCAGGATCGTGAACGGCAGGAAGTTGTACGTGAGGCCCATGATCACCGCGAACGGCGTGGCGAGCAGGCGCCCGTCCTCGCCCAGGATGTGCAGGGTCTGCAGGGTGTTCACGATGAAGCCGTTGTCCGCGAGGATGAGCTTCCACGACAGCGTACGGACCAGGAACGACGTGAAGAACGGCGCGATGACGAGCACGAGCATCACGGTCTTCCACCGCCCCGCCTTGAACGCGATCGCGTAGGCGAGGACGTAGCCGAGCACGAGGCACAGGATTGTCGCGATGCCCGCGTAGAGCAGCGAGCGCATCATGTACGGCCAGTAGTCGCCGAGCGCCTCGACGTAGTTCTGGACGCGCCACGTGAGCGTGTACCCGTTGATCGGGGAGCCGGTCGCCGGGTCCGACAGCGACGTGGTGAGCAGCGACAGCATCGGGAACAGGAAGAAGACCGCGAGCCAGATCGCGGCCGGCCCGATGAGGTAGTAGGCGGCGTTCTTGCCGAACACCCGCTGGAGCGCCTCCACGTCAGTCCTCCTCGAGCCCCGCCTCAACGTCCTGAGCGGAGTCGAGAAGGAACGCGAACTCGGGACGCCAGGACACGTCGACCTTGGTGCCCACGGGGATGAGCCCGCCGCGGCGGCCCGTGTTCTGCTCGAAGCAGGTGATCTCCTGACCCCACGGCATGCGCAGGGTGTAGTCGGTGGAGACGCCGATGTAGCTCGCGTCCACCACCACCGCGCCCGAGAGCGCGGCGCCCGGGGCGTCGATGGTCTGCCCCTCCGGCTGGATGAGGACCTTCTCGGGACGGATGCCGACCCAGCCCTCGTCCGAGGTGGTGTGCACCTTGCTCGCCTTGATCGTCGCGATGGTGCCGTGCATGTCGACCTTCACCACCGCATCGGCGCCCGTGCCCTCGCGGCCCACGACCTTGCCCTTGATGAGGTTCGAGCGTCCGAGGAAGTTGGCCACGAACGTGGTGTGGGGGTTGGTGTAGAGGTCGTAGGGCGCACCCATCTGCTCGATGCGTCCCTTGTTCATCACCGCGACCGTGTCCGCCATGGTCATGGCCTCCTCCTGGTCGTGCGTGACGTGCACGAAGGTGAGGCCTACCTCGTCCTGGATCCGCTTGAGCTCGAGCTGCATCGCGCGGCGGAGCTTGAGGTCCAGGGCGCCCAGGGGCTCGTCGAGCAGCAGGACATCGGGGCGGTTGATGATGGCGCGGGCGAGCGCGACGCGCTGCTGCTGGCCGCCCGAGAGCTGCGCGGGCCGCTTGCCCGCCTGCTCGGTGAGCTCCGTGAGCGCGAGGATCTCCTTGACGTCGGCAGCCGGGTCCTTCGCGCCGCGGCGCTTGGGGCCGAACGCGACGTTCTCCGCGATGGTGAGGTGCGGGAACAGCGCGTAGTTCTGGAACACCGTGTTGACGGGCCGCTTGTACGGCTTCGCGTGCGTGATGTCCTGGTCGCCGATGTGGATGGTGCCCTTGGTGGCCTCCTCGAGGCCGGCGACCATGCGCAGCGTGGTGGTCTTGCCGCACCCGGACGGGCCCAGCAGCGCGAAGAACGAGCCCTGCGGGATCACCAGGTCGAGCGACTCGACCGCGACGAAGCCGTTGGGGTACCGCTTGTGGAGACCGGTGAGCTTGAGGTCCCCACGGGCCTGATCAGCCAGTGACATTCGCGAAGTCCTTCTCGTACTGCGATGCCTTCGCCTCGTCGAGCGCCATGAAGCTGTGCGTCTGCGAGAGGTAGTCGGCGCTCGGGAAGATGAGCGGGTTGTCGACGAGCGACGGGTCGATCTTCTCCATCTCGGCCTGGGCGCCGTCGACGGGGCAGACGTACCAGACGTACGCGGCGAGCTTCGCCGCGACGGCGGGGTCGTAGTAGTAGTCGATGAGCTTCTCGGCGTTCGCCTTGTGCTGGCCCTGGACCGGCACGATCATGTTGTCCGACCAGATCATCAGGCCCTCCTCCGGCGGGAGGAAGACGAGGTTCTCGTCCTCGGCGGCGGCGACGTCGCCCGACCACGCGACGCACGCCGCGATGTTGCCGTTGGCGAGGTCGTTGATGTACTCGTTGCCGGTGAACGCGCGGATCTGACCGTCGGCGCGCGCCTTCGAGATCTTGTCGAGCGCGTTGGCCCACTCGTCATCGGTGAAGTTCGACGGGTCGGCGCCGTCGGCGAGCAGCAGCAGGCCCATGGTGTCGCGCATCTCCGTGAGCATCGTCACCTTGCCCTTGAGGTCGGAGCGCGTGAGCAGCTCGCTCATGTTCGCGACCTCGCCGACGAGCGACTTGTTGTAGGCGATGCCGGTGAAGCCCGACTGCCACGGCGCCGAGTAGTCGCGGTTGGGGTCCCATCCCACGCCCTGGAGCGAGGAGATGAGGTTCTTGTCGAGGTTGGGGACGTTCGCCTTGTCGAGCTTCTGGATCCAGCCGGCGTCGATCATGCGCGCCGCCATCCAGTCGGTGAGGACGAACATGTCGCGACCCGTGGGCTGGCATGCGCCCAGCTGGTTGCGGACCTTCGCGAAGAACTCGACGTTGTCGTTGACGTCGGGCGTGTACGTGACCGCGATGCCCGACTCCTGCTGGAAGGCCGTGAGCGTGGAGACGTAGTCGCCGTCGTCCTCGTCGATGTACTCGGGCCAGTTCGACATGTTCAGCACGGCCTCGGTGTCCGAGAGGTCCGTGGTGACGCAGCCCGCGGAGGTGCCGCCGCCGTTCCCGCGCCCCATGAGGTAGACCGCGCCGAGGCCCGCGATGCCGGCCGCGCCCCCGATCATCAGCCCGCGGCGCGAGACGCCCTTCTTCTGCACTTCCTCCGGCGGCGTGACCTCGGACACGTCGACCTCCTTGACTCCGGGCATCACCCCGGTCGAATGACAGCGAGTGACCAGATAGTGGCACGCCCCCTCCCGTATCCGGGGCGCCGTCATCAAATTGGAATGCGCAATCGGTCGTTTTGGCCTGAGAATTTACGCGCACGAAACGACTTGTCCGGGCGCGCATATTGCAGCGATGTTTCGCGGGTGACCCGCACCACACTTGATCCATGAATCTCGGGGGAGGCGACAGGCGTCCGGCACCCGCGGCGCCGGGGGACCGGGCGCGGGCGTATGCGAGCGTCTCGCTGTGGCTCGCGACGTGCGGCGACGACCTGGTCGCGGACGATGCGCTCGACGGCGACCGCGAGGTCGACGTCGCGATCGTCGGCGCCGGCTTCACCGGCCTGTGGACGGCCTTCTACCTCGCCGAGGCACGTCCCGACCTGCGGATCGCGATCGTCGAGCGCGAGATCGCGGGCTTCGGGGCGTCGGGGCGCAACGGCGGCTGGGCCTCCGCGCTGTTCCCGAGCTCGCTCGCGACGCTCGCCCGCGATGCCGGGCGCGATGCCGCGCTGCGCCAGCACGCCGCGATGAGGGCCTCGGTCGACGAGGTGATCCGCGCCTCGGCCGCCGCGGGCATCGACGCACGCCTGGCCAAGGGCGGCACCGTGGTCCTCGCACGGACCGACGCGCAGCTCGCGCGCGCCCGCGCCGAGGTCGAGGAGGCGCGCGCGTGGGGCCGCAGGGACGACGAGCTCACGCTGCTCGACGCCTCGCAGGCGCGCGGCCACCTCGCCGGGACCGGCGTGCTGGGAGGCACCTATACGCCCGACTGCGCCGCCGTGCACCCGGGCCGGCTGGTGCGCGGCCTCGTGCGTGCCGTCCGCGAGCGCGGCGTGCGCGTCCACGAGCGCACCGCCGCGACGCGCATCGTCCCCCATCGGGTCGAGACCGATCGCGGCACCCTGACCGCGGCGCACGTGATCCGCGCGACTGAGGGCTACACCCCGGGCCTGCCGGGCCACGAGCGTGACGTGGTCCCGGTGCACTCGCTCATCATCGCCACCGCGCCGCTGCCGGCCTCCCTGTGGGAGCGCATCGGCCTCGCGCGCCGCGAGACCTTCACCGACGGGCGCCACCTGGTGATCTACGGGCAGCGCACCGCGGACGACCGCATCGTGTTCGGTGGGCGCGGCGCCCCCTACCGCCTCGGCTCGACGGTGCGGCTCGATCCGCGGCATGCGCGCGACACCCACCGCAAGCTCCGCTCGACGCTCGTGGACCTGCTGCCCGTGCTCAGGGATGTCGAGATCACGCACGCCTGGGGCGGCGCGCTCGGCATCGCGCGCGACTGGCATGCCTCCGTCGGGCACGATGCGGCGACCGGCCTCGGCTGGGCCGGCGGCTACGTGGGCGACGGGGTCACCACCACCAACCTCGCGGGGCGCACCTTGCGCGACCTCATCCTGGGCGTCGACAGCGAGCTCACCACGCTGCCGTGGGTCGGGCACCGCTCCCCCCGCTGGGAGCCGGAGCCGCTGCGCTGGATGGGCGTCAACGCGGGCCTGCGCGCGATGACCGCGGCCGACGCGGAGGAGCGCCTGACCGGGCGCGACAGCATCGCGGCCCGGGTGATGGCGCCGTTCACCGGCGGGCACTGAACCTGGGCGGTCTCGGCCGTGTCTGAGCAGGCAGGCCGGGCATAATCGCGTTACTTTCACCTGTAGAGGCCGCACCGGCCCGCCGCCGATGCAGAGGACCAGGATCGCACCGGCGCGACCCGCGATTGGAGCCGACATGTCACAGCCCGCCTCACCGGGATCACCCCAGAAGCTCCATGGGCGGGTGGTCGCCATCAGCATCGGCGCCGCGCTCGGCGGGTTCCTGTTCGGGTTCGACTCCTCCGTCATCAACGGCGCGGTCGACGCGATCGAGGGCGAGTTCGAGCTGTCCGAGGCGGTGACGGGCTTCGCGGTGGCCTCGGCGCTGCTGGGTTGTGCGGTGGGCGCCTGGTTCGCGGGCGGGCTCGCGAACCGCTACGGCCGCATCCGCGTCATGGTGATCTCGGCCATCCTCTTCTTCGTGTCCGCGTTCGGCTCGGGCTTCGCCTTCGGCGTGTGGGACCTGGTGGCGTGGCGCGTCCTCGGCGGCCTCGCGATCGGCGCGGCCTCCGTCATCGCGCCCGCCTACATCGCCGAGGTCGCCCCCGCGACCTTCCGCGGCAGGCTCGGCTCGCTGCAGCAGATGGCGATCGTGCTCGGCATCTTCGCCGCGCTCCTGAGCGACGAGGTGTTCGCCTCGACCGCGGGCGGCGCCTCGGAGGAGCTGTGGGCCGGGCTGCCCGCGTGGCGGTGGATGTTCCTCGCGGCTGCGGTGCCGGCGCTCATCTACGGCCTCGCGGCGTTGCGTCTGCCGGAGTCGCCGCGGTACCTGGTGACCAAGCACGAAGACGAGAAGGCCGCCCAGATCCTCGCGGACTACACCGGCGAGGCGGACCCTCACCACAAGATCGCGCAGATCCGGCACTCGCTCGGCAACGACGAGAAGCGCTCGATGCGCGACCTGCGCGGCCATGCGCTCGGCCTGCATCCCATCGTGTGGACCGGCATCCTGCTGTCGATGTTCCAGCAGTTCGTGGGCATCAACGTGATCTTCTACTACTCGACCACCCTGTGGAAGTCCGTGGGCTTCGACGAGTCCGACGCCTTCACCACGTCGACCATCACGTCGCTCACCAACATCGTCGCCACCATCATCGCCATCTCGCTGGTGGACCGCATCGGCCGCCGCCTGCTGCTCCTCATCGGCTCGGCGGGCATGTTCGTGTCGCTCGCGATCATGGCCCTCTCGTTCGCGAACGCGACCGTCGACTCCGCGGGCGAGACGGTCCTCGAGGGAGGGTGGGCGACGGCCGCGCTCATCGCCGCCAACACGTTCGTGGTGTTCTTCGCCGCCTCGTGGGGACCGGTGGTCTGGGTGCTGCTCGGCGAGATGTTCCCCAACCACATGCGCGCGACGGCGCTGGCCGTGGCGGCGGCCGCGCAATGGATCGCGAACTTCCTCATCACCGTCTCGTTCCCGGGCATGGCGGACATCTCGCTGGTGTTCGCGTACGGCTTCTACGCGACGATGGCGCTCCTGTCGTTCTTCTTCGTGCTCGCGCGGGTGCCCGAGACCCGCGGCGTCGAGCTCGAGGACATGCGCGACGACGCGAACGCGCACACCAAGGAGGACGCGAGCGCGGGCGTGTAGCCCTCGCCTGCCGCCCCGCCGCCCTGACAGTGGCAACGGAGCTGGTCCCGACACGCCGGGCCCACACGCCGCATCGTGCCGCGCGACGCGGTGTGTCGCCGCGAGATCCGTTGCCACTGTCAGGGCGCGGTCCCGCCGGGGGAACGCGAAAGCGCCCCTCCCGATCCCGGGAGGGGCGCTTCGTCGTGTGGCGGGTGAGGGATTCGAACCCCCGAAGTCAGTGACGGCTGATTTACAGTCAGCTCCCTTTGGCCGCTCGGGCAACCCGCCAGTGCGCCGCAAGCGGCGCGCATGGAAGGATAGCAAGGATCGAGGGCCCGACGCGAATCGCGTCCGGGTGCCCTCACCGACGACCGACCACGGCGCCTTCGGAGCGCCGAGATGGAGGATGAGATGGCAGGCGACAGCAGCTTCGACGTGGTGTCCAAGGTGGACCGCCAGGAGGTCGACAACGCGCTCAACCAGGCCGCCAAGGAGATCGCCCAGCGCTATGACTTCAAGGGAGTCGGCGCGTCGATCGAGTTCTCGGGCGAGGACGTCCTCATGAAGGCCAACAGCCCCGAGCGCGTCAAGGCCGTGCTCGACGTGTTCATCGCCAAGCTCGCGAAGCGCCAGATCGAGATGAAGTCGCTCGAGTGGGGCGAGCCTCAGCCGTCCGGCAAGGAGTTCCGCCTGGTCGCGAAGGTCAAGGAGGGCATCGCGCAGGACGTCGCGAAGAAGCTCACCAAGCTCGTGCGCGACGAGGGCCCCAAGTCCGTCAAGGCGCTCATCCAGGGTGACGAGCTGCGTGTCACCTCGAAGTCGCGCGACGACCTCCAGGCGACCATCGCCCTGCTCAAGGGCGCGGACGTGGACGCCGCGCTGCAGTTCGTCAACTTCCGCTGACGGACGCGGCGGCCGCCGCCCACCGGCCACAAGTCACGGCTGTCGCGCACCTCGCCCGACGGCCCCCCTCAAGGCGCGATCACGCGTCGTCGGATCCGTGACTTGCGGCGGTGGGCGCCGCTCGGCGGTCGCCCGCGGGCGCAGCGTCGTGAGGCACCGGGCATCCCGCCGCACCGCCTGCCGCACCGCCCGCCGTGCCCGGGAACGTCCCCAGGTCCTCGACGCGGAATCCATCGGGGTAGCTGCGGATCCACGGGAGGTCCGCCACGCCGGTCGCCTTCGCGCGAGCGGGCAGCAGACCCGCGAGCCGGCCGCGCAGCCGCACCCCGGTCCGCACGCGCGCGACGGTCCGGCGCGACGGCCGCTCGTACCGGAGCGCGTCGAGCAGCGCATCGTCCATGAGCGCGCGGCTGACCACCTCCATGAGCCGCTTGGGCACCGCGGGCCGGAAGGTCAGCAGCAGCGCGAGCGTCGCGTCGGCGACCCGCCGAGCGCCCTCGTCGAAGCCGAAGCGCTCGGCCTCGTAGGCGTCCATGAGCGCAGCGAAGCCGAGGTAGGTCTCGGGCACATCGGGGATGTTCATGTGCCGCCCGAGCTCCCGGTAGTAGCGGACCGAGGCATCGATCTCGGCCTCGCTGAACGGCCGCTTGCCGTACGCATCCATCCAGCGCTTGGGCACCACCACGAACGTCGACAGCACGTACCGGAACTCGTGGTCGGGGATGTCGTAGGCACGATGCATCTGGTTGACACGGCGGATGGCGACGCGGGCCTCGGGATGGGCGAACCCGAGCCGCGTCGGCGCCTCGAGGAGCAGCGCCGTGTCGTCGTAGCGCTTCTGGGTGCGCCGCGTGAACTCCCCCGTGGCGTCGAGCAGCCGGCCGATGCCCGGAACGGCGTAGGTGCGGAACAGCGCGAAGCTGAGCGCCTGGTTCATGTCCCACGGGAACTCGTGCATGACCAGGGTCCGGTAGATCTCGACGAAGTCGCGCTCCGGGTCGAGCGCCTCGTTCACCCGCCGCCAGTGGTCGCGCCTCACGTCTCGCAACCTACGTCACGCGCGCCGAGAAGTGAACAGCCGAGCGCGCCAGCCCGCGCGATGCGACACTGCAGCCATGTCCCTGGTGCGGGTGCACAACCTCGCGGTCTCGCTCGACGGCTTCGCCACGGGCGCCGATCAGCGCCTCGACGCGCCGTTCGGCCACGCCGGGATGCGCCTCATGGAGTGGTTCAAGGACAGCGCGACGTGGGCGTCCCTCCAGGGGCACGATGCGCCCGAGACGCCTGACGACGCGTTCGCTCGGAGGTCGTTCGAGGGGATCGGCGTCGAGATCATGGGCGCGGGCAAGTTCGGCCCGCCGGGGTGGCAGGACGATGCGGGCTGGCGCGGTTGGTGGGGCGAGGAACCGCCGTTCCGTACGCCCGTGATCGTCCTCACGCATCGTCCGCGCGAGCCGCTGGTCCTCGGCGAGACGACGTTCCACTTCCGCACCGCGTCGCCCGCCGAGGCGCTTGCGGAGGCCCAGGCGATGGCGGGCGGGCTCGACGTGAGGCTCGGCGGAGGCCCGGCCACGGTGCGCGCGTTCCTCGCCGAGGACCTGGTCGACCTCCTGCACGTCGTCGTGGTGCCGATCGTGCTCGGCCGCGGCGGCAGCCTGTGGCAGGGGCTCGAGGGGCTCGAGGAGCGCTTCACCGTCGAGGCCGTGAGCACCCCGAGCGGCGTCACGCACCTCACCTTCGCACGCCGGTCGACGCACGCGCTTGCCCGGGCTATTCCTTGAAGGCACCCGGCTTTTCTAGTTGGGAAGGTGGATCGTATATGGAATTCCCCGCGACTCGAGTAGGTCGAGCACCTCGGCACTCGGCCCAAGCGAGTCGGTGACCGCACTTGCGACGAAGTGCCAGTGGGCTCCCTTGATGGCACCCACTTCGACCAGGTAGGCGTCGGTTTCGATCTGCTGCCGGATCGCTGGCGTAAGGAACACGCGCCCTGCCTTGCTCTCGTGCGCGATTCCATCAGCCACTAGGTCGAGGCTACGCACCAGCGTGGTGCATATCGAGACGCAGCCTTCGGTCGACACCGTCTGGTGGGTCGCGACGCTGTCTGCTACGCCACGGTAAAGGTCCTCGATCAACTGCTCAGCCTCGTAGACATCCGACGCGAACTCCACGGCGGCGCCGAGGACATGCCTCGCTCGTCTCATCGAACTTGCAACCTCAGGCACCGAGGTCTTGCCCTTCTGAAGACGAAGTAAAGTGGCATCGGTGGATCCCGAACTCTTGAGGGTGTCCCAGTCCGCCTCCGCTGTCGCTCGAACTGCCGCAGCTTGCAGCCGCTCCGGCACCCACGTGAGGCTGACCACGTGCGCGCCGACCCGACCTGCAAGCTTGGGATGACGGGCCACGAACCTCGCCACCTTGCCAGCCACCTGGGCAGCATCGCCCGAGCCAGGCACCATACCGATGACGGTGAACCCTGCTGCCACCCAGTCCTGATGGATCGCGGACGCGATGGCGTCCCGGAGGTCGGCGGCACCACCGATGACAGTGCCGACGCCTGGAACGAGGGTCGCGCCACCTGCGACGAGGCTGCCCGCAAGCCATGCCAGGGAGTCTCCGTTCGCAAACTCGCCCGCGAATGCACCTTGGGCGAAGTCCCAGGCATAGGTGGCGAACGGCACTTCGAGATCTGCGAGCAGCGGATCGAGACCTCTGCCCACACGATCCGCGACCTCGAAGCCATCATCGAAGCCATCGCCGTCGGTGTCAGCGAGCTCTGGAGCGGTTCCATACAGGATGACCTCCGCACCATCCCAGAGGCCATCCCCGTCACTGTCTCGGTCGAACGCGTCGAGGGAATGGTCGGCCTCGGCTGCGTCGCTCAACCCGTCGCCATCCGTGTCACTCAACAGCGGGTCCGCAAATGCCGTGTAGACGACACCCAGCTTCGCATCCTCTCTCGCAGAGCCCGCTTCTTGCCCGTCGGTCAACCCGTCGCCATCGGAATCGGGGCTCATCGCGTCGGTTCGGTACGACGTTCCTCGCACCGTCAGCCAGCCGCGCACCTCGGACCCATCGCTGAGGCCATCCGCGTCGGAGTCTTCCTTCGAGGGATCCGCGACGCCTAGGTAGAACGAGTCCGTCGCGACCCAAACCAACGCGGGTCCCGCTTCCTCGCCGTCTGTCAACCCATCGCCATCTGCGTCCCGATCCATCGGGTCAGTGCGGTACGTGGCGCCATACAACGTCGACCATCCATGCACCTCGACGCCGTCAACGAGTCCATCGCCGTCGGAATCGGGATTGGTGGGGTTCGAAACGCCCGCGTACACCGTGTCGGCACCAGGCTCGGACACCACTGCGCCAGCCTCCTCGCCATCCGCGAGGCCATCGCCGTCCGTGTCCGCGGCCTCCGGGTCGGTCGCGCGAACTGCACCGTCCGCCGTTCGCCAACCGACCCTCTCCTCTCGATCGGTCAACCCATCACTGTCGGAGTCAGCCCACCGGTCTCCGAAGTACATGCCTGAGCCGCCACAGACCACCAAGACGAGCACGACCGGCACAGTCCACCGAAGGACTCGACCGCGACGCACTCTTCCCTGTCGCACCGCCGACACTGGCAGCCCACTTCCCCCCACAGCGCCTCCCCCAAGCGTCGCTCACGCGGAGAGTCTGACGGAACCCCACGGCAAACACCAGATCGCAAACGCGCTCGGCGACGGCTACCTGCACTGAGCGGGACCGATCCGGCCGGACCCGCTCACAGTCGGCGACGCACATGCACAGCATCTGCCGCACATCGCCAACCGCGCCACCTCAGGCGTCGAACGCCAGCGCGGCGGCCTCGACCACGCGCGCGGTCCGCCCCGGCGCGCTCTGATACCGCCAGTAGAGATTCGTGTGCGCGATGACCTGCGCGGGAGGCGGCGCCCCGTACGCGGTGAGGTCCTCCGTGGTGTGCGCGTCCGCCACGAGCGTCACGTCGTAGCCGCGGACGAAGGCGCCGTGCAGGGTCGAGCGCACGCACGCATCGGTCTGCGCGCCGCAGACCGCCAGCGACCCCGCCCCGGCTCCCGCGAGCACGTCCTCGAGGGCGGTGCCCTCGAAGGCGTCGCCGTGCTCCTTCGCGACGACCTGCTCGCCGTCGACGGGGACCAGCTCGGGCACGAGCCTCCACCCGTCCTCGCCCACGCGGCCGTCGAGGGTGTCCTGGACCCACACGACGGGCACGTCTGCCGCGCGCGCCCGCGCAACCAGGTCGCAGATCCGCGCGATCACGCCGTCGCGGTCGACCGCGGACGCGACCACGTCGCGCTGCATGTCGATGACGACGAGCGCGGTGCCGTCACGGTCCCGGAAGAGGCTCACGGGACCACGCTACGTCGAGCCACCGACAGCGCGGCAGGCAAGCACATCAGCGCAGGAACCCGCGGGTGCGGGCCATCTCCTCGAGGCGCGCGATGCGCTGATCCATCGGCGGGTGCGTGCCGAACAGGTTCGCGAGTCCCTCGCCGCGGAACGGGTTCGCGATCATCATGTGTGACACGTTCTCGAGCTGGGGCGAGTCCTTGAGCGGGCGCGCCTTCACGCCCTGCTCGAGCTTGCGCAGCGCCGAGGCGAGCGCGAGCGGGTCGCCCGTGAGGGTCGCGCCGTCCTCGTCCGCGTCGTACTCCCGCGTGCGGGAGATCGCCATGCGGATGAGCGACGCCGCGATGGGCGCCAGGATGAGCATCGCGAGCAGCCCGAAGATCCCGAGGGGGTTGTCGCGCGAATCGCGCCCACCGCCGAAGAAGAACATCATCTGCGCAACCGCCGTGATCATGCCCGCGAAGGCCGCCGCGACCGAGCCGATGAGGATGTCGCGGTTGTACACGTGCATGAGCTCGTGGCCCAGGACGCCGCGCAGCTCGCGCTCGTCGAGCAGCTCGAGGATCCCCTCGGTGCAGCACACGGCGGCGTTCTGCGGGTTGCGGCCGGTCGCGAACGCGTTGGGCGCCGCGGTGGGCGACACGTAGAGCTGCGGCATGGGCTGGTTGGCCTCGCGGCTGAGGTCGCGCACGATGCGGTACATCGCGGGCTGCTCGACCTCGGTGACGGGACGCGCGTGCATCGCACGGATCGCGAGCGAGGCGGAGTTCCAGTAGCCGAAGGCGGTGCCGGCGACGGACAGGAGAGCGAAGACCCACAGGAACTGCCCGCCGCCCACGAACGAGCCCAGCGTGAGCATCACGGCCCACAGCGCCACGAACAGACCGGTGGTCTTGAGCCCGTTGAAGTACTTCCTGCCCACGTGTCCTCCGCCTTCCCTCGGGGGGAGAACGTGCGTCGGCACACGCCGGTTCCCCCCTGCGGGGAATCGTGCCACAGACCTCCGGCACCGGGTGTCAGCCCAGGTTGCCAGGCGTGGCGCGTCCGTCAGAGACTTCCGATGACGCAGGTGCCGCCGGAGACGCGTGAGGCCGATGCGACGGTCGTCCCCGTCGCATCGGCCCCACGGTTCACCACTGTCAGTGGGAATCCACGTCAGGGGGAGACGTTGTGGACCGCGCGGCTCAGCGCGATCTCGGTCATCTCCTCGCGCGGCACCACCTTGATGCGCTCGCGGCCGTGGGGCTCGCCGACCGCGCGCTCGTGCGCGTCGAGGATCTCCCAGTCCGCCCACTGCACCACCGGCACGCCGCGCGACTTGAGCAGGCGCAGCACGTTGTCGGGGCTCAGCTGGGCCGGCGTGGCCTTGGTCTCGGCGTAGAGCGAGGGCGCGTCCTCGACCAGGTTCGCGATGGTCTCCGAGGCGTCGGACTTGGTGTGGCCGATGAGGCCCACGGGGCCGCGCTTGATCCAGCCGGTCGCGTAGTAGCCCTGCAGGTGCTCGCCGGACTCGTCGACCACGCGGCCGCCCTCGTTGCGGATGGTGCCCTTGGCGCCGTTGAACGGGATGCCCTCGATCTCCGTGCCCCAGTAGCCGACCGCGCGGTACACGGCTTGGACCGGGTAGTCGATGAACTCGCCGGTGCCCTTGACGTTGCCGTCGCCCTGCAGCGCGGTGCGCTCCATGCGGACGCCCACGACCTTGCCGTCCTCGCCGAGCACCTCGTGCGGGCTCTGCAGGAAGTGGAGGTGGATGCGACGCGACGCGGTGCCCGGCTCCTTGAGCGCGTAGTCGGTCAGGGTCTTGACCACCTGCTTCTGCTGCTTGTTGTTCTCCGCGATCTCCATCGAGGCCTCGTCGAACTCGTAGTCGGTCTCCGGGTACACGACGATGTCGACGTCGGGCACGTGGCCGAGCTCGCGCAGCTCGAGCGGCGAGAACTTCGCCTGCGCGGGGCCGCGGCGCCCGAAGACGTGGACGTCGGTGACGGGCGAGGACGACAGGCCCTCGACCACGTTGGCCGGGATCTCCGTCGGCATGAGGTCCTTGACGTGCTTCGCGAGGATGCGCGCGACGTCCAGCCCGACGTTGCCGACGCCGAAGATCGCGACCTCCTTCGCGTCGAGCGGCCACGTGCGGGGTACGTCCGGGTGGCCGTCGTACCAGGACACGAAGTCGGCGGCGCCGAACGAGCCCTCCAGGTCGATACCAGGGATGTCGAGGTCGGCGTCCTTGAAGGAGCCGGTCGCGAAGATCACCGCGTCGTAGTGCTCGCGGAGCTCCTCGAGCGAGATGTCCGTCCCCACGTCGACATTGGCCAGGAGGCGGATGTCGCCGCGGCCGATGACGTTCGCGAGCGCGACGATGATCTGCTTGATGCGCGGGTGGTCGGGCGCGACGCCGTAGCGCACGAGCCCGAACGGAGCGGGGAGCCGCTCGATGATGTCGATCGACACGTTGAGGTCGGTCTTGGACAGGATGTCGGCGGCATAGGTGCCGGCCGGTCCGGCGCCGATGATGGCGACGCGGAGCGGGCGTTCGGTCGTCACAGGAACTCCTCGAGGTGCGGGCGGGCTGGTGCATCCGGGGAGGGGGACGAGGTCCGCCGCTTCCCGGGCCCGGCGAACGGCACCAGAGTATAGACACGTCATGCGCGGGTCCCGCCAACGGCGGGCGGCTCGTACCCCCCGGGGCATCCGTCCTGCTAGATGCCCGGCGGGGTATCGTGCGTGGCGGGCGGCGGGACGATGCGCGGCCTACCTCGCGTGCGCGGCCTCCGCCGCCTCGAGGTCGCGGTAGCCGGCCAGGATCACCGTGTACGCGAGCGTGCGCCACGTGAGGTTCTGGGCCGCCGCGACGAGCGAGTCGACCAGCTCGCCGTAGAGCGCGAGCGTGCGCTCCGAGTACGTGCCGAGCTCGCCCCGCAGGTACGTCTCGAAGGATGTGGCGTCCCGCGTGTCCTCCGCGGTGGTGAGCACGCGCATGCCCGCCGCGAGCGCCGGATACCCCGCGTGGAACTCGCGCGCCCACGCCACCTGGATGGCGACGATGCGCTCCTGGGCAGCGAGGCGCAGCGCGGACAGCGCGGGAATGTGCGGCGCAAGCTCCCGGGCGAACCGGCCCGGCTCGGTGGTCTCCATCATGCGGGCGTACTTCTCGGTCAGGAGGTTCCGGCCCGAGGCCTCGGCCGCCGTGAGGTCGTCCCGGTACGAGTCCAGGAGCGGCATGGGCCACGTCATGAACTGGCCCAGGCGCTGCACCTCGAACTCGGCCGGGTCGTCCTGGCACGCCGCGCGCCCATCGTCGCCGCGCACGCGCTGGAACTGCTCCCACTCGAGCGCGACCACCTCGCGCGCTCGCGCCATGCGGGCCGCGCGCTCGTCGTACGTCTCGCTCACGGTCGCCTCACAGCCCGCGCAACCAGGGATCGCCGATGCGTGCGTCCAGCTCCGCGCGATGCGCCTCGAGGAACGGGTCGCCCGATCGCGACAGCCCCTGCGTCCGCAGCTCGCCGGCCACGAGCGCGCACGCCTCCGCGATGGCGGCCTCCAGAGCCGCGCGCGCCGGTCCCGCGCCGGCGCCGCCCTCGCCGAAGCCGGCGCCGCCCAGGCACGCGGCCGACGCGAGCCGGACCGCGTCGGACAGGAGCGGATGCACCCCGGGCAGCCGCGACGCGGGCCGCGCGGCGAGCGCGCGCAGGGCCGCGAAGCGCCACTTGTAGTACGGCAGGTAGCCCGCCGACGACGGCCGGTTGAGCAGGAGCACGGCGGACGATGCGGCGCTCACGAACTCGCCGACCGCGACCCAGGCCGCCTCGCCGTCGCCGCGCGCGAGCATGCGCGGGACGTTGTACTGGCCGGCCTGCGCCATCATCCCGATCCGCCGGGAGACCAGCGCGATCCGCACGTCCTCGGGCATGCGCCGGAAGCCGTCGCGGACGCGCGAGAACGCGCCGAGCGGGTCGCGGAACACGGCGCCGTTGGTCGCCGCGGCGAGCGTCGCCTCGTCGAGGAGCATCCACGCATGCGGCGCGTCGGCGCCCGGCGCCTCGCGGTGGCCCGTCAGCGACTCGAAGAACCCCCCGACCTCGAACACCCCGACGCGGCGGCCCGCGGCTCGCGGGGTCTCCGGCCCCCACACGTGCCCCCGGTGCTCGCGGGGCAGCGCGTCGTAGTCCGCCTGCAGCGCCGCGCCGTGACGCGCATGATCCTCCGCGGTGAGCCACACGCAGAAGCCCGGGCCCCAGTCGTGGTCGCGCGACCACGCATCGTCGAAGCCGTAGCGGTCGGAGCCGTGCCCCACGAGCCCGACCGCCGCCCGCGCCAGCAGCGCAGGGTGGCGCTCCTCGAGCATCGGCAACCCCACCTGCTCCCAGTACGAGCGGGCGAGCTCGAGCCCCGTGACGGGGTCGGGAGCCGCGTGCGGCTCCGGCGCGCCGATCGGCGCCGCCGGGGACGACGCGCGGGGGGACGATGCGGCGCGGGGGCCCTGCCTGGCGCGCGCCTCGGCGAGGTTCGCCTCCGTCACCGCGTACGCGTCGGATCCGCGCCCGTAGCACTCCTCGACCACCGCGAGGGCGCGGGCGTACGCGTCGACGGCGTCGGCCGGACGGCCCATGAGGAGGCTGACCTCCGCATGCCCCGCGAGCGCCGCGGCGTAGTGCGGATCACGCTCGTGAGCGCCGCGCCTGAAGATCTCCATCGACGCCTCGGCGTGCGTGACCGCCTCGGCGTCGAGGCCGAGCCGGACGCACTCGAGCGCGAGGTTGGTGCGGCTCGACGCGATGTCGAGGTCCGCCCCCGGGTCCACCGAGGCGGCCTCGAGGACCGCGAGCGCCGCGAGCAGCTCGGCGCGCGCCGCCCGGTGCTCGCCCCGGTCGGACAGCAGGAGCGCGAGGTTGTTGCGCAACGCGGCGACCCGCCTGTCGCGCGGGCCGAACGCGACGGCCGCGACCTCGAGCGCGCGCTCGTACCCGACGCGCGCATCGTCCAGCCGTCCGGCGGCGCGTCGCGCGGTGGCGACGTTGATGAGCGTGGTGGCATGCGCCTCGGAGCCGTCGAGCCCGAGGGCGGCCACGAGCGCGATCGCCGCATCGGCCATCCCGAGCGCCTCGTCATGGCGGCCGAGCGAGCGCATCAGGCCCATCGCCTCGTTGGCCACGGTGAGCTCTGCGGCGCGGTCGCCGAGGTCGCGCGTCGCCGCGAGCGCCTCGCGCACCAGCGGCTCCGCGTGGGTCGCCCCGCGATGCTCGGCGAACACCTGGTCGAGCTCGCGCAGGAACCCGTCGACGTCGAAGCGGCCCTCGCCGGTCACCCGCTCCCCCGATCCGCGGCAGGCATGTCCGGCCGCCTCGCTCGCCAGGGTAGGCACCGCATCGTGCATCCGCCCGGGCCGAAGGACCCCTCGGACTGACACCCCCCGGGGCATGTGGCCTGCTACCTGGGACCCTGGTCCCTTGCCGAATCGGACGAACGGGGTTCCCAACCGGGCCGGTGATGTGTCATCATCGCCGCCATGGCTATCTCGGTGAACATCCCGGCACGCACGTGCTGTGTTCGCTGTGCCATGTGTCTGTCGGCCTGAGTCGCCCACGGATCGTCCCGACCATCCAGGGCGCTCGGCCTGACGAGCGCTATCTCGCCACGCCGTAGCTCCCCCTCCTGAACACTCCTGGAGCCGCTGTGAGCACCACCACCGAGCAGACCGGGGCCGACACCCCTGCCCCTCAGGCGCTGAGCGACGCCGAGGAGCGCCGCCGCCACCGCGAGGAGGCGCGTCTCATCCGCACCCGCGAGGCCGCCGCACGCAAGAACACCGCGTCGAAGGACGGCCAGTGGGCCGCGGGCGACCGCACCCCGCTCAACCCGAACGAGGAGTTCAAGGCGGTCAGCGACCCCCTCGAGGTGCGCGGCCGCATCGAGAACCTCTACTCCAAGTGGGGCTTCTGGTCGATCCCTCCGACCGACCTGCGCGGCCGCTTCCGCTGGTGGGGGCTCTACACGCAGCGCCGCCCCGGGATCGACGGCGGCAAGACCGCGATCCTCGAGCCGCACCAGCTCGACGACGAGTACTTCATGCTCCGCGTCCGCTCCGACGGCGGCCAGCTGTCGGTCGCGCAGGCCCGCGAGATCGGGCAGATCTCGAGCGAGTTCGGGCGCGAGACCGCCGACGTCTCGGACCGCCAGAACATCCAGCTCCACTGGATCCGCATCGAGGACGTCCCCGAGATCTTCCGCCGCACGGAGGCCGTGGGCCTGGGCTCCGAGGAGGCGTGCGGCGACGTGCCGCGCGTGATCCTGGCCTCGCCCGTGGCCGGCGTCGCCAAGGACGAGCTCATCGACCCGACTCCCCAGATCGAGCAGATCAAGGAGCTGTACATCGGCTCGCCGGAGTTCTCGAACCTGCCGCGCAAGTTCAAGACCGCCTTCACGGGCCAGCCCATCCCCGACATCCTCCACGAGGTCCAGGACGTCGCGTTCTGCGCGGTCGAGCACCCCGAGCTCGGCATCGGCTACGACCTGTGGGTCGGCGGCGGGTTGTCCGTCAACCCGATGCTGGGCCTGCGCCTCGGCGTCTTCGTGAAGCCGGAGATCGCGCACGAGGTGTGGAAGGGCGTCATCAGCATCTTCCGCGACCACGGCTACCGTCGCCTGCGCACCCGCGCGCGCCTCAAGTTCGTGGTGAAGGCGTGGGGCGCCGAGAAGTTCCTTCAGGTGCTCCAGGACGACTACCTCGGCTACGAGCTCCCGAAGGGCCCCGCCCCGAAGCAGGCGACCCCCGGGGACCGCGGCGACCACGTGGGCATCCACGAGCAGAAGGACGGCCGCTGGTACGTCGGCGTCGCGCCGGTCGCCGGCCGCATCTCGGGCGACAAGCTCCAGCGCATCGCCGACATCGCGGAGTCCGTCGGCTCGGACCGCATCCGCCTCACTCCGCTGCAGAAGATCCTCATCCTCGACATCCCCGAGGAGCGTGTGAGCGACGTGGTCAACGGCCTGCGCGCACTCGAGCTCGAGTCGGAGCCCGGCGAGTTCCACCGCAACGTCATCGCGTGCACCGGCATCGAGTACTGCAAGCTCGCGATCGTCGAGACCAAGGCGACGGCGCGCGAGGTGGTGAAGGTGCTCGACGAGAAGTTCCCGACACTCGACAGCCCGATCACCGTCCACGTGAACGGCTGCCCGAACTCGTGCGCCCGCGTGCAGATCGCGGACATCGGCTTCAAGGGCCAGCTGGTGCTCGACGAGGAGACGGGCGAGCAGGTGCCCGGCTTCCAGGTCCACCTGGGCGGACGCCTCGGGCGCGGCGAGGACAACGACTTCGGCCGCAAGATCCGCGCGCACAAGGTGACGCAGCACGGAATGCCCGAGTACGTCGAGCGCGTTACCCAGAACTACCTGGACACGCGCGCGGACGGCGAGCAGTTCGCCGACTGGGCGTTCCGGGTGGACGAGGAGCTGATCCGATGATGCTACCCGGGTTGGGAGCCGTGTCGCTGACCCTGCTCAACCCCACCGAGTGGAACGCGGAGACGTGCGCGGAGGTCAACGAGCGCCTGCTGACCGCGAGCGCCTCCCACATCGCGGAGTGGGCGGTCGCGACGTTCGGCCACGACCTCGCGATCGCGGCGTCGATGCAGGACACGATCCTGCCGCACATGTTCGGCACGCGCCTCGAGGGCGTCCACGTGCTGTTCCTCGAGACGGGCTACCACTTCGCCGAGACGCTGCTCACGCGCGACGCGGCGGCCGCGGCGTTCCCCATCACCATCGTGAACGTCGAGCCCGAGCTGACCGTCGAGCAGCAGGACGCCGCCTACGGCAAGGACCTGTTCGCGCGCGACCCAGGGCTGTGCTGCCAGATGCGCAAGGTCGACCCGCTCAAGAAGGCGCTCGGCGGCTACTCCGCCTGGGTGACCGGCGCGCGCCGCGTCGACGCCCTCACGCGTTCGGAGATGCCCGTCGTGTCGTGGGACGCGAAGCACGGCCTCGTGAAGATCAACCCGCTCGCCCTCTGGGACGATGCGGCGGTCGAGGCCTACCAGGAGGCCCACGGTCTCCCGCGCAACCCGCTGGTCGCGCAGGGCTACCCGAGCATCGGCTGCCTCCCCTGCACCAAGCCGGTGGCCCCCGGAGAGGACCCGCGCTCAGGTCGCTGGGCGGGCCAGGGCAAGACGGAGTGCGGCATCCACGTCGGCTGACGCCGCCGCTCCCGAGCGCCCTGCAAGGTGCTCGATGCGCGGAATCGCCTCGATCGGGCACCCCGCACCTCGCGCGACGCACGGCGGAGGACGATGCACGGGGCGCCCCGGGAGCGGACACTCCCCCGGGGCGCCTCGCACGTCCTAGCGGAGTCCCGGCTTCCCCGCACCGTGCACGTCGGCACGGCCTCCGTGACCGTGACCCTTGCCGTGGTCATGACCGTGGCCCTTGCCATGGCCCGAGCCGTTGCCCTTGCCGCCGCCCTTCGACTGGCCCTCGACCAGGACCGCGACGGTGCGCGCGGGGATGGTCACGGTGCCGGTCTTCGCGGTGAAACGGGTGGTCCTCACCACCGGGTCGGAGCCCTTCGCGAGCGCGGGTGTCAGGCCGAACTTTCGGCCCTCGAGTTCGGGCAGCGTCTCCGTGATCGCGGCGGGCGAGGCGTTGAACACCACGAGCGCACCCGCGAGCCTCGGGTCGACGTCCTCGCCCACGAGGTCGTCGATGAGCATGACCACGAGCCCGGGCGTCGCCTCGGGCCCCGATCCGGGGAAGGTCACCTTCTCCTCGATCAGCTCGGCTGACCCCAGACGCAGCAGCGGCACCTCGGTGCGGACCTCGAGGAGGTCGAGCGCGGCGGCCTCAGCCGTCGCGATGGCGTCGGCGCCCGGCGTGAGGGACGCGTCCGCGAGCAGCGGCGCCATGACCTCCCACTTCGAGGAGTTGTCGGCGGCCGGGGGCAGGCCCGAGCCGAAGGTCGACTCCTGGCCCGTCCAGTCGATCCGGTTGAACCAGTCGCCCGAGTTGTAGCTGTTGCGGTCGAGCGACTTCGAACGCAGCAGCTCCGTGCCGGCATGCCAGAACGACGGCGTCTGCGCATAGGCGGTGGTCGCAAGCGAGAGGGTGTTCATGCGCACCCGATCCGCCATCGACGTGTCGGTCGGGAGCTTGAACACCCCGAGGTCGAACAGCGTCTCGTTGTCGTGGGCGTCGACGTAGGTGATCACCTCGTCGGGCTCGTCGGCGTAGCCGGCGGGCGAGCCCCGGTAGTCGAGCTCGTCGCCGCGGAGCACCTCGCCCGTCGAGGCGGTGAGCTCGTAGTCGCGGAGGTTGCCCGCGAGCCCCAGCTTCACCAGGTCCGTCTGGTGAGCGAGGTCCGCGAGCGCCGCCTCGTCCGTCCCGTTGATGGGAGCGCCGTTGTGGTCGGTCCCGAGCCCCGTGCCGAAGCCCTGCTGGAACGTCGACGAGCCGTCGACCGGGCTGCCGCCGTGCACGGCGTCGCGCAGACGGTCCGAGAAGGTGCCGATGCCCGTGCCGCCCAGGGCGCCCTGGCGCGCCTGGTCGAACAGCGCATCGTCCGCCACCTCGCCGAAGTTCCATCCCTCGCCGTAGAGGTAGATCGCGGAGCCGTCGACGCCGTCGTCCTCGAGGGTGAGGGCGTCGAGCGCCGCGCGGACGTCGAGCATGTTCTCGCGCGAGTGGTGGCCCATGAGATCGAAGCGGAACCCGTCGACCTTGTAGTCCCTGGCCCACGTCACCACCGAGTCGACCATGAGCCGGCCGGCCATGGCGTTCTCGGTCGCCACGTTCTGGCAGCACGTCGAGGTCTCGATCGCGCCCGTCGCGCTGAGGCGCTGGTAGTACCCCGGCACCACCCGGTCGAGCACCGACCGCTCCGCCTGGCCCGACGCCGCGGTGTGGTTGAACACCTGGTCGAGCACCACCTGGAGCCCGTCCTCGTGGAGCGCGCCCACCATCTGGCGGAACTCCGCGACGCGCGCGCCGCCGTCCGCGTCCACCGCGTACGAGCCCTCCGGCACCGTGTAGTGGAACGGGTCGTAGCCCCAGTTGAAGCCGTCCTCGTCGGCCACCGCCATTACGCAGGCCTGCTGCGCGTCGGAGTCGGGCGCGAAGGATGCGAGGTCGCAGTCGGGCTCGAGCTGCGCCGAGCGGTCCTCGTCGATGGTCGCGAGGTCGAAGGACGGCAGCAGGTGCACCGTGGTGATGCCCGCCCTCGCGAGCTGGCGCAGCTGCGCTCGCCCGGCACCGTCCTCGGTGAAGGCGAGGTAGGTGCCGCGCTCCACCTCGGGCACGGACTCGTCGCCGATCGAGAAGTCGCGGATGTGCAGCTCGTAGATGGTCTGGTCGACCGCGCGCTCGACGACGGGCGACGGGGTGTCCTCCCACGTCGCCGGTCGCCAGGCCGGGTCGGAGAGGTCGATCGCCACCGAGCGCTCCGAGTTGAGCGTGAGGGCCACGGAGTACGGGTCGGTGACCCGGTTGGTCTCGATCCCTCCGGTGGACGGCGCGTACACCTCGAGCTCCCAGAGGTACTCGGCGCCGTCGAGAGCATCGTCCGCGACGGTCCAGATACCCGTCGCCCCGTCGAGGGTCGCCGGATGCCGCGTCGGTTCGCCGCCCGCGCCCGGCTCCCAGGCGAGCAGCGTCGCCTGCTGCGCCGTCGGGGCCCACAGGTTCAGCGCGAGCCCCCCGTCGCCGTGGACCGCGCCGAGCCCGGTGCCGGCCGCCGCCTCGGCGTAGAGGTCGTCGAGCACGCCCGCGATCTGGACGCCGGTGAAGGCGGTCAGCGCATCGTCCGCGGACTGCGCGACCGCGAGCTGCCCGCGCAGCATCTCCTGCACGTCCGAGCGGGACGCGTCGAGGTGCAGCGCGACGTACCCGTCGAGCGCCCGGAAGCGCTCGAGCTGCTCCGCGGAGAGCCCCGCGGGGTCCACGGACAGGTCGACGCCGTCGCCGCCGGTGACGGCGCCGTCCGCGACAGCGAGCGTCGCGTCGGACGAGGCGTAGAGGCGGAAGGAGTCGCCGTCGCCGAGGCCGGCGGGCCACGCGAGGGTCTCCGCGTCGATCCAGTAGGCGCGCGACTCCCCGCTGCCGGGCAGCGGCGGGTTGGCGACCTCGATGTCGAGCACATGGGTCGCGACCGTGTACCTGAAGGTCACCAGCTCGCCGTCGTCGGTGGAGAAGGACATGTTCGCGCCGCCGGGAACGCCGTCCTGACCGTAGTTCTGGTCCCACGACAGGCCGTGCGCGACCTTGAGCTCGTACGCCCCGGCGGGGATGTCCGTGGTCGTGAACGTGTAGACGCCGTCCTTGTCGCCGTCGGCCATGAGGGTCAGCAGGCAGCCGGGGTCCCAGTCGCCCGGGCAGCCGAGCTCGCTCTGGTAGGACCCGGGCAGGGTGACGATGGGCCCCTCGGCGGTCGACTGCACGATGCCGCTGCGGGCGTCGAAGTAGAAGGTGATCTCGCCGCCGCCGTGCGTGATGCCGATGTTCGGGCCGTCCTGGACGCCGTTCGCGCCGAAGTTGAGGGTCCACGACCCGTCGATCGCGGCCTTGTACTGCCAGTCGCCCGCCGGCACGTCGAAGGTGCCGGTCCAGATCCCGGCGGGCCCCTCGGTGAGCATCGCCGCCTCGCAGGCGGGATCCCAGTCGCCCGCGCAGCCGATCTCGGAGTCGAGGTCACCCGCGATCGTGACCGTGTCGTACGTCGCCTCGGGCTGCTCCTCGACGGCCAGGGACACCGAGTGCCCGACCGAGGCGTAGGTCGAGGCCGCCGAGACCTGACCGGCGGCGTCCACGGAGACCGCGCGGTACTCGAGGAGCGTGCCGTCCGCGAGGTCGGGGACGTCGTGGAACACCCTCGGGGTCGGGGTCTCCGAGGTTCCGAGCGGGTGCCACTCGTCGGAGCCGACCACGCGCCACGCGAGGCTGGTCTGGCGCCACGCGCCGTCCGCCTGGGCGCTCACCGCGACCTGACCGGACAGGCCCGCGCCCGCGCTGGGCGTCGTCACCGTGAGCTCCGCGGCGGCCGCGGGCGCGCTCACCTCGCGGTCGGCCCGGAGCACCACCGCGCCCAGGGCGGGCACCGTCACGGTGGCGACCCCGGCATCGTCCGCCGTCACGGCGGCCGCCGTGCCGTGGATGCCGGTGAACGTCGCGCCGGAGGTGAGCGTCGGGATGTCGACGGTCGCGTCGACGCCGGTGTTGTTGAGCGCGACCAGGTGCTCGACGCGCTCATCCGGGTCGACGCGCGAGAACGCGTAGACGCCCGCGCCGTCGGCGACGTAGCGCTCGATCTGCGCGCCCGTGCGGAGCGCGGGATAGGCCTCGCGCAGCGCGGAGAGCTCGGCGATCTGCTGGTAGACCGGAGCGTCGGTGTCGTAGCGGTCGACGCTGCCGACGGTCTCCCCGGTGAGGAGGGCCTGGTCGGTGTACTCGGGCACCTGCGACGCGAAGAGCGACTGGCGCGCGCTCTTGTCGCTGCCCGGGTCGGCCCCCACGAAGCCCTGCTCGTCGCCGTAGTAGACCACCGGCTGGCCGCGGCCGAGGAACATCAGCTCGTTCGCGAGCATCGTCCGATCAAGCGGCGCATCCGTGTTCCGCATGAAGTAGCCGACACGGCCCATGTCGTGGTTGCCCAGGAACGTGGGCAGCGCCGTCGCGGAGCTGTCCGGGGTGGTGTAGCGGTCGTCGCCCGCGTACAACGTGCCCAGCCCCTTGGCGGAGTTGCCGCTCGCGTAGCTCACGGCCGACGACTGGAAGGTGAAGTCGAGCACCGAGCTCATGTCCGTGTCGCGGATGTACGGGGCGAGCTTGACCGGGTCCGCGTCGTAGACCTCGCCGAACATGAAGAAGTCGGGCTTGCCGTGCGCCTGCGCGTACGCGAGGACCTCCTCGCTCCACTGCTCCCAGAACTCGATGTTGACGTGCTTGGCGGTGTCGATGCGGAAGCCGTCGATCCCGAGGTCGATCCATCCCTCGTAGACGTCGACGAAGCCCTCGACCACGGTCGGATGCTCGGTCATGAGGTCGTCGAGACCCACGAAGTCGCCATAGGTGACCGACTCGCCCGTCCAGGTCGAGTCGCCGCGGTTGTGATAGAGCGTCGGGTCGTTGAGCCAGGCCGGGACCTTGAGGTCGGCATCCTCGGCGGCCACCACCGGGGTGTAGGGGAACGACGTGGCGGCGTCGAGGTCGGGGAAGTCCCCCGTGCCCGCGTAGTCGGCCGGGTCGAAGGGGTCGCCGGCCGCGGTCAGGTAGGGCTGGTCGGCCTGCTCGATGTACGAGTACTCGCCCTCCTCGTAGTCGATGACGTCCGCGGTGTGGTTGGTGATGATGTCGAAGTAGACCTCGATGCCGCGCGCGTGGGCGTCCGCGATGAGCGCCTCGAGCTCCTCGTTGGTGCCCAGGTGCGGGTCGATCTGCGTGAAGTCGGTGACCCAGTAGCCGTGATAGCCGGCGCTCGCATCCGCACCCGTCCCTTGGACAGGGCGGTTCTTGAAGGACGGCGTGAGCCAGATGGCTGTGGTGCCGAGCCCCTCGATGTAGTCGAGGTTCGCGGCCAGGCCTGCCAGGTCGCCGCCGTGGTAGAAGCCCTTGTCCGTCGGGTCGAAGCCGGTGGTGAGGCTGTCGCCCGCGAGGCCGCCCTCGTCGTTCGTGGCGTCGCCGTTGGCGAAGCGGTCGGTCATGACGAAGTAGAACTGCTCGTCGGAGCCGGCCTGCCGCACGGGATCGGCGACCAGGGCATCGTCCTCCGCCGTGTAGCCGCCGCCGATCGAGAGCACCTCGAGGCCCACGCGCTTGGCCGCGTCGTCGAACAGGAAGCGGAGCGTCGCGGGGTAGGGGAGCTCGAGCGGGATGTTGGCGGAGCCGCCGTCGAGGCCGTAGGACTCGTCCCACGCATCGTCCACCGCGACCTTGTACTGGAACGAGCCGGCGGGAACGTCGAGCTCGGCCGCGTAGAGGTCGGGCGTCCCGGTCGCGACGAGCTCGGTCGCGGCGCATTCGGGCTGCCAGTCCCCGGGGCAGCCGAGCTCCGACTGGAGGTCGCCGACGAGCGCGAACGAGCGGTCCGCGGCGGCGGAGGGGGCGGCGACGCCGGCGAGGGCGGCGACGGTCAGGACGAGCGCGAGGATCGTGAGGGCGGCGGTGCCGCGCGCCGTCGCGGACGACGGCAAGGCGTGCTGGGACAAGGGGATCTCCCTGGTTCGGGGCCACGACGGTGTGGCCTGGTCACGTCGTTGTGAAGCTGAATTGTCCGAATGTGGGCGAGCGTAGCGGCTGATGTAAGCGCTTGCAACAGGAGAGCGGAACGAAGGTCGACGGCACCGCGTGCCGCGGCGGCCCGCGCCGGAACCGCTTGACCGCCCCCACGTCGCCATGCGTCAATGGCCGTGCATCGAAGTCATCCGACCAGCAGGGCGCCCCCACGGAGCGCCACCGCCGACGCCGTCGATCCCCGCCTCCAGCATCCGCGCGATCCGTCGCCCGTGCCCCGAGGAGCCGATCATGCGATCGCTCGACGCCGCCCCCACGCCGGTCTCCCGAGACCGAGCGACCGGCCACTCCCCCGTGCTCACGCTGCTCGTCGTGCTCGCGACGCTCGGGATCCTGGTCTACTCCGCGTTCCTGCTCAACCCCGCCAACCGGGGCGACGTCATCCCGTGGGTGCTGGTGATCGGCGCGGAGTCCGTGCTGGTGTTCCATGCGCTGCTGTCGATGTGGACCATCCTCGCCGGCGCCGTCGACCCGCGCGGCTACGCCTACCACCAGGCGCGCGCCCAGCTGCTGGGCCGCTCGGCGACGGGCGACGCGACGGCGTGGCCGTTCCAGCTCGAGGGCCGGCGGGTCACGGTGGACGTGTTCATCACCGTCTACGGCGAGCCCCTCGACGTGATCAGGCGGACCGTCACGGCGGCCGTCGCGATGCACGGGAGGCATCGCACCTGGGTCCTCGACGACGGCCGCAGCGACCGGGTCCGCGAGCTCGCGACGGAGCTGGGCGCCCGCTACGTGCGACGCCTCAGCTCGGGCGGCCAGAAGGCCGGCAACGTCAACCACGCGCTCACCCTGGCGAAGGGCGAGCTCTTCGCGATCTTCGACGCCGACTTCGTCCCCGACCCCACGTTCCTGCTCGAGACGGTGCCGTTCTTCATCGAGGACGACGTGGCGTTCGTGCAGACCCCGCAGACGTACGGCAACCTTCACACCACGATCGCCAAGGGCGCGGGCTACATGCAGGCCGTGTTCTACCGGTTCGTGCAGCCCGGACGGAACCGCTTCAACGCGGCCTTCTGCGTGGGCACCAACGTCGTGTTCCGCCGGGTCGCCATCGACGACATCGGCGGGATCTACACCGACTCGAAGTCGGAGGACGTGTGGACGTCGCTGCTGCTGCACGAGCGCGGCTGGCGCTCGGTCTACATCCCCACCGTGCTCGCGATCGGCGACGCCCCCGACACGGTCGAGGCCTATGCGAAGCAGCAGCTGCGCTGGGCCACCGGCGGCTTCGAGATCCTGCTCACCCACCATCCGCTCAGCCCGCGCAGGAACCTCACCGCGGATCAGCGCATCCAGTACTTCGTGACCGCCACCTTCTACCTCACCGGGATCGCTCCGCTCCTGCTCCTGCTGGTCCCGCCGCTCGAGATCTACTTCGACCTGCGCCCCATGGCGCTGTCCATCTCCGTGAGCACGTGGCTGTTCTTCTACGCGGGCTTCTACCTCATGCAGATCGGGCTCGCGTGGTTCACGCTCGGCTCGTTCCGGTGGCAGACGCTCACGCTGTCGACCGTGTCCTTCCCGATCTACGTCAAGGCCTTCGTCAACGCCTTCACCCACCGCGACGTCGGCTGGACCGCGACCGGGAGCACACGCGCGCGGTCCCCGTTCAACTTCATCGTGCCGCAGGTGCTGTTCTTCGCGTTCCTCGCGCTCACCTCCGTGGTCGCCGTGTGGCGCGACTGGGACAACCGGGTGCCGACGCTCGCGACGGCCTGGAACCTCACCAACACCGTGATCCTGGGCGCGTTCCTGGTCGCCGCCGGCCGCGAGGCCCGCGCGCTGCGCCGGGGCGCGAGCGACGCGCCGCACGTGGACGCCCCGCGCACGGCCGCGCAGCCGAGCACGACGGTCATCGCGCGACCGGTCGAGGTGTCCGCGGGGCTCGCGGTCCGCGACGCCGCGCCCGCCTCGCGCACCTGGGATCCGCCCCCGGCGGCCGTGCCCGTCCCGGAGCCCGCCCACGCCGGCGCCACCCGCGCGCATCCCGCGCCGCCCCCGCCGCTGCTCGCGCATCGTCCCTCCGCTCCGTCCGAGCCGCCGTCGGCGCTCGTCGGGCGCCGCGCACGACGGGAGGCGGCACGATGACCTGGGGGAACCGGTTCAAGCTCGTCGCAGGGCTCCTGGTGGTCCTGCTGGTCGTCGCAGCCGCGACGCTCGTCTTCAACCGGCGGCAGACGCAGGTGCTCAGCTCCTCGGCACAGGTCGAGACGGAGCACTACGCCGTGGGCACCGACTACGGTGGGCTCGTGCTCGAGCGCTACGTCGACGAGGGCGACACGGTCCGCGAGGGCGAGCGCCTGTTCACCATCGAGAGCGTCACCCTGTCCCGGGACATCCGGCAGGGCCTGGCCTCCGCCGTCACGGGCACCTTCGCGAAGGACGGCACCGTCACGGTGCGCGCCGCCGTCGACGGCATCGTCACGGCGATCGACGTCGACGCGGGCGCCTACGCGGGCACGGGCGCCGTGATCGCCACCATCGACCGCGCGGGCTCCGCCTACGTCGAGGCGGAGTTCGACCTCACCGCGCGCGACTTCGGGCGCGTCGCCGATGCGGCCCCGGTGGAGCTGCGGCTGCCCGACGGCACCGTCGTGGGCGGCACCGTCGAGGAGCTCCAGGTCCAGACGGTCGAGGGCGCGGCCCACGTGACCGCGCGCGTCGCGTCGGAGGACCTCGCCGACGCCGCGCCGGCCGACCTCCTCCAGGCGGGCACCCCGCTCGACGCGACGCTGCGGCTGCGCGACGACGGCCCGCTAGCGGACGTGACCGCGGCGCTCGGGGACCTCGCCCGGCGGGTGGGCCTGTGAGGGCGCGCGCCATGGCGACCCTCGCGGCAGCGGCCCTCGCGCTCGTGGCATGCTCGGGCGCGGACGCCCCCGGCGCATCGTCCACCGCATCCGGTGGCCCAGGCGTGCGCGAGTCCGCCCCGGACCCGTCGATCCTGCCTGCGGCGGCCGACGCCGGCGTCGCCGCGCGCGTCGCGGACGGCGTGGTGCCTCCCACCAACCGCTGGTACTCGGGTCTCGCGTTCGGCGAGCCCGGGCTGCCGGTGTTCCCCGCGCCGCTGTCCTTCCAGGCCGTCGACGGAGGGTTCACGATGGGCCTCACGCGGCCCGTCGCCTCCGAGAACGCGATCCTGGCACCCGCGGTCGCGGACCTCACCGTGACCTTCGACGGTGCGAGCGGGTACGGCGAGGTGTCCGAGGCGACGCCCGTGGGCGTCACGCTCTCGCTCGGCGCCGCGGACGCGGTGCTCGCGCAGGGCGTGCCGGTGGTCGCGACCACCACCGAGGGCGGTGCGACGGCGACGCTCTCGGTCGCGTTCGCCGCGGCGGGCGACGGGCTCGCGACGGCCACCGTCGCCGAGACCACGTACGGCATCGCGGTCTCCGACGGGGCGGTCGACGGCACGTCGCTCACGCTCGACCCCGGCGGCTCGGCGCAGCTCTTCGCGGTGCCCGACGGCGGCGACGCCGCCGCGTTCGCCGCAGCGCTGGGGCCCGTCGCGCGAAGCGCCGACGCGTCGTACACCCTCGCGGACGTCGCGACGACTACCGTGACCTACGCCGACGAGCCGACGGTGGTCGCGGTACCGGAGGACCGGGCGGACGGTCTCGAGTGCACCCTGGGCACGTACGCGACCATCCACGGCACGTACGCGGTATGCGCCGCCGCCGACGTGTCATGGGACGTGCCGCTGGTGGACCCCAGCGCCTCGCTCGACCTGGCCTCGCTCACCGAACCCGAGCGCGAGGAGATCACGGCCGCGCTCGACGTGGACGCGGACGCCGCGCTCGAGCTGCCGGCCGACACCTACTTCGGGGCGAAGGCCCTGTACCGCCTCGCCAACCTCGTGCAGGTGGCCGATGCGCTGGGCGAGGACGCGATCGCGTCGCGCCTGCAGGACACCCTGGCGGGGCAGCTCGAGCTCTGGGGCGACCCCGACGGCTGCATCGCGCGCGCGGAGCGGTGCTTCACGTACGACGCCACCCTGCGCGGCGTGGTGGGGCTCGCGACCGCCTTCGGCTCGGAGCAGTTCAACGACCACCACTTCCACTACGGGTACCTCCTCTACGCCGCGGCGGTCGCCGGGGCACGCGACGCCGACCTCGCCGCGCGCATCGGACCCGTGATGGACCTGGTCGCCGAGGACATCGCCGCTCCTGGCACCTCGGACGCGTTCCCCGTCCGGCGGGCGTTCGACCCGGTCGAGGGCCACTCGTGGGCGAGCGGCATCAGCCCGTTCGCGGACGGCAACAACCAGGAGTCGAGCTCGGAGGCCGTGCTGGCCTGGAACGCGGTCGCGCTGTGGGCGGACCTGCGCGGCGACGGCGAGCTGGGCGGCTCGGCACGGTGGATGCTGTCCGCCGAGTCCGAGGCGGCGCGACGCCTGTGGCTCGCGCCGAACCTCGCGGCGTTCCCCGAGTACGGCCACGGCATCGTCGCGATCGAATGGGGAGCCAAGCGCGACTACGCGACCTGGTTCAGCGCGGATCCCGCGGCCATGCTGGGCATCCAGATCATCCCGGGCCAGCCGACGTCGATGGCGACCCTCGCCGCGATCCCGGCGGAGCGCATCGTCGCCACGGTCGACGCCGCGTGGGGCGCCGGGAGCCGGCCCGACCAGTTCGCGGACTATCTGCTGATGTACCGTGCGCTCGCCGGAGACGCGGAGCGCGCTGCCGCCTGGGAGTCCGCGGTCGCGCTCCCCGACGAGGCGATCGACGACGGGAGCTCGCGCACCTGGCTGCTCGCGTGGATCGCGGCGGCCGGCTGAGCGCGCGCCCGGTCTGTACGGATACGAGCGATATCTCCCCCGATCGAGGGTGAGAAAGTCTGGGAATCAGGCGAAAGCGCTTGTAGAAGTTGTGAGAAATCCGACACCATGTCACCGATCGTGCGCTCGGGACGATGACACCGGGTTCCGGCACCGCCTGACTCGCGGCCCTGCTCACGGTCACCCGCGCCCCGCGCGGGCGGCAACGGCGCCGATCGACCCCGTCCGTCTCGCACCCGTTGCCTGGTCCCCCCGTCTGGAGCCTCATGCCGTCTTCGTCGTCGCGTGCCGACGCGCGCTCGGACCACCAGCACATGGGATCCGAGCAGTCGCCGGTCCTCATCACCCTGGTCATCCTCGCCACCATCGGCGTGCTCGCCTACACGCTGTTCCTGCTCAACCCCGCGAACCGCGGCGACCCGCTGCCGTACGTCATGGTCCTGTCCGCCGAGCTCGTGCTGGTGGTCCACTCGCTCATGACCATGTGGACCATCCTCGCGGGAGGCCAGAACCCGCGTACCTTCGCGGTGCACCAGGCGCGCGCGGCGATGTACGGCCACACGTCGGGCGACCCGACCCGGTGGCCGCTCATCCTCGGCAGCCGGCGCGTGGTGGTCGACATCCTCATCACCGTCTACGGCGAGCCCCTCGAGGTCATCGAGCGCACCGCGACCGCAGCGAAGGCGATGCGCGGCGAGCACCGCACGTGGATCCTCGACGACGGCCGCAGCGACGAGGTCCGCGACCTCGCCGCGCGCATCGGCGTGAGGTACGTGCGACGCCTCAGCTCGAACGGCGCGAAGGCCGGCAACATCAACCACGCGCTCACCCTCGCGAAGGGCGAGTTCTTCGCCGTCTTCGACGCCGACTTCGTGCCCAAGCCCGACTTCATCGAGCACACGCTGCCCTTCTTCGTGGACCCGCGCCTCGCGTTCGTGCAGACGCCGCAGAGCTACGGCAACGAGGCGCACTCGGTGATCGCCAAGGGCGCCGCGTACATGCAGACGGTCTTCTACCGGTTCGTCCAGCCCGGCAAGAACCGCTTCAACGCGGCCTTCTGCGTGGGCACCAACGTGATGTTCCGCCGCCGCGCGGTCCTCGACGTCAACGGCATCTACACCGACTCCAAGTCGGAGGACGTGTGGACCTCGCTCATGATGCACGAGCGCGGCTGGAAGTCCATCTTCATCCCCGAGGTCCTCGCGGTGGGCGACGCGCCCGACAACGTCGAGGCGTTCTCCAAGCAGCAGCTGCGCTGGGCCACGGGCGGTTTCGAGATCCTGTTCTCGCACCCGCTGCTGTCGCGCAAGTCGAACCTCACGCTCGACCAGCGCCTGCAGTACCTCACCACCGCATCGTTCTACCTGACCGGCATCGCGCCGCTCCCGCTGCTGCTGGTGCCGCCGCTCGAGATCTTCTTCGACCTCCGGCCCGTGTCGCTGTCCATCACGATGCTCGAGTGGGCGCTGTTCTACGCCGGCTTCTACGCCATGCAGATCGTGCTCGCATGGTTCACGCTCGGCACGTACCGCTGGGAGACGCTCACCCTCGCGACCGTGTCGTTCCCCATCTACACGAAGGCCCTGTTCAACGTCCTGCGCGGCAAGGACGTCGGCTGGCAGGCGACCGGCACGCTCAAGCAGAGCTCGCCGTTCAACTTCATGATCCCGCAGATGCTGTTCTTCGTGTTCCTCCTCATCGCCTCGGGGGTCGCGATCTGGCGTGACGTAGGCAACGGCTTCCTCACGCTCGCGACCATGTGGAACCTGCTCAACACCGTCATCCTCGGGGCGTTCGTGGTCTCCGCGGGCCTCAACCTGCGCCCTCGCCTCAGCCGCAAGGCGCGCGAGGCGCAGGACGCTGACGACGACGACAGCGAGCTCGACCTCGAGCTCGCGCACATGCTCTCCGCCGCGGGCTGGCTCGCGGAGCAGGGCGCGCTCGTGAGCGCGGGCCCCGCCTCCGCGAGCGCGGACGATGCGCCGGCGGCCGTTCCTGCAGTCGTGGCCTCGTCAGGCGCCGCCTCGAGCGCCGCGGAGCCCGCGACGTCGCTCGCACCCGCCGGTCGCCGGCCCTCGCGCGCCACCGATCCGGTGGCGCCGCCGCCCGCCGCCGGCGTGGACGATGCTCCCGTCGTCGCGGACGTGGCGGCGGACGCGCCCGTCGAGGTGGCCGACGTCGACGCGCCGGTCGAGGCCGCAGTCGAGGCGGCCGCCGCGGACGAGCCCGAGACCCCGACCCCGACCGCCGACGCGGAGGACGATGCGGGTGTCGCCGACGCGCCCGAGGCCGAGGCCGGGGCCGAGGCCGCGCCGGCGTCGGTGGAGGTTCAGGAGGGCTCCGCGGCGACCGCCGGCGACGCGACCGCCGACCTCGAGGCGCCCATCGTCGACCTGCCGCCGGACCCGCCGTCGACGTATGGCCGTCGCGCCGGCGACGTGCCGCACGGCGCTCAGGGCGACGACGAGCCGCTGCCCGCGGGCGAGGCCGCGCCGCTCTATCCGCCGTTCGGCGCTCCCGCGCCGGCCTATGCGCAGGCCGCGCAGCCGGGCCAGCCGTACCCGTACCCGCCATACGGCCAGCAGCCGGGCTTCCCGCCCCCGGGGTACGGCTACCCGGGCTTCCCCGCGCCCGGCTACGGCCCGCCCGGGTACCCGCAGCAGCCGTACCCGGCGCAGCCGGCGGGCGGCATGCCCGGCTATCCCGAGCCGGCACCGCCGGCCCCGCAGCCCTCCTATGGGCAGCAGGGCTACCCGCCGCCGGGATACGCGCCCCCCGGGTACCCGGCGCCTGGATACGCGCCGCAGCCGTACGGCCAGCCGGGCTACCCCCCGCCGGGGTACGGCACGCCGCCGGGCTATGCGCCGCCGGGCTACCCGCCCGCGCCGCCGGTCGCGGACGCGTCCCCGCAGGCCGCCTGGCCCGCGCCGCCCCAGCCGGGCACCGTCCCGGCACCGCAACCGTCCACCGTGGTCGCCCGGCCCGAGCAGCCGCCGGCGCCGCCCGCATCGTGACCGCCACCCGACAGGAGACCACCGCATGTCATGGATGAACCGCTTCCGGTTCGGGCTCGGGCTCGTCGCCGTCCTGCTGATCGGGCTGTTCGGCACGGTGGTGTTCAACCAGCGCGAGCACCGCGTCGACAGCCTCTCGGGCTCGATCCGCGCCGTCGAGCACCCCGTGGGCACCGACTACGGCGGCCTGGTCACCCAGGTGTACGTGGGCGTGGGCGACGTGGTGGAGCCGGGTGACCCGCTGCTGGTCATCTCCTCGACCACGCTCGAGCGCGACATCGCCGAGGGCCTGGTGAAGACCGGGCGCGGAGGCGTGTCGAAGGAGGGCACCCTCACGGTGTCAGCGAGCGTGCCAGGCGTGATCACCGAGCTGCCCGTGGGACGCGGCAGCTATGCGTGGCAGGGCTCCCCCGTGGCGACCATCTCGGAGCAGGACACCCTGTACGTCCAGGCCGACTACCTGGTGAGCACGCTCGACTTCGGGCGCATCACCGACGTCGCCCAGGTCGACATCCGCCTGCCCGACTCGACGGTCCTCACGGGCCAGGTCGCGGCGATGGACGTCGAGGAGGCGGGCGACCAGTCGCTCGTGACCCTGCGGGTGAGCTCGGACGACCTGGTGTGGGGCTCGGTCGACGAGCTGGTCGAGCCGGGCACCCCCGTGCTGTCGACGCTCCACCTGCGCGACGACGGCTTCCTCGCAGGACCCGGCGACGCCCTCTCCAGCCTCATCCACCAGATCGGGCTGTGATCGCAGGGCCAGCCGAGACCGACTGGCCCTGCTGAGCGGGTGCCAGGAGGTGGAAGAATCTCCTGGTGACCCCCTCCCCCCTCGACCGCCGCGGCCTGGCGTACGGCGCATCGGCCTACTTCATCTGGGGCCTGTTCCCCATCTTCATGGCGGCCCTCGAGCCGGCCGGAGCGCTCGAGATCGTCGCGTGGCGCGCGATCTCGTCGCTGGTGGTGTGCCTCGCGATCGTCGCCGTGATCCGCGGCTGGTCGCGCGTGATGACGGTCGTGCGGGACGGGCGCGTCATGCTGCGCCTGGTCGCCGCCTCGGCGCTGATCGCGGTCAACTGGGGCGTCATGGTCTACGCCGTCGTCACCGATCGCGTCGCGTCCACGTCGCTGGGCTACTACATCAACCCGCTCCTCACGGTCGCGCTCGGCGTGGTGTTCCTGCGGGAGCACCTGCGTCGCCTGCAGGTGGTCGCGATCGCGGTCGCGGCGCTGGCGGTGGTGGTGCTCGCGGTCGAGATGGGCGGGCTGCCGTGGATCTCGCTGGTGCTGGCGACCTCGTTCGGGCTGTACTCGTTCATCAAGAAGGCCGTCGGGCACCAGGTGGACGCGCTCACCGGTCTCACCGTCGAGACGGCGATCCAGCTGCCCGTCGCGATCGTGGTGCTGGTGCTGGTCGCGCGCGCCGGCGACCAGACGCTGTTCGCCCGAGGCGCCGAGGGGCTCGGCGCGTGGCACGACGTCATGCTGCTCGGCACCGGCACATGGACCGCCGGCGCGCTCATCATCTTCGCGGCCGGGGCCCGCAGGCTGCCCCTCAACATCTCGGGGCTGCTGCAGTACATCGCGCCGACCATGACGTTCGCGCTTGCCGTCTGGTACTTCCACGAGCCGATGCCGGCGGCCCGCTGGGCGGGCTTCGCTCTCGTGTGGGTCGCGCTGGTGCTCATCACGGTGGACTCGTGGCGGGCGCGTGCTCGTGTGCGGGATCCCCGGGCGGCCGAGTCGGGCGAGGTGACGGAGCCGGTGTAGGCGCCCGCCCGCCCTCCCCGTGTGACAGTGACAACGGAATCCGGCGCGACACGCCGCGCATCGTGCCGTCAGGCGCGCATCGCGCGGCGTGTCGCCGCGAGATCCGTTGTCAGTGTCAGAGCGGTGCTGGGTCAGGCGGCGCGGGCCACCAGGGCGTCCGCGAAGGCGCGCAGCGCGGTCGCTGCGTCGCCCTCGGGCAGCTGCGCGATCGCGTCCTTGGCCTTGAGCGCCCACTCCTGAGCGAGCTCGGCCGTCCGGTCGACCACCGCGTGCGCCGCGAGGCGCGCCACCACCGAGGCGAGGGCAGCGTCGGAGGACAGGTCGCCGTCGATGTCGGCGAGCAGCGCGACGTCGTCGGCTGACGCCGTGCCCGACGCCACGAGGCGCCGTAGCAGCAGCACGGGCATGGTGGCCACGCCCTCGCGCAGGTCGGTGCCCGGCGTCTTGCCCGTGGTCGCGGCGTCCGAGCGCACATCGATCACGTCGTCCGCGAGCTGGAAGGCCACCCCCGCCGCCTCGCCGTACTCGGTCACCTGACGGACGATGCCGGCGGGGCAGCCGCCGAACATCGCGCCCAGCCGCGCCGAGGTCGCGATGAGCGAGCCCGTCTTGTCGGCGAGCACCTGCAGGTAGAACGCGATCGGGTCGTCGAGCTCGGCCGCGCCCACCGTCTCGTGGAGCTGGCCCAGGCACAGCCGCTCGAAGGTCTCGGCCTGGATGCGCACGGCCTCGGGTCCCAGCCCCGCGACCACGCGCGAGGCGCGCGCGAAGAGCAGGTCGCCCGTGAGGATCGCGACCGAGTTGCCCCACACCTCGTGCGCCGACGGCGCTCCCCGCCGCGTGGGCGCGGAGTCCATGACGTCGTCGTGGTAGAGCGTCGCGAGGTGCGTGAGCTCGCACACCACCGCCGCGTCGAGCACCTCGGGGCGCGTGCCGTCGCCCAGCTGGGCGCACAGCAGCGTCAGGACGGGGCGCAGCCGCTTGCCGCCGGCGTCGACAAGGTGGCGCGACGTCGTGTCGGCGAGCTTGTCGGACTGCGAGACGGCGTCGCGGAGACGCTCCTCGACCAGCTCGAGGCGAGGCAGCAGCTCCGCCTCGAGCGCATCGTTCCCGATCGCGAGGGTCGCCATGCGCTAGCCCGCCGCCCCCAGCAGGAGCACGCCAGCGTTCTCGAACGCCGACAGCACCGGGCCGGGCACGATGCCGAGCAGCACCACGAGCGCGGCGGCCACGATGACCACGAGCCGCGCGAGCGGGCTGAAGTCGATCTCGACCGCGTCCTCCTGGCCCTCCGGCACATCGGTGAGGAACATCAGCACGATGAGGCGGACGTAGAAGAACGCCGCCGCCGCGGACGCGATGACCGCCACGAGCACGAGCGGCCACGCGCCCTCGGAGATCGCCGCCGAGAAGGCGACGAACTTGCCGACGAATCCCGCGGTCAGCGGGATGCCCGCGAACGACAGCAGGAACAGCGCCATCGCACCGGCGAGCAGCGGCGAGCGCCGCCCCAGGCCGGCCCACTGGCCGAGGCGGGTCGCCTCGCCCAGCACGGTGCCGTCGTCCGCCTTCTCGCGGACCTGCGAGATGACCGCGAAGGCGCCCATGGTCGCGAGGCCGTACGAGGCCAGGTAGAACGGGAGCGCGCTGAGCGCGCCGTCGGGGAAGCCCGCGAAGGCCACGAGGATGAACCCCGCGTGCGCGACCGACGAGTACGCCAGCATGCGCTTGAGGTCGGTCTGCACCAGCGCCACGACCGTGCCGAGCAGCATCGAGGCGATCGCGATGATCCAGAAGAGCCAGGACAGCTCCCACTCGAGGCCGTAGAACGCCTCGTAGACCACGCGCAGCAGCGCGGCGGTCGCGGCGGCCTTGGTCGCGGCACCCATGAAGGCGGTGACCGGGGTCGGCGCACCCTGATAGGCGTCGGGGGTCCACGAGTGGAACGGCACCGCGCCGATCTTGAACAGGAGGCCGACCACGACCATGACGGCGCCCGCGAGGATGAGCGCGTCGAGGCCCGTCGCGGAGCCGATGCCCGCGGCGATCCCGGCGTACGCGGTGGTGCCGGTCGCGCCGTAGAGGAAGGCCGCGCCGAACAGCAGGATGGCCGACGAGAACGCGCCGAGCAGGAAGTACTTGAGGGCGCCCTCGTGGGAGAGGAACCGGCGGCGGCGCGCGAGCGCCACCAGGATGTACAGCGGCAGCGAGAAGACCTCGAGCGCGACGAACAGGAAGATGAGGTCCGTCACCGCGGCGAACAGCATCATGCCGCCGACCGCGAACAGCGCGAGCGGGAACACCTCGGTCACCTGGAAGCCCTTGCGGCGCGCGAGGGTCTCTTCGGACGATCCGGGCGCGACCGAGCCGAGCGGGGTGAACGCCTCCTCGCCCGCGCGGGTGCGCGAGGCGAACAGCAGGGTGCCCAGGACGCCGAACACGAGGATCAGCACCTGCCAGGCGAGCGCCTGGCGGTCGATGGTCACCATGTCCGCGAGGACCACGGTGCCCGCGCCGTCGAGCATCGTCCACTGGACGATGGCGGTGCCTGCGGCCGCGAGCAGCGCGACGAGCGACAGCACCAGCTGGACGCTGCGGCGACGCTCGGGCGTGCGCACGAAGGACTCGACCAGGATCGCGACCGCGGCCGCGCCGAGCACGATGATGAGGGGCGCGAGCGGCGCCCAAGCGATCTCGGGGGTCGTGAAGCTCACTCGCCTGCCTCCTGAACGGGAACGGTCGCCACGATGTCGGCCGAGGGCTCGCTGAGCACGTTGATGGCGATGCCCGGCAGGAAGCCGAGGACCAGCATGAGCGCGATGAGCGGCCACAGCACCACGCGCTCGCGGCGCGTGAGCTCACGGAACGATGCGCGGGCCTCGGGCGCCGGGCCCGTGAACACCTTCTGGTACGTCAGCAGCACGTAGAGCGCCGCGAGCACCACGCCGAGCGCGGACACGATCACCGCGGCCTTCGCGACGGAGAACGCGCCCACGAGCACCATGATCTCCGACACGAACGGCGACAGGCCGGGCAGCGCGAGGGCGCTCAGGCCGACCACCAGGAAGGTGCCGGCGAACACCGGCACGATGCGCTGGAGGCCGCCGTACTCGGTGACGTCCGCGGTGCCGCGGCGATGGATGAGGAACCCGACCGCGAAGAACAGCGCGCCGGTCGACAGGCCGTGGTTGAACATGTAGAGCGCCGCACCCTCGACCGAGGTCTGGGTGAAGGCGAAGATGCCGAGCACCATGATGCCGAAGTGGCTCACCGAGGTGAACGCGACCAGGCGGAGCATGTTCTTCTGGCCGATGGCGAGCAGGCCGCCGTAGATCACCGAGATCACCGCGAGGATGATGATGACCGGTGCGGCCCAGGCCGCGGCCTCGGGGAACAGCGCGACGCAGAGCGTCAGCATGCCGAAGGTGCCGATCTTGTCGAGCACCGCGACCAGCAGGGCCGTGGTGCCCGGTCGGGCGTTCTCCGCCACCGTCGGCAGCCACGTGTGCACGGGCACCATAGGCGCCTTGATCGCGAACGCGAAGAAGAACGCGAGGAAGATCAGGCGCTCGGTCGACGTGGACATCGACAGGTCGGTGAGGTTGTCCGTGAGGAAGGCCTGGTCGCCGCCGGGGCCCTGGAAGTACAGGGCCACCACGCCGACGAGCATGATGAGGCCGCCCGCGAGCGAGTAGAGCAGGAACTTCACCGCGGCGTAACGGCGCTGCGCGCCGCCGAACGAGCCGATGAGGAAGTACAGCGGGATGAGCATCGCCTCGAACAGCACGTAGAAGAGGAAGACGTCGCGGGCGGCGAAGATGCCGACCATGAACGCCTGGCTCAGCAGGATGAGCGCGAGGTAGCGCGTGCGGCGGTCCCCGTCGCTGTCCTCCCACCAGCCCGCGAGGATCGCGAGCGGCGTGAGGATCGCGGCGAGCACGATCATAAGCAGGCCGATGCCGTTGACGCCGAGCGCCCAGCTCGCGCCGATCTGCGGGATCCACGCGTAGGTCTCGGAGAACTGGATCTCCCCCGCGGTGGCCGTGTCGAACTGCAGGAACAGCACGACGGCGAGCGCAAGCTCGAGCACGGTGATGCCGAGCGCGATCTCGCGCACCCGGTCACGCGCGGCCGACGGCAGCGCCCACAGCACGGCGGCGCCCACAGCGGGGAGCGCCACCATGACGGTCAGGATCGGGAACATGGTTTAGAGACCCCCCTGGACCACGAGGAAGATGACGATGACGAGACCCACGAGCATGGTGAGCGCGTAGGAGCGGACCTGGCCGTTCTGGGTCTTGCGGACGGTCTCACCCGTGCGCGCCCAGCTGCCCGCCGTCTTGTCGACGGCCGCATCCACCACCGCCGCATCGGCGTAGACGAGGGTGCGGGTGAGGTGCGTGCCGGGGCGCTCGAAGACGCCGCGGTTGACCGAGTCCTGGAACATGTCGTTGCGCGCCGCGATGGTCGCGAGCGACGCCGCCGGCGCCGTCTCGGGGACATCGTTCGCGCCGTACTTGCGCCACGCGACCCACGCGCCGAGCGCGACCAGGACCAGCGTCGCGATCATGATGACCGCGACGGGCAGGACGGGCTCGTGGTGCTCGGCGTGGCCGGTGACCGGCTCGAGCCACGTGCTGAAGCGGTCGCCGACCGCGAGGAACAGGCCCAGGAACGCGGAGCCCACCGCGAGGATGATCATCGGCACCGTCATGAGGGCCGGCGACTCGTGCGGGTGCTGGTCGTCGGTCCACCGGGCCTTGCCGTGGAACGTCATGAAGAACAGGCGCGACATGTAGAAGGCCGTGAGACCCGCGCCGATGAGCGCGGCGCCGCCGAGGATCCAGGGCTGCGCCCCCTCGCCCACGAAGGCCGCCTCGATGATCTTGTCCTTCGACCAGAAGCCCGAGAACGGCGGGACGCCCAGGATCGCGAGCCAGCCCAGGCCGAACGTGACCCAGGTGGTGACCATCGCGGTCCGCAGCGCGCCGAAGCGGCGCATGTCGACCTGGTCGTTCATGCCGTGCATGACGGAGCCCGCGCCCAGGAACATCCCGGCCTTGAAGAAGCCGTGCGTGACCAGGTGGAAGATCGCGAACGCGTAGCCGATGGGTCCGAGACCCGCGGCGAGCATCATGTAGCCGATCTGCGACATGGTCGACGCGGCGAGCGCCTTCTTGATGTCGTCCTTCGCCATGCCGATCACGGCACCGAGGAGGAGCGTGAAGGCGCCGATCGCGGCGACGGTGGTCTGCGCGGCGGGCGCTCCCTCGAAGACGGGCGCCGAGCGCACGATGAGGTAGACGCCCGCGGTGACCATGGTGGCCGCGTGGATGAGCGCGGAGACGGGCGTCGGACCCGCCATCGCGTCGCCCAGCCAGGACTGGAGCGGGAACTGCGCCGACTTTCCGCATGCGGCGACCAGCAGCGCGAGGCCGATGGCCGTGAGCTGGGCGGTCGATGCGCCATCCACGGAGGAGAACACCGTGTCGAAGTCGAGCGCCCCGAAGGACGCGAACATGAGGCCCATCACGACGATGAGGCCCATGTCTCCCACGCGGTTGACCACGAAGGCCTTGTTCGCCGCGGTGGCGTACTCGGGCTTGTGGTTCCAGAAGCCGATGAGCAGGTACGAGGCGAGACCCACGCCCTCCCAGCCGACGAACAGCAGGAGGTAGGAGTCCGCGAGCACCAGCAGCAACATCGCCGCGACGAAGAGGTTGAGATACGCGAAGAAGCGGCGACGGTCCGGATCGTGCTCCATGTACGCCACGGAGTAGACGTGGATGAGCGTGCCGACGAAGGTCACGAGCATGACGAACGTCATCGACAGCGGGTCCACCAGGAGCCCGGCGTCGAGGTTGAGCTCGCCGCCCGGGATCCACGTGAACAGGTGCACGGCGTGCGACCGGTCGTGCGCGTCGAGGCCGAGCATCTGGATGAGCGCGCCGAGGCCGACCAGGAAGGCGGTTCCCGAGGCGGCGACGCCGACCCAGTGCCCCCAGGGGTTGGCGCGCTTGCCCGCGAGCAGCAGGAACGCGGCGCTGGCCAAGGGCACGGCGATGAGGAGCCAGGTGAGATCAAGCATGGTCAGCCCTTCAGCTCGGCAGGCTCGTCGAGCGAGATGGTCTGGCGCGCGCGGAACACCGCGATGATGATCGCGAGCCCGACCACGACCTCGGCGGCGGCGACGACCAGGACGAAGAACGCCATGATCTGGCCGTCGATCTCACCGTGGATGCGGGAGAAGGCGACAAGGGCGAGGTTGGCGGCGTTGAGCATGAGCTCGACGCCCATGAACGCGATGATCGCGTTGCGACGCAGCAGCACGGCGGCCGCGCCGATCGCGAACAGGATGCTCGCGAGGATGACGAAGTTGATGGGATCCATCAGCGGTCGCCCTCCTTGCGCGACGGGTCCTCGAGGGCGGCGCGGAACTCCTCGCCCTCCTGGGTCTGGCTGCGCACCTTGAGCACGCGCGACACCGAGTGGACGATGGGCTCGCCCTGCGGGTCGAGCGCCGGCACGTCGAGCGCGTTGTGGCGGGCGTACACGCCGGGCATGGGCTTGTTGACCGGGTCGGCGCCGACGAGCACGCGGTCGCGCTGAACCTCGAGCTGGGTGCGGCGCGGGCGCAGGCGCGGCGTGTGCGTGAGCACCAGGGCGCCGACCGCCGCGGTGATGAGCAGGAAGCCCAGCACCTCGATCACGAGCACGTACTTCTCGAACAGCATGATCGCGACCACGTCGGGCTCGCCCACCGCGGGGGTGTCCGCGACGGCGATCGAGACGCGGCCCACCACGGAGACGAGGAACGCGCCCAGGCCGGCGGCGGTGAACAGGCCGATCCAGCGCTGGCCCTTGATGGTCTCCTTGAGGTCCTCGCGCTGGTCGACGCCGACCAGCATGAGCACGAAGAGGAACAGCATCATGACCGCGCCCGTGTAGACGACGATCTGCACCATGCCCAGGAAGGGCGCACCGAGCGTGACGTATGCGGTGGCGAGGCCGACCATCACGAGCACGACGGACATCGCGACGTGCACAGCCTTGCGGGCGAACAGCAGCGACAGCGCCGGGATCACGGTGATCGCGGCGATGATCCAGAACAGCACCGGGCTAACCACGGGCGGCCTCCTCGGCGGTGCGGTTCTCGGGCAGCGTCGGGTCCTCGGGACGGTGCTCGCGCACCCACTCGACCTGCTCGTCCACGGCGCCGGTGACCTCCTGGCGGTAGTACGAGCCGTCCGTGGTGCCGGGCACCATCGGGTGCGGCGCCGCGAGCATGTTCTTGCCCATCGGCGCGAGCAGATCCTGCTTCTCGTAGATGAGGCCCTCGCGGGTCGGTCCCGCGAGCTCGTACTCGTTCGTCATCGTGAGCGCGCGCGTCGGGCACGCCTCGATGCACAGGCCGCAGAAAATGCAGCGCAGGTAGTTGATCTGGTAGACGCGGCCGTAGCGCTCGCCGGGGCTGACCTGGTGGTCGGGCGTGTTGGAGTCCGCCTCGACGTAGATCGCGTCCGCCGGGCAGGCCCACGCGCACAGCTCGCAGCCGATGCACTTCTCGAGCCCGTCGGGGTGACGGTTGAGCTGGTGACGGCCGTGGTAGCGCGGCATGGTCGGGTTCTTGACCTTGGGGTACTGCTCCGTCACGGTCGGACGGAAGAAGTTCCTCAGGGACACCCCGAAGCCCGCCACGGGCGCGAGCGCCTCGAGGAACGGGCCGCGCTTGGGGAAGTTGGACTCGAAGGTCTCGCGCTCGCCATCGCGTTCGCGGTTGACCTTCCAGACGTCGTCGGACCCGCTCACTCCGAGTCCTCCTCTCGTGAGCCGACATGCGCGTCGACCGTGCGGCCCGAACGCGGCGAGGGGGGAAGGACCTGGTGGGGCATCGGCGGGACGGGGTAGCCGCCCGCGAAGGCGTCGAGCACCTCGGGCTCGGCGTCCGCCTCCGCATCGTCCTCCTTCTTGGCCTTGGCGTCGGAGACGAAGCTCCACACCGCGATGACCAGGAGGACGCCGATGGCACCCGCGACCGCGTCGTAGACGTTGAGGTCGCGGTCGAAGTGGTCGAACAGCGCACGGCCGACCGAGAAGAACACCAGCCAGCCGAGGCCGACGGGGATCAGCGCCTTCCAGCCGAACTTCATGAACTGGTCGTAGCGGAAGCGCAGCACGGAGCCGCGGATCCACACGAACACGAACATGAGCAGCCAGATCTTCAGGATCAGCCACACCGGCGGGAAGATGCCGGTGTTGAGGAAGTCCGCGCCCGGCCACGATGCGGGCCACGGCGCGCGCCAGCCGCCCAGGAACAGGGTCGAGGCGACGGCGGAGACGTTGATCATGTTCATGTACTCCGCGAGGAAGAACCACGCGAACTTCATGGACGAGTACTCGGTCATGAAGCCGGCCACCAGCTCGCCCTCGGCCTCGGGGAGGTCGAAGGGCAGGCGGTTGGTCTCGCCGACCATGGAGATGATGTAGAGCACGAACGCCGGGAAGAGCGGCCACACCCACCAGCGGTCGGCCTGCGCGTCGACGATGCCGGACGTGCTCATCGTGCCCGAGAGCATGAAGACCGTCACGAGCGAGAGGCCCATCGCGAGCTCGTACGAGATGACCTGGGCGGTCGAGCGGATCGCGCCCATGAGCGGGTACGTCGAGCCCGAGGCCCAGCCGCCGAGGACGATGCCGTACACGCCGAGCGCGGCGCACGCGAGGATGAACAGCACGGCGACCGGGAAGTCGGTGAGCTGCAGCGGCGTCGAGAAGTCGGTGCCGTAGATGCGTGTGTCGGGCCCGAACGGGATCACCGAGAAGATCAGCAGCGCGCAGAACACCGAGATCATCGGCGCGGCGATGTAGAGGATCTTCTCCGACGCGCGGACGGTGATGTCCTCCTTGAACAGGAGCTTCATCGCGTCCGAGACGGACTGGAGCAGGCCGAACGGACCGAGGCGGTTGGGTCCGGGGCGCTCCTGCAGGCGACCGATGACGCGGCGCTCGAACCACACCGCGAACAGCACGGACGTCAGCAGGAAGACGACGACCAGGACGGCCTTGACGATGACGACCCAGAGCGGGTCGCCCGCGAGGGCCTCCGCGACCGGCGGCTGCACCGCCGTCGGCAGGATTCCGGTGATCACGCGGCTCCCTTCACGGTGACGATGGCGCCCGCGGTCGCGCGCAGGTCGCGCGCCACCCAGGAGCCCGGGGACTTGGTCGGCACCCACACGACGCCGTCGACCATGGCGGTCACCACGACCGGCAGCTCGATGGTGCCGGACTCGGTCGAGACGGAGACGGCCGCCCCGGCGCCCACCGCATCGGCGGTCGCCTGCGACATGCGGGCCACGGCGACGCGGCCGGTGCCGGCGAGGTAGGGCTCGCCGTCCTGCAGCGCGCCCTCGTCCACCAGCTGGTGCCACGTGCCGAGCACCGCGGTGCCCTTCTTGGTGCGGGCCTTGCCGGCGGCGCGCGCCTTGGGGGCGGCGGGACGCTCGGTGGACGATGCGGCGCCCAGGGCCGCGAGCTCGGCGTTGACGGCCTCGACGGTCGCGGTGCCGAGCTCGACGCCCCACTCGCGCGCGAGGAGGTCGAGCACGCGGTGGTCGGACATCGCGTCGGTGCGGATCGCCGTCGCGAACGCGCGCAGGCGGCCCTCCCAGTTGATGAAGGTGCCGGACTTCTCGGACGGCGGCGCGACGGGGAGCACCACGTCGGCGGCCTCCGCGATCTCGCTGCGGCGGACCTCGAGGGAGACCACGAAGCCCGTGCGCCCGAGAGCGGTCGCGACGTCGCCCGCGAGGTCGGAGGCGCTGACGCCGCCGACGATCAGCGCGCCGATGCCGCCCTCGGCGGCCTCCTCGATGATCGCGTTCGTGTCACGCCCCTTGGCGGTGGGCAGGCTCTCGACGCCCCACGCCTTCGCGACGGCCTCGCGCGCACCCTTGAGGGTGGCGGTCCGGCCGCCCGGGAGCAGACCCGGCAGCGCACCCGCCTCGACCGCGCCGCGCTCACCCGCGCGACGCGGGATCCAGGCGAGGCGCGCGCCGGTGGCGGCGACGATCTCGTTGGCGGCCACGAAGGTGCCGGGCGCCTCGGCGGCGCGCTCGCCGAGCACGATGACCGCGCCCGGCTGCGACAGCGCCTCACGGACGTCCGCGGGCAGCTCCGCCAGCGCCGAGGCCTCACGGCCCGGCACGGCGGGGACGAGCGTGGCGCCCAGCTTCTCGGCGCCGCGCGAGAGGTACGGCGCGACGGTGAGCACCTGCTGGCGGCCCAGGGACTTGCGCAGGCGCAGGAACACCACGCCGCCCTCGTCCTCGGCCTCGAAGCCGACGAGCAGGACGGTCGGCGCCTTCTCGAGCTCGCCGAACGTCACGCCCAGGCCCGTGCCGGCGACCTGCGAGCCCAGGAACGCCTGCTCCTCGTCGGAGGTGCTGCGCGCACGCGAGTCGACGTCGTTGGTGCCCAGCACCACGCGGGCGAGCTTCTGGTACGCGTAGGCGTCCTCGAGCGTGACTCGACCGCCGGTGAGGACCGCCGCGCCGCGCGCGGAGCCCTCATCGTCGGAGGCCGTCGCGGCCTTGATGCCCGCTGCCGCGGCGGCGAGCGCCTCGGGCCACGAGACCTCGACGAGCTCGCCGTCCTTGCGCACGAGCGGGCGCGTGATGCGGTCGGACAGGTTCTGCCACGCGAACGCGAAGCGGTCCTTGTCGGAGATCCAGTCCTCGTTCACCACCGGGTCGTTGTCGGCGAGGCGGCGCAGCACCTGGCCGCGACGGTGGTCGATGCGGATGGCCGAGCCCGACGAGTCGTGCTCGGAGATGCTCGGCGACGACACGAGGTCGAACGGACGCGAGCGGAAGCGGTAGGCGGCGGACGTGAGCGCGCCGACGGGGCAGATCTGCACCGTGTTGCCCGAGTAGTACGACGAGAACGCCTTGCCGGCCTCGTCGACGGTGGCCGCGCCCACGGGGCGGTAGCCGTCGAAGTCGAGCACGTCCTCGTCGAACGTGCCGATCTGCTGCTGGGCGCCGCGGTTCTGCAGGTCGATGAAGGCGTCGCCCGCGATCTCCTTGGAGAAGCGGGTGCAGCGCTGGCACAGCACGCACCGCTCGCGGTCGAGCAGGATCTCGGAGCTGAGCGGCAGCGGCTTCTCGAACACGCGCTTGACGTCGACGAAGCGCGTCTCGGGGCGACCGTGGCTCATCGCCTGGTTCTGCAGGGGGCACTCGCCGCCCTTGTCGCAGACCGGGCAGTCGAGCGGGTGGTTGACGAGCAGCAGCTCCATCACACCCTTCTGGGCGCGGTCGGCCTCCTCGGAGGTGTGCTGCGTGTTCACGACCATGCCCTCGGTCACCGTCATGGTGCACGAGGCCTGCGGCTTGGGGAACGCGCGCAGGTTGCCGTCGGGGCCGGGGCTCGCGACGTCGACGAGGCACTGGCGGCACGCGCCCGCGGGCTTGAGCGCCGGGTGGTCGCAGAAGCGCGGGATCTCGATGCCCACCTGCTCGGCGGCGCGGATGATGAGCGTGCCCTTGGGCACGGTGACCTCGGTGCCGTCGATCGTCAGGGTGACGGTGTCGACGACGGCCGTGGCGGGCTTGTCCGCGGTCGCGGTCATGCGTGCGCCTCCTCGGTGGCCGGCGTGTCGGAGTACGCGAAGAGCGCGGAGGCGGCGTGGTCGAACGGGCAGCCGCCCGCGGTCACGTGCGCTTCGTACTCCTCGCGGAAGAGCTTGACGGAGCTGATGATGGACGACGTCGCGCCGTCGCCGAGCGCGCAGAAGCTGCGCCCCGCGATGGAGTCGCACGTGTCGAGCAGCTGCTGGATGTCGGCCTCGGTGCCGCGCCCGGCCTCGATGCGCTTGAGGATCTGCGTGAGCCAGTACGTGCCCTCGCGGCACGGGGTGCACTTGCCGCACGACTCGTGCTTGTAGAACTCGGTCCAGCGGGTCACGGCACGGACCACGCACGTGGTCTCGTCGAACAGCTGGAGCGCGCGCGTACCGAGCATCGAGCCCGCGGCGCCCACCGACTCGTAGTCGAGAGGCGTGTCGAGGTGATCCTGCGTGAAGATCGGCGTCGACGAGCCGCCGGGCGTCCAGAACTTGAGCTCGTGACCCTCGCGGATGCCGCCGGTCATCTCGAGCAGCTCGCGCAGCGTGATGCCCAGAGGCGCCTCGTACTGGCCGGGACGCGTGACGTGGCCCGACAGCGAGAACAGGCCCATGCCCTTGGAGCGCTCGGTGCCCATCGCGGTGAACCACTCGACGCCCTTGTCGACGATCGCGGGCACGGAGGCCACGGACTCGACGTTGTTGACGACGGTGGGACGCGCGTACAGACCGGCGACGGCGGGGAACGGCGGCTTGAGGCGCGGCTGGCCGCGGCGCCCCTCGAGCGAGTCGAGGAGCGCGGTCTCCTCGCCGCAGATGTAGGCGCCGGCGCCCGCGTGGACGGTGACGTCCAGGTCGAAGCCGCTGCCGTGGATGTTCGTGCCGAGGTGGCCGGCCTCGTAGGCCTCACGCACCGCCTGCAGCAGGCGGCGGTACACGTGCACCACCTCGCCGCGCAGGTAGATGAACGCGTGGTTGCAGCCGATCGCGAAGGACGTGATCGCGACGCCCTCGATGAGCTGGTGCGGCGCGGACATCATGGTGGGGATGTCCTTGCACGTGCCCGGCTCGGACTCGTCGGCGTTGACCACCAGGTAGCGGGGCAGCCCGTCGTCCGGCGGGAGGAAGCCCCACTTCATGCCGGTCGGGAAGCCCGCGCCGCCGCGGCCGCGCAGACCGGAGTCCTTGACGGCCTGGATGATGTCGCCGGGCGCCATGCCGAGCGCCTTCTTCAGCGGCGCGTAGCCGCCGGCCTCGGTGTAGGTGTCGAGGGACCACGACTTCTCGGCGCCCCACGTGGCGCTGAGGACGGGGACGAGCTCGGTCACTTGGAAGCCTCCGTCCAGCCCTGGCTCTTGGCCACCTCGAGGCCCGCGAGGGTCGCGGCGCCCGCGCCCTGGTCCTCGTCCGCACGGCCGTCCTCGAAGCCCGCGAGCACGCGCGAGACGTCCTTGAAGCAGGCCACCTTGGCGGGGCCGCGGCTCGGCGCGACGTCCTTGCCGGCGAGGAGGTCGTCGACCACCTGCTTCGCGCTCTCGGGCGTCTGGTTGTCGAAGAACTCCCAGTTGACCATCATCACGGGCGCGTAGTCGCACGCCGCGTTGCACTCGAGACGCTCGAGGGTGATCTTGCCGTCCTCGGTGGTCTCGTCATGGCCCACGCCGACGTGCTCGGACAGCTCGTCCCAGATGCGGTCGCCGCCCATGACGGCGCACAGGGTGTTGGTGCAGACGCCCACCTGGTACTCGCCGTTGGGACGGCGCTTGTACTGCGTGTAGAACGTCGCGACCGCGGACACCTCCGCGGCGGTGAGGTCGAGCTGCTCGGCGCAGAACTGGATGCCGTCGGGGCTGACGAAGCCGTCGACCGACTGCACCAGGTGCAGCATCGGCAGGAGCGCGGAGCGCTTGACCGGGTAGCGCGCGATGATCGCGGCGGCGTCCTCGGTCAGCTGCGCGAGCGTGGTCTCGTCGTAGGTCATCGGTCGACGCCTCCCAGCACCATGTCGATGGTGGCGATGGCGACCACCACGTCGGCGACCTGGCCGCCCTCGGTGAGGATGCCCAGCGCCTGAAGGTTGTTGAATCCCGGGTCGCGGAAGTGCGCGCGCCACGGCTTGGTGCCGCCGTCCGAGACGAGGTGGACACCCAGCAGGCCCTTGGGGCCCTCGATCGCCGAGTAGACCTGGCCCGCCGGGACCTTGAAGCCCTCGGTCACCAGCTTGAAGTGGTGGATCAGCGCCTCCATGGACTCGCCCATGATGTGGCGGATGTGGTCGAGCGAGTTGCCCTGGCCGTCCGAGCCCACGGAGAGCTGCGCGGGCCACGCGATCTTCTTGTCCGCGACCATGACGGGCTCGCCCTCGCTGGCCTCGAGACGGTCCGCGCACTGCGCGACGATCTTGAGCGACTCGTAGCACTCCTCGAGGCGCAGCACCACGCGCGAGTACGCGTCGCCGTCGGTCGACGTGGGCACCTGGAAGTCGTAGGTCTCGTAGCCGCAGTACGGCTCCGACTTGCGAAGGTCGTAGGGCATGCCCGCGGAGCGCAGGATGGGACCGGTGATGCCGAGCGCCATGCAGCCCGCGAGATCGAGGTTTGCGACGCCCTGGAGGCGCCCCTTGAAGATCGGGTTCGCGAGCTGCAGGTCCACCAGCTCGTCGAGCTTCTGCTTGACCTGCGGGATCATGTCGCGGATCGCCTTGACCGCGCCCTCGGGCGCGTCCTGGGCGACGCCGCCGGGGCGGATGTACGCGTTGTTGGTGCGCAGGCCCGAGATCATCTCGATGACCTTGAAGGTCTCCTCGCGCGCGATGAACGCGGTGGTCATGACCGTGGTCGCGCCCATCTCGTTGCCGCCGGTGCCGACCGCCACGAGGTGCGAGCCGATGCGCGTGAGCTCGGCCATGAGCACGCGCAGCACGTTGGCGCGCTCGGGCACGTCGTCGGTGATGCCGAGCAGCTTCTCGACGCCGAGGCAGTAGACCAGCTCCTGCGACATCGACGCGACGTAGTCCATCCGGGTGCAGAAGGTCACGCCCTGGGTCCAGGTGCGGAACTCCATGTTCTTCTCGATGCCCGTGTGGAGGTACCCGATGCCGGCACGGGTCTCCTGGACCGTCTCGCCCTCGATCTCGAGCATGACGCGCAGCACGCCGTGGGTCGACGGGTGCTGGGGACCCATGTTGACCACGATGCGCTGCTGGCCCAGGCGGGTCGCCTCGTCCGCGATCTCGCTCCAGTCGCCGCCGTAGGCGCTGTACTCGGGGGCGTCCGGGTCCTCGGTGAAGGCGCCCGTCGCGTGGGGGGCGGTCTGGGTCATCGGTACTGCCTCCGGTTGTCGGGCGAGGGGATCTCCGCACCCTTGTACTCCACGGGGATGCCGCCCAGCGGGTAGTCCTTGCGCTGCGGGTGGCCTACCCAGTCGTCGGGCATCTCGATGCGCGCGAGCGACGGGTGACCGTCGAACACGATGCCGAAGAAGTCCCAGGTCTCGCGCTCGTGCCAGTTGTTCATCGGGTACACGGACACGAGCGACGGGACGTGCGGGTCCTGCTCGCTCACCGCGACCTCGACGCGCAGGCGGCGGTTGTGCGTGATCGACTGCATCGGGTAGACCGCGTGCAGCTCGCGGCCCGCGTCGGCCGGGTAGTGCACGCCGGAGACGCCGAGGCACATCTCGAAGCGCAGGTCCTGGTCGTCGCGCAGGTGCTGCGCGACGGCGAGGAGGTGCTCGCGCGCGATGCGCAGCGTGAGCTCGCCGCGGTCGACGACGACGTGCTCGATGGCGGCCGCCGCATCGTCCCCGAGGAGCTCCTCGAGCACGTCGACGACGCCGTCGAACCACTCGCCGTAGGGACGCTCGGAGGCGCCGGGCATCTGCACGGGGCGGACCAGGCCGTCGAAGCCGGACGTGTCGCCGAGCGCGCCGAACGAGCCCTGGCGGACGTTGATGAGCGTGATCTGGTCGCGGTCACCGGGCTGGGGGCCGCCCTGCGGGGCCCCGGTGCCGGTGAGGTCCTGGGAGTCGCTCAACGCAGCAGGCCCTTCATGTCGGAGGTGGGGGTCGCGGCGAGCGCGGCGGCCTCGGCGGCGGCGGCGATCTCGCGGCGGTTGCGCCCCAGCGGAGTGGTCTTGACCTGCTCCTGGAGCTCGAGCAGCGCATGGAGCAGCATCTCCGGGCGCGGCGGGCAGCCGGGCAGGTAGATGTCCACGGGCACGATGTGGTCGACGCCCTGGACGATCGCGTAGTTGTTGAACATGCCGCCCGACGAGGCGCAGACGCCCATCGAGATGACCCACTTGGGCTCGGCCATCTGGTCGTAGACCTGGCGGACGATGGGCGCCATCTTGTTGGACACGCGGCCCGCGACGATCATCAGGTCGGCCTGGCGCGGGGATCCGCGGAACACCTCGGAGCCCATGCGCGAGATGTCGAAGCGCGGGGTGCCCGTCGCCATCATCTCGATCGCGCAGCACGCGAGACCGAACGTGGCCGGCCACAGCGAGCCCGCGCGCATGAAGCCCACGAAGTCCTCGACCATGCCGAGCATGAACGGGGGAGCGCTCTCCTCAATACCCATCAGTCAGTGCCTCAGTCCCACTCGAATCCGCCACGGCGCCACTCGTACACGAACGGGATCGTGATGAGGGCGAGGAAGGTCATGATCGCGATCAGCCCGAACCAGCCGACGGCGTTGTGCGCGACGGCCCACGGGTAGAGGAAGACGACCTCGATGTCGAACACGATGAACGTCATCGCGACCAGGTAGTACTTGATCGGGATGCGCCCCCCGCCCACCGCGCCGGGAGTGGGCTGAAGGCCCGACTCGTAGCGGTCGAGCTTCGCGGCGTTCGCGCGCTTGGGCCCGAGGATCGAGCTCACGAACAGGCCGGCGCCTGCCAGCAGTCCCGCGATCACCATCATCACGATGATCGGCACGTACGGATTCACCGGGGATTCCTTCCGTCTTCCTCGAGGTCGCGGATGCCGTCAGGCCGCCGGGGCGACCCGGGTCAGGGCGGACAGCAGCCTGTCGGCCCAGTTGCCGCCATGCGGCTCGTAGACATCTGCCAGCAGTCTAGACGTGAATTCCATGACCAAAGGACTAGGAAGCCCGTACCGCGTGCAGACCTTCATGACCGTCGGATGCTCGACCAGCGACGCGAAGATGCGCCCGAGCGAGTAATACCCGCCCAGGTCGTCCTTCATCATCCGGGCGTAGCTCGCCAGCGCCGCCTCCTGGTCGCGCGCCCCGTTTGCGGCACGCCATGCCACGGCAGCCTCGGTCGCGCGCCGCGCCGCCTGCATGGCGTAGGCGATGCCCTCGCCGTTGAAGGGGTTGACCATGCCGCCGGAGTCGCCGACGAGCATCATGCCCGGGACGTAGTGCGGCTGCCGGTTGAAGGCCATCGGGATCGCGGCGCCCTTGATGTCGCCGACCTGCTCCCCGAGCTCCCAGTCCTCAGCCGAGTGGTCGAGCCAGTCCCTGAGGAGCGCCCGGTGGTCGAGCTTGGGCGGCGTGCCCTTGGCGCTCAGCGTGCCGAGCCCGACGTTGGCGGTGCCGTCGCCGAGCGGGAAGATCCAGCCGTAGCCCGGGAGCAGGTTCGAGCGCCCGCGCTCGCCGTCCCAGATCTCGAGGTGGCCCTCCATCCACTCTTCGTCGTGACGGGGCGTGGTGAAGTACGTGCGGACCGCGACGCCGAGCGGGCGGTTGTCCTTGCGCTCGATGCCGAGACCGAGCGCGATGCGGGCGCTCACGCCGTCGGCGGCGATGACCAGGGGCGCACGGAGCTCGGTCGGCTCGCCCATCTTGCGGCCCCGCTCGTCGGTCTCCCGCGCGATCACGCCGACCACGCGGCCGCCGCCGGCGTAGCCGTCCTGGCGCTCGTCGCGGATGACCCCGTCGACGTGCCAGCCCTCGCGCACGTCCGCGCCCGCGGAGCGGGCGTGCTCGGCGAGGCGGTGATCGAACTGGGCGCGCGGCAGCGAGAGCCCGTAGTTCGGGAAGCTCTCGAGGTCGTGCCACGGGAACTCGAGGCGGTGGCCGCCGCCGACCATGCGGAGGCCGTGGTTGGGGATCCACCCCTCCTCGCGCGGCGTCGGCAGGCCGATGAGGTCGATCTCGCGCACCGCGCGCGGCGTCAGCCCGTCGCCGCACACCTTCTCGCGCGGGAAGCGGGACTTCTCGAGGGCGATCACGGAGAACCCCTCGGCGGCCAGGTAGCGGGCGGCGGCGGCGCCGCCCGGCCCGGCTCCGATCACGATGACATCGGCCTCAGCATTCACCCGACAAGGGTAGAGGCGTCCGCACGATGCTCGGTGCGGGACGGTCCCACGCGGTGCGCCGCACGGCGCATCGTCCCTGCCCGTTGCTACGTTGAGCGGTATGAGCGACGCGGGCGTCACCTGGGCTGGCACTCATACGTTCGCGGCGGAGCGGTTGGTCGAGGCCCGCTCCGTCGACGAGGTGGTGCGCGCCGTGCGGTCCGCCCCCGGGCGCGTCAAGGCGCTCGGCACCCGCCACAGCTTCAACGACATCGCCGACACGGACGGCACGCTCATCACCGTCACCGGCATCGACGACGAGCCGCTCATCGATCTCACGAGCCCCGCCTGGCCCACCGTGAACGCCCCGGCCGGCATGCGGTACGGCGTGCTCGGCGGCTGGCTCCAGAAGCGCGGCTGGGCGCTCCACAACACCGGCTCGCTGCCGCACATCTCCGTCGCCGGTGCGACGGCGACCGGCACGCACGGCTCCGGGGCCCGCAACGGCTGCCAGTCCACCGCGCTGTGCCGCATCGAGTACGTCGGCGCCGACGGCAGGATGCATACCGCGCGCGCGGGCCAGCCGGGCTTCGAGGGCCTGGCGGTCGGGCTCGGCGCGTACGGCGTCATCACCGAGGTGACGCTCGCGATCCAGCCCACCTACGACATCCGGCAGGACGTCTACACGGGCATGCCGTGGGAGCACCTGCTCGACGAGACCCCCGCGATCCTCGCCGACGCGTACTCCGTGTCGATCTTCACCACGTGGACCGAGCCCACGGTGCAGCAGGTGTGGCGCAAGAGCGGCATCGGGCTCGACGTCGCGCCGCCGGAGGAATGGCACGGCGCGACCCGCAGCCCCGAGTCCGACGCCCGGCTGGTCGACGGCGACCCCGACGCGCTCACGCCCCAGGGCGGCAGTCCCGGGCCCTGGAACGAGCGCCTCCCCCACTTCCGGCTCACGCACACGCCGTCGAACGGCGAGGAGATCCAGACCGAGTACTTCGTGCCGATGGAGGTCGCGGGCGAGGCGCTCGCCGCGGTGCGCGCGCTGGGCGAGCGGATCACCCCGCACCTGCTGGTCTCGGAGCTGCGCGCCGTGGCGGCTGACGATCTGTGGCTGTCGGGCGCGTACGGTCGCGACACGCTCGCGATCCACTTCACGTGGGCGCGCTCCCCCGAGGCGGTGCGCGCGCTCCTGCCGGAGATCGAGCGGGCGCTCGCCCCCTTCGACGCGCGCCCGCACTGGGGCAAGTGGCACGCCTTCGACGCCGCGGCGATCGCCCGCGTGCATCCCCGCGTGGGCGAGGCGCGCGCGCTCTTCGAGGCGCTCGACCCCGACGGCCGGTTCGTCAACGACTACCTCATGCGCGTCGGCGTGCGCGAGCCCCGGTGACGCGACACGGGGTGTCGAGCGAGCATCGTCCGATGCCCCCTCGGCCGTACTGTGGAGGCGTGACCGTCCACGCCGCCGCTCCGGGTCCCCTGCACGTTCGCACCATCGAGATCGAGGACCCGGGCGATCTCATCGCGACGATGCCCGAGCCGGGGATCTCGTGGGTGCGACGCGGCGAGGGCATGGTCGCGTGGGGCGAGGCCGCGCGGCTGGACACGTCCGGCGCCGAGCGCATCGACGATGCCCAGCACTGGTGGCGCCTGCTGCGCCGCCACGCCTCGGTCCAGGACGCGGTGCGGGTGCGCGGCACGGGGCTCGTGGCGTTCGGGTCGTTCGCCTTCGCGGACGCGTCGGCGGCCGGCGGTGCGCTCGTGGTGCCGCGCTACGTGACCGGGCGTCGCGACGGCCGCGCCTGGTTCACGACCATCGCGACGGAGGACGATGCGCCGGCGAGCCTCGAGGAGGCGCTCGCGGGAGCCACGGCGCCCGCGGCGGCCGGCGCGGTCTCCCTCGCGCGCGGCGACGAGCCCGCATGGACCGCGGCGGTGGACGCCGCCGTGTCACGCATCAAGAAGGGCGAGCTCGAGAAGGTGGTCCTCGCGCGCGCGGTCGCCGCGACCGCCGAGCGCCCCGTCGATGTCCGCGCGGTGCTCGCGCGGCTCGCGGACGAGTACCCCATGTGCTGGGCCTTCCACATCGACGGGCTCGTGGGCGCGACCCCGGAGCTGCTCGCGCGGGTCGACCACGGCCTGGTGACCTCGCGCGTGCTGGCGGGCACCATCCGCATGACGGGCGACGATATGCGCGACCTCGCGCGCGCCGGGGCGCTCGCGCGCTCCTCCAAGGACCGCGAGGAGCACGAGTACGCCGCGCAGTCCGTCACGCAGGTGCTCGCGCGCCATTGCGGCTCGGTCAACGTCCCTGACGAGCCGTTCGTGCTCCACCTGCCGAACGTCATGCACCTCGCCACCGACGTCACGGGCGTGCTGTCGCACAACGTCGACGCGCTCGAGCTCGTCGCCGAGCTGCACCCGAGCGCGGCCGTCTGCGGCACGCCCACCCTCGCGGCGGCGCACGCGATCGACGACCTCGAGGGCCTCGACCGCGGTCGCTACGCCGGCCCGGTCGGGTGGATCGACGCGGGTGGCGACGGCGAGTGGTGCATCGGACTGCGGTCCGCGGAGATCTCGCGCGACGATGCACGGCGGCTGCGCCTGTTCGCCGGCTGCGGCATCGTCGCCGCGAGCGAGCCGGCGTCCGAGTGGGCCGAGTCCGAGGCGAAGCTCGAACCGATGCGACGCGCGCTCGAGGCCGAGCTGGAGGCCGAGGTCGCCGAGCCGGAGCCGGAGGCCCAGGCCGAAGCCGTCGCCGAGCCGGAGCCGGAGCCCGAGCTGGTCGAGGAGCCTGAGCCCGTCGCCGAACCCGAGCCCGAGCCCGCGCCGGTCACGGTCGCGGACCCCGCCCCGCGCACGCGCCGCAGCGCGCTGGCCCCCGAGGTCGAGTTCGACGTGCCGGCGCCCGCCATCACGTCGTCCGCGCGGTACGAGGTGGGGGACGATCCCGCGTTCCCGACGCTCCACCTCGACGCGTCCGCGGTGGGGGCGATCCCCGGCTTCGCCGGCGCGTCGTCCTCGGGCCACGACCACGGCCCCGACCTCCACGGCTGGGACTCGGCCGCGTGGGAGGCGCGGTACGCCTCGCGCGACGCCGTGTGGAGCGCGCAGCCGAACGCGCAGCTGGTGGCCGAGGTCGCGGGCTCGACCGCGGGGCGCGCGCTGGACGCGGGCTGCGGCGAGGGAGCCGACGCGGTCTACCTCGCGACGCTCGGCTGGGAGGTGACCGCGATCGACATCTCGCCCACGGCGGTGTCGCGCGGCCGCGAGCGCGCCGAGCGCGCGGGCGCGGAGATCGCCGCGCGCCTCGATTGGCGCGTGGCGGACGCGACCGCCGCGGACCTGCGCGCCGCATCGTACGACCTGGTGACCAGCCACTACGCCCACCCCGAGGACGGCATCGCCGGGCTGGTCGAGAAGCTCGCGGCGTTGGTCGCGAAGGACGGGATCCTCTTGGTGGTCGGCCACGACCCCTCCGATCCGCACACGATCGAGCACCCGCGGCTCAGCCGCACCGCGTTCCGCGCGGACGAGGCCGCGGCCGCGCTCGACCCGGACGAGTGGACGGTGGAGGTCTCCCAGGTGCGCGCGCGGCCCTCGACGGACGACCACGGTCAGCCGGGGATCCGCCGCGACGCCGTGCTGCGGGCGCGCCGCCTCTGAACCGGCGGCGCTACACCAGCGCCTCGACCACCTCGAGCGACTCGACGGGAGCCGCGAGCGCCGCGGCCAGCTCCTCTCGGCTACGCACGGCGCGATGCGGGACCCGGTAGCCGGCGCACAGCGCCGCGAGGTCCGCACCGTGCGGGGTGGTGAACACGCGCGCCAGGTTCTCGGCGGGCGCGCCGCCGTGCTCGAGGCCCGAGAAGATGGTGCCGCCGCCGTCGTTGACGACGACGATGCGCAGGCGCGGCCGGCGCTCGAGCGGCCCGACGAGCAGGCCGCCCGCCTCGTGCAGGAACGTTACGTCGCCCATGAGCGCATGCACCGCGCGACCGGAGCCCAGCGCCACCCCCGCCGCCGTGGACAGCGTGCCGTCGATGCCCGCGAGACCGCGGTTGGCGAGCAGGATCGGCGCGCGGCCGGCGGACGCGGCGGGCATGAGCCTGTCGAGCGCGCGCACCGGGCCCGAGGAGCCGACCACGCCCCACACCTCGTCGCCGAGCGAGGCGGCGAACGTCGCCGCCGCCACGCGGGGCCCCCACCCGTCGGGCGTGTGCACCCGACCGCCGGCGGACCTCCACTCGGCGAGCCAGGCGGGGTCCGCATCGTCCGGCCTGGCGGACCACAGCCACGACGACGGGACGTCCCGCTCGACGCGCTGGGCATGCGGCGGCGCCTCGCGCCAGCGCGCGCCGAACCGGGCGACGATGAGCGCCGGGGCGCGCGCGATGAGCGCCTGGACCGGCCGCGTGAGGGTCGGGCGGCCGATGACCACCACCTGGTGGACGCGCGCCGCGAGGTCCGCACCCTGGGGCGACTCGAGCAGGCGGACGTAGTCGGCGATGCAGTGCGACCCCGAGCGCGCGAGCGAGGTCGGCTCGGCGAGCAGCGGCCACCCGTGCGCCTCGGCGACGGCGCGCGCGGCATCGCCCGCGCCGTCGCCCGCGATCACCACGCCGCGCGCGACCGCGGGCAGCGCGGACGGCGCCGGCGGCGCGGCGACCACGGGGATGCCCCCGGTCGAGGGCGTGAACGCGGGAGGAGCGTGCCAGACGCCGCCGTCGGCGCCGAGCGGCTCCCGGAACGCGATGTTGAGGTGGACCGGGCCGGGGGCGGCCGCCATGTCCTCCCGCGCGCGATCGCCCACCGCGGCGAGCACGGCGCGATCCGCGAGCGCGGTGGCGCGGTCGGGTCGCTCGCCCAGGTCGGCTGCCGGGACGTCGGCCTCCCAGCGCACGAACGCGCCGAACAGCCCCAGCTGGTCGGTGGTCTGGTTGGCGCCCACCCCGCGCAGCTCCGCAGGCCGGTCGGCGGTGAGCAGCAGGAGCGGCACGCCCGAGTGGTGCGCCTCCATCACCGCGGGCAGGAGGTTGCCCACCGCTGTCCCCGAGGTGGTGACGATCGCGACCGGGCGTGGGTCCCCCGCGGCGGCGCGACCGCGCGCGACGCCGAGCGCGAGGAAGCCCGCGCTGCGCTCGTCGATGCGGACATGCAGGTTCACGCGCGGCGCCCCGAGCGGCGGGTGCGCCGACCCCGCCTCCGCGAGCGCGTGCGCGAGCGGGCCGGAGCGCGACCCGGGGCTCAGCACGAAGTCCTCGACCCCGCGCTCCACCAGCGCCGCGACGAGCGCGCGGGCGAACGCGCCCGAGGGATTCTCGCTCATACGATCACGTCCAGCGTGACCGGGCCGATGACGCCGTCGCGCGGCACCACCGTCTCGCGCACCGTGTCCTCGGCGAGCAGCTCGCCCGTGCCGAGCCCGCATGCGTACGGCAGCTCGGGCACCGCGCGCGCGAGCGCGACGCCCGCCGCCAGCCCGACCGAGGACTCCATCGCGCTCGACACCACGATGGGGATCGCGTACCTGTCGACCACGTCGAGGCAGTTCCGGACGCCGCCCATCGGCGCGACCTTGAGGACCAGGATGTCGGCGGCCCCGGCGCGCATGACCTCGTCGGCGTCGCCGGGGATGCGCACCGACTCGTCGGCGGCCACGAGGATGCTCGTGCGGCGGCGGACCTCAGCAAGCTCCGCCACGGAGCGGCACGGCTGCTCCACGTACTCGAGTCCGGGACCGCCGCCCGCACGCGCGGCCGCGTCCAGCTCCCTGAGCACGGTCACCGCGGTGTCGACGTCCCACGCGCCGTTGGCGTCCACGCGGACGCGGCCCTCCGGGCCCAAGGCGACCGCGACCGCCTCGACGCGCCGCACATCGTCCCGCCATCCGCCGGTGCCGGCGACCTTGACCTTGGCGGTGGTGCAGCCGCCCGCCGCGGCGAGCTGGGCGGCGCGCCCGGCGGGGAGCTCGGGGACGATGCTGTTGACCGGCACGGTGTCGCGCACCGGGTCCGGCCACTCGCCGCGAGCGGCCTCCATCGCGGCCTCCCACCAGCGCGATGCGCGCTCGGGGGTGTAGTCGTCGAACGGGGAGTACTCGCCCCAGCGATCGCGTCCGTCCTGGTCCGTGCCGCGGATGAGGACGCCGTGGCGCTCGGTGACGCCGCGGAAGCGGGTCGACAGCGCGACGCGGAACGGGCGGAACTCCATGGCCTCAGCCTAGGGGTCGCTCCTGGCGCCCCCGATGCCGGGCCGACGGCCGATCGGTCCGACATGCGTGCCGCCGACGACCTGGATATCGGATCGCGCCCGGAGCGCTCCGACATGCGAGCCGGTGCGCGCGCCGCACTACGCTCGGATCCCATGAGCGACATCCCGGCGCAGGTCTCCGACCTCATGGATCCGACCCAGTGGCGCGCGATCGACGGCTTCCCCGACTCGGACATCACCTATCACCGGTGGGTGGAGCGTACCGAGGACGGCGAGCGCGACCTCCCCGCCGTGCGCATCGCGTTCAACCGGCCCGAGGTGCGTAACGCGTTCCGCCCGCAGACCGTCGACGAGCTCTACCGCGCGCTCGACCACGCGCGCCAGACGGTCGACGTCGCCGCGATCATCCTCACGGGCAACGGCCCGGCGGCCGACGGGGTCCACGCGTTCTGCTCGGGCGGCGACCAGCGCATCCGCGGCCGCGACGGCTACCTCTACGAGGGCACCGCGGCCGACGCCCCCGCGTACGGCGGGCGCCTGCACATCCTCGAGGTGCAGCGCCTCATGCGTCACTCCCCCAAGGTGGTCATCGCGGCGGTCAACGGTTGGGCGGCCGGCGGCGGGCACTCGCTGCACGTAGTGAGCGACCTCTCGATCGCGAGCCGCGAGCACGCGCGCTTCAAGCAGACCGATGCCAACGTCGGCTCGTTCGACGCGGGCTACGGCAGTGCGCTGCTCGCGCGCCAGGTGGGCGACAAGCGGGCGCGGGAGATCTTCTTCCTGGCGCGCGAGTACTCGGCGGACGATGCGGAGCGCTGGGGCGGCGTCAACGAGGCCGTGCCGCACGCCGAGCTCGAGGCCCGCGCTCTCGAGTACGCGCGCATCGTCGCCACCAAGTCGCCGCAGGCGATCCGGATGCTCAAGTTCGCGTTCAACCTCGCGGACGACGGTCTCGCGGGCCAGCAGGTGTTCGCCGGCGAGGCGACCCGCATGGCGTACATGACGGACGAGGCGCAGGAGGGCCGGGACGCGTTCCTCGAGCGCCGCGAACCCGACTGGACCAGGTTCCCGTACGCGTTCTGAGACGCGGTCTCACAGCCCCAGGTAGAGCCGGATCGCGTCATCGACCCGCGACGAGGTCTCGGAAGGGACCGCTCCAAGACGCACCATCAGCCGCGTCACGCTCAGGGTGCGGATCTGCTCGGCCTGGGCCTTCGAGTCGACCTCGAGCCCACCCGTCCCCGCAGGCAGGAGCACCTGGAAGTCGAACACCTTCGCCACGTTGGAGGTGATCGGCACCACCGTCACCGTGCCTCCGACCCGCATCGCCGCGTCGACCAGCATCCGCCTCCCCACGATGAGGACCGGTCGCACCTTGCTCGCCTCGACCCCCCGCGCCGGGTCCAGGTCGGCGCGCCAGATCTCACCCCTCACACGCCGTCCCCCGCGGTGCCGTCCCACGCCCCCTGCGCACCCGAGGTCTCCCACTCGCGCATCGCCTCGACGAGCTGATCCGCGAGATCGCGCTCACGTTCCGCCTCGACCAGGCGTTCGATGGCGGAGTGCACGGCGGCGGAGCGGTTCGGCGCGACACCCGACCTGACCAGGGCGTCGAGAACTCGCACATCCTGCTCGGGAAGGCTGATGCTCAGCTTGGTGGCCATCCCCCGATGCTACCGCGGTAGGATGACAGTGGGAACGGCCCGCTGATCCTCAGCCCAGCCACTCGTCGACGAGCGCGGGCACCGCCTCCTCGATGGGGTCGCGCACCACCAGCGAGGCGTCGCGATCCCATGAGGTCGGCGACGCATTGATGATGGCCAGCGCGGCGCCGGCGGCGAGCGCCTCGCCCGCGAGGGCGGCCACCGGGTACACCTGCAGCGTGGTGCCGATGGCGACGAACAGGTCGCAGGAGCGCGCCGCGCGGGAGGCACGCTCGAGGTCCTCCGAGCGCAGCGCCTCGCCGAAGTAGACGACGTCGGGCTTGAGGATCCCTCTGCAGTACGGACAACGGGGATCGGGCTCGGCGACGAGGCGGGCGATCACCTCGCGCGTCGGGCACGCGAAGCCGCATCCCAAGCACGAGGCGGCGGCGAGGCTGCCGTGCATCTCGACCACCGCATCGTCCGGCGTCCCCGCCGCCTGGTGCAGGCCGTCGATGTTCTGGGTGAGCACGTCGCGGCACGCGCCCGCCGCGACCAGGCGAGCGAGGGCACGATGCGCGGGGGACGGCCGCGCCGACCAGGCCGGGTGCGCGGCCCAGTCGCGCCAGCCCTGCTCGCGCGAAGCCGGATCGCCGACGAAGGCGTCGAGTTCGAGCAGCCGCGCCTTCTCGGGGTGCCGGGTCCACACGCCGTCGGGCCCGCGGAAGTCGGGGATGCCCGCGGCGGTCGAGAGCCCGGCGCCGGTGAGGAGGGTGATCACGTTCCCATCGTCGCTCAGCGCCCCATGGGAGGCGCGTGCGACCCGAGAGCGACGCTCAGCGCCCCATTCCGTGGAGGGTGGGTGAGGCGGCGGGGCGGGGCGCCGGGTGAGGCGCCTTAGGAGATGTCGATGTCCGTCGCGTTGTTCACGCCCGAGCTGGGGACCAGCTCGAACCACGTCTGACCGGGCGCGAGCGCGACCTTCTCGCCGTCGTCGGTCTTGAGCACGAACGGCGCGGTGCGGTTCTTCTTGCTCCACGTGATCGCGACGACCTTGTCGCCGGACGCGACGTAGCCCTTGCCCGACTCGCCCGAGACGAGCGTCTCCGGGACCGAGGAGGTGGACGACCCCGAGGTGTAGCGCACCGGGACCCATAGCATCACGACGTTGGTCGCGGACAGCTGGGTACCGTCCGACGTCACGTGCGGCGTGCCGTCCTCGTAGCGCTTCCACACGCCGGCGTTCTTGGCCCAGCGCCACTCGGGCAGCGCGCGCGGCGACATCGTGATGTCGAGCAGCGTCGCCTTCTCGCCCTCGACCTGCGCGGTCGCCTCCGATGCGGGGTACGCGATGTCCCACTGCTGGGCGGGCGCCGTCGCGTCGGTCTGCTCGAGGAACTGCGAGAGGTAGCCGTGCAGGTTGTGCGGCGCGGCCTTGTCCGTGGTGCGGTAGAACCCGTAGTCGCCGCGGTCCTGCGTGATCATCTCCTGGCCCGAGCTCGCGGTGTCGGAGATGAAGCGGCCCTGGGCGCCCGAGAAGATCAGCGGCCCGTCGAGCGAGCCGATGATGTTGCGGTCCATCGGTCGCATCGACCGGATCGGGCCCACGGACTTCGGGTACTGCGACTGGTACACCGCGATGAGGCGCGAGATGCCGTACTCGACGTACTCCTCGTAGACCACGTCGGCCTTGTCGAGGTTCTCCTGCGGGCGCGCGTCCGCGGTGTTCTCGATCTTGATCGACAGCGCCGGCCGCTTGAGCTGCTTCTTGCTCGCGTCGGTCGCGTCGAGGCCCGTGAGGGGCCAGATCACGTCGGGACGCGGGTCCTCGGGCGCCGGCGGGAGCTCCATCGCGGAGACGGCGGGCGAGGGCTCGAGAGGGGCGATCGAGACCGTGCTGGTAGGGCTGCTCTCGGTCGCGGGCGAGCATGCTGCAAGCGCGAGCACGACGGCGGACGTCGCCGTCGTCACGGCGGCCAGGCGGATGTTCATGCGGTCGAGTGTAAGTGGGCTCGTAGGCTGGTCCGTGTGACGTACGCGCCCCTCGCCGCCGGTCCCGACCGGGCCGTCGCCGCCGCCCTCGCGGGGCATGCCGCGGGCATCTCCGTGAATACCTCGGGTTCTACCGGCGTCCCGCGTGAGGTGTTGATCCCGACTGAGGCGGTTCATGCCGCAGTGTCGCTTTCGTCACGTCGGCTGGGCGGCGAGGCCGGATGGCTGCTCGCGATCCCGCCGGAGCGCATCGGCGGCGCGCTGGTGCTCGCGCGGGCGGCCCTTGCCGGCGCACCCGTGACGCGCATGCCCGCGGGCCCGTTCACCGCGGCGGCCTTCGCCTCCGCCGTCGCCCGCATGCCGGCGGGCCCGCGCCACGTGTCGCTCGTCCCCACCCAGGTGCGCCGCCTGCTCGCCGATCCCGCAGGACGCGACGCGCTCGCGACCTTCGACGCGGTGCTCGTCGGCGGCGCGGCGCTTCCGGAGCACGATGCGCCGGGCAACCTGGTCCGCACGTACGGCATGAGCGAGACCACGGGCGGCTGCGTCTACGACGGGACGGCGCTCGACGGCGTCGGCGTGCGCCTCGGCGACGACGGGCGGGTCATGCTGGCGGGTCCCACGCTCGCGGCCGGGTACGGCGACGGGGACGATGCGGCGTTCGAGGTGGTCGACGGCGAGCGGTGGTTCGTGACGAGCGACCTGGGCGAGCTGCACGACGGCAGGCTGCGGGTGCTGGGCCGCGCGGACCACGTCATCAACACCGGCGGGGTCAAGGTGCACCCGCAGCGCGTCGAGCTCGCTCTCGAGCACGCGGGCGCGGCGGCGGCCGCCGTGGTGGGGGTCCCCGACCCCGAATGGGGCGAGCGCGTGGTCGCCGTGGTCGAGGGCGCGCCGGACGATGCGGCGCTCGCCGCCGCGGTCGCGGCGCTGCCCGCGTACGCGAGGCCCCGACGCATCGTCCGCGCGGAGGCGCTGCCCCGCACCGCGGGTGGCAAGATTGACCGGCCGGCTGCGCGCGCGCTGGCGAGCGAGGAGGAGCGATGACCACGACGGCCGACTGGGTGGCAGGAGCCCGCCCCCGCACCCTGTGGACCGGGGCGGTGCCCGTCATCGTCGGCTCCGCGGCCGCGATCGCCGAGGACGCGTTCCACCTGCTGCCCGCGCTGCTCGCGCTGGGCGTCGCGCTCGCGCTCCAGATCGGCTCGAACTACGCGAACGACTACTCGGACGGCATCCGCGGGACGGACGTCGACCGCATCGGCCCCGAGCGGCTGGTCGCCTCGGGCAAGGCGCTGCCCCGCTCGGTGAAGCTCGCGGCCTACGCGTCGTTCGCGGTCGGAGCGGTGCTGGGGCTGGCGCTCGTGGTGGTGTCGGGCGTGTGGTGGCTGCTCGCGGTGGGCGCGGTCGCGATCGTCGCGGCGTGGACCTACACCGGCTCGTCGCGCCCCTACGGGTACGCGGGCTACGGCGAGATCAGCGTCTTCATCTTCTTCGGCCCGGTCGCGGTGCTGGGAACCCTGCTCACGCAGGCGGGCGCGATCACGCTCTACTCAGTGTGGGCCGCGGCCGGCGTCGGGCTGTACGCGGTCGCGCTGCTGCTCGTGAACAACATCCGCGACCTCGAGACCGATGCGCTGGCCGGCAAGCGGACCCTCGCGGTCAAGGTGGGCGAGCTGCGGGCGCGCCAGTACTTCGCCGCGGCCGTCACCCTGCCCGTCGGCTTCGCCGTCCTGGTCGCGTTCTCGCACCCGTGGGCGCTCATCGCCACCGTGGTCGCGCTGCCGTCCGTGGTGATCGCCTTCGGGATGCGCATGGGTGCCGCGGGCCGCAACTTCGGCGTCATGTTCCAGGGGATCAGCGGCGTGGGCCTCGCCTACGGCCTGCTGCTCGCGCTCGGCATCGCGCTCTAGGGTCTCGCGCGCGTCGCGTCCGAACCGCTGGCGCGGGCTCCATCGTTCCCGAGATCTTCAATGCGGGCTGAACCGGGAACCGCCCTGCCGCGTGCCCGTGCAGGGCCCGCGCCGTCCGCGCCCGGTTGCTTCACCGTGCGCTGAACTACGCGATCGGACACACACCGCGCCCACACGGTCTGGGCGACCGGCCACCAGGCCCAGGCGGCGTCCGCTACCGCGACTCGTGCGGGTGCGCCTCGTCGGCGGCGCCGATCTCGGCGTCCTCCTCCGCATCGGCGTCGCGCAGACCCTTCTCGCTGCGCGAGATCCACCGGTCCATCTGCGCCTGCGCCTTGACGCGCATGCCCGGGAGCACCAGGTACGACACGAGCCACGCGACCACGAAGGCGGCGAGGAACGCCATCATGTCGCGCCAGCCCACCAGCCACAGCGCCCCCACCACGGCGAGGAACAGGCCCGTGCGGGCACCCCAGTACGCGACGACATCCATGCGTCAAGGTTACGCGGCGTAGGCTTGAGGGATGCTCAAGGTGCTTCCGCTGCTCGTCTATCTGGGCCTCGTGATCTACGCCCTCGCGGACGTGTGGCAGCGCCCGGAGCGCGAGCCGTACGGGGTCACCAAGGGCCTGTGGACCGCGATCGTGCTGTTCCTGCCGTTCGTGGGCGCGCTCGCGTGGATCGTCCTCAAGCTGCTGCGCCCCGATAGCGGACCCGCGCCGCGGAAGGGTCCCGTCGCGCCCGACGACGACCCCGAGTACCTGGCGTGGCTGCGCGAGCAGGGGCGCCGCAAGCGCCGCAGCGGCTGATTCAGACCCCGTCCACCGCGAACCTTCCCCGGCGTGCCGTCGCGCGGCCGACCGGCGTCCGCGCACCATCGAGCACCGCGACGGCCTCGACGATGCGGTGGCGCGGCGTCCCGACCCACAGCTCGATCGCGCCCGGCTCGACCGCGCGCACCAGGTCGCGGCCGGTGAGGGCCAGGCGGGCCGCGGGGATGTCGAGCGTGACGCGCCGCGCCTCGCCCGCCGCGAGCGCCACGCGGGCGAAGCCCGCGAGCTGCGCGACGGGCCGCGTGATCGACGCGCGCCGCTGGTGCGCGTAGACCTGCACCACCTCCTCGCCATCGCGCTCTCCCGTGTTGCGCACGGTGACCGCCACCCGCATCGTGCCGTCGGTCGGCGCGCCCGCCACGGCCAGGTCGGCGTAGGAGAAGGAGGTGTAGGACAGCCCTTCGCCGAAGGTCAGTGGAGGCGTCGAGGACAGGTTCGTCACGTCCGAGTCCTCGCCGAGCCGCGGATGCAGGTACGTGGCGGGCTGCGCGCCCGTGTCGCGCGGGATGCTCACGGGCAGGCGGCCGGAGGGGTTGACGCGTCCCGACAGGACCCCCGCGATGGCGGCCGCGCCCTCCTCGCCGGGGAAGAACGCCTGCACCACCGCGGCGCAACGCTCGAGCGCCCAGCCGATCGCGTACGGGCGTCCGGTGAGCAGCACCAGCACCACGGGCGTCCCGGTCTCGATCACGGCCTCGACCAGGGCGCGCTGCACCCCCGGCAGCTCGAGCGAGTCCGTGTCGCAGCCCTCGCCCGAGGTGCCGCGGCCGAACAGCCCGGCCTGATCGCCGACCACGACGACGGCCACGTTCGCCGCCGCCGCGGCGGCGACCGCCTCCGGGATGCCCGACGCGTCGGTGCCCTGGACGTCGCAGCCGCGCGCGCTCAGGACCGGACCCAGCTCGTCGCGGATCGCGTCGAGCACGGTCGGGACCTCGAGGCCGAGCTCCGTGCCGGGGCGCTTGTCGAGCACGTGGTTGGCGAACGAGTAGCAGCCGAACATCGCCTGGTAGCGGTCGGCGTTCGGGCCGATGACGGCGAGGCGGGGCGCGCCCGGCGCATCGTCCGCCCGGGGCGCGCCCGGCGCATCGTCCCCCCGGGGCGCGAGCGGCAGCGTGCCGTCGTTCGCCAGCAGCACGATGCCGCGTTCCGCGATCAGGCGGGCGACCTCGCGATGCTCGGGGCCGTCGAGGTCGACGCCGCTCGGCGGCTCGTCCGCGAAGTCGGCGTCGAGCAGGCCCAACGCCTCCTTCTGCGCGAGGACGCGGGCGACCGCGCGGTCGACGAGCGACTCGTCCACCGCGCCGGAGCGCACCGCCGCGGCGAGCGGGGCGAGGTAGGCGTCCCCCGTGGGCAGCTCGACGTCGACGCCGGCCGCGAGGGCGAGCGCCGCCGCCTCGCCCAGGTCGGCGGCGATGCCGTGGAGCAGGTGGAGGAACGCGACCCCGAAGTAGTCGGCCACGACCACGCCGTCGAAGCCCCACTCGTCGCGGAGCACCCCGGTGAGCAGCGAGCCGTCCGCCGCGGTGGGGACGCCGTCGATCTCCGTGTAGGCGTGCATGACGGAGCGCACGCCGCCGTCGATCACGGCCATCTCGAACGGGACCATCATGACGTCGCGCAGCTCGCGGGGACCCATCGCCACCGGGCCGAAGTTCCGCCCGGCGGCCGACGCGGAGTAGCCGACGAAGTGCTTGAGCGTCGCGTGCACGCCCTCGGACTGGACCCCCTCGACGTACGCCGTGCCGAGCTCGCCGACAAGGTAGGGATCCTCGCCGATGCACTCCTCGACGCGGCCCCACCGCGGGTCGCGGACCACGTCGAGCACCGGCGCGAGGCCCTGATGGACGCCGAGGGCGCGGCAGTCGCGCCCGATGAGCGCCCCCATGCGGGCGATGAGCGCGGGGTCGAACGTCGCGCCCCACGTGAGCGGGCCCGGGTACGTCGCGGCCTTCCAGGCCGAGAGCCCGGTGAGGATCTCCTCGTGGACGATGGCGGGGATGCCCAGCCGCGTGCCCGTGACGAGCGCGCGCTGGCGCTCCCACAGGACCCGCGCCCGCGCATCGGCCTCCACGGGGGTGGTGCCGTAGATGCGCGTGAAGTGGCCGATGCCGTGGCGCGTCGCCTCGTCGAGGCCGCCCGTGACGGAGACCTCGCCCTGGAGCGGCGCGACCACGTCGCCCTTCTCGTCCTCCCAGAAGCCGGTGATCTGGGCGAGCTTCTCCTCGAGCGTCATGTCGGCGACCAGCGCCGCGACCCGACCCGACACGGGGGCGTCCACGGCCGTCATCCCTTCACCGCGCCGGTGAGCCCGTCGACGATGCGCCGCTCCATCAGCAGGAAGAACGCGAGCGCGGGGAGCATCGCGAGCGACGTGTAGGCCATGATCATCGTCGTCGCGGCGGAGTGCTGGCCCTGGAACGTGGTGACGCCGAGCGGGAGGGTCATGCCGGACGGGTCGCCCGTGAGCAGCAGCAGCGGCAGCAGGTAGGCGTTCCACGAGCCGATGAACGCGAGCACGCCCACGGTCACCATCGCGGGCCGCGCGAGCGGCAGCAGCATGCGCCAGAAGAAGCCGATGCGCGTGATGCCGTCCATGAATGACGCCTCCTCGAGCTCCTTCGGCAGCGCCGCGATGAAGGGCCTGAGGATGATGATGGTGACCGGCAGCGCGAACGCGATCTGAGGGATCACCAGGCCCCACAGGCCGCTGATGCCGAGGTCGCGCAGCAGCAGGTACAGCGGCAGCACCGCGACCGTCAGGGGGAACATGAGACCGGTGGTGAAGATGACGAACACGAGCTCGCGGCCCCGGAACCGGTAGCGCGACAGCGGGTAGGCGGCCATGGTGCCGAACAGCACCACCGCCGCGGTCGTCGCGACGGCGACCAGGGTGGAGTTGAGCAGCTGACGCCAGAAGAGCGGCCCCGACAGGATCTCCCAGTAGTTCTGCCACTGGAACGGATCGGGCAGCCCGGTCGGGTTCGCCGCGAGGTCTCCCTGAGTCCGGAAGCCGCCGAGGATGAGGTAGGCGATCGGGCCGAGCGTGAGCGCGACACCCACGAGCCCGATGCCGATCGCGAGGTACGTCGAGCCCTCGGGCATGAGCCCCCCGCCGCGGCGGGGTCGCGGGGTGCGGGTGGACGATGCGCCGGCGCGCTGCGTGTCGACGGACATGGCCGTCACCTCGCCTTCCGGGGGTTGGCGTTGTCGCGCCGCAGGATGGTCGCCATGTAGGCGAGGGCGATGACGAACGACAGGAGGAACATGATCACCGCGATCGCCGAGCCGTAGCCCCAGTCGGAGCGGAAGAAGCCGATCTGCATCATGTAGCTCGCGATGGTCGAGTACTGGCCCGCGGTGCCGCCGCGGTTGAGCACCCACACCATGTCGAAGAGCTGGATCGAGCCGATGATCGACAGGAAGGCCCAGATGCGGATGGTGGGTCCGATGAGCGGGATGTTGATGCGCCACTGGATCTGCCACCAGCTCGCGCCGTCGATCGCTGCGGCCTCCTGCAGGTCCTCGCTCACGCCGGACAGCCCGGCGAGGAACAGGATGATCGCGAGCCCGACGTACTTCCACGTGATGATGAAGAAGACGGTCCAGAAGCCCCACGTCGGGTCCTCGAACCAGCCGCCGGCCGGCATGTCGAGCCCGATCGCGCGCGTCCACTGCGTCGCGATGCCGTTGGGGTCGAAGATGATGAGCCACATCGTCCCCGCGATGACCTCGCTGAGCACGTAGGGCGCGAAGATCACCACGCGGGTGAAAGCCCGCCCGCGGAACCTGCGGTTGAGCGTGAGCGCGACCAGCAGGGCGACGGGCAGCTGGATCGCCAGCGACAGCCCGATGATCGCGAAGTTGTGGCTGAGCGCCTCCCAGAACGGCTGGGAGTAGGCGGTCTTGAACGCCTGCTGCGTGGCGGGGTCGCTGCCGCCCCACAGCGCGCGCGTGTAGTTCGAGAACCCCACGAACTCGGCGTCGGAGAACTGCGAGACGCCGTTCCACTTGTAGAGGCTGTACCGCGCGGCTGAGACGACCGGGTACACGACGAAGGTGAGGAACAGGACCAGCGCGGGTCCCACGAAGAGGGCGATCTCCGCCCACTTGCGGACACCGTCGCGGCGGGGGTGCTGCGTTGCTGGGGTCAGGGGGCGGGACCCCGCCGTCGATTGCTCGACGGCGGGGCCCGCGTTCCGACCCGAGGCCTCCAGTGCGGTCACCAGGGAGACTCGCTTTCTTGGATCTCGGTGGCGGTCGGTCAGGAGGTGGCGGCGGCGGCGATCATCGCGTCGACCACGGCCTGGGAGTCCCCGGTGCCGTTGAAGATGTTGACGATGCCGTCGTTCATCGCTCCGCCGACGTTCGGGCCGAGCAGGGTGTCCATCCACAGCTGGACGTACGCTGCGCTGGACGTGGTCTGCGCGATCTTCTGCAGGACCGGGTCCGTGACCGCATCGGCCGCGGCCGGCGCGACGGGCAGGCCGCCCACCGCCTCGGCGTAGCCGCGCTGGACGTCGTCGCTCACGATGTACGCGAGGAAGTCGGCGCACTCGGGCGGCGCGTCCACGAAGCAGGAGAAGCCGTCGCCGCCGCCCATCGCGGCGGACGGGTCGCCCGCGCCGCCCTCGACCGCGGGCATCGGGAACCAGTCGAGGTCCTCGTGCAGCGCCGCCTTGGCCTCGTCGGAGCCGTCGGTGAAGCCCTCGTAGACGAAGTAGTTCCACTGGCCCATGAGCTCCATCGCGGCCTTGCCGTTGGCGACCATGCCCGCCGAGGACGTGGCGCCGGTCTGCGCGACCGTCGAGGTGAACTGCGGCTGGAACGGCTCGGTGCCGAGGAACTCCTGGAGCGCGTCGCCCGCCGCGACCCAGCACGGGTCGGAGAAGTCGAGCGAGGTGCCCGCGTTGGCGACCGTGTCCTGCGTGCACGAGCGCAGCGCGAAGTTGTACCACCAGTGAGCCGCGGGCCACTTGTCCGCGGCACCCACGGCGATGGGCACGATGTCCGCGTCCTTGAGCTTCTGGACCGCATCGTTCAGCTCGTCCATGGTGGTCGGGACGTCGGCGATGCCGGCCTCCGCGAACAGGCTCGGGCGGTACCAGATGCCCTCGACTGCGAACTGGAACGGAAGGCCGTACGTGACGCCGTCCACCTGCCACGGCGCGACGCCGCCGCCCAGGCGGCCGATGTCGTCCGCCAGCACGTCCGAGAGGTCCATGAGGTAGCCGGCCTCCGCCTGCGCCGCCATCTCGCCGCCGCCCCACTGCTGGAACAGGTCGGGCGCGTCGCCCGACTGCAGCGCGGTGGGGATGCGGGTCCGCTGGAGGTCCTCGTTCTGGATCTGCTCGATCTCGATGGTGACGTTCGGGTTCGCGGCCATGTAGTCGGCCGCCACCGTGTCCCAGTAGTCGCCGAGCGAGTTCTCGCCGGTGTCTCCCGCCACGCCGTTGTGCCACCAGGTGAGGGTGACCGGCTCGTCGCCGCCTCCGCCCCCGCCGGACGTCGCCCCCGCGTCGGGGGTGGCGTCGCCGTCGCCCCCGTTCGAGCTGCAGGCCGCCAGCAAGGCCATGGATGCCGCGATCGCCGCTCCCGCAGCAGCACGTCGCATGTTCGCCATGATGTCCCCTTTCGTCTCCATTGACTCAGGTCGAACAGCGCGAGTCTCACATGCGCGGCGCCATCGCGTCAATCGTTATCGATAACGTTTTCGCAACGGGGTTCTCCGGCGCGGCCGGATGGTCGCGTCGCGGTCTCGCGGACGATGCGGCGCGGATACGATGCGGGCATGGAACCGGTCGCACGGGTCAAGCTCGCCGACGTCGCGCGCCTCGCGGGGGTGTCGGTCGCCACCGTCTCGAAGGTGGTCAACGGCCGCTACGGGGTGTCGAAGGAGACCGTCGCGCGGGTCCAGGAGGTCATCGACGAGGTCGGCTACGCCGGCAACCTCTCGGCCGCGGGCCTGCGCGGGCAGCGCACCAACGTGCTCGGCATCCTGGTCGGCGGCTTCGAGCCCTTCTCAGCAGAGCTGATGAAGGGCGCGTGGGCCGCCGCCGAGGGCAGCGGGTACGAACTGCTCGCGCACTCGGGCGGCCACGGTCACGGCTGGGAGCGGCGCTCGCTCGCTCGACTCGGTGGCACCCTCATCGACGGCGCGATCCTGGTGACACCGACCGTGCTCAACACGGCCACCGGCGTGCCCGTGGTCGCGATCGACCCGCACTACGGCCCGTCCTCGCTGCCCACCGTCGACTCGCACAACGTCGCCGGTGCGCGGGCCGCGACCACGCACCTGATCGAGCTCGGCCACCGTCGCGTCGCCTTCCTGGGCGGACGTCACGACCTCGACTCCGGCCGGCGCCGCGAGGAGGGGTTCCGCACCGCGATGGAGGCGGCCGGCGTCGAGATCGACGAGGACCTGGTGGTCGAGACCAACTACGAGCCCGAGCTCGCCGCCCATGCCGCCGAGTCGATGCTGAGCCTCCCCGAGCGTCCCACCGCGATCTTCGCGGCGAACGACACGACGGCCCTCGCGGCGATGGACGTCGCGCTCGACATGGGCCTGTCCGTGCCCTACGACCTGTCGATCGTGGGGTTCGACGACATCCCGGAGGCCGCCGCCGCGCCGGTCCCGCTCACCACCGTGCGCCAGCCGCTGCAGGAGATGGGCGCGGAGGCGATGCACATGCTCCTCGCGCTCGTCGGCGGCGAGGCATGCGAGCAGCACGTGAGGATGGACACCTCGCTGGTGGTGAGGGAGTCGACGGCGGAGCCGCGCTGAGAGCCCGCCCGCGCCAACCCCGCAGCACCTCCTACCCTCCAGCTCCGACCCCTCCGACCCCCCATCGACCCCCTCCGACCCCCTCCGACCCCCCACCCCTCGAAATGGGGCACTGGCGGTCGATTCTGGCGCTCCGCCGCGTCCTATGGGGCACGTTGACCGCAGGCGCGGCGCAGAATGCCCCATGGCGCACGCGCATCCGTCGAAACCGACCGTGGATGCCCCATTCCCGAAGCGCGACGCGCGGAGCCTCAGGCCCCGTACACCTCGAGCACCTGGGCGCCCACGCGCTCCACATCGAAGCGCTGCACGCGCGCGGCCTGCTCCGCGTGCAGCGCGGCGCGCAGGCCGGGGTCCGAGATCAGCACCCGCAGCGACTCCGCGAACGCCGCCGAGTCGCGCGCGTCCACCGACACGCGAGGATCGTCGCCGATCACCGACAGGTACCCGGGGTTCGCGCCCGCGAGCACCACGCCCGCGCCGCGACCCGCCTGGGACGCCATCGCCTCGACCAGCACGATGCCGAAGCTCTCGCCGCCGGTCGCGGGGAACACCGCGATGTCGGCGTCGGCGTAGAAGGCCGCCTTGTCCTCCTCGGCGACGAAGCCGGGCAGGGACACGTGCGGCAGCGCGCTGACCTCGACCGCCGCCTCCAGGTCGCCGAGCAGGGGCCCCTTTCCGCCGATGCGCACCTCGAGCCTCTCCTGGACGTCCGCCGGGAGCGCGTCGAGCGCCCGCACCAGCTCGAGCACGCCCTTGCGCTCGACCAGTCGGCCGAGGAACGCGAGCACCAGCCGGCCGTCCGAGCCGGGCACCGGCGAGCGCCCCGCCGCATCGTCCGCGAAGCGCGTGACGTCCACGGGGCACGGCACCACGGTGGCGGCGATCCCGAAGGTGCGCCTCGCGAAGGCCGCGGCCGGCTCGGACACCGCCATGAACGCATCGAAGCGGCGCAGGTTGCGCGCGAGCACGCGCCCGAGCGCGTGGGTCCCCCATTCCGACACCTTGGAGTCGGGCAGGATGTGGAACGTCCCGACGATGCGCACCGAGCGCGCCTGAAGCTTGCGCGCCTCGTCCACCACGCGCGCCGCGAACAGCGGCGAGTGCGGGGTCTGGACGTGGATGACGTCGTAGCGCTCCTGGTCGAGCAAGGAACGGATCGCCCGACGCGACGTCGGCAGCGGGATCCGCAGCCCATTGCCGTTGAACGTCACACCGACGTTGCGCGCGAGCGAGTGGACCGTCACGTCCGAACGGGACGAGGTCGAGCACAGGTAGTGCACCTCATGCCCCGCGCGGGACAGGAAGGCCCCCAGGGTGAGGACGTACTGCTGGACCCCGTCGGGGCGATCGATGCTGTCGTCCAGCACCAGCGCGATCTTCATCCGGTCAGGACCCCGCGTAGGTGTGAAGCCCCTGGAAGAACAGGTTCACGACGGTGAAGTTGGCGATAAGCGCCGCGAAGCCCGCGATCGCGAGCCACGCGCTGCGGCGGCCCGCCCAGCCCTGCGTGGTGCGCGCGTGCAGGTACGCCGCGTACAGCACCCAGATGACGAAGGACCAGACCTCCTTGGGGTCCCAGCCCCAGTAGCGGCCCCACGCGTGCTCGGCCCAGATCGCGCCGGCCATCACCGTGAACGTCCACAGCACGAACCCGACGGCGTTGAGCCGGAAGGACAGCGCCTCGAGCGCCGGCGCCGACGGCACGGCGTCGAGCCATCGCACCCGGTCGCCGGTCCAGCGCGTGCCGCGGTCGCGCGAGTCGCGCATGAGCTGCAGCGCGGTCGCGATGAAGGACACCGCGAAGATGCCCGTGACGATCGTCGCGATCGAGACGTGGATGACCAGCCAGTAGCTCTGCAGCGCCGGCGGCAAGGTGTCGACGTCCTTGTAGAGGACCGTGAGCGCGAGCCCGAGCGCGACCGTCGCGAACCCCGTCACGCCCGCGCCCAGGAACGCGATGTCCCTGCGCCGCTGCACGATGAGGAACACGAGCACCGCGAAGAACGAGCCCGAGATCGTGTACTCGTACATGTTCGACCACGGCACGTGGCCCGCGTCGATCCCCCGCGCGGCGAGCCCGACGGCGTGCAGCGCCGCCCCGACGAGCGTGGTCGAGCGGGCGATGCCCGCCGCCTTGGCGGCCTTCGCTCCGGGGGACGATGCGGGGGCCGCGGCCTCGACGGGCAGCCCGTCTGCGGCGCCGCCGGCGGGGACGGCCACCGCGGCGCGCGCGGCCACCTTGTCGTCGGCGACGCGCGCGAGGCGGATCGCGTACGCGACCATCGCGATCGCGTAGAGCACGGTGGCCCCGCCCAGCGCCATCACGCTGAGGTCGGTCGGATTCATGAAGGCTCCCTCTCCCCCGCCGGGGCGGTCGCCTCGCGACCCGCCGCGGCGGCCATGGCGCGCTCGAGGACTGCCGCGACGCCCGCATCGTGCGCGGGCGCGTAGGCGGCGCCGCTGACCACTGTAGCGGCGCCCTCGGACCGTGCGACCACCCACACCTTGCGCCGCGAGGCGAACAGCGAGACCGCGAGGCCGGCCAGCGTGAGCATCGCCGCCACGAGCAGGTAGGGCAGCGACGGGTCGGCGCGCAGATCGAACGCGCCGTAGCGCGGCAGCTCCTCGAACGTCACGGAACCGAGCCCGTCCGGCAGCTCGACCGTCTCGCCGAGGGCGAGGCGCAGCGTGACCGGCTGGCCGTCGGCGTCCTGCACTGGGCTGAGCTGCGACTCGTCCAGGCGGTAGACGTTCTGAGGGACGCCGGAGTCGAGCCCCAGGTCACCGGTGTACGCGAGCATCTCGATCACGGGGTTGGCCGGGTCCGGGTGGATGGAGGCGACGGCGAACGGTCCCTCGAGGAACGTCGGGTAGAGCGTCGCCTTGAATCCGAGCTGCTCGCCGGTGCTCACGTCCGGCACCTTGATGACGCCCGTCGACGTATAGGCCGCGTCCTGCGCGAGGAACACCACGGGGCCCGAGAACGCGACCTCGCCGGCCGCGTCGCGCACTGTGATGACGGGCGCGTAGCCGTTGCCCTGGAGGTAGATCTTGGCATCGCCGGACTCGAGCGGATGGTTGACGGAGATGTCGGTCCGCACCGCGTCCTCGCCGGGTTCGGTGAACGTCACGTTCGCCTGGAAGTGGAGGGGGCGCCCGGTGTCGGAGAACTCGGCGTCGAGCGAGTCGAGGCGCAGCGTGAACGGGTCGAGGTCGGCGGGGTCGAACAGCGACCCCGAGGAGAACGTGTCGTAGGCCACCACCGCGTTGGTGAAGGAGCGCCCCTCGACCACGATCGCCTGGCCGCGGTAGGTGAAGAGCGTGCCGTAGGCGACGGCGAGCAGCACGAGCACGAGCGACGCGTGGAACACCAGGTTGCCGAGCTCGCGCACGTGCCCGGTCTCCGCGGCGAGCGCGAGCGAGCCGTCCTCGCGACGGTCGACACGCACGCGGTACCCCGTCAGGGCGCCCAGACGACCCGCGCGAGGGCGGAGCGCGGCGCGGGCGGCCGCCACGGCATCGTCCGGGGACGATGCGACGGTCTCGGGGCCGGCGCCCTCGTACCGGGCGAGCGAGCGCGGGGTGGCCGCGACGGGACGGCGCAGCTCGCGGTAGTGGTGAGCGGCGCGCGGCGCGATGCAGCCGATGAGCGACGCGAAGAGCAGCACGTAGATCGCCGTGAACCACGCCGAGCCGAACACGTCGAGGAACCCGGTCGCGTCGAGGACCGGGCCCCAGAAGGCGTTGTCGGAGATGAACTGCCGGGTCGCGGCGGCGTCCTGCGGCCACTGCGGCAGGACCGAGCCGGGGATGGACGCGAGCGCGAGCAGGAGGAGCAGGATAAGCGCCACGCGCATCGACGTGACCTGGCGCCAGATCCACCGCAGCCAGCCGCGCAGTCCCAGCCGCGGGGCGTCCGCGATGACGTAGTTGTCGAGCTTGACGCGCGCCATCAGACCGCCGTCCAGAAGCCGTCGATCCAGCCCTGGAGCTCGGCCGCGAGGCGGTCCCACAGGCCCGTCACCAGCAGCACGCCGAGCACGATGAGCAGCGCGCCGCCGACGCGCATGAGCGCGAGGCGGTGACGGCGCAGCCAGCCGAGGACCTTGCCCGAGCGCTCGAACAGCGCCGCGAGCAGCACGAACGGCAGCCCGAGTCCCACGCAGTAGGCGACCGCGAGCGCGACGCCGCGGCCCTGCGTCGCCTCCGACAGGCTGAGCGTGTACACGGCGCCGAGCGTGGGTCCGATGCACGGGGTCCACCCGAGCCCGAACGCGACGCCGAGCACGGGCGCCCCCGCGAGGCCCGCGGTGGGGCTCACATGCAGCCGCTTCTCGGCCTGCAGGAACGGCACCGCGCCCATGAACGCGAAGCCGAGCAGGATGATCACCACGCCGAGCAGCCGCGTGATGAGCGTGAGGTAGGGCGCCAGGGTCGCGCCGAGGGACGAGGCGAGGAAGCCGAACGTGACGAACACGGCGGAGAAGCCCAGCACGAACAGGAGCGCGCCGGCGATGAGCTTGGGCTTCGAGGCCTTGCCGGTCCCGCCGGTGCCGGCCATGCCGGAGACATAGCCGAGGTAGCCGGGCACGAGCGGCACCACGCACGGCGATGCGAAGCTGACCAGGCCCGCGAGCACCGCGACGGGCAGCGCGAGCGCCATCGAGCCCGACAGCGCGATCCCCGCGAAGGAGCCGTCGGCGGCGAGCGCCGTCACCCCTCGGCCCCCGCGGCGGCTCCGCCCGCCTCCTCGACCAGCGACCGCAGCGTCGAGGGGTCGGCGGTGCCGATGATGCGCGCGTGAAGGTTGCCCGCGGTGTCGACCACGAGCGTGGTGGGCACCGCGTTCATGGCGACGATGCCCTGGAGGGTCGCAGTCGCCGCGCCGTCCGAGTCGTCGATGCTCGGGTAGGAGATGCCGAAGGTGCGCTCGAACGCCTCGGCGGTGGGCGCATCGTCCCGGCCGTTGACGCCCACCAGCTGAACGTCGTCGCGTGCGTCGAGCTCGGCGAGGTCGGGAGCCTCGGCGCGGCACGGCGGGCAGGACGCGTACCAGGTGTTGATGAGCACCACCTGGCCGCGGTACTCCGTGATGTCGACGGCGTCGCCCGCGAACGAGGTGCCGGCGAGCGCGACCGGGTCGCCCTGGTCGAAGACCGTCACGGTGCCGTCGCCCGAGACGTAGCCGGGCGACTCGGCGGCGTCGCCGGGCGCGCACGCCGCGAGCGTGAGGACGATCGCGAGGACCACGGCGACGAGGATCGCGAGGCGGGCCGCGGGCCTCACCGGGGGACCTCGATGTGCGCCGCCGGCGCGACGTAGCCGGCGAAGGCCAGCGTCTCGCCGTCGACGTCGAAGGAGGTGAGCGACGCGAGCGCGCACTCGCGCGAGCGCGGGTCGTGCACGTACGAGCGGCCCTCCGCGGAGCAGCGCGCGACCCAGATGGGCAGCTGGTGGCTCACGATGACGGTCGCGGCCCCGGGGCTCGCGGCGGCGGCGTCGATGATCGCGGCGCGCATGCGCGCGGCCTGCTCGACGTAGGGCTCGCCCCACGAGGGGATGCGCGGGTTGCGGATCCGCCACAGGTTGCGCGGCTTGAGGAAGTCGACCGGGCGCGGGGTGCGCTCGCCGGCGAAGATGTTGTCCGCCTCGATGACGCGCTCGTCGGTCGCGATCTCGAGGCCGAAGGCGGCGGCGATGGGCGCCGCGGTCTGCTGCGCGCGCAGCAGCGGCGACGCCACCACCCGGCCGATGGGCTCGCCCGTGGCGACCAGGTGCTCCGCGACGGCCTGCGCCATCGCCTGGCCCGCGTCGGACAGGCGGAACTCCGGGAGGCGGCCGTACAGCACCCCGTCGGGGTTGTGGACATGGCCGTGGCGAAGGACGTGCACGCGGGACATGGGTCCTATTGTCACCCGCCTACGACAGCGCTCCGCGCAGCCGCCCGGGGTCGATGCGCCAGAACCCGACCGTCGCATCGTCCACCGTCACCACCGGGATCTCGTCACCGTAGCGGGCGCGCAGCGCGGGGTCGGAGTCGATGTCGACCTCGTCGAAGCCCTCCCCGGCCTCGGCGCACACGGCGGCGACCACCGCGCGCGCGTCGTCGCACAGGTGGCAGCCGGCACGGCCGTAGAGGATCACGCGTGAGGGCATGCGGCCAGGATACGGGCGTGATCTGCGCCACCGCGCGCGTGGGGCGGGACCGGGCCTCGGTACAGTTGAAGCGTGACCCCCGACACCGCACGACCCGAGACGCGCGTGTCCGCGTTCTTCGACGTCGACAACACGGTGATCAAGGGGGCGAGCTCGTTCCACATCGCGCGGGGCCTCTGGCAGCGCGACTACTTCAGCTTCCGCGACATCGTGAAGTTCGCCTACGAGCAGGCCTCCTACGTGCTGTTCGGCGAGTCCAGGGATCAGATGGACCGCCTGCGCGAGCACGGCCTGGGGATCATCCGCGGCTGGTCCGTGGCCGAGATGACCGCGGTGGCCGAGGAGGTCTACGACGAGTTCCTCGCGAGCCGCGTCTACCCCGGCACCAAGGAGATCATCGACGAGCATCTCGCGCAGGGGCACGAGGTCTGGCTGGTCACCGCCTCGCCGATCGAGATCGGCCGGATGGTCGCGCGCCGCATCGGCGCCACGGGCGCGCTGGGCACCGTCGCCGAGCACGACGACGGCCACTACACCGGGCGCCTCGAGGGCGAGTTCCTCCACGGCCCGCACAAGGCGACGGCGGTGCGCACGCTCGCCCAGGAGCGCGGCCTGTCGCTCGAGGAGAGCTACGCGTACGGCGACTCCGTCAACGATGCCGCGATGCTGTCCTCCGTCGGGCACCCGTGCGCGGTCAACCCCGACCCCAAGATGCGCAGGCTCGCCGCCGAGCGCGGCTGGACGATGCGCGAGTTCCGCAAGCGCCGCAAGAGCGGCCGCCGCGGCATCGTGAAGTCATCCATCACGGGCGCCGCATGGGTGACCATCCAGGTCTCGCGCGGGGTCAAGGGCGCGTGCCGAGGGCTGGTGGGCCGCCGCAGGTCCGTGCCGGTGGCGCACGCCGAGCAGTCGCGCGAGCTGTAGCCCCCTCCCCCGCGGACACTTCCAACGGACCTGGTCCCGACTCGCCGCACGGAACCGGCGCATCGGCCCCGATCGCCGGGGTGTCGCCGCGAGATCCGTTGGCGGTGTCCGGGTGGCGAAAAGGGATGAACGGGCACGTTCCACCCTTGACAAACCGGCCCGGAAGCGACGGAATGGTCCCAGTGGGCATGCGGCCTGGCCGCGTTGGCGATGGGGGGCCGTCCATGAGTTTCCGTATGGGTGTCGTCGGATGCGCATCGCATACCGAACCGCGCGCCGGTCGCGGGCGGTGGTGCGGATGAGCACCGAGGAACGGATCATCCGACCGCGCCGGCGCAACCCGGCGTTCCCGCTGGGCGACGTCCTGGAGTACCGCGATCTGCTGGGGATCCTCGCCCTGCGCGATGTGAAGCTGAGGTACCGCCAGACCGCCGTCGGTGTCGCCTGGGTGGTGATCCAGCCGCTGCTGGGCGCGGGCATCTTCACGTTCGTGTTCGGCGGGGTCGCCAACCTGTCGACGGGCGACGACAACGTCCCCTACTTCCTCTTCAGCTTCGTCGGCCTGATGCTCTGGAACGTCTTCGGGCAGATCCTGCAGAAGTCCACGGAGTCGCTCGTGGGCAACCAGGCGCTCGTGTCGAAGATCTTCTTCCCGCGCATCATCCTGCCGCTCTCGACGGTCTACGGCGTCCTGCTCGACTTCGCGGTCAGCGTGGTGCTGCTCGCCGTTCTCATGGCGGTGTCGCACGTCGCTCCCGGCATCGCCCTTCTCGCCGCCCCGGTCGCGCTCCTGCTGGTGGTGCTCAGCGCCCTCGGGGTCGGGCTGATCATGGCAGCGCTCAACGTAAGCTACCGCGACGTGCGCTACGTGGTGCCGGTGGCCATCCAGTTCCTGCTGTGGATGACGCCGGTCGCCTACGGCATCGGGAGCCTTCCCGAGGCGGCGCAGGCATGGGTCGCGGTGAACCCGCTGGTCGGCGCCCTCGAGCTGTTCCGGTGGGCGGTGATCGGCACGCCGGTGACCAGCTGGCTGGCCGTCGCGTGGACCGCGGTGTTCGCCGTGACGATGTTCCTTGTCGGCTCGGTGTACTTCCAGCGTGCGGAGAGGCGGTTCGCCGATGTCATCTGACACCACGGTCGCGGTGCGATCGCTCGGCAAGGAGTACAGGATCGCCGTCGGCGGCCAGCAGACACGCATCACGGACGCGGCGCTCGAGGCGATGAAGGGCGCGTTCAAGAAGCCGAACCGCGAGACCTTCAAGGCGCTCGACGACGTGTCCTTCGATCTGCACGCAGGCGAGACCGTCGGCATCCTCGGGCGCAACGGCGCCGGCAAGAGCACCCTGCTCAAGGTCCTGAGCCGGATCACCGACCCCACGTACGGCGAGGTGCGCCTCCGAGGCAAGGTCGGCTCGCTGCTCGAGGTGGGCACCGGCTTCCACCCTGAGCTCACGGGACGCGAGAACATCTACCTCAACGGGTCGATCCTCGGGATGCGAACCAAGGAGATCAACGCGCAATTCGACGAGATCGTCGACTTCGCGGAGGTCGAGAAGTTCCTCGACACCCCGGTGAAGCGCTACTCGAGCGGCATGTACGTGAGGCTGGCCTTCGCGATCGCCGCTCACCTCAACCCCGACATCCTCATCGTCGACGAGGTCCTCGCGGTGGGCGATGCGCAGTTCCAGGCGAAGAGCATCAAGAAGATGGACGAGGTCGCGCACCAGGGCGGGAAGACCGTGCTGCTGGTGAGCCACAACGTGGCCACCGTCAAGGCGCTATGCAGCCGCGGGCTGGTGCTCGACCGCGGGCGGGTGAGGTTCGACGGCACGGCGGACGATGCGATCGACGTGTACCGCACCGCCCCCACCTCGTCCGCGAGCGCGAGCCGCAACGGCCTCATGGTCGAGTCGGTCGACACCGAGCGGATCGACTTCAAGGGCGCGCCCGGCTACCGCGCGAGCCTGATGATCGACGCCGAGGCGCCCGTCGAGAACGCGACGGTCCACATCGCGATCCATGCGCGGGACGGCCAGCGGATCGCGCTGCTCAACTCGAGCTTCAGCTCCAAGCGCTACGACATCGGGGTGGGACGCACGCGGATCGACTGCGACTTCGGCCCGCTCGCGCTCTACCCCACCGAGTACGACCTCGAGATCAAGATCCTCGCGGACTACTCGCTGACGGCTTCGCACGAGGTCGCATCGGCGCACTTCCCGGGAGCGCTCGTCGCCGAGCCGCTGCCGGGCTACCCGGACGTGCTGCCGCCCCAGCCCTGGGGCGGCGTCGTCGTGACCCGACAGGAGTGGTGAGAGAGCCGTGGAGACCAGCGTCCTGAACTCGGGCCCCGCGCGCGTGCGGCGTGCGACCGCCCAGCTGCGGTTCCTCGCCGACGCTCGCAAGAGCGGCCGCGTCGCGTTCTTCTGGTGGAACAGCCGGAACTTCGGCGACGCGAGCATGTGGTTCGCCGCCGAGAGGCTGTTCGCCGGTACGCCGCTGGTGCGCTACCCGGACTTCCTCACCATCGCGAACCCCGTGGGATCGGCGCTCGCCAGGAACATCGCCTTCGATCTCACGATCTGCGGTGGCGGCACGCTGCTGAGCAAGCCCTTCTTCCGCGTCCTCGAGGAGCTGCGCGAGCGCTCCGGACGCATGGTGGCGCTGGGCACCGGCATCGGCTCACCAGGCATCGAGACCGGGAGCCAGGCGGACCGGGGTCTCGATCCGGACCTCGTCACGCACATGCACGCGTTCGACGAGCTCCACCTGCGGGGCCCTCACTCCGTCGACGCGGCCCGCAGCTCGGGCTTCGCGGGACCGCTGACCCAGTCGGGCGACATGGTCCTCGCGCTCACACCCGACGAGGCGTTCCCCCACGAGGGCGACGGCCTCGTCTTCGTCGTCGGCTACGACGAGGTCCCCGAGGTCCGCGACTACTCGGAGCAGCTGGTCGCGGCCGCCCTTCAGCGCGGAACGGACGTCACCTTCCTGTCGATGAACCCCGTGGACGACGCCCGGGCGCTGGAGCTCCACCGGCGCCACGGCCGGCCCGTCATGCTCTCCAACTCATGGTCCACGCCGGAGCACTTCATGGGCACGCTCGCGCAGTTCGGGTCCATGGTGACGTTCCGTCTGCATGGCGCGGTCTACGCGTCGATGATGGGCCTGCCGAACGTGCTGGTGCAGACGGTGCGCAAGATGAGCGACTTCGCCACCACGGTGGGCGCCGACGACTTCTGCGTGCCGCTGGGCTCCCTGCCGGCGGCCGAGCTCATGGCGCTCGCCGACCCGCGCCGAGCTGTCGACCCGATCCGAACCGCATGCCTCGACGGCCGCGCCCACCTGCGCACCACCGCCGAGGGCATCATGGCCGGCCGGTAGCCCGGACCGTGCCCGCGCCGAGGCGGTGACCATGCCCGACACGCTCGAGGAGACGGAGGGGACGATGCGGAGCGTCGCCCGGGCGCGTACGGCCGGCTCCGCGCCGCTCCTCGAGGCGATCGTCCCCTCCTTCAACGCCGAGGCGACGCTTGGCGGTGCCGTGGACTCGGCCGTGGCGGTCAACGGCATCCCGGTCGTCGTGGTGGACGACGGCTCGACGGACGGCTCGGCGGCCCGGCTTGCGGCGCGCGACGGCCTGCGCGTGCTGCGGCAGTCCAACTCCGGTCCGTCGGTGGCCCGCAACCGCGGCGTGCTCGCCAGCCGCGCCGAGTTCGTGATGTTCCTCGACAGCGACGACCAGCTGCTGCCAGGGTTCCGCGAGGAGTTCGAACGGCACCTCGCTCTGCACCCCGAGGCCGACGTCTTCATCTGCGGCATGACCGTCATCGACGACGACGGTGCGACGGTGGGTCATCACACCGCGGCGTCGCTCGAGCCGACCCCGTGGGAGAGCGTGCTGCGAGGCGAGTCCGTCCCGACCAACGGGATCGTCATCCGCCGGGCCGTGCTCGCCCGCGCGGGCCTGTTCTCCCGCGTGATGTGGCATTCGGAGGACATCGACCTGTGGCTGCGGGTCGCGCTCGCGACGGGCGCGTGGGTCCGCATGGACCACACGCTCGCGGTCTACCGCCTGAGCTCGGGCTCCCTGAGCAAGAGCAGCGACCTCATGTGGCGGGGCGCGCGCCAGGCCATCCGCGCGACGCAGCGTCGTGCGCCCGATCGTCGCGCTGCACGCCGGGCGGCCCGGCACGGTCGGCGTGCGGCGACGCGGTACGCGTACAGGACGTCCGTCGCGCGCGACCTGCGAGCGGCCGCGCGCACCTCGACCCTCGCGGCGGCCCGGAAGGCCGTGACGCTGCCCCCGCAGTTCTGGCCGCTCGTGGCACGCGACGCGTTCTCGAGCGTGGCGGCGGGGAGGTGAGCCGTCCATGCCCTCCTTCAGCGTGATCATCCCCTGCTACAACCAGGCGCACTTCCTGCCGACCGCCGTGGAGTCGGTGCTCGCCCAAGGCGTGGATGCCGAGGTGGTCGTGGTCGACGACGGCTCCCACGACGACACGTCGACGGTGGCGAAGCGCCTCGGGGTGCGCACGGTCCGCCAGGCCAACGCCGGGCTGAGCGCCGCCCGCAACCGGGGCATCCTCGAGTCGAGCGGCGACCATCTGCTCTTCCTCGACTCGGACGACTTCCTGCGCCCGCGGATGCTCCAGGCGGCCGCAGAGGCGCTGGACGCACACCCGGCCGTCGACGTGCTGCACGGCGTGGCGGACGCGGTGGACGAGCGGACGCTCGAGACGAAGATGACGTTCGGCGAGCGCGACCTCGGCACCGACCCGTTCCACAGCCTCCTGGGAGGCAACGTCGCGCCGCCATGCGCCTTCGTGATGCGGCGCGACCTCCTGCCGACGGTCGGCCTGTTCGACACGACGCTGCGCTCGGCCGAGGACTGGGACATGTGGCTGCGCGTCGCCTCCGTGGGCGGCACCTTCCTGCACGTTCCTGCGATGCGCAGCGCGTACCGCGACGTCGCAGGGAGCATGAGCAAGAACTCCGAGGTGATGTGGCGCAGCATCTCGACCGTCGCCGCGCGGCACGCCGCGACGCACCAGGACTGCGCCGAGTGTCGGCGCCGGGCCGCCGCCGTCCGCGCGAAGGCCGCGCGCTCGATGCGCAGCAGGTTCGCGCGGAACCTCCGCGCCAGCGGCGATCGCCGCGCCGCGATGACCACCCTGGCCCGCAACCCGGGCCTCGCCATGCGGATGCTGAAGGCGGCATGATGACCGACGACCTCCTCCACCTCGAGCCCGAGACGCCGTACGCGCCGCCGCCGAAGCGACCGGTGGACGTGGTGATCGTCGGTTGCGGCGCGGTCACCACCGAGTACCAGGGACCCGCCGCCCAGCAGGCTGCGCGCAGCGGCCACATCCGCGTGGTCGGTCTCGTCGACACCAGCGCGGAGCGCCTCGCGCGAGCCGGGCGCCTGTTCCCGGACGCCGAGACCTTCGCCTCGGTCGACGCCGCGCCCGTCACCGATCTGGCGCTCGTCGCCACCCCGGCCGCGACGCACGCCGACCTCGCCTGCGGCCTCCTCGAGTCCGGCGCGAGCGTGCTCGTCGAAAAGCCCCTCGCGTCGACCGCGGAGCACGGGCGAAGGATCCTCGCGACCGCCGCCGAGCACGAGCGCGTCGTGGCCGTGGGCCACTTCCGCCGGTTCTTCCCGGCGCTACGCGCCGTGCAGGAGCTGGTGAGGTCCGAGCGGTTCGGCCCCGTGCGCGGCATCGATGCACGCGAGGGCGGCCTGTTCCGCTGGACCGCGGCGTCGACCTCGTTCTTCGACCGCAGCCTCGGCGGCGGCGGGGTCACGCTCGACATCGGGGTCCACCTGCTCGAGGTGCTGATCTCGTGGCTCGGGACGCCCGTGGTCGAGGAGTACGCGGACGATGCGATGGGCGGCGTGGAGATCAACAGCCGGGCACGGCTGCGGTGGGCGGGCGGCGCCGAGGGCCGGGTCGCGCTCAGCTGGGACGTGCCGCTGGCGAACCGGTACGTCGTGAGGTTCGAGCACGCCACGGTCACCTGGCGCGCGGGGCAGGCGACCGAGGTCATGCTCGACCTCGACGGCGTGAGCGGGCCGCTCGCGGTGTCGCCGCGCGTGCGCATCGGTCGCGCAACGGAGAGGTCGGCGCCCACGCACGATCACCTGGGGGCGTTCACCGCACAGTGGATCGACGTCGCCAACGCCGTCGCGAACGGCGGCAGACCGTATGTCGATCCCGCGGGCGCCCTGGCCACGCTGGAGACCATCGAGTCCATGTACGCGATGAAGCGGCTGATGCCGCTGCCGTACCTCGAGCCGGACGAGGCCGCTGCGGCGCGTGCCCGCGCAGAAGGTGCGCTGCGATGAGGGTGGCGATCGTCGGTGCGTCCGGGTTCGTCGGCACGCGGCTGGTGGAGCGGTGGACGCTCACGGGCGCGCACGAGGTCATCGCGGTGGCGCGCAACGCCACGAGCCTGGCGCGCCTCGCCCGGTTCGGGGTGCCGCGATGGGAGCAGGCCGACGCGCTCGATCTGCCCGCCCTCACCGCCGCGATCCGCGGCTGCGACGCGCTCGTGCACGTGATGGTCGGCGACCCCCAGCAGATCGTCAACGCGGCCGAGGTCGCGTGGCAGGCCTGCCGCGATGCCGGTGTGGCGCGGCTCGTCTACACCAGCAGCGCTTCCGTGTTCGGGCAGAACCCGCCGCCTGGCACCGACGACCACACCGTGCCGCACGACCATCACGCGGTCGAGTACAACAACGCCAAGGTTCGCGCCGAGCGCGCGCTGGCCCAGGCCGAGGGCGTCGAGGTCGCGATCCTGCGCCCGGGCATCGTCTACGGGCCCCGGTCGCAGTGGTTCACCACGCTGCCACGAGACCTCGAGGGCGGCGCCGCGATGCTCGTCGGGGGCGGCACGGGGGTGTGCAACCACATCTATGTCGACAACCTGGTCCACGCGATCGAGATCGCGCTCACGCATCCGTCCGCCTGCTCCCAGCCCTTCTATGTGGCGGACGAGGATGCGCTCGCGTGGCGCGACTTCTACCGGCCTGCGGTCGAGCGCCTCGGATACGACCTCGCCGACATGGCGGCCGTCGCGCCGGTCGGCGCCTCGCGCGGACGCCGCCGCGGTGCGGCTGCGCTCATGCCCGTGATGAAGGCGGGCGCGCGCATCGTCAGCCCGCGCATCGTGCCCGCACGCGCACGCGACGCCATGCGCGCGGCGCTCGACGTGCTCACCAGCCCGCCGCGTGCGAGCAGCTTCGCGCTGCCGCACCCGGAGCCGCCTGCCCCGTCGATCGAGCTGAGCGAGCTCCACACGTGCGCCACCCGGCTGCCCATGCACGATGCGACGACGATCCTCGGGTACACGCCCCCGGTCCCGACGGCGACCGCGCTCGCGCGGACCGCGGAGTGGCTGGCCGAGGCATGGCCGTCGGACCAGGAGGCGGCGCGGGCCGCGGCCCCGCTCGACCAGGGTGCGGACGGATGAGCGCGCAGGAGCGCGACCAGGGCTGCCGGGTCGCCTACCTCATCCAGGTCCACCAGCAGACTCCGCACCTCGATGTCCTCGTCGACACGCTCTTGGAGGCGTGCGCCGGCATCTGGATCCACGTGGACGCCAAGGCCGACCTGTCCGAGTTCCGCGACTACACCGACGAGCCACGCGTGCACTACTGCGCCACGCGGTTCAGCGTGAGCTGGGGCGGGTTCTCGCTGTCGCGTGCCACCCTCGCGCTCATGGCGGAGGCGCTGTCCGCGGGCGTGGACCGCCTCGTCGTGCTGTCGGGGGCATGCTTCCCGCTGCGCAGCCCCGAGGAGATCGTCGAGGCGTTCGCCGCGCGGCCCACGACCCAGTTCATCGACCTGCACCCGATGCCGGCGCCCGAGGAGGGCAAGCCGATCGAGCGTCTGTCCGAGTACCACTTCCGAGAGGTGCCGGCGGTCGGGTCGGACCTCTGGCGCAAGGTGCTGCGTCGGGTCCACCGCCTCCATCTGCCACGCCCCGGGTACCGGCGGCTGCTCGGCGGCCGCACGCCGTTCGGGGGCGCCACGTGGTGGGCGCTCACCGCCGATGCCGCGCGCGCCGTGGTCGAGACCGGCAGGGACGACCGCGCGCTCACCCGTCTCTACCGTCACGCCTTCGGCCCCGACGAGAGCTACTTCCAGACCATCATCGGCAACTCGCCGTTCGCGGCGGACGCCGAGCCCAGCCTCACCTTCGCCTACTGGTCCCGCGGCAACGGCCTCTCGCCTGCGAACATCGACGACGACCTCATCGACGAGCTCGTCCGCGCACGGTCGGGCGCGGCGACCGATCCGGCGATGGCCCGCGCGCTGTTCGTGCGCAAGCTCCCACCCGAGTCAGCGGAGCTGCGCGCGCGCATCGTCACGGAGGTCTGGCCCGCATCGTCCGATGCCGCCGGTCGCGCGACCCAGGGCTCGGCACGGCGCTGAACCCGGGAACGCAGAACGCCCGCCCCGCCGGGTGGCGGGACGGGCGTCCGGAGCGCGAGGCGCTTACTTCTTGTTGCGACGCTGGTGGCGCGTCTTGCGAAGCAGCTTGCGGTGCTTCTTCTTCGACATACGCTTGCGGCGCTTCTTGATGATGGAACCCACGGGACCTACCTCATTCGTTGACGAACGTGCGGAGCGTGCTCACGCACGCCGGCGTCCAGGCCGCGCTGGACGCGACAGACGATCCCCTAGCCTACCGTGCCGGTAGCCCTGCCGTCATCTTCGGTGAGGTACCCTCCCGCGAGCGCGGCCTGCTCCATGAACTGCTCGACCGCCTGCTGGGGGACTCGGAAGGAGCGGCCGAAGCGCACTGCGGGCAGCTCGCCGTTGTGGATCCACCGGTAGACCGTCATGCGCGAGACCCGGACCATCTCCGCGACCTCGGCAACGGTGAGGAAGGTGGTGCGCGGCGAATCGGCCATGGTGTCTCGTCCCTCTCGAAGCATTCAGCGCTTCTATCGGCCGGATGCACTCTCCACTGTAGGGGCTGATGTGACAGTTGTGAAGTGTGGGGAACGCGCCGATGATGAGGGTGGGGCTAGGCTCACGCGCGGGGCCGCAAGCAGGGCGGACGCGCCCCGAGGTGAGGAGACGCATGGCAAGCCTGCGCACGGTGCGCAACGCGTTCGGCGAGTGGTTCGACCGGGTCGCGCTCGAGTCGCCGGCCCGACTCACCCTCGCGGCCTTCGGCGCGACCATCCTCATCTTCACGGGGCTGCTGCAGCTCCCGTTCGCGACCGTCGAGGGGCATCGTGCGCCGTTCATGGACGCGCTCTTCACCGCCACGTCCGCGGTCTGCGTGACGGGCCTCACCACCGTCGACACGGGCACGTTCTGGTCGCCGTGGGGGCTCGCGATCATCGGCCTCGGGATCAAGGTCGGCGGTCTCGGGATCATGACGCTGGCCTCGCTCGCGGGCCTCGCGGTCTCGCGGCGGCTGGGGCTCACGCAGCGCATCCTCGCCGCGGGCGAGTCGCGCGCCTCCGGGCTGGGCGACCTCGCCTCGCTGCTGCGCACGGTGATCATCGTCTCCACCACCGTCGAGCTGATCATCGCCGCGATCCTGGTACCGCGCTTCCTCACGCTCGACTACGGCTGGCCCAAGTCGCTCGGCTACTCCGTGTTCTACGCCGTCTCGGCGTTCAACAACGCGGGCTTCTCGCCGGATCCCGTGGGCCTCTATCCGTACGCGGGCGACGCCTGGATGCTGGTGCCCATCGCGCTCGGCGTCTTCATCGGCGCGCTCGGCTACCCGGTCTACCTCAACCTCATCCGGCAGTGGCGCAACCCGAAGCGCTGGTCGCTGCACACCAAGCTCACGCTCGTCACCGTCTCCGTGCTGGCCTTCATCTCCGCCTCGTTCCTCGCGGTCTTCGAGTGGACCAACCCCGACACCCTCGGCGATCATGGCTCCGGCAAGACCATCGGCAACATCTTCTTCCAGTCCATCAATCAGCGCTCGGGCGGCTTCGCGTCGTTCGACATCGGCCTCGCACGGGAGCAGACGTGGCTGCTCGAGGACGTGCTCATGTTCGTCGGCGGAGGCTCCGGATCGACGGCCGGTGGCATCCGCGTCACCACGCTCGCGGTGCTGGTCCTCGCGGCCTGGGCCGAGGCGCGCGGCCGGCGCGACATCGAGGCCTTCGGCAAGCGCATCGGCACCGAGGTGCTGCGCGTCGCCGTCTCGATCACCCTCATGGGCCTCTTCGTCGTCATCGTCGCCACCGGCGTCTTCATGTGGCAGACCGACATCGCGCTCGACCGCGCGCTGTACGAGGTGGTCTCCGCCTACGCGACGTGCGGCCTGTCGACCGGCATCACCGGATCCATCGGCGACGATGCGAAGATGACGTTGATCGTCACGATGTACCTGGGCCGCGTGGGCTCCCTCACGCTCGCCTCGGCGCTCATGCTCAACCGGCAGCGCCGCGTGATCCGCTACCCGTCAGAAAGGCCGATCATTGGCTAGCAACGACTCGTCCGCCGGCGTCATCGTCTTCGGCCTGGGACGCTTCGGCTCCGCGATCGCCGACACGCTCGACAACATGGACGTCGAGGTGCTCGGCGTCGAGCGCGACCCCGCCGTGGTGGAACGCTGGTCCAAGCGCATCCCCTGCGTCGAGGCGGACGGCACGGACCCCCGCGCGCTCGAGCAGATCGGCGCGCAGGACTTCTCGGCCGCGGTCGTGGGTGTGGGCACATCCCTCGAGGCATCCGTGCTCATCACGGGCAACCTGGTCGACATCGGCGTCAAGGAGATCTGGGCCAAGGCGACCTCCGTCGAGCACAAGCGCATCCTCGAGCGCATCGGCGCGCACCACGTGGTGCTGCCCGAGGCCGAGGCGGGAGCCCGGATCGCTCACTCGGTGGGCGGCAACATGCTCGACTACATCGAGATCGAGGACGGCTTCACCATCGTGAAGATGCGCGCCCCGCGCGAGACGCACCACTTCACGCTCGACAAGCTCGACCTGCAGGGCTCGTACGGCGTCCACGTCATCGGCGTGAAGCGCGCCGGCGAGGAGTTCGAGTACGCGAACGCCGACACGGTCGTGGGCCCCGAGGACCTGCTGGTGGTCGCGGGCGAGGGCGAGCTGCTCGAGCGCTTCTCCCAGCGCCCTTAGCCCCACCCCGACAGTGCCAACGGAGTTCGGCGCGACACGCCGGTCCCGCGAGGACGATGCGTGGCGACACACCGACGAACCGGGACAGACTCCGTTCGCACTGTCAGGGGAGGGAGAGGGCCCTAGCGGCGGTGCTTGCGAACCTTCGACTTCGCCTTGCTCTTCACCTTGTCCAGGCCGAGCGACTCGATGATCGAGACGCCGATGTAGTTCTGCTCTTGGACGCCGTTGAACACCTGCGACATCGCGCCGGCTGCGTAAATCGGCACGTCCTCACCGGAGTGGGTCTCGCCACCCTCGCCGGTGTTGACGAGCACCTGCTGACGGTAGTCGGGGTCCGAGGTGTCGGACTCCGTGGGGTCGAGGCGGACCACCTCGCCGTCGACGATGCCGTACGCGATCTCCCCGCCGTTGGCGTACGAGAGCGTCGTGTAGGGCACGCCGTCGAGGTCCTCGCCCGCCGTGCCGAGGATGTCGTTGCCGCGCTCGGGGTAGCCCGCGATGGTGAACACGTGGCTGTGGTCGGCCGTCACCACGATCATCGTGTCTCGCAGGTCCACCATCTCCATCGCCGCCCTCACGGCGTTCGAGAACTCGATGGTCTCGTTGAGCGCGCGGTACGCGTTGCCCTCGTGGTGCGCGTGGTCGATGCGGCCGGACTCGATCATCAGCGCGTAGCCGTCGCGGTCGTCCTCGAGCTGGCCGATCGCGACCTCGGTCATCTCGGTGAGCGACGGCTCGTCCTTGGCATCGTCGACACGGTCGTTCTCGTACGACATGTGGCTGCCGGTGAAGAGGCCCAGCAGGTGGTCCGTCGAGTCGAGATCGACCGCATCGAGGGACGATGCGGAGTCGACGTAGGCCCAGCCGTCGCCCTTCGCGGTCCATTCGGCGGTGAGATCGCGGCCGTCCTCACGGCTGCCTCCCTCGGCCTGCGTGAGGAAGTGGCGACGCCCGCCTCCGAGCGCCACCTCGAAGCCGTCGCCGAAGCGGTCGAAGGAGAGCAGCTGCGACGCGATGTCGCCGTACGCGTAGTCCTCGCAGCCGTCGGGCAGGTCACCGTCGTCCTCCCAGTCGCGATGCGGCGAGATCGCGTACGTGCCGGCAGGGGTCGCATGGGTGATGCGCGCGGTCGACACCACGCCGGTGGACTTGCCGGCGGCCTCGGCGAGCATCATCCAGCTGGTGAGCTCGTTGCCCTCGACCGTGGTGCAGTCGCCGTAGACCACGTCCTCGTCGACGCCGAGGACACCGATGTCGGTCTTCACGCCCGTCATCATCGCGGTCATGGTGCCGGCTGAGTCCGGGACCTGCGAGTCGACGTTGTAGACCTTCGAGAGGGCGACGTTGGGCAGCTCCTCGAACGAGAGCATGTTCTCCTCCCCGGGCTCGCCTGCCATCTGGCCCTCGAGGATGCGGGCGGCGGTGACGGTCGAGACGCCCATGCCGTCGCCGACGAACAGGATGACGTTCTTGGGCTTCGACGCGGAGGCCCTGGCGGCCGAGACGGCGTCGTACGACGCATCGGCACCCTGGTACCACGGGTTGGTGGTCTGCGATGAGGCGAGCACGGTACCCGCGGTGGCGACTCCGGCGCCGGTGGTGAGGGCGGTGATGGCAATGACTGCTGCAGTGCGCATTGCGCGGCTCCTTCCGGGTGGGGACGTTCCCCACGCGCGACGCTAGGAGCGATAGGTGGCCGTCACAGTGACGGGCAGGCGAACGCAAGATGTCCCTTTTGCTACGGTTTCGCAAACTCGCGGCCGCGCCGACACCCGGCAAAGAGGCCGGAAGGTCTTGGCACAAGGGGCCAAAGCCCGGACAATCGGGATACATCGCCCGCGGCGTGCGGGCGCCGCCGGCTCGTGTCACCGGCGCAGAGGGGGGAGAACGACATGGGGGACGAGGCTGTCAAGACGAGGATGGCATGGGCCGATGCAGGGCGCGGCCTCGCGATCACACTGGTGGTCCTGCTGCACGCGCAGGAGTTCTTCAGCACGGCGGGGAACGAGATGCCCGCCCTCGCGCAGTTCAACGAGACCGCGCACTACATCAGGATGCCGCTCTTCTTCGTGCTGTCAGGGCTGTTCGCCCAGAAGTGGATCGCGGCAAGCTGGTCGCGTCTCTGGTCCGGCAAGATCTCGCTGCTGTACTGGGTTTACCTGGTGTGGTCGTTCATCGGCGTGCCGTTCGCGCTGTGGATCCGGGCCCAGCTGTCGAAGGGCCAGATCGATGTCAGCTCGGAGCTGTGGGCCGCAGTGCTGCTTCCGGTGCGCCCGACCACGATGATGTGGTTCGTCTGGACGCTCTCGCTGTTCTTCGTCGTCGCGAAGGTCATCCGACTGCTCCCCCCGGCGGTGCAGCTGGGCGGGGCGGCGCTGCTCGCCGTCGCCTACTCGTCGATCCCTGACGACCTGCTCGCGACCCTGCATCGCACCACGGCGTTCGGCTACACCGGATTCCTCGCCTACTTCTTCTTCTTCCTGGTCGGGCTCCACGGTCGCGACCTCATCGTCCGCCTCGCGCACGCGCCGATGCTGGCGCGGGGCTCCGCCGCCGCGATCGCGGCGTGCGCGCTGACCCTGGAGGCCGCCATCCCCTCCTTCACCGACCACGCCGGCGCATCGTTCATGATCCGCTGCGTCGCGCTCCCGGGGGCGATCGCCCTCTCCACCTTCGTCGCGCGGCTCACCCCGCTGACCTACATCGGCAGCCGGACCCTGCCGATCTACGTGAGCCACGGCATCACGATCGGCCTTGTCGCCGGCGCGGCGTCGCTGATCACGGCGGGCCCGGCCCTGCCGCGGCTCGACGCTCCGGCGGTGGTGGTGTGCGCCGTCGTGTGCATCGCGGTCGGACTCGGGCTGGAGCAGCTCACGAAGACGCGGCTGACCTGGTTGCTGGCGCAGCCGCGGTGGTTCGCCCATGGACCCGCACGGCGCTCCCAGCCCGCCAGCATGCTCGGCTGACGCCGGACGCGCCCCGCTCCGCCTTCGCTCACAGGCGAAATCGCGCACGAAAAGTGCGCATGGGGTTGGCACATCGGACCGAAGTCTGCAGAATCGACCTAAGCGCGACGAATCTGACAAAACCGACACGCCGCGCGGGCACTGCCGGACCGTCGCACCGGCAGAGGGGGGCGAACATGGCGGACCGGATTGCCACGACCAGATTGGCATGGCCCGACGCGGGGCGGGGACTCGCGATCGTGCTCGTCGTGCTGCTGCATGCCGAGATGATGCTGAGCGTCCCGGACGACGCTCCCCGCGCGTTGCACGTCTTCGACGAGGCCGTCCGGGTGCTGCGGATGCCGCTGTTCTTCACGATCGCCGGGCTCTTCGCACACAAGTGGGTCGCGGGAGGTTGGACCACCCTCTGGTCCGGCAAGATCTCGCTCCTGTACTGGGTCTATCTGGTCTGGTCCCTCCTGTGGGTCCCGCTGCGCGTGTTCTCCCGAACGCAGGTCACCGGGGATGAGCTCGACGTCGGCTCGCTCGCGATCAGTGCGGCGTTGATCCCCGTCCGCGCCGACACCATCATCTGGTTCCTCTGGACGCTGTGCCTCTTCTTCATCGCCGCCAAGGCCATCCGGCGGCTCCCGGTCGGGTTTCAGCTGGGCACCGCTGCCGCGATCGCCATCGTCTACACCTCGCTGCCGAACGGTGCCGTCGCGTTCCTCACTCAGACGACCGGCTACGGCTACACCGGCTTCGCCAGCTACTTCGTCTTCTTCCTCGTCGGGCTTCACGGCCGGAGCCTCATCATGCGGTTCGCCCAGTCGTCGCTCCTGCTGAGGACCACCGCGCTCGCGATCGGAGGCCTGGCGCTGCTCATCAAGCTCGCGCTGATCCTCCACATCCTCGACCCCGGCCTCCAGGCGCTGCCCGGGCTGCAGTTCGCGCTCGAGTGCGCGGCCCTTCCGGCCGGCATCGCGCTGGCGACGTTCCTCGCGCGGCTCACGCCGCTCGTGCACATCGGTAGCCGCACCCTGCCCGTGTACGTCAGCCACGGCTTCACGTTCGTGGCGATCGCGTGGATCGTGAAGATCGCGACCGCGAGCGACGGCCTGCCCGAGTTCGGCGTGCCCGCCATGCTGCTCGGCACGGTTCTCGCCGTCCTCGTCGGCCTGGCGCTCGGACGGGTCACCCAGACGCGGCTCTCCTGGCTCCTGGTCCAGCCTCGGTGGTTCGCCCGTAGCCGCGAACGGGCTCCGGAGCCGGCGGTCGTCACCGGCTGACCGCGTCGGCGCGGATTCGCTCCGCGCGGCGGGGCGGGCTAGCGGAGGACGCCCTCCGCGATCACGTCGCCGGTCTGCGTCGCGTCGCCGTCCCACGGCTCGCGGCTGATCTCGAGCCTCGCGCCGACGGCGGTCGCCACAGGCACCGCGACCTCGTAGTGCGCGGACGACACCTGCCCGAGCGACACCGGAGCCGCGTCCCCGACCACGAGCCACGCCTCGAGGTAGGCGTCCGGGTACTCGCGGTACAGCCCGTCGATCACCACGACCTCGAGGCCATCCGGCGTGGTCTCCACCCACGCCTCGCCCACCTGGGCGCCCGCGTTGCGCGGATCCTCGAGCGACCCGGACGCGACGGCGGTGCGGTCGCCCGTGAGGAACATCTGCGACAGCGCGATCCCGACCGCCACCAGCAGGCTCGAGGCGACGATCGCGACCCCCATCACCATGGTCCGCCGCCGCTGCGCCCGCGCGGCCTGCTCGGCCGCCTCGGCCCGCCAATCGGGCTCCGGAGCCGGGGCCCCGGCGTCGACCGCCTCGCGGACCGAGTCCCACAGCCCGGCGCGCGGCGGCAGCACCGTGGTCTCGCCCGACAGACGCGTCACCGCCCCGACCAGGTCGTTGAGCGAGCGCCACGCATCGCGGCAGTCGCGACAGCCCGCGATGTGCTCGTGCCCGCCGTCGACGATGCGGATCCCGAGAGCCCGCGACGCGAGCCCCTCGAGGGACGCATGGCCGTCCCCGGGACGCTCGCCCGGCCACAGCGCAAGCAACGAGTCGCGCAGCAGCGCCTCGAGCGCGGCCTCGGGCAGTCCCAGGTCCCGCGCGAGCGCGAAGCGCGGCTCACCGCCCGTCAGCGCGCGAGAGAGAGCCTCACGCGCGCGATCGTCGAGCGACGCGAGGGCGGCGCCGACCAGGATCCGGTCGGCCTCGGCGATCACCGCGGCCGCGTCGGTGACGCCCTCCGCCCCGACCGGCGCATCGTCCAGCGCCACCAGCTTCGCGCGCACGCGCCGCTCGAGGTCACCCGTGATCCGGTCGGCCGCATCGTGCAGCAGGTCGCGCGAGGCGAGCGAGCCGCCCGCCGCGGCCGACGCGAACACGCGACGGACGACGTCCTCGGCCTCGTCGACCGAGCCGAGCGAGCGCAGCGCGAGGGTGTGGACCAGCGCGCCGGACTCCCGGTACGCGTCCTCGACCTCGGGCTCACACATGCGGCTCCCCTCGTACCTCGGCAGTGTGCCACGGCCCGCGCCGGGCCCGACACCCCCTGCCGGAACATGCGTGAGGGCGCCGCACCCGCTGCGGCGCCCTCACCTGGAAGGAACGCTCAGACGGTCGCGACCACCTGGACCACGGCGCCGGGCTCCGCGTACGGCACGAGCGACCCCTCAACGGCCTCCCCGTCCACCGTGAGCGTCGCACCCTTGCCGCCCGAGTTGGTCACCGTGATGACGTAGGTCGCGCCGCGGATGACACGGCGCACCGTGAACTCGGACACCTCGGCGCCGATGCACGGGTCGACGACGAGGCCGTCGTAGTCGGCGCGCACGCCCAGCAGGTACTGCGACACCGTCACGAAGTTCCACGACGCCGTGCCCGTGAGCCACGAGTTCTTCGCCTCGCCGTGACGGATCGCGTCCTTGCCCGCGATCATCTGCGCGTAGACGTAGGGCTCGAGGCGGTGCACCTCGGAGATCTCCTCGCGGTACGCGGGGGTGATGCGCTTGTAGTGGTCCCACGCCTGCTCGGAGCGGCCCACCACGGTCTCCGCGATGATGACCCACGGGTTGTTGTGGCAGAAGATGCCCGCGTTCTCCTTGTAGCCCGGCGGGTAGGACGTGACCTCGCCCAGCTCGACGTGGTACTCGGTGTAGGCCGGGTTCAGCAGCACGATGCCGTGGTCGGTTCCCAGGCGCTCCTCCACCGCGTCGAGCGCCTTGGCGGCCAGCCCCTCCTCGACGCCGATGCCGCCCATGATGCAGAAGCCCTGCGGCTCGATCCAGATCTGGCCCTCGGGGTTCTCCGCGGAGCCGACCTTGTTGCCGAAGTAGTCGTAGGCGCGCAGGAACCACTCGCCGTCCCAGCCGTGCTCGATGACGGCGGCCTTCATCTCCTCGATGGCCTTCTCCGCCCGCTCGGCCTCCGCATCGTCCCCACGACGGCGCGCGAGCGCCGCATAGTCGGGGCCGATCGCGGCGAACATGCCGGCGATGAAGATCGACTCCGCGACGCCGCCGGTGCGGTTGCCGGTGGTCTGGAAGGACTCGCCGGGCTCGGTGGAGAAGCAGTTGAGGTTGAGGCAGTCGTTCCAGTCGGCGCGGCCGATGAGCGGCAGGCCGTGCGGTCCGCGGTTGTTCAGCGGGTGGTCGAACGAGCGCTTGAGGTGCTCCATGAGGGAGGCGGCCTTCGACTCGTCGTTGTCGAACGGCACCATCTCATCGAGGATCGCGAAGTCGCCCGTCTCCTTGATGTAGGCGGCGACGCCGAGGATCAGCCACAGCGGGTCGTCGTTGAAGCCCGAGCCCAGCGTGTGGTTCCCGCGCTTGGTGAGCGGCTGGTACTGGTGGTACGCGCTGCCGTCCTCGAACTGCGTCGACGCGATGTCGATGATGCGCTCACGGGCGCGCTCGGGGACCAGGTGGACGAAGCCGAGCAGGTCCTGCGACGAGTCGCGGAAGCCCATGCCGCGGCCCATGCCGGTCTCGAAGAACGAGGCCGAGCGCGACATGTTGTAGGTCACCATGCACTGGTACTGGTTCCAGATGTTGACCATGCGGTCGAGCTTCTCGTGGCCCGACTCGACCGTGTACGAGCCCAGCAGGCCGTCCCAGTAGGCGTTGAGCTTGCCGAACTCCGCGAGCGTCTGCTCGTCGGTGGCGAACCTCGCGAGCAGCTCGCGCGCGCCGTCCTTGCGGATGACGCCGGGCGCCTCCCACTTCGCGTCACGCGGGTTCTCGAGGTAGCCGAGCACGAAGGTGAAGGCCTTCGACTCGCCGGGCTCGAGGGTGACCTCGAGCTGGTGCGAGGCGATCGGGTACCAGCCGGAGGCGACGGAGTTGCCGGCCTTGCCCGCGTGTGGGACGGCCGCCTCGTCGAAGCCGTTGCCGAAGCCGAGGAAGGTGTCGCGGTCGGTATCGAAGCCCGCGATCTCGGCGTTCACGCCGTAAACCGCGTAGTGGTCGCGACGCTCGCGGTACTCGGTCTTGTGATAGATCGCACCGTCGACCACCTCGACCTCGCCGATGGAGAGGTTGCGCTGGTAGTTGGTCTGGTCGTCCTCGGCGTTCCAGAGGTTGAACTCGAGGAAGCTGAAGAGCGAGAAGCTCTTGGGCGCATCGGAGGTGTTGGTCAGCTCGACGCGGTGGATCTCCGCGTTGACGTCGACCGGGACGAAGAGGAGGACGCTCGCCTCGAGGCCGTTCCGCGAGCCCGTGATGCGCGTGTAGCCCATGCCGTGGCGCGTCTCGAAGGAGTCGAGCTCGGTCTTGTAGGGGCGGAAGCCGGGGCTCCACACGTCGCCGCCGTCGTTGATGGAGAAGTACCGGCCGCCGTCGTCCACCGGCACGTTGTTGTAGCGGTAGCGCGTGAGGCGGCGCAGCTTCGCGTCGCGGTAGAAGGAGTAGCCGCCGCCCGTGTGCGACACCAGCCCGAAGAAGTCCTGGGCACCCAGGTAGTTGATCCACGGGTACGGCGTGTGGGGCGTCGTGATGACGTATTCGCGCGCTTCGTCGTCGAAGTGGCCGAACTGCATGGGTGGAGCCTTTCGTCGGGCTTGGGCGCCGTGAGAGCGCTCTCTCGGGCGTGTTGCCCCCACTGTAATCGAAACGATTCGTGCGTTGCGACCCCTGCAAGTCCCGGGGTCGTGGGGGCGGCTCATCGGACCGCGCCGCGAGGTCTCCGGTCGCGCTGGGAGGTGCTCAGGGCCCGAATCTGCCGGATTCGGGCACTGAGCACCTCCCCCGACGCAGGGCGGCAGGCCCGTCGTGCTCGCGAGCGCCGCGCCGACCCCGTCGCTCCTGGTGCGCAAGGTCCTCGACCGCTAGATTCACGCCATGCCCTGTCCGCCGACGTCGCGCCCGAGGCGCGGTCGTACGGAAGGCACGGCGCATCGTCCCCGCACCATCCCGGGCGCGAGCGCGCCCGCCACCCGTGAGAGAGGCGCGTGACGCGATGTTCGAGACCGTGACCGTCGGATACGTGCTGCTGGGGCTGGGAGGCCTCGCGCTGGTCTTCGCGATCATCTCCGCGGTGGTCGGCGACATCTTCGACGTCGCGCTCGACATCCTTCCCGACGGGGCGCTGAGCTCGACCACCACGGCGGCGACCGTCGCGGGCTTCGGCTTCGCAGGCGCGGCGGCCGCCTTCGGGATGGACGACCCGAGCCTGGGCACCGTCATCGCGATCGGCCTCGCGGGCGCGGTGGCCGGCTGGCTCCTCGCCTTCGGCGCGCACCGCGTCTTCATGAGCCAGCAGCAGGAGGACGGCGCCACCGATCTCAACGCCATGGTGGGCCGCATCGTCACGGTCGTGGAGGCACCCGCGACGCCCGGCGGCTTGGGCACCGCCCTGGTGCCGTTCCTGGGCCAGAACCGCCGCATGAGCTTCCGCTCCGACGAGCCGCTCAAGGCGGGCGACGACGTGGTCGTCGACGCCGTGCTCGCAAGCAACCAGATCAAGGTCTCCCGGCACTCCGCCTAGGGACCTCGCACACAGCAAGGGGGCAGTACATGTTCAACCTCGACGGCAGCGCGATCACCCTGATCGCCATCGCTGCCAGCGTGGTCGCGGCGGTCGTGGTGGTGTGGGCCATCGCGTCGCGCTACAAGGTCTCGGACCCGGACGAGGCGTTCGTGGTCTCGGGCTCGAAGTCGAAGACACAGGTCGCGGTCCGCCAGGCGGACGGCACAACCACGTTCGAGACGCGCCCGGTGCCGTCGAAGGTGGTCCTGGGCGGTGGCGGCGTCTTCGTGGTGCCGTTCACGCAGCGCTACAACAAGGTCTCGCTCGAGACGCGCCAGATCGCCTGGCGCGTGCAGGACTCGCCCTCGAACCAGAACATCCTGGTCAACCTCGAGGGCGTCGCGAACGTCAAGATCGGCGGCGACGAGGCCTCGGTCCGCGCCGCGATCGAGCGCTTCAACGTCAACCCGCTCAACATCGAGGCGTTCGTCCAGCAGAACATCGAGGGCGACATGCGCGCCATCGTGGGCACCATGTCGGTCGAGGACATCAACTCGGACCGTGAGACGCTCAAGGACCGCGTCATGAAGGTCACCGGCGAGGCCTGCTCCGAGTGGGGCCTGGTGCTCGAGGGGCTCAACATCCAGTCCGTCACCACCCCGTCGGGCTACATCCAGGACCTGGGACGCCGTCAGGCGGCGATCGCACGCCGCGACGCCGAGATCGCCGAGGCCGAGGCCCGCCGCGAGTCCGAGCAGAAGCGCGCCGCCGCCGAGCAGCAGATCGCCGAGGCGAACCGCACGCTGGCCCTCCGCATGGCCGAGATCCAGCAGGACACCGACACCGCCGAGGCCAACGCCAAGGCGGCCGGCCCCATCGCCGAGGCCCAGCGCAACGTCGAGATCTTCGAGCAGGAGCGCCTGGCCGAGGCCAAGCGCGCCGAGGTCACCGAGATGCGCCTCGAGTCGGAGGTCCGCAAGCCCGCGGACGCCGGCGCGTACGCGATGAAGGTCGAGGCGGAAGCCGCGCGCGAGGCCGCGATCTCCAAGGCCAAGGGTGCCGCCGAGGCGACCCGCCAGGCCGGCGAGTCCGAGGCCGCCGCGAACCAGGCGCGCGGTCTCGCGGACGCCGCGGTGTTCGAGGCGCGAGGCAGAGCGTCGGCCGCGGCCGACGAGGCGGTCGGTGTGGCCGCCGCCCGCGTGGTCGAGGCCCAGGGTCTGGCGGAGGCCTCCTCCGTCAAGGCGCGCGGTGAGGCCGAGGCCACGGCGATCGCCGCGAAGGGCAAGGCCGAGGCCGAGGGAATCGAGGCCAAGAAGACGGCCTACGAGAACATGCCGCAAGTGGGTGTGCTCGAGATCGCGCTCGACGGCATGCCCGCGATCGTGGGCGAGATGGGCAAGGCGATGGCCGCGATCGACACGCTCACGGTGGTCTCGACCGAGGGCGCCTCGGCGGTCACCCGCCAGGCCGCGAACCTCTTCACCGAGACCGAGGAGGTCATGAACTCCGTGACCGGCTTCGGCATCAGCGACCTCATCAAGGGCGCCGTCGGCGGCGCGGCCGCCGGCCGGGCGGCCGTCGAGGCGGGGCACGATGCGCGCCTCGGCTCCGCGGACCCGGACCTCCCGGGCGTTGCTCACGTCTGAGCAGCTGCCTCCAGCGACGGCCCCCGCGGGATCTCCCGCGGGGGCCGTCGCCTTGTCCGGCGCCTCCACGGCGGACCCTGGCGCCCGCCGCATCGTCCCCGCTAATGTCCCCATATGCGCCTGATCCCGCTCCTGCTGTACATCGCGCTGACCGTGTACGCCCTGGCCGACGTGGTCCAGCAGCCGTCCGACCACCCGCGGCACCTGCCCAAGGCCGTGTGGATCCTCATCGTGCTGCTGGTGCCCTGGGTGGGAGCGGGAGCGTGGATCGTCCTCAAACTGCTCGACGGTCCCGGACAGCGGCGGATGCCGCCGGCGCCGCTCGCGCCGGACGACGACCCGTCCTACCGCGTGTGGCTCAACGAGCAGGAGCGGCGCCGGCGCGGCCAGTTCGGGGAGTGAGGCCCGCGCACCGCGCCCTGGGAGGTGCTGACTGCCCGAATCCGGGCGTTCCGCGCACTGAGCACCTCACAGAACGATGCGCGGGTGGGCGCGGCGGGACTAGGTTGGGCACCATGCTGCTCTCGGACCGCGACATCCGCGCTGAGATCACGTCGGGCAGGGTCGCCCTCGAGCCCTGGGACCCCGAGATGATCCAGCCCTCCTCCATCGACGTGCGCCTCGACCGCTACTTCCGCGTGTTCGACAACCACAAGTACGCCGCCATCGACCCGGCGGCCGAGCAGCCCGAGCTCACCCGGCTCGTCGACATCAACGACGGGCCGTTCGTGCTGCACCCCGGCGAGTTCGTGCTCGGCTCGACGTACGAGTCGGTGACGCTGCCCGACGACATCGCGGCGCGCCTCGAGGGCAAGTCCAGCCTGGGCCGCCTGGGCCTTCTCACGCACTCGACCGCGGGCTTCATCGACCCGGGCTTCGAGGGCAACGTGACGCTCGAGCTGTCGAACACCGCGACGCTGCCCATCAACCTGTGGCCGGGCATGAAGATCGGCCAGCTGTGCTTCTTCCGGCTGTCCTCCCCCGCGGAGCACCCGTACGGCTCCGAGAAGTACGGCTCGCGCTACCGTGGGCAGCGCGGGCCGACCGCATCGCTCAGCTGGAAGAGCTTCCACCGCATCGACGTGTGAGACCTCCGTCACCCTGGTTGACCTCGGGTGACGCGGTCGGGATGATGTGCTCCAGCATCATCTCAGCCTGGGGGTTCTCGTGGCGTTGCCGCGCGTCGTCGCACTTCTGTCCGCCGCCATGGGTGTCGGCGTGGCCACCGTCGGCGTGGGCCTCGCGCCCGCAGGCGCGGCGGAGGGCGACGTGGTCACCGATCGCGTGCTCGCCTCGTGCGTGCGCACGGCGCTCGACCTCACCGAGTCGGACGTGATCACCGCGGAGGCGATGGCCTCGCTCACCGCGCTCGAGTGCGACAACTACGCGAGCATCCACTCCTTGACGGGCCTCGAGCTCGCCACGAGCCTGACCTCGCTGCGCCTTGAGCTCGTCATGGACGCGGCCGTCGAGCCGCTCGCGACGCTCACGGGCCTCGAGGATCTGCGGCTGCCCGGCGCCGACCTCGGCGACCGGTGGGATGCGCTCGACTCGCTCACCGGCCTGCGCACGGTCGACCTGAGCAACAGCGACGTCACCGACCTCGACTGGCTCGCGACCGAGAACCTCGAGGTGGTCGATATCGGCGCCACCGCCGTCACGGACCTCGCGCCGTTGTCGCATGCCCCGATCCGGTGGCTCTCCGTGGGATCCACCAGGCTGGCCTCGCTCGAGCCCCTCGGCACGTTGAGCAGCCTCGAGACCATGTGGCTCTCCTACGCCGGTGTCTCCGACCTCTCGGCGCTGCGCGGGCTCGACCAGCTCGCCGCCCTGCACGTGTCCCACAACGCGCTCACCGACCTGGCCCCGCTCGCGACGCTGCCCGCGCTGTCGACGCTCGACGTCACGTACAACGGGATCGCGGACCTGACCCCGGTGTCGCACGTGGCCCAGGTCGACGCGCGCTACCAGACCATCCGCACCGGCGCCGAGCTGTGCATGCCGCACCAGGTGACCACGCCGGTCGACCGCGACGGCGGCCTGCTCCAGCCGTCGCGCACCGTCTACATCTGGGACGGCGCGCAGACCGCGTCGGGGTACACGTGGATCCGACCCGAGAGCGAGTACTCGTTCTCCTTCACCAACAGCGACGGCACGTTCGCCGGCAAGGTGATCGAGACCACGGGCACCCACGCGGGCACCGTCGCGTGCGCCTTCGAGTCGACGCCCAAGCCGATCGCCTCCGGGACCGCACGCGCGGGATCGACCCTCACCGCGATCGCAGACGGATGGGCGCCGAGCGTCGAGAGCCTCTCGTATCAGTGGCTGCGCGACGGTTCCGCGATCGGCGACGCGACGTCGGGCACCTACACGCTCCGCTCGGCCGACGTCGGGCACCGGGTGTCGGTGCGCGTCACCGCGCATCGGTACGGCTTCGCCTCGACGTCGACCACGTCCAGCACCCGCGGAGTGACGGCCACCTTCTCCTCGTCGGCGAAGGCCAAGGTCACGGGCTCGTCGATCGAGGGCTTCACCCGCACCGCCGCGACGTCGGGCTTCCCCTCGGGCACCGCGTTCCGCTACCAGTGGCTGCGCGACGGCAAGGCGATCACGGGAGCGACGAAGAAGACGTTCACGCTCCGCCACAAGGACATGGGCCACAAGGTGACGGTGAAGGTCACGGCGTCCAAGCCCGGGTACACGACGCGGACGCTCACCCCCACCGCGACCACGGTGCTGGGCTGGATGGGCGACTACTCCTACACCCCGCTGCCTGCGTCCGTTCGCGTCGGATCGACGGTTTCCGTGAGGAAGCCCGTCTTCGACGTCGCCGCGTCCCGGTACACGTACCGGTGGCGCCGCGACGGCAAGCCGATCGCCGGCGCCACGTCGCGCACCTACACCGCGAGGAAGGCCGATGCGGGCCACAGGCTCACGGTCGCGGTCACCGGCCATCGGACCGGGTACGCACCTCGGACCGCGATCATCGGCCGCACCACGGCGAGGTCCTGACGCTCCTCGCACCTCCGCACCCGCGCTATCCTGGCCGGACACGACAGGGGAGCGCCTCCGTCGCGGGCGACCGCGTCGGTACCAGGGCGCTGAGAGTGCGGAACGCCGCAGACCCTCGAACCTGATCCGGCTCGCACCGGCGTAGGGAGTCGAGTCTCGTCCCCTCCTATTCCGGGAGGAAACCATGCGCGTCACGCGCACCGCGGCCGTCACGGCCGCAGCCATCTCCACCTTGACCCTCGCGGCCTGCTCGACGGCCGCCGAACCCGCCGCCTCCGCGACGGACGATGCACGGGCCACCCCCGCATCGTCCGACACCGCCGGCGGCACGGTCCGCCTGGTCACGCACGACAGCTTCGCCGTGCCGGACGATGCGCTGGCCGCCTTCGAGGCGGCGTCCGGCATCGACGTCGAGCTGGTGCAGCCCGGCGACGCCGGCACGTTGGTGAACCAGCTGGTGCTGACCAAGGACGCGCCGCTGGGCGACGTGGTCTACGGCATCGACAACACCTTCGCATCGCGCGCGATCGACAACGGCGTGCTCGCGGCGTACGCGTCGCAGGCGGCCGCTGCCGCCGACGCCGCCGACTACGCGGTCCCGGGCGCGGAGGACCTCCTCACGGCCGTCGACTACTCGGACGTGTGCCTCAACTACGACCTCGCGTCCTTCCCCGACGGCGCTCCCACGCTCGAGGAGCTCACGGACCCCGCGTACACGGGCATGGTCTCCGTGACCAATCCCGCGACGTCCTCCCCCGGCCTCGCGTTCATGCTCGCGACCGAGGCGGCGCTCGGCGACGGCTGGCTCGACTGGTGGGAGGCCATGCGGGCCAACGACATCAGGGTCACCGCGAGCTGGTCGGACACGTACTACACGGACTTCTCGGCACCGAACTACGGCGGCTCGTACCCCATCGTCCTCAGCTACGCCTCCTCCCCGCCGTACGAGGTCGTCGACGGCGAGCCCACCACCGCCGCGATGCTCGACACCTGCTTCCGCCAGGTCGAGTACGCGGGCGTGCTCGAGGGCGCGGAGAACCCCGGGGGCGCGCAGGCCGTGGTCGACTGGCTGCTCACCGACGAGTTCCAGGCGACGCTCCCGGAGAACATGTACGTGTACCCCGTATCGAGCTCCGCCGAGGTGCCGGCCGACTGGGCCGAGTTCGCCCCGCTCGCGGCCGACCCGTACACGGTCGACCCTGCCGAGATCGACGCGAGGCGGGACGCGTGGATCGACGAGTGGACCGCCGCGGTCCTCGACTGAGCCGCCTCCCGTGAAGCCCTGGCCTGCGAGCGCCCGCCTCTGGTGGGCGCTCGCAGGCGTGCCCGCCGCCTTCCTGGGGCTGTTCTTCCTGTGGCCCGCGGGCACGGTCATCGTGCGAGGGCTGCTGGGCGCGGACGGGTTCGGCGGCGGCGACCTCGCCGGCTCGCTCGAGGTGATCACCCGGTCGCGGACGCTCGACGCGATCGTCACCACCGTGGTGCTCGCGGCGCTCGGCACGCTCGGCTCGCTCGCGCTCGGGCTGCCGGCGGCGTGGGCGCTATCGCGTTTCAGCTGGCGCGGCGCGAGGACGATGCGCGCGCTCGTGACCGTGCCGTTCGTGCTGCCGACCATCGTGGTCGCGGCGGCGTTCCAGGCGCTGCTCGGGCGGTCGGGGATGCTCGGCTTCCTCGGGCTCGATCAGTCGATGGCGGCCATCGTGCTCGCGCTCGTGTTCTTCAACATCTCCGTGGTGGTGCGCATCGTCGGTGGCGCCTGGGAGTCGCTGTCCCCGCGCATGGCCGATGCGGCGCGCACGTTGGGCGCCTCGCCCGCCCGGGCGTTCGTGCGGGTGACGATGCCCGCCTTGCGGCCCGCGATCGCGTCCGCCGCGGCGGTGGTGATGCTCTTCTGCTCGACCTCGTTCGCGCTGGTGCTGGTCCTCGGCGGGTCGCGGATCCGCACCGTCGAGACGGAGATCTACCTGCAGGTCAACCAGTTCCTGGACCTGCGCGCGGCGGCGGTGCTCGCACTGGTGCAGGTGGTGTTCGTCGGGATCGCGCTGTGGGTGAGCGCACGTGCCAGGTCGCCGCGCCCGCCCGCCGCCGTCGAGCCCGCGCGGGCGCCGCGCGGCCGCGAGCGCCTCGGGATCGCCGTCGCCCTCGCCCCGACCGCGCTGCTGCTCACGCTGCCCGGGCTCGCGCTGCTCGAGCGCTCGCTTCGGACCACCGACGGCCACGGTCTCGACCACTACGCGGCCATGGTCGGGGACCCGCCCGCGCGCTCGACCCTCACGGCGCCGCTGTGGCAGGCCGCCGTGACGTCGCTGGCGACGGCCCTGGTCGCGACCGCGATGGCCGCGGCGGTGGGCATCGTGACCGCGCTGCTCGTGGCGCGCCGTTCGCGCCGGGCCTCCGCGCTGGAGTCGCTGGTGATGCTGCCGCTCGGGGTCTCGGCCGTGGTGGTCGGCCTGGGGCTGCTGCTCACCCTCAACAGCTCCGTGCTCGGGGTGGACCTGCGCGGATCCTGGTGGCTGGTGCCCATCGCGCAGGCGGTGGTCGCGCTGCCGCTCATGGTGCGCGCGCTGGTTCCGGCCGCGCGCGCGATCGATCCGCGCCTCCGCGCCGCCGCCGCGACGCTCGGCGCCTCGCCCTGGCGGGTGCTGTGGCGCGTCGACGCGCCTCTTCTGCGGTCCGCAACCGCCGCCTCGATCGCGTTCGCGTTCGCCATCTCGATGGGCGAGTTCGGCGCGACGGCCTTCGTGGCCCGCCCGGACCGGCCGACCCTGCCGACCGCCATCGCGAAGCTGCTGTCCCGCCCGGGCATCGACAATGTGGGCATGGCCTACGCCGCCGCGGTCCTCCTCGCCGCCCTCACCGCCGCCGTCATGCTCGCGTCGGAGCGCCTGCGCACCACCGTCGGAGCCGAGCTGTGAGCGGGCTGACGGTCCGGGACCTGCGCGTCACATATCCCGGCAGGCCACCCGTCGAGGCGGTCCGCGGCGTCTCGCTCGAGATCGCGCGCGGCGAGTCGGTGGCGCTGCTGGGCCCCTCCGGTTGCGGCAAGTCCTCGCTGCTGTCCGCCGTGGTGGGCATCGTCGACGCCTCCGGCGGGACGGTGCGCTGGGACGCGGAGGACCTCGCGCGGGTTCCGGTCCATAGGCGCGGCTTCGGCCTGGTGTTCCAGGACGGGCAGCTGTTCCCCCACCTCACCGTGGGCGCGAACATCGCGTTCGGGCTGGAAATGGCGGGCATGGCGCGCGCGGCGCGAGCCGAGCGGGTCGCGGAGCTGCTCGAGCTGGTGGGGCTTGCCGGGCTCGGCGGCCGTGCCGTCACGGAGCTCAGCGGGGGCCAGCGGCAACGTGTGGCGCTCGCGCGGTCGCTTGGCCCGAGGCCCCGGCTGCTCGCCCTCGACGAGCCGCTGTCCTCGCTGGACGCGGACCTCCGCTCGCGCCTCGCCGTCGAGGTACGCGACATCCTGCAGACCTCGGGCACCACGGGGCTGGTGGTGACACACGATGCCGCCGAGGCTGCGGTGATGGCCGACCGCGTGCTCCGCATGGACGACGGGCGGTTGGCGGACTGATCGCCCCGCGCGCGCTGACCGCCCCCGCGCGCTGGGAGGTGCTGAGTGCTCAAAACGGCCCGGAACGGGCACTGAGCACCTCGCGGGGAGCGCGAGGGGGCCGGGCAAGGAGCGCGAGGGGGGCCGGGCGAGGAGCGCGAGCACCTCGCGGGGCGCGCGACTGGGTGCGGGACAATCGATGCCATGTCCCTCTCCGAGCTCGACCACCCTGTGTTCCACGCGCTGTCCGACGCGCATCGTCACCTCGCCATCCGCCAGGGTGAGGCCGCCCGCTTCCGCCCGACCGTCGCATCGTTCGCCGCGGTGCCGCCAGCGCCCACGGCACAGGACTGGAGCGACCTCGCCGGCGTCGCCGGGGACGATGAGCTGGTCCTGTTCGGCGTGCCGCAGGAGGTCCCCGACGGCTGGGAGGAGACCGAGCGCTTTGCGGTGGTCCAGATGACCGCGCCCGACGGCTTCGGCCGGCCCGCCGACGCGGACGTGGTGCGGCTCTCGCTCGACGATGCGCCCGAGATGCTCGAGATCGTCGCCGAGGCGCAGCCCGGCCCGTTCTTCCCGGAGACGCCCCTCATGGGCGCGTACTACGGGATCCGCGAGGAGGGCCGCCTGGTCGCGCTGGCCGGGGAGCGGCTCACCACGCCGTCCTGGACCGAGATCAGCGCCGTCTGCACGCGCGACACCCACCGCGGCCGCGGCCTCGCGACGCGGCTCATGGCGGTGGTGGCGCACGGCATCCGCGAGCAGGGTCGCCGCCCGTTCCTCCACACGGGTGCGAGCAACGCGACCGCGATCCGGCTCTACGAGCACCTGGGCTTCGAGCGTCGCGACGGCGGCAACGTGGTGCAGTTCGTGCGCGTCGCGCGCTGAGCCGATCGGCGGGCGGCGCGCCCCGCACCCGACGCCGCAAGTCACGGATCTGAGGCACCTCGCTCCAGGCTCCCCGTTCAGCTCCCGTACGCGCGTCCCCAGATCCGTGACTTCGAGAAGGGGCGGGGCGGGGCGGGGGCCGGTGCGCGGGTAACGGGTGCGCCGGCATCGGGCGCGCCTGCAACGGGCGACGCGCGAACAGCGCACGAGACGCGAAAGCGGGCCGGCCCCGAAGGACCGGCCCGCCGCCTCAGCCAGCGCGAGCGGCTACTCGCCGCCCTCGTTCAGCGTGACCTCGATGGGAGCGAAGTCGGCACCCATGGTGTCGACGCCCTCCTCGGCCAGCTCGGCGAGCGCCGCGTCCACGTACTCGTTGGAGTACGCGGCCTCCGGCGGGTCGGCCGAGATGATGGTCGCGCCCTCGGGGTTGACCGTCTCGAGCGCCATCGCGACCGTCGCGTCCCACTGGTCCTCGTTGATGTGCCCGACGCCGGAGGTGGACGGGAAGATCAGCTTGTTGACCTCGTTGGTCATCCACAGCTGGTGCGAGGTGCCGAGCGTCGAGCCCGCCGCCGTCACGATGTCCGCCGCCGCCTCGGGCTCGTCCTTGGCGTAGAGGCAGCCCTCGATGGTGCCCTTGATGAAGGCCGTGGTGGTCTCCGCGTAGGCCTCGTCGGACGCGAGACGCTCGGAGTCAGCCCAGATGGCGTCCTGGAGCATCGCGGTGCCCTCGTCGTTCCAGTCGATGACCACCAGGTCGTCCGCCGTGTAGAGCTCGCCCGTCTCGGGGTTCACCGTCTCGAGGACCTGCGCGTACTCGTTGTACGTCATCGCCTGCGCCGCGTCGATGTCGCCCGCGATGAAGGCGTTCATGTCGAAGGCCTGCTGGACGGTCGAGCCGCCCTCGAGGTCCTCGAGCGTGACGCCGCTCGCCTGCATGCCCGCGATGAGCTCCCACTCGTTGCCGTAGCCCCACGAGCCGACGGACTTGCCCGCGAGGTCCGCGGCCGAGGTGATGCCCGAGTCCGCGAACGCGACCTGCATCGTGCCGGAGCGCTCGAAGATCTGCGCGACGTCGGTGACGGCGGCGCCCTGCTCGATCGCGCCGAGCACCTTCGGCACCCAGGACACCGCGAAGTCCGCGCCGCCCGACGTGAGGACGTCGATGGGCACGATGTCCACGGCGCCCGGGATGATCGTGACGTCGAGGCCCGCGTCCTCGTAGTAGCCCTGGTCGGCCGCCGCGTAGTAGCAGGCGAACTGCGCCTGCGTGAGCCACTGGAGCTGCACGGAGACCGCGGTGAGCTCCGCGGGCGCCTCCGACCCCGTGTCACCGCTCGCGCCGGATGCGGCCGGCTCGGCCTCGTCCGCCGAACAGCCGGTGAGCGTCAGCGCGCCGAGCGCCGCCGCCGTGAACGCCGCGGCACGCGCGCCGCGAGTTGCCATGAATGCCATCTGTCCCAACCCCTCGTTCTCCCTGTGATGCCTGCCTGACCTGCTCGACCGCCCGCCGGCGGACGCCTATGACCCCCCGCGACGGCGCAGCGCCCAGGCCTCGATGCCTGCGGTGACGCCGTAGAAGAGCGCGCCGAGCAGCACGGCGCCGAGCACGTACGCCCAGGCCCCCGTGTAGTTGCTGCCCGCCGCGGCGGAGGTGATCGCCTTGCCCAGACCGTTCGCCGGGCCACCGAAGTACTCCGCGATGAGCGCCGAGATGACCGCGAGCGACGAACCGATCTTGAGCCCGTTGAGCACGTACGGAACGGCTCCGGGAAGCAGCAGCAGGCGGTTGGCCTGCTCCGCGGTGGCGGCATAGGACCGCATCAGGTCACGATGCACGGGCTCGACCTGTCGAAGACCGTTCAGCGTGTTGAGGTACATGGGGACGAAGACGGCGATGGCGGCGATGATCTGCCGGCCCGTGTGGGCGGCCGCGCCGAACATCGCGTAGAACACCGGGGCGAGCGCGACGATCGGGATGACCGCGAGCGCCGCGACCAGCGGCGCGAGCATCTGCGACATCACGCGCAACGCGTTCGCGAGGATCGCGACGAGGATGCCCGTGAGCGCCCCCATCACCAGCCCGATGAGCGCGTTGAGCCCCGTTACCCTCGCGGCGTCGACGATGTGGGAGAGGGACCGCGCGAACGCATCCGCGATCCCCGACGGGGACGGCACCAGGAAGGGCGCGACGTCGAAGGCGACCACCAGGAGCTGCCACAGCGCGATCGCGACGACGCCCAGAACCGCCGGGGCGAGCATCGTGCGTGCCGTGGTCGCGCCCCTCATCGGTTCTCGACCCCCCGGGGACCGGACGATGCGTCGGCGCCGCCGTGCAGCGCGGAGCGCACCGCCGTGACGCCCTCGTAGAACGCGGCGTCCTCGCGCAGCTCCTCGTCGCGCGAGGAGAAGCTGAGGTCGATGACGTCCGTGATCCGGCCCGGCCGCGGCGACATCACCACCACGCGGTCCGAGAGGAACACCGCCTCCGGGATCGAGTGGGTGACGAAGATGACGGCGGCGCCGGTCTCCTGGCACAGCGCGACCAGCTCGTTCTGCATGTGCTCGCGCGTCATCTCGTCGAGCGCGCCGAAGGGCTCGTCCATGAGCAGGAGCCGGGGACGCTCGGCCATGGACCGGGCGATCGCGACGCGCTGCTTCATGCCTCCCGAGAGCTGGTCGGGGTGGTGGTCCGCGAAGTCCTCGAGGCCGATGAGCGCGAGCAGCTCATCCGACCGCTCGCGCCGGGCTCGCGCCTCGACGCCGTGGATCTCGAGCGGCAGCTCGATGTTCGCGCGGACGGTCCGCCACGGCAGCAGGCCCGCCTGCTGGAACGCGATGCCGTAGTCCTGGTCCTTGCGCGCCTGCTCGACGCTCTTGCCGAACACCTCGATCGTGCCGGAGGTGACGGGGTCCAGGTCCGCGACCAGGCGCATGAGCGTGCTCTTGCCGCATCCGGACGGCCCGATCAGCGACACGAACTCGCCGGCGGCGACCTCGAGGCTGACGTCGGACAGCGCGTGGACCTCCCCACCCTTGCGGGTGCGGAAGACCTTGTCGACGCCCGAGATGGTGACGGCGGCGCGGGTGGCGCTCATGCGGGGACCTCTCCTCTCCTGAACCGCCCGAGACCGCGCCCGAGCAGCGCGACGAGCCCCGCGGACAGCAGCCCGATGAGCACGGCGCCCAAGATCGGTGCCCAGGTCTTGGCGGGGTCGCCGCTCGCGGTGGCGGCGAACTCGATGATCATGCGGCCGATGCCGCCGCCCAGGCCGATGCTGACCTCGGCCACCACGGTGCCCACCACGGCGTTCGCGGCGGCCAGCTTGAGCGCGGGCATGAGGTACGGGACCGAGGCGGGCAGGCGCAGCCGGACGAGCGTGGTCCACCATCCCGCGGCGTAGGCGTGGAACAGGTCGGTGTCCGCCTGCGGCGGCGACTTGAGGCCGCGGAGCGCGCTCACGGCGACGGGGAAGAACGCGAGATACGAGGCGATCACCGCCACGGACATCCAGTTCTCCCACTGGAAGGGGCCGAGGTGGATGGCGGTGCCCCAGCGCTTGACCAGCGGCGCGATCGCGATGAGCGGCACCGTCTGGCTCAGGACCACCCACGGGAGCACGGCGCTCTCCGCCGTGATCCAGCGCTGCATCAGCAGCGCGAGCAGCATCCCCGAGACCACGCCGAGCACCCAGCCGAGCACCGCGATCCCCAGGGAGAACGCCGCCGCCTGCAGCACGGCCCACCACAGGACGTCAGCACCGGCGGCGCGGGTGACCGGCTCGAACAGCCGGGTCACCATGTCCCAGATGTGCGGCATCGCGATGTCGGTGGTGCGCGGCAGCACGGTGACGGTGCCGACCGTCACGCCGTCGTCGGGAGCGATCGCCTTGTAGAGCTCCCAGAGCGCCGCGACCCCGAGGACGCCGACGACGCTCCAGAGGGTCGCCTGCGCCCTGGCCGTCCGCATCGTCCGCCTCACACCTTCGCCGTGATCGCGTCCGTCAGCGCCGGGATGACGGTCTCGCCGTAGACGCGTAGCGTCTCCTCCTTGTTGTCGTGCTGGAGGTAGCCCGCGAACTGCGTCATGCCCGCGTCGCGGAGCTCCTCGAGCTTCGCGATGTGATCCGCCGCCGTGCCGAGCACGCAGAAGCGGTCGACGATCTCGTCGGGGACGAACTCGGTGTGCGAGTTCCCCGCGCGGCCGTGCTCGTTGTAGTCGTAGCCCTCGCGGCCCTTGATGTAGTCGGACAGCGCCGTCGGGATCGCCCCCGAGTCGCCGTAGCGGCCCACGATGTCCGCGACATGGTTGCCCACCATGCCCCCGAACCAGCGGCACTGCTCGCGCATGTGCTCCCAGTCGTCGCCGATGTACATGGGCGCGGAGACGCAGAACGTCAGGCTCTCCGGGTCGCGCCCGGCATCGGACGCGGCGGTCTTGACCGAGTCGATCATCCAGCGCGCGATGTCGACGTCCGCGCACTGGAGGATGAAGCCGTCGCCCACCTCGCCCGCGGCCTTGAGCGCGAGCGGCCCGTACGCCGCGACCCACACCTCGAGCGACGAGGTCCGCGCCCACGGGAACTGCAGCTGCGCGCCCTTGTACTCGACGGACCGGCAGTTCGCGAGCTCGCGGATCACGTGGATCGACTCGCGCATCTCGCGCACCGTGACGGGCTTGCCGTTGGTCACGCGCACCGCGGAGTCGCCGCGACCCATGCCGCACACCGTGCGGTTGCCGTACATCTCGTTGAGCGTCGCGAACACCGAGGCGGTGACGGTCCAGTCGCGCGTCGCGGGGTTGGTGACGAAGGGCCCGACCTTGATGCGGTCGGTCTGCGCGAGGATCGCGCTGTAGATGACGTACGGCTCCTGCCACAGCAGGTGCGAGTCGAACGTCCACGCGTAGCCGAAGCCGTGCTCCTCGGCCAGCTTGGCGAGCGCGATGGTGCGCTGCGCGGGCGGGTTGGTCTGCAGGACGACCCCGAAGTCCATGACGAGCCTCCTCAGATCAGGTACTGCGACAGTCCGCGGCGCAGGAACTCGCCGTGGCCCTTGCGGCCGTGGAAGGTCCCGTCCTCGACCAGGACCGTGCCGCGCGAGAGGACCACGTCGACGTGCCCGTCGATCTCGTAGCCCTCCCATGCGGAGTGGTCCATGTTCATGTGGTGGGTCTTGTCGACGCCGATGGACGTGTGGCCGTTCGGGTCGTAGATGACGATGTCGGCATCGGCTCCCGGCTGGATCACGCCCTTCTTCCCGTACATGCCGAACATCCGCGCCGGCGTGGTCGAGGTGAGCTCGACCCAACGCTCGAGCGAGATCTCCCCGGTGACCACGCCCTGGTACATGAGGTCCATGCGGTGCTCGACCGAGCCGATCCCGTTCGGGATCGCGCGGAAGTCGCCCAGCCCGAGCTCCTTCTGGTCCTTCATGCAGAACGGGCAGTGGTCGGTCGAGACCATCTGCAGGTCGTTGGTGCGCAGCGCCTGCCACATGTGGTCCTGGTGCCCCTCTGCTCGCGAGCGCAGCGGCGTCGAGCACACGTACTTCGCGCCCTCGAAGGCTCCCCACTGCTCGCTGGTCGCGCCGAGCTGCTCCTCGAGCGACATGTAGAGGTACTGCGGGCAGGTCTCGCCGAACACGTTCTGGCCGTTGTCGCGCGCCGTCGCGAGCTGCGCGACGGCCTGCTTGGCGCTCACGTGGACCACGTACAGCGGCGCGCCCGTGAGGTGGCTGAGCATGATGGCACGATGCGTGGCCTCCTCCTCGGCCTGCCACGCCCGCGCGATGCCGTGGTAGTACGGCTCGATCTTGCCCTGCTTGACCAGCTGCTCCGCGAGGACGTCGATGACCGGGCCGTTCTCGGCGTGCATCATCGTCATGAGGCCGGTGTCCGCGGAGATCTGCATGGCCTTGAGGATCTGCGCATCGTCCGAGTAGAAGACGCCCGGGTACGCCATGAACATCTTGAAGCTGGTGATGCCCTCGTCGATGAGCTTCGGCAGCGCGGCGAGCGAGTGCTCGTCGACGCCGCCGATGATCTGGTGGAAGCCGTAGTCGACGTGGCAGTTGCCCGCCGCGAGCTCGTGCCAGTGCGCGAGCCCGTCCTCGACCTTCTCGCCGTAGCGCTGCACGGCGAAGTCGACGATCGACGTGGTGCCGCCCCAGGCGGCCGCGGCGGTGCCCGACTCGAAGGTGTCCGAGGCGGAGGTCCCGCCGAACGGGAGCTGCATGTGGGTGTGCGCGTCGATGCCGCCGGGGATGACGTACTTGCCGCTCGCGTCGATGACGCGATCGACGGTGCGCGGCAGGTCCGCGCCGAGCGCGGTCGAGCCGGGCTGGAGGACCGCGACGATGCTCTCGCCGTCGACCAGCACGTCCGCCAGCACGCGTCCGGTGGCCGAGACGACCGTGCCGCCCGTGATCAGCGTGGTTGCCATGTCCGTGCCTCCCTACGGCGCCGTGATCTCGTCGTACGTGTCCGGCCGGCGGTCGCGGTAGAACTGCCAGTCGTCGCGCATCTCCTGCACGAGCCCGAGGTCGAGGTCGCGGATGAGGATCTCCTCGCTCTCGCCCGAGCCGAGCTCGCCCACGTAGTTGCCGCGCGGGTCGACGATCTGCGAGGTGCCGTAGAAGTTCACGGCCTCGTCCCCGTACTCGTTGTCCTCGAGGCCCACGCGGTTGGGCGCGAGCACGAAGTACCCGTTGGCGACGGCCGCAGCGGGCTGCTCGATCTCCCACAGGCGGTTGCTGAGTCCCGGCTTGGTGGCGTTGGGGTTGAAGGCGAGGTGGGCGCCGTTGAGGCCCAGCTCACGCCACGCCTCGGGGAAGTGGCGGTCGTAGCAGATGATGACGCCGACCTTGCCGACCGCGGTGTCGAACACCGGGTAGCCCATGTTGCCCGGACGGAAGTAGAACTTCTCCCAGAACTTCTCGACGTGCGGGATGTGGTTCTTGCGGTACTTGCCCAGGACGGTGCCGTCCGCATCCACCACCACAGCGGTGTTGTAGTAGACGCCGGTCTGCGCCTCCTCGTAGATGGGGAGGACCATCACCATCGACAGCTCCTTCGCGAGCGCCGCGAAGCGCTGCACGATGGGCCCGTCGGCCTGCTCGGCGAAGCGGTAGTACTTCTTGTCCTGGGTGATGCCGAAGTAGGGGCCGTAGAAGAGCTCCTGGAAGCAGATGACCTGGGCGCCCTGCGCCGCGGCCGTCCGCGCGAACTGCTCGTGCTTGTCGAGCATGGACTCCTTGTCGCCCGTCCACGTGGTCTGGGTGATGGCCGCCCTGATCACCGTCATGTCGTCTCCTCGCGCTCTTTCCAGTCCGATGCAGTGACTGTTACTGTCGCGATTGAACATTTCCCTTGGGTTACCTGCTGTAACAGGTTGATGAACGCTCGAGACCAGATCGGACGAAGGGGGTGCGGGTGGCGCTGATCGACCGCCTGGCGAGCCAGATCGAGGAGCCGAGCCCTCAAGGCATCGCCTCCGCCCTGTCGATGCTCATCCGCACGGGCGAGGTCGCCCCGCGCACGCGGCTGCCGACGGTGCGCGACGTGGCCAAGCGGCTCGAGGTGAGCCCCGGCACCGTGAGCGCGGCCTGGCACGGGCTGGTCGACGCCGGCCTCATCGAGGCGCGCGGCCGCGCCGGCTCCTATGTGCTCGAGCCCCGCACACCGTGGCTCACCACACGGTCGGGCCACCTCGCTGAGGTCGCGGCGGCCACGCCTCCCGGCGTCGAGCGACTCGAGCTCGCGATCGGCATCCCCGACCCCCTGCTGCTGCCCGACATCACCGCGGCGCTCGAGCGCGTGGCGCCGTCGCGGGCGGCGGTCGGCTCGTACCTGCAGCCCCCGCTGCTGCCCGAGCTCGAGGCGCCGCTGCGCGCGCTGTGGCCCGCTCCCGTCCAGGCCCTCACCGTGCTCGACGGCGTCATGGACGGGATCGAGCGCGCGCTGCGCTCGGTGGCGCGGTTCGGCGACCGGGTCATCGTGGAGACCCCGACCTTCCCCATGCTCCTCGACCTGCTCGAGCACCTCCACCTCATGGCCGTGCCCGTGCGGATGGACGCGCACGGGATCATCCCCGCGAGCCTCGAGGCCGCGCTCGCCTCGCGCCCGGCGGCGGTGATCGTCCAACCCCGCGCGCAGAACCCCACCGGCATCTCCATGACCGCGTCGCGCGCCGACGAGCTCGCGGCGGTGCTCACGCGGCATCGCTACGGCCGCGACGCCGTCATCATCGAGGACGACCACACGGGGCTGGTCTCGGCCGCGCAGCCGGTGAGCCTGGGAGCGTGGATCCCGCAGCGCACGCTGCGCGTCGCCGGCTTCTCCAAGTCCCACGGCCCCGACCTGCGGATCGCCGCGCTCGGCGGCCCCGCGAGCGCCGTCGAGCGCATCGTCGGGTACCGCGTGCTGGGCCCCGGGTGGACGTCGCGCCTGCTCCAGGCGATCCTGCACGACCTCCTCACCAGCCGCGCCTCGATCCACGCGGTCGACCGCGCGCGGCACGCGTACTTCCTGCGCCAGCGCGAGCTCGCGGCGTGCCTCGCCGCGGCAGGCGTCGAGGTCCCCGTCGCGGACGGCCTCAACGCGTGGGTGCCGGTCGCCGACGAGCACGTTGCCCGGATCACGCTGGCCGCGCACGGCATCAACGTCAGCCGCGGCAGCACGTTCGTGGTCCCGGCCGCGGTGGACCGCGACGAGCCCGGACCGCACACCGGCGATCACATCCGTGTCAGCGTGGGCGCCCTGCGCGAGTCCGTGCCGACCGTCGCCGCGGCCATCGCGGCGGCGGCATCCGGGCGCGAAACATCGGGGTAATGCCAGGTGACTAGCCTGCGCGCACGCCCCGAGGCGCCGGCCTCGGGAGCGCCACGCGCCGTCTCGGCAGGACCGAGCAGCCCGTCGCCCCAGGAGGGCCCATGAGTCGACTCGCACCGAAGGTCATCGTCCTCGCGTCCACGCTGACCCTCGCCGCGTGCACGCAGGCCGACACGCTCCCGCTCGCGACCCCGGCGCCGACCGTCAGCACCGTGACGGCCGACAACTGCGGGTTCATGATCCAGACCGGCGGCACCCCCGACCGCATCGTGACCGTGAAGTCCACCACCACGGAGCTCCTCATCGAGCTGGGCCTGGCCGACCGCATCGTGGGCGCCGCGTTCCTCGACGGGCCGCTCGAGCCCCCGTACACCGCGCTCGAGGCCGACATCCCGATCCTGTCCGACTTCCTGCCCGGGCAGGAGGCGACGCTCGCGCTCGAGCCCGATGCGATCGCGGTGGGATGGGAGTCCAACCTCGCGGCCGACGGCGTGGGCGAGCGCGACGACCTCACGGCGCGCGGGATCCTCACGTACGTCGCGCCCTCCGCGTGCAAGGAGGCCGGTTACCAGCCCGATCCGATGACGTTCGACCTCCTGTGGGACCAGCTCGCGGAGGCCGGCGAGGTGTTCGGCGCGACCGACGCGGCGGACGCGCTGGTCGCGCGCATGCGCGACGACCTCGCCGCGATCACGCCGGACGATCGCGGCCTGAGCGCGCTCTGGTACAGCTCCGGCACGGACGCACCGTACGTGGGCGCGGGCATCGGCGCCCCCCAGATGATGATGGACGCCGCGGGGCTCGACAACGTGTTCGCGGACGTGCACGACACGTGGACGTCCGCCACGTGGGAGGCCGTCGTCGACGCCGACCCCGACGTCATCGTGCTCGTCGACGCCTCGTGGAACACCGCCGCGGACAAGATCGCGATGCTCGAGGACAACCCCGCCACCGCGGCGCTGAGCGCGGTCGAGGACGGCGCCTACCTGGTCGTCCCGTTCGCGGGCGCCGAGGCCGGCGTGCGCAACGTGCAGACGGTCGCGTCGCTCGTCGACCAGCTCGGGACGGCGGTGCCGACGCAGCCATGACCGTCCGCCGCGACCGCCGTGCACGCGCGCTCACCGCCGCCCTCGCGGTGATGCTGCTCGCGTCGGTCGCGGTCGCGGTGACCATCGGCGTCGCGGGGCTGGGCCCGGCCGAGGCGTGGCGCATCGTCGCCTCGCACCTCGCGGGCGACCCGACGGCCGGCACTGCCGACGCGATCGTGTGGTCGATCCGCGCACCGCGCGTGCTCACCGCCGCGCTCGTGGGCGCAGGGCTCGCCGCCGCGGGCGTGGTGATGCAGGGGCTCACGCGCAACCCGCTCGCCGACCCCTACCTGCTCGGGCTGTCCTCCGGCGCCTCGCTCGGCGCGGTCGCGGTGCTGCTGCTAGGCATCGGCTCGACCCTCGCGCTCTCGTTCGCGCTGCCGGTCGCGGCCTTCGCGGGCGCGCTGCTCGCGCTGGGCGCCGCCCTCGGGATCGCGCGCCTCGCCGGGAGCCTCAGCCCGACCATCGTGGTGCTCGCCGGGATCGCCGTGTCGCAGCTGCTCGCGGCATGCACGTCGCTCGTCATCGTGGTCACCGCCAAGGGCGACGCCTACCGGCAGGTGCTCAGCTGGCTGCTCGGCTCGCTCGCGGGCTCCACGTGGGCGACGGTCGCCATCGCGGGAGCCGCCCTCGCGCTCGTCTACCCCCTGCTGCGCCTCCACGCCGCCCCCCTCGACGCCCTCACGCTCGGCGACGCCGCGGCGGAGGCGCTCGGGATCTCGACACGCCGGACCCGCCTGGTGCTCTTCGTCGCGGTGTCGCTGCTCACCGGGGCGATGGTGTCCACGAGCGGCGCGATCGGCTTCGTCGGCCTCATCATTCCCCACCTGGTCCGCGGGCTCGTGGGCGGCCTGCACAGGCACGTCCTGCCCGCGGCGGCGCTCGGCGGGGCCGTGTTCCTCCTGTGGGCGGACACGCTCGCGCGGACGATGCTCGACCCGCGCGAGATCCCCGTCGGGATCGTCACGGCGCTCGTGGGGGTGCCGGTGTTCGTGGTGGTGCTCCGCCACGCGAGGGGGGCCGCATGGAGGTGAGGGTCGAGTCGCTCGCGGTCGCGCGCGGGCATCGCGAGGTGCTCACCGACGTCGCGTTCGTCGCCGCGCCCGGAGAGGTGATCGGCCTGCTGGGCCCCAACGGCGCCGGGAAGTCCACTCTGCTGGCCGCGATCGCGGGGATGCTCGACCCGGCCCGCGGCGCGGTGCTGCTCGACGGACGCCCCGCCCACCTGATCCCCCGCCGCGAGATCGCAAGGGCCGTGGCGCTCATGGAGCAGCAGCCCGACCGGGACATCCCCCTCCGGGCCGTCGACGTGGTCGAGCTGGGGCTGCTGCCTTTCCGCGGGCGCTTCGACCGCGGCGGATCGCCGCGGGACGTGTCCCTCGCGCGAGACAGCCTCGCCGCGGCGGGCGCCGCGCACCTCTCCGAGCGTCCCTGGACGGAGCTCTCGGGAGGCGAACGCCAGCGGGTGTCGCTCGCCCGCGCGCTCGCTCAGCGCCCTCGCCTGCTGCTCCTGGACGAGCCCACCAACCACCTCGACGTGCGCGCGCAGCTCGACACCCTCGCCTTCGTGTCGACCCTGGGCATCACCGCCGTCGCGGCGTTGCACGATCTGGACCATGCCGCACGGCTGTGCACCCGCATCGTCCTCCTCGACCGCGGGCACGTCGCCGCGCTCGGCACCCCGGCCGAGGTGCTCACCCCGACCGTGATCGCCGCCGTCTACGGCGTCGCTGCGACGGTCCTCACCCATCCCGTCGACGGCAGGCCCGTCATCGCGCTCGACGCCGCGACCACCGAGGAGGCCCCATGACCGCTCCCCTGCGCATCGTCGCCCTGTCGGGAGGAGTGGGCGGCGCTCGCTTCATGCGCGGCCTGCTCGCGTGGGGCGCCGCGACCGGCACGCCGCTCGACGTGACGGTCATCGCCAACACGGGCGACGACATGCGCCTCCACGGCCTGCAGGTCTGCCCCGACCTCGACACGCTCATGTACACGCTGGGCGGAGCGATCCACGAAGGCCAGGGGTGGGGACGCGAGGACGAGCGCTTCACCGTCGCCGAGGAGCTGCGGCCGTACGGCGTCGGCTGGGAGTGGTTCACGCTCGGCGACCGGGACCTCGCGACGCACCTCGCGCGGACCTCGCTGCTCGCGACCGGGCTGTCGCTGTCCGAGGCCACGGCCCGCCTCGCCGCACGCTGGGACCTGCCCGTGACCCTGGTGCCCATGAGCGACCAGCCGGTCGAGACGCACGTCGAGCTCGCCTCCGGCGAGACCGTGCACTTCGAGGAGTGGTGGGTGCGCACGCGCGCCGCGGCTCCCGCGCGCCGCTTCGTGCAGGTCGGGGTGGATGATGCCGCGCCCGCGCCCGGCGCGCTCGCCGCCATCGCTGCGGCCGACCTGGTGCTCCTGCCCCCGTCGAATCCGGTGGTCTCTGTCGGCACGATCCTGGGGGTGCCCGGCCTCGCCGACGCGCTGCGCGCCTGCGCGGCCCCGCTCGTCGGGGTGTCCCCGATCATCTCCGGCGCCGCCGTCCGCGGCATGGCCGAGGCCTGCCTCGCCGCCGTCGGCGTCGCCGCGACGGCGGCCGACGTCGCCCTCGACTACCGCGCGCGCCACGGCCTCCTCGACGGCTGGCTCGTGGACGATGCGGACGCGGGCTCCCTGCCCCGGCTCGCTGCGGCCGGGATCGCGGCGGAGGCGCGCCCGCTGTGGATGACCGACGCCGAAGCGACCGCCGCGATCGCGGGGGCCGCGGTGGAGCTGGGCCGCCTGCTCAGCTCGCCGCGCTGAGCAGGGACCTCCCGGCGAGATCGCCCTCGCCGCCCGCGAGCGCGGCCGCCGTGTGCTCCCCGACGCCGAGCCGCATCACGCGGTCGAGGTCCTCGACCAGGTCGACGTCGGCCCGCGCCCGGATCGGGGCGTGGAGCTCGACGTAGCCGGCGCGGCCGTGACGCCCCACCGACTGCGGCCCGAAGCTCATCGGGAAGCGCTCCTGGCGCGACATCAGCATCGTGGTGCCGCTGTCGGCGACGTCTCCCACCATGGACAGCGGGCGCGACGCGGCCGCATCGAGCACCGTCTCGAGATCCTGCGGGCGCAGCGCGGGCAGATCCCCGAGCACCACGGCGATCGGCCCGGTCGCGAGCCCGGCGGCGTATCGCACCGCGGCATTGAGCCCCGCGCCGGCGGCCTGGCGCACCACGCGCAGATGCGGCGCCCCCGCGCCGAGCCAGCAGGGCTCGAGGTCCGAGACCCCGGTGACCACCAGCACGCGGTCCACCCCGGCGGCGCTCGACACCGCGGCGAGCGTGTCGGCGCTGAAGGCCGCGGCCAGCGTGGCTCGCGGCACTCCGTGAACCGTCTCGGGCAGCCGCGACTTTGCGCGGGCGCCTCCCTTGACGGGGACGATCACGGTCCACCCGGTCATGGCTGAGCCTCCCTCTCGTCGTCGCGGAGCGCCTGCGCCATCCGCATCCCGGCGGCGTGACCGGCGGCGAACGCCTCGTCCGAGCCGATCCTGAACATGTCCCCCTCCGCGCCGCGCACGAGCGCCGCGACGCCGAGCCCGGGGTCGTCGGTCACGACGTCGAGCCCGCGCACCACCGCGACCGGGGTCCCGCCGGCCTTGCCCTTGACCAGGTCGGCCGCGCCCGCGAGCTCGTCGACCAGGGCCGTGACCGAGACCGTGAGAGTCCGGCCCTCCTGGTCCGGCGTGCCGCGATGGTCGTCGACCACGCGCACGTAGGCCGCGCCGATCGCGAGGTCGGTCTGCGCCTGGCGCCACGGGCGGCCGAACGTGTCGGTGACGACGACGCCGATGCGGGCACCCGTGCGCTCGCGCAGTTCCTCGGCGAGGGAGCGCGACGATCCGTCGGGGTCCTCGGGCAGCAGCAGCACGTACCCGTCGGGGACGTTCGACACGTCGACGCCCGCCGCCGCCATGACGAAGCCGTGTCGCGTCTCGACGATGCGGGTCGCGGCACCGTCCGCGCGCGGTCGGCTCGCCACCAGGCGGGCCGCCTCCGCGCTGATCGCCTCCTCACGGTCGGCCGCGGCCACGAGCCGGCCCTCGGCCTTCGAGACCACCTTGCTCGCGATCACCAGCACGTCGCCGTCCGCCGCCGGACGTCCGGACCGCGTGAGCGCCTCGGCGATCGCCGCGGCCAGATCGTCACCCGGCCGCACCTCGCCGATGCCCTCGACGGCCCACACGCTCAGCTCCCGCATCGTCCCTACCTCGCGAGCGCCGGGAGCACGTCCGCGGCGAACACGTCGATCCATTCGCGCTGATTGCGGCCCACGTTGTGGAGGTAGATGCGGTCGAAGCCCAGGTCGACGAAGCGCTGGATGTACGCGCGGTGCACGTCCGGGTCCTCGCTGATGACCATGCGCCCCTCGAAGTCCTCGGGACGGACCAGCTTCGCGATCTGCTCGAGCTCGTGGGGCGAGCGGATGTCCCCCTTGGGGAACTTCATGCCGCCGTTGGGCCACTCGGTCATCGCGTTGTCGAGCGCCTCCTCGTAGGTGGGCGCCCAGGACAGGTGGAGCTGGAGCACCTTGGGCGCGTTCTCGGGATCCCGGCCGGACTCGCGCATGCCTGCGTCGAAGCGGGCGAACAGGCCCTCGATCTTCTCGAGCGGCGCGCCGACCGTGATGAGGCCGTCCGCGACGGCGCCCGCCTTCTTCGCGGTGATGGGGCCGGCGGTCGCGATGAGGATCTCGGGTGGCGTCTCGGGCATGGTCCACAGCCGCGTCGACTCGAGCGTGTAGTAGCGCCCGCGATGCTTGACGTCCTTCGTGTCGCCCGCGTCGAACAGCTTGCGGATGATCTCGATCGCCTCGAACATCCGGTCGATGCGCTCGGGAACCTCGGGCCAGTACTGGCCGACGATGTGCTCGTTGAGCGCCTCGCCGCTGCCCAGGCCCAGCCAGTGGCGCCCGGGATACATCGCGGCGAGCGTTGCGGAGGCCTGCGCGACCATCGCGGGGTGCCAGCGGAAGGTCGGCGCCGTGACGCCGGGACCCATGTCACCCGTGGTGCGCTCCCCGATCGCGGTCAGCACGTTCCACACGAACGCCGACTGGCCCTGCTGCGGGACCCAGGGCTGGAAGTGGTCCGCCGCCATCACGCCGCTGAAGCCCTTCGACTCTGCGTACGCGCTGAGCTCGACCGCCTCCATGGGCGCGAACTGCTCGAGCATCGCCGCGTAGCCCACCGTCAGATCCGCCATCGCCGTCCCTTCTCTCGGGTGCGCCGATGTTATTCACATGAACATTTCGTCTGCGTAAACGCCATCGCCGCTGGACATCATGCGCCCGCGCGCCGACCGTCCGGCTGATGCATGAGCGCCCACCTGCTGCCGGCCCGTGGGCTCTCATGTATGAAGGAGGCTCGCTCGGAGGCGCGGTGCTCAGCAGTCGCAGACGATGCGCGCACCCGCGACTGGCACGGGCGAGGTGAGCGGGTCCACAGGGAGCGTCGCATCGACCACCGTGCCGTCCGGGCCGACCGCATCCACGGGCAGCCCTTCGCGCGCCCAGTACTCGAAGCCGCCGATCATCTCCCTCACCTCGTAGCCGAGCTCCGTGAGGATGAGCCCGGCGCGGGTCGCGCCGTTGCACCCGGGACCCCAGCAGTAGACGACGAACCGCGTGCCGGGGGCGAACTCCGCAGGCACGCGCGCGGGCATGTCGGGCTTGGGCAGGTGCAGCGCGCCACGGGCGTGTCCCTGGTCCCATGCCTCGCGCGAGCGCGTGTCGATGAACACAAAGCCCGGGTCGCCGGACTCGAGCGCGGCGTGCACGTCGGAGACGTCGGTCTCGAACGCGAGACGGCCCGCGAAGTGCGCGCGGGCGGCGGCGAGGTGGGCGGTGAGGTCCTTGGGAGCGTCCATGCGGCCAGGCTAGGGACGATGCGCGGGGCCAGTCGAGCCACCACCGGCCCCCGGGCGCCCCACCGGCTCCCGATGACGAATGTGACGAGCGGGGCGGCCGTGGCGGTCGAAGTCGACCCGCTCTCCGCACGGGTCCCACCTGACACATCTGTCATTGCGCATCGCGGACGCTGAGAAGTTGAGCAGAGTTCGCTCAACTTTTGCATCGCCGACTTGACACCCCTCGACCCGCGACTTAAGTTGAGTCTCAGTCGCTCAACTCCCGAGCGAGGCAGATCACGCGGCGAGCGCCGCGACTGGAGGAAGAACAGACATGGCACGTGCAGTAGGCATCGACCTCGGCACCACCAACTCCGTGGTGTCGGTCCTCGAGGGTGGCGAGCCCACCGTCATCGCGAACGCCGAGGGCGCCCGCACCACCCCGTCGGTGGTCGCGTTCTCGAAGACCGGCGAGGTGCTGGTCGGCGAGATCGCGAAGCGTCAGGCCGTCACCAACGTCGACCGCACCATCGCGTCCGTGAAGCGCCACATGGGCACCGACTGGACCACGGAGATCGACGACAAGAAGTACACGCCGCAGGAGATCTCGGCCCGCATCCTGGGCAAGCTCAAGCGCGACGCCGAGGAGTACCTGGGCGAGAAGGTGACCGATGCGGTCATCACCGTCCCCGCCTACTTCAACGACCACGAGCGCCAGGCCACCAAGGAGGCCGGCGAGATCTCGGGCCTCAACGTCCTGCGCATCGTCAACGAGCCCACCGCCGCGGCCCTCGCCTACGGCCTCGACAAGGGCAAGGAGGACGAGCACATCCTGGTCTTCGACCTCGGCGGCGGCACCTTCGACGTGTCCCTCCTCGAGGTGGGCAAGGACGAGGACGACTTCTCGACCATCCAGGTCAAGGCCACCGCGGGCGACAACCGCCTCGGCGGCGACGACTGGGACCAGCGCATCGTCGACCACCTGGTCAAGGAGGTCAAGAACACCGAGGGCGTGGACCTCGCGAAGGACAAGTCGGCCCTCCAGCGTCTCCGCGAGGCCGCCGAGCAGGCGAAGAAGGAGCTCAGCTCCGCGCAGCAGACCCAGATCTCGCTGCAGTACCTCTCCATCGGCGAGAACGGCCCCGTCCACCTGGACACCCGCCTCACCCGCGCGCAGTTCCAGCAGATGACCGCCGACCTCCTCGAGCGCACCAAGGCGCCGTTCCACCAGGTCATCAAGGACGCCGGCATCAAGCTGAGCGAGATCGACCACGTGCTGCTGGTCGGCGGCTCGACCCGCATGCCCGCCGTGACCGAGGTCGTGAAGGAGCTCACCGGCGGCAAGGAGCCCAACAAGGGCGTCAACCCCGATGAGGTCGTCGCCGTGGGCGCCACGCTCCAGGCCGGCGTCATCAAGGGCGAGCGCAAGGACGTCCTGCTCATCGACGTCACGCCGCTGAGCCTGGGCATCGAGACCAAGGGCGGCGTCATGACCACCCTGATCGAGCGCAACACCGCCATCCCGACCAAGTCGTCGGAGGTCTTCTCGACCGCCGAGGACAACCAGCCCTCCGTGCTGATCCAGGTCTACCAGGGCGAGCGCCAGTTCGCCCGCGACAACAAGATGCTCGGCACGTTCGAGCTGGGCGGCATCGCGCCGGCCCCGCGCGGCGTCCCGCAGATCGAGGTCACCTTCGACATCGACGCGAACGGCATCGTCCACGTCCACGCCAAGGATCGCGGCACGGGCAAGGAGCAGTCGATCACCGTGTCCGGCGGCTCGGCCCTGTCCAAGGAGGACATCGACCGCATGGTCAAGGACGCCGAGGAGCACGCGGAGGAGGACAAGAAGCGCCGCGAGGCCGCCGAGGTCCGCAACAACGCCGAGACCTTCGCCTACTCGACCGAGAAGATCCTGTCCGAGAACGAGGACAAGGTCCCCGCCGAGGTCGCCGACGAGGTCAAGACCGCGATCGCCGACGTCAAGACGGCGCTCGAGGGCGACGACACCGACGAGGTCAAGGCCAAGCACGAGGCCCTGGTCGAGAAGGCGCAGAAGATCGGCGAGGCCGTCTACGCGGCGCAGCAGGCCGAGGGCGCCGAGGGCGAGCAGCCCTCCGACGGCGCGACGGACGCCGGCGACGAGGACATCGTCGACGCCGAGATCGTCGACGACGAGGACCAGCAGAAGTAACGGCACGACGGCGGGCGTGCGGCACCGGGACCGAGTCTCCGAGCCGCCGCCCGCCGTCTCCGCATGGAGGAGACCATGACCGAGAACCAGAACCCCGCCCCCGAGCCGCAGGACGATGCGGAGGCCCAGGCCGCGCGCATCGTCAACGAGGCGGCGGCCAGCTTCCTCGACGAGGACAAGGACGGCCTCGACGACCTGACGGCGGACGAGGCCGGCGCGGACGATGCCCTCAACGCCGCCTACACCAAGGCCGCGGAGCACCTCGCCGACCTGCAGCGGCTCCAGGCGGAGTACCAGAACTACCGCAAGCGCGTGGATCGCGACCGCGAGCTCATCGGCGTCAACGCCACCGCGAAGGCGATCGAGGCGCTCATCCCGGCGCTCGACGACATCGCCGCCGCACGTGAGCACGGCGACCTCGCCGACGGTCCGTTCGCCGCGATCGCCGCGAAGCTCGAGGGCGCACTCGGCGGCCTGGGCTGGTCGGCCTACGGCGCCAAGGGCGACACGTTCGACCCGCAGCTGCACGAGGCGCTCATGTCCCAGCCCAGCACCGAGGTGACCGAGCCGACCGTCCAGCACGTCGCGCAGCCCGGCCACATGGTCGGCGAGCGCGTGCTCCGGCCCGCGCGCGTCATCGTGGCGCAGCCCGAGTAGGACCGGGGGGAGGCGCCATGGCCAGCCAGGACTGGTTCAACAAGGACTTCTACGCGACGCTCGGCGTCTCCAAGGAGTCCGGTCAGGACGACATCAAGAAGGCGTACCGCAGGCTCGCGCGCGACCTGCACCCCGACCGCAACCCCGGCGACGCGGCCGCGGAGCAGCGCTTCAAGGACGTCGGCGAGGCCTACGCGGTGCTCTCCGACGCCGAGGACCGCAAGCAGTACGACGCGATCCGCGCGATGGGCGGCGGCGCGCGCTTCCAGGCGGGCGGGCCCGGTGCGGGCGCGGGCGGCTTCGAGGACATCCTCGGCGGCATGTTCGGCGGCGCAGGCGGCGGCAACGTCCGCTTCCAGACCGGCGGCGGAGGCGGCGGCTTCGAGGACATCCTCAGCGGCATGTTCGGCGGAGGCGGCTTCCAGCGCGGTCCGCAGAAGGGCAACGACCTCGCCGCGGCCGTTGAGGTCGCCTTCCGCCAGGCCGCAGAGGGCGCCACCGTCGCGCTGTCGACCGCGAACGGCCGCGTGTCGACCCGCCTCCCCGTGGGCGTCAAGGACGGTCAGAAGATCCGCGTGCCGGGCAAGGGCCGGCCGGGCACGAACGGCGGCCCGGCGGGCGACCTCATCCTCACGGTGCACGTCCAGCGGCACCCCGTCTTCACGGCGGACGGCCTCAACCTGCGTGCGCGCGTGCCCGTCCGCTTCGACGAGGCCGTGCTCGGCGCCCAGATCGAGGTCCCCACGCTGTCGGGCGACCGCGTCAAGGTCAAGGTCCCCGGCGGGACGCAGTCCGGCACCACGCTGCGCGTCAAGGGCAAGGGCCTGACCTCGCGCAAGGGCACCGGCGATCTGCTGGTCACCATCGAGATCGTGGTGCCGCACAAGCTCTCGCGCGAGTCCAAGAAGGCCCTCGAGGCGCTCGTCGACACATTGCGCGACGAGGACCCGCGCGCGGGCCTCTTCAAGGACTCCGCCAAGTAGGGATTCTCGCAGGGACGATGCGCGCCCGCTAGCGTGGGCGCGGAGGAGGTGGACAGTGGAGCAACCCGATGTGGACGAGCCCGTGTTCCTCATCTCCGCGGCCGCGGAGCTCGCCGGCATGCACGCCCAGACGCTGCGCCAGTACGACCGCCTCGGGCTGGTGGTCCCGCGCCGCCGGCCCGGCGGCGGACGCCGCTACTCGCTGCGCGATGTCGCGACGCTCCGCGAGATCCAGCGTATGAGCCAGGAGGAGGGCATCAACCTCGCCGGCATCAAGCGCATCCTGCACCTCGCGCACGAGGTGCACCGCCTCGAGCGCGAGGTCGAGCGACTGCGCCCGCGCGCCGATACGGGCTCGCGCATCTTCACCACGGGCCCGACGGGCAACGTGGTGATCGTGGAGCGCGGGCGCCGTGCACGGCGCGACGAGGGTCGCGCCGTGGTCGTCTGGACCGCCCCGCGCGAGGGCTGACCGCCTAGCGCGAGATCTCGAGCTCGGCCGCCGCGATCTGCGCGTCGACGAGCGCACGCAGGTCCGACGCGGGGTACTGCGCGATCTCGGGCGTCGCATAGGCACGTCGGAGCATCTCGATGGTGACGTGACCGTGCACGCACGACCACATGGCCATCGCGGCCTGGTGCCACGCAGACGGATCGCCGTCCGCGCTGTCGAGGACGGCCGCCACGCGCGAACGGTGCGCGTAGAACGTGTCCCACATGCGCTCGCGGGTGCCGTCCGACGGCTCGTAGCCCGCGATCGTGGGCGTGAACATCGTCTGGAACCGCGTGGGCGAGGAGAGCGCCCATTCGCGGTACGCCTCGGCGACGGCGACGAGCCCGTCACGGCCCGCCTCGGCGCGCTCCCACGCGAGCGAGAGCTGCTGATCCAGGTCGTCGAAACCCGCGTCGACGATCGCGTCGATGAGGCCGGACTTGCCCGAGAAGTGGGTGTAGACGCCCATGGTCGAGCAGCCCGCGGCCTTCGCGACCGCACGTACCGTCAGCGCGTTGGCGCCGTGCTCGGCGACGATGCTGAGAGCGCTCTCAAGGAGGCGGGTGCGAAGATCGGGAAGGGGGCTTTCAACCATATGTAAATGATAGGTGAACGCCGTACTTTCCGGGACCCCTCAACCTCTTCGCGAGGCGCCCCCTCGCGCCGCTGTGGCGGACGCCACACCGGACCGCCGCTTCGTCCCCCGTCACATGGGGCCGGCACCGCCCTCAGCTCGGTGCCGACCCCATGCCGCCCCTCAGCGGTGCAGGGAGTCCAGAAGGTCCACGGCGTAGGCGTGGACGTCGGGAAGCGACTCGATCCACACGCGTGGGGGCTGCCTCATGAGGTTGCCCACGCGCATCTGGGTCGCGCGCCGGGAGATACGGTCGCGGAGCTCGGCGACGCCGCGGCCCATGTCGGGGCCCCGCTCGACGAGCACCGCGTAGAGGCCGTCGGCGAGCCGCGCCATCGGGTGGCCCTTGCCGTAGGCGTCGCGGAGCGACTGGCCGATCGCGGCGTTGCGCGCCATCCGCTGCCACGGGTCGGTGTGCGCGGAGGCGACGTCGACGAGCACGAGCGCGTACTGCGAGCCGACCGACGCGCCCGAGCGCTCGGCGGCGCCGTAGATCTCGCCGAGCCGCACGACCAGGTAATCCTGGGTTCCGAGGCCCGATTCCGGGTCGTTCATCACAGGCCCGATGCGCTGCGCGGCGTCGCCCTCGGTCCATCCCTCGCACAGCGATCGGATCGAGCGGATCGGCGCGGCCTCGTAACCGGCGGAGCGGAACAGCACCGCCATGTCGTCGATCGCCTCGGTGATGCCGACGCCGGCCTCGGCGCGGGCGAACCCCAGCCGGTACGCGGCCGGAGCGGTGTCGAGGCGGCCGTCGAGCGCCTCGGCGAGCGCCTCGGCGGCGGGGGTGAACCAGTCGCCCGGCCTGCGCCACACGCTGCCGATGCTGGCGGCCTCCCAGCGGCGCAGCAGCGCGAACGCCGGTGCTGCGTCGGGGGTGTTCACCTCGCTTGTCATGCCCCATGAGAGGGGTCCGCCACGGTGTTATGACGCGACTTTCCGGGAAAACTTTCCGGACATTCGTGAGGAGTCGGTGTGACATTCGCCTCACTCGCCTTGTTGGGGCCTCGACGTCACGGAAGAATGCGGGTACTCATCCGGCAAGGGGAGTGCACAGGATGTCCCACGAGGCGCTGTCGCTCTGGACGGAGACTTCCAGCGATCCAGAGCTGATCGCCGGGGTGCGCGCGGGCGACCCGGCGGCCTTTGGCGTGCTCTACGAGCGTCACGCGGATGCCGCCCGCAAGGTCGCGGCGCAGTACACCAACAGCGCCGCCGACGCCGAGGACGTGGTCGCCGAGGCGTTCTCGCGCATCCTGCGCGCCCTCCAGCAGGGCGACGGCCCCGATCTCGCCTTCCGCGCCTACCTCTTCACCATCGTGCGGCGCACCGGCCTCGACGTCATCGAGAAGACCAACCGCGCGCGCCCGCGCGACGACATGAGCCCGTACGAGTCGGCGCTGGGCTACCAGGGCGGATCCGACGAGCCTGCTCTCGACACGTTCGAGCAGTCGATGGTCGCCGACGCCTTCCGCTCGCTCCCCGAGCGCTGGCGCGCGGTCCTCTGGTACACCGAGGTCGAGAAGAAGAGCCCGCGCGAGATCGCCCCGCTGCTGGGCCTGTCCGCGAACGGCGTCGCCGCGCTCGCCTACCGCGCGCGCGAGGCGCTGCGCCAGGCCTACCTCCAGCAGCACCTCGGCGCCGCCGACACGGTCGACTGCCTCGAGGCGAACGCGCAGCTCGGTGCCTACGTGCGCGGCGGGCTGAGCAAGCGTGAGCACACGCGCGTGGACGACCACGTGCAGCGGTGCGAGAAGTGCGCGGCGCTCGTCGCCGAGCTCGAGGACGTCAACCGCGGCCTCCGGGCCGTCATCGCACCCCTGTTCCTGGGCTTCCTCGGCGCGCGCGCCCTCGAGGGCGGCCTCCCGGTGGGCGGCGCGCTGGGCGAGGGCGCGCTCGCCGCCTCGTCCGGAGGGTCCGCCGGCGGCGCGGCCGGAGCAGCCGGCGGTGTCGCGGGCGGCGCAGGCAGCACCGCCGCGACGGCGACCGGCATCGCCGCGATCGCGAACGGCCTCGCGGCGATCGCGCTCCCCGCGGCGGCGACCCTCGGCGTCGCATCGATCCTCATGACCGGCGCGAGCGTGCTGGGCATCATCGGCCAGGGGACCTCGGCCTCACCCGCAGCGGAGCACGGCACCGCAACGGAGCAGACCCGCGGCACGGACGATGCGTCCGGCACGGGTGGCGGCGGCGCGTCCGCTGGCCCGTCGGCCGACCCGGGCACCGACTCGGACAACGCACCGGAGGACGGCACGGCCGGCGACGGCATCCCCGGCGCCGCGCTGCCCGGCAGCGGCGTCGCGCCTGGCACCCAGGCCTACGGTGTCGTGCCCGGAGGCGCCGGCGGTACGAGCGGGGCCGGCTCCGACGCGGGCGGGGTCGACGACGATGCCGGCACGGGGTCGACGGGTGGCTCGACGGGTGGCTCGACGGGTGGCTCGACCGGCGGTGGCGGCTCGACCGATGGTGGCGGCTCGACCGATGGCGGCGGCTCCACGGACGGTGGCGGCTCGACCGATGGTGGCGGCTCGACCGATGGTGGCGGCTCCACGGACGGCGGCGGCTCCACGGACGGTGGCGGCTCCACGGACGGTGGCGGCTCCACGGACGGCGGCGGCTCCACGGACGGCGGCGGCCCGACCGATGGCGGCGGCTCCACGGACGGTGGCGGCTCCACGGACGGCGGCGGCTCGACCAAGGTGACCGCGCTCAGCCTCCAGACGCCTGCCCTCAACTACCTCACGATCTCGCGCCTCTCCCCCGAGGTCGCGATGACCCTGTCCAACGCCGGCCCCGACTCGGCCGACGACGTCACCGCGAGCATCGTCCTCCCGGACGGACTCACCTTCGCGGCGGCGCCCGGCCGCGTCGGCGCGACCGGGCGCGCGACCGCGCGCGTCATCGACGACTACCTCACGTTCGCGGCGAGCTCGGCGGTCACCACCGGCGACTGGACCTGCGAGATCTCCGACTCGCGCGAGGTCGCCGACTGCACCCTCGACACGCTGGCGGCGGGCGACTCGACCACGCTGCGACTCGACCTGGCGGCGCTCGGACAGGGAGCGACCCTCGGCGCCGACGCGTGGACCGAGTTCACCGCATCGTCCGGCGAGGACTCCGTCACCTACCGCGTGCGCACGGGGCTCGCGGGCGCGGAGCCCGACCTCGACTCGGGCTGGGACGGCTCCGGTCGCATGGCCGCGACCGTGGTCGGCGCGCCGCTGCTCGGCTGCGACCTCACGGTCCGCGAGTGCCAGCAGGTGATGTCCTTCACCGGCTCGGACGCCAACGACAGGTACGACAACGACACGCAGACGATGCGCCCGCTCAACCTCGCGGGCGGGATCACGAGCTCCGGGGAGACGGTGCTCGACACCAAACTCCTGCCCGAGGGCTCGCGCGTGGTGAGCGCCACCCTGACATGGTCCGCGAACCGCACGATCTTCAACGGATGGTCCGGGGACCTCGCCGCGGCCCGGCTCCGCGCGCCCGGTGGCGGCTACACCGACATCAGGGCCGACGACGTGGAGACGAGCACCGACCTGGGCTACCTCTACTACCAGGCGACCGCGGACATCACCGATGTGGTGGCGGCGGCAGGCAACGGCGGTTACGCCCTCGCGGACGTCGCCCTCCCGTCGAACTTCTGGTCGCTCTGGGGCAACTACTACGCGGGCTTCGCGATCACCGTGGTCTACGAGCACGAGGACCTCCCGGAGGCCTCCGTGGTGGTGCTCGACGGCACGCACTGGCTCTACGACTCGCAGGCGGAGCTCCGGTTCCACACGGACGGCGCGGCCGAGGTCTCGATCGGCATGGTCGCCTTCGAGGGCGACCGCGGCAAGCACGACAACCGCATCTCGATCGACGACGACACCCTCCAGCCGTGGGGCTGGAACGGCAAGAACACCGTGGGCGCCAACCCGGGCAACGCGGCGGACTCGACGGCCTTCGGCTCGGCGTTCGGCAACTCGCTCGGCACCGACGCCAAGCTCTTCAAGAGCAAGAAGGTCGGCGCCGGCGATCACACGATCCGGTTCTCGAGCGGCCGCGCGGACGCGATCCTGCTGAGCTCGATCGTCCTGACCGTCACACCCGCGCGCTGAGCGGGCCGACGCGCGCTCAGCGCGCGGGGTCCGGGCTCCAGTCCATGTCGAGCTGACGGGCGGTGCGCTGCGCGAGGTCGACCGAGGCGAGCCGGGCGACCAGGTGCAGCGCGAGATGGATGCCCGAGGTGAGCCCACCGCTCGTCAGGACGCTTCCCGTGTCGACCCACCGGACGCCGCCCACGACCGACCCGACCTCGCCGCACGACGCGAGGTCTGCCAGGTCCTCCCAGTGCGTCGTCGCCGGCGCATCGTCCAGCAGCCCCGCCCGTGCGAGCAGGAAGGCACCCGTGCACACCGACGCCGTGAGGGACGATGCGGCGGCGAGCCGCTCCACCGTCGAGACCAGCAGCGTGTCGCCGAGGGCGCACGCGACATCGATGGTGCCCGGCACCAGCAGGACGTCGCACGCCTCGACCAGGTCGGAGTCGGCGAGCCGCGTCAGCGTCATGCCGCCGTAGGCCGTCACGTCGCCCCCGCGCGGCGTCGCGAGCATGACCTCGAACTGCGGCGCGAGTCCGTCGCGCTCCTGCAGCCGCGACGCGGTGAGCAGCACCTCGTAGGGGCCGCCGGCATCGATGAGGTCGAAGCCGTCGTAGAGCAGGATGACCGCGAGCGTCGACATACCTTCACGGTAGCGAGGCTCACGCCGCGCGGCGGCGCGACGCGACGCGACGGGTCAGACGATGACCGTCGCCTGCATCCGCGGACGCACCACCATCCAGAAGATCGCGTTGGCGATCACGAGGCAGCCGACCATCACGATCGCCATCGACATGACGGACACGCCCATCGCGCCGACGAGCGGCGAGACGATGCCCGCGATGCCGAAGTTGAGCGCGCCCAGCAGCGAGGCGGCCGTGCCCGCCTCGGCGCCGTGGCTGGCGAGCGCCGTGATCTGGACGGTGGGGCCGATGATGCCGATCGACGCCACGACGAAGAACAGCGGGATGAGCACGCCGATGAGGCCGAGGCCCATGAGGTCGCCCGCGACCAGCAGGAGCGAGCCGGTCAGCATGATGACGAGGCCCGCGGTCGCGACCACGCGCGGAGGCAGCACCCGCATGAGGCGCGCCGACGACTGGTTCGCGATCACCAGTCCGATGGAGTTGGTGCCGAACACGATGCCGTACTCCTGCGGGGTGAGACCGAACACGTCCTGGAGCACGAACGACGAGGCCGAGAGGTACGCGAAGAGGGCGGAGAAGGTCAGCGCGCCGACCATCGCGATGCCGACGAAGGTGGGGTCGCCCAGCAGATGCGCGTAGCGGGTGCGCGTGGCCTTGAGCGACGTGCCGCCGCGGCGCTCGAGCGGCATCGTCTCCTTGATGACGCCGCCGACCACGAGCACGACGGCCGTGCCGTAGAGCGCCAGCGCGACGAAGAGGCCGCGCCAGTCGACGAAGTTGAGCAGCTGCGAGCCGATGACGGGTGCGAGCACGGGCGCGAGGCCGGTGACGAGCGCCATGCGCGCGAGCATGCGGATGAGCGCCTGGCCCGCGAACAGGTCGCGCACCATCGCCATCGCGACCACCGCGCCGCCGGCGGCGCCGACGCCCTGCAGCACGCGGCCCGCCATGACCCACTCGACGGTGGGCGCGAACACGATCGCGGCCGAGGCCAGGATGTGCAGGACGGTCGCGATGACGAGCGGCTTCTTGCGTCCGAGCGAGTCGCTCAGCGGACCCACCACGAGCTGCCCGAGCGCGAAGCCGATGGTGGTCGCGGTCAGCGTCAGCTGGATCGCGGCGTCCGAGGCGGCGAGGTCCGCCGCGACCGTGGGGAACGCCGGCAGGTACATGTCGACCGTGAAGGGTCCGAGCGCGACGAGCGCGCCCAGCACGACGACGTACAGGAGCTTCTGGCGTCGCGACATCGCGAGGCCTGGGCTGGCGACGATGCGGGGGGCGGTCTGGACGGCGGCGCTCACGGGCGTGACCTGCGTTTCTCGAGAGGGGGTGGCGTGGAGGGTGGGGGCACACGTCAAGACGCCCGCCGCAGAGGGTCGCTCTGCGTCGGGCGTCTTGAGAAAAGGGGTGTCGCCAGTCTAGCGACTAATGAACACGTGTCTATAGCTGCTTCGTCGCTTGGGCGTTGACCTCGTACGACGTGTTGGTCGCCTCGAAGAAGTTGACCAGCTGAAGCGTGTCGTTCGCGGTCGCCATCCACTTGGCGGGGTTCGAGACATTGTAATGCGCGTCGAAGCCGAGCTCCTCCAGGCGGCGGTCCGCGAGGTACTTGACGTACTGGTTCACGTAGTCGGCGTTGAGCCCGAGGATTCCCGTGGGAAGGAGGTCGCGGTTGTACTGCTCCTCCATCTCGACGGCGCCGAGGATCATGAGGCGGATCTCCTCCGCGAAGTCCGGGTCCTGGAGGTCCTCGTTCTCCTCGAGCACCGTGAGGATGAGGTTGATGCCGAACTGGAGGTGGAGCGACTCGTCACGGATGATCCAGTCCATGAGCGAGCCGAAGTTGCGCAGCAGGTTCCGCTGGCGGAACGACAGCGCGACCATGAAGCCGGAGTAGAACCAGATGCCCTCGAGGATGATGTTGTAGGCCACGAGGTTGCGGATGAAGTCCTTCTTGCCCTCGGTGGTCGAGATGTCGAGGGTCTCCTCCGTCATGCGACGGATGTACTTCACCTCGAACGCCTCCTTGGCCGCCATAGACGGCACGGAGACGTGCGAGCCGTAGGCGGCCTCGCGGTCGATCGGGAACGTCTCGAGGACGTACTCGAAGGACATGCAGTGGTTCGCCTCCTCCCACATCTGCTTCGCGAGGTAGAGGTGCCCCTCGGGCGCGTTGATGTAGGGGTACACGCCGAAGGCGAGCGCCTTGTTGACGAGCAGCTCGTTGGGGTTGAAGTACGACATCAGATAGGTGATGGCGTGCTTCTCCTCGTCGGTCATCTTCTTGAAGTCCGCGAGGTCCTCGCCCAGCTGGATCTCGTTAGGGAACCATGTGTTCGCGACCGCCTGGTTGTAGAGGTCGTAGGCCCACGGGTACGTGATCGGCTTGAGCAGCAGCCCGTCCTGCACGCCGCTTCCGAGGATTCCCATCAGTCGTCTCCTGTCTGAACGTCCGTGATCACTGGCACGACTCGCACTGGAGCCGCTCCATGGGGTCCACCGGGCAGGCCACGCCGCCCACCACCTCGTGGTCGTCGCCGCCGCCCACCGTCTCGACCACCTCGAGCAGCTTCACGCCCTGCGGAAGCGACGTCGGCGGGACCTCGGGCTGCTCCGCGGGCGCCGTGGCGAAGGCCTGCGCCGCGATGGAGCTCAGCACGGAGGCGGGCGCCTGCGCGGGATGCTCGCGCGACGCGGGCGGTGCGGACGGCTCGACCGGCTCGGCGGGCTGCACCGTCGGGATCGGTGTCGTGGCGGCGGCCGTCTCGGGCTGCCTCACCGCGCCGAAGCCGCGCGGCGCGGGCCGCGCCTCGGCGACCGGGGTCGGCTGCCCGACCCCCGCATCGTCCGGCGTCACCGCCGGGACCGCCGCATCGGCCACCGGCGCCGCCCCGGCGCGGGCCGCTCCGAAGCCCTTGCGCGCGGCGCCGAAGCCCTTGCGCGCGGGACCGCTCGCACCGGCTGCGGCGGGCCGTCCCGACGCGTTGCCCGTGCTGTTGATCTTCTCTGTCTTGTTGACGCGCACGGTCGACTGCTCGGCCGTGTGACGCGGCTTCATGTGGAGGTAGTAGGTGGTCTTGACGCCCCGCTCCCACGCCGCCGCGTAGAGGTCCATCATGTTCTCGACGTCGCGATCCTCGAGGTAGATGTTCCGGCTGATCGCCTGGTCGATCCACTTCTGGGCGCGCGCGGCGACCTCGATGAACGCATACGGCGACAGCTGGAACGAGGTCTTGTAGACATCCTTGAGATGCTGCGGCACCTCGTCGATCTGCGACAGGTCGCCCTGCACCTCGAGCAGGCGGTCGCGGACCGCCTCCCACAGGCCCAGACCCTGCAGGTCCTTCACCAGGTTGCGGTTGACCTCGAGGAACTTCCCCGACGAGGTCGCACGGGAGAAGATCTGCGAGAACTGCGGGTCGAAGCCCGGCGTGACACCCGCCACGAGCCCGATCGAGGCCGTCGGGGCGACCGCCATGAGCGTCGCGTTGCGGATGCCGCCGGCGACCTTCTCGCGCAGCGCGTCCCAGTCCTGGCGCGTGGTGCGGTCGACCGCGATGGGGACCCCGCGGTCGGCCTCGGTCTCGGCGATGGTGTCGAAGGGCACCTTGCCGTGGGACCAGCCCGAGCCCGCGAAGTTGGCGTAGGCGCCCCGCTCGCGCGCGAGGTCCGCCGACGCGTCGATCGCGTGGAAGGAGACGAACTCGACGATCTCGTCGATGAGCGCGAAGGACTCCTCCGACTCGTACGCGAGGCCCAGGCGCTCGGTGATGTCGGTGAAGCCCATGACGCCGAGGCCGATCGCCCTGTTCTCGCGGTTCGCGTGCTCGGACTCGGGCACCGACGACAGGGTGATGTCGACGAGGTTGTCGAGCTGGCGCACCGCGAGCCGCACCGAGTCCTTCATCCGGTCCCAGTCGATCCGGCCGTCGACCAGATGCGCCGGCAGGTTGACCGAGGCCAGGTTGCACACGGCGATGTTTTCCCGGTCCTGGGGGAGGCAGATCTCCGTGCACAGGTTCGACAGGTGGATGGTGCCCGTGTTGGTGTTGAGGGCGCGGTTGTTGATGGTGTCCTTCCACGTGAGCCACGGGTGCGACGTGGTCTGCAGCATCACGAGGATCGACTTGTACTGCTCGCGCGCGCGCATCTTCTTGAAGCTGCGCATGCGGCCCGCCTCGGCGAGGGCGACGTACTCGGCGTAGCGCGACGAGAACGCGGAGCCGGTGAGCTCGACCAGGTCGGGCGTCTCCGCAGGGTCGAAGAGGTACCAGTCGGCGTCGGCCGCGACGCGCTTCATGAACTCGTCGGAGATCCACACGGCGGTGTTGGCCGTGCGCGTGCGGCGGTACGGGTCGCCCGAGTTCTGGCGCAGGTCGAGGAACTGGTGGAAGTCCAGGTGCCAGTTCTCCATGTAGAAGCACAGCGCGCCGAACTTCTTGCCGCCGCGCGAGACCGCGCGCAGCGTCGAGTCGACGGTGTGCATGAACGGGATCGGGCCGGTCGACGTGGTGTTGTTCGACCGGATCGGCGAGCCCTCGGAGCGCAGCTTGGTGACCGACAGGCCGATGCCGCCGGTGCCCTTGGTCAGCCACATGACGTCGCGCACCGACTTGGCGATGTGCTCGATGTCGTCCTCCATCTGCATGACGAAGCAGTTGGACAGCTGGGGGTACGAGGTGCCGGCGTTCACCAGCGTCGACCCCGCCGGCAGGTAGTCGAGCGTCGAGATCTTGTCGTAGAACTGCAGCGCCATGCCGGTCGGGTCCGCCTCGTTCAGCGCGAGGCCCATCGCGACGCGCATCCAGAAGTACTGGGGGACCTCAAGCGCCTTCCCGTGCCGGTCCGTGATCATGTACCGGTTGCGCATCGTCACGGTGCCGATGTACTTCAGCAGATCGTCGCGCGTGTGGTCGATCGCCGCCGCGAGCGCATCCAGGTCGAAGAGCGCGGTGAGCCGCGCGTCGAGCAGGCCGTCCTCGACCGCCTCGCGGATGTAGCCGGGGAAGCGCGCCTGGTGGAGCAGCGCGAGCTCGAGCTCGGTGTCGTAGCCGCCGATCACGCGCTTGTAGATCACCTTGCGCAGCAGACGCGCCGCCACGATGTCGAACTGAGGGTCGTCCTTGACGTTCTGGACCGCGACGCCGATCGCGGCCTCGTCGAGCTGCTCGGTGGTGATGCCGTCGAACAGCGTGATCGCGAGCTCCGACGCGATCTGGGTGGTCATCGAGATCTGGTCCGGCAGCCCCTCGGCCGCGCGTTCGATCGCCTTGTTGATGCGATCCGCGTTGTAGGGCTCGCGCGTGCCGTCGCGCTTGGTGACATGGATGCCCGGCCGGGCGACCGCCGCACCCTCCGTGGTCGCGCCTGCGGTGTTCTCGGTGATCGTCACGATGCTCCCCCCGCGGCCCTCCCCGGCCCGCGTCGGATGATTGGGACTAAGCGCTCGGGCAGCCGCGGATTCCGGGAAGATCCGCCGGCGCTTCCGCCTCGAGGCGCATCTCCGAACCTAATGCGAACACCACCCGGGTGCAACAAGATGTGGGGCGTTTTTCTGGAACAGCCCCTACATCTTGGGGTTATGTGGACAACCTTGTGTAAACGCTGTGGACATCCCGGCGTGTCGTGTGGACGGCGCGCGACGGCGTGGTGAAAACTCCTCCGCCGCTCCGGGATGGCCACGAGACCAGTCTCCCGCGGGGGTCTGACAACGCCGCCGGCCCGGGACCAGCTCCGTTGGCGGTGTCAGATAAACGGGGTCAGCCCTTGACCGCTCCCCCGAGGCCCGCGGACCGCAGGAACACGCGCTGGAAGATCAGGAACATCGCGATCGGGATGATCGTCGCGATCGCGAGCGCCGCGAGGAACACGTCGAGCTCCGTCTGCGACTGCACCGCGGGAAGGCGCACCGACAGCGGCTGCACCGCGGGGTCCGGGAGCACGAGGAGCGGCCACAGGAAGTCCTTCCACGCCGCGATGATCGCGAACACCGACACCACGCCAAGGATGGGCCGCGACATCGGCAGGATGATCGACCAGAACAGCCGGAACGGCCCCGCGCCGTCCGTCTGCGCGGCCTCGATGACCTCGCGCGGCAGGTTGTCGAAGAACCTCTTCACCAGCAGGATGTTGAACGCGTTGGCCGCCATCGGCAGCCACACGGCCAGGTAATTGTTGAGCAGCGAGTGGTCGCGGCCCAGCAGCGGCGGGTCGACGATGGTGAGGTACAGCGGCACCAGGAGCACCACCGACGGGATGAACAGCGTCGCGAGCACCAGCGAGTTGAGCACCCTCGCGTACCGGGGCCTCAGCACCGACAGCGTGTACGCGCCCGTGGTCGCCACGAGCAGCTGGAAGGCCCACGCCCCCGCGGCGATGACGATGGTGTTGAAGAAGTACTGGTCGATGTGGATGTCGTTCCACGCGGTCGACAGGTTCTCCCAGTCGATGCCGTTCGGCCAGAGCGCGAACGGCTCGCGCAGCGTGTCCTGCGTGGGCGTCACGGCGGCCTTCGCGAGCCACAGGAGGGGCCCGAGCCCCGCCGCCACCAGGGTGACCGCGAGGAAGACGTGGACCCCGCGCATCGTCCTCCGCACGCGCGGCTGGCGCCGGTCGAAGTCCGACACGATGCCCCGCTCGGAGTCCGTGAGCGCTGGCGTGCGGCGCCGACGCAGCGGACGCCGGGACGATGCGGGGGCGGGCTCGGGCGCCGCCGCGGACGGCGCGGCGGCGGGGGTGACGGTGTCCGCGGTCATGACTGGCTCCAGCGGTTGGTGAGGCGGAAGTAGACGAAGCTCAGCACCGCGAGGAACAGCGCGAGCATGACGGACAGCGCCGTCGCCATGCCGTAGTTGCCGCCCAGCGAGTTCTGGAACGCGTAGCGGTAGATGAGGAGCAGCACCGTCACGGTCGAGTTGTTGGGCCCGCCGCCCGTGAAGAGGAACGGCTCGAGGAAGATCTGCGCGGTCGCGAGGATCTGCAGGATGAGCATGACGAAGATGACCCCGCGCAGCTGCGGCAGCGTGACGTGCCAGGCCTTGCGCCAGATGCTCGCCCCGTCGACCTCGGCGGCGTCGTAGAGCTCCGGCGGCACCGAGAGCAGCGCGGCGAGGTAGATGATGATCGACCCTCCCGCGGCCGCCCACGTCGCCTCGATGACGAGCGAGGGCATCGCCATGTCGGGGCTCTGCAGCCAGGGTTGCGGCCCGATCCCGAACCACCCGAGCATCGTGTTGAAGACGCCGTCAGGCGAGGCGTCGTAGAACACCTTCCACAGCAGCACGGCCACGACGGGCGGCACCACCACGGGCAGGTACGCGAGCGCGGAGTAGATCCCCTTGCCGCGCTTGACCTCGCTCATGAGCACCGCCATGAGGATCGGGATGGGAAATCCCATCACCAGCGCGAGCGCCGCGAAGTACAGCGTGTTGACCACCGCCGTGCCCAGCAGCGGGTCGTTCAGGACGGCCTCGAAGTTGTCGAGGCCCACCCACTCGGCCGGGGTAAGCAGGTTGGTCCTCTGGAAGCTCATCACCACGGAGCGCACGATGGGCGTCCAGCTGAAGATCGCGAACACCAGGATCATCGGCAGCGCGAACGCGAGCCTGGTGAGACCGCCGGAGCGCAGCCAGGTCAGCGGCGTGCCGCGACGCGACGGTGCGTCGGGACGGCGGCGGTCGGGAGAGGCGAGGGTCATCGGTGTCCTCCGTGGAGGCGGCGGGTGCGGACCTGGGGCCCGCACCCGCCGCGGCGTGTCACTGGTCGAGCAGCGCCTGGGCGTCGACGTCGGCCTGCGTGAGCAGGGCGTCGATGTCCGCGTCCTCGTCGGTGAGGACGGCCTGCACCACGGGGTCGAGCAGGGCGTAGATCTCCTGCGTCTTGCCCTTCGGCTCGCCTACCGGGGTCTGGTCCCAGATCCGGTCGGTGAACGGAGCCATCTGGTCGACGGGCACGTTGACGTAGTCCGCGATCCACTCCTGCGACTGCTCGTACAGCTCGCGGCTGAGGACGGGCAGCACCGGCGTTCCGACGGCCTGGTCGGCCGCCGCGAGCGCCTGGGCGTCGGCCACGGCCGCGTCCTCGTTCATGAGCTTCTGCATGTAGTACCAGTCGATCCACTTCACGGCCGCGGCCTTGGTCGCGTCGTCGACCGTCGGGCTCACCACGGCGATGTCGCCGCCGCCGAGCGTGCCCGGCTCCTCGCCCTCGAGGGGCATGACCGTGAGCCCGTACTGGTCGGGATCCATGCCGAAGTCGCGCACCAGCGCGGTGTAGACGTCCGAGCCGGACGTGTACATGCCGATGTTGCCGGCCGCGAACTCCTGGTTGATGGTGCCCCAGTCGAGGTCCACCTTGTAGCCGAAGGCGTCGTCGACCCACGTGACGTCGTGCAGGAACTGGAGCGTCGCCTTGGTGCCGGCGTTGTTGATGGTCGAGGTGTAGGTACCGTCGCCGTCATCCACCTGCGTGCGGCCGCCGCGCGCGACCGTCTGGGCGGTGAGCTGCCAGCCGCCCGTGTTGTTGATCGCCATCTGCGCGTAGCCGGCCTTGCCGGTGGCCTCGGTGATCGCCTTCGCCGCCTCGCGGACCTCGTCCCACGTCGCGGGCGGGTCGTCCGGGTCGAGGCCCGCGTCCTCGAAGAGCGCACGGTTGTAGTGCAGGCCCATCGCGTACGCCTGGCGCGGGAAGCCGTAGACGTGGCCGTCGGCACCGGTGACGCCGTCGAGGATGACGGGGTTAAAGGAGTCGGTGTAGCCGAGCGCCTCGATCTCGTCGGTCACGTCCATGAGCTGGCCGTTCTCGAGGAGCGTCTTCGAGTCCGTGAACGGCACGGTGAAGACGTCCGGGAGGCTGCCTCCCGCGAGCTGCACGGCGAAGGTGGGGCCGGTCCACTCGTACTCGACGCCGATGACGTCGATGTCCGGGTTGGCCTCCTCGAACTGCGCCTCCTGGGTGGCGAACGCCTCGTACGCCGCGGCGTCGGCGCCGGGCGGGAAGGTGGCGACGCGGAGCTCGATCGTCGAGCCTCCCGCGTCCGACGAGCTGGCGGTCTCGCCGCCCTCCCCCGACGAGCACGCCGTGAGGAGCATCGCCCCGGCCGCGAGCGAGACGCCCGCGACCGTGGTCCTGCGACCGATCGACATCATTGTCTTTCTCCTTATCTCAGGTGTCGGCGCCGTCAGGCGCTCTCCTCACCGGCGGGCTCGACGGTGAGCCAGGCGGTGGAGTCCGGGGGGAGCATCCCGCCGGCGAGCGGGGCGCTCGCGAGCAGGACCTCCGTGTGGGCCGGCAGCGCGACCGGCGCGCCGCCGAGGTTGGTGACGGAGGCGAACGATGCGCCGCGCCGGAACGCGATCACGTCGCCCGGTGCGTCGAGCCACGCGAGGACGCCGTCGCGGAGGCCGTCGTCCTCGCGACGGAGCCGCAGCGCCGCGCGGTAGAGCGCGAGCATCGACGACGCATCGGCCGCCTGGCGCTCGACGGCGAGCGGCGCGAAGGCCGCCGGCTGCGGGAGCCAGGGCTCCGCCGCATCGTCCCCGCCGAAGCCGAGCGAGGCGCCGTGGTCGCTCCACGGCAGCGGGACGCGACAGCCGTCGCGGCCCGGATCGACCCCGCCCGAGCGGAAGTGCATGGGGTCCTCGATGACGTCGCGTGGCAGCTCGGCCTCGGGCAGGCCCAGCTCATCGCCCTGGTACAGGTACAGGCACCCGGGCAGCGCGGCGGTGAGCAGCGCGGCGGCGCGGGCACGCCGCGTGCCGAGCGCGAGGTCGGTCGGGGTGCCGAAGCGCTTGCGGTCGAAGGCGAAGCCCGTGTCCTCGCGGCCGTAGCGCGTGACCGGGCGCGTGATGTCGTGGTTGGACAGCACCCAGGTCGCGGGGGCGCCGACCGGGGCGTGCTCGGCGAGCGTGCGGGCGATGGAGCGACGCATGGCCGCGGCGTCCCAGGGCTGCGTCATGAAGTCGAAGTTGAAGGCCGTGTGCATCTCGTCCGGCCGCAGGTAGCGCGCGAACCGCGCGGCGTCCTCGAGCCAGACCTCGCCCACCAGCACGCGAGGCTCGTCGTAGGAGTCCGCGATCGCGCGCCATGCCCGGTAGATGTCATGGATCTCGTCGCGGTCGACGTGTGGGTGCTGGCCGGGCGCCGGCTCCTCGGGGAGCATCGGCAGGGCCTCGTCCTTGACGGGGAGGGCGGCCGAGTCGATGCGCACGCCGGCGACGCCGCGGTCGAACCAGAACCGCAGCACGTCCTCGTGCTCCGCGCGCACGTCCGGGTGGTTCCAGTTGAGGTCGGGCTGCTCCGGCGTGAAGAGGTGCAGGTACCAGTCCCCCGGGGTGCCGTCCGGGTCGACGGTGCGGGTCCATGTCGAGCCCTGGAAGCTGGAGACCCAGTCGGTGGGGGCGAGCTCGCCATGCTCGCCGCCGCCGGGGTGGAACCAGAACCGCTCGCGCTCGGGGCTGCCGGGACCCGCGGCGAGCGCCGCCTGGAACCACGGGTGACGGTCGCTCACGTGGTTGGGGACGATGTCCACGATGGTGCGGATCCCCAGCGCGAGCGCCTCGCTGATCAGCGCCTCGGCCTCCTCGAGGGTGCCGAACATCGGATGGATGCCGCGGTAGTCGGCGACGTCGTAGCCCCCGTCGGCCATCGGGCTGGGATACCAGGGGTTGAACCACAGCGCGTCGACGCCGAGCTGCGCGAGGTACGGCAGCCGGGCCCGGACCCCGGCGAGGTCCCCGGTGCCGTCCCCGTCGCCGTCCGCGAAGGACCGCACGTACACCTGGTAGATGACGGCGGACCGCCACCATGCGTGGTCGGGCGCGGTGTCGCGGGCCGCGGCTCGCGGCTCGGCGGGGCTCAGGACGTCGTTGTCCACGTCGCTCCTTGCATCGTCATCGATCGGGACTATGGCAACCGTAACTTTGCGAGCAGATCAACGCAAGATTTTAACAACCTAGAGAAAGATTGCGATTCGGTAACGAGGGTGCGGCCAGACTCGCGGACGCCGCGCGAGCATCACCGCTGGCATGACGGTTCCGGCGGACATGAGGGTCGAATCGCGCCTGGATCCCGCGGCGCCGTCCCACGGCGGGACCGAGGACGTTCCAGCGCGCGGCCGGGAAGCGGCCCGCGTCTCAGGCCGCGCGCACCGGACCGGTCGACGCGCGCAGCACCAGCTCGGGCTCGAAGAGCAGCTCGTCCCCGGGCTGCGCGGTGCCCGCGATCTGGCCGAGCAGCATGTCGATCACCGCGCGGCCCATCGCGTCGATGGGCTGGCGCACCGTCGTGAGCGGCGGCTCGGTGAACGCCATGAGCGCCGAGTCGTCGAAGCCGATGACGGACACATCCGTGGGGACCACGAGCCCCGCGCGGCGGGCGGCACGGATGGCGCCGAGGGCGAGCGGATCGGAGGCGCACACGAGCGCGGTCGCACCGGCGGCGAGCAGCCGCGTCGCTCCTGCCTGTCCCGACTCGATCGAGTACAGCCCGTGCACGACAAGCGCGGGATCGAGCTCGAGCCCGACTCGCTCCAGCACCCGACGGGCGCCCTCGAGCTTGCGCCGCGAGGGCTGGTGGCCGGCGGGGCCCAGCAGCAGGCCGATCCGGCGGTGACCCAGCTGGTGGAGATGGAGGATCGCCTGCTCGGCCGCGAAGCCGTCGTCCGTCGACACGGTGGCGAAGTCGAGCTCGGGCACCGGCGCGCTCACCAGGACGGTGGGCAGGTTGACCTGCGCCAGGCGGGCGTAGTGCGCGTGCGGCGCATCGGACTCGGTGTAGTTGCCGCCGAGGAAGATCACGCCGCTCACCTGCTGAGCGAGCAGCAGGTCCACATAGTCGGACTCGGTGATCCCGCCAGCGTTCTGGGTGCACAGCAGGGGCGTGTACCCGTTCTGCGCGAGGGCGCCGCCGATGATCTCGGCGAGCGCGGGGAAGATCGGGTTCTGCAGCTCGGGGAGCACCAGCCCGACGAGGCGGGCCCGCTCCCCGCGGAGCTTGGTGGGGCGCTCGTAGCCGAGGACGTCGAGCGCGGTCAGCACGGCCTGACGCGTGGCCTCGGAGACCCCGGGCTTGTCGTTGAGAACCCGGCTCACCGTGGCCTCGCTCACGCCGACCTTGCGCGCCACCTCGCTGAGCCTCTTCGACATGACGCAAGCCTACGCAAGAACTTGCATGACCACGCAAGCGGGCGCGCAGAAGCGCGACGCGGCGGCGTCAGCCGAGCGGTTCGCGGGACGCCGCCGACGCGAAGCCCAGCCACGTGTGGCGGTTCCCCGCCCAGCACCAGCCGACCTTGGGCGCGTGGCGGTTGGCGGCGCCGTCCCGACCCGTGCCGTTGCTGATCCACAGCGCCGGCGTGCGCGAGTCGAGCCCGCCGCGCACCTTCGGCTTGCGCGAGCCGATGGTCATGAAGCAGCGGTTGCGTTCGAGCGCGTTCGGCTGCTGCAGCACCCAGTGGATGCCCTCGGCCAGCGTGAGCGGCGTGCGCCCGGCACCCACGATCGCGGGCAGCGCCTCGTCGGGCGACCAGTTCGCCATCTCGTCGCCGCGATCGATCCCGCGCAGCACGTAGGCAAGCGCCTCAGGCACCTCGACCCCGCCGATGGGGGCGAACTCGTCGACGTCGGTCATGTCCGTCACCACGAAGCCGGCTCGGTCGCCGAGGCGCAGGTGCGGCGCGAGCGCCGACGGAGGCAGCGCGGCCGGCGACACCACCAGCAGGCCGTCACCCGCATCGTCCCGTGCCACCGCTCGCAGCTGATCCGGCGAGATCCCCGCGAGAGCCGCGAGGCCTCGGTCGATGAGCAGCTCCGCCTGGCGCGCGAGCGGCGGGAGCGTGGCGACGGCGGAGAGGGGCGAGGCGGTCATCGGAGAGCTCCTGGCGTGGGCGGGCGTCGGGCTGAGGCCGAACGTCTCGGAGCGCTCACGCGTTCCCGCCCGCACGCGCCCCGCGGCGGCGCGCTGCCTGCGGGACGCGACCCGCTACAGGTCGACGATGCCGTAGAGGCGATCGCCCGCGTCGCCCAGCCCGGGGACGATGTAGCCGACCTCGTTGAGCTTCTCGTCGACCTGCGCGACCACCACGGAGACGTCGGCACGGTCGCCGACCTTCTCCTGGACGTGGGCGATGCCCTCGGGCGCCGCGAGCAGGCACACGCACGTGACGTCGGTCGCGCCGCGCTCGAGCACGTACTCGATGGCCATGACCAGCGAGCCGCCGGTCGCGAGCATCGGGTCGATGAGGAACACCTGACGGCCCGTGAGGTCGTCGGGCAGGCGGTTGGCGTAGGTGATCGCCTCGAGGGTCTCCTCGTCGCGCTTGAGGCCCAGGAACCCGACCTCGGCGCTGGGGAGCAGGCGGGTCATGCCGTCGAGCATGCCCAGTCCCGCGCGCAGGATCGGCACGATGATCGGCGCCGGGTCCGCGATCTTGGTGCCGGTGGTCGCCACCAGGGGCGTCTCGACCTCGCACTCCTCGACGCGGACGTCGCGCGTGGCCTCGTAGGCGAGCAGCGTCACGAGCTCGTCGACCAGCAGACGGAACGTCGGCGACGGGGTCCGCTTGTCGCGCAGGACGGTGACCTTGTGACGGATGAGCGGATGGTCCGCGACGTGCAGCTGCATGGTCCGAGACTATCGCGCGCCGCCACCCTCGACAGGGGACCTTGCGCCGGTAGCCTGGCGACGTGAGCGGGCGGTGGGACGATGCGATGGGCGAGGCCCTCGCGCAGGCCCGCCTCGCGGGCGGGGCCGGGGACGTCCCGGTCGGCGCCGTGGTCCTCTCCCCGTCCGGCGAGGTCGTCGGGGCGGGCCGCAACCTCCGCGAGGTCGCGGGCGACCCCTCCGCCCACGCCGAGGTGGTCGCGATCCGCGCCGCCGCATCGTCCCTGGGAACCTGGCGCCTCGACGGCTGCACCCTGGTGGTGACGCTCGAGCCGTGCCTCATGTGCGCCGGCGCGATCCTGCAGTCCCGGATCCCGCGCCTGGTCCTGGGCGCGTGGGACCCGAAGGCCGGCGCGACCGGCTCGCAGTGGGACGTGGTGCGCGATGCACGCATCGGCTCCAAGGTCGAGGTCGTCGCGGGCGTGCGCGCGGCGGAGAGCGCCGCGCTGCTCGCGGAGTTCTTCGAGGCGCGACGCTAGATGTCCGACGAGGCGCGGCGGCGCGACGTGTGGCGCGACGGGATGCGGCGGGCCGTGGTCAGCCTGGGCACGATGGCGCCCGCGAAGGAGCCGCGCTGGCCCATCGCGCTGCAGGCCGCCGTGGTGCTCACGGTGCCGATCCTGGTCGGGATCGCGTTCGACCGGGTGGACCTGGGCCTCATCGCCGCCACCGGGGCCTTCACCGTGCCGTACTTCGCGGCGCTGCCCCGGCTCGAGCGCCTGCGGCTGCGCCCGCTCGCGGGGCTCGTGCTGGTGATCACCAGCATCGTCGGAGCCGCGCTCGCACCGTTCCCGTGGCTGTCAGCGCTGGGGCTCATCGGCGTCACGGTGCTGGTGGCGATCGCGGTGCACGGCTACCGGCTGGGACCGCCGGGACCGCTGTTCCCGATCCTGGTCTACGGCATGTCGGGCCACGCGGTGAACGGCGGCGTCCCGCCGCTGGTGCTCGTCGGGACCGTCGCTGCGGGCTGCGCGTGGGCCGTGGTCGCGAGCATCGCGCCTCTCGTGCGGCGCGTCCATTGGCAGATCACCCCCCGCCCGCTGTCCGTGCTGCTCGCGCGGCCGGAATGGGACCGCGGGGCGCGCGAGCTGGTGTGGCGCACCGCGATCGTCGCGGTGCTCGGGACCGCGCTGTCGCTGCTCTACGTGGACCCGGACCGCGCCTACTGGACGGTCGCGGCAGGCGTGGTCGTGGTGGGCGTCGTTCCCGGGCGCGGGCCGGCGGTCACCCGGGGCCTGCATCGTGCCGTCGGCACCGTCCTGGGCGTCGCCGTGTATCTCGCGATCGCCGCCGCAGGAATGCCCGCGGTCGCGCTCGCCCTCACGCTCGGGACGCTGCAGTTCATCACCGAGATCACGATCGCGCGCCACTACGCGATCGCCGTCACGGCGGTCACCCCCCTCGCGCTCGTCATCGTCACCGCGAGCGCCGGCGAGCTGGGTGACCTCGCCGTCACCGGCGAGCGCATCGTCGATACGGCACTTGGTGCGGGCCTCGCCGTGGCAACCGCCCTGCTACATGCCCCCGCACCCCCGGATCCGGCGGGGCGGCATGCTCCCCCGCATCGGGCCGATTAGGTTTTTCCGTTCACACTCCGGTAATCTCTTCCGCGGTGACGTGTCCGAGCGGCCGAAGGTGCAGCACTCGAAATGCTGTGTACGGTAACCCCGTACCGTGGGTTCAAATCCCACCGTCACCGCCACAGAAGAGGGCCTGTTCCTCCTGGTAGATCCAGGGGAACAGGCCCTTTCTGTTGTTGCCGGAGGGTCGCGCAGCAACAAAACAGCAACAGATGCCCGAGAAGCGCCGCGTGCGGCACGCCCGTCAGACAATCGGAGCAGTGCAGGCGCAAGTCTTCAGGCACGCAGCTGCGCGCCTGCAACGCCCCGCGCATCGGGGTCCCGTGCGCAACGTCATTGCGCAAGGCGTCGAACCCGCATCCTCTGTGTCCAGCGGTCGTTGCGAGATCATCGTCTTCGTCGCGCTCTGACGTACCCGCAGTGCGGCTCCTGTCGACACGTGTTCCCGGAGATCGACATCGAGCCGGGTTGAAGTCAGCGCAGCGCCTTCGCCTCGCGGTGCCTTGCCGAGACGTGGTCGCAGCATTCCTGGCAGCCGCTGACATCGAGCGATCCGCCATGCACCAGCGCGATGTGAGTCGCGAAGTCGTGATGGGCACCATCAGAATGCGTCGCGACAGCACATGTCAATGGCTCACGCGATGCGATCGCCACGCCATCCGCCTCCTCGCTGGAGAGCCCAAGGACATCAAGCCGCATCACATAGCCCTCACGGCGGTCGGGTGTGTCCGCCAGGCGCGGCTTGCTCTTGGGCGATCCCTTTGCGCCGTGCTCGGTGTAGGGCGCAACGGCACGCTCCGCCGTCTCGCGTGACCATTGCTGGCCGCCTGTAACGTCGGACCACGCGACCTTGAGGCCGTCGACTCCGATCGTGACGCGTCGATCGCATTCAGGAGTGTGCGACGTACCGCTTACCCATCCGAGCTTCGGCCCCATGCCGACCATGTGACCGGACTCGTCGCCGTTCGAGGTGCGCACGGACCACCCCCAACGCCCAGCGGGAGTCGGCATGCCATTCGAGTGGCTCGTGAGATGGCCGGAGCCTCCCTGAATCATCGCGGCGAGCGCTTCAACCAAGCGCGCTCCCAGCGAGGTCGTCTCGGCCACATCGACATTCGCCCGCACCAACGTGTCGAAGACCGCTGCAAGTGCCGCCTCGTCGGGCAGAACGCTCTCGAGCAGCCAGTCATCCAGGAAGGCACGCAGGTAGTGCCAGCCGACTGCAAGTGAGGCGACTGTCTCGGAGGCGCGTTCCTCAGTGCGGGTGCTCGCCCATGCTCGTCGCACGCTCTCCGCCTCGCGCATCAGCGCAGTCAACCCACCGATCGCGTCCGCGCGCTGCGCAAGCCAGTGGATATAGCTGGAGAACAACATGTTTGGAGCGCCAGCATCCGCACACTCGACCCATCGGTCGTACGCGTTCCCCGGCCCCGCCAGGTCAAAGTCGCCTTTCTCGACCCGCAGGTGAATGCTGCGGGAAGTCTGGGCCGCGTCGGGCGGCCCTACCTCGCCCGTGACAAGCACCGTGGCCTGTGAAACCTGTCCAGCACGAAGACCCCCCTGTTGAGTTCCCTTCGCCTCCTCCGCCGCGCCATATCCAGCCTGCACAAGCGTCGTGAGCGTGCCGCGGGCAGCTCGTTCGTCGACCTGCGACAAGCCTTCAATGCGCCAGTCGTCGCCCGCGACCGTCAGCCCTCGTGCCCACCCGGCGATCACCTTTGCGCCAACCTTGGACGACTTCGGAATCGAGATCGGCAGGCGGTTCTTGTCTGGATGCTCATCGGTCTGGAAGCCCGTCGTGACCGTCGCCTCCAGCGACTTGCCAGTCCCCGCGCCCCCCTGGATGAACACGACGCCACGCGTTGCCAGCATCAGCGGTGCCGAGAAAATCGCACCGATCACAGCAACTCCGACATCGAGCCGGCGGGGAGTGATGCCGAGCGTCAAGCTGATTGACTCGGCGGCATGTCGCCGCGCCTCGTCATCCTTAGCCAAGCGATCAACCCGCAAAGACCCGAGGCTGGAGGTCTTGAGCGCACCCGGCGCCGAGCCGACTGGCGCAACGACGCAAACGTCGGGTCGGGGGCCGGACGCATCCACTGAACCTCCAGGTGCGCCGAAGACGAGCACACCGTCGTCGTCAAGAATCCACCCAGTGCAGGCGTACTTCACCGAGGCCGCACGTTCGTCAAAGGCGATGGTGCGAAGCGCATTGTTGACCTTGTCGATCGCGACACGCGCCTCGGGCAACGCCACCCCAGCCTTCGCCTTCGCCACAACGCGCCGGATCGAATCGCCATCTTCGTCGCTCAGGTCCGGCAACATCCGCCTCACCCCCCGAGGCGTGTAGACGACGACCGTCGTGGCGGCCTCGCCCACACGCTCCGTCGAGCCGTCAAGCCCGGCAACGAGAATCTCAGAGACGCCTTGCTGCCAGGCGAACCACGGAGAAACACGCTCGTGGTAGGTGCGCGTCTCGGCCACGCCGCGAGTTTCCGGGAACCTCTGCTCGCACCGCTCCCATAGACCGTACGCGCGATGGCGGTCCGCGATCACGAACCTATGACCACGCATCGCATCCGAGGCGTCGACCGGGACCCACATGGGGACTTCGGACTCCAGCGCCTCACGCAGAGACCTCGCCCCCGGGATCGCCGTACCCGCCCCGTGGCTGATATCGGTCATCAGCGTGAGCGGTGCCGGCGCGCTAAGGCCCGCCAGGTACTCAGCCTCACCAGAAGCTTCCGCGTAGTCGACATGCGAGGCTAGCTCGCTGAAGAGCTCGCCTGCTTCATCTATGGTTGTCACCGAGGACTCCACTTCTTCCTCCACGGCCCTGCGCAGCTGCAACTGCGGCAGGGCTCCTACCTTGTCTAGCGCCCGCGCGTTTCGCGGTCGCCTTCCGGCAGGGCCTCACGCGCGGTCCGCCAGTTCGCCACCCCATCGCGGCGACAACGAACTCGGCACCCCAGAAGGATCGGCGTCAGGCACACCCCGAACCGTCGCCAACGTCGCATCGTGGCAACGCTCTCCTTCACGGCGCCTGCAACTCGGGCTCCGTGAGGATCTCGCTCAACTCGTTCATGCATGCACCGGCCTCTCCGTGCTCACTCCTGTATGCCAGTGAGCGTGAGCGTACACTGGTGACCATGCAAATACTTCGCATGGACAGAAGTCTTTGGCGCTCGAGCACACGCGGCCCGCTCGAGAGCCGTAGGGTCTGGCCACATGTGGAACACCCCAATGTCTGACCTCGGTGAACGCGGCTGGACGGTGCGACCGCTCCTACAGGAGCCTCCGGGACCATTCAGCAGCGACGATCGGGTACCACTCGCTCCAGGGGTGTTCGGCCCCCGGACGGCCCATGCTGAAGGGCCAAAAAGCACGGCACCTTCGGATCACCACGCAGCCGAAGAGGCCCCCGCCGAATACGCAATCCGCGTGCGGATCACAGCCGACTTCAACGCCGAACAAGGCCGCTACGCCCTCACAGCGATCGAGTTCCGGGCGGCCAACGGCGCAGACATCGAAAGCGCGACGCTGCGCACGATCGCACCCCAGCGCATCATGCGGTGGACCCTCCCGCGCAGCTTTGGCGTAAACCGACGGACAGCCAGCCCCTACGCCACCGCGTTCATCGCACCCGACACGGTCGCGCGCGACGAGTTGCCAGAGCCCACTCTCGAAGATGTGGCCGCTGTCTACAAGCTTGCTGCCGCCGTTCGCGACGCACGTGCAACAGCAGTCGCGCAGGCGCTCGGCGTCTCAGTCCGCACTGCGTCACGGTGGATCGCACGCGCGAAAGACGAAGGCCTGCTCTCGGGCGGCCTCGAAGAGCGCGCCGCAATCCGCGAGGAGGCAGCGCTCGACGAACTGTGGGAGATCGACGAGAGCGGTACGTAAGACCTGCACACGCCAGCCCGGGCAACCTGCCCACACGCCCGGTCGCCTCGTCGGCCGGAGCAGGTCAAGCAGCGACCGCCGATCAAAACCCCACGTAATTCGCCTAGATGCCGGAGATGGTCAAGCAGGTCAGGCGTTTAGCGCGCATCAGAAGCAACCGTGAGCAACGCGGCATCCTTTGGAGAAGCACCGCGAGCCCATCTCTTCAATTTCAAACGCTTGACCAGCTTGACCACGTAGGGCCAGCACCGACAGAACACACCTCGTAGCAGCGATTTCGCCCGCCTGCGGCGGCTACTTAGCTTTGCGACCAGAGATTGACCGGTCGCGGACCAGCGAAGCCCGCCGTTTGCCCAACCTCATTCAGTTCAGTGGAGGACCCCGCGAAGGCCCACGCGAATCCGTGCCAGTCGGAGTCGACCGACGCCTGGGTGGACCCGAGCATGTTCACAGCGTTCGACCAGACGCGCGACAGCGTGAAGCCACGGCGTCGTCGACGGCACCATCGGCAGCATCGTGGTCCGCCTCGCCCATGACGAGAACCTCGCCCACCAGGCCGAGGTCAACACCGAGCAGCAGTTCGCCGAGTCACCGACGCTACCGAAGGCGTTCATGGAGGCCGTCGTCGGCGTTCGCGACGAGACCCCACAACTCGTCGACGACATCTTCAGCGACACCTCGCTGTACGCCATGCTGAGCAAGGCGCTGCCGGTGATGCTCTATGAGCACCTGCGGGGCTCGTCCACCAGCGGGGCGGCATGAGCTCTACTCCCCCGACTGCTCAAGCGCTGCTGGCACTGATTCAGCGTCGATAATCTCGTCATCGTCGGTCTGGTCCTGGGATGTGACCCCGTCGAGCCCGTCACCCACGCTGACGCCGTTCACGCATGACCTGGTCTCTTCCGCGTGCATCGAGACGTACCCGTCCGGGAGGACCTCGACTCCGAGGTGTTCGAGACACCGGGGCGAATCGGCTGTCGCATACTCGAGACAGTCCCAGATCTCACACGGGCCTCCAGGGGACTCATGCCCGGCGCTCTGCTGACGCTCATGGCCTAAGAGCAGCGCCTCAAGCCGATCGATGAGCGAGATGATCTCGTCGTTGGTGACGTTCGCTGCAAACCTGTGCAGCAGTGAATCCGTGATGTAGGCGAGGGTCTCGCGATGATCGTCCTCATCGAGGTCCTCGAAGTAGCGCCACGATCGCGCACGGCGAGCCTCGCGGTGCGCCGACCACACCGCCTCGCCACCCCGCCGAGGCAAACCCTCGTACGCTCCGACCGTGGTGTTGAGCGCCAGAAGGGCTGCACAACCATCTTTCGTGAGAGCGGCCGTCAGGCCTTGCGTCACCCGCCAGCGCACCTGGTTGATCACCACGTCCCATGGGCGTTGTGGATCGGGAGTGCCGTGCCGGCCAAAGCACATCCTGCACTGATATCGAGTCCTCGATCCGCGCCTATCCAGGAAGGCAGCCTCCTCCCCTTCGGACACCCGGTTGGCGCAGATGGCGCAAGTCAGGGACCACCTCACGGTGAATGTGCCCGCGCCCTTGCTACCCATCGCCACCTCACGAGGTCGTTCACTAGGACGGCCGAAGTGCGCCGCCGGTGCCGGAGCCGGGCCACCTGCGAGCGATGCACCCCCGCACACGCAGGCGCCTCGATCCCACGACTTCGAGCCGGGTCGATACGGAGGCCTTGCCTCCCCGGGTCGCAGGCACCAGCCTAGATCAATCACAGCGCCGCGTGCAACTATCATACCTGGTAAACTAGCATTTTTGCCTGATAGACCAAGGGAAACTACACCTGCTCGCCTTCAGCGATGAGGCACGACCACCGCAGATAGGGTCGCCCCGGCGTCGATTCACCGGGCCGCATTTCGTGCGCAGGCGACCCGAGCGGCAGGCCGCGCCCGGCGACTGTCTAGCGTCGACCTCGCACCCGAAGCGCAAGCGGTCCCAGAGGGGGCAGGGGGACTGCCCCGAGTTCGGTTGACGATCGGGGGTTGTAGTCGTCAGGCCGCGATTGCGGTCCTGTAGATCATCTCAAACTCGACGGGCGCGAGTTTGCCTAGGCCGCGCTGGCGGCGGCGTCGGTTGTACTTCGTCTCGATCCAGCGGACCATCTCGAGGCGCAGGTCCTCGCGGGTGTCCCACCGCCTGGTGTTGAGGACGTTCTTCTGCAGCAACGCGAAGAAGGACTCCATGGATGCGTTATCCCCGGCCCCGTAGGACCGGCCCATCGAGCCGACCAGCCCGTTGTTGGCCAGCAGCCGTTGGACGTTCTTGGCGCGGAACTGACCGCCCCTGTCCGAGTGACAGATGGTGCCGTCCGGTGAGCGCAGCGCGATCGCGTTGCGCATCGCGGCCATCGCCAGTGAGGACTTCATCCTGGTGTCGATCGAGTAGCCGACGATCTTGTTCGACCACACATCCTTGATCGCGCAGATGTACAGCTTGCCTTCCCGCGTGGGGTGTTCCGAGATGTCCCACAGCCACACCTTGTTCGGGCCGTCGGCGACGAACTCGTGACGCACGACGCCGTGCTTGTCGATGACGGCGAGGAGGTCGTCGTGCGGGGCCGGACCCGTCGCGCCGGCCTTCGACGTACGTGTCTTGTGGTGGCTGGCGCTGATGCCCGCGATGCGGCACAACCGGTGCACACGGTTCTCGCCGACGTGGATGCCGTGCTCGTCGCCCAGCTCGTCGGTGATGAACCTGTAGCCCAGCGTCGCGTCGTCGCTGTGGACGTCCAGCATGACGTCGAGGAGGTGCGCGTCGTCCCAGTCGCGCCGACTGACGGGATCTTTGAGCCATTTGTAGTACCCCTGGGGCGACAGCCCCAGGACCCTGCACGCCACCGTGACCGGCACCCGGATCGGGGCACCGGTCGCGGCCATCTCACGGACGAGCGGGAAGACTATTTTCCCGGCAGGTTCGCCTGCGACAGGTAGGCGGCAGCACGACGCAGGACCTCGTTCTCCTGCTCGAGCAGGCGGATCCGCTTCTTCGCTTCACGCAGTTCCTTGCGCTCGTCCTCGGTCGCGCCGGAGCGGCGGCCGTCCTCGATATCGGCCTTCTTCATCCAGTTCAGCAGCGAGCCTTCGGAGATGCCGAAGTCCTTAGCGATCTGCGTCAGCGGTGCCTGGCCACGGCGGGCCACCGCCACGACATCATCGCGGAACTCTTGCGGGTAGGGCTTGGTCACAGGGACATCCTTCCAGTGAGGATCGATCCTCAAAGTTCAGATATCAACCAAAGTCGGGGCAGTCCCAGGGAACCCACCGCGCGGCTCGGCGGCACGAACAGTCCCTCTTCGCACCTCCACCGCGACCTTGGGTGCATCACACCTTCGTCCGACGCATCGAGGCCGGCGTAGCCGCGCCCACCAACATTCGGGCGGACCCGGAGCCGACAGCCTCACCCGCTAGGCCCACACACCCCCGCTTCCGCACCGCGGAAGTGACCAAATCCTTCGCGAACCCGCTCCTCGACCAGAGCCCCTGTGAGACCGCGCCCTGTGAGTGTGCTGCTCAGAGCCTGCGCACCATCTGCGCACGGCCTGCGCAGCAGGTGCGCACTTGCGCCGAGGGTTGTGATGCGGCGAGGTTGAGCAGCACTGACTGCTCAGTAACTCACCACTACCTGCGCACCGTCTGCGCACAGCTCCTTGCGCCCTCGCGCACTGCGCACTGTCTCCGCAGCCATTGCCCACGGAATGCGCACTAACTGCGCACTCAGTTCGGCGGCGCGGCTCGACCTGCGGCCCGCGGCCGGCCCCCGATCAGCCGCACCGTGCTGACCGAGTACTGCTAGAGCCTAGCGACGGCTTTCTCATCTGCGCCTCAATTCCTTGGTGACATTCACGGTCATATGAGGAAGGCGCCGGTAAGCTAATGACTCTACAAAGTATCCCACCGGGGTCGCGACAGGGCTGGACGGATCCGCGAGGACCGACTGGCTGAGAAGCGCGAGGCGTCTGCACCCGGATAGCCACGGTAAAAGCGCTACAGCCAGCGGGGAACCGGAAGAACCAACTCAAGGAACTTCCGCATGCCCAAACAGCGCATTGCTCACCCTTCAACTGCCGACTCGTATCTCTCGCTCGCTGAAGCGGGAGCGCTTGCCGGTCGAACCGCGCGCACCATCCGCCGCTGGATCGACGTTGGCCGCACCGGTCGGGGCCGCCTGGCCGCCGTGCACTCGTTGCGCGGCCTCGAGGTGCGCCGCGCCGACCTGGTCGCCTTCATGGAGCCCGCCGATATCGAGCCTCCGACGCGCAGCACCGGCACCGCGACCGGGCTTCACCGTCTCGACGCCAAAGTGCTCGACCGCTTGCGCAAGCACGACGCAGACCTCTACTACGACCTGCTGTCGGCCGCCCAGCGCGAGCTCGACGGCGAGCGCGACGCTCGCGCCCGGAGTGCGCGCCGCAACACGACGACTCACTCCGCGATGCCCGGCCGCGTTCCAGGCGTCGTCATGATGCCGGGGGTGGACGGATGAACGACGTCCGTTACCTCCCGACTGCGTCGACCGATCGGGTGGCAGCCGCATCGGCTGTCGCTGCAGTCCCTCGGGCGGGGAGCCTCGGCTTCCCACCTGTGGGCCGTCTTCCCTCTCCGCCCGCAAGCCGCACCGCGGCTGAGGACGGAGCGAGCGGCACGTTGGTCGACCTGAGCGTCAGCGAAGTGTCGGACAACGTGCCTGCTCGCTCTCGACTGGATCCGCTGCAGGCCCCACAGGGGCCGGAAGCGGATCCAGTCGAGCTGCACGGCGCCGCCCACGGCGCGGTGCTTCAAGCCGCTCGCTCGGATCGGGCGCGTAGCGGTCGGTTCGACGTGCGGCTTGAACCCGGCGACCGCGAAGCGATCGCCGCTCGCGCACGCGCGTACGGCGTGAAGCCGAGCGCGTGGGTGCGGGCAGTGCTGCGCGATGCGCTGCACGCTTCTCGACACGAACTCGACACGCTGACGGCATCGGTCACGCCCGGGTCCGGGACTTCGCTTCCCGACCCGACCGTCGCTGCAGCTGTCGAGCAGCTGCGCCGGGTCGGACAGAACCTCAACCAGCTAGCGCGGGCCGCGCATGATGCACGCCGTCCGCTCCCAGTGCGCGTGCCCGAGGCGTTGCTCACCGAGACGCGCGACACGGTCGATCGCCTGCGTCGAGCACTTGGTGATCGGACTCGACTGTGAGCGTCATCGATGTGCGGCCGTCGCACTGCGCCGCCGCATCGGTCGACTACGCACTGTTCGGATCCGACGCACGGCGCAAGCGCGCCCTGAAGGCCGCCGGCGAGACGCGTGCCGCTGCGTACTTCTCGACCCTGGAATCGCCGCAGCAGTTCGTTGCGCTGGCGCAGGCACGTGCGTACGGGCACAACCGCGGAGTCGAGGTCTACTCGTACATGCAGGCGTTCTCGCCCGAGGAGTTCGACCTCACGAACCCGGTCGATGTTGCGCGAGTCAATGATCTGGGCCGCCAGACCGCTGAGGCGCTGCAGTCCGCGGACTTCATGGTGGTGACACATGTGGACAGTGCCGGTGGTCATCTCCACAACCACATCTACGTCCACAACCACGACAACCTCACAGGCAAGGGGCTCACCCGCAACCGGTCATGGAGCCGCGGCACGCGTCAAGTGAACGACGAGGTCATGAAGGACAACGGCTGCCAGGTGCTGACCGATCCGACACGGCCGACCCCGAACTGGGAGCAGCGGCGTGAATCGTTCGCGGAGGGCTCCTACGACCGCGTGCTAGGCGACAAGATCTCGGCGGCACTGATAAACCCCCGGGCGCTCGACATGGACTCCTTCATGAAGGTGCTTGCCGACCACCACGGGGTCGGTCTGCGCGAAAGCCAGCGTGACGGGTGGGTCTACAGCATGCGACGGCTCGACAACGCCAAGATGGGCCGCCGCAAGGCCTCCTCGCTCGCGGACGAACTCACCAAGGACAAGGCGATCGAGATCTTCGAATACAAGGCTGGCCTGCTCGCAGAGCAGGCCACGCGAGCGCTGCGATCAGCGGCACCCTTGCCGCCCCTCACGCTCGGCACGGTGACAGAACTCGAGCAGCAGCCGAACACCGCGGCAAAGGACCGTACGTCGCTTCAAGACACGCGCGACCAGCTCGCGGCTGCGAAGCGCGAAGCAGCACGCAGGCGCGCCCGACTGCTCGCGCAAGCGATGGCCACAGACGAGCCCGCGCCCGACCGCAGCAACAACTTGGACATGGAGAGGTGACAGCGATGGGAATCATCGACGACATCAAGCGCGAGAATACGGCCGCACAGGTAGAGGCCAGCGCCCACGACGCAGTGATCGCGGCTGCCGTCTCGGACGCTCTCGAACCCATCGCGATTCGGGTGCGCGACCTGACGGACGCGGTGAATGCACTGACCACGCGTGTGGGCGAAGCGGCATCGGAACCCTCGTCGGGGTTGGACGACCTGGACGAGATCAAGCGCACTCTGGTGCTGATGAGCGAGACCCTGACAAGCTCGAAGGCCGTCCAGCTCCCGAACGGTCGACGTATCACCCGTCGAGACTTAGAGGCCCACGAGCTCATGCTCGAGGTCACCGCCCGCATGGAAGCCCTTGAGTCGACTGGGCGCGTGGTGCTCGACGCAAACAAGGTGGCCAGCGCGATGGCGACGAAGGTGACCGGGAAGCTCGACGAGGCGGTGCTCGCAGCACTTCGCACCCACGAGCGGCAGCTCACCTCGATCGTTCGGCAGGCCGCCGACACCGCGGCGGAACCCCTGACCGATGCCGTGGCCCGCGCCGAACGCCTTGAGCGGGTACTCACACGAAGCCACTCCACCGTCCGCTGGCACACGGTGGGCCGCGTCGCCATCGCGCTCCTACCCGTGTGCACCGCCGTCATCCTCGTCGCCTCGGCCACTGGCGTCGTCAGCGAGGTGTTCGGCGTCGGCTCGCTGTTCGGATGGGCGTGGAGCACGTTCGACGCTGCAACCGTGTGGTGGCACAAGGCGCTGATCGCCGCGGGCACCCTCGGCGCGGCTGCAATGGCGACCTGGAGGGTGGTCGCCGGCTCGCGCTGGCTCTACAACCGAGGTCGAGGCTGGTAGCGACCCGCCGAACTACCCCACCAGCTGACGCACTGATGGCCCGCGGACGCCCGAAGCCTCCGCGGGCCATCGGCACCCTCGCCCGCGCTACCGGTGCAACCGGACCACCTCGCATCCGCAGGTGATCACCGATGGCAGCTTGCGAGGCATCCGGCAGCCGTGCGCGGCGTACACATCGCACCGCCATGCGGAACGGGTCTGGCCTAGCACGGACCGCGCACCTCGACTCCCTCGAAAGCACGAGCCCCCGCAGCGCTAGCTGCGGGGGCTCGTGTCATGTGCGGTGGGCGGTCATCCGGTGACGCCACACAGATTGAGATAGGCGGCGGCGTCGAATCCTTCGCCGTTGCTCATGGGCGTCTGCGCGATCTCGACGATGCGCGGGTCGGGGATCTTGCCGAGTTTGGCGGCGTTGCGGATGTTGGCCCGTGCCGCTCGGATGCGCGCGTCGGTACGACGCCCCGGCGTCATGCGATCGCTTGGCGCCGGCGCACTTTGCGGGTCCTGCATCGGTTCGTCGCTGGCGTCGTCCAGGGCGGCAGCGATGGTGATGGCGTCGAGATAGAGCCGCTCGGGCCGCCCGCTGCACCGGTCGTCACCTTCGAGCGCATCGAGGAGGTGAGCGCCGAGGTAGATGCGTCTGTCTTCGCCGCTCGTAAGGTACTCGTTCACCTTCTGGGCTCGCCTCCACCAATCCGCCCCGTGGGCCGCTTCGTTGCGCTTGCGAAGTGTGACGACGCCACCGATAGCGGCGCCGAACGCAGCAACTGCGACGGCGCTGACTGCAATCAGACTCCAGAACTCGCGGCCCGGGTGGTCCGCAATTGTCGTGACCGCGAGGCCCACACCAACGAGCCCGCCTGCGATGACGCATGCGACCGCCGTGGCGCTGGCGCGGAAGCGACCGCCGGAACCCGAATCGCCCTCATCAGGACGTGAAGGCTCGACCTCATCCATATGACTCCTCCCCGCACAGGAAGGTCCTGTGCTCTCTCGGGCTCACCCGGCGCGCGACTCGCGCGCCAGACAAGATCGGACACCCAGCACTCCCCCCAGCCGAGGCCGATCTGCTTCATTCGATGAACGCCGTCGCCAGAGTGTCGAGGTCGAGCACCCCCATTGACTTCGGCTCGTCGTCGCAGGCGAGCCCAAAGACGTGCGTCGCGAACGGTCCGAAGTCGACGGTCTCGTCGACGGGCACGTGATAGTGGCCATGGAGCAGCAGCCGAGGTTTCACGGCGTGGAATGCTTCGGTAAAGCGGCGACGGTCGGCCTCCGCGTAGGCGATGTCTTCCTGGAGGAACTCGTGGGGGTTGCCGGTGATCGATACTTCGATGGTCGGGACGCCGTCGGGCGCGTTGTGGGCAACCATGATCTCTGCGTGGCCGCCCGCCGCTGTCTGTTCCACGTCGGCGTCGGTGAGCGCCTCACCCGCCCACCAGCTCTTGCCGGCGCCGTAGCCCATCTTGTGAGCGTGATTGCGCCAGGTGCGGTCCAGCGAGGCCGCACCCCCGAGCCACACGATGCTGCGGCCACCGAGCAGGGTCCGGTGGCCTCGGGGCGCGAGCAGGATGTGGTCGCGAAAGCGAAGCCATCCATCGTCGCGGACTTTGAGGCGTGCGATGCGGTCGTAGTCCTCATGGTTGCCTGGCGCGACGAACATGCTCATGCCGCGTGCGGCCAGGCTCTCGTCGACCTTGTTCCACATCTTGCCGGCCACGTGGCCGGGCCAGACACCAAGGTCACCGACCTGAATGATCGTCTTCAGGCCGAGCGACTCGAACACGTCGAGGGCGTGGGCGATATGGTCGGCGTTGCCGTGCGTGTCGCCGAGCAGTGCCACCTTCATGAGCCGCCCCGGTCGTCGACCAGCGCGTGGACAGCTTGGACCACTTCGGCCTCCCGACCTTCTCTGATGGCGGTGACCGGCGTGGCGTCGCCGAGCCACGGATTCGAGCCCACCAACCACGAGAGGGCCGTGCTGGCACCTTCGTGGGCGGCAACATTGAGCCAGAGCGCGTGGCCGAGCCGGATGCGCGCGGCCTCGCTTGCGGTAGGCGTCTCACCGGTGCCGGCGGCCCACGACTCGACGCGACTACGGTCGGGCACTCCGACCATTGCTTGAGTCAGAGTGATCCCCACGGTCGAGCGCAGGGCGCGGACGACCGAGGCAGTGTCCATGGCTGCAACGCGCCCGCGAATCTGAGTCCAATCGTCACTCACGGGGCCTCACCTTCCGGCTCGCCGCGGTCCTCAATGTCGATCCCGAGCTCCTCGAGCACCTCGTCGAGGGTGTGCCGCTGTCCCGAGTCGGCGGCGCTGCGCGCGGCTGCAACGGCGGCGAGGGCTTCGTCGTCGAGGGCGCTGCTCATGAAGAACAGCACCGCAGGGCCGTCGAGGCCCGTGCTCGGGCCAGGTCCATACTCAAACGCGCCCAAGACCTCCGCGATCGTGATCGGGTCCTCAGGGTCGTATCTGAGCCGTGCGCGTGCGAGTCCTACGCGGAACCGCGCCTCCGCCGCCCGCGTATCGTCCAGGCCCGCCACCGGGCCGGCAAGAGCGTCCGTGGCGGTCGGAGCTGTCCATGCGGTCGCAGCGACGTCGGACGCAGCGATCCAGGCCTGGTCGCGCTCGGAGAACCACACTCGGAACTGGTCGAGGACGGCGAACGCAGCGTCGGGGCTCGAAGGGGTCGGAGGTGCCGGGATTGGCGCGCCCCGGCCGCGCCCAGGCCCTGAGGCCTGCGCCAAGGCGTCGCCTGTCAGCGACCGCTCGCACTCACGCATCTGAGTCCGCCGATGAGTCGAGGTCGCCGTCGGGTTGCCGCACGGCCACATCGTGCGAGCCTTCCTGGGGCGCCTCACTGCGGGCAGCTTCGGAAGACTCGTGGCCATCCATCCTGCGAAACAGCAAGAGCTCCTGCCGCACCGTCCCCTCGCGTCCAGCTGTGGTGCGAAGGCTGGCGATCTCCAAGGGCGCGTACTCGACGTCACTGTCGAGGTAGACCACGGTGACAGGTGTCGAGTCCGCGAGGTGCTCGAGTGCCTGCCGCAGTTGGCCGACGCTGAGCCCGCGCCGGGGCGATCGCGGAGCCTGAGACTTTGACGCCTGCGCGAGGTCGATCGTCGGTGGTTGCGGGAGGTGAGACTCAACCGTGCCAGCATCATCGCCGCCTGCGGTTCCAGGTGCCGCGTCGATGCTGTCGTCGACGGCAATGTCGCTGACGTCGGGCAAGTCCTGGAACTGCCGTCGGAGGCTGCGGCGGGGCTCGGGAGCGTCAGATACGTCACGGCGGTCGCGCTCACCCACGTCCACTAGACCCCGCACGGGTCCGGCGGGATCCGGCGCGTCGGTGACGATGCTGGCGAGAACTCTCGCAATTCCGTACAGAGCCGCGTTTGTCGAGCCGGCGAGGTACGACACTGACGGGAACTCGGCGACCGAGGCCACGTACTCTTTCTGCCCGACGGAGCGCGCGATGGTGACGGTATAGCGCCCGACAACTTCTGCGTCGCTGTGGGCGGTGAAGAGTTCGCGCACTTCCTCAGTACACGCGGGGTGCGCGAGCAGCTCAGCACGCCATTCAGGTCCGGACTCGACGGCGAGCCAGGCGATCGCGGCGGGCGCAACATCCGATTCCGAGAGGAGGTGCCCCTCCTCCTCGACGTCGATCGTCCCGATCGGCCGGCCACTGGCCACGCCGCCCGCCAAGGGATAGTCCGGCGCGCAACCTTGGCACATTGACCACTCCCCCCAAGACGAGTGCTCTCCGCCAACCACACAGAAGCGTGGGTCAGCGGGCGCACCCGGCAGGATCCCTAGCAAGGGGTTCGCTGGGGTGTCGCGGTCTGCGAACGCTCCAAGGAGCGGGTGGGGGTCCTCGTCAAGGATCACGACCGCTTGCGACTGCATGGACGCGGCGAGACGTTCGTCGCGCCCGCCGTGCTCGAAGCCACCGCTCGACGTCTCCGAGTTCCACGCAAACGCCACCTCCGCCAACAGTCCGCGCAGCACCTCGCGCTGCTGCGCGCACAGCTTCACGTGGTCAAGGGCGTAGGAGACACGGCTCGCCCACTCGCCGGCCGAGAAGGCGCTACCGCGCGGGCCGACAAGACCCCCGAAGCCCTTGCCTGCCGCCCTCGAGGTGGGCGCCCTTTCATCGCTCATGCGACGAGGGTGCCACGCAAAATCTTGGACCGGAAGAGGGCCCAGGAACCGCGGCATCACGTCCGAAAAAGTTCCCTTGGTATACCAAGGGAAAACGTAGCTACACCGATTTTCCAGGGATTACACCCAAGCAGACGTATCAAGATCGGCCTACGATGACCCCACCGAGGTTCGCGCCGCTCCCCAGGGCCACTTGGGCTCGACACCGCACCTTCCAGGCTTCAACGATGGGAGCGAGATGCATGGATGAGGAGGTCCGAAACCGGCCGCTGAAACCCGTCACGGTGCCGGTGGGCGAGGCGGACTGCTCGACCGGGCGCTACGTTCTGCACCTGCCGGGGTTGCCGTTCGAGGCCGAGGGCGCCACCTTTGCCGAGGCGATTGACGCGATGATCGTGATCCTGCGCGACTACTCGACACGATGGGATGCGACCACCCACGATCCGGCCCACGTCGACGCGGTCGGCTTCATCCGCTCAACGACCGACTCCGCGCTCGGCAGTTGGCTAACCATGTCGACGACCCGGACCGGGCACTCGACCATCACCGAACAAGGCCTCGACCTCCCAACGCCTGCAGCGCTGCCCCGCGAGCCGGTCGACTTCCGCGACGACGACTTCGTCACCTGGAGCGACGAACTATGGCAGATCGTCGATTCTGCTGACCTGCGACCTGGCCCCGTGTTCACTGGCAGAGCCGTCGGATCTCACCCGGATCTGCGGTGGGATCCACACAGGCTCGACGATCGCCCTCAACCAGATCGCGCGGCACTGTATCTGCAACCAACCCTGACCGGCGCTGTCGTCGACCGTTGGGCCGATACCCGCCACATCGACACGGCTGCCGGCAGCCCCTGGATCCTGTCGGCGACTCCAGAAGTTCCGCTGCACCTGCTCGACATGGCCGGCAACTGGGCTTTGCGCAATGGATCACACCATTCCCTGATGCAGGACAGCCCGGCGCACTGCCGTGCCTGGATACGTGCAGCGCTCGACGCCAAGCCTGACCTCGACGGCGTCTATACGCTCTCGGACAGGCACGGCCGCCACGTGGTGCTCTACCCCGCCGGCATCGCCAAGCTCCCGGACGGTCCCACACGCGCAATCCACCTCCCGGACCCGTGGGCTGCGATCGCACTCGATGAGATCGCCGAAAGGATCGGCTACACCTTCTAGAGCTCGACGGAGCGGCTCAACGGCGTTCGCCGACTTCTCGAATCGCCTGCGGAATCGTCTCGACTGGACTCGACATCCAGGCGCCACGCCGAGCACGGACCAGCCCGCTCGGGAGCACCTCGATCCACGCGACCACATCGCCGGAATCGGTCCCGATCACGGCCGTGCGTCCAGCTCGTTCCGCTGCATAGAAGCGCAGTTGCTCACCAGCCATCGCACGATGGTGCCGGTCACCACCGACACGGGATCGGCAACAGGCGGGCGCCGAAGCCTTCGGTAGCGTCTGCTCGCGCTGAAACGAAGAGTCCCGGCAGCCGGGGCTGCGGGGGTTCGTGTCGGTGGAGCTGGTCGTGGGTGGCGCTTCGACTATCCGCCGAATCGCTGCTGGGCGTTCTGTCGGGTGGTGCCGAGTGCGGCGCCGATGACGGTCCAGGATTCGTGGTCGGCACGGGCTGCGGCTGTCGCGCGTCAGACTTAGTGGCAGGGCTGTTAGTTGAGTCCTGAACGGAGAGTCAGTCATGGGAAGACCCCCGCAGATCCCCGCGGAGAAGAAGACCAGGATCGTCTTGGCAGTGCTGGCCGGCGAGCTGTCGATCGCTGAGGCCGCGCGCAAGGAGAAGGTCTCGGAGCAGTCGATCGGGCGGTGGAAGGCCGACTTTCTCGAGGCTGGCAAGAGCGCCCTCACGACAGGCCGGTCGGGTCCGTCGACACGGGAGGCGCAGCTCGAGGCCGAGGTCACGGAGCTGACCCAGGCCCTGGGTGAGGCGGCGGTCGAGATCCGCGTGTGGAAGAAGTCCGCGGAGGGCCGCTTGGGCCCTTCGGGACACAAGAGATGATCCGCGTGGAGGCGGGCATGTCGACCTCGAGGTTCTGCGAGAAGTTCGACATGCCCGAACGGACGTGGCGGCGCTGGCAGGCACGCGCCCGAGAGGACCGTCAGCCCAAGGGTCCGTGGCCGCAGCCGGCTCGCAGCGCCGTGCGGGAGCACGTCGTGGCTCACGCGACCGCGCATCCGGCGTGGGGGCATCGCAAGATCTGGGCGTTGGTGCGCCACGACGGCGTGCGCACGTCCGAGGCGACGGTGCTGCGCACGCTGCGCGACGAAGGGCTCCTGCTTCCGGCTCACTACCAGCGGGAGCGCAAGCAGCTCGCACAGCGGCGCAAGGCGGCGTTCGCGACCGAGCCGACGGGCCCGAACCAGGTGTGGCAGTTGGACTTCAGCGAGTTCGAGACCACCGCGGGCGGCACGTGGCGTATCGCCGCGTGCCGCGACTACTGGTCTTGAGTATCGAGTTCGATGCTCACGTGTCACCGACCGCGAACATGTACGACGCGATCGCCGCCGTCGAGAAGGCCCTCGCGGAGGCCGAGGCGATGCTGGGCCGGCCGCTGCGCGACCTGGCGGTGGTGGACCCCGAGACGGGCCTGCTGATCCCGGTGGTGACGATCGTGACGGACAACGGCGGCCCGTTCCGCTCCTTCACGTTCGAGGCGTTCATCACCAATCATCCCGAGCTGCGACATGTCCGCACCCGCGTGCGCACGCCCGGCCAGAACGGCTCGCGAGAGCGAGGCTTCGGATCGATGAAGTACGAGTGGCTGTACCGCCACGAGATCGACGACGCCCTGGACCTCGTCGAGCAGATCGAGGCGTACCGCGCCGACTACAACCACGTGCGACCTCACGAGGCCATCGCCTGGAACAGGCCCGCCGAGGTCCACCTGGGGCTGGCCGACCCGACCATCCCCACCTTTGAAACCGAAGAAATCCTGCCAACTACTTGACGCGGGACAGCTCGACGGCCGCGGTCTTGTCGGTGCCGTGGAACTCGAGGTGTGCGTCGACGAGCTCGCCGTCGATGGCGAGAGCGAAGTCGGCGGTCTTGGCGGCGAGAGCGATCGCGATCATGGCAGTTCCTCCAGGAGTTCCAGTGCAGGACCGGTAGTGGTCCTCTTCCACAGCTGCTCCCGGTCGCAGCACTGCTGCGACCCTCGCATCGGCTCATGCGGCACAGCCGCGACTTGCTGCATTCGCGCTAGAATCTTGTACATGACAGTTCTGTCGGTTGCGGATGCGCGTGCGGGCTTGAGCAAGCACATCGACTCGGCTGCGACAACGCATGAGCGTTTCGAGATCACCCGAAACGGCTCCCGTGTCGCGGTGCTGCTGAGCGCTGAGGACTATGACTCGTTGATCGAGACGGTGGATGTCCTGTCCAGTCCTGATGAGGTGGCGGCGTTGCGTGCGGCGCTTGCCGAACTTGAGGCGGGCGATGTGTCGTCGGCTGATGAGGTGCGTGCTGCGATGGTTGCGCGCGGCCGGCTCACCCAGTGACGAGCCCGTACCAGGTCGTCTTCACACGTACGGCACGCCGGGCTCTCGAGACAGACCTACCTGAAGCGGTCGCAGCCGCAGCGTTCGAGTTCATCGTCGGACCGCTCGCCGACAATCCGAGACGCGCCGGCAAGCCGCTACGAGAGCCGCTCGCACCGTTGTATTCGGCCCGCCGCGGCGACTATCGAATCCTGTACCGCATCGACGACGGCCGCATCGTCATCGAGATCGTCACCATCGAGCACCGCCGCGACGTCTACCAACGCCGCTGACCAGAAGCAAGAAGCCCCGCCACAGTGCCCGCGATGGGCGGCTGTGGCGGGGTTCGTATCGGTGGTCAGATGCGGATTCCCGCGCTTCACCATCGAGAGACCAGGCAATCCTGTGGTAGTCCCGCTACGCGACTTGTCGCCCGGTCACCCCAGGCAGCGCGGCTCATGCCAGCCGGCGCCGCGACACAGCTCGGCGTCTCGGCAGGCGATCTTGCCAGCAGGAATCTTCGCCACAACCGCCTCCCTTCACCTCGACTGAGTCCGGTCACACGAAGGGTATCCACACGAGCAAAAAAGTTTGCCCCACGATAACGCGAACCCTTGCGGGCCCGGGCAGCCAGGAGCAGATTCACAAGTCGCGCGGTTGGCGCAGGACCTCTCGCACAAGAGCACAGATGACAGACTCTCGCCGCCATGCTATTCGGCCACAATCGCGCCGACGGGCGTCGCATACCATGCGGGCGCCTGGAATATCGGCAAGCCCCAAGTAAAGTTGGCGCGCCAGACCAACGCCTCCAGATGGACAATCGCAGGAGCTCCCGCGAAGCAACTCCATCACTCGTACCGCGCGAACAACTCTCCAGACTGCAGGTCCAGGTCCGTCGCCTGATACGACTCGTCGAGAACAAACACCCTAGTCATCTCCGCAGGATCAAGGATCCGTCCTCCGCCGAGTGGAATGCCGTCCCGGATATCCCTCCATGCCTCGTCTATCGACGAGTACGTGTGATAGGCAGGATAAGGCTCACCATTGTAATATACCTCGCTGGAGTCCTCGCCGCCGTAGCGGAAGATCTCGATCCGCAGCAGCTCGCCGTCCCCGCCGGAGGGCTTCAGGCGCACGCTGTACTTCCCCTGGAACACATCCGCGATGCGCTCTTTCGACTCAGTGCCGTCCAGCGTCACTCGTCCAAGAACATCATCGGCGCGCGTCAGCCCCAGCGGCGCCTCCTCCGTCCCCACAAACCTGACACCGTCGATGAACCGCACAAGGAACGACGGTGCCTGAGAGTCGTCGTCCCCGTACCACGACATCGTATTCGTCGTTGTCACCGCGCGCACACCCAAGTCCCAGTAGCCGGGGTAGTTGTCAAACAACCACCGCTCCGCACCGCCCTGAGGCTCCTCGGAGAACACATAGCCATCGCCCTCGGCAGGCCACTCGCCAGCAGCCACGGGCTCCACCACCTCCGACACGACCACCTCAGAAGTCACCTCAGGGCTCGCGGTGGCGGCAGCCTCGGCGTGGATCGCCGCAGCGGAGGCTGCTGGCGAGCTGTCGACCGGTGTGACGGCGGTCGAGCAGCCGGCGAGGAGCGCGGTCAGGGCGACGCCAGCGATGACGGTTGAGGCACGAGGACGCAGAATCATGTCGGGCAGACTCCCATACGACTCTGACATGCCCGCCGCGCCGCGCCGCACCCGCATCCCCGAGATGACTGCCATGGTGATCCTCCAACGCTTCAGTGCGAAACCAGGACGTTTCGCGTTCACACGGGCACCCGGTCGCAGCACTGCTGCGACCCTCGCCCGGTTCATGCGGCGCAGCCGCTTCCGTGTTGTCGGAGTCTGGCGGTAGGTTGCATTCAGCATCCGCGAGGAATGGACCTGGCGGGCATGTCTGAGGGGGCACCGATGCTGGTGAGGAAGATTTCTGCCGCGTTCGCGGCGTTTGCGATCGCGGCAGCGGTCGTGGTGGTGGTTGATGCGCCGGCGTCGGCGGCGACGATGTCGGCGAAGACGATGTTGAGCAAGTTGACGGTGACGGCGGAGTCGGCGTCTGGTTCGTATGCGCGGTCGAAGTTCACGCATTGGATCGACGCGAACGGCGACTGCCAGAACGCGCGTGCAGAGGTGCTGATCGCGGAGTCGAAGTCGAAGGTGACGTTCACGAGCTCCTCCAAGTGCACGGTCAAGACGGGCAAGTGGGTGTCTTGGTATGACGGCAAGACGTGGACGAAGGCGTCGGATGTCGACATCGACCACATGGTGCCGTTGAAGGAGGCGTGGGAGTCTGGCGCGTCGAAGTGGAATGCGGCGACCCGTAAGGCGTATGCCAACGACCTCAAGTTCGGCGGCACGCTCGTCGCCGTCACGGACAACGTCAACCAGTCGAAGGGTGCCCGCGACCCCGGCGAATGGCTGCCGTCGCAGAAGGTCTGCAAGTACGCACAGAACTGGGTGCAGGTGAAGTACCGCTGGAAGCTGTCGATCGACTCCGCCGAAAAGAAGAAGCTCGCAAGCATCCTCACCGGCTCGTGCGGCAGCAAGCAGATCTTCGTCCCCGCGCGCGCGACGATCAAGACCGGCAGCAGCAGCACCGGTAGTGGTTCCGGGGGCAGCACCGGCAGCTCCGGCACGGACCCCCGCTTCTCGTACTGCTACCAGGCCATCGACGCCGGCTACGGCCCGTACTACAAGGGCCGTGACGAGGAGTACTACTGGTACACCGATGGTGACGGAGACGGCATCGTTTGCGAATAGCGTGAGGCGAAGCCCCGACCTGGAACGGTCGGGGCTTCGTCATGTGCGCGCTCGTGGCGGTGTGCGGCGGTCGCCGCTCTCACCGGTCGTCTAGGAGTCGTCTCCGCTGTGTGGCAGCGAGCTGGCCGACGAGTGCCGTGAAGTCGTTGATCCTGTCCGGGTGCGCGAGGCGTTGCAGGGCCGCGTTGACGGTGTCGTCCCAGGACCGGGTGCGTTCGATGGTGGCGAGTGACGGATACCTGTCGGGGTCAGCGCGTGCCTGTTTCCGGTAGACGCTGCTTGCTGCGGTCCTGTGGGTGATGATGAAGTCGGCGACGGCGGCGGAGCAACGCCGTGCCGTCCATTTCGTGTAGTCGCGTGACGGTTCGACGGCAGTCAAGCCTGCCGCGTCGAGCGCAGCATTCCAGGTGCCGTATCGGCGGATGATGGTCTGAGAGGACGGCGCCCGCGAACCGGTGCTGACTGCGAGTTCCCGATAGTTCGCTTCACGCATGTGACCACGCAGGATCAGAGCCGCCTCATTGAGCGCTTCAAGGAGTTGCTCGTCGGACCAGCCACGAGGCCGTGCGGGCCGCCCACGCCGCGTCAACGCCACCAGCTCTGGGCCAAGGACACGCCGCACATAAGCCGGCTTCGCACCGCACGCACGGCCGAGAGCATCAAGCGTCGCACCAGGCCTTGCCGCCAATGCGCGCACCGCAGCATCGAACACCGCAACGGAGTCCACATGGATGGTCACGGACTCATTGTGGCGGTGGTGGCAGACAGGCCCCGGCGCCATGCGCCGGCCGATAGCTGTCGCGGAATGGGATTAGCTCTCGCCGCTCGATAGCGGCGGCGCTCCGTACAGTGGCTCACCAGCGGCTCTCAGCGCCGACCGGCCAACCCAGGTGCCGGCCGTCTCGCCCACTCTCACGTAGAACATGGGGTAGAGCTTGGTACCGCGTGTTGCCTTCGTGTCGGTGCTGATCGCCGCTACTACGCCGCGCGCCTGAAGGCTGTGCAAGTGGATGGAGACGGCGTCCCCCAATGAGATTCCGCACGCGGTGGTCGGAAGTAACGGGATCGCTGGGTCGAAGTTTGCCCATTCCGGATGGCGTTGCTGCTCGGGAAGGTGGCCGTGGTCCTGAAGCCACTGTGTCCGCATGGCTTCCTCGGCGCGCGCGAGTTGTGCAACTGTCGGTGGCCGATTGCTACGGGCACCGAGCGCAGCCAGCCCGAGGCCGAGCAGGATCATGTTGCTGCGACGCGACATTGCCTCAGGTCTCACCGTCAGTCGGTGACAGCGATTTGCCATTCGCTTTCCACGCAATGATGTCGAGGACACGCAGGTGCGTGAGTCGAGGTCCGGAGAGCGCGACCGCTGCAAGTTCCGCGAACGCTTCCCTCTGCGCGCGGAGGTCACGCGCGACGGCTATCGAGAACTCCGCCATGGAGTCGGCCCAGGTTCGGCTTGCGTCGGACTCGATCACCCCGTTGTCGCCGAAGTAGCAGCGGTTTACGCGGACGTCGTGAAGCGGGATGAATGCGGGTCGCTTGCGATGGAGAACCTTTGACAGCGTCGTGCGCCGTACGCCGCGTCCCTGGAACTGTCGATCGTCGAGGACCGCATAGATACTCGCAGTCAAGACCCGGACCTTCGCGGACTTAACCTTCGCCAGATCCGCATCGGGTTTGATGGCGCCCAATGCCTCCTCAAGTGCGGGCCTCATGTCCTGCAACGCGTAGTACGCGCGCATCTTGACCGGCACGTTGAGCAATCCTGGCGCCATGAGCTCACCATCGGAAAGTCGGTTGGGGTCCGAATCCACTTCGAAGGTGTCGTACGCGGGGAACGCGAATGGCTTGCTCCCGTCACGTCGGCTTGGATCCGTGTACTCGCGCACCCAGGTGCGAGCGATCGAGAACGGAATCGTGATGCCACCTACCGTCAGCGCCTCCGCCATTAGTGCGCCACCCCCTTCGCCTCCGACTAGGCGACCATAGTGGCGACCGCGCCGCCGACTCGGAAACGACTCCGCGATAACACGCCTTATCGCGATACGTTTCGCGACACATATGCGGTCGAGAGCGCACGTGGCACGCCTCAGAAGGTTGATGCTACTTCTCGGCGATGCGCATGTTCATTCAGCGATCGCCTGAAGGATTTCAGCCTCAAGAGACGCCGCATAGTCCCTCTCGCCGCTACCCGACCGGCGCGCGCGGTTCAACGCGTCTCGAACCTCCCGACGTATTCGAAGTTCGTCAAAGTCCTTGAACTCCTCCCGGGCGCTTCGAGCAACGTCAATGAGTTCGTCGGGCACGTTCTCCAAGACGCGCAAACTCAGAGTGAGCGGCAACACCTCAGACCCATCACCAAGTTGACGCCGGCGAAGCGGGCCCAAGCGAAGGACCTGCGACAGGTAGTCCGGGCTCAGGACCGGGCTAGCAGGCGCGTCCTTGCCAAGCCGATCCTTGAGCCATGCCTGCAACGCAAAAGCCGTGCCATCGAGCGTCAGCCACCACGCCGTGTAGCCAAGTGCCGAATCCGAGTGACTCCGTCGATGCTCAATCACTCCGACGACATTCTCGACATCGTGCGCAATCAAACGGTGAGTATTGGCTGAATCCTGCCCATGGCGTTCTCGGCGTTGCCGATGCCGCTCTCCCCATAGCTCCTGAACAGCACCACGCAACCTCACGTCGGCCCCATCCGCAAGTTCAGACAGATCCTGTCGAAGGATGCCGAAGTAATGCTCAAGGTAGTCCTCGACGTCGCGGACCGGCTCCTCGGAACCCTTGAATTCCTCAACCCAGCCACCCAGCGCTTCCTCAGCACGGCCCGACATCATGTATGCGGTGTAGATGAAGGGGATCCGGCCGCGCCACGGATCGGTCCGCCGCGGATAGAGGAGCGAGATATCTAGGTGAGCAACGACCTCCTCGAGCACTCCACCTGTGACAAAGAGTCGGATACCCGATCCACGGGCCGCGGCGAGCAGGTTTGTCAGGCCACGGCGCCCGACGTCTGCAACAAGCGTCTCGCCGAGCAAGGGGAGCACGGCACTCGTGTCGAGCCAGATCTCACCTCCAGCGAAGACACGCGAGAGGGTCTTCTGAACGTCCGGAGTCTGCTGGAGGAAAGCGAACAATGTGTAGGAATCGACGATGCGCAACAGGTGCGCCCTTGTCCGGTCAGACGGCGCTTCGAGCACGTTGGAGATCGCCTGTGCCGCCTGAGCCGGCGGGAGCACCAAGCCGTGGTCCAACTGCGCGATCATGTCAGCCAACTCGCCAAGTGAGGCGTCAACCTGCTCGGCACCTTGAACTGAACGCGCGAACATCTCGCCGCGCCTCATGAAAAGGCCCTCGAGGACCTGGCGCAACTTGCGGGCCTCGGTCCTGAGTTCGCTGATATCGGCATCGAGTCGTTGGTCGAGACCGTACGCTCCCGCAGCAAGGTCTGCCTCAACCTCGTCTTGGTCCAGGAGGTACTCCGCGGCGCGCGCACGCCACTCTTGCGATTCCTCGAAGCTCATGTGGAAGCTGTCGGTCTGGGTCCGGTGCTTGATCGGACCGTGCTTGCGCGCCAGGCGCTTGAGCGCAGAATCCACCAGCGCATCAATCTGGTGACCGGCACCACCCGGAAGGATCCCCCGGACGACCGATCGCACCTCGTCGCGGCTCTTTGCATTCTCCGATGTGGTGTCAACAAGAGCCGCGGTCACGAGCGAGTCAAACGACGACTTGGTGAGTCCGCGCTCGGTCGTACGGTCTTGTGCATTCATCGCCAGTTGGAGGATCGCCACACGCCCTTCTTCGGGCGTGAGCGGCGAAGCAACACGCTCGATCACGCGACGCTCCTGCAGAACCGGGTCCGCGATCTGACCTGCCAATTCTTCGCTGGCGGTTGCGCGTTCGGGCGAAGTCCCCGACCGCTCAACAAACCAGTTGCGGTCGCGAACATCGAGCTGAATGCCAAGCTTCCAAGCCGCGTCGCGCGCGACGTCACCCTGCGCGCCGATCTCTTGGGAACTGCAGAACACGAGCCGCCTGACCTTCGGCAGGTTCTTCGTGACCTTCGCGAGGGTGTCGGAAATCTTCGCCTTCCAGTCGCCGGCAACCGAGTACTGAAACGCTGTGGTCGGGTCACCGCCTACCTCGAACAGTTCACCATCCCGCCCCTTGTCACCGCTCGCACTGGCCGTCGTCCGTAAGTCCGGGAACTCAGTCACCAGGAATTCGGAGCACAGACGCTCAAACGAACGCCAGTGCTCCGACTGCAGCTGCGTCAGTGCGAACTCGAGGCGAGGATTGGCCATGCCTCGATGGTATCGGCGCGCGGAGCGATTCCTCGGTGCGCAAACACAAAGCCCCCTGCTAGAGCCCCTTGCCGCGACCGGCTGCTCGCGATGAAGGCAACCTTGCCCTCTTGGCGGTAGGGACTCGGCGCAGACCCGCGACCACGACTCTCCGCCTCGCGCACCTTGCGCAAGACGCGAGACCCCGCGTCTATCCCGCACATACACTTCCACTGCCTAGCGCGTAGCGGCAACGAACGTGCGCGCTCACCTCGCAATACGGCACACCGAGACAGTCCGCACCAAGCTCTGAGAACCCGAGCTCAAGCTCTGCGGCCTAGTAGGTAACCGCGACGCCCTTGATCTCGAGTCTTGTCGAACTGTGGGCCACCATCGCCATTGCCGACGGCGTGAACACCACTAGGTTGTCACCCTCCACACCGGCCTTCCTGTCCTCGAAGGATGACCGGTAGCGAATCCCATCCAGCCCGAAATGGCGGACATACTCGGCGACGTACTGAGTCGCCAGGTACTCAGTCTTGTTGTCGGACTCACGCACCGGGCGGGAAAGGGCGTCACCTACGATCGAGCCGAGTTCGTTCGCCACATAGATCTCTGAGGGATCCACGAGATCGCCATTCTCATCGGAGAAGAACGGGCTTGGCTTCCTGTTCGCCTGCTGCGTGAAGTCCGCTAGCCGAAGCGAGCTCGCCGCGCGGAACCGAGCGGTCGATACGACTGCCTGCCTCGAGGGCCGCACTTCGTGGACCGCGATCTTCTCCGCGGTCGCACAGTAGAACATGCTCACGCCAGGCGGATTGGCGCGGCCCGGAGCAGCCATGCCGGGTGGTGGCGCCCCCAAGCCAGCCTCATCTTCGAAGCTGCCCACACGGGCTCGGACGAACTCGTGCATCGAGTCCAGGGCAGCCTCTGCGCGCGTAGCGAGGCACAGGTCAAGCAGGCGGATGAGCCGCGTCGCGTCGGACTCGATGAAGAACCAGCGGCGGTCACCTGAGATCTCATCTACGAACGCCGACCAGATGCGCCCAGCCTCACCGTCACCGACTTTGAGGCGCACGGAGGTCTCTGCACCCACAGTCGAGGAGAGCAGACCCGCGACCGCTCCAATGAAATCCCGGCGCCCGTGAAGAGCGCGACTCGTGAACAGATCCCAGTGGCTTTCGAGCACATCTGCGAGGGGAGCCCCATCGTCTTCATCCTCGACGTAGGCCTCGAATAGGGGTCGCATCGCGGCAGCCCACGACTCGACATCCCAGGTGAGTTCAAGCTGTCGGCACAGTACGCATTGCTCAGGTTGCGCCGCGTCGTCGGCGAGCGAAGCCCGCACCCCGTCCGCGAAGCAGGCGCTACAGGCTCTCAGCGCCAACTGCTTCGTCCATGACGGCGAGGTGATTCATGATGGACAACTTCTTCAGCATTCCCAGCCCGGGGAACGAACCGCTCTTGTCGTACTCGCGAATCCCGTTCAGCCCCAGCGTCTCAGGAAGGTTCATCTCATCCGCGAAAGCCAACAGCGCGCGCGCCGCTTCTGCATACTTCACCTGCACAGGCGCCACCGCGCTCTCGTCGGAAGACTTGAAGTGCCTCAGCATGACAGGGCTCGAATCCGATCCGCGACGATAGGTCCAGTGGATCACCACGTGGCGAGGTGCGCCGCCCCCGTCACGAAAACGATTCCCGATTGTCCCGAAATCCGCGAATCCTTCGAGGCTCTCGTCGCGAAGGTACTGGTGCTCTTCGGTGAACACTTGTTCAGCACCGCTCTCGTACCCTGCGTTGGTCTCGCGCACCGGAAATGGGTCCGACACCGCGACTCTCAACGGGCGTGGAGATGCGGCTCGGCCAGCTCGCCTTACGACTCGCGCGTGCTCGCCCATTACCAACTGCAGCGACGCCCTCGTCTCTACTACCAAGTTCGCGATCTCATCCTGATCGGCACGCTGCGCGATCCAGATGCCGACCGGATACGACTCGCCGAGCGCATCCACTACTTCCTCGATCACTTTGGCAGCGCTCGCAACGTCGGAGCCAACAGCAACGATCGCGTACGGCTCAGGGCGTACCCCTGCCATAAGGCTTTCGGACCATGGGACCAGTTCGGTCAGGATGTCCGACGCCGGACCGCGGGAAGAGAAATCGCCGACGGTTGGGTTGACAACCACTCCGGAAACACCGTTCGCATCCGACCAAGTCTCGAGCGCGCGCCGGAGATCAGTCGCAACGGTCCCTTCGCGCACCGGCTCGACCACGGGGAACACTTGGTGGTGGTTTGCCAGTTGAGCCGCAAGGTCGCGCATGGCGAGCAACTCGAAACGCTTGCCCCGCAAGATCGGAAAGTACACGCCTAGACCCCCTCGGCAAGCCAATCTACCAGGTAGTCAAGCGTTCCTGGCGGCGGATCGATCCCAATCAGCACCGGGCGGATGCCTATGGGGACCTTCGCCTTCGCCAAGGCGTACGGTAGTCGCCGGCGGCGCCGCACGAGGTTGAACACCTCCGAGCACACCAGCTCCAAATCGAAGGGCTCCAGCAAACGCTCAGCGTCTAGGAATGCACTTACCTGGGAGGCGTCGACCGTTTGCGCTGAGAGTCGTTCCACGACAGCCGCGAGCTCACGCATCCGTAGGACGGCAAGTAGATGTCGGAGACGAATGTCGCCGTAGTGCATGCTTGGCGAGCGCTCCAACTCGACGCGCGCTCGAGATCCGGTGCCGCGCACGACAACAAGTCCCGCCCGATCCGCATCTGTCAGACCAGAAACAGCCCTGAGGTTCTTCTCGTGAACCACGACGGTGACGCTCGGAAACATCGAACGGTAGTCCCGCAACTGCGAACCCAAACGCTTGACGTTGTCGTAGGGCGACTTGATCTCAATCGCCATTTCGGCTCCAGGCGCTAGCGACGCCCAGTCCGCGAGGGAGTTCCCCGTCCTCAGTTCAGAGACCAAGTCAGCCGCGCTCACTCCGATCGCATTGCCGCGCTTCCCAAACACCAAGGACTGGATCGATGCGTGGTCCATCCTGGTCCGCAACCGCACGTTCCACGCGCGCGACAGGACAACTCGCTTCGAATGTCCTGCAAGACCAAGCACGGAGGCAATGTCACGCAAGGCAGCGTCAAGGGCCTCGCTACCCTCGCCCGACAGCAGACGTCGGTACTCCCTCGATGAGGCGATCACCTCAAACGCCGCATCTGTCGCCCGACGCTCTACATACACCGGGCGAGTGTACTCAATCGGCGCCGAGCAGAGCGTCGAGCACGATCGACGCGTTGCGGGAGTGCGCAAGTCGTCCGGCTGTCGGGATAGCCCCACGGTCCTTGCGCCTCCACGGACACGGCCACATCGTCAGCGATTCAACTCTTCATACGTCCCAGCGTGCTCCTGCGCCAGCAGCCAGGCATCGATGCTCTCAGGCCGATAGCGCGGGCTGCGCCCAACGCGGATGTACGCCGGCCCCTTCCCCTTCACGCGCCATTCGGCGAGCGTCGTGATTTTCACGCCGAGCTTCGCAGACAGCGTCTCGGGCGTGATGAGAGAGTCGAGCAGGTCGGTGCTGACGGGAGCGGCAGCAGTGGCAACAGACATGGCGGTTCCTCGGCAAGAAGTGGCTTGCGAGAACCGAGGCGACGGGCCATCTCAGGCCACCCTGTCGCTGCTCACCGGAAGGCGAAGCGTTCACGTCGCAGCGTCCATGCCGCTTCCCCTTGAGTGTGATATTCGGGGCGTTCAGTTGTGAGATACCAGCGTCGCACGCGGATTCTCATCTGCGCCCGCTACTCCCCGAACCCAAGGGGCGGAGATGAGAAAACGATCACTACTGTCGATTTACATCGACCTCGTTCTACCCACGGAGGATGCAATTGGGCAGCGTTCACGCCTACTCACTCGCCACCGGCGCAAAGCGATACAAGGCCATCTACCGACGTCCCGATAACACCCAGACATCCAAGAGTGGCTTCCAACGCAAACGGGAAGCGGAGGAGTTCCTGGCGACTGTCACGGTGTCGAAGGCCGCCGGTACCTACGTCTCACCCTCCGACGCCAAGGCGACCATCGACATGCTCGCGAACGAATGGATCGCCGCACACGCCGCGACGGTGAAGCCGTCGACACTGCACTCCGACGAGTCCACGCTGCGCATCCATGTGCGCCCGAAGTGGGGAAACCGAGCCGTCGGCTCGATCCGTCACAGCGAAGTGCGAGCTTGGGTCGCTGAGCTCGCGGCAGGCAAGAGTCCAACCACCGTGCGCCGAGCGCATGGATTGCTGGCATCGATCCTCGACAACGCTGTCCGAGATCGGCGCATCGCGACGAACCCCGCTCGCGAGATCAAGCTCCCGCGGCGCACCCAGGGCGCCCGGGGCTACCTCTCGCACAAGCAGGTCGAAGCCCTCGCGAAGCACGCCAAGCACCCGGACTTCGTCCGCTTTCTCGCCCTCACGGGACTCCGTTGGGGCGAGGCCACAGGGCTTCGCGTGAAGCATCTCGATCTCACTCGCCGGCGCGCAACTGTCGAGGAGAATGCCGTTTGGGTCAACGGCAAGGTTCGCGTCGGGACGCCGAAGACGCACGAACGACGGACAGTCGTGTGGCCGGCCGTGCTCGACGATGCCATCAGGTCCGCGATCGCCGGACGCGGCCGCGATGCGCTCGTGTGGAGCACCGATGGCGTGGAATACCGGGGACCGTCAAACAGCCAGCACGGATGGTTCGCCGGCGCCGTCGCGCGGTGTCAGGCGAGCGATCCGGAGTTCCCGCGCGTAACACCGCACGATCTGCGCCATACAGCCGCCTCCCTCGCCATCAGCTCAGGCGCGAACGTGAAAGCCGTCCAGCGTATGCTCGGCCACCAGTCCGCATTCATGACGCTCGATCGCTACGCGGATCTGTTCGAGGACGACCTCGACGCCGTCGCTGAGGCACTGAGCAAGGCACACACGAGCAGCAACAAAACAGCAACAGAAGCTGCGTGAGCCCACCTGAGGCAACCGATGCTCGCCGATCGACCTCCCCTCATGTACGAGGCGAAGTCGCGAATCGCGCCGAACCCCCGCGCGACGCGATATGGGTTCAAATCCCACCGTCACCGCCACAGAAGAGGGCCTGTTCCTCCTGGTAATCCCAGGGGAACAGGCCCTTTCTGCTTCTCCGGGAAGGCGAGGCGGCACTACCGCTGCAACAGACGTCGACGAGGGCAGCCGCGCCAGTTCGGCACGAGCCCGAGCACGTCGTGACGGCGGTCGCGAAGCGAGGCGGCCGACGACGCAACCCCGCACCTCCTCCTCCCACCCGCGTGTCCGTCCTGCCCGGTACGCTCCGAATCGACGGCGGACGGAGGGCGCTCATGACCGAGGCAGGACAAGAGGTTTCCGCGCGGCTCCCCCTGCGCGACCGCGTCAACACCACGCTCGAGCTCACAGCCACCGGGCTCGGCGCCCTGACCTTCGGCATCGTCGCGATCATCGCGCTGCCCGTGTTCGGGCTCGACGAGGCCCCGATCTCCGGTCCCGGCTCGGTGGGCCAGTACGCCGCGATCGCCTCGGCGGTCACGGCGGCGCTCGCCTTCGCGGCCGGGCGCTACACGCTTCACCTGGGCGGCCGCGCCCGCATCCGCGGCGCCCTCGACGTGGTGGACATCGCGGCGCTCGCCGTCGCGCACGGCGTCATCGCGCTGCTCAGCTGGACGCTCGTGTCCGTGATCCTCGCCGGTGGGTTCATCGGCGCGACCGTGTACTGGCTCCCGATCCTCGCGCTGAGCGGCGCGGCCGCCGCCGTCTCCGCCTACGCGGCCTTCCTGTCCGCCGCACACATGAACCCCGAGCTGCTCGCGGTGGTCCTCGCGGTGTTCCTGGTCGAGGGCATCCTCGCGAGCACACTCACCGCCTCCGACCCCGACTGGTGGACGCAGAATCTCAGCACGCTGGGGATCTCACACGACGTCTCGGCGCGGGCCTTCAACCTCACGCTCGTGGTCGCGGGCTTCCTGGTGACCGTGCTCGCCCGGGTCGCCACCCGTCGTGTCCCGACGGCGTCGGAGCACGGCGTGCGGCGCGTGCGGGCATCGCTCGTGACCGTCGGCGTCTTCCTGGGCCTCGTGGGCGTGTTCCACGTCGACACGCACTTCTGGATCCACACCGCCGTGGCGAGCGGCATGGCGGTGGCCTTCGCCGTCCTCACCATCCGTCTGCGCGCGTGGGTGCCCGGGATCTCGCGCGCCTTCCTCCCGGTCGGCTGGGCCTTCGTCGCGGTGATCGTGGTCCTCGCGATGTTCTTCGCCGTGGGCTACTACTCGCTCACGGCCGTCGAGCTGGTCGCGGGCGTGCTGGTCTTCACCTGGATCATCCTGTTCCAGCGCAACGTCGGGGCGCTCCAGGCGGACACCGCCACCTGACGCGGCCCGTCCCGCTCGGGACGCGGCACGATGCGCGGACTAGCCTGGGCCTCATGGCACGTCACCGCATCTTCGACTTCCCCTTCTCCCGCATCTACCCGGAGTACGTCAAGAAGGTCGAGCGCAAGGGCCACACCACCGACGAGCTCCACGAGGTGCTCACGTGGCTCACCGGCTACGACGAGGCGGGGCTGGCGGCGACGCTCGAGGACGGCCGCACGCTCGAGGAGTTCTTCGCTCAGGCGCCGGCGATGAACCCGAACTCGGACCTCATCACGGGCGTCATCTGCGGCATGCGGGTCGAGGAGATCGAGGACCCGCTCATGCAGCAGATCCGCTGGATGGACAAGCTGGTCGACGAGGTCGCTCGCGGCAAGAGGATGACCTCGATCCTGCGGGTGCCGAAGGCCTGACGCGATCATGGCGATCCTGCGGCTCGACCACGTCAGCGTCATCGTCGAGGACCTCGACGCCGCGATCGCCTTCTTCGAGGAGCTCGGCATGGCGGTCGAGGGCCGCACCCCGATCGAGGGCGCGTGGGTCGACCAGTTGGTGGGGCTCGACGGCACCCGCACCGAGATCGCCATGCTCGTCACCCCCGACGGCCACGGCAGGCTCGAGCTCACCCGCTTCGACAACCCTCCCGGGGTCCGCCCCGAGCCGGGGGCGTCGACCGCCAACGCGCTCGGCTTCCGCAACGTGATGTTCGCGGTCGACGACATCGACGCGACGGTCGCGCGCCTCGAGCGGCACGGCGCCGAGGTGGTCCGCGCGATCGCCCGCTTCGAGGACGCGTACCGCCTGTGCTACCTGCGGGGGCCCGAGGGGATCCTGGTCGCGCTCGCGGAGCCCCTGACGTGACCGCCGACGCCGTGGACGATGCGGCGTCACCCTGGTGCCCGCGCGGCTGGACGCGGCGGACCCTCGAGGCAGGCGGCAGCGCCCGCACCTACTACGTGGTCGAGGACGGCAAGGACGCGGCGCGTCCCACCGTCATGCTCCTGCACGAGTTCCCCGGGATCTCGGAGAACCTGGTCTGCTACGCACGGGAGCTCGCGCTCGACTTCCGCGTGATCGTCCCCTCGATCGTGGGACGGGACGGCTCCCCGCGGCTCGCGGAGTCGTTGAAGGCGATCTGCGTCAACCATGAGATCCGCGTGCTGTGCGGGTCGGGGGTGAGCCGCGCCGCGGCCTGGCTCAAGAACCTCGCCGACAAGGAGGTCGGCAAGGACGGCGCGCGCTACGGCGTCATCGGGCTATGCCTGACCGGGAACTTCGCGCTCGCGGCCGCGACGGACACGCGGGTGGCGGCCGCGGTGGTCGGGGAGCCGGCCGCACCGGCGTGGCCGTGGGGGCTCGGGCTGTCGCGCGGCGACCGGGCGCTGCTCGAGGCCCGCGTCGAGGACCCGGGTGACGCCCTGGAGGTGCGCGGCTACCGCTTCCGCGCGGACCTCATGTCCCCGTGCGCGAAGCTGGGCGCCGCGCGAGACCTCATCGGCGACGGTCGGATGCTGGTCACCGAGCTCCCCACCTGGGACCCGCGACGGCACTCGACCGTGACCGGGAGGCGTCGCAGCCCACGGGCCGTCCAGGAGGTGCGCGACTTCCTGCTCGAGCGGCTCAGCCCTCCGGCTGCGCCGAGTCCATGACGTCCGGCTCGGCGTAGGCGACGCCGGGCAGCGCGGCGAGCGCGGCCGCGGCGGCCGCCGCATCGGCCTCGGCGTCCAGCGCGAGGAGCACCCGCCCGGAACCCGAGATGCGCACGATGCTCGCGCCGGGGAGCGCCTCGGCGAGCGCGCTCGCGCGCTCCTCGAGGGGGGCGTCGCCGCCCTCGAGCTTCACGATCACGCGGTTCGCGATGCCCACGCCCCGATCCTAGGCCGCACCCCCGCCGAGCAGCAGGGGCGTGGGCATCCCCCCAGGGTCGGCGGCATGCAGCAGCGCCGCACCCGTGCCCGCGAGCCCCAGCATGAGCCCCGGCGCCTCGAACCCGTCGGCGACCCCGCATCGCCAGGGCACGCCTGCCTCGCGGTGCGCGCGACCCAGTGCCGCCACCGCCGCCGCGCGGGCGAGCCACGCCGCATCGTCGAGCTCATGTGCGGCGACCGTGAAGAGCTCCATGAGCCCGGCCGCGCCGTGGCACAGGGAGAAGTTGGCGGCGTACGAGCCCGGGACGGCGCGAGCGAGCCCGGCGACGGCGGACTCGGCACAGCTCAACCCGACCGTGGCATCGGCGAGGAGCGCATCGTCCCCCGTGAGGCGCGCCGCGCGGAGGCGCGCGAGCGTGACGCCCACGGTGCCGTGGCACCAGAACGGCGGGGCGTCGGGCCGCTCCCCGGCGTCGAGATCGGCGCGGCTGTACTCGCGCAGATCGGGCCAGCCGCGGGTGGGCTCGAGCCATGCGCGCTCGGCGCGTGCGCCGGCGAGCGCGGCCTCGCGGTAGGCCTCGTCACCCGTCGCCGCCCACAGCTCCGCGCATGCGAGCGCCGGACCGGACGTGCCGTGCGCGAGCCCGCAGAGCTCCAACCCCTCGGCGTCGGGCCAGGTCCAGCCCGTGGAGCTGCGGCGCGCGAGCGCGAGGATGGCCCGTCCGTGCGGCTCGAGCGCGGACTCCAGGTCCTCGCACGGCAATCCCGCGGCACGGGCGGGCGCGAGCGCGGCCAGCCCGCCGAGCACGATCCCCGCATGCCCGCCGATGACCTCCGCGGGCAGCTCCGCCGGCGCGGGCGCCTCGAGCGCGACGAGCAGGGTGCGCAGGCCCTCGTGGGCGAGCTCGCCGTCGTCCAAGGCGAGCGCGGCGTCCAGCGCCGCCCACCCGACGCCCGCGCGCCCAGCGTGCAGCGACGGGTCGGGCGTGGCGGCCGCCCACGCGAGCGCGTGCCGGAGCGCTCCGCGCGCGGTCGCCGCCGCGTCGCGATCGCCGAGCGCCCGGCTCAGGTGCGCGAGGAACCAGCCGATGCCGGCCGTCCCTCCGTACAGCGCCCCGCCGCACGCCTGATGCACCGTCTCGAACTCGCCGTCGATCGGGACCACCTCGTCGCCCAGCCACAGCGCCCGGCCGTCGTGCCACAGCGCATCGCGGCACAGGGTCGCGCCGATCTCGGCGGCGAGGCCGAGCAACGTGGCGCGCGTGACCGCGGCGGGCTCAGCGAGCATCGAGGTAGTCATGGTCGTCCGGGGAGGCGAGGTAGGGCCGCGCGGGATCCAGCCCGGCGGCGGCGAAGGCGGCGGCGACCGCATCCGCGAGCGCACCCGGCTCGCGCGACCCGGGAGCGAGGCTGCGCGCCGCCGCCGCGACGACGCCGCATCGCTCGAGGCCGAAGCTTCCCCCGTCCGGCGGCCCGTCGGCGGCGCCGACGCCAGGCGCGAGCCGCGCGGTCATGCGGGGCACCGAGGCTTCCACCAGCCCGAGCGAACCGAGCCGCCCGAACGCCGCCGCGAGCGGCGCGCGCAGGCTGGCATGGAAGTCCCGACGCGCGACGTAGAGGACGAGCCCATCGGGGCGGTCGGCCTCGCCGAGCACCATCGACACCTTGACGGCGAACGGCACGCGACACACGAGCGCCTGGGTGAGCACCGCGACCCCCGCCGCCGCCGAGTCCTGGCGCACGTGGACGTAGACCCGCGTGAACGGCACGTCGGGGCTGAAGCCCAGGCCCGAGCGTCCGACCCACCAGCCGTCCTCGACCGAGGCGACCGTGCTCGCGAGCGCGAGCGCGTCCCCCGGGCGTGGGCGCCGGCCGGGGCGGCCGCGGACGACGTGCTCGCCGGGACCGGCCACCCGGCGCTCGTCCCCGCGGACCGCCTCGACGCGCCCGGCCGAGGACACCGCGCGCGCGACCCAGCCGTCCTCGAAGAGAGCGGCACCCGCATGCGCGGCCCAGAGCGCACGCGCGGGGTCCACCGCGAGGGGCGCCACCCCGGGGGCCCCGGCACCCGCGACGGCCGGCCGCATCTGCAGATACCAGCGGTGATAGAGCTCGCGCTCGAGCGCCTCGCCGGGCGCCTCCGCGACGATGCCCGCGAGCGCCTCGAGATCCTCGGGCCCGGCCCACGCCTCGATGCCCGCCGCCGGTGCCGCCGCATCGGCGGTCATCGCGACCCCCCGCTCACCGCGGCCGCGAGGTCGGGCGCGGAGGCCACGGCCTCCGCGAGCGTGAGATGCCACCGCACCGCGGGGCTGATCGCCCCGGGCTCGCCGTCCTCGCGCGACGCGATCTGGAGCGCGCGCAGCAGCAGCCTCGCCCCCGCGTACGGCACCACGCGTCCCGCGAGCGCGCTCGCGCCGCCGGCCGCCTCATCGTGCTCCGCGTACGCCGCGACCAGCAGCCGCACCGCGCCCGACAGCACGGGCGTCATGGACGCCGCGTCCCTCGCGGGCGAGCGGCTGATGAGCTCGGCCGCGAGCGCCGCGAGATCCCACGCCGCGTCCCCCCGGCCCGCGCACTCCCAGTCGACGAAGGTGATCCGGCCGGAGGGCTCGACCAGGCAGTTGTCGAACTGGAGGTCGCCGTGGATCACGGCGTCGTCGCGCCACCCCTCCCGCAGGACCCGCAGCCACCGCGCCAGCGGGCCACCGTCGAGCGTCGCGAGCGCCTCCGCGACCGCATCGTTGGTGCGCACGAAGCCGGGCCGGTCGGGCTCGAGCACGCGCAGCACCCACGGCGGCTCGACGGCCTCGAAGGCGCCGAGCCGAGGCCGGGCCGCCGCATGCCAGCCGCCGAGCGCCGCGCCCAGGTGAGTCGCGAGCTCCCCGTCGCTCCAGCCCGTGCGTGCCGCCCGCGCGACCACCGACTCGGCACCCGCGAGGTAGTCGAGCACCAGCACATCGTCCACGTCGCCCAGGTGGACCACGCCCGCCGTCCACGCGCGCAACTCGGGATGCGCCGCGACCGCGCCGTAGAGCGCCCGCTCCTGCTCGGGCGTGCCCTGCGACCGCTCGTCGGCGCGCTGCAGCTCCTTGACCACGTACCGGCGCGCGTCGCCCGCCTCGACGAGCGCCACGGCGTGCGAGCGGCTGAGGTCGCGCGCGCGCAGGCCGTGACGATGCACGTCCTCGGGCGTCACGAGCGCGAGCGCGAGCAGCCGCCGCGTGAGCGGCCCGAGGGCGTGCGGGGCCGTCAGCCCCGCCATTCGTGGAAGCGCCCGTCGTCGTCGACCCAGAAGTACTCGCCGCCCTCGCCCTCCCAGACCTCGGCGCCGGCGTCCGCCTCCGGCTGCCACTCGTGCGCCTGGCCGCTCTCGTCGACGTACGAGTAGCCCGCGGGCACCGACCCCCCGGCCTCGCCCGGGCGCAGGATCGGGGGGCGGCCGGGATCGAACGGGCCGCACGCGAGGGACGACGGGCACGCGTCGATCGCGCTCGGCTGCGGGCAGCCGAGCCGCGTGAGCTGGTTGCAGCCGATCATGGTGACGGGGTGGCAGACCTTGACGACGCTCTCGATCGGGCACAGCAGGGGCAGCTTCGAGCGCTGGCACAGGTTCGGCAGCATCGAGGGCCGGCACACCACCAGCTGCGACTTGATCTCGCACGGCGTGAGCGCGGACTGGCAGATGGCGATCCGCGAGATGCCGCACGTCGCGTCGATCTTGGTGAGGTGGAAGATCGGCTCCACGCACTTGACCGCCTCCTCCGCGTCGACGCGCCCGTGCCCCCATGCGTTGTCGAAGGTCCCCGCGCCGAGCTCCACCGCGGTGTCGATGAGGCACTGCTTGATCGAGGCGTGGGTCTTCGAGGAGTTCTTGCTCCACATGAGGCCCACGAGCCCGCTCACCAGAGGCGTCGCCATCGACGTGCCGTTGAGCGTCCCGAAGGTGGTGCCGGCCGGGATGGTGACGGTGTAGGTGGGCATCGCCGAGAGGATCGCGGTGCCCGGAGCGACCACGGTCACCTCGGGGCCGTGGTTCGAGAAGGTCGACACGTTGTCGGCCGAGTCCGTCGAGCCCACCGCGATGACGCCGGTCACGGTGGTCGAGTAGGCCGCGGGCCAGATCACCGGGCCGCCGTTGTCGTTGCCCGCCGCGGCGCACAGGATCATGCCGCGGCTGCTCGCGTAGTTGCACGCGTCGAGCTTGGTCTGGTTCGCGCCGCCGCCGCCGGAGTAGTTGATGACCGCCTTGAGCCCGTTCGCGACGGCGAAGTCCGTGATCTCCTCGACCGCGTCCGCGAAGTCCGCCGAGCTGCCGTTCCCGGCGGCGTCGAGGGTGCGGCACACGTAGACCCGCGAGCCCCAGTTCATGCCCGCGATCCCGGTGGAGTTGTTGCCCAGGCCGGCGGCGATGCCCGCGACGTGGGTGCCGTGCCCGTTGAGGTCGCGCGGCGTGCCGCCATCGACGAAGTCGGTGCCGAGCACGATGCGCGACGCGTCGGAGAGGTCGGGATGATCGAGCGCGCCGCCGGCCGTCATGGAGATCCCGGAATCGATGATGCCGATCACCACGGTGGGCTTGCCGGTCTCGCGGTCCCACGCTCCGGGCGCGTTGACCTTCGGCAGCGCCCACTGGTTCGGGTAGCGCGTGTCGTTGGGGACGATGCACGCGTGGTCGACCACGTCGGGCTCGGCGTACTCGACCGCGTCGCCCTCGGCCAGGCGCGCCGCCACCTCGAGCGCATCGGCACCCTCGCCCACGTCGATCACCACGCGGCCGGTGGGGCTCGGCGCCCGCAGCACGGTGGCGCCCTCGAGCTCCTCGGCGACCTCGGCCGCACGGACGGCGGTGGCCGCGAGCGCCTCGAGCCCGTCGGGCCGCTTGAACTTCACGATGACGCGTCGCGGGAGATACTCGACGGTCTCGCCGCCCCATTCCCCCTGCGCGACCTCCCTGTCGCGACCCTCGTCGCTCGGCGGTAGCACCATGACGTCCCTCCCCCACATCGTTGCGGACACGGCAGGGCAGGCGGCTGCCTCCCCCACCCGGGCGACGGGCCCGCGCGGGCCCGCTCCCGTCCGCCCACCGTCGCCCCGCGGCTGTCACCGCACCGTCACCGCGGGGTCACCGCGCCGGACGGTGACGCCTGCGTGACGGCGCTGGCCTTGAGTCGAGAGGGTGCGCGCACCCCGCGCGCGAGGGGGAGGAGCCCGCCATGATCGACGCCGAACCGGCACCCGAGGTCCACTTCACGCCCGACGGCCCCACCGTGGCGACCCCGCCCGAGACCACAGGCCGGTACATCGTGGTGTTCGCCCACGACGCGGACGCGCCCGGCGTCCTCGCGACCGCGGGCGTGCGGGAGGTCGCGAGCATCCGCGACCTCGGCGGTGAGCTCGACGCGGTCGCGCGCACCGACACGATGTTCGACAGGCTCGGCATGGCGATCGTGAGCGATCCCGGCGGCCTCGCGACGGCGAACGCCGCGGATGTCGGCGTCCTCGCGGTGGTGCCCGAGCTCATCCACCACGTGCGCGACGGCGCGTACGCGCGCGGCTATGCCGACGGCACGCAGGACCTCGCGACGCGCCTGGCCTCCGCGGCGCCCGCGAGCGCCGACGGCGACGCCGCTCCGGGCGCGCGCGCGTTCCGCGACGGCGACGCCGCGACGTGGGGCATCCAGGCCACGCGCGCGGATGCCTCCTCCTACTCGGGCGCGGGGATCAAGGTGGCGGTGCTGGACACCGGATTCGACTCGACGCACCCCGACTTCGCGGGCCGCGCCGTCACCACCGCATCGTTCATCGCCGGCGAGACCTCCGAGGACGGCCACGGCCACGGGACGCACTGCATCGGCACCTCGTGCGGCCCGCTCGCGCCGGAGTCCGGGCCCCGGTACGGCGTCGCGCACGGCGCAGAGATCTTCGCGGGCAAGGTCCTCAGCAACGCGGGTTCGGGCGGTGACTCCGCGATCCTCGCCGGGATCGACTGGGCCATCACCCAGGGCTGCGCGATCATCTCGATGTCCCTGGGCGCCGACGTGCCGAACGTGCACGAGCCCTACACGCTCGCGGGCCGCCGCGCGCTCGACCAGGGCAGCCTGATCGTCGCCGCCGCGGGCAACAACGCGCAGCGCACCGACCTCAACTTCGGCTTCGTCGGCACGCCTGCGAACAGCCCCCACATCGCCGCCGTCGCCGCCCTCAACCAGCAGCTCGACGTCGCGTTCTTCTCCGCCCGCACGCTGCCCGACGCGCGCGGCGGCCAGGTGGACCTCGCGGGCCCCGGCTACCAGGTCTACTCGTCGTGGCCGATGCCGCAGCGCTACCGCTCGATCAGCGGCACGAGCATGGCGACGCCGCACGTCGCCGGCCTCGCCGCGCTGTGGGCCGAGGCCACCGGGCTGCGCGCGGGGGCGCTGTGGTCGATCCTCACGCAGGAGAGCCACCGGCTCCTCGCGCCGTCGCTCGACGTCGGCTCCGGCCTCCTGGTCGCGCCGTGACCGGCGCACGCGCGTAGGGTCGGGACCGTGGCCAGGATCACCGTGGCGGTGGACGATGCGCACGTCGCGCAGATCGACGACGTGGTGGCGCGCCTGCGCGCCCGTGGCATGACGGTCGACCAGGTGATGCGGTCCGTCGGGATGGTGTCGGGCAGCATCGACGATCCGAGCGCGCTCGACGGGGTCGCGGGCGTGCAGGTCCATGGCGCCGTCCGCCACCAGCTGCCCGATCCGGGCAGCGACGTCCAGTAGGCGCGGCTCAGCCCGCGAGCGGGAGCGGGCTCCCGACGAGCGCCGTCGTCGCCGGCGACGGCGCGACCCCCAGCTCGCTCTCCAGCAGCCGCGCGAACGCCGCGTAGACGCGCCGCGCCTCGCCCACGTTGCCCTCGGCGAGGTGCGCGGCGATGAGCGCACGCTGCGCGCTCTCGCGCAAGGGGTCGACGTCGATCGCGGTGATCGCCGCCTCGATGGCCTCGCAGTAGCGGCCCCGGGCCACGAGCTCCCTGCTGAGCTCCTCGAGCGCATGCAGCATCCATTGGCGCAGGCGCTCGCGCTCGAGCACCAGCCAGTCGTCGTACCAGTCGGGCAGCAGGTCGAGCGCCGCCGGGTGGAGGCGCGCGAGGTCGAGGTCGCCCTGCCGTGCCGTCCCGCTCACCACCCGGCCCGCCCACGCGTTGGCATCGAACACGTCGATCGCCACCCCCGCGGCCACCGCGAGCCCGTGCCCGCCCTCGGCGAGCACGTGGATGCCCGCGGCACGCAGCCGCCAGAGCGCCGTCCTCAGGTTGCCCGCGGCGCGATCCTCGCCGACCTCGGGCCACAGCGTGCCCGCGATGCGCTGGCGCGTCACGGCCCTGCCGTTGCGCAGGGCGACGTAGACGAGCAGCCGACCGGACCCCTCGGGCACCGCGAGGCGACGCCCGAGCTCGCGCACGTACGGGCCGTCGAGAAGATGGATCGACGGCGCCTCCCTGGGCGCCGCTCCGCTCGCGTGCTCCGCCATCGCCCGCCCCCGAACACTCGACTTCGAGCCACCTTCAAGGATGAACCTCCCGCGCACGTTCGTCCACAGGTGCGCGCCCGGGTCGCCCACCCTCCGCCGCACGCGGGACGGGAGACGGACCTACCATCGAAGGCGGGGCGCACCGTCGCCGACGGCGCCGCCCGAGAGGGGGCGCACGATGCCGCTCAGGTCGTACGGGGTGCTGCGGGCCCGGCCCGTGGACAGGCGCCGGGAGGGCGGCGCCGGGAGCCCTCACTTCCAGGTCCACATGGTCGACGGCGACGGGACGCACTTCCGGATCGCGATCAACGTGCTGTCGCAGGTCGCGCCGTCGGAGCTCCTGTTCGCCATGGTCGAGGACTTCCTTCATCCGCTGCTCGCGTCGCTTCCCGCGGTCGACGGCTGGTCCCCGCTCGCCTCCGCGCCCGGCGGCGCCGCGCTCGACCTCATCCGCGCGAACCTGGTCGACCGCGCCGCGATGGTGCCCATCCCGCCCGACGCCCCCGGTCCCGACAACGACCTGGCGGACCGCCTCGACCACGCGATCGGACGCGCGATCGACGATCCGGAGGGGCGCGTGTACGCATTCGGGGAGCGCTGGGGCCCCGAGGACGGCAAGGCGGACAAGATCTTCGGCTTCAGCCCGGGCAACGGCGTGCACGACATCCACATGAACCAGGGCAACGTCGGCCGCTTCACCGGCGACGACGGCGTGTGGCAGGACGGCGGCCTGCTCATCCACCTCCCCGCTGCCGGCCGCTGGGTGGCGATCCTCCTCGCCTTCCAGAGCCAGGGATGGCACACGGACGATGCGACGGGCCACACGATCGCCGCCCCCGCCCCGGTCGACGGCACGGTCCCCGCGCCGCGGCCCGACGGCCGCGTCCGCATCGTCGGCGCGCTCGTCAACCCCGAGGGACCGGCACCCGAGGCGGAGACCGTGACCCTGCTCAACGCGTCGCCCGCGCCGGTCGACCTCGCGGGCTGGCTGCTCGCGGACCGTGCGAAGCACACCTGCGCGGTCGACGTCGCCGCGCTCGCACCGGGCCACGCGGCGACGTGCCGCCTCGCACCGCAGGTCCAGCTGGGCAACTCGGGCGGCGCGATCACCCTCCTCGACGCCACGGGGCTCAAGGTCGACGGGGTGGCGTACACGCGCGACGACGTGCGAGCCGAGGGATGGACCGTGGTGTTCTGAGGCGCGTCGCCGCGCGGCTCAGCGGGCCTTGCGCAGGCCCGTGAGCCGCTTGACCAGGTCGAACCAGAAGGGTCCGCCGAGCGACGCCGCGGCGGCCGTGACCAGCAGGCCCGTGACGGACAGCAGGTGCCCCCAGAACGACATGTGGGGAGGCCAGTGGGCCGCCCCGAACGCCTCCCAGTAGGCGCCCGAGAACATGACGGTGAAGCGCGGCACGGCGGGGTCCGCCTCCGGATCGTCCCCGCTGCTGGGCAGCAGGAGCCCCGCGTTCGCGAACGTCGCCAGCTCGCCCTGCGCGCACGCGAAGCGCTCGGCATCGTCCGCCGCGGCGCACGGGCCCACGTCGCTCGCGGCGAGGTCCGCGGCGAAGGTCACCGCCGTCGCGCGCAGGTCCCCGTTGTGCAGCAGCGCGGCGCCGATGGTGAACGCGTTGACGTTGAACACGAGCGCCACGATCAGGCCGACCACCGCGAGCACCGCCTTGACGTTCCGACGGTACGTGAGGGTCAGCACCTCCATCTGGGCGTCGAACCAGCGATCCGTCGCGTCGAGGAACCCCTCGACGCGATCCGCGGTCCGTACCCCGGTCGAGCGCAGGAACTCCCCGAGCGGGGTGCCCGCATAGTCCTGCGCGAGCGTCTCGACCTTGCCCGGGAGCCCGTCCCCCTCGCGCGACTCCGCCAGCTCCGCGAGCGCCGTCGCGAACACGCGCCCCGGGATGTGGTGGACCTTGGTGGTGCGGCCGAGCCCCACGTAGTCGAGACCGCCGATGGCGCCGGTCTGCGCGAGCTCCTGCAGCGTCCCTGGTCCCGCGCCGTCCTCGCCGGGGTTGCGATGCACGGGACGCACGTCGTCACCGCCGAGGATCGACGGGTACCCGAGCTCGTGATCCTGACCGGTGAGCAGCTCGTCGAGACGCGCCCATAGGGCCTTCGAGCGCGTGTTGAGCAGCCGCGTGGCCATCTGATGGACCGCGCTCACCAGCGTGGCGACGATGAAGAACACGACGGCGAGGCCGATCCCGACCTCGAGCACCACACTGTCCACGCGACACCTCCCACGTCGCCGCAGCGTCCAGGCGGGGACGCACGGCGAAGCGCGCCCCGATGCCCGCGGCGCGCGCCTCGTCGCGCACGCCTCCTCGAGGCTATCCGTTTTGTCCGTTCCTGCCCGCAGGCGCGCGGCCGATGCGGCGACCCGGGTCGCGATCGCCCGTGCGCTCCGTGCGGCCGCACGCTAGGATTTACAACGTTGCACATGCGTCCCCGCCGCAAAGCTCGAGGAGGAGCCTTGTCCATGGTCCGCACGCATGGCGTCTGCGCCCCCGCGTCACCGTCGGCGGTGGCGGCGCATCGCCTGACGCCGCTGCCTCTCACCGCCGTCGCGCTCGACCCGTCGCATGAGCTGGGCGCGTGGCAGCAGGTGAACCGCGAGCACACCCTGCCCCACGTGATCGAGCACCTGGAGAGCACCGGCGTCCTCGACAACCTGCGCCGGCTCGAGGGCGCTCCCGAGGTCCCGTTCCGCGGCCCGGTCTTCGCGGACTCCGACCTGTACAAGACCCTCGAGGCGATCGCCTGGGAGGAGGCGCGCGTCCCCGAGGAGCGGCCGTGGGCGGCCTTCGCGCGCGAGTGCGTCGCGCTCCTCGCCCGAGTCCAGCGCGACGACGGCTACCTGGGCTCGGCCATCCAGGGGCGCGGCGGGGAGCCGTGGCAGGACATGCGGTGGGGCCACGAGCTCTACCTGCTCGGGCACCTGATCCAGGCCGGCGTCGCGCGCGAGCGCGCCACCGGGGCGGGCGACCTGCTGCGCGTCGCGCGCCGCTTCGCCGATCTGGCGGTCGACGCCCTCGGCCCCGACAGCGCCCGGACGGACGCCTACGGCGGGCACCCCGAGGTCGAGACCGCGCTGGTCGAGCTCTTCCGGCACACCGGCGAGCACGCCTACCTCCGCACGGCGGCCGCGATGCTCGACCGGCGCGGCTCCGGCGCGCTCGGGTCGGGGCCGTTCGAGCCCGCCTACTTCCAGGACCACGTCGCGGTGCGGGGGGCCCGCGAGGCGACGGGCCACGCGGTGCGCCAGCTGTACCTCGCCGCGGGCATGGCCGACGTCGCGGCCGAGACCGACGACGCCGGCCTGCGCACGGCGCTCGACGCGCTGTGGACGAGCGCGCACGGCACCAAGGAGCACGTCACCGGCGGCATGGGCTCGCGTCACCGCGACGAGTCCTTCGGCGACCCGTACGAGCTGCCGCCCGACCGCGCCTACGCGGAGACCTGCGCCTCGATCGCCTCGTTCCAATGGAACTGGCGGATGCTGCTCGCCACGGGCGCCTCGCGCCACGCCGACGCCATGGAGCGCGTGCTGCACAACGGGATCGCCGCGGCGGTGAGCGTCGACGGGCGCCGCTTCTTCTCCGTCAACCCGCTGCAGGTGCGCGCCGGCGCCGACGGGACCGCCGCAACGTCCCGCCGCGACTGGTACGCGTGCGCCTGCTGCCCGCCCAACCTGGCGCGGCTCGTGTCCTCGCTCGGCGCATATGCGGCGACCGGCACGGAGCGGCAGGTCGCGCTGCACCTGTTCGGAGCCGGGACGGTGAGGATCGGCGCCACCACGCTCGCCGTCGCCACCGACTACCCGTGGGACGGCCGGGTGGAGGTCTCAACGCACGGCCCGCTCGAGGAGCTCGCGCTGCGCGTGCCGGGGTGGTGCCGCGACGCCACGCTCGAGGTCGACGGCGCCGCCGCCCCCGCCGCTCCGGGCGCGGACGGCTACGTCCGCGCGCCGCTCGCGCCCGGCACCCACCGCATCGTGCTCACCCTGCCGATGCCCGTCGATGTGCTCGACCCGCACCCGCGCGTCGATGCGCTGCGCGGCACCGTCGCCCTGCGGCGCGGCCCGGTGGTGTTCTGCCTCGAGCAGGCGGATCTCCCGCCCGGGGTGCCGCTCGAGGACATCCGCATCGACCTGCGCGCCGCGCCGCGCCCGGGCCCCGGCGTCGCGTCGCTGCGCGCCGGCGCGACGGTGCTCGCGGAGGGGGTGGTGCGCGGGGTCGACGGGCTCCCCGCCTCGACGGCGCTGCCGCGGTCCTCGCGCCCACCCCTCGCTTCTGGCATGCTTCCGGGGAGGATCGCCCTGCGCGCCATCCCGTACGCCCGCTGGGCGAACCGCGCGGGCGGCGCGATGCGGGTGTGGATCCCCGTGGACGAGGAGGTCGCGACGCCGTGAGCAGCTCGGGTGGACGGGGAGCGGTGACGATGCACGACGTCGCCGCCCTCGCGGGGGTGTCCGTCAAGACGGTGTCGAACGTGGTCAACGACTACCCGCACATCCGGCCCGCGACGCGCGAGAAGGTCCAGAAGGCGATCGACGAGCTCGGCTACCGGATGAACCTCTCGGCGCGCAGCCTCCGCCAGGGGCGCACCGGCATCATCGGCCTCGCGCTCCCCGAGCTCTCGCTGCCGTACTTCGCTGAGCTCGCGGACTCGGTGATCCGCGCCGCCGAGGCGCGCGGGGTCGTGGTGCTCATCGAGCAGACGGGCGCCGACCGCCAGCACGAGCTCGACGTGCTCACCTCCGATCGCCGCCAGCTCACCGACGGGCTGATCTTCTCCCCGCTCGAGCTGGGACCCGACGACGCGGACGCGCTCAAGGTCGACTACCCGCTGGTCGTGCTGGGCGAGCGCATCTTCGGCGGCGACTGGGACCACGTCACCATGAACAACGTCGACGCGGCTCGCGCGGCGACGCAGCACCTCATCGACCAGGGACGGCGCCGCATCGCCGTCATCGGCGCGCACGCCGGCGAGACGATGGGTTCCGCCGCCCTGCGCGTGCTCGGCTACCAGGCGGCGCTGGCCGCCAACGGCATCCCGCTCGACCCGGACCTCATCGTCGAGGGCGGCCTGTGGCACCGCGCGACGGGCGCCGAGTGCATCGACCACCTGGTCGGCACGGGCGTGGAGTTCGACGCGGTGTTCGGCCTCAACGACGCTCTCGCGCTCGGCGCGCTGCACGCCCTCCACGCACGCGGGATCGACGTGCCGGACACGGTCGCGGTCATCGGCTTCGACGACATCGAGGACGCCGCGTACACGTCGCCCACGCTGTCGTCGATCTCCCCCGGCCGCGAGCAGATCGCCCAGGAGGCGGTGGACCTGCTGCTCGCGCGCATCGCGGGCGGCGACGAGGCCTTCCGGCGCGTCATCGCGGACTTCGCGCTCGTGCCCCGCGAGTCGACCGGGTCCTGACGTCAGGCGAGCGAGCCTCGCGCGTCCACCTTGTCGAGCCAGCGGTCGACGATCAGGCCCGTGAGCAGCAGCGGCACCGACAGCCCGATGAGGATCATCACGGGCAGGAACCGCAGCCCGACCACGGTGAGTGCGATCACCGTGACGGCGCAGCCGATGGCCGTGAGCGGGGACAGCAGCGGCGCGACGGCGACGAAGCGCAGCGCGCGGCCCGGCGCGTCCGCATAGCGCCGCAGGACGTGCGGGGCGTAGCCCAGGCACGCGACGGCGTACGCGCCGAGCGCGATGACCGCGCCCGACAGCACTGCCGTCATGGTGTCGCCGCCGTACGCGAGCAGCACCAGCAGCTCGTACCACGCGACCGCGATCACGCCCATGAAGGGCACCGTGACGAGCGTCGCGCGCGGCCGCTCCGCGCGGTACGCGCGCCAGAAGTCCCCCCACACGGCGTCGGAGGGGTCGCCGTCGACGATGCGCCGCAGGAGCCGCGAGCCGGAGACCAGGGCGGGGCCGAGGCCCACGACCACCAGGCCGAGCGCGGTGCCGGCGATCATCAGCAGCTGGACCGCGACCAGGTGCGCGATGACCCGCAGCCACACCATGACGCGACCGGTCCAGCCGGGGACCTCGTCGATGTCCGCGGGCGAGCCCTCGAGCGGCGTCAGCCGCCGCTCGCGCTCGCTCCGTTCCCGCTCCGCCACGACAGCCATCATCCCACCCGGGTCCCCACCACGACCGTGCCCTGAGGCCCACGCGCGGCGAAGCTCAGGGTGGCAACCGCGCGCACCGCGTCCCACGCGGGGAACACCACGGCGTCGACCGGGGACTCCCCGTCGCGGGTGAACCGTCCCGCGCCATGCGCGACCAGCCCGGCGAACTCGGCCTCGCCCACCGACACCCGGCGTGACGCCTGGACCACGTCGGTGGGCAGCGCGTAGTCGACGATCTCCCACTCGCCCGCGAGGGAGGCGACGTCGGCCGGCCAGCCGGCCTCCGCATCGTCCTCCCGCTCCCCCGCCCAGGTCTGGATCGACACGAGCGGCCACCCGCCGTGCGTCCACACCAGGCGGCGCACCTGCACCTCGTGCTGACGCGGGGTCTCGGCGAAGCGGGTGTGGTGCACCAGCAGCTGGCGACCGGGCTCGGTGAGCACCGAGGCGTGGCCCGGCGCAAGGATGCCGCGCTCGGCGCCTTCGAGCCGGTGGCTCGCGAGGACGGTCAGGCCCACCGCGAGCGGATCGGCGTCGAGGTCCGTCATCGACCGGCCCTCGTGGTCCACGTACGGACCGTAGAGGTCCTCGGCGACCGCGACGCGCACGTGGTACGTGCTCACCAGCGAGTCGTAGGAGACGATGAGCGCCCAGCCGCCCCCGGGACGGGGCACCAGGTACGGGCCCTCGATCGCGGTGTCGACGGACCGCGGCCGCCGCGCGATGAGCGTCCCGAGGGACGATGCGGGCGCGCCGTGCTGTCCGGGTGCGGGCGCCGGCGCGTCGAGCGCGAAGCCGGTGACGGGATCCACCTCGAAGATGTGGAGCCCGCCGAAGAAGGAGCCGTAGACCAGGTGGTGGCGGTCGCCGTCGATCACGAGCTGCGCGTCGATGGCGTTGTGGCCGTCGCGGTCGTGCTCCGTGGCCACGACGATGCCGCGGTCCTCCCACGGGCCGCGCGGATGCGGCGCGACGGCGAGGCCGATGGCCGAGGTGCGCGAGCCGAACGTGGACGCCGAGTAGTACATGCGCCACTCGACCCCCGCGGCGGTGTCGACGCGCACCACGTCGGGCGCCCACAGGCCCTCGGCGCCCGCGTGCGCGTGCGCCGGGCCGGGCACGCCGTCGAGCGCGCAGCCCACGTGCTCCCAGGAGACCAGGTCGGCGGAGCGGCGGATCTGCGCGCCCGAGGCGCGCAGGGGACCGTCGGCGTCCGCGTCCGTGGAGAACAGCCAGTAGACGCCGTCGTCGTCCCGGACCGCGGTGGGATCGTGCGCGTTGCGCGCGCCCCACGTGGACGGATCGGGCCGTGATGGGCCGGCGGCCCCGGTGGAAGCCGGGGCCGCGTCGTCGAGGTGGGTCATGTCAGGTCTTCGATCCGGTGAGCGCGATCGACTCGATGATCTGACGCTGGAAGATGAGGAAGACCACCAGGATCGGGATCACCGAGATCACCGACGCGGCCATGATGAGCGGGTAGTCGCGCTGCGTCGCGTACTGGACGTTCATGTTCGCGATGACCACCTGGAGCGTCTGCTTCTCAGGCGTGTTGAGGTAGATGATCGGCGCGAGGTAGTCGTTCCACACCGCCATGAACCACAGGATGAACTGGGCGGCGATCGCCGGGCGCATGAGCGGGAACATCATGGTCCAGAAGATCTTGAGGTAGCTCGCGCCGTCGATCTTCGCGGCCTCGACCAGGGAGTCCGGCACGTTGTGCAGGTACTGGCGCAGGAAGAAGATCATGATGACGTTGCCCAGGATGACCGGCACGATCAGCGGCAGCAGGGTGTCGACCCAGCCGATCTTCGAGAACATGACGAACTGCGGGATCATCAGCGTCGGGAACGGGACCATCATCCCCGACAGCAGCATGAGGAAGATCGCGTTCTTGCCGGGCAGGCGCAGCTTCGCGAGCGCGAAGGCCGCGAGCGAGGAGAAGAGCGTGCCGACCACCGTGACCGACACGGCGACGATGAGCGAGTTCTTGATGCCGGACAGTACGTACGTGTCGTCGAAGACGCGCGCGTAGGTGTCCCACACGAACGGGTCGGGGATCCACTCGGGCGGCAGGGAGTAGACGCCCTCCTTGGTCTTGAGCGAGGTCGAGACCATCCACACGAGCGGGGCGGCCATGACGATGGCGCCGAACGACAGGATGAGCGTGAGGACCGCGTTGACCGCGGGGCTCTCCTGCGTCGCCGCCTTGCGCTGGAACATGCCCGGGCGCTGCTGGGGAAGCCTGCGGCCGGCGTCCGCGGCGGTGTCCGCGATCGCGCTCGAGGCGGAGCGGGCGGTGTTCTGGTTGAGGCTCATTGCGATGTCTCCTTCGCCTCAGTCGATCGAGAAGTCGTTGGCACGGTTGATGCGGAACTGGATCACCGTGACGATGAGGACCAGGATTCCCAGCACCAGCGCCATCGCGGTCGCATAGCCCATCTGGAGGTTCCGGAACGCCTGGTTCCAGACGTACCAGACCAGGGAGGCCGTGCTCCACGACGGTCCGCCCGTCGGGGTCATGATGTTGATCTCGGTGAAGATCATCGAGCCGCCGATGATGTTGGTCACCACGAGGAAGAACGTGACGGGCTGCACCATGGGCCACGTGATCTTGGTGAAGCGCTTCCAGCTGGTGGCGCCGTCCAGGGCGGCGGCCTCGTACAGCGAGCGCGGAACGGCCTGCACGGCCGCGAGATAGAGGAGCGTGGAGTAGCCGAGGCCCTTCCACACGGCCATGATGATGAGCGCGGGCTTGGCCCACGTCGGGTCCATGAGCCAGTTCGGGCCGTCGATGCCGACGAGGCCGAGCGCCTGGTTGACCAGGCCGAAGTCGCCGTTGTACGCCCACTGCCAGAGGATGGCGACGGCGGCGAGCGACGAGATGACGGGGATGTAGTACACCGTCCGGAAGAAGGTGCGGCCGCGGATCTTGCGGCTCAGCGCGAGCGCGAGCGCGAGCGAGAGGGCGAGGCCGATCGGGATGCCGATCATGTAGAAGACGGTGTTCCACAGCGCCTTCCAGAAGTACGGGTCCTGCAGCAGCCTCGTGTAGTTGTCGAGACCGATGAAGGTCATGTTGCCGATGCCGTTCCAGTTGGTCAGCGAGGCGTAGACCGAGAACCCGAGCGGGAACAGAAGGAAGGCGATCCACCCGATCACCGGCGGCGCCATGAAGGCCGCCGCCCACGCGTGCTCCCGCCGGTGGAGCTTGTTGTTGGCCTTGCGGGACGCCTTCGCGTCCTCCTTGGTCCACACGGTGGTGGGCTCGGCGGGGGGTGCCGTTGTCGCCATGATCTGTTCCTTACGTCCCGCAGGGGGTCGGGGGCCGCCGCACGGGCGACGGCCCCCTTCCCTGCTGTCCTGCTGTTAGCCCTGGGCCTTCGCCTGGTCGGCGCTGATCCACGACTGGTCGAGCAGCTGCTGCATCTCAGGCTGCTTCGCCGCGAGGAAGTCCGCAGCGGTCTGCGAACCGTTGTCGACGACGTTCTCGATGCCGATCCAGAAGTTGTCGTACCACTCCGGGGTGTAGGTCCACACGCCGGGGAGCGGCTTGCCCTTCGACTCGGCGATCTCGAGGAACGCCTTGGTGTTGGCGGGCCAGCCGGCGGCGGGCGCGTCGGTCTCGATCCACTCGCCGGTCGCGTAGTCGATGAGGTTCGGGATCTGGACCTTGTTCTCCGCGAGGATCTTCTGCGCGTCGAGGTCGGTCGACAGGTAGGTCGCGAGCTGGGCCGCGAGCTCCTTGTTCTTCGAGTTCTCCGACACCGCGATGCCGAGCGAGCCGAGCCAGGTCGACCACTCGTCACCCTCGTTGGCGACGGGGTAGGGGATCACGTCGTAGCCGAAGGTGTCGGGGTTCTCCTCCGCCACCGAGTTGTACGTGGCGATGTCCCACGGCGCGACCGGGAAGAAGCCGATCTCGCCGGCCATCCAGCGCTGGTACGTGTCGAGCGTCTGCGCCTGCTCGGCCGAGGGGGTCACACCCTCGACGAGGCCCAGGTCGGCGAACCACTGCAGCGCGTCGGCGAAGGCCGGGTCGTCGACCGTGACGGTCTTCTGGTCCTCGGAGATCCAGTCGGCGCCGGCGCCCCAGATGAAAGCCTGCGAGTTCCACACGACGTTGAGGCCGGTGCCCCAGGTCTCGTAGTCGAGCTCGTCGGACTGCGTGAGCTCCTTGCACAGCGCCACGAACTCGTCGAACGTCATCGGCTCGTCGGCCGACGGGGCCTCGAGGCCCAGCTTGTCGAACAGGACCGTGTTGTAGCCGAAGCCGAACGGGCCGACGTCCTTGGGGAGGCCGTAGAGCGGGTCGGCGGAGTCGCCGCGGGCGCCGGTCTCGGTGTTGAAGCGGTAGGCGTCGGTGCCGAAGGACCAGATGTTGTCGATGGTCTCCTGCGGCACGTACGACGTGAGGTCCGCGAGGACGCCCGCGTAGACGTAGCCCATCATCTTGCCGGGCTCGATGTAGAAGACGTCGGGCACCTTGTTGCCGGCGATGGCCGCCTGCAGCTTGGTCGCGTACTGATCGGCGTCGGTGATGATCATCGTCACCGATGCGCCGGTCTCCTCCTCGAACTTGTCGATCGCGGCCTGGTAGGCGAGCTTGTCGTAGTCGCCGCCGCGGAACATGAACGTGAGCTCGTTGGGGGCGTCGCCGCCCGCCGTGTCGGGCTCGGGGCTACCCGAGGCGTCGCCGCCTCCACCGCTGCTGCACGCCGCGAGGGTGAGCGCACCCACCATCGTGGCGGTGACGGCCGCTGCCTTGAACTTTCGCATTTGCCTGCCTCCCTGATCATCGTCGATGAGTGAGGTCGGGCCCGGATGCGGCTGCGCCCTGATGAGGCCAGTGTCGCATCCCGGTCGTCGTTGACCCCAGGCTCTGGTGTCGACCCTTTGTCGACGCCTTTACAACGATGGAACAATGACACGGGAGCGGGGCGCCGGTCAAGTCGGACAGGTCACGATTCTGAAACAGCATCGCGATTACGCAACATGCCAGGGACGATGCGCGAAATCGGGCGCGCCGGACGCCCGAAACGCCCCTCGGTGGGCCGTATGGCCGACTTGCCGCGACCGCCCGGGCGGTACCCTCCGGTTGACGATCGCCGCCCGATTTGGGCACGATTGCCTTACAACGATGTAGACAGGAGGATCCCTCGCATGCGAGCCGCGACACCCCCCATGGGCTGGAACACCTGGGACAGCTATGGCACCACGGTGACGGAGGAGGAGGTCCTCGCGAACGCCCGCGTGATGGCGGACCGCCTGCTGCCGCATGGCTGGGACACCGTCGTGGTGGACATCGCCTGGTACGACCCGACCGCCCGCTCGCACGGCTACAACGACGGCGCCCCCCTGGAGCTCGATGCCTTCGGCCGCCAGATGCCGGCCCCGAACCGGTTCCCCTCGGCCGCCGGCTGCGCGGGGTTCGGCCCGCTCGCCGCGCAGGTGCACGCGCTGGGGCTCAGGTTCGGCCTCCACATCATGCGCGGCATCCCGCGCCTCGCGGTCGAGCGCGACCTCCCCATCCACGGCACGGGTTTCACGGCGGCGCAGGTGGCCGACCTCGACCACGTGTGCGCGTGGAACCCCGACAACTACGGGCTGAACCACGACCACCCGGGTGCCCAGGCGTACTACGACGCGCAGGTCGCGCAGTTCGCCGCGTGGGGCGTCGACTTCATCAAGGCCGACGACATGCAGGCGCCGTACTACGACCGCGAGATCGCGGCGTACGCGCTCGCGATCGAGCGCTCCGGCCGGGACATCGCGCTGTCGCTCTCGCCGGGCACGCACCTGTCGACCGCGCACCTGCCCCACCTGCGCGAGTACGCGCAGATGTGGCGCATCTCCGACGACCTCTGGGACCGCTGGGAGGACCTCCACGCGCAGTTCGCGCGCCTCGCGCGCTGGGCCCCGTTCCAGCAGGCGGGCGGATGGGCCGATGCGGACATGCTGCCGTTGGGTCGCATCGGCATCCGCGCGGAACGCGGCGAGCCCCGCGACTGCCGCCTGACGCTCGATGAGCAGCGCACGATGCTGAGCCTGTGGTGCATGGGCCGCTCCCCGCTCATGGTGGGCGGCGACCTCCCCACGAGCACGCCCGATACGCTCGAGCTGCTCGCCACGCCCGCGGTCGCGGAGGTCCTCCAGGGCTCCGTCGACGGCCGCGAGCTGCTCCGCGAGCCGCTGCCGGGCGGCGAGCTCATCGTGTGGGCCGCCCGCGCCGCCGCCTCGGACCGCGTCTACGCCGCCGTGTTCTGGACCGGCGACGAGCCCTTCCAGGCGAGCGTCGCGCTCCCGTCGATCCTTGGCACCGCGGTGCACGATGCGGCGCTCACCGACCTCTGGCCCGGCCAGACGGCGGAGGTCCAGGACGGCCTCCTCACCGCGACCGTGCCCTCGCACGGAGTCGCGTGGGTCGCGCTGGACCCGACCGCATGAGGGCGCGCAGCGCGCTGGCCGTCGGCGGCGCCGTCGCCGCGGCCGCGGCGGTGGGCGTCGGCATCGCCGTGTGGAGCCCGTGGTCCGAGGACGTCGTGGCGGCCACGGCGCTCGAGCTGAGCGGCGACATCCGCACCCACGACCCGGCGCTGGTCGCGGGCGAGGACGGCGAGGACTGGTACGTCTACTCGACCGGCGACGTGCAGAAGGGCCTGGGCTCGCCCCAGATCCGGCGCTCGACGGACGCGGGCGCGACCTGGGAGTACGTCGGCACCGTGTGGACCGCCTCGACCCGTCCCGAATGGGTCTACGAGGAGGTCTCCGGGGTCCAGAACTTCTGGGCGCCCGAGCTCGTGGAGCACGACGGCACCTGGTACCTCTACTACGCCGCCTCGACCTTCGGCACCAACGGCTCCGTCATCGGCCTCATGACCTCCCCCACGCTCGACGTCGACAGCCCGGACTACGGCTGGACGGACCAGGGCATGGTGGTCCGCTCGACCCCCGGCGTGGACAACGTCAACGCGATCGACGCGGGCGTCATCACCGCGGAGGACGGCACGGCGTGGATGACCTTCGGATCCTTCTGGGGCGGCATCCAGCTGATCGAGCTCGAGTGGCCGAGCGGCAAGCCCGCCGAGGGCGCCGAGCCGACCACCATCGCGACCCGCAACAACGCGACCAACGCGATCGAGGCGCCGTACCTCATGTACCGCGACGGGTACTACTACCTGTTCGTCTCGCGTGACTCGTGCTGCCAAGGCACGGACTCGACGTACTCGATCGCGGTGGGCCGCGCCACCGAGATCACCGGCCCGTACCTGGACAGCTGGGGCAACCAGATGATGTACGACGGCGGCGACGAGCTGCTGTCGACGCGCGGCAGCATGATCGGCCCCGGCGGCCAGTCGTACTCGCACGGCTACCTCGCGTTCCACTACTACGACGAGACCCTGGGCGGCGACTTCCAGCTCGCGATCCGCGAGCTTGCCTGGACCGAGGACGGCTGGCCCGTCGCCTGGACCGCGGACGAGCTCGCCGAGCCGAACCGCTGAACCCGACCACCCGCATCGTCCCTGCTCAACGAGGAGAAGAAACGCATGACCACCATCACCTTGCACCCCGACTTCCGCATCGGCCCCGTGGACCGCCGCGTCTTCGGCTCGTTCGTCGAGCACCTGGGACGATGCGTGTACACGGGCATCTACGAGCCCGGCCACGCGACGGCCGACGCGCACGGCTTCCGCGGCGACGTCGCCGACCTCACGCGTGAGCTCGGGGTGACGATGCTGCGCTACCCGGGCGGCAACTTCGTCTCCAACTACACGTGGGAGGACGCGGTCGGGCCCGTCGGGCAGCGCAAGCCGTTCCTCGACCTCGCGTGGCGGACCGTCGAGCCGAACCTGGTGGGCACCGACGAGTTCCTCCAGTACTGCGAGCGTGAGGGGATCGAGCCGATGATGGCCGTGAACCTGGGCACGCGCGGCATCGACGCGGCCATCGGGCTGCTCGAGTACTGCAACGGCGAGGCCGGCACCAAGTGGGCCGACATGCGCATCGCCAACGGCCGCGAGGAGCCCTACGGCGTGAAGCTGTGGTGCCTGGGCAACGAGATGGACGGGCCGTGGCAGATCGGCCACAAGGACGCCCACGAGTACGGCAAGCTCGCCGCGGCGACCGGCCGCGCGATGCGTCAGGTGGACCCGTCCATCGAGCTGGTCGCGTGCGGCTCGAGCTCGATGATGATGGACACGTTCGGCGAGTGGGAGCGCACCGTGCTCTCGTACTGCTACGACGTGGTCGACCACATCTCCATGCACGCGTACTACGAGGAGATGGAGGGCGACCGCGCCTCGTTCCTCGGCTCCGGCACCGCGATGTCGACGTTCATCGAGCGGGTCGCCGCGTCCGCCGACGCGATCGGCGCGCAGAAGCGCTCGGACAAGCGGATCTCGATCAGCTTCGACGAGTGGAACGTCTGGTACCTGTTCTCACGCTTCGTCGGCGAGACCAACCTGCCCGTCCAGAAGGATGCGCCGCGCATCATCGAGGACGTGTACTCCGCGCTCGACGCCGTGGTGGTGGGCGACCTCATCATCAGCCTGCTGGGCCACGCCGATCGCGTCGCCGTCGGCTGCCTCGCGCAGCTGGTCAACGTGATCGCCCCGATCATGACCGAGCCGGACGGCCCGGCGTGGAGGCAGACCACGTTCCATCCGTTCGCGACCGCCGCGCGCCTCGCGCGGGGCGACGCCCTGCAGGTCAAGGTCGACTCCGCGACCATGGCGACCGCGAAGCACGGCGACGTGCCCGTGGTGACCGCCGCCGCGACCGTCGACCCGTCGACCGGGGCGCTCGCGCTGTTCGTCACCAACCGCAGCGACTCCGAGCAGGAGGTGACGCTGCGGCACCCCGGTGCCACCGCGCGCATCGACGGCGGCAGCGCCGTGCTCGCGGACCACGTGGGTCCGCGCGAGGGCCAGGAGGCCGCGGAGTCCTACGGCATGGTCGACGCGCTTCCCGTCTCGCACGAGGACGGCACGATCACCCTGCGCCTGGCTCCCGAGTCCTGGACCGCGTTCCACGGCACGCTCGAGGGCTGACGCCCTCGGGGACGATGCGGCGCGCGCCGCATCGTCCCACCGGCCGTGCCGGCGGGAAGGGCAGTTAGCCGTCTGCCTTCTCGGCGTCGACGGGGTTGTCAGGGAGGCTGCGCGGGGCGGGCTCGGGCGTGATGAGGCTCGCCGGCAGGCACTCCGCGTTGGCCGTGAGCGAGGTGCCGGGCGCGAGCTCCGCGTCGAGCTCGGAGCGCAGGTTGCCGCTCTCGTAGGCCTCGCCCAGGACGACGTCCACGAGCGACCCCTCGCGGTTGTCGAGGACCATGTCGACCTCGCCGTCGAAGTTCCGCGCCACCGTGTAGGCCTGGCGGATGCCGTCAGGACCGAAGTAGAGGCGGACGTTGTCCTGGTAGGTCCGGCTCCAGTTCGAGGTGCTCACGATCACGTAGTTGCGGTCGTCGAGCTCCGTCGACACCGCGCCCGCGAGCCCCGAGATACCGGTGCCGTTGAGGACCCTGACGCCGACGTTCTTGTGCGCCATCGCGGTGCTGCTCGGCGGCGGGCACACGAGCGTGACGTTGCTCTCGAAGGCGCCCTCGGGGGTCACGAAGGGCTGCGAGATGGGGCCCGCGATCTCGCCCTTGTAGACGCCGGCGGCGAAGATAGCCGCGAACGCGACGCCGATGAGCAGGACTCCGAAGACGATGATCTGGCGTTCGCGGCGGTGGCGGCGGACCTGAGCGCGCCGGGCGTCGGGGCGTCCGTTCGCTCGCTCGGTCACAGGCACCATCCCGTCGCGGATCGAGTACTACTGGCGGAGGATAGGGGATTCGAACCCCTGAGGGCTTGCACCCAACACGCTTTCCAAGCGTGCGCCATAGGCCACTAGGCGAATCCTCCAGGCCCGGAAACTATACCCGATCCTGCGGACACTTCCGCACTCGCGCAGCCGTTAGACTGGACGGCAACCCCCCACGTGGCGATACCTCGCCCAACTCCCCCAGGTCGGGAACGAAGCAAGGGTAAGCGGGCTCTGTCGGGTGCGTGGGGGGCCTCTTCATGCCCGCACGATGCTGTGGCGGGCTTTTCCTGGGCGTCGGAGCCCCGCACTAGAGTCGTACCCGTGACCACCGCCCTGTACCGCCGCTACCGTCCCGACAACTTCGCGGACGTCGTAGGCCAGGAGCACGTCACCGTCCCCCTCATGCAGGCGCTTCGCGCGGACCGCGTCAACCATGCCTACCTGTTCTCGGGTCCGCGCGGCTGCGGCAAGACCACCTCCGCGCGCATCCTCGCGCGCTGCCTCAACTGCGCGGAGGGGCCCACCGACACCCCGTGCGGCACGTGCCCCTCGTGCGTCGAGCTGGCCCGCGGGGGCGCAGGCTCGGTCGACGTCGTGGAGATCGACGCGGCCTCGCACAACGGCGTGGACGATGCGCGCGAGCTGCGCGAGCGCGCGGCCTTCGCCCCGGCGCGCGACCGGTACAAGATCTTCATCCTCGACGAGGCCCACATGGTCACGCCGCAGGGCTTCAACGCGCTCCTCAAGCTCGTCGAGGAGCCGCCGCCGCACATCCGCTTCATCTTCGCGACCACGGAGCCCGAGAAGGTCATCGGCACCATCCGCTCGCGCACGCATCACTACCCGTTCCGCCTGGTGCCCCCGCCCGTGCTCACCGCCTACATGGAGACGCTGTGCACCGCCGAGGGCGTCGAGGTCGCGTCGGGCGTGCTGCCGCTCGTGGTGCGGGCCGGCGGCGGCTCGGTGCGCGACAGCCTCTCCGTGCTGGACCAGCTCATGGCGGGATCCGACGAGTCGGGCGTCACCTACGACCGCGCGATCGCGCTGCTGGGCTTCACGGACGCGACCATGCTCGACGACGCGGTCGACGCCATCGCGGCGGCGGACGGCGCCTCGCTGTTCGACGTGGTGGAGCGGGTGATGTCGACGGGGCACGAGCCGCGACGGTTCGTCGAGGACCTGCTCGAGCGGCTGCGCGACCTGTTGCTGCTGTGCGCCGCAGGGGACGCCGGCGCGCGGGCGCTCGGCTCGCTGCCCGAGGACCAGCTCGAGCGCGTGCGCGCGCAGGCCCGCCGGCTCGGCCTCGCGCGCGGCTCCGCGGCGGCCGACCTGGTGAACGACGCCCTCACGCACATGGTGGGCGCGACCTCGCCTCGGCTGCACCTCGAGCTGCTGTGCGCGCGCCTGCTCGCCTCGGAGCCGGGGGTCGCGCCCGTGGCGGCGCCTGTTTCCGTGGCGGCGCCCGCCGTCGCGCCCGTGACGGCTCCTGTTCCCGTGGCCGCGCCCGCGGCTGCGGCCGTCTCGGCTCCTGCGCCCGCGGCCGCCCCGGAGCCCGCGGCACCCGCCGACAACGACGACTGGACGCCGGCGCCCGCCGCAGCGGCATCCGCGGCACCGGCGGCACCGGCCGCGCCCGAGCCCGTGGCGGCGCCCGCGGGCGGCGCGGCCGACACCGAGCTGGTGCGCCGTCGCTGGCCCGAGGTGCTCGGCACGCTCGAGCGGTGGCGCGTCACGTGGACGCTCGTGAGCCAGAACGCCCAGGTGCACGCCGTGGCGGACGGCCTGCTCACCCTCGCGGTATCGAACCCGAACCTGGTCGCGATGCTCGACGGCGGCAAGCACGCGGAGAACCTGCAGCTCGCGCTGCGCGAGACGCTCGGCATGCAGCTCAAGATCACCGCGGTCGCCGGCCCGTCAGGACCGGCCCCCGCCCGTCCGGCCGCGCCGCCCGCCGCCCGACCCGCGCCCGCGCCCGCCGCCGCCCCGCCGGCCCCGGCGGCGGTTCCCGCCGCATCGTCCCCCTCACGGCCCGCAGCCGCATCGTCCGCCCCTGCGTCCGCCGCATCGTCCTCGCCGTCCGCGGAGGAGCCGCCGCCGTGGGACGTCCCGCCGCCGGACGACGAGCCTCCCTACGAGGAGGAGGAGATCTCCGCCGACGACGCCCGCGCGGCAGATGCGGGTCTGAGCGCGACGGAGATCCTCGCGAAGGAGCTCGGCGGGGTCGTCATCGAGGACTGACCTCCGGCGGACGCGGCGCGCCCGCCGCCCGCCGCCTACCTCAACTCGCGTCAATCGCGAAATGGGGCGCTGGCGGTCGCTTTCGGGCCCCAGTTGCCTCCCATGGGGCACCCGCGGTCGCTGACCGGCGGCGGCAGCCCGACCGCCTACGCTTGTCCCCATGTACGACGGCGCGGTTCAGGACCTCATCGACGAGCTCGGCCACCTCCCGGGCATCGGCCCGAAGAGCGCCCAGCGCATCGCCTTCCACATCCTCAGCACGGACCCCGCTGACGTCCGCCGCCTCGCCGAGGCGATCACCACGGTCAAGGAGAAGGTGCGCTTCTGCACCACGTGCGGCAACGTCGCCGAGTCCGAGCAGTGCCGGATCTGCACGGACCCGCGCCGCGCGGAGGACGTGCTGTGCGTGGTCGAGGAGCCCAAGGACGTCGTGGTCATCGAGCGCACGCGCGAGTTCCGCGGGCGCTATCACGTGCTCGGCGGCGCGATCGATCCCATGAACGGCGTTGGCCCTGATGATCTGCGGATCCGCGAGCTCCTCACCCGCCTCGGCGACGGGCGCATCGAGGAGGTCATCATCGCGACCGATCCCAACATCGAGGGCGAGGCGACCGCGACCTACCTCACGCGCATGCTCGCCCCCATGGGCGTGACGGTGTCGCGCCTCGCCTCGGGCCTGCCGGTCGGCGGCGACCTCGAGTACGCCGACGAGGTCACGCTCGGCCGCGCCTTCGAGGGCCGCCGCAAGGTCAGCTGACCCCTCCCCGCTCTCGACGCTGCCAACGGATCGAGTCCCGGTTCGCGGGCGTGTCGCGCCTGTTTTCGGGCGACACGCCGCGCACCCGGGACCAGCTCCGTTGCAGGCGTCAGGGGCGGTCGCGGGGTCAGGGGCGCTAGGCGACTCGCGTGCCCTGACGGAGCTTCGTGTATGGGACCCGCAGGCGTGCGACCACGATCCACATCGCGCCCGCGAGCAGCACGCCCTGGACGCCGAGCCCGATCCACGGCGCGCGCGGGTACACGGAGTTGGCCTCCTGCTCCGCCTCCCAGTCGCCGCCTCCGCCGTTGTAGACCTCGCCGTTCTGATCGGCGACGAGCATCGCGCACTCGTCCCACTGCTCACCTGCGAGGTCGGACTCGGACGGCCCGACCCGGGAGTCGCTCACCCACCGGTGCATCTCGGCGAACAGGCCGGGCGCGGCGCGGCCGTCCTCCTCCCACGTCTCGAAGCTGATGATCGGCGAGGACTCCCCGATCAGCACCACCGGATTCGCCAGCAGCAGCCAGGCGGTGCGCTCGGTATGCGGGACGCCGTACTCGTACGGGTCGTCCGGGGCGCGGCACGGCAGCGTGGACGGGTCGACCTCGGACCAGTCCCAGGTGTCGTACGCCTCGCGCTGCTCGTCCGTGAGCGCCTCGTAGTCGATGTAGCGCGACTGGTCGGTCACGGTCTCCGACACCAGCGGCTGCGTGAAGACGAAGGCCAGCAGCGTGCCGAGCAGGAGCGCGCCGGTGGTGAGATGCGCGAGCGAGACCGAGGCGACGGCGCGCGCCGCGAGCGACGACCATGCGAGCCCGATCGCGGTCGAGGTGAGGACCACCAGCAGGATCACGCCGATGACCACGATCAGCTCGCCGACATGCCAGCCCGAGCGCGTGAACGCGTAGACCAGGAACGGCGTCATCGTGAGCAGCACCGCGAACGCGATCAGCCACGAGGCGAGCAGCTTGCCGAACGCCAGGTCGCCCGCCGTGAGGCGCGTCATCTGCAGCGGAGCGAGCACCCCCTCCGAGGAGTCGCCGTTGATCGACGTCGCCGCGAGCGACGGAGCGATGAGCATGCCGGCGCCGAGGACCAGCACGAGCACGAGCTCCATGGGCGTCGACGACTTCTCGTCGCCGCTGACGACGGCGAGCAGGACGCCGAGGCCCAGGATCGCCGCGAGCAGGAGGCCGTAGAAGATCCATCCCTTGACGGTGGGGCGCCGGCGCAGCAGCTCGATCTGCGTGACCAGCAGCGTGCCGCGCACGGTCGGGTGCCACGGGTTGCCCTTCGCAGGACGGCGGGACGATGCGGGAGCCGGCTGAGGCGCCGCGGCGGGGCTGTCGTCGAGCACGGTCATCGCCGCTCCTCCTCCATCGTCATGTACGTCTGCTCGAGCGCGCTTCCGGCGGGGCCGAAGCGATGCACCGGCACGCCCTTCGCCATGAGCCAGGCGAGGGCCTGCGCGGCCTCCTCCTCGCTGCCGACGCGGATCACCGCGCCGGTCGGCTCGTCGTCGAACGGCACACGTGCCTCCGCGAGCACGCGGTGCAGCAGCGCATCGTCGAGCGTGCCGATGCGGTAGCGGGTCCGCGCGTCGGCGACCTTCGCGGCGATCTCGTCGCCCAGGGTGCGGCCCTTGGACATGAACACCGCGTCGTCGACCATCTCGTCGAGCTCCGCGAGCACGTGGGAGGACACCAGAACGGCCTTGCCCGCGGCCGCGAGCTCGCGCACCAGGGTGCGCAGCTCGACGCGCGAGCGCGGGTCGAGGCCGTTGGCGGGCTCGTCCATGAGCAGCACCGCCGGGTCGTTCATGAGCGCGCGGGCAATGGACAGCCGCTGCTTCTGCCCGCGCGACAGCACGCGCGTGGGCCGGTCGGCGAACTCGTCGAGGTGGACCATCGCGAGCAGCGCCGCGCCGCGCTCGCGCGCCTCGTGCGCGTGCAGCCGGAAGCCGCGTCCCATGAGCGTGAGCGTCTGGAGGCATGTGAGGTTGTCCCACGAGCCGAGCTGGTCGGGCATCCAGCCGATCGCGTCGCGCACCGCCGCCGCATCGTGCCGCGGGTCGGCGCCGGCGACGCGGATCTCGCCGGAGTCGGGCCGCAGCAGCCCCGCGAGCATGAGCATGAGCGTGGTCTTGCCGCAGCCGTTCGGCCCGATGAGCGCGGTGACGGTCCCCGGCTGCACCTCGAGCGTCGCATCGACCACCGCATGCACCGAGCCGAAGGAGCGGGCGACGCCGCGCGCGCTCACCGCCGCGGTCGCGAGCACCGCCGTGGATGTCTCCACCATGGATCCCCCTGGTACAGGCGCGACCCCTCTGCCGCGCACCGAGACCCACCCTGGCACGGGCAGGGCCCGTTTCCCATCAGGGACATCCCCCTATTTCTGGGGGCGCGCGTCAGGGCGCGGCGGGCTCGGGAAGCCTCGCCGTCGCGCGCGCGAACCGCTCCTCGTCGGCGTAGCCCGGCCGCACGTCGCGCACGGGGTCGCCGTAGACGATGGTCGAACGCGCCTCCGCATGCACGGGCGCGTCGACCTTTCCGTCCCGGATGAGCGCGAGCCAGTCGCCGTGGACCGCGTCGGCCAGCTCCTGCGGAGCGCCCGGACCCGTGCGGCGCACGGCGGTCGGCTCGCGCAGGATGTCGAAGCCGAAGGGCAGGTCGAGGCAATGCACCGCGAGGCCCTCCGCGCCGCCGGTCCAGCGGAAGTCGTACGCCCAGGTGCGTGGAGAGGCCCCGGCCGCGGCTCGCTGCGCCGCCCACAGCGCCACGTAGCGGCGGAACGTGATGTCGGTGACCGCGTGACCCACCGCGCCGACCGCATCGTCGCGCGGCGAGCGGGCGATGAGCGCACCGGCGGGCTCGCCCTCGATCGCCATGCGCGCGAGCGCCGCGCGCGCATCCAGGTCCGCGAGCCGCGGCGCGGCGTCGCCGACCGCGAGGTCGAACTCGTGGGCCGTCGCACCGATGAGCAGCGCGACGTCGTCGCCGATCCCCGCCGCGAGCCCCTCCGCGACCGTCCCCGGCACCAGCTCGCCGTCGATCACCGGCCCGAGCATCAGGCCGCTGCGCTCGAGCATCGTCGGCAAGGGGTCGTCCTCCTCGCGCGACATCTCCGCCTGCGCCGCGAGCACCTGGGCCTCGGACAGCGACCGGAGCCCTTCGAGATCGGGCGCGACCCCGAGCCTCGCGACGCCCGCGTGCGCCATGACCCGCGCATCGTCCACCGTCACCGGCATATCCGCGGGAGACAGCGCGAGGACGCCCCGGAAGAGCCCTCGCGCGGCCGGCATGGTGAGCAGGCGCATCACGGCCGCTCCGCCCGCGGACTGCCCCGCGATGGTGACCCTGCCCGGGTCCCCGCCGAACGCGCGGATGTTCTGCTGGACCCAGTCGAGCGCGGCGATCCAGTCGAGGACGCCGCGGTTGAGCGGCGCCCCGTCGATCCAGCCGAAGCCGTCGAACCCGTGCCGGTAGCTGGGCGCGACCGTGACCACGCCGTCGCGGTGGAACGCCTGACCGCCGTACCAGGGGCTCGCGTGCGATCCACCGATGAAGCCGCCGCCGTGGAGGTAGACCAGCACCGGAAGCCCCGCATCCGGCGAGGGGTCGGGGGTCCCCACGTCGAGCGTGAGGAGGTCGCCACCGGGGATCGAAGGCTCGGGCACGAAGGGGTCCGGCCCGTAGGGCGAACGCCGCTGCGGGGTCGCGCCGTGGAGCACCGCGGGCAGCACGCCGTCCCACGGCGCGCGCGGCGCGGGCGCGAGGAAGCGCCGCTCGCCGACGGGCGGCTCGGCGTAGGGGATGCCCAGGAACGTCGCGGCGACGCTCGGATCGCCGGATGCGGAACGATGCTCGCGCCAGCGGCCGCTCACGGCGCCGGCGGTGGTCCAGACCACTGGTGCGACGGTGCTCACGTCGCCCACCCTAGGACCGCGGGGCCTCCGCGGGCGCGTCGACCCGGGCATCGTCCGGGCGGAAGGACCCACGCGGCCGCGCGCGCACGTACCCCTAGAATGAGACACCGTGTCCGCCTCGCGGACATCGACCCCCATTCCTCCTGGAGTCTTGCATGTCCCTTGTGGTGCAGAAGTACGGCGGATCGTCGGTCTCCGACGCCGCGGCGCTCAAGCGCGTCGCGCGTCGCGTCGCCGACACGGTGCGAGAGGGCCACGACGTGGTCGTCACGGTCTCCGCCATGGGCGACACGACGGACGAGCTCATCGACCTCGCGCAGGAGGTCTCGGACGCCCCCGACCCGCGCGAGATGGACATCCTGCTGACCGCCGGCGAGCGCATCTCGATGGCGCTGCTCGCGATGGCCATCGGCTCCGAGGGCATCCCGGCGCAGGCCTTCACCGGCCCGCAGGCCGGCGTCATCACCACCGAGCACCACGGCCGTGCGCGCATCATCGACGTGGCGCCCGGCCGCCTGCAGAAGGCCCTGTCCGACGGCCGGGTCGCGATCGTCGCGGGCTTCCAGGGGCTCAACCAGGAGACCCAGGACGTCACCACGCTCGGCCGCGGCGGCTCCGACACGACGGCGGTGGCGCTCGCTGCCGCGCTCGGCGCCGACGTCTGCGAGATCTACACGGACGTGGACGGCGTGTTCTCCGCCGACCCTCGCATCGTCCCCGCCGCCCGCAAGCTCGACCGCATCACCTACGAGGAGATGCTCGACATGGCCGCCTCCGGCGCGAAGGTGCTCATGCCCCGCTGCGTCGAGTACGCGCGCCGGTTCAACGTGCCCATCCACGTGCGCTCGTCGTTCTCCGGCCTGGAGGGAACGTGGGTCGTGGGGGAGACTGAAGAAGGAGACGAGATGGAAGACCCGATCATCGCGGGAGTCGCGCACGACAAGTCCGAGGCCAAGATCACGGTCACGGGCGTGCCCGACGTGCCCGGCTCCGCCGCCCGCCTGTTCGAGGCCGTGGCGCGCGCCGATGTCAACATCGACATGATCGTCCAGAACGTCTCCGCGACCAACACGGGCGTCACGGACATCTCCTTCACGCTGCCCGCCGCGTCGATCCCCGACGCGATCGCGGCCATCGAGGCGGACGCGGGGGTCATCGGCTACGAGGCGCTCGCGACGGACGACACCATCGGCAAGATCTCCCTGATCGGCGCCGGCATGCGCTCCTCGTCGGGCGTGTCCGCGAAGTTCTTCGCGGCGCTGCGCGACGCGGGCGTCAACATCGAGATGATCACCACATCCGACATCCGGATCTCGGTGGTCACCCGCGCGGAGCAGCTCGAGCAGGCCGTCCGCGCGGTCCACACCGCCTTCGAGCTCGACTCGACCGAGGGCGAGGCCGTGGTCTACGGAGGGACCGGACGATGAGCCTGACCGTTGCAGTCGTGGGCGCCACCGGGCAGGTGGGCGCCGTCATGCGCGCGCTGGTCGCGGAGCGCTTCCCCGACGCCACCGTGCGCTTCTTCGCGTCCTCCCGGTCCGCCGGGACGATGCTCCCGCACCTGGGCGGCGAGATCGCCGTCGAGGACGTCGCCTCGGGCGACTACGCGGGAATCGACATCGCGCTGTTCTCCGCCGGCGGTGCCGCGTCGAAGGAGTACGCGCCGCTGTTCGCCGCCGCGGGCGCGATCGTGATCGACAACTCGTCGGCGTGGCGCAAGGACCCCGAGGTGCCGCTGGTGGTCTCGGAGGTCAACCCGGAGGCGCTCGACGACATCCCGAAGGGCATCGTCGCCAACCCCAACTGCACCACCATGGCCGCGATGCCGGTCCTCAAGCCGCTGCACGAGGCCGCGGGCCTCGAGCGCCTGGTCGTGTGCTCGTACCAGGCTGTCTCCGGTTCCGGCCTCGCGGGGGTCGAGGAGCTGCACTCGCAGGCGCTGGCGACCGTCGAGGGTGCCGCGGCGCTCGCGCACGACGGCGCGGCGGTCGAGTTCCCGGAGCCGGTCAAGTACGTCGCGCCGATCGCGTTCAACGTGATCCCGATGGCCGGTTCCGTGGTCGACGACGGCTCGAACGAGACCGACGAGGAGCAGAAGCTCCGCAACGAGTCGCGCAAGATCCTGGGCCTGCCCGAGCTCATGGTGAGCGGCACATGCGTGCGCGTGCCCGTGTTCACCGGCCACTCGCTGTCGATCAACGCGGAGTTCGAGCGCGGCATCACGCCCGCCGACGCCTACGAGATCCTGGCCAACGCGCCGGGCGTGCAGGTGGCAGAGGTTCCCACGCCGCTCGCTGCGGCCGGCGGCGACGTGTCGCTCGTGGGCCGGATCCGCCAGGACATGTCGCTCGAGGGCACGCGCGGCCTCGTGCTGTTCGTCTCGGGCGACAACCTGCGCAAGGGCGCCGCGCTCAACGCGGTCCAGATCGCGGAGCTGGTGGCCGCGAAGCTGAAGGCCGCCGCGTAGGGCGCCTCCCGCATCGTCCCCCGCGACGATTCCCGATGACGCCTGTGACCGGTGGGGCGGACGCGCCGCCTGTGGCCGTCACGTCTGCTTCACGATGCACGGGGCCCACACGCGTCATCGGGAATCGCCGGGCTCACGCGAGCAGCAGCGCCATCCCGCCCGCGATCACCAGGGTGATGATCGCGGGCGGCAACGTCCCCTTGAGCAGCTCGCCCTCGCGCCCCGCCAGCCCCACCGTGGCCGCCGCCGCGATGATGTTGTGCGGGCAGATGGCGTTGCCGATCGCCGCGCCGGCGCCCTGCGCCCCCAGCAGCGGCAGCGGTGACAGCCCCGCCTCGGTCGCGGTGAGGTCCTGGAAGTCGGTGAACAGGATGTTCGAGGACGTCGCGGAACCCGTCATGAAGGTGCCGAGCGCGCCGACGAAGGGCGACAGCAGGGGCCACACGGCGCCCGTGCCCGCCGCGGCCACCGCAAGCTGCGTCGTCATGCCGGACTCGGACATCGTGTAGGCCACGGTCACCATCGCGACGAGCGCCGCGAACACCGGCACCACCTGCCGTGTCGCGACGGCGAACGCCCCGCCCACCTCGGCACGGCTCGCGCGCTGCCACAGGGCGCCCCCCAGGAACGCCACGAGCAGCAGGGGGCCCGGGTGGTACAGCGGCTGGATGCCGTCGCCGAACTCCCCTCCGAACAGGCTCCACGTCACGTTCCACGACTGCGACGCGTCCTTGACGGGCGGCACGAGCCGGGTGAGCAGCACCAGCGTCACCAGGATCGCGTACGGCGCCGTCGCGGCGAGCAGCGACAGCCGATGCGCCTCCGTCGCCTCGGCCTCGTCGGCGGCGTGCTCGACCTCGCGCTCCGCCGCCTCCTCCGCCGCGGTCAGCAGCGCGTGCGCGCGGGCACGCCGCATCACGACGGCCCTCACCACGGCGATGAACACGCCGGCGCCCACGATCGCCCCCATGAGGGACGGCAGCTCGGGACCCACGAACCGCGCGATCAGCAGGCACGGGCCGAAGAACGCCACATACGCGACCGCCATCCACTTCCACGGCGGCCCGGCGGACGGGATGAGCGTCCCCACGAGCCGCGCCACCACGATAGCGAGCACGGCCCCCGTCACCACCATGTAGGGCGACACCGCCCAGGAGAGGTCGGCGGGCGCGTAGTCGACGATCTGCGCCTGGGCGAGCGTCGGTGTGCCCACCGCGCCGAACGGCACGGCCGCCACGTTGCCCGCCATCGCCGCGACCACCGCCGTCACCGGCTTGAAGCCGGCCGCCACGAGGAACGGCGCGGACAGCGCGACCGGCGTGCCGAACCCCGCCGCGCCCTCGATGAGCAGCGTGAAGAACCACGCGATGAGCAGCGCCGCCACCCGCGGGTCGGGCGTGATCCGTGCCAGGCCCGCCTCGATCGCTGACGTCGCACCGGTCCTCTGCTGCAGATGATGGATCCCGAGCGCCGGGCCGATGATGAGCATGACGGTGAGCGCGGTCCACGCGGCGCTCACCACCACGCCCGTGACGCCCTCGACGCGGTCGAAGCCCTCGTCGGTGCCGAACGCGAAGGTCGTGAGCGCGATGACGAGCGCGACAGCCGCCGCCGACACCCCCGCCCAGATCGCCGACCACTTGAGGCCGATCATGAGCACCAGCACGATCACGATCGGCAGCGCGGCCAGCAGCGTGTCCATCAGCGGCCCTCCCGGCCTCGGCGACGTCCCTGGTTCACGCTATCCCGGGGACGATGCGACGGCGCGGCGAGCCACCGCCGCACCGCTCCCTACACGCCCGTGGCGCCCGACCGCTTGCGCGCGAGGGCGTCGACCGTCGCGGCGAGCACCAGCACGCCGCCCGTGACCGCGAGGTTCGCGCCGGCGGAGAACTTGAGCAGGCCCATGCCGTTGGTGATCACCGCGATCACGGTCGCCCCGATCACCGCGTGCACGAGCCGCCCGCGGCCGCCGAAGAGGCTGACGCCGCCGACCACGGCCGCGGCGACGCCCGACAGCACGATCTCGCGCCCCATCGCCGCATCGGCCGATCCCACCTTCGAGACCGTGAAGACGCCGGCGACCACCGCCAGCACCGAGCAGACGACGAACGCGGACCACTTCACGAGCGTGACGTTTACGCCGGCGCGCCGCGCCGCCTCGGTGTTGCCGCCGATCGCGTAGATGTAGCGGCCGAAGCGCGTGCGATCGAGCACGTACGTCCCCACCATGAGAATGAGCAGCACCAGCGGCACCACGATGGGGACGCCCTCGAGCGAGCGCGCCGCGGTGCCGCGGTCCTGGTTGAGGTAGAACACGATGAACGCGCCCAGCGCCGCGATGACGCCGAGCTTGGCGTACATGATGCTCGCGGGCGGGTTGGGAGCCCCCGACGCCGCGCGGCGCCTGCGGTCGAGCAGCGCGACCGCGAGCAGCAGCGCGAGCACCACGGCGAGCATCGTCCACCCGGCCCACGGGGGCAGGTTCTGGTTCTGGATGGCGCGGATCGGGCTCGGGATGAGGCGGTACGTGCCGCCCGCGCCGATGATCACCAGCATCACGCCCTGGAGCCCGAGGAACAGCCCCAGCGACACCACGAACGACGGCACGCCGATGCGCGCGACGAAGAAGCCGATGAACGCGCCGACGGCGACCCCGATGCCGAGCGCGACCAGCAGCGCGAGGGGCCAGGCCATCCCGCCGGGCTGGGTGAGCTTGACGAACACCCCCATCGCGACGCCGAAGGTCACGCCCGCCGACAGGTCGATCTCGCCGAGGAGCAGCACGAACACGAGCGCCATGCCGAGCGTCACGAGCGGCGCCGCCTGCGTGAACAGGTTGGCGATGTTGCGCTCGGTGAGGAACAGCGGGTTCGCGATCGCGAAGATCACCACGAGCACCACGAGCCCTCCGACCGCGGGCAGCGGCCCCATGTCGCCGCCGCGCACGCGCTGCAGGTAGGCGCGGACCGCATCGCCGACCCCGCCGTGACCGCCCTTGCCCAGCAGGCTGGGCGCATCGTCCGCCGCCGCGACGGCGGGCCCCTCGCTGTCGACCTCGGCGCTCACGCGTCGACCTCCGTCATCCGCGTGGTCCCGGTGATGTACCCGACCACGTCGGCCGGGTTGGTGTCCTTGGCGACCAGCCGAGCCGTCATGGTGCCCAGGTAGAGGACGCTGATGTCGTCCGCGACGGCGAAGACGTCCTGCAGGTTGTGGGAGATGATGATGACCGCGACACCGCTGTCCGCGAGGCGCCTCACCAGGTCGAGCACCTGGGCCGTCTGCGCGACGCCCAGCGCAGCCGTGGGCTCGTCGAGGATGACCACGGTGGCCTTCTTCACCACGGAGCGGGCGATCGCGACGGTCTGGCGCTGGCCGCCGGACAGCGACGCCACCTTCTGCCGCAGCGACTTCACCGTCTTCACGGACAGCGTCTGGAGCGCGCGGGCGGCCTCGGCCTCCATGCGGCCCTCGTCGAACGTGCCCGACGCCAGCTCCTCGCGGCCGAGAAACATGTTCTGGACGATGTCGAGGTTGTCGCACAACGCGAGGTCCTGGTAGACCACCTCGATCCCCAGGCGAGCGGCCTCGCGCGGGTGGTGGAGGGAGACGGCCTGCCCGTCGAAGAGCACCTCGCCTCCGTCGTAGGGCTGCACGCCGGCGAGGCCCTTGATGAGCGTGGACTTGCCGGCGCCGTTGTCCCCCACGAGCGCGGTGACGCGCCCCGCATGCGCGACAAGGTCGACGCCCTTGAGGACGTCGACGGGTCCGAAGCTCTTGGTCACCTGGCGAAGCTCGACGATGGGCTGGGTCATGGATCTCCTCCGGATCGGGTGTCGAGGATGGTGGGAAGGGAGGGCCCCGCGTCGCCACGCGGGGCCCTCCCCGTCACGCGCCGCTCACGAGGCGGCGGCGAGCCCTACCTCGTCGCACTTGGCCGCGACCTCGCCCGTGCAGATCTCGTCGTAGGACGCATTGCCGTCGTCGATGACCTGCTGGATGTCGTTGGGCCCCACGAGCACCGGCGTCTCCGCGAAGAACGGCGTGCCGTCGTCGTACTCGGCGGGCGCCTCGGGCGCCTCGCCGTTGAGCAGCTGGACCGCGAGGTCCGAGGCGGTGGCCGCCTCGAGCTGGTACGGCTTGTAGACCGTCGCCGCCTGCTTGCCGAGCAGCACGTTCTGGAGACCGGCGACCGAGGCGTCCTGACCCGAGACGGGAACCGTCAGCCCGTTCTTGTCCAGGATCGTGATGACGCCCGCGGCGTTCGTGTCGTTCGCGGCCCAGACCGCGTCGACCTTGCCGCCGAGGTCGGTGAGCGCCTGCTCGAACTGGGTCGCCGAGTACTCGCCGTCCCACTTGCCCGCCGGCTCCGCCGCCGGCTCGATGCCCGCGGCCTCCATGACGGACACCGCACCGTCGTGGAACTTCGCGGCGTTGCCGTCGGCGGGGTCGCCGCCGATGTACACGACCACGGCCTCGGCCGGGTCCACGCCGTTGGCCTCGAGACCGTCCACCACGGACTGACCCTCGAGCTCGCCGACCTTGAAGTTGTCGAAGGAGACGTAGTAGTCGGCCCCGGCGATCGGGCGGTCGTAGGCGATCACGGGGATGCCCTGCGCGACCGCGTTCTCGGTGACCGTCACGCCCGCGCCGTTGTAGTCGACCAGGATCATGACGCCGCAGCCCTGCGTGAGCATCTGGTCGGCGATGGTCGCGTACTTGGCGGTGTCGCCCTGCGCGTTCTGGATGTCGGCCTCGAACCCGGCGGCGGTGATCGCCTCCTCGAGTGCGGGCCGGTCGCCGTTCTCCCAGCGCGGGGACGATGCGGCGTCGGGCAGGATCACGCACGCACGGCCGCCCTCGGCCATCGCATCGCCGGATCCGGTATCGCTCGACTCCATGCTGGAGCCCGTGTCCCCGCCGTCGCTGGAGCATCCGGCGAGCACGAGGGCCGAGGCTGCGAGCAGCGCCCCGGTCGAGATCAGAGAGGACTTCTTCACGTCGACATCCCTTCCCCTTGACCAGGGCGTCATCGCCCCGGGGCACCGCCCTCGACGTTGAGGAGGCGTCCCGCTCACGATAGGTCTGACAAATCGGTAAGCAAAGGGCAATCCACCCACGCGCGGTCACGTTTCGATAACGTTGTCATACCTGGTCAAGTGCCAAATAGGCGTGGTCCGCGAGTCTGCAACGTTGAAGACTCGCGCGGCGCCGACCGGGCGGGGACGCAAGAAGGGCCGGATCCTCGCGGATCCGGCCCTTCTCTCAACCGTCGGGGTGACAGGATTTGAACCTGCGGCCTCCTCGTCCCGAACGAGGCGCGCTACCAAGCTGCGCCACACCCCGGTTTTTGAGCCTGCCTAGGATATCCGACGGCAGGCGGAAACATGAAATCGACCCCCTACGCCCGCGGGACCAGGGTGAGGATGGTCGCCTCGGGGCGGCACGCGATGCGGTACGGCGCGTACGGGGACGTGCCGAGCCCCGCGGAGACGTGGACGTAGACGCCCTTGCCGCCCGAGTCCGGACGCACGCCCGGCCAACCGTGGAGACCGCTCGCGCGGCTCGTGTCGAGGTCGCAGTTGGTGACGAGGGCACCGTAGAACGGGACGCACACCTGTCCGCCGTGCGTGTGGCCGGCGAGGATGAGCGCCGCATCGTCCGACGCCATCTGGTCGAGCACCCGGCGATACGGCGCGTGCGCGACGCCGATGCGCACGGCGGCATCGGCGACGGGCGGAGCCGGCTCGGGCATCCGGTCGAGGCCGATGTGGGGGTCGTCGACGCCCACGAGGTCGAGCACCGAGCCCGCCGCGGTGATCGAGCCGCGCGCGTTGTTGAGGTCCACCCAGCCCTGGGCGGCAAGACCTTCCCGGAGCGCCTCGGTGGGGAGCTCCGCCTGCTTCGGGCGCAGGCGCGACGGCCCGCCGAAGTAGTCGAGGGGGTTCTTGGGAAGCGGCCCGTGGTAGTCGTTCGACCCGAACACGAACGCTCCGGGCAGCGCCAGGAACGGCTCGAGCGCCTCGAGGGCGGTCGGCACCGCATCCGGGTGCGCGAGGTTGTCACCGGTGGTGACCACGGCGTCGATGGGCTCGTGCGCAAGCGCGCGGACCCAGGCCACCTTGCGGCGCTGCGACGGCGTGAGGTGCAGGTCGGACAGGTGCAGGATTCGCACCGGCCGGCTGCCCGCGGGAAGGATCGGCACCTCGTGCCGGCGCACCGTGAACGCGCGCGCCTCGGCGAGGCCCCACGCGAGGCCCGCCACGCCCACGGCTGCGAGACCCGCGACGACGCGCCTCACGCCTACCCGCGCCCGCCGCGGCCGCCGCCGCCGTTGTTGTTGCCGCCGTTTCCGTTACCGTTGCCGTCCTGCTCGTCGTCGTTCGCGAGCGGCCAGCCCGCGGGCGGGTTGCTCTCGAACTCCGCGGGCGGCCACTCGGTGCCCCACCAGTCGTCGGGCGCGACGTTCGGGTCCCAGCCCTGGGGCCACTTGGTGTACCAGCCGGGCATCTGGTCCGTCGCGATCGAGTAGCTGATGGTCGAGCCGGGCAGCGTCTTGTAGTACGCACCGGGCGACTGCGCGATGACGGTTCCGGGCGCGTACTGCGACGAGAACACCTTGGTGCCCTCCTCCGCGAGCTTGAAGCCGGCCCCGTCGATGGTGCTCCGCGCCTCGTCCTCGGTCATCCCGATGATCGACGGCACAGGTACGGGCTTGCCGTAGAGGATATCGTCGGTCGGCTCGTCGAAGCCCTCGACCGGCATGTCCTGCAACGCGACGTCCATGTACGCCTTCCACGTGGGCGCCGAGATCGACGATCCGTAGAGGTAGCTGTAGTACGTGCCGTTGAGGGTGATGCTCTGACCCTCCTCGTCGTAGTCCGGGTTGCCGAGCCAGACGGTCGCGACGAGGTTGGGGGTGTAGCCCATGAACCACAGGTGCGTGTTGTTCTGCGCGGTACCGGTCTTGCCGGCCGCCGGGCGGCCGTCCGCGAGCTGGGCGACCGTTCCGGTCCCCTCCTTGATGACGTCCTGCATCGCGTACGCGACGCCGTCCGCGATCTCCTTGTCGATGACGCGCTCGCAACTCTGCGGCGGCACCGCGAGCTGCTTGCCGTTCGCGTCGGTGACCGACAGGATCGCGATCGGGTCGCAGCGGACGCCCTCGTTCGCGAACACCTGCGCGACCTGCGCCATCGTCAGCGGGGACGCGTTCTGCGTGCCGAGCGCCATCGTCGGCGTGATCTCGATCTCCTTGTCGTCCGCGCGCTGGAAGCCGAGGTCCTCGGCCGTATCGCGGAGCGAGCACAGGTCGAGCTTGTTCGCCATGTTCGCGTAGGCCGTGTTGACCGAGTTCGCGGAGGCGTGGAGCACCGTCTGCTGGTACGCGAACGCGCCCTCGACGTTGCCCGGGCCCCACCAGTCGCGGGTCACCGGTCCGTCGACGCAGCTGGCCTGCCACGAGTACGGGTCGTACTTCTGCTGCTTGCCGTCGACCTTCTCCATGAGCGAGTGGCCCTCCTTGAGCCACTCGGTGAGGACCACGGGCTTGAAGGTCGAGCCCGGCGAGAACCCGGACGATCCTCCCCACTCGTAGTCGACGGCGTAGTTGATCGCGGTGGTGCCCTCGCCGCCCTCCTCGGACGGGTCGAAGTCGCGGTTCTGCGCCATCGCCAGGATCTCCCCGGTGCCGGGGTCGAGGGACACGAGCGCCATCGCCCAGCCCTTCGGATCGTCCTTGGGAAGCGCGGCCTCGAGCGCCTGGTTGGCCGCGCGCTGCTTGTCGAGGTCGAGCGTGGTGACCACGTCGAGGCCGCCGAGGCTCAGCAGGTCGGCGCCCGTGAGCTCCGCGCCCTCCTGGTTGAAGACGTCGTCGCGACGGATGATCTTGGTGACGTAGTCGCAGAAGAACGGCGCGTCCTGCGCAGCGACGCACGAGAACTTGGGGTTCGAGACCTTGAGCGTCTCCTCGACCGGGATCGTGGAGTACTCGTCGTACTGGTCCTCGGTGATGAAGTCCTGCAGGTACATCTGGTAGAGCACGGTGTCGCGGCGCGCCTTCGCGTTCTCCGGGTAGCGGATGGGGTCCCACTTGGAGGGGTTCTGCGTGACACCGGCGATCGTGGCGGCCTCGATGGCCGTCAGGTCCTTCGCGGACTTCGAGAAGTAGAGCTGCGACGCGGCCTCGGCACCGTAGGTGTTCGCGCCGAACTGCGCGATGTTGAGGTACTGCTCGAGCACCTGCTCCTTGCCGCAGTCGACCTTCGCGTTGTCCGGGTCGCACTGGACGCCGTACTCGCGGTCGAGGTTCTCCTCGAGCGCGAGGGCGAGCCGCCACTCGCGGATCTTGCGGGTGAGCGACACCTCGGTCGCCGCATCCATCGCGTCCTCGTCCTCGGACAGGATCGCCTTCTGCAGCAGCGTGTTCTTCACCAGCTGCTGCGTGAGCGTCGACGCTCCGGGGGAGTCGGGCGAGGTGAGGTTGACGTAGGCCGCGCGCAGCAGGCCCTCGCCGTCGACGCCGTGGTGGAGCCAGAAGCGCTTGTCCTCGATCGACACCACGGCGTTCTGCAGCCACGGCGAGATGTCCTCGAGCGGCACCACCACGCGGTTCTGCTCGTAGAACGTCGCGAGCAGGTTCTTGCCGGTGCGGTCGTAGATGTTGGACTGCTGCGGGAGGCTCACGGCCGCGAGCTCCTGCGGCAGCTCCTCGAACAGCTCGGCGGACCCGCTCGCGGCGTTTCCGGCGACCGTCACCGCAGGCAGGGCGAGGCCTGCGAGGAGGAACCCACCCATGATCGACAGGGCGACGAACAGCGACAGCGCGGTGAGCAGCTGCACGAACGTCACCTTCGTACGAGGGCGTGGATGGGACCGAGACATGGCTATAAGGGTAAGCGAGGCGCGCGCGGGCACCAATCAGCCCCTCCGCGGGCCCGCCGAGCGGGGCCGTGGCGGACTAGGCTCGGGCGCATGACCACCTGGGAGTACGCCACCGTTCCGCTCATCGACCACGTCACCAAGCAGATCCTCGACCAGTGGGGCGAGGACGGCTGGGAGCTCGTGCAGGTGGTGACCGGCCCCACCGGGGGCCTGGTCGCGTACCTCAAGCGCCCGACCGGGGAGCGCTGACCGTGTCCGCGAGCCAGCGCCTCGCCGCGCTGGGGCTCACGCTGCCCGAGGTCGCGACCCCGGTGGGCACCTACGTCCCCGCGCGTCGCCACGGCGACCTGGTGCACACCTCGGGACAGCTGCCGCTGTCCGAGGGCGACCTCCTCGCTGTGGGCCTCGTCGGCCAGCGCGCGGGCGATGTCACGCCCGAGCGTGCGACCGAGTGCGCGCGTCAGTGCGCCCTCAACGCGCTCGCCGCGGTCGCGCAGGCGGCCGGAGGGCTCGACAACATCGAGTCGGTCGTGAAGGTCACGGGCTTCGTCGCCTCGGCGCCCGGGTTCACCGCGCAGCCCGCCGTCCTCAACGGGGCCTCGAGCCTCATGGTCGAGGTCTTCGGCGAGGCCGGTCGCCACGCCCGCTCCGCGGTCGGCGTCGCGGCGCTGCCGCTCGGCGCGCCCGTCGAGGTGGAGATCACGGTCGCCCTGCGCTCGCTCTAGGGATCGGACGATGCGTGGCCCCGGCGGCCGCGCATCGTCCCGCCCCGCCCTGCCTGGCAGCAGCAACGGACCTTGTCCCGGGTTGCGGGCGTGTCGCGGCGCACCGGCGTCGGGACGCGGCGTGTCGCCGCGAGATCCGTTGCCAGTGTCCGGCGTCGGTCCGGGGATGACCGGGGAGGGAGCGGTGGGTCAGCGCGAGCGGGCGCGCAGGCGCTCGGGCTCGTAGACCTCGACGGCGCCGATGTGCACGTCGATCCAGCCGCGCGACGCAAAGTCCGCGAGCGCCTTGTTGACCGTCTCACGCGACGCGCCCACCAGCTGGGCGAGCTCCTCCTGGGTGAGTCCGTGACGCACGGTCACGTGGCCGCGCTCCATGCGTCCGAACCGGTGCCCCAGCTCGAGGATCGCCTTCGCCACGCGGCCCGGGACGTCGGAGAACACCAGGTCCGCCATCGTGTTGGACTGGCGGCGGATCCGCTGCGCGAGGGCGCGCAGCATGTGGCGCGACATCTCCAGGTGATCGTCGAGCCAGGTGTCGAGCACCTGCTTGGGCAGCTCGTAGACGATGGTGTCCTCGACCGTGTGCGCCCGCGACATCCGCGGGCCCGGGTCGAACACCGACAGCTCGCCGAGCATGTCGCCGGCGCCGAGCAGCGCGAGCAGGTTCTCGCGGCCGTCGCGCGCGGTCCGCGCGAGCTTGACCTTGCCCTTGACCACGACGTAGAGCGCGTGGCCGTCGTCGCCCTCGGCGAAGATCGTGTCGCCGCGCGAGAGCTCGCGGCGGTGCATCTGGGAGATCAGCGAACGCGCCGTGGTCCCGTCCATGCCGCCGAACAGCGGCGACGACCGGAGCAGCTGCTCCTCGCGTGCCGCATCGGGCATGTCAGGCCTCCTCAATCTCCATCTCGACCGCGTGCGCTCGAGCCATCGCGCGCACCATCTGGCCCGTCACATTATCAAGGGTGGAGGCCACTCGAGACTCGTAGGCGGCGAGTCGCGCGTCCAGATCGTCCAGTTCCTCGAGCGTCCCGAACGAGAGAGCGCTCCCTTCGGGCCACACCGCGCCGGACAGCTCCGAGGTGGTCGGCGCGCCCGCGGCGAGCGCCTCCCACGACAGCTCGAGTCCCGCGTTACCAGCCCCGATGGGCTCGGCCACGAACGCCACGGCGAGGTCGCGGCGCGCGCGCACCAGGCGGCGCCACCAGCGCACCCGCGCAAGCTCGCGCCGGGTGTCGCGGCGACGCTGCCGAAGATCGGCGATGACGCTCGCCGTCGTCGCTGTCGCCACGCCCACCTCCCTCGTCCGTCGCGCGCGTCGCGCGCCTGTCCCTCCGTCTATCGGCCGCCGGGACGGCGCGCTTGAGCGGTCTAGGGTGGGCGCATGGCCCGCACCCCGCTCACCGTCGCATCGTCCTCCCAGGACGCCCCGCCGGTCGCGCTGGTGCGGCGCGCGCGGGCGATCAACCGCGCCCTCGCGGAGGTCTACCCGGACGCGCATTGCGAGCTCGACCACCGCGACGCGTTCGAGCTCCTGGTCGCCACGGTGCTGAGCGCGCAGTGCACCGACGTCCGCGTCAACCAGGTCACCCCCGCGCTGTTCGCGCGCTTCCCCGACGCGCGCGCGATGGCCGGCGCCGACCGCGACGAGCTCGAGGCGCTCATCCGCCCCACGGGCTTCTACCGCGCCAAGGCGGAGTCGCTGCTCGGGCTCAGCCGGGACCTGGTCGACCGCTTCGACGGCGAGGTGCCCGGCCGTCAGCGCGACCTGGTCACGCTGCGCGGCGTCGGCCGCAAGACCGCGAACGTGGTGCTCGGCAACGCCTTCGACATCCCCGGCATCACGGTCGACACGCACATGGGCCGCCTCGCGCGGAGGCTCGGCCTCACGGTGAACGACGACCCGGTGGTGGTCGAGCGCGACCTCATGGCGCTCATCGAGCGTCGCGAGTGGACGCTGTGGTCGCACCGCGTGATCTTCCACGGCCGCCGCCGGTGCATGGCGCGCAAGCCCGACTGCGGCAGCTGCGAGATCGCAGCGCTGTGCCCCACCGCGCCGGGCGCGCGGGTGCGCGCCGACGCGTAGGACGCGCCGCATCGTCCCCGGGGACGATGCGCGGGTTCAGTGGCCCTTGTCGTCTCCCGCGGGCGCCTCGACGCCCACCTCGGCGGGGTCGACGCCGACGCTGCGGCCGAGCTCCTCCGGCTTGGCCATGCGGTTCGATGGCAGCGGGATCGGGTTGGAGCGGCGCTCGTACAGGCGGCGGTAGAAGCGGTCGCGGAAGAACAGCACCGCGGCGCCCAGCAGCGCCGAGAGCACCGACGCGAACAGGACGGCCAGCTTCACCGCCTCGACCCGCTCCGGGTCAGAGGTGAAGGCCAGCTCGCCGATCAGGAGCGACACGGTGAAGCCGATGCCCGCGAGCATGCCCATGCCCGCCACGTCGATCCACGCGAGCCCGCGGTCGAGCGTGGCCTTGGTGAACGTGGCGACCAGCCACGTGGCGAGGACGATGCCGAGCGGTTTGCCGATCACCAGGCCCGCGATGACGCCGTGCGCCACCGGGTCGTGCGCGACGGCCGAGATGGACTCGGCGTCGATGGTGACGCCCGCGGCGAAGAACGCGAAGACCGGCACGGCGACCGCGGCCGAGACGGGGCGCCACACGTGCTCCCAGTGCTCGGCGAGCGAGGTGCGCTCTCCCTTGCGCGCGACGGCCGGCACCATGAGGCCCAGCGCGACGCCGGCGATGGTGGCGTGGACGCCCGAGGCGTGCATGAAGGCCCACGCGGCGAACGCGAGCGGGAACAGCAGCCAGGCGTGGTTCCAGCCCTTGCGCAGCAGCAGGCCGAAGACGGCGATGCACGCGAGCGAGGCGGCGAGCCACTCGAAGTGGAGGTCGCTCGAGAAGAACACGGCGATGATGATGATCGCGAGCAGATCGTCGACCACCGCGAGCGTGAGCAGGAACGCGCGCAGCGCGTTCGGGAGCCACTTGCCGACCACGGCGAGCACCGCGATCGCGAACGCGATGTCGGTCGCCGTCGGCACCGCCCACCCGTCGAGCGAGCCGCCGGCGAACATGGAGTTGACGCCCACGTAGAGCAGCGCGGGCATCGCCATGCCGCCGATCGCCGCGACGATGGGCACCACCGCGGTCGACGGCTTCCGCAGCTCTCCCGCGACGATCTCGCGCTTGAGCTCGAGGCCGATGACGAAGAAGAAGATCGCCAGCAGCCCGTCCTTGGCCCAGTCCGCGACGCTGAGGTCGAGGTGGAGCGCGTGCGGGCCCAGCGTGAGCTCGCTCAGCCGCTCGTACACGCCCTGCAGCGGCGTGTTCGCGAAGATGAGCGCCGCCGCCGTGCCGATGAGCAGCAGGATCCCGCCGGCGCGCTCGGTGCGCAGCACGTCGACGAGCGTGCGCTCGGTGGACGGCGTGAGGCGCGAGAAGAGACGGGCGGGCGGGCGAGAGGTCATGGTGCTCCTGGTGAAGGAAGGGAGGGACACCCCGATCCTATCGGGGGCGCTAGACGGTCTCGGAGGCGGCGCTGCGCTGCGGCTGAGGCGGATCGAACCGGTAGCCGACGTTGCGGACGGTGCCGATGAGCTGCTCGTGCTCCGCGCCGAGCTTGGCACGCAGGCGACGCACGTGGACGTCGACCGTGCGCGTGCCGCCGTAGTAGTCGAAGCCCCAGACCTCCTGCAGCAGCTGGTCGCGCGTGTAGACGCGGCCCGGGTGCTGCATGAGGTACTTGAGGAGCTCGAACTCCTTGTAGGTGAGATCGAGCGGCACGCCCTTGAGCCGCGCGGTGTAACCGCCGACGTCCACCGTGAGGTCGCCCGAGGAGAACTCCGCGACGCGGTCCAGGGGGTCCGCGGCGTTCGCACGCCCGATGAGCAGGCGGATGCGCGCCTCGACCTCGGCCGGGGACGCCTCGGCCAGGACCACGTCGGCGGCTCCCCAGTCGGCGTTGACGATCGACATGCCGCCCTCGCGCAGCACCAGCAGCAGCGGCACCGCGACCCCGGTCACCTGGATGAGGTTGCAGTTGTTGCGCGCCTCCACCAGATCGGTGCGCGCGTCGACCACGAGGACGTCCGCGTCCATCGCATCGAGCATCGCCGACGGCTCCGGCGCGACCACACGTGTCCTGTGCGACAGCAGGGCGAGGGCAGGAAGCACCTCAGCCGCACCGTCCGTGGACGGTGTGAGCACGAGCAGGTCTGCCATCGCCACCTCCGATTGCGGTTCACTCTAGCGGCGCGGGCGTCTGAGACACTAACGCCCATGCTTCCCACCACGAGGGCGACCATCAGCGCCGCTGCCGCGGCGCTCATCGCGGTGGGCGGATTCCTGGGGACCAGGTATCTCGCCGTCGTCGTGCTCACGATGATCGTCGCGCTCGCGCTCGGCTGGCCCGCGCTGCTGCGCGCCTCGCGCCGGCGCGCGGCGTCCGTGATCCTCATGGGCGGCGGCACCCTCGCGGTCGTCGCCGTGGTGCTCGGGCGCACGGCTCCCCACCTGCGCCACATGGTCGTCGCCGTGGCGCTCATGGCGATCGCCGCGCTCGTGTCCGAGGTGTTCCTGCCGAGCTCGCGCGGCCGTGCGGTCACCTCCGTCGCCGCGACGTGCGCCGGAGCGATCGTGGTCTCCGCGGGCGCCGCGTGGGTCGCGGCCTCGCGCACGCATGGCGCGGAGGACCTGGTGGTCACGGGCGGCGCCGCGCTCGCCGTCTCCGCGATCGCGAGCGTGTCGACGCGCCGCCCGCAGCTGAGCTCGGGGATCGCCCTGGTGCTGGGCACCGCCACGGGGCTCGCGACCGGCGCGCTGTTCCCCGAGCTCCCCTGGTACGCGGGAGCCGGCGTGGGCCTGCTGTGCGCCGTGATCGTCACGCTGCTCCAGGAGCTCATGAGGCGCGAGCCGCGCGCGAAGGGCTGGCTCCCGGGAATGTCGTCGGCCCTCGCCCCCGTTCTGTCTGCCGGGGTGCTCGTGTACGTCGGCGGGCGCCTGCTGGTCGGCTGAACCCAAGCGAGGGAACCCATGCTCATCCGTGTCCTCATCGTGCTCGCGATCCTCGCGATCGCGACCGTCGTCGCGCTGTGGTGGCAGCGACGCCAGGGGGTGGCCCGCGAGGTCGAGCGGGCGGGCGCGCTGTCCTCCGCCACGCTCGGCGCGCCGCGCGGCTACCACGCGACCTTCGTGCAGTTCTCGACGCCGATGTGCGCGAAGTGCCCGCCGACCGCCGCGCTCCTCACGCGGATCGCGGGCGAGGACGAGCGCGTCGCCCACATCGAGATCGACGCCGCCGAGCGGCTCGACCTCGCGCGCGAGCTCGAGATCATGCGCACGCCGACCATCCTGCTGCTCGACGGCGACGGCGTCGTGGTGTCCCGCATCTCCGGGGCGCCCACCGAGACCCAGGCGCGCGAGGCGCTCGCCGCCGTGCCGCGGACCGGCACCGACTACTCGATCTAGCACCCGGGGTCCGCGACGCGGGATCCCCGGCGCGCCTACACTCCGGCCAGGAGGCTCACATGAACGACATCCAGATCGACCCGCGCGGCCCGCGCTTCGGCGCGTTCTTCCAGCTCGCGTTCTCCGTCTCGGCCCTGCTCGTGGGCGCCGATGCCGGTGGCGTCGTCATCATGGCGGTGCTGCTCGCGCTCTTCATTCCCGGCGCGATCGTCGGCCCGCAGGCCACCGTGCAGTCGTGGGTGTTCAAGACGGCCGTGCGCCCTCGGCTCGCGCCGCCGAAGGAGACCGAGTCCTTCCGTCCGCCGCGCTTCGCGCAGCAGATGGGGCTCGGCTTCTCGATCCTCGCGGTCGGCTCGGGCCTGCTCGGGTGGGACGCGGGCTTCTACGTCTTCACCGGCTTCGTCACGTTCGCCTCGTTCCTCAACAGCGTGTTCGACCTGTGCCTGGGCTGCGAGATCTACCTGCTGTTCAAGCGCGCCACGACCCGAACCGCCGCCTGACATGCCCGCGCTCATCGTCAAGGTCACCTGCGGGACCGAGCGGGTCGAGACCCTCATGCAGGCCTTCACCGTGGCCGCCACCGCTGCCGCGTCGGGCCTCGAGGTCAGCGTGTGGCTCACGGGCGACGCCACGCTCCACGCGCTGCCCGGCACCGAGGACGTGGTGATCCCTCACTCGCCGCCCCTGTCGCAGCTGCGCGGCGCCGTCCTGGCCGCGGGCACGCTCACGGTGTGCGCGCAATGCGCGAAGCGACGCGAGATCGAGGAGGCCGACCTCCTCGCGGGCGCCCGCATCGCGGGAGCCGCCGCGTTCGTCGCGGAGGCCACGGCCACCGACGCGACCGCGCTCGTCTACTGACGTCGCGCATCGTCCGCCCGGGACGTGGATCGGGACCTCGGTCCCGGCATAGACTCGCCCCATGACTGCACTCGAGGTCACCTTCACCGTTCTCGCCGTCGCCGCGTTCGGCGCCACCACCTGGGTCGCGGGCATCGTCGCCTTCCGCCTGGTCAAGGGGCCCAAGCGGTGACCTTCGTCATCCCGTCGGACCTCGCGCCCGAGGTCTACCCGCTCGCGTGGATCGTCGGCACCTGGGAGGGCCACGGCGTCGTGGACTACCCCGGCATCGACGCCGCGGACTTCCGCCAGCGCGTGGTGTTCGACCACGACGGCGGCCCGTACCTCACCTACACCTCCACCATCACGCTCATGGGTCCGGACGGCGAGGAGGGCCAGGTCTGGTCCGCCGAGTCCGGCTTCTGGCGGGTCGCCCCGAGCGCGCCCGAGGGCGTCGAGCTCAAGGACTTCCAGCACCCGCTCGAAGTGGTCCTCGCGGATGCGTCGGGCCTGCTCACCGCGTACTTCGGCGCCGTCGGCAACGGGCGCATCGACCTCGCGACCCGCTTCGCGGCGGCCACCGAGTCCGGGCCCGACGTGCGCGGCGCGACCCGCATGTACGGCAACGTCGGCGGCGAGCTCATGTGGGCCTGGGACCTCGCGGCCTTCGGCCAGGAGCTGCAGTCCTACGCGAGCGCGCGCCTGTCGCGCGTCGACGGACCCGCGGTCCCCGAGGACGCGGAGACCATCGCGCCCGACGTGGAATCCTGACGGCACCCTCGATCGTTCACCCGCCATGACCTCACCGCTCCTCACCCGCCACGGCGCGGTCGCCGGCCTCGGCCCCGACGCCGGCGTCCCGTGGCACTACGGCGACCCCACCGCGGAGCAGCGCGCGCTCGAGCAGGGCCGCGCCGTGGCCGACCAGTCCCACCTGGGCGTCGTGACCGTGACCGGCCCCGACCGCCTCACGTGGCTCGACTCCCTGTGCACGCAGCAGGTCGCCGGCCTCGCGCCGGGCGAGTCGGCCGAGCTGATGATCCTGTCACCGCAGGGCCGCATCGAGCACGTCGCCGGCCTGGTCGACGATGGCGCGACCGCGTGGCTCCTCACGGAGTCCGCTCCCGCGCTCGCCACGTTCCTCGACCGCATGCGCTTCATGCTGCGGGTCGAGGTGCACGATGCGACCGAGGACTGGGCGGCGATCGGCGAGGCGGTCTCGCGACCGGCGGCCGACGGCGAGCCCGTCACCTGGGTGGACCCGTGGCCCGGCGTCACCGCCGGCGGCACCTCCTACGCCGCGGACCCCACGGCGCTGGCGACGACGGTCCGGCCGTGGCGCCTGGTGCTCGTGCCGCGCGCGTCGCTGGGAGCCGAGATCGAGGCACGCCTCGAGTCCGGCTGGACCCTCGCCGGCACCTGGGCGACCGAGGCGCTGCGCATCGCCGCGCATCGTCCGCGCGCGGCGTTCGACGTCGACGACCACTCGCTCCCCCACGAGCTCGACTGGCTGCGCACCGCGGTGCACCTGCACAAGGGCTGCTACCGCGGCCAGGAGACCGTCGCGAAGGTCCACAACGTGGGCCGGCCGCCGCGCCGCCTCACGATGCTGCACCTCGACGGCTCGGGGCACTCGCTCCCCGAGCCCGGCGCGACGGTGCTCGGTCGCGACGACGCCGAGGTGGGCCGCGTGACGTCGGTGGCGCGCCACCACGAGCTCGGCCCGATCGCGCTCGCGATCCTCAAGCGATCCGTCGATCCGTCGACCGAGCTCACGGTGCCCACCGACGGCGGCCCGGTCGCAGCCGCCCAGGAGCTCATCGTGAACGCGGACGGCTTCTCCGCGGACCGCCCGCCGAAGCCCGGCCCCACCATGAAGGGCCTGCTCATGGGCAAGGGCTGCGCCGCAGACGGCGGGGACCTGCCCGGCTGAGACCCGTCACCTCCGCGGCCTCGCGCCATCGGCGGGGTAGCGTGGGCCACGTGGAGATCCCCATCAGCGATCTGGCGACGAGGCTGGACGAGGCGCTCGGCGCCGCGCGCGCCGGCGAGGACGTGGTCCTCACCGAGGGCGGGCTGCCCGTCGCGAAGATCGGCCCCGTCGAGTCCGCGTCCCTGCTCGCCCGGCTGGCGGAGGAGGGCGTGATCGCGGTCCCCGCGTCCGAGCGCGCCGTGCCGCGCCTGCCGCAGGCCGAGGCCGCCAAGGACGCGCTGTCCAGCCTGCTCGGGCGTCTGCGCAGGTAGGCATGTCGCTCGTCTACCTCGACACGTCCGCGCTGCTCAAGCTGTGCGTCCTCGAGACCGGCAGCGACCTCGCGGTCGCCCTGTGGAAGGGCGCCGACGCGCTGGTCACCTCGCGGCTCGCCGATGCGGAGGCGCGGTCCGTGCTCGCCTCTGCCGAGCGCATCGGCCGCATCGACGCCGCCCCCGCGGCGCAGGCGCGCGACCGCTGGTCGGAGCTGTGGCCGGGGCTCGTCAAGGTCGAGGTCAGCGCCGCCGTCACCGAGCGCGCCGCCGAGCTGGTCGATCGTCGTCCCCTGCGCGCGGGCGACGCCATCCATCTCGCGAGCGCCCTCGCGCTGAGCTCGACGGACCTCGTGTTCGCCGCCTGGGACCGCCGGCCCGCAGCGGCCGCGCGAGCCGAGGGACTGCAGGTCATGCCCCCTGCGTTAGCGTAGGAGCCCTCGCGCCCCGCCAATCCCGGAGGTTCCCATGTTCGGTGGCCTGCAAGAGCTCGTGCTGCTCGTCATCTCGATCGCCGCGTTCGCGGGCGCCGTCTACGGCCTGATCGACGCGGCACACTACCCGGACACGCAGTTCGTCGCGGCGGGCAAGCGGTCCAAGACCCTGTGGCTCGTCATCCTTGGGCTCGCCGCCGTCTTCACCATCCCTGCCCCGTTGGGCGGCGTCATCGGGCTGGCGAGCATCTTCGGGCTCGCGTCGATCGTCGCGGTCATCATCTACTTCGTCGACGTGCGCCCCGCGCTCGGCCCGCGCCGTCCCGGATCGTCCCGCGGCTCCTCCGGCGGCGCGCGCGGCGGTTGGTGACGCGCCGGTGAAGGCGGTCCTCCAGCGCGCCTCGCGCGCGTCCGTGACCGTGGACGGCACCGTCACCGCATCGTTCGACCGGCAGGGCATCGTCGCGCTCGTCGGCGTCACCCACGGTGACGGCCCCGAGCAGGTGCAGACCATCGCCCGCAAGATCGCGGAGCTGCGGATCCTGTCCGATGAGAGGAGCGTCGCGGACGTCGACGCGCCCGTCATCGTGGTCTCGCAGTTCACGCTCTACGCGGATGTGCGCAAGGGGCGGCGGCCGTCGTGGAACGGCGCCGCGCCCGGGCCCGTGGCGGAGCCGCTGGTCGAGGCGGTGGTGTCGGCGCTGCGGTCGCGGGGGCTGACCGTGGGCACCGGGGTGTTCGGCGCGCACATGGACGTCGAGCTGGTCAACGACGGCCCCATCACCATCCTGCTCGAGGCGTAGAACCCGACGGGAACGCACGGAGGGGCCGGCCTCTCGACCGACCCCTCCGCAGCTCCGCGCTGGTCAGATGTCGCGGGCCTTGAGCACCGCCATCGCGGCGAGGAACGGCAGCACCGCCCACGCGATGAGGACCGCGAGGCCCGCGCCCGGCGTGAGGAAGATGGTGCCGGGATCGATGGGCTCGGTGTTGACGGCGGCGCTCGCCGCGACACCGGGCATGATCGCGCCGACCCAGTTGGCGATGTCGCTGGGCACGGACAGCAGGATCCCGGGGAGGATCAGCTGCATCGCGACGATGGTGAAGATGGTGCCGACCGACGAACGCAGCAGCACCCCGAGCGAGGCCGCGAGCACGGCGGTGACCACGTAGCCGATGAGGCTCACGACGAGCACCTTGACCATCTCGGCGTTGCCGAAGTCGAGCGACGCCGCACCGGACAGCTTGTCCCCGAGCGCGAAGAACGTCGCGACGGCGCCGACCACCGCGATGCCGAGCGCGAACAGGGAGGCGATGGTGGCCTTGGCCGCGAGCACGGCACCGCGCTTGGGCGTGGCGGTGAAGGTGTTGCGCGCCATGCCGGTGGTGAACTCCGACGTGGTGAGCAGCGCGCCGAGCACCGCGACGAGGATGAGCACGAAGTCGCTCGCGGTGAAGATCGCGTGCATGGCCGCGACAGCGCCCTCCGCGGGGTCGGTGACGGTCGTCTCGCCCGTCACCAGCACCGGGAGGCCGATGAACGCGAGCAGCGCGAAGCCCACGAGGATCCAGGTGGAACGCAGCGTGCGCGCCTTGATCCACTCGGAACGCAGGGCGCGGGCGTAGCCGGCGCGGTGGGTCACGACCTCGGTTCCGGGGGTCGTGTCGGTCGGGGTCGCGGCGCTCACTGGGAGGCCTCCTTCGCGGTGTCGGTCTTCCCTGTGGGCACTCCGGCCCGGTACTCGGTCTCCTCGGCGGTGAGGTGCATGTAGGCGTCCTCGAGGCTCGTGCTCTCGTCGCGCAGCTCGGCCAGCCACAGGCTGTTGTCGCGCGCGATCCGGCCGATCTCACGGGCGTCGATGCCCGTGACGGAGATCCGCTCGCGGTGGTCGACGGCCTGGACGGTGCCGCCCGCGGCCTTGACGGCCTCGGCGAGCCCGCCCGCGTCGGGCGACGTCACCAGCACGCCTTCGCGGGCATGGGCGCGGACGAACTCCTGGAGCGGCGCATCGGCGAGGATCTTGCCGCGGCCGATGATGATGACGTGGTCCGCGGTCTGCTGGACCTCGCTCATGAGGTGGCTCGACAGGAACACGGTGCGGCCGTTCTCGGCGAGACGGCGCGCGAGCTGGCGCACCCACAGGACGCCGTCGGGGTCGAGGCCGTTGACGGGCTCGTCGAACATCACGATCTTCGGGTCGCCCAGCAGCGCGCCCGCGATGCCGAGGCGCTGACCCATGCCGAGCGAGAAGTTGCCGGCCTTGCGCTTGGCGACCTCGGTGAGGCCCGTGAGGTCGAGCACCTCGTCGACGCGCTTGTCCGAGATGCCGTGCGTCGCGGCGACCGCACGGAGGTGCTGGCGGGCCGAGCGGCGCGGGTGGACGCCCTTGGCGTCGATGAGCGCGCCGATCTCGCTGAGCGGCGTGACGAGCTTGGCGTACGGCTTGCCGTTCACGGTGACCTGCCCGGCCGTCGGCTTGTCGAGGCCCAGGATCATGCGCATCGTCGTGGACTTCCCGGCTCCGTTGGGGCCCAGGAAGCCGGTGACGATGCCCGGCTGGACGGTGAAGGTGACGTGGTCGACAGCGGTCTTGCTGCCGTACCTCTTGGTGAGATCCCTTGCCTCGATCATGCGGTGATGCCCTCCCGGCGCTGCGTCGGCGACGGATGTCCGACTGCGCCCAACCTAACCGCGAAACGCCTGGTCCCACCAGGCTTCGGTCCCGTCAGGGACGCATTTACAACGGACGTGGTAGCCCCGGACGATGCGGGGAACAGCGGCCGTACTGCGGGCGCGGTACGCGAGAGGCTGCGAGTCAGCGCGCCCGCACGAGCAGCTCCCCCACCTCGCATTCGAGGACGTCGCAGATCGCGACCAGCGTCGAGAAGCGGATCGCGCGCGCGCGGTCGTTCTTGAGGATCGACAGGTTCACCACGGAGACCCCCACGCGTGCGCTGAGCGCGGTGAGCGTCATGCCGCGCGCCTCGTCCCTCCCCAAGTCCGTTCACGCCCCTGGCGAACACGGGCATGGACGCGGGGGGCCCGCCGTTAGCCTGGAAGCACCGCGGCGGGAGACTGCCGCGACCCCCGGTCCCGGCCGGACGAATCAAGGGAGGCTGACATGTTCGAACGGTTCACCGATCGAGCCCGTCGCGTGGTGGTGCTCGCCCAGGAAGAGGCGCGCATGCTCAACCACAACTACATCGGCACCGAGCACATCCTGCTCGGCCTGGTGCGCGAGGGCGAAGGCGTGGCCGCGAAGGCCCTCGAGGCGATGGACATCTCCCTCAACGGCGTCCGCGAGCAGGTGCAGGAGATCATCGGCGAGGGCTCGCACGCCCCGTCCGGACACATTCCCTTCACGCCGCGTGCGAAGAAGGTCCTCGAGCTGTCGCTGCGCGAGGCGCTGCAGCTGGGCCACAACTACATCGGCACCGAGCACATCCTGCTGGGCCTCATCCGCGAGGGTGAGGGCGTGGCGGCGCAGGTGCTCGGAAAGCTGGGCGCGGACCTCGGCGGCGTGCGCCAGCAGGTCATCCAGCTGCTCTCGGGCTATGAGGGCAAGGAGCCCGTCACCTCCGGCGGCGGCCCCCAGGAGGGCACCCCGGCCGGCTCGACGGTCCTCGACCAGTTCGGCCGCAACTTCACGCAGGCCGCGCGCGAGGGCAAGCTCGACCCCGTGGTGGGCCGCGAGCTCATCATGGAGCGCGTGATGCAGGTCCTGTCGCGCCGCACCAAGAACAACCCGGTGCTGATCGGCGAGCCCGGCGTCGGCAAGACCGCCGTGGTCGAGGGCCTCGCCCAGGCGATCGTGCGCGGCGACGTGCCCGAGACGCTCAAGGACAAGCACCTCTACACGCTGGATCTGGGCTCGCTGGTCGCGGGCTCCCGCTACCGCGGCGACTTCGAGGAGCGCCTCAAGAAGGTGCTCAAGGAGATCCGCACGCGCGGCGACATCATCCTGTTCATCGACGAGATCCACACGCTCGTGGGTGCCGGCGCGGCCGAGGGCGCGATCGACGCGGCCTCGATCCTCAAGCCGATGCTCGCGCGCGGCGAGCTGCAGACCATCGGCGCGACCACGCTCGACGAGTACCGCAAGCACGTCGAGAAGGACCCCGCCCTCGAGCGCCGCTTCCAGCCCATCCAGGTGCCGGAGCCGGAGCTCGCACACGCGATCGAGATCCTCAAGGGCCTGCGCGACCGCTACGAGGCGTTCCACCGCGTCACCATCACGGACGACGCGATCGTGGCCGCCGCGCAGATGGCCGACCGCTACATCTCCGACCGCTTCCTGCCGGACAAGGCGATCGACCTCATCGACGAGGCGGGCGCGCGCCTGCGCATCCGTCGCATGACGTCGCCGCCCGAGCTCAAGGACCTGGACGACAAGATCGCGAACGTGCGTCGCGACAAGGAGTCCGCGATCGACGAGCAGGACTTCGAGAAGGCCGCGTCGCTCCGCGACGTCGAGCGCCGCCTCTCCGAGGAGCGCGCACGCAAGGAGGAGGCCTGGAAGTCGGGCGACCTCGACGTCGCCGCCGTGGTGGACGAGGACCTGATCGCCGAGGTGCTCTCGATGTCGACCGGCGTGCCCGTCACGCGCGTGTCCTCCGACGAGTCCTCGCGACTGCTCCACATGGAGTCCGAGCTGCACAAGCGCATCATCGGCCAGGAGCAGGCCATCAAGGTCCTGTCGCAGTCGATCCGCCGCACCCGTGCCGGCCTCAAGGACCCGAAGCGTCCCGGTGGCTCGTTCATCTTCGCCGGCCCGACCGGTGTGGGTAAGACCGAGCTCGCCAAGGCGCTCGCCGAGTTCCTGTTCGGCGATGAGGACGCGCTCATCTCGCTCGACATGTCCGAGTACGGCGAGAAGCACACGGTGGCCCGTCTGTTCGGTGCGCCCCCCGGCTACGTCGGCTTCGAGGAGGGCGGCCAGCTCACCGAGAAGGTGCGCCGCAAGCCGTTCTCCGTGGTGCTGTTCGACGAGGTCGAGAAGGCCCACCCCGACATCTTCAACTCGCTGCTCCAGATCCTCGAGGACGGCAAGCTGACGGATGCCCAGGGCCGCGAGGTGAACTTCAAGAACACCATCATCCTCATGACCACCAACCTCGGTGCGGACGCGATCTCGCGCCGTCAGGCGACGGGCTTCTCGGCCATCGTCGAGGGCGGCCAGACGTACGACGACATGGTCAAGCTGGTCAACGGCAAGCTCAAGGAGCACTTCAAGCCGGAGTTCCTCAACCGCGTCGACAACGTGGTGGTGTTCCCGCAGCTCACGCAGGCCGAGATCATCCAGATCGTGGACCTCATGGTCGCCCGCCTCGACGAGCGCATGAAGGACAAGGACATGGGCATCGAGCTCACCACGGCGGCCAAGCAGCTGCTCGCGGAGAAGGGCTACGACCCGGTCCTGGGCGCCCGCCCGCTGCGCCGCGCGCTGCAGCGCGAGATCGAGGACCCGCTGTCGGAGAAGATCCTCTTCGGCGAGGTCACCTCGGGACAGATCATCCGGGTGGACGCGCAGGGCGAGGGCATCCTCGGCGAGTTCACGTTCGAGGGCATCGACCGCGACGAGCTCGTGGGCGAGCCGATCGCATCCGACGCCGAGGCCGCGGGCAAGCCCGCCGAGTAGGCCGCACAGCTCGAAGGCCCCGACCCCGCACCACGTGGGGTCGGGGCCTTCGGCGTTCCCGGCGAGCCGCCCGTCGACTGCCGATGACACTTGTGCAGGGAGTGACGCGGAACGATGCGCGAGGCGTTCACATCCTTCGCGCGAGAGCATCCGCGACACACGTGTCCTTGGGAGTCGACGCCCCGCGCCGGTCCTCGCGGGCCCTAGGCTGGCGGGCATGACCCACGACCCGTATGTGGCCAGCGACGCCCGCTACGACTCCATGCCCTTCGCACGCTCCGGGCGGTCCGGCCTGAGGCTGCCGCGGATCAGCCTCGGGCTGTGGCAGAACTTCGGCGGCCACCACGCGCTCGACAACCAGCGCGCGATCCTGCTCGCGGCGTTCGACATGGGGATCACGCACATCGACCTCGCGAACAACTACGGCCCGCCGCCGGGCAGCGCAGAGGAGAACTTCGGCGGCTTCCTCGCGCGCGATCTGCGCCCCTACCGCGACGAGCTCGTCATCAGCACCAAGGCCGGCTACCACATGTGGCCCGGGCCCTACGGCGACTGGGGCTCGCGCAAGTACCTCCTCAGCAGCCTCGACGCCTCGCTCACCCGCATGGGGCTCGACTACGTGGACGTCTTCTACCACCACCGCCCGGACCCCGAGACGCCCATCGAGGAGTCGATGATGGCCCTCGACCAGGCGGTCCGCTCGGGCAAGGCGCTCTACGCCGGCATCTCCAACTACGGCCCCGCCGAGACCGAGGAGGCGGCGCGCATCCTGCGCGAGCTGGGCACGCCGCTGCTCATCCACCAGTTCAAGTACTCGATGTACGAGCGCACCCCCGAGGACGGCCTGCTCGACGCGCTCGACGCGGTGGGCGCCGGGTCGATCGTCTTCTCCCCGCTCGCGCAGGGCATGCTGACCGACCGCTACCTCCGTGGCATCCCCGAGGGCTCGCGCATCACCCACTCGCAGTTCCTCAGCGAGAACCAGCTCACCGAGACGTACCTCGAGCGCACGCGCGCGCTCGACGAGATCGCCCGGGGACGCGGCCAGAGCCTCGCCCAGCTCGCCCTCCAGTGGGTGCTGCGCGGCGGGCGCGTGACGTCGGCCCTGGTGGGCGCCTCCTCGGTGGCGCAGCTCGAGGCCAACGTCGCGGCTCTCGACTTCCCCGAGCTCACCGCCGACGAGCTCGCGGCGATCGAGCCGCACGCCGTCCACGGCACCTACCAGGGCTGACCTAGAGCGAGCACCGTCCCGTCGCCTCGTCGCGGGTGATCAGGCCGTCGTCGAGCAGCCCCTCGAGTGCGCGGTCGAGCTGACCGGGCTCCACGTCGGCGAGCGCCGCATGCCCTGCGACGTTGAGCGGCGACGATGCGGCGCGCAGCAGCGCCATGATCCGCCCGCGGACCTGGCGGTCCGTCCCGTGCCACGGCTGGGTGCGGCGCGGCGCCGCCGCCAGGCCCGGGCACCCGGCCGCGAACCACGCGCAGGACGATGCGAGGGGGCACTCGTCGCACCGCGCCACCCGGGCGGTGCACACGAGCGCGCCGAGCTCCATCGACGCCGCGGCCCACTCGGCCGCCGCCGCATCGTCCCCCGGAATGAGCGAGGCGGCATGAGCTCGCTCACCCACCGTCTGATGCGCGGCGGGCAGCGGCTCGGCGCGCCAGGCGCGGCCGATGACCCGCCGCACGTTCGTATCGAGCACCAGCGCACGCCCGCGGAACGCGAACGACACGACCGCCGCGGCCGTGTAGTCGCCGACGCCGGGCAACGCGCGGAGCTCGTCGAGGTCCGACGGCACCCGCCCGCCATGGAGCGACACCAGCGCGACCGCGCACTCCCACAGCCGCTTCGCGCGCCGCGGATAGCCCAGCCGACCCCAGGCGCGCACCGCATCGGCCTGCGTCGCGGCCGCGAGCGCCGCCGGGGTCGGCCAGCGTTCCATCCACGCCCGCCACACCGGCTCGACGCGGACCACGGGCGTCTGCTGCAGCATGACCTCGCTCACCAGCACCGCCCAGGGCGACGTCGCATCGTCACGCCACGGGAGGTCGCGACCGGCCTCGCGGAACCACGCGCGCACCGCGGCGACGCGCGCCTCGTCCGTGGACGTGGCTGGCAGGGGCGCGTTTCTGGGGACGGTCGGCACGCCTTCCATCATCCCAGCGCGTGGCGCGCCTACCGTGGATGCGGATCGGAGGTGGTCGCGGTGAAGGGTTTCCGGACTCCGGTGGGTGAGCATCCCGCCGAGGTGTACTGGCAACGACGCATCGTGCTCGCCGTCGCGATCGTGGTGGTGCTGCTCGTCGGCCGGCTCATCTGGAGCGCCGTCGCGTCCGGCGCCGAGCCGTCGGGCGACCCGACCGGCTCGCCCGAGCCCACCGTCACCGAGACCGCGGACGATGCCGCCGCGGCGGGCGACGATGCGACCGACGGCGGCGCGGCGGTCGAGGAGATCGCGAGCAGCACCGAGCCGACCGACGGGTCGACCGAGCCCGCGGCGCAGATCACGGCATGCGGGCAGGGCGACATCGAGGTCGCGCTGGGCGACAAGGCTCAGGTGGGCGCCGACCAGGTCTCGTTCGACGTGACGCTCACCCAGACCGGCGACGAGGCCTGCGTGCTCGATGCGGGCGCGGGCGACAGCGCGCTGCTCATCACGTCGGGAGACACCCGGATCTGGTCCTCCAAGGACTGCGGCGCCACGGCCGCGCTCGCCGACAAGGAGTGGCTGCTGGACTCCGGGAAGTCGAAGACCTTCCAGGTCTCGTGGCCGCGCACCTGGAGCTCCGAGGGCTGCGGCAACCCGAGCAGCACGGCGCCGCAGCCCGGCATGTACTGGGCGCAGCTGACGTTCCAGGGCCAGACGGCCGAACGCGTCCAGTTCGAGCTGAGCTGACGACCGGCGGACGTCAGTCGCGCGGCAACGCGAGCGCGACCGCGTGCGCCACCGAGCCGACGCCGTGCACGCGCACGTGCGGGGACAGCCGCGACGTGTCCGTCGAGGCGGGCACGATGACGTCCGTGAAGCCGAGCCGGGCCGCCTCTGCCACGCGTTGAGCGATGGCCGATGCGGGACGCACCGCTCCGGAGAGGGCCACCTCGCCCACCGCCGCCCACCCCGCACGCACGGGGGTGTCCGCACGCGCGGAGGCGAGCGCGAGCGCGAGCGCGACGTCCGCGGCGGGCTCGGTCACGCGGGCGCCGCCCACGGTCGACACGTAGACGTCGTCCGCGGCGACGGGCAGCCCCACCCGCCGGTGCAGCACCGCGAGCAGCATGGCGACGCGGGAGCCGTCCACGCCCGAGGTCGCCCGTCGCGGGTTGGCGAGGGCGCTGGGCGCGACAAGCGCCTGGATCTCCGCCGGCAGCGGGCGCTTCCCGTCGATGGTGATGGTCGGGCAGGTGCCGGGCACCGACTCGACATCCCTCGACAGGAACAGGCCCGACGGATCGGCCACCGACTCGATGCCCGAGTCGACCAGCTGGAAGCAGCCGACCTCGTCGACCGAGCCGAAGCGGTTCTTGAGCGCGCGCAGCAGGCGCAACGGACTGTGCTGATCGCCCTCGAACTGGCAGACGACGTCCACGAGGTGCTCGACGATGCGCGGTCCCGCGACGGACCCGTCCTTGGTGACGTGGCCCACGAGCACCATGGGGACCCCGCGGGTCTTCGCCGCCTGGATGAGCGCGGACGACACCTCGCGCACCTGGCCCACGCCGCCGGGCGCCCCCTCGACCTGCGACGAGGCGATGGTCTGGATCGAGTCGATCATCACGAGCGACGGGTCCGCCGCGTCGAGATGCGCGAGCACGGCGCCCAGGTCGGTCTCGGCGGCGAGCAGCACGTCCTGCTCGAGCGCGCCGATGCGCTCCGCGCGCAGCCGTACCTGTCCCGCGCTCTCCTCGCCGGTGACGTAGAGCACGCGGCCACCGCCACGCGCCGTGCGCGCGGCCACGTCGAGCAACAGGGTGGACTTCCCGACGCCCGGCTCCCCCGCGAGCAGGATCACGGCCCCCGGCACGAGTCCCCCGCCGAGGACGCGGTCGAACTCGCCGACGCCCGTGGCGGAACGCGCCGCCGCGGACGCCGACACCTCGGGGATCGGGAGCGCCGGCGCCGTGACCGCGGTCGCCTTGGTGGCGGGGCCGGCGGGAGCCGCGCCCGCCTCGACCACGGTGCCCCACGCCTGACACTCGCCGCAGCGCCCGACCCACTTCACCGCCGTCCAGCCGCACTCGGTGCAGCGGTAGCCGGGAAGCGCCTTGCGGGTCGATGTCGCCATGCGCTCACGCTACCCGCGGCCACCGACAGCGCCGCCCTCGGCACCGGGTGCCGGGGACACGCGCGGCGCCACGGCCGCGCTGTCGGAGCGCACCCCTAGGCTGGGGCGCATGACGCGCGACGAGTCGAGCTGGGCCCCGATCGACCCGCCTCGACCCGGCGAGCCCGCGGACGTGGCCCCGTCGAAGCCCGCCGCGCCTCGCGCGGCCTCGCCCTACCTGTCGCCCGTCCCCGTCCCCGTGCCCGTCGACCTCGACATCGACGATGTGGCCGCGCCGTTCGCAGGACCCGAGGCCGCCGAGATCCTGCCCGAGGCCTGGTCCCCCCTCGACGCCGACGGCGCACCCGAGGAACGCCCGGCCGCTCCGGCGCGGACCACGGTGGAGGCCCTGGGCGCCGCGGCCGCGGCCAATGCCGCGCTCCACGCGGCCGGCGCGCCGACCCCCCTGGGCGGCGTGCCCCTGGTCGGCCCGCGCACCGGGGCCGGCGCAGGCGCCGCGACGGCGACGCTCGAGGACGACGGCCCGGCGTTTGTGCCGATCTTCGCGACCCACCCGGCCGCGACCAGGGACGATGCACCGGTCGTCACCACCACACCCTCGGGCGCTGCGCGGACCGCGAACGCCGCGCCGCCGGCCGCACCCGCCTGGCACGCGGTCGCCGCCGCAGTCGACGGCGGCGGGGACGGCACGCCCGGCCCCGCCCTGTACCGGCCGCGCGTCACCGCGGCGCCGGAGGGCGCCGGCGGGTCCTCATCGTCCCCGACGCCCGGGGCGCGGACCGCCTCGGCCGGCGGCGGCGACGGACCGCCCCACCACGGACGGCACCGCAACGGCGAGCGCCACCCCGGCCGCGCGTGGCCGCTCATCCTCATCGGCCTCGTGATCCTCGGCGGCGCGTTCGTCGCCGCGTGGTACCTGCTGCTGCGCCCGGAGCCGGTGACGCTGCCCGAGCAGCACATCCTCACCGAGCCGCAGGTGACCGAGACCCCCGCCGTCGAGGCGTTCGTCCCGGAGGACCCGAGCCCGTTCCTCGCCGCGATGCCCACCGTGTCCGGCCCGTGGACGCTCACCGGCGTCACCACGCTCGACGCAGCATCGGACAATGCCCTGCCCGACCGCGTGGCAGAGGCCCACCGCCTCACCTACTCCGACGGCACGTCCGAGATCAGCGTCGTCGCGCGACAGCTGTACTCCCGGCAGGACGCGGTGGCGGCCCTGACGCGCGCGGCGGGCGACGGCACGGAGATCACCGAGGCCACGGTCGCCGGCACCGACGTCGGCAAGCGTGCGGAGCGCGAGGTCGACGCCGGCACGCGCGTCATGTGGACCAACGGCTCGGCCTACTTCGAGGCCACCGGCTCGCCCGCGGACGTCGCCTCCCTCCTGGAAACCCTCGGGCTGTAACCGGGCTGTCAGGGTCCCCGGAGGCACGCCGGCGCGACCGCGATAGGTTGGACGCATGAGCACCGACGCCACCTCGACCCCGTCCGCGCTGCCCTCCGTCGCCGTGATCGGCGGCGGCGTCATGGGCGGCACCCTCATCACCGCGATGAAGGTCGCCGGCTGGCCCGGCGCCTCGATCACCGTCGCGAACCGCGGCGCGGCCAAGCGCGAGGCGCTGGTGGAGGCGCACGGCATCCGCGCCACCGCGGATGCGGTCGAGGCGGTCGCGGGAGCCGGCATCGTGGTGCTCGCGGTCAAGCCGCAGCAGATGGGGGACGTGCTCGCGGAGATCGCCGATGCGCTCGAGCCCGGCGTCCTGGTGGTGACCGTCGCCGCGGCGCTCCCCGCATCGTTCTACGAGTCGCGCCTGCCCGCGGGCACCCCGGTGGTGCGGACGATGCCCAACACCCCGTCGATCGTGGGGCGCGGCGCCACGTCCGTGTCGGCGGGTGCGCACGCGACGGAGGAGCACCTCGCCGTGGCGGAGACCATGCTGCGCGCTACCGGCCTGGTGGTCCGCGTGCCCGAGGACCTCATCGACGCGGTGGTCGCGGTCGCCGGCTCGGCGCCCGCCTACTTCTTCGCCATCACCGAGGCGCTCACCGAGGCGGGCGTGATGCAGGGGCTCGACCGCGACCTCGCGACGCTCCTCGCGCAGCAGACCTTCACCGGCGCGGCGCAGCTGCTCGCCGAGTCAGGCGACACCCCGCAGGAGCTCCGCCGTCGCGTGAGCTCGCCGGGCGGCGTCACGCTCGCCGCGCTCGAGGCGATGACCAACGCCGGCCTGCAGGGCGTGATCTCCGCCGGCGCCAACGCGGCGGTCGCGCGCTCGAAGGAGATGGCCGCGCAGCTGGGCGACTGACGGGCACCGGCCGCTCAGGCCGAGGCGCAGGCAAGGGCGCCCGCGGCCGGCGTGTCCCCCGCTCCCACGTACCCGAAGTTCGCGGTCCCGCCCGCGTCAAGCGTCGCGTTCCACTCGAGCGGCGTGATGCGGCCGTCGGCCTCCACACCGTTCCAGAGGTCGTCGAGCACGGTCCCGGGGGGCAGCGTGACGGACCACGTCGAGAGCGGCGCGCCCGCCGTCACCGTGACGTCCGCGACGTAGCCGCTGCTCCAGCTGTCGGTGATGGTGAGGACCGCGGAGCACGAGCCCGCCAGCGCGTCGGGCGAGGAGCCGTCCCCGCCCTCGGAGCCGACCGCCGGATACGCGTTGGCGACCAGCTGGGCGAACTGCGCGGGGAACCACGCGCCCGAGATCGGTGCGTCCGGCAGCGCATGCGTGAGCGCGCCGTCGAGGCGGTCGCTCGTGTACGTCGGGTCGCACATGGGGTCGAAGCCCTTGCCCTGGTCGTTCGCGACCAGGCGCGACGATCCGTCGGACTCGCCCGGCGGCTTGACCCACATGAACGCGTCGAGGTGCGCGTCCGGGTAGCCCTCGGGCTCGGCGACGGGCCGCTCGCCCAGACCCGCGCCTTCCGGGTTGCACCACGCGCCCCGGTGCACCCGCCTGTCGACGCGGGACTCGTCGACATAGGTGTCGAGGGTGGTCGAGGACGATGCGGCGGCGGGGCGGCCGATCCCGCCCCAGCCGTTGCGGCTCGTGTCGATCACGATGCCCGTCGTGTCGGGGAAGCCCGCGGCGAGCACCCTCGCGTGCAGGTCGGCCGCCCACGCGGCCTCGTCGAGGTCGGGGTTCGAGGCGTAGAACGAGGCGTCGCTCACCGGCGTGCCGTCCACCAGGTCCGAGGCCTCGAGGAAGGGCTCCTCGAGGGGCGTGTAGCCGGCGACGTCGGTCACGAAGCCGTCGACGGTGGTGAGGCCGGCGCGGGTCTGCCCGGCGACGTCCGCGAACAGCGCGACCGCGGCCTCGGCGTTGTCGGTCCAGCCGAGCCAGCCCGCGTGGCCGGCGTCGAGGTACGCGTACACGTGCTCGAGCGGCGCGAACGCATCGAGCGCGTACACCACGCCCTCGCGGTAGTACGGCGCCGCCGCCTGGCATGCCTCGTCGTCGGCGTTGGTGACCAGGTTCGGGAGCGAGTCGGGCTCGATCACGGTGACGATGCGCAGGACGCGGTACTCGTCGCGTGCCAACAGGTCCGCGATCACGTCGATGTACTCGCTGCGGTAGCGCGCCATGTCCGCGTCGGTGGCGGCGAGCTCGCCGCTCGAGGCCAGCGCGTGGCAGTCGCGCCCGGGGAGGTCGTAGACGACCAGGGTGACCACCACCGGTTCGCCGTCGGGATCCTGGGACGCCTGCGCGACGGCGGCGTCGAGGTGCTCCTCGAGGCCGCGCTCGGTCGCGGTGCCGGTCACCGCCTGGATGCGGTCGAGCCAGACGGCCGTCGGCTCTCCCGAGACCGCGCGCATGCTCGCCGCGAGCACCGCATCGTCCGCCTCGCCGGCGGACGCCAGGACGTTCGACGTCCAGTCCGCGTCGACGTACATCGACGCACCCGCGTAGGCGTTGTCGACGTGGCCGTCCGCGCTCACCCTCACCGGCGCATCCGGCCCTGCGGAGGCGGTCCCCGGTGCGCTGGGATCGGGTTGGGCGTCGCCGGTGCAGCCCGCCAGCGCGAGCAGTCCGACCACCGCCACGACCGCCCGTGACCTGATGCGCATGGGCCTCCCTCCGACTCTCGTCGTCAGGGTAACCGGGCGCGGGCGACCGCGACGACGCCCCTCGTACGTCAGGCCGCCTGCGCCACCCGGACGGCCGATGCGGCCGCCTCGACGTCCCGCACGTCGTTGTAGAGGTAGAAGCCCAGCCGTGCTCGACCGCCTCGCGCGGATGCGCGGACGCCGGCGCGCGCGAGGGCGGCCGGATCGACGCCCGCCACCGAGACGATGGGCGAGGCGCCCGGGGCGAGGCCCACGCGCGCCCGGAAGTCGTCGGCCAGGCCGATGCTGTGGCGGCCGATCTCCTCGACGCCCTGGCGCACCAGCAGCTCGAGCGCGAGGGCGCCCGCCTCGACCAGCTGCCAGGGCGGCGAGGTGTCGAGCCGCCGCGCCGTCGCGCTGAGGGCGACGTCGGGCCCGTAGAGCGAGGCCCACGGCGCATCGGCCCCGTACCAGCTCGCGTGCACGGGGCGCACCCAGGACGCCTCGGGCCGCACCGCGGCGAGCGCGATGCCGCGCGGCGCGCCGAGCCACTTGTAGGCGCTCGCGACCACCACGTCGAAGCGGGAGGCGTCGAGCACCATCCACCCGGCCGCGTGGCTCACGTCGAGGACCGTGCGGGCGCCCGCGAGCCTCGCGGCCGTCGCGAGCGCGTCGAGGTCCGCCACGGTGCCGTCCGAGGACTGCACCGCGCTGACGGCGACCAGATCCGCCCCCAGCAGGGTCTCCGGGACGATGCGGGCGAGGGGCACCACGCGCACGTCGAGCCGGGGGTCCTGGGTGAAGGGCAGCATCACGGAGGAGAAGTCGCCATCGGCCACCACCACGCGGGCGCCGTCGGGAAGCGAGGCGGCGACCATGCCCACCACCTGGGACGTCGAGCCCGCGAGCGCGACGTCCTGGGGTCGCGAGCCGACCAGCGTCGCGAAGCCGGCACGCATGCGATCGACGGCGCCGTCGAGCGACTCGGGGTCGAGCGTGCCGTGCTCCCAGGCGCGCACCGCGCGGCGCACCGCGGCGGCCGTCGCGCGCGCGGGCAGACCGTACGACGGCGTGTCGAGGTAGCCGGGCGAGCGGCGGAAGGCGGACGCGATCTCGAGCATGTGCCCATGCTCGCCGCCGCGGCAGACCGCCACAAGACTGCATCGACCGCACCTGAACCTCGATGAGATGATGGTCCGGTGATCGACGTCGAGCGCCTGCTCATCCTGCGCGAGGTCGCCCGCCACGGGTCGAAGGCCGCCGCCGCGCGCGCCCTGCGGCTGAGCGAGCCGACCGTGGCCCACCATCTGCGGGCCCTCGAGCGTCGGGCGGGGGTGCCGCTCACGGTGCGCGCCGGGCGCGTCACGCGCCTCACCCCGACGGGCGAGGCGCTGCTCGCCCACGCCGACGCGATCGCCGCGAGCCTCGAGGACGCCGAGCGCGCGCTCCATCACCACGCGGATCTGCGGGCGGGCACGCTGCGGATCGCGGCGTTCACGTCGTTCTGCGCCACCGTGCTGCCGCGCCCCCTGGCCCAGTTCGCGCGCACCTATCCGGGGATCGAGATCGGCCTCGAGGAGACGGAGACGGATCCCGCGCTGGACCTCCTGCGCTCGGGCGCCGCCGACCTGGTGGTCGGTTTCTCCGACGCGGCGACGCCGCCGCCGCTCGACGTGCCGACCACCCCGCTGGGCCGCGACGAGTACCTCGCGATCCTGCCCGAGGCGCATCCTCGCGCGGCACGCTCGTGGGTCGACATGGCCGCCCTCGCGGACGAGCGCTGGATCTCGGGCTGCAGCCGCTGCCGCACCCACCTGGTGGCGGCGGCGGGCGAGGCCGGCTTCGATCCGCACATCGCGTTCGTGACGGAGGACTACATCGCGGCGCAGCGCCTCATCGCGGAAGGCCTGGGCGTCGCCCTGCTCACGCGCATGGCCCTCGACGCGAGCCCGGCCATCCCGGGCATCGTCGCCGTGCCCACGACGCCGGCGACCCATCGCGACATCTTCCTCGCGCTGCCCGCCACGCCCGCGCCCGCGGCGCGGGCCTTCGCGGAGCTGCTGGTCACGGGCCTGTGACGGCCGCGAGGCCCCCGGTGCTGGCAGTCACCAGGGGCCTCGCGCGGTCGATCGGGATGACGTTGGCAGGCGCCACCCCGGAGGGTGAGCCGAGAGGCGTCCGCGGCCTTGCTCCGGTCCGGCATCGCCGGTCATCAGATCCGGAGCCTGACGGCCGCCCGTCCCGTCGCGGTCCCTCTGGGAGGAGGTGAGGGACCGCGACCCGCGGAACGGGCCGGCCGCCGACCATGGGCGCCTCTCGGCTCGGAGCCCCTCTGGGAGGGAGGGCTCCATACGTTCCATACAACCGGCGGCGGCTGGGAGAACGCTGGGAGCGGAGCGCGAGATTCCGGGGAGCCCCCGTACCGCCCTGCTGTGCACCTCTCCACACACGAGGCGCACCCCTCCACACGAACCCCCAGATGGGAACGGGAACCTGGTCGGATCCCGCCCGATCTGGACGGTCGCGTGTGGAGGGGTGTCGCGCGGCGCTGGGGTGCTCGGGGTGGGCACCCCGCGCGAGGCGTCAGTCCGCGGTCACGGTGCCGAGCTCGTCGCCGCCGGTCGCCGCGTCGCCGAGCACCAGCGCGTCGATGCCGCTGCCGGAGCCCGCGATGGTCGCCCCCGTGGTGATCGTGTAGCTCTCGCCCGAGACGATGCCGTCGGTCGACAGCACCACCGACTGGGAGACCTTGCCCGTGGTGAACGAGGCGACCTGGTCGCCGTCAGCGTCCGTCACGGTGATCGGGGTGCCCTCCGCGATCGACGAGGCGAACGTGATGGTGAGCACGCCCTGGCCGTCCGCGGTGGGCGCGACCAGCATGCCCGAGGCGCCCGAGGCGACCAGGGTGCCGCCCGAGACCGTGAACTCGCCGTTGACGTCGAGGGCGCCGTTCCCGCTGTTGGTCGGGCCGTCGACCACCACGGTGCCGCCGGTCATGGTCGCGCTGCCGTTGGAGTCGAGCCCGTCGCCGCCGGCGTCCACGTACCAGGTGCCCCCCGAGATCTCGAGGTAGCGGCCCTCGGCCGCCTGGTCCATGCCGCCCATCCCGCCGCCGGGGCCGCCCGCGACCGTGGTCGCGTCGGTGCCGTCCGTGGTGGCTTCGGACGATGCGTCGGTCGAGTAGTCCGCGGCGGTCACCGTCGCGGTGGTCGACGCATCGGTCGCGGTCGCGTCGGTGGAGGTGTCGGTCGACGTGTCCGTCGACGTGTCGCCGGGACGCTGGCCGCGCCCGCCGCCGCCCGGCATCGTGCCGTCGGTCGGCATGTCGCCGCCCCAGTCGCCGCCGCCCTGCATCTGGCCCTCGTCCCCGCTCGAGGATCCCGAGCTCACGTTGACGCCGTCGTCGCTCGACGTGATGGTGCCGGTGCCTCCGGACAGCAGGATCACGCCGCCCTCGAGGCCCTCGTACGACTCGGTGATGGTGACAGCGCCGTCGGAGATGTGGAGCACGCCGTCGGTGGTGATGCCGTCGTCGCCCGCGTGGATCGCGAGCGTGCCGCCCTCGACCGTGACCTGGTTGGCCGCGTCGATGCCGTCGACACCGGACGTGATGTCGAACGTGCCGCCGGAGATCCACAACACGCCCACGGCCGAGTCCTCGTCGAGCGACTCGTTGGTGGACTTGAGGCCGTCGCCCTCGGCGTCGACGGTGATGTCGCCGTCCTGGATCACCAGGTAGTCCTTGCCGCGGATGCCGTCGTCCGCCGCCGTGACGGTGAGGGAGCCGGACTCGATGACGATGCCGTCCTTCGAGGCGATGCCGTCCTCGGCCACGCCGTTGACGTCGAGCGCGCCGTCTCCCGCGATCCACAGGTCCGCGGTCGAGTACAGCGTCGCGTTCGGGGCGTCGGACTCCTCGTCCTCGGCGGGGGTCGCGTCGGCGGCATCGGAGAGCGTGTTGGTCGATCCGTCCTCGAGCCAGATCACCACCTCGTCGGCGGACTCGATGTCGATCGCCGCCGTGCCGGCCGAGGTGATGTCGACCCCGTCGAGGATGAGGGTGACGTCCTCGTCCTCCGTGGCGACGACCACCTGGCCGGCCGTGAGCGTGCCCGTCAGCCGGTAGGTGCCGCCCGCGGTGATGGTGACGATGTCGCCGTCGACGCTCACGCCGTCGCCGCCGGTCGATCCCCCGTCGGACAGCGTCACGTCGATGGCGTCGGCCAGGTCCGCGGAGGTGTCGAGGTCGTTGACGTCGAGCTCCTCGTAGGTGGCCTCGGTGAGCTCGGTCGCGGTGGCGGACGTGGTGGTCGAGGTGGCGTCCGCCGCGGCGGTGTCGTCGGTGGTGGCGGTCGTCACCTCGTCGTCGGAGCCCGTGGTGGTCGAGCAGCCGGCAAGGAGCAGGGTGCCGGCGAGAACGCCGGCGAGGACGGGAAGGGGCTTGCGCATGGGGATCGCCTCTCTCAGGCCGCAGATGCGGAGGTGGTCAGGTGCCTGCGCAGCGTGCGGGCCCACCGGTTCGACGGGAGCTCGGGCTGCAGCGCGGCCAGGGTGGTGCAGTACTTGGAGATGCGGGTGGGTCGGATGCCGCGCGCCCACAGCGCGCGGTCGACGTCGCCGGCCCGCATCGAGGACTTGGTCTCGACGATCAACGCGCCGCCGAAGTCGATGCTGGGTCCCTCGGCGGAGATGCCGGTGACCTCCGCGTCGACGGTGACGCGCGCGCCGTGGGACACGAGCGTCGCCCGGCGGTACCGGGTGGTGAGGACCGGGGCCAGGTCCTCCACCGCGGCGCCGACCTGCGGGAACGAGGCCACGAACGCACGGGCCTCGCCCTCGAGGGCCGACGCGACCGCCGCATCGTCCGCGAGCCACTCGCGATGCTTGACGGTCTCGCCCTTGGCCGAACGGAGCTTGACCTCGATCGCGCGTCCGCCGGTGTCGAGGTACTCGCGGGTGCGGACCTTGTAGCGGGAGGGACGGCGGCGGGCGGCGTCGCGGTACGAGTCGAGCTCTGGGGTGTCGAAGTACACGGACTCGTAGCCGAACGCGCGCGCCCCGTCGATCTCGAGCGCACGGAGCCCGTCAACCGCGCCCATCACCTCCGCCCACACCGCGGGCGAGACGATGTACTTGCGGTCCACGCGGGTGAGGAGGGCGTGCTCGGTCTCGAGCTCCGCGAGCGTGATGGCCGGCAGGTGGGCGAGGCGCTCCTCCCACGCGGTCATCGCGCCACCTCGGGCGAGAAGGCGTCGGCGCCGAGGCGAGCCTCCGCGGGCCGCTCGACGAGGGCGTGGAGGGTGTACCGGACGTCCACGACGGTCGACTCGTTGAGCAGGTCGACCTTGCGGATGGTCGCGCGGTGGACCGTCGCGCCGAGCAGCGCCTCGAGGTACTCGCGGGCGCCCTCCTCGGTGGTGAAGGCCTGATCGAGCACCATCTGCTGCTGGCGGCTGCGCGACAGGAGGCGCGGGTTGTCGCCCACGAGGATCACGCCGAGCAGCACCGCCATGAGCGTGAAGCTCAGCGAGGCGGAGAGCGCCGGGAACCCGCCGAGGAGGCCGAGCGCGATCGCCGTGAAGTAGTAGGCGATCTCTGCGTGGTCCATCTCGGTCGAGCGCAGGCGGATGATGGACAGGACCGCGAAGATGCCCATGCCGAAGCCGAGCGAGATGTCCGCGTTGGTCATCGCGTAGGTGACTCCCATGACGCCGACGTTGATCGACAGGAACGCGACGATGAGGTCGCGGCGCCGGTGGCGGGGGAAGTACATGCCGAAGACGAGCAGGGAGATCGCGACGAGGTCCGCGAGGATGAAGGCGTAGACGGGCATGGTGGCCTCTCGAGTCAGGGGCACCGGTGTCTGCATCCCGTGCCGTTTGTTCACCTCGAGTTAACCCATCGCGCCTGAGAGATCCCTGGGAGCGGCGCGGGAGTCGGCTGGGGACGCCGCTCCCCGCCCACGCCCAGCCGCCTCCCAGCGAATCCCCAGGCGCGCCCGCGATACTGGACGCATGCCTGAACGACGCATCCTCGTGGTCGATGACGAGGACAACCTCCGCACGATGCTCTGCGCAGCCCTGCGCTACGCCGGCTACGAGGTGTCCGACGCCTCCGACGGCCAGGCCGGCCTCAAGGCGGTCCGCGAGCAGCGCCCCGACCTCATCGTGCTCGACGTCATGATGCCGGGCCTCGACGGCTTCGCCGTATGCCGCCGCCTGCGGGAGTCCGGCGACCGGACCCCGATCATCTTCCTCACCGCGCGCGACAGCGCCCAGGACAAGGTCGAGGGCCTCACCATCGGCGGCGACGACTACCTTCAGAAGCCCTTCAACCTGGACGAGCTGGTCGCGCGCGTCGAGGCCGTGTCGCGCCGCGTCGAGCACGCGCCGTCCGCCTCGGACGTGTACCGGATCGCGGACCTGGAGCTCGACGACGTCTCGCACCGCGTCACGCGCGGCGGCGAGGAGATCCAGCTGTCGCCCACCGAGTACAACCTGCTCCGCCACCTCATGCAGAACACCGGCCGCGTGCTGTCGCGCGGTCAGCTGCTCGAGGGCGTGTGGGGCTACTCGCGCGACGACGACCCGGGCGTGGTCGAGACCTACATCGGGTACGTGCGCCGCAAGGTCGACACCGTGGACCCCAAGCTCATCCACACGGTCCGTGGCGTGGGCTACACCCTGAGGGTGTCGTGACGGCTCGTGCCGGGCTGACGCTGCGGTCGCGGGTCCTCATCGGCCTAGGAGCCATCGCGGCGATCGCGATCGCGATCGCGATCATCGTGACGGGGGTGACCCACTCCTTCCTGGTGGGCCAGCTCGACGATCGCCTCGCCTCGTCCTCCGCCTCGGTCGGCTCGCGCGGCGAGCCGCACCTGGTGACGGAGTGCGGCTCGGGCGACGCCTCCGCGACGGATGAGGACGGCGACCGCCCCTCGGACGTCTTCCGCGGCTTCGTCGACACCGCCGGCAACTGCTACGTGTTCTTCACGCCGAACACGATGGACTCCGACGACACGGCGCCGGTGTTCACCGACGCGGCGCTGCCCACCGAGGGCAGCGCGTACCTCACGGTGCCGTCCTCCTCCGGCGACGGCGAATATCGCGTGCTCGCCCGCGCGACCTCGATCGGCTCGGACGTCACCGCGCTGCCGATGGACGGGGTCGAGGCGGCGACGAACCGCCTCATCGTCATCGAGGCCCTGGGCCTGGCGGCGGTGTTCGCGGGGCTCGCGGTGGTCGGCTGGTTCGTCATCAACCTGGGCATCACGCCGATGCGGCGCATGGTCGACGCCTCGGCGCGCATCGCCGACGGCGACCTGGACGTGCGTCTCGAGGGCGCGGGCCACGGGTCCGAGAGCGCGGAGCTCGCGACGTCGCTCAACACCATGATCGGCACGCTCACCGATGCGCTCGACGAGCGCGAGCGCTCCGAGGCGCGCCTGCGCGAGTTCGTCGCCGATGCGTCGCACGAGCTGCGCACGCCGCTCACCACCGTGCTCGGCTACGCGGAGCTGTACCGCCGCGGCGCGATCGCGCGCGACGAGGACGTCGCCGACGCCTGGCGCCGCACCGAGGCCGAGGCGGAGCGCATGAAGCGCCTGGTCGAGGACATGCTCACGCTCGCCAGGTACGACGCCGAGCCTCAGCTCAACCCGATCCGTCTCGACCTCTCCCGCGTGTGCGAGGAGGTGGTCCGCGACGCCACCGCGGCGCGCGAGGGCGTGACCTTCATGCTCGACGCGCCGGAGGCCGTCACCATCGAGGGCGACCCCGACCGCCTGCGCCAGGCGGTCATCAACGTGGTGACCAACGCGGCCGTCCACGGCGGCGACCACGTGACCGTGCGCGTGCGGCAGGACGATGCGCTGGCACGGGTCGAGGTGGTCGACGACGGCCCCGGCATGTCTCCCGAGGTCGCGGCGCGCGCGACCGAGAGGTTCGTGCGCGGGGACCACTCCCGGGCGCGGGCGACGGGCGGCTCGGGCCTGGGCTTGTCGATCACCGCCGCGATCGTGGCCGTCCACGGCGGCACGCTCGAGGTGAGGTCCGCCGAGGGCGAGGGCACCACCGTGGCGATCGCCCTGCCGATCGCGCCGGCGGAGGCGTCAGCCGCGCGGTGACGACTGCGCCTCGAAGCTCGCGAGGATCGCCTCGCACTGCGGGCCCATCGAGGTCGACAGGAGCTCGAACGCGCGCGCATCGTCCCGGATGTCCGGCATCCGCAGCGCGAGCAGGATCGTGTTGAGCATCCCGCGCGCGAAGAACTCCGTGGCCTCCTCCGCGGAGAAGCCGGCCTCGTCCCGGACGATGCGGTAGACGTCGAGGAAGCACTCGCGCCCCTCGGGGCCGAACACCGGGTCCTGGCCCAGCCCGAACAGGTGCAGGAGGCTGAGGAGGATGCCGCGGTCGGCGACCAGCTCGCCGTAGGCGGCCCCCAGGAGCGACTGCCGTTCGACGTGCGTCTCCGACCCGGTGAAGCCGGCGATGATGTCCCGGAACGCCACGCGGAGCCTGCGCGTCGCGCGCCGGGACACCTCGAGGAACAGGTTCTCCTTCGAGCCGAACATGCGCACCACATAGGCCTGGGAGATCCCCGCTTCGCGCGCGATCGCGTCCGTGGTGCCGCCCGCGTAGCCCTTGTCGCCGAACACCACCGTCGCCGCGGCGAGGATCTGCTCGCGCCTGTCGTCGCTGGTCAGTCGGCCTTCGGTGACGCTCATGTTGACATGTTATCAGCCGATTACTTAGAGTGCGATGCGTAGTAATCAATTGATTACTCACGGTGGCTCCACAGACTTCCGGGGAGGGAACATGTCATCCACCACACGCCGGTCACCGCTCGGGCTCGTGATCCTCGCGGCCTCGATCCCGGCCTTCATGGCGAGCCTCGACAACCTCGTCGTCACCAACGCCCTGCCGGTGCTCGCGACGGACCTCGAGGCGTCGCTCGAGCAGCTGCAGTGGTTCATCAACGGCTACTCGCTCGCGTTCGCGAGCATGATCCTCATGGCGGTCGCGCTCGGCGATCGCTTCGGGCGCCGCCGCATCTTCCAGGGCGGCATCGCGCTCTTCACGGTCGCGTCGATCCTGTGCGCGCTCGCGCCCAACGCGGAGGCGCTCATCGCGGCACGGGTCCTGCAGGGCATCGGCGGCGCGGCTCTCATGCCGCTGTCGCTCGCGATCCTGTCGACCAACGTCTCCGCGAAGATGCGCCCGCTTGCCATCGGCATCTGGGGCGGCGTCGCGGGGCTCGGCGTCGCCGCGGGCCCGCTCATCGGCGGCGCCGTCGTCGAGGGCCTGACGTGGCACGCGATCTTCTGGCTCAACGTACCCGTGGGCGTCGTCGCCATCGTGCTGGTCCGCGCGTTCCTCGGGGAGTCGCGAGGCGACCGCGTGAGGCTCGACCTCGTGGGCCTGGCACTGGGCATGACCGCCGTGTTCGGCCTGGTGTTCGGCATCGTGCGGGGCAACGATGCGGGCTGGACGTCGCCGCAGGTGCTCGCGGGCCTCGTGGGCGGAGGCCTCCTGCTGGCCGGGTTCCTCGCGTGGGAGCGCGGACGCCAGGAGGCGCTGCTGCCGCTCGGGCTCTTCCGGGACCGGTCATTCTCGGTCGCGAACGCGGTGGGGCTGATGTTCTCCGTCGGCATCTTCGGCGCGGTGTTCATCCTCATCCAGTTCCTGCAGGTGGTGCAGGGACGGTCGCCGCTCGAGGCCGGCGCGATGACCATGCCCTGGACCATGGCGCCGCTGTTCGTCGCGCCGCTCACCGGCATCATCGCGCCGCGGGTCGGGACGCGTGCGCTGGTGACGGCCGGCGTCGCGTCGCAGGCCGTGGGCCTCGCCTGGATCGGGCTGCAGCTCGACCCGGCCGTGGACTACTGGACGCTCGTGCCCGGCTTCGTCGCGTGCGGCGTGGGCATGGGGCTCGTGTTCGCGCCGCTCGCGACCGCGGTGCTCGCGCACATGCGGGACGAGGACCACGCCAAGGCCTCCGGCACCAACGCGACGGTCCGCGAGATCGGCGTCGCGCTCGGCGTCGCGGTGCTCACCGCGGTGTTCACCGGGTCCGGCGGCGAGATCACGCCCACCGGCTACACCGATGCCGCGCAGACGGCGGTGCTCTGGGGAGCGGCGATCCTCGCGGTGACCACGGTGGTCGCCACGCTGCTGCCGTCGCGCCGCGCGGAGCTCGGCGGGGCGGCCGCGGTCGACGCGGCGCCCGGGGCGCTCGTCCCGGCCTGACGGGCCGGTCTCGCGGGCCGTCCGGCGACCCTCAGGCGTCGGACGGCCCGCAGCGACGATGAGAGCCCGGGCTCGGTCCCGTCTCACCGCTCCGCGTATTCATGCGGATCGCAGCGCGCAGCGCGTCGCGATTCGCATGAATTCGCGGAGGAGCGGAGCACGCGTCACGGCACCCGCCGCGGCGACCGTGGGTGCGCCGCGCGCTCACCAGGGCGAGGGGCGGCCCTCGTCCCGCGTCGCGTCGTCCGGCAGATGTGGGAGCTCGCCCCCGCCGGCGCGGATGCAGAACCACCGCATCGGCTCGGGGCTGTCGGGCACGCACCGCCAGGTCCGCCACACGCCCTGGCCCACGCGCACCGCCGTGCCGGGGCCCACGTCGACGATGTCGCCGTCGAGCGCCATCTGGCCCCGGCCGGCGAGGAACACGTAGAGCTCCTCGATCTCGCGGTGCGTGTGCCAGTAGCCGGCCTCCTCGCCGGGGACGAAGGCGTTCGCGGTCATCCCGATGTACTGCATCGTCAGCTCGTGGTCCACGACGCGGCGACCGTCGCGGGACTTCGCCGGGGTGAATCCCCCGTGGTGATCCCGCCAGCCGTCGAGTCCGCCCATCTCCAGCACCTGGCAATCGCTCATCCGGCGACCGTATCGCCGCCCCCTCTTGCGCGAAAGATGTTAGTGACTAACACTTGAGGCCATGAGCACTCGCGCCGAGGCCACCCGGGCCCGCCTCCAGGCCGCCGCCCTCGACCTGTTCGAGCGGCGCGGCTACCGCGCCGTCACCGTCGAGGAGATCGCGGCGACCGCAGGCGTGAGCCACATGACCTTCTTCCGCCACTTCGCGACCAAGGAGCGGGTGCTGCTGGACGACCCGTTCGACCCGGTCATCGCCGAGGCCGTCGCCGCCCAACCCTCCGACCTCCCCGCGATCGAGCGCGTCGCCCGCGGGATGCTGTCGCTCACCCCGCTGCTCGACCAGGAGCCCACCGAGAGCACGCGCCGGGGCATCGCGATCGCCGCCGGGGTGCCCGAGCTCCAGGCGGGCATGGCCGCCAACACCGCGACGACCGCGCGCGCGATCGTCGACGCCGCAGCCGCGCCCGGCGACGAGGCCGAGATGCGCATGGCCGCAGCGGCATGCCTCGCCGCCATCACCGCGGCGCTCCTCGGCTGGGCCGCGGACGGGCCGCGCAGCACGCTGGGCGACCTGGTCGCGGGCGCGATGACGGCCGTGGTCCCGCACCTCGCCGATGCGCACGTCCCGGCCTTCGCGGGGAGCCCCGCGTGAGTGCGCTCGAGCTCCGCGACGCGGTCCGCGCATACGGCGACCTCCGCGCGCTCGACGGGATGTCGCTCACCGTCGCGCCGGGCGAGGTCCACGCGCTCATCGGCCTCAACGGCGCCGGGAAGACCACCGCGATGAAGGCCATGGTCGGCCAGACCCGGCTCGACGCCGGCGAGGTGCGGCTGTTCGGCGAGCCGGTCGCCGCCGCGGCGCCCGGGACGCTCGCCCGGCTCGGCTTCACCATCGATCAGCCCTTCGGCTACCCGGAGCTCACCGTGCGCGACAACATCGTGCTCGCGGCGCGGCTGCACGGGCTGGACCGCGCGGCGGCGGTCGCCGCCGCATCGTCCTGGATCGCGCGCCTGGAGCTGGAGCGCTGGGCCGAGCGCAAGGCGCGAGGCCTGTCGCTCGGCAACCGGCAACGCCTCGGGCTCGCATGCGTCGCCTCCCACGAGCCCGACCTGCTCCTCCTCGACGAGCCCACCAACGCGCTCGACCCCGCCGGCGTGCTGCTCCTGCGCGACGTCATCGTCGCCGCCGCCGCGCGCGGCGCCGCCGTGCTCGTGTCGAGCCACCACCTCGACGAGGCGTCACGCATCGCGGACCGCATCACGGTGGTGCACGCGGGCCGCGTGGTCGGCGCGCTCGCACCCGGGCAGGTGGACCTCGAGCGCCGCTTCTTCGAGGTGGTCCGCGAGTGGGACGAGGTGCACGCATGAGGACGGCGCTCGCCCTGCAGATCGCGACGTTCTCGCGGTCGCTCACCGCGCGTCTCGCGACGGCGCTGCTGATCGCCTTCCCGCCGCTCATGTCCGTCGGCATGGTGGTGATCGCGCGCGAGGCCGATGCAGGCGGCCCGTCCGCGGCCAAGCTCGCGCCGTACCGCGAGGGGACGGTGGGCGAGGCCGTCGCGGCGCTGGCGGGGCAGGTGGTGAGCGTGGTCGCGCTCATCGGGGTCGGGTTCGCCATCGCGTGGCTCGTGGGCCGCGAGTGGGCGGATCGCACCCTCGGCTCCCTCTTCGCGCTGCCGGTGAGCCGGGCGGAGATCGCGCGCGCCAAGCTCCTGGTGGTGGGCGCGTGGGCGGGCGCGTGCGTCACCCTCGCGATGGTGCTGACCGCGGGTGCGCTCGCCCTCGCCGACACCGCATCGTTCACAGGCGACGTCGCGGCGCAGCTCGCGAAGGTGTGGCTGGCCGGGCTGCTCATGGCGGCGCTCGCGCTCGGCTTCGCGTGGGTCGCGGTGCGCTTCCGCGGCTACCTGGGCGCCGCGGGCGCCATCATCGGGGTGACCGCCGCGAGCCAGGTCCTCGCGATGCTCGGCGTGGGCGCGTGGGTGCCGTTCATCGCCCCCGCGATGTGGGCCGGCGCGGGAGGGCCCGAGGAGGCCGCCGCGATCGGCCCGGCGTCGCTCGTGGGCGCAACCGGGTTCGCGGCGCTGGCCGCGTGGGCGTCGGTCCGTGCGTTCGCGCGCGCTCGGCTGGACTGAGGCTCACCCCTCGGCGTGCGCGTACAGGCGCTGGAGCTCCTCGAAATGCGCGTCGGAGTCGACCGCCGGCGGGGTCCCGCCGCTCAGATGCAGCACCAGCCGGTCGAGGTGCCAGTGCCAGCCCGCCGCGATGTCAGGGCTGTTCGGATCGGGCGCGACGTGGTCGAACGTGAGCAGGGCCCCGTCGTGGAGCTCCGCGATCGCGATCCGGAGGTGCCAGCGCCCGCCGTACCCGTCCCACGCGTACTCGAGGGCGTGGGGGCGGTCCCACGCGAGCACCTCGCCGGCGCCGCCGTCGGACATCGTCACCGTGCCGCCCTCGCGAGGCTCGAACGATGTGCGGAACCCCCACACCGCCGTGCGCTCCGGGTCGGTGAGCGCGGCCCACACCTCGGGCGGCGGCTGGTCGAGGTGACGCTCGAAACGCAGGTAGTCACCGTCGTCGGGCGAGAGGACGTGCCCCTCGTCGGCAGGGTCGAGCTGGTCCGGGTCCATGTCTGCCAGTCTCCCCCGCCTGCCGCGACGCGCAACCGGAGCGGTAGCGTGCGAGCGTGACATCGGACGATGCCGTGGAGCGGCTGCGCGCCGCGGGCTGCGTGTTCGCGGACGAGGAGGCGCGGCTCATCGCCGAGGCGGCCGGCGCCGACGCGGGCACGCGTGAGGCTTTGCTGCGCCGCCGCCTGGCGGGCGAGCCCCTCGAGGTGGTGGTCGGCTGGGCGGAGTTCGCGGGCCTGCGGATCCCCGTCGCGCCGGGGGTGTTCGTGCCCCGCCGGCGCACGGAGCTCCTCGCACGGCTCGCCATCGCACGCACGCCGCGCGCCGGCACCGTGGTCGACCTGTGCTGCGGGAGCGGGGCGATCGCCGCCGCGGTCGCGCACGCGCGCCCCGACGTCACCGTGATCGCCGCGGACATCGATCCGCGCGCCGTCGCCCTGGCATCCGGGACGCTGGCGGCGTACGGCGCCACGGCGGTGGTGTCGGACATGGACGGCGCGCTCGGCGCACTGCACGGCCGCGTCGACCTGGTCGCCTCGTGCCCGCCCTACGTGCCCTCGGCACGCATCGCGCTCATGCCGCGCGAGGCCCGCGAGCACGAGCCCCGGATCGCCCTCGACGGAGGCCTCGACGGCGCCGATCTGCAGCGCGAGTCGCTCGCCGCGGCGGCGCGGCTGCTGGGCACGGGAGGGGTCGCGGTGGTGGAGACGAGCGAGGACCTCGCGTCGCTCACCCTGCAGATGGCCGAGGCCGCCGGCCTCGTCGCCGTGGTCGAGCGCGACGCGGACCTGGGCGCGACCGCGGTGGTGGCGAGCCGCTGACGGCTCAGCGCGAGCGCAGGCGCCACCGCCATTGGAGGATCGCCCAGCCGGCGACGATCACCAGGCAGACCACGGCCCCGCCGGACCCGTGCCCGAGCCCCAGCGCGGCGAGGCCCACGATGCCCGCGAGCATCACGGCGTCGAGCACCCACAGCAGGACGCCGAACACGGACAGGTCGCCCATCGGGGTGACCATCGGCGTCGTGAGGAACAGCGGCGGCGAGCCCTTGGCTGAGGCGTCGAGCCGCACGGCGACGAGGACGGCGACCACGGCGGCGGACACGCCGAGCCGCGTCGCGACGTGGTCCCCGGGGCCCGCCGCGACGGCGGCGGCGCCCGTGACGGCGATGCCTCCGAGCAGCGGCGCGAGCGCTCGGATGAGCACGAGGCGGCCGTCGCTCACGCCGAAGAGCCTGGGTGCCGAGATCGCGACCACCGCGTGCGCGAGGCCGTCGCACCAGGGCCCGAGGCCCAGATAGATCGCGAGCGCCGCCGTCGCGGACGCGAGCCCCGCGAGCAGCCCGGGGAAGCCGGGCGCGAGCGCGAGCAGCACCCCGCCGCCGCCGAGCCCGATCAGCGCCCCCAGCACGCGCATCGGGGTGCGCACCGGTGCGGCCAGGTCCGCGGCGACCGCGGCGAGGACGAAGCTCCGTCCTCCGACGATCGACCAGCGCCGCCCGACGGTCGGGGCGGCCCGCAGCCCGGCGATCGCGGTCGAGAGGTCGCCCGTGGTGGCGGCGACGCGGGTGCTCTCCCAGCGACGGGCCTGCTGGATCAGCTCCGGACCGCGCAGGTGGGCGAGCAGCATCGGCGCGCTCGCGACGGCCCCGAGCGCCACGACGGCCAGCAGGATCATGGGCAGCGCCGCGACCCCGGCCCGGCCGGCGACCGGCCACGCCGCCGCGGCCCAGTCCCACGGCATCAGGCCCGGCGCCGGCACCAGGATGCTCGCGAGCGCGGCGCCGGCCAGGACGAGCGGCACGGCCCACACGGCCGGCCCGGTGGCGACCTGGCCCGCGAGCCATGCGGTCGCGACGATCGCGCCGATGGCGAGGGCCGCGCCGAGCGAGACGAGCAGCGCCGCGACGCTCATCGCTCCCGCATCGGCGACGGGCACCAGGAGCACGGCGGTGACGCCCGCCGTCCCGAGGACCACGGCAGCGGAGGCGCCGGCGACGGTGCGACCGAAGGCGCGCCGCCGCTCGAGGTCGGAGGTCGCAAGCGCGTACACGAGGAACGGGCGCGTCACGGCGGGACCCCTCACCGTGCCCAGCGAGAACGCCGCGACGGTGGCGGCGGCGAGCCCCAGGCTCAGGCCACGCGCGACCGAGGGCGCGAGGAGCGCGTCGAGCACCTGGTCGCGATGCAGCTGGCCGGCCAGCGCGCGCAGCCCCGGCCCTCCGTAGACGAGCACCACGAGCGCCGCGATGTAGATGCCGTAGACGAGCCCCGCCCGCCCGGAGCCGTCGCCGCGACGCCCGTACTGGCGGCGGAACGCCGCGACCCGATCAGCCGCCATCGGCGCGCCCGACCTCGCGGAGGCGCACCGTCGGGCCTGTGAGCGCGTCCCGCAGGGCGACGGAGTGGCTCGCGACCACGAGCGCCGCGCCGTCCTCGCGCTCCTCCTCGAGCAGGCGTCCGAGGACGTGCACCCGGTCGTCGTCCAGGCGCTGCTCGGGCTCGTCGAGGAGGATCACGTCGCAGGGTCGGGTGAGGGTGAGCGCGAGCGCGGCCATCTGGCCCTGACCCGAGGACAGCTCATGCGGGAAGCGGGTCGCGAGCGCGCCGACCTCGAACGCCTCGAGCACCCGCATGCCGCGGTCGCGTCCCTCCGCCGCGCTTATCCCCCAGGAGACCGCGACCAGGGAGAAGTGCTCGACGAGCGTGAGGTTGGAGGCGAGCGGCGGCGCGCCGATGAGCGCGGCCACCAGCGCGCGGAAGGTGGGATCCTTCTCGTCCGCCGGCGCTCCCCCGACGTGCGCCTCGCCGGACGCGGGCCTGAGGATCCCGGCGAGCACACGCAGGAGCGTCGTCTTGCCGGAACCGTTCGAGCCGACGAGCGTGGCCGCCTGGCCCGCCCGGACGTCGAAGGTCACGGGCGCGAGCACCGGCGCCCCGCCGAGCACCGCGGTGACGTCGCGTACGGCGACCACCGCATCGTCCTGGCTGCTGTCGGGCCGCTCCACGGGCCCACTGTAGACGCCCTGCTACGCGCCCACGAGCTCCTGCTCGAGGCGTGCGTAGGACGTCTCCATGCCGTCGGTCATGCCCGTGCCGAGGATCATGTCGCGCAGCTCCATGGTGGGGTACGTGATGACGAGGCTGAGCAGCGTGCCGCCCTCGACGGGGGTGAGGGTGAGCGCGTTGACGGTGCCCGGGCCCTCCATGCCGATCATGGTCTCGGTGGTGACCTCGCGGTACGGCGGCGCGGACTCGAGCAGCTCGCCCGTGAAGCCGAACGGCGGCGCACCGTCCGCGGGTCCGCCGACGGTGGGCGCCCACTCGTAGCGGTACGTGTCCCCCACGTTCTCCGCGATCTCGCACACGGGCATCGTCCAGCCGTCGGGGCCCAGGAGCCACCGCTTCATGAGGTCCGCGTCGTGATGGGCGCGCCACACCTGCTCCACGGTGCCGCGGATGACGCGGCTCACGCGGACCTGGGTGTCGGAGACGAGCTGCGCGCCCACCGCGCGGCCCGCGGCGAAGGACTCGAGGTCGGCGAGCACGGCGTCCATCTGGGACATCGCGGAACGCAGGCCCTCCTCCATGCCCATGTCGACCACGGTCTGCAGCGCCTCGAGCGAGCCGAAGTGCGTGACGGAGGTGAAGCGGGAGCCGCCGGCGAGCGGCTCGAACGTGAAGACCATCCGCATGGCCGGGAGCTCGGTGTTGTTCGAGCCGTCCTCGTGCGCGAAGCCGTCCTCGACCTCGAAGGAGACCGGCGCATCGACCGCGAGCCACGTCCAGTAACCGGCGCTGCGCTCCCCCTCGGGGCCGGTCATGAAGTACTCGGAGCGACCGCCGGGGGCGGCGTCGTGGCGGGTGAACGTGGCGGGCCACTGCTCCGGGCCCCAGAACTTCTCGAGCTGGCGCGGGTCCAGGTAGGCGCCGAACAGCCGCTCGACGGGCACGGGGTACTCCCCGATCACGGTGATGGTGAGCGCCTCCGGGTCGGAGGTGACGGTGGTGAGAGGCATGGCTGCTCCTTGGGGACTGCGTCGGTGGGGTCCGTGTCAGGGGTGTGCGGGCGGGTCGGGCACGCCGGGGCCGGGGTCGGCCAGGACGGCGTCGAGGCGGCTGAACCGCGAGCGCCACAGCTCCTCGAGCTGCGCGAGAAGGGCGCGGGCGCGCGCGATCTGGGCGGCGTCGCCGCGGACGATGCGCTCGCGGCCTCGGGAGTGCTTGCTCACGAGCCCCGCCCCCTCCAGGACCGCCACGTGCTTCTGCACGGCGGCGAAGGACATGTCGTAGGCCCTGGCCAGCTCGCTGACCGAGGCCTCCTGGGTGAGCGTCCGCCGCACGATGTCGCGGCGGGTCGCGTCTGCCAGCGCGTGGAAGATGCGATCCACGTCGGCTTGAGAGAGCTCATCTACAACCATTTGGTTGTACGTTACTCCCGGCGGGTGCGGGGCGCAACCCCTCTCGCGCCGACGACGATGGCGCCGGCCCTCGAGGGGCCGGCGCCACGCCGTGACGGGCGGACCCGGTCAGCCCGCGGCAGGCGGGGTGACCCGGATCAGCGCCGCCGTGTTGCCGGGCATCGCCTTCTTCACCGAGATGACGGTGCCGTAGCCCACGCCGGAGTCCGCCGGGTCGCCGGTGCCCAGCTCGAAGCCGGCGACGCTCTCCCCGTAGAGCGGCGTGAACGGGTTGCCCTCCATGTCGTAGATCGGGAGGGTGTAGGCCTGGTTGTCGACCGACGGCACCACCACCGAGGCGTCGCGGTCGCGGTAGTACAGGCCCCCGTTGGCGGGGTTGTACGCGAGGCCCGGCACCCAGCCCTGGTCGTCGGTGAAGGTGCTCACCGCAGGCTGCGCCCGCACGGTGGTGCAGTACTCCGGAGCCGAGCCCGAGAGCGTGAAGCACTCCTTGAACGCACGCGTCTTCACGAGGCCGAAGGCCGCGTTCGACGACTGCGCCCGGGAGGGCATGACGTCCAGCGTCGACGGATCGGCCGCGGCCGCCGCCCCGGTGCGCCGCAGCGGGTCGAAGTGGCTGTCGACGATGAGCAGGCCGCCCTTCGCGCCGAACGCCGGCAGCGCCGTCTCGTTCGCCGTGATCTGGTTCGAGTTGCCGTACGTGGTGTCGCGGTACCAGACCAGGGCACCCGGCGCGTTGTACGCGACCTTCTCGACCTTCCATGCGTCGTCGGTGTTGTACACGGTGTTGTACGCGTACTTCAGGCCCTCGTCGAAGCCGTCGAAGTTGCGCCACTCGACCAGGTAGTACTGCGCCTTGACCGAGGTGCCGGTGTCGATGCGCCAGCCGGGTCCGGTCGTGTCGACGAAGGTCGAGACCGTGCCCGTCCAGCCGTTCGCGCCGCCCTCCACATCGTCGCTCCACACCGTGGCGCCGTCGGCGACCAGCGCGAAGTCGTCGGCGAACCAGCCGCGGTCGAGGTACGCCGCGTCGGTGGCCTGACGGAGCCGCAGCTGCACCGTGGTGCCGGCGTACGGGGTCAGGTCGACGTACTCGTGGACCCAGCCGCCGCTGTCGCCCGTGAGCCCGTACCTCTTGCCGCCGAACGTGGCCATGTTGCCGTTCGGGTCACCGTAGGCGTCGGACGTCGTCACCTCGGTGCCGTCCTCGGCGTAGACCTTGAGCTCGCTCCAGGTGGCGCCGCCGTCGGTCGAGACCTCGACGAAGCCGTAGTCCCAGTCCTGCTCGATGACGTAGTCGTTCCACATCCAGAGCTTCGCGTCGGCCGCCGCCGGCACATCGAGCGCACGGCTGAGGCGGATGTCGGCCCAGTCCTGATCGGCGCCGGTGTACCACATGCCGTCCCCGCTGTGCGGGGTCGTCAGGGTGATCACCTTGTCGGGCAGGTTGACCTTGATGCCGTCCTCGGTGCCCTTGGCGGGGCGCGAGCTCTGGCCCACCTTGATGGTGCGGGTGGGGTCGCCGGGATCGATGATCTCGGGATCGGCCCATCCGAGCACCCACTTGTCCCAGAGGCCCATGTGCGTGGGCATCGACTGGAAGATCGGACCCGAGTGGGAGCCCGACGACATGAGGTCCCAGAAGTCCACGTCCGAGCTCCCGGCGCCCGAGACGTCGTAGAGGTCGGGCAGGCCCAGGTCGTGGCCGTACTCGTGAGCGAACACACCGACGCCCGAGTCCTCGGGCTGCACGATGTAGTTGTACAGCTTGAGGTCGGTGCCCGGGATCGAGGCGCCGCCGGCGACCGCGGACGAGTGCGCCCAGATCGCGTAGGTGCCCTCGGCACCGCCGCCGCCGGACTTGTCGGCGCCCGCGTGGACGAGCACGACGTGGTCGATGACACCGTCGGGCTCGTTGAAGTTACCGTCGCCGTCACGGTCGCCCTGGTCCTCGACGTCGTACTCGGCCCACGGGAAGTCGGGCTGCGCCGCGGCGAGCGCCGCCACCGCGTCGACGGGGAGCTGGCCCGCACCGAGCGGGTTGTCGGGGTGGCCCTGCATGCCCTGGTAGGCACCGGCGACCCACGCGCCCGTCTCGTCCTGGTAACAGGTGGTCGCCCCGTACCAGCCCTCGGAGTGGGGCACCGTGACCCACGGCGTCGCCTCGCCGGTCACCGTGTAGGCGCCGTGGGACATCTCCTCGTACATGCGCTTCATCGTGTAGCCCGAGATGTCGATGCCGGGCTTGCCGTCCGGTCCGGTGAGGTCCGTCCGGATCCGCTCGGTGATGCCGCGGTTGCTGAACAGCATCCGGTTGAAGTGCTCCGACGAGAAGTCCTCGACCCACATGGAGTTGTTGTCGAGCTCGGGCGCCTCCGCCGGGTCCGGGATGGTGTTGTGGAGCGGACCGTTGACCACCTCGCCGGGCTTGCAGGTCGACGCGCCCCAGTACTCGGGCACGTATGAGCCCGTGAAATCGTCGTTCGCCTCGTCATTGAACTCGACCAGGATCGTCAGGAGCTTGGCCTCCTGCGTCGTCTTCGACGTCTTGGTCCGCTTCAGCGACTTCGGGCTCTTGCCCGTCCTGATCGACTTGTTCTCGAGCTTCGCGAGCCCGCGCGCCGCGACGGGGTTGCCCTTGCCGTACTTCTGCTCGAGGGCCGCCGAGAGCTCGGCGACCGAGTTGCCGCCCGCGTTGCCCTTGGCCGAGGCGCCGAGCGACTCGTCCAGGCGCTCGTCCGTGGTGAACACCGACTCGGCGCGCGGTGCCGCGTAATTGATGTAGCCCGGCAGGGACGCGTCCGGCTCGCCCGTCGCCGGCAGTGCCTGCCCTCCCGCATCCGCGCTCGGCGACGCCAGCCCTGCGGCGGCGAGCGCGACGACGGAGATCCCAAGCGTGGCACGCATGGCGCGCCCTGACAGTGGCTGCATCGACGGTCTCCCTTGACTTCCGATCCTGCTCGTCCCGGCCGCGCCCGGATGGCCGCGGCCCTGTCGGCGACGCTATTGCATTTGTGCAATTTCCGGCAATACGTGGGAGTTGCACGGATTCGCCGATCTGCGCGGATGGTCACGATCGGGTAAAGTTCGCGCGCCGCGGGCGCCGTCGCCGCGCGGCTCGCCGCGACCGGCGGTGCGCCCCGGCGCTATCCTCGCGGTGGCCGAAGCGCCCGCAGGCGGCACCTCCAGCACCGCCCGGGTGCCGGTCGGGTGGGAGCCCGCATGCGCATCGTCCTCACGGTCCTCTCGTGCCTCGTCGCGGGCGCGGCGATCTCCTGGGGTCAGACCGTCCTGCCGGAGAGCCTCAGCCCGCTCGCGAACTCGGCGACCCCGGTGATGCTGCTCGCCGTCGCCGCGTCCCTCGCGGGGTGGCGCCTGCGAGGCGCCATCGCCATGGGGGCGCTCGCGGGCCCGCTCGCCATGGCGGGCTACTACGCGACGTCGCACCTGCGCGGATTCGGCGTGAGCACGTCGTACGTGCTCCTCTGGTGTACCGCCGGCGTGGTGGTGGGCGCGGCGAGCGGAGCGGCGGCATGGCTGCTGCGCCAGCCCGGGGACCGCCACGGATGGCTGCGTGGCGCCGCCGCGGGGTTGCTGCCCGGCATCGTTGCCGGCGAGGCGCTCCACGGGTTGGTGAGGATCGCCGACACCACGCCGGTCGCGTACTGGTGGACGCAGCTCGCGCTGGGCCTCGCGCTGCTCGCGGCGCTCGCGGGGGTGCGTCTCGCGGGGATCGGGGCGCGCGTCGCCGCCGTCGCGACCGCGGTGACGGTCGCGACGGCGGTGTTCGTCGCGTTCGGGCTGGCCTGAGGGGACCGGTGCTCAGCGTCCCGCGGGGCGCCCGTGCGAGGGGTGCGCGCTAGCGGGCCTCGAGCACGTCGACCGTGAAGACCAGCGTCGAGCCCGCCGGGATGGGTCCCATGGGGCGGAAGCCGTAGCCCGACTCCGGCGGGACCACCAGCAGCAGCTTCGACCCCACGGGCTGCCCGACGATGCCGTCGACCCAGCCGTCGATGAGCGAGCCGTAGGCGATCGGGAAGGAGATGGACTCGCCGCGGTCCCACGACGAGTCGAACTTCGCGCCGTCCCACAGCCAGCCGCTGTAGTGGACGGTGATGTGCTGGCCCTCGGTGACGGGGGCGCCGTCGCCCGCCTGGTGCACCTCGACGACGAGGCCCTCGGGCTTCTCGGCACCCGTGAAGTCGATGGACGGCGCGCCGTTCGCGTCGCGGGTGATGGTGGGCAGGGTCATGGTCGCTCCTTCGTCGCGGATTCGCCTCCAGCCTAGGCGCGTCTCAGGGTTGTCCCCGATCCTCGACCCCTCGCGCGAGCCCCCGCCGCACCCCCGCGCGACCGATGCCGGCCGCATCGTCGCCTGCCTACGGTCGCCACGGGCGCGACCCGGCGCCCACGGACGCTCAGGGGGACCCATGACCACGATGACCACCCGGCGCGGGCTCGACGCCCGCGACCTGCCGGACAAGGAGCAGTACCGCCTCGGCACCATCCTCGGCATCTGGGCCGCGAGCGCCCTGCCGATGGGCCTCGGCCTGTGGTGGGTGATGCCCACCTTCGTCGCGCCCCGCATGGAGACGCCCGGGATCGGGTGGCTCGTGCTCGCCACCGCCGGGCTGTGCTGGCAGGCCGTCCTGGCCCTGTGGCTGCTGCGCCGCGAGGTGCGGCCGTTCACGTGGGCGGGCCTCAGGCGCCGGCTCTGGCTGGAGAAGCCGCGGAGCCCACGCACGGGCCGTGCCGGCTGGCGCTACCTGTGGTGGGCGGTCGCCGTCGCGGTCGGGTACCTCGGCCTCGACATGCTGGGCCTGCTCCAGCCGCTCAACGACGCCGTGGTGGACGCCTTCCCCGCGATCGCACCGCCGGACTACGCGCTCATCGAGAACCTCGCGGTGCCCGAGGTCGTCGGCCAGTGGTGGCTCATGGGCGTGCTGGTGGTGCTCATCCTCGCGAACTACCTGGTGGGCGAGGAGTTGATCTTCCGCGGCATCCTGCTGCCGCGCATGCGCGGGGCGTTCGGGCGCCTCGACGTCGCGGTCAACGGGCTGCTCTTCGCGACCTACCACGTGCACCTCGTGTGGCAGATGCCGGCGATGCTCGTGACCGACTGGCTGTACGCCTACCTGACCAAGCGGTACCGCTCCTACTGGATGGGCGCCCTGTTCCACGGGCTCGACGCGACGTTCCTGCTGGTGATGTTCCCGCTCGCGATCGGCGGCGTGATCCAGTCCTGACCCCCACCCCCGTGACACTGCCAACGGAGCTGGTCCCGACTCGCCGCGCGGATTCGGGCTTCGGGGCCGCCAACGGCGGCGTGTCGCGACGAACTCCGTTGTGGCTGTCAGGCGGGCGTTGTGGCTGTCAGGCGCGGTGGCTGTCAGCAGACGGGACCGTCGGGGGTCGGGGCGCGGCGGAGGTGCCTAGGCTGGCCGCATGAGCGACCGCCTCGAGCACCTCCGCCGCGCGATCACCGTGTCCCAGGCGGCGCGCGACCACGGCAACCACCCGTTCGAAGCCGTCCTGGTCGACGCCGAGGGGCGCATCGTCCTCGAGGCCGAGAACACGGTGGTGACGCATCGCGACGCGACCGGCCACGCCGAGACCAACCTCGTGCGGCTCGCGAGCAACCAGCTCGACGCCGACGAGCTCGCCGCCGCCACGCTCGTCACCAGCTGCGAGCCCTGCGCGATGTGCTCCGGCGCGATCTACTGGTCGGGCATCGGCGCGGTCGTGTACGGCCTCGCGGAGACGAGCCTGCTCGCGATGACCGGCGCCCACGACGACAACCCGACGCTCGCGCTTCCCTGCCGCACCGTCCTCGGCGCCGGCGCGCGCGAGATCGCCGTGACCGGGCCTCTCCTCGAGGACGAGGCCGCCGCGCCCCACCGGGGCTTCTGGGACTGACGTGCCATGGTCCGCCGGCCCTAGCATCGGCTCATGACGCTCGCCACCAGCCTGGTGCTGGTCCTCGTGGCCGGACTGGCCTCGCAGCTGCTCGCCGCGAGGCTGAAGATCCCCGCGATCGTGGTGCTCATCGCGGTGGGCCTCACTCTCGGCCCGATCGCGGGACTCGTCGAGGTCGACCTCGCCCCCGACGAGCTGTCCGAGCTCATCGGGCTGGGCGTCGCGGTCATCCTGTTCGAGGGCGGCATGAGCCTGCGCTTCGGCGAGTTCCGCCGCGTGGGCAAGGGCATCGGCCGCCTCACCATCCCGGGGCCTCCCGTCGCGATGCTGCTCACCGCGGCCGCCGCCCACTGGGTCGGCGGCTTCGACTGGCCGGTCTCGCTGGTCGCCGGCGCGATCCTGGTGGTCACGGGACCCACGGTCATCGCACCGCTGCTGAGGCAGGCCGGGCTGCGGCGCGACTCGGCCGCCCTCCTCAAGTGGGAGGGCATCGTCAACGACCCGACCGCGGTCACGCTCGCCTTCCTCACCTTCGAGGTGTTCGCGCTGTCGGAGGGCGGCGTCGGCGAGATCCTCCGCGGGCTCGCGTTCGCGGTGCTCGTGGGCGGCGGCCTGGGCGCGGGCCTGGGCCTGCTGGTCGGGGTCTCGTTCCGCCGCGGTTGGGTGCCGGCCCATCTCAAGTCGCCGCTGCTGCTCGTGGCGGTGCTCCTGGTCGCGGCGCTCGGCAACCGCCTGCAGGACGAGACGGGCCTGCTCGCCGTCACCGCGATGGGCCTGGTCCTGGGCAACATGCGCCTCGCCGAGCGCGAGGAGCTCCTCCACTTCAAGGAGGGGCTCACCGTGGTGCTGGTGAGCTCGCTCTTCATCATCATCCCGGCCACTCTCACGGCGGAGGACCTGCGCGCGCTCGACTGGCGCATCGTCGCGTTCGTCCTGGTCCTCATGTTCGTGGTGCGCCCCCTGACCATCGCGCTCGTGACGCTGCGGTCGAACGTCCCCAAGCCGGACCGGGTGCTGCTCGGCTGGATCGCCCCGCGCGGCATCGTCGCCGCGGCGACCGCCGGCACGTTCGGCCCGTCCATGGTCGAGGCCGGCTACCCCGACGGGGCGCAGCTGGTGCCCACGGTCTTCCTCGTCATCATCGTCACGGTGATCGCGCACGGCTTCACCCTCGCGCCCCTCGCGCGCCGCCTGGGCCTCACCACCGGCGCGCACAACGGGCTGCTCATCGTGGGCGCGTCGCGCTTCGGCCTCGCGCTAGCGGAGTCGCTCCAGCGCCTCGGCGTCCAGGTGATGATCGCCGACGGCAGGTACCAGAGCCTCCAGCCCGCGCGTATGGCGAGCGTCCGCACCTACTTCGGCGAGGTGCTGTCCGAACACGCCGACGACACCCTCGCGCAGGCCGGCGTGAGCCACGTCCTCGCCGCCACGGACAACGACTACTACAACGCGCTCGTGGCCCGCAGCCTCGGCACCGAGTACGGCTTCCACCGCTCGTTCCAGCTGTCCCCCGTCGAGGGCACGGGCGAGAAGCGGGCGCTGACGTTCGAGAGGCGCGCGTCCTACGCGTTCGACGGCCGCTCCGACCTCGCGAGCCTCGACGCCCACCTCGCGGACGGCTGGCGCATCCACGCGACCAAGCTGACCAAGCAGTACGGGCCGCGCGAGTTCATCACCCGGGTCATCGTCGACGAGCGCGCCGTCCCGCTCGGCGCAGTCGACCAGTCCGGCGGCTTCCGCCTGTACTCGCCCGACCAGCGCTTCGTGCCGATGCCCGGGCTCACGTTCCTCTACCTGGGCCCGCCCACGCACGCTCCCGCCACCGGGGCGGTCCCCGTGGTGGACGATGCCGGGGTCGAGGCGGGCGCCTAGCCCGCCTCCGCCTCCCAGGCGGCCAGCAGCTCGAGCTCCCGCGCGCGGGGGAGCCCGCCGTCGACCTCCCGATCGAGGCCCAGCGCGCGCTCCTCGGCGAGGATGTCGCGGATCGACTCCATGAGCGACCGCCGGCGGCCGCCGGTCGCGACGAACCGTGCGCCGGAGTGGTAGCCGGTGCGCGCGGGTCCGCCGTCGTCGGGCACCCACAGCGGGAGCGACCCGGCACCCTTCCAGGGCAGCACCCCGTGCGCGCGCAGCCACGCGGGGTCCACGTCCACCTGCGGCCCGATGGCTCCCGCGACCTCGCGCGCGAGCTCGACCGCGTAGGACAGGGTGCGCTGCTCGCCGACGGCGTTCACCGGTCCCGACAGCCCGGACTCGATCGCGTCGAGGTTCCATGCCACGAGGTCCCGTACGTCGAGGAGCTGCAGCGGGTGCGCGGGCGGCGCCGGCACGAGCATGGGCGAGCTGCCGCACTGCGCGGCACGGCGCGGCCAGTACGCGAAGCGTTCCGTGGGGTCCCCGGGCCCGATGATGACGCCCGCGCGCACGAGCAGCGCGTCGGGGTGGGACTCGAGGGTGTCGAGCTCGCAGCGGACCTTCGCGGCGTCGTACAGCGAGCCGTCGACGCGGGCGTCGGGCGCGACCGGCTCGCGCAACGGGGCGTCCTCGGTGAGGAGCTCACGGCTCGGCGCGTACGCGGCGACCGACGAGATGTACGTCCAGTGAAGCACGCGCCCCTCGAGCGCCTCCGCGGCCTCGCGCACGTGGCGCGGCTGCCAGCTCACCTCGACCACGGCGTCCCAGTCGCGCCCGGCGACCTCGCGGTAGGCGTCGGGGGCGTCGCGGTCCGCGCGGACCAGCGTGGCGCCCGGGGCGACGATGCCGGACTCGCCGCGCGCGAGGCACGTGACCTCCCAGCCGCGCTCCACCGCCTGGGCCGCGGTCTCGCGACCGAGCCACGCGGTGCCGCCGAGGATGAGGAGCGCAGGCATACGGCCAGGCTAGCGGGCGGCGACCGGGGTCAGGACTCCGCGTCCCAGTCGTAGAACGGGCGCACCTCGAGGACGCCGTGGCGGGCCATCGGGTGATCGAGCGCGACCGCGACCGCCTCATCGAGCGATGCGCACTCGAGGATGTCGAGCCCCGCGATGGACGCGAAGTCGCGGTGCAGCGTGCCCGGCTGCACCGTGGTGCCGCCGGCCCGCACGCGCACCACGCGCGACTGCTCGGCCTCGGCGAGGCGGTCTCCCCAGACCCTCGCGCCCGAGGCGTCGTGCGTCGACGTCCACCGCTCGATGTCGTCGGGCCCGCCCGCGGGATCGTCGATCTCCTCGGTGCAGACCAGCAGCAGATACCTCATGGCGGACCTCCACCCGGGGCCGGGACGGCGGCCTCCCTCCGCATCGTCCCACCACGCGCCCTCACCCGCACGGGAGATCCCGCACCGGCGCATCGGGCTCGACCGTCCAGGTGCGCGTGGGCGACACCGCCTCGACGAACGCCGCGTCGTGGCTCACCACCAGGAGCGCGCCGCGATAGCCCGCGAGCGCCTCGATCAGCTGCGCCTGCGACTCGAGGTCGAGGTTGTTGGTCGGCTCGTCGAGGACCAGCAGCTGCGGCTCGGGGCGCGCGAGCAGCACGCACGCGAGGAACGCGCGGAAGCGCTCGCCGCCGGACAGGGTCGCCACGGCCGCATCGGCGCTCGTGCCCCGGAAGCGGAAGCGGCCCAGCAGGTCCCGCACCTCCTGGGGCGACGCGCCCGGCGCACGGCGGCGCACGTTGTCGAGCACCGACGCCTCCTCGTCGAGCCCCACCAGGCGCTGCGGCAGGATCCCGACGGGCACGTCGACGCGGGACCCGCCCGCGCGCGCGGCGAGGTCCCCCAGCAGCGTCGCGACGAGCGTGGACTTGCCCGCGCCGTTGCGGCCCGCGAGGTGGATCCGCTCGGGCCCGCGGACGATCGCGTCGAGCGTCGCACCCGTGCGCGTGGTGAGCCCCTCCGCCTCGAGCACCAGCCGGCGCGCCGGGACCTCCGTGCCGGGAAGGTCGATGCGGATCGCGCGGTCGCGCGGGATCGCTGCACGGGCCTCGGCCAGCCGTTCGCGCGCATCCGCGAGACGCTGCTGGTGGATCCTGCGCACGCGGGCATCGGTGCGCTCGGCCTGATGCTGCTTGGCGTCCGCCGCGAGCCCGACCAAGCGCCGCTCGGCTCGCGCCTTCTCCCCTGCGCGGCGCTTGCGTCCCGCACCGTCGACGTGCGCCGCCAGGGCACGCGACTGGCGCCCCACCTCGGCCGACGCCGCGGTCGCCGCCTGCGCCGCGGCGGCGCGCTCGGCCTCACGCGCCTCCTCGAAGGCCTCGAGCCCGCCGCCGAACCAGCGGAGCTCGACGGTGCGGTCCTCCCGCTCGCGGAGCTCGGCGATGCGCGCCACCCCGGAGAGCAGGGTCCGATCGTGGCTCACCACCAGCGTCGCGCCGTCGCGTGAGGCGAGCTGCGCCGCGAGCGCGGCGCGGGCGGTTGCGTCGAGGTTGTTCGTAGGCTCGTCGAGCACCATCACGTCGGGACGCGCGAGCAGCGCGGCCGCGATGGCGAGCAGCACGGCCTCGCCGCCGCTGAGCCCGCCCACGGAGCGGTCGAGGTCGGCGGGCACGCGCAGCGCCGCGAGCATGGCGACGGAACGCTCCTCGACGGCCCAGTCGTCACCGAGGGCGTCGAAGTCGGCGGGGTCGGTCGAGCCCGCGAGGATCGCGCGGAGCGCGGCGCGCGGCTCCGCGATCCCCAGGGCGTCGGACACGGTCGCCTCGGTGGCGAGCGTGACGTGCTGGGGGACGTAGGCGATCGACGCCGGACGCGCCACGGTGCCGCCGCCCGGGGCGAGCTCGCCGAGCGCGAGGCGGACCAACGTGGACTTCCCGATCCCGTTGCGCCCGATCAGGGCGGTGACGCCCGGAGGCAGCGTGAACGTGAGGTCGGTGAAGAGCGCGCGGCCGTCGGGCCAGGCGAAGGACAGGTGGGAGAGCGTGAGGGAGGGCATGGGGAGCTCCGAGGGGTCTGGAAGGTGCAGGAGACCTGTGGCCAGACGCGTGGTCCGGCGACCCTAGAGCTCCAACGTTCCTCCTCGGCGCCGACCCTCGCGGCGCGCCCGCACCAGGGTGCGCCACGCATCGTGCCGAGTCAAGCGCGCGACGATGCGCGCGGGGAGTCGCGCGGGCGGGAGGGCCCGCGCGCGGGCGTAGGGTGGAACAGGCGCACGTGTCGATGCGACGCCGCGGAACAACCGCCCGCGTCAGCCGGTTGAACAGGTGGCATGTCACAGACCTTCGCCTCGCTGCGCTTCTTCAACTACCGCCTGTGGTTCGCAGGCGCGCTCGTGTCGAACATCGGCACGTGGATGCAGCGCGTGGCGCAGGACTGGCTGGTGCTCACGGTCCTCAGCGACAACTCCGGCACCGCGGTCGGCATCACCACCGCGCTGCAGTTCGCGCCGTTCCTGCTGCTGTCGGCGTGGGCGGGAGTGGTCGCGGACCGCGTGGATCACCGCAAGCTGCTCATCGCGACGCAGCTCGGGCAGGGCGTGCTCGGTCTCGCGCTCGGCGCGATGACGCTGCTCGGTCACGTCGAGCTGTGGCACGTCTACGTGTTCGCGCTCCTCCTGGGCATCGTGTCCGCGTTCGACGGCCCGGCACGCCAGACGTTCGTCTCCGACCTCGTGCCCGCGGCGAGCCTCCCCAACGCCGTGGGCCTCAACAGCGCATCGTTCAACGCCGCCCGCCTCATCGGCCCCGGGCTCGCGGGCGTGCTGATCGCGGTGATCGGCAGCGGCTGGGTGTTCGTCCTCAACGCCGTGTCCTACGCCGCGACCATCATCGCGCTCATGCTCATGCGGCGCTCCGAGCTGCAGCGGCAGGAGCGCGCACGTCGGGGCCGCGGGCAGCTCCGCGAAGGCGTGAGATACGTGCGCCGCCGGCCGGACATCATGGTGATCCTGGTGGTCGTCGGGGTCATCTCGGCGCTCGGGCTCAACTTCCAGATGACGAGCGCGCTCATGGCCGCGAACGCGTTCGACAAGGGCGCAGGCGCGTACGGCCTGGTCGGATCCGTCATCGCGATCGGCTCGCTCACCGGCGCGCTGCTGGCCGCGCGCCGCAAGCGCCCGCGGCTGCGGCTCGTCGTGGGAGCGGCGTTCGGCTTCGGCGTCTCCGCCGCCCTCATGTCCGTCGCGCCCACGTACCCGCTGTACCTGGTGACGTGCGTGCCGGTGGGCTTCACGGCGCTCACGATGCTCACGTCCGCGAACGCGACGGTCCAGACCACCACCTCGCCGCGCATGCGGGGGCGCGTGATGGCGCTGTACATGATGGTGATGCTGGGCGCGACGCCGATCGGCTCGCCGCTCGTGGGATGGATCGGCGAGCACGCGGGCCCGCGCTGGTCGATCGGCATCGGCGCGGTCGCCGCGCTGCTCGTGTCGGTCGGGGCGGCCCTGTGGGTGATGCGCGACTCGCGCCTCACGGTCTCCTACCAGCTCTACCGACCGTTCGTGCGGGTGCGGTACCCGACCGCCGCGGAGCTCGAGAAGGAGAGCCGCGTCCAGGCGGCTGAGGACATCCTCGCGCAGCAGGTCGAGGACCGCTCGGCCCAGCCGTAGCCCGCGGCGGGGTGCGCGGAGCCGCGCACCGGGGGGAGCCAAAACCGGCGCGGTTGCGCATACTGGGCGCAGGGAGGTCCCACATGGAGGAGCAGGGCACGTTCAGCGGCGACTACATCGCGTCATGCCGGTGGCGGATCGAGGCCCAGATCGCGGCGTTCGACCTGCTTCGCGCCCAGGCGCCGACGGACGCGTCGATGGACGGGGCGATCCAGGACATCGAGGACGAGTACTTCAACGCCATGGCCGGGCAGCTCGAAGGGATGTTCGCCCTCCGCTCGCGCACCGTCGAGGGCGACGCCCCAGGGCCGCTCCACGAGCTGAGGGCCGTGGTCGCGGCGCTCAACGCGAACGGCGGACGGTTCGACCCCCCCGAGGAAGCGGGCCTCGACGCCGGCACCACGGTGCTCGGCCTCGACCCAGGGGACGCGATCCGGCTCGACCGCGACGGCTTCCAGGAGCTCGCCGACGCGTTCTTCGACGCGCTCGAGGAGGCGTACACGAGCGAGGCCGACGCGTAGGACGCCTACGCCAGGCCGGTGCCCTCGGTCAGCGGGGCCATCACCATCCACTGGATCCCGAAGCGGTCGATGAAGTCGGAGTACAGGTCGCCCCAGAACATCGGCGTCGGCTCGACCGCGACCGTCCCGCCCGCGGAGAGCTTCGCGAACAGGTCGCGCGCCTCGTCCTCGTCGTCGAGCGTGATCGCGACGTACATCGCGTTGCCGGCGGTGAGGACATGACCCATCGACGGCAGGATGTCGGACCCCATGAGCCGGTACCCCGCGACGATGTCGAGGGCGACGTGCATGACGCGCGACGCCTCGTCCTCGGCGAGCGGCGGCTGCCCGGGCGTCGGGGGCATGTCGCCCATGCGCATCGGCGGGTCGACCAGCTCGCCCCCGAAGACCTCGCGATAGAACGCGAAGGCCTCCTCGCACGTCCCGTCGAAGTTGAGATAGGCGGAGACGGTGGCCATGGTTCCTCCCGGGCGGGCGCGGCGACGGTGCCACCGGTCAGGCTACGTCCGCGAGGGACGATGCGCGAGGCGGCGCCCGCGCATCGTCCCCGGCCGCGTCAGCGGGCGACGAACGGGAAGGCGACGTCGCACGCCGGGTCGCCGGGCGCGGCCTTCATGACGTCCGTGAAGTACACCTCGCGCGAGGGCAGGTCCTCGCGCATCGTGCCGTGGGCGAGGACCCACTCCGCGACCGCGTCGTAGGCGTCGAGGATGTCGGGGAACTCCACCTCGGCCCGCGTGAGGGTGGCGTAGGCCTCCTCGTGCGCGGGCTCGAGGCGGATCGCGACGCCCTCGGCGGGGCGCGCGTCCGGCGAGACCACGATGCACGCCTCGACGAGCGCGCTCTGATCGGGGGTGACGGGGCCGTGGTAGATCACGTAGGTGGGCTCCGCGGGCGTGGTGTCGAGGGCGCGCAGGCCCGGGCGGGCCTCCGCGTGGCGGAAGAGCGTGGAGAAGGCCTCCATGATGAAGGGCTCCAGCTCGGGCTGGTAGAGCTCGCGGCCGATGACGGCGAGCGTGCGCTCCGGGACGGAGCGGGTCGAGATGTCCATGACGGTTCCTTGCTGTCGCAGCTGTCGGGTGAGGTAGCGGCCGATGCCCCGACGCTCGTCGTGGCGCCTCTCCTGCGCGGCCCACCAGCCGGTGAACGCCTCCACGGCCTCCTCGGGCCCCGTCGCGTGGTCGAGGACCGCGCGGATGACGGGGAGCGGGACGTCCATGCGACGCATCGTGCCGATGAGCGCGGCGCGCCGGACCTGGTCCGGCGAGTACCAGCGGTACGAGGTGACGGGATCGACCCGCACGGGGGCGAGGAGGCCCTGCTCGTCGTAGTGCCGGAGCGCCTTGACGGACAGACGGCTCAGCGCGGCGAAGGCGCCGATGCTGAGGAGCTCTCCCGAGTGCATGACCTCACCTTGGACCCTCCCACCGGGGGAGGGTCAAGCACGATCATTCGTCGTCGAGGATGAGCGCGCACGCGTCCGAGTTGAGGCGGCCGATGCCCTGCGCGTCGAGCGCGACGCTCTGCAGCAGCTCCTGGCCGTCGACCTCCAGCACCAGCTGCGCGCTGGTGCCCCCCTCCCCCGCCGGGCAGGTCGCGGCGCCGAGCGGGAGCGTCACGACCGCCTCGTCGCCCTCGCCTAGCTCGACGTCGATGCCCACCGCGTCGACGCGGTCGAAGTAGGGGGAGAACACGGTGCCGCCGGTGACCCGCACGGGGCCCTCGACCGCGCTCGTCACCGTGATCTCGAGCGCGCGCATCGCGTACACGCGGTCGGGCACCTTCGCCGGCGCGGACGGCGCGAGGATGGGGTACTCGGGCGTGCCGGCGCAGCCCGCGAGCGCGGGCAGGAGCGCCGGGACCAGGGCGGCCGCGAGCACGATGCGCGCGGGGGTGCTCCGGGCGGGACGAGGCGGCATGGCACACATTGTGGCGTGCCCGCGGCCGTCGTGCGGGACGTCCGGCGCCCACGCCCGCACGAGCGTGGACCATGATGGAGGCATGCCCGCGCTCATCACGCTCGAGAACCCGCACTGGCGCGTCGGCCTGGTGCCCGCCACCGGCGGCGCCGTCGCCTTCGCCCAGACCCGCATCGGCGACGACTGGGCGGACGTCCTCCGACCCACCTCCGCCGCGGACCTCGCGACGACCACCGAGACCGCGTCGTACCCGCTCGTGCCGTGGTCCAACCGGATCCGCGACGGCCGGCTGCTGTGGGACGGCTCGCAGTACGCCCTCCGGGTCAACTGGCCCGACGGCACCGCGATCCACGGCACGGGCTGGGAGTTCCCGTGGGAGGTGCTCGAGAGCACCTCCGACCGGGCGGTGCTCGAGCTCGACTCGCGCGACTACTTCGGCATGAACTGGCCGTGGACCTTCATCGCGCGCCTCACCTACGCCCTCGAGGACGACCGCTTCGTGTGGACCACCGAGATCGTCAACGTGGACGAGGAGGCGTTCCCGGCCGGGCTCGGGCACCACCCGCACTTCCTGCGCAGCATCGCGGGCTCGCCCGAGGCCGAGCTCGAGCTGCGCTGCGAGACCGCTTACGCGCTCGAGGGCATGATGGCCTCGTCCGAGGCGGGCCCGATCCCGGAGCACGCCGACTTCACGCAGCGCCGCCCGCTGGGCGAAGCCTTCGTCGACGACTGCTACGCCGGCCGCACGGGCGACGTGCTCGCGTCGCTCGAGTACCCGGGCGCGGTGTCGCTGGAGATCACGGCCGATCCGGTGCTCGGGCACGCCGTCGTGTATGTCCCGCCGGGCAAGGACTTCTTCGCGCTCGAGCCCGTCTCCCACGCGAACGACGCGTTCACGATGCACGCGACGGGCGTGGGCGGCACCGGCCTGTTCACCGTCGCGCCGGGCGAGACCGTCGCGGCGACCTTCGCCATCGCGGCGACGCCTCAGCGCTGAGGGCTCGCGCGACCCCCTACAATGGGTCACGCGCCGCCTTCGGACGGCGCTCGCGGGTGTAGTTCAATGGTAGAACTTCAGCTTCCCAAGCTGATAGCGCGGGTTCGATTCCCGTCACCCGCTCTCGCGAGAACGGCCTGGCTCCCTCAGGGGATCCGGGCCGTTTCGCACGTGTGGGCCGCGCCGCCCCACCGCGCGCCGCGAGGTGCTCAGTGCCCGATATTCGAGGATTCGGGCACTCGGAACCTCCCGGGACGCATCGACGCGGGCGCGGCGTCAGGAGCGCGCGAGGCCCTCCAGCGCCGGCATGCCGTTCGCGCGGATGATCATCTGCTCGACCTCCGCCGCAGGCGCCGGGCCGCCCAGGTGGTAGCCCTGCGCGATGACGTCGCCGTAGCCGCGCAGCGCCTCGACGGTCGGCTGGTCCTCGACGCCCTCGGCGACCACGCGCAGGCCCAGCTCGAGCGCGAGCGCGATGGTCGAGCGCACGATGATCATGTCCTGGTCCGCGGCGCGGATGTTGCTCACGAAGACGCGGTCGATCTTGAGCTCGTCGACCTCGAGGCGGCGCAGGTAGCTGAGCGACGCGTGGCCCGTGCCGTAGTCGTCGATCGCGATGGTCACGCCCAGCGCGCGCAGCGCGCGGATCACCAGGTCGGCACGGACCGGGTCGGACAGGATCGCCGTCTCGGTCACCTCGAGCACCAGCGACGATGCGGGGACGCCGTGGCGGCGCAACGCGAGGGCGACCTGCTGGGGCACGCCGAGGTCGGAGAGGTGACGCGCCGACAGGTTGACCGACATGCGGATGTCGTGACCCGCCTCGCGCCACAGGGCGAGCTGCGCGAGTGCCTTGTCGAGCACCACGGTGGTGAGGCGGAAGATGAGGCCCGAGTCCTCGGCGAGCGGGATGAAGACGTCGGGGCCGATCGGTCCGCGCGTGCAGTGACGCCAGCGCGCGAGGGCCTCGACCGCGACCACGCGCGAGCCCGCGAGCTGGAACTGCGGCTGGTAGACCACGTCGAGGTCGCCCTTGTCGATCGCGACGCGCAGGTCCGCGAGGAGCCGGAGCCGCTCGACCGTGTTGAGGTCGTACTCGGGCGCGTACACGCTGATCCGGTCCCGCTCGAGCTTGGCGTGGTACAGCGCGATGTCGGCGTTCTTCATGAGCGTGTCGACGTCGCTGCCGTGCATCGGGGCGCACGCGACCCCGGCGCTCGCGCGCACCAGCAGCTCGAGGTCATCGATCCGCACCGGATCGTCGAGCCCCGCGAGCAGCTGCGCCGCGAGCGAGCGCGCGTCCTCCGCGCTGCCGGCGACCACGACGGCGAACTCGTCCCCGCCGAGCCTGTGCACCGACGCCCCCTCGGGCACCTTCGCCTCGAGGCGGCGCGCGACCTCCCGGAGGATCTCGTCGCCGACGGGATGGCCGAGCGTGTCGTTGAACACCTTGAAGTGGTCGAGGTCGAGCAGGACCAGCCCGGGGCCCTGACCGTAGACGTGCTGCGCCTCCTCGAGAGCGTCCCCGAGCGCGTGATGGAGCTCGCTGCGGTTGCGCAGCCCGGTGAGCGAGTCATGGGACGCCTCGTGAGCGTGCCGGGCACCGGCTGAGGCGAAGCGCCTCGCCGCTATCGCGGGCGGCACCAGGAGCACGAGCGCCCCGACGCCATGCGGCGCGAGGTCGGCCGCCACGCCGCCGAGGCTCAGGAGCACCACGTGGGTCGCGATGAACTCGCCGGCATCGGTGTTGAGCGTGGAGCGCAGCGTCTGCCCCGACGCGAGCGACACCGCGATGCCGATGAGCACCCAGTTGAGCACGATCATCACGAGTCCCGCGAGCATGAGCGCGCCGATCCGCTGCGCATGCGCGAGCGGGCTGCGCACGCCGCCGAGGTCGCCGGCGAGCGTCTCGTAGATCCCGTGCGCGGCCAGGACGCACACGGCGTACTGGGCCGCGTTGAACACCGTCTTGTACCAGCGGCGCTTGTCCATGATGTCGTCGATGAGCGTGCTCGACACCTGCACGGCGACGGCGATGAGCGGGCCTGCGACGGCGACGAGCGCGAGCACGGCCGGCGTCGCGAGCGAGAGGGTCCTGGTCTCCTGCCCGCGGCGCACCAGCCAGATCGGGCGGAGCTCGCCGACGATCCCGAAGACCGAGAGGAAGATCACGGACACGACGGTGCTCGCGGAGAGGTCGGTGGGCCACGTGAGGTGGGCCGACGTGAGGGCGAGCGCGCCAGCACCGACGACGGTCACCGCGACCATGTAGACGAGGAGCAGCCGCTGGCGCATGTGCGGCGAGGCGCTCGTCATCCTGTCTCCTTGGCTCGGGTCGTGGGCGCAGGCGTCCCGCGCGGCGGCGGGCACCCGGCCCCGACCGATGTGAACGCCTCCCCAGGCCCCTATCGGCCGAGGACGGAGGCTGTTGAGACCCGTGCGCCCCGCGCCGCGCTCACGGGGGCGCCGGACGACGGCCATGGTACCTGCGGGCGGCGGGCCCGCCGGCACGCCGATGGGTGGCCGACGCCCCCCTACGCGTCGACCGTCGGCGCGGGTGCGTGCCTGCGCGGCCGGAGCGGCCGGGCCTGCGACCACGCGGCGACCGCCACCCCGGCCACGATGAGCACGTCGCCGATGCTGAAGGTGTTCGCGAGCGGCAGCGGATCCGGCCAGGCGAACACGTCGCCGAGCCACGGGAGCACGGGGTCCGCCATCACCGCGGAGTTGACGAACTCGTGGTCCACGTCGATCCCGGCGGCCTCGATCGCGCCGGCGCTCGCCGGCAGCACGCCGCCGTTGAGCGCGATCGCGAGACCGTTCGCGAACGCTCCGGCCGCCACGACGAGCGCGCCGCGCGCCTCCCGGTTGAGCCACAGGAACGCCAGCACGGCGACGTAGGTCGCGACGTGCGCGGGCGGTGCGACCGCCTCCGGCAGGCTCACGTCGATGATGACGATCTGGGCGACGAGCGCCCCCCAGATGAGGGCCGGCGCGCGCCAGCGCCGCAGCGCGAGTCCCGCGGGCCACCGCAGCGCGAGCAGCGGCGACAGCAGCGCGAGGACGCCGGCGGCCAGCACCAGCATCGTCAGCCCCGCCGCACGGCGGCGGTCGGCGACGCGTCGAGCGACCGCGCGACCGCGTCGGCGGGCGCGGGCCGCCCCAGGTGGAACCCCTGGGCGATGACCGGGCCGAACGCCGCGAGGGCCGCTGCGGACGCCTCGTCCTCGACCCCCTCGGCGACCACGCGCAGCCCGAGCGCGAGCGCGAGCTCGATGGTCGAGCGCACGATGATGAGATCGTGGTCGTCCGCGCCGATGTTGCTGACGAACGACCGATCGATCTTGAGCTCGTCGATCGCGAGGCGGCGGAGATAGCTGAGGGACGCGTTCCCTGTCCCGTAGTCGTCGATCGCGATCGCCGCGCCGAGCCGGCGCAGCTCACGGATCACCAGGTCCGCGCGCACCGGGTCGGAGAGGATGCCCGTCTCGGTGACCTCGAGCACCAACGAGGTCGCGGGGACCCCGTGGCGCGCGATCGCCTCGCCCACGTGCAGCGGCAGCGCCAGGTCCGACAGGTGCCGGGCGGACAGGTTGACGGCCATGCGGACGTCGTGCCCGCGCGATCGCCAGATCGCGAGATCGCTCAGCGCCTGATCGAGCACGAAGGTGGTGAGCTCGAGCACCAGGCCCGAGTTCTCGGCGAGCGGCACGAACTCGTCGGGCGGGACGAGCCCGCGCTGCGGATGACGCCAGCGCACCAGCGCCTCGAGCGCGACGATGCGCCCCGTGGCGAGGTCGACCTGCGGCTGGTACTCGACGTGGAGGCCGCCCTCCGCGAGCGCCCAGCGGAGGTCGGCGAGCAGCTGGAGCCGCTCGACGGTGTTGATGTCGAACTCGGGGTCGAAGGTCGAGATCCGGTCCCGCTCGAGCTTCGCGTGATACAGCGCGATGTCCGCGTGCTTGAGGAGCGCCGCACCATCGGTGCCGTGCACCGGCGCGACCGCCACGCCGACCGAGGCCCGCACGAGCAGCTCGAGGCCGTCGACGTTCACGGGGTCCTCGAACGAGGCGAGCAGGTCCCGCGCGACCCTCTCGCTCTCGGCGAGCCCGCCACGCACCACGACGGCGAACTCGTCGCCGCCGAGGCGGTGGGCGCGGGCGCTCGTGGGCGCCGCCTCGATGAGGCGCTGCGCGACCTGGCGCAGGATCGTGTCGCCGACGGGGTGCCCGAGCGTGTCGTTGAAGTCCTTGAAGTGGTCGAGGTCGAGCAGCACGAGCCCGGGACCCGTGGCGTCCGGGGACCGCTCGAGCGCGCTGGTGAGGTCGCGCTGCAGCTGCGCGCGGTTGCCGAGTCCCGTGAGGAGGTCGTGCGCGGCGTCGTGGGCGTGCCGCGCGGCCGAGGAGGCGAACACGTGCGCCGCGAGCACGGGGCCCGCGAGCAGCAGGAGGCCCCAGACGCTGTCCGAGGCGATCTCCGCCGCAAGCGAGCCGACGCTCAGCAGCACCAGGTTGACGAGCACGAAGTCCCGCAGCTCCATCCGCAGGACGTCCGCGATGGAGATGCGCGCGGACAGGGAGACGACCACCGCGACGAGCAGCCAGTTCACGGCGACCATCGCGACACCCGCGACCAGCAGCGCCCCGACCTCGTCCATGCCGACGGCGCTCGGGCCGCCGAAGAAGGGCACGCCCGTGAGCGCGGCGTACGCGCCGCGCGCGGCGACCACGCTCAGCGCGTACTGGGCAAGGTTGAACAGCGACTTCCGCACCGGCCGCCTCTGGAGGACGTCGTCCACCGTGCTGGCGACCAGCTGCGCCAGGACGGCGACCCCGACGCCCGCCACCGCGACGAGCGCGAGCACGAACGGCGCCGAGGTCGACAGCGTGCGCGTGCCCGATCCCCCGTCGACCAGGCGGATGGGGCGCACCTCGCCGATGATCGCGGCGCCCACGAGCAGGAGCGCCTGCCAGGTCATCGGCGATCCGACCACGCTACCCCAGGGCGAGCCGAGCGCGACGACGGCTACGGCGAGCGCGCCGGTGGTGATGACCGCGAGGACGAAGGTGTCGAGCGCGGACGGTGGTGCCAGGCGGGATCGCCTGGCACCACCGCGACGTGGAGCGATCAGTTCCACTTGACTCCGGCGCCAGCCACCACGGCGACAGCGGCGATGGTGCTCGCGCTCGCGGCGACGCGGATGGTGACGCTGTCCTTGATCTTGGTCCACTTGCCCATGACGCACTTCCCTTCAGCTGCGACGGTGCGCACGGCTCGCGCCGTCCCTACCACAGTGGTGACCGCTGAGAGAGGTGAAGGCCGCCGCTGCACACATCGTCAATTGTCAAAGAGGCCGGGAGGGTTCGACCTGCGCAACATACTGGCGCGAAGTCTCCGAAAGGGCGAGGGTTTTTCCTGCATTTGTTGCGAAAGTCACCCACGGGTCCCGTCCTCACGCGCGCGCCGCTTCCCTCGTCGCCTCGGCCTCGATGAGCGCTCCGAAGGCGGCCGCGCTCACAGGCGAACTGTAATGGTACCCCTGCCCGATGACGTCGCCGAGCGCCCTCACGGCCTCCCCCGTCGCCGCGTCCTCGATGCCCTCCGCGACCACGCGCAGCCCGAGGGCGAGGGCGAGCTCGACGGTGGAGCGGACGATGATGAGGTCGTGAGGGTCGGCGCCGACGCCGGCGACGAACGAGCGGTCGATCTTGAGCTCGTCGATCCGGAGGCGCCGGAGGTAGTTGAGCGACGCGTTGCCCGTGCCGTAGTCGTCGATCGCGATGGCGATGCCCAGGTCGCGGAGCGAGCGCAGGACCACGTCGGCTCGGACGCGGTCGGAGAAGATCGCGGTCTCGGTGATCTCGAGCACGAGCGCCGTCGCGGGCACGCCGTGCCGCTCGAGCGCCGCGCGCACGGTGCTGGGCAGCGCAAGGTCGGACAGGTGGCGCGCGGACAGGTTGACCGCCAGGCGGAGGTCGTGGCCGCGGGCCCGCCACGTGGCGACGTCCGCGAGCGCGCGATCGAGCACGAATCCCGTGAGCTGGTAGATGAGCCCCGAGTCCTCCGCGAGCGGCACGAACTCGTCGGGGCCGACGGGGCCGCGCTCGGGGTGGTTCCAGCGCGCGAGCGCCTCGACGGCGACGATGCGCCCCGTGGCCAGGTCGATCTGCGGCTGGTAAGCGACGTCGAGGTCGCCACCCTCGACCGCGGCACGCAGGTCCACGAGCAGCCGGAGCCGGTCGACCGTGTTGACCGCGAACTCCCGCGAGTAGGTGCTCACGCGGTCCCGCTCGAGCTTGGCGTGATAGAGCGCGATGTCGGCGTTCTTCATGAGCGTCGCGTCGTCGTGCCCGTGCAGGGGCGCGACGGCCACCCCGGCGGATCCGCGGACCAGCAGCTCGAGCTCGTCCACCCGCACCGGCGCCGCGAACGAGTCGAGCAGGCAGCGGGCGATCTGCTGGGTCTCGACGAGCCCTCCATGCACGACCACCGCGAACTCGTCGCCGCCGAGGCGATGCACGGACGCGGTCTCGGGCGCCGCGCTCACGAGCCGCGCCGCCACCTCGCACAGGATGGCGTCGCCGACGGGGTGCCCGAGCGCGTCGTTGAAGTCCTTGAAGTTGTCGAGGTCAACGAGCACGAGACCGGGGCCCAGAGCCGCCGCCCGCGCCCCGCCGCCGAGCGCCGACCTCAGCTCGAGGTGGAGATGCGCGCGGTTGCCCAGGCCCGTGAGCAGGTCGTGCCGCGCATCGTGCGCATGCCTGACCCCCATCGCCGCGAAGGCGTGGGCCGCCGCGACGGGGCCCGCGAGGAGGATCAGCGGGAAGGCGCCGTGGTGCGCGGCCTCGGCCGCGACGCCCGCGACGCTCAGCAGCACCACCTGCGTCACCGCGAGCAGCCCGATGTCCTGGCGGATCAGCTCCGCGAGGCGGCGACCCGTCGCGAGCGAGACCGCGATGCTCACCAGCAGGTCGTTGGAGGCGACCATCGCGGCGCCCGCGACCAGCAGCGCCAGCACGCGCCAGTGGTCGACGTCGGCGGGCACGCCGATCAGCTCGGTGCCGGTGAGGCCCGCGTAGACCACCCCGGCCACGAGCACGTTGAGCGCGTTCTGCCCCACGTTGAAGACCGCCTTGTGCGGGGCCGCACCACGCCGCACGTCCGCGACGGCGCCCGCGACCACCTGCACGACGATCGCGACCGCGACCCCGGCGATCGGGACGAGCGCGAGCACGAACGGCGCGGAGATGCCGATCGCGCGCGACTCGTTGCCGCTGACGTGGAGGATGATCGGCTTCCACTCGCCGGCGATCGCGGCGAGCAGCAGCACGGCCACCGACAGCACCGGCATCGCGTCCCAGACCTGCACCCACGGCGTGGGGACGAGGCACGCGAGGGCGGCGGCGATCCCGGCGACGGCGACGGCGGTCACATAGGCGTCGAGACGAGTCGGCCGTGCGATGCGGATCCCCACCGACCCTCCTCCGGACATGGCGGCACGATGGTCGCCTGATCCCCTATCGACCGGCGGCGCGCATCGGTGAGGATTCCTTCGATGAATTCTCGCGCGCTACCCCGCCGGGCATGCCTCGACGAGGCCCGCGGTGGCCGCGTACCCGACGGTGGTCGAGCCGTCCGCGCCCGCGACGAGCGTCACGCACCAGTCCCAGGCCGTCGAGCCCGCGTACGAGACCGCGGCGACGTCGGCCGAGACACGCGGGACGCGATCCCCTGCGACCACGTAGGCATCGTCCTCGACGACGACGTCGACGTCGGTCGCCTGCGGATCCGCGACGTGCCGGGCGACCAGCGCGTTGCCCACGGTGATGACGTCGACCTGGGCGTGCGCGAGCACGGTGCCCTCGGAGCGCTCGGTCCCCACGTGGAGGAGCCAGCCCGCGAGCAGCAGCAGGGTGCCGACCACGCCGAGGACCAGGCCCGCGAGCGGCCAGCTGCGACGGCTGGCGGCACCTGAGCGCCACCGTGCGAGCCCGATGGCGCCGAGCACGATCGCGACGGGCCCGAGCGCCAGGCAGCCAGCGACGAACGCCGCGATGCCCACGCCGTCGCCGCCCGCGACGGACGCATCGTCCTCCACGTCGGTCTCGACAGCGTCGACCATCCCGTCCTCCCTCGCGGCTCGCATCCGGCACAGTCTCGCACGCCGCCGCGGCGCGGGCGCGCGGACGATGCGCGGGCACGGCACCGCGCGAGGAGACGGCGAAGGCCCCCCGGAATTCGGGTCCGGGGGGCCTTGCCCTGAAGCACGAGAGACCACGGCAGGGGGGCACCCGCAACGCGGCGACGACCTCTCGGCCGACTCCCCGGGCCCGTCTGCCCTGTGCCGTCACCCACAAGTCGCGCAGCCCGCGTCGAGGCCGCGGACATGGACCGCCGTTGTCCGAGGAATCCGATCAGGCGCACGGGTGCCGGACCATCGCCCCCGCCCCGCGCCGTCGCCGACGTGCGGTGGGTCCGACGGCCTCCGGAGAACGCTCTCACGTCCCCCGCCGGCGCGCGTCGCACCTTCTCGCTACCGGCGTTTCTACTCGCGTCGGGCGGGCACTGCAAGGGGTACCGGACATCGTTCTCCTGTCCACCGCGCGCCCACAAGGTCATCCACATGCGCCACGCGGCGTCCGGAGGGTTTTACCCACACCTGTGGATGAAATCTGTGGAAACACCGTCATGGTGACGGACGGGTGAACCGGGACCCTCCGCCTGGCCCTGGCGCGCGGTTCCCCCTAGTCTCGTCACCATGACGACCGCTCCTGGACTCATCGCCGCCCAGGCCAAGATGGCCGCCGCCGGGGTCGACCAGACCGCCATCGACGTGTTCTCCCACTACTTCGGGGAGCTCGAGGCCGGCGCGACCGGCCTCATCCGCGAGGACACCATCGAGCCGCTGCTCGACCCGCCGCTGCTCGACGGCGTCGAGGTCACGGCCGAGCAGGCCCGCGACGCGCTCGCGCGCACCGCGATCATCCGCCTCAACGGCGGCCTCGGCACCTCGATGGGCATGGACAAGGCGAAGTCCCTGCTCCCCGTCCGCGACGGGCGCTCGTTCCTCGACCTCATCGTCGCGCAGGTCCAGCAGGCGCGGGTCGCGACCGGGGCCCCGCTGCCGCTCGTGCTCATGAACAGCTTCCGCACGCGCGACGACTCGCTGGCGGCGCTCGCGCCCTACGCCGACCTCGCCGTCGATGGCCTCCCGCTCGACTTCCTCCAGAACGCCGAGCCCAAGCTCCTGGTGGACGGCCTCATGCCGGTGACGTGGGCGCAGGACCCCACGCTCGAGTGGTGCCCCCCGGGCCACGGCGACATCTACACGGCGATCCTCGCGTCGGGCGTGCTCGACGCGCTGCTCGAGGCGGGCTTCCGCTACGCGTGCGTGTCGAACTCCGACAACCTCGGCGCGGTGCCGAACGGCCGCATCGCCGGCTGGTTCGCCGCCTCGGGCGCTCCGTACGCCGCCGAGCTGTGCCCCCGCACCGCGATGGACCGCAAGGGCGGGCACCTCGCGATCCGGAAGGCCGACGGGCAGCTCATCCTGCGCGACACCGCGCAGACCGCCCCGGAGGAGATGCACTACTTCACGGACGAGCACCACCACCCGTTCTTCCACACCAACAACCTGTGGTGGGACCTCGAGCGGCTCAAGGCGGCGCTCACCGAGCGCGGCGCGGTGCTGGGCCTCCCGCTCATCCGCAACATCAAGAACGTGGACCCCACCGATGCTGGCTCGCCGGAGGTCTTCCAGATCGAGACCGCCATGGGCGCCGCGATCGAGGTGTTCGAGGGCGCCACGTCGATCGTGGTCGGGCGTGACCGGTTCCTGCCGGTGAAGACCACCAACGACCTGCTGCTCCTGCGCTCCGACGCGTACGACCTGGGCGAGGACGGCGGGCTCCGCCTCGCCGTGCCGCACGCCCCCGAGATCGACCTCGACTCGAAGCACTACAAAACGATGTCGCGCTTCGAGGCGCGCTTCCCGCACGGCGCCCCGTCGCTGCGCGAGGCGACCTCGCTGACGGTCAAGGGCGACTGGACGTTCGGCGCGGGCGTGATCGTGCGCGGCGACGTGGCGCTCGAGGACACCGGCAAGGCGGAGACGATCCCGGACGGCACGGTCCTCGAAGGCTGACCCGGGGGCGGGCGGCGGTCCGGTCTGGCCCGGCTCAGCCCTGCCCAGCCCTGCCCGGCCCGGCCCCGCTCGTATGTCGGACCGATCCGCGCATCGTCCGTCATCCATGTGAAACGGCGCCCGTATGTCGGACCGGTCTGCCACCGCGCCGACAACGGAGCCCGGCGCCGGGCTCACGGGTCAGCGCTCGCGCTGCGCGTCCTCCTCGGCCGTCGCGGCGAGCATCGCGTTGTAGGCCCTGAGCTCGGCGTCGTCGTCGCGGTCCGCCTGACGATCGCGGCGCTTGACCTCCCGGGCGTCCTCGCGCCGCCACGCGGTGATGATCCCGATCGCGAGCAGCACCACCGGCAGCTCGCCGATGCCCCACGCCACACCGCCGCCGTACTGCTGGTCGGTGATCGCGTCGGGCCCCCACGTGCGCCCCATGAGCCCGAAGTAGGTGGGGGCGAGCAGCACCGTCGACATCATGATCGCGACGCCGAAGAAGGCGTGGAACGCCATGGTCGCGAACAGCAGGACGATGCGCAGCGGGTAGCTCGGCCGCGTGGGCCCGGGGTCGACGCCCACGAGCGCGTTGACGAACAGGTAGCCGACCACGGTGAAGTGCAGGGTCATCCACAGGTGGCCGGCGTGGTTGCGCAGCGCGAGCTCGAACAGCGGCGAGTAGTAGAAGACGATGAGGAAGCCCGCGAAGCTGGTGGCGGCGACGATCGGGTGGGCCCAGAAGCGCATCCACCGCGACTCGACGACGATGCGGATCCACTCGCGCGGCCCGACCGAGCCGTCGCGGCGGGGCGGCAGGGCGCGCAGCGCGAGGGTGATGGGAGCACCGAAGGTGAGCGGCACGGGCGCGACCATCACGAGCAGCATGTGCTCGAGCATGTGGCCCGAGAAGGTCACCATCCCGTAGACGGTGGGCCCGCCCTGGGTGATCCACAGCATGAGGACGATGCCCGCGAGCCAGCTCGCGGTGCGGTGCCACGGCCACGCGTCGCCGCGCCGGCGCAGACGCAGCACCCCGATGAGGTACACCGCGGCGAGCGCGACGAGCACGAAGGCGGCGATGATCTCGAGCCGCCACAGACCCACCCACGTCGCGAACGACGGCGCCGGCGGGAGCGCGTAGCCCGTGAGCTGGTAGGCGGGGCTGGGCTCCGCGAGCGCCTCGATGGGCACCGGGGGCGCGGTCGACGCGAGCACCGCGGCGACGCCCATGACCGCCACGAGCGCGCCGACGTCGACCGCCATGAGCCGCCAGAACCGGCGCGCGACCGCGGCGTCGCTCAGGCGCGGCAGCGCGACGCGGCGGTGCCACGCCGCGAGCGCGATCGCGACGCACATGAGCGCGGTCTTGAGCAGCAGCAGGCGGCCGTAGGGCGTCGTCCACAGCTCCGCGGGGGTCGCGAGGCGGATCGCGCCGTTGGCGATCCCGGACACGATCACCGCGGCCGCCGCCCAGATCGCGAGGCGCGAGACGCGGATCATCGCGTCCTTGGCCGTGCCCCCGAGGACGCCGCGCAGCACGACCATCACCCCGATGACGCCGGTCCAGACCGTGGCGCCCGCGAGGTGGAGGAACATGGCGGAGGTCGCGAGGTGGTGGTCGGCCGCACCCGCGGCGTGCCCGGTCTGCGCGAGCCAGCCCAGCGCCCATGCGACCGGGACGAGCGACCAGGCCGCGAGCGCGGGCGTGCGCACGAGCGTGCACAGCACCGAGGCGATCAGCCCCGCGAGCAGCACCTGGAGGTAGGCCTGGAGCAGGTCCACCGACGTCGAGTAGCTCCACCATTCCTCGATGAAGCGGGAGGCGTCGGGAAGGGCCCCGCGGATGCTCGCATACGTGGCGAGGGAATGCGCGAACGCTCCCACGACCCACAGGATCGAGCCGACCCGGGCGATCAGCGAGGCGCGCGCGACCGCGGCGTGGCCCACGGGCAGCACGCCCGCGATGACGAGCAGCGCACCGGCCGTCGCGGCGATGGACAGGTCCCTCGTCGCGGCGCTGAGCGTCACGAGCGTCTCGACCGTCATGCGGACAAGCGTAGAGCGGCCCGCGCGACGCTCCGACCCGGCGGGTGCGACGCGGGCGGGAGCGTTCCGGACGCGACCGCGCCGCGTCAGAGGACCGCGCTCGCCTCGATCGCGTCGAGCACCGCGCGCGCGGCGAGCGCGACCAGCGCCGCGAGACCGAGCGCGAGACCGGCGCCGGCCGTGCCCCGGTTGGTCGCGAAGCCCCGCTCCGCCGCGTTCCATCCGCGCGATCCGAAGCGCGCCGCGGCGATCGCGGCGACGACCGCGACCCACGGCGTGCTGCCGAGCACATGCACGGCGACGGCACCGAGGATCGCGGCGACGCCGAGCGCGACCGCGTAGTGCCCGAAGCGGTTGCACTCCATGCTGACGCCGCGACCGCGGACCTGGTCGACCGCGCTCGCGCGCATGGGACCCGCGGTCCCTCGGGCCCCGGGCTCCCCGGGCCGCGCATGCGGCAACGGCGGACCCTCACCCTGCTCCTCCGGCTCGGGCCGGAAGCTCCCGCCCTCCATCACGCACGCCCCCCGGTCGCTCCTGGCGTCAGGCTAACCCCAGAGGGACCTCTCCGCACCCCCGGGATCATGGTGCTGCCAGGCGCGACGCGTCACACCGCCGCGATCCACCCGCCGTGATGGTGGGCGCGCGCCACAGGCGTCGCGGCACGCGGCCGCAGGCCGATGCGCACATCGGACGCCCCACCGTCCGAAGGCTCGAACGCGACCCGCACCGTCGGCCGGGTCGACGCGACCGCCTCCACCGCATCGTCCAGCGCATCCTGCTGCGCCTCGGTGAGCTGGTAGACCGCGATCGAGTGCCAGACGACGAGCGGCCCCTCGGGCAGCGCGGCCGCCACGCGCGGCAGCGTCTCGACCGCGTCGCCTGCGACCATCGAGATCGGGGTCGCGCGGTGGAGCGCGATCGCGGCCCGCAGCCGCTCGAGGCGCGCGACGTGCTCGGGCCACACGAGCGCCTCGAGCCACGCGGCGGCCGCCGGATCGTCGAGGTCGACGGGCTCGAGGTCGAGCCCGGTCCGCGTCGCGAGCTCCGGCACCGCGCGAGGCGCGGCGAGGCCGCCGCGCAGCTCGGCGTCGAGCGTGAGGGGCCCGTCCCCCACGGCGACGTCGCCGTAGCGGTACGCGAGGCGGTCGAGCAGCAGGCACAGCCCGGCGGACGCCCCGACGTCGACCGCGTGAACCGGGCCGTCCCATCCTTGCGCTGCGATCGCCCGCGCCACGGCGGGCATGAGCACAGCGCAACGGCGCACCTCGTTCGTCTGCGTGCGCCGCGTCGCGGTGATCGCCTCGACTTCGTCGCGGCGCGCGAGGGCGAAGTCGCGGAAGGCCACGTACGCGGCATCGTCCGGAGGGCGGGCCTCGCCCGCGAGCCGCGGGTACCAGGCCGCAAGCGCATCGTCCTCGCGCAGGAGCAGTTGGACCGCGCCGAGCAGCAGCGTCATCGGCGGCATCGCGCGCACGCCGGCGACCACGCGCAGCATCTCCGGGTCCTCGGCGATGCCCGCCGCGAGCCGCGAGTACAGCGGCGAGTCCACCGCGTAGGGGATCCACGCCCGCACGGTCGCGGCGACCTCGTCGAGTGCCGCGCCCTCCCCCGCGAGCCACCGCTCCATAGACACTCCTTGCCACGTGCTTGACGAATCTTTGACCTTCGGCGAGCGTAACAGGGCGCTACCGTGACCGCATGGCACCCGCTCCGCTCGACCTCCCGTCGATCGCGGCGCTTCGCCCGCGCTCGCTGCTGCTGACGGGCGCGCGTGGGGAGGCGCTCGGCGACGGCCCGGGCGCGGTCGCGCGCGTGGTCGAGCACCTGGGCGCGATGCAGGCGCAGGACATCGCCTCGGCACGATGGTCGCTCGGAGTGAGGCTGCCGGGTGCCGTCGGAGCGGACATCGACGCCGCCCTCGAGCGCGGCGAGGCCCTCCGCACATGGCCGATGCGCGGCACCATCCACCTGGTCCCGACGCGCGATGCGGCGTGGATGACGGCCCTCATGAGCGCGCGGCCGCGTGCGGCGGCGGCCGCGCGGCGCCACCAGCTCGGGCTCACGGACGCGGACGTCGCGCGCGGTGCCGCGGCGCTCCGCGAGGCCCTCACGGGGCGGCGCCTCACGCGGTCCGCATGCCTGGACGCGCTCGCCGAGGCGGGCGTCCCACCGGACGGCCAGCGCGGATACCACGTGATCGTCGACGCGGCCCAGGCCGGCGTCGTGTGCCTCGTGGGCCAGCAGGGCAAGGAGCAGGTCCTGGCGCGGCTCGACGAGGCGGCCCCCGACCCGCACCTGCCGGGACGCGCCGAGGCGCTGGGCACGCTGGCGACCCGCTACGTCCGCGGGCACGGGCCCGTGACGGAGCGCGACCTCGCCCGATGGACCGGGCTGCCCCTGCGCGACTGCCGGGCCGGCATCGCGGCCGCCGGGGACGCGGTGGTCGCGGTCGACACCGTCGCGGGGCCGATGCTCGTCTCGCCGGAGGCCCTCGAAGGCGGCGTCCCGGAGCTCGAGGACCTCGCTCTTCCGGGGTTCGACGAGCTGGTGCTCGGCTACGCGGATCGCAGCGCGCAGCTCGACAAGGCGCACGAGCGCGCGGTGGTGCCCGGCGGCAACGGCGTGTTCCGCTCGACCTTTGTGCTCGACGGCCGGGTGGTGGGGACCTGGCGCCGCACGATCAAGGCGCGGTCCGTGGCCGTCGAGGCGCACGACGTCGTGGGGATGGGCGCGCGAGCGCGGCGACGATGCGAGAGGTCGCTCGCGCCGTTCGGCGCCTTCGTGGGGCTGCCCGTCGAGGTCTCCTGGGCGGACGCGTCCTAGCGGCTGAGCGCGCGACCCGCGACCGCCACCCACTCCCCCCGCCGAATGGGGCGCTCACGGTCGATTCTCGGACGTCGCCGCACGCCATGGGGCATTCGCGTCGCACCCGACGACGCGCGAGCGAGAACGCCCCCTAGGAGGCGCGCGCCGAGCAGAAACGTCGGCCAGCGCCCCATTCGCGAGGGCTGGTATGGGGTGGCGCGGGGCGGCGAGGGGGTGGCGTGGGGTGGGGTGCGGGGCGACGTGGGGTAGTGCGAGGCGGCGCGGGGTAGTGCGGGGGGCGGGGGCGGCCCCGCGGGGACCGGGCCCGCGCTCCTAGTAGCCGAACTCCTCGAGCAGCAGCCACTCGGAGCTCGCGATGCGCGCGCGGTGCGCGTCCTCCATCTCGACCCGCTTCGACTTGGACGCGTTCGCGCCGGCGTGTTGGCGCGCGATGCGGTCGAGGTCCTCCCTGCTCATCGTGATGCCGAGGCGGTCGCGGTGGGTGTCGAGCATGTCGACCACGTCGTCGGCGAGCGTCTCGGTCCGCAGCACCACGTCCCACGCCTTGTGCTGCGCATGCTGCTCGCGGACGTCCTCGACGGACTCCATCGTCCGCATCCGCTCGAGCGCGCGCGGCAGCGCCATGCGCAGGTAGCGGAACGACTGCACGCCGACGAAGCGCGCGATGCCGGTGCTGCCCCAGTTGGGCGCCACCATCGCTGCGTTCGCGGGATCGAGGACCACGTCGAGCCAGTCCCCGAACGATGCGTAGGCGTCGCTCAGCCCCGCGGCCTTGAGGTTGAGGTACACGCCGCCGCGGCGGTCCGCGCCGTACCGGTACAGCGAGAGGTACTGATCCCACGGATCGCGCACCGAGATGCAGTGGAGCCGCTCGGGGTCACGCTCCTTGAGCGGCGTGTGACGCGCACGCAGCGTGGGCTCACCGCCGAACACCTCGATCAGCACCTCCTCGACGAAGGTCGACCCGGTCTTCTGAGGGTCCAGGTAGACCAGCTTCTCGAACTCCACCGCCATAGGGACACCCTCCTTGAGCCTGCGCGCGGGACGTCGCCACCCGCACCCGCGAGCGTACCCGCCAGCCCCGACGGCGCCGACGGCCCCGAGTCAAAAAGCGGCGCCGCCGACCGGCCTGCCGCCGATCCGCTCTCGGAGGCGGGTCCCGACGGCGATCAGCACGACGGCGACCACGAGGACGAGCACCGTGACGGCAAGCGACAGCGGCACCGAGCTGCCCCAGATCTCTGCACCTGGCATCACCTTGCCCGAGGTCACGAAGGGGTGAAGGAGATAGACCCACAGCGAGTACTGCCCGATGGTCGCGAGCGAGGGTCCGATCGCCGGGAGCGGTCGCTCGAGCCAGCCGATCGCGGGTGGCACGAGCGACATCGCGCCGATGTTGAGCACGAGCCAGGCGAGCTGATCGATCGATTCGGCGCCGGCGAACACCGCCGCGCGCAGCACCAGCCCGCCGGCGACGCTCGCCAGCGCCCACGGCACCGGGAGCACGCGCGCCCACCCGTTGCGCACCATGAGGCCGAACGCGAAGTAGACGAAATACAGCAGGTAGCGCCTGTCGAACGGGAGGGGCCCCGTGATCGACTCGAGCGCAGGCGTGCCGAGATAGGCGAGCGCCGCGACCGCACCGATCCACAGCCCGGGCCGCGCAGTCCTCACCAGGACCCACGCGACGACGACCGCGAGCATCAGCGCCGGGATGTACCAGAGGTGGAACGCCGGCTGCAGCACGACGGCGTCGACGAGGTCCTTCGGCGCCCAGGAGGCGCCCGGGGTCGCTGCGGCGCGCCACACGAGCGAGACGACGAGCCAGGCGAGGAGCATCCGGCGCCAGTAGTGGCGGAGCAGCTCGCCGAGCGAGCGTCGGCGCAGGCTCGCCTCCGACACCAGGTAGCCCGACAGGAAGAGGAACGCGGGCATGTGGAACCCGTAGATCATGTAGCGCAGCAGGTCGGAGTCCAACGGCACCATGTAGGTGTGGCCGAACACCACGAGCACCAGCAGGAGCGCCTTGAGCTGGTCGGGGCCGGCGCTGCGCGGGCGCGCCGACGGCGCCTCGCCCGTCGCCGTCTCACGCATGCGCGAAGGCTAGCAACGGTCGCCGCCGCCGGGCGTCGACGGCCGGATGCTCACCCCCAGACGAGCGCCTGACCCGGGTCGCTCATGACCCGCCCGACATCCGCGAGCACGCGCGCACCCAGCTCGCCGTCCACGAGGCGGTGGTCGAAGCTCAGCGCGAGCTGCGTGACCCACCGGATCTTGATCTCGCCCTCGTGCACCCACGGCTGCTCCCGGATCGCGCCGAACGCCAGGATGGCCGACTCGCCGGGGTTGAGGATGGGGGTGCCGGTGTCGATGCCGAGCGGGCCCACGTTGGTGATCGAGATGGTGCCGCCGGTCAGCGCGCTGGGCGGCGTGCGGTTCTCGCGGGCCAGGGACGTGAGGTCGCCCAGCTCCGCGGCGAGCTCGTGCAACGGCAGGCGGTGGGCGTCCTTGATGTTCGGCACCAGCAGGCCGCGCGGCGTCGAGGCCGCGATGCCCAGGTTGACGAAGTGCTTGTAAACGATCTCGCGGGCCTCGTCGTCCCAGCTCGCGTTGATCTCGGGGTGGCGGCGCACGGCGAGCAGGAGCGCCTTGGCGACGATGAGCAGCGGCGTGACGCGCACGTCGGCGAACTCGCGATCGGCCTTGAGCCGCTTGACCAGGTCCATGGTGGCCGTGACGTCGGCGGTGTGGAACACCGTCACATGAGGCGCCGTGAACGCGGACTTCACCATCGCCTCGGCGGTGCGCTTGCGCACGCTCTTGACCGGCACGCGCGTGGAGCGGCCCCCGTCGGCGCTGTAGCCCGACTCGAGCCACGGCTGATCGTCCGTCGCGTACGTCGCGAGCGATCGGGCCGAGTTCGCCTTCGACGCCTGCTCGACGTCCTCGCGCGTCACCAGCCCGCCGGGTCCCGACGGGGTCACCGTCGTGATCTCGACGCCGAGCTCGCGCGCCAGCTTGCGCACCGGCGGCTTCGCGAGGACCGGGTAGTCGGAGGCCTCGCCCGCGCCGCCGATCGGCTCGAGCGCGCCCTCCTTGCGCGGGCGGCGCACCGCGGAGCCCGCGGACACGCCGTAGCCCACCAGCACCGCGCCGGACGATGCGTCGGCGGGCTCGGCCGCCGCCTGCGCCGCAGGCGCCTCGACCACCGGCACGGACGGCGTCTCGGGCTCGGGGGCCTCGGCCACGGGCGCCTCGTCAGCCGCAGGCTCGCCACCGGGATCGACGTCGAACCGCGCGATGGGCGCCCCGACGTCGACGGTGTCGCCCTCGGCGACCAGCAGCTCGACCACCACGCCGTCGACCGGGCACGGCAGCTCGACCAGGGACTTCGCGGTCTCGATCTCGACCAGCGGCTGGTTGACCTCGACAGCGTCGCCCACGGCGACACGCCACGTCACCACATCGGCCTCGGTGAGGCCCTCGCCGGCATCGGGCATGTGGAAGATCTCGAAGGTAGGCATGCGCGCCCTCTCAGTGCGTCATCACACGGTCGACAGCGTCGAGCACGCGATCCAGGCTGGGCAGGTAGTCGTGCTCGAGCTTCGCCCCAGGGTAGGGCGCGTGGAAGCCTCCGACGCGGAGCACGGGCGCGTGCAGGTGGAAGAAGGCCTGCTCCGTGACGCGCGCGGACAGCTCGGCACCCGGCCCGAACGCGGTGGGCGCCTCGTGGACGATGACCACGCGCCCGGTGCGCTTCGCCGAGCGCAGCACGGTGTCCGAGTCGAGCGGCGAGATCGAGCGCAGGTCGATCACCTCGACGCTGGTCCCGTCCGCGGCGGCGACCTCGGCCGCCTGCAGGGCCAGGCGCATCGTCGGGCCGTACGCGACGAGCGTGACGTCCGAGCCCTCGCGCGCCACGCGGCCGCGCGACATCTCCGAGGTCGCGGCCGAGGCGGCGTGCTCGCCCTCGAGCTGGGCGGCCACGCGCGACTCGTCGACCTCGCCCTTGTCCCAGTAGCGGGCCTTGGGCTCGAGGAACAGCACCGGGTCGGGCGAGGCGATGGCCTGCTGGATCATGTCGAACGCGTCCTGCGGGGTCGCGGGCGAGATCACGCGCAGGCCGGCGGTGTGCGCGAACAGCGCCTCGGGGCTCTCGGAGTGGTGCTCGACGGCGCCGATGCCGCCCGCGAACGGCACGCGGATCACCACGGGCAGGGTGATGAGGCCCTGCGACCGGTAGTGCATCTTCGCGAGCTGGGTGGTGATCTGGTTGTAGGCGGGGAAGATGAAGCCGTCGAACTGGATCTCGACCACCGGGCGGTACCCGCCCATCGCGAGCCCGATCGCGGTGCCGACGATGCCGGACTCGGCGAGCGGCGTATCGACGACACGGTCGCCGCCGAAGTCCTTCCACAGGCCGTCGGTCACGCGGAACACGCCGCCGAGCTGGCCGATGTCCTCGCCCATGAGCAGCACCTTGGGGTCGCGCTCCATCGCCGCGCGCAGGCCGCGGTTGATCGCGCCCGCCATCGTCATCGTGGTCATGCGTGCGCCCCCTGGTCCGCGAAGGACCGCTCGTAGCGTGAGTGCCACGCGCGCTCCGCGGCGACGGTCGCGTGCGGCTCCGCGTAGACGTGGTCGAACATCGTCTCGACGGCGGGCCGCTCCCACGCCTTCACCGTCTCGCGCGTGCGCTTGCCCAGCTCCTTGGACTCGGCGCGCGCGGCCTCGACGTCCTGGTCGGACAGCTCGCCGATGCCGCGCAGGTAGGTCTCGAGCCGCGCGATCGGGTCGCGCTCGGCCCAGTAGGCCTCGTCGGCGTGCGAGCGGTACCGCGTCGGATCGTCCGACGTGGTGTGCGCGCCCATGCGATAGGTGAAGGCCTCGATCAGCACCGGCCCGGCACCCGACCGCGCGTGCTGAAGCGCCCACTGCGTCACCGCGTAGGACGCGATCACGTCGTTGCCGTCGACGCGGACGGAGGGCACGCCGAAGCCGGCCCCGCGCTGTGCGAGCGGCACGCGGCTCTGGCGCGCGGTCGACTCGGAGATCGCGAACTGGTTGTTCTGGACGAAGAACACGATGGGCGCATCGTTCACCGCCGCGAACGTGAGCGCCTCGTTGACGTCACCCTGGCTGGTTGCGCCGTCGCCGAAGTAGCAGACCACCGCAGAGTCCGAGTCCTGACCGGTGCCGACGCGCCCGTCGCGCGCCATCGCCATCGCGTAGCCCGTCGCGTGCAGCGCGTGCGCGCCGATCACCAAGGTGTAGAGGTGGAAGCCGTGCGCCTGCGGGTCCCACGCGCCGTGCTGCAGGCCGCGGAAGATGCGCAGGATCTCGGGCAGGTCGACGCCGCGCGTGTGCGCGACGGCGTGCTCGCGGTAGGACGGGAACACGAAGTCGTGGGGGCGCAGCGCATGCCCGGAGCCGATCTGCGCGGCCTCCTGGCCCACCGCCTGCACCCACAGGCCCAGCTCGCCCTGGCGCTGAAGGCTGGTCGCCTCCTGGTCGAAGGCGCGCACCACCGTCATGTCGTGCCACATGTGCCGCAGCGCGGCCGCGTCGAGCTCCGCGGCGAAGCGCCCGAAGTCGGGGTGGTCGAGCCGCTCGCCCGTGTGCGAGAGGAGGCGTACCAGGCCTTCCTCGGAGAGAGGTCCGTGTGCGTCCACGCGCGTGTCCTTCCGTCCTGCCCCGCGCCGGCATGCACCGCGCGAGAAACCTACGCCAGCGTAGGCTACGCAACCGTAGGTTAGCAATTCGGACACCTCACCCCTGGGAGCGCCGCGCCGTGAGCCTGTACGGTGGGCGTCACGCGCGCCCGCCGATCGAGCGCGCAGACCTGGAGGCTTCCATGACCCACGCGCTCACCGACGCGGCGCTCGCCGAGCTGCTCGCGCGTGCCGCGGGCGACGAGCTGCTGCGCGTGCGCCGCGAGTCCGGGCTCGAGGGCAAGGAGCTCGGCAAGGCCGGCGACGCGGGCGCCCAGGAGCTGCTCGCCGCGCTGCTGGACGAGCACCGCCCCGACGACGCCGTGCTGAGCGAGGAGGCCAAGGACTCCGAGGCGCGCCTCAGCGCCGACCGCGTCTGGATCATCGACCCGCTCGACGGCACCCGCGAGTACTCCGAGGGACGCGCGGACTGGGCCGTCCACATCGCGCTGTGGATCGAGGGCGAGCTCGCGCTCGGCGCCGTCGGCATCCCCGGCGAGGACCTGGTGCTCGTGTCGAGCAGCGTCGCCGCGGCCCCCGAGGCCACGGACGATGCGCCGGTCCGGCTCGCCGTGTCGCGCTCGCGCCCGCCGGCGGTCACCGAGCCCGTCCGCGCCGCGCTCGACGCCGAGCTGCTGCCCATGGGCTCCGCCGGCGTGAAGATCGCCGCCGTGGTCCGCGGGCAGGTCGATGCCTACGTCCACGCGGGCGGCCAGTACCAGTGGGACTCCGCGGCCCCCATCGCCGTCGCCCGGGCGGCGGGCCTGTTCACGTCACGAATCGACGGAAGCCCGCTCGTCTACAATGGCCCGGACCCGTACCTGCCGGACCTGGTCGTGTGCCGTCCGGGCCTGGCGCCGCGCATCCTCGCGGCGATCGCTGAGAACACCCACGGAGAGTCGTGATGACAGCCACCTCGTTCAGCCAGCTCGACGCGCTGGAGGCCGAGGCCATCCACATCGTGCGCGAGGTCGTCGCGCAGATGGAGCGCCCCGCCCTGCTCTTCTCGGGCGGCAAGGACTCGATCGTGCTCCTGCACATCGCGCTCAAGGCCTTCGCCCCCGCCCGCCTCCCCATGCCGTTGGTCCACGTGGACACCGGCCACAACTTCCCCGAGGTGATCGACTACCGCGACCGCATCGTCGCGGAGCACGACCTCAACCTGGTGGTCGGCTCCGTGCAGGAGGCGATCGACCGCGGGTTCGTGCGCGAGGAGCCCAACGGCTCGCGCAACCGCATCCAGACCCCGGTCCTCCTCGACACCATCGAGAAGAACCGCTTCGACGCGTGCATGGGCGGCGCCCGCCGCGACGAGGAGAAGGCCCGCGCCAAGGAGCGCGTCTTCTCCTTCCGCGACGAGTTCGGCCAGTGGGATCCCCGCAACCAGCGCCCCGAGCTGTGGAGCCTCTACAACGGCCGCGTCCACATGGGCGAGTCGATCCGCGTGTTCCCGCTGAGCAACTGGACCGAGCTGGACATCTGGGACTACATCAACTCGCGCGGCATCGAGGTCCCCTCGATCTACCTCGCGCACGAGCGCGACGTGTTCCACCGCGACGGCATGTGGATGGCCGCGAACGAGTTCTGCAGCCCCCGTGAGGGCGAGATGATCGAGCGTCGCACGGTGCGCTACCGCACCGTCGGCGACGCGACGCTGACCGCGGCGGTGCTGTCCGACGCGAGCACGATCGACCAGATCATCGCCGAGACCGCCGCGACGCGGCTGACCGAGCGCGGTGCCACCCGCGGCGACGACCGAGTGTCGGAGGCCGCGATGGAGGACCGCAAGAAGGAAGGGTACTTCTGATGGATCTTCTCCGTTTCGCGACCGCCGGGTCGGTCGACGACGGCAAGTCCACCCTCATCGGCCGCCTGCTCTACGACAGCAAGTCGATCTTCGAGGACCAGCTCGAGTCGGTCGAGGCCGCCTCGAAGGCGCGCGGCACCGAGTACACCGACCTCGCGCTGCTGACGGACGGCCTGCGTGCCGAGCGCGAGCAGGGCATCACCATCGACGTGGCGTACCGCTACTTCGCGACGCCCAAGCGCAAGTTCATCATCGCGGACACGCCGGGCCACCAGCAGTACACGCGCAACATGGTGACCGGCGCCTCGACCGCCGACCTCGCGATCATCCTTGTCGACGCCCGGAAGGGGCTGACCGAGCAGTCGCGTCGCCACGCGACGATCGCGTCGCTGCTTCGCGTGCCGCACATCGTGCTCGCGGTCAACAAGATGGACCTGGTCGGCTGGTCGGAGGACCGCTTCAACGAGATCTACCGGGAGTTCACCGAGTTCTCGGCGAAGCTCGACATCGCCGACCTCACCGCGATCCCGCTGTCCGCGCTGCTCGGCGACAACGTCGTGGAGCGCTCGGTCAACACGCCCTGGTACGGCGGCGCCTCGCTCATGCACCACCTCGAGCACGTGCACATCGCGTCCGACCGCAACCTCCAGGACCCCCGCTTCCCGGTGCAGTACGTGATCCGGCCGATGCGCAACGAGGTCCACGACTACCGCGGCTTCGCGGGCCAGGTCGCCTCGGGCATCCTCAAGGTGGGCGACGAGGTCATGGCGCTTCCGTCGGGCATGACGTCGCGCATCGCCGCGATCGACGGCCCCAGCGGCCCGCTCGAGGAGGCCATGCCGCCGATGTCGGTGACCCTCCGCCTCGAGGACGAGATCGACGTCTCGCGCGGCGACATCATCTGCCGCGCCGGCAACCACCCGGAGCCCACGCAGGACGTCGATGCGACCATCTGCTGGATGGACCAGGACGCGCTGACCGTCGGCCGCAAGCTCGGCATCCTCCACACGACGCGCATGGCGCGTGCGATGGTGAAGGACGTCGTCTACGAGCTCGACGTCAACACGCTCCACCGCAACGCGGAGATCCACGAGCTGGGCCTCAACTCGATCGGGCGTGTCAAGCTGCGCGTCACCAGCCCGCTGCTGGTCGACGAGTACGCGGACAACCGGACCACCGGATCCTTCATCCTCATCGACGAGGCGACCAACCGCACCGTCGGTGCGGGCTTCGTGCGCGAGAACTGATGGACATCGGCCTCATCCTGGCCGCAGCCGGCATCGGGGTCGTCGTCGGTCTCACCGGCATGGGCGGGGGCGCCCTCATGACGCCCACGCTCGTGCTGTTCTTCGGCATCCCGGCGCCGGTGGCCGTGTCCTCGGACGTGGTCGCCGCCGCCGCGATGAAGCCGTTCGGCTCGTGGGTGCACATCAAGCACGGCACGGTGAACTGGAAGCTGGTGCGGCTTCTCACGTACGGCTCGGTGCCGGCGGCCTTCGGCGGCGTGCTGCTCCAGCACGCGCTCGGCAACGCCGACACGCTCGAGACGTTCACCAAGAAGGCCCTCGGCGTCGCCCTGATCCTCGCCTCGGCTGGCCTGCTGGTGCGCGCCTACCTGCGCCTTCGCGAGCGCGCCCGCAGCCGCGACGGCTCGGCCGCGCCGCTGCCCAAGGAACGCCCGGACGTGGTGCCCCGCCCCGTGCCCACCGTGATCGTGGGTGTCATTGGCGGGCTCATGGTGGGCCTCACCTCGGTGGGCTCCGGCTCGCTCATCATCATCGCGCTCATGGCGCTGTACCCGGCGCTCAAGGCCTCGCAGCTGGTGGGCACGGACCTGGTCCAGGCGGTGCCGCTCGTGGTGTCGGCCGCGATCGCGCACCTCATGTTCGGCGAGGTCGACTGGTCGGTGACGCTGCCCGTGATCATCGGCTCCATCCCGGGCACGTACCTCGGCGCGCACCTGTCCTCGCGCGTGGGCGGCGGCCTCGTGCGCCGCGCCCTCGCGATGGTCCTCATGGTGTCCGGCCTCAAGATGCTCGGCGCGTCCAACGAGCTCACGCTCGCCGCGCTCGCCACCGCGCTCATCGGCGGCACGCTCGCGTGGGCGCTGATCCGCCGTCGGCTGGGCTTCTCGTTCTTCATCTGGCAGGCGAAGCGGGCGCGCGCGGCGGAGACCGCCGCGATGGCCGCCGAGATCACCCCGCCGGCCGAGGCGGCCAAGCCCGCCGACACCAAGGAAGGCTGACGTGCAGCTGCGACTCACCCGACCCCAGCTCAACGAGCTCGAGCTCCTGCGCGCGGGCGCCTACGGCGCCGACATGCGCTACCAGCTGCCCACGCGCGACGCCAACGTGGCGACCCTGCGGGTCACCGACATCGCGGTGCCGCCGAGCATCGAGCTGCTCGACACCGAGGCGACCCCGATCGCGCGCGTCGACGTGCGCGAGTCGCGGACCACCGCCGCCGGCACCTGGGTCGCGGGGGACGTCACGATGCTCCGGGAGCCCGCCGCGGCGCCGTTCGCCGAGCATCGTCCGTCGGCCGGGCTGCCGCTGCTCGACCACGCCACCCTCGCGCTGGGCAACGACGTGCGCGACCCCGACGGCGACGCCGTCCTGGTCGACGCGGGCGACGTCGAGTCGCTCTCCCGCGCGGTCGCCGCCGCGTCGCGCTCGCCGCGCGAGATCCGCGTCCTGCCGCGGCCCGCCGCCGCGCACCTCTCGGGGGACGATGCGGACGCGCTGCTCACGCACCTGGCCGAGGTGCTCTTCGCGTCCTCGGTCACCACGCGCCGCGCCACGGGGCGCGCTCGCGGCTCGGGCATGGTGATCCTGCTCACCGGGCTGTCCGGCTCGGGCAAGTCGACCATCGCACGCCAGCTCACGCGCCGCCTGCGCGCCGAGAGCCACCAGCGCGTCACCCTGCTCGACGGCGACGAGGTGCGCGCGATGCTCTCGTCCGGCCTCGGCTTCTCGCGGGCCGACCGCGAGCTCAACGTGCGTCGCATCGGCTGGGTCGCGGCCCAGCTCGCCGCGCACGGCGGCATCGCCGTGTGCGCGCCGATCGCGCCCTACGCGTCGATGCGCGCCGAGATGCGCGCGATGGCGGAGGAGCACGGGAGGTTCGTGCTCGTGCACGTCGCGACGCCGCTCGAGGTGTGCGAGGCGCGCGACCGCAAGGGCCTGTACGCCAAGGCGCGCGCGGGCGAGATCAAGGAGTTCACGGGCATCTCCGACCCGTACGAGACCCCCGCCGACGCGGACATCGCGGTGGGCGCGGACGACGAGAGCATCGAGGAGGCCGCCGAGGCGGTCCTGCGCGCGGTGCTCCACGCCGAGCCCACCTACATGATCTGAGGCCGCCCGCACCTACCCTGCCGTGAGCGCGGTCATCACCCGGCCGACCTGCGGCACCGTGCTGTGCACCCACGTGCGCGTGAGGTGGCCCTGGTCCGCGTAGACCATGACGTTGCCGACCACGGGCTCGCACGCCGCGTCGTCGCAGTAGAGGTCCGTGAGATCCACGACGGTGGCGCGGGGCGAGGTCTCGCCCGCCTCGGCGAGCACATCCGGCTCGAGCGCCTCGGCCCGGGGCACCGCGCAGGCCCGGCCCGGGTCCGTCCCGCCCGCGCGCAGGTCGCGCTCGACGCACTCCACGTTGTCCGCCAACGGGATGGGCGCGTCGCGCATGACGTACACGTCGGTGACGCGCTCGGGAAGCGCCTCGATGGCGGCGCGGAACGAGTCGCGGGCGAAGGCGCGCTCGTCCGCTCCGGGCGGCGCCGCGAAGCGCGTGGAGGACATCGCGCCCATCACCACGACCGTGATGTCCTCACGCTCCTCGAGCTCGCGTGCGACGCGGTCGTCGTACCAGCGGCAGGTGTCGACGATCCGGGGCTCGAGCGTGCGATCCGCGGGGGTGAACGGACACGAGGCGCGCGTCATCACCACGCCGTGCCAGCCGTTCTCGTGCGCGAGGTCCTCGATCGCAGGGAGCCAGTGGTAAGCATGCGAGTCGCCCACGAGCGCCACCGTGCCGCGAGACTCGTCGAGAGGCACGCCGAACTCGCACGCGTCGAAGCGGCGCGTGCCCTTGTCGCCCAGGCAGTCCTCCGGGGAGTCGAGCTTCGCGGCCGCCGGCACGGGCACCACCTCGCCGGGCGGCAGGGTCGGCTCGCAACCGCCCTGCGGGTCCCGCGTCGCCGCGCCGATGCACACCACCTCGATCTGCTCGGCCTCGGACCCGCTCGTGGCACCGGCCCCCTGTCCACCGGCGGTGATCGAGGACTGCTCGCGCCCTCCGTCATCGACGCTGCTCGCCGCCGACGCGAGCTGCTGCGCCTGCGCGAGGCTTGCGTCGACCTCGCGCTCGACGCTCGCCGCCATGATCGCCGCCGGCGCGATCACCACCGCCATCGCGACGAGCGTGAGCCCGAACGTGATCCGGGGCCGGCCTGCGGTGAGGAGGCGGGCGCGGCGGGCCGGGTTCTCGACCCAGCGCCAGCTCGCGTACGCGAGCGCACCGATGAGCGGGATCAGGACCAGCTTGTCCGTCACCCCGAGGTCGTGCCGGATCACGAAGGGCGCGAGGATGATGAGCGGCCAGTGCCACAGGTAGATCGAGTAGGACAGCTCTCCCGTCACCTGCACCGGGCGCACCCGCAGAAGCCCGGTCGGCGCCCCGGCGACCGTGTCGCCGTCGGCCCACAGCACCAGCATCGTCCCCACCACGGGGAGCAGCGCCCAGACGCCCGGGAACGGCGTCGCATCGTCGAGCAGCATCGCCGCGGCGACGATGACCGCGAAGCCCGCCCACGCGGCCGCCGCCCGGCCGCGCGCGAGGCCGGTGGCCGCGGGCACGAGCGCGAGCAGGGCACCCGCGCCGAACTCCCACGCACGCGTGGGCGTGACGAAGTAGGCCTGCGCGGGCGACGCGGCGGTCCACACCACCGAGGCGGCGAACGATGCGCCGGTGACGAGCGCGAGCGCCGCCGCGATGGCCCGTCGGCGCCCGAACCGCGCGCCGAGCCACAGCGCGAGCACGATGAGCAGCGGCCACACCACGTAGAACTGCTCCTCGGCGGCGAGGGACCAGTAATGCTGCACGGGCGAGGCCGCGTTGTCGGACGCGAGATAGTCGACCGAGTCGCCCGCGAGCACCAGGTTCTCGACGTACGCGGCGGCGGCGATGACGTGGCGGGTGAACTCGCCCCACAGCGCGCGGGGCACCCACACGGCTACGGCGACGAGGACCGCGATCAGCACCGTCATCGACGCGGGCAGCAGGCGGCGCGCGCGGCGCGCCCAGAAGTGCGCCAGCCGCACCCCGCCGGTGGCATCCACCTCGCGCACCAGGTGCGACGTGATGAGGAAGCCCGAGATGACGAAGAACACGTCGACGCCCGCGTAGCCGCCGGTGAGGCGGCCGGGGAACAGGTGGTACGCGACCACCAGCAGGACCGCGAGGGCGCGCAGGCCCTGGATGTCGACACGGATGCGGTCGGCGCCGGTGGTGGCGGGGCTGGCGGCGCGCCCGGGCACCATCGTCGACGTCATCGCACCATGGTAGGAGCCGCGGCGGCCGGCCACTCCCCTCGGACACCCCTGGAGTACAGTTGGGGACGAATCGCGCGCGCCCGCGGAACCTGGTTCGCGACGTGAGGAGGCGCCCGCGCCTCCTGCGGTGCCGCCCTTCGGCGGCGTGCGGGCGCGCGGCTCGCGCCACGACACCCACGTGCAGGAGGACGCATGTCGCCCGACCGGTCCGTCTCGGTCATCATCCCCGTGCATAACGGCGCCGCCTACATCGGGACCGCCCTGCAGTCTCTCGAGCGCCAGGTCGAGGACCGCTCGAGGCTCCAGGTGATCGTCGTCGACGACGGCTCGACCGATGGCACCGCGGACATCGTGCGTGCGTTCGCACCCCGCCTGGGAGACGTGCGGATCCTTCGCAACGAGGAAGCGCTGAGCGTGGGCACCGGCCGGGTCCAGGGTCTCGCCGCCGCGGAACGCGAGTACATCGCCTTCCTCGACGCCGACGACTGGATGGCTCCGGGACGCCTCGAGCACCTGATGCGCCGGACCGAGGAGCTGGGCGTCGACTACGTCCGCACCGACCACGTGAAGACCTTCGAGTCGGGCGCACCGCGCGAGCTCCACCGGGCGCCCGAGGGTCGCAGGAACACACCGCTGTCCGGACGCGACGCGATCCTGCCTGTCGACGCCTCGACGCTCATCGACTATCCCTTCCCATGGGCCGGCATCTTCCACCGCCGGCTGGTCGACGACGGCCGGCTCGCATACGACGAAGGCCTGCACAGCTTCGAGGACCGGGTCGCGATCTGGAGGCTCGCCCTCACGGATGCCACGCTCGCCGTGGTCGATGCCCCGTGGATCATGTATCGCCGCGACATCGCCTCCTCGCTCACCCAGGTCTACGACGCACGGCAGCTGTCATTCCTGCGCGGCTTCGCGCTCGTGCGCGACCTGGTTCTCGCCAACCCCGAGGACCGCATCTTCGAGCACAAGCTCATCCGCCAGTTCCTCGCCATCTCGGCGCACCACATGGCCCGCAAGAAGGGCATGGACCGCGCGACCAGGCAGCTCCTCCGCGCCTCGATCACGGATTTCGCGCGCAGCGTGGACCTCGATGTGCTCGCGCAGCAGTGGGAGGACGTCGGGTCCTCGCGGCGCGCGCTGCTCAACCGCGCCATCACGCCCGTGCTCAAGGGAGGCGCCGCCGCATGATCCAGCTCACCCTCGCCACCACGCTGTTCGGCGCGATGTCCGCTGCCGCCGCCATCGACGCCGGGCTGCTCGGCGAGCCGCGCGAGCGCGTGCTCGTCGTGGCCAACAACGCGCCCATCCCCGAGGTCGCGCCGCCGCTCGTCGACACGCCGGGCGCCGCCGCGGTGCTCACGCGATTCGACCGCGTGGTCGACCTCGGCGCGCTCCTCAGCCCGCAGCGCCCGGCGCACTGGCGCGTCGCCACCATGGACGAGCCCGCGCAGGAACGCCTGTTGCGCGCCTTCTGGGGGCTCGGCGACGAGCCGGTCGAGCTGGTGATCGAGTCGGTGCACGTGCCACCGGCAGCGACGCTGGCCGCCGTCCTCGCAGACGCTCCCATCACGGTGCTGTCCGAGGGCCTCATGAGCTACGGACCCACCCGCAACCCGCAGACCCACACCTTCGGTCAGCGCATCACGAGCATGGTCTACCTCGACCTGGTCGAGGGGCTCGACCCGCTGCTTCTGTCCGAGCACGGGATCACGTATCGCGCGATCCCGCCGGCCACGTATCGCGCGCTCACGGAGGAGGTCTGCGCCGCCGCGGACGTACCCGTGGTCGAGGACGAGCGCCCGAGCGTCCTGCTGCTCGGCCAGTACCTGTCCGAGCTCAAGCTCATCTCGCCTCGCCAGGAGTCGCAGATGCAGGTGAGCATGCTCGACGCCGCGCTCGAGCTCGGGGCCTCGCATGTGCTGTTCAAGCCCCACCCGTCCGCCGCCTCGACCAACACGGCCGCGCTGCTCGCCGCAGCGGAGGCCAAGGGGCTCACCATCGAGATCGTCGACTCGCGGCTGTTCGCGGAGGCCGTCATGGCGACCCATCGGCTGGTGGGCGTGGTCGCGGGCTTCTCGACCGGCCTCGCGACCGCCGAGCGCGTCTTCGGACTGCCGACGCGCAGCGTCGGCACCGAGGTGCTGCTGCGGACGCTCGATCCGTTCCAGAACAGCAACCGCATCCCGCTGACCATCGTGGACCACCGCGGTCGCCACCGCGACGGCGACCGCGACATCGAAGGGCTGCGGCGGCTCACCGTCGCCGTCGCCTACGCGATGCAGCCGCAGACGCTCGCCGCGCGCAGGGACGAGGCTGTCGCCTTCCTCGATGGCGCAGCCGAGGGCGAGCGACGGCGCTACTTCACGCAGGGGCGCCTCAATGTGCTCGGCCTGCCCGGCGCGCAGATCCCGACGGGTGTGAGGCGCGTGGCCAAGGGCACCATCGAACGCCTGCCGTCGGGCGTCGCGGAGCCCGTCTACGGCTACCTCCGCAAGGCTCGGTCCACCGTGGTCGGCGGCCAGGCGCGATGACCGCGGGCCTGCGGCAACGGCTGCGGCAGCGCCGCCTGCGGGTGCCCGTCCTGCTCCACATCGGCGTGCCCAAGTCTGCGACCACCGCGCTCCAGAACAGTCTGGCCTCCAGCCGCGACGCCTTGCATGCGGCCGGAGTCCTCTACCCCGACCTCGATGGCCGTCCGAACCATCACCGGCTGGCGGTCCAGCTGCTCGGCCGCACGAACCCGACGTGGAACGCCGACGGACGCTCGTCGGAGCAGCTCCAGCGGCTCAAGGAGCTCGCCTCCGGTCGGGGCGTGCGCCGCGTGGTCATCAGCTCCGAGTTCCTCGCGGAGGCCGACGTCGACGAGGCCCGCCGGGCGGTCCGCGCCCTGGGCAGAAAGGTCCATGTGCTCATCACCTTGCGGTCGATCCCGCAGATCCTGCCGTCGTCGTGGCAGCAAGGGGCATCGGCCGGGCGTCAGCGGCCCTTCGAGGAGTGGCTCGGGAAGGTGCTGCGGGATCCCGAGGGGCTCGACCTCCGCCCCGTGAAGTCGATGCGCGGAGACGACGGGCTCACGCTCCTCTCGCGCTGGGTCTCGATCGTCGGAGCGCGCAACGTCACCGTGCTGGTGCCGGACCCGCAGGATCACGGCAGCGTGTTCCGCGCGATGGAGTCGCTCCTTGACGTCGAGGAAGGCACGCTCGCCACGTACTCGAGCAACAAGTCGCTCACGTTCACCCAGTGCGAGATCGCGCGACTGGTCGGCGCGAAGGTCCGGCGGCGCATCACCAACGAGGATCGCATCCAGCTGGTCCAGCTCGGCTTCTCGAACGGGATGAAGTGGGGCCGCTCGGACGGTGGGCCGCGCGTGTCGCTGCCCGAGTGGGCCGTCGGGCCCGCGCGGCGCGCCGGCATGGCGCTCAAGGCGGACATCGAGCGGGCGGGCGTCACCGTCATCGGCGACCTCGACGAGCTCGCCCGCGCACCGCGAGCCGGTTCCTCCATCCCGTACGCACCGCCCAAGCGCGTCTCCGTCGGGATGATCGCCGACGGGCTCGAGGGAGTGCTCGACCGGGCTGCCGAGCCGCCGTACCGCGCGGTGGACACGCCCGCCGACGAGCAGCGGGGCGTCGATGCCACCGAGCGCTCCCACGGTGTGACGGCCGCGTTCGCGTCAGCTGCGGGCCTCAGCGTCGAGCCCGTGCTGCCTCCTGCCCTGCCCGCGGCCATCACGGTGCTCGGCGACGGTTTCGTGGCCTGGGAACCCGCGACCACCGTCATCCGGCGGCGCTACCAGGAGCATCTCATCGCCGGCGGGACCCTCGGCTGGGAGGAGTTCGTGCGCGGCATCGATCTTGCGCCGGCGAGCGATCCGACCGTGTGGAGCGGCGCGGCGTCGACGTTGCGCGCCGCCGCCGACGCCATGGGCGCGCCGCTCCCGATCCGACAGGTCCATGGCAACAGCGACCTGCGGGCGCTGGCTCACGAGCTCGAGAGGGCGCATGGTCTCGAGCCGGATGCGTTGGCCGCATCCGTCGGCTCGATCCCGGATGCGACCCTGCTGACCAACGGTCAGCTCGAGCTGCTGCGCACCCTCGCATCGCGGGATGCGCAGGACGCGCTGGATCCGGATCACGATGCGCATGCGGCGCCTCGGTCCTCCGTCCTCGCCCCGCTCGTCGCGGCGATGGTCGCCACCGCGGGTGACAAGCAGGCGCCCCTCGCGCTTCCGATGGACGTGGCCGACGCCCTGGACCAGGTCGATCGCCGCGCGCACGACGCGCTCATGAGCTGCGGCGACGCGCCTCGCCCTGTTCGCGCCGCCACCGGCGCGGTCGAGGCCGAGTCCGTCACGGACATCGCGACCAAGCAGGCGGTCGCCGCCGTCGTCGCGGTGATCTCCGCGACCGCGCAGACGGCGCACATGCCCTGACGCGACCGGTTGCTCCCACGAGGCCGGCGCCTCGGATCAGCGGCCGCCGATGACCTCCGCCACGCGACGGTTCGCGTCGTCCACGATCGTGCGCAGGCTCGCCTGGGCCTCCGCGAGCTGGCGAGCGGTGCCCTCGCGATCGGCGAGCACTCCACGTATCGCGGATTCCAGCGAGGCACCGAGCGCCGGATCGGCAGCATCGACACCCCATTCGAGGTGGCCGATGTCCTCGAGGAAGAACCTCAGCTTCGCGTGGGAGATGATGCTGACGATCGGGACGCCGATCCCGAACGGGATCATCCCCGCGTGTCCTCGCATGCCGGCGACCACGTCCGCACGGCCGATGAGGTCCAGCGCGTCGTCGTAGGAGAGGTCGTAGACCGCATCGACGGGGATCGAGATGCCGTGCTCCCGTCGCACGTCGTCGACGATCTGCTCGTCCTGCTTGGTGTGCGCCAGGCAGCGCACGTCGGCGACGTCCGACAGACGGCCCACCAGATCGGCGATCCCCCGCACGAACTGGTCATACGTGTCTCCGAAGCGGTTCTCCTTGCGATCGAACGCGATGTTGAGCAGCACCGTCGCCCGCATGGCCGCGGGTGTGCTGGCACGACCGGTGAGACCGCCGTAGACCGTGGTCACGCACGGGAGGAACTCGACCTTGCCCGCCAGCTCCGGTCCCACGATCTCGCGGACCGCGTCCACGGAGCCGTGGTTCCGCAGACCGACGAAGGCCGCCTTGGAGACCAGGCGTCGCAGGGACTCGGCGAAGCGATCGCCATGGAAGCGCTGCCCCGGGAAGAGGTTGTAGCCGACCGTGTAGACGACGATCGGGATCTCGAGCGCCTCGAGGGCCTCGTCCGTGACGTTCCACTGCCAGCCGCTGTTGCCGTTCGGCGCGGTGTCCGGCAGGAACAGGCCGCCGCCGCCGATCACGATCGCATCGAGGTGCTCGTTCGCCCACCGTGCGCTGTCGAGGTCGAAGACCTGGTGCGCGTGGACCGACGCCCATCGGACCGGGCCCAGGCCGTCCTCGAGCGAGGCGCGTACCGCCACCGGCAGCATCACGTCGCCGAAGTTCCCGCCCGGATCCACGTAGAAGGCGACGTGCCCGATGCGCGGTCCGGCACCGGCAGGGATCTCGCGGTCGAGCGTCCGCGTGCGCTCCACGCGCTCGAGCAGCTGGTGCGCGCGCGCGAAGGTCGGGTGATGCCGGATCGCACCGAGCGCCGCGTCCTGAGCCGCGTCGTACCGTCGCGCCACCCATTCGAGGTCGGCCAACGCGGCCAACGCGGCGGGGGCGACCACCTCGTCGGCCGTCGCCCGCGTCAAGGCGACGCGCGCCTCGTCCGTCCGGGAGCATGCCGCGGCCACCACGCCGAGCTCGCGCCAGGCCCCCGCCGGCAGGTCGCCGGTGGCCAGCGCCGCCGCGCGCAGGGCCGCGAGCGCGAGGCCGAAGGCGCCGGCACGCCGATGCCGCTCGGCCGTGGCCCGCAGGTCGCCGATGGCGTCATCGTCGAGCTCGGCGAACGGTGCCGCCCATGCCGAGAACGTCCCAGCGAGGGACGGCGCGGTAGCCGGGTCGGCGACCAGGCGCCGCCAGAGCAGCACCGGGTGCAAGGCGGCATCATGCCAGTGGCGCTCGATGCGCTCGTAACCGCGCTCGCCTCCGGTCCACGGCTTGAAGCGGCCGGTGTAGTGAAGGATGCGGGTGTCCTCAGGGACCTCGTCCCCGGGCCGCACGGCCCGCTTGACCAGGTTGAACCTCTTGTCGAGCCGCACGAAGCCGCCGTCCAGGACCGCGCTCAGGACGCCCTGGTCGTGCCTGTCGAGCTCGTAGTCTCCTGCCACGCCGATCGCGTCCATGCGGGCGACGAACGCGTCGCTCATGCAGGCCTCGGAGAAGGTCATCACACCGCTGTTGATGCGGCGTCCGCCGTCCGACTCGAAATGCTGCGGGACGGCCGAGAAGTCGGCGTCCGTGTCGATGAGCGCGCGGATGTCACCGAGGATCACCATGTCGACGTCGAGGGTGACCACGCGGTCGTAGCCGCGCAGGCGGAACGCATCGAGGATGTAATAGGCCTTCTCGACCAGGTAGTTCGCCGCGTCGCCCTTCGCGTAGGTCGCATAGCGCGTCGTGTCCACGTGACGGAACACGAGCCGGGGGTAGCGCACGCACAGGCGCTCGATGTCACCGGGCTCGAGCTCGTCGAACAGGACGATGTACTCGTGGTCGAACCACGGGTTGTGAAGGAGCAGGCTGGTCAGCAGAACCTCGAAGCCCTCGAGGTAGGCGCGGTCGACGTAGGACGCGAACGCGATGCGTCGCCCGCCGTCGGGTCGGATGTCAGAAGTCACGGTTCTACCTCAGCGAGATGATGGGTCCGTCGACGGACACGGCGCGGTCGAGGACCCACTCCTTCTCCACCGAGTACTGGTGCACGTCGACCACGGGCAGGTGCATCGCCTCGTCCAGCCGGAACGTGCCGCCTTCGTAGAAGTCGAAACCGATGAGGTCGATCGCCGCGCTCACGTCGAGGAAGTCGAGGAGGCGGATGACGTTGAAGCCCGTCGTCGGAAGGTCCGGGTGCGTGGTGTCACCGACCAGCTGGGCATCGCGCATCGGCCACCGCAGCGTCTCGTCGCCCAGGTGGGTCTGAGCCCCGGCGACCACCCGTCGCAGCAGCGATCGCCGCCACGCCACCGGGTCCCCCGAGAACACGAGCCGGACATCCACGGGGACGTCCCAGTTGAAGTCGTGCAGGTGGATCAGCGCGTGCACCGAGGTGCGGGAACCGGTGTGCGGCGCATCGATCTTGAAGGAGTTGAACCGGACCACCAGGTCGTAGGAGTCGATGACCTCGCCGAGCCCGGAGGTCGCGACGGTCGCCGAGTTGGCGACGAGGCAGACCCGCTTGCCGGTGACGAGCTGGCGGAACCCGCTCACGTCGATGGTCGACAGGGTCCGCGCCGCCGACTCTGTGAGGAGCGGCCGGTCGTGCGGCTCGGTGGCGCCGGCGAGCGCTCGGGCGAGCGCGGCGTCGGCCGCGGTCGCGGCACCCGCATGGCGTGCGGCGCGCGCCACCTCCGCGTGCGCGATCCTCATCGCTGCTGCCGTGTCACCGGCGTGCACGAGCGAGTCCGGGATCGGCCGCCCGGGCTCCGCCTCACCGCCCAGCGCGGCACGAGCCGCGGCCGCGATGGCCTCGGCGCCGGGCTCCGGCGCCGCCGCGACGGTGCGGTCCCGCAGCCGCGAGGCGACGTCGAGGCGAGCCGCGCGGACCCGCTCCTCCCAGCCGGCGTCTCCGCCGGCGAGCGCGAGATGCCGCGCACGCGCCTCGAGCGATCCGTCGAGGTCGCCCGCCGCACGCCGCGCATCGGCGAGGTACGCCCAGGCGAGAGGCGAGCTCGGGTCTCCTTCGATGACCGCCTGGAGGAGCGCGATCGCGAACCCGTGCTCGCCGACGAGGCGCGCGTCGCGCGCGAGGTCGAGCGCCCGACGCTTGTCCGCCGCCAGGTCCGCGCGGAACAGCGGAGCCGTGCCTTCGCCCATCGCCCGCGGCTGCCTCGCCTGGCGAGCCGTCAGCGGGCCCGCGAGCCTCGCGACGGCGCGCAGGAAGGGGATGGTCGATGCGGCAGCGGAGGGGGAATGCACCTCGGCGAGGCGATGCGCCTCCGCCAGCAGGCTCCACCATCGGCGGTTCGCATCGAGGTGGGGCCCAGGCGGCGGCGCCAGACGGCGCCGCACACGCCCGAGCTGGCGCCGGAGGCCCCTCGGGGCCTCCGGCGCCGACCTCCGCGCCTGTCGGGATTCGTCAGGCGCAGACATGGTCAGCCGTCGACGCGGCGGAGCTTCGACAGCGGCGCGAGCTCGCCGGGGAAGACCTTCTTCACGCCGTCGCCCATGGCCTGCTCGATGATGCGGATGTCGCGGCACAGCGAGATGAAGCCCTTGGGCTCCAGCGACGCGGCGTGGTCCGAGCCCCACATGGTGCGGTCGAGCGTGATGTGACGCTCGACGGCGACGGCGCCCAGGGCGACCGCGGCGATCGAGATCTGCAGGCCCGGCTCGTGACCCGAGTAGCCCACCGGCACGCCGTAGCGGTCCTTGAGGGTCTGGATCATGCGGAGGTTGGCCTCCTCCGGGGGCAGCGGGTACGTCGACGTGGCGTGCAGGATGATGAGCTTGTCCTTGCCCAGCGTCTCCACCGCGGTGTCGATCTGCTCGATGGTCGACATGCCGGTCGACAGGATGACGGGCTTGCCCGTCGCCTTGATCTTGCGCAGCATGCCCAGGTCGGTGACCGAGGCCGAGGCGATCTTGTACGCAACGGTGTCCATCGACTCGAGGAAGTCGACGCTCGGCTCGTCCCACGGGGAGGCGTACCAGACGACGCCCTTCTCCTTGCAGTACGCGTCGATCTCGGCGTACTCGGCCTGCTCGAACTCGACCTTGTAGCGGTACTCGAGGTACGTCATCGTGCCCCACGGCGTCTCGCGCGGGGTGGCCTTCATGTGCTCCGGCGTCGCGATCTCCGGCGTACGCTTCTGGAACTTCACCGCCTGCGCGCCCGCCTCGACGGCGACGTCGATGAGCTTCTTGGCGTTCTCGACCGAACCGTTGTGGTTCAGGCCGATCTCCGCGATCACGTAGGTCGGGTGACCGTCACCGACGACGATATCGCCGATCTGCACCGCATCCGTCACTTCAGCACCTCATTGCTTGAACTCAGTGGCCGCTGGGCACGGCCGGGCCCGGGGGTGTCTCCCCTTGTGTCCCGAATAGTCTAACCGCGTTCGCGCGAGCCGCCTCCCCGAGCGCGCGCGGCTCACGCGCCGCGCGACCGCGTCAACCAGGGGCGCAGCGGCAGCGCCGCGCGTCCGGCCCACGTCCGGTCCTCCGCGCCGAGGGCCACGAGGCGCCTCCGCACGCGGCGCGGGAAGGATCGTGCGCCCGCGAGCGGATCGGGCACCCGCCCCGCCGCCTCGGCTCCTCGGTCGAGCCGCCGCCCGACCTGCTCGGTCCAGTCGTCGTGCGCATGGAAGTAGTTGCGCGCGAGCCACGCCGGATCGGGACGCCGGAACCGCAGGTCGGCCAGGTCGGCGAGGTCCCCGAAGAGGCCCGAGCCCTCGAACACCGCGTTGATGACGTCCGCGCTCACGCCGAAGTCCGCGAGGATCAGCACCGGCACGTCCGCGTCGAGCGCCTCGAGCGCGGCGGTCGAGCTCACCGTGACGAACCCGACGCACTCTCCCAGGTACTCGCGCAGCGGCCCGCGCGCGAACACCAGGTTGCCGGGCACGTCGACGTCGCTCGCGAGCGCGTCGAACGGCGCATGCTCGGCATGCGTCTGCGCCTCGCCCGCCTCGCCCCGGAGCTTGACCACCACGTCGAGCTCGGGATGACGCCGCGCGGTCTCGACCAGGCCGTCGAGGAGCTCGCGACGCTGGGCGACCGTCGCCGGCACCAGCGCCTGGGGCGCGAACACGACGCGCGGCCGCGCGGCGCCGCCGACCTCGGCGGGGGTCAGCAGGGAGGCGAGACCCACGTCCGTGAGGCGGCCGGACGGCAGCATCGCCGCGACCGCGTCGCGTTCGCGCTCGGAGTGGACGACGAGCAGGTCGCAGCCCGCGCGCAGGCTCACGCCGAGCGCGGTGGGCGGGTACCAGATCCCCGGGATGCCGGTGGCGACCACGCCCGCGACGCGCTCGCCCCCGAGCTCGTCGAGGAGGAGCAGCTCGATGAGCGGGCCGCGGCACGCGAGGAGCAGCAGGTCGGGTCGCTCGGCGCGCAGGCGTGCCGCGAGCGCGTCGAGGCCGATCACCGCGGGCGGCTCGCCGAGCCGCCCGTCGACCGCGGACGCGATCTGCGCGGGCGACGGTGTGACCGCGTTGCGCACCACGACGACCTCGACGTCCCAGCCCTCGCGCAGATCGGCCGCACGGGTCACGGCCCACTTGAGGTAGGAGTCGGAGTCCGCCACGACGAGCGCGCGCCGCGCGCCGCCTGCGGACGCGTCAGTCACGGGCCGCCAGGATCCGCTCGGCCAGCTCGCGCAGCGCGCCGCGGCCTCCGGGCCGGCTCAGCACCACCCGGGCGACGGCCGCGACGCGCGCGTGCGCATCGGCCGGGACCACCGGCCAGCCCACCGCGCCCAGGCATGGCAGATCGGGGAGGTCGTTGCCCACGTAGGCCACACGGTCGAGCGCGACGCCCTTCTCGGCGCACCAGCGCTCGAGGTACGGGAGCTTGTCCTGGACGTCGTGCGACACCTCGATGCCGAGCTTGCGGGCGCGCGCGGCGACCACGGGGTTCTCCTCGCGCGACAGGATGAGCATCGGCACGCCCGCCTTGCGGAGCAGCGAGATGCCCATGCCGTCCGAGCGGCTCACGGTGACGGACTCGACGCCGTGCTGGTCGACCGTCGCCGTGTCGTCGGTGTGGACGCCGTCGAAGTCCATGACCAGCGCGTCGACATCCACCGGGGCGGGCGCGTCGAGCAGAGCAGCGAGCGCGCGCGAGGCCTCGAGCTCGTGCAGGTCGTCGATCTCGATTCCCGTCGACGCGGGCACCTCCGCGATCCCGACGCGGCCGAAGAAGCGGAAGCCCGACGCGCGGAAGCCTGCGATGTCCATGACGTAGAACGCGCCGGTCTCCTGGAAGTGCGGCTCGCGGTCCTGACGGCGCGGACGGAAGGAGTGGTCGTGGTTGACGCCGGTGGCGCCGCCCTCGCCCCACTGCCACAGGAAGGCGTAGGTCTCGAAGGCCGAGAACATCGAGTCGTGCTCGCCGGCGAGGACCGAGGCCACGGCGCCGTCGAGGGCGGTCGGGTCGATGAACGGCGAGGTCGCCTGGAGGAAGGCGAGCGCCTGGGGCTCGATGCCGCGCTCGGCCAGGGCGTCGAGCCCGTGGATCAGCGCGGCCTCGGAGGTCGCGAGGTCGCCCGCGATCGCCGCGGGTCGGTCGATGACGTCGGCCCCCGCCGCGCGGGCCGCGGCCGCGATCGCCGCATCGTCCGTCGACACGAAGACGCCGTCGATCGACGGCGCCGCGAGCGCCGAGCGGACGGCGCGCGCGACGAGCGGCATCCCGCCCACGCGGGCGACGTTCTTCCCGGGCACTCCCTTGGACCCGCCGCGGGCGGGGATGATCGCGACTGCGCGCATGTCAGGCCTCCTCGGTAGAAGCATCGTCGTTGCTCGCGAGAGATGCGAGCGTGGAGCGGAACGTCGCGTCGGCGCGCGCCGTCCACCAGGCGTCGGGGACGGGGGTCACGTCGAGGCGCGCCCCGGCGGGCAGCACGCGCGCGAGGGTCGCGCCCGTGCTCGACGGCAGCGAGCTCACGTGCGCGAGGCCGCGCGCCATGCCGAGCACGATCTCGGCGGGCAGGCCCGGCTCGAGAACCTCGAGCCCGCCCGCGCTCAGGCGCCCGAGCGACTCGCCGCCCTCACGCCGATGCGGCAGATACGCGGTGCCCGCGGGGTGCGACGTGGCCCAGCGCTCGTAGGCCGCGGCGTCGACGTAGCCGTCGACCGCGAGCGCGGACCCGAGCACGACGGTCGCGGGCAGCGCCACCGGCGGATCCGCGTCGAGAGACCGCAGCCATGCGTAGGCGTTGGGGACGATGCGCGCGCCGGCGAGCGCGGCCATCGCCGGGTCCTCCGCGTAGGCCGTCACCAGCGTGACGTCGCCCGCGCGCGCCGCGGCGCGCAGGCGGGCGCCCACCACGGCGCCGAGCATGCGCTGACGCAGCGGCTCGCGCTGGCCCATGCGCGAGAAGCGCTCGTGGCCCGCGAGGACCGCGGCGAGGTGCAGCGCGGCGGAGCCGTCATCGACCACCACCAGGTCCCGCACGCCGGTCGCGGCGACCACCGCGCGGAACTGCCCCGAGAAGGCGTCGCCGACCAGTCGGCGGCGCGCGTCACGGAAGGCGCGGTCCGTCGCGGACGCGGCCATCGCGAGCGTGACACCGCCAGGCAGGTGCGGCTCGAGCCACGCGGCGGTGTCCGCGAGCTGCGCGACGCCGTCGCGCAGGAGGATCCGGGTCTCCTCCGCGCGATGCGACGCCGCCTCGACAGCGTTGATGAGCTGGAGAGGCGACTCGACCCACCCGATGCGGAGGCCGCCGGCGCTCACTTCGACTTCTTGTAGGCGTCGATCACGTCGTGCGGATCGCCGTCCATCCTGAGCGTGCCGTGGTCGATCCACAGGACGCGCGTGCAGGTGTCCAGGATCGAGCGCATCGAGTGGCTCACCAGGAAGACCGTTCCGGCCTGCTCCCGCAGGTCGCGGATGCGCTGCTCGCTCTTCTCTCGGAAGGCCTTGTCGCCCACCGCGAGCGCCTCGTCGACCAGCAGGACCTGGTGCTCGCGCGAGATCGCGATCGAGAACCGCAGGCGCGCCGCCATGCCCGAGGAGTACGCCTTCATCGGCAGGTCGATGAACTCGCGGATACCCGAGAACTCGATGATCTCGTCCCGCCGGGCGTCGACCTCCTCAGGCGACATGCCGAGCGCAAGCCCGCCGAGCATCACGTTCTTCTCACCGGTCAGACCGTTGATGAGCGCGGCGTTGACGCCCAGCAACGCCGGACGCGAGGCGCCGTACACGGCACCCTTGGCCGGCTGGATGAGACCCGCGATGGTCCGCATGAGCGTGGACTTGCCGGACCCGTTGTGGCCGATGACGCCGATCGACTCGCCTTCGTGAGCGACGAAGGACACGCCCTTGAGGGCATGCACGATGCGGATGCCGCGCTGACGGCTCATCAGCGAGCGCCTGTCCGCAGCGGCCTTGCCGGAGGCGAAGGTCTTGTAGTCGACGTGGAGATTGTCCACCACGACGGTGGGATTGCGCGGCTCAGTCACGGCCGTACCTCTCCTCCGCGCTCCAGAAGAACACGATGCCGGCGATGAAGAACACGACGGCGGCCACGAAGGCGGTGATCACGATGAGCGAGTTCACGGTCTGACCCTCGAGCACGCACGTCCGGACCATCTGGATGTAGTCGTGCACCGGGTTGAGCTGGGCGAGGGTGAGCATCCACGGCGGGTTGTCCGCGAGCACCTCCTCGATGGAGTAGAAGATCCCGGTCATGTACATCAGGAGCCGCGTCACCACCGGGATGATCTGCGTGACGTCGCGCAGGTGGACCGTGAGACGGGCTGCGATGAGCGCGACGCCCGTGTTGAACAGGGTCATCAGCGCAAGGATGAACGGCACCAGCAGCCACCGCCACGTCGGGAGCTCTCCGAAGCCGATGAGGATCACCGCGAGCACGCCCATCATGGGCACCAGCTCGTAGATCTCCCTGACCACCGCGGAGACCGGGAGGAGCATGCGCGGGAAGCCGAGGCTGCGGACCAGCGAGGCGTTGCCGGTGATCGCCTTCGCGCCCTGGCTGAACGACCTGCCGAAGAAGTGGAAGACGAAGAAGCCGCTCACGAGGAAGGGGATGAAGTTCACCCCGGCTCGCGACGACCGGTCCATGATCACGCCGAACACGAGCCCGTACACCGCCGCCTGGAGCAGCGGGTTGAGCACCACCCAGGCGAGGCCGAGCCGGTTCTGCGCGAGGCTCGCCTCGATCTGGTACTTCGCGAGCCTCGTGGCGAAGTGGCGCCTCTGCCACATCTCCTTCAGGTAGCTCGGCAGGGACGGCCGGGCGCCGACGCGCTCGAGCCCTGCCTCCCGCGCAAGCGCGGCGTAGTCGATGTCGGTCACACGTCTCCTCGGGGGTGAAGCCTCAACGTCCTGCGAAGGCGTTGTGCCCCCTGCTCGGCATGAGGATACCCAAGACGCATCCGACACCCCAAGACAGGTGCATGGTGGGAAGCACGCCGAGGAGCCGCCAGCGCACGGCGCGCGGCGCGTCCGCACGGAGCCCGGTGAGCAGCACCCACGCACCGTAGACCACGGCGGGGAGCAGCCCCATGCCCGCGAGCACCGTGCCGACCATGGAGCCGAGAACCGCGCCCACGACCACGAGGACGAGGCCGAGCCCGAGGCCCGCGACGAGCGTCGGCGGCACGAAGTAGCGCAGCGGCACGCGCCCTCCCAGGCGACGGATGATCTCTCCGCGCCACCGCCCTGACGCGTGGAACTGCTTCGCGAGCGCCTTCACGGAGGAGCGGGGACGATAGGCGACGTCGAGCGCGGGCTCGAACCACACCAGGCCGCCACGCGCGATGAGCCGCCGGTTGAGGTCCCAGTCCTCGCCCCTTGAGAGCGTCTCGTCGAAGCCGCCGATGCCCAGCACGGCGGCACGGTCGAACACCCCGAGGTAGGCAGACTCGGCCGGACCGGCGTCGCCTCCCGTGTGGTAGACCGCCCCTCCGAGCCCGCCGGGCGAGTTGTAGCCCCATGCGACCGCCTGCTCGTACGGCGTGACGCCCGCGGCGTGCATGCGGCCGCCCAGGTTGACGGCGCCCGCCGCGCGCAGGCTGCGCAGCGCGGTCACGGCGTAGCCCTCGGGCAGCACCGAGTGCGCGTCGACCCGGATCACGACCGGGTAGCGCGCCTCGGTGATGCCGATGTTCATCGACTGCGAGATCGCGTTGCGGGGGTTGTGGAGGACCCGGATCTCGGGGTGCGCAGCCGCGAGCCCCGCGACCACCTGGTCGGTACGGTCCGTCGACGCGCCCAGCACCAGCAGGATCTCGCGCTCGTCGAGCCCCTCCTGCGCAAGGATCGACGCGACGGCGGCCGCGACGTAGTCCTCCTCGTTGAGCACAGGCATGACGAATGACGCACGCAGCGTCGGCTGCTCTCTCACATCCACCTCTCGATCACCGGCTTCCGCCGAGCCGTCCTGCCACGATGCGCCACAGATCGCGCGTCGGCAGGTCGCGCGCGGTGAGCGGCGCCCGCGCGGCCGTGTCGCGCTCGCGCACCAGCGCGGGTCCGGCGGCGTCGTACAGGCCTCCGCACCCGAGCATCGTCGAGATGGTCGCGGCGAGCGCCGTCGACGCGCCGTCGACGGGCACGGTGCCTGCTCCCTCGTCCAACGGGCGGGCGGTACGCGGGGGCAGGGATGCTCCCCGCGTCCGCAGGCGGCGGGCGAGGGCGGCATCCGCCACCCGCTCCGCAAGCGTCCCGATGCGTGGCGACGCCGTCGCGGGGGTCCCGACCGCGGTGCGGTACAGGCCGCCGAGCACCGCCTCCTCGACGATCACGCTCCGCACATCGTCCGCAGCGTGGTGTGCCAGCCGTTCCCGGACGCGCCGTACCAGCGCGCGCTCGCCGGCGCCGAGCTCTCGCGGCTCGGCCGTGACGGCGATGCCGAGCGCGCCTCCCAGACCGCCGAGCGCGGCCACGACCACCACGCCGCGGTGTGCGCGCAGCGCCGCCGACGCATCCCGATGGGAGCGCACGAGCGCGAGCAGACGCGAACCCTCGCGCCCCGTGGACGCGAGCCGAGCCTGCCGGTCGAGCGTGGCGGCATCGGAGATGCGCCGCAGCACCAGAGCGTCCCGCGGGACATCGACATCGGCGAGCGCGTGCGCGTCCGCCCTCACCACGGCCCGGATCATGCGCGCGCCGTCCCGCCGAGCGCGCGGCGCGCCAGCTCGGCCGCGGCGGCTCGCGCGCCCACGCGTCGGCGCGCGCCGGGCTCCGCGGCGCGCCGGCCCCGCGTGTCGAAGTCGATGCCCTCCCCCAGACCCGAGGAGACCGCTCCCGCGACGGCGAGCGCGGCGAGGTCGACATCCACCCGCGCGAACGGCGAGGGCGCGGCCGCCGCGACGCGGCCCGGCATCTCGCTCAGAACCGCGACGTCGCCGATGATCCTCACGCCGATGTGCTCCAGCTCGCTCGCCGCCTGGGCTCCTCGCTCCGCGATGCGACGCGCCGCCGACTCGTGCGCGACGATCCGGTCCTCGTGCTCGCCGGGCACCCGCTTGCGCAGGATCGCCGACACGGCGCCCGTCTTCATGAGCCGGTAGTAGTCGTCGCGGCGCGGGGGCCGCGGGCTTGCCGCATAGTGGACGTTCGCGCCCGCGAGCAGCTCGGCCTCCATGCGGGACAGGCTGCGGTTGTCGTTGAGCGCGTTGCGCGGGACATCCGACAGCGTCCGCGGCGGCAGCGACAGCATCTGCTCGAATGCCTCGAACAGCAGGTTGGGGCGCTCCTTGTCGAGCACGACGACCGAGACGTGATCCGGGCCGAGCGCCTCGGCCCATCGGCGCGCGATACCAGGGAGGTCATGGCGGCGCCAGAACCCCGCGATAGCGCCCTCGTGAGGCACGGGACCGAGCACGGCCTCGAGCCACTCGGCGAACGGCACGTCGCCGGCGTCCTTGATCCACTGCTGCCACGCGGACGCGAACATCGACGGGTAGCTGCGACCTGTGATCACCACGTGGGTCTCGGGTCCGAGCTCGGCGCGGAAGCGGGCCACCGCGTCGTCGTCGGCGAGCACGATCTGCTCGTAGCTGATCCACCCGATGCATCCCGGATGCGAGCGGAGCTCGTCGCGGACCGTGAGCCACTCAGAGATCGGACGCGACCCGGTCACCGCGGTGGCGCGACCCATGAGGGCGTTGCCTGCCCGGATGTGGTTGAGATTCCTGCCCGGGTAGCAGACCCCCATCTGCAGCAGCTGACCACGCAGGCGATGGGCCGCCGACTGCACCGCCGTCGTGCCGGACTTGGGCAGCCCGATGTGAAGCAACGTGGAGCCAGCGGGGAGCGGGACGACGCCGCGGTCGCCGGCAGCAGTCATGGTCAGCCTTTCGTGTGCCCGGGGACGGTCGAGATCGCCGGACCGCACGGACCGGGCGCCACCATGGTACGTGCGGCGCGCGGGAAGGCCGCGCGCGTCAGGTGATCGCGGGGCCGGTGGGGATGGTGGAGAGGATGTCGGCGGGCAGGACCGTGGACGCACCGTAGGCCGCCTCGAGCTGCGTCAACGTGGACCCATCACGGACCCGACGACGCTCACCGTCCTCCATGAGCCACAGCCCACCCGACGGACCCACCAGGACCCGTCCCACCGTCTGCGACGACACGTCCGCGACCGTGCAGTTCCACGCGCTGTACGACACGAAGTCGACCGCACCGGTCCACGACGCCGACGCAGACGCCGTGATACGTCGACGCTCGCCATCGACGAACAACCAGCGACCGCCATCGCACGCCGCCCCCAGCGAGGCCCCACCCGCGACCGAGTAGCCATCCAGCCAGTACGCCGGCACGGTCCGCGCCATCGACGCCACGTGAGACACCACCGCAGCGCTCGCCGGACGACGCGACGAGGCCCCATCGACCAGCCACCACGTCGATCCGCCATCACCCGACACCGCGGTCCCCGGCGCCAGGATGCGCCCGGCCGCCGGGAACGCCTCCACCGACGCCGTCGGCACCGTCACCGTGCTCGCGCTGATCCCCAGCGCCCGCGCCAGCACCGCACGCTCGACGTTGTCCCGCACCCGGCGACGCTCACCATCGGCCACCAGGTACAGCTGACCCGACTCCGCCCGCACGAACACCGGCCCGCTCAACGAGTACCCCATCACCGGGATCTCTGCCAGCACCGCATCCGGCAGCACCGACACCCCGGACGACGGCACCAGATCCGCAGCCACAGGCCACAGCCCACGCTCACGCAGCAGGTACACCTGACCACCGCTCGCGGCACGCACCAACCCACCGAAGCTCGTCACACCCGACGACGGCATCGCCGCCGACGCCACGTCCGTCACCGCGAACCACTGCGACAACCCCGCCGACGCCCACAGATCACCCCGCGGCGCATAGAACTCCGACGACGAACCCGCCCCCAGCACCACCGCACCACCACCACGCAACGCCTCACCAGCGCTGGCCACGGGGTTGCCGAACGGGATGTGCGTGAGGAGCGCGGCCGGCAGGGTCACCGGCGTGGTGGCGACCTCGTAGCCGGCCTCGGCAAGCGCCGCGTTGGAGGTGAAGACGTGGCGGTAGCCGTCCGCGACGTAGTACCTCTCGTCCGACCCGCGCACGAAGACACGCGAGCTCACCGCGTTGCCAAGGGGCACTCGCGCAAGCTCGTCGGGGGTGAGCCGGGCGGCCGCGCCGCAGCTGTACCTGAAACCATGCCCCTGACCGCCGGAGCACTGGTCGAGGAGGTGCCTCACCCCGTTCTCGATGAAGTAGTACTCGTTGGTCTCGGAGTCCTTGACCATGTACGTCAGCGTGCCCACGAGCGTCGAGTCAGCGAGGTACGCGGCCTTCACCGGCGTGACGCTGCCGAAGATGGCGTAGTCCTTGGGCGTCGGAGCGCTCCCGAAGGCGTAGCGCCGGTCCTCGGACACGAAGTAGCTCGTGCCGCCGTTCGACACGAGCGGCTCGATGCCGTGCGGGTCCCCGAACCAGTCGGAGTAGAAGCGCCAGAAGTTGCGGTTGCCGTACGCCGAGCAGCTGTCGCCCGTCCCGTAGAGGTTCTTGAGGGCAGCGGCGTTGGGCGTGTACGGGGTGTAGACGTACAGCGCGTGGGTCGCCTGGTTCTGGACGTAGACGTTCTTGGTCAGACAGGACGTCGGCACGTCGTACTGGATCGCCGAGTACGCGCCCGCGGCGTAGCGCTTGTAGTGGCTCGAGGCGGGAAGCGTGTAGCCCTTGAGGAGCGAGGCTCCGTAGTAGACCTGCGCGTAGAGGCCCTGGTAAGGCGTGTCGCAACCGCCGTCGTCGGGACAGCCGGCGCCCATGGCGTAGGCGAACGCGTGCGAGCTGGGCGCCGTGCTCGTGATCAGGCCCTGCTCCTTCTGAAGCATCACCAGGAGGGCCTTGGGACTGATGCCGCACGCCTTGCCCACGGTCGCGATGATCTGTCCGGCGGTACGGTTCGAGGCGGCCGCGATCGCCTTGCATCGTTCCACGCCGCCGAGGCTGCTCGCCGCACGCGCGGTGATGTCCTCGCGGTAGTTGACGATGCAGGTGCGCCCGAGCGCGCACCCCGGGTTCCGGTCGGCGATGAAGGCGTCGACCTGGGCCCCGGTGAGCGCCGCGCCGTCGAAGAACAGGTCGTCGGAGATGAGGAACCCTGCCTCGAAGTCTCCTGCATCGGCGGCGTCGGCCTCGGTCGCCTGGACCAGGCCGAGCGCCAGCGCGAAGGGCAGCGCCAGACCGAGCAGCAGCGTGCGCACCATCCCGCGCGACATGGACACCGTCACCCTGCTACCTCCACCTTGGCGGCGATCTCGAGCAGCTGCGCGCGCAGCTGGTCGTCGACGCCGCCGTCGTATGTCATGACCCCTTGCACCGCCGTCGCGTCGCCGAACGCGACGAAGATGGTCTGCGCGTCGCCGCCCTGCCCCTCCACGGGCACCAGGTCGACCACGAGGAGCGGCGCACCCGCGTGCGTGCTCGAGACCTCGTGCGAGACCGTGAGGCCGTCCTCGATGCCCAGGCGCGCGTAATGCGCCGCGAAGTAGCTGTCCGGGTCGGCCTCCGCGGGGTCGATCGCGCCCGAGGCGACGCTCGCCTCGGCTCCGCCGATCGCCCACGCGCCGATCGCCTCGTCCACGCTGGGATCCGCCGCGACCTGGCTCTCGAGCCCGGCATCGGGCTCCCATCGGGACGCCTCGGGAGAGCTGGACGCCGCCGCGGTCGCCTGCGCGCTCGCCTCCGCGCCGGCGGAGGCGGTCTCGGCGCCTTCGGGCGGCGCCTTCACCTCCGCCTCCACCGAGGCGGAAGGGGTCGGCGTGGCGTCGCCGACCGAGGTCCCGTCGCAGGCGACCAGGGTGAGGCCGCATCCGGCCACCGCGACCGCGACGGCTGCGCGGTGTCGCCATGCACCCATGATCATCCTCTCGAGACGCCGGGATCACCCGGTCGAAGCACGCTAGCCGATCGCTGCGGGGGCGGGCCGCTGACACGCGCACAAGCCCGCCGGTCGTGCTCCGCATGAAATAATCCTCGCCGAACCGTCACCCGCGCGACAGCGCGGGCACGACAACGACTCGGAGGACATATGCCTGGCTTGCTGCGCAGGGGCTACTACCGCACGCGAAGCCTGCTGGGCCGTCACGTGGTCCCGCGCGCGCCGTGGCTGCGTCGCCTCGATCCGCGTCCCCCGCGGCCCGTAGCGCCTGCACCCAAGGCCGCGCCGGTCGCAGCACCAGCGCCCAAGCCGGCTCGCTTCAGCGCGCTCAACCTCGACCGCCTGCGCCGCGCCGGTGGCGAGTACCCCGGCTCGCTCCCGGTGACGTCGCACGCCGAGGACCTCGCCGCACTGGTCGGCGGCCGCTCGGACGTCGCGCATTTCGAGGACCGCATCGGCACCGTGCCTCCCCCCGAGGGGCTCGTGTTCGCCGGTGTGTGCAACGACAAGTACGTGCCCGGCCTCGAGGCGCTCATCCTGAGCCTCGTGCGCGTCTACCCGGGCATGTCCAACCGCTTCGTGATCTTCCACGACGACGGTCTGAGCGACTTCGCCCGCGCGCGCCTCCTCGGCATCTACCCCCACTTCGACTTCGAACGGCGTGACCCCGGCGTCTACGACGTCGCGATGGGCACCGGGTACAACCACGCCCGCGTGGGACTTCTCGGGTACCTCACGCTCGAGGTGCTCACCATGGAGGAGCCCGAGTGGATCGTCGTCCTCGACACCGACCTGCTGGTGCTCGGCGACATCTCCGCCTTGTGGTCGGGCACGCGCATCAAGGCGGTCGCGGACGTCGGCCACCGCCCGTACGCCATCGCGTCGGCGGAGACGGGGCGGCTCGTCATCAACAGCGGCGTGCTGTCCTTCCCTCGATCGGAGCGCGGCCCCGAGGCGGCGGCCCGCATGGCCGAGGTCCTGGCCCGCGTCAACGATGTCACCGACCCCGCCCTGTTCCGCTACGCCGACCAGAAGTTCTGGAACATCTACCTCGGTGGGCGCGACGTCGAGATGCTCCCGCAGACCTACAACACCAACAAGATCCTGCTGTGCCGCGACTACCCGGACGAGATCGGGTCGATCCGGATCCTCCACCTCACGGGCCCGAAGCCCTGGTACTCCTTCAGCGACGACACGCTGCTGACGGAGCAGGACCGCAAGTGGCGCCCCAAGGCCCGCGCCGAGTTCGCCACCGCGTTCGCGCTGTGGAACCAGGCCTACCGGTCCACCATCGTGCAGTCCCGCACGCAGCGCTTCCTCGCCGAGGAGGGAACAGCGCTCCGTGCGCTCGAGGGACGCTGCGCCGGGCGGCCCGCGGTGCTCATCGGCAACGGCCCGTCGCTCAACGACACCGACATGTCGGCGTTCGCCGGGTACGAGAAGATCGCGTTCAACTGGTTCGTCAACCACCCGGACTTCGACACGATCGCGCCCGATCACCTGGTGCTCCCGTCGCACATGCTCTTCGGCAGCTGGCACACCATGACGCCCGCGCTTCCCGAGGCGTTCCTCACCGCGCTCACGCGCCACGAGCACCGTCCCACCCTGTGGTTCTCCTTCTACTTCAAGGACTACATCGAGACGCTCGAGGAGCTCCGCGGCTACGAGGTCCGGTACTTCCTGTTCGAGAAGCCCTTCAAGCGGCGCATCGCGCACACCGGCTGGGCTCCGCTCGACCTCTACGCGCCTCTCGTGGACTCCAACACCGGCGTGCTCACCGCCGGGGTGCCGATGGCGCTGCACATGGGGGCGAGCCGCATCGTCCTGGTGGGCTGCGACTCGAACTACGCGAGCGCCTCCGGCTCGTACTTCTACGCGGGCTCCGAGCACGCCTCGAACACCACGCGCGAGGACACGCTCGTGGCGACGTGGGAGGACGGCGGCGAGGGCCCGTTCGGCTACCAGGTGGTCAAGGCTCTGCTGGATGAGCGCGGCGTCGAGCTGCGGGACGCCACCGTGCGCCCGAACCTGCCCATGCTCGAGCCGCTGTCGCTCGAGGACGCCCGGCTCGGCTGACCCGGGCACCGCTCCGCACCATCACGCCGGCGCCGCCCTCGCGGAACCCCGGCAGTAGAGTCGACTCTCGCGGGCCTGGCGCCCGCTGCCCGGAATACCAGTGGAGGAACCCATGGCCCGATCGCCTCGCCGCCTTGCGAAGGCCGTCGTGCTGCGCACCCCCGTGCTCGGGCCGCGGCTGCGCAATGCACAGCAGGGTCTCCGCGACGCTCAGCAGCAGCTGCGCGACGCGCAGACCCGGCTCGAGCATGCGCGTGCCCGCGTCGCCGGGCTCGAGGGTCGCCTCGACGAGGTCCGCGAGGCTTCCCAGCAGCAGCAGGAGCGGCTGCGCGAGCGGGTGCAGGAGGCCCGCCAGGACGCATCGTCAGCGCGCCGTGCGCGGCGCGACGCGGCTCGCACGCTCGATCGCATGCGACGCGATGCCGCGACGGGCGACGTGGAGGGCCTCCTCGAGTCCGACGGCGAGCGCGACGGCGTCCGGGCACGCGCCGGTTCGGCGACGCTCGTCGAGGCTCTCAGCCGCGGCGAGGACCCGGGCACGGCCCTCGTCGCGTACGTGCGCGCTACCGCGCAGCTGCGCGACCGCTGGCGCGCGCCGGTGACGGCCGAGGCGTTCGCGCGGCAAGGAGTCGAGAGGCGGCATGCCGATGCCGCCCGGGCGCTCCACGCGATCCTCACCGGGCACCGCGCGCTCGCGCAGCACTTCCTCGACCGGGCCGAGCCCGGGGACTGCGCCCGCCTGTTCCCGGTGGAGTACGCGGCTTTCCGCCTGCGCGAGGGAGCCGTGCCCGCGCAGGTATGCGACGAGGTGCTCGCCCACGCCACGCCTTCACCGCACGAGATCATCGCGCTCCGAGACGTCTTCCTCGCGGTCCGCGATCTGGAGTCGGTCGCGCGCCTCGGCGACGAGGCCCGGCTGTCGCAGGACTCGTTCTCGGACGAGCAGCGGGCCGCGCTCTCCCATGTCGACGCGACGGTCGCCCGCGCTCGCGCCGCCGGATCCCACGCCGATGCGCCCGGGACGGTGCGCCTCGCCGTGATGAGCTACGGCCGCGCGTCGTCGAAGGCCGGCTCCATCAACATCGGCGACTACATCCAGACCATCGCGTCGCTCAGCCACGTGGTGCGTCGCTCCGACGTCACCCTCGCCGGCGACGACGAGCTGGTCGCGAGCGCCCGGCGCCTGCAGGACCGCATCCGACCCGATCTGCGGCTCGACGGCACCCCGGCGACGGTCGAGCTCCTCGAGATCAGCCGCGACGACTCGACCTACGACGACGTCCCGCCCGCCACGTGGATGCTCGCCTTCGGCTGGCACATGCACCCGGACGCACTCGGCCGGCACGACTTCCCGTACCACCCGAACCTCGTCCCGGTGTTCGTCTCGTTCCACTGCAACCGCCGAGAGCTGCTGACGGCCGAGGCCGTCGAGTACCTCCGCCGTGCCGAGCCGATCGGCTGCCGCGACTGGTACACGGTCGACCTCCTTACCCAGGTCGGGGTGCGCGCCTTCTTCTCGGGATGCCTCACCACCACGGTCGACGCCTACGTCGAGGACCGTTCGGCCCCCGCGTCGTCCGAGACGGGCTACGTCGACGTCAAGAACCCCGGCGGCACGGTGATCGCGCAGGAGCGGCCCGAGGTCGCGGGCCTCACGCTCGCGGCGAACCTGGACCTCGCGCTCGAGACCCTCGACGGCTACCGCCGCGACTTCGGGCACCTCGTCACGTCTCGCCTTCATTGCTACCTCCCCGCCGCGAGCATCGGGATCCCGACGCGCTTCACGCCTCGTCGCGAGTCCGACATCCGGTTCGAGGGCCTCCTCGACGCAGGCGAGGACGACCTCGCGACCATGCGCGAGACCCTGCGAGAGACCCTCATCCGCCCGGTCCTCGACCTCATCCTCGCCGGCGCCGAGGAGCCCGAGGTCCGCGCACGCTGGCGTGAGATCACGGAACCGCTCGTGGACGTTCATGTCGCGCGGAGGTCCACGGAGCACACGTGGCCCGCCCCGCGTACCGAGCTGGTGGCTCTCGCCCGCGAGCTGCGCGCAGCCGCGTGGTCCTCGCCCGCGACCGGCGCATCCGACGCGATCGACGTGTGCGTCGCGCTCGACCGGAACTACCTCGACGCCCTCTACACGATGATGACGGCGACCACCTCGCACCTGTCGCGGCCGATGCGCATGTGGGCCCTCAGCCGAGGGCTCGACCAGGCCGACTTCGAGGACTTCGCGCGCGCGTTCCCCGAGATCGACGCGACCTTCATCGCATGCGACAGCGTCGACTACGGCGAGATCACGCAGATGATCGAGCACATCACCGTGTCCACCATGGACAGGCTCCTGCTGCCCGAGCTGCTCGACGACCTGGACCGGGTGCTCTACCTCGACCTGGACCTGCTCCCGCTCGTCGACATCGCGCCGCTGTTCGACACTCCGCTCGGCGACGCGGCGCTCGCCGCGCGGCCCGCGATCGCCGACGTGCACGAGAGCGCCATGGCGATCCTCGTCGGGTCGACCCGCGGGCTGCCCGGCACCAGCCGCGCCGGTTGGCAGCTGCAGTCCTTGCTGCACCGCGAGGTGCGGCAGGACTTCACCGTGTTCAACGCCGGGGTCCTGGTGATGAACCTCGGCCGAATGCGCCGCGACCGCTTCACCGAGCGCTTCGCCGCGGTCGCAGGGGCCTTCGGGCTCCACGATCAGCACCTGCTCAACATCTACGCGGGCCCCGACTACGTGCCGCTCGACGCCCCGTGGAACGCGTGGCCGTTGCGCGAGGTCCTCGACGAGCCCCGGATCGCCCACTGGCTCGGGCACGTGAAGCCGTGGCGACCCATGAACGTCCCGCTGCAGGACGAGTGGCGCGCCGCCGAGCGCGCTGCTGCCGCCCGCCGCGCCCGCTGACGCGACGGGCGGGGGTGCGCTACGCGACCCCGATCGCCTTGGCGAGGTAGGGGGCCAGCGACTCCGCGTAGCTGCGCGTCATGTGGTGGCCGTCGCGATACACCGTCGCGTGGCCCACCACGGGTCGGCATATCTCGGGCTCGCAGAACAGATCCGACAGGTCCACGGCGTGCACGCGTCCGCCGACCTCGTCGGCGGCGGTCGCCAGCGGATCGACGAGCAACGCCTCGTCCCGCGGGCGCGAGCACTCGGACGCGTCGAGCTGCGCCTCGACCGACGGGAGCGACACCAAGCAGTCGAGCACGTCGGGCAGCGGACGCGGCACGTCGCGGACCGCGTACACATCCGTCACCGTGGCGGGCAGCGCGTCCCAGGTCTCGGCGTATCCGGCGACGCCCGCCTCGACGCTGGTGAGCGGGCCCTCGTTGACGAAGCCGTTCTGCGAGGAACCCGAGGTGAACACGCGGCTGATCTCCGGATGCGTGTCCACGTAGTCCGACGCGGCGGCGTTCCACGCGTCGCAGCTCGCGGCCATGTCCGCGGGCGCCGCACGCGTCGCGGTCGTGAAGGGGCACGAACCCTTGGTGATCTCGACCACGTGCCAGCCCTGCTCCGCCGCGATGGCGCGGACCGCAGGGATCCAGTGGGTGGCGTGCGAGTCCCCGATGACCGCGACGGTCTCCACCGCATCGTCGACCGGGACCCCGGACTCGCACACGCGGAGCTCGGCCTGGGTCTGCCCCTGCATGCAGGTGCCCTTCACGGAGTCGTCGTGCGCGACCAGGGGTGCGGGCACGAGCACCCCGTCGAGCGCCGCATCGTCGCAGCCTGGGCCCTCGGCGAGCGCTGCGGCGCCGTAGCACCCTCCCGGCTCGGAGAGCTCACCCACCTGCGCCAGCTCCTGGACCTGGGCGTCCTCCGCGCGATCCACGGTGCGGATGACCATGAGGGCGCCGGCCAGCACCGCGACGGAGAGCGCCGTGCCCGCGACGAGCGACCACCACGGCGAGCGGCGGGCCAGCACCGGCAGGTGCCGCAACGGCTGCTCGACCCCGCGGTACGTGACCTCGGCGAGGATCCACGTGAGCGCGATGAGGACCACCTTGTCGACCGTGCGGAGATCGCGGCCCAGGACCGCCGGCGCGACCACGATGAGAGGCCAGTGCCAGAGGTACACCGAGTAGGACAGGTCGCCGAGACGCTGCACGGGGCGCAGCCTGCCCACGATCATCGGCGACAGGCGCGACTCCGTGCGTGCGACCAGGATCGCGAGCGCGCCGACCACCGGTAGGTTCGCGGCCCATCCAGGGAACGGCGTGGCGCCGGTGAGGATGAAGGATGCCGCCACGATGAGCGCCACGCCTGTCCATGACAGCACGGCGCGGGGGCGCTCCCGCCATCGCAGCGCCGGGAGGGCGGCGGCGAGCGCGCCGGCGCCGAACTCCCACGCACGCGTCGGGGTGATGAAGTAGGCCGAGGTCGGGGCGGTTGCGGTGCTCCACAGGGAGTAGGCGAACGAGGCGAGCGTGACGACGGCGATGGCCACCACCGCGATGGTGCGCCATCGGCGGCGCGCAAGCGCGGCGATCGCGAGGATCATGATCGGCCACACCACGTAGAACTGCTCCTCGACGGAGAGCGACCAGTAGTGCTGAACCGCCGTCGATGCGCCGTCAGCCGCGAGGTAGTCGACCGACTGCGCGGCGAGGAGCCAGTTCTCGACGTAGAACGCCGACGCGATCACGTGCTTCGCCGAGTTGTCCCATTGCGTCTGCGGGAGGTACGCCACGACGAGCACGAGCGTGACGCCGAGCACCAGCAGCGACGCAGGCAGCAGGCGTCGCATGCGCCGCGCCCAGAACTGCGTGAGCGACACCCGGCCGGTGCGCTCGACCTCCTTGAGGATCAGCGCGGTGATGAGGAAGCCGGACACCACGAAGAACACGTCGACGCCGACGAACCCGCCCGGCAGCCTGGCAGGCCACAGGTGGTAGAGCAGCACGGCTCCGACCGCGAGCGCGCGCAGCGCCTGGATGTCGAGACGGATCGAGGAGTGCGCGCTCGTGGCGGTCGGGCTCGCCACCTGAGACGATGCCGTCACGGGCGCCCGTCCCACGTCGCGAGGCGCGCGAGGAACGCATCGTTCTCGGCGGGCGCGCCGATGGTGACGCGCACGCCCTCGCCCGCGAAGGGGCGCACGAGCACCGCCGGGTCCGCCGCGCCGAGGTGCGCCGCGAGCGCGGCCGTCGCGTCGCCGACGCCGAGCCACACGAAGTTGCCCTGGGCGTCGGGCACGTCCCAGCCGTCGGCGCGCAGCGCCTCGAGGACGCGACCGCGCTCGGCGACCACGCGAGCCGCGCGCTTCTCGAGCTCGTCGCGCGCGTCGAGCGACGCGATCGCCGCGAGCTGCGCCGGGCCCGACACCGAGAACGGAGTCACGCACGCCCGCACGGGCGAGATGAGCGCGGCCGGGCCCACGGCGTAGCCGACGCGCAGGCCCGCGAGCCCGTACGCCTTGGAGAACGTGCGCAGCAGCATGAGGTTGGGGTAGCGCTCGAGCGACGCGGGGCCGTCGGCGACCTGCGGATCGCGGACGTACTCGAGGTAGGCCTCGTCGAGCACCACGAGCACGCGCGAGGGCACCGAGGCCATGAACGAGTCGAGCTCGGCCTGGGTCAGCGTCGGGCCGGTCGGGTTGTTCGGCGAGCACAGCATGACGACGCGCGTGCGGGACGTCACGGCCGCCGCCATCGCGCCCAGGTCGTGGCGCGCCTCGGCGGTGAGCGGGACCATGACGGGCTCGGCCCCCGCGATGCGCGTGAGGATCGGGTACGCCTCGAAGCTGCGCCACGCGAACATCACCTCGTCGCCCGGACCCGCGTAGGCCTGCAGGATGTGGGCGAGCACCGCGACCGACCCCGCCGCGACGACCACCTCGGCGGCGTCGCGACCCACCTCGCGCGCGATGCGCGCCGTGACCTCGGCCGCGCCCATGTCCGGGTAGCGGTTGACGCCTCCGGCCGCACGCTCGAGCGCGGCGACCACGGAGGGGAGCGGCGCGTCCGGGCTCTCGTTCGAGGACAGCTTCACCGGCGGCGCCGCGTCGGCGGCGCCACGCGCGCCCGGGACGTAGGCGGGCAGCGCGGCGATCGCGGGGCGGGCTTCGGGCAGGGCGGAGGCGTGCGCGTCGGGCATGGGAACCAGGATGACACCCCCGTGGAACAATGGCCGCCATGCGCTTCGTCCTGCTGTCCGCGATCACAGCCGTGGCCGTCTGGTTGGTCACCTTCCTGCCGCTCGGCGTCGAGGTCACGGGAGGCGATGCCGGTCCGTGGGCGCGCATCGGCGTGTTCCTGCTGGTCGGCGCGGTGATGGCGGCCGCGAACCTCATCCTCAAGCCCGTCGTGGATGCGCTCGCCCTTCCCATCAAGATCCTCACCCTCGGGCTGTTCTCCCTGGTGGTGAGCTGGTTCATGCTGTGGGTGACCGCGTGGCTCACCACGCTCGTGCCGTGGGCGGAGCTCACCATCGGCGCGTTCTGGGAGACGCTCGGCGCGGCGCTGCTCATCAGCATCTGCACGGCGGTCCTGTCCGCGGTGGTGCCCGGGGCGCGCCGCTGACGCCTCGCGCTCATCCGGTCACCGGCCGGTAGGCCTGGAGGCTCGACGCCCCGCCGGCGAGCATCGGCGTCGCGGTGGCACGCCATGCCCGCGTCGATGGGGTGAGCCCTTCGTCGACCAGCCGGGCCGTCTGCGCGTAGCCGCGCAGGCCGTGGGCCTGAAGCAGCGTGTGCGAGGCGTCGGGGACGTCCTCCTGCTCGCTGTGGCGGCGGTCGTGCGTCACGGTGGTCCGCGTGGGCGTGGCCGGGTTCCGGCGGCCGTCGAGCCCCGGCACCACGTCGCGCAGGTTCTCCAGGTGGAGCGCCTCGACCTGCGAGGGTAGCGTGAGCCGTCCCGTCGGCGCGCCCGCGGTGACCACGTGCGTGACGCGGTACGTGCTCGCGAGCTGAGCGGCGACCACCGTCGCGATGATGCCGCCCTGGCTGTGGCCCACGAGCATCACGGGCTCGTCGGCCCCGATCCCTTGCGCGCGCATGGCCTCCACCACCGCAACGGCCGCGTCGCTCGCGCCGCCGGTGACCGCCTGGAGGTTCGACTCGAGATCCGCGGGGTTGCCGTCGAGCACGCCCCAGTCCTGGGTCCCGGGGATGTAGACGATGTGACGCGCACCCACGGGGCCCTGCACGGTCTCGACCGCGACGCTGCCGTCGCCGAGCGACCCCAGCCACACGAGCCGGCCCATGAGCTCCTCGACGGTCGTCGGCGCCTCGACCGCGAGCGCGGCATCGGCCGCCTCCACCCCCCGCAGATCCGGCTCGAGGGCCTCGGCGGCACGGACCGCGGCCGCGAGCGCGCCCACGAGCGAGTCGTACGCGTCGCCCGGCGCCCCCATCGCGGCGCCGACGGTCGGCTCGTTCACCGTGCCCGTGGTGGGCATCCACGGCAGCGCCAGCGCCACGCCCGGCCAGCCGGCACCCACGAACGCGCGCAGACCCCGCCACGTGCGGCCCAGGTGGTCGCCGACCACGTCGAGCCCGTAGGTGAACGCGCTCACCCCGTGGTGGGCCGCGCGCTCCGCCTCGAGGTACGCGGCCACCGCGGCCGTGAGGCGGCCCGCGAGCGTGCGCAGCGCATCGGCCTCCCGTGCGCACCCGACCGCCGCCGCCTGGATGCCGAGAGCGGGTCGCGCTCCCGCCATGGCGAGCTGCGCCGCGACCCCGAGGGCGCGCGCCGCGCGCTCGAGCGCCTCGGCGGCGTCCACGAGCCCGCCGGCGGCGATCTCCAGGTCGCCGATCACGGCGCGCGTCCCGCCGTGTCCGCCGTGGCTCCACGCAGGCTCGCTCACGGCGGCGCCCACGGCGCGGCGGCATGCGAGGCGCGCACCGCATCGGTCAGCACGGTCAGGCGCGCGGCGGCCTCGGTGAGCCGGTCCCGGTACGCATCGCTCTCCGTGCCCTGCCATCGTGCCCGCCGCGCGGCGATGAGACGCGCATGCGCCGCCTCGAGCTCGTGCCCTGCCTGCGCGACCAGCGCGGTGACCTCATCCATGCGGCGACGCTAGGGCGACGCCGCTCACGGACGCCCGGACGATGCGCCGGCTGGGGATCGCGCGGCGCGTCCCGGGTCTGGGGACGGCGCCCCGGGGACGCGCGTCGCCGTGCGTGGAAGAATGTGCGGCGTGAACTCCTGGACCTCCCTCGCCGCCCTCGAGCCCGCTATCGCCCTCGGTCCCCTGGACGGCCGCTACCGCGGCGCCGTCGCGGGCCTGGTCGACCACCTGTCGGAGCCCGCGCTCAACCGCATGCGTCTCCACGTCGAGGTCGAGTGGTTCATCCACCTGTGCGCCTCCGACGCCGTGCCCGGCGCCCGCCCGCTCACCTCCGAGGAGATCACGCTCCTCCGCGCGATCCCCGCGGACTTCGACGCCGCCGGCATCGCCGAGCACGCCGACATCGAGCGCATCACGGTCCACGACGTCAAGGCCGTCGAGTACTACATCAAGCGCCGCATCAAGGGGACGTCGCTCGACCCCCTGCGCGAGCTGGTCCACTTCGCGTGCACCTCCGAGGACATCAACAACCTCTCCTACGCGCTCATGGTGCAGGGCGCCGTGCGCGACGTGTGGCTGCCTGCCGCATCGTCCCTGGTCTCCCAGGTCGCCGACCTGGCGCGGGACACCAAGGCCGTGCCGATGCTGTCACGCACGCACGGCCAGACCGCCACGCCCACCACGCTGGGCAAGGAGTTCGCGGTGCTCGCGCACCGCCTGGGTCGCCAGCTGCGCCGCGTCGAGGCGCAGGAGTACCTGGGCAAGATCAACGGCGCGACCGGCACGTTCGGCGCGCACACCGCCGCGGTGCCCGGCACGGACTGGATCGTGGTGTCGCGCACCTTCGTCGAGGGGCTGGGGCTCACCTGGAACCCGCTCACCACGCAGATCGAGTCGCACGACTGGCAGGCCGAGCTGTACGCCGACGTCGCGCGCTTCGGCCGGATCCTCCACAACCTGGCGACCGACGTGTGGACCTACGTCTCGCTCGGCTACTTCGCGCAGGCGACCACCAAGGGCTCGATCGGGTCCTCGGCCATGCCGCACAAGATCAACCCGATCCGCTTCGAGAACGCCGAGGCGAACCTCGAGATCTCGGCCGCGCTGTTCGACACGCTCGGCGCGACGCTGGTGACCTCGCGCCTCCAGCGCGACCTCACGGACTCGAGCTCGCAGCGCAACATCGGCGTCGCCTTCGGCCACTCGATGCTCGCGATCGACAACGTGCGGCGCGGCCTCGGCACGCTGTCCGTGAACGAGGGTGCGCTCGCCGCGGACCTCGACGCCTCGTGGGAGGTGCTCGCGGAGCCGATCCAGTCGGCGATGCGCGCCGCCGCCGTCGCGGGCGTGGCCGGCATGGAGGACCCGTACGAGCGCCTCAAGGAGCTCACGCGGGGTCAGCAGATCGACGCCGACGCGATCTGGGCCTTCGTGGGCGGTCTCGGGCTGCCGTCCGAGACGGCCGAGCGCCTCGCGAACCTCACCCCGGGCACGTACGTGGGCCTCGCGGAGAAGCTGGTCGACGGCTACCTCGCCTGACCCCGGGAGTTCGCTCCGCACGGTTTCAGATCCGACACCCCGGGGATCCGGGCACGATGCGTGGGTTGCGCCCGCGTGTCGCGCGTCAGACCGTGCGGAGCGAACTCTCCACGATCACGGGGTCGCCTACCTCGATCCGGCCCGGCCCTACCACCTCGAGGTAGATCGCCGCGCACGCGTCGCGGCGCTCGCCCAACGGCTTGAGCCACCGCGTCGCGGATTCGACGCCGTTCTGCGGGAGGTCGATCACGCGGCAGCGCTCGTTGCGCTTGGTCGCCCGCAGACGCACTCCGCCGACGGCCACCTCGCGACCCAGCCACGTCTCCTCGACGAACGGCTCCTCGGTCTCCACCACCAGGTTCACCCGCAGCCGCCGCGGGTCCGCGTCGGCGCCGAGCTCGGCGCGGCACCAGTCGAGGGTCGCGGTGCCCACCAGCGACACCGGCTGCGCGTCGAAGAAGGTGCGCTCGCCCGGGACCTCGGCGACCACCCGCAACGGTGCGCCCGCGACGCGGCTCAGCTCGGCGTCGAGCCCCGGCGACCCTGCCTCCCACTCGCCGCCGCCGCCCGTGACCACCACCGCATCGTCCACCCGGCGCGCGGCGAACGCGAGGACCGCCTCCCGGGGGCGCCACCGGCTGCCCCGCTTGCCCGCCGCGAACAGCCCGTCGGGGTCCACGACCGCGAGCGCGCGATCCCCCGCGAGGCCGCGCGCATCCACCTCCACCGCGGACAGCCGCTCGCCCCCCAGGGCCTTCACGGGGTACCGGTGCAGGGAGACGATGCGCATGGCGCCAGCGTAGGACGGGAACCCCCGCTCGTTAGAGTGGCGTGACGATGGACACCGCCGCTCCCCCCACGCAGTCCCCGGCCCCCGCGCTCACCCTGCCGAGCAGGCGGCGCATGCGCGCCGAGGTGTGGATCGTGCTCGGCCTGTCGCTCGGCCAGACGGCGATCTACGCGGCGATCCGGCTCGTCGAGCGCTACCTCGAGGACACCCCCATCGCGGGGCAGACCACCACGCTCAACCCCAGCCGGTCCGCGATCGACTGGATCGACCTCATCCGCCAGGTGCTGAGCATCGGCTTCGCGCTCGTGCCGGTCGCCCTGGCGCTGTACCTGCTGAGCCAGCACGGCGCATCGTCCCGCGTGCGGCTGGGGCTGGTCGGCCCCGCGCGGCGCTGGTGGGGCGACGTGGGCTGGGGGGCGATCCTCGCGGCCTCGATCGGGCTGCCCGGGCTCGCGCTGTACGCGATCTCGCGCGCGCTCGGGCAGACGGTCAAGGTCGACACGTCGGGGCTGCCGGACATGTGGTGGTCGGCCACCATCCTGCTGCTGTCGGCCGCGGCGGCGGGCGTGCTCGAGGAGTTCGTGGTGGTCGGCTTCGTGCTCACGCGGCTGCGCGATCTGGGGCGCTCGCCGTGGACCGCGATCGTGCTCGCGGCACTGCTGCGGGGCGCGTACCACCTCTACCAGGGCTGGCCGATGGCGCTCGGGAACGTGGTGATGGGCCTGGTGTTCGGCTGGGTGTACGTGCGCCGCGGGCGGCTCGCGCCCCTGGTGCTCGCGCACTGGACGCTCGACGCGGTCGCGTTTATCGGGCCCGAGGTGGTGCCCCATGAGTGGCTCGTATCGCTGGGCGTGGTGTAGGTCCGCGGCGGGGTCCACCGCCACCCGTAGACTCGCCGCATGGCCGCCGAGGTGAACGAGACGAGCGTGGACGCGCCCGCCGTGCGCATCGTCGACGAGCCGGAGACGCGGGTCCGCCGCTTCACCGATGTCATCGCCATGCTGGCGACCGTGCTCGGCATCGCAGGCGTGCTGCTCGTGGGCGAGTTCCTTATCGGCACCACCGAGGGCCTCACGCAGGACATCGCCTCGATCTCCCCGATCCTCCAGCGCCTCCTGGTCGCGCCCGTGAACCTCTTCACCGCGATCCTCGCCGTCATCATCCCGGCGATCATGATCATCGACCTCCTCATCCGCCGCGAGCCGCGCCGCCTCATCGAGGCCCTCGCCGCGGGGGTGCTCGGGGTGATCCTCACCCTCATCGCGGCGCTGCTGCTGCTCAACTTCGCGAGCGACGAGCTGGCCTCGAGCCTCACCCCAAGGACCTACGACACCCTGCAGCTGCCGGCGTACGTCACCGCGATCTCGGGCCTGCTCACCGCGGCCGGCCGGCGCTCGGCGCGACGCAGCCTCGGGCTGTCGTGGAACATCCTGTGGCTCGGGCTCGCGATCGCTGTCATCTTCGGTGTGGTCACCATCCCCGCCGCGCTGCTCACGGTGCTGCTGGGCCGGATCGCCGGCCTGGTGCTGCGCTACTGGCTCGGGTCGACCGCGGACCGCGCGTACGGCGACGCCCTGGTCGAGGGCCTCACACGCGCGGGCTTCCATCCGAGGTCGATCGTGCGCGCGGACCTCGAGCACGACGAGGACCACCCCGAGCTCGACGCGGTGACCGATGCGCTCGCGCGGACGCGCCAGGGTCGCGTCTACGCCATGACCACCGTCGAGAACCACCACCTGCTGGTGGTCGCGATGGACGGCGACCAGCAGGCCGCCGGCTTCGTCGCCAAGCTGTGGTCGTCGCTGCGCCTGCGCGGCATCGACACCCGTGCCGACGTCTCGCTGCGCCAGACGGCCGAGGCCACCGCGCTCGTCTCGCATGCCGCGCGCGTCGCCGGGGTCCGCACGGGACGCGTGCTCGGCATGGGCCAGATCCGCGACACGATGCTGCTGGTCTACCAGCGCCCGCCGGCGTCCCGTCCGCTCTCGGACGTCCCAGTCGAGGAGATCTCGGACGCCCTGCTCGACGCCGTGTGGACCGAGGTGGCGCGCGCGCACGGCGCCGGCATCTCGCATCGTCACCTCGACGCCGACACCATCCTCGTCGGCGGCGACGCGGAGGGCGACGAGCCCACGGTGTGGCTCACCTCGTGGGAGCTGGGCGAGGCCGCGACGAGCGCCATCGCGCAGCGCATCGACGTCGCGCAGGTGCTCGCGATCACCGCCGCGCTCGTCGGCGCGGACCGCGCGGTCGACTCGGCCTTCCGGTCGCTGGGCGCGACACACGTCGAGCAGGCGGCGCCGGTGCTGCAGACAGTGGTGCTGCCGCCGAGCACGCGCGCCGCGGTCAAGAGCAGCCCTCACGAGAAGGTGCTCGAGGCGGTGCGCGAGGAGATCCTCACCCGCTCGCCCGACGCCGAGGTGGGCAGCGAGAACATCACCCGCTTCGGCTGGCGCACCGTCGTCACGATCATGCTCGGCCTGGTCATCGCTTTCGTGGTGCTGAGCTTCAACACGCAGGACTTCCTCGACGCGGTCAAGCAGGCGAACGGCTGGTGGATGGTCGTGGGCTTCGTGTGGGCGCTGCTCACCTTCGTGGGCGCCGCGCTTGCGCTGGCCGCCTTCAGCCCGGTCAAGCTGCCCTTCATGCGGGTGCTGCTCACGCAGGTCGCCGCCGCCTTCGTGTCGATCGCGGTGCCCGCGGGCGTGGGACCGGCGGCGCTCAATCTGCGCCTGCTCACCAAGCGCAAGGTCGCGACGCCGCTCGCCGTCGCGACGGTCGCGTTGGTTCAGGTGAGCTCCGTGGTGGTGACCGTGCTCGGCCTCGTGGCCCTCACGCTCGCCTCGGGCTCGAACGGCGCGCTCGCCGCGCTGCCGTCGACCGCCGTGGTGGTCTCCTTCGCGGTGGTGGCGCTCGCGCTCGGCGCGACCCTGCTGCTGCCGAAGGTGCGCGCGTGGGCCGCCCAGCGCATCATGCCCACGCTGCGCCAGACGTGGCCCCGCCTCACGCAGGTGCTGGGCCAGCCGTGGAGGCTTGCGCTCGGGCTCGCGGGCAACCTGCTCCTCACCGTCGGATTCGTCGGCGCGTTCCAGTCCTCGCTGCTCGCGTTCGGTTGGGACATGGCCGTCATCGACGTCGCGGTGCTGTTCTTCGTGTCGAACGCCGTCGGCGCGGCCGTGCCCACCCCGGGCGGCCTGGGCGCGGTCGAGGCCGCGCTCACCGCCGGCCTGCTCTCGGCGGGCGTGCCGTACTCGATCGCGCTGCCCGCGGTGCTGGTCTACCGCCTGCTGACGTACTGGTTGCGCATCCCGCTCGGATACGTCGCGATGAAGTACCTCGAGCGCAAGGGCGAGCTGTAGCGCCCGCTGATCCTTCGGCGTAGCCCGGTCGGGCGCTGACGCCTCCAGGCCATGACCGCGCCGCGCCGACCCCAGGCCGTGAGGGCCCGGGACCGGCACGGCGGCCTGACGCCCCTCAGCCGAGGTGCTGCTCGAAGAACGCCATGGTGCGCGTTCGCGCATCCGCAGCCGCGTCAGGCACGAGCGGGCTCGGCAGCCCAGGCATGAACTCCTCGAGGTCGAAGGCATGCCCGGCGCCCTCGTACCGGACCACCTCCGACTCGGCCGAAGCCTGGACCAGAGCCCGCTCGATCGCGTCCAGCTCACCTTCGGCAAGGAGGAAGTCGTCGGCTCCGAACAGCCCGATCCACGGCGTGCTGAGATCCCCAAGACGGTCGCCCAGCGCCCGAAGCCCCGGATGCTCGCCGTACGCCGGCTCGATGATGCCGTTCGCGTAGTAGCTGGCTGCCGCGGCCACCGAGCCCTCGAGCGCGGCGACCAGCGCCGCACGCCCTCCGAAGGAGAATCCCAGGACTCCGACTCGGGCTCCGTCGATCCCGAGATCCCTCAAGAAGTCGACCGCGCCGGCGATATCGGCTCCCGTGGACTCGTCACCGGGCATGGCGAGCGCGAACTCCTCGATGCTCGGGAAGCCGAGCGGATCGACCAGCTCCGCGCCGCGCCTGTGGTGAAGCATGGGAGCCACAGCCGCATAGCCGTGCGCCGCCAGCCGCTCCAACCACTCGGCGATCTGCGGGGTGTACCCCGGCGCCTGGTGGAGCACCACCACGCCCCCACGCGGGGTTCCGCCGGCACGTGCGATCCTCAACGGCACGCCGTTGTGTTCGCCGATCTCGATGGTCATGCGTCGCCTCCCGTCGTGGCCTGTGGCCGGTTCACTCGGTACCGGGGATCGGGCCGAACGTGGGACCCATCCAGATGTAGTTCGGAGGAGCGCCCAGGAGGTCCCACCCCACGTTGACCATGTGCGAGTCGTCCACGATGAAGTGCTGGACCCCCGCAAGCGCGTCGCGGATCGCGCGCTGGGTGTCGCCGGCGCGCAAGGTGACGCCTCCTCCGCGGCGGTACGCCCACTCCGCGATCTCACGGCAGACATCGTGGGCGTGGATGTTCGCGCCCATGAGCATCGAGGTCTGCGCTCGGGAGAGTCCGCACCCGTCGCGCAGGGTGTCGTCGATGTCCGCGAGCACCTCGGTGACGAGTGCCCGTGCGGCGCGGGCCTTCATCTCCTGCTGGGCGTACTCGGTGCGGAACCGATCGTTGTCCGCCTGGCGTCGAGCGCCCGGTCGCGTCGGGGGCCTGCTCGCGTTCGCGGCCGCGTCGTCGAGGATCCGGCGGGTGATCCCGGTTGCGAAGCCCAGGTGCATGAGGGGGATGAGCAGACCCACGCCTCCGAGCGCCTCATCGCCGCCGAGGATGGGCGCGCCGAGCACCACCGCCTCATGCTCGGCCGGGACGAAGACGTCGGTGAACGTGAAGTCCACGCTTCCGGTTCCACGCAGCCCGATCGTGTCCCAGCCGCCGCCGTAGGAGATCGCCGCGGTCGGGATCGCGAACATCGCGGGAGGGCCCTCGACCGGCTCGTCGTCGACGACCTTCCTGGCCGGCGTGAAGATGAAACGGGTGTGCTTGGAGCCGCTCGCGTACCGGTACGACCCGGTGAGCCTCCAGCCTCCGTCCACGGCGACCGCCGTCGCCGCACCGTTGCTGACCGCACCGAAGAGCGGCTCGCCCGAGTCGATGATGGCGCGCGCCGGCTCGTACTCGAGGTAGTCGATCATGTGGCCGCCGGCGGCGAAGATCGTGTTGACCCAGCCGATCGACCCGTCGATCTGCGCGACGCGGTCGAGGATCGGGAGCGCCTCCCCCGGGAAGAGGCCCAGGCCCCCGAGCTCCTGCGGGAGGAAGACCCGCGTCACACCGGTATCGACGAGCAGCTCGATCGCGCGGTCGGTGAGCCTCTGCGCCTCCTCGGTCGCGGCGGCCTCGGCCTTGAGCTCGTCGGCGACCGATTCGAGCTTGCGCATGATGGCGGCGACGGTCCCCGTGTTGTCGAGGTGCTGCGTGGGTTCTGTGGTCAGCGTCATTGCTGAAGCCCTTCTCTCGATGCCCCGATCGGCTCCGGTGCCGATAAGGGTGAGACTGCACAGCCTAGCCGTGTCAGTTCACAACCGAGTATTGACATATCAGACGGCGCGGTCAAGACCTTGCCTCGGCGAGGCTTGGCGACCGTCGGCGGCGCGCTCGCGCGGTCGACGCCTCAGAACTGGAAGTCGACCGAGTGGCTGGCGAGGGACGTCGACGTCAACAGCCACTCCGTCACGCGGGCTCGAGACTCACGGATGAACGCCAACGCGAGCTTCTCCGCCTCGTCGGGCGTCGCCGACAGGGCGGTCGACATGCCGAGCACCTGCATGGCGCTCAGGGTCTCCGACTTCCACACGAGCGTGAAGATCCGCTGCATGTCCCCCGCGAGCCGGCGATAGAGGTCGGCCAGCAGCACGTTGTCGGCCGCCGCGACCACGACCGCCCACGTCCGCGTGGCGTAGGCGACGATCTCGTCCCCTCCCGAATGCGGGCCAGGGACCTTCATGGCCGCGATCTCCGCGCGATGCTCGTCGCTCATCCGCGTGACCGCGAGCCTCAGGATCGGCGGACCCAGGATCTCCCACGCCTCGAAGAACTGGATGATCCCCCTCAGCGTGATCGGCGCCACCTGATAGCCGACCCTGGGGATCGCCGTCAGGAGATTGTCGGCGGTCAGTCGGACCAGGGCGCCCCGCACAGCCGAGAGGCCCAGTTCGTACTGCGCCGCGAGAGACCGCTCCGTCACCTGCGACCCGGGGGCGAGCGTGCACTCGAGGATCTCGCGACGGAGCAGGTCGTAGGCGCGATCGACGAGCGACGTGGTCGACGGTCGATCGTTCATCCGCCCAGCGTAGGGCAGGCAGCCGCCTTGCCCGCGTTCCGTCGCAGCGCCACGCCGCACGCTCCGGCGCGCGAGCGCAGGCCACCTCTGGCGCCGGACGCCAGAGCCGCAGCGGTTGGTGAAATTTCATTCCGCTCTATTGACATCTCAGAATGTCGCTGTCTAGGTTCAGTGCCTACGAGGTGTCAGCGCGGACCGACCTCGCTCCCCAGTCGTCACGAGCGGCTCTGGCGAGCGGTGCACGCCGGACCCCGGGCGGGCTGCATCAGCCGTTCGCCACGGAGCGAGCAAGGGAGCGGGACATGGCAGAGTACGACGGCCGCTGGCACATCGAGGCGATGACGCCCATGGGCAAGCAGACCTCCGTGCTGGATCTCGAGGTGCAGGGCTCCACGGCGACCGGCACGCTCGCCGGACCGGATGGCGAGGCCTCCGAGATCCTCGATGCGAAGGTGGACGGCTCGAAGGTCGAGTTCGGGGTTCAGACCGTCAAGCCCATGGCGATGAGGATCCACCTGGCCCTCGAGTTCGACGGCGACGCCGTGACCGGGAAGGTGAAGGCTGGCATCTTCCCTCCCGCCCGCGCCGCCGGATGGCGTGTCGTCGACTGACGAGGGCTCCTCAGCTCGACGACACCACACGAGGGGGTGCACCGCGGCGGCGGGGCACCCCCTCGTCGCTGTCAACGGTAGACGGGGCCCTCGTACACGCGGGCGCCCACGATCATGCCGTCGCGGAACGTGTAGGCGCCGAGCCCGGCGTGCGGCGGCCGCCGCCAGCTGGTGAACTCGACCAGGTACTCGCCGGCCGCCCCCGTGACGGTGGTGAACTCGAGAGGGACCCCGCCCTTGTCGCCGGAGAAGGCCGCGACGAACACGTCGCGCCCGACGACGCCGATCGGCGAGTGGAACTCGGCCTCCGGATGGACGACCGCCTCGAGCAGCGCGCGATCCCCCCTGGTCACCGCGGTGAAGTAGCGGTGCAGCTCGTCCGGCCACTCGAACTCTGTCGGTGCGAGCACAGGACGGCGGGGATCTGTCAGCCCGAAGTGCGCCTTGTTGTAGTAGACCCGGGTCAGGAGCTCCGGGCCGCTCTTGTCCCAGACGAACGCCACGGGGACCTCGCCGGGCTCGCCATCGCTGCGGCGGAACGTGTACTCCCAGACGTCCCTCTCGTCGGTCTCCATCACACCGATGCGTTCGATCGATCCCCAGCCGCGATCGGGCCAGACGAGCGATCCGGCCTCGAAGGCGCCGGGATCGCACCAGCCCACGGTCGGATCGTCGATCCGGCTCTGCGTGCGGAGACGGGCGGCAAGGCTCTCACGGGTGAGATCGGCATCGTGGAGCATACGTGACGCACCAGGGGCCGGCTCCGGCGCGGAGATGATCGGGACCGCGGGGCTCGCGTCGGCGCTCATGCGAGCCTCGACACGTCTCCGAGGACGTGCCACTCGCGGTTGTGATAGACCAGCGGCGACGCCTCGTCGCATCCGTCCTGCCACGACTCGATCACGTGCACGACGAAGAGGGTCGCGGCGCCCGCATCCTCCTTCTTCACGACGCGCCCCCGGAGGCGCCTCCGGGGCGCGACGTAGTACGGCTCACCCGTGGGAAGCACGGCCCACCGCTCGGCGTCGGCGAACCGATCCACCCCGCTGGTGGCACCGAGCACCGCGATGTCGTGGCTCTCGGCGTCGATCAGGTGGATCACCAGGGTCTCGGCCTCGAGAAACGTCGGCGTGCTCGACGACATCGCCGACGCCGAGAACACGAGAAGCGGCGGCGCGACGCTGATGGAGAACAAGGACGAGGCGGTCATCGCGACCGGACCGCTCCCCGCGTCCGCGGTGATCACCGCGACTCCGGACGGATGGTCACGGAACAGGGCCTTGAGGGCATCGGGGCTGACACCTGCCTCGCCGCCGAGCGCGACCTGGTCGATGGCCGATGTCGACGGTCCGGTCGACGGTCGAGATTCTCTGATTTGCGTCATCACATGCGCCTTTGCATCGTCGGTGCGACCTCGTTGTCGCCTTGCTGCAATGCCAGAGTATCTGGTTGACCTTTCAGTGACTAGTCCCTGACCGCTTGCGCCCGCCGAGGCGCGATGGCAGCGCGGCCGGGGCCGTCTTCGCCGTCCGTGCGCGGCAGCGGACGCCGCGCCACCGCACGCCGCGCGCTAACCCAGGTCGACGTAGGCGATGCGGAGCAACAGATCCCGCAGGACCTGCGCTTCCGCCTCGGACAGCGCGGCGTGCGCGTCACGCTCGGCAGACTCCACGGCCCGCCTCGCTGCGGCGAGCAACGAGGCTCCCTCTGCGGTCGCCTCGACGATCCGGGTGCGCCTGTCGCTCGGAACGGCCCTGCGGCGGACGAGGCCGCGGGCCTCGAGGTCGTCGACCAGCGCGACGATCTGGCTCGGATCGAGACGGAGCTGTGCGGCGAGCTCTCGTTGCGTCGGCCCGCACTCGGCCGCGAGCGTCAGCACCGAGTAGGACCTCACCTTGAGACCCAGGTCGCCGAGCGCACGGTTGGCCACCGCCGCCGCCACCGCTCCCGCGCGCGCGAGGAGGAAGCTCGCGTCCGAGTCGAGCGCGCTGCGTCCGATCCCGGCTCGCATGCGGTCGACATCCATGGCGCAAGCCTAGCAAGCGTCGCGAGATCTTCAATCATTGACGTTCTCAACGATATGTGCTGGCATGTACCCATGGAACAAGGGAGTTCGCCCATGCCGCACACCGCACCGCTCCGCGGGAAGGTCGCCGTCGTCACGGGCTCGGGCCGCGGCCTGGGCCTCGCCTACGCTCAGGAGCTCGCCCGTCGGGGCGCATCCGTGGTGGTGAACGACGTCGATGCGGCCGCCGCCGAGGAGGCCGTTGCATCCATCGAGGCCGCTGGCGGCGCCGCGTGCGCCGTCGTCGCGCCCGTCGGCCCGACCGAGACCGCGGAGCGCCTGGTCGCCACCGCGGTGGAGAAGTTCGGCGGGCTCGACATCATGGTGACCAACGCCGGCGTGCTGCGCGACACCGTCCTATGGAAGATGACCGACGACGACTTCGACCTGGTCACCCAGGTCCACCTCAGGGGCACGTTCACCTGCGTGCGCGCCGCCGCGCGCTACTTCCGCGACAACGAGGTGAAGGGCCGGATCATCTGCATCGGCTCCCCCACGGGCCAGCGGGGCAACTTCGGCCAGACCAACTACGCGGCCGCGAAGGCCGGCATCGTCGGGATGGTGCGCACGTGGGCGCTCGAGCTCAAGCGTGCGGGCATCACGGCCAACGTCGTCGTCCCGGTCGCCGCGACCGCGATGACGGCAACCGTCCCCTACTTCGCCGCGGCCGTCGAGGCCGATGCCGCGGGCGAGGCGATGCCCTCGTTCTTCCGCCGTGACATCGGGTTCGGTACGTCCGACGACGTCGCGGGGCTCATCGCGTACCTCGCCTCCGACGCCGCTGCGGACGTCACGGGCCAGGCCATCGGCGTCGGCGGCGACAGGCTCCAGCTGTGGTCCCACCCCGAGGCCGTGACCACCGATTACCGCGCCGGCGGCTGGACCTTCGAAGCCCTCGTCGCGGAGTTCCCCACCGCCATCGGCAGCACCCTCCAGTCGGTAGGTGAGAAGCTCCCGCCACTCCCGGGTGACCTGGTGCGCCCGCCGGCCACCGCCTGACGCGGCAGTCATGGCACCCACGCGATACGAGCCCGCGCTCGACCTCGACTCGCTCACCGCGATCGATATGCACGTCCACGTCGAGATCGACGATCACGGCCACGCCTCTCTGCCGCGCGATCTTGTCGAGGCGGCGTCGCGCTATTTCAAGGCGGATGGTCCGCGCCCCGAGCTCGACGCGATCGCGAAGCACTACCGCGAGCGCCGCATGGCAGCCGTCGTGTTCACCGTCGACGCCGAGGCCCACCTGGGCCACCCGCCCCTCGAGAGCGCACAGATCGCCGCGGGCGCGGCGGTCCACGCCGACGTCCTCATCCCCTTCGGCTCGGTCGACCCTCATCGGGACGATGCGGTCGAACGGGTCCAGCGTCTGGTCGAGGTTCACGGAGTACGCGGTTTCAAGCTCCATCCGACCGTGCAGGGCTTCGATCCGAGCGATGAGCGCTGGTATCCGCTGTACCAGGCGATCGCCGACGCCGGCGTCCCCGCGCTGTTCCACACCGGCCAGACGGGTATCGGGGCCGGGCTTCCCGGAGGCCGCGGGCTGCGCCTGGCACTGTCGAACCCCATGCTGCTCGACGGCGTCGCGGCCGACTTTCCGAGCCTGCAGATCGTCATGGCCCACCCCAGCGTGCCGTGGCAGGACGAGGCGCTCGCGGTGGCGACCCACAAGCACAACACGTGGATCGATCTGTCCGGCTGGAGCCCGAGGTACTTCCCGGAATCACTGGTGCGTGCCGCGAACTCCTACCTCAAGGATCGCGTGCTGTTCGGCACGGACTTCCCCCTGCTGACCCCCGACAGGTGGCTCGACGACGTGCGGCAGACCGCGCTCAGGCCCGAGCGGCTCGGCGGAATCCTCAAGGACAACGCCGTCCGTCTGCTCGGACTCGGCACCTGAGCGACCACCCGACCACCGCATCGTCCCCTCCCCCCGACCCCGACCCGAAGGGCACCCATCATGACCATCACCGCCACCTATGCCACGCTGCCGGACCTCCGGGGCCGTGACCTGGGGTGGAGCGACTGGCTCGAGATCACCCAGGACCGCGTCAACCTGTTCGCCGACGCGGTCGACGACCACCAGTGGATCCACACCGACCCCGAGCGCGCGACCGCGGAGAGCCCCTTCGGGGCACCCATCGCGCACGGCTTCCTGTCCCTGTCGCTCGCCACGCGCTTCTGGACCGAGCTGCTCGACGTCGACGGCGTCACCACCAAGGTCAACTACGGTCTGGACAAGGTGCGGTTCATCTCGCCGGTCACGGTGGGCGCGCGCGTGCGCATGAACGCCGTGATCGCCGAGGTCGCCGAGATCCCCGGCGGCTACCAGCTCACCGTCGACCAGACCATCGAGGTCGAGGGCGGCGCCAAGCCTGCGGTGGTAGCGCGAGGCCTGTACCGCTTCTACGCCTGATATCTTCCGAACTCGACCCCGCTCACGCTGCAACGAGGCACACATGAGAAACCAGGGACTCGGCGACTGGGTCGCCCGCCGACGGATCAAGTCCGCAGGTGACATCGCGCTGATCGGCGAGGATCGCACGTACACCTACGACGCCTTCGCAGACCGGATCGCTCGGCTCGCCGACGCGCTCGCCGACCGAGGGCTCGCCAAGCGCGACAGGCTCGTCTACCTGGGCAACAACCACCAGGACTTCCTGACCACCTTCTTCGCGTGCGGCACCCTCGGCGCGATCTTCGTGCCGCTCAACACCAGGCTCGCCCCACGAGAGCTCGAGTACATGATCGAGGACTCCGGTGCGACGTTCCTGGTCACCCACGAGTCGGTCCGCGACCTCGCCCGGGCCGCCGCCTGGTCGAGCGGCATCCGCCATCGCCTCGTGGTAGGCGGCCCTGCGGATCTGCCCGCGGTCGAATCCTTCGACGAGGTGGTGGACGCCGCGAGCGGATCGCTGCGCGACGAAGAGGTCTCGCTCGAGGATCCCGCGATGATCCTGTACACGTCCGGCACCACCGGTCGCCCGAAGGGCGCCGTCCTCACGCATGGGAACCTCACCTGGAACGTCTTCAACGCGATCGTGGACTACGACGTCACAAGCGAGGAGGTCGCCCTCATGCTCTCGCCGATGTTCCACGTCGCTTCCCTGTCGATGGGTGCCCTGCCGGCGCTGCTCAAGGGCGGCGCCGTGGTGCTCCAGGAGCGCGTGGAACCAGCGGCGGTGCTCGACGCGATCAAGCGCCATCGGGTGACCAGCCTGTCAGGCGTCCCCACGACGTTCCAGTTCCTCGCCGAGCATCCGGCATGGGCCGAGGCGGACCTGTCGAGCATCAGGAAGCTCACCTGCGGCGGCTCCAGCATCCCGCTGCGCGTCATCGAGGCCTATGCCGCACGCGGACTGTCGTTCTCAAGCGGCTACGGGATGACCGAGGCGTCGCCCGGAGCAACCTCGCTCCCGGTACGCAAGGCGAGCGAGCACGTCGGAACGTCCGGGTTGGCGCACTTCTTCACGAGCGTGCGCATCGTGGGTCCGGATGGATCGGTGCTCCCGCCGGGCGAAGCCGGTGAGATCCAGATCTCGGGGCCGAACGTCATCCGCGAGTACTGGCGGCGCCCTGAGGAGAGCGCGGAGAGCCACGACGGCGCCTGGCTCAGATCGGGGGACGTCGGCAGCGTCGACCGCGACGGCTACCTCACCGTGACCGACCGGCTCAAGGACATGATCATCTCCGGCGGCGAGAACGTGTACCCCGCGGAGATCGAGCAGCTCATCATGGAGTTGTCAGCCGTGCGGGCGAGCGCCGTCATCGGCGTGCCCGACGACCGGTGGGGAGAGGTCCCCCTCGCGGTCATCGCGCTGCACGACGGCGCCGACCTGTCGCCGCAGGCGGTCCTCGACCACCTCAAGGGACGGCTCGCGCGGTACAAGCAACCGCGCGCGGTGGTAATCGTGGACGACCTCCCCCGGACAGCGAGCGGAAAGGTACGCAAGGTCGAGCTCAGGCAGATGTTCCCTGCCGTGCCATCGGAGACCGTGGATCAGGGTACGGGGCGGAGCTAGAGCGAGAGATCCTCGCTGACCACGTCCTGGAGGCGGCTCCGGAGCCTCTCGACGATGTCGACGGCTCGCGGATCGAGGAGCCACTGGACCTGAAGCCCGTCGATGAGCGCGACGAGCTCGGATGAGAGTCCCGGCGTCCAGGAGCCCGTTCGCACCTTGCCTCGGGACGATGCCTCGACCAGCGCATCGTCGATGTCCGCCCGCAGCGATCGATACCGGGCGACGAAGTAGGCGTACGCGGGGTGGTCGGGGTCGGAGGCCTCGGCCGACAGGACCGCGAACAGCGCGACGATCTCGCGCTGCGTGACGTTGTGCGCGACGACGTCGAGCAGCCTGCGAAGGTAGTCGATGCCGTCGCGCTGCGGGTCCGCGCCCTCGAAGAAGAGGACGCCGTTGATACGATCGCGCTCCTCGAGGACCGCGGTGAGGAGCGCCTCCTTGGACGGGAAATGGTGCTGAAGTCCCGCGCGTGAGACTCCGCACGCAGCGGCGATCTGCACCATCGACGCGGAGCGGTATCCCCCAGCGGCGAATGCGAAGAACGCGGTGTTGAGGATCTCGGCACGCCGCCTCTCTCCCTTCGCGTAGCCGCCGCGTGCGCGCGCTGCAGGCGGCGTGTCGCTCCCCGTCATGCCATCACCTTGGCACGGCCAGGACGGCGAACCCACCGCGTCACGCCCACGGCGGTGACGGCGGAGACCAGTTCGCCCGACGCGAGGGCGATCCAGATCCCGGTCGGACCGAAGGGAGCGAACGTCACGACAAGCGGAAGCCGGATGAGCAGCACCGTGCCGATGGATACGACGTACGAGGCCAGGGGCGATCCTGTGGCCTGGAACAGCCCCGACACCAGCGGCGCGACCCCGGAGAAGACGAATCCCAGGGCGACGATGCGGAGAGCCGTCGCCGCGTCGTCGTGCGCCGGGCCCGGGCCGAGGAAGACGGCTGCCAGGGGCTCCGCGGCGAGAAGCACGGCTGCGCACGCCGATGTGCCGTAGACGACCGTCGCGCGCATGACGATGCGTGTCGCGGCGCCGACCCGGTCGGCGAGGCCGGCGCCGCTCGAGTAGCTGACCACGGGCTGAGCCCCCTGGGTGATGCCGGTCTGCGGCATCGTGATGAAGGTCTGGACCCGCGCGCATACCGCGAACGCGGCGAGCGCGGACGCGCCCGCGGTGGCGAGGGACGCGTTCACCACGGTTGCGACGATGGTCGCTCCGATGCCGGCGAGGAAGGACGGCGCACCGATCGCGACCATGGCGCCGATCGTGCGCATACGGGGACGCAGATGCGCGAGCGTGATCCGATACGGGCGGTTCGGCTGCCCGAAGAAGAACCACATGGACATCAACGCGGACACCGCCTGCCCGCCCACCGTGCCGAGCGCCGCTCCTGAGACACCCATGTCGAATCCCAGGATGAGCAGCGGGTCCAGCGCGATCTGCACCGCCACGGGGATCACCCAGAGCAGCGTGGAGAATCCGATCCGTCCCTCAGCGCGCACGATCGCCGAGAAGCCGGTGGACACCAGCGCGCCGGCAAGGATCACGGCCGCATAGGGTCGCGCATACGGCATCGTCTCCGCCGTCGCTCCCAGCAGCCGCAGCAGCGGGTCCAGGAACGTCAGCCCGAGCACGGTGGTCGCTCCCGCTGCCGACCAGAAAAGTACGATCGCGTTTCCCGTGGCGCGAGCGGCGTCGCCCGGCCGGCCCGCGCCGAGCGCCCGCGCGACCAGCGACGCCGCCCCGACGCCGACCGTGGTCGCTACCGCGCCGACGAGGAGCAGGAGCGGCGTCACCAGCGCGACCGCCGCGAGCGCGGTCTCGCCGACCATCCGTGCCACGAACCACGCGTTGGTCAGCGCGTAGACGCCGTAGACACCCACGGACATGGTCGTGTGCAGGCACGACTCCCACAGGAGGGGTCCGAGGGGACGGGTCCCGAGCTCGTCGGCGCGCGCAGGCGAGCGCCGCACGTCAGCGGCGCGCGCGACCGAGCGCGGCCATCACGCGGTCGAGCTCCGTCCTGCCGAAGTCGTAGACGACGGTGTCGGTGTGGCCTCGGTAGCGGGTCTCGACCACCATGATGAGCGCGAGGTACATCGAGTAGAGGCGGCGTCGGGTGCGCTGCGTCTCGCTGAGCACGCGCACGCCGAAGCCCTCCATGAAGTCCGTCGGGTCGTCGAAGCCGGCGAGGTCGAGTCCGGTGAGGCCGGCCTCCATGAGCGGATCGCCGTACAGAGCGCGCTCGTGGTCGAGGACCGCGACGATGCGCCCGTCCCTGATCATGGAGTTCTTCGCCCACAAATCGACCTCGATGAGCCTCGGTTCGGCGACCTCGTCAAGCGCGCCTGCATGCTCCTCGAGCACGAGCCGGATCTCGTCGGGCTCCCACCCAAGGTCGATCCCCACCGCTGCTCCGTCGCGCAGCGTGTCCTCGACGGCGGCGGTGAAGGCCTCGCGCCACGTGGCGAAACCCGGACCCGACAGCGGCCCGTAATGCGGACCCACCACCTGGTTGATCGCGCGGTTGAGCGCACCGAGCTCACGGTTGCCTGCGGCGACCACATCCGCGGCGAGCCGCCCCTCGGCGGCCGCGAAGCCGAAGTTGTCCGCGTCGATGTGCTCCATGAAGAACAGGTCCGCATCCACCACCTCATGCGAGAGGTCGACGTGCTCGATCCGCGGCACCGGGACGGACGTCTGCTCGGCGACCAGGCGCATCGCCTCCAGCTCGTTGCGCATCATGTCGACCTCGCGCGTGAGCACCGGAACGTCCGCCGGCGGGGCGACCTTGAGCACCACCAGCCGACCCGACCGAAGCCGGATGCGGTACGCCACGTTGAACCAGCCTTCGGTGATCTCCTCGGCAAAGTCCTCGCCGTCGGGCACCTCATCGCTTCCGAACCCGCGCTCGATCAGCACCCGGAGGACGGCGGTGGACTGGCGGTTCTTGGTGAGACTCTCCATCGAGGCTCGTCCTCTCGTGCGTCGCGACGTCCCGAGCCGTCTGGCCGGGATGAGCAGAGAGCGTAGCAGAAACCGGCACCAGTGCCGGTTTTTGGGGCGGCCGACCGGCGTCCGGGGGTCGCTTCGCACCTTCGAACCCGAAGGCCTCACGCCCGGGGTCGACCACGCGGCGCTCGCAGATGTGCGGACGCTTGCGCGGCGCGGCGCGGCGCGGCGCAGCTCGAGCTCGCGGCCGCTCCGTCACGCTGACGCCGCGTTCACCATGGGACGACGGTCACGGCGACAGCACTGCGGCATTGTTGCCGATTAACGTTATGAGTGTTATCGTAATGAATCAGCGGGGAGCCCTGCTCTCGCTCGCACCGCAACGCCATGGAGACAAGATGACCGCGACTCGACGCTCACCCGGGCGCCCGCCGAACCCCGAGCTCGACGCCGCCCTGATCGGGGCGGCCGCAGGCCTGCTCGCGGAGGTCGGCTATGACGCGCTGTCGCTCGCCGAGGTCGCGCGCCGCGCCGGCACCACGATGCCCGCGCTCTACCGCCGATACGGCAACAAGAACTCGCTCGTCCTCGCCGCGATCGAGCGCGACGTCGAGGCGAACTCTGTGCGGTTCGAACCCCGCGGCTGCCTGCGAGACGACCTCATCGGGCTGCTGGAGGCGGCATCAGGTCACATGACGGAGGACAGGCTGAGGGCGCTGGCCGCGCTGGTGCTCTCGCGCGATACCGAGCCGGAGCTCGTTCAGCGGCTCGTCGGCGGAGTGCTGGTCGACAACCAGCCCGTGCTGACCGAGATCATCGAGCGCGCGCGCATGCGCGGTGAGGCCATCACCGCCACGGACAGCCTGGACATGATCGCCATGCTCATCCCCGCGATCGTCGTCACGCACGGGCTCGTCAAGGGGTCGGGGCCGGATCGCGAGCTCGCGATCCGCGCGGTCGACGAGATCCTCATGCCGCTCCTTGCGGCTCGCACCTGCGGCTCCGACGACCCGGCGCACGCGGATCGCCCGGCCCCCTGATCCCCGATCTCCCCCACGGTTCCCCGACACCATCCACCACCCGAAAGCGACGATCATGGCCCGCACCGCCCTCCTTGCGAATACCCACACCACGCCTCCGGGGGCAAGGCCCGCGATCGACATCGTCGCGGACCTGCCCATGAAGCGCGGCTACTCCGTGAACTCGTGGTTCGCGATCGGCCGCTTCGAGTCGGATGATCATGTGCTCAACTACCTTGCTCACGTGATCGTGATGTCCGTCAAGGGCATCCCGGTCGCGCTGAACAGCTCGTTCTCCGTCACCGATCAGACCACCGGCTGGTACGGATCCGAGGACAAGCTGTACGCGCCATGGAAGGGCACCTTCGCGCCCGATCGCTTCGTGGTCCGGGCGCCGAACTGCAGCCTTGAGGGCGACCTCGAGACCATGCGGGTCCGCGCCGAGATGAAGGGCGCCAGCATCGACCTCGTCCTTCACGGCACCGGCCACCCGCTCTACAACAAGGGCACCGGACGCTTCGAGCTGCTCGGGCTCGACGTACGCCAGTACTCGCTCCCGACGATGGAGACCTCGGGCCGCATCACGATCGAGGGGCGGACCCACGACGTCATCGGAACGTCCTGGTTCGACCGCCAGTGGCAGAACCAGAACATCCTCAAGCTCAACGGGCGTTGGACCTGGATGGACCTCAACCTGAGCAACGGCCTGCGTCTGAGCCTGTGGGAGGCCGTCGACACGGAGGGACGGACCGATTCCTGGGTGACGTGCATCGACGAGCACGGCAGCCACCGCGTCGCCTCTCTCACCCCGCTGACCGAAGGCGCCAGCGACTATTGGCTGCCGGCGAGCGGCAACCGCTACCCCACGCGGTGGCACCTGACCGCCCCGGAGCTCAGCCTCGACCTCGTGGTGACGCCGTCGCCGCGCGAGCAGGAGCTGCAGGGATTCCTCCCCCACTACGAGGCCGCGAGCGACGTCGCAGGCACGATCGACGGCGAGCCGGTCACCGGGTACTGCTACGTGGAGATGGTCGGCGACTGGAAGGCGTCGCGCTGACGGTGTTCGACACGGCTCGCGCGCGCGGCACGCGTCGCCGCGCGCGCGGGCTCCGGCGGCGGATCACGCGCCCACGAGCCTCCTCACCGCTGACTCCACCACCCCGATCTCGAGCGGCGCCACATCGAGGGCACCGTGCAGCGCGAATCCTTCGATCAGGGCATCGAGCTGACGCGCGACATCCCCGGCGAACCAGCGTTCGAGCTCGGACCGGCTGACAGCCATCCATCGGCCGGTGATCTCACGGTAGGCGGGATCCCGCGCCGCGAGCGTGTAGAGCTCGTACGCGACGATGTTGTCGCGCATCCCGGCGTCAGCCGAGAGCTCGCGGATCAGGGCCACGATCGCGGAGACGGCCTCCTCGCGAGCCCCCACCTCCGCGAAGTGCGCGGCGTAGGACGCGGAGAAGCGCTCAGCGAAGCGCGTGAACGCCGTGCGGAGCAGGTCATCCATGCCGTCGAAGTGATAGGTCATGGACCCCAGGGGCACGTCGGCGCGTCGCGCGATCCCTCGGTGAGAGAGGCCGGCCACGCCGACCTCCGCGATCAGCTCGAGCGTGACCTCGACGATGCGGTCGCGCCTTCCGGGATCATGGCGCCGCACGCTCGCCGTCCTCCTCGAGCGTGCGGATGACCTTTGCGGGAACGCCGGCCACGACGACGTTCGCCGGCACGTCCTTGGTCACAATGGCACCGGCCGCGACGACCGAGTTCTCGCCCACGCTCACCCCTGGGCAGATGATGGCACCCCCGCCGAGCCACACGTTGTCGCCGATGACGATGGGCCGCGCCGCCTCCCACTTGTCGCGCCGGGGCCCTGGCTCCAAGGGATGCGTCGGCGTGAGGAGCTGGACATGGGGACCGATCTGGCAGTCGGCGCCGATCGTGATGGGCGCGACGTCCAACGCGGTGAGGCCCATGTTGACGAAGGTGCGCGCGCCGATGCGGATGTTCGTGCCGTAGTCGACGTAGACCGGCGCGCGCACGAATGCGGAGGGGTCCACCCCCGGCATCAGCTCTCGCGCGGCCTCTTGACCACGCTCGGGGTCCCGGTGGTACTCGTCGGCGAAACGAGCCATGCGCCGCACGGCGACACCTTGCGCCTCGGCGATCGCCGGGTCGTCCGCGATGTACAGGTCTCCCGCCATCATCCGTTCGTGGTGGGACCGCATGTCGTCCGCGTCGTCGACACGAGGGGTTTCGTCATCTCTCATGCGTACGATCGTACATAACCGCGTCGGACGCCCGCGACGCCGGCCCCTCGGGGCCCGTCGACCGACCAGAGCCGGCCACGACGGACGTCCCGCGGTTCAGCTGCGAGTCCACCTTGCCCGCGCCGGCGCCCGGACGCGAGACGGCCGCCCCGACGCGCGCGGCAGCGCGCTCCGGGACGGCCGTCAGTGCAGCGTCAGGCCTGCGGCGACCCCGCCGCGACAAGGTCATCGTCCTCCGTCCGATCCTCCACATGCCGCCGAGGATGCGATCGTTCGAGCGCCGCTCCCTCGACATCCACGTCGGGAAGGACGCGATCGAGCCACTTCGGAAGCCACCACGCGGCCGACCCGAGCAGGTGCATGATCGCCGGGATGAGCATCAGCCGCACGACGAATGCATCGAGCAGCACGCCGAACGCGAGCGCGAATCCGACCGACTTGACCAGGGCCGACTCGGCGAAGATGAACCCCGAGAAGACCGACACCATGATGAGGGCGGCGGCGACCACCACGCTCCGGCCCGCGCGGAGGCCGGTGACCACGGCCTCGCGTGCGGGCGCGCCATGCACGTGCGCCTCACGCATGCCGGACACCAGGAACAGCTGGTAGTCCATCGCGAGCCCGAACAGCACCCCGACGGCGACGATCGGGATGAACGTCAGCACGGGCCCGGGCTCGTTGATGCCGAACGCCCCCGAGAGCCACCCCCACTGGAACACCGCGGTCAGGCCGCCGAACATGGCGACGAGCGACAGGACGAAGCCGAGAGTCGCGGTGAGCGGGACGAGCACCGAGCGGAACACCACCAGCAGGATCAGCAGCGAGAATCCCACGACCACGGCGAGGTAGATCGGGAGCGCATCGGCGACCTTCTCGCTGATGTCGATGTTGCCCGAGGCATTGCCTGCGACGCCGAAGGAGTCGACCCCGGCAAGCTCGAGGTCGCGGATCTCGACCACCAGGTCCTCGGTCGACACCGCGGTGGGCCCCTCGGTCGGGATGAGCTGGAACGCGAGGAGGGTGCCGTCCTCGGAGGCACCCATCGGCACCACCGCACGGACGTCGTCGAGCGACTTCAACGCTGTACCGACGCGAACCTGCTCCGCCAGCAGCGCATCGTCCGCGACGACGTCGCCCATGTCCGCGACCGTGACCAGGGGGCTGTTGAAGCCGGCTCCGAACTCGTCCCGGGTGAGCGTGTAGGCGCGATAGCCGTCCGACTCCGCCGGCTCGCCGGCGCTCGTGTTGAGACCCATGCGCATGTCGAGCGCGGGGATGGCGATCACGATGAGCGTCGCGACCGTGCCGACGATCGTCAGAACGGCGCGGCGCGTGGTCATCTGCGTGGGGGTCGCGCCCCGGTCGCGCTTCCGTGCCGAGCGGTTCTGGCCGCGCTCCTTCGCCTTGGGGGTGAGACGCGATCCCGCGAGCCCCATGAGAGCCGGGGTGAGCGTGAGCGCCATCGCGATGGCGACCGCGACGCAGATGGCGCCCACGGTGCCCATCGCGCCAAGGAACGAGATGCCCACGAGGTTGAGCGCCAGCAGCGCGGTCACCACGGTAGCTCCGGCGAAGAGCACGGCGTTGCCCGACGTGCCGTTGGCCAGACCGATCGATTCCTGGACCTCCATGCCGCCACGGAGCTGCTTGCGGTGGCGGTTGATGATGAAGAGCGCGTAGTCGATGCCTACCGCGACGCCGAGCATCAGCCCGAGGATCGGCGTGAGCGTCATCATGTCGAGGACGCTCGAGAGGCTGAGCGAGACCATGAGCCCGACGGCGACACCGAGCAGCGCGACGATGAGCGGGAGGCCCGCCGCCGTGATGGTGCCGAGCATGACGACCAGGACGACCGCTGCCACCAGAAGCCCGCCGATCTCGCCCGGCCCGACGATGCTGGGCATCTCGCCGGAGATCTCACCGGCGGGGATCACATCGACGCCGTCGATCGGGTAGCCCGCGAGGCTGTCCTTGAGGGCGTCCTTGAGCTCCTCCGAGATCGTCGTGGCGGCCTCATCGAACTGGACCGCGGCCATCGCCGTGGCGCCGTCGACGGAGATCTGCTCGGCACCCTCCGCGAGGGCCAGGAGCGCGGCGACGTTGCCGAGCGACGTCGCCTGGGCGTCGAGCTCGTCGCGTGCATCCTCCAGCTCGTCCCGCTGGGCGTCGAGGGCGCCCCTAGCGGCGTCGAGCGTTCCCGCGTCCGCGAGGGTCTCGCGCTGGTCCTCGATCTGCTCGAGACCCGCCTCGATGTCGGCGCGTGCCGCGGCGATCTGCTCGAGGCCCCGGGCGACGTCCGATCGCTGCGTGTCGAGCTCGCTGGCCGTCGCGAAGGGATCCACGGTGCCCGTGACGCCTTCGACGTCCTCCAAGGCGGCAAGGGTCGCTCCGACCTCGGCCCGCTGCGCCTCGGTGAACGGCTCACCGTCGACGGTCTGGAACAGCACGGTGCTGGCGCCCGCACCCGCGTCAGGGAAGCCTTCGGCGATCTGCGCGCCGACCTCCTCGGTCGGGGTGCCGGGGATGCTGATCGCGGTGGAGAGAGTGCCACCGAACAGCACGAAGGCGCCTACGGCGACCGCGAGCGCGCTGAGCCACGCGCCGATCACGCGCCATGGGTGCCGGGCCGACGAGATGCCGAGCCGGTAGAGGAATGCAGCCACTGGGGGTCCTTTCACAGGTGGAGGGGAACGAGGAGGAGAACGGAGAAGCCGGCCGGTCGCCGGGCGTGCGAAGCCCCGCGGTCACGCGTCACGGTTGCAGGAGGGTCTTCCCGCGCGCGCGGTCGACGTGCACGGCAGCGGCGTCCTCGAGGGGACGCGCGCCGGTCACGTGGAGGTGCAGGCGGCCGGCGTCCACGGCCGTGACCAGCTCCTCGAGGACCTGGCGCGACGGGTGGGCCGCCATCCTCACGATCGTGATCCGATCATCGGCCGCCTCGCTCGCAGTGGTCGCCGACACCAGGCGACCTCCCGCACGGACCAGCGGCGCGAGTTCGGCGACCGGGGTGGGCGCCAGGTTGACCACCAGGTCGTAGACGCCCGGTTCGACCTCGCTTGCGCCCCTCACGGTGTAGTCGACGACCTTCTCGGCGCCGTAGCCTCGCACGCGCTCCACGCTCATCGGGCCCGCGAGCGCGTCGACCTCCGCGCCAGCTGCTACCGCGAGCTGCACCGCGAGGCCACCGACCGCGGTGCCGCCACCGTTGACGAGCACGCGCTGGCCTTCGACCAGGTCACCGTGCTCGAACAGCGCCTGCCACGCGGTGGTCCCGGTGGACGGCAACCCCGCGGCCTCGATCAGCGGGATCGTGGCCGGCGCATGCGCGAGCAGCGCGACCGGCACGGCGACGTACTCGGCCGCCGCTCCCGCCATGTTCGGCGGGAGGAACGCGACGACAGGATCTCCCTGGAGGAGTCCGGGACCGGCATCGCCGACGAGCGTCCCGGCGAGGTCCATGCCCAAGGTGTGGGGAAAGCTCAACGGGAGCACCGCGGCGAAGGCGCCCGTGCGGATGGCCACGTCGGCAGGGTTGAAGGACGTCGCCGCCACCTTGACGAGCGCCTCCCCCGGGGCCGGTCGCGGCATCGGGACGTCGTCCACCTGCAGGACCTCGGGCCCCCCGTAGGCATGGATGCGCAGCGCCTTCATATCGTGCCTTCCCGTTCGGTGCGTGCCATGTGCGCGCCTGGTGCGCATCACAGGGCTGTCGACGGCGTCGGGGTTGGCAGCGTCGGCCCATCGTGGCGCCTCCGCAGCCGGCATCGACGCCATAGAAACGGAGGCTATACCTCCGCTTCGATAGGACCTTAGCACTAAAGCGGAGCACATGCATCCGCTTACCGATCTAGGATGACTCCATGAGCACCTCGGTCTCGCCGCAGCACCGCCCCCTTCGCGCCGACGCCGAACGCAACCGCCAGCGCCTCCTGCGCGCAGCCCGTGAGGTGTTCGCCGCGCGAGGCCTCGACGTCGCGCTCGACGACGTCGCGCGCCATGCCGGGGTGGGCGTCGGTACCGTCTACCGCCGATTCGCGAACCGCGAGGAGCTCATCGAGGCCGTGCTCGACGAAGGCGTCCGGCACGTCGCTCAGATCGCCAAGGACGCGCTCACCGACGACGACCCATGGGCGGCGTTCGAGCGCTTCTTCCTCGAGGCGACCGCTGCGCTCGCGGAGGACCGCGGGCTGCGCGAGATCCTGCTCCTCGGCGGACATGGCACCGGCGCCGCACTGGAGACCGCGCAGGCGCTCCTCACGCCCAGGGTCGACGCGCTCATCGCGCGCGCGCAACGCTCCGGACATCTGCGCGAGGACCTCGAGCCCATCGACTTCCCGATGCTCCAGCTCATGCTCGGCGCCGCATCGGAGCGGAGCCGTGACGTCGCGCCCGGCCAGTGGCGGCGCTACGCCGCGTTGCTGCTCGACGGCCTGCGGACGCGCCGGGACGGCCCGACCGGGCTTGGCGCCCCCGCGCTCACAGGCGACGAGTTCTACCGCAGCATGACCGGACCCCACGAGGAGACGCCCGGCTGACGCAACGGCGCCCGACCCGCAGCCCCGGTGCCGCAGGGTGGCGACGACGTGCAGCCACCGCAACGTCGAACGCCGCGAGATCACGAGCACGATGCTCAGCCGCGCGAGGCGCCGTCCGGCACGAGGTACCGCTGTATCGCGGGCGCGATCAGCTCCACGAGCTCGTCGTGGTCGAGCGCGGCGACCGCCGGCAGCTGAGCGATGAAGCGCGCGTAGGCGACGCCCAGGAGATGCGTGCCGGCCAGCACCCGTTCGAGGGGCAGCGGCGCGCCGTCGCTCGCGCCGATGGCCTCGAGCAGCTGCTCGGCGGGACCGCCGAGGGCCACGCCCGACCGGATCAACGCGCGCAGGGCCTCGCCCACCTCGGGGTCCTCCCACAGCCGCAGGTACGCGTCGGCCACGCGCGCACCGATGCCGTCGCGCGGTCCCGTGAGCGCGTCGCGCAGGTGGCTCGCGACATCGCTGCCCGCCGCGACAGCGGCGGCGAAGAGCGCCGCCTTGCTGCCGAAGAAGTGCCTGATCAGCGAGGGATCCACGCCTGCGCGAGCGGCGATGGCGCGCATCGTCGCGCCGGCGAAGCCGCGCTCGGCGAACGTATCGCGCGCCGCTGCGAGGATCGCGTCCCGGGAGCCGCTCTCACCCGGCCGGCGCCCGACGGGACGGCGCGCTCCGTCTCCGCGTCTGCCGGCCTCGCCCGTCCCACCCATGCGCCCATCGTAACGAAACTCCACAACTGGCGAATTGATGTGCCATGGCGTTGAATGGCTGTCATCCGCACGAGCGGTTCGCGAGCCTTCGCGCCGACGCCATGAGAGGTGTGCATGTCTGCAGACGAGCTGGTCATCGAGACCGACGGCCTGGTGAAGATGTTCGGCAGGTTCACGGCGCTGGACGGGCTGGATCTCGCGGTCACCCAGGGCGAGGTCCACGGGTTTCTCGGGCCGAACGGCGCCGGCAAGTCGACGACGATCCGCGTGCTGCTGGGCCTGCTCAAGGCCAACGGCGGCACGGCACGGCTCCTGGGCGGCGACCCGTGGGCCGACGTGGTCGAGCTGCACAAGCGCCTCGCCTATGTTCCCGGCGACGTCGCGCTGTGGCCGTCGATGTCCGGCGGGGAGGCGATCGACCTCCTTGGCAGCCTGCGCGGCGGGTTGGACGATGCGCGGCGCGCGGAGCTCATCGAGCGCTTCGAGCTCGACCCGACCAAGAAGGGCCGGCAGTACTCCAAGGGCAACCGCCAGAAGGTCGCGATCGTCGCCGCGCTCGCGTCGAACGCCGAGCTGCTGATCCTGGACGAGCCCACGTCGGGCCTGGACCCGCTCATGGAGAACGTCTTCCAGGAGGTGCTGGGCGAGGCCAAGGAGCGTGGCGCGACCGTGCTGCTGTCGAGCCACATCCTGTCCGAGGTCGAGACCCTCGCGGACCGGCTGAGCATCATCCGCGCCGGCAGGATCGTCGAGACGGGCACCTTGGCCCAGATGCGCGGCAAGGCGCGCACCACCGTCCACGCCACGCTCGCGCGCGAGCCCGTCGCGGCCGAGCTGGCCGGGCTCCACGATGTCCAGGTCGACGGCACCAAGGTCACGGCCACCGTGGACGCCGATGGCATCGGGGACGCCATGACGCTCCTCACCGGGTACGGGCTCGAGGCGCTCGCGGTGGCCCCGCCGTCGCTGGAGAGCCTGTTCCTTCGCCTGTACGAGAACGACGACGATGCGGCGGGCGCGCGGTGAACGCTCCCGTGGTCGGCGCGCCGCTGCTGCTGCGGACCTCCGTCAAGCACGAGGCGCGAAGCTTCGCGCCGTGGATCGCGATCGCGACGGTGCTGTCGGCATCGTCCGTCCTGGTCTATCCGTGGGTGTTCCCCACGCAGGCCGACCGCGAAGGCCTCGCGGCGCTGGTCGGCGCGAACCCGGCCCTTGGCCTGATCTTCGGGCCCGCGTTCGACGTGTCGACCGCCGACGGCTTCAACGCGTGGCGCACGCTCGCGCTCGGCGGCCTGCTCACCGCGCTCGGCGCGATCTTCGTGGTCACCAAGGCCACCCGCGGCCAGGAGGACTCCGGCCAGGCGGAGCTGCTCGCCTCCGGCGTCCTCGGCCGATCCTCGCGCCTGCTCACCGCGGTGTCCATGGGCGCGATCGTGTCCGTGCTGGTCGGCGCGGTGGCGGCCACGGTGACCCTGCTGTGCGGCGGCGGCACCGAGGCGACGCTGCTGCTGTGCGCCACCTACACCGCCAGCGGATGGATGGGCACCGGCGTCGCCGCGGTCACGTCCCAGCTCGGCGCCGAGGCCCGCGCCTCGAGCTCGATGGCGGTCGCCATCATGGGAACGCTGTTCATCCTGCGCGGATTCGCGTACTCGGTCGAGGCCCCCGACTGGGCTCTGTGGGTCAACCCCCTCGCGTGGATGACCGAGACCAAGCCCGCCGTCGAGAACACCTGGTGGCCGCTCGCCCTGGCCGTCGCGTTGACCGGCGCCCTCCTCGCGGTCGCGTTCGTCCTGCAGGCGCGGCGCGACTTCGGGCAGGGTGCGATCGCACCCGCGCCGGGACCTGCGCGCGGCAGCACGCGGTCCCCGCTCGCGCTCGCGCTCCGGCTCAACCGCGGCACCCTCGTCGCCTGGACCCTCGGCTTCGCGGTCCTCGGCATCGTGTTCGGCTACTTCACCACCGCCATCACCGACCTGCTGTCGGGCGACGCGGGCATCGGTCAGATCCTCGCCTCCGGCGCCTCCACCCCCGCCGACCTGTTCGGCACGTTCGTCGCGACCGTGATCAGCCTCGTCGGCATCATCGCGTCGATCGCGTGCGTGCAGATCGTGCTCCGCGTACGCAAGGAGGAGATGGAGGACCGGGTCGAGCCGCTCCTCGCCACCCCGACGTCGCGTGCGCGCTACTACGCGAGCAACGTCGTGGTGGCGCTCGGGGCCGCCCTCGCGTTCCTCACGATCGCGGGCCTCGTCATCGCCGGGTTCGCCTCGAGCGCCGACATCGGCGTCACCTACGGGCAGGCCTTCGGGCAGGCGCTGGCGACCGTGCCGGCGGTCTGGACCGTCATCGCGGTGGCGGTGGCCGTGGTCGGCGCACGACCCCACGTGTCGATCGCCGCGTGGGCCGGCGTCCTGCTGTCGTTCGGCCTCACGCTGCTGGGCCCGACCTTCGGGCTGGACGACTGGGTCCTGGCGATCAGCCCCTTCTACCACGTGCCCGCGATCGCGACGTCGACCGTCGAATGGACGGGCCTGGCCGTGGTGACCCTCGTCGGTGCGGCGTTCGTCGCGATCGGCTTCGCCGGCTTCCGCAGGCGCGACCTCGCCACCACCTGACGGTCGCGCGGAGCGCTAGTTGCTCCGCTGCGGGTTGACCTTCTTGATCCACTCGACGAGGTCGTTGCTCGATCGGGTCTGGAGCCACACGCGCCCCGGACCGGTGAAGTCCGTGACCAGGCCCTCGCCGCCCAGGATGGTCGACTTCCAGCTCCCCGCCTTGCGCACGGAGAACCGGACCGAGTCGTCGAACGCGACCACGTGTCCCGTGTCGAGCGTCAGCGTCTCGCCGGCCGCGAGCGTGAAGGCCTGGATCGCGCCGTAGGACGCGAGCAGCAGCTCGCCCGCGCCCGTGCAACGCAGCAGGATCAGCCCCTCCCCCGAGAAGAACGACCGACCCCCGTCCCACGTCGAGTCCACCTGGATCGACGGATCCGACGCGATCCACGAGCCCGACTGCACGAGCAGCGCGCCGGACCCGTCGAGCGTCACCTCCGCCATATCGCCCGGCAGCGTCGCGGCGACGCCGACCTGTCCGCCCGCACCCGAGTGGAAGTCGTTGACGAAGAAGCTCTCGCCGCCGAGCGACCGCTTGAGCCCGCTCATGAACCCGCCGCGCGTCGAGGTCTCGATGGTGATGTCGCCGCGCGTCATGGCCATCGCCCCGGCCTCGACCCGCACCGAGCCTCCCGGCGGGATGGTGATGGTCCCCATCGCGAAGGCGGGGCCGGCGTTGATCGTGACGTCCATGTGCATCCTCCTCGAGCGCGCCTGCCCACCACTGTGCCGTGCGCGGCCGCCGCACGCACGCGCGAACCGCGGCCCGCATCGTCCGGGAGGAGGGCGTGATGCCGCCTGCCTCACGGTGAGGGATCGGTCACATACGCCCGTCACCCCTGGTCAGCGTCGGACCCCGCCGCTAGGTTGCCCAGGTGACCACTCGCCTCGCCCGACGCTCCCTGGCCGCCGCGATCACCGCCGGGGCCCTGTGCCTCACCGGCCTCTCCAGCGCCTCGGCCGACGAGCGCGACACCGTCGCCGGGCACCTGCTGCGCATCGCGCACGGCGAGGAGGCCGAGACGGCGGACGCCGCGCACCCGACGGGTGACGGCGAGGACGCCTGGCTGCTGGTCGAGGACGACGGCGACCTCACCCCGGTCGACCTGCCCGCGCACCTCGACGGCGTCGAGTCCGGCGCCGAGGTCGAGGCGACCGTCGCGACCGCACCCGTGGGCGGCACCGCCGAGGTCACCGCGCTCACCGTCACGGAGGCCGCCGTCGCGGCGACCGCCGCCACCACCGTGCACCACGCGTACGTGGTCCGCGTCGACGACCCGACGGTGACCACCGACGTGGCGATGACGGCCGCGCGCGCCGATGTCGAGGGCACCATCGACTACTGGCTGCGCGAGGCGCGCGGCGCGATCGGATCCTTCGACATCGCCTCCACCGCGACGCTGTCGCTCGCGTCCTCGTGCAGCTACGGCTTCGCCGACCTGTGGGAGCGGGCCGAGGCGCTGTTCCCGTCCGTCGACTTCGTCGGCGCCACCAACCACCTGGTGGTCTACACGCCCACGTCCTGCTCGTACCCCTACGCCGGCGTCGCGACGTTCGGGACCATGTCCGGCGGCGGCTACATCCACATGCCTGCGCCGGATCCGTCCTCGATCGCGCACGAGCTGGGCCACAACCTCGGCCTCGACCACTCCAACCTCATCTGGGGAGACCCCTACCGCGACGGCGAGTACGCCGAGTACTACGGCGCGTTCAGCCCTATGGCGGCCTCCATCATCGACTTCGCGCCCGCCGCCCTGAGCGCGGCCAACCGGGCCGCGCTCGACCTCCCGGGCGTGGAGGGGTCCACCGCGCACGTCGCTCTCACGCCGGGCGACACCTCGACGCAGACGGTGACGCTCGCATCGTCCACCGCCGAGGAGGGCACCACCGCGATCGCGATCGCCGACGGCTCGACGGGCACCACCTACTACGTGGACTTCCGCGACGCCGCGGGCGTCGACGCCGGCGCGTTCTACGGCTCGGACTACTGGCTCGACATCGACGGCCTCTACGCGGCGTACGGCGCGGGCGTGGTGGTGACGTGGGTACCGGGCGACGGCCAGGACTACGTCTTCGCCACCGAGGACGCCGACGGCGTCCTCCAGTCCTCCTATCGCGAGGGCGACGCGTTCGTCGCGCCGGACGAGGCGTTCACGGTCGACGTCGTCGCGCTCTCCTCGACGTCCGCGACGGTCGAGATCGCCACCGGCGCCTCGATGCGGGTCTTGTCGAGCCTCGCGCTCAAGGCGCCCGCGACCTACGCGGGCTCGCAGCCGAAGGTGACCGCCACCGTCACCTCCTCGACCGCTCCCACCGGCACGGTGGACTTCTACGTCGACGGCGCCGCCACGGCCGCCGCCACCGCGACTGTGGACGCCTCCGGCGTCGCGACCGCGACGCTGCCGAAGCTCCCCCGGGGCACCCATGCGCTCCGCGCCGTGTACTCGGGCTCGGACCAGGTGCGCCCCTCGCAGGCGTCCCGCACGCTCACCGTCAACGAGCGCCTGGCGAGCTCGATCGCGGCGAAGGCCACCTCGACCCCCTACGGCACGGCCGGCAAGGTGACCGTCACGGTGACCGGGCGGACCACCCCCACCGGCACCGTCACGGTCACCGTGGGCTCCAAGGTGTGGACGCGCGCCGTCGACTCCAGGGGCAAGGCCACGGTCACGCTGCCGAAGGACTGGAAGCCGGGGACACGCACGCTGACAGTGCGGTACAACGGCGACGCGACCTTCAAGGCCTCCTCCACCTCCGTGACGGCGACCGTGGTCAAGGCGACCCCGAAGGTGACGGCCGCGGCGCGCACCGCCGTGCGGAAGGACGCCAAGGCGACCTTCGTGGTCCGCGTCGCGAGCGACGTCGCACCCGAGAGCGGCTACGTGCGCCTGTACGTGGGCTCGACCCCGGTCTCGTCCAAGGTGAAGCTGGTGAGGTCGGGTTCCGTCTACAAGGTGCGGGTCACCACCGCGGCGCTCCCGCAGGGCCGGGTCTTCGTGAAGTACTACGGCACCACGTACCTGCGCGAGCGCAAGGTCAAGACGGCGTACACCACGGGCTGAGCGTCGCGGCGGGCCTGGGAGACGGTCAGGAGGCGACGCTCATCGCGCCGCCATGCGAGGATCGCCACTCCCGCGGCGTCACGCCCTGGTGACGACGGAACGCCCGGGTGAAGGTGGTCGCATCGTCGAACCCCGCGCCGGCGGCGATCTCCGCGATGGGGACCTCGGCAAGCGCCGGGTCCACCAGCCGTCGCGCGGCGAGCGCGAGCCGCTCGCGCCGCAGGTAGTCGCTCGGCGTGGTGCCCACGTCCTCGAACACGTGATAGACCGTGCGGCGCGAGACGAAGAACTCTGCGGCGATGTCGTCGACCCGGACCCGCGGCAGGTTGACGGCCACGAAGTCCTCGATCGCGCGCAGCAGCCCGCCACGCGTGCGCGGCAGCACACGCGTGCCCTCCGCGGACGCCCGGATCATGGTCGCCGCCAGGTCGGCCGCCACCTCAGCGGCCGCGCCCGCCTCCGCGCCTCCGGCCGCAAGGCCCTGCCGGTGCACGTCGAGCGCGTACGCGAAGAACACCCGGGTCGCGGCCCCGGCCGCGACGTTGAGCTGCCCCAGCCCGTGGTCGAGCGCCGCGCGCGGCGCGTCCAGGGCGGACCGCGACACCTGCACGATGAGCTGGCGCTGGCCCGGCTCCGAGTAGTCGAGGTAGTACGGGGCGTCGGTGGCGTACATGAACGCGCGGCCGGGCCGCACCGACACCATGCGCCGCCCCTGCCGCACGGTGCCGCGCGACGCGACCTGGAGCGACAGGTGGAGCGCGTCGCCGTCCGCGCGCGCCGCGAGGCGCTCCGAGCGGTCCACGGTGTGCCCGTCCGTCGCGACGCACGCGATCGAGATGCTGTCGTCGAGCTCGAGCTGATCCATCCGGCCGTGGAACCCCGGCTCGAACGCGCCGCAGTTGATGGGGACGAAGCAGCGCCGGACCACGTCCTGCCACTCGTCCGCGCTGCCCACCGCGTGAACGACCATCACCGCCTCCTTGCGCTGATGCTCTGCAAACTAGGCTCGCGCCCGGTGATCGTCAACAATGTTGGCCACAATGTTATGAAACCGCCTCTGAGGGGCGTCAGAACGGGTAGGTCGCGATCTCGGCCTGCATGGTCACCCACTGCGTGTCGGTGAAGGCCTCGATGTTGGCCTCATGCCCGCCGAACCTCACGCCCGTGCCGGAGTGCCCGACGCCGCCGAACGGCGCCTGCGCCTCGTCGTCGACGGTCTGGTCGTTGATGTGGACGATGCCGGTGGGCATGCGCGCGGCGAGCTCGAACGCCCCGTACGGATCCCCGGTGAGGATGCCGAGCGAGAGCCCGTACGGCGACGCGTTCACCAGCCGCACCAGCTCCTCGGTGGTCGCGAACGGCGTGATGGACGCGACGGGGCCGAAGATCTCCTCCTCGAAGGACGCGTGCCCGGGCGCCACATCGGCGAGGACGGTGGGGGCGTAGAACAGCGCATCGTACGTGCCGCCGACGGTGAGCCGGGCGCCCGCCTCGACGCTGCGGCTCACCACCGAGTGCACCTTGTCGCGCTGCCCCGCGTCGATGATCGGGCCCAGGGGCGCGCCGGTCGACGGCGGCCCGGCGGGGATGCGCGCCGCCTTCTCGGTCAGCAGCGCGACGTAGCGGTCGTAGAGGCTCTCGTGGACCAGGTGGCGGCCCGTGGTCATGCAGATCTGGCCCTGGTGGAGGAAGGATCCCCAGGCGCCGGCCGAGGCGGCCGCCTCGACGTCCGCGTCCTCGAGCACCGCGAGCGCGTTGTTGCCGCCGAGCTCGAGGTGCACGCGCTTGAGCAGCTCGCCGCCGCGTGCGGCGATGGCGCGGCCGGCGGGAGTCGAGCCCGTGAAGGAGATCACGGGGATGCGCGGCTCCTCCACCAGCGCGGCGCCCACGTCCGCCCCGCCCGGCACCACCGAGAGGACGCCGACCGGCAGGCCCGCCTCCTCGAGCACGGCCGCGAGCAGCAGCCCGCCGGCGACGGCGGTCCGGGGGTCCGGCTTCAGCACCACCGCGTTGCCCAGCGCGAGCGCGGGCGCGACGGAGCGCATCGCGAGGATGGCCGGGAAGTTGAACGGCGAGATCACGCCCACGACCCCGACGGGAACGTGGCGCGCCATGCTGAGGCGCGGGCGGCCCGAGCGCAGCAGCTGGCCGTAGGGGACGAGCGCCGTGGCGGCGGCGAGGTGCAGCTCCGAGGCGACCAGCCCGACCTCGAAGGCGGCCTTGCCGGGCGCCGACCCGGCCTCGTCCTCGAGCCAGCGCACGAGCGCCGGCTCGTTCGCCTCAAGGACGGCCGCCGCGCGCCGCATCACCGCGGCGCGCTCCTCGGGCGAGGCGACCGCCCACGTGCGCTGGGCGCTCACCGCAAGGTCCGTCGCGGTCTCGACGTCCGCCGCCGACGCGACCGCGTAGGACGCGAGGCGCTCGCCCGACGAGGGCGACACCGCATCGGCCGCCGCACCCGTCTCGATCCATCCGCCCAGGTATGTGCGGCCCTCCCAGGCCGGCTGCTCGAAGAATCCCATGGTCATCCTTCCGTCGTGGCCGAGGCGGCCGTTGCGTCGGTCGTGCGGTTCGGCCGGGGCTCGCCCGGACCGGCGGGGGCGGCACCGGCCGGGCGCGACGTCGCGACCACCCGATGGCCCACCGGGAAGAGCGTGATGTCGAACCGCGAGCGCAGCGCACCCCAGATCCCCTGCGGGAGGAACAGCGTGATCGCGATCGCCAGGACCCCGAGCACCACGAGGTACCACAGCCCCATCTGGCTGAAGTAGAGGTCCATGACGTAGTAGACGATCGCGCCGATGATGGGGCCCTCGAGCGTCCCGATGCCGCCGATGAGCACCATGAAGACCATGAACGCCGAGAAGCTCACGGAGAAGATCTGCGACGGCGACTGGACCCCGATCTGCTGGAGGCAGATCACCGCGCCCGCGAGCGCGGCCATCACCGCCGCGAGGACGAAGACGATGCGCTTGGCACGGCTCACGTCCACGCCGAGCGCGCGCGCGGCGACCTCGTTGTCGCGCACGCTCTGGAGCGCGACGCCGAGCCTGCTGCGCAGCAGGAACAGCGTTCCGATGAGCGTCGCGACCACGATCCCGAGCGCGAGCCAGTACGTGAACAGGTTCCTCATGACCGGGTCCGCGGTGTAGTCCGAGATGCCGCGCCCGCGCCCCGCACCAAGGGAGTCGAAGCGGATGACGATCTGCCTGGCCGCCTCCGCGATCACCCACGTGCCGATCGCGAAGTAGCCGCCGCGCAGGCGGAACGCGACGAACGACAGCGCGAACGCGATCGCCCCGATCGCCAGCGACGCGACCAACGCGCTCGAGTACGGGTCGAGGCCCAGGTCGTTGAACACGAAGACCCCGTAGGCGCCGAGCCCGATGTACGCCTGCTGCCCCACCGACACCATCCCCGCGAAGCCCGCAAGGAGGTTCCACGCGGTTGCGAGGGTGATCAGGTAGAAGAGCTTGATCCACTGGCTCGTGATCGAGGGCTCGAACACGTAGGGCGCCATCGCGAGCGCGAGGATCACGCCCGCGCCGATGATCTGCACCGTGATCATGCGCCGGCGCAGGCGGTCGACCCGCACCTCCCCCGGGACCAAGGACGTCATCTACGCCACCACCTTGCTGCGGACGATGCCGGTCGGGCGGAGCACCAGCACCGCGAGGAACACGAGGTTGCCGACGAGGAGCGGGAGCTCGGGGCTCACCACCCCCGCGAGGGTCTGCGCGACCCCGAGGACGATGCCGCCCGCGAGGGTGCCCCACAGCGAGCCGAGCCCGCCGATGATGACCGCCTCGAAGGCGAACAGCACCATGAGCTGGCCGTCGAACGGGGTGACGCCGCCCTGACGCATCCCGAAGAACACGCCCGCGAGCGCCGCGATGGCGAACGCGAGCCCCATCGCCGACGCGTACACACGCCGGTGGTCGACGCCCATGAGGCGCAGGGTGTCCGAGTCGTCGGCGGCGGCGCGCATGTAGCGGCCCGACCGCGTGCGTGCGAGGAACTGCTGCGTGCCGGCGATGAGCAGGACCGCGATGACCATGGTGAGGAGCGGCAGCACGCCGATGCTCACGCCGTCCGCCACGCGGATGCTGCGCACCGCGAGGGAACCCGTCGGGATCGCCTGCTTATTGGTGGTGAACAGCTCGATGAGCGCGTTGGGGATGATGATCGCGATGCCGAACGTCACCAGGAGCGGGGCGAGCTCGCCGAGCGTGAGCGCACGCTGGAGCAGGAGCCGCTGCACCCAGTAGCCGACCACGCCGAGGAGCGGCACCACCAGGAGCAGGCTGACCCACACGTCGACGCCCAGGCTCGACAGCGCCACCGCGGCCAGGTACGCGCCGACGGTCATGATCTCGCCGTGCGCGAGGTTCACCACCCGCAGGATCCCGAAGGCGATCGACAGGCCCAGCGCGGCCATCGCGAACAGGCCGCCCAGCAGGACGCCCTGCACCAGCGCGTTGACGATCACCATGACGCGACCTCGTGGCCGAAGTAGGCGTCGGTGATCTGGGCCCGGGTGAGCGTCGCGGGCGTGCCCTCGAGCACCGCATGGCCCTCGAGCATGCAGGCGATGCGGTCGGCGACGGCGACGGTCCGCTCGAGGTCCTGCTCGACCAGGACGATGCCGAGCCCGCCGCGGCGCACGGCCGCGAGGGACGCGTAGAGCTCGTCGATGACGATGGGCGCCAGGCCGAGCGAGACCTCGTCGAGCAGCAGCACCTCGGGGTTGGACATGAGCCCTCGCCCGATCGCGACGGCCTGCTGCTGGCCGCCCGACAGCTGCGACGCGTTGCGCTCCAGCAGGTCGCCGAGCATCGGCAACGCGTCGACCACCGTGTCCACGGTCCAGGTCCCGGTCCGGCGCGAGCCGGCCCCGATCTCGAGATTGTCGCGCACCGTGAGGCTCGCGAAGAGGCGTCGCCCCTCCGGGACCAGGCTCACGCCGAGCCGGTTGCGCTCGAAGTCCCGGACCTGCGTGACGTCATCGCCATGGAGCAGCACGCGCCCGGCGTCGGGACGATGCGCGCCCGCCAGGACGCGCAGCAGCGTCGACTTCCCGGCGCCGTTCGCGCCCACGAGCGCGAGCACCTCGCCGGGCTCGACGGCGAGCGAGACGCCTGCCACCGCTCGGGAGTCGCCGTAGCCGGCCTCGATGCGCTCGGCCGCGAGCAGGGCCGTCACAGCGCGCCTCCCAGATAGACGGCGCGCACCGCGTCGCTGCGCATCACTTCGCTCGGCTCGCCGTCGGCGACGATGACGCCCGTGGCGAGGCACACGAGGCGCTCGACCACGGCGAGCAGCGCGCGGACCACGTGCTCGATCCAGATGATGGTGATGCCCTGCGTATGCAGCGATCGGATGGTCGCCACGAGGCTGTCGCACTCCGCCTCGGTGAGGCCGCCCGCGATCTCGTCGAGAAGCAGCAGCCGCGGATCCGTCGCGAGCGCGCGGGCGAGCTCGAGGCGCTTGCGCCCGAGGAGCGGCAGCGCGCCGGCCGGGGTGTTCGCGACGCCCAGCATGTCCGCCATCGCGAGCGCCGCGAGCGCGCGGTCGTCGGCCGCCCGGCCGCGCAGCCCGGCGCCCGCCGTCGCGCCCGCGAGCGCGTTCTCGAACACCGTGAGGTGGGCGAACGGGCGCGGCACCTGGAAGGTGCGTCCCATGCCCGCCCGCGCCCGCGCATCGGCCGGCGTGGCGGTCACGTCCCGGCCGCCGAAGCGCACCGTGCCCGCCGTGGCGCGCTCGGTACCGTTGATCACGCTGAGCAGGGTGGACTTGCCGGCGCCGTTCGGGCCGACGATGCCCAGGGCCTGCCCGGCGGGGACCGACAGGTGGACCGCCGTCAGCACGTCGAGCGCGCCGTACGACTTCGCCACGGAGTCGACCTCGAGGAGGGCCTCGCCGGCCCCCGCCGTGCGGGTCATCACCACTCGAGGAGCTCGAGCGGACGGTCGACCGGGAGGTCGGGCACCGTGCCGGCGTCGACCACCACCCACTCCCACTCGCCCTCTGCCGTCTTCTCCCACTGTCCGATCGCGGTCGGGATGGTCGCGATGCCGGGGAAGGGGCCGCTGGTGAAGTCGATCTGACCGCCGAGCGTCATCATGTCGATGTCGTCGAACGCGGCGACCAGCGCCTCCTTGTCGAACGGGTCGCCGGAGGCCTCGAGCGCCACCTTCGCGACCTCGAACAGCGAGCCGTTCAGGGGGGTCGCCTGGTTCCACACGAGCCCCTCCCCCTCGGGGCTCGCCTCGAAGCTCGCGATCCACTCCTCCGGCGTCGCGCCGTCGAAGCTCGACTCGTACGGGTAGGTGGGACCCCACCAGGTCGCGAAGGCGAGGCCGTCGCCCAGGTCGTCAGGGATCGACGGCACCGTGGTCGGGAAGAACAGCGCCTTGCCGACGGTCGCGACCTTGGGCTCGAAGCCCTGCTGCGCCGCCTGGGTCCAGAAGGTGACGAAGTCCGGCGGGATCGGGATGCCCGCGATGATCTCGACGCCCTCGTCCTTGAAGGTCTGGATGATCGAGGTGAAGTCCTGCGTGCCGTTCTCGTAGGCACCCGGGTCGACCACCGTGTAGCCGTGCGCCTCGACCAGCGGGGTGTAGCCGGTCTCGGGGTCGCGGAAGGCGCCGCCGTCCGCGTCGTTCGGCCACAGCACGCCGACCTTCTTGTTGGTCTCCACCTGGTCCCACGCGAGCGGGTCGACGTCGCCGAAGCCCTCGATGCCGAAGAAGAAGTGGTGCGTCCACTCGAGCGGCTTGTCGGGGCCGAAGCCGCCGCCGAAGACCACCGCCTGCCAGGGGGCGTTCGCGGTGAGGCACGGGACGCCGTGCGCCTCGCACTGCGCGACCACCGGGTTGACGGTCTCGGGCGTGGAGGTCGCCATGAGGAGGTCGACCTTCTCCTCCGTGATGAGCTCCTGAGCGAGCTCGCCCGCCTTCGCCGCGTCGGAGCCCGAGTCGCGGTCGATGATCTCGACCTCGTAGGTGGTGCCGTCGATGGTGATGCCGTCGGCGAACTGCTCGCGCACCACGCTCAGCATGTACGGGTCGCCGTCGGTGAAGCCCGTGAGCGCTCCCGTCGCGGGAGCGATGTAGCCGATCGTGATGGTGCCGCCCGAGGCGTCGCCGGAACCGCCGCCGGAGCCGGAGGCCGAGTCCGACGGGTCGGCGTCGTCGACTCCTGCCGGGGTGCATGCGGCGAGGCCGGCGGCGAACGAGGCCGTCGCCGCGATGACGATCGCGCGCCGCCTTCCGCTCGCAAGGGACCTGAAGGGTGCAACGTACGTCATGGGGGGACCGTCCAATCAGCGCATGCCCACCTCGTCGTGAGCGGCTTCAGAGTAGGAAGGCGCGGCCCCGCGCGGTGGCGATCACCGTCACCGGTGCGCAAAACGCCGATTCGCGCGGGACCGCGGCCGCCTGGCCCCGCCCGCCGCTCCTACGCGGGCCCCTCCGCCCCTCCGCCCTCGAGATCCCCGCGGAGCGTCCCGGTGACGGCGTCGACGGCGGCGCCCACCGTGGGCGCGAGCCGGTCGGGCGCGAACCGCTCGAGCGCGCCGTAGCGTCCCAGCGCATCCTTGACCGGCCCCTTGACCTCGGCCAGCACCAGGCGGATCCCCCGCACCGCCAGGAAGTCGTCGAGCTCGAGGAGCGCGTCGACCGCGGTGGTGTCGATGTCGGTGATCGGCTCGGCGGCGAGCACGACGGTGCGCACGTCCGGCTCCGCGGCGGCGACCTCCGCGCGCACCCAGTCCGCGAACACGCCGCCGTTGGCGAAGAACAGCGGGGCGTCGAAGCGCAGCACCAGCGCGCCGGGGATGGGCCGCGCGTGGTCGGGGTGCCGTGAGAGGTCGTGATAGCCGCGCACCCCGGGGATGCGCCCCAGGCTCGCGCGGTAGGGCCGCCACGAGCGGTCCACGAACGTCAGGAGCGAGAGCACGATCGCGACGAGGATGCCCTCGAGCACGCCGACCACCAGCACCGCGACGGTCGCGAGCAGCGACAGGGCCGCATCGACGCGCTTCATGCGCCAGAGCGTGCGCACGGCACGCACGTCGACGAGCGTGAGGACCGCGGCGATCACCACGGCCGCGAGCGTCGGCTCGGGCAGGTACCGCGTGAGGTCCGGCACCAGCAGCATGAACGCCACGATGAGGGCGGCGCCGACCACGCCCGTGAGCTGGGTGCGCGAGCCGGCCGCGGCCGCCACCGGCGTGCGGGAGGACGATGCGGAGACGGCGAAGCCGCCGAACAGCCCGCCGCCGATGTTGGCGAGTCCGATGCCCGCGAGCTCCGCATTCCCGCTGACCGCCTCCCCTCGCCGGGCCGCGAGGGTGCGCGACAGCACGGCGCTGTCGGTGAAGGCGACCAGCGCGATGCCCGCTGCCGGCGCGACCAGGGCGGCCGCATCGTCCCACCGGAGCCCGCCCAGCGCGGGCGCGGGCAGGCCCTGCGGGAGCGCTCCGACCGTGGCGACGGTGTCGCCGACCCCCGTCGCGGCGACCACGGCCATGCCGAGCACCACCGCGACCAGCACGCCGGGGACCGGGGAGCGCAGCCAGCCGAGCACCAGGATCACCGCGAGCGAGCCCACCCCTACGGCCGCCGCCGCGGGGACCACGTCCCCGGCGGCGAGCGCCTCCACGGTCGCGAGCGCGTTGCGCCACGGGCCGTCGCGGTCGATCGAGAAGCCCAGCAGGGCGGGCACCTGCGTGAGGATCACGATGAGCGCGATCGCGTTGAGGTAGCCCACGCGGACCGGCTTCGACAGCAGGTCCGTGACGAAGCCGAGCCGCAGCGCGGCGCCGAGCAGCATGAGCGCGCCGACCAGGATCGCGAGCAGGCCCGCGAGCGCCACCGCGCGGCCCGCGTCGCCGCCGGCGAGCGGAAGGATCGCGGCGGCGATGATGGGCGCGAGGGCCGAGTCGGGCCCCAGGACAAGGATCCGCGACGGGCCGAACGCGGCGTAGACCAGCAGCGGCACGATGGTCGCGTAGAGCCCCGTGACCGGCGGCAGGCCCGCCACCTGCGCGTAGCCCATCCCCGCCGGGATGAGCAGCGCGGTCACCACCACCCCGGCGCGGATGTCGGGCCACAGCCACGCGCGGCGGTAGGCGCGGGCCACCCGGATCCCCGGCACCACCCGTTCGATCGCCTCCGCGCGCATCGTCGCCGCCTCCTCCTCCCATCCTCGCCCTCCTCCCCCGTCGGCGCCGCCCGCGCCCGCCCCGTCGCCGAGCCCGCCACCCGTCCGCGCGCCGCTAGGCTCCGAACGTGGGCCGAGGAGGTCGCTCATGGACACGTCGGACGCCGCATACGCCCTGCTTCTCGGGGCGGTCGCGGCCTTCAACCCGTGCGGCTTCGCGCTGCTGCCGGCGTACCTCACGGTGATCATCACGGGCACGGCCGGCGCCGCGGGCGAGGCGGTGCCCCGCGCGATCGCGCTCCGGCGCGCCCTCGGCTTCGCCGCCGCGATGACGGTCGGCTTCGTGGCGGTGTTCCTCGCGTTCGGCCTGCTCTTCGGCGGGGTGAGCCTCGGGCTTCAGGGCTCCGTGCTGCCGTCCATGTCGTGGGTCACCCTGGCGCTCGGGATCCTCGTGATCGCGCTCGGCGCGGTGATGGCCGTGCGCGGCGAGCTGCGCGGCCCGGGCCTCGGCGCCCTTGCCCGCGCGGGGCGCGCACCCGGCTCCACCCTCGCGTCGCAGGCGGTCTACGGAGCGGGCTTCGCGCTCGCGTCGCTCAGCTGCACCATCGGCCTGTTCCTCGTGGTGGTGACGCAGGCGCTGGCCGCCTCGGGTCCGGTGGCCGCCGTCGCGCCGTTCGTCGCGTATGCGCTCGGCATGGGGGCCTCGGTGGTCCTCGTCTCGCTCGCCGCGGCGGTCGCGGGCACCGGGCTCGCGACGGCGCTGCGGCGGCGCACGCCCGTGCTCATGCGCGCGGGCGGCGTGCTCATGATCCTTGCGGGGATCTACGTGGTGGTGTTCGCGCTCGCCGAGATCCTGCCGCGCCACGGCGTGCATGCGCTCGACGGCGTGCTGCTCGCGACGTCCCGGTGGCAGTCCTCGCTGTCGCTCGCGATCCAGTCCTGGGGCACCACGGTGCTCGTCGGCGTGGTGCTGGCCGCCGCATGCGCGACCGTCGCCGTGCTCATCGCCGCACGGCGCGCGGGTGGCGGGGTCCGCTGAGCGGAACCGCCACCGCGGCTCACGCGTCAGACGAGGCGCATGCCCCACACGAGCGTGTGCTCGGCCCCGGGCTCGAGGGTGACCAGGTCCTCGCCCGTGCGGAACGCGTCGGCGATGCAGCTCATCGGCTCGATCGCGACACCCGCGCGGCGCACGCCTGCGACCTGGTCGCCGGTGCAGATCTGCCAGGCCTTCGCCTCGCCGTCCGCCCAGATCTCGACGGTGCTGCCATCCGCCCAGCCCAGGCGCGCCCACGAGCGGCCCTCGGCATCGGGGATGACGTCCACCCACGCATCGTCGAAGGCGACTCCCCGAAGGGAGCGCGGCGCGCGCAGGTCGAAGTCGCCGTCGACGGCGGCGGTGCCGGTGGGCAGGAGCCGCTCGTCGACCGTGACGCTCGACGCGGCGTCGAGCTGCAGGGTGCACTCGTCGAGCGGGGTGCCGCCCGGGGCGAACCACGGGTGGAAGCCCACGCCGTACGGCAGCGGGCCGGTGCCCGCGTTGCGCGCGACCGTGGTGATGGTGAGGCCGTCCGGGCCGAGCGCATAGGTGGTCTCGAGGGCGAGCTGGAACGGGTAACCGGGGCTCGCGGCGAGCGTGAAGGCGAGCGCCGCCTGCGTCGCGCTGCTCGACGCGACGGTCCAGAGGGCGAAGCTCACGAGCCCGTGCAGCGCGGTCCCACGGTCGGGCTCCGAGACGGGGACCTGCAGGTCACGTCCACCGAACTCGTAGCGGCCGTCGCGCAGGCGGTTGGGCCACGGCGCGAGCACCATGCCGTGGAACGCGGCCGGCAGCTCATCGGCCGCGAACGGGATGACCACCTCGCGGCCGCCGACGGTGTACTCGCGCAGCGCCGCGCCGAGCGTCGCGATGGTGGCGACCTGGTCGCCGAAGGTCAGGGTGATCTGGTCACCGGAGATGAGGCTCATGCCCCGAGGCTATTGCGTCCGGACCGGGACCGCGCACCCAGCGACGATGCTCAGGTCGAGGCGATCTTCTCCGCGTAGTCGACCAGCTGATCCGCGGTCACTCCGCCGCCGAGCGTGTACGCGTCGCCCGAGTCGTCGATCACCAGCACGGTCGCCTGGGTGACCACGTCGAATCGCTTCCAGATCGATCCGTCGAGGTCCGCCACGTGGGTCATGCCCTCGACCTGCGCGTCGGTGACGAACTTCTCCATCGCCGCCTGATCGTCGGACAGCCCCGCGATCCCGACCATCTCGACCCCGTCGGGCAGGCGGTCCATCGCCTCGGTGAGAGGGCCCGCCTCCGCGAAGCACGTGGGGCACCACGGCGCCCAGAACCACAGGATCACGTCGCGGTCGTCGAGCGTGAGCCCGTCGAACTCCTCGCCCGCGAGCGTCATGCCGGTGAAGGCGAAGGCGTTGTCCGGGTCGGACGATGCGTCGGTGCCGGCGTCATCGTCCGCCGGGGCGGCGTCGGGCATCGCGGACGCCTCCGCGCCTCCCGCGCCGTCGTGGGTCGCGGCGGGTGCCGACCCGCTCGGCCCAGGCGCGGCTCCCGCCTCGGCGACGTCCGCATCGTCCCCCGCGCCGCTCGCGCAGCCCGCGAGCGCCATCGCCCCGATCACGGCGGCCAGCATCGTCGCTCGTCGCATCTCCTCATCCTCCTCGTCGCCCGGTCGAACCGCGAGGTGTTCGGAGCACATCGCGCCCCGGATGGGTGCTACATGTCGTGAGCCATGTCGGTGAAGTGCGCGTAGTCCTTGCGGAACGCGACCTCGATGGTGTCCGTGGGGCCCGCGCGGTGCTTCGCCACGATGAAGTCGGCCTCGCCGGGGCGGTTGTCGCGGTCGTAGACGTCCTCGCGGTGCAGCAGGATGACGATGTCGGCGTCCTGCTCGATCGCGCCCGACTCTCGCATGTCGGACAGCATCGGCTTCTTGTCGCCGCGCTGCTCGGAGCCACGGTTGAGCTGCGAGATCGCGATGACCGGCGCCTCGACCTCCTTGGCGAGCAGCTTGAGCGCACGGGAGAACTCCGAGACCTCCTGCTGACGCGACTCGACCTTGCGACCCGAGGTCATGAGCTGGAGGTAGTCGACCACGATGAGCTTGAGATCGTGCTGCTGCTTGAGGCGGCGGCACTTGGCGCGGATCTCCATGAGCGACATGTTGGGGCTGTCGTCGATGAACAGCGGCGCCTTCGCGATGGTGGCGGCCGTCTGCGCGAGGCGCTCCCAGTCGTGAGGCCCCATCGGCCCCTTGGTGAGGCTCGACAGCTTGACGCCGGCCTCCGCGGAGAGCATGCGCTTGGTGATCTCCTCGCGGCTCATCTCGAGCGAGAAGATGACGGCGGTCTTGTTGTGGTGGATCGCGCACGAGCGCGCGATGTCGAGGCCGAGCGTCGACTTTCCGACCGCGGGACGCGCGGCGATGACCACCATCTGGCCGCCCTGCAGCCCGCCGGTGAGATCGTCGAGCGCGCGGAAGCCCGTGGGGACGCCGAGCATCGTGCCGTCGCGCGACGACGCGGCGTCGACCTCCTCGAGCGTGCGCTCCATGATCTCGCCGATCGGGAGGTAGTCCTCGGAGTTGCGCCGCTCGGTGACCGCGAAGATCTCCGACGATGCGGCGTCGACGATCTGGTCGACCTCCGCGCCCTCGCCGTCGTACCCGAGGTTGGCGATGCGCGTGCCCGCCTCCACCAGCTTGCGGAGGATCGCCTGCTCGCGGACGATGCGCGCGTAGTAGCCCGCCGAGGCGGCCGACGGCACGAGCGAGATGACCGTGTGGAGGTACTCGGCGCCGCCCACCTTGGACAGCTCGCCCTGGCGCTGGAGCTCGGCGCTCACCGTGAGCGCGTCGACCGGGTCGCCCGCGTTGTAGAGCTTCACCGCGACGTGGAAGATGGTCTCGTGCGCCGGCTTGTAGAAGTCGTCGCCGCGGATCTCCTCGATGACGTCCGCCATCGCGTCCTTCGACAGGAGCATCGCGCCGATGACGCTCTGCTCCGCCTCGAGGTTCTGAGGAGGCAGGCGATCGAACGAGCTGCGCGGTCCGGGGTCGGAGCCGTAGGCCGCCTCAAGCTCGTCGACAGACATGCCGCTCCTCTCCCACCACCGTCACCAGTGTCTCGCCGGGGTCCGACAGCCGGACCAGACACGCGAATGTATGGCGCGGTGGGCACGCTCACAAATCGAGCGGGGCGGCACCCGTGGACAACATGGGGACAACGTGGGGACAACCGTGGATGACGGGCGTCGGACCCGTGGACAACCCCCCGGTGCGGCTGTGGACAACGGTGTGGATGACTCGGTTGGTATCCCGATGAAAGGGAAGCTACCTGCGCTCTTTGTCCAGTCTTGGCTGTGGACAACGATGCGCGCTCAAGTGCCGGGCGTGTCGCGCCCCGGCGTGTCGCGCGCCAGGGTGCCGCAAATCGGACATCCCCTGGCAAACGTTGTCGAGCCGTGCCCGCGCGCGGGCGGCGGACGGCGCGTGAACCGCCCCCGCACCGTCGGCCCGCCCGACCAAGCCGGCACACCTGCCCGGCCACCCACCCGCCCGCCCGTATGACGGAGCGTGACCGCATCGGCCCGACATCCGTGCCGCCGCAGGCACCCATGTCGGAGGTGCGGCCCTCGGATCCGGCGCCAGACCCGCGCCGGGGGTGCGGGACGGAACGGCGGGCGGGCGGGCCCAGCGACCGTCTCAGCACCGCCGCAGACGCGACGAGGCCCGCCACCCCCGACCAGCGGGAGCGACGGGCCTCGAGCGACCTGGAGAACCAGGACTACTTGGCGGCAACCACCTTGACGGTGACGTTCGCGGCCACGTCCGAGTGAAGAGCGATCTTCACCTGGTACTCGCCCAGCGCCTTGATGGGCTGCGCGATGTGGATGCGACGCTTGTCGACGGTCGCACGGTCGCCGATGGCGTCCGCGATGTCGGCAGGCGACACGGCGCCGAAGAGGCGACCCGACTCGCCGGCCTTGACCGACACGGTGACGGGAGCGGACTGCAGCGTGTCACGCGCAGCCTGGGCACCCTCGATGGTGGCGATCTCCTTGGCGCGACGCGCCTTGCGGAGGGCCTCGATCTGCTTCTCGGCGCCGGCCGACCACGGGGTGGCGAGCTTGCGCGGAACCAGGTAGTTGCGGGCGTAACCGTCCTTGACGTCGATGACGTCGCCGGCGATGCCGAGGCCGGAGACCTCGTGGGTCAGGATGACCTTAGCCATGTGAGATCCCCCCGATCAGCGGCCGGAGCCGGAGTAGGGAAGGAGCGCCATCTCGCGCGCGACCTTGATCGCGCGCGCGATCTCGCGCTGCTCCTGGACGGTGACACCGGTGACGCGGCGCGAACGGATCTTGCCGCGGTCGGAGATGAACTTGCGAAGCAGCGCGGTGTCCTTGTAGTCAACCTTGTCGACCTTGGCGGCCTTGAGCGGGTTGACCTTCTTGCGCGGCTTGCGGATGTCGTGCTTAGCCATGTTGAAGACTCCTGAGTGAAAAGTACCGATCAGAACGGCGGCTCGTCCGACGCCGGGGCGGTCGCCCACGGGTCGTTCGAGGAGCCGCCGGCCGGCGAGCCGCTGTAGCCCCCGCCCGAGTTGCCGCCGCCGAAGCCGCCGCCCCCGCCGCCGCCGAAGCCACCGCCGCCCTGGCCGCCGCGCTGCGTGCGCGTGACCTTGGCGGTGGCGTAGCGGAGCGAAGGACCGACCTCGTCGACCTGCATCTCCATGACGGAGCGCTTCTCGCCGTTCGCCTCCCACGAGCGCGAAACCAGGCGGCCGGTGACGATCACGCGCATGCCCTTGGTGAGGGACTCTGCGACGTTCTCGGCGGCCTCACGCCACAGGGAGCACCGCATGAACAGGGTCTCGCCGTCCTTCCACTCGTTCGACTGACGGTCGAACGTGCGGGGGGTGGACGCCACCGTGAAGTTGACGACGGCCGCACCGGAGGAGATGAAGCGAAGCTCCGGGTCTCCGGTGAGGTTGCCGACCACGGTGATCTGGGTGTCGCCTGCCATGTTGTGTTCCCCTTGGTTTCGTATGAGTACTGGTGAGAGTCGGGAGAGAGCAGCCCTTAGCGGGCGTCCGGACGGAGCAGCTTGGTGCGGAGGATGGTCTCGTTGAGACCCAGCTGGCGCTCCAGCTCCTTCGCGGTGGCGGACTCCGAGGTGAAGTTCACGACGGCGTAGATGCCGTCGTTCTTCTTCTTGATCGGGTAGGCCAGGCGGCGACGGCCCCAGATGTCGAGCTTGTCGACGGTGCCGGAATCGCCGGTGATGACCTGAAGGTACTTGTCGAGCGACGGCTGAACCGTGCGCTCGTCGATCTCAGGGTCGAGGATGATCATCATCTCGTACTGACGCATCGATACCCACCTCCTCTGGACTATGCGGCCACGGACGTTCCGTGGCAGGAGGGTGATGCAGTCGCGGACGTCCCGGCGGGTGCCGGTCGTTTCCGCGACATCACAGGATACCGTCCGCCACGGACACCGCGCCAGTAGCAGGTCCCGGCCTGGGGAAGGACGATGCGCGGGGCGCCTTTCGTAGACTGCGGCCCATGACCTACGGCAACGACGACTTCGTGCCCGTGCTCCTGGGCACGGGCGTGGGCGCCTACAACATCGCGCGCTCCCTCCACGAGGCGTACGGCGTGCGCTCGCTCGCGCTCGGCCGCGCGGCGCTCCACGAGACCGCGCACTCGGCGATCATGGACGTGCGCGCGACCCGCGACTTCGCGACGCCCGAGGGCATCGTCGCCACGCTCGAGCGGCTCGCCGACGAGCTCGCGGGACGCAGGCTCCTCCTCATCGCGTGCATCGAGTTCTACACGAACGTGGTGATCGACCACCGCGACCGCCTGGGCGAGCGCTACACCATCCCGCTCGTGGACCGCGAGCTCGCCGACGCGCTCATCGACAAGACCGCCTTCTACGCCACGTGCGAGGCGCACGGCATCCCGCACCCGCGCACGCGCATCGTCACCCCCGCGGACATGGACGATGCGGCGCTGGGCGAGGCGCTGCCGTTCCCCTACCCGGTCATCGCGAAGCCCTCGAACACGGACGTCTACCCGCGGTTGAGCTTCGCCGGCAAGGAGAAGGTCTACCGCGTCGAGGACGCCGCGGAGCTGCGCGACGTGCTCGCGCGGGTGTTCGGCGCGGGCTATGAGGACGACATGATCGTCCAGGAGCTCATCCCCGGGGACGAGACGGTGATGCGCGTCGCGAACACCTACTCCGACGCGCGCGGCCGCATGCGCTTCGCCTCGGTCGGCCAGGTGGTGATGGCGGACCACGAGCCGACGATGGTGGGCAACAACAACGCCATCATGACGGTCGAGGACCCGGAGCTGGTCGAGTCCATGCGCACGCTGCTCGACGGCGTCGGCTACACCGGCACCGCGAACTTCGACGTCATGCGCGACCCGCGCGACGGCGTCTCCAAGGTCCTCGAGGTCAACCTCCGCCAGGGCGCGACCAGCTACTACACGATGGCGGCGGGCGGGAACATCGTGAAGGCCCTGGTCGAGGACCGGGTGTACGGCCGCGATCCCGGCGACCAGGTCACCACGGACCAGGCGCTGTGGATCAACCTGCCCCGCTGGGTGAGCCGCCTCTACACGCCGCGCGCGCTGCGTTCCCAGGTGCGCCGCGCCGCGCGCCGCCGCACGGCGCACACGCTGCGGTACCGCGAGGATCGGAGCCTGCGTCGCCTGGTCGAGGTGCTGCGCGTCGACGTGCGCTACACGCTGTCGACCTTCAGGTACGGGCGCTCCGGGCTGAACCGATGACCCCGCGGGCGAGGCCCGCGATGCGCCTCGCCTCCGCCGCGGTCACGCCCGTCGGGAGGTTGACGATGCGCGCGATGACGTCGCGCGTGACACCCAGCTCGGGCGCGTCCTCGCGGTAGCCGTAGGCGGCCGGGTCCTTCGCGCCCGGGTACAGCGCCGGGCGGTACCAGTCGCCCGCGTAGACCCCTCGCGCGGCGAGCGCGGACACCACCGCGTCGGCGTCGACGCCCACGGGCACCAGGAGCGGCATGCGGATGAGCGGCTGGCCCGCGAGCGCAGCGGCGCCCGGCACCAGGTCGCCGAGCTCCTCGACGTAGACGCCGACGGCCTCGCGTCGGCCCGCCTCGAGGGACGCAAGTCCGGGCAGGTGGGCGGCCATCTGCGCGATCACCCAGGACGATGCGCCGACGTCGGCGTGCGCGAGCCGCCCCTCGAGCTCGGCCGGCGCGACCGCGGGCTCGAACAGGCCGGCGGCGGTCAGCGCGCGACGCAGGCGCGACGCGACTCCGCCGGGCAGCCGGCGCAGCGCCGCGAGCTGCGCACGGTAGGTCCGCGCCGCGAAGCGCAGCCGCGTCCCGGGCGCCCCGAGGTTCTCGAGCATCCCCACCATGAGCTCGCGCAGCTCCGCATCGGCGAGAGCGGGGTTGACCCACACGGCCCCCCCGAACTTGGTGGGTAGCGCCTTCTCCGAGCCGAACGAGTGGATCGAGACGTCCGCGAGCGGCGCCCCGTCCGCGTCGCGCGCCATGCGGCCGAGCGCGTGCGCCGCATCCTCCACGACCAGAGCGCCACGGACGCGCGCGGCCGCGGCGAGCTCGCGCGCCCGCTGCTCGTCCACCACGCCGAACGTGTGCTGGATCATCACCGCGAGCCAGGGCTCGCCCGCGGGCAGCGCGGCCGGGTCGAGCGCGAGCGACTCCGCCGAGATGTCGCCGTACACCGGCGTGAGCCCCTCGGCCACGATCGGATCCACGGCGGTCGCGCAGGTGAGCGCCTGGGTGAGCACGGCACCCGGGCCCTTCCGAGAGGACAGCGCGGCGAAGACCTGCTGCATGCCGTAGCGCGCCTTGAAGGCCAGGTACCAGTCCTCGGGCCGGGTGCCGGTCGCCTGTGCCAGGCCGATCCTCACGGAGTCCATCGGGCCATTATGGTCGGCGGGCGCCGGCGCGGGCCCGCACGGGTCCGTCTAGGCTCGTGGGCGTGACGATGCGAGACCTGACCGTGGTGCCCCTCGACGACGACCGCTTCCTGGAGCTCGCCCGCCGCGGCGACCACCCGGTCCCGATCGAGCAGGCGCCGGCGTGGGACGCGTACGACGCGGCCGTGCCCGGACGCGAGCACCTCGCCCGCCTGGGGGTGATGGACGCCGCCGGCGAGGCCGTCGCGGTCGTCTCGCTGTCGCGCTACGAGGTCCGCGGCTTCCCCTACGTGTGGGCCAAGCACGGGCCCATCCCGCTGGTCGAGCGCACCCCGGAGAACGAGAAGGCGATCCGCGACGCCCTGGTCGCCGACCTCCGGGTCCGCTACCCGTGGGCGACCTTCCTCCGCATGCACGCGCGCCACGCCGCCCCCGACCTGCGGGAGCTGCTCCAGACGGTGACGTTCGACCACACGGTCATCATCGACCTCACCCCCGACAGCGACGCCATCATGTCCACCTTCTCGAAGCGCGGCCGCTACAAGATCCGCCGCACGCTCAAGGACGAGGCGATGACGGTGACCGAGGAGACCGGGCTCACGGCCGAGGCCTTCGCGGAGCTCTACGAGATCTACCGCGAGACCGCGGCCGGCGCCGGCTTCGGCATCTTCCCTGCTGAGATGTACCTCACGATGCTCGAGGCGCTCGCGCCGCACGCCCGCATCTGGGTCGCGCGGCGCCACGATGCGGGCGCGGACGGCGACCTGGCGCCCGGGCGCGCGATCGCGTGGGTCATCGCCGTGGTGCACGAGCGCGGCGGCACCGACTATTACGCCGGCAACAACCTCGAGGCGCGTGACACCAACGCGGCGCTGCGGATCAAGTGGGAGATCCTCATGACCCTCAAGGCCGAGGGCGTGCGGGAGTACGACCTGTTCGGGGTCGGCTCGGAGCGCGCTCCCCAGCTCATGGGCGTGCGGGAGTTCAAGCAGCAGTTCGGCGACATCGTCGAGTGCGACGGCGCGTGGGACGTGCCGCTCAAGCCGCTGCGCTACCGCGCCCTGGTCGCGGCCCTGCGCCTCAAGCGCCTGATCGCGCGCTGACGCCCGGGCGCCGGCGCGAGGTGACCGCCGGCGCACCCACCGGGGTCACCCCGCCCCGCCCGCCGCATCGGCGCCGTCCGTGGGTTCCGGCGTGGGCGTGACCACCGGTTCGGAGGTGTCGGTCGGCTCCGGCGTGGGCGTGACCACGGGCTCGGTGGTCTTCGACGGCTTCGGGGTGCTCGTCTTGGAGGGCTTCGGCGTGCTGGTCTCGGACGGCTCGGGCGTCGGCTCCTCGGAGACCGTCTCGCTCGGCGTCGGCGTCGGGCTCGAGTTGACCGCCGTGCCCACGTTCGCGCGGTCGGGGAAGTCCACCACGTCGAAGCGCTCGAGGATCGGGCCCATCATGGCGATCCACACGTCGGTGGGGACCGACCCTCCCGTGATCTCGCTGTAGCCGCCGAACGGCGTGATCGACTCGACCGAGCCGTCCTCGCCCACCTGGTACATCGACACGACTCCCACGATCTGGGGCGTGAAGCCGATGAACCACGCGGAGTTGTTGTCGTTCGAGGTGCCGGTCTTGCCGGCGAGCGGACGGCCGAGCTCCTGAGCCTTGTACGCGGAGCCGCCGTTGACCACCTGCTGCATCGCGTAGGTCGTGTCCGCCATCACGTCCTTAGAGAAGACGCGCTCCGAGTCGTCGCGGCGCGTGTAGACCGGCTCGCCGTCCGGGCCGATGATCTTCTTCACCGTGAAGGTCGACTTCTCCACGCCGCCGGACGCGATCGTCGTGTAGGCGTGCGCCATCTGCATCGCGGTGGGCGAGGCCGTGCCGAGCACGTTCGCGGCGTTGTCGTCGAGACCGTACGTGTCCTCCGGCAGGCCCGCGGCGATCGCGGTCTCCATCGTGGTCGCGGGGCCCACGTCCTCGTTGAGCTGGACGTAGTAGGTGTTGACCGAGTTCTGGGTGGCCTTGACCATGTCGATCCACCCGTAGCTGGTCGCGCCGTAGTTGCGCACGGGGTTGTCGAAGCCCGGGATGGTCATGTTGTCGTTGGCGACGTAGCTGGTGTCGAGCGAGTAGCCGTTCGACAGCGCCGCGATCATCGCGAACGGCTTGAAGGTCGACCCCGCCTGCGAGATGTCCTGCGTCGCCGCGTTGCGCTGCACCGTGAGGTAGTCCGGACCGCCGTACATGCCCGTGACGGCGCCGGTCTCGGCATCGACGGTGGTCGCGGCCACGCGGAGGTTGTCAGCATGGTCGTCCGGCATGTTCTTGACGGCCTGCACCACGGACTTCTGGTCGCCCTTCCGGAACGTGGTGATGATCTGGTAACCGCCCATCTCAAGCTCCTCCTGCGTGAGGTCGAGATGCCCGATCGCCTCGTCCAGCGCCGTGCGCAGGAGGTAGCCGTCCGTGCCGCCGAACGTGTTGGCGGTGCTGTACTCGATGGTCTCGGGGAACTCCTGCTCGTCACGCTCCGCCTGGGTGATGAATTCCGTGGTGACCATGCCGTCGAGCACGTAGTTCCAGCGCTGCTCGGACTTGACCGCGTCGATGCGCGGGTCCCACGCGCTCGGCGCGGGGATGACGCCGGCGAGCATCGCCGACTCCGAGAGCGTGAGCTCGGAGGCGGGCTTGCCGAAGTACTCCTGGGACGCGGCCTCGATGCCGTACGCGCCGCGACCGAAGTAGATGGTGTTCATGTAGTTGCAGATGACCTCGTCCTTGGTCTGCTCCTGATCCACCTTGAGCGCGAGCAGCGCCTCCTTGATCTTGCCGGGGATGTCCGTGGTGGTCTCGCCCACGTAGTACCGCTCGACGTACTGCTGCGTGATGGTCGAGCCGCCCTGCTTGTCACCCTGGACCACCGTCCGGTAGAGGGCGCGCGCGGTGCCCATGAAGTCGATGCCGGGGTTGGTGTAGAACGTGCGGTCCTCCGCCGCGACCACGGCGTGCGCGACGTAGTCGGGCAGCGTCGAGCAGTCGATGATCTCGCGGTCGACCTCGCCCACCTTGCCCAGCTCGGACGTGCCGTTGGACCAGTACACGGTGGACGCCTGCGCGAGGGCCACGTCGTTCGCCTCGGGCACCTCGAGCTGCGAGTAGATCACCATGACGAAGATCGCGCCGGCGGCGATGGTGGTGAACAGCGCGATGAGCGCCGAGACCCCCGTGATCCGGAGGATGCGCTTCCAGCGCGGCAGCTCTCCCTTGCCGCCCTTGCCCTGGCCCGAGCCGTTGCCGCCACCTCCCGACCCGCTGCCCTTGCCTCCGCCGGCGCCCTTCGGCGCGGTCGCGGGCGTGGACGCCGCGACGCCCGTGGCCGCCCACCCGGTGCTCGGCTGCGAGGCGCGCGTGGTGCGTCGCGCCGGCTGCTGGCCGGAGGCGGACATTGGACGGCGCGCGGGCACGCGCTGCGGAGCGGAGGAGCGTTCGGTCACGTGACCACCTTAAGGACTGCGGACGATGCGTACCCCCGGTGGGGCCGATGCGCGCCGCGCGGCGGCGCACGCCGGTGTCACCGGGTGCACCGTCAACGCGCGGTGTGGGTTCATCGTGACCCGGCGGGGCGGATTCGCGCATCACGATCTCGTGATGTACGGTTCCCGATGTATCGGAGCGATATAACTGTTCGTGCGATCGGCTGAAGGGCCGGTCGCTGGAGGAAGCGGAGGATGCGTGGCGAAGACCGACGTGCTGACGCTCGCGATCCTCGGCATCCTCCGCGAGCAGCCGCTCCACGGCTACCAGATCCGCAAGCGTCTGGGCGCCGAGCTCGGCCCCTTCCGGGCCCTCAGCTACGGGTCGCTGTACCCGGGGCTGCGGCGCATGGTCGACGCGGGCCTCATCGAGGCCTCCGGCGAGGAGCCCACGGGCGCCTCCCCCGCATCGTCCCGGCGTGCGCGTATCGCGTACAGCCTCACGGACGCCGGCCGCACCCGACTGTCGGAGGAGCTGGCGAACGCCGGCGCGTCGTCGTGGGACGACGACGCGTTCGACGTCCGCTTCTCGCTCTTCTCGCACACCGACGCCGCGACGCGGCTGCGGATCCTGGAGGGGCGGCGCAGCCGGCTCTCCGAACGGCTCGAGGAGGTGTCGGACGGGCTCAAGCGCATGCACGAGCGCCACGACGCCTACACCGCCGAGCTCCAGCGCCACGGCCTCGAGCAGGTCGAGCGCGAGGTCGCCTGGCTCGACCAGCTCATCGAGAACGAACGATCCGCCCGCGGCGGTGAGAACAACGGCTCCGCGCCAGCGGACCACTAGTCAAGGAGACAAGAAATGGCCAAGCTTCGTGCCGCCATCGTCGGCGTGGGCAACTGCGCGACGTCCCTCATCCAGGGCGTGGAGTTCTACAAGAACGCCAAGCCCGAGGACACCGTGCCCGGCCTCATGCACGTGCAGTTCGGCGACTACCACGTCTCGGACATCGAGTTCGTGGCCGCGTTCGACGTGGACTCGCTCAAGGTGGGCAAGGAGCTCGTCGAGGCGACCCAGTCCTCGGAGAACAACACCATCAAGATCTGCGACGTGCCGAAGACGGACGTCCAGGTCCAGCGCGGCGTGACGCTCGACGGCCTCGGCAAGTACTACCGCCAGACCATCGTCGAGTCGGACGAGGCCCCCGTCGACGTCACCCAGGTCCTCAAGGACCGCGAGGTCGACGTCCTCATCTGCTACCTCCCCGTGGGTTCGGAGGAGGCCGCCAAGTTCTACGCGCAGTGCGCCATCGACGCCAAGGTCGCGTTCGTCAACGCGCTCCCCGTCTTCATCGCCTCCGACCCCGAGTGGGCCGCGAAGTTCGAGGCCGCCGGCGTGCCGATCGTCGGTGACGACATCAAGTCGCAGGTCGGCGCGACCATCACGCACCGCGTGATGGCGAAGCTGTTCGAGGACCGTGGCGTGCGCCTGGACCGCACGTACCAGCTCAACGTCGGCGGCAACATGGACTTCAAGAACATGCTCGAGCGCGACCGCCTCGAGTCCAAGAAGATCTCGAAGACCCAGGCCGTGACGTCCAACCTCACGGGCCCGCTCGCCGGCCTCAAGGACTCGCGCGAGGTCCACATCGGCCCGTCGGACTACGTCGCGTGGCTCGACGACCGCAAGTGGGCGTACGTCCGCCTCGAGGGCTCGGCCTTCGGCGAGGTGCCCCTCAACCTCGAGTACAAGCTCGAGGTGTGGGACTCCCCGAACTCGGCCGGCATCATCATCGACGCCATGCGTGCGGCGAAGATCGCCAAGGACCGCGGCGTCGGCGGCCCCATCCTGTCCGCGTCGACCTACTTCATGAAGTCGCCGCCGGTCCAGATGGAGGACACGAAGGGCCGTGCGCAGCTCGAGGCCTTCGTCGCCGGCGAGGTCGAGCGCTGATCTGAGTCGCCGACTCGCACGATGCCCGGGTCCCCGCTGAGGGGGACCCGGGCATCGTCGTGTGCAGAGGACGGTGCTGGCGTCAGGCCGTGAGCCGATCAAGCACCACCCCGATGGGCTCCGGCCCCGTGACGATCTCCCACTGATGCCCGGCGGTCGCGGGCCGCGAGATGCACGAGGCGATGGTCTGCGCGACGTCGATGCGCGGGATCGGTCCCGGGATCACCTTCTCGCCGATGCTGATCGCGCCGGTCCCCACCCCGTCGACCAGGACGCCCGGCCGCAGGATGGTCCATTGCAGCCCCGAGCCGCGCAGCGCGACGTCCGCCTCGCGCTTCGCGTACACGTACGCGGTCCACACCTCGCCGCGCTCCGGATCGGGATCGACGTCGACGCCGATGGCCGAGACCTGCACGAACCGCTTGATGCCGCGCAGCCGCGCGCCCGCCTGGGCCTTGAGGGAACCCTCGAGGTCCACCGTCCGCTTGCGCGAGGCGTTCCCGTCGGGCCCTCCCCCCGCCGTGAAGACCACCGCGTCGCACCCACCGAAGACGGCGGCGAAGTCCGGCTCGTCCGCCGCCTCGATGTCGAGATGGCGCGCCGCCGCGCCGAGGCCCGCGAGCTCGTGGAGCTGCTCGTCGGTGCGTGCGAGCGCGACCACTTCGTGGTCGCGGTGAAGAAGGATGGGGATGAGACGCCGGGCCACCTTGCCCGCGCCGCCGACGATCGCCACACGCGCCGGGATGCTCATACCTCCACCCTGGCCCCGCGCTTGCAGCGCTGCAACCGGGGGGACCAGGACGGAGGGAGCGGTTCAGCCCTTGGGGTCGGGACCGTACTGGTTCGGGCCCGGGTTGCCCGGGATGAGGGCGACGATGAAGGTGAGCAGAGGCAGGAACCACCCGACGATCGACACCGCGCCCGCCCAGCCGATGTCCTGGTACCTGCGCCACTGCAGCGCGAGCGACGGGATGAGCACCGCGAGGCCGTACAGGGCGAAGACCACGAGGATGACCACCGCGAAGCCGCTGGGCTCGTTGCTCGAGTAGTCGTAGCCCGTGACCGCGAGCAGGATGCTGAAGACGATCGCGATGAGCATGTTGGTGAACACGAAGCCCCAGTACTCGGCGCGGCGCGAGCGCCCGCTGAACTCCGCGTAGCGCCGCAGCGCCGTCATGTAGCCGTTCATGGCCCCTCCCTCGCGCGACGGCGTGTCCGTCGCATCGGGACCAATCTATCCAGGGATGACGTCGCTATGGCGGGACGCGGCGACGCGCGGATCCGGGCCGAAGCGGTTGGCGCCGGGCTGGCCGGGCAGCAGCGCCATCACCAGGAGGACGATGCCCAGGCCCAGCGGGATCGCGAGGAGCCACCACGCGGGCTGGTCCAGGTCGTGCAGCCGCCGCGCGGTCACGGCGACCGTCGGCACGCCGATGCCGACGACGTAGGCGAGCATGAGGCCCGCCGCGAGGGTGAGCAGCCCCCAGCTCACGGAGTCGGGGACGATGGCCGGGTCCTCGCTCGGCCTGGCCTCCCCCTCGAAGGCCGCGAACCACAGCGGCACGGCCACGAGCAACGTCACCGCCCACACGAGCGAGCCGAACAGCTGGAACCACCAGTACTCGCGGCGCCGTGCGCGGCCGCGGAACGTCGCGAAGCCACGGAGGCAGGCCACGACGGCATCGGCGAATCCCATGCGGTCACTGTACTGACCGCCTCCCCTACGCTGGGGCACGTGACACTGGCCCGCGACCTCGCACGCCTGTGGCGCGAGCGCGGCTTCCGCAGGCTCACCCTGGCGCGGCTGTTCTCCCAGGGCGGCGACGGGATGCTCCAGGTGGGAATCGCGACGGCCTTCTTCTTCGATCCGACCGAGGCCGCGACCCCCGGTCGGATCGCGTTGGGCTTCGCGATCCTGCTCGCGCCGTTCACCCTGGTCGGGCCCTTCGTGGGCGCGCTCATCGACCGTTGGCAGCGCCAGCGCATCCTGCTTGTGGGCAACCTGGTGCGCGTCGGCCTCGCGCTCGGCATCGCCGCCGCCCTGGCCGTCGACCCGCCGCTGTGGTCGCTCTACGCGCTCGCGCTGCTCACGCTGTCGGTCAACCGCTTCCTGCTCGCCGCGATGTCCGCGGGTCTCGCCAACGTGGTCCCGGAGGACGAGCTCCTCGCCGCGAACGCCATCATGCCGACGCTGGGGACCATCGCGGCGGCGGCCGGGGCGGCGATCGGCGGGGTCGTGACGCTCGTGTCCCCGAGCGCCTCGGACTCCTCGCTCGCGCTGTCCGCGATCATCGGCGCGGCCTGCGCGTTCGCGTTGTCCTCGTGGGCTGCCTCGCTGCTGGGGCGCGGCGAGCTCGGCCCCGAGTCCCCGTTGGCGGCGCTGCACCTCGCCGCGCAGGTGCGCGCGCTCGTCGCGGAGCTCGCGTCCGGGGTGCGCTACCTGAGCGCCCGCGTGACGCCGCTGCACGCCCTCGGCGTGATGGCCGCGCAGCGGCTGCTCTACGGGATGATGTTCGTCGCCTCGATCCTCATGTCGCGCTACCTCCTCGCGGATCCGGGCGCGGCCGCCGGCTCGCTCGGCGAGTTCACCGTGGTGCTCGCGTACGCCGCGGTCGGCTTCGGGCTCGCCGCGGTGCTGACGCCGTGGCTCGGGCCGCGCGTCGGCCCTCACCGCTGGATCGTCGGCTGCCTGCTCCTCGGCGCGACGGGCCAGGCCCTGCTCGCCGCATCGTCCGCGCGCTGGTCGCTGCTCGCGGCCGCGACCACCGTGTCGCTCGCGGTGCAGGGCGCGAAGATCGCCGTCGACACGATCGTCCAGCAGGACACCGCCGACGACTACCGCGGCCGCGCCTTCACCCTCTACGACATGGCCTACAACGTCGCCTTCGTGTCGAGCGCGGCCCTCGCGGCGCTCGTGCTGCCGCCCACGGGCTACTCCGCGTGGGTGATGGGCGGCATCGCGGTCGCCTACCTCGCGCTGGCGGCGGCCTTCGCGCGGGCGCCGCGCGTGCCGACGCCCGCCTCCTGACGCATCGTCCCTACCGGGTGATGGGGCCGCGCAACGCGGCAAGGCCGCCGGATCCCAGGTGCTCCTGGCCGATGAGGTGATCGAAGACGATGTTCGTCTCGGTCGACGCCACCACCGGATCCATGCTCAGCTCCGTCGCGACGAAGTCCCGCAGCTGCGCGGTGGACGTGCAGGCGACGTGGATGAGGAAGTCGATGGAGCCGCCGACGAAGAACACGGAGAGCACGTTGGGGAGCTGGATGACCTTCGCGGCGTAGCTCTTGATCTGAGGGCGCGCCTGCGCGCGGAGGCGCACGGAGACGATGCCCTGGACGTCGAGACCGAGCGCGGCGTAGTCGACCTCGACGTGGCTCGACCGGATGACGCCCGCGTCACGCAGCGCCTTGACCCGCGTGTGCGTGGTCGACGGGGCGACGTGCAGCCGGGCCGCGAGCGCCGCGTTGGGGATGCGGGCGTCGCGCATGAGCTCCCAGAGGATGCGCTCGTCGAGATCGTCGAGCCGAACACTCTTCGGCCGGAGGCCGTCCCGCGCACCCTGATCCATCGATCCTTCTCCCCGCATCGGTTTTTTCGGACTTCGATTCACGATTGCTTGCGTGCTTCGAACTTTCTTCAAGAATCGTAGGGGTCGGGTGAAGAACATGCGAGACCCGGCACGGATCGGCGTCCCCGGCGCCAGTGAGGAGCGACCATGCGCATCGGCATCCCTGCTGAGGTGAAGGACAACGAGCGCCGCGTCGGAGCCACCCCTGCGGGCGTGCGGGAGCTGGTCGGCGCCGGGCACACCGTGATCGTGGAGGCGGGAGCCGGCGTGGGCTCCTCGTTCCCCGACGAGGCCTACGCCGCGGCGGGCGCGACGCTGGGCTCGGTCGACGAGGCGTGGGGCGCCGCTATGGTGATCAAGGTCAAGGAGCCGATCGCCACCGAGTACCGCCACCTGCGCGAGGGTCTGCTCCTCTTCACGTACCTCCACCTCGCGGCCGACGAGCCGCTGACGCGCGCGCTGGTCGCCTCCGGGACCACGGCGATCGCCTACGAGACGGTGGCGCTCGAGGACGGCTCGCTGCCGCTGCTCGCCCCGATGAGCGAGGTCGCGGGACGGATGGCGACCATGGTCGGCGCGTTCAGCCTGCAGTCGAGCCAAGGGGGCCGCGGCGTGCTGCTCGGCGGCGTGCCCGGCGTGCGTCCCGCGCAGGTGACGGTGCTCGGCGCCGGCATCTCGGGGCAGAACGCGATCGCCCAGGCCGTGGGCATGGGCGCCGACGTCACGGTGCTCGACCTCTCCATCCCCCGCCTGCGCCAGCTCGACGCGCACTACGCCGGGAGGGTACGGACCGTCGCCTCGTCCGCGTACGAGGTCGAGCGCGCGTGCCTCGAGGCCGACCTGGTCATCGGCGCCGTGCTCGTCGCGGGCGCGCGGGCGCCGCGGCTGGTGTCCCGCGAGCTGGTCGCACGCATGCGTCCCGGCTCCGTCCTGGTCGACATCGCGATCGATCAGGGCGGCTGCTTCGAGGACTCGCGGCCGACCACGCACGCCGCCCCGACCTACGCCGTCGAGGGGTCCACCTTCTACTGCGTCGCCAACATGCCGGGCGCGGTGGGCCACACCTCGACGCTGGCGCTCACCAACCCGACGCTGCCGTACGCCCTGCGGCTGGCGACCGACGGCTGGGAGGTGGCGACCGCCAAGGACCCGGCGCTGGCGCGCGGGCTCGCGACGGTCGACGGACGCATCGTCCACGCCCCGGTCGCGGAGCTGTTCCCACACCTGTCGCGGACCGTCCCGGCCTGACCCCCGACCCCCGACCCCCGATCGACGTCGACCGCCGCGAGGCGCATTCGGCCACCGTTGTCGCTCTCGGGAGCTTCATCCCGAGGTGAAACAACCCCACCCGGCGCGCGATGTTCCCGTTCACGACCGCGTCGCCTGCGGGCTTAGTTCAGCGAGGGGTGAAGAACCGGAACGCGACGATCACCTCAGCGCGCAGGGGTCGGCGTACCGAGGCCGCAGGGCGCAGGGCGCCGCGGGTGCAGGGCCCCGCGCTCACTCCGAGCGCGACTCCCACCAGGCCTTGAGCTCGGCCTCGGCGCGCTCGGGGCCCAGCGGGCCGTGCTCCATGCGCAGCTCGAGCAGGTGCTTGTAGGCCTGGCCGACCTCCCGGCCGGGTGCGATGCCCAGGATCTCCATGATCTGCGTGCCGTCGAGGTCGGGACGGATCGCGTCGACCTCCTCCTGCTCGCGCAGCTCGGCGATGCGGTGCTCGAGGTCGTCGTACGCGAAGGACAGGCGATCGGCCTTGCGCTTGTTGCGCGTGGTGACGTCCGCGCGCGTCAGACGATGCAGGCGCTCGAGCCCCGCGCCCGCGTCCACCACGTAGCGGCGCACCGCGGAGTCCGACCAGCGCGCGTCGGCGTACCCGTGGAAGCGCAGATGCAGGAACACGAGGTGCTCGACCGCCTTGATCGTGTCCTTGTCGAAACGCAGCGCCTTGAGCCGGCGGGCCGCCATCTTCGCGCCCACCACCTCGTGGTGGTGGAAGGAGACGCCGCCGCCGGGCTCGAGGCGCTTGGTCGGGGGCTTGCCGATGTCGTGCAGCAGCGAGGCGAGGCGCAGCACCAGGTCGGGCCCGGGCACCGGACCGTCGGCGGAGGTCTCCAGCGCGATCGCCTGCTCGACCACCGTGAGCGTGTGCTCGTAGACATCCTTGTGATGGTGGTGCTCGTCGACCTCGAGCTTGAGCGCGGGCAGCTCCGGCAGCACGTGCGCGGCGAGCCCCGAGTCGACGAGCGCCGCAAGGCCCTCCCGCACCGACGTGCCGAGCAGGAGCTTCACCAGCTCGTCGCGCACGCGCTCGGCCGAGACGATCTCGATGCGCGACGCCATCGACGCCATCGCGGCGAAGGTCGCGGGCTCGATCTCGAAGCCGAGCTGCGACGCGAAGCGCGCCGCACGCATCATGCGCAGCGGATCGTCGCCGAAGGACACCGCGGGATCGATGGGGGTGCGCAGCAGCCCGCCCGCGAGGTCCGAGAGCCCGTCGAACGGGTCGACGAATTCCATCGACGGCAGGCGCACCGCCATCGCGTTGACAGTGAAGTCGCGGCGCGCCAAGTCCCCGGACAGGGACGAGCCGAACGCGACCACAGGCTTGCGCGTCTCGCCGTCGTACTCGTCGGCCCGGTAGGTGGTGATCTCCACCACCAGATCGCCGCGCCGCCCACCGATGGTGCCGAACTCGCGCCCCATGTCCCACGTCGCCTTGGTCCACCCGCGCAGGAGCCGCTCGATCTCGTCGGGTCTGGCCGACGAGGCGAAGTCGAGGTCCGCGCTCGAGCGCCCGAGGAACGCGTCCCGCACGGGACCTCCGACCAACGCGAGCTCGTGGCCCGCCTCCGCGAACGCGTCCGCCAGGCGACCGATCTCGGGCGGGAGCGCGGCCCACAGTCCGGCGGCGCGACGGCGCAGGACATCGAGCGTGGGCAGGTCGGAGGAGGCGGTGGTCACCGCACCAGTGTCCCAGACGCAAGCCGTCCCGCCCCGGCCCCGGGGCACGCCGCCCCCGGTCATGCCTACCGGCGCGCCTCCTGCCTGTCGTTAGAGTTGGGCCATGCCCACGTCCCCCGTCCCGCGCCCCGGCCCCGTGCCGATGCCTCCGCAGGGCGCCGGGGTCCGGCCTCGTCGCGAGGGCGTCGCGCATCGTGCCCCCCACCTCCCGGTGAGCAACGAGACCTCCGCCGGCGGCATCGCGGTGCGCGTCGAGGACGGCGTGGCCTACGCGGCGTGCATCGGCCGCCGCAACCGCGCAGGCCGCCTCGAGTGGTGCCTGCCGAAGGGTCACATCGAGGAGGGCGAGACGCCCGAGATCGCGGCCGTCCGCGAGGTGGCGGAGGAGACCGGCATCGACGCCGAGATCATCCAGCCGCTGGGCATTATCGACTACTGGTTCACCGGGGACGACCGTCGCGTCCACAAGGTGGTCCACCACTACCTGCTCGAGGCCAAGGGCGGCATCATCACCACCGAGAACGACCCCGACCACGAGGCCGAGGTCGCCCGGTGGATCGCGGTCGCCGACCTCACCCGGGAGCTCGCGTACCCCAACGAGCGCAAGATGGCGCAGGCCGCGGCACGCCTGCTCGCGATCGGGCCGTGACCGCAGGGACGATGCGGGACGCCGGCGCCCGCTCGCGGCTCCACCGCGCGCTCGGCGCGGCGGCGGCGCTGGGCACGGTCGCGCTGACCACGCCCGCGCACGCCGCTCCCCTGGCCGACCCCGTCGACCTCGGCCTCGAGGCCTCCATCGTCTCGGCGCCCACCCCGTACGTCGAGCCGGGCGATCCCCTGAGCGCGATGGTGACCGTGTCCAACACGACCGGCGCGCCGGTCGACGATGCGACGGTCGCCATGCGCGTCACGCGCGACCCGCTCGAGGACCGGGAGGCGCTGGCGGAGTTCCTCGGCGGCGGCGAGGCCGCGCTGGTGACGGTCGGGACCGCACCGCTCGGGGTGACCACCACCACAGCCCCGGCGAGCGGCTCGGACGGCACCGAGGAGGTGACCCGGCTGGGCGACGGCGTCTCGACCACCGTGTCCGTCACCGCGCGGGAGGGACGGCTCCCGTTCGCCGAGGACTCGTGGGCGGCGCATGGCGTCACGCTCGAGCTTCGCGTGGGCGACCAGGTCACCACGCTGCTCACGGGCGCCGTGACGTGGGCCGATGCCGACGTCCCCGAGCTCACGCTGTCCACGCTCGCCACCGCCTCGGGCCTCAGCGCCCGGGTGCGCGCCGTCGCGACCGCCTCGAGCATCGACGGCGTCACCCTGGCGATCGACGGCACCGCGCTCTCGGCTCTCGGCACCAGCACGTTCGACCTCTCCGACCGGGACGTGATGCGCCTGCCGGCGCAGGACCCGGACCTCGTCTCCCTCGCCCACGCCGAGAACACCTCGCTGCTCGACTACTCGCTGGCCCGCTCCGAGCAGGCCGCGACCGGCGGGTTCACCGACCTGCCGTGGCTCGGCATCGTCGGCGAGGCGGACCGCCCCACTCTGCGGCTGGCCGCGGACGCCGGCGCGACGGCGCTGCTCGTCACGGACGGCCTGGACGCGGCGACGTCGGGGGTCACCGCCGCGACGCTGCCGTCACGGGGCGACGGCGCCCGCCTCACGCTCCTCACCCCCGACGCGACGCTCTCGGGCTACGCCGTCGCCGACGGCGAGGTCGATCCCGGCGCGGTGGGGGCCGCGGTCGCGGCGGGGGCGCTCACGGCAGCCGAGACCGACGCTCCCGTGCTTGTGTGGACCGGCGACGACTGGACCCCGTCCGCCTCCGACGCGACGGACGCGCTGGCCGGGCTGCTCGAGAGCCCGTTCGTGAGCACCGTCGGCGTCGCCGAGCTGGTCGAGGCCGACGAGGGCCGCACCACCCGCGCGCCCGCGCTCGTGGGCGAGGACGACGACCTCGGCCAAACGGCCATCACGGGCCTGACGACGCGCCTCGCGGACCTCATGGACCTCAGCGTCGTGGCGGACGACCCGGACGACGTGCTCGATCCCGGCGGCGCCGCGGTCCTGTCGCCCCTCACGCGCTCGCTGCGCGGCGACGAGGTCGCGCGGGAGCTGCGCCTCGCCGACTCCGCCACCAGCATCGACGCCACGCTCGGCGCGCTGCACGTCGCCGCCGGCTCCGACATCAACTTCATCGCCGACAAGGGCGCGCTCCCCGTCACCGTGGTGAACGACCTCGACGTCGACGCCACGGTGGTGGTCGACATGACCTCGTTCTCGGCGAACCTGCAGATCAGGGACTCCCCGACCGTCACCGTCCCGGCCCGCTCGAGCATCACGGTGCCCGTCGAGGTCTCCGCCGTCTCGACCGCGAACGTCCAAGCGCGCACGGTGCTGCGCAACACCGACGGCGCGAGCATCGCGGCGCCGGTGAGCATGTCGGTGCGCGTGCGCGCCGACTGGGGCACGGCCGTCACCGCGGTGTTCACCGTCGGGCTCATCGTCATGCTGGTGCTCGGCGTGATCCGCACGGTGCGCCGCGGTCGCAAGGACACCCGCACCGCGCGCACCGACGGCGGCGGGAAGGGCTGACGTGACCGAGGACGAGGCGACCGCCGGCGGGCCCGAGGCCCCGGCGGCGCCGCGCCGCTCGGTGGGGCGCAACACGCTGGTGATGGCCTCGGGCACCTTCGTGTCGCGCGGGCTGGGCTTCATCCGCAACGCGATGCTCGTGGGCGCGATCGGCGCGACCGGGATCGCCGCCAACGCCTACGACGTCGCGAACAAGATCCCGAACACGCTCTACGCCATCGTCGCGGCCGGCGTGCTCAACGCCGTGCTCGTGCCGCAGATCGTGCGCGCGTTCCGCCGCCCTGACGGCAAGCGCACCGTCGACCGCATCGTCACCCTCGGGATCGCCGGCTCGCTCGGGATCACGGTGCTCTTCACGCTCGCCGCGCCCGTCTTCGTCAACGTGTACACGCAGGGCTGGGACGCGCCGCAGCGCGAGCTCGCGATCGCCTTCGCATTCTGGTGCATCCCGCAGCTGCTCTTCTACAGCGTCTACACGATCCTGGGCCAGGTGCTCAACGCGCGCGAGCAGTACGGCCCCTACATGTGGGCGCCCGTGCTCAACAACATCGTCTCGATCGTGGGGCTCGCGGCCTTCCTTGCGATGTACGGCGGGTACGACCGCCACAGCGCCGCGTTCGACGACCCGGGCTGGTGGGGCGCGAACGCGATCTGGCTCATCGCGGGCACGGCCACGCTCGGCATCGCGGCCCAGGCGCTGATCCTGGTGTGGCCGCTCCTGCGCGGCGGCTATCGCTGGCGCCCGGTGTGGACGGGCCCCCAGGGCGAGCTTTCCGGCGTCACCACGGTCGCCGGGTGGGCGCTCGGCGCGGTGCTGCTCGACCAGGCGGGCGTCATCGTCGTGACGCGCATCGCGAGCGAGGCGGGCGCGATCGGGTCCGAGCTCGGCGACCCGTCGATCGCGGGCAACGCCGCCTACTTCAACGCCATGATGCTCTACCTGCTCCCGCACTCACTCATCATCGTGTCGCTGCTCACGGCGCTCGCCACCACGATGTCGCGTCACGCCGCCGCGCAGGACATGGCCGCGCTGCGCGCCACCGTGCAGCGCGGCATGCGCATCGTCACGGTGTTCGGCCTGTGGTCCACGGCCGTGCTGGTCGCGCTCGCCCCGGCGATCGTGCGCCTCGCCCTGCCCACGGTGGAGGCCGATGTGGTGCGCTCCGTCGCGTACGTGCTGATGGCCCTCGCGGTCGGAGGTGTGCCCCTCGCGCTACTGGGCGTGTTCAAGAACGTCTTCTTCGCGCTCGAGGACGGCCGGGCGGTCTTCCTCATCCAGATCCCCGTGACCATCGCGTGGGCGGTGGGCATGCTCGCCTTCCAGCGCGTGCTCGATCCCTACTGGTGGACCGCGGGGGTCGCGCTCGCGCTGTCCCTGTCGAACGTCGTCGGGGTGGTGCTGCGCGCACGGGGCGTCCGGCGCCGCATCGGCAGCCTCGGCCTCGCGGCCTACACGGCGGTGGCCTCGCGAGCGCTGCTGGCGGCCGCGCTCGCCGGGGTGGCCGGATGGTCCCTGCTGCGCTTCATCCCCGAGCCGGATCCCGCCGATCGGCTTCACAGCCTGATGATCGCGTGCGGCGCCCTCGCGGTGCTCGTGCCCCTCATGGGGGTGCTCTACTGGGCGCTGCTGCGCGTGCTGCGCGTGCCCGAGGCGAGCGAGCTCGCGGAGCCCCTGCTGCGACGTCTGCGGCGCACCGTACGATAGGCACCGGACGGATCACGGGGGTACGGCACAGGTGGAATCGGGCACGATCGTGGGTGCGCGGTTCACCCTGCTCGAGCGGGTCGAGCACGACATCCCGGGGGTCGAGCGGTACCTCGGGCACGATGCCCGGCTGGGGCGTCGGACGGTCGTGGACCTCGTCGCGGGCGACGCCGCGGACGCCATCCGCCAGGAGGCGACGCGGGCCTCGCGGCTGCGCGATCCTCGCCTCGCGCGCATCGTCGCCGCCGGCCAGGAGGACGCGCCCGACGGTCCCGTCACGTACGTCGCCTTCGAGCACGTGCCCGGGCCCGTCCTGGACCAGGTGCTCGCGACCCATCGCATCGAGCCGCGCCGCGCGCTGGCGGTCGCCGCGGGTGCCGCGCGAGCGCTCGCCGTCGCGCGCTCCAACGGCATGTCGCACGGCTACGTGCGGCCCGCATGCGTCACCGTCTCCCCGCGCGGCCGCGTGGTGGTCGGAGGGCTGGGCGTCGACGGGCAGGCGGCGCAGGCCGCGGGGCTGGTGGGCTCGGCAGGCGAGTCCGAGGATGCGCGCGCGATCACCGCGCTGCTCGTCCGAGCGCTCACCGGCCTCGAGCCGTCCGAGGCGACGGCCGACGACCTTCCGGAGGACCTCCCCGGCCAGGCCCGCGCGCTCGTGCTGAGCCTGCTCCAGGGTCCCGGACCGGCCACGCTGTCCGAGGTGGTGGCGGCGCTCGTGTCCGCCGACTCGCGCTCGCTCGCCGACTTCGCGGCCACCGTGGATGCCCTGCCGCTGACGCCGCGCCTGGAGCGCGAGGCCGAGGAGAGGGCGCTGCGGGAGGCGGAGGAGGCCGCGCGGCGCGAGGCCGAGGCCCGCGAGGCGGCACGCGCGCTCGTCGCCGCCGAGACCCTCGCGAACGCGCAGCGCTCGGCGGACGAGGCGATCGCGGCCGAGATGTCGACGCCGGGGCTCCGGGAGTCCGTGCTCGCGCTCTCCGTGCCGGCGACCGACATCGGCATGGACGATGCGGCCCCGGAGGGCCACGAGCCGTCCGCGCCCGACACCGATGCGATCGCGACCGTGGGACGCCCCGCGGATCGCCACGAGGCCGCGTTCGACACGCTCGAGATCATGGTCGCCGACCAGAACCGCGTGAGGGAGCCCGGCACCTGGGAGCTGGTGCTCGAGTCCCTCAACCGCCGCTTTCCCGGGTCCGAGCTGATCGCCACCAGCCTGCGGCGCGCGCGCGATCGCGCGGTGCACGGCGGTCCACTCAACGGCTCGCGGGTGGTCATCACCATCGCTATCGTCGGCATGGTCTTCGCCGTGATGCTCGCGCTGGGCTGGCTCGACTCGCCGCTGGACCCTGCCATCGTGATCGAGGAGGACCCCTCGTCGATCCCGAACCCCGCGGTCACCGCGACGCTCGAGCCCTCTCCCGACCCATCCGGGTGATCTCCCGCGGCGAACGCCGCCCGTGCGGGGAACATCGTCCCCGTACCATCTGTTGACAGAACGCCGCCCGGCCGTGACCGCCGGGCATCCCCATCGAACGAGGAAACATCGTGAGCGACAACCGCACCCTGATCATCGTCGGTTCTGGTCCTGCCGGGTATACGGCGGCTATCTATGCGGCGCGTGCGGGTTTTGCGCCGTTGGTGGTGGCGGGGTCGATCACGGCGGGTGGGGCGTTGATGAACACCACGGAGGTGGAGAATTTCCCGGGGTTCGTCGAGGGGGTGCAGGGTCCTGAGCTGATGGAGACGTTGCAGGCGCAGGCGGAGCGTTTCGGTGCCGAGGTGCTGTTCGATGATGCGGTGTCGCTGGATCTTGAGGGTCCGGTCAAGACGGTGGTGACGGGCATGTCGGGCACGTTCACGGCGTCGGCGGTGATCCTCGCGACCGGGTCGGCGTACCGGGAGCTGGGGCTGGACGATGAGAAGCGGCTGTCGGGCAAGGGTGTGTCGTGGTGTGCCACGTGCGACGGGTTCTTCTTCCGTGACCAGGCGGTGGTGGTCGTCGGTGGTGGCGACTCCGCGGTGGAGGAGGCGACGTTCCTGACTCGGTTCGCGTCGAAGGTGTATCTGGTGCACCGCCGTGACGAGCTGCGGGCGTCGAAGATCATGGCCGACCGTGCCCATGCGGATCCGAAGATCGAGTTCGTGTGGGACTCCGAGGTGGTCGGGCTGGACGGTGAGGACAAGCTCGCCGGGGTGCGGGTGCGCAACCGGGTCACCGGTGAGGAGTCGACGCTGGCCGCGACCGGGCTGTTCGTTGCGATCGGTCATGAGCCGCGCTCGGAGCTGGTCACGGGTGTGGTCGACACCGACGCCGAGGGCTACGTCCAGGTCATCGGCCGCACCACCGCGACCAACGTCTCCGGTGTGTTCGCGTGCGGCGACCTGGTCGACAACCGTTACCGCCAGGCCATCACCGCCGCCGGCTCGGGCTGCGCCGCCGCCCTCGACGCCCAACACTTCCTCGACTCGCTCGCCGACGTCGCACCGGCGGCCGTCGAGCCCGCGGACGCGGTGGCGGCGCCGGCCCAGCTTCCTGCGGTGCCGGTCAACGCGACCGTCGACTCCTTCCCGGCGGAGGTCCTCCAGAGCTCGGTCCCCGTGGTGGTCGACTTCTGGGCGACGTGGTGCGGCCCGTGCCGCGCGGTGGCGCCCCTGCTCGACGAGCTCGCCGAGGAGTACGCCGGCCGGCTCAAGGTGGTCAAGGTCGACACGGACGCGAACCCCGAGCTCGCCATGGCCTACGGGGTGACGTCCATCCCGACGATGAGCTTCTTCAAGGACGGCCAGGTGGTGCGGTCCGTCGTGGGCGCACGTCCCAAGCCCGCGCTGGTGCAGCTCTTCGACGAGGTCATCGCCGCTCCCGTCGGCTCCTGAACGTCGGCGTCCGGGGTCCAGGCCGTTGCAGGCTGGACCCCGGGCGCCGTGCCAGACTTGCGCCATGAGCGACGGCACTCCCACCCCTCGCGAGGGCACCCGCCTCGATCCCTGGTACGGGTCGTATGCGCAGCGCGCGCACCAGATGCGCGCCTCGGAGATCCGCGCGCTCTTCGCCGTCGCGAGCCGTCCCGAGGTGGTCTCGCTCGCGGGCGGGATGCCCTTCATCGGAGGCCTGCCGCTCGAGGAGCTCGGCGAGATGAGCCGACGGCTCATCGTGGAGCAGGGCGAGGTCGCCCTCCAGTACGGGTCCGGGCAGGGCGATCCCGTGCTGCGCGAGAAGATCCTCGACGTCATGGCGCTCGAGGGAATCTCGGCTCACCCGGACGATGTGGTGGTGACCACGGGCTCGCAGCAGGCGCTCGACCTGGTCACCAAGATCTTCATCGACCCGGGCGACGTCATCGTGGCCGAGGCGCCGTCCTACGTCGGGGCGCTCGGGGTCTTCCGTGCGCACGAGGCCGAGGTGGTGCACGTCCCCATGGACGCCCACGGCCTCATCCCGGAGGCGCTGGAGCAGACGCTCACACGCCTCGCGGCGGCGGGCAAGCGGGTCAAGTTCCTCTACACGGTGCCCAACTTCCACAACCCGGGCGGCGTGACGCTGTCGCTCGAGCGGCGTCCCCAGGTGCTGGACATCTGCCAGCGGCACGGTGTGCTGGTGCTGGAGGACAACCCCTACGGGCTGCTCGGCTTCGACCAGGAGCCGCTGCCCGCGATGCGTTCGATGAGCCCCGAAGGGGTCATCTACCTGGGGTCTTTCTCCAAGACCTTCGCTCCCGGCTACCGGGTGGGATGGGCCGTGGCGCCTCACGCGGTGCGCGAGAAGCTGGTGCTCGCGTCCGAGGCCGCGATCCTCTCGCCGTCGAACGCGTCGCAGATGGCGATCGCGACCTACCTCGAGCACTTCGACTGGCAGGGCCAGATCAAGAAGTTCCGCGAGCAGTACCGCGAACGGCGCGACGCGATGATCTCCGCCCTGAGCGAGCACATCCCCGAGGCCTCCTGGAACGTGCCCGAAGGCGGCTTCTACGTGTGGGTGAAGCTCCCCGACGGCCTCGATGCGAAGTCGATGCTTCCCCGTGCCATCACGGCGCGCGTCGCGTACGTGTCCGGCAGCGCGTTCTACATCGACGGCTCCGGTACCGATCACCTGCGCCTGTCCTACTGCTTCCCCACCCCTGATCGCATCCGCGAAGGGGTGCGGCGGCTCGCGACCGTGGTCGACGCGGAGCTCGAGACCGTACGGATCTTCGGCACCGCGGGCGGCGCCGCCGGCGACACCGTCGACTTCCCCGCACCCGACCTCTTCTGAGCACGAAGGGACCCCCATGCATGCACTGATCCTCGCCGGAGGGCTCTCCCACGAACGCGACGTCTCGATCCGCTCGGGCCGGCGCGTGCAGGAGGCGCTGAGGGGCGCCGTCGACAAGGTCAGCCTGGTCGATGTGGACACCGAGCTGATCCCGACGCTCCGTCACGGCGACATCGACGTCGTCTGGCCCCTGGTTCACGGTGCCACCGGCGAGGATGGTTCGCTTCAGGCGCTGTTGGAGCTGGTCGGGGTCCCCTTCGTCGGCACGGCATCGCACTCGGCACGCGTCGCCTGGAACAAGGCCGTCTCGAAGGCGGTGATGGCGAGGTCCGGCATCGCGACGCCCGAGCACGTCACCCTGCCTCAATCCTTGTTCCGTGAGGTGGGTGCGGAGCAGGTGCTCGATGCCGTTGTCGCCAAGTTCGGGCTTCCCGTGGTGGTGAAGCCGGTGCGCGGAGGTTCGGCGCTCGGCGTGTCGATCGTCCGCGAACGCGAGGATCTCGCGCGTGCCATGGTCCACTGCTTCGCGTACGGCGACACCGCGCTGGTCGAGCGCTTCGTGGCCGGCACGGAGGTCGCGATGAGCGTGCTCGGGACCGGCGACACGGCCCGTGTCCTTCCTGCCGTGGAGACCGTCACCGATGGCGCGTACGACTACGACGCGCGCTACAACCCGGGTCGCGTCGAGTACTTCTGCCCCGGCCGGCTCACGGACGCGCAGGCCGAGGCGGCGGCGTCGACGGCGCTCGCCGTGCACCGATCGATGGACCTGCGGGACCTCTCGCGGATCGACCTCATCTTCGACGAGTCGGGCGTCCCGCAGGTGATCGACATCAACATCGCCCCTGGTATGACCGAGACGTCGCTCTTCCCGCAAGCGGCGGAGGCTGCGGGCCTCGACCTCGGAGCGGTGTACCGCGAGGTCATCGAGACGGCCGTCTCGCGCGACTGAACCCGCCGTGCCGACGAAGCACGAGGCCCGGATCATCGCGATCCGGGCCTTGTGCTGATGCGGCCTACTGCGCGGCGAGCACCCCGGGATCCTGAGGATCGATCATCGCGACGATCCTGTTGAGGTCGTCGACCGTGGCGAAGTCGATCGTGATCGAGCCCTTGGCGCGTCCGAGTTTGATCTTCACGCGCGTGTCGAAGCGGTCGCCTAGCCGCCCTCCGAGCTCGTCGAGCGCCTCGGTCCTACCCCCGGCACGCGTGGTGCCGCGGCGCTGGCGCGGAGCCTCGACCCCCAGCGCAACTGCCTCCTCGGTCGCGCGCACGGACAGGCCCTCCGCGACGATGCGGGTAGCCAGGTGCTCCATCGCCTCGGCGGAGTCGAGCCCCAGCAGGGCACGGGCATGGCCCGCGCTCAGCACACCCGCCGCGACGCGGCGCTGCACCGTCGCCGGGAGCTTGAGGAGACGCAGCGTGTTGGAGATCTGCGGGCGCGATCGTGCGATCCGCGCCGCGAGCTCCTCATGGGTGATCCCGAAGTCCTCGAGGAGCTGCTGGTAGGCGGCCGCCTCCTCGAGCGGGTTCAGCTGGCTGCGATGCAGGTTCTCGACCAGCGCATCGCGGAGCATGTCGGTGTCGTCCGTGGAACGGATGATCGCCGGGATCTCGCTGAGGCCGGCCTCCTTGGTCGCGCGAAGGCGCCGCTCACCCATGATGAGCTCGTAGCCCTCCCCCGTGGGGTGGGGACGCACGACGATCGGCTGCAGGACGCCGATCTCCTTGATCGAGGCGACCAGCTCGGCGAGCGCGTCCTCGTCGAAGACCGAGCGCGGCTGCCGCGGATTCGGCACCACGCTCGCCGGCTCGATGTGTGCGAAGGCGGCGCCGGGCACCGGGACCAGCTCCCCGTCCTCCGACACCTCGGTGATCGTCGGGATCGCCGCCGTCGAGGTATCGGAGAAGAAGACATCGCGCGGGCGGTCCCTCGCGGGTGCGGCGATGCTGTCCTCCTCGGGCTCGGTGGGGATCAGGGCGCCCAGGCCCCGTCCGAGGCCACGCTTCGCCTTGCTCACTTGCTCTCCGATCCCGCGGCTCCGCGCACCGCGATATCCCTGGCGATCGTCATGTAGGCGACCGCACCCGAGGAATGGGGGTCATGCGTGATGACAGTCTGGCCGAATCCCGGGGCCTCCGAAACCCTCACCGAGCGCGGCACCGTCTGCTCGAGCGTCTGCGTCGGGAAGTGCGAACGGACCTCGTTGGCGACCTCGCGCGCGAGATTGGTGCGACCGTCGTACATCGTGAGGACGATGGTCGACACGTGGATGCCCCGATTGAGGTGCTTCCGCACCATCTCCACCGTCTTCATGAGCTGCGTGAGGCCCTCGAGAGCGTAGTACTCGCATTGGATGGGGATCATCACCTCGGTCGCCACGACCATCGCGTTGAGCGTGAGCAGGCCCAGGCTCGGCGGGCAGTCGATGAAGACGTAGTCGAGGTCCTTGCCAGGGCCGGCGAGCAGCTCCTTCAGCGCATCGTGCAGGCGGAACTCGCGCCGGACCACCGAGACGAGCTCGATGTCGGCACCCGCGAGATCGATGGTCGCGGGGATGCACCAGAGCGTGTCGATGTCCGGACACCGCTGAGCGACCTTCGCCATCGGGGTGTCGTCGAGCAGCACCTCATAGATGGAGGGCGTCCCCGACCGATGCTCGACGCCGAGCGCGGTCGATGCGTTGCCCTGCGGGTCGGCATCCACCACGAGCACGTTCGCGCCACGCTTCGCCAACGCCGCGGCCACGTTCACCGAGGTGGTGGTCTTCCCCACCCCACCCTTCTGGTTGGACACCGCGATGATGCGGGTGCCCGGCGGCTTGGGGAAGTCTGCCGTCTCCAGCTCGCGGCGCCGACGCTCCGTCGCCATCATCTCCGCCGCGAGAGGGCTGTCGGCGTCGTCGGCGAGACCGTCGAAGGGATCTCGTGTTTCACGTGAAACAGCGGTGGCGGCGCCACGCGGCTCGCCTGAAGCGATCGGTGCGTGCATGTTGTCGCTGGACACCCAGTTCCCTTCTGCATACGGCGGTACGGACAGACGTGACGTCATTCGTTTCACGTGAAACACAAGCCCCATTCGAGAAGCCGGGGCATCTCAGTCATGAACGAGAACGCCTGCCGGAATCCCCGACTTTACCCCAGCACGATGCGTGCATGACAAGCCCTCCACGGTCGACATCATCATGCGCGAGGGCACCGACATCGCCGCCGAGCGCCTGTGGAAAAGACGGTCATGGGACCCCGATTCCCGAACGAATCGCTGTGCATAGCGTTGTGGAGACGACGTGTGGAGATCACACCCTCTCCAGCACCACCACCGTCGTCTCCTCGACCCCGGGCACCGTGCCGGCGCGGTGCACCTCGCCCGTGAACCGCTGCTTGCGAAGCGTGTACTTGCCACGCTCGAGCTCGTCGGCCGCGCTCCTTCCCTTGAGAAGCACCATGCGTCCCTGGGATGTGAGCAACGGCGAGCACCACTTGACCAGCTTGTCGATCGCAGCCACGGCACGCGCAGTGACGACCTCGACCTCGACGGACTCGGCCACCTCCTCGGCACGGCCGCGCACGATCCTCGCGTTGTCGATGCCGCACTCCCGAGCCGCCTCGAACAGCCACTGCGTGCGGCGCTCCATCGGCTCGATCAGCACGTAGTCGCGCTCGGGGTCCATGGCCGCCAGGACCATGCCCGGCAGCCCGGCGCCCGAACCGACATCCGCCACGCGGCCCTCCCCCAGGAACGGCATGAGCGCCGCCGAGTTGAGGATGTGCCGTTCCCACAGGCGCGTCACCTCGCGCGGACCGATGAGTCCGCGCTCGACGCCCTCCCGTGCGAGCAGCTCCGCGAACGCCAGCACCCGCGGGTACACATCACCGAAGTACTCGCGCACCGCGTCGCTCTGGTGCAGGGGATCCTCGCCGAGGCTCGCGTTTGTCATCGCTGTTTCACGTGAAACGTCAGGCCGGAAGCACGACGACGTAGCGCTGCGGGTCCTCACCCTCCGACTCCGAGGACAGGCCGGCCTCGAGTACCACGTCGTGCACCACCTTGCGCTCGAACGCGTTCATCGCCGGAAGCGCGACCCGGCTTCCCGACTCGCGCACCTGCGCGACCGCCTCTCGCGCCTGCTCGGCAAGACGCTCGCGGCGTCCCGCACGGAAGTCCGCGATGTCGAGCATGAGGCGGCTCACCTCGCCCGTCTCCGACTGGACGGCCAGGCGCGTGAGGTCCTGGAGCGCCTCGAGAACCTCGCCGTCAGGGCCGACCAGTCGCTTGAGGTCCTGGCTCGGGCCATCCGCGACGATCGCGACCTTGGCACGCCCGGCCTCGACCGAGATGTCGATGTCGCCATCCATGTCGAGGATGTCCAGCAGCTCCTCGAGGAAGTCGGCCGCGACGTCGCCCTCGGCGTCGAGCTTCTTGATGTTGTCGGTCATGAGAGGTCCTTGTCGTCGTTCACAGGAAGCTGCTGAGACTTGCCGCCGCCACGGCTCTTGCGCTTGGGCTGCTGGCGCTGGCCGGATCGCTTCTGGGCGCTCTCCTCCTCGGGAGCCGCCTCGATCACGGCCGCCTGCGGGTCCTCGCCTCGCTTCGCCGCACGCTTCGCGGCCTTTGCGGCCAGCCGCTCCTTGTGGAGCCTGTCGGCCTCGGATCCCGGCGTCGGGTTGTTGCGGATCACGTACCACTGCTGCCCGAACGTCCACACGTTGGTGGTGGTCCAGTAGATCAGCACACCGATCGGGAAGTTCGGGCCGGAGATCACGAAGATGAACGGCAGCGCGTACATGAGGATCTTCTGCTGCTGGGCCATCGGCCCCTCGAGCGCCGACGCCGGCAGGTTCTTGCGCGTGAGCTGGTGCTGGGTGAGGAACGTGGTGGCCACCATCGCGACGATCAGCACCACCGACAGGATCTTGGCGGCCGCCCCGGGGCTGTTGAAGAACGAGTCGGACAGCGAGGCGCCGAACAGCTCGGCGTGCTGGGCCTGGGCCGCGACCTCGTTGGTCAGCATGCCGATTCCCTCGGTGCTGCCGCTGCCGCTCGCATTGCCCTCGAGGCGGTAGTTGAGCACACGGAACAGCGCGAAGAAGATCGGCGCCTGGATGAGCATCGGCAGGCACGAGGCGAAGGGGTTCGTCTTGTGCTTGGAGTAGAGCTCCATCGTCTCGCGGCTCATGGCCTCGCGGGACGCCTGGTCCTTCTTGCCCTTGTACTTGTCCTGGATCTTCTTGAGATCGGGCGCGATCACCTGCATCGCACGCGAGGCGTTGATCTGCTTGACGAAGAGCGGGATCAGCGCGGCACGGATGGTGATCACGAGGCCGACGATCGACAGGGCCCAGGTGATGCCGGCCGCCGGATCGAGCCCGATCGCGGACCACACCCAGTGCCAGATCACCATGACGTTGGCGACGACCCATTCGAGCGGGTAGAGGATGGTGTCAAGCATGGAGGCGCTAGTCCTTCGGTCAGACGGCTGAGGTCGGTTCGGTCAGCATCGCGGCATTATTGCGCGTGAGGCGGAAGAGTCGCTCCCCCTTCGCCGGCACGTCGTCGACGCCACCGTTGCTCCAGGGGTTGCAGCGCAGCAGTCGCCACGCCGCGAGGCTCGAGCCCACGGCCGCGCCATGGACCTGGATGGCCTCGAGCGCGAAGTGCGAGCAGGACGGGTGGAACTTGCAGCGCGGCCCGGTGAGCGGCGACACCGTCAGCTGGTAGCCACGGATGGCGCCACCGAGTGCACGTGCCGCGATGCTCATCGGCCCGCCTTCGACATCGCGTGCCGAAGCGCGCCGTCGACATCGGCCTCGAGGGTCGCGAACGATGCGGCCGCGGCCGGCGGGAGCGCCCGCACCACCACCGAGCTGCCGGCGGGAAGCGCGGCGAGGCGCGGCGACATGATCGCGCGAAGGCGTCGCTTGACGCGATTGCGCACCACCGCACCTCCTACGGCCTTAGAAACAGCGAAACCGGCCATGCGCGAAGCATCGCCGGTGAGCGCCAGATGCACCACGACGGTGCGCCGGCCGCTGCGAGTCCCCGATCGCATCGCGGAGCGGAACTCCGCGGACGATCGCAGACGCGCGTCGGCCGGCAGCAACCTCAGGCCGAGAGCTTGCCGCGGCCCTTGCGGCGGCGCGACGCCATGATCGAGCGTCCGGCACGCGTACGCATGCGCAGACGGAAGCCGTGCGTCTTGGCACGCTTGCGGTTGTTCGGCTGGAAAGTCCGCTTGCTCACGGGTAACTCCAAGTTTCAGGGCATGGTCAAATCAGCGCACTCACGTTACGCGTATCCACCACGACGGTCAAATCGCGGCGCGCCCTTGGGTGGCGCCACCCGAACAGGATAGGCTCCACCATCACGGCCACGCACCAGCTGAGCGACACGCGGCGACGCGGTAACGAGCAGGTGACGGGCCATGCACCGACTGTGAGCAACTCTGTGGAAACAACTTGGGGGTGACGCCAGTGGCGGCAGAGCCTGCCCCGGAATCGATCGACGCAGTGTGGCGCGGTGCGCTCGACTTCCTGACGGAAGACGGGTCGCTGAGCGCACAGAACCGATCCTTCCTTCGGCTCGTGAAGCCACTGGCGGTGGTCGAGGACAACGTGTTCCTCGCGGTCGCCGAGGACTTCACCAAGAACTATGTCGAGACCACCCTGCGCGGGCCGGTCACCGAGGCGCTGAGCGAGGTGCTCGGCCGGGACGTGCGGATCGCGGTGACGGTCGACGCATCGGTGACGCCGCCCGCGTCGACCGACGGCGACGCCGTCGCGGACGATGCGCCGCGGCCCGCCGTGCGGAGGCCCGAGCCGGCACCGGCCCCGGTGGTCGAGGACCCGCACCTCAACCCGCGGTACACGTTCGACACCTTCGTCATCGGGCCGTCGAACCGCTTCGCGCACGCGGCCGCCCTCGCGGTGGCCGAATCGCCTGGTAAGACCTACAACCCGCTGTTCATCTACGGCGGTTCCGGGCTGGGGAAGACGCACCTGCTGCACGCGATCGGCCACTACACCCGGCACCTCAAGCCCCAGACCCGGGTGAGGTACGTGAACTCGGAGGAGTTCACCAACGACTTCATCAACTCGATCCGTGACGACCGCTCGCTGAGCTTCAAGCGCACGTACCGCGAGGTCGACGTCCTCCTCATCGACGACATCCAGTTCCTGCAGGGCAAGGAGCAGACCCTCGAGGAGTTCTTCCACACGTTCAACGCGCTGCACAACGCGGGCAAGCATGTGGTCATCACCTCGGACGTGAGCCCGCGCTACCTCGACGGCATCGAGGAGCGCATGCGCACGCGCTTCGAGTGGGGGCTGATGACCGACGTCCAGCCGCCGGACCTCGAGACGCGCGTCGCGATCCTGAGGAAGAAGGCCGCGGCCGATGCTGTCCAGGCGCCCTCGGACGTCCTCGAGTACATCGCGTCCAACATCACGAGCAACATCCGTGAGCTCGAGGGCGCGCTCATCCGCGTCACGGCCTTCGCCGCGCTCAACCGGCAGCCCGTCGACCTGTCGCTCGCGCAGGTGGTCCTCAAGGACCTCATCTCCGACGACGACTCGGAGATCACGGCCGCGTCGATCATCGGCAAGACCGCTGAGTACTTCGGCATCTCCCTCGAGGAGCTCACCGGCACCAGCCGCTCCCGGGTCTTCGTGACGGCACGGCAGATCGCCATGTACCTGTGCCGCCAGCTCACGGACCTCTCGCTGCCCAAGATCGGCGAGCACTTCGGAGGCAAGGACCACACCACCGTCATGTACGCGGTCAAGAAGGTCGAGGACCAGATCGCGCAGCGGCGCCAGATGTACAACCAGGTCAACGAGATCCACGCCCGCATCAAGCAGTCGCGCGCCTAGCGTCGAGCCCGCCCGACTCGATCGTTCCTGACGAACGATTCGGGCGCCTCGGCGCGCCCTCACGCCTCCACGGCCCGACAAGGGCCCGAATCCTTCTCCAGGAGCCCTCGTGGCGGCGCTTCGCATCGACGGCCGCGACGCCGCCGAGACGAGGCGCGGACGCCTCCTCGCTGCTCTGGCGCTCTCGGCGGCTCCTGACGCACGATTCCGGGGCCTCGGGCGCCGAAGGGCGCCCGTCGGCGCCACGACCGGCCGAATCGTTCGTCAGCAGCCGTCCTGCGGGATGCTGACCATCCGCCCGCGCCGGACCGCGGGCGGGCTCGCATGCGCCGCACCGCCCGCGCGGCGACGATCGTGCCCACCGCGAGGATCGAGGCCGACGCCACCGCCTCATCGTCTCCGTGGCTCCTGACGCACGATTCCGGGCCCTCGGGCGCCGCGCGCGGTCCCGGTGCGCCGGGACGCCCCGATTCCTTCGCCAGAACGCGATATGACGCGACCTGTCGCGTGACGCCAGACCGGAGCATCGTCCCACCACGCCGACGCCCCGGAGCTCGCCTCGCTCCTGGCGCGTCCTGACGAGCGAATCGACGCCTCATAGAGCCCCGACACGCCCAGGTGTGCCGAAGGTGCCTGAATCGTTCGTCAGGACCGATCCTCACGAGGGCTGCGAGCCGAGGGCCTCGGAGGACCTCCGTCAGAGCCGCCCGGATTGCGTCACCGAGGGCCTCTACGTGGTGGGATCGACCTCGCGCAGCGGCTCGTGAGCGGGCCGTGCGGGCCCCTGGAGCACCTCCCGGCCGATTTCCCTCACAAATGTGGAAAACTCTGTGGACGCCCGTGGATGACGTGCTGGATCCCCAGGGGACGACCTGTGAAGAATCACAAGAATCCTGAGGCGCCCACGCGGTCCATCCCAGGGCCGTCCCCAGCCGACCGTCGATCCGCCCTCAGGAATCTCACATGCCGATTCTTGTGATTTCCAGCGATGATGACGGCCTTCCACAGAATCCACGGCGCCTAATACGACTATGAGACCACTTTCTTGTGATTGTCCACATGGCCTTCATCTGGGCCGGCGCCCCGAAGCGTCGCCGTCGTCGTCGTCGCCTCCCGGCATCGTCGGACCCGTGGCATAGTCTGTGTTCGGAATCAGAGGAGCAAGCATGAAGTTCACCGTCGAGCGCGACGTTCTGGCAGACGCCGTCGCATGGACGTCGCGTGCCGTGCCGGCACGCCCGCCGGTCCCCGTCCTTGCGGGCGTCCGCATCACCGCGGACACCGAGGGTCTCGTGCGCCTGGCGAGCTTCGACTACGAGGTATCCGCGCGCGGCGAGTTCCCCGCAGACGTCGAGGACGCCGGCGAGGTGCTCGTCAGCGGTCGACTGCTCCGAGAGATCGCGAACGCTCTCCCGCACAAGCCCGTGCAGCTCTCGCTCGAGGGCACCAAGGTCACCGTGACCTGCGGCGCCTCGCGCTTCACGCTCGCGACGATGCCCGTCGACCAGTACCCGTCGCTGCCCGAGCTGCCCGAGACCTCCGGCACCATCGACGGGTCGACCCTCCAGCAGGCCGTCGCGCAGGTCACCTCGGCGGCGTCCCGCGACGAGACCCTTCCCATCCTCACGGGTGTGCGCGTCGAGATCGAGGGCTCCCACATCTCGCTCCTCGCGACCGACCGCTACCGCCTCGCGCTCCGCGAGCTCGAGTGGACCCCGTCCCAGACCGACATCAGCGCGGTCGCGCTCGTGCGGGCGAAGACCTTGTCCGACACCGCGAAGTCCCTGGGAGCCGGAGAGGTCACCGTCGCGCTGAGCTCGGGTCAGGGCATGGACCTCATCGGCTTCGAGGCCGGCGGCCTGGTCACCACCTCGCTCCTCATGGACGGCGACTACCCCCAGGTGCGTCGCCTCTTCCCGGAGTCGAGCCCCATCACGGCGACCGTCCGCACGCAGGACCTCATCGACGCGACCCGTCGTGTCGCGCTCGTCGCCGAGCGCAACTCGTCGGTGCGGCTCGCCTTCGCGGAGGGCGAGGTCACGCTCGATGCGGGCCAGAGCGACGATGCGCAGGCGTCCGAGGCGCTGACGGCTCACCTTCACGGCGAGCCCATCACCGTCGCGTTCAACCCCCAGTACCTGCTCGACGGGCTCTCGGCGCTCGGCAGCGACTTCGTGCAGCTCGGCTTCACGCAGGAGACCAAGCCTGTCGAGTTCGTCGGGCTCTCGGAGCCCGGCGGCGAGGTCTCCACGGACTTCCGCTACCTCCTGGTGCCCATCCGCATCGCCTCCTAGTGCGCGTCACCCACGTTCAGCTCGCCGACTTCCGCTCGTACCCGGACGCCGACGTCGAGCTGGGCCCGGGCGTCACCACGTTCGTCGGGCGCAACGGGCAGGGCAAGACCAACCTGGTCGAGGCGGTCCGCTACCTGTCGGTGCTCGGCTCGCATCGCGTCGCGTCGGACGCCCCGCTCATCCGGTTCGGCGCCGAGCGGGCGGTGGTGAGGGCCAAGGTGGAGAAGGCGGGCAGGACCCTCGGGCTCGAGGTCACGCTCACGCAGGGCCGTGCGAACACGGCGCGCCTCAATCGAGGCGCGGCGCGTCCGCGCGACCTGCTCGGCATCCTGAGGACCGTGCTGTTCGCGCCGGAGGATCTGGCGCTGGTCAAGGGCGATCCCTCGGGGCGGCGCGCGTTCCTCGACGAGCTCTGCGTCGCGCTGCAGCCCGCCCTCGCCGGCGATCTCGCCGACTACGACCGCGTGCTCCGGCAGCGCACCACGATGCTGAAGACCTCGAGGAACGCGCGTGGCGATCTCACGATGCTCGACATCTGGGACGAGAAGCTCGCCGAGCTCGGCGGCCGCATCGTCGCGGCTCGCCTACGTGCGGTGACCGCGCTCGCGCCTCACGTCCAGGCCGCCTACGAGGATGTCGCTCCCGATGGTGGTGAGTGCGGGATCTCCTATGCATCGTCCCTGGCAGAGTCGCTTCCAGGGGAAGCGAGCGCGCTCGCTGACCTGCTCCTGGCACGGCTGGGCGAGCTGCGTCCCAAGGAGCTCGAGCGCGGGGTGACGCTCGCGGGTCCCCAGCGTGACGACCTCGAGATCAGGCTCGCCGGCATGCCCGCGAAGGGGTACGCGAGCCATGGCGAGTCGTGGTCCTGCGCGCTGGCGCTGCGCATCGGCACCTACGACCTGCTCACGTCCGAGGCCGGGCCGGACTCGGACGAGGACGGGGAGCCGGTGCTCATCCTCGACGATGTCTTCGCCGAGCTCGACGCGGGCCGGCGCGCCGCCCTGGCGGCACGGCTCGAGCGCGCGAGCCAGGTGCTCATCACCGCTGCCGTCGCCGAGGATGTGCCGTCGTCGCTCGCGGGCAGGGTCATCCCCGTGACCAAGGGGAGGGTCGGCGATGAGTGACGAGGGCATCGTCCCCGATCCCGCTGCCGACTCCCCCGGCGAGCCGCTGGTGCCCACCGACGCGGCACGGATGGCGCGGGAGGCGCTCGAGCGTGCGCGTCAGGCGGCTCGCCAGCGCGGTGCGAAGCGCACCAGCCCCGGCCGCGCACGCAAGCAGCGCACCGAGGCACGGCGCTCCACCGAGCCGTACACCAACGGCCGGGACCCTCTGCCGATGGGCGACGCCGTCGCGTCGCTGCTGCGCCGCATGGGCTGGACCGAGCAGATCGAGGTCTCCTCGGTGACCGGGCGATGGCGTGAGGTCATCGGCGATCGCATCGCCGATCACTGCGAGCCGCTCGGGTTCGACGAGGGCGTGCTCACCGTCAAGGCCAGCTCGACCGCGTGGGCGACGCAGCTCCAGATCATGTCGGGCCAGATCCGCCACCGCATCAACGAGGAGTTCGGCCGCGAGATCGTCACGGAGCTCAAGGTGCTCGGCCCCACCGCGCCACGCTCGTGGACCAAAGGCCCTCGTACGGTGAAGGGTCGAGGGCCGCGCGACACCTACGGGTGATCGAGGCGCCGTCCCTCATGTGACGATCCCCACATTGGGATCGGTCACGATAGCCGCGAAACGGACGTATCGTGGTTGAGGCACTTGGTGCCATGCAAGCACGAGGCGTCCCCGCGCCGTGCGGCCCCGACGAGGGCCGTCATCTGCGACTCCTGCCTGTGGATCACGAAACCGACAGGGTCGCGCCGCTGCGCGCCCCAGCAGGAGCACAGCATGACCGAGCAGCACACCGACCAGGCGCCTCCGATGGAGCAGCAGCCCGAGACCCGCAAGAACTGGTTCGCCCGCCACAAGATCCTCACCGGCGTCGGCGGCGTCCTCCTCGTCGTGGGAGCGAGCAACGCGGTCGCCGGCGGCGACGACGAGGCCGGGACCCAGGACGATGCGGCGGCGATCGAGCAGCCCGCCGAGCAGCCCGACGCCGCGGCAGCCGACGAGACGTCCGATGCGACTGCGGGCGACGCGGACCCCGTCGAGGATGTCGACGCCGCGGCCGACGCGGTCGAGGAGGAGCCCGAGCCCGCGCGACCCGAGGCGCCGAACAAGGAGTCCGAGCAGGCGCTCGAGGCGGCGGAGCAGTACCTCGAGTTCTCCTCGTTCTCGAAGGCGGGCCTGCTCGAGCAGCTCACCTCGGAGTACGGCAGCCAGTTCACCGAGAAGGCCGCGACCTGGGCGATCGACAACGTCGAGGTCAACTGGAAGGCCGAGGCGGTCGAGCAGGCCCAGTCCTACGTCGACACCTTGCCCTTCTCGAAGGCGGGCCTCATGGACCAGATGACGTCGGAGTACGGCAGCCAGTTCACCAAGGCGCAGGCGGAGCACGCCGTCGAGCGCATCGAGGTCGACTGGAAGGCGGAGGCGGTCGAGGCGGCCGAGTCGTACCTCGAGACCATGGCCTTCAGCCGCGCCGGGCTCATCGATCAGATGACGTCGGAGTACGGCAGCCAGTTCACCCAGGCGCAGGCGGAGCACGCCGCAGATCAACTGGGTCTCTGACCCGGTTCCCTCCAGGTCTCCGTCCCTGGAGGGCGCGCGTCGCCGCCGCGAGGCGGCGACGCGTCGAGGGGGCCGGGCGATGACGCCCGGTGCCGGTGCGCATCGTCGCATCGGCGGCCGCGGGGAGCGGACGTGAGCTGAGGGCGCGGCCGCTCCCCGGAACGGTTCCCGCGCATGTGCGCTTCATGGCGCCCGGCGGGCCTCCCACAGGGTGCGGGCTCGAGGAGCGCGTCGCCGGATACCGTCGACCCGCCCTGAACACCCTGTGAAACGCGCCGTATCGCCCCTCAGAGCCACTAGAATGGGTCGAGATACGACGGGACTGGTGCACAGTCCCGTCAGCGGCTTGAAAGGCGAATCTGTGGCGAATAGCGAGGAGCGGGCGAACGAGCCTGCCTACGGCGCCGAGAACATCACCGTCCTGGAGGGCCTCGAGGCCGTCCGCAAGCGTCCCGGCATGTACATCGGGTCCACGGGCGAGCGCGGTCTCCACCACCTGGTGTACGAGGTCGTCGACAACTCCGTCGACGAGGCGCTCGCCGGCTACTGCGACACCATCACGGTGACGCTGCAGGCCGACGGCGGCGTCAAGGTCCAGGACAACGGGCGCGGTATCCCGGTCGACATGCACCCGACCGAGGGCAAGCCGACCGTCGAGGTCGTCATGACCATCCTGCACGCGGGCGGAAAGTTCGGCGGCGGCGGCTACGCGGTGTCCGGAGGCCTCCACGGCGTCGGCATCTCCGTGGTGAACGCGCTGTCCTACAAGGTCGAGACCGAGGTCCGTCGCCAGGGGCACGTGTGGCGGCAGAGCTTCGCCGAGGGCGGCAAGCCGCAGGGCACGCTCATCCAGGGCGAGGCCACGGACGAGACCGGGACCCAGCAGACCTTCTGGGCCGACCCGCTGATCTTCGAGACCACCGAGTACGACTACGAGACGCTGCGTGCGCGCTTCCAGCAGATGGCCTTCCTCAACAAGGGCCTCAGCATCACGCTCATCGACGAGCGTCCCGAGCACATCGCGGTCGAGGACGATGCGGAGGCGGAGGAGCAGCCGACGTCCCGCACCGTGACGTACAAGTACGACGGCGGACTGGTCGACTACGTCGCCCACCTCAACGCCGCGAAGAAAGCCGAGCTGGTCCACCCCGAGGTCATCTCGCTCGAGTCCGAGGACACCGAGAAGAAGATCTCCCTCGAGATGGCCATGCAGTGGACCTCCGCGTACTCCGAGGCCGTCTACACGTACGCGAACACCATCTCCACCACGGAGGGCGGCACGCACGAGGAGGGCTTCCGGGCGGCGCTGACCACGCTCGTGAACAAGTACGCCCGCGAGAAGTCGATCCTCAAGGACAAGGACGACAACCTCACGGGCGACGACGTCCGCGAGGGCCTCACGGCGGTCATCTCGATCAAGCTCGGCGAGCCGCAGTTCGAGGGCCAGACCAAGACCAAGCTGGGCAACACCGAGGCCAAGACCTTCGTGCAGCGCGTGGTCAACGAGCTGCTCACGGACTGGTTCGACGCGCACCCGAACGAGGCCAAGGACGTCATCCGCAAGGCCATCCAGGCCTCGCAGGCCCGCATCGCCGCTCGCAAGGCGCGCGAGGCGACCCGGCGCAAGGGGCTCCTGGAGTCGGGCGGCATGCCCGGCAAGCTCTCGGACTGCCAGAGCCGCAAGCCCTCCGAGTGTGAGATCTTCATCGTCGAGGGCGACTCGGCCGGCGGCTCCGCCAAGGCCGGACGCGAGCCCTACAACCAGGCGATCATGCCCATCCGAGGCAAGATCCTCAACGTCGAGCGCGTGCGCCTCGACCGGGCCCTCTCCAACCAGGAGGTCCAGGGCCTCATCACCGCGTTCGGCGCGGGCATGGGCGAGGACTTCGACATCGACAAGGCGCGCTATCACAAGATCGTGCTCATGGCCGATGCCGACGTCGACGGCCAGCACATCCGCACGCTGCTGCTCACACTGCTGTTCCGCTACATGCGTCCGCTGATCGAGGCCGGCTACGTGTACCTCGCGCAGCCGCCGCTGTTCAAGATCAAGTGGACCAACGCGGACCACGAGTACGTGTACTCCGACCGGGAGCGCGACGCCGTGCTCAAGGACGGCCAGGCCAACGGCAAGCGTATCCCCAAGGACAACGGGGTGCAGCGCTACAAGGGTCTGGGAGAGATGAACCACGAGGAGCTGCGGGTCACCACCATGGACCCCGCGACCCGCACCCTGCTCCAGGTCACCATGGACGATGCCGCCGCGGCGGACGAGATCTTCTCCGTCCTCATGGGCGAGGACGTGGAGTCCCGCCGCAGCTTCATCCAGCGCAACGCGAAGGACGTGAGGTTCCTTGACATCTGAGACCCCCGAGATGGATCACGGTCGCATCGAGGCGGTCGACCTCAACACCGAGATGCAGCGGTCCTACCTGGACTACGCCATGTCGGTCATCGTCGGCCGCGCCCTGCCCGACGTGCGCGACGGCCTCAAGCCCGTGCATCGTCGCGTGCTCTACGCCATGTTCGACGGCGGCTACCGGCCCGACCGCGCGTTCTCCAAGTGCTCCCGCGTCGTCGGCGACGTCATGGGCAAGTACCACCCGCACGGTGACAGCGCGATCTACGACGCGATCGTCCGCATGGTGCAGCCGTGGTCGCTGCGCTACCCGCTCATCGCGGGCCAGGGAAACTTCGGCTCCGCCGGCAACGACGGCGCCGCGGCCTCGCGGTACACCGAGTGCAAGATGGCGCCGCTGGCCATGGAGATGGTCCGCGACATCGACAAGGACACCGTCGAGTTCGAGGACAACTACGACGGCCGCGAGCAGGAGCCCACCATCCTGCCCGCGCGCTTCCCCAACCTGCTCGCGAACGGCTCCGCCGGCATCGCGGTCGGCATGGCGACCAACATCCCGCCGCACAACCTGCGCGAGCTCGCGGACGGCGTGCAGTGGCACCTCGACCACCCCGACGCGTCGCGCGAGGAGCTGCTCGAGGCGCTCATCGCCCGGATCCCCGGTCCGGACTTCCCCACCGGCGCGACCATCCTGGGCCGCAAGGGCATCGAGGACGCGTACCGCACCGGCCGTGGCCTCATCACCATGCGCGCGGTGGTGAACATCGAGGAGATCCAGGGCCGCATGTGCCTGGTGATCACCGAGCTGCCGTACCAGGTCAACCCCGACAACCTCGCGATCAAGATCGCGGAGCTGGTCAAGGACGGCAAGGTCTCCGGCATCGCGGACATCCGCGACCAGACGTCGGGCCGCACCGGCCAGCGCCTCGAGATCGTGCTCAAGCGCGACGCCGTCGCCAAGGTGGTGCTCAACAACCTCTACAAGCACACGCAGCTCCAGGAGACGTTCGGCGCGAACATGCTCGCCATCGTCGACGGCGTGCCCCGCACCCTGTCGCTCGACGGCTTCATCCGCCACTGGACCACGCACCAGCTCGAGGTCATCCAGCGCCGCACCGCCTACCGCCTGCGCGAGGCCGAGCGCGAGGCCCACATCCTGCAGGGCTACCTCAAGGCGCTCGACGCGCTCGACGAGGTCATCGCCCTCATCCGCCGCTCGCCGTCCGCGGACGAGGCCCGCGGCGGCCTCATGGAGCTGCTCGACGTCGACGAGGTCCAGGCGACCGCGATCCTCAACCTCCAGCTGCGCCGGCTCGCGGCCCTGGAGCGCCAGAAGATCACGGACGACTACAACGCCCTCATGGTCGAGATCACCGACCTGCGCGACATCCTCGCCAACGAGCAGCGTCAGCGCACGATCATCTCGGAGGAGCTCGCCGAGGTCACCCGCAAGTACGGCGACGACCGCCGCACCGTGATCCACCCCTTCGAGGGCGACGTCTCGATCGAGGACCTCATCGCCGAGGAGGAGATGGTGGTCACCATCACCCGCGGCGGCTACGTCAAGCGCACGCGCTCGGACCAGTACCGGGCGCAGAAGCGCGGCGGCAAGGGCGTGCGCGGCGCGACGCTGCGCAACGACGACGTGGTCGAGCACTTCTTCGTCACCACCACGCACCACTGGCTGCTGTTCTTCACCAACCTGGGCCGCGTCTACCGCGCGAAGGCGTACGAGCTGCCCGAGGGCGGCCGCGACTCCAAGGGCCAGCACGTCGCGAACATGCTCGCGTTCCAGCCGGGCGAGGAGATCGCCCAGGTGCTGGACCTGCGCAGCTACGACGACGCGGACTACCTGGTCCTCGCGACCAAGCGCGGACTGGTGAAGAAGACCGAGCTCAAGGCCTACGACTCCAACCGCACGGGCGGCCTCATCGCGATCAACCTGCGCGAGGTCGAGTCCGAGGACGGCGAGCTCATCCCCGACGAGCTCGTCTCGGCGCGGCTGGTCTCCGCGGAGGACGACCTCATGCTGGTCTCGCGCCTCGGCCAGTCGCTCCGCTTCAACGCCAAGGACTCGGAGCTGCGCCCCATGGGCCGCGCGACCTCCGGCGTCAAGGGCATGAGCTTCCGCGGCGAGGACGAGCTGCTCGCGCTGGACGTCATCCTCGCCGGCACGGCGGTGGCGACGGACGATGCTGAGGTCGAGGACGCGGCCGTTGTCGAGGGCGGCGAGGACGAGGTCCCCGCAGGCGACGGCCCGTACTCGTTCGTGGTGACGCGTCACGGGTACGCGAAGCGCACGAGCGCTTCGGCGTGGAGCGCGAAGCATCGCGGCGGGCTCGGCGTGAAGGTCGCGACCCTCACGGAGGAGCGCGGCGACCTCGTGGGCGCTCTGCTGGTCGAGGACACCGACGAGGTGCTCGTCATCATGGAGTCCGGCAAGGTGGTCCGCTCCGCCGTGTCCGAGGTCCCGGTCAAGGGCAAGAACTCGATGGGCGTCATCTTCGCCAAGCCGGGCAAGGGCGACCGCATCATCGGCATCGCCCGCAACGTCGAGCGCAACCTCGACGGCGACGAGGCCGAGGAGGGCGCTGAGAGCGCCGCTCCCGAGACCCCCGTCGAGACCGTGGCGCCGGAGGCTCCGACCGCGGAGTGATCCCCAGCTGACAGGAAGGGCCGGCCGCCTCCGCGGCCGGCCCTTCCTGCTACATTCCCCTCACCGAGGACCGAGGGGGACCAGGTGGGATTCCATGAGACGCTCGCGACCGCCGCGCTGTGGGTGGCCGCCCTCGCCGCCGTCATCGCGCTCATCGGTGCGCTCGCGCGCCTGTGGCGCGTGACCGCCGCGTTCGGGATCCTCGCGGCGCTCGCCGTCGGTGCCTCGTTCGGGGTCCAGCGCCTCGAGCAGGTCGACCAGATCTGGGTGGTCGGCTTCCACGACCGCGACCCGCAGTTCTCCGCGGAGGTCCGCAACGTCCCGCTCGCGAAGGACGGGGCGACGTACGTGTTCGAGTACGGGCGCGGCTGGGACGCGCTCGTCGCCGACCTCGAGGCCTCGCATCCCGAGGGCGAGGTGGAGGCCGGGTCCTGGTCGGTGGTGCATGACGACGGGATCCGCTACCGCGTCACACCCAGCGACGACGGCGACGTGTTCGAGGGGGACGACGTCTACGTGCTCGCCACCGACGCGGTCGCCATCTGGCGGGACGCGAGCACCGTCGCCTTCCAGATCCCCTTCCCACCGGTCGGCGAGCCGATGTCGATGCTGCTGAGCACGGACGTCACGGACGCGCAGCAGTCGGTCGGGGGTGTCCTCACCGAGGAGGGGCTCGCGGACTACTACGACGCCCTCGGCGGGGTGACGCGCGACGGCGACGCCTTCATCGTCCCCACCTCCCGGGGCGGGCACGCCCGGGTGTGGTTCGTCGACCCCGGCTCGCTCAGCGTCGCCGAGCCGTAGGCCCCGCGCCCCTGCGCGCCGCGCCCGCTCTTGTTAGATTCCGAACAGGGCGTGGACGGAGGATCGCGTGACTGGTCGGGGCTTCTGGCTCGCTACGGGCGCGATCCTGTGCGCGATCATCGCGCTGCTGCTCTTCTGGGTCCCGCTCGCCGCGCTCGTGGTGGCGGTCATCGCCGTCGGCCTGGCCGTCGCCGCCCTCGCGATCGGTGCGACCTCGCGCGACCGCGGGATCACGGCGCTCGGGATCGTCGTCACCGGCGCCGCGGTCCTCTCGCTGGGGTGCGCGATCGGCTACGCAGGGATCTTCGGGATCGGCACGGCGCCCGCGCTCAACTCTCCCACCGCGCCCTCGGCCTCGGAGGCCTCCGCCGCGTGAGGTGACGGCGTCAGATGAACAGCGTGGTGCCGCTCTGGTCGGCCTCGCCCAGGAAGGTCGCGACGCCCGCGAGCTCGACGCCGTCGATGAGGTCGGACTGCGCCATGCCGAGCAGATCCATCGTCATGGTGCAGCCGAGCAGGCGCGCGCCGCCCTCCTGCGCCGACCGGATGAGCGCGGGCAGCGATGGGACGTCGTTCTGCTTCATGACGTTCTTGATCATCGCGGTGCCGGCGCCGGCCATGTGCATCTGCGACAGGGTCAGCTTCTCGGCGCCGCGCGGCATCATCGCGCCGAACATCCTGTCCATCATCGTCTTCTCGCGCTTGGGCGGGTCCGTCCTCCGCAGGGCGTTGAGGCCCCAGAAGGTGAAGAACATCGAGACCTCGTCGCCCATCGCGACCGCGCCGTTGGCGATGATGAACGCCGCGAGCACCTTGTCGAGGTCGCCGCTGAAGACCACCATCGAGGTCTTGCTCCTGCCCGACGACGATGCACCGGTCGCGACCGGCGCGACGCCGCCCTTGCGGAAGGTGCCCACGAAGCCGGGGCCCTGGGGGTCGAGGCTCACCAGGGTGTGCCCGTTCTTGGATGCCCACGCAGGGCCGTCGAGCGCGAAGCCCGGGTCGGAGACGATGATGCGGACCTCGTCGCCGGCGTTCGCCTTCGCCATGGCATCCGCGAGGCGCATGATCGGGCCCGGGCAGGCGAGACCGGTGCAGTCGAGCTCGGTGAGGGTGCCGGTCGCGGCGGCGACGGCCGAGGCGACCGAGACCTCCTCCGCGTAGCTCTCCATGGGCGGGCGCGCCGTGTACCGGTCGGCCGGGTCGTCGTGGACGTGGCCGAACGTGGTCGACCCGCCCGACAGGGTCGCGACGTCGGTGAAGCCGAGCTGCACCAGGATCCGGTGGGCGAGGTAGGAGCGGAAGCCGACGGCGCAGTAGAGGCGGATGGGCCGGTCCTTGTCCGTCCAGCCCGCGACCGCCTCGCGGAAGGTCGCGAGCGGCAGGTTCTCGGCTCCGGCGAGGTGGTGGATGCCGTACTCCTCGGGGGTGCGCACGTCGATGAGGCGCGCACCCGCCGCGAGCGGCCACTCCTGCGCGTACCAGAGCGTGAAGTCGCCGCGGAGGGTGTTCGCGGCGACGAAGCCGGCCATGTTGACGGGGTCCTTGGCGGAGCCGAACGGCGGCGCGTACGCCAGCTCCTGCTCCTCGAGGTCGAACACGGTGAGGCCCGACCGGACCGCCATCGCGAACAGGTCGAGGCGCTTGTCGACGCCGTCGAAGCCGCAGGCCTGGGCGCCGAGCACGCGGCCGTCCACGGGCGAGAACAGCAGCTTGATGTGCATCATCGCGGTGCCGGGGTAGTAGCCCGCGTGGCCCGACGGGTGGACGTGGGCGACCCGGTAGTCGATGCCGGCCGCGTCGAGCTGGCGCGAGGTGGCGCCGGTGCCGCCGGCCGTCATGTCGAAGACCTTGACGATGCTGGTGCCCTGGGTGCTCCGGTACTCGGTGTCGCGGCCGCAGATGTTCTCCGCGGCCACGCGCGCCTGGCGGTTGGCCGGGCCGGCGAGGGGCGAGAGGTACGAGCCCGGGAGCACCGGGTGCGGGGTCTCGACCGCGTCGCCCGCCGCGTAGATGTCGGGGTCGGACGTCCGCATGTGGGTGTCGACCTTGATGCCGCCCTTCGGGCCGAGCTCGATCCCGGCGTCCTTCACCAGCTGCACCGCCGGCCTCACCCCTGCGGCCAGGATCACCAGGTCGGCCGTGAGGACCTTCCCCGAGGTGAGCTCGACGTTCACGCGGCCCGCGCCGTCCGCATCGTCCGCCGGTTGGAAGGCCGCCGCCGCGGTCGACAGGTGCAGGCCGATGCCGCGCATGCGCAGGTGCTGCTCGACGGGGGTGGCGATCTCATTGTCGACGGGAGGCAGGATCTGGTCGGACAGCTCGACCACCTCGACGCGCACACCGCGGTGGTGGAGGTTCTCCGCCATCTCGAGGCCGATGTACCCGGCGCCGACCACGACGGCGGTGACGGTGCCGCGCCTGCCCGCCTTCTGGGCCGCGATCGCGGCGTCGAGCCGGGTCTTGATGCGGTCCATGTCGCCGATGCGGCGCAGGACCTCGACGGCGGGGTGGTCGATGCCCGGCAGGGGCGGCCGCACGGCCTCCGCACCCATGCACAGGGCGAGCGTGTCGTACGGCTCGGTGTACTCGCGGCCGCCGTCGACCTCGCGGGCCGTGACGGTCTTGGCCGTGCGGTCGATGGACACGATCTCGGTGGCGACGCGCACATCCAGGTCGAGCGACTCGCGCAGGCTCTCGGGCGTCTGGAGCAGCAGTCGCGAGCGATCGGTGATGACCTCGCCCACGTGATAGGGCAGGCCGCAGTTCGCGAACGAGACGTGGTGACCGCGTTCGAAGACCACGATCTCGGCGGACTCGTCGAGCCGACGGGCGCGTGCTGCGGTGGACGCTCCGGCGGCGACGCCACCGATGACGACGAGCTTCATGACATACCTCCCGAGGTATCTGCTTCTGCTGTCGAAGATATCCCCCGGGGTATCCACACCTGGGGGTATCAAGTCCCGGCTCGGCCCAGGGAGCGTGCGCCGCGCGCCGTCCGTTGACCACCCGAGAGCGTGGCGTGAGGACTTTCATTTGAATCATTCAAAAAAAGGCCGTACGCTGTCCCCCATGACCCTCACCGACGCCACCGACCTGCTCCGTGGAGCGGGTCTGCGCGTCACCGAGCCGCGACGCGCGGTGATCGAGGCCCTCGGGGGTCTTCCGCACGCCTCGGCCGACGCGATCCACGCCAAGGTCGCGCAGGCGCTGCCGGACGTGTCCCTCCAGACCGTCTACAACGTGTTGCGGGACCTCACCGGCAGCGGTCTCACCCGAGCGATCGAACCGGGCGATCACCCGGTCCGGTACGAGCTTCGGGTAGGCGACAACCACCACCACCTCGTCTGCACGCGCTGCGGCGCGATCGTGGACGTCGACTGCGTGGTCGGTCATGCGCCGTGCCTGACCCCCAGCGAGTCCCACGGCTTCGTCCTCGATGAGGCCGAGGTCACGTTCTGGGGCCTGTGCCTCGAATGCCAGGCCGCCGTCACCACCGCGTCGGACCCCGTCCCCGCCCACCCTTGAACGTCATCACTTCCTAGGAGGATCTCCATGTCGGAGAAGTTCACGACCACCAACGCCGGCGCCCCGGTCGCCTCGGACCAGCACTCGCTGACCGTCGGCAACAGCGGCGTCACCGCGCTGACCGACCACTACCTGGTCGAGAAGCTCGCCCAGTTCAACCGTGAGCGGGTGCCGGAGCGCGTGGTGCATGCCAAGGGCGGCGGCGCGTTCGGCACGTTCACCACCACCAACCCCGAGATCGCGAAGTACACCCGCGCGGCGCTCTTCCAGGACGGCGTCCAGACGGAGATGCTCGCGCGCTTCTCGTCCGTCGCGGGCGAGGCGGGCTCGCCCGACACGTGGCGCGACCCCCGCGGCTTCGCGCTGAAGTTCTACACGACCGAGGGCAACTACGACCTCGTGGGCAACAACACGCCCGTGTTCTTCATCCGCGACGGCATCAAGTTCCCCGACTTCATCCGGTCGCAGAAGCGTCTGCCGGGCTCGCACCTGCGCGACAACGACATGCAGTGGGACTTCTGGACCCTGCAGCCGGAGTCGGCCCACCAGGTCACGTGGCTCATGGGCGAGCGCGGCCTCCCCCGCTCGTGGCGCGAGATGCAGGGCTACGGCTCGCACACGTACCAGTGGATCAACGCCGAGGGCGAGCGCTTCTGGGTGAAGTACCACTTCAAGAGCCAGCAGGGCGTGCACGGCCTCACTATCGATGAGGCGGGCCAGCTCGCGGGCTCGGACGGCGACCACCACATCCGCGACCTCTACGAGCACATCGAGGCCGGCGACTTCCCGCGCTGGGACCTGTTCGTCCAGGTCATGCCGTACGAGGACGCGAAGACCTACCGCTTCAACCCGTTCGACCTCACCAAGGTGTGGCCGCACGGCGACTACCCGCTGATCCCGGTGGGCGTCATGGAGCTCAACAAGAACCCCGAGAACTACTTCGCGCAGATCGAGCAAGCGACCTTCGCCCCCTCGAACTTCGTCCCCGGCATCGGCGCCTCGCCGGACAAGATGCTGATGGCGCGCATCTTCTCGTACGCGGACGCGCACCGCTACCGCGTGGGCACCAACCACGCCGACCTGCCGGTCAACGCCCCGCACGCGGCCGACGCGAACGGCCACTCGTACGCGAAGGACGGCGCGATGCGTTACTCGTTCGCCTCGGCGTCGACGCCGGTCTACGCGCCCAACTCGCACGGCGGCGCTCACGCCGACGCCGAGCGCGCGGGCGACGCGGGCAACTGGGAGTCGGACGGCGCCATGGTCCGCGCGGCGGCGACGCTGCACGCCGAGGACGACGACTTCGGTCAGGCGGGCACGCTGTACCGCGAGGTCTTCGACGACCAGCAGAAGGCGCACATCCTCGACCAGATCACCGGCCACGTCGGCGCGGTGAAGTCGGACGAGATCCGCGAGCGTGCGATCCAGTACTGGACCAACGTCGACGCCGGTCTGGGCGCGAAGCTTCGCGCCAACCTCTCCGGCGAGGCCCCCGTCGAGGCGGGCGAGCCCGGCACCGGCGTGGAGCCCGTGACGGTCTAAGCAGTCCCCTCCGCAGGCCCGGACCCCCGCACGGGGGTCCGGGCCTGCGCCGTGCCGCCCGCGCGACTCCCGATGACACATGTGGCGCGAGCGGACGATGTCATGGCCGGTGCGACCACATCCGGCACGGGCGGCAATTCAGTACACATTCGTCATCGGGAGTCCACCGGCTACCCTGGTGCGCGGCCGATGCCGGCCTCCCCCACCTGCCCGGACGGAGTCCCCATGCCCACCGCCGCCCGCACCGCCACCGGCGTGCCCGAGGCCGCCGCCGCATCGTCCTGGCGTGCCGCCCTCGAGCCGCGCGTCATGCGCGTCGAGCTCGTCTCGGGCCTCATGGTCGCCCTCGCGCTCATCCCCGAGGCGATCTCCTTCTCGGTCATCGCCGGAGTCGACCCGCGCGTGGGTCTGTTCGCCTCGTTCACGATGGCGGTGTCGATCGCGATCCTGGGCGGGCGCCCCGCGATGATCTCCGCCGCGACGGCCGCGGTGGCGCTCGTGGTCGCCCCGCTCGCGAAGGAGCACGGGCTCGACTACCTGGTGCTCGCGGTGATCCTCGGCGGGATGATCCAGGTGGCGCTGGGGCTGCTGGGCGTCGCGAAGCTCATGCGGTTCATCCCGCGCTCGGTCATGGTGGGCTTCGTGAACTCGCTCGCGATCCTCATCGCGATGGCGCAGCTGCCGCACCTCACCGGCAAGACGTGGCCGGTGTACGCACTGGTCGCGGCGGGACTGGTCGTCATCTTCCTGTGGCCGCGGCTGACCAAGGCCGTGCCGGCGCCTCTGGTGGCGATCGTGGTGCTCACCATCGTGACCGTGTGGGCGGGCATCGCCGTGCCGACCGTGGGCGACGAGGGTGCGCTGCCCGAGGGCCTGCCCGGGCTGTTCGTCCCCGACGTGCCGTGGACGCTCGACACGCTGCGCATCGTGCTGCCGTACGCGCTGGGCCTCGCGCTCGTGGGCCTGCTGGAGTCGCTCATGACCGCGAAGCTCGTGGATGACGTCACCGATACCCACTCCGACAAGACCCGCGAGGCGTGGGGTCAGGGCGCGGCTAACATCGTCACGGGCCTGTTCGGGGGCATGGGCGGCTGCGCGATGATCGGCCAGACCATGATCAACGTCAAGGCCGGCGGCGCGCGCACCCGCCTGTCGACGCTGTCCGCGGGCGTGTTCCTGCTCGTCCTCATCCTGCTGCTCGGCGACGTGGTCGCGGTCATCCCGATGGCCGCGCTCGTCGCGGTGATGCTGTTCGTGTCGTGGGCGACCTTCGACTGGCACTCGATCCGGCCGTCGACGTTGAAGCGTCTGCCGCGCTCGGAGAACGCGGTGATGCTGGTCACCGTCGTGGTGGTGGTCGTGACGCACAACCTCGCATTCGGCGTGGTCGCGGGCGTGCTGCTCGCGTCCGTGCTCTTCGCGCGGCGCGTCGCGCACCTCGCGGAGGTCACCGGCGGCCCGATCGAGGACGGCGAGCGGCGCTACACCGTCACGGGCGAGCTGTTCTTCGCCAGCTCCAACGATCTCTACAGCCAGTTCGACTACGCGGGCGACCCGTCGCGCGTGGTCATCGACATGTCGGACTCGCACGTGTGGGACGCCTCGACGGTCGCGGCGCTCGACGCGGTCGAGCACAAGTACGCCGCGCACGGCATCGAGGTCGAGATCGTGGGGCTCAACGAGGCCTCGCGCGAGTTCCACGGGCGCATGACCGGGCAGCTGGGCACGGGGCACTAGCCAGCGGGAGGACGCGGCGTCCCGAGCCGCGCGAGGGGGGCTAATCGGGGCGGCTCACCGCGGCCTTGACCAGGTCCGCCGCCGTCGCGTCGGGCAGGTACGCGCGGAGGATCGCCAGTGCGATCGCGGGGAGCTGGGCCTCGTCGGCGTACATGAGCGACAGCGGCCGGTGCTCGGGCTTGAACTTCGCCTTGAACCGCTCGAGGCTGGTGAACCCGTAGTACGGCTCCATCTTGTCGGCGAGGACGTCGAGCAGCCGTTCCACGCTGCCCTCGATCTCGCCCGAGTAGCTCAGCGGCGCGGCCGACAGCGAGATGAACTCGTAGCCGGCCTCCTTGAACTCCACGGCCGATTGCGCGATGAGGAACTCCATCACGCCGCTCATCACGCCGTCGTCGAGCCGCCGCTTCATGATGTCTATGGTCCAGCCGACCACGTCGCCGTCGCGGTACACCGGGAGCCAGCTGGTCATCCCGTGGACCGTGCCGTCCGCGTCGACGGCGAGGTGCATCTCGACGTTGGGATCGTCCGCCTCGCGCAGGTCGCCCAGCGTGAACCCCATCTCGGGCAGCGACTTGTCGCCCGCCCACTGCGCCGAGATCGCCTCCATCTGGTCCTTGAGGCCGCGTGGGGCGTCCGCGAACCTCACCGTCCGCATGGTGATGCCCTCGCGCTTCGCGCGGTTGATGGCGGAGCGCACGTCCTGCCATGCCTTGCCCGTGAACGCGAGCTCCGGCAGGCGGATCACCGTGTCCTCCGCGACCTGGATCGCCCGCCAGCCCTCGCGCTCGAGGACCGCGCGCTGGGCCTCGCTCACGGCGAAGTACGCGAGGCGCCAGCCCCGCGAGCGGCAGAAGTCGGCGAACTCGGCGTGCGCGGCCGGGACGCCCTCCGCCGTCCCGACCGGATCGGAGAGCACGATCACCGTGCTGCCCACCTGACGGAAGCCCACGCCGGCCTCGCCGTCGTCGGAGATCCAGTGGTCGATCCCCTCCCAGCGGGTCATGTAGCCGATGCTCGTCATCGAGGCCGTGCCGCGCTGGAGGGCGATGTAGCGGTCCCTCACCGCCTCGTCGGTGCTGTGCTGACGCGAGGCGAGCAGCAGGCTCGCGAGGAAGATCGCGAACGCGACGAACCAGACGATGCCGATGCCGCTCAGCAGGGTCCGCGCCAGGGTGGTGGTGCCCTCGAGTCCGCTCGACAGCCCGAACACCCGGAGCAGCGCCTCGCCGATCGCGTAGCCGAGCGTCGGCTCCGGGTCGATCTGGTCGCCGAGCGCCATGATCGCCACCACGGTGAACGTCACCAGACCGGCGACCGTGAGAAGGCCCCGTCGCCACACCCGGCGCCGGTTGGCCTTCGACGCCTTCACCGCGAAGCACCGCCGCCAGCCGATCAGGAGCGCCAGCAGGGCCGCGTCGAGGATCACGTCGAGCACCACGGACGGCGTGAGATCGACCAGCAGCGACGCGAGCACCGTGAGCGCCGACAGGACGGTCACCACCCACCACGCGCCGCGGCGCCCCTTGTGCAGGGCGTACGCGAACGCGAGGGAGACCACCGCGCCGCCGACCAGGCCGAGCGTGGTGACCCCCGCATCGTCCGCCGCGCCGCCGAACTCGAGGATGCCGCCCTGACCGGGCCAGATGCGCGTGAGCAGCTGGTGCAGGCCGCCGAACGCGAGCAGGATCGCGGCGGTGTCGCGCACCTCCTGCGTGCCGAAGCGCCAGTCGAGGCGCTCGCGCTCGCGGCCGACGATCCAGGGCCCGATGAGGATGCCGACGGCGAAGGCCATGCCGTGGGTGAAGTCCCAGATCTCCGCGGCGTAGAGGATCATCGCGACGCAGTAGAGCAGCCCGACCAGGCGCACGCGACGGCGCCACAGCAGGGGCATGCCCGCGGTGGCGGCGCCCAGCGCGCCGAAGCCGCCGTTGCTCAGCCCGACGTCGGGCACATGCGCGAGCGTCTCCGCCCAGCCCACGCCGAGCGCGCCGAGCCCGAGCAGCAGCGCCGCGGTCCCCAGCACCGCCGCGACATGCGTGCCGATCACCGCGATGAGCATGCGAACCGTGCCGTAGCGCAGCTCGAGGAAACCGCCGCCGATGCAGAAGGTGCCCAGGATGAGCACGTACATCCACGGTGCCGGTGCGATCGCGGCGCCGGCGAGGAGGTTGAGCCAGCGGCCATCGGCGAACTCGTCGACGCCCCATCCCCAGCGATCCACCAGGCCGGAGCTCTCCGCGGAGGTCCACAGCGCGCCGGTGAGCGCACCCACCGCGAGCACCAGGACGGTGACGGTGATGGTGCCGGGCACCCGCCTCACGAGCTCCCAGGCGGAGGCGAGGGGCGACGGCTCGGACCGGGGCGTCTCGGTGTCCATGGGGCCACGCTAGACCGCATCGCATGGCCGCGGGAGGGTCCGGCGCGCCGCGCCCACCAGGGGGAATGACCAGCGCGAGCCGCTCGGTTACCCTTGACGATGATGCCCGCACGCGCGAGCGAGCGGATGCGACCGCTGAGAAGCGTGTCAGAGAACAGGGAGCCTTATGAACGCGGACGACCGCACCACCTCGACGGCCCGCGGCCTGTACACGCCGCGCCCGACGGAGCCGACCACCGGTCAGGTCCCGTCGCGTCGAGCATTCATGCCCGTCGGCGCAGAGGCCCCGGCGGCCCCCGCCCCGACCGCGCCCGCGGCCCCCACCGCCTCCGCAGCACCCGCCGCCGCGGCATCGTCCCCCGCCCAGGCGGCACCCACGTCGACCGGCTCGATCCCGACGCGCACCGCGCTGCGGCCGCAGTCCGCGCCCGAGGGCATCCCGACGCGGACCGCGCAGCGTCCCCAGGCCTTCGCCCCGACCGGCGCGCCCGCAGCGCCTGCGGCGCCCGCCGCCCCGGCCGAGTCCCCGTCCAAGCGCGAGGGCGCGATCGGTGCCGGAGGCGCCGTGCTGGGTGCGGGCGCCGCGAAGGTCAAGGGCCTCGCGGGTCGCGCGGCCGAGAGCTTCAAGGCGGGCGACGACATGGCCGTGCCCGCGTCGAAGGGCGGCCCGCGCAAGGCGCGCGTCCTGCTGTCGCGCATCGACCCGTGGTCGGCGCTCAAGCTCGGCTTCCTGCTGTCGATCGCGGCGGGGATCATGTTCGTGGTCGCCGTCTTCGTCATGTGGACCGTGCTCAACCAGATGGGCGTGTTCACGCTCGTCAACGAGTGGGTCGTGCAGCTCTTCTCGACGGACTCCGAGATCGACATCATGCAGTTCGTCGACCCCAACAAGGTCATGGGCGCGGCGACGCTCGTCGCGGTCATCAACGTGGTGCTGCTCACCGCGCTGTCGACCATCGGCGCGTTCCTGTACAACGTGGTCGCCTCCGTGGTCGGCGGCGTCTACGTGACCCTCACGGACGACTGATCGTCCGGTGAACGAGGCCGCGCCGGCCGCGATTTTGTTTCGCGGCTGGCGTCCGGTATCGTTTATCGCCGCGGCAGGGATGCCGCGAAGGGCCCATAGCTCAGGCGGTTAGAGCGCTTCGCTGATAACGAAGAGGTCGGAGGTTCAAGTCCTCCTGGGCCCACCGAGGTGATTCGATGAGGAACACGCTGATCCTGGCAGCCGCCTTCGTGGCAGGCGCGATCGCGTACGTGCTCATCACCGAGAACTCCGATCGAGACGTGTGGGACGATGTCCACCACCCGGTCCGCTGATCACCCGGTGGACCACGAGGGGCCTTGGCGCAATTGGTAGCGCACCTGCTTTGCAAGCAGGGGGTTAGGGGTTCGAGTCCCCTAGGCTCCACCAGACATGGAAGGCCCCGCCGGCGGCGGGGCCTTCGTGGTGTCCGGGTGCGGGTGGACGATGCGCGGCGCGGCTCAGCAGCAGCCGCCGGCTCCCCCGCCGCAGCCGCCGGACTCGTCCTTGGCCTTGGCCTTGTCCGACGCCTCGGCCGCCCCGCCGCAGCCGCAGCCCCCGTCGCCTCCGCACGAGGTCACGCCCTCGTCGTCGCCCACGGTCGCGAGCTCGAGCACGCGCGCGGACTCGAGGGTGTAGCCCGCATCGTGCACCGCGGCGTCGGCCTCGAAGGCGAAGTCCTCCGCCGACGCCTCGGGCGCGAGGAGGACGACGGCGCGGCCCGTCGCGTGGTCGACGGAGGCCGAGCGGACGCCGGGGAGGGCGACGAGCGCATCGTGCACGGTCGAGGAGCAGCCGTCGCAGGTCATGCCCGAGACGGCGAGGTCGAGGACGGTGCCGGTCGCGCCGGCGAGGGTGGTGTCGTTCATGCCTCGACGGTAAGCCTTCCCCTCGGGTGGAAGGTCAACCCTTGGTCCCGGTGTCGCGCCGCGCCGCGCCCCGGCGCCCCGGCGCCCCGGCGCACAAGTCACGAATCCCGGGCCTGCCGATCGCGCATTCACGCACGCGCCGGGCATCGACCATCACCAGATCCGTGACTTGTGGTGGACCACCGCATGGCGATGGGCACCGCGCCTCAGCGCGACACGGCCTCCGCGTCCTTCGCGGTGAGCCGCTGCGCGATGGCGAGCGGTACCACCGACACGACCGCGAGGATCACGGCGATCACCGCGACCACGGGCGCCTGGTTGGGCCGGAACATGTTCTGCAGGATCCACAGCGGCAGCGTCGTGACGCCGGTGCCCGCGGTGAAGGTGGTGACGATGATCTCGTCGAAGCTCAGCGCGAAGGCCAGCAGCCCGCCCGCCATGAGCGCGGACTTGAGGTGCGGGAAGGTCACCAGGCGGAACGTGGTGAAGAGTCCCGCGCCCAGATCCATCGACGCCTCTTCGAGGCGCGTGCCGGACGCGTTGAGCCGCGCGAAGGCGTTGTTGTAGACGGTGACGATGCAGAACGTCGCGTGCGCGATGATGAGCGTCCACACCGCGAGCTGCACGCCCATGAGGGTGCGGAAGGCGTTGTTGAGCGCGATGCCGGTGACGATGCCGGGCAGCGCGATCGGCAGCACGATGAGCAGGTTGACGCTCTCCTTGCCGAAGAACCGGTGCCGCGACAGCGCCATCGCCGCCAGGGTGCCGAGCACCAGCGCGATCGCCGAGGCGGCGAGCGCCACCATGACGGACATGCCGAGTGCCTCGAACGCGCCCTCCGAGTGCATCGCGCGCCGCCACCACTCGAGCGTGAAGCCGGGCGGGGGCCACGTGAGGCTCTCGGAGGTGCTGATCGAGTTGAGGAACACCACGCCGAGCGGCAGGTAGATCAGGGCGAGCACCACGGTGGTGATCCCGCCGAGCACCCAGCGGGCGACGCGTCCGAGCTGCATCAGAGGCTCCTGAGCGCCCCGGTCCGGCGGACCGCGGCGAGGTAGACGAGGATGATCCCGATCGGGATGAGCGAGATCGCCGCGGCGAGCGGCAGGTTGTTGGCGGAGCCGACGTTGTCGTACACGAGCGTGCCGAGCATCTGCGTCGAGCCGCCGACGATCGTGGTGGTGATGTAGTCGCCCAGGCTCAGCGAGAACGCGAAGATCGAGCCGGCGATGATCGCGGGGCGGATCATCGGCAGGACCACGGCGGTGAGGGTGCGCCAGCCGCGGCCGCCCAGGTCGGCCGAGGCCTCCAGGAGGCGGTCGGGGACACGGTCGAAGCCCGCGTAGATCGGCATGACCACGTACGGCAGCCACAGGTACGACAACGTGAGCACCACGCCGACGATCCCGTAGCCCGGGGTCTCGCCGCCGAACGGCGCCACCGCCCACTCGATGAGGCCGTTGCCGGACAGCAGCGCGCGCCACGCGTAGACCTTGACCAGGTACGACGCCCACAGCGGGGCGAGCATCGCGATGACGAGCAGGTGGCGCATGCGCGGTCGGGCGATCTTCGCCATGAAGAACGCCACGGGAACGGCGACGATGATGTCGAGCACCGTGACGAGCGCCGCGATCCCGAGCGTGCGCAGCGTGACGGTGCGGTAGAGCGCCTCGGTGAGGACCTCGACGATGTTCTCGGTGGTCCACTCGACCCGCACCTGGCCCGTGAAGGCGTCGACGGTCCAGAAGGCCGTGATGAGCAGGGCGGCGAGCGCGACCACGTAGACGAGGCCCAGCCACAGCACGGGTGCCGTGAGCAGGCCCGCGAGCCGCAGGCGGCGGCGCGGGGCCAGGTAGGTGGAGACGCGGGTGGCGGTCATGGTTCCTTCCGGGGGAGGTGAGGGGTGCGCGGGGGGACGATGCGCATCGTCCCCCCGCGCGGGGCGTCAGCCCTTGATCTCCTGCCAGGCCTTGGTCCACTCGGAGTAGTCGACGCACTCGACGTCCTCACGCCCGTCGACGCACTCGGCGATCGGGGTGGTCCAGTACCAGATCTGCTTCGCGTACTCCTCGTCGCCCGCGTGGTACGCCTCGCAGTCGTCGCGGAAGTCGCATGCCGCCTCGGACGAGGGCGCCTCGCCGAAGTAGGCGGTGGCGGTCGCGTTGACCTCGGGGCTCGCGATGTAGTCGAGCCACTTGTACGCGCAGTTGGGGGCCTCGGCGTCCGAGGCGATCATCCACGTGTCGGACCAGCCGGTCGCGCCCTCCTCGGGGAGCACCACGTCGGTGTTGCCCGTGCTGATCGAGTTCTGGATGACCTGCCACGTGGTGCCCACCACGGAGTCCCCGGTCTCGAAGGCCTGGATCTCGAGCAGGTAGTCCGACCAGTACTCGCCGACAGACGCGTTCTGCTCCTTGAGCAGCTCGACGGCGGCGGCGAACTGGTCCTCGTCGAGCGCGTACGGGTTCTCGATGCCCAGCTCGGGGTTGTGCGTCATGAGGTAGACGGCGGCGTCCGCGATGTAGATCGGGGAGTCGTAGGCCGTGACCTTGCCCGAGTAGTCGGAGGCCTTGTCGAACACGACGTCCCAGCTGGTGGGCGCGGGGGTGACCTCGTCCGTGTTGAACATGAGCAGGTTGGCGCCGTAGCCGTGGGGCACGCCGTACGAGACGCCGTCGACGGAGTTCCACTCCTTGTTCTTGAGGAAGTCGAAGATGCCCTCGTAGTTCTCGAGCAGGTCCGTGTTGACCGGCGCGACCAGCTCGGAGGCCACCAGGCGCAGGGTCAGGTCGCCCGAGGCGGCGACCACGTCGTAGCCGCCGCTCTGCATGAGCTGGTACGCCTCGTCGGACGTGCCGTAGGTCTTGGCGTCGACCATGCAGCCGGTCGCCTCCTCGAAGCCGGACACCCAGTCGACGGTCGGGTCGTTGGAGCCGTCCTCGACGTAGCCGGGCCAGGCGAGGATCGACACCGAGCCCTCGGTGTCGCCGATGGACGAGGCGGCCTCGGAGCCGCCATCGGAGCCGGAGGTGCCGCATGCGGCGAGGGAGACGGCCGCGGTGGCGGCGATGCCTGCCCGGAGGGCCAGGCGGGACGGGGACTTCGACACGGGACTTCACTTCCTTTCGATGGGAACTGCGGGTGGTGCTGGCTTGGGTGGGACGGTCAGGCCGCGGGCGCCTCGGACTCGAGGGCGGCCGCGCCTGCGGGGTCGATCGCGACGGTGACGGCGTCGCCGCGGCGACGCTCGTGCGCGGCGCCCATGTTCGGCTCGAGCGCGGTAATGCGCGTGCCGAGCCCCTCGAGGTCGACCACGATGCGGTGCTCCGGGCCCGTGTAGATGACCTCGGCGATGGTGCCGCGCACGCCGCCCGCCGGGGCGTCGAGAGTGACCCGCTCGGGGCGCACCGCCGTGGCGACGGCGGGGAGGCCGAACGCCTCCGCGATCGCGGGCTCGAGGAGCGTCGAGGATCCGACGAAGGACGCGATGAACGGGTTGCGCGGGTGGTCGTAGACCTCGCGCGGCGTGCCGAGCTGCACCACGCGCCCGGCGTCGAAGACCGCGACCCGGTCGCTCAGGGTGAGCGCCTCGTCCTGATCGTGCGTCACGAAGATGAAGGTGATGCCGAGCGAGCGCTGGAGCTCCTTGAGCTCGACCTGCATCTGCTCGCGGAGCTTGAGGTCGAGCGCGCCCAGCGGCTCGTCGAGCAGGAGCGCCTGGGGCCGGAGCACGACGGCGCGGGCCAGGGCGACGCGCTGGCGCTGGCCGCCCGAGAGCTCGTGGGGGCGGCGGTCCTCGAGGCCGGCCAGGCGCACCGAGGCGAGCGCCTCCTCGGCCTGCGCGCGGCGCTCGCGGCGGCCGACGCCGGCGACCCGCAGCCCGTACTCGACGTTGGCGATGACGCTGAGGTGCGGGAAGAGCGCGTAGTCCTGGAAGACGGTGTTGACGGGCCGGGCGAAGGGCGCGAGCGCGGTGACGTCCTTGCCGAAGAGCTCGACGGTGCCGGCGGTGGGCTGCTCGAACCCCGCGATGACGCGCAGCACGGTGGTCTTGCCCGAGCCGGACGGGCCGAGCATCGAGAAGAACTCCCCCGCGGCGATGTCGAGGTCGAGGTCGGCGACCGCGACCGTGTCGCCGAATCGCTTGTGCAGGCCGCGGAGACGGATGGCTGGTTCCATGACCCACTATTCATCTGGTTCCAGATGTCATTGGCAAGACCTGGCGTGTAACGACTTGATTAAATCTCTGGATCCAGACCTTTCCGGGGCGCATGCGCACCCGTCACAATGGCGCGATGGGACTCACCTGGGGCACCGGCGCGTACGCCGCGCGGTCCGCGACGCACGCGGCGATCTTCGCGCCGCTCGCGCCGGTCGGCCGCGCCGAGGCCGTCGCGCAGCGCCTCGCCGACGCGATCCAGCTCGGGCTCCTCGAGCAGGGCGAGCGCCTGCCGACCGAGCAGGACCTCGGCCGTCAGTTCGGGGTCGCGACCGTCACCGCGCGCGAGGCGCTCGAGTCGCTGCGCTCGGCGGGGCTGATCGAGACGCGCCGGGGGCGTGCCGGCGGCAGCTTCGTGTGCGGCAGCGGGGACGATGCGCGCGCGGCGCTCACCACGCGTCTCGCGGCGCTCTCGCGCGTCGAGCTGCGCGACATGGGGCTGCACTACGGGCTCATCGCGGGAGCCGCGGCGGAGCGTGCGGCGCTGTTCGCCACGCCGGACGAGGTCGCGATGCTCGGCACGCTGGTCGAGGACGGCGCGGTGGCCAACGGGGTCGCCGCGCGGCGCGCCGAGAACGGCATCCGGCTCGAGGTGGCGGCGCTGTCCCGCTCCGCGCGCCTGGTGTCCGAGCAGGTACGGCTCCAGGCGGAATTCGGCCCGCTGCTGTGGATCGCGCTGCAGGAGCATGGGGTGGTGACCGGCAACGCCGCGCGCCACCGCCGGCTGCTGGCGGCCATCGGCGACGAGAGCCCGGAGCAGGCGCGCGCCGTCGTGGCCGAACAGGTCGGGTGGCTGGTCGACCGCCTGCTGGCGATCCGAGAGGTCGCGGAACGGTGATCACGGAGGCGATCCTCGAGATCGCGGATGTGCTCGGCACGGCGCTGGGGCCGGTGTTCGCCGAGGTCGCGGACTGGCGCACGCGCCTCGAGCAGGCGCTCGCCGCCGGGTCCTCGACCGGCCCGGTCGTCGACGATGCGGTCGAGTGGCTCGTGGCGCCGTCGCTCGACGACGCCCGGCCGATGATCGGCGCCGGCTTCGTCGCCGCACCGGGGTTCCTCGAGGACGCGCCGTGGCATCTCGCGTGGTGGGTGAGCGCGGCGAACGGCGTGGGTCTGGGCGCGCGTCCGGGGACGCTCCGGCGCCTCGCCTCGGTCGAGAACCCGCTCGACGAGTCCTTCCACGACTACACGCGCCTCGAGTGGTGGCGCGGCGCGGTCGAGTCCGGCGGCGCCTATCTCACGGGTCCCTACATCGACTACCTGTGCACCGACGAGCTCACGCTCACCCTCACCTCGCCGGTCACGGTCGACGGCGCGGTCGCGGGCGTCGTGGGCGCGGACCTGTCGGTCGCGCGCCTCGAACGCCTCACCGACGGCGTGCTGCATGCGGCTGCGGTCCCGGCCATCGTCGGCACCGCGGCGGGCCGCATCATCGCGGCGACCGATGCGGCGGTCGAGCCGGGCACGCCGGCGCGGCGGCTGGGCCTGTCGGGCGACTGGCACCCGGTTCCCGGCTGCGGCGGCACGCTCGCCGTCGCCGGCACCGCCTGAGGCCGTCGCCCGCGCGGTCCGTCGCTGCCGTCCTGCCGCTGAGCCGTCCTGCCGCTGAGCCGCACCCCCCGCCACAAGTCACGGATCCTGTGACCGTCGACCTCGGGTCCACGCACGAAGAGCGGAGCGGCGGTCTCCAGAGCCGTGACTTGTGTCGGAGGGGGGGGGTGACGTGGGGGCGGGGCCGCGTGGCCGCCGCGTCAGCGCCCGAGCGTCCTCACCAGGAGGCGCAGGGCCTCCGCGCGCTCCCACGCGGCCGTCGCATCGGCCTCGAGGCCGCGCTCGAGGCGCCATTGGCGCACGCCCTCGTAGGAGCGGATGTGGGACATGATCGTCGCGATCGTCTGACCGAGCGGCGTGACCGGGATGGGGGAGGTCAGCAGCTCCGCGCCGCCCGTCTCGGCCCAGTCGGTGAGCACCTGCGCGCCGAGGTTGTCGTGATCCGTGCCGCCGTGGCCGGTGTCGCGCGTGCAGCGCAGCACGCGCCCGCTCAGCTCGTCGACATGCACCACGGCGCCGCACAGCACGCGCCGGCGGCGCGGCCGCGCGTCGAGGAGCGGCGGCGAGAGGAGCCGGTCCAGGCGGGCACGATGCGTGGTCGGGTCGTCGTCCGGGGAGCCGGGCGGGGCGGGCGGCGCGTAGCCGCGCGCGGCGGTGGGCCATGCCCTCACGATCGCGCCTCGACGGGCTCTCGCATGCACACCTCCGTGTCCTGTGATCGTCCTATCGGCCCGTTTCGCGGCGACTTCAGGGGAATCGAGCGGCCCGGGATGTGCAGTTCGCCACAGTTCCCGCACGCGGTGCCCGACGCGGTCGCGGCCGCCCGCGGCTACCATCGATCCATGGGTGATTTCCAACGTTGTAACGAACCCGCCGCGCGCTCCTTCCCGCCGGGCTCGATCACGCTCACGGGCGGGCCCCTGCTCGCGGCGCTCGAGCGCTCGGTCGCGACGGCGCTCGCCCACGACCCGCATCGTCTGCTCGCGCCCTACCGTCGCGAGGCCGGTCTGGCCCCGCTCGCCGAGCCCTACGGCGACTGGGAGTCGCGCGGCCTCGACGGGCACATCGGCGGTCACTACGTGTCCGCGCTGTCGCACCTCTACGCCGCGACCGGGCGCGACGACGTCTTCGCGCGGCTGCGGACCATGCTCGACGGGCTGCGCGCATGCCAGGACGCCGTCGGCACCGGCTATCTGGGCGGCACGCCGCGCGGCGTGGCGCTGGGCGAGGAGCTGCGCGCCGGTCGCATCGAGGCCGAGCCCTTCGCGCTCAACGGCCGCTGGGTCCCGATGTACAACCTCCACAAGGTGCTCAACGGGCTGCTCGACGCCTTCGAGGTCGCCGGCCAGGACGATGCGCTCGCGATGGCGGGCGCGTGGGCCGACTGGTGGATGGGCATCTCTGCGGAGCTCGACGATGCGCAGATCGAGGAGATCCTCACGGCCGAGTTCGGCGGGATGAACGACGCCTTCTTCCGCCTCGCCGCGCTCGCGGACCGCGAGGACCTGGCCGCCGAGGGACGCCGGTGGTCGCACCGTCTGCTGCTGGACCCGCTCGTCGCGGGCGAGGACCGGCTCGACGGCCTCCACGCCAACACCCAGGTGCCCAAGGTGGTCGGCTACGCGCGCTCGGGCGAGGCGGACCTGGTGGACGCCGCCCGCGTGTTCTGGGACCAGGTGGTCCACCACCGCACCGTCGCGATCGGCGGCCACGGCGTGCGCGAGCATTTCCACCCCCGGGGCGACTTCCGCGCGATGATCCTCGAGGCGCTCGGCCCCGAGTCCTGCAACACGTTCGGGATGCTCCAGCTCACGGATCTGCTCCGCCAGGGCACCGACAGCCTCGAGCTGGTCGAGTTCGCCGAGCGCGCCATCTACAACCACGCGCTCACCGTGCAGCACCCCGGTCACGGCGGCTTCGTCTACTTCTCCCCGCTCCGTCCCGCGCACTACCGCGTCTACTCGGCGCACGGCGAGTCGATGTGGTGCTGCGTCGGGAGCGGGCTCGAGGGGCACTCGCGCTACGACCGCTTCCTGTTCTCGCGCGACGGCGACAGCCCGCGCGTCGAGATCTACGAGCCCGCCGTCCTCGACTGGGACGGCGTCCGCATCGAGGTACGCGCCGACCTCGAGGCCTCGTGGCGCGTCGAGGTCGACGTGACGGCGGCGCGGCCCCACGAGCGCATCGTGCGCCTGCGCATCCCGGACTGGTCCGACGGCGCGACCGTGACCGTCGACGGCGCGACCGTGACCGTCGACGGCGCGCCCGTCGCCGTCGAGCCCGGCGCCGGCGAGATCGCGCTGAGCCGGCGCTGGGACGGGACCACGCGCATCGTCCTCGACCTCGCGCCGCGTCTCGCGCTGGGGGGCCTGCCGGATGGGTCGCCCTGGGCGTCGTTCCGCTACGGGCCGTTCGTGCTCGCGCATCGCGACGGCGCCGAGGCGCTCGAGGGCCTGGTGGCGACGGGCGAGGGCGCGCCGCACATCGCGCTCGGGCCGCGCCGCCGGATGATCGAGACGCCCGTGGTCGTGGGCGACGAGGTCGACGTCGCGGCCTGGGGATCGCGGGCGACGCTGACCGCGTGGCGGCTCGACGGCGACGAGCCGCGGCGCATCGAGCTCGCGCTCGAGCCGTACCTGGGCATCCACGACGAGCGCGCCACCGTCTACCTCCCGGTGGGCGAGTCCGCGGAGGCGCTTCGCGCGATGCTCCTCGAGCTCGACGCCGATGAGCTCGAGGACGCCGACGTGGTCGACATCGTCGCGCCCGGCGAGCAGCAGTCCGAGATGGACCACGGCTACCTCTCGCACGCCTCGCGCATCGAGTGGGTCAACGCGCGTAGCTGGCGCATGGCGGAGGACTGGTTCTCCTACGTGCTCACCCCGCGGGAGGCCGGACCTCACCTGGTGAGGATCCGGTCGCTCGTGGGCGCGCCGGCGGGCGGGGACGATGCCGTGGTGCGCCTGGGTGGCGCGGTCGCCTCCCCCGTGTCGTCGGCCGTGCGCGACGTGCCGCTGTACGGGGACGTCGTCGAGGCCGTCTACGAGGTCGAGGCGCCCGCCTCGGGGATCGAGGTCCGCTTCGAGGCGGGTGCCGGCGGCGCCACCGCGGGGATCGTCGCGGTCGCGCTCATGACGCCCGCGCGCTGACCCGGCGCCCGGCGCGGCGCGGCCGCAGGACCGCGGCCACCGCGAGGCCTCCGACCAGCGCCCAGAAGGCGGAGCCGATCCCGACGAGCGTGGTGCCGCTCGCCGCGAGCACGAACGCGGCGGCGGCCGGGAGGCGGTCGCGCGGCTCGGAGAACGCTCCCCCGAGCGAGGAGGCGAGGGTGGGAAGCAGGGCGAGCCCGGCCACCACCGCGAGGACCTCGGCCGCGCCGACGTCGGCCAGGGCCACCAGCGTGGCACCCGCCCCCGCAAGCACCACGTACGAGCAGCCGGCCGCGAACGCCGCGATCCACCGCCGCTCGGGTGCGGGGTCCGCGTCCGGGGACGCGGGCAGCGCGGCGGTGATGGCCGCGAGATTGATCGCGTGTCCGCCCGCGGCGGCCCCCGCGAGGGTGCCGGCCCCCGTGACGAGCATCGTCTCCCGCCAGGGGACGCGGAAGCCTGCCGTCGCGAGCACGGCCACGCCCGGCACGTTCTGGGACGCCATGGTCACCACCGTGAGCGGCACGGCGATGCCGATGACGGCCGCCCAGGAGAAGGTGGGCCGCGTCAGCTCGATCGCCGGTGCGGTGACGGCGGCCGTGACGGCGGGTCCGGCCTGGACGGTGATCGCCACGAGGGCGGCGCCGAACGCGGCCGGCGTCGCCCACCGCGGGGCGAGGCGCTGGAGCGCCAGCCAGATCGCGACCACCGGGGCGACGTGCCACGGATGCGCCGCGAGCTCGGTCACGGGCCGCAGGCACAGCGGCACCAGCACGCCGGCCAGCATGGCCTGCGCGAGCGGCGCGGGGATCGCGGCGATCAGGCGGCCGAGCCGGGGCCACAGCCCCACCGCCGCGATGAGCGCGCCCGTGACCGCGAACGCGCCGACCGCGGCCTCCCACCCCAGCGATGCCTGGGTCGCCAGCAGCGCGGCGCCGGGGGTGGACCACGCGAGCGTGAGGGGTGTGCGGAAGCGCCACGCGAGGACCATGGTGCCGACGCCGACCGTGAGACACAGCGCCGTCAGGCCCGAGGAGGCCTGGGCGCCGCTTGCGCCGGCCGCGGTGAGGCCGGCGATGAGCACCGCGACGGAGCTGGTGAACCCCACGAGCGCGGTGGTGACGCCGACCGTCGCGGGGCGCAGCCACGTGTGTTCCATGAACGGAACGCTAACACGGGTGTTCCGTCGATGGAACGGCGGTCCGTATGCTCGGAGCATGGAGGCAGGCGAGCTGGCACGCATCATCGGCATCCGCGTGCGCGACGCCCGCGTCGCTCAGGGGATGAGCCTCGGCGCGCTCGCGCGTGCGGCGGGCATCGGCAAGGGCTCGCTCTCCGAGCTCGAGCGCGGGTCGCGCAACCCGAACCTCTCCACGCTGTACGCGCTCGCGGCCGCGCTCGGGGCGCCGCTCGCGACGCTGCTCGCGGACCGTCCCGGGGCCGAGGTGGCCGCGGACGGGATTGCCGCGCGGCTGCTCGACGTCGACGAGGGTCCCGACGCCGTGGTCGAGGTCTACCGGCTCGAGCTCGCGGGCGGGGTCGAGCATCGCTCGGGGGCGCACGGCGCCGGCGTGGTCGAGCGCCTGCTGGTGCTGAACGGCGCCGTGACCGCGGGGCGCGCGGGCGAGCAGCGGCACGCGGCCGTCGGCGAGCTTCTCACGTGGGTGAGCGACGTCGATCACGCGTACCGGGCGGACGCGGGCGGCGCGAGCGCGCTGCTCACCGTGACCACCCCGCGGGGCTGAGCGTCGCGGGCTTGAGCGCCGGCAGGCCCGCGGCGCGGACCGCTACTTCTCGTCGCCCTTGAGGTTCTCCGCGGCGTCGCTCAGCTCCTCGACCGCGTCCTCCCAGACGTCGCCCGCGTCGTCGATGGTCGACACGACCTCCTCGGCCGCGCGGGCGCGCGCCTCGTCGGCCGCCTCCTTGACCTTCTTCGCCTCGGCGATCGCGGTGTCCTTGACCTTGGTGAAGGCCGGACCGGCGACGTCGGCGACCTTCTTCGCCTCGGTGACGGCGGTGTCCTTGACGTGCTCGGCCGCGGGGCCGGCGGCCTCGCGCACCTTCTCGTAGGTGGGGCCGGCCTTGTCCGTGATGACCTCGGCCGCGGCGTTGGCGGCGGCGGTCGCGGCGTCCGCGGCCTTCTTGGCGGCCTCGGCGGCGGCGTCCACGGCCTTGTTGACGTTGCGGCGGACGGTGTCCTTGAGGTCGCCCTCCGCGGCGAACTCCCACTCCTCGTCCTCGCCGGCCCACGCGTCGCGACCCTGGTCGCGGCGCGCCCACACCACCACGGCGGCACCTGCGGCCGCGGCGAGCGCGAGCGGCACCAGCACCTTGCTCCACGAGCGCCCGCCCTTGTCCTCGGGCTCGCTCCGCGCCGCATCGTCCACCGCCGCGATCACGGCCGGGATGGCGGCGCCGACGATCGCGGCGTGCGCGACGTCGACCCAGTGCTCCGTGGTCTCGCCGGCCTTGCGGACGTAGGGGGAGGCCTTCTTGGCGCCCGAGTGGTACGCCTCCTGGACCCGCGGGGACGCCCAGTCCTTGGCGTGCTCGACCTGGGGTCCGGCCCACTCCTTGGCGCGCTTCGCGGCCTTCCGTGCGGCGACCGACGCCTCGCGCGCGGCCTCGCGGGCCGCCTTGGCCGCATCGGCCGCCTGGTCGCGAGCCTTGTCGGCGTCGAAGCTCTGGAAAGTCACCTTGCTCATGCTGCGCTCCTCCTGGTCCGTGGGGACTTGGGCCACCCCGGTGGACAACCCACCTGGTGCGCGAACCCTTCCGTCCATCGTGCCACTAGAGGCGCGTGGTGGCGAGGGCCGTGGAACAATGGCGGGCATGATCGCAACCCTTCAGACCACCGCCGGGGACATCCGCATCGAGCTGTTCCCGAACCACGCGCCCGTGACCGTCAAGAACTTCGTGGGCCTCGCCACCGGCGAGAAGGAGTGGAAGGACCCGCAGACCGGCGAGAAGTCGACCGCGCCCTTCTACGACGGCCTCGTCTTCCACCGCGTCATCGACGGCTTCATGGTCCAGGGCGGCTGCCCGCTGGGCACCGGCACCGGCGGCCCGGGCTACAACTTCGACGACGAGATCCACCCCGAGCTCCGCTTCGACGAGCCCTACCTGCTCGCGATGGCGAACGCCGGCCAGCGCCTCAACCCCATCACCGGGCGCCCGGGCGGCACCAACGGCTCGCAGTTCTTCATCACGGTGGACAAGCCGAGCTGGCTCAACGGTAAGCACACCATCTTCGGCAAGGTCGCCGACGAGGAGTCGCGCGCCGTGGTCGACAAGATCTGCAAGACCCCGACCGACGGTCGCGACCGTCCGCTCGAGGACGTGATGATCACGTCCGTCACGATCTCCGAGTAACACTCGATGGCTCACGATCCGGGTGCCGCGGCGCCCACGTGCCCGCGGCACCCGGATCGGGTGTCCTACGTCCGCTGCCAGCGCTGCGGGCGTCCCGCCTGCCCCGAGTGCCAGAAGCCCGCGGCGGTCGGGATCCAGTGCGTCGACTGCGTGCGCGAGGCGAAGGCCTCGGCAAGGCCGATGCGCAACCGGCTCGGCTTCACGATGGCCCATGGCACGCCGTACGTGACGTTCGGCCTCATCGCCGCGAACGTGATCGCCTACCTCTACGGCACCTACGTGCTGGGCTGGCAGTCCTGGTGGATCGATTGGGCGCTCTTCCCCGGGGTGGGCAAGGAGACGGGCGGACTCGGCATCGAGTGGTACCGGTGGATCACCTCCGGGTTCCTGCACTCGAACCTGCTCCACATCGGCATGAACATGTTCGTGCTGTGGCAGTTCGGCTCGCAGCTCGAGCCGCTCATGGGGCGGCTCCGCTTCGGGCTGCTCTATCTCGCGTCCCTGCTGGGCGGCTCGGCGGCCATCGTGCTCCTGGGCACCGGGGCCAGCCCGCACGGCGGCGCCTCGGGCGCGATCTTCGGCCTCATCGCCGCCTATGCGGTCGTGCTGATGAAGCTGCGCCTCGACTACCGGTCGCTCATCACCACGGCCGGCCTGTGGCTGGCGCTGGGACTCGTCATCCCGAACATCTCGTGGCAGGGGCACCTGGGCGGCGCCGTGGTCGGCGGGCTCACGATGCTCGCCATGCTCCGCTGGGTGGAGCGCAGGCCCGGCTGAGCTCAGCCGCGCTTCGCAGTGCCGAGGCCCCGTCGCGCGTGCGGCGGGGCCTTCGTGCTGCGCCGCGCGCCGCCCTCCCGGAATGGGGCGCTCACGGTCGATCTGCGGGTCGCTGTATCTCCCATGGGGCGTCCGCGGACGGGCCGCGCGGTCGGCGCGGGGATGCGGCGCGCGGGCGGCGTGGGGTGCGGCGCGCGGTCGGCGGGGGGTGCGGCGTGGGGTGCGGCCGGGCGACGCCGAATGCCCCATGGCGCGCACGGAGCCCGCGAGAGCGACCGTCAGCGCCCCATTCGGGAGGTGACCCGGCTGGTGGTCAGGCTGGAGATCCGGCCGGTGGACCACCGAGGCGCCCGGCGCATCGTCCACCGGTCATCCACAGGCCGGGCCTGTGGACAGGTACGGCCCGAATCCCCGCTTTCCCCACACTCATCCACAGATGTGAATGACATCCGCGTAGTTATCCCCACCGTCATCCACATTCGGGGATAACTACAGCCGTGTGGTTTTCTCCACCGCTGTGGAGGGATCTGGGGATAACTACACGCGTGTGATTCAGCGCCAGCGGGTGAGCAGGCCCATGCCGACGGCCATGAGCACGAAGCCGATGATGAGGTTCGCGTCGCCGATGCCGGGGATGGGGTACTGGGCCTTCGCGACGTAGTAGACGACGATCCACGTGGGGCCCGCCACCAGCAGCGTCAGCGCCGTGGGCAGCAGCCACTTGGGGTTGTCGGACTGGGGCTTGCCCAGGTTGCGGGGGGCCTTGTAGACCTTGTCGTCGTTCTTCTTCGATCGCGCCACTGCACACTCCGTCGCTCTGCTGTGCCCGCGCACGCGCGCGGTGCTCACGGACAAGGGTACCGAGCAAGATGCCGTGAGCAGGATTCCCGCAGGTCGGAGCCTCCCGTAGGCTGGTGGATCATGTCCGCATCAGTGGAAGTCCCCACCCAGCCCGACGCCCCGCCGCCGGACCCGAGGCGGCGTGCGCCGGGCATCGGCACCCGCCTCGTCTCGCTCGTCGGCGAGCTCTGCATCATCGCCGGCGCCGTGGTGGGCCTGTACGTCGTGTGGCAGCTCTTTTACACCGACGTGGTCGCGGATCGCGAGCAGGCCGAGGTGGTCGAGGACCTGGACTGGGCGTACACCGGCGCCATCACGGCAGGTGACGTCGCCGAGGACGACGGCCCGCAGGTGATCCCCGCGGAGCTCCACCTGTCCCCCGACACCGCGCCCGTCATGGACGAGCCCGGCTTCGCCGAGACCTTCGCGACGTTCTACGTCCCGCGCTGGGGCACGGACTACATCAAGCCGATCTCCCAGGGCGTGACGCGCCGCGAGGTGCTCGACGTGCTGGGCATCGGCCACTATCCGGGCACCGGCATGCCAGGCGCGTACGGGAACTTCGCCATCAGCGCGCACCGGACCACGTACGGCAAGCCGTTCAACCGGATCGCCGAGCTCCAGGAGGGCGATGCGCTCGTGGTGCAGACCGAGGAGGCCTGGTACGTCTACCGCGTCACCGAGCACCTCATCGTCGACCCGAGCCAGGTCGAGGTCATCGCGCCGAACCCGTACGACCCCGGCGCCGCGCCCGACGGCCACTACATCACCCTGACGTCCTGCCATCCCATGTACTCGGCGGCCGAGCGCTACATCGTCCACGGCGAGCTCGAGTACTGGGCCCCGACCGGCAACGGCGTCCCCGCCGAGATCCTCGAGGAGATCCCGCAGCCATGATCTTCCCCGCCGTGTGGCGCATCCTGCCCGGCCCCGCGTGGGTGCGGTTCCTCCTGGTGCTGCTTCTCATCGCCGCGATCGTGGCGGCGCTCTTCCAGTGGGTCTACCCGTGGTTCTCGGTGACGTTCGACATCGAGGAGGCCAGCGTGGAGGCCGTGCCGTGACGCGCATCCTCGTGGTCGACAACTACGACTCGTTCGTCTACACCATCGTCGGCTACCTCCGGCAGATGGGTGCCGAGACCGTGGTCGTGAGGAACGATGCGGTCGCGGATGCCGGCGCCGTGTCGGGATACGACGGCGTGCTCATCTCGCCCGGGCCCGGCACGCCCGCCGAGGCCGGCGCGTCGATGGACGTCATCCGCCAGTGCGCGGAGACGGGCACGCCGATGCTCGGGATCTGCCTGGGCCATCAGGCGCTCGCGGAGGTCTACGGCGGCGTGGTCTCCCACGCGCCCGAGCTCATGCACGGCAAGACGTCGGAGGTCACGCACGGCGGCGACTCCGTGCTGGGCGGCCTACCGTCGCCGTTCACCGCGACGCGCTATCACTCGCTCGCGGTCGAGAACCCGACGGTGCCCGACGAGCTCGAGGTCACCGCCTCGACAGCGAACGGGATCATCATGGGCCTGCGCCACCGCGAGCTGCCGCTGCACGGTGTGCAGTTCCACCCCGAGTCCGTGCTGACCGAGGGTGGCCACCGCCTGCTCGCCAACTGGCTCGAGGTGTGCGGGATGCCCGACCCCGAGGGGCGGTCGGCGGGTCTCAGCCCGCTCGTGCGCCGGTGACAGCGCGGTGCGCTCGCCCGAGCCGAGCGGCCGTAAAGCGGTCGGGTCAGCCCCAGCCCTTCCACGCGCCGATCACCAGCATCGTCACCGCGAACCCGACGGGCTGGTTGAGCCACAGGAACGTGCGCCAGCCGCGGTTGGCCTCCTCGCAGCTCGCGTCCGTGACGCCGAGGAACCGTGCCACGGACGCCGCATAGAGCAGCGGCAGCGCGGCGGCGAGCGAGGCCGGCCACGGCAGGAACGCCAGGACCAGGGACGATGCGACGTAGAGCCCGAGCGCGAGGCGCACCGTCGCGCGGGCCCCGATGACGGTCGCGACCGAGGCGATCCCTCCCTCGCGGTCCGCGCGCACGTCCTGCACCGCGCCGAAGGAGTGGCTCGCCATGCCCCACAGGATGAATCCCACCCACACGGGCCACGTGGTGCGCGCGAGCAGCGGCGTGCCGGCGAGCACGAGCGCGTACAGCAGCGGCCCGCAGAAGTGCAGCGCGGACGTGAGGGAGTCGAGGAACGGGCGCTCCTTGAAGCGCAGACCCGGCACGGAGTAGGCGAGCACCCCGAGCAGGACGAGCAGGAGCGTCACCCCTGCCGCGAGCGGGCCCCGCGTGAGCAGCCAGACCGCCGGCGGGATCACCAGCACCACGCAGGCCCACAGGATGGCGCGGTGCACGCGCGCGGCCTCGGCGCGATCGCGGATCACGTCGCCCTCGATGCCGCCCTTGCGGGGGTTCGCGAGGTCGGACTCGTGGTCGAACACGTCGTTCACGCCGTACATCAGCAGGTTGTACGGGATGAGGAAGAACAGGGTGCCGACCACCAGCACCGCATCGAGCTCGTGGGTGGCGAGCAGGTAGCCGGCCGCGAAAGGGAAGGCGGTGTTGATCCACGAGACGGGGCGCGAGGCCCTGAGGAGGGAGCGGATCATGAGGCCTCGGCGTCCCGACCGGTGGGGGTGAGGAGGGTCCACAGCGTGGGGACCAGCAGCACCGCGGCGAGCGCGTAGGCCACGTCCTCGATCGGGGCGCCCGCCACGCGGACGCCGGAGATCAGCGACTCGTCGTAGGCGACGATCCCCGCGGCGACGATGAGCGGGTCGAAGACCGCGGTGAGGGCCACCAGCGCCGCGCCGGTGAGCAGCAGGGGACGATGCGGGAGCCGCCGGAGCACGGGCAGGCACGCAAGCGCCACGAGCGCGAGCACGGCGACGGACAGCACCACGTAGGTCATGAGGCCGGCGCCCTCCGCGACAGCCAGCGCCACAGCAGCAGCGTCTGGTAGGCGAGCAGCGTGAGGAAGATCGGCTCCTCGAGCGGCACCTCGGGCGCGAGGCGGATCCCGGTGAGCCACTCGGAGGAGCCGACGAAGAAGATCCCCAGCCCCACGCCGACCACGTCCCACACCAGCAGGAACGCCACCGTGGCGCCGACGGTGAGCAGCGCGGCACGGGGGCGGTCGAACACCGCGACGCGGTACCGGAGGTCGAGCGCGGTCAGGCCCGCGAGGGACACCAGCAGCGCGGCCAGGTAGGCGAGGTGGCTCACGGGCGCACCCGCCGCGCGAGATCCCCCAGCACGCCCGCGGCGCGCGAGCGCGCGAGGAAGCCGCGGGGCGCCGGCGTCGGCAGCGGCGAGGCGTCGACCGCCCCGAGCAGCCGCTTCGCCACGAGCTCCGCCGAGATGAGGCACAGCGGCACGCCGATGCCGGGCACGGTGGACGCCCCGGCGTAGAGCAGGTTGGGGACCTTGCCGGAGACGTTCGACGGGCGCAGCAGCGCCGTCTGCGCGAGCGTGTGCTCGAGCCCGAGCGCCCCGCCTCGCCAGGCGCCGTAGCGGGACGCGAAGTCCGCGGGGGTGATGACCTGGAGCACGGTCGACCGCTCGGCGAGATCGGGCACGCCCGCCCACGCCCCTACCTGGGCGAGGTAGCGGCGCCCGAGCGCGACCAGCTCGGCGCGCGACTCGGGGGTGGCGCCCAGCGACTCGTCCGCCGGGAACGGCACCAGCACGAACAGCGAGTCCTTGCCCGGCGGCGACACCGACGGATCGGTCGCGCCCGGGCGCGCGACGTACACGGACGCGGGCACCGGCGGGGGCGAGCCGTCGCGCAGGGCGCCGAAGTTCGCGTCCCAGTCGCGCGTGAAGAGCATGGTGTGGTGCGCGAGCTCGGGGACCGCGCCGTCGACCTCGGCGAGCACCAGCAGCGTGCTCACGCCGGGGCTGCGCCTCCGCCATGCGCGCTCGGGATGGGTCCGCCACCGCTCGGGGACCAGGCGGGTCTCGACGTGGTGGAGGTCGGCGGCCGCGACCACCGCGTCGGCGTGGAGGGTCTCGCCCGACTCGAGCGCGACGCCGGTCGCGAGCCCCGCATCGTCCACCAGGATGCCGGCGACGGGCGACGAGGTGCGCAGCTCGGCGCCCTCCTCGCGCGCGACGCGCGCGAGGGCCTCGACCACCGCGTGGATGCCGCCGCGGGGGTAGCGCACGCCGTCGTTGAGGTCGAGGTGGCTCATGAGCGAGAAGAGCGCGGGCGCCCGGTCGGGCGAGGAGCCGAGGAAGACCGCGTGGAAGCCCAGCACCTGACGCAGCCGCGGGTCGCGCACGCGCGACGCGATGCGCGCGCCCAGCGACTGCGCGAGCAGGCTCGCGAGCGTGGGTAGGCGTCGCAGCACGGTGGACGATGCGACGCCCAGGGGGCGCGCGTACGTCGTGTAGAGGAAGCGGTCGAGGGCGATCCGGTAGAGCTCGCGCGCGTCCTCGGCGTAGGCGCGCATCGCCTCGCCCTCGCCGGGCGCGAGCGCGTCGAAGCGACGCCAGTTCTCCTCGGCGTCGGCGGACACCTCGAGGGCGTCGGCGGGGCCCCACGGGTCCTCGCCCTCGAACAGCACGCGGTAGCGCGGGTCGAGGTCGACCAGCTCGAGCTCCTCCTCGACGTCGCGCCCCATGAGCGCGAACCATTGCGCGAAGGCCTCGGGCATGAGGTACCAGGTCGGACCCGAGTCGAACGTGTGGCCCGCGATCTCGACGCGTCCGGTGCGGCCGCCGAGCGCCGCGTGGCGCTCCACCAGGGTCACCTCGGCGCCGCCGCGCGCGAGCAGGCCGGCGGTCGCGAGGCCCGCGACGCCCCCGCCGACGACCACGATGCGCGGCGCCGTCATGCGTCCCTCCTCCTGCCGCCGGTGGCGACGTTGCGCGCGGCGAGGGCGAGCTTGACCCGATCGGGTACCCGCACCCGTCGGGAGGCGATCTCACTCGCGGGAGTCTCCTCGATCTGCCGCAGCAGCCGCGCGTAGATGTCGATGGTGGTGCCCACCGCCGCCCGGGCGCGCCACGGGAGGCGGTCGAAGGCGCGCTCGGCGGCGGCGATGTCGGCGCGGCATCCGGCGACCAGCGCCGCGAGCCGCTCCTGGTCGAGCGTCGCCGCGGTGACGCCGGGGAGATAGGACCGGCCGAGCCGGTCCAGGTCGACGCCCAGGTCCCGCAGGAAGTTCACCTTCTGATAGGCCGCGCCCAGGCGCCGCGCGCCCGCGCGCACCTCCGGGTCGAGCGGCCGGGGCCCGCGCCCGGTGTTGACGAAGACGGCGAGGCACATCTCCCCCACCACCTCGGCCGAGCCGAGGATGTAGCGCGCGAGCGACTCCTCGTCGTGGACGGTGTCGACCAGGTCCATCCGCATCGACGCGAAGAACGGCTCGGTCTGCTCGCGCGTGATGCCCACGGCCCGGGCGGTGCGCGCGAACGCGTGCGCGACCAGGTCGGCGCTGAAGCCGCGCTCCATCGCGGCGTGCACCTGGTCCGCGAAGCCGTCGAGCAGCGCGCCGGCGTCCGGGCCGCGGTAGGTGTCGACCAGCTCGTCGGCGACGCGCACCATCGCGTAGACGTTGCGCACATGCGTGCGCTGCGCGCGCGGCAGCAGTCGCGTCCCCATGCCGAAGGACGTCGAGTAGCGGGCGAGCACCCGCGCGGTCGCCTCGTCCGCCGTCGCGTCGTACAGCGCCAGCGCGGCCGCCTCGTCATCGTGGCGGCGGTGGCGCGCTCCTCGGCTCACGAGGTGCGCTCTTCGAGCGTCGCGATGAGGTCGACCAGGTAGCCCGATAGCGGGGCGGGGATCCGCTCGTAGGCGATGCGGCGCGCGATCCGTGCCTGCTGCCGCGCGGTGAGCAGCGCGCGCTCGCGGGCGCCGCTCGACACGAGCACCTCGCGGACCCGCGCGGCGGCCGCCTCGTCCAATGCCGGATCCCCGACCGCGCCCGCGAGCACGGCGCGTCCCGCCGCGTCCGCGTGCGCGAAGCCCAGGCGCATCAGCTCGGTGCGCTTGCCCGCGCGCAGGTCGGACAGCACCGACTTGCCCGTGACCGCGGGGTCGCCGAACACCCCCAGGTCGTCGTCCACCAGCTGGAAGCTCAGGCCGAGCGCCGTGCCGAGCCGCTCGAGGTGCGCCGTCATGGTCGGATCCGCGCCCGCGAGCTGCGCGCCCGCGAGCAGCGGGACCACCACGGAGTACGTCGCGGTCTTGAGCTCCGCGATGACCAGGGGCTCGGCATCCTCGGGTGCGCGCGCGTCCGCGTACATGTCCCGGAGCTCGCCCGCGATGGTGGTGCGCACCGCGCGGGTGAGGAGGTCGAGGCACGCGATGCGATGGTGCGAGGCGATGTCGGCCCGCGCGACCAGGTCGTAGGCGGAGGACAGCGCGAGGTCGCCGCCCAGGACGGCTGCGGCCCGGACGTGCGCCTCGACCTGGGCGGGCGAGAGGCCGGTGCCCTCGAGCGCGATCCGGCGGGCGCCGGCGACGTTGGGGCGACCCCGCCGGACCTCGTCGCCGTCCAGCAGGTCGTCGTGGATCAGCATCGCGGCGTGCAGCATCTCCACGGCCGCCGCGATGGGGGCGATGGCGCGGGTGTCGCGACCGCCCAGGCCCGAGTACGCGGCGAGCGTGAGCATCGGCCGCAGGTTCTTCCCGGCGAGGTGCAGGTCGCCCACGGCGTCCCACAGGTCGCGGTAGTCGGCGCCCGCCGCGGGGAGCTCGGCCTGGACGCGGGCCAGGTGCGCCGCGAGGACCAGCCTGACCTCGTCGAGGCCCCGCGCGACGAACGCCTGCACCCCGTCGACGGTGTCCATCGGCATCATCACGTCAGGATAGACAGCGCCGCCCCGCGGGGTATTCCCGCGGGGCGGCGTGCATCGTGCCTGGCTGGTCGGCCGCGACTCAGTCGCGGGTCGTCACCGGCACTGGTACTGCTCCTCGGTGACGTCGGGCGCGTTGGTCGGGTCGGGCGTCACCAGCACGGCGCGCACGTCGCACCACATCGTGAGGTCGACGGTGCTGCCCGGGGTGACCTCGAGGCCCGCGCGCGGGTTGGTCGCCTTGACGGTGCCGGCGAGGTCGGGGTTCGCCTCGCTCGTGTCGATGGTGACCGTCCCGACCGCGAGGCCGTCGCCCTCGAGATCCGACTTCGCGGCGTTCTGAGACTTGCCGGTGACGTCCGGCACCACCACGGTCGAGGGCTCCTCGGCCACGACGAGGGCGACGGTGGACCCGCGCTCGACCTCGCCCGCGCCGGGGTTCTGCTCGAGCACCGTGCCCGGGTTCTTGTCCTCGGTCTCGCGGTAGGACTCGTCCGGCACCAGGTTGAGCTCGCCGAGCGTCTTGCGCGCCTCGGCGAGGGTCGCGCCCGTGAGGTCGGGGAGGTCGACCAGGCCCGACGACAGGTAGAGCGTCACCGCGGATCCGCCGGCCACCTCCTCGCCGGCCTCGGGCTCGGTGCTCGATGCGCGGCCCGCGTCGAACTTCGGGTCGTTCTCGGTGTCACGTGCGACCACCCGGAGACCGGCCTCCTCGAGGCGTTGGACGGCCTCCTCCTCGGTGTCGCCGCTCACGTCGGGGATGGTGACCACGTCGGGGCCGCTCGAGAGGAAGACCGTGATGGTCGCGCCCTCCTCGACGTCCTTGCCCGCCTCGGGGTTGGTGCGCGTCACCAGGCCCTCGTCGACGTCGGCGGAGGCCTCCTGCTTGAACTTCCCGACCAGGCCGAGCCTGTCGAGCTCGGCCTGCGCCTGCTCGCGGGTCATGCCCTCCATGTCGGTGATGTCGACGGTGACGGAGGCCGACGGGCTCGGCTCGGCGCCGGACCCCGCCTCGCGGGTCATCATCCAGATGGCGAGGATCGCGAGGATCGCGGCCAGCGCCGCGGCGCCCAGCATCGACCACTGCACGATCTTCTTGCGCCGCGCGGCGGCGGCGTCCTCCTCGTCCTCCTCGAGTGTGTCGACGCCCGCGGTCTCCGGACCCGTCGCGCCGGGCTCGTCGACCGAGGCCCACGGGCCGCCGGCCGGCATGACGGCGGTCTGACCGCCGAGCGTCGGCTCGGGCATGATCTCCGTCGCGTTGGTCTCCGGTCCCTGGTCTCCCAGCGCCGCGGCCGCCACGCCGGCGGCGCCCGCGCCGAGCGCGGCAGAGCCGAGGGCGATCGCCCCGGTCGAGGGCGCGAGAGGCTCGCCGGACATCACGCTGCGGAGGTCCGCGAGGAAGTCCTGGGCGCTCGCGTAGCGCTCGTCACGGTTCTTGGTGAGTGCGCGCAGCACCACCCGGTCGAGCTCCTCCGGGACGTCGGAGGCGAACTCCGAGGGCCGCGGCGCCGCCTCGCGCACGTGCTGGTAGGCGACGGACACGGGGGAGTCGCCGATGAACGGCGGGCGTCCGGTGAGCAGCTCGAACAGCACGCAGCCGGTCGAGTACAGGTCGGAGCGCGCGTCGACGTTCTCGCCGCGCGCCTGCTCGGGCGAGAGGTACTGCGCGGTGCCCACGACGGCCTGGGTCTGGGTCATCGTCTGACCGGAGTCCGCCAGCGCACGGGCGATGCCGAAGTCCATGACCTTCACGGCGCCCGTCGGCGTGAGCATGATGTTCGCCGGCTTGATGTCGCGGTGGACCAGCCCCGCGTGGTGCGAGTAGTCGAGCGCCGCGAGCACGCCCGCGGTGATCTCGACCGCCTCGTCGATCGGCGCGGCGACGTCGCCCTTGAGGATCTCGCGGACCGTGTGGCCCTCGACGTACTCCATCACGATGAACGGCACGGCCTGCGGGTTGCCGTCGGGGTTGACGATGCTGTCCTCGCCCGTGTCGTACACGGCGACGATGCTCGGGTGGTTGAGCCCGGCGGCAGCCTGGGCCTCGCGGCGGAACCGGGTCTGGAAGGACGGGTCGCGCGCGAGGTCGGCGCGCAGGATCTTGATGGCGACGGTCCTGCCCAGGCGCGTGTCGTAGCCGACGTGCACCTCGGCCATGCCGCCGCGGCCGATGAGGTCGCCGACCTCGTACCGTCCGGCGAGGATCTTCGGCTCTTGGTTCATGAAACGTCCTTCGTGGTCCTACGTGCTGGGGGCCATTCTCGCATCTACCGGGCCTGTGGCCTGCGACGCTCGACATCCGGGCGGGGGCGGTACTCGCGCGGGGCGATGCTGGGCGGCATCGCGCGGCGCGGCGCGGAGGCGGGCAGCCCGGTGTCGAGCGGCGGCTGCGCCGCGCCGGTGCCGGGCTCGAGCAGCTCGAGCTCGGCGAGGATCCTGTCGAGCTCGAGCGCGTCGTGGGGCCGGCGCCGTGGGTTCTTGTCGAGCAGCCGGAAGATCAGCGCCGCGAGGTCGGGCGAGACGCCGGCGGGCAGCGGCGGCACCGGCTCGTTGACCTGGGCGATCGCGATGTCGACGGCGCTCGCGGCGGTGAACGGCCGCCTGCCCACGACGGCCTCGAAGGCGATGATGCCGAGCGCGTAGAGGTCCGAGGCGGCGGTGGCCGGCTTGCCCAGCGCGAGCTCGGGGGCGAGGTACTGCGCGGTGCCCATCACCATGCCCGTCGCGGTCAGCGTGGTCTGGTCCGTGCCCCGGCTCACGCCGAAGTCCGTGATCTTGACGCGGTCGCCCTCCTGCACCAGCAGGTTGCCCGGCTTGACGTCGCGATGCATGATCCCGGCCTCGTGCGCGACCGCGAGGCCGCGGCACGTGTGGCGCATGAGCGTCACGAGGCGGGCCTCGTCGAGCGTGCGCTCCCTCTCGAGGATCGTCGACAGCGGCTCGCCCTCGACCAGCTCCATGACGATGTAGGGGGTGCCGTCGTGCTCGCCGAAGTCGAAGACCTGCGCGATGTTGGAGTGCACCAGGCCGGCGGCGTTGCGCGCCTCGTTGCGGAAGCGCTTGAGGAACGTCTCGTTCTCCGCGGCGCCGTCCTTGAGGACCTTGATCGCGATCTCGCGGTCGAGCTCGGCGTCGGTGCCGCGCCACACCTCTCCCATGCCGCCCACCGCGAGCAGCGAGCGCAGCACGTAGCGGCCGGCCAGGGTGGTCCCCGCGTGGATCGCCATGTCAGCTTCCTCCCTGGGCCGCGATGGCGGCCTCCATGACGGCGCGCGCGATGGGGGCGGCGACCTTGCCGCCCGTCACCTCGCCCTCCGTCGAGCCGCCGTTCTCCACGAGCACGGCGACGGCGACCACCGGGTCGTTCGCGGGGGCGAAGCCCACGAACCACGTGTGCGGGCGCTCGTCGGTGCCCGTCTCGGCCGTGCCGGTCTTGCCCGCCACGGAGACGCCGTCGATGCGCGCGGCGGAGCCGGTGCCCGCCTCGACCACCTGGACCATCATGTCGGTGAGCTCGTTCGCGTCCGCGCGGGACATCGGCTGCGACATCTCCTCGGGCTCGGCGTCCTCGACCAGCCGCAGGTTGGCGTCGCGCACCGAGTCGACCAGGTAGGGGCGCATGAGGACGCCGTCGTTCGCGATGCCGGCCGCGACCATCGCCATCTGCAGCGGAGTGGCGCGGACGTCGAACTGGCCGATGGAGGACATGGCGGTCTGCGCATCGTCCGGGTTGTCGGGCAGCACCGACGGGGTCACGGCGAGCGGGATGGAGAGCTGCTCGCCCCAGCCGAACTCCTCGGCCTTGCGCGCGACCAGGTTCCACCCGAGCTGCATACCCAGGTTCGCGAAGGACGTGTTGCAGCTCATCGCGAGCGAGTCCGCGAGGGTCTGGAACTCGTTCGCGGAGCAGGACTCGCCGCCGTAGTTGCCGAGCGTGTTCGACGACTGCGGCAGCTCGAGCTGGTCCGGAGCGTAGAGCTCGGAGTCGGCGTCGTAGCCGGCCTCGAGCGCCGCCGCGGACACGATGAGCTTGAACGTCGAGCCCGGCGGGTAGAGGTCGCCCGCGATCGCGCGGTTGACCAGCGGGCCGTCCTCCTGGCTCAGCAGCGCCTGGTAGTTCTCGTTGACCTCGGCGCTGTCGTGACCGGCGAGCGTCGCGGGATCGTACGTGGGGCTCGTGACCATCGCGAGCACCTCGCCCGAGCGCGGGTCGAGCGCGACCACCGCGCCGGCGCTGTCGCCGAGCGCGCTCGCGGCGGCCTCCTGGACCTGCGCGCTGAGCGTGAGCTCGACGCTCGCGCCGCGCTGGGTCTCCCCCGACACGAGGTCCGACAGGCGCGTCCAGAAGAGCGAGTCGGCGGTGCCCGACAGGAGATCGTTCTCGGTCTGCTCGATCGCGGTGCGGCCGAAGACGATGGAGTAGTAGCCGGTCGCTGCGGCGTACAGCGGGCCGTCGGCGTAGGTGCGCTGGTAGCTGAACGGGTCGTCGACCGGCTTGGACCACACGACGGACTCGCCGTCGACCACGATGGGCCCGCGGAAGGTCCCGTACTCGCGGTACAGCGTGCGCACGTTGCGTGCGTCGGCGTTGAGGTCGCCGGCGGCGATCACCTGGATGTAGGACGCCGCGACCATGAGCGCGAGGAACATCGCGAGCACCACGACGGAGAGGCGGCGGACGGGCTCGTTCACGCGGTCACCTCCTCGGGGCGCCGGGCCTGATCCGACAGCCGCAGCAGCAGGCCGACGATGATCCAGTTGGCGAGCATCGACGATCCGCCGTACGCGAGGAACGGCGTGGTGAGGCCCGTGAGCGGGATGACGCGCGTGACGCCCCCGACCACGATGAAGACCTGCAGCGCGATCGCGAAGCCCAGGCCCGCGGCGAGCAGCTTGCCGAAGCCGTGGCGGGTCCCGATCGCGGTGCGCATGGCGCGCTGCACGATGATGACGTAGAGGGTGAGGATCGCCATGAGGCCCGTGAGCCCCAGCTCCTCGCCGATCGACGCGACGATGAAGTCGGACTCGGCGTACGGCACCAGGTCGGGGCGTCCCTCGCCGAGGCCGGTGCCGAACAGGCCGCCCGAGGCCATGCCGAAGAGGCCGCGCACCAGCTGCTCGCTGGTCCCGGACCGGTAGACCTCGGCGTCGAGCGCATGCAGCCACGCCGTGTAGCGCACGGCGACGTGGCTGAACAGGGTGCCCGCGAGCACGGCGCCGAACCCGAACATGCCGAGGCCCACGAGCACCCAGCTGAGGCGCTCGGTCGCGACGTAGAGCATCGCGACGAAGATGCCGAAGAGCAGGAGCGACGTCCCCAGGTCGCGCTCGTAGATCTGCACGAGCATCGCGGCCGCCCACACGAGCGCGAGCGGGCCCATGTCGCGGGGCCGCGGGAAGCGCATGCCCAGCACCTTGGGTCCGGCGAGGGCGAGCGTGTCGCGGTTGGTGACCAGGTAGCCGGCGAAGAACACGACGAACGCGATCTTCGCGAACTCGGCGGGCTGGAGCGAGCGGCCGAAGACCGAGATCCAGATGCGGGCGCCGTTGATCTCGGTGCCCAGCCCGGGCACGAGCGGCAGCAGCAGGCCGATGATGCCGAGCACGCCCGCGGTGTAGGTGAAGCGGCGCAGCAGGCGGTAGTCGCGCAGCAGCAGGATCACCAGCAGCGCGAGCGCGATGCCCAGCAGCGTCCAGACCGTCTGCACCCCGCCGAAGTCGGTCTCGCGGCCGCGCGACGCGTACGCGAAGTCCATGCGGCGGATCATCGCGAGGCCGATGCCGTTGAGGCCGAGCACGGCCGGCACCAGCACGGGGTCGGCGAACGGCGCCCAGCGGCGGATCGCGAGGTGGATCGCGAGGGCGACCACCGTCCATCCGGCTGCGTAGAACGCGAGCTCGTCGAGCTCGAGGAAGTCGGCGTGATAGTCGACCAGCCCGCGCGCGAGCACCGCGATCGCGACGGCGAGGCCGAGGAGGCCCAGCTCGCTCCTGCGGCCGGTGCGGACCTTGACGTCCGTGACGGTGGCCACTAGTCGCCCGTCTCCAGTCCCACGACCACCTCGGCCGCCTCGTCCAGGCTCCTCACCCGGATGGCATCGAGCACGCGTTCGCGCTGGTAAGGCTCGAGCTCGTCGACCGGGATGCCGGTCTGCTCGACCACGTGGGAGAGCGTGAGGTCGCCCACCGCCTCGGGGATCCCGCGGTAGATGGTGACGAACCCGTCGCTCTCGCCGACGAAGTACTGCTTCTGCGACCACACGTAGCCGCCCCACGCCGCACCCGCGAGCACCAGCAGCGCGGCGATGGGCAGGATCCACGGACGCAGGCGCGCCCAGCGGTCTCGCGCAGGCTCGTCGTCGTCCTCGGGCTCCTCGCGCGCGGCGAGGCGCGCGGCCTTGCCCGCCGGGGAGTCGCCGCCCGCGGAGGGCTTGCGACGGTCGCGCGCGGCGGAGCCGACGATCTGGGAGGAGGTGGACGGCCCGACGCCGTCCGGCGCGGCGTCGATGTCGACGATGTCGCCGATGATGCACGTGACGTTGTCGGGCGCGCCGCCGGCGAGCGCGAGGCCCACGAGCGCATCGGCGCAGTCGCCCGGGTCCTCGACCTCGAGCATCGTGGTGCGCATCGTGTCCTTGCTCACCACGCCCGAGAGGCCGTCGGAGCACAGCAGCCAGCGGTCGCCGGGGTGCGTCTCGCGCACCGAGATGTCGACGGGCACGTCGGCGTCGATGTCGCCGAGCACGCGCAGCAGCATCGAGCGCTTGGGATGGTGCTCCGCGTCCGCGACCGACAGGCGCCCGGTGTCGACCAGGTGCTGGACGAACGAGTGGTCGGTGGTGACCTGCTCGAGCTCGCCGCCGCGCAGCAGGTAGGCACGCGAGTCGCCGATGTGCGCCATGGACAGCGTGGAGCCCGAGCGCAGGATCGCGGTGACGGTGGTGCCCAGCCCCGAGAGCTCCGGATCGTTGCGCGCGCGTTCCACGATCTGGGCGTGGGCGTCGGAGATCGCGGCCTTGAGCTCGTCGAGCGCATCGTCCGGGCCGTGCGCCTCGCCCTCGAGGGCGGCGAGACGGCCGATGGCGATCGACGAGGCGATGTCGCCGCCCGCGGCGCCGCCCATGCCGTCCGCGACGGCGAGCAGGTGCGGGCCGGCGAAGCCCGAGTCCTGGTTGTTGGCGCGCACCAGCCCCACATCGGAGCGCGCGGCGAAGTGGATCCCCAGGTACATCAGCCGCGCAGCTCCAGCGAGGTCGCGCCGATGCGCACCACGTCACCGGACCGGAACGGCACGGGGTCGGTGACGCGCTGGTTGCCCAGGTAGGTGCCGTTGGTCGAGCCGAGGTCCTCGACCATCCAGCGCTCCCCCTCGAGGTAGATGCGGCAGTGCTTCGCCGAGCAGTAGTCGTCGTCGATCACCAGCGTGCACGTGCTCGCGCGGCCCACGAGCACGGGTGCCGCGCCCAGCGGGATGGTGGTGCCCTTGAGGGGCCCCGAGGTCACCGCGAGGTGCCCGGCGGAGGGCTCGCGTGTCGAGATCGAGCCGGTGCGGATGCCGGTCGCGGCGCGGCTGGGCGACGCCGTCTTCTCCGCGCGGGCCTCCTCGCGGCGCGACTCGCGCCCGCGTCCGCGGGCCGTGACGCGCGTGCCGTACAGGTCCGCGCGCAGTACCGCGATCGCGGAGAGCACGAGCGCCCACAGCAGGACCAGGAAGCCCAGGCGCAGCAGGGTGATGGAGAGCTGGCTCACGTCAGAGGTCCTCGTCCCCGGCGACGGCGTCCCAGTACATGAGCGTGGTCCGCCCGATGGTGATCGCATTGCCGTCGAGCAGGGTGGCCTCCCCGACCCGCTGATCCTCGACGAAGGTGCCGTTGGTGGAGCCCAGGTCCGTGAGGATGGTGCCGTGGTCGGTGACCTCGAGTCGCACGTGGCGGCGGCTCACCCCCGTGTCGTCGACCACGATGTCGGCCTCCGTGCCGCGGCCGATGGTGGTCGACTCGCCCGTGAGGTAGTAGCGCACGCCGTCGATGTCGAGCAGCGGGTAGCGCGAGCTCGGGTTGGTGCCCGTGGCGGGCGCGACGGGTCCACGCGTGGTGCGCGACACCACGGCGTAGCGCCCGGTCGCGAGCGTGTCGTCGACCTCGAACGTCACGTCGACGGTCCCGACGAACGAGTAGCGCTGGCGCTCGGCGTGGGTGCGCAGCGAGTCGACGAGCTCGTGACGGAGCGCGTCGGCGCCCCACTGCTCGACCGTGTCGTGATCCGCGGGCGCGAGCGCGACGATGTACTCGTTCGGGGCCACGGTGCGGCCGCGGTCGACCACGGCCGCGCGGGCGTCGCACTCGCGCTTGACCGCGGCGGCGAGCTCGACCGGCTTGACGCCCGCCTTGAACGTGCGTGCGAACGCGTTCTGCATCACGTTCTCGACGCCGCGCTCGAAGCGGTCCAGGACACCCATGCGGGCATCGTAACGTGAGTGTCAGCCAGCGCCATCAGGCCTGGCCGTGCACGGGTCAGGCCGCGTTCGCCGCGCCGCCGAGCGGCGCGCGGAGCGGCCACTCGTCGCCGTCGAGCACCATCTGCACCGCCGAGCCGGAGGACGGCTCGATGACGATGGGCGCGAGCAGGTTGACGGTCGTCGCGTCGGCCTCGCCGCCCGGGTGGACGATCGCGAGCATGACGAGCCCCGCATCGTCCCCGGCGCCGAGCGCCGTGCGCACCTCCGCGGGCACGGCCGGCGCGTAGGAGGGGAAGTAGGCCTGCGGCGAGGCGGCGAAGAGCCGCACGCCCGGGTCGTCCTCGCTGCGGAGGGTGAAGACGAAGCCTGCGTCGTCGATCGCGGCCAGGCGGAATCGGGTGAGGTCGGCCATGCCGGGGATGCGCTCGACGAACCCGAGCGCGTCGGGGACCTCGCGCACGTCCGTGCGCGCACCGTCGACAGCGACCGCGACGCTCATCGGAGGTAGTCCAGGAGCGTCGGCTGGAGCACGCGGCTGGTCGCGCCGAGCGCTCCCTGGTACGCGACCTCCTGCATCTGGAGCTCGAGGACGGCCTTCGCGAGGTCGATGTCCTCGAGGCCCGAGATGCGCGACGTGAGGTCCTGCACGCGGAACTCGAGCGAGGACTTCGCCTCGGTGATCTGCGAGTAGCGGGTGCCCACGTCCGACAGGGTGGAGAGCATCGCGTCGAGCCGGGTGTCGATCTCCGCGAGGCGAGGGGCGACATCGACGCCGGCGCGGAGGTCCGCCGAGATGTCGTCGAGCAGCTGGAACACCGAGGCGGCACCCTCGCCGAAGGCGGCGGAGCCGTCGGCGTCGACCCGGACGGTCGCCTCGGGGCCGATGCGCCGGGTGACGGCCGAGCCGGCGACGCCGTTCCAGGCGTAGCCGCCCGCGGTGTCGGAGAACGCCGCCGCGGTGCTCGTGGTGCCCGCGAAGATCGAGCGGCCGTCGAGCTTCGTGTTGGCGAGGTCGAGCAGCGCGTCGCGCAGGCCGTCGATGTCGACCGCGATGGCCTCGCGCGACGTGTCGCCCATAGCGCCCGAGTTGGCGCCCTGCACCGTGAGGTTGCGCGCGCGGCGCAGCGCCGAGACGGCGGACTGGAGGGTCGAGTCGATCTGCGACAGCCAGGACTCGCCGTCGGTCGCGTTGCGCAGCGCCTGCTCCGATGCGGCCTTCTCGGCGCGGTAGGACATCGCGCGCCCCGCCGAGCTCGGGTCGTCCGACGCCTTGGTGATGATCTTGCCCGAGGACATCTGGCCCTGCAGGTCCGCCATCTTGGACAGGTTCATCTGCAGGTTGGCCAGCGTGGAGCGCTGGACGGTCTGCTGGGTCACGCGGTTGATCACGGGTTACCTCCCGACCGTGCCGGTGCGGTTGATGAGCGTGTCGAGCATCTCGTCGAGCGTGGTGAGCACGCGCGCGGCAGCCTCGTACGCCGTCTGGTACTGGAGCATGTTGGCGGTCTCCTCGTCGATGTCGACGGTCGCGTTGCCCAGCTGGAGGGACTCCGCGGTGGCCCGCGTGGACTCCGCGACGGTCGCGCGCGTGCGCGCCGACGCGGTGGTGACGCCCAGGTCGACCACGAACGAGCGCCAGGTCGCGCCGGGACCGGTCGGGTCCTCGCGCAGCTGCGAGATCGCGTCGGCCAGCGAGCCGTCGAACTCGCCGGCGCCGGAGACGGCCGCGGCCACCTTGCTCGGGTCGGTGATCGCGACGGTGAGGCCCAGCGCGGCGGGCGCGCCGGCGCTGAAGGTGAAGAACTCCACCCCGGTGTCGTCCGGCGCGGCCGCGAGCGTCGAGCCGGTGACGTGGAGCGCGTTGACCTTCGCCGCGACGCCGGTCGCGAGGTCGTTGACGGCGCCCACGGCCTTCGCGACCGAGCCGCCCAGCGACGCGGGCTGGAGGGAGGACACCGTGCCGGCGAGCGCGCCGCCGGTGAGCGCGAGGGCCGTGCCGTCGGCCCACGACAGCGAGATCGCGCCGGACGATGCGGGCTCGGCGATCGCGGTCGTCATGACGTACGAGCCGTTGACCTTGATCGACGTGGCATGGTCGCCCTGGACCAGCGGGTTGCCCGCGACCATGACCGTCATCGTGCCGTCGGCCTTGGTGGTCGCCGTGGCGCCCACGAGCCCGGAGAGCTCGGTGACCAGCAGGTCGCGCTGGTCCATGAGCTCGTTGGCCGAGCCGCCCGAGACGAGCACGCCGCGGATCTGCTGGTTGAGGTCGGCGATCGCGCCGGCGGCGGTGTTGACGCGCGCCGCCATCGTGTCGGCCTCCGTGCGGCCCTGATCCCACTGCGAGCGGAACTGGGTGTACGTGTCGGAGATGCGGTTGGCGAGGCTCGACGCCTGGCCGAGGACCGTGGTGCGGACAGCCGCGCTGTCGGGGGAGTTCGCGAGGTCCTCCCACGAGGACCAGAAGGCGGTGAGGGCCGAGGCCACGCCGGTGTCGCTGGGCTCGGTCACCACGGTCTCGAGGCGCTCGAGCGCGGTGGCCGCGGCGTCGGTGCTCGAGGCGTACGCGGTCTGGCTGCGCAGCCGCGAGTCCAGGAACATGTCCGCGATGCGGTTGATGCCCACCACCTGCACGCCGTTGCCCACGCCGTTCGACGTCGAGTACAGCGCGGTCACGGAGGACGCGTTGATCGCCTGGACCGAGAGGGTCTGGCGGGTGTAGCCGGCGGTGTTGGCATTCGCGATGTTCTGGCCCGCGACGTCGAGCGCCTGGCGCTGCGCGATGAGCGAGGACAGGGCGCCCGAGATGCCGGAGAAGGTGCTCATCAGAGGGTCTCGTCCAGGAGGAAGGAGGAGGACGAGCGCGACGCGCTGCCCTTCTGGTCGTACGTGCCGACGGTCGCCTCGATGCCGACGAGCGCCTCGCGTGTCGCCTGCAGCGACACCGCCAGCAGCTCGCGGTTGCTCTCGCCGAGCGCGGCGATCTGCGACGCGAGGCCGGAGAGAGCGACGTGGTGGGCGGTCAGCATCTCGTCCCACGGGGACGGTGCGGCGGCGGCCAGCTCGCGCAGGCCCGGGTCGCCGTCGAGCCCGATCGAGCGCGCGGCCGCATCGGCCTCGGCCGCGCGGCCCAGGTCGGCTCCGCGGATCTGGTCGAGCACCAGCTCCACCTCGCGCGCCGCGCGTGCCAGCCAGCGGCTACGGCCGCTCGTGATGACCAGCTCCTCGGTCTCCAGCTTGTACAGCAGGGTCTCCAGGAGCTCGCGCTCGCGCCAGAGAACGGCGGACAGCTCATCGAATGACATGACGCTCCTCGGTATCCCTTCGCCGGCGTCGACTTTTCCGACCCTCGCGAGCCTTCTCGCACCGGTCACAGCAGTCCTATCGGCCTCCGACACGCAATTGTGACGGTTATGTTGCGCATGCGGAAGTGCGGCGACGCGTGCAACGAATGTGACGCGGCCCACTCGTGTGGACTTCCTCACTGACACCTGTACAGTTCAATGCCGCAAATCTGGACAAAGCCGGGGGTGCATCGGCGCCGAAGGGTGCGAAACGGACGCGCTTTCGACGCGATGACACACGTAATGGCACGTAATGCCGTCAATCCGGTCAGCAAAAGCGACGCCGGGATGTGAACGCCTGCCACGATGCTCCGCATGGACACCGATCTCCGCGCTTCGAACGCTCTCGTCGAAGAGCACCTTGCGCTCGTGGGCTACAACGTCAACGAGGTCATGGCCCGCGTCCCCGCGCATGTGTCGCGTGCCGACCTCATGTCGGCGGGGTCCATCGCGCTCGTCCGCGCGGCACGGTCCTTCGACGAGTCCAAGGGCGTCCCGTTCGCCCGCTACGCCTCGATGCGCATCCGCGGCGCGCTCATCGACGAGCTCCGCTCGATGGACTGGGTCTCGCGCGGCGCCCGCCAGCGCGCTCGCCAGGTGACCGAGGTCTCCGAGCGCCTCGCCGCCGCGCTGGGCCGCGAGCCCAGCCGGGCCGAGATCGCCTCCGCGCTCGGCGTCTCGATCGCCGAGGTCCACGCGGCCCACGCCGATGGCGACGCCCGGATGCTGTCGATCGAGGCCTTCGACGGTGCGATCGCCGACGTGGTGGTCGACACGAGCGCCGGTCCTCTCGACGCGGTGGTGGGAGCCGAGCGGATCGACTACCTGCGCGCCGGCGTCGAGTGCCTGCCCGACAAGCTCCGCTACGTCATCGAGCAGCTGTTCATGCACGACCGCCCGGTGGTCGAGCTGGCCGAGGAGCTGGGCGTGACGCGCTCGCGCATCAGCCAGCTGCGCACCGAGGCGCTGTCCCTGCTCAAGGACGGGCTCGAGGCGAACCTCGAGCGCGACGAGGTCCCCACGGTCGACCCCCAGCAGGGCGTGGCCGAGCGCCGCCGCCAGGCGTACTTCGCCTCCATCGCGGCGCGCACCTCGACCCACGCGGGCGTCATGGCGGCCGCAGGCGCGGTCCACGGGACGGCCCGCCCCGCGCACACCCGAGCGGCGTCCTGATCGAGGGCGACGTGCGCACCGGACAGGTCGACCAGCACACCGTCGACGCCGCGCGCGCCGAGGCCGACTCGTCCTGGCTGCCCGAGCAGCGCCTCGGGGCGTGCGCCTCGGCGGTGACAGCGCGCTCCGCCGCGCAGCGCGCGGCGACCGACCGCGCCGCCCTCGCCATCGCCGCGATGGCCGTGCTCGCCGACGACGCCTCCGACGAGGCCTGAATCCATGCATCGTGCCTCGTAGAGGGTGCGATCGGGACGTCGGGTCAATTCCTTCCCGAATCCCTCAACACCCCCGCGCCGGGGTCGATGAGGCAGATGTCAACCCACGGATGGGTTGCCAGTCCGGCCCTCTCAAGGATGGAGAAACACCATGGGTCTCACCGTCAACAACAACGTTGCCGCGCTCAACGCGTACCGCAACCTCTCCAACACGCAGAACGACCTCGGCAAGTCGCTCGAGAAGCTGTCCTCGGGTCTCCGCATCAACCGTGCGGCTGACGACGCGGCCGGCCTCGCCATCTCGGAGGGCCTCCGCTCGCAGATCGGCGGCCTCACCGTCGCGTCCCGCAACGCGCAGGACGGCATCTCGGTCGTCCAGACCGCTGAAGGCGCGCTGACCGAGGTCCACTCGATCCTCCAGCGTCTCCGCGACCTGGGCGTCCAGGCGGCGAACGACTCGAACAACGCCGACGCGCGCACCGCGATCGAGACCGAGGCCTCGAGCCTGGTCGACGAGCTCGGCCGCATCTCGAAGTCCACCAACTTCAACGGCACCAACCTGCTCGACGGCACGGCTGGCACGCTGAAGTTCCAGGTGGGCGCGGGCTCCGGCACGGACAGCCAGATCTCGGTCGACCTGTCCTCGGCGAACATCTCCACGATCGCCCAGACGCTCACCACGGGCGCCCTCGCGACCACCGGCACCGAGTTCGCGGTGACGACCGGCTCGCTCACCAACGGCACCTACTCGTTCGACGTCGACAACGGCTCGGGCGTCACCTCGACCATCGCGGTGGACCTGAGCGGCGGCGCTGCGCCGACGTCCGTCCAGGACCTCGCCGACAAGCTGTCGGCGGACGCGAACTTCGCGGCGAACTTCTCGGTGTCCGTGGTCAAGGACGCCGATGGCGCCGCGACCGGCATCTCGGTGAAGGCGCTCAACGGCGGCAGCGTGGGCGTGACCGCTCCGGGTGCGGGTATCGCGGCCGGCACGGCGGGCACCTCCTCGCCGATCGGCCTCGACTTCTCGAGCGCCGACGCTGCGCAGGCGTCGATCGACATGATCGACTCGCAGATCAAGACGGTCTCCACGGCCCGCGCCAACCTCGGTGCGTACCAGAACCGCCTCGAGCACACCATCAAGAACGTCAACGTGGCGATCGAGAACCTGACGGCCTCGGAGTCGCGCATCCGCGACACCGACATGGCGTCGGAGATGGTGAACTACACCTCCGCGAACATCCTGTCGCAGGCCGGCACCGCGATGCTCGCGCAGGCGAAGTCGCTGCCGCAGGGCGTGCTGCAGCTTCTCCAGGGCTAAGGCCCACCGGCGGCGTCCTGACCTTCGGGCCGGGGCGCCGCCACCCCCCTTCGCGCCGCGGAAAGGCTCTCCCCTCAGGCCTCTTCCGCGGCGCGAAGTCGCAAGCAGTCGCAGGAACAACCAACCGACGGAGGAGCGCCAGTGGCCACCTTGGGAATCGACGGCATCTCGTCGGGACTCGACACCAGCTCGATCATCAGCGCGCTCATGCAGATCGAGGCCGGCCCGCAGACGCTGCTGTCGAAGAAGAAGTCGACCGCCGAGAGCGTGGTCTCCTCGCTCCAGTCGATCAACACCAAGATCAAGGCGCTCGCGGACGCGGCCGCGACGGCCGCCAAGGCCTCGACCTGGACCACGTTCAAGGCCACCTCCAGCTCGAGCGCCGTCACCGCGACCGCCTCGACCTCTGCGACCGCCGGCTCGCTGACGTTCTCCGTCGACGCCGTCGCGAAGTCCCAGGTCTCGCTCTCGGCCTCCGTGGCCTCCGGCGCCGACCTGGTCGCGGACAACCCGCCCACGCTCACCGTGAAGAAGGCCGACGGCACGTACGCCTCGGTCACCGCGACCTCGAACTCGCTCGCCGACATCGCGAAAGCCATCAACTCGGGCGACCTCGGAGTGACCGCCACGGTGGTCTCGACCGGCGGCGGCACCTCGCGCCTGCAGTTCACCGGCACCGCCACGGGCACCGACGGGGCCTTCGAGCTCTACGTCGGCGACGAGGCGGCGGCGACCGCGGGCACCGCGACGCGCCTCGACGCCTCGGTGACGCGCGCCGCCTCCGACGCGCAGATCACGCTGTGGAAGGGCACCGCAGAGGAGCAGTCCTTCACCCAGTCGTCCAACACCTTCACCGGCCTCATGACCGGCGTCGACGTCACCGTCTCCAAGGTCGAGGAGGACGTCACGGTCTCCTCCGCGGTCGACTCCTCCGCGGTCAAGTCGCAGGTGAGCGGGCTCGTCACCAAGATGACCGCGATCCTCACCGCGATCGACGCGGGCACCAAGTCGACCTCCACCACCAACTCGGACGGCACCAGCTCCGTCTCGGGCGGCCTCCTCGCGGGCGACGCGCTCGTGCGGAACATGCGGTCCAAGCTCAACGAGGCGATGACGTACCCGATCGACGGCAAGTCCCCGTCGGAGTACGGCATCGAGGTGGACCGGTACGGCGCCATCACGTTCAACGAGACCGCCTTCGCGGAGGCGCTCGCCGAGGACCCCGCGGGGGTCGCCACGGCGATGCAGTCGCTCGCGACCCGCCTCGAGGACGCCGCGGACATCTACGCGGACTCCCAGGACGGCGTGCTCACCCAGAGCCTTAAGACCCGCCAGACCGAGATCGACTCGCTCGCAAGCCAGATCTCCAACTGGGACACGCGCCTGGCCGCGCGCCAGGAGGCGCTCTACGCGAAGTTCACCGCGATGGAGGTCACGCTGTCCTCCCTCAACTCGCAGATGGATTACATCACGTCCGCGCTCGAGTCGCTGTCGACGTCGAGCAGCAAGTAACGGGAGGGGCACGATGCAGGGATACGCCGCCGCACGGAACCGGTACCTCCAGGACGCCGTCACCACGGCGACGCCCGGGGCGCTGCTGGTGATGCTCTACGACCGTCTGGTGCTGGACCTCGAGCGCGCCGACATCGCGATGCGCGACGGCAAGCGCGCCGAGGCGAGCGCGCAGCTGCAGCACGCCCAGGAGATCGTCGCCGAGCTCACCAGCACGCTCGACGTCACCGCGTGGGACGGAGCCCCGCAGCTCATGTCCATCTACGTGTATCTCAGCGGCACGCTCATCGACGCGAACATCCGCCAGGACGTCGACAAGGTCGCGGAGTGCCGCTCCCTGGTCGGTCCGCTGCGCGACACGTGGCGTCAGGTGGCCCAAGGCTCGGCCGCCGCCGCGGCCGACCACCTGGCGATGACCGGCGTCGCATGAGCGACGAGGCGGCCTGGCACGAGGCCTGGGAGCGCACCCTCGCCGAGCTCGAGCTCGACGTCGACGAGGCCGAGCGCATGCTCGCCGCCGCCTACATCCCCCCGGAGGCGCCCACCCGCACGTGGCGTCCCCCTGTCGGCATCGGACCGATGCCGGCGTCGCTCGAGGCCCGTGCCCGTGCGCTGCTCGCGCGCCAGGTCGACGTCTCCGCGCGCCTCGCCGCCGCGGCGAGCGATTCGCGCCGTCACGGGCGCGCCATCTCGCAGCTCACGGCGGGCGCCTCGACGCCGCCGGTCTACGTCGACATCCCTGCGTAGACCCCTGTTGCAGAAGTGACACATGTCACTTAAGTGAAGCCTCACCGGCGGATTCCGCCGTCCGATGAGGACTGCGAGCACGGATCGCTCTCGCCTCGGCCACGGATCGGCCACCCCACCTCGTTCGAAGGGTGACCCGTGTTCGGATCCGTCAGCATGGACGCGATGAACAGCGCGCTCGACGCGCTGTCGCTGCGTCAGCGCACCATCGCCGACAACATCGCCAACGTCCAGACCCCGGGCTACACGGCCCGCAAGGTGGTCTTCGAGGACGCGCTCGCGGCGGCTGTCGCGGACGGCGACGGATCCGTGACCGCGACCGTGGCGCGCTCGCTCGAGCCCACGCGCGAGGACGGCAACAACGTCAACCTCGACACCGAGACCCTCTCGAACGTCGACACCGGGCTGCGCTACGACCTCGCGACGCGGGCGATCGACGGCAAGTTCACCGCGCTGCGCACCGCGATGAGGAGCTCCTGATGGGTACCTTCGCCGCGCTCGGCATCGCCGGATCGGGCATGACCGTCTACCGCAAGTGGCTCGACGCGGTCTCCGACAACCTCGCGAACCTCAACACCGTCACCGCGACCTCCGAGGACGCCTTCCAGGCGCGCTACGTCATCGCTCAGGCCAACGACACCCAGGGCGGCGAGTCGGGCGGCGTGCACGTCGCCGGCGCCGCGTTCGGCGACGCCGAGGGCCGCCTGGTCTACGAGCCCACCCACCCCCTCGCGGACGAGGACGGCTACGTCCGCTACCCCGACATCGACATGTCGAGCCAGATGACGCAGCTCATCATGGCGCAGCGCGGCTACCAGGCGAACGCCGCCGTGGTGGACCGCGCGCGCGACATGTACTCCACCGCGCTCACCATCGGGAAGGCCTGATGTCCATCTCGCCCATCTCGGCGGTCTCCGCCGCGTCCCTCCTGCCCACGGCCGCCACCGAGGCGACCGCGACGGCCTCCGCGGACGGCGGCGCGGCCTTCGCCGCTCAGCTCAGCTCGGCGGTCGACGGCCTCCAGGGCCTCCAGTCGACCAGCAGCGACCTTGCGATCAAGGCCGTCACCGGCGACCTCTCCGACGTGCATGACTACACGATCGCCGCGACCGAGGCCGCGGTGGCGCTCGAGCTCGCCGCGGCGCTGCGCAACAAGGCCGTCGAGGGCGTCACCGAGATCCTGAGGATCCAGGTCTGATGCCCGCGCAGATCCAGCAGGAGTGGAACCGCGTGCGCGACTACGCGGGGCAGATGTCGGTGGCGCAGAAGGTGTTCGCGGCGCTCCTCGCGGGCCTGCTCGTGGTGGGCCTCATCGCCCTCGCGCAGTACACCACCAAGCCCACGATGTCGCCGCTGTTCACCAACCTCGCCGCCGATGACGCCGCCGCGATCGTCGAGCAGCTCGACGCGACCGGCGTCGCCTATGAGCTGACGGCCGGCGGCGGCACCATCCTGGTGCCCCAGGAGCAGCTGTACGACACGCGCCTCGCGGTCGCCGCGACGGGCCTGCCCGCCGGCACCGCCACCGGGTACGCGCTCCTCGACGACATGTCGATGACCAGCTCGGACTTCCAGCAGCAGGTCACCTACCAGCGCGCCCTCGAGGGCGAGCTCGCGCAGACCATCGGCGCGATGGAGGCGGTGCGCACCGCCTCGGTCAAGCTCGCGCTCCCCCAGGAGACCGTGTTCGTGGACGAGCGCGAGGACCCGACCGCCTCCGTCTTCATCGACACCGAGGCCGGCCGTTCGCTGGACACGCAGAGCGTCCAGGCCATCGTCCACCTGGTGTCCGCGTCGATCGAGGGCATGCAGCCCGAGGACGTCGCCGTGATCGACGCCAACGGCGTGGTGCTGTCCACGGTGGGCGGCGGCTCGACCGCGCTCGAGCAGGGCGGCCAGACCGCGGACTACGAGAACCGCGTGGCCGCGAGCGTCCAGGCGATGCTCGACCGCGTGGTCGGCGCCGGCAACGCGATGGTCTCCGTCACCGCGGAGCTCGACTACGACAAGACGTCGACCACCTCCGAGACCTACGACTCGAACCCCGACGCGGCGCCGCTGTCCGAGTCGCAGACGCTCGAGGAGTACACGGGTGGCGCGGGCAGCACCAGCGCCGGCGTGCTGGGACCCGACAACATCTCGGTGCCGTCCGGCGAGGACTCGGAGGGGACCTACAAGAAGGAGGACACGGTCACCAACAACGCGGTCGACAGGACCGTCGAGGTGACCGAGACCGCCCCGGGCTCCGTGCGCCGCCAGTCGGTGTCCGTGGTCGCGAACCAGGAGGCCGCCGCCGCGATCGACCTCGACGCGTTGAGCGCGATGGTCGCCGCAGCCGCCGGCATCGACGAGACCCGCGGCGACGTGGTGTCCGTCAACACGATGGCGTTCGACTCCTCCGCTGCCGATGCCGCGACCGCGGCGCTCGGCGAGGCCGCCGCGGCCGACAAGGAGGCCGCGACCCGGTCCATGTACATCGAGTTCGCCAAGTGGGGCGCGCTCCTGCTGTCCGTGATCCTCATCGTGGTGCTGGCCCTGGTGAAGGGCCGCCGTCGTCGCGGGCCGATGGACGAGCGCATCGAGCTGAGCCTCGAGGCCGTCGAGGAGCTCGAGGCCCGCGCGCAGGCCGCCCTCGAGGCGCGCACGCAGGCGCTGCTCGACCAGGCCGGTTCGGTCGCGGACGAGGCCGAGCTCGCGCTCGAGGCCGCGCCCGTGCCGGACATGGACGCGGTCGCGCTCGCGGTCCGCGACGAGATCGCCGCCTTCGCGGCGCAGCAGCCGGCCGAGGTGGCCGAGGTGCTGCGCGGCTGGATCGGCTCGGGGAGGAACGCATGACCGTGATGCTGACGGGCACCCAGAAGGCCGCGCTCGTGCTGATCCAGATGGGCCGGGACTCCGCCTCGCGCGTGATGCAGCAGCTCTCCGAGAACGAGATCGAGCTGGTGACGGCCGAGATCACCCGGCTGCGCACGGTGGACGAGGCGACGGTCGTCGAGGTGCTCGACGAGTTCCAGCGCACCGCCACCCGCGCGCTCACCGTCGCGAGCGGCGGCTACTCCTACGCGAAGAAGCTGCTCGAGGAGACCCTGGGGCGGGAGAAGGCCGCCGAGGTCCTCGAGCGCCTCCAGTCGAGCGTGCAGGTCCAGCCGTTCGAGTTCCTCAAGCACGCCGACGCCCGCCAGGTGGTCTCGCTCCTCAACGGCGAGCACCCCCAGACCATCGCGCTCGTGCTCGCGCACCTGCGCCCCGAGCACGCCTCCGCGATCATGGCGGGCTTCACGCCCGAGACCCAGACCATCGTCGCGCGCCGCATCGCCCTCATGGAGGGCGCGTCGCCCGACGTCGTCACGCTCATCGCCGATCAGCTCAAGCTCAAGGCGACCACGCTCATCACCTCGCAGGAGCTGACCTCCGTGGGCGGCGTGCAGCCGCTGGTCGAGATCATCAACCGCGCCGACGCCGCCACCGAGAAGCTCATCCTCGAGGGGCTGTCGGAGCAGGACCCCGAGCTCGCCGACCAGATCCGCCAGATGATGTTCGTGTTCGCGGACATCACGCTGCTCGAGGACCGCGCGATCCAGCTGGTGATGCGCTCCGTCGAGACCAGCACGCTCGCCACCGCCCTCAAGGGCGCCGAGGACGCCGTGCGGGACAAGATCCTGCGGAACATGTCCGAGCGGGCGCGAGAGAACCTGCTCGAGGAGATCGACTCGCTGGGTCCGGTGCGCATCTCGCTGGTCGAGGAGGCGCGCTCGAAGGTGGTCCAGGTCATCCGCGGCCTCGAGGAGCGCGGCGAGATCATGATCAGCCGGGACGGCGAGGACGAGTATGTCGCCTGACGCCAAGGTCTCCACGTTCGTGCCGTCGGCCATCGCGCCCCAGCGGGCCGATGCGCCGGGCGAGTCCCACGCGGCCGGCTTCGCCGCCGGGTGGGCAGCCGGTGCCCGTGCGGCCGCCGAGGCGGCCCAGCAGGACCGCGCGCGCGAGCAGGCCGATCACGCCCGCCGCCAGGAGGCGCGCGATGCCGCGTTGTGCGACGCGCTCCTCGCGCTCGGCGCGGCCGCCCGCACGTGGCACGAGCGCGCGCTGCCCGTGATCGCCCAGGCCGAGTCGACGATGCACGCCGCCGCCGTCGAGCTCGCGGAGGCCGTCCTCACCCACGAGCTGCGCGACGGCGACGCCTCCGCGCGGTCGGTGCTGTCCCGCGCCCTCGCGATGCCGGCCGGGCTCGAGACCACCACGATGCGCCTGCACCCCGACGATCTCGCGGAGATCCGGAGGCTCGTCGACGCGGGAGAGGCGGCGGTGCCCGCCATGATCGCGCTCGCGGCGGACCCGCGCCTGTCGCGCGGGGACGTGATCGCCGAGCACGCCGACGGGCTGCTCGACGCGCGCATCGGCGCCGGGCTCGACCGGGCGCGCGCCGCCCTGGAGGCCGGCCTGTGACCACCCCCGTGCTGCTCGATCGCGCGCCGTCCGAGACGGCGGGCTCGCCGCTGCTCGCGCGCGCCGTCGCGGCGGCCGCGCCGGAGCTGGTCGGCTCCGTCTCCTCCATCGTGGGCCTGTCCGTCGACGTCGCGGGGCTCCAGGGCGCGGTCGGCGACCTGGTCGCGATCGACATCGGCGAGGGACGCTCGACCGAGGCCGAGGTGGTCGCGGTGACCCCGACCGCGCTGCGGTGCATGCCGCTCGGCCCCGTCCACGGACTGCACGTCGGCATGGCCGCGCGCGCGACCGGTCGCCCGCTCACCGTGCCTGCCGGGCCGCAGCTGCTCGGCCGCGTCCTCGACGGGCTCGGCCGTCCCATGGATGGCAAGGGATCGGTGCTCACCGGTCCCGACGCGCGCCGCGTCCCCGTCGACGCGACGGCGCCGTCCGCTCTCGACCGCGCGCGCGTCGACACCCCGCTGGGCCTGGGCGTGCGCGCGCTCGACACCATGACCACCGTGGGCCGGGGCCAGCGCATCGGCCTGTTCGCCGGCTCGGGCGTCGGCAAGTCGAGCCTCCTGTCGATGGTCGCGCGCGGCACCGAGGCCGAGGTGAGCGTCATCGCGCTCATCGGCGAGCGCGGCCGCGAGGTGCGCGAGTTCCTGGAGGACGACCTGGGGCCGGAGGGCCTCGCGCGGTCGGTCGTGGTGATCGCGACCTCCGACCAGCCCGCGATGGTGCGCCTGCGCGCCGCCTTCGTCGCCACGCGCATCGCCGAGGACTTCCGCTCGCAGGGCCGCGACGTGGTGCTGATGATGGACTCGCTCACGCGCGTCGCGATGGCGCAGCGCGAGATCGGCCTGTCGGTGGGCGAGCCGCCCGCCACCCGTGGCTACCCGCCGTCGACGTTCTCGATGCTCGCGCAGCTGCTCGAGCGCACCGGCACCGACGCCTCCGGCTCGGTCACCGGCATCTACACGGTCCTCGTGGACGGCGACGACCACAACGAGCCCATCGCCGACGCCACCCGCTCGATCCTCGACGGCCACGTGGTGCTCACGCGCGAGCTCGCTGTCGCGGGCCACTACCCGGCGATCGACGTGCTCGGCTCGATCTCCCGCGTCGCCAGCCGCGTCACCACCTCCGAGCAGCGCGCGCTGGTGCTCGCGCTGCGCCAGGTGCTCGCGGCGCGCAAGCGCGCGCAGGACCTGCTCGACGTGGGCGCCTACGCCGCGGGGTCGAACCCGCTGGTGGACGCCGCCGTCGCGCATGCGCCCGCCATCGACGGCTTCCTCACGCAGGCGGTCGACCACGCGATCCCCGCCGACGAGGCGTGGGCGCGCCTCGCGATGCTGGTCCAGCAGATGGGGGTCCACGCATGAGCAGGCGCTTCCCCCTGGCCGGGCTGCTGCGCACGCGCGCGCTCGCGGAGGAGCAGGCCGCGGCCGACCTCGCCCGCGCCAACCGCGCACGCGACGAGGCCGCGACCGCGGTGCGCACCGCCCGCACCCAGCTCGCGGGCCTCGAGTTCCGCGACCCGCGCCTCCAGGGCGAGGAGGACGGCTCCGACCTCGCGCGCTCATGGAGCGCCATGGTCGCGGCGCGCGCCTCGCTCGCCGCGCGGGTTCAGGAGCTGCAGACCGCGCTCGCGGTCGCCGAGGCGCGCGCCGACGGCGCGTCCGAGACCTGGAACCGCGCCCGCACGCAAGCGTCGATGATCGAGCGCCTGCGCGACCGCCACGAGGACGAGGTGGTGGCCGAGGAGCTGCGCGCCGAGCAGGTGGTGCTCGACGAGGCGGCGCTGCGCCGCGCCACCGAGGAGGACCAGTGACCGTCATGCCCCTGGCGCCCGCGCCCCAGCCCGCGCGCGCGTCCGCCCAGCAGAAGGCCGCGGGAGACGGCGACGCCTTCGCCCGCGAGCTCTCGCAGGCGTCGGATCGCGCCGACCGGCCCGACCGTCCCGAGCGCCCCGACCGTCCCGAGCGCTCGGCCGACGGGCACCGCCGCGTCGGCCGCGAGCAGAAGGACGATGCGCGGTCGACGGATGCCGCGACGGCGCAGGACGACGCCGCGGCCGGCGAGGCGACCCCGACCGCCGCCCCTGTCGCGCAGCCCGCCACGACGCCCGCGCCCGGCACCCCGCTCGCGGAGGCACTCGCCGCCGCAGTCGCGGGGGCCGCCCCCACGTCCGAGGGTGAGACCACGCCGACGACGGAGGGCGAGGCGCCCGCGGTCGAGCCCGCGGTCGCCCCGGCGACCGTGGCGATCCGGCCGGCCGTGCTCGCGGCGGCCGCCGCGGCCGCGACGACCGCGCCCCCGGCGACGCAGGCCCCCGCACCGGACGGCGCCGACCACGCCCCGGCGCAGCCCGCGGCGCCTCCGGCCGTGCCCGGCGCCGCGACCGTGCCGACCGCGTCGACCGCGCAGCCGGAGGCCGCGCCCCTCGAGGTCCCCGCCCCGGCGCCGGCGGCCACCGTCACGCACGTCGACGAGGCCCCTGTCGCCGCGCCGCTCGCCACCGTCGCTCCCCAGGCGCCTGCGGCGACGGCCGGGCAGGCCGACGACGTCGAGCCGCCCCTCGCTGCGACGCCCCGCGTCGCCGAGGCGCCGACGTCGGCGATCGCGCCCACGACCACCGAGCCCGCCGCCCCCGCCCAGGCCGCCCCCGCATCGTCCCCCGCCGCGCCCGCGCGGCAGGTGCCGCTCGCGTCGCAGCTCGCGGCGCCGCTCACGCAGCTGCGCCAGCTCCCGCAGGGCGAGCACCAGCTGCGGATCTCGGTCACTCCCGAGACCTTCGGGCACGTGCGCGTGATCGCGACGATCACGCCGGACGGCGTGTCGATGCAGCTGCTCGGCTCGACCGACGCGGGCCGCGAGGCGCTGCGCGCCGCGCTGCCCGACCTGCGCCGCGACCTCGAGGCCGCGGGCATGTCCGCCGACCTCGACCTCGGCTCCGACACCAGCTTCGGCGGCGACCCCCGCGGCGACGCCGACGAGCCGTCCGCGGGCGGCCGCCCGCTCGTCCCCACCCCCACCCGGACCGTCGCCGCACCCGCGGCGCCGGCATCGTCCCTCCCGACGTCCGTCCGTCCCGGCGGCGTCGACCTGGTCCTCTGAAGGGAGAGCCCATGAGCATCGATCCCGTGTCCGCGACGACCACCGTGTCGTCCCTCACCAGCGGCGCCACCGCATCCACCGCGTCACAGGAGTACGACTCGGAGATGTTCCTCAGCCTCCTGGTCGCTCAGCTCCAGAACCAGGATCCCTCGTCCCCCATGGACACCAACGAGATGATGTCGCAGCAGGTGCAGCTCGCCTCGATGGAGCAGCTCACCGAGCTCAACACCGCGATGCAGGAGCAGTTCGCGCTGACGATGCGCATGGCCGCGTCCGACATGGTCGGCAAGCAGGTCACGTACACCGACGCCTCCGGCGAGATCGTCGAGGGCGTCGCCGAGTCGGCGTCCTTCGCATACTCCGTCCCCACCCTCACCGTCGGTGACGAGCAGATCGCCCTCGACGCGATCATGTCCGTCACCCCCACCGGCGCATAGCCGGCCTCCCCCTCCACGAAAGAGAGTCGACCATGCTCCGTTCCCTGTTCTCCGGCATCTCGGGCCTGCGCGCCCACCAGACGATGCTCGACGTCACCGGCAACAACATCTCCAACGTCAACACCGCGGGCTTCAAGTCCTCCCAGGTGCAGTTCCAGGACACGCTGTCCCAGGTGCTCCAGAACGCGGGCGGCGCCCAGCAGGGCGTCGGCGGCACCAACCCGGCCCAGGTGGGCCTCGGTGTGAAGGTCGCCGGCATCGTCACCAACTTCCAGCAGGGCGCGGCGCAGCTCACCAACCGCTCGACCGACATGATGATCAACGGCGACGGCTTCTTCGTGGTCGAGAAGGACGGGCAGCAGCTCTACTCGCGCGCCGGTGCCTTCTCCTTCGACTCGCTCGGCCAGCTGGTCACGCCCGACGGCGGCCTGGTCCAGGGCTGGGCGGCCGATGCGGCCGGCGGCGTCGACCTCAACGCGGCGGTCTCCCCGCTGCGCCTTCCGATCTCGACTCTCATGGGTGCCGCGGCGACCTCGAACGTCTCGTACGCGGGCAACCTCCCGGCCGACGCGGCCGACGGCACGGTGCTCAACCGCCAGATCGACATCTACGACGGCACCGGCACCGCGCGCTCGCTCAACCTCTCGTTCACCAAGACCGCGACCGGCTGGGACATCGCGGGCTCGATCGCCGGCACGTCCTCGACCCAGACCGGCTCGATCACGTTCGACACCGCGGGCGCCATCTCGGGCCTCACCTTCCCGAGCTTCCCGGCCGATGCGGCGAGCGGCCTCCCCGCCGTCGGCGTCGACCTCTCCACGCTCACGGGGTACGCGGGGCTCGAGACCATCGCCGCCGAGGACCAGGACGGCCGCCCCGCCGGCAGCCTGCAGTCCTTCATCATCAACTCCGACGGCACGCTCATGGGCTCGTTCTCGAACGGTCTCAAGCAGGCCATCGGCCGCGTCGCGCTCGCGAACTTCACCAACCCGGGCGGCCTCGAGAAGACCGGCTCGTCACTGTACGCCGCCACCGTGAACTCGGGCGACGCGCAGGTGGGCGCCGCGGGCTCGGGCGGTCGCGGCTCGCTCACGGGCGGGTCGCTCGAGATGTCGAACGTGGACCTGTCCTCGGAGTTCACCAGCCTCATCGTCGCCCAGCGCGGCTTCCAGGCGAACTCGCGCGTCATCACCACCTCGGACGAGCTCCTGCAGGAGCTGGTCAACCTCAAGCGCTGACCCCGCCCACGCCGGCCCCTCGCGCGCGTCGCGGGGGGCCGGCGTCGTGCGTCCCGGGCGGCATGCGCAGGTGTCACCCCGTGCCACGATGCGGCGGCGATCGGCCGGAGACGTCTCACACGTCGGTCACGCGCGCCGATGGGAGAGATGAACGTCGGGCCCACGGATGGGCCCGCGAGAACTACCAGGATGGTGCACGCGTGATCTCTCTGACGCGCCTCAACGGGCAGCGCTTCGCGGTCAACCCGGATCTGATCCAGCGCGCCGAGGCGACCCCCGACACGATCGTCACGCTCGTCGACGGCACCAAGCTGCTGGTCAAGGAGGACCTCGACCAGGTCATCCGCATCGTCGACGACCACCGCGCCGCGATGGTCGCCCGCTCCATCGAGATCGCGAACGAGGCCGCCGAGGCCGACGCGATGCCGCCGCGCCGCAGCCGCGCCCACCTCAGCGTCACGCCCGAGGTCGACTGATGGATCCGGCCACCTTCATCGGCATGGCGGTCGCGTTCGGCGCGATCATCGTGTCGATCTTCCTCGAGGGATCGTCGCCGATGTCGGTGATCCTGCCCGGCCCGATGCTGCTGGTCATCGGCGGCACCATCGGCGCGGGCCTCGCGACCACCACGCTCGCGGACTTCATCGGGGGCTTCACCGGGCTCGGCCGCTACCTCATGTACAAGAGGCGCGATGCCGAGGAGACCGTCGAGCTGGTGGTGTCGCTCGCCGACCGCGCGCGTCGCGAGGGCCTGCTCGCGCTCGAGGACGCCGCCCGCGACGTCGACGACGAGTTCCTGCGCGACGGACTCCAGGCCGCGATCGACGGCACGGACCCCGAGGACCTCCGCGCGATGATGGAGGCGAAGATCGACGGGCGCCGCGCGGCCGACCGGTCCGTCGCGAAGCTGTTCGCGGACATGGGCGGCTTCGCGCCCACGATCGGCATCATCGGCACGGTGGTGTCGCTGGTCCACGTGCTCGAGAACCTTGCGGACCCCTCCTCGATCGGCCACATGATCGCCGCGGCCTTCGTCGCCACGCTCTGGGGCCTGCTCTCCGCTAACCTCATCTGGCTGCCGATCTCGGCGCGCGTCAAGCGCGTGTCCGAGCTCGAGGCCGCCCACATGGAGCTCGCGATGGAGGGCATGCTCGCGATCCAGGCCGGCTCCGGGCCGCGCGTGGTCGGGGCCCGCCTGCGCGCGCTCGTGGGCGACCCGGGCAAGCAGAAGGAGGCGGCGTGAGCGCGCGCCGCGGTCGCAAGAGCCACGAGGAGGAGGCGGAGAACCACGAGCGGTGGGCCGTCTCCTACGCCGACATGATGACGGTGCTCCTCGCGACCTTCATCGTCCTCTACGCGATGTCCGCGATCGACCAGGAGAAGTTCGAGGAGCTGCGCCAGTCGCTCGCGCTCGGCTTCGGTCACGAGGCCGCGTCGATCATCCCCGGCTCCACCGGCACGATGCTCGGTCTCGAGTCCTTCGAGATCGCGCCTGACTTCACGACGGTCGCGACCGAGGGCGCCGAGGGAGGCGGCCAGGCGACCCCGATCTCCCAGGAGACGCTCGACTTCCTCGCCGCCGCGCGCGAGTACGAGCAGCTGAGCGACGTCCGGAAGGAGCTCGAGGAGCGCCTCGCGGAGAAGGGCCTCGACGCGAACGTCACGTTCCAGATCGACGAGCGCGGCCTGGTGGTCGGCCTGGTGGGCTCCAACGTCTTCTTCGACGCGGACACCGCGGATCTCACGCAGGTGGCGCGCAAGGTGGTGGACACCCTCGCGGGCCCGCTGCGCGCCGAGCGTCGCGAGCTGTCCATCGAGGGCCACGCGAACACCCTGCCCTCGTCCAACTTCGCGTCCAACTGGGAGCTGTCGAGCGAGCGCGCGACCCGCGTCCTGCGCCGGTTCGTCGAGTCCGGCCGGATCGCGCCCGAGCGCGTCGCGGCCACGGGCTACGGCGACGCGCGCCCGGCCGTCGCGGGGCGCTCCGACGCGGCGCTCGAGAGCAACCGCCGCGTCGACATCGTGGTGCAGTCGTCCGCCTCGGAGGAGGTCCGGGCGCTGCTCCCGGAGATCGCCGAGGCCATCGAGACGGGCGCCCTCACGCCCGAGGAGCTGCGCGCCCAGCTGGTCGCCGCAGCGACAGAGAAGGAGGCAGGAGACCTATGAGCAACGAGACCCGCGTGATGGCGCCCCGGCCCACGATCGGCACGCGCCCCTCGCCGCTGTCCGCGCCCCCGGCGGCCGCGCCCGAGCCCGAGCCGGAGCAGCCGAAGGGCCGCAAGCGCCTGCCCGCGCTCATCATCGGCGTGCTCGTCCTCGTCATCGCCGCCGGCGCGTACTGGTTCCTCGCCGGGCCGGGCGCGAGCACGGGCGCCGAGGACCCCGCGGCCGAGGTCGCGGAGGAGCCGGTCGAGCTGGGCGACGTGCAGACGGTCGACGCGATCTCGCTCAACCTGCAGGGCGGTCACTACCTGCGCATCGGCCTGGGCCTCCAGCTCGGGGCCGAGGGGCACGGCGAGGTCGACCCCGCGCTGGCGCTCGACGCCACCATCGCGCTGTTCTCCGGCCACCAGATGGACGAGCTGATGAACGAGGAGGTCCGTGAGGAGCTCAAGGCAGAGCTCGCCGCCGAGCTCGAGGAGCTCTATCACGGCGAGGTGCTGGGGGTGTACTACACCGACTTCGTGACCCAGTAGCGCGCGGGCCGCGACGGCGGCCCACCGACCGGGTGAGGGGTGCGACGGGGAGACGTTCGTCACATCCCGTGCGTAGCCATGCCCGGAAACGCGGCGGCACCCTCACCACGGACCCGGTACGGACGATGGGGGCGGCGTGACTGCCCAGACCCCCGCGCGACGCAAGCGTGGCTCCGGCGTGCCCGAGCTCTACGACTTCCGCCAGCCGATGACGCTGACGCGCGAGCATGCGCGCGCCCTCGAGGTGGGGCTGCAGGGCTTCGCGCGCCAGTGGGGCACGCTGCTGACCTCGCGCCTGGGCGTGCTCACCACCGTGGGCCTCGAGCGCCTCGACATCCTCACCTACGGCGACCACATCGACTCGCTCCCGGGCTCGACCACCGCCGTGGTCCTCCAGATGGACCCGAGCAGGACGGCCGCGCTGCTGCAGCTCCCCACGGGCGCCACCATGACGCTCGTCGACTGCATGCTCGGCGGCCCCGCGATGGACCTGGACCTGCCGTTCCGCGAGCTCACCGAGATCGAGTGGAAGCTCATGAGCGACATGCTCGAGTACGCGTGCAACGACCTCGCGTACGGCCTCGCGACCGTGGGCCAGGTGTCCTTCTCCGTGAAGTCGGTGCGCTACAACCCGGGCTTCATGCAGCTGGTGCCGGCCTCCGAGCAGGTTGTCGTCGCGCGCTTCGAGCTCACGCTCGGCCCCGTCACCGCGCCGATCACGCTCATGCTGATGGCCGAGCCGATGCTCGCCCTCCTGCGCACCTCCGACGCCCAGGACGGGCGCACCCCGGAGGAGCAGCGCGAGCACGATGCCGCGGTGCACCAGCTGGCCGACCGCATGGGCGAGGTGCCCCTGCCCGTCGCCGTCCGGTTCACCGGGCGGGAGATGACCGCCGCCGCCGTGGCGGCGCTCGAGGTGGGCTCGATCGTGCCCCTCGGGCATGCCGCCGACCGCCCGCTCGAGGTGGTCGTCGGCGACGTGATCCTGGCGCACGCCGCCATCGGCGCGAACGGCACGCGCGCCGCCTGTCTTGTCGTCGCGACCGAGGAGGAAGCATGACCACCCTGACCACCGCGGGAGCCGCAGCCGAGCAGCTCGTCGCCCAGCTCCCGAGCGCCACCCCGCTCACGGTCGCGCCGTTCGACGCCGCGACCGCGCCCGCCGCGGGCACCGCGTGCGTGCGCGCCCACTTCGTCGGCGCGACCGGCGCGGACCTCGTGCTCGCGGCCGACGCCGCGATCGCGGACGCGCTCGCCGCCGCCGGCGGCGACGTCACCGCGGCGGAGATCCTGCGCCCCGCGCTCGAGGCCGCGGCCGCGACGCTCGGCGCCGGCGTGCTCGACACCGCGCGCGTCGAGGAGCTCGGGGACGCGCTCGCCGACGCCGACACCGAGTCCTTCGCGCTCGTCGACGCCGCGGGCGTCGCCCAGGCGTGGTTCGGGCTGCGCGTCCGCGCAGCCGCGAAGGCGCCCGCCGCCCCCGCGGCGGCCGACCCCGACTCCACCCGCGCCCGCATGCGCGTCCTCCACGACGTCGAGCTGGTGCTCACCGCCGAGATCGGCCGGACGCGTCTCCCGATGCGCCAGGTGCTCGACCTCGTCCCCGGCACGGTGCTCGAGCTCGACCGCTCGGCGGGCGCCCCCGCCGACGTCATGGTGAACGGCCGCCTGGTCGCGCGCGGCGAGGTCGTCGTGATCGACGAGGACTACGGCATCCGCATCTCCGAGATCATCACGGACGGCGGCATCTGACGATGGACACGCTCGTGCTCGTGCTGCGCGTCGGCCTCTCGCTGGTCGCCGTGCTCGGCCTGATGTGGTGGCTCTCCCGCCGCCTGCAGGCCGGTGGCCGGGCACATCGTCGCGAGACCCTCGCGGTCCTCGGGCGCCAGCAGCTGACCAAGCGCAGCGGCCTCGCGGTCGTCGAGGTGGCAGGACGTCGCCTCGTGGTCGGCTACGGCGACCAGGGCGTCACGCTCGTGCACGATGCGGGCGATGCGCCCGCGGCGGAGCCCGAGCCGGACCCGCGTCCCGTGGGGACGCACGACTTCGACGCCGACCTCGGGCGGGCCCTCGCCTCCGAGCCCGGCACCCTCACCGACAGCTCTCACCCGACGGCGGCCCGGATGGCCGACGTCCGAGGGCAGCGCACACCCCTCGACGGATCGATCCTCGCGCCCGACACGTGGCGCAAGGCGGTGGTGGCGCTGCAAGAACGGACCAACCGTCGTCCATGAACCGAGTCGCGCTCGGGGCCCCGCTGCGGGCCATGCGGCGCTCGATCCTGCTTGCCGTCGTCCTCGCGACGACGCTGCTGATCGGTGCGTCCCCGGCGCTCGCCGCGCCCTCCGGGCCTGACGCCCCCACGTCGCCGGTCGAGCCCACCGCTCCCGCCGTCGACGCCACCGTCGGCATCGACATCTACGGCGCGGACGGGGCTCCGTCCACCTCGATCGTGGTGCTCATCGCGATCACGCTGCTGTCCGTCGCGCCCTCGCTGCTGCTGCTCACCACGGCGTTCACCAAGATCCTCGTGGTGCTCGGCCTCACCCGCAACGCGCTCGGCCTCCAGTCGACGCCGCCCGCGCAGGTGCTCGCCGGCCTCGCGCTGTTCCTGTCGATGTTCATCATGGCGCCCGTCCTGTCGGAGATGAACGACCTGGGCGTGCAGCCCTACCTCGCGGGCGACATGACGTTCGCCGAGGGCCTGCAGGCCGCGATCGACCCGCTGCGCGAGTTCATGCTCGCCCACACGCGCGAGTCCGACATCGCGCTCATGACGCGCGCCGCGGACGCCGCCAACCCCGCCACCGCGGCGGACGTGCCCCTCACCACGCTCATGCCCGCCTTCATGCTGTCGGAGCTGCGCGCGGCGTTCATCATCGGCTTCGTCATCTTCGTGCCGTTCCTGGTGATCGACCTGGTCGTGTCCGCCGCGCTCATGTCGATGGGCATGATGATGCTCCCGCCCGTCATGGTGTCCCTGCCGTTCAAGCTGCTGCTGTTCGTGCTGGTCGACGGCTGGACGCTGATCATCTCCGCGCTCGTGGGGAGCTACGGCTGATGGACACCTCCGCCGTCCTCAACGTGGGGCTCGACGCGCTCATCCTCGCCGCGAAGCTCGCGGCGCCGATGCTCATCACCGCGCTCGTCGTGGGCTTCGCCGTGTCGCTGTTCCAGTCGGTCACGCAGATCCAGGAGGCGACGCTCTCCTTCGTCCCCAAGGCCATCGCGGTGGGCATCGCCCTCCTGGTGTGCGGCCACTGGATGATCCAGGAGGCCATCACCTTCACCCAGGGGCTCTTCGACACGCTCCCCTCGCTGCTGGCGGGCTGACGTGGACCTCGCCTTCGACCTGGGCTGGCTCGAGACCACGATGCTCGTGAGCGTCCGCCTGCTGGCGTTCCTGGTCGTGTCCCCGCCGTTCCACGTCACGGCGTTCCCGGGGACGGTCAAGGTCGCGCTGTCGCTGGGCATCGCGCTCGCGGTGGGTCCCGCGGCCGCCGCCCGGTCGGAGCTGGTGCAGGGCGCGATGCTCGTGTCCGGCACCGGGGAGATCGTCGGCGCCCTGGTGGTCGAGGCGTTCGTCGGGCTCGCGCTCGGCTTCCTGGTGCGACTGGTGTTCGCCGCCGTGCAGACCGCGGGCGGCCTCATCGACCTGTTCGGAGGGTTCGAGGTCGCCGCCGCCTTCGACCCGACCAGCGGCACCAACGGCGCCCAGTTCAGCCGCTTCTACTCGATGGCGGCGCTCGCGCTGCTCTTCGCCTCCGACGGTCACCAGCTGCTCATCGCCGGCATCGTGCGCTCGTTCGACGCGCTTCCGCTCGCGGGCGGCATGGACCTCGCGGTGCTCGCGGACCTCATGACGGGCGGCGTCGCGGACATGATGCTCGCCGCGCTGCAGATCGCCGGGCCGCTCATCGCGGTGCTGTTCCTCACCGATGTGGGCCTGGGCCTGCTCACCCGCGTCGCCCCGGCGCTCAACGCGTTCGCGCTCGGCTTCCCGCTCAAGATCCTGGTGACGCTGTCGCTCGGGTCGATCGCCTTCCTGGGCCTGCCCGCCATGATCTCGGGGCTCACGGATCGCGCGACCGGACTCGTGGGCGGGGGTGCATGGTGAGCAAGGACGAAGGCGGCGAGAAGACCGAGAAGGCCACCCCGCAGCGGATGAGGAAGCTGCGCAAGGAGGGCTCGCTCCAGCGCTCGCAGGACCTCTCCGCGTGGCTCGTCATCGGCGCGGTGGTCATCACCCTGCCCATGGTCGTCACGAGCGGCCGCGCGGCCGCGCAGACCCAGCTCGCGCGCGTCGACGCGATCGCGACGGCGCCCGACGCCCGCGTCGCCGTCGAGATGCTCGGCGACGCGATGGCCTCGATGCTCGGCACCCTCGCGCCGATGCTCGGCGCCTCGGTGCTGGCCGCCGTGGTCGCCGCCGCCGCGCAGGGCGGGATCCACGTCGCTCCCAAGAAGCTCAAGCCGTCCTTCAAGCACTTCCACCCGAAGCAGGGGTTCCAGAAGGTGTTCGGCGCCCAGGCGTGGTGGAACGGCGCCAAGGCGGCGCTCAAGGCCGCCGCCATCGGCATCGTGCTCTACACCGTCATCCAGGGCGTGGTGCCGCTGCTCATCGGCTCGGGCGCCCACTCGCTGCCCGCGACGCTCGACCTCGCGGTCGGCGGCGCGATGGACCTGGTGAAGATCGCGGTCATCGCCGGCTTCGTGCTCGCCGGGCTCGACGCGCTCGTGGTGATGAGGCGCAACCGCAAGCAGACGCGCATGTCCAAGAAGGAGATCAAGGACGAGCACAAGCAGTCGGAGGGCGACCCGCACATCAAGGGCCAGATCCGCCAGCGCCAGATCGCGATGAGCCGCAACCGCATGATGGCCGAGGTCGCCAACGCGGACGTGGTCATGGTCAACCCCACGCACGTCGCGGTCGCGCTGCGCTACGAGCCCGGCACGGGCGCCCCGCGCGTCATCGCCAAGGGCCGCGGCCACATCGCGGCACGGATCCGCGAGAAGGCCGGCGACGCGCAGGTGCCGATGGTGCAGGACGTCCCGCTCGCCCGCGCCCTCCATGATTCATGCGAGGTGGGTCAGGAGATCCCCGCGCACCTCTACGCCGCCGTCGCGCGCGTGCTCGCCTTCGTCATGGCGCTCAAGCGCCGCGGCGCCGCCGCCGGCGTCCACCGCGACCCCCAGGCGGAGGTGGTCGCCGCATGACCATCCCGCGCATCGTCCACCCCCGCCATCAGAAGGAGGGACCCCAGTGAAGTCCCAGCTCAGCACCCTCGGCGTCCCGCTCGGCGTCGTCGGCATCGTCCTGCTGCTCGTGGTGCCCCTGCCCGCGGCGATGCTCGACCTGCTCATCGTCTTCAACATCGGCATGGCGCTCGTGGTGCTGCTCACGTCGATGTACGTGAAGCGGCCGCTCGACTTCTCCGTGTTCCCGTCGCTCCTGCTGGTGCTCACGCTGTTCCGCCTGGGCCTCAACGTCGCGTCGACCCGCCTGGTGCTGCGCGACGGTTACGCGGGCGAGGCGATCGGCGCGTTCGGCGACATCGTGGTCGGCGGCTCGCTCGTCATCGGCCTGGTGATCTTCCTCATCCTCGTGGTGATCCAGTTCGCGGTCATCACCAACGGCGCCGGCCGCGTGGCCGAGGTGGGCGCGCGCTTCACGCTCGACGCGATGCCCGGCAAGCAGATGGCGATCGACGCGGACCTCAACGCGGGCCTCATCGACGAGGACACCGCGCGCCAGCGCCGCGCGGACGTCGCCGCGGAGGCCGACTTCTACGGCGCGATGGACGGCGGCTCCAAGTTCGTCAAGGGCGACGCGATCGCGGGCATCATCATCACCATCGTCAACCTGGTCGGCGGCTTCGGCGTCGGCATGATGCAGATGGGCCTGTCCCCGCAGGAGTCGATCGAGAAGTTCTCGATGCTCACCATCGGCGACGGCCTGGTGTCGCAGATCCCCGCGCTGCTGCTGTCGGTGTCGACCGGTCTCATCGTCACGCGCGCGACCGCGTCCGCGGACATGGGCACCGCGACCAGCGCGCAGCTCACGCAGTCGCGCACCGCGCTGCTCATCGCGGGCGCGGCCTCCATCGCGCTCGCGCTGGTGCCGGGGCTGCCCAAGCTGCCCTTCATCCTCGTCGGCGGGGTGCTGCTCATCGCCGGCCAGCGCGTCGGCTCCCGCGACCGGCTCCGCGCCGCGGAGGCCGCCGAGCTGCCCGCCGCGCCCCCGGGGGGCGCCCCCGAGCTCGACTCGCCCGAGGCGCTCATGGAGCAGATGCGCGTGCACGCCCTCGAGATCCAGCTCGCCCCCGACCTGGTGGACCTGGTCGGCGGCGGCTCCGAGCAGGACCTGCTCGCACGCGTCAAGGGGCTGCGCCGGAAGGTCGCGATGGACCTGGGCCTGGTGATCCCCCCGGTGCGCACCCGCGACTCCGTCGACCTCCCGCGCTCCACCTACGTGGTGAAGATCGCCGGCGTCGAGGTGGGCCGCGGCGAGGCTCCCGCGGGTCGCCTCCTCGCGCTCGGCGACCACCTGGACCACCTGGTGGGCACGCCCGTGCGCGAGCCCGTCTTCGGCCTCGCCGGCCGCTGGATCCCCGCGGAGGTGCGCGCGCAGGCGGAGCTCGCCGGCGCGACCGTGGTGGACCGCGTCTCGGTGCTCGTCACCCACCTGGGCTCGATCATCACCGAGAACGCGCCGCGCCTGCTCAGCCGCGAGGACGTGCGCGTGCTGGTCGACGGGGTCAAGCAGCTCGACCGCGCCGTGGTCGACGAGCTCATCCCCGGCCTGCTGTCGCTGGGCGAGGTGCAGCGCGTGCTGCACGGCCTGCTCGCGGAGCGGGTGTCCATCCGCGACCTGCCCCGCATCCTCGAGGGACTCACGCTGCGCGCCAAGGTCGCGACCGACCCCGAGGGGCTCGTCGAGGCGGCCCGCGCCGCTCTCGGCCCCGCCATCGCCGCTCCCTACGCCGAGGACGGCGTGCTGCGCGTCCTCACGCTCGACCCGCTGCTCGAGCAGCACCTGGTCGAGGCGCGCCGCCCGGGCGACGAGGGCATGATCCTCGCGGTCGACCCCGACCGCCTCGAACGCATGCTCGCGTCGCTGCGCGGCAGGCTCGCGGAGCTCGAGCGCGCCGGCCACGAGGCGGTGCTCGCGTGCGCGCCGGTGCTGCGCCCCGCGCTCCGGCGCACGGTGGCGGCCACCATGCCGCTGGTGCCGGTGCTGTCCTACTCCGAGGTGACCTGCGCGCCTCTCCAGGTCGAGGCCGTGGGGGTGGTGAGCGATGCCGCGGCGATTGCTGCTTGAGGGGGCCGACCCCGAGGCGCTGCTCGTGCGCGCCCGCGACGAGCACGGCCCGGAGGTCAGGGTGGTGCACGCCGAGCGTGTGCGCACCGGCGGCGTGCTGGGCCTCTTCGCCAGGGAGTCCTACTCGCTCACCCTCGAGGTGCCCGACGCGTCCGAGGCGCCGCTGCGTCCCGCATCGTCCCTGGTTCCCGGCGTGCGGGTGGACGATGCGGCGGCGGAGCTGGCGGACGAGCTCGCCGATGTCGCGGCCGTGAGCCGCGAGCTGCTCGCCGCGGTGGGGCGCGGCGGCGTCGCCGAGGCCGCGCCGGCGGAGGCGTCCGAGGCCTCCGACGACTTCGCGGCGCTGCTCGCGCGGCTGGTCGCCACGCCGCAGCCGCCGGAGGCGCCCGCCGCGCCTCTCCACGTGCCCGTCCCCGCGCGGCGCGGGAACGTCGCGTCCGAGGCGCGCGAGTTCACGCCCGCCCGCTTCCCCTCCGCCGCGACCACCGACCGGGTGGTCGCACGGCTCGACGCGCCCGTGGCCGACCCGGCTGATCCGACGGCGGAGGAGCTGGTGGCGCTCGGGGTGCCCGCAGAGGCGCTCGCGACGGACGGCCCGTGCACGCTGGCGCCGCTGGCGCGCCGGCTCGCGGGAACCGCGTCCGCGCTCGAGCCGGGCGAGCTCCTGGTGGTGCTGGGCGAGCCCGAGCGCGCGCTCGCGGTCGCGAGCCAGGTGGCGCAATGGCATGGGATGCCCGCCACGGCGGTCGCGCTCGCGGGCGACGCCCCGGCCACGCCGGGGCATGGGCGACGCATCCGCTCCGCGGCCGGCGCACGGGCGCTCCGGGAACGCATCGCGCAGGAGGCGCGGCGCACGGATCCGGCGATCGTCGCGCTCGGCATCGACGAGGAGGCCGGCGGTGCGCCGGCCGAGGCGCTGCTCGACGCCTTCGGCGCGCAGGCGTGCTGGCTCGCGTGCGCTCCCGAGGACGTGCCCGGCGAGGCCGTCGAGCACCTGCGCGCTGCCGGGCGGATCGACGCGGTCGCGATCGTGGGGGCGACCGGGCTTCCCGATCCCGGCCGCCTGCTCGGCGGACCCCTGCCCGTCGCCTGGCTGGACGGGCTGCCGGCGACGGCGGTGGTGTGGGCCGCGCGGCTCGACCAGGCGCTCGGTGCGCATCGTGCCCGCGAGGCGCGTCCGCGCGGGTAGTTCGTCGGGTTCGGCGCGGAGCCGATAACGTTGACCCATGCTTGTCCTGTCGCGCCGCATCGGCGAGAAGCTCGTCATTGGAACCGACATCGTGGTGACGGTCCTCGACGTGCGCTCCGACGGCGTGCGCCTGGGCATCGACGCGCCCAGCGAGATCCGCGTCACCCGCGCCGAGATCCTCGAGGCGATCGAGCGCGAGAACGCCGCCTCCGCCTCGGTGGACGATGCGGCGGTCGAGGGGCTCAAGAAGCTCGCCCCGCCCGCCACCTGACCCCGCTCCCGCAGCGCGCTCGCGGACTGCTCACCACCGTGGGACGCGTGCCGATGGGTCACCCGACACGGCGGCGATGCCGCCACGACGGGCGACGGGAGCATTTCTATGGACGCGATGGACGAGATCGTCCGCGAGTTCGTGGTGGAGAGCTACGAGAACCTCGACCAGCTCGACTCGGATCTGGTGGCGCTCGAGAGCGAGGTTGGATCCCGCTCGCTGCTGAGCTCGGTGTTCCGCACCATCCACACGATCAAGGGCACCAGCGGCTTCCTGGGCTTCGGGGCGCTCGAGGGCGTGACCCACGTGGGCGAGAGCCTGCTCGCGGAGCTGCGCGACGGCAAGCGCGAGATGGACCAGCGCACCACCGACGTGCTGCTCACCATGGTCGACTGCGTGCGCGAGATCCTGGGCGCGATCGAGGCGACGGGCGCCGAGGGCGACCTCGACACCACGACCGTCGTCGCGGCGATCCAGGCCGTGCTCGACGGCGAGGAGGCCCCCGCCGCCGAGGCGCCCGCCGCATCGTCCGCACCCGCGCCCGTGCTGCCTGCCAAGCCCGCCGCTGTGCTGCCGGCCGCGCCCGCCGCCGCGGCGGAACCGGTCGAGCCCGAGCCGGCGCCCGAGCCGACCGCGGCCGAGGAGGCCCCGGTGCGCTCCGCGACCGAGTCCTCCATCCGCGTGGACGTCGAGGTGCTCGACGCGCTCATGCGCCACGTGGGCGAGCTGGTGCTCGCGCGCAACGCGATGACGAGCATCGCAGCCGAGCTCGACGACCCGGCGCTGGTGCACGCGACGCAGCGCCTCGCGCTCATCGCCACCGAGCTGCAGCAGGGCGTCATGAAGACCCGCATGCAGCCCATCGACAACGTCTGGTCGAAGGTGCCGCGCATGGTGCGCGACATCTCGGCCTCGCTGGGCCGCCAGGTGCGCCTCGACATGATCGGCAAGGAGACCGAGCTCGATCGCGGCGTCCTCGAGGCCATCAAGGACCCGCTGACCCACCTCATCCGCAACGCCATCGATCACGGCATCGAGGCGCCCGAGCAGCGCACCGCCGCGGGCAAGCCCGCGCAGGGCGTGCTCACGCTGCGCGCGTACCACCAGGGCGGCCAGGTGGTCATCGAGATCGCGGACGACGGCAAGGGCATCGACCCGCAGGCCATCGCGGCGAAGGCCGTCGAGCGCGGCCTGCGTTCCGCGGCCGATGTGGCCGACCTCGCGCCGCAGGACGTGTTCCAGCTGCTGTTCCTGCCCGGCTTCTCGACTGCGGAGAAGGTCACCCACGTGTCCGGCCGCGGCGTCGGCATGGACGTGGTGAAGACCAAGGTCGACGCGATCGGCGGAGTGGTCGACGTGCAGTCGACCGTCGGCGTCGGCACCACGTGGCGCCTGCGCATCCCGCTCACCCTCGCGATCATGCCCGCGCTGACCGTCGAGTGCGCCGCAGAGACCTACGCGATCCCGCAGATCAACCTCCTCGAGCTGCTCGCGATCGACGACAAGCAGACGGGCGTCGAGTACGTGGGCGAGGCGCCGGTGTTCCGCCTGCGCGGTCGCCTGCTGCCGCTCGTGGATCTCCGCGACGTGCTCGACCGCACGCCGCGCGAGTCGCTCGTGGGCGCCGTCATCGCGGTCATGCACGCCGACGGGGGCCGGTTCGGCCTCCTGGTCGATCACGTGCGCAACACCGAGGAGATCGTCGCCAAGCCGATTTCGGCGGCGGTCAAGGGCATCGGGCTCTACGCGGGCGCGACGCTGCTCGGCGACGGCTCCGTCACCCTCATCCTCGACATCCCGGCCGTGGCGCGACGCGCGCTCGAGCTGCAGGAGGCCATCGGCGATGATCGCGAGGCCGTGGTCGCCGAGACCGGCGCGACGGAGCAGATGCTCATCGTGTCCGTCGGCGAGGACCGCCAGGTCGCCATGCCGATGGGCATGGTGACGCGCCTCGAGCGCTTCCCCATGGACGTGCTCGAGCGGGTCTCCGGCTCGCTGGTCATGCAGTACCGCGGGCGGATCACGCCCGTGGTGGACCTCGCGCAGATCCTGGGCATGGGCACCACGTTCCGCGAGGAGCTCGCCGTGGTGGTGTGCCAGCGCGGCGATCGCTCGGTGGCGCTGGTCGCCGACGAGGTGGTCGACATCGTCGAGTGCGCGACCGAGGACCGCTCTGAGGTCTCCGGCTTCGGGCTGCTCGGGTCGATCATCGTCCGCGGCCGGGTCACGGAGCTGCTCGACCTCGAGACGACCGTGCGGGACGCTGACGCACGCTTCTACGACGCCCAGGACGCCGAGCTCGTCGGCGTCGGATCGGAGCACTGAGATGCGACACCAGCTCGCGACGTTCAAGCTCGACGACTGCCTCTACGGCATCGACGTCTCCCGGGTGCAGGAGGCCCTGCGCATGCAGGCCCACACCCCGGTCCCGCACGCGCCGAAGGGCGTCGCGGGTCTGGTCAACCTCCGCGGCCAGGTGGTCCTGCTGGTCGACCTGCGGGTCCGGCTGGGCCGCGAGGCCTTCGGCGAGGACGACGAGCCGATGATGATGGTGGTCAAGGTCGACGGCGAACCCGTGTCGCTCCTGGTGGACCAGGTGGGCGACGTGCTCGAGATCGACGCGTCCCGCTACGGCTCGCCGCCGCCCACGCTCGAGCCCGCGCTGCGCGACTTCGTCACCGGCGTGTACTCGCTCGACGACGATCTGCTGCTCGCGCTCGACGTCGACCTGGCCGCCCAGGTCTGACCCCCTTCCCCTTCCCCGTTCAGGAGCCCCCATGTCACACGAGTGCTGCGTCGCCGTCGCCCCCGCGACGGCCGCGGTCAGGCGGCCGTGATGGCGCCCATCAGGGTGCTCGTGGTCGACGACTCCGTGGTGGTGCGCCGCATCGTCTCGGAGTCGCTCGCCTCCGACCCCTCCATCGAGGTGGTTGGCGTCGCGCAGAACGGCTCGATCGCGCTGACCAAGGTCGCCGCGCTCAAGCCCGACCTCATCACCATGGACATCGAGATGCCCGTGATGAACGGCATCGAGGCGGTCCGTGAGCTGCGCCGCTCGGGCGTGCGCACGCCCATCGTCATGTTCTCGACGCTCACGTCGCACGGCGCCTCGGCGACGCTCGACGCGCTCGCGTCCGGCGCCTCGGACTACGCGACCAAGCCCACGCAGGTCGCCAACCCGGCCGAGGCCATCCGGGTCATCACGTCGCAGCTCATCCCCAAGGTCAAGGCGCTGTGCGGGGCGACGCCGGTCGCCGCCGCGAACGCGCGCCCGCGCGCCGCGACGGCCCCCGCGCGTCCCCCGCGCGCGATCGTCGTCGGCTCGTCGACCGGCGGCCCCGAGGCGCTGTCCAAGGTGTTCGGGGCGCTCACCGCGCCGCTGCCCGTGCCGGTCCTGGTGGTCCAGCACATGCCGCCGATGTTCACCACGCAGCTCGCGGCCCGGCTCGACCGCATCGGCCCGTCGCGCGTGATCGAGGCGGCCGGCAACGAGACCCTCACGCCGGGCACGGTCTACATCGCGCCCGGCGACCTGCACCTCGAGGTGCGCTCCGCGGGGACCGCCGTGATCACGTCGCTCAACCGCGGGCCGCAGGTGAACTTCTGCCGTCCCGCGGTGGACGTGCTGTTCCGCTCGGCCGTGAAGGTCTACGGCGGCGACCTGCTCGGCGTGATGCTCACGGGCATGGGCTCGGACGGACGCGACGGCACCCGCGAGCTGGTCGACGCGGGCGGCCGCACCATCGCGCAGAACCAGGCGACCTCGGTGGTGTGGGGCATGCCCGGCGCCGTCGCCGGCGCGGGGCTCGCGCACGAGATCCTGCCGCTCGAGGCGATCGCCCCGGCCATGGCCCGCGCTATCCAGGCGCGCCCGATCGGGACGGGGGCCGTCGCATGACGCTCGCACCCGACTCGTTCGCCTTCGTCGCGACGCTCGTGCGCCGCCGCAGCGCCATCCAGCTCGAGAGCGGCAAGGAGTACCTGGTCGAGAGCCGGCTCGCGCCGCTCGCCCGGCTGGCGGGCGTCGCGGACGTCGAGGCCTACATCCGGGCCGTGCGCGCGAACGTGACGCTCCACGATCAGGTGGTCGAGGCGCTCACCACCAACGAGACGTCGTGGTTCCGCGACCGTCACCCGTTCACGGTGCTCAAGGACGTGGTGGTCCCCGACACGATCGCGCGGCGCGGGAAGCACCTGCGCGTGTGGTCGGCGGCGTGTTCGTCGGGCCAGGAGCCGTACTCCATCGCGATGACGATGGCCGAGCACTTCCCCGACGTGCGCACCAGCATCGTCGCGACGGACCTGTCCGAGGAGGTGCTCGCCAAGGGCCGCGCCGGTCAGTACTCGCAGCTCGAGGTGAGCCGCGGCCTGCCCGCTCCCCTGCTGGTCAAGCACTTCGCGCGCAAGGGGCCCGTGTTCGAGGTCCACGAGCGGCTGCGGTCGACCGTGACGTTCCGGCGCCACAACCTCCTCGATGCGCCGCCCCTGGGCGGACCGTACGACGTCGTGTTCCTGCGCAACGTCCTCATCTACTTCGACGTGGCGACCAAGCGTGACGTGATGCGTCGCGTGCGGTCGGTGCTCGCCCCCGGCGGCTGGGTGTTCCTGGGCGCCGCGGAGAGCACCATCGGCGTCGACGACATCTGGGAGCGTGTGCCCGTCGCGGGCGGCGCCCTGTACCGGCCCCGGGAAGGGAAGGCAGCATGAAGGCCCTGGTCATCGACGACTCGCGCGTGATGCGCAGGATCGTCGGCACGATCCTCACGGACGTCGGCTTCGAGGTGATCGAAGCGGGCGACGGTCAGGAGGCGCTCATGCGCCTCGAGCAGCACCCCGATGTGCGGCTGTGCTGCATCGACTGGAACATGCCGGTGATGAACGGCTACGAGTTCATCGTGGCCGCGCGCAAGCGACCCGAGTACCGCGACATCACGCTGATGATGGTCACCACGGAGGGCGAGCAGGATCAGATCGTCCGCGCCCTCGCGGCCGGCGCCCACGAGTACGTGATCAAGCCGTTCACCGCGGACGTCATCATCGACAAGCTCGACTACCTGGGCCTGATCGAGACCGGGGTGTCGGTGTGACCGCGACCATCGACTGGGCGCCCGTGCTCGACACGGACCCGCTGCTGCAGATCTCGCAGGACCTCTTCGCGACCATGATCGATGCGGAGCCGGGCCACGTGCACCACTGGGTCGGATCCCGCCCCGAGCTCGTCGACCCGCGCTACACCTGGGTGGACGTCACCGACGAGCAGATCGTGCGCGTGGTGATCGGCACCGGCCGCGAGACCGGCGAGGCGATCACGCGCGCGCTGCTCGCGCTGCCGGACGACGCGGAGGTGACGGACGAGGACTTCATGGACGCCGTCGGCGAGGTCGCCAATGTGGTGTGCGGCAACGTGAAGTCGCTGGTCACGCACCCGGGCACCCTCACCATCCCCGTGGTGGCGCACGCCGCGCCGCCGCTCGGGGACGGCACCGTGCTCGTGGACGCATGCCTGAGCTGGCGCGGCGCGCCGCTCACCGTGGCGCTGTGGCTCCTGCCGTAGCCGCCGCTCGCAGAACTGTTGTGCAAGAAGAAGGGAGGTCGACGTCATGAAGGTGGTCGTCGCCGATGACAGCCGCGTGATGCGGCAGATCGTGGTCCGCACGCTGCGCCAGGCGGGCTACGACTGGTGGGAGATCGAGGAGGCCGAGGACGGGGCCGATGCGCTGGGCAAGATCCGCGCGTCGCGTCCGGACTTCGTGCTGTCCGACTGGAACATGCCGAACATGACGGGCATCGACCTGCTGCGCGCGCTGCGCGCCGAGGGGGACGAGACGCCGTTCGCGTTCGTCACCTCGGAGGGCTCGCCGCAGATGCGCGAGCAGGCGGAGCAGGCGGGTGCGCTGTTCCTCATCGCGAAGCCGTTCACCGCGGACATCTTCCGCGAGACCATCGACCCGTTCATCGGGTGAGCGCCATGGAGACCACCCGCACGACGCCGGTCCCGACCGCGTTCGAGATCCGTGAGCTGTTCGCCGGCATGCTGGGCCGCGAGGTCGAGTGGGACGGCACCGCGAGGCGCGTCGACCCGCTCGACGGCGCCACGGTCGCGATGTACGTCGACGACCTGGGCAACCTCGCCGCGGTCGCGCTCGCGGACGTGCCGCTGACCGCACGCGCCGGCTCGGCGATCGCGCTCATGCCCCAGGTGGGGGCGGAGGCCGCGGTCAAGGACGGGCTCGTCACGCCGCCCATGTTCGACAACATGGCGGAGATCCTCAACGTCGCCGCGTCGATGTTCAACAAGCCGGACACGCCTCACCTCAAGCTGCTCGAGACGTTCGCGCCGCGCGAGACGCTGCCCGCGGACGTCAACGACCTGTGCCTGCTGCAGGGGAGCCGCATCGACGGCGCCCTCGAGATCCAGGGCTACGGCTCGGGGCGCATCTCGGTGGTCGTCGCGTACTGACGGCGCCGGCCCGCCACCTATCGCCACAAGTCACGGACCACGAGAGTCTCGATCCGGATCCGCACGGAGGATCCGGATCGAGACGCCGGACATCCGTGACTTGTAGCGGGACGCCCACGCGCACCTACGCGCCGGGCTGGAACTCCCAGTGCCACGACTCGCGCGGCACGGCCTCGACGAAGCCGTAGTCGGCCGCGTGCTCGCGCATCCAGGCCAGCGCGGTCGAGTCGAGGCTCAGATCCGCCGCGAGGCCCCATCCGTGCTGGCTGGTCCCGGGCTCCGCCGCGAGACCGCCCTGGCTGTACAGGCCCTTGCTCGCGGCGAGGCTCACCTGGGTGTCGTAGTCCCGGTAGCCGTCCGTCACGCCGATGGTCACGCCGTCCGCGCTCGCGTCCGCCATGAGGCGGTTGAGCTGCTCCGCCGCGGGCCCCCACATGCGCTGCGACGATCCCGTGATCGGGCTCAGCGCCTCGGCCGGGATCCGGCCGTTGCCGTAGCCGGCCAGCGCGACCGGCACGCCGTCGGCGTTGAGCTGCGTCGACGCCGCCGTGAGCGTGCCCGTCTGGGACGTCGCCGCGGTCAGCAGCTCCTCGAAGGAGGCGGACGATGCGGAGGAGCCGAGCAGCGCGAGCGCCGCGCTCGCCGTAGTCGCGGTCGACGCCGCGGCCGCGGACGACGCGGTCGCGACGGACGAGGGCGCGACGGCACCGATGAGCGAGTGGATCTCGCTGATGCGCTGGCTGATCGCGCTGATCGCGTCCATGGGCCCTCCGGGTGGTGCTGACGTGGGTATCCGGGTGCCTATCGGCTCCGAGCGGGCGCCGGTGAGGGATCCGTGGGCGGCGGAAGCGTGACACGCGCCGCACCGGGCGAACGCTCACCACGCACGTCCCAGGGCCGATGAGAACAGCGTCAACCCCCTCAGCTGTACGCGATCTTGGAGATGTCATGGACAACTCGGACGGACTCACCGCCGGCGCCACCGCGCGCCGCTTCCCGCTGACGGCCAAGATCCTTGGCGCGTTCGGCATCGTCGTGGCGATCCTCGCCGCCGTCGGCGTCTTCTCCATCGTGCAGATGGGAGCGCAAGGCGTCGACCAGAAGGCGATCACGGAGCGCGCCTACCGCGCGGACCTCGCGGTCGCCGAGCTCACCGACGCCTTCTGGCAGATGCGCGCGCAGAGCCTGCGCCTCCGTGCGTCCGCCCCCGAGGACCTCGCGACCGACTACGCGACGCTGCAGACGCTGCAGGCGTCCTTCGAGGAGGAGTTCGCGACGCTGGGCACCACCTTCGAGGAGCTGTTCGGGGTGCCGCTGGCCGATGACGGCGGCGACGGCGTCGCGGTCTACGAGCGGTACAAGCTCGCGCAAGCCTCCGCCTTCGACCCGGCCTACACGGGCGAGGAGATCACCAAGGAGGAGCGCGCCGAGCTGGGCGACGCGATGGTCGCCGCGGTCGCGGGCCTCACCGACCAGATCGGTCCCCAGATCGAGGCCGACATGGCCGAGAGCGACTCCGCGGTGGCCGCGACCAAGCTCCTGGTGACCGTCGTGGTGGTGGTCGGCGTGATCATCGCGCTCGGCCTCGGCATCGTCCTCGCGCGTCGCATCAAGGTCGCCGCGGGCGAGCTGCAGACCTCCATCGACGCGATGGCGGACGGCGACCTCACCGTCGAGGCGCACGTCACCAGCAACGACGAGATCGGCGACATGGCCCGGTCCCTGGCGAGCGCCCGCGAGTCCCTGCGGGAGACGATGGCGGGTGTGGTGTCGTCGGCGGTGACGGTGGCTGCTGCTGCGG
>NZ_BBME01000010.1 GCF_000971395.1 Demequina iriomotensis | reverse complement strand
AGGCGGAGCTTGAGGCGATGCTCGCCTGTGGTGCGTTTACCTTAGTTATCGACGCAGTAGATGAGATCAAGGACGTCGTGTGGCGGGAAGAGATGATCGCGCACATTGGCGCACTTGCACGAAATTTCCCGGCGACACGAATAGTGTGTTCCACACGTAAGACCGGTGATGAGGCCGCAAATTTCCAGCGTCACGGCTTCCACCTGTACGAGATCGCAGAGTACTCGGATACGCAATCGGCAGAGTATGTCGATCGCTGGTTCGCGCTTCAACGCCGCGACAGTTCAGTCGCCCGCAAATTCATCGGTGAGACGCGCCACCTGCGGGACCTTGTAGCCAATCCGCTCATGCTCTCGCTTCTCTGTTTTGTGTACGCACGTACCTCCTATATCCCACAATCGAGATGGCACGTCTATGAGCGATGCGCCTACCTGATGTTCATGGAATGGGAAACGAAGCGCGAACTTGATGTGCCGACCGTCCACAAGGAGCGTGGCGAGTCGGCAATACGCGCGCTGACTCACCATATGAAAAATGCTGGCGGCTATACAGCAGCGATCCCGGAGTCGATCGCGCGCGGAATCATTTCCAACGTCCTTAGAGAAGGTGGTGCAAGCCGATTCGAGGCCGAAGAGGATGCAAATGTCATTCTGCGACACTGCACAGAGCGCGCGTGGGTTTTTTCAGAGCGTGAGGGCGATACTGCGGAACGGCACTTTGGCTTCACGCACCGCACATTCTACGAGTTCTACCTCGCCGATGCGATTGTTCAAGATATCTTTGGTAGGGCGCTGCGGGGAGTGCTGCGCGCTGACAACATGATGGAAGAACTGCGCGATGCGATCGTAAAAGAGCACCGGAATGATCCGTCCTCGGTTCTCCCCGAGTTGCTCGTGCAGGCGGCGGACAACCGCGCTGAGGGCCAGGCTGGTGAGCAAATCTTGTCGCAGCTCGTGCTCGGATCGGAGACAGCGTATGAGCGGGCACGAGCTGAAGTCCTCCACCGACACGGTGGGAGTGTTGCCGAAGCCCAACGCGAGCTGAGCAGGCTTCGACCCGGGAAGGCGGACTACGCAACTGGGCTGAGTCGCGTCAGTCTGGCAAGTCGGCTGCTTTCTGGTGCGCGAGCGGGGCAAATGCAGGCGGAACGAGTATTTGATCGCATCGTCGCGTTGTGGACGGTCGGCGACGAACGCGAAGACGACCTCGGTGAGTTGTCGTTCTCCGTGGAGTCGATGGAGGCGTTCAGGTGCTTGCTTGACGTGCCATCTGGCCACAGGGAGATCTTCGAGGCGCGCGTTCGGGCGAACCCCGATGCCGCGCGAGGCTTCCTTCGGCGGTACTCGGTGATCGTTGCTCGCGGCGAGAGCGACCTCTACGAGGCCGCTTGGTCAAGACTTGCAACGGAGCTTGACGTGACCGGGGGGCCTCGGCCTACTTCGGTGTGGTACGACGTTGTTCGCGGCGCGATCGATCCCTGGGGTGCGATTGGCGCACGTCTCGAAGCGTCCCATTTGGTGCTGATGGTCCACGAGGGTCGCTCGCCCCGGGCCCACGCAAGTGGGGCGAGCGAAGTAGTGCGCGCGGGCGTGTTCTGGCACGCTCTGGCCCGGTCATCGGGCGTGCTCGGGGCGGATCAACTGCAGATTCTTCGTAACTTCACCCGGGCGCTCGGTGTCGCACACGCAAACGGTCAGGACGACCTTGACGGGTACGACGATCTCGTTCCATCGGAGGCGGTGGGCCTCGCAAAGGGCCATATCGATGCGCTGCCGCCGGCGTTTGTGGTGGCAATCTGCGTCGCCAGCGCGTCACCGAGTGCGGCGGCCTTGGCTCAGGCGCACGGCGCTAGGACGCACGAGGTGTACTCCCTATTGCTCGACGTGAGGCACGGCGTGCGCACGAGCGGTGGCGACCCAGCCGTGCTCTCGGAGCTCCGTCGACGAGCAAGCCTGGTCTACCGATCGGCGTACTCGAGCTCGTTGCCGCAGTCTTTGGCTCGTGTTGTGCAGCTCGAGTAGGCATTTCGACTGGGTGATCTGGCCCGGCATGGCATCGGTGCCTGCGCCTTGTGCTTTCGCGCCCGACGCATCCCGGAGAGTGAGTCCGCGATCGCTGGGGCCTCGGCTCTGATCAACTGGGCGATTGTTCAAAGTACTCTTCGATCAATCGGTTGCCGCGGAACCAGGCGCATGCGAGCTCCGCCCAGACACCGACGGGGAAGTCGCCGTCTACCCGGAACACCTTGCGGTAGCGATCACCCTTGCCTCGATGCCTGAAGTCATGCTGAGTTCGTGGGTATGTGTTAGCCCGATAAGCCTTCACTGCCCCGTCGCAGTGTACGAATTCCTTTCTAGAGGTGTCGCGGATCGCATGGAGGTACCGCGCGAACACCCAGTCAGATGCGTCGTTCGGCGGTGGCATGAACTCTTCAATCTGAACCGTCTTGAGGTTGCCGTCGGCGGTCCATCGGACGGACAACCCCGCGTACGGATTGAGAAGGCCCATGCCCCCGTTGGGATCGCCGTAGAAGGTGTCGCCGAGTACTGCCAAGGTGTCGAGGCCTGACTCGTCGAGCGATGGGCCATACCAATAGTCAGCCTCAAGGAACTCCCGATACTCGCCAATGAACTGCACGCGCCGGTCATCGAGGGCGAGCCGGGCCGTGAGCTGATACTGGTCAGAGGCGCGCAGTACCGTGCTGACAAGGCCGCTGTTCATGCTTGACGCGAAGCCGCGGCGCAAGAGTTGGTGATACTGGAACAGGTGGTCACCTTCCTGGAGACCCGATGGCCGGGCATCGAGTCCGGTAACTCTGATGAGACCGCTCTCGTCAATAAGCGGAACGAGGCGCGGAGCCGCCGCGAAGACCCGCGAGTCGCGCTTCGGAGAATCGAAGACAGCAATGAGGGGATCTGAGAAGTGGACCCACATCGCAGCGCCAAGTAGCGACTCGGCGACCGAGCGGCGCTGTAGGTGTTCGGGGAGGCGTGCGTAGATCGCACTCGTCCTCGTCGGTGCGGCAACTGTCAACTGGTCGAGCGACTGGATGGCCCGAGTCCGTGCCTGAACGACGCGAGAGCGCTCGTCGGAGAACATGACGAGAGGAAAGGAATCGACGTCGAGCATCGCCGCTCGGAGCTCCTCGAAGAGTCTGCCGAGGTGGGAGCGTATGGCGTCGGCGTCGTCCGGGTCCAGATCTTGCGGCATGTCGCGAGGGTATCGACGCGAGGGTCCCAGTGCCCATCAGTTACCCATCGGATTCAGCCGTGACCAACCGGTAGCGTCCGGGTACAGTCGGAATGAGCGGACCGCCAGCTTCCCTCGCTTCACCAGGGAACTCGCGAGTTCCCTGGACAACCGTGAAGGTCCGGAAATTCGCCGGATCCTACAGAGGGTCGCAGGTTCAAATCCTGTCACCCCGACGGTGAAAGTCCTGGTAACTCGCGGGTTTCCACGACTCTTCCGGCGGGTGGGGCAAGGCCGTGACATCGCGAGCTCATCGTCCTTCTCCGCACCGCCGACCGAGATGCGGCCGCGGCCGCTCTCCAGCGCGGGACCGCACCACTGGTCCGCCAGAGCCGCCGGGTCCATCGTGCAGGTGCCCGTGAACCTCCGCGACGCCACCGCGCGCCGTCCGCCCCTGGTCGCGTGGCGGGCGCCGTTATCGTGAGCCGCATGACCTCCGGCCCCGTGCGCTCGCTCCGCCCTCACCGCCTGGTGCCCATGTCGGGCAGGAACCCGCAAGATGCGCACCGCGCGGCGACCCCGCTCGAGCTTCTGTACGACCTGACCTTGGTGGTCGCGTTCTCGATCGCCGGCTCGCAGTTCGCGCACAGCCTCTCGGCAGGCCACGTGTGGTCGGGCCTGCTCGCCTTCCTGTTCTGCATGTTCGCGATCATCTGGGCGTGGATGACATACGCATGGTTCGCCTCGGCGTATGACACGGACGACTGGGGCTTCCGCATCGCGACCCTCGTCCAGATGCTGGGTGTCACCATCCTCGCGCTCGGCATCGGCGATCTGTTCGCCGGCTTCGACGAGGGCGTGCTCGACAACGGGGTGATCGTCGTCGGGTACGTGATCATGCGTCTGTCCATGGTGAGCCTGTGGCTGCGGGCGGCGCGCGACGATCCGCATCACCGGTCCGTGCTGCTCGGCTACGTGAAGGTCATCGGCGGGGCCCAGATCGGCTGGATCATCACCGCGTTCGTGCCGCTGCCCATCCCCTTGCTGCTCGTGCTCATGGCCGTGCTGTACGCGACCGAGGTGGGCGGCTCCGCGTTCCTCGAGTCGCGCGAGGGCCGGCTGCCGATCCACGCGCACCACATCGCCGAGCGCTTCGGGCTGCTCGCGATCATCACCTTCGGAGAGGTGGTGCTCGGCACGACGACCGCCGTCGAGGCCGTCACAGCCGAGACGGGCTGGACGCTCGACGCGGGAGTGCTCGCGTTCTCGGGCATCACGATGGTCGTCGGCATGTGGTGGGTCTACTTCTCCATCCCGTACGGCGAGATCCTCAGCCGGCGGCGCACCCTCCGAGTGCGGTGGGCGTACTCCCACCTCGCGATCTACTCCGCGATCGCCGCGGTGGGCGCGGGGCTCCATGCCGTGGCGTACTACCTCGAGCATCACAGCGAGCTCGACGCGGTGAACACCGCCCTGACGGTCGCCATCCCGCTGTGCGCATACGTGGTCGCGGTGTACATGCTGTTCCACCTGCTGCTGCCCGGCAGGGACGCGGTGCACCTGTGGCTCATCGTCGGGACGATCGCCTGCATCGCGATCGGGGTTGTCCTCGCCGTCGCCGGCGCCTCCATCGCGTGGGCGGTGCTGGTCCTCACCGTCGCGCCGTGGATCAGCGTCATCGGCTACGAGGTCTACGGGGACGGTCACATCCGCCGCGAGCTCGCGAAGCTCTGACCGGGCCCGCGTCGCCGCGGCGAACGGGTCTAGCGTGGGCCGGGAGGGCGAGCACCCTCGCCGCGGTCCGCCACGGTCGCGGCGCCCCACGCCGAGGAGCCTGGATGAGCGACGAGCCTCCCGGGGGCGGCGAGGCGCAACGCGCACGCCGCACCGTCGGTGCCTTCGTGGTCGGCGCCGCGACGGTCATCTGGTGGCCGGCGTTCACCATCGGGGCATGGGGGCGCGTGTTCTTCGAGCAGATCTTCCTGCTGTGGGCTGCGTCGACCGCGGCCCTGCTCGTCGTGCTGCTGCGGCAAGGCGGCCACCGTCCGCCCTGGCCCATCCTCGCGAGCCTGCTGCTTCCCACGCTGTGGATCGTCGGCGAGTTCATCCCTTCGGCCGCGGACGGCCCGATCGCGCAGGTGGTGCGATGGTTCGGGGCCATCGTGACGGTCGTGGGCCTGCCGGCGATGATCTGGGTCCTGCTGCGCACCGTGCGGCCCGACCTGGTCGAGTCCGTACCGGCACGCGGATGGGCGGCTGCCGCGGCCACCGTCGCGATCATCGCGGCGATCAGCCTGCTGCTCGGGTGGCTCAACCCGCACTATCTCCAGTGCGAGGACTTCACCATCAGCGGGAACTCGCCGCCCCCGGGCTGCACCCCCGCACGCTGACCCGCACGCCCGTCACACGATCGCGATCGCGAGGGCGACGACCGCGAGGAGCGGCAGGACGCCCTGCTTCGCGGCCGCCCCGAGATAGGCGCGCGACCCGGCGACCAGGACGAGCGCCGCCGCCGCCATCGAGCCGCAGCCGGCGAAGACGAGCGCGGCGCCCGGCGCCTCCGGCCCGGCGAGCAGCAGGACGATGCCCACGCCGGTGACGATCGCGAGGAACAGGTTGTAGAAGCCCTGGTTGTACGCCAGCGCCCGGGTGGTGCGCGCATCGTCCTCGCTCGCGATGCCGAAGACCGCACGGGTGGATGGGCGCATCCACGCGAAGGACTCGAGCCAGAAGATGTACACGTGCACCGCCGCCGCGAGCCCGGCGAGCACGCACGCCGCGACCAGCATCACAGCTCCACCCGCATCACCGCGCGCGCCGGCGTCGGCCGCGACACCTCGCGCATGCCGGCCGCCGCGAACACCGACGCCGAGCCGACGAACAGATCGGACACGTTCCCTCCCTCGACCCGCGGGTAGCCCTCGACGGCGGACGCCCCGCCGGCCCGCGCGTGCGCGACGGCGGCGACGGCCAAGGCCTTCGCGAGCCCTCGCCCGCGGAACCCTCGCCGCACCACGAAGCAGGTGACGGCCCAGACACCGGCATCGTCCCGGTCCTCGTCGCGCCCGGACCAGGGGATGCGAGCGGTCCGCAGCCGAGGGTAGGCGGTGCGCGGCTCGACCGCGACCCAGCCGGCGGGCTCGGCGTCGACGTACGCGAGCAGGCCGCTCGTGGGGGCGCCCGGCGATCCGCACCCGGCCTGCGCGACCAGCGCATCGTCCCGAGCCTCGCGTCCCGTCGCCTTCCACTCGTCCGGTGGGAGCTTGAACCACTGGCAGCGGCACGAGTTCGCGTCGCCTCCCTCCCTCATCACCAGGTCGAGGTCGGCGCGAGAGGCGTGGTTGGCAGGGACGATGCGGGGTTCGGTCACCCGCTCAGGCTACGAGGGCCGTAGGCTCGGCGCATGGCAAAGGACTCACGCGTCACCTATGTGCTCGTCGATGGCGAGAACATCGACGCCACGCTCGGCACCTCGATCCTGGGACGGCGGCCCCGCCCGGAGGAGCGCCCCCGGTGGGAGCGCGTGCTGAGGCATGTGCAGGAGCGGTGGGACCAGCCGACCCAGGGGCTGTTCTTCCTCGCGGCCAACAACGAGCTGCCGATGACGTTCGTGCAGGCGCTCCTCGCTATCGGCTTCCGGCCGGTGCCGCTGTCCGGCGGGCCGGGCGAGAAGGTGGTCGACATCGCGATCCAGCGCACGCTCCAGGCGCTGCGCGAGCGTCAGGACGACGTGGTGCTGGTGTCGAACGACGGCGACTTCGTCGACGATGTCGAGGACCTGCTCGACGGGCGCCGGGTCGGGCTCGTGGGCTTCGTGGAGTTCCGCAACGGCGGATTCATCGAGCTGCAGGAGAACGGGCTCGAGTTCTTCGACCTCGAGTACGACGTGCACGCGTTCAACGAGGCGCTGCCGCGCGTGCGCATCATCCCGATCGCCGAGTTCGACCCGCTGCAGTTCCTCTAGGGCGGTCGCGCGTCAGATGCCGCGAAGGCCCGCGGAAGGGTCGTCGTCGGGGGCCAGCGAGTCCAAGCGGGCCGCGGCGAGCAGATCGGTCGCGCGGGCGAGCGTCGACCAGTCGTCGTCCGTGAGGTGCGCGAAGGCGGGGCACAGGGCCTCCGTGAGGTCGTCGAGCCACGCCTGCACCTCGCGCGCGCCCGCCTCGGTCAGGTGGAGCAGGGAGCCGTGCCCTGTGACCGTGTCGGGGCGCCGCTCGATGAGCTCGCGCGACTCGAGCCGAGCGGCGACCTGGGCGATCGCGGGCGGAGCGATCCGCAGCCGATGCGCGAGGGCGCCGGTGCTGAGGTCGCCCTCGCGATGCAGCGTCGCGAGGACCTGGCGGGTCGACGACGCGGTGAGGTCGCCGAGCGCGAGGGCGCCGGACTGCGAGATGCTCTGCACCGCGGTGAAGAGCGCCGCCAGCGTGCCCCGTCGCGCATCGTCCATGGCGGCATGTCTATGCCGCCGTCAGGCGGGCGTCAAGGGCGCGTGTCCCGTGTGTAGGCCAACGTCCCAAAGGTTCCCCGAATTGGCCAGCGAGCGTGCGACGCGTACGATTGCAGGGTTGCCCGACCAGTGGGAGCCGACGGAGCACCCGCGGGCCCCGAAACCCAACGCCAGGAGTACGTAGTGACCAGCGCCCTCGAGAAGATCGACGCCACCACCGTCAAGCTGACGGTCAACCTCACCGAGGCCGACCTCGCCGACAGCATGGAGCACGCCTACGAGCACGTGGGCAAGCAGGTGCAGATCCCCGGCTTCCGCAAGGGCAAGGTTCCCGCGAAGGTCCTCGAGCAGCGCGTGGGCAAGGGTGCGATCATCGAGCACGCCGTCAACGACGGCCTCCCCGGCTGGTACTCGGAGGCCGTGCGCGAGTCCGGCATCCGTCCCTTCGGCCAGCCCGAGGTCGAGGTCACCAAGATCCCCGGCTCCGTCGACGGCGACGAGGGCCTCGAGTTCACCGCGGTCGTCGAGATCCGCCCCGAGGTGGCGCTCCCGGCCGTGGCCGACCTGACGATCGAGGTCGAGCCGATCGAGGTCTCGGACGAGGACGTCGACGCGCGCGTCGACGCGCTCCGCGAGCGCTTCGGCACCCTCGTGGGCGTCGACCGCCCGGCCGCCGAGGGCGACTTCGTCACCCTCGACCTCACCGCCGTCATCGGCGACGAGACCATCGACACCGTCCAGGGCACGTCCTACCAGGTGGGCGCCGGCAACATGCTCGAGGGCATCGACGAGGCGATCACCGGCCTGTCCGCCGACGAGGAGACCACCTTCGAGGGCCCCCTGGCCGCCGGCGACCACGCGGGCGAGACCGCGCAGATCACCGTCAAGGTGACCGCCGTGAAGACGCGCGAGCTCCCCGAGGCCGACGACGACTTCGCGCAGCTCGCGTCGGAGTTCGACACCATCGCCGAGCTCCGCGAGGACCTCACCGCGCAGGCCGGCAAGATCAAGGTCAACAACCAGGCCATGGAGGCCCGCGAGAAGCTCCTCGAGAAGCTCACCGAGGCCACCGAGTTCGAGCTCCCCAAGAAGGTCATCGAGAACGAGGTCCACAGCCACCTCGAGAACGAGAACCGCCTCGAGGACGACGAGCACCGCGCCGAGGTCACCGAGGAGGCCCACAAGGCCCTCCGCACGCAGATCCTCCTCGACCAGCTCGCGGACGACCTGGACATCGAGGTCGAGCAGCCCGAGCTCCTCGACTACCTGATCAACTCGTCACGCCAGTACGGCATGGACCCGGGCACCTTCATCCAGCAGGTGGAGCAGGCCGGCCAGATCCCCGCCATGGTCGCCGAGGTCGCGCGCTCGAAGGCCACCGCGTTCGCGCTGCGCCGCGCCACCGTGGTCGACACCGCGGGCAAGGCCGTCGACCTCTCGGACGTCATCGGCTCGATCGAGGACGAGAAGGCCGAGGAGGCCGCCGCGGCCGACGCCGCCGAGTAACGCTCCGCATACGCGACACGGCCCCGGCCTCCCTCACGGGTGGCCGGGGCCGTGTGCTGTCCGGCGAGCCTCGCTCAGGAGGACTCGATGGTGACGTCGCACCACTCCGGCGGGTTGTCGCCGGCGCATTCGCTCACGAACCAGCCCGCGATGGCGAACAGCGCGATCAGCGCGATGATGCCGAGCACCACGATGATGTAGCCGATCACCAGGCCCGCGACGCCCATGCCTCGGTTGTCCGCCTCGCCGCGCTTCGCGGCGCTCAGGCTCAGGTGCCCGAAGACGATGCCGCCGATCGCGGTGATGCCCGTGAACAGGCCCGCGAGGGACAGCACGAGCGCCGTGACCCCCATCCAGTTCTTCTCCGTGCCAGGCGGCGGGCCGTACGCAGTCGGGGGCGACGGCGGCTGCGGGTAGGGCGGGTTCGCGCCCGTGGGCGGGGTCGCGTACGGCGGCGGGGGATAGCCGGGCTGCGAGTAGCCGGGTTGAGGGGTCGCCGGCTGGGGTCCGGTGGGGGACGGCTCGGGCGGGTTCTGCTGCTCGTCGGGTGTGGTCATGGTCCCTCCTCGGATCGACCTGCGCCGCTCCTGCCAGGCTAGTCGCGGCGTCGCCGCCGCGCCGGGCGGCGACCACCCGCCCGGCCGCGCCCGGGGGCGGGACGATGCGCGCGCATCGTCCCGCCGCGCGATCGGCCGCCGTGCGTTCACCCCGTAGCGAAACCAGGGGGTCAACGGCATCGTCCGGTCGGTGGCGCGCGTTAGTGTCGGTCAGGACGCTCGACAGGAGGACACACGTGAACGAGATCACGGCGCGAGGCGAGGGGCCCGGGATGGGCCTCAACGACTCGATCTTCAACCGGCTGCTGCGGGAGCGCATCATCTGGCTGGGCGACGAGGTGCGCGACGACAACGCGAACGCCATCTGCGCCCAGATGATGCTGCTCGCCGCGGAGGACCCGGACAAGGACATCTACCTGTACATCAACAGCCCCGGCGGCTCGATCACCGCGGGCATGGCGATCTACGACACGATGCAGTACATCAAGCCCGACGTCGCGACCGTCGCGATGGGCATGGCGGCGTCGATGGGGCAGTTCCTGCTCTCGTCGGGCGCGCCGGGCAAGCGCTTCGCGACGCCGCACGCCCGCGTGATGATGCACCAGCCCTCGGGCGGCATCTACGGCACCGCGACCGACATCCGCATCAATGCAGAGCTCATCATGCACATGAAGAAGGTGCTTGCGTCGCTGACCGCCGCGCAGACGGGCAAGACGCTCGAGCAGGTGACCAAGGACGCCGACCGCGACCGCTGGTTCACGGCGGACGAGGCGCTCGAGTACGGCTTCGTCGACAAGGTCATCAAGCACGCCGCCGAGGCCGGCGACAAGTCCCAGGGAGGCAAGGCGTGAGCGAGATCCAGCGCGCGTTCCAGGCGGCCGGCCGCACGGCCGGCACCTTCGGCGGCGGGGCGTACGACGCCCCCTCGTCGCGCTACATCCTTCCCCAGTTCGAGGAGCGCACGGCCTACGGCTTCAAGCGCCAGGACCCGTACGCGAAGCTGTTCGAGGACCGCATCATCTTCCTCGGCGTGCAGATCGACGATGCGTCGGCGGACGACGTGATGGCGCAGCTGCTGGTGCTCGAGTCGCAGGACCCGGACCGCCTCATCACGCTGTACATCAACAGCCCCGGCGGCTCGCAGACCGCTCTCACGGCGATCTACGACACGATGCAGTACATCAAGCCGGAGATCCAGACCGTGTGCCTGGGCCAGGCTGCCTCCGCGGCGGCCGTGCTGCTCGCGGCGGGCACGCCGGGCAAGCGCCTCGCGCTGCCCAACGCCCGCGTGATGATCCATCAGCCGCGCATCGAGGGCGGCGCGCGTGCGCAGGCCTCGGACATCGAGATCTACGCGGAGGAGATGCTCCGCATGCGCGAGTGGCTCGAGAACACCCTCGCGTTCCACTCGGGCCAGACGCCCGAGAAGGTGCGCGAGGACATCGAGCGCGACACGTTCCTCTCGGCCGATCAGGCCAAGGAGTACGGCCTCGTGGACCAGGTCCTCGAGTCCCGCAAGGGCACCCAGGCGGTCCGTCCCGCGGGCGCGTAGCGGCCCTTCACTCGTACGCACGGGGCGTCGGCGGAATGCCGGCGCCCCGTCGTGCGTTCCTCAGCGACGTACCGAAGGTCACGAAATGCTAAGGATTGTCGGCATCGTGCCTGATGTTCGGCATGCTATGGGGGAGGCGCGGCGCGCCGTCGCCCGCGTGTCAGGGGCCGTAGGTAGCCTTGAATGACACGACGCAGCTCGTGAGAGGAGTCCCACGATGAACCGACCCGCTGACAGCGGCGACCTGCTCAAGTGCTCGTTCTGCGGCAAGACCCAGAAGCAGGTGCGCAAGCTCATCGCGGGCGGTGGTGTGTACATCTGCGACGAGTGCATCGAGCTGTGCAACGAGATCATCGAGGAGGAGTTCGCCGAGCAGGTCGAGGCCGAGCTCACCGAGCTGCCCAAGCCGCGCGAGATCTTCGACTTCCTCGAGCAGTACATCGTGGGCCAGGAGAGCGCCAAGCGGGCGCTGTCGGTGGCCGTGTACAACCACTACAAGCGCGTGCGCGCGGGCGAGACGCGTCTCAAGGACGACGACGCGGTCGAGATCGCGAAGTCCAACGTGCTGTTCATCGGCCCCACGGGCACCGGCAAGACGTACCTCGCGCAGACTCTCGCGAAGATGCTCAACGTGCCGTTCGCCATCGCGGACGCGACCGCGCTGACCGAGGCCGGCTACGTGGGCGAGGACGTCGAGAACATCCTCCTCAAGCTGCTGCAGGCCGCGGACTACGACGTCGACAAGGCGCAACGCGGCATCATCTACATCGACGAGATCGACAAGGTCGCCCGCAAGGCGGAGAACCCGTCGATCACGCGCGACGTCTCGGGCGAGGGCGTGCAGCAGGCGCTGCTCAAGATCCTCGAGGGCTCGGTGGCCTCGGTGCCGCCGCAGGGCGGGCGCAAGCACCCGCATCAGGAGTTCATCCAGATCGACACGACCAACGTGCTGTTCATCCTCGGCGGCGCGTTCGCCGGCCTCGAGGAGATCATCAGCTCGCGCGTGGGACGCAAGGGCATCGGCTTCGGCGCGACGCTCAAGGAGCAGGACAACACCGACCTCTTCTCGGAGGTCACGCCGGCGGACCTGCACAAGTTCGGCCTCATCCCCGAGTTCATCGGGCGCATGCCGGTGATCGCCACCGTCAACCCGCTCGACGTCGACGCGATGGTGAGCATCCTGACGCAGCCCAAGAACGCGCTGGTGAAGCAGTACCAGCGCATGTTCGAGCTCGACAACGTGGAGCTCGAGTTCGACACCGATGCCATCCACGCGATCGCCGAGCAGGCCCTCGAGCGCGGCACCGGCGCGCGCGGGCTACGGGCGATCATGGAGGAGGTCCTCCAGGAGACGATGTTCGACGTCCCCGGCCGGGACGACATCGCCCGCGTCACCGTCACCCGCGAGACCGTCATCGAGCGCGCCATGCCGGCCTACGAGGGCCGCATCGAGGAGCAAGGCGCGGCCTGACCTCCCGCGCGGCGCCGCCTGGCCCACCGGGCGCCCCCTGGGCTGCCGGTGCGCGTCGCCCGCCAGTCCCGGCCTGGCCCGCATCGTCCCTCGCCCGGTCTCCGAAATGGGGCGCTGACGGTCGGATTGGCGAAGCCGTTGCGCGTCATGGGGCGTGGACGGTCACTCGGCGCGGATGCCGGGTGATGTCCACAGCGCCCGGACGCAGTCATCGGCTCCACATGTTCCGCTCAGCTCGACTCGAGGGAGCGGCGCGGCGCCATACATAGGTGCCATGACCCACTTGAGACCGTTGCCGGCGCCCGACACCGGCGCAGCACTTGTCGATCTCCTCACGCGCGAGCCCCGCGCCTACACGCTCGATGAGCTGGCATCGGCCTCCTCGCCGCGTAAGGTTCGCGCGGCCATCGCGCGGGGCGAGGCGTCGAGGATCCTGCCGGGCGTGTACGCGGGTGCGGTGCACCGCGCGTCGTTCGCGGTCCGGGCCGATGCCGCGCTGCTCTGGGCCGGACCGAACGCGGCGCTGTGCGGGATCGCGGCGATGTTCGTCTGGGGATTCGTCACCGAGCCGCCCGAGACGATCGAGGTGGCGGTTCCCCATCACGAGAAGCCGCACCCGCCGTCTTGGATCCGGGTGCGGCGCATGAGCTGGCGACCGCCGACGGTGCGGCGCGGTCGCCTGACGGTGCTCAGCGCGGACCTCACGGTGATCTTCGGGTACGGGAGCCTGCCCAGGCGCGACCGGGGCGATGTGGTGTTCCGGGCGATTCGGACCGGCGCCACCAGCGCCGGGGCCCTCGCCGACACGCTCGCGAGGGTCCCGCGCTGTGCGGCGCGCCGCGAGCTGGCGCGGCGGATCGACTCGGCCGCGCGAGGCGCCGAGAGCTTCCTCGAGGAGCAGGGGCTCCGCACGGTCTTCGCATCGGCGGAGTTCGGCCGGTTCCTGCGGCAGCACCGGGTCTGGGTGGATGGTGTCAGCTTCCGTCTCGACATGTACGACCCCGTCACCATGACCGCCGTCGAGCTGGACGGTGACGAAAACCATTCATCGCCTCCGGACCGGAAACGGGACATCGCTCGAGACGCGATGCTCGCGACCGTCGGCATCCTGACCGTCCGATTGAGCTACGGGGACGTGATGGAGCGGCCGGCATGGTGCCGCGAGACGGTGCGTGAGGTGCTCCGCTCCCGCGCGTGATCCGGTGGGCGTCGTGAAGGTGCCCCATGGGAGGCGCCAGGCGCCCGGAAACGACCGTGGGTGCCCCATTCCGCGGGTGGAGCGCGGAGTGCGGAACGCCCCATGGGAGGCGGCGGGCGCCCGGAAATGACCGTGGGTGCCCCATGGAACGCACCCGGCGCCCGGAAACGACTGTGGGTGCCCCATTCCGCCGCTGGGGCGGGACGGGGCACCCACGGTGCGCGAGCGGGCTACGCCTCGCCCAGGACTGCGTTCTCCGTGCGCATGACGGTCGGGTCCGCGATCTCGTCGGGCGAGCCGTCCTCGTTCACGAGGCCGTCCACACCGGGCTCGAGCGCCGCCTCGGTGTCGACGATCTGCATCGACTCGACGCGACCGGCGGCCAGGAGGTCCGCCTTCGCGGAGCGCACCAGCGCGGCCTTCGACGCCGGCACCAGCAGGTCCACCGACACGAGCGGCGTGCGCTGCGAGACCTTCGCCTCGGACTTCACCTTGCGGAGCACGGACAGCGCCTCGCCGGCCGCAGCCAGCAGGGGAGCGCCCGTGGACGAGGCGCCGGCGGCGGCGCGCAGCGGCTCGGACGTGGGCCACGCGGCGTGGTGGACCGATCCCTCCTGGTACCAGCTCCACACCTCCTCGGTCGCGAACGGCAGCACCGGCGCGAACAGGCGCAGGAACGTGCCGAGCGCGAGCGTGAGGGTCGCGCGGGCCGATGCGGCGCCCGGCGAGCACGCTGCGGCCGGGTCGATCGCGGCGCCGGGGGCGGCGCCGTCGTAGGCGCGGGCCTTGACCAGCTCCACGTAGTCGTCGCAGAAGGTCCAGAAGAGCGTCTCCGCAACCTCGAGCGCCTTCGTGTGGTCGTAGCCCTCGAGCGCCTTGGTGGAGGCGTCCACCACATCGGCCAGCGCGGACAGCATCGCCTGGTCGAGCGGCTCGGTCACGGCGGCGGAGGAGACCGCCGCGGCCGCGGCCACGCCGGCCTCGAGCGACGCATCGGCCTCGGTCGCGATGCCGGTCGCGCCCAGCACGAACTTCGACGCGTTGAGCACCTTCATCGCGAGGCGACGGCCGATCTTCATCTGGCCCTCGTCGAACGCGGCGTCGGTGCCCAGGCGCGCCGCGGCGGCCCAGTAGCGGACCGCGTCGGAGCCGTGGGTCTCGAGCAGACCCATGGGGGTCACCACGTTGCCCTTCGACTTCGACATCTTCTTGCGGTCGGGGTCGAGGATCCAGCCCGAGATGGCGGCGTGCTTCCACGGCAGGGTCCCGTGCTCGGCATGCGAGCGCACGACGGTCGAGAACAGCCACGTGCGGATGATGTCCTGGCCCTGGGGGCGCAGGTCCATGGGGAACGTCGCAGCGAAGAGCGCGGGGTTGTCGCGCCAGCCGCACACGATCTGCGGGGTGAGCGACGAGGTCGCCCACGTGTCCATGATGTCCTTCTCGCCGGTGAAGCCGCCGGGGACGTCGCGCTGGTCCGCGGAGTACCCGACGGGCACGTCCACCGACGGGTCCACGGGGAGGGACTCCTCCGAGGGGACGAGGGGGTGGTCGTAGTCGGGCGAGCCGTCCTCGAGCACCGGGTACCAGACCGGGATCGGCACGCCGAAGAAGCGCTGGCGCGAGATCAGCCAGTCGCCCGTGAGCCCGCGCACCCAGTTCTCGTAGCGCACGCGCATGAAGTCGGGCTCGAAGTCGAGCTCGGAGCCTCGGGCGACCAGCGCATCGTTCAGCGCCTTGTCGGTGCCGCCGTTGCGGATGTACCACTGGCGCGTGGTGACGATCTCGAGGGGCTTGTCGCCCTTCTCGAAGAACTTCACCGGGTGGCTGATAGGACGGGGAGAGCCGTCCATGACGCCGGCCTCGACCAGCATCTCGACGATGCGCTTCTGCGCGGAGAACGTGGTGAGGCCCGCGAGCTCGCCGTACGCCGCGATCCCCTCAGGGGAGGAGATCCCGGCGGGCGCCTCGGCCAGCATGCGGCCGTCCCAGCCGAGCACGGGGCGCGTCGGCAGGCGCAGCTCGCGCCACCACGTGACGTCGGTGACGTCGCCGAACGTGCAGATCATCGCGATGCCGGACCCCTTCTCGGGGTTGGCGAGGTGGTGCGCGACCACGGGCACCTCGACGCCGAACAGCGGCGTGCGGACGTGCGTGCCGAACAGCGGCTGGTAGCGCTCGTCGTCGGGGTGCGCGACCAGCGCCACGCACGCGGGCAGCAGCTCGGGGCGGGTGGTCTCGATCCACACGGACTCGTACGAGCCGGTGGCCTCCTCCATGTCGGCCGCCGGCTCGAACGCCAGGCGGTGGTACGCGCCGGGGCGCTCGCGGTCCTCGAGCTCGGCCTGCGCGACCGCGGTGCGGAACGTCACGTCCCACAGTGTGGGCGCCTCGGCCTGGTAGCACTCGCCGCGGCCCAGCCCGCGCAGGAAGGCCTGCTGGGCCACGGCCTGCGAGGAGGGGGAGATGGTCTGGTAGGTGCGCGACCAGTCGACCGAGAGGCCCAGGTGTCGCCACAGCGCCTCGAACTGCTTCTCGTCCTCGGCGGTGAGGCGCTCGCACAGCTCGACGAAGTTCTTGCGCGAGATGGGCTGCTGGTCCGCGGCCTTCACCGACTTGCCCTCGCCGCCCTCGAACGGGGGCTCGTAGCCCTCGACGTAGGGCAGCGTCGGGTCGCAGCGGACACCGTAGTAGTTCTGCACGCGGCGCTCGGTGGGCAGGCCGTTGTCGTCCCATCCCATGGGGTAGAACACCTCGCGGCCACGCATGCGCTGGAAGCGGGCGACCACGTCGGTGTGCGTGTAGCTGAAGACGTGGCCGACGTGGAGCGAGCCCGACACGGTGGGCGGCGGGGTGTCGATCGAGTACACCTGCTCCCGGGTCTTCGACTCGTCGAAGCGGTAGGTGCCGGCGGCCTCCCAGGCCTCGTTCCAGCGGTCCTCAAGCCCGTCGACGGTGGCCTTGTCGGGGATGCGCGAAGTCATGGGGGACATTCTTCCAGAGCGGGGACGATGCGCGGAATCGGGCCCGCGGCGCGTGCGCCCCGTCCCGGGCACGATGCGCGGGTAGCCTCTCGCGCATGGAGGCGAGGGTGGGCGCCGGCTTCCTCAAGGCGCTGGAGTCGATCGACGCGGATGCGGGCGACCCCCTCGAGCCGCGCCTGCGCGACATGATCCGCCTGCGGGTGTCGCACCTCAACGGGTGCCGCTCCTCGGCGCGGCTCCACTCCGAGTCGCTCGCCAAGGCCGGCGCGCGCCCGGATCTCATCAGCGCGCTGGCGCGTCCCGTGCGTCAGATGCGCGACGGGCTGGTCTCCGACGGCGACGCGGCCGCGCTGCGCCTCGCCGAGGTGCTCACGGACGCGCCACGCGGTCTCGAGGGCGAGATGCGCGATCAGGTGGGCGCGTGGTTCAACGCCGCGCAGCTCGGCGCGATCATCGAGGTGGTGGCCGCCACCAACGCGTGGAACCGGGTGCTGCGCGGGATCGAGTGACCGCTCGACCGGATGCTCACGCACCCAGGTTCGCGATCATGGCGCGCAGCGCGTGCGTCGCGGCCGCGACCTCGTCCTCGCCGAGCCCGTCGAGGGCGCGGGCGACGATCGCCTCGCGCGCGGCCTCGAGGTCGGCGATCACGGCGCGCCCCGCATCGGTCGCCAGGTAGAGCCCGTCGGGCTCGACCGCCCACCCGGCCACCTCGAGCGAGCTCCACGCCTCGGTGCACGCGACGGGTCCGTAGCGCGGGATCAGGCCGGCCTCGAGCGCTTCCCAGGTGAGGGGCTCGGGCGAGGCGGCGAGGCGGCTGAGCATCGCGTGCTCGACACGCGTGGTGGAGGCATCCGCGAGCGCCTCGCCGAAGGCCGCGTCGAAGGCGCGGCCGAGCGCCCTCGCGAGCGCATCGAGGTGCGCGGCGTCGTGGCTCATGCCGCCAGGCTAGGCCGAACCCCGCCGCTGGGCGCGGCGACGACGGCGCCCGTCGATCAGCGGGAGCCCTCGGGATCGTTCGCCGGCCCTCCGGCGCGCTCGACCATGAGGTCGGCGACCTCGTGGACGCCCACGAGCACCCGCGACGCGCCCTGCTCCTCGAGGTAGGCGACGTCGCGCTTGCCGTGGCCGCGCGCGACGATGTCGACCTCGGGGGAGAGCTCGCGGGCGGCGGAGACCACGGCACCCGCGTTGAGCGGGTCGGGCACGCCGACCAGGACCGCTCGCGCGGCGACGATGCCGGCCGCGCGCAGCACCTTCTCGCGCACCGCGTTGCCGAGCACCGCCTCGTGCCCCAGCGCGCGGATCCGCGCGACGCGCGTCTCGTCGTCGTCGATCACCACGGTCGGCACGCCGGCCTCCCACAGGCGCCGCGCGGCGCGTCCGCCCACGCGTCCGTACCCGACCACGATGACGTGGTCCGTGGCGACCGTGGCGAACGGCGCATCGTCCTCGACTGCGGTGGGCGCGGCGCGCCGCGACGTCACGCGCACGACCCAGGCGAACAGCAGCGGGTTGACGATGATCGACAGGATGGCGCCCGCGAGCACCAGGTCCTGCGCGTCCTGGTGGAGGATCTCGAGGTCCGCGCCGAGCGTCACGAGGATGAAGGAGAACTCGCCGATCTGCGCGAGGGAGGCGCCGATGACCAGGGCCATCGATCGCGAGTACCGCAGCGCGCGCACGAGCACGAAGGCCACGGCCGCTTTGCCGCCGACGATGATCGCGACGGTCGCGAGCAGGCCCAGCGGCTGGCGCAGCACGATGCCGGGGTCGACCAGCATGCCCACGGCGACGAAGAACAGCACGGCGAAGGCGTCGCGCAGCGGCAGGGAGTCCTCGGCGGCACGATGCGCGAGGTCGGACTCGCGCAGGATCATGCCGGCGAAGAAGGCGCCGAGCGCGAAGGACACCTCGAACAGCCACGCCGCGCCCACCGCGACGCCGAGCCCGATCGCGAGCACGCCGAGCGTGAAGAGCTCGCGCGAGCCCGTGTCCGCGACCCGCGCGAGCGTCCACGGGATGACGCGGCGGCCGACGAACCACATGAGGGCGACGAAGCCTCCGACGCGCGCCACCGTCAGCGCGAGCTCGCCCGCGAGGTGACCCGCCGTGAGGTCGCCGTCGCCGCCTGCGAGCACGGGCACCACGACGAGAGCGATCACCATCGCGAGATCCTCGACGATGAGCCAGCCGACCGCGATGTGGCCCGCGCGGGTGTCGAGCATCTGCCGCTCCTCGAGGGCACGCAGCATCACCACCGTCGACGCGACGGACAGCGCGAGGCCGAACAGCATCGCGCTCGCGAGACCCCAGCCCATCCACAGGCCGAGGCCCGTGCCGAGCGCGGTCGCGGCGATCATCTGCAGGATCGCGCCGGGAACGGCGACGCGGCGCACCGCGAGGAGCTCCTTGAAGGAGAAGTGGAGCCCCACGCCGAACATCAGCAGGATCACGCCGATCTCGCTCAGCTGCGTCGCGAGGTCCACGTCGCCCACGTACCCCGGCGTGTAGGGGCCGATGAGCAGTCCCGCGGCGAGGTATCCGACGATGGGGGACAGCCGGATCCGCTGCGCGAGGAGCCCGAGCGCGAACGCGGCCACCAGGCCCACGGCGATCGTGGTGATGAGGGGGGCGTGGTGCAGCATGCACCGAACCTAGCCGACGGGACTGTCTGACAGGTGTCTGATTCGCGACGCGCGGAACGGTGCCGGGAATGAACGGGGATGCGGTACTGTTCTGGGCACAAGGTCCTAGGACCGAATCGTCTTGCTCACCGGCCTCAAGTCCCTGGAAGCCGGCGAGATGGTCGACAGCGAACGAGGGTGCCTCCCATCGGGAGGCACCCTCGATCCGTGTCCAGGCACGATGCGGGTCGCACCCCTCGCGGGCGCCGGGCGCCACGCGGTAGCGTCGGCCCATGGAGAGATTCCTGCTCAAGGCCGCGGTGTTCCTCGCCTCGGCGGTGGTCGCGCTCGCGCTCACGTCGCTCATCCTCGGCTCGGACTTCGAGCTCAAGATCAGCGGTCTCATCACCGCGACCGTGATCTTCGCGCTCGCGCAGAGCCTGCTGTCGCCCATCATCGAGCGTCAGATCCACAAGCGCGCGCGGGCCGTGGTGGGAGGCGTAGGCATCATCTCGACGTTCGTGGCGCTGCTGATCACGGCGACGCTCACGTCCGGGCTCGCGATCCACGGCTTCGGCGCGTGGGCGGGCGGGACGCTGCTCGTGTGGCTCATCACGGCGATCGGCGTGTGGGTGCTCCCCGGGATCTTCGGACGCATCGGTGACAAGCCCGAGGGGAAGCCGGCCGCGGCGAAGGACTGATCCTGCGCATCGTCCCGGGGTGCGCGAATCCTGCAACGTCCCTGGTTCGCCGCGCGCTTTCCGGGTGCCCGGGGTAGCGTCGGCACCATGGTGCGATTCCTGATTCACACGCTGATCTTCCTCGGTTCCGCAGCCCTGGGCCTGTGGATCACGTCGCTGATCCTGAGCGACAACATGTCCCTGCCGTTCACCGCGCTGGTGGTGGCGACCGTGATCTACGCCGTCGCGCAGTGGATCCTGTCGCCGCTGATCTTCAAGATGGCCACCAAGTATGCGAATGCGATCCTCGGCGGCGTGGGGCTGGTCTCGACGTTCGTCGCGTTGCTCATCGCGACTCTGGTGGTCGACGACTTCACCATCGACGGGATCGGGACGTGGATCGCCGCCACGGTGCTCGTGTGGCTCGTCACCGCGCTCGCGACGTGGATCCTGCCGATGTTCCTGCTCAAGGAGGCGGCGGACAAGCGCAAGGACTGAGACGTCGCTGACGGGCCGTCGGGGTGACCCGGCGGCCCGTTCTGCTGCCGGGGCTACTGGCCCAGCTGCTCGAGCAGGGTGAGCCGCTCGGCGCGACGCGCGTCGAGGTAGGTGCCGAGCGTCGCCGTGTCCTCCGCCGACCAGTCCGGCGGTCGCGTCACGCCCACCCAGGCCTGCAGGTTCGCGCTCGCGGTGTACATGTGTCCGTAGCCCTCGGGCACCGAGCCCGAGGCGGGCATGTCGAGCAGGGTCTGCCAGCCCGTGATGAGCGGGAACCAGCGCATCTGCGGCGAGACGTCGGGGGCGCGCGCGTCGCCCTGGAGCCACTCCGGCTCCCGGTAGAACGTGACGGGGGAGAAGAACACCACGGGGTCGGACCCGTGCTGGAGGTAGACGATGCGGGTGTCGCCCCAGGTCGCCCCGGGGGCGTCGAGCGCATCGTCCTCGCCGGTGAAGCGGACGGTGCGGCCGTCGCCCACGACGGGCAGCCACGCGGGCGAGCCGGCGTCGCGCGTGCGCTCGAGCTGGTTGTGGAGCAGGTTGAGGAAGGTGGGGCCCGTCATGAGAGCGCCGTCGATGGGCTCGTTGAGGATGTCGGGGCCCGTGAGGATCGACTCCACGCCCGCGGAGCCGAGCGACAGGCCGTACAGGTAGAGCTCGGGACGCGACGCCTCGGGCAGCTCGGCCCAGTGGTCGTGGACCGCGTCGAACACGGCGCGTGAGGCCTCGGCGACGGAGGCCTGGTCCGCCAGCAGGGACAGCCAGCTCGGCAGGTACGAGTACTGCAGCCCGGCGATCGCGGTGTCGCCGCCGTAGAGGAACTCGAGCGAGTCCGCGGCGTTCGCGTCGATGAGCCCCGTGCCGGTGGTGGTGGCGAGGACCAGCACCTGGCGGTCGAACGCGCCGGTGCGCTCGAGCTCGTCGAGCACCAGCTGGGCCCGCTCCTCGAGCGTCGGCGCCGACTTGAGGCCCACGTAGACACGGATCGGCTCGACCGCGCCGCCCCCGGTGTACGCGTCGAGCTCCTCGACGGTGGGTCCCGTCGACACGAAGCTCCGTCCCTGGCGCCCCAGCTGCTCCCACTCGACCAGCGAGTCGGCGCCGCCGGACTTGAGCGTCGAGGTGACGACGGTGGTGCCGGCCTTGTCGGAGGCGTCGCGCACGGAGAACGCCTCGTTGGCGCCCGCGAACAGGCCTCGCACCAGCAGGCCGGACACCAGGAGCCACAGCAGGATCGCCGTGCCGGCGGTCGCCAGGGTGATGGCGAGGCGCGGGGGCAGGAAGCGGAGCATGAGCTGGTCGGCCCAGCGGAAGACGGCCCGGAGCGCGCGCGCGAGCACCAGCAGCGCCGCGGCTACCGCCACGCCGGTGCCGATGACGATGGGCCACGCCGTCGGGTCGAGGTCCTCCATGCCGAAGGTGCGTCGGATGCCGTTCTGCCATCCGACCCAGCGCCACACCGACAGCGACAGGCTGACCCAGATCACGGCGAGCAGCGACCAGGCGACGATGCGCCGCGTGCGGCCGTGGAGGTTGGGCACCTGGAGGTAGTTCCAGACCGCATGCGCGCCCGCGCCCGCACCGTAGCCGAGCATGAACGACACCCCCGACGCGAGGCCCTGGACCACGGGGATGCGTGGCAGCAGCGACGGCTCGAGCGACACCGAGATGAAGAACGCCCCCACCACCAGCCCGACGCCGGAGAACGTCGGCTCGAGGAGCCCGGGCGCGCGGCGGGACGATGCGGGGGCGCGTCGCGCGCGCGGCTCGCGGCGGCGAGGCGTCGCGTGAGGGGCGGGGCGCTCGGGCTCCCGCGCGGCCGCGTCGACGGTGTCCGTCGCGGCTCCGGTCATGGGCGTCACCCCCTGTGTCGACTGTAGTCGAGCCCCTCGGGGAGGCCGACGCCCGGGGATCGTGTGCGATGCGCGGATGTGAACGATGACATTGATAACTATTGCGTAACGCTGAACGTTCCTGGTCCGGAGGGCGCTAGCGTCATCGAGTGCGGACACAATGGCGTGTCCGCACCTACCGTGACCCCGGCACGGCCCCGACGACGTGGCCGAGCCGGGGTGTTTCGCTTCCCGCCGGCGGCGAATTACGTGACACGGCTATTGCGGAATTGGTAGGTTGCTCGCATGACTGCGACCGACGCCCCTTCGGGACTCTCCGCGCGCCTCCGCGAGGCCACCGCTCCCCAGCACCGTGACACCGAGTCGAGGGGCTTCATCACCCGGCTCATGGGTGGCGAGCTCGACCTCGCGGCCTACGTGCGCTACCTCGCGCAGTACACGTACGTCTACCGCGCGCTCGAGGCGCGCGCGCCGCAGCCGGGCGACCCGGGGTTCCTCGCGGACGCGGGCCTGCGGCGGGTGCCGTCGATGGAGGCGGACCTCGCCGAGCTCGGCGCGGGCGACTGGCAGGCCGAGCACCCCGCGCTGCCCGCGACGCAGGCGTACGTCGATCACCTCGGCGGCCTCGACGCGGCGGACACGCCCCGCTACATCGCGCACCACTACACGCGCTACCTGGGGGATCTCTCGGGAGGGCAGGCCATCGCGGCGCTGGTCGCGCGCCACTACGGCGCCACGGACGCGCAGCTGGGCTTCTACCGCTTCGAGTCGATCGACTCGCCCGTGCGCTACAAGCGCGACTATCGCGCCCAGCTCGACGCGCTCGCGCTCGATGCCGTGCAGGAGCGCGCGCTCATCGAGGAGGCGCAGGCGGCGTTCGACTTCAACGGTGCGATCTTCGACGCGCTGGGCGCGGACGCCCGCGCGGCCGCGTAGTGGCGCCTCGCCTCCTCGCGGCCCTCGTCGCGGCCGCGCTCGGACTGTCGGGCTGCGCCGCCGGCACGTCGGCGACCCACGCCGTGACCACCGCGGCGGCGGCGCGTGCCGACGTCGCGGGTCCCGCCACCGCCGTGCTCGCCGATCGCGGCGTCGCGGTCCTCGACGGCGCGGCGGACCCGGCGCTGCCCGTGTCGGTCGCGTCCCACGAGCGTGACGGCGACCGCGATGTCACGGTGTCCGACACGAGCCGCATCGTCGCCGTCGACATGACCGGGGCGATCGCCGCGACGGTGGTCGCGTTCGGCCTCGGGGGGAGCATCGTCGGCCGCGATACCGCCGCCGAGCTGCCCGGTCTCGAGGACGTGCCGGTGGTCACGGGCGCGAGCCACACGCTCACGCCCGAGGCGGTGCTCGCGCTCGAGCCGTCGGTGGTGATCACGGACGGCAGCATCGGCCCGTCCGACGCGGTCGCGCAGGTGCGCGACGCCGGCATCCCGGTGGTCTACGTCGACAACGAGGACGGCTTCGCCGGCGCAGGCGAGCTCGCGCGGCAGGTGGGCGCCGCCCTGGGGGTCCCCGACCCCGGGGCCGCCCTGGCCGACCGGATCGCCGCCGAGGTCGCGCAGGCCGCCGCCGACGTCGCGGACCTCGCGGCGCGCGAGCCCGAGCCGTTGCGCATGGCGTTCCTCTATCTGAGGGGCTCGGCCGGCGTCTACTACATGTTCGGCGACGAGTCCGGGGCGGACGATCTCATCGACGCCCTGGGCGGGGTCGACGCCGCGGCCGACGCCGGCATCCGCGGCATGCAGCCGCTGACCGACGAGGCCATGCTCGCCGCCGACCCGGACGTCATCCTGGTGATGACCAAGGGCCTCGAGTCCGTGGGCGGCATCGACGGGCTCCTCGCGGAGCGGCCCGCGATCGCGCTGACGAGCGCGGGGGAGAACCGGCGCATCGTCGACATGGACGATCACGACATCCTCGCGTTCGGGCCCCGCTCCGCCGCGATCGTCGAGGCGCTCGCCGCAGCGGTCTACGGCGGGTGAGCGCGCGCATACGCCGCGCCGTCGTCGTCTGCGCGGCGCTGGGGGTCGCGCTCGTCGCCGGGGTGCTGGTCTCGGCCGCCGTCGGGCAGCTCGCGATCTCGCCCGCCGAGGTGGTGGGGGCGGCGCTCGAGGGCGTCGGCCTCCCCACCGCGTGGGCTCCGGTCGACGACGTGACGACGCAGGCGCTGTGGCAGATCCGCTTCCCTCGGGTCGCCATGAGCGTGCTCGTCGGCGCGGCGCTCGCGGTGGCGGGCGCGGTGATGCAGGCGATCTTCGGCAACCCGCTCGCCGAGCCGGGCGTGGTCGGCGTCTCGTCCGGCGCGGCGCTGGGCGCCGCGCTCGCGATCGTCACGGGCGCGGCGCTCGGCTCGGTGGCGTCGGTCGCGGGCTTCGCCTTCGCCGGCGGCGTGGGCGTGACGCTGCTGGTCTACGCGATGGCACGGGCGAACGGTCGCACCGAGGTGGTGACGCTCCTGCTCACCGGCATCGCGGTGAACGCGTTCGCGGGCGCGGGGCTGGCGCTGCTGCTGTTCGTCGGGGACTCGGCCGCTCGCGAGCAGATCGTGTTCTGGCAGCTGGGCAGCCTCAACGGCACGCGCTGGCCCGAGGTCGCGGTGGTCGCCGTGCTCGCGGCCGCGGGCGTCGCGGTGGCGCTCGTGCTCGCGCCCCGATACGACCTGCTCGCGCTGGGGGAGCGCACCGCCTCGCACCTCGGTGTGCGGGTCGAGCGCCTGCGCATCGTCTCGATCCTCGTCGTCGCCGTGCTCACCGGCGCCGCGGTCGCGTACGCCGGCATCATCTCCTTCGTCGGGCTCGTGGTGCCGCACCTCATGCGGCTCGTGCTGGGCCCCGCGCATCGTGCCCTGCTGGGCGCGAGCGCGCTCGGCGGCGCCGTGCTGCTCACCTACGCCGACGTCGCGGCGCGCACCCTCGTCACGGGTGCCGAGCTGCCGATCGGGCTGCTCACGTCGCTGGTGGGCGGGCCGTTCTTCTTCTGGCTGCTGCGCCGTCAGCGCACGCGGTCGGGAGGCTGGGCGTGACCGCCGCGATCCACGCGCGCGACGTCACCGTGCGGGCGGGCGGCGCCACGCTCGTCGACCAGGTCACGCTCGACGTGCGCCACGGCGAGCTGCTCGCGCTGATGGGGCCCAACGGTGCCGGCAAGTCGACGCTGCTGTCCGCGCTGTCGGGCGAGCGGGACCTCGCCGGCGGGCTGGTCGAGCTCGACGGGCGGCCGCTGTCCGCCTGGGCTCCGGGGCCGCTCGCGCGCGAGCGCGCGGTCCTCACGCAGGACAACCAGGTGGCGTTCGCGTTCACCGTGCGCGAGGTGGTCGCGATGGGGCGCAGCCCGTGGCGCGCTCGACCCGAGGCGGAGGACGACGATGCGGTGATCGCCGAGTCCCTCGCGCGGGCCGACGTCGCGCACCTCGCCGAGCGTGCCTTCACGTCGTTGTCCGGAGGCGAGCGTGCGCGGGTGTCGCTCGCGCGGGTGCTCGCGCAGCGCACGCCGGTGGTCATGCTCGACGAGCCCACCGCGGCGCTTGACATCCGTCACCAGGAGGAGGTCTTCGCGCTCGCGCGCGAGCTCGCACGCGGCGGGAGCGCCGTGGTGGTCGTGGTGCACGATCTGTCGCTCGCCGCGGCCTACTCCGACCGCATAGCCGTGCTCGACCGTGCGCGGCTCGCGGGCCTGGGGTCGCCGCGCGAGGTCCTGGTCCCGGAGCTGCTCGAGCCGGTCTACGGACTCGGCGTGCGCGTCATCGAGGACCCGGACACGGGCCTCCCCGTGGTGCTCCCGAAGCGCTGACCGCCCCCTCGCTCCCTGGACACTTCCCACGGAGTTGACCGCGACACGCCGATGATCGGGGCGTATTCGGGCCCGCGCGCGGCGTGTCGCGGCGAGATCCGTTGGCACTGTCCGGAGAGGGGGATGCGACGGCGCCCCCGACCGTGCGGTCGGGGGCGCCGTCGTCCCTGCGGCTCAGGCCTTGCGGGAGCGCCTCACCGCGAACGCCACGCCCGCTGCGACCAGCGCGAGCGCGCCCGCGGCCCACGGCCACCAGGTCACGGAACCCTCGTCGGTCGTCGTCGCCTCGGACTCCGCCGCGGCTTGGTCCTCGACCGCGACGGTCGGGTCGGCGGCCTCGGCGCTCGGCTCCTCGGTCGGCTCGGCGACCACCTCCGGGGCCGGGAGCCCGGCCACGACCCCGGCGCAGGCCTGGGCGCTCGTGAGCGTGAGGGTGACCGTGTCGAGCGCCTCGCCGGCGGGGTAGGTCCCGAACGCCTCGGAGCCCGCCGCGGTCAGCGTCGCCGGGATGCCCGCGACCGTGACCACGTCGCCGTCCACCGAGACGTCGCCGGCCGCCATGTCGAGCGCCGCGAACGCGACACCCTCCGCGTCGACCTCGGTGCCGTCCTGGCGATCGCCGCTCACGTCGACCAGCAGGGTCGCGACGCCGCCGCTCACGTCGAGGGTCGGGTTCGCGAGCGTCGTGTCGAGCGCGCCGTCATGCCCGGTGAAGCGCACGGACCCGGTGAAGGCCACCGCTCCGCTCACGGGGTCGGTGTCGAGCGCGCCGGCACCCGGCCACGTGAACGCGCCGGCCTCCTCCGTGACGCCGGTGAGGGTCCAGCCCCCGTTCGCGATGGTGCCCTCGATGTATGCGCGGAAGGAGTCCTTGACACCCCAGGCGAGGGTCGCATCGTCCACCGTGCACATGGTGCGCGCCGGGATGTCGAGCACCACGCCGAAGCTCTCCGAGCCCTGGAACGTCAGGGTGTGCGTGCCCACGAGCGAGCCGGGGAGCGCACCGGTCCAGGTGACGTAGCCTTCCGCGTCGGCCGTGAGGTCCTCCGCGAGCACCGTGGGTGTCGAGTAGACGACGACGCGGATGCCCGTCTCGTGGGGCGCGAAGCCGCCCACGCGTAGCGTGACCGTCTCGCCGGAGATGAGCGCCGCCCGGGTCGCGTCGTCGAGCACGATGCCGGTGGTCGCCGGAGGTGCCGCCGGCACCTCGGTCGAGGAGGACGATGCGGCGGGGGCCGCCGTCGACACCGTGGTGGTGGAGCCGCGGCCCGCCGTGGCGGAGCCGGTGCCCACGCTGAACGTCACGGGATCGAGCGCGCGACCTGCGGCGTAGAAGCCGTCGAACGCGACGGCGCCCGCGGCGGTGAGGGTGGCGGGGACGTTCGACCACAGGACTGCGCCGTCGACCGTGGAGCGGCCGCCGGCAGCGAGGTGGAGCGTCGCGAAGTCGACGCGGGTGCCGTCGACCTCGACGCTCAGCGTCGCGCCGGTCGAGCCGAGCCGGACGTACGGGTTCGCCACCGTGAGGTTCAGCGCACCGTGGTGGCCCGTGAACGTGACCGCGCCGGCGTAGCGTGCCGTACCCGTCTGCTTCGAGGCGTCGGCGTCGCCGCCGGACTGGGTGAAGGTGAACGCGCCGTTCGACGCGGTCGCGCCCGTGACGGAGATCGCGCCCTGCGCGATCGAGCCCGTGACGTACGAGCGGAAGCCGGCGTCGACGCCCCAGGTGAGGCGGCCGACGGTCGCGGTGCCGCCCTGGGAGCCCGAGCCTGAGCCGGATCCGCTGGAGCCGGAGCCGCCGTCGGTGCCCGAGCCCGAGCCGTCACCGGAACCGCCGGAGCCGGAACCACCCGAGCCGCCGCCCGAGCCGCCGGAGCCGCCGCCCGAGCCGGAACCGGCGTCGCCCGCGAAGCTCACCGGCACCAGCTGGTCGAGCGAGTAGTCACCGGGGAAGGTGTGCGCGAGGCGCACGAACACGCCGCACTCGACGCCGGAGGCGGTGCAGTCGACGTCGCCGAACGCGCTCGCGACGTCCAGCGTCGTCTCGAAGGTCCACGTGCCGTCGGTCACGGCGCCCGTGGCGGGCTGGCCGTACACCGACGTGTGCATGAGCCACGCCTGGCGGGAGGGGTCGCACAGGTCGCCGGACGGGCGGCCCGCGGCCGTGCCAGGCTCCGCGCCGGTCGCGGCGCAGTACATGAGGTAGACCGACGTGTCGGCGCCTCCCACCTGGGCGGGCAGCGAGCCGGTCACGGTGACGGTGTCGCCGTCCGCGAGACCCGAGACCGGGGTGACGGCGATGCCCGACCCGGCCGGCGCATCGTCCGACGCGAAGGCGATCGGCGTCGCGGTCTCGAACGGCGCGTGCTTCGCGCCGCCGGCGGCGTAGGTGTAGACGCCCCAGTCGCCCTCGACGGCGTCGAGCTCGGACTTGACGACCTCGAGGGTGGTGGTGAAGGTGCCGCTGCCGTCGATCGCGACGGCGCCGGCGGCGGTGCCGCCGATGGTGTCGACCTCCGCGGCGGGCACGGCCCACCGGACGTCCGAGTTCGGGCGCGCGGACGATGCGGCGCCCGCGGTGGGCTGCCAGACGTCCGCGAACTTGCCCACCGCGACGTACGCGCCGGTGAACTTGCCCGCGAGCGGCGGGTACTTGCCGGTGGTGGCGGCGCCGGCGGGGAGGAAGTTGCGGCCCTCGACGGCGAGCGTCGCGACGTCGTCGAGCCCCTCGGTCGGGGTGACGGTGACGCGCGGCGCGAACGTGAGGAGGGTCTCGGTCTCGAACGGTGCGTAGACGGCGCCGCCCGCGGCGTAGGTGTAGACGCCCCAGTCGCCCTCGACGGCGTCGAGCTCGTCGTCGGCGACGTCGAAGGTGACGGAGAAGGCGCCCTCGTCGGTGAGCTCGATCGCGCCGGCGGCGGTGCCGCCGACGGTGGCCATGCTCGCCGCGGGCAGCGCCCACGCGGTGTGGGCGTTCTTGCGCGCGGACGATGCGGCGCCCGCGCTGGGCTGCCAGGTCTCGGCGAACTTGCCGACCGTGACGTAGATGCCGGTGAACCTCCCTGCGAGAGGCGGGCGGACGCCCGTGGTGGCCGGGTCGGCGGGCAGGAACCCGGTGCCGGTGACGGTGATGGTGTCGCCGGTGCCGTCGAGCTGCGCGGTGCGGTCGACCGCGACCTCGGGCGTCGCCGGGGCGGGTGTCTCGGTCTCCTCGACCTCGGGCTCGTCGGTCTCCTCGACCTCGGGCTCGTCCGTGGGGTCGGTCTCCGGCGTGGTCGTGTCGCCCGCGGGGAGCGAGAACGTCACGGGGTCCATCGCGGTGCCGGTCGGGTAGCTGACGAACGCGGCCGCGCCCTGGGCCGTGAGCACGGCGGGCACGCCGGTGAACGTCACGAGGCCGCTAGCGACGGTGGGTGCGACGCCGGAGAGGTCGAGCGTGGCGACGGGGATGGGCGTCCCGCCGACCGTCGCGGAGAGCGTGCCGGTGGTACCGGAGACGCTCACGGACGGATCGGCGATCTCAAGGTGCAGGGCGCCGCCGTGCGCGTCGAAGATGACGGCTCCCGCGAAGGCCCCGGACGCTTCGTCACCCGCGGTGAAGGGGAAGGTGGTGGCGGCGCCGTCGTCCGTCGCGGGGGAGGAGACGGAGATGGTGCCGGCGCCCGCGATGTACGAGCGGAACGAGGACTTGACGCCCCACACCAGCGACGGCGCGGCGTCCGCGGCGCGTGCGGGCAGGGCGATCAGCGTGGTGGAGAGCAACAGCGCGAGCAGCGCACCGGCGATGATTCCGGGCGCGCGCAGGCGCGCGTCGATGACGCGTGAGAGCACGGGAACTCCTGGTGAGGACGGGGGCGCGGGAGGCGCCGGGGAGAGGCGGGTGAGGCTTGCCTTACCGGCACCCTAGCGGGCGCGATGCGTAAAACGCAACATCACTGTTGCGTAAAAGAGATTAGGCGTCGCGCAGCAGCGGCTGGGTCATGCAGTGCGCGCCGCCGCGGCCGCGTCCCAGCTCCGCACCCACGATCTCGAGCACCTCGACCCCGGCGGAGCGGAGCTCCTCGTTGGTGTGGGTGTTGCGGTCGTATGCCACCACCACGCCGGGCTCGAGCGCGAGCAGGTTGTTGCCCGAATCCCACTGCTGGCGCTCGGATGCGTAGCGGTCGCCGCCCGTGGCGATGACGCGCAGGTCGACGCCGAGCGCCTCGGCGACCACGTCGACGAAGGGACGCTCGTCGCGGCGCACGTCGAGCATCGTCGGCGCCGGCGCCTCGCGGATCACGTAGGTCTCGATCTCGTCGATGATCCCGGGGAACACGGTGCAGATGTCGCGGTCCGCAAGCGTGAACACGGTGTCGAGGTGCATCGCGGAGCGCAGCCGGGGCATCTTCGCCACGATCACCTGCTCCGCGCCCTCGCCGAGGAACAGCTCCATCGCGAGCTGGGTGATGGCCTGGCGCGAGGATCTCTCCGACATCCCCACCAGGACCGTGCCGTTGCCGACGGGCATGACGTCGCCGCCCTCGAGCGTCGCGAGCCCGTTGGAGAGCTCGGGGTCGCCCCACCACACGTTCACCGCGTCGGCGAAGTCGGGGTGGAAGGAGTAGACGGCCTTCATCACGAGCGTCTCGGCGTGCCGCGCGGACCAGTAGAGCGGGTTGAGCGTGACGCCGCCGTAGATCCACGAGGTCGTGTCGCGGGTGAAGAGCGTGTTCGGCAGGGGAGGGAGCAGGTAGTCGCGCATGCCGGACTCCTCGCGCACCAGCTGGATGCCCGGCGGCGAGAAGTCGCGCGGGAGGTCGAGCGTCGACAGGCCGCCGATGATGTGGCGCGCGAGCTCGAGCGAGTCGAGCTCGTCGAGGTACGCGCGGATGTCCGTCGCGAGGCCCAGCCCGACCTCGTCGGGCGTGACCTTCCGGTCGAGCAGCCATGCGCGAGCGCCGGGCAGGGCGAGGGTCTCCGCGAGCAGCGTGTGCAGCTCCTTGACCTCGATGTCGCGATCCCGCATGAGCTGCACGAACGCGGCGTGGTCGCGCTCGGCGTTCTCGACCCACATGACGTCGTCGAACAGCAGATCCTGGCAGTTCGACGGCGTGAGCCGGTGGTGCGCGAGCCCGGGCGAGCACGTGAGCACCTTGTGCAGGCGGCCGACCTCGGAATGGACGCCGTACTCGGGGAGCGTGATCGCCGGGGCGGTGATGTCCGACATGGTGGCCGACCTTCCTGCGCGGTGATTCGAACCTAGCAGGGGGGACGATGCGCGGGCCGAGCACGGCGCATCGTCCGTCAGGCTCGCTGAGGCTCGCGCATCGCGGCGGGCAGCTCGGCCGCGTGGAGGCGTGTCGCGTGTCGACGCAGCACGCGCGCGGCGACGCGGGCGCTCGCATCGTCCTCGCCCGAGGCGACGAGCGCATCGGTGAGACGCTCGAGCTCGGCGTCGACGCGTGCCGCGAAGTCGGGCTGCGTGAGGAAGCGCTCCGCGAGCAGCCGCGCCGCGGCGGCGTCGCCGAGGCCCTGCCGGGTGCCCACCGAGACGTCGAGCGTCCAGTCGACCACGGCGAGGGCGCCGGTGGTGGTGTCGACGCACACGTACGCGTGCCCGCCCGGCTGGGTGGGCGCGTCGTAGCTGTCGACGATCTCCTGGAAGGCGAGGTAGCTCGCGAACGCATCGATGTCGAGCGCGTGCGAGAGGCGATCCGCGAACACCGCGTCGTCTGCGGCGTCGAGGATCCGGTCGAGGGCGGGGGAGAATGTCCGGTTCGTCATGCACCTCATCCCATCAACGGTGTCTGGGAGCGCGCTGAGAGGTGGCAGGGGGTAGGCCGGGAGCGCGAGGCTCAGAGCACGTAGTGGCCGATGAGCTTCGCGAGGTAGGCGACGTCGGTGCTGCCGGCGAACTCGAACTTCACCTTGCCGAGCGCGGAGAAGTAGACCTCGAGCTCGGCATCACGGTCGAAGGTGCCGGCGGTCTCGACCGAGAAGGCCTGGATCCGGTTGTAGGGCAGCGAGGTGAAGTCCTTCTTCTTGCCGGTCATGCCCTGCACGTTGAGGGCGATGATGCGCTTGGTGGTGAAGACCACCATGTCGCGCATGCCGCGGAACGCCATCATGATCTGCTCGCCGTCGAGCAGGAGGGAGGCGAACTGGCCGTCCGCGTTTGCGGGGTCGACGCGCGAGAGCTTGATGAACGAGGGGTTCTGAAAGTCGATCATGCCTGTCCAGGGGTGGGGGATGAGGGCTGGACGAGCATAACGGCACGCTGTGCCGCCCGGTGCGGGCCAAGGTCCCCCGAAAGGCGAAGGCCCCGCCGCGGTCCGGTGGGACGGCGGCGGGGCCTTGCGGTCGGCGCGCCGGGGTTGAGAACCCGCGCGTCCGTGCGCGGGTCAGCGCGAGAAGATGCCCGAGAACATCGAGCCGAACGAGCTTCCGGAGCCGCCGCCCTGGTCGCACGTGCAGCGCTGGTCGTTCGGGACGCCGGCCAGGGCCTGGTCGACGTGCTGGCCGCAGCCGGTCCAGGTCGCTTTGCCGCACTGGCTGCAGGTGATGCGAGAGCACATGGGATTCTCCTCGGGGTTGTAGGTTCGCGGCCGGGAGAGGGGGGCTTCCGGCCGCGTCCCCCTCAGTATGCATACCCCTGGGGGTATATGTCAAGGGCTCGGGTGATACGGTCCCCCTATGCCGGAAAGAGCGCCGTCGTCCACGGTCGAGCGCATCGTCATGGTCGCCCCCGTCGATGCGATCCTGCAAGCCGCGCAGCCGTGGCCGCACGTGCGGGCCATGGTGCCGGAGGATATCCCGTGGGTCGCGGCCGCAGCGTGGGAGTGCTATCCCCGGCGCACGCCGTTCGACACCTGGGACGGCGTGGTCGAGCTCACGCAGTCGATGTTCCGCAACGAGGCCGGCGAGTTCATGCCGGTGGCGTCGCCGGTCGCGCTCACGGAGGACGACTACATCGCGGGATTCGTCACGGCCGTCTACCGCTGCACCCTCCGGGACGACCTCCCGGACTGCCCGTACATCCTCGACTGCATCACGCTGCCGGACCATCGGCGTCGAGGCGTGGCCGCGGGGCTGCTCGCCGCCTCGGCGCGCGCCCTCAAGGCCGTGGGTGAGCGCGAGGTGGCGCTCACCGTGTACGACGACAACGAGGCGGGCAAGGCGCTGTACTCGCGGCTCGGCTTCGTCGAGGTCATGCGCCGTCCCGCATCGTCCTGAGCGGTCGGGGTCCCGGGTCAGGCGCGGCTAGCGTGGAGCCATGGGTTTCCTCACCAAGGTCTTCGGCGGGCGCAAGCGCGTGGGCCCCTTCGAGCTGTGGAGCGACGATGCGGAGCAGCTCGACGCGATGATCGCCCGTGGCGCCGAGGCCGAGGCCCCGCGCGAGTCGGAGTTCTTCCTCAGCTTCACGTCCGAGCCGCGCGTCCGCGCCGCGGCCGATGAGCTCCGGGCGATGCGCGTGAGCCACGAGCTGGTCGAGCCGAGCCATGACATCCCCGAGTGGATGCTGTTCGTGCGCGCGTACCGGACGCCGCTGGTGCCCGACTTCCTGCGCGAGACCGTCGACCTGTGCGAGCGCATCGCCGAGAAGCACGGCGGCGACTACGAGGGCTGGGCCGGGCTGCTCACCGACGCGGAGAAGGGGCTCTGATGGGCTACCGGATCCGCCGCTGGACCGACGCGGACCTGCCGGTGCTGGTCGACGCGAACGTGCCCGAGATGATGGAGCACCTCGCCGGTCCCGAGACGCCCGCGCGCGTGCGGCGCCGCCACGAGCAGTACATCCGCGGCTGGGACTCCGGCCGCCCGCACATGTTCACGGTGCGCAGGGACGATGCGCCGGTCGCCGTGGGCTCGGTCGGCTGGTGGGAGTCGGAGTGGGACGGCGCGCCGTGCCTCGAGGCCGGGTGGATGATCCTCCCGCGCTTCCAGCGCCAGGGCGCCGCGACGGCCGGGGTGCGGCTGGTCGTCGACGAGGCGCGTAGGAGCGCGCTCGCCGGCGGGCTCCCGACCGTGCTGATGGCGTGCCCGAACGTCGACAACGTCGCCTCGAACGCGCTGTGCCGGACGCTGGGCTTCATCGATCGCGGGACCATGGAGGACGAGTACCGCGGGGTGCCGATGACCCTGAAGGTGTGGACGCTGGACTTCGCGTGACCGTCGCGTCCGTCACCCCTCGACGATGAGCCCGTCCTCGTAGGCGCGCTCCAGCAGCTCGATACGGGTGGCGGCTGTCCGTCCCGCGCGCCGGTACTTGGCCCGGATGCGGCGCAGGTGCTCGAGGACGGAGTTGGGCGAGATGCCCAGGACGGTCGCGACCTCGCGCGCGGTGGCGCCGCCGGCGTAGAGCGCGAGCACGTGCTGTTCGCGCTCGGTGAGCCTCGCATGCGCGGGGCCGTCGTTTTCGGGGGCGGGGGGCGCAGGCGGCCTCGCGGCGGCCGTGCGGACCGCGCGCGCGAGCGCGTCGGGCTCGTCCTCCTTGGCGACGGTCGCGGCGGCACCTGCGCGACGGGCGGCGCGGGCGAGGGCTTCGTCCCCCCGCATCGTGAGCGCGACCACGGGGACGCCGTGGCGGACGAGGCTGGCGACGCTCACCGCTGCGACGCTCGCATCCTCGAGGCGCAGGTCGAGCACCACCACGTCCGCGTCCGGGCGCAGCAGGTCGACGGCTGCGAGCGACCGCTCCCATCGCACCACGCGGAGGTCCGCCTCGGATGCGGCGACGGCACGAATCCCCGCGGCGAGCAGTGGGTGGTCGACGACGGCGAGCACGCGCACGGGTGCTGAAGTCCGTCGGGTCTGCATGAGGCGCAACCTAGCCGATCTAGACAGTTGTAAGCCAGGGGCATCACAACGTATTGCGAGGAAAACGGCGGAATGTCGACTCGTCGTCGCTTCTGGGGTCGCAGGAATTGGGGGCTTGATGGGGTGTGCTCCCCCTCGAATACTTGCGCTCAGCCACCCCGGCATGGGGAGCGCTGCCCATCGCCTCCGCCGTGGGCCGCGCCTAGCGTCACGGGTGGCTGCTGAGGGAACGACTGAGGGGGATGCATGCGAGCGTGGGGGACCACTCCTGGGCGCGGTCGCGCGACCGGCGTCATCGCCGCGGTCCTCGCCCTCGGCCTCGTGGTCGGCGTCGCGGTGGTCTACGACGGCGTGCCCGCGCAGGAGCTCGAGCTCAACGACGCGGGCATCTGGGTGACCAACGACCATGACTCGCTGCTGGGACGCGTCAACGAGGAGTCACGCGTCATCGATGCGGCCCTCGCGCAGAGTTCGGGAGGGCTGGACGTCCTCCAGGAGGGCGCGATGGTCCTCGCGCACAGCATCGGCTCCCACACGCTGTCCCTGGTCGACCCCGCCACCGTGACCGCCACGGGCACCGCGGCGCTGCCGCTCGCCTCCGACGTGTCGCTCGGCGGCGGCCGGCTGTCGGTCCTCGATGCCGAGTCGGGTTCGCTGTGGGTGATGGCCGCCGATGCGGTCGCGACCTTCGACGCCGAGTCCTCCACGCCCGCGGTGACGCTCGGGGACGGCGCCGTCGCTGTGGCGTCGCAGTCCGGAGTGGTCTACGGCGCCTCGGCCGAGCTCGGCGTGGTGCGGATCGACCAGGGCGATGCGGAGTCGCCCGAGCCCTCCGTGACACCGCAGCCACGCGCGTCCTCCCCCGACGGTGCGGCGGCGCTAGGTGCCAGGCTCGCCGCCACCACGGTCGGCGACACGCTGGTGATCCTCGACGTGGAGGCGGGCACGCTCACGCTCCCGGAGGGCGCGGTCGAGGTCGACGATCCCGAGACGACCGTGCTCCAGCAGCCCGGACCGGACGCCGACGCGGTGGTCTACGCCGACTCCTCGGGCCTGGTGAGCCAGCCGCTCGACGGCTCGCCCGCGACACGCGTGTCTCTCGGCGACGCGTCCGGCGTCGCAGCCGCGCCGGCCGTGCTGGGCGACTGCGCCTACGGCGCATGGGGCGCGGCGAACCTCTTCGTCCGCGACTGCGGGGACGATGCGGCCGACACCGGCGCGGTCGAGATCCCGGGCGCGCCGGCCGACTCGGCCTATGCGTTCCGGGTCAACCGCGACCTGATCCGCCTCAACGACCTGCCCTCGGGCACCACGTGGACGGCGGCGTCCGACCTCGAGATCGTCGACAACTGGGACGACTTCGCCGGCACGGAGGACCAGAAGGAGAAGGACCCCGACACCGAGGAGATCACGCCGCTCATCGAGGACCGGGACCCGAAGAACACGCCTCCCGTTGCGAACGACGACGAGTTCGGCGCGCGCGTGGGCCGCACCACCATCCTGCCGATCCTGGACAACGACTACGACCGCGACGCCGACGTCCTCACGGCGTCGATCGTCGACACCGCGGGTGCGAAGGGCCTGGTGATCCAGCCCATCCGCGACGGGGCCGCGGTCCAGGTCACGGTGCCGGAGGGCGCGTCGGGGCATGCCACCTTCAGCTACCGCGTCGAGGACGGGCGTGGCGGCACCGACGAGGCCGTGGTCGATGTGCGCCTCGCGACCGCCGACGAGAACAGCGCGCCCGTGCAGCGCGCGCAGAAGACGCCGTCCTTCACCGTCGAGGTCGACGGCACGTTCACCTACAACGTGCTGCCCGCGTGGATCGACCCCGAGGGTGACACCATCTACCTCGAGAGCGCGACGGTCGAGAACGGCGACACGGTCGAGTTCGCGGGCGACGGCACCGTCACCTATCGCGCGACCTCGGGCCGCACGGGCCGCACGTCCGTCGCGATCGAGGTGAGCGACGGCGTCGAGAGCGCGCCGGGTCGCATCGACGTCACCGTCGTGGAGTCCGGCACGGGCGACATCGTCACCAACGCCGACCAGGTCACCACCCATGCGGGGGAGGCCGTGGTGGTGCGCCCGCTCGAGAACGACTACTCGCCATCAGGGGAGCCGCTGAGGCTCGCGAGCCTCGACACCACGGAGGCCGCCGGCGCGAGCGTCGAGCCGCATTACGACTCCGGCTACTTCACATTCGAGGCCGACCGCGCCGGGACGTACTACGTGCTCTACGGCGCGGTGCTCGGCCAGCGCGAGCCCGCCCAGGGCATCGTCCGCATCGACGTGCTCGCCGACGAGAAGGTGACCGAGCCGCCCATCGCCGTGCAGGACACTGCGCTGGTCCCCGCGGGCGGATCGGTGCTCGCCGACGTGCTCGCGAACGACTCCGACCCGGGCGGCGGGGTGCTGGTCCTGCAGTCCGTCACCGTGCCCGACGGTGCCGGCATCTCGGTCGCCGTGCTCGAGCATCGCATCCTGCGCGTCACCAACGTCACCGGCATCACCACGCCCGTGACCGTGCGCTACCGGGTGTCCAACGGCGCCTACCAGTCCGAGGGTGAGCTGGTGGTGATCCCGGTGCCTGCCGACGCGCGCAGCCGTGCGCCCCTGGCCAGGGATGACGATGCGGTGGTGCGCGCGGGCGACGTGGTCACCGTCGACGTGCTCGACAACGACACGCATCCCGACGGGTTCGCGTTCGGGCTCGACGCCGAGGCGCCGCTACCCAACCTCAAGGCGGAGAACGACCCGAGGAAGGGCGAGGCCTTCGTCTCGGGCGATGCCGTCCGCTTCGTCGCCGCGGCCGGCGCCAGCGGCACGCAGACGGTGACCTACCAGGTGACGGACACCAATGGGCAGAAGGCGACCGCGCGGGTCACCCTCAAGATCGTGGCGAAGGACGCGGAGAACACCGCACCGCGCCCGGCCGCCGTGGTGGCCCGCACCATCGCGGGCACCACCGTGCGGATCCCGATCGAGCTCGACGGTGCCGACCCCGACGGCGACACCGTCACGCTGTCCGGGATCGACGAGGCGCCCGCCAAGGGACGCATCGTCGAGGTGGGCCAGAGCTGGCTTACGTACGAGGCGTACCCCACCTCGGTGGGCGGCGACTCCTTCACGTACGTGGTGCGCGACACGCGCGGGCTCGAGGGCACCGCGACCGTGCGCGTGGGCATCGCTCCTCAGGAGGAGGCGAACCAGCCGCCCGTCGCGGTGGCCGACGACGTGCGGATCCGCCCCGGCGGCACCGTTGCCGTGAGCGCGCTCGCCAACGACTCGGACCCCGACGGTCACGCGCTGTCGCTGGTCGACGGCTCGCTCATCGCGAGCGAGGGCCTGGAGGCCGAGGTCGACGGCTCCCGCATCGTCATCACCGCGGGAGACCCCGGCACGGGCACAGTGCAGTACGCGATCCGCGACGAGCTCGGCTCGAGCGCGTTCGGCGTGGTGCGCGTCACGGTCGACCCCGCCGCGCCGCTCGCGCGGCCGATCGCGCGGGACGACCGCGTCACCTTCGAGGAAATCACCGGCGTCGAGACGGTCGACGTCGCGGTGCTCGCCAACGACGACGACCCGGACGGCGTGCTCGCGGGGCTCGCCATCGACGTCGATCCGCTCGCCGGCACGGTCAACGACGACGGCACCGTCACGGTGACGCCGGGAGAGCAGGGCCAGGTGATCCGGTACACCGTCACCGACCCCGACGGGCTCTCCGACTCGGCCTTCATCCTGGTGCCCGGCGCGGGCGACGGGCGTCCCACGCTCAAGCAGGGCGCCGGCATCGAGATCCTGAGCGGCGACTCCATCACGGTGCGGCTGGGCGACCTGGTCGCGACCTCGAACGGGCGCCCGGCGATCCTCACGGCAGCCGAACGCGTGCGGGCGAGCTTCGGCGACGGCAGCCCGCTGGTGGTCGACGAGCGCACGCTCACCTACACGTCGAAGGACGGCTACTACGGCCCCGACGCGCTGACCTTCGAGGTGACCGACGGCGCGACGGTGGACGACCCGTCCGGACGGGTCTCGCGGCTCACCGTCCCCATCACCGTGCTGCCGCGGGACAACGTGCCGCCCACGCTGGTCGGGGCGACCCTTCAGCTGGGCCAGGGCGAGGACGCGGCGTCGCTGCCGCTCGCGCCGCTCGCACGCGACGCCAACCCCGAGGATGCCGATGTGCTGAGCTTCGCGCTGGGCGAGGGCGTGCCGCGTGGCGTCGAGGCGGCGGTGACCGACGGCGTGCTGACGGTGACCGCGCCGGGCGCGGTCAAGGGCGATGTGTTCGAGATCCCGGTCACCGTGACGGACGGGCGCTCCGCGCCGGTCGGCGCCGTGGTGACCGCGAGCGTGGTCGCCTCCGCGCGTCCGCTCGCTGCCACCGTCGACGACGCGGTGGCCGATGCGGTGGCGGGCAAGCCCGTGACCGTGCACCCGCTCGACGGCGACTTCAACCCGTTCGCGGACAAGGGTCCCCTCACGCTCATCTCCGCCGCGGTCGAGTCCGGTGACGCCGCGTACCCCGTGATCGACGGCGACACCGTCACCATCACGCCGACGGCCGACACCTACGGCACCGTGGTGGTGAAGTACGCGGTCCAGGACTACACGGAGGACCCCACGCGCATCGTCGAGGGCCGCATCCGCGTGACGGTCGCGGCGCGTCCCGACGCGCCGTCGCGGCCGCGCATCGTCGCGGTCGGCGACTCGGAGGTGACGCTCGAGTGGGACGCCCCCGACAGCCGAGGCTCGGCGATCACGGGGTACACCGTGTACGCCTCGGACGGCAGCAGCAAGACTGCGGATGCCGGCCTGCTGACGTACACCGGCCTGGACAACGCGACGTCCTACACGTTCCAGGTCTCGGCGGCCAACGCGAAGGGCGAGTCGGACCGTTCCGCGGCGTCCGAGTCGGCGACCCCGGACATCGTCCCCGAGCAGCCCGGCGCGCCGACGCTCGCCTTCGGCGACGGCGAGGTCGCGGTGACGTGGGCCGCGCCCGGCAACCGCGGCAGCGCGCTCGAGGGCTACACGCTCGAGGTGTCGCCTGCGACCGTCGCGCCCGTGCAGGCGAAGGCGGGCGCGACCAGCGCCGTGATCGACGCGCTCGAGAACGGCGTCGCCTACCAGGTGCGGCTGCTCGCGACCAACGAGGCCGGCGACTCCGCGTGGAGCGAGTACTCGGCGTCGGAAGTGCCTGCGGGCGCGCCCTTCGCCGCCGCGGCCCCGAGCGCGGCGCTGCTCGAGCAGGTGGGGGAGCGGCGGCAGGTCGAGGTGACGTGGAGCGAGGCGGACGGCAACGGCGATCCGGTGTCGAGCTACGACCTCAACGTCTACCAGGGCGCCACGCTGGTGAAGTCCACCGTGGTCGAGGGCGGAGCGACCTCCGCGATCATCGAGGTCGAGACCTCGGAGTCCCTGTACTCCTTCGCGGTGGTGGGCCACAACAAGGCTCCCGAGGCGGGCGCCGAGTCCGCGCAGTCGGCGGCCCTGCAGGTGGTCAACCCGCCGGGGGCTCCCCTGTCCGTGACGGCGACCACGCCGGCCTCCGACGGGAAGATCACCGTGGCGTACACGCCGGGACCGCGCAACGGCGCCACCGTCGACCAGGTCTCCTACCAGTACGAGCTCAACGGCAACGGTGCGTGGACCGCGATGCCTGCGGGCGGCGTCATCGGGCCGCTCACGGCCGGCACCAGCTACACCGTCGCCGTGCGCGCGGTCTCCGTGGTCGCCGGCGTGACGTACACCGGGCCGGCCTCGACGCCGTCCTTGGCGGCGGTGCCCTACACGCCGATCGGCACCGCGACCATCACGGCGACGCCGGGCACCAACACGGTGACGTTCCGCGTGACGGCGCCGAGCCCGACCAACGGCCGTGCGATCACCTCGATCGCGGTCTGCACCACCAAGTCGACCTCGACCTCGTGCACGCCGGCGACCGTGTCGGGCTTCACCAGCGGCTCCAAGGACATCGCCGTCACCGGCCTGAGCGACGGCCAGAGCGCCGCGATCAAGGTGGTGGTGACCGCCACGGAGTCCTCAAACACGAGCACGGCGACCAAGACGTCCGCCGCGGTGGACCCGCCGGACCCGACGGCGACGCTGAAGAAGTCCTCGAACCGGACCTCGACCTCGACGTGCAGCTACTACGGCGGAGGGGGCTGCTACTTCATGAGCGTCACCACGCAGGACTTCCCCGCGGGCACGTACACGTACGCGTGCTTCGAGAACGGGGTCCAGTTCACGGACGCGTCGAACAACCCGCTCACGTTCTCGATGAGCTTCCCCGCCAACGGCACCGTGCAGACGGTCTGCTACGCGGGGCTCGCGCGGACCTACTCGGTGAAGATCTACGGAGTCGACGGCAGCACCGTCACCACGCCAGGAGTGGCCTGGTGACGCGGACAGAGAGGCAGCACCCATGACCATGACCCCCGAGCAGGCGACCTGGTTCGCCGAGACCTTCGGCAAGTTCGTCGACAACGTCGGCCACGCCGTGCTGGGCAAGCAGGACGTGATCCGGCTGGTGCTCACGGCGATGTTCGCGGAGGGCCACGTCCTCCTCGAGGACGCGCCCGGCACGGGCAAGACCAGCCTCGCCCGCGCGCTCGCCGCGACCATCGACGGCAGCTCCAACCGCATCCAGTTCACCCCGGACCTGCTGCCGTCCGACGTCACGGGCGTCACCATCTGGGACGAGCACGCGCGGCGCTTCGAGTTCCATCGAGGGCCGATCTTCGCGTCGATCGTACTGGCCGACGAGATCAACCGCGCGTCGCCCAAGACGCAGTCCGCGCTGCTCGAGGTGATGGAGGAGTCGAAGGTCACCATCGACGGCACCACCCACGAGGCGGGCCGCCCGTTCCTCGTGATCGCGACCCAGAACCCGATCGAGCAGGCCGGCACCTACCGCCTTCCCGAGGCCCAGCTGGACCGCTTCCTCATCAAGACGTCGATCGGCTACCCCGACCTCGCGGCGGCCACCGAGATCCTCGGCGGCTCGGCGGTGCGCAACTCCGCGACGCGCGTGAGCGCGATCGCGACCTCGCACGCGGTCGCGGACATGGCGGACCTCGCGGCGACGGTCTACACGGACCCCGCGGTGCTGCGCTACACCGCCCAGCTGTCCGAGGAGACGCGCAACGCGTCCGAGACGCGCCTGGGAGTGTCGGTGCGCGGCGCGCTCGCGATGATCCGCGCCGCGAAGGTATGGGCGGCCGCGCAGGGCCGCAACTTCGTGTCGCCGGACGACATCAAGCAGCTCGCCGAGCCCGTGTGGGCGCACCGCCTGGTGCTCGACCCCGAGGCGGAGTTCGGCGGCGCCACCGCCGTGGGCGTGCTCGGCAAGGTCCTCGCGGATGTCGCCGCGCCGCAGACGCGGGCCGCGGTGGCATGAGCGTGACGGAGCAGGCGCGCGCCGCGGACCGGGCGGGAGGCGCCCCCGCGCATCGTGCCCGGCTCGCGATCTTGCGCGCGCTCGCTCCGCTGATGCGCTGGTGGGATGAGGGCCTGGGCGAGCTGCTGGCCGAGCCGTGGGCACAGGCGCGCGCGCTCGCGCGCATCCCCAGCTGGGTCGCGTGGAGCCTGGTGGGCGGGGGAGCGGCGCTCGTCGCCGTCGCGATCCGCTGGGACTGGAGCGAGGTCGCCGCGATGGGCCTCGCCGCGATCCTGCTGGTCGCCGTCGCCACGCCGTTCCTCGCGGGCGGCATGGGGCACGCCGCGCGGCTCGACCTCTCGCGCGATCGCGTGGTGGTGGGCGAGCGCGCGGTCGGCGCGATCGAGGTGGTGAACCCGGCCTCGCGCGCCGTGGGCGCCCTGCGCGTCGAGCTCCAGGTGGGCAAGGGCGTCGCCGAGTTCGCCGTGCCCCGTCTGGGCGCCGGCGAGACCCACGAGGACCTCTTCACCATCCCCACGCATCGTCGCGCGGTGCTGTCCGTCGGACCACTGCGCGCGTTGCGCGGCGACCCGCTCGGCCTGCTCGCGCGCCAGGTCGAGTGGGTGCCGCGGCAGGACCTCTACGTCCACCCGCGCACCGTCACCCTCGACGCTTCCGCGAAGGGCCTGCTCCAGGACCTCGAGGGGCTGCCCACGCGCGACCTGTCGAGCGCGGACATCTCCTTCCATGCGCTGCGCGAGTACGTCCCGGGCGACGATCGCCGCTACGTCCACTGGCGCTCGTCCGCCCGCACCGGTCGCCTCATGGTCCGCCAGTTCGAGGAGACCCGCCGGACCCAGCTCGCCGTGGCGCTCAGCTCGAACGAGGAGGAGTACCGCGCGGAGGAGGACTTCGAACTCGCCATCTCCTGTGCCGCCTCGATCGCGGTGCAGGCGCTGCGCGAGGAGCGACAGGTCGCCGTGATGCTGCAGGACCGGTCCGTGCCGTCGCGCTCGGGACGCTCCGTTCTCGACGGGCTCACCGAGGTGGGCCCCACCCCGCTGCGGCGCGGCACGCTCGTCGACCTCGCGCTGCGGACCGGCAACGCCGTGCCCGGCGCCTCGGTCGCGGTGCTGATCTCGGGACCGCACGCGACCCCGGCGGACATCGCCCGCGCCGCCGCGCACATGCCCGTCGCCGCCCAGACCATCGCGCTCGTGTGCGAGGCGGGTGCGACGCTCACGCGCCACACGATCGGCGACGTGGCGGTGCTCACCATCGGAGACCTGTCGGACCTTGCTCCGGCGCTGAGGAGGCTGTGATGACCCTGGTTCCGACGACGGCGGGGAAGCGCCTGGGCGCCTACCTGCTCGACGCTCTCGTGGTGTGGGCGATGGCGCTCGTGCCGTTCGCGATCGTGTTCGCCGTGCTCGCGAACGCCTCCGACGTGGGCGCCGCGACGGCGGCGACGGTGTTCCTGTGGATCCTGTCGCTCGCGATCCCGCTCGCGTACATGTCCTCGAAGGGCACCGCGAAGGGCTCGGTCGGCCACCGCAAGATGGGGCTCACGGTGGTCGACACGGCCACGGGGCTGCCCCTCGGTCGCGGTCGCGCCGTGGGGCGGTGGATCCTGCTCGGGCTGATCCCCTTCGCACCGCTGTCCGTGCTGTCCTCGAGCGGCCGTGGCTGGCACGATCAGATCGTCGGATCGACCGTGGTCGACGTCGCCGCCTCGGTCCTCCCTGGGGACGATGCGCCGGAGCCGGCATCGCTCGCGGCGCCGGTCCCCGCGCCCATCACCGCGGTCCAGATCGATGCGGCAGCCGTCGAGACGGCGCCCGCGGCGGAGCCGGAGGCGGCACCCGCGCCGTCGCCCGCCCCCGCGCCGGTCCCGGTGGCCGTGCCCATCGCCGCGGCGCCCGTGGCAGCCGCGTCCGTCATCACCTCGGTGCCCGGCTTCGCCTCGCACGCGGCGGAGCCCGCGCCGGTCGTCGCGCACACGGGCGTGGCGGATGAGGACGACGACCTCGACGCCACCCGCATGTCCGCGCCCGCCGCGACTATGGTCAACGCGGCGGTCGTGGTCTGGGACGACGGCACGCGAGTCCCGCTGGAGGGCCCCGTGCGCTTCGGCCGCAACCCCGATCCGGAGCCGGGCGTGAGCGCCGTCGCGGTCGCTGACGGCACGCGCTCGCTGTCGAAGACGCACCTCGAGCTCGTCCTGGAGTCGGGCACCGTGACGGTGCGCGACCTGCACTCGACGAACGGCACGCTGGTGCGCCACGCCTCGGGAGCGGAGGAGCGCGTGGCGCCGGGGATCGCGGTACGTCTGGCGCCGGGCGACGAGGTGGTGATGGGCGACCGTCGCCTGCGCATCGAGGGCGGACGATGACCGAGGGCCCCTCCACTGTGAGCGCCGCGACTCGTGCGCGCCTCCTCGGAGCGCTCGTCGTGCTGTTAGTCGTGGCCGTGTGGGCGTTCGCACCCACGTTCGCGGGCTGGGGATATGCGATCGCGGGAGGCGGTGGCCTCACGATCGGCCTGGCACTCGCGGTTGCGGGCGCGCGCTGGTCGTGGCCCTGGTATCTCGTGTCGCTTGTCGCGGTCGCGTCCGTCGTGATGCTCGCCGCACCGTTCGCGCTGCGAGGCGAGGCGGCGTGGGGTCTTGCCCCGAACTTCCGGACCGTGTCCGCGGCCGCGATCGGCCTGGGCACGTCCTGGAAGGACCTCGTCACCGCGGACGCCCCGGTATACGGCCAGGACAGCACGCTCCTGGTGCCCTTCGTGGCGACCGCCGTCGCCGCCCTCGCCGCGGGTTCGATCGTGCTGCGCTCGCGCCGCCCGGGCTGGGGCATCGTCCCGGTGCTCGGGCTGCTGATGCTTGCGGTCGCGTTCGGCACCTACCTGGTGAGCATGCCCGTCGCGGCGGCCGTGGTCGTCGCGATCGGGGGCTCCCTGTGGCTCGCGTGGGTCCGCCGCGCGGTGCGTCGTGCGGACGAGGCGTCCGAGGGCGACGTCGCAGCGCCGTGGACCGCGATCGTGGGCGGCGTCGCGATGGTGGCGGTCGCGGGCGCCGGCGCCATCCTTCTGCCCGGGACCGTCGCGAGCGGCGCGTCCCGCGACGTGGTGCGCAACCATGTCGAGCCGCCGTTCGACGTGCATGACTACCCCTCCCCGCTGCAGCGCTGGCGCGGTCTCATGGCGGACCCGGACTCCCCGGTGCTGCTCACGGTCGAGGGTGCCGAGGCCGGGACACGTGTCCGGCTCGCGTCGCTCGACTCGTACGACGGCACCGTGTTCGGAGTCGGCGCGACAGGAGAGGCGGGCTCAGGATCCTTCCAGTCCGCCGCGACCGCTCCGCCGGTACGGGGCACGACAACCACCGTCACCGTGACGGTCGGTGCGCTCGGTGGGATCTGGGTGCCGAGCATCGGCGCGCTGTCCCATATCGCGTTCGCCGACGACCAGGACGGCCCACGCGCGGTGTACGCGAACCGCGCGACCGGGACCCTCGCGTCGCCCGCGGGTCTCGCGGAAGGCGACGCGTACACGCTCGAGTACGTGCCGGTCGCAGGCGTGACCCTCGAGGACCTGGGCGAGGACGCGATCGAGGACGTCGCGGTTCCCGTGCCCACAAGCGTGCCGGCGTCGCTGGTCCAGACGGGCGCGAGCGTCGCTGGCGACGCGACTGGCGCGGAGCGGGTGGCGGCGCTGGCGGACTGGCTTCAGGAGACCGGCTACTTCTCGCACGGTCTCGAGGGAGAGGCAGCGTCCCTGGCCGGGCATGGCGCGCAACGGCTCGACGCCCTCATGACTGGGGAGCCGATGATGGGCGACGACGAGCAGTACGCGGCCGCTCTCGCTCTCCTGCTCCGGGCCGAGGGGATCCCCTCGCGCGTCGTCATGGGATTCGTGATGGATGATTCCGGCACGGTGGCGCTCACCGCCGACCAGCTGCACGCGTGGGTCGAGGTGCCCGTCGTGGGCTCTGGATGGGTCGCGGTCGACGCGGCGCCGGACCCGGACAAGACCGTGCCCGACGTGACGGAGCCTCCGGACCGCGATCCCGTCCCGCAGGTGCTGCAGCCTCCGCCGCCGCCCGTGCCGCCGGCCGATGTCGACGCGGACGAGGCGCGCGACCTCGACGCCGTCCAGGACAAGCCGAGCGAACTGCTCGAAACCGTCCGGTCCATCGCGGTCTTGGTGGTGGCGGGAGCAGGTAGCCTCGCGTTGCTGTTCGCACCGTTCTTGGTCATCCTTCTCGCGAAGGCGAGGCGCCGACGTCGGCGGCGGCGTGCCGACCGCCCGGCGGACGCTGTCGCGGGCGCGTGGGATGAGCTCACCGATGCGGCTGTCGACACGGGCGTCGACCTCGAGCCGGGGGCCACACGCATCGAGCATGCGCGTGCGCTCGACCCGGAAGGCGGCGTCGCGGCGGTCGCGCTGGCGCGGCGTGCCGATGCCGGGGTATTCGGCCCCGCCGACTGGTCTGCGGAGGACACCCGTGCGTACTGGGACGACGTCGACGCGTACATCAAGGCGGCGTACCGGGCGCGCGGGCCCTTCGGGCGCGTCCGGGCCCGGCTGTCGCTGCGCTCGCACGCGGCACGCCGTCGCCAGGAGCGCATGAGCGAAGGGGGCGGACGATGAGCGCGCCGGTCATCGTAGCGAGTGGGTCCGCGAGCCACACCGGCCTGCGGCGCAAGCTCAATGAAGACGCGATGCTCGCTGCAGCCCCGGTGTTCGTGGTCGCCGACGGGATGGGCGGTCATGAGGCGGGTGAGCTCGCGTCCGCCGCCGTCATCGCGTGCTTCGGGGAGCTCGCCGGACGCACCTCGATCGCCGTGGACGATGCCCGCGCGGCGCTCGCCCGCGCTCGTGCCGCCGTCGACGTGATCGCCGAGGGTGGCGGTCCCGTCGCGGGGACCACGCTCGCCCTCGCCGCGATCGCGGAGCACGCCGGCGCCGGCTACTGGCTGGTGGTCAACGTCGGGGACTCACGCACCTACCGCCTCGCGGGAGGCCGCCTCGAGCAGATCAGCGTCGACCACTCGGTGGTCCAGGAGATGGTGGACGACGGTGAGATCACCCCGGCGGAGGCGCGCACGCATCGTGACAGGAACGTGGTGACGCGGGCGATCGGGGCCGGCTCCCACTCGGAAGCGGACTTCTGGCTGCTGCCCGCGGCGACGGGCGACCGCGTGCTCGTGTGCTCGGACGGGCTTACCGGCGAGGTCGACGACGAACTCATCTCCGACGTCCTCACGAGCGAACCCGACCCTCGCGCGGCCGCCGACCGTCTCATCGGCGAGGCGCTCGCGGCCGGAGGCCGGGACAACGTGACGGTGATCGTGATCGACGCGCTCGCCGTCGAGGCCGGGTGCGTGACGACGCACGACGACGATGACGACACCGTCCCGCGCACCCCTGTCGAGGAGGCTCACGATGCATCTGTATAGCCCTGGCGCCTGGTTCGGTGTGGTCGTCGAGGACGCTGCGGTCCTCCTGCCCCCGGCGGTCGGTACCGAGACAGCGGTAGCCGTCCACGCCCGTCTCGCCGGGGGTGGAGGCTTCCCTGCGGTGATCGAGGTGCTCGCAGGTGCCGCGGGAGGGTTCTCGGCGCTGCCGGACTTCGGTTTCGCGCGCCGCGAGCCCGGCGGCATCCGCGTGGTGCTTCGGGGCGACGTCGAGGCACGCGCCGCTGACGACGCGGCCGTCGGGACCGGCGTGTCCACGTGGGCGGAGCGCGTGCTGGCCGACGCCGAGGCCGTCGAGCTGCGCGGAGGCGGGTCGAACGCAGGCGATGCACTGCCCGTCGAGTCGGCCGTGGTGATGTCCGGGTCGGTCACGTTGGGAGGCACGGCGATCGGCGCAGCACCGGTCGAGGCACGGGCCGTGGCTCCTGCTGACGCTCCGGTGGTGGTCCCCGCGGATCCCGAGCCGATCACCGTTCCTGCGCTGGCGGCTGCCCTCGAGCCGGCCACCGCCGACGAGCACGCGACGCTCGCCCCCGAGGCGACGCTGTGGCACGGCGACGACGAGGACGATGACCTCGGCGCGACGCGTGCCGTCGCGTCCATGGTGCCGCCGCCCGCCGTGGTCCAGGAGCCCGCCGCCGACGAGGAGGCCACGTACGACGACCTCTTCGGCAGGACGGTGTTCCGCAGCGTGGAGGGCGCCGCGGTGCGGGAGGAGGACGAGGCCGCTGAGTCCCCCGCGCCCGACGCCTCGCCCGCGGAGCCGGCGTGCGAGCTGGAGCCCGCCCCTGCATCGTCCCTCCCGGCCCCGTCGCCCGCGGCCGCCTCGAGCGGGGGCCTCATCTCGGGGGTGCCTCTCCACCTCACGGGCGACGGCCCGCCCGCGCCGGAGCCCGCGCCGTCCGCCGCTGCCGAGGCGCCACTGGGCGATCACGACGGGCTCACGGTCTCGGTCGCGCAGCTGCGCGCCATGCAGGCGGTCTCGCGGCAGGGGGCCGCCGCGCCCGAGCGCCGCGTGCCGACCGCCCGGCTGTCGACCGGGGACGTGGTGACGCTCGACCGCTCCGCGGTGATCGGCAGACGGCCGCGCGCGGTCCGCTCGACCGGTGACGTGCCGCACCTGGTGACCGTCGACAGCCCCACGCAGGACATCTCGCGATCGCAGGTGGAGCTGCGGGTCGAGGGGCGCGCCGTGCTCGCGGTCGACCTCGCGAGCACCAATGGCACGGTACTCACGCGCGCTGGGAAGGACCCGATGCGGCTGCACCCGCAGGAGGCGACCATTCTGCTCGACGGCGATGTCCTCGAGCTCGGCGACGGCGTCACCGTGACCCTCGAGGGCCTCTCATGAGCCCGCGCCGCGCCGCATCGGCGCCGCCCGAGCTGCCGGGCTTCGAGTATCGGGCGCTGCTCGGCTCGGGAGGCTTCGCCGACGTGTTCCTCTATCAGCAGCACATGCCGCGCCGCGAGGTCGCGGTGAAGGTGCTCCTCGCCGACCGGCTCGACACCGCGGCGGCCGAGAGCTTCACGGCCGAGGCGCACGTGATGGCACAGCTGTCGAGCCACCCGGCGATCGTATCGATCTACGAGGCGGGCGTGGCGGGCGACGGTAGGCCGTACCTGGTGATGGAGAACTGCCCGCGCGCGAACATGCAGGCGCGCTACAAGCGCGAGCCGCTCGGGATCGCGGAGGCGCTGCGCGTCGGCGTCCAGGTCGCGGGAGCCGTCGAGACCGCGCATCGAGCCGGGATCCTGCACCGCGACATCAAGCCCGCCAACATCCTGGTGACCGCGTACAACCGGCCCGCGCTCACCGACTTCGGCATCGCCGGCGCGGTCGACGCGGGCGGCGACTCCCTGGGCATGTCGATCCCGTGGAGCCCGCCCGAGAGCTTCGAGGACCCGCCGGTGAGCTCGCGACGCACCGACGTCTACGCCCTGGGCGCGACCGTGTACACGCTGCTCGCGGGCCACTCGCCGTTCGAGATCCCGGGTGAGCAGTCGACGCAGATGATCGTCATGGAGCGCATCGTCTCGACGCCCGTGCCGCCGCTGCGCCGCGCCGACATCCCGGCGGCGCTCACCGCGGTGCTCGCGACCGCGATGGCGAAGCGGCCCGAGGCGCGCTACGCGACCGCGCTCGAGTTCGCCCACGCCCTCCAGCAGGTCGAGGCGCAGCTGTCCATGTCCGTGACCCAGGTCGACGTGCTCGACGACTCGATCGACCTTGGCGAGGAAGACGATGAGGAGGACGGCCGCACCCGCGTGCGCGCGGTCACCAGCATCGACCCGACGGGCCCGCCCGCGCCGCGCGACATCGTCGACACGGGCACGACGATGCCGCCGCGGCGCGCCTCGAGCTGGGGCACGATGGCGCCGCCGCCCGCTGCAGGGATTGAAGACGAGCGAGCGACCGTGATGCGGGCTTCCGCCGATGGCGGCTTCACCCGGGAGGTCCCGGGCGCGCCCGAGGTCGACGACACGATCCTCAAGACGGGCCCGGCCGCGGTCGCCGCCGAGGCCCTGGCTCCGGCGGAGGCGCCGCGCCGGTCGCGAACGATGCTCATCGCGAGCGGTGCCGGCGCCGTGGTGATCGCGGGCGGCATCGCCCTCGCGGTCGCTCTCGGCGGCGGTGAGGACCCCGGTGCGGAGGTCGATGCTGTCGAGACCATGGGCCCCGGACCGATCGACGTCATCGAGGTGTCGCAGGTGGCCGCGCCCACCGGGCTGGCCGGCACCGTCGACGGCGCGACCGCGACCTTCACGTGGACCGCCGAGGGGCTCGCGGACGGTGACCGCTTCGAGTGGCGGACGGTCGGCACCGACGCGAGCTTCGCGCCCGTCGCCGAGCCCGAGGTGTCCTTCGACGTGGACGAGTCCGGCAGCAGCTGCATCGAGGTGCGCGTGGTCGCCGGCGACGGCCGCGTCTCCGATCCCGTCGAGGGGTGCGCCTCGTGACCGACGCAGTCGAGATCGCGCTCGCGCCGGTGACGGTCGAGTTCGCGGGCGAGCGGTACGTGGTGCAGCCCGGCGAAGCCTTCGTCATCGGCCGCGAGGGAGACCTCGCGATCGACGACAACCGGTTCCTCCACCGGCACCTGCTGCGGCTCCGGGTCGTCGGGTCGCTGTGGTGGCTGGAGAACATCGGGTCGCGCCTGTCCGCGACGGTGACGGACGCATTCGGGCGTGTGCAGGCGTGGCTCGCCCCTGGCGCGCGGATCCCCCTGGTGTTCCGGGCGATGTCCGTGATCTTCACGGCCGGCTCGACCACGTACGAGCTCACCCTGCTGTCCGACGCGCCCACGTTCGACGACGCGCCGAGCCTGGTGGGCGAGGACGCCATGTCCACGCTCGGGGACGTCCTCCTGACCCCGGCGCAGCGCGTGCTCATCGTCGCGCTCGCGGAGCCGATGCTGCGGCGGGACGGGGTGTCGATGAGCGACATCCCCGCGACCGCGGCCGCCGCGGCACGGCTGGGATGGAGCCTCACCCGTTTCAACCGCAAGCTCGACAACGTGTGCGACAAGTTCACGCGCGCCGGCGTGCCGGGGCTGCATGGCGGTGTGCGCGGGCATGCGACCAACCGCCGCGCGCGCCTGGTCGAGCACGCGATCGCCGCGCGCCTCGTGACCCGCGCGGACCTGCCCCTGCTCGACGAGGAGCACGCGCGCAACGCCGCCGACCCCCTGAAGGAGTGCTGACCCATGCGTCTCAAGCTCACGTACGAGCGTGCCGGGGGCCAGCCGGTCAACGTCGCGGTGACGGCGGACGCCACCGCGTCGGTCGCGGACGTCGCCGCGGCGCTGCTCCACGCCGACCCCACGGGCGCGCGGACCGCGCAGGGCGAGGCGACGCTGCTCATCGCCGGCGCGCACGGAGGTGCTCTCGCCCCGGCGACACCGGTGCTCGAGTCGGGGCTCACGTCGGGCGCGCGCGTCCAGGTGGTCGCCCCGGGTGCCGCGGTCCCGGCGGAGGCGGCCACCGCCGCGGCGATGCTGCGCGTCCTCGCCGGCCCCGATGCCGGCCGGGAGTTCCCGCTGCGCTCCGGGACGTCGGTGGTGGGGCGCGCGCGCGAGGCCGACGTGGTGCTGTCCGACCCGCTCGTGTCGAAGCGGCACCTGCGGGTCAACGTGGGCGAGGCCGTTGAGGTGCACGACCTGGGCTCGGCGAACGGCGTGACGGTCGCGGGCGCGGGCGTGACCCGTGCGGTGGTGCAGCCGGGCGAGGAGGTCGCGCTCGGCGACACCGTCGTCGCGGTGCTGCCGCGCGCCGCCACGGCGAGCCCGGAGTCCTCGGCCGCACCCGTGGTCGATGTCATCCGGTCGCCGCGCGTGGTCGCGCGCTTCGACGGCGCAGAGGTGCCCGCGCCGCAGCCGCCCAAGATCCTCGAGGCGCAACGCTTCCCGTACCTCGCGATCGTCGCGCCCCTGGTGATGGGCCTCGTGATGTTCGCGCTGACCAAGCAGCTCATCGGCGTCATCATGATCGCGCTCAGCCCGATCCTGGTGGTCGGCGCTTGGCTCGACGCCAAGTGGACGCGGAGCCGCGGGATGCGCGCGCAGGCCGAGCAGTTCGCCGCGTCCATCTCGGCGTTCCGGGAGACGATGGCCGCGCGGCGCGAGCGCGAGCGCGAGGTGCGCCAGGCGGAGGCCCCGCCCGTGCGCGAGACCGTCGACGCGATACTCGCGCGGGGCAGCCTGCTGTGGACCCGCCGGCCCGAGCACCCGGCCTTCCTCGCGCCGCGGCTGGGCCTCGCGACCCTGCCGTCGCGCGACCACGTGGTGCTCCCCACCACCAACGACACCGCACCCGAGCATTGGCGCACCCTCACCGACCTGCGCGACGACTGCGCGCTCGTGGACAACGTGCCGCTGCTCGCCGACCTGCGCATCGACGGCTCGCTGGGGCTCGCTGGCGAACAGGAGCCGCGCGCCGCGGTCGCGCGCGGCGTGATGCTCCAGCTGCTCGGCCTGCACTCGCCGGCGGAGCTGGTGTGCGCCGCGATCGTGCCGCCCTCGCTGCGCGGCGACTGGGACTGGCTCGAATGGATGCCGCACACGGCCTCCTCGCACTCGCCGCTCCAGGGCGATCACCTCGCCGCCTCGCATCCGCGCGCCTCGGCGCTGCTCGCGCAGCTCGAGGGCCTGGTCGACTCGCGGCTCGAGGGCAAGGCCGCCCAGCCGCGCGGCCCGCTCGATCTCGGTCGTGAGCCCGAGGTCGCGCCCCCGGCGATCCCGGCCGTGGTGCTGCTCGTCGAGGCGGGCGCGCCCGTCGACCGCGCGCGGGCGACCCGCATCGCGGAGCGCGGCGCGGATGTCAACGTGCACGTGATCTGGTGCGCGCGCGCGGTCGCGGCGCTGCCAGCCGCATGCCGCATCCATCTCGACGTCTCGTCCCGCGACGGCATCGTCGCCGGCCGGGTCCGCACCGGAGGCGTGACGGGCGACGTCGCGGTCGAGGGGGTCGACGCCGCGACGGCCGATGCGGTGGCACGCGCGCTCGCCGCGGCCGTCGACGCGGGCGTGCCCGAGTCCGACGAGTCGGACCTCCCGCGTACCGTGTCCCTCATCGACATCGGCGGCGCCGAGGCGCTGCTCGAGGTCGAGGCGGTGCAAGAGCGCTGGCGGCTCGCGGACCCCACCGCCACGCTGCCCGACGGCTCCCGCCGCAAGGCCGCCGGCAACCTGCGCGCCGTGGTCGGACACGGCGGCGGCGGCCCGCTGGTGCTCGACCTCAAGGAGGAGGGACCCCACGCGCTCGTCGGCGGCACCACTGGCTCCGGCAAGTCCGAGTTCCTCCAGTCGTGGGTGCTCGGCATCGCCGCCGCTCACTCGCCCGAGCGGGTGACGTTCCTGTTCGTCGACTACAAGGGCGGCGCTGCCTTCGCGGACTGCGTCAAGCTGCCGCACTCGGTCGGGCTGGTCACCGACCTGTCGCCCCATCTGGTGCGACGCGCCCTCACGTCGCTGCGCGCCGAGCTGCGCTACCGGGAGCACCTCTTGCAGGCGCGCCGCGCGAAGGACCTCGACGAGCTCCTCAAGCGCGGCGACACCGATGCGCCGCCCCGCCTCGTCATCGTGGTCGATGAGTTCGCGGCGCTGGTCAACGAGGTGCCCGAGTTCGTCGACGGCGTGGTCGACGTCGCGCAGCGCGGTCGCTCGCTGGGTCTCCACCTCATCCTCGCGACGCAGCGCCCCGCGGGCGTGATCAAGGACAACCTGCGCGCGAACACCAACCTGCGCGTCGCGCTGAGGATGGCCGACACCGAGGACTCCAACGATGTGCTGGGCGACCCGGTCGCGGCGCACTTCGACCCGGGCATTCCCGGTCGGGGAGTGGTGAAGAAGGGCCCGGGGCGCCTCACCGCCTTCCAGTCGGCGTACGCCGGCGGTCACACCGGCGACGAGGTCCCTCCGCCGCGGATCGAGGTCGAGGAGCTCGCATTCGGCTCAGGTGCGGCGTGGGACGTCCCCGAGCCGCCCGCGGTCACGGTGCCCGACAACACGCCGACCGATCTCGCGCGCGTGGTGCACACCCTGCAGGAGTCCGCGCACCACGCGGGGATCCCGGAGCCGCGCAAGCCGTGGATGCCCGAGCTCGCCCAGGTGTACGACCTTGCGAAGCTGCCGAGCCCGCGCACCGACCAGAGGCTGGTGCTCGGCGTGATTGACGACCCGCAGGCGCAGGCGCAGCCCACGGTGTTCTACGAGCCCGACGAGGTGGGCAACCTCGCGCTCCTCGGCGCCGGCGGATCGGGCAAGTCGACGGCGCTGCGCACCCTTGCGGTGTCCGGCGGGCTCACCGCGCGAGGCGGTCCGGTGCAGGTGTACGGCCTCGATTTCGGCGGCGGTGCGCTGCGCATGCTCGAAGTCCTCCCGCATGTCGGCGCGATCATCAGCGGCGACGACGGCGAGCGCGTGGTGCGCCTCCTGCGCATGCTGCGCGGCGTCGTCGACGAGCGCGCGGCGCGCTACTCTGCGCTGGCCGCCGCGACGGTGAGCGAGTACCGGGCGGCCGCGAACCGGCCCGACGAGCCGCGCATCGTCCTCCTGGTCGACGGCATGAACGCGTTCCGCGACGCGTACGAGTTCTCCGGCGACGCCGCATGGTTCGGGGTCTTCTCGCAGCTCGCGGTCGACGGCCGCCAGGTGGGAGTCCACGTGGTGGTGACCGGCGACCGGCCCGGCTCGATCCCCACGGCGCTCGGGTCGACGTTCCAGCAGCGCGTGGTGCTGCGCTGCGCGACCCCGGACGACTACGTGATGCTCGGCGTGCCCAAGGACGTCCTCGACGGCGACTCGGCCCCCGGGCGCGCGATCCTCGGCGATGGCGAGATGCAGGTCGCGGTGTTCGGCGGGCAGGCCTCGATGGCGGCGCAGGCGCACGAGCTCACGCGCCTCGCGGGGGCGATGCGCCGCCAGGGGGTGGCCGAGGCGCCGCCCATCGCGCGCATGCCCGAGGAGGTCCCGCTCGAAACCCTTCCCGCCGAGCTGGACGGCCTCCCGGCCATCGGCCTGCTCGACGAGACCCTCGCGCCGGCCGCGATGCGCGCGAGCGGGCTCTTCATGGTGACGGGGGCGCCGGCCTCGGGCCGCACGTCGGCGCTCGTCGCCATCGGGCGCGCGGTCAAGCGCGCGCGGGAGGGGACGTACGTCGCGGTCCTCGCGCCACGACGCTCGGCGCTCACCGCGGCCGGAGGGTGGGACGATGCGGCGGATACACCTGCGGCGGCAGCCGAGCTGATGGGCAGGCTGCAGTCCCATGTCGGGTCCGGGCGCCTCGCGCCTGGGCAGTTGACGATCCTCATCGAGAACGCGGGCGACTTCGCCGGCACGGAGGCGGAGGCGCCGCTCGCCGAGCTGGCCAAAGCCGCCGCGCGCGCCGACCAGCTGGTGGTGGGCGAGGCGGAGAGCTCCGCGTGGAAGCAGTCCTACGCGCTTGCGCAGCTGTTCCAGTCGGCGAGGAGGGGGCTCGTGCTCGCGCCCGGCGACATGGATGGCGACATGCACTTCTCGACCCCGCTCGGTCGCGTGCGCCGCGCCGACTTCCCCCCGGGCCGCGGCTTCCTCGTCGAGGCCGGCCGTGCGCGCAAGGTCCAGATCGCGTGGGCCCTGTGATGGGGATCGCTGCCCATGTACCAGCACGGACGCCGTCCCTAGGGTCGGTCTCGACGCATCGGCGTCACCCGCATCGTCCGGCGGCCACCAGGCCCGTCGGGAACACAGGAAGACAGGAGAAGCACCATGGCCGTCTGGGGTCTTGACGTTCAGCAGGTTCGACAGCTCAGCTCGCAGCTTCAGCAGAAGTCGGGCGACATCGAGTCGATCCTGAGCCAGCTCACCACCGCGCTCAACAACACGCAGTGGACCGGTCCTGACGCGGAGTCCTTCCGCAGCGAGTGGTCCGGCACTCACACCGCGTCGCTCAAGCGCGTGGTCCAGGCGCTGTCCGAGGCGAGCCAGAAGGCCGCCGCGAACGCCACCGCGCAGGAGAGCGTGTCCAACAACGCCTGATCGGGTCCGCCGGGCGGGCGCCAGGGGTGCCCGCCCGGGATCCGGGATGAGGGAGGTGCGAGGTGTCAACGTTCTACGGTGCTGACGTCGCGGAGCTCAGGGCTCTCGCGGCGCGGTTCGGCGCGGCGGCTGACAGGCTTGCGTCGGTGAGCTCCGAGGTCTCCACGTCGGTGGGTGTCGCGGAGCGATGGGTCGGGCCCGACGGCGAGCACTTCCGTTCGGGCTGGAGCAGCCACGGACGCGTGTCGGTCGACGGTGCCGAGGCCGCGCTGAGGGAGGCCTCGCGCCGGCTGCTCGCGAACGCCGCGGACCAGGAGGGTGCAAGCGCGGCCGACGGCGGTGCCGGGCCGGGCTTCGGCGGGCTTCCCGGCGGGTTCCCCGGTGGTGGCGGCGGTGGCGGGGGCTGGGGTGACCTGCCCAACCTGTCGGAGCCGTTCTGGATGCAGGATCTCTGGGGTCCCGCCGTCATGGACCCGGGCGAGTGGTCCCAGCTGCTCGACCCCGTCCGCATCCACGACTCGATCCACGCCATCACCGGATTCCTCGGCTCCGACACCGGGGTCTTCGGCATGAGCGTCCAGGACTTCGTCTCGCACCTGCCGCTCGGCGGCGACATCGGCCAGGTGTTCGGCATCGCGGACATCGCCTTCGACCCGTCGAGGTCGGTGTGGGACAAGGGCTTCGAGCTCGGCTCCATGGTCACGCACGCCGCGGGCGGCGCGATGATGGAAGGGGTCCCGGGCACCCCGATGTGGTGGGGCGGCCTCGCGGTCAACACGTGGACCGACGTGATCGACGCGGCCCGCCAGGCCGACTTCTCGCCTGGGCAGCTCCAGGACAACTTCGCGTACATCGCGGAGGACCCGGCGCGCCTGGTCGCACCGGTCGCCGAGGCCGTCGTCGAGGTCTACGGCAATGTCACCGACTACGTGGGTGTCGGCTGGATGGGCGACATGGTCGCCGAGGCGGCGCAGTCGGCGGACCTGTCGCCCGACGCGCTGCGCAGCACCGCGGAGTTCGCGTTCTCGCACCCGGACGCCGTGGTGCAGTCGGTGGGCGAGGCCGTCGGCGAGGTCGGCGACATGATCGCCGACAAGGTCGTCAACGAGGGCGGCAAGATGCTCGTCGACGGCGCCATCGATCTGATCAAGTTCTGGTGAGGGGAGACAACGAGATGAGCGTCATGCTGACGGACGACGAGGTGGCCGCGATCAGCGTCCACCGGGGTGAGATCTGGCCCGGGGTGCTGCCGACGGTGCCGGTGCGCTCGCGCAGCGCGCTGGCCGCGGCGGTGAACCGGGGGGTGCGATCCCTTGCGGTGCGCGGCCTCGGGGACGAGCTCGGCGACGGTGCCGTGGGCGTCGGTGCGGCAGTCGCGGAGGTGCTGCGCTCGACGCGGCGCGTGTCCGCGCAGGTGGTCCACGTGGCAAGGCCCGACGTGGCGGCCGGTGGCGGCGTGGTCGCGAGCATCGCGCTCGGCGCGCGCGCGTGGACGCTCGACACGTATTCGCCCAACGGCGTGCACGCCTTCGACCAGGCGGACGACGCGGGGCTGCTCGACCGCATCATGGCGATCGCCTCCAGCGCGTTCGCCTCGGGCGTGGCCGATGCGGCGGGGACCGAGGCACTCGCGTTCGCGATCGCCGGTGCCGACGCGCCGACGCGGTTCCTCGTCGTCACCGAGGGTACCGTCGCGACGGTCGAGGTGACGGCCGACGGCCTTGTGACGCTCGCCGAGGTCGGCGTGCTCGACGCTGCCGCCGTGGCCGAGCACGCTGGTCTGCGCCCGTAGTCGACGTTGGGGCTCGCGCCATGATCTACGTCATCCTTGTCCTGGGCGTTATCGCGATCGTCGGCTGGACGATGCTGCAGCGCTTCCTCGTGACGCGCGCGACGCGCGCCGTCAACCGCGGCCTGCGTCGTGGCACCGTGGCGAAGGAGAAGCTGCTCACCGCCGAGATGGTCATCGGATACGCGGACGCAGCCACCGTCGAGGACGTCGTGCGGCTCATCGGCGAGCGGTTCCCCGTGTCGCGCGAGGCGGCCCCGTGGACCAGCCCGGTCCTCCGCCTTGATGCGGCGACGGCGCGCGAGGCGCGGCTGGTGTATGGCACCAGGGTGGGTGCCAGTTTCTCCGCGCTGCTGGTCATCGCGCCACGTGCGGAGGGAGTCGAGGTGCGGTACACGATCGCGGAGTGGCTCCAGCACGACGGTGTCTCGGAGGCGACCAAGGCGATGGCTCGCCTCCGCGACGCGGTCGTCGGCGCCCTCCAGGCGCTTCCCGGAGCGACCGCCGTCATTGCGGAGCGCGAAGGCGCGCGTGACGTCGTGTGGGGGACCATCGGTGCCGGCGGTCCGGAGACGGCGTCGCCCGCCGTCGCCTACACGCCGTTGGAGACGTCTGCGGTGCGGGTGAACGATGCCGCAACCCAGCCCGACGTGCGGGCTCGCCAGCGGCTCGCGGCGTCCTTCGCGATCGATGCCGCGTTGTTGTGGTTGCTGACCGCGCTGGTCGAGCATGTCTCCACTAGCGCGTTCATATGGGCGAGCGGAGGCGTCGGCGCCCGGTGGTTCCTCTTGTACGCGGCGCTCGCGGGCGCGCTTGTCGGTTACTCGGCGCTCGCGCGGGCGGGGGCGACGCCGGGCATGCGGGCGCTCACCGTGTCCGTGCACCCCGGTAGCCCGACCGCTCTGTGGCCATGGGTGCGCCGTTCCGCCGTGGGTTTCGGTGGCATCGTGCTAGTCGTCCTGGGCAACGCAGGTGGCGCTCTCCTGCTACTGCTGGGCGCGGGCGGGGCGTCGGGCGGGTTCTACAGCGTGATCGGCGCGACCGCCTGGCACTGGGGCTGGATCGTCAGCGTCGGCTGCGCGGCGTCCATCCTGCACGACAGGAACCTGAGCGGTCAGGGCTTCCACGACGAGGCAGGGGAGGTGGTGCTGCTCGTGGGACGTGCGAGTGCCGCGGACTTCGCGCCCGAGGGGAACCCGCCGGAGCCCGATCGGGCGGCCGCGCCATCGCGGGAGGTCGTACCGTCGCGTGAGCCTGCGGCAGGGGCCGCGCCCGAACCCGTCGAGGCACCTGTCGTGATCGAGACGGTGCCGGCCCCGGTCCGTGCACCACGGACGATATTGGTCTGGGACGACGGGACCGAGGTCGACGTGTCGGCAGGCGCGGTGCTCGGACGTGATCCGGCAGCAAGCGGCGATGGCCGCCCGAGCATCGCGTTCGATGACGACACGCGCTCGCTGTCCAAGACCCACTTCGCACTCGATGTGATTCCGGGAGTCATCACGGTGACGGACCTGCACTCGACCAACGGTGTCCTGGTGGTCCGTGGCGGCGCAGAGCAGGTGCTCGCACCCGGGCGCCCGGTGGTCGTGGCTCAAGGTGACCGCATCGTCATCGGCGCGCGCTCCTGCGAGCTGAGGTCGGAGGACTGAGGCGCGTCGCGTTACCCTCATCGCGGAAGCGGAGCGAACTGGGGGAACGCATGGCCGACGACGTCCACGGTCCCGGCGGCACCCCGGTGCCCGCCTACGCCCGCACGCGGCTCGAGAACAGGCGGTGGCGGCTCGCGCGGTCATGGTGGGTGCTGGTGCCGCTGGTCACGCTCGGAGTGCTGTGCTGGGCAGGCTACGTCTGGGCGGGTGTGAAGACGCGCGAGCGGAGGTACTTCTACTCGGCCGGAGCGTGGTTCCTGGTCTCGCTCCTCGTGCCGTTCATGCCGGACAGCCTGTCGCGCCTCGTGCCGCTCGTCGCGATCTCGTGCATGTTCCTGCCGACCATGCAGGCGATCGTCATGAACCGTCGGTACCTGCTCGAACGGGCCGTCGCGGACCTGTAGCCCTCGCGTCACTCGGTCACAGCGCCGCCTCGCACGCCCGCATCGTTCCGGATCCCGACCCAGGAGATCGCCCCTGCGACGAGCATGAACGCGCCGGTCACGATGGTCGCGCGATGGAACCCGTCCAGGTCGAGCGTGCCTCCGACGATAGTGCCGACGAGCGCCACCGCCACGAGGCCTGCGATGCGGGCGACCGCGTTGTTGACGGCGCTCGCGATGCCCGAGCGCTCGGTGTCGATCGCGCCCAGGATCGCGGAGGTCAGCGGCGCGACCATGAGCGTGAGCCCGATGCCGAACACCACGATGCCCGGCAACGCCTGCGTCCAGTAGTCGAAGTCCGTCGAGATGGCGACGAGCATGAACGAGCCGATGCCCATCACCACCGGCCCCACCGTCATGAAGATGCGGGGCCCGAACCGCCCGCCGAGCACCCCGACGCGCGAGCTGAACACGATCATCAGCACCGTGATCGGCAGCTCGGACAGGCCGGCGGCGGTCGCCGACAGCCCCGCGCCCTGCTGGAGGTAGACGCTCACGATGAAGCCGTTGAGCGCGAGCGCGCCGTACGCGAACCACGTGGTGAGGTTGCCCCACGCGAAGTTGCGCGCGCGGAACAGCGCGAGCGGCAGCATCGGGTCCTTCGCCCGCGCCTGACGCCAGAAGAAGGCGACGAGGGCGGCGATTCCGAGCGCGCCGGACGCGACGATGCGCGGGTCCGCCCAGCCGAGACGCGGCTGCTCGACCAGGGCGAAGACCGCTGCGCCGAGCCCGAGCGCGCACAGCACGGCCCCTGCGTAGTCGACGGTCGCGTTCTCGCGGCGCACGTCGCGCTGGCCCAGGCGCGCGAGCAGGACGAGGGTCACCGCGATCGGCAGCAGGTTGATGGCGAAGGCCCAGCGCCACGACGCGTAGTCGGTGAGCAGGCCTCCGAGGACGGGCCCGGCGACGAACGCGCCGGTGGTGGCGCCCGTCCAGGTGCCGATCGCCTTGGCCTGGGCGGGCCCGCGGAACGTGCTCATGATGAGCGCGAGGCTGCTGGGGACCAGCAGGGCGCCGGCGATGCCTTGCAGCAGCCGGGCGCCGATGAGGAATGCGCCGGTCGGCGCGAGCGCGATCGCGAGCGAGGTCGCCCCGAAGCCGAGCAGGCCGATGCGCAGCACCCGGAGGCGTCCGAACAGGTCGGACACCGAGCCCGCCACAAGGATCAGCGCGCCGAGTGTGATGAGGTAGGCGTCTACCACCCACTGCTGGAGCGCGACGCCGCCGCCGAGGTCGCTCGCGATGGCCGGAAGCGCGACCGTGACGATGCTCCCGTCGAGGAAGGCGACGAAGCTGCCGAGGATGGCGATCCAGAGCACCGTGACCTGCGCGCGCGTCGCCGATGCGGGGTGCGGCGCGTGCGGTGCCGGTGGCTCGGCCATGCGGCCAGGCTACGTCCGTGCACGATGCGCGCATCAGGTGGTCACGCGTGTCCCATCACGGTGCTCCGCGATTTCATGCATCTTGCGACGCGGAGCGGAGCGGGGCGGGAGGGGGCGGGAGGGGGCGCCGACGGTGCTGGAGTGCGCCTCGTGGGGCCAGCGCAGCCGTACGGCGGCGACTGGCCCCGAATGACAGGTGTCGCCTCCCGAGCCGGCCGTCGCATCGTGCATGAAAATGCGGAGGGCCGCGGACAGGGGTATGCAGGGAAGCGCGGCGGGAGAGTGGGCGCGCGGCGCGCGGACGGTTCGCGCCGGCTCGGGCGGCGACGGGCGGCGCGTCTCAGGTGAGCGGCGAGCCGACTCCGACCACTCCCGTGCTGCACCACTCGCCTGCATGCGCGGGGCACATGAGGCCGACGTTCTCGGTGTCGCCGGAGCGGTCATGGAGCAGGTACAGCGCGTTCGCGGGGACGGCCTCGGCGTCGGGCGGGCAGTAGGAGCATTGCGCGGTCGCGCGCACCACGCCCGCGAGCGCCAGCAGGTCCGCGTAGTTGTCGAGCGTGAGGCCCGTGCGGTTCGCGGTGTCGTCGATCATCCTCGGTTCCCAGTCCTGTACGTCGTTGTCAGCAGGGCAGCGGCCACCTTAGCGCGCGCTGCGAGTCGCGGGCGGGGCCTTGGTCCCGGCGCAGGGTCAGTCGGTCGTCGCGCTGCCGCGCCGGCCCCGCGATACCGCGCCCGTCGCGCGCCATTGCGTCGCGTGGAATGCGCACAGCAGCTCCTCGACCGGGGCGGCGCCCCCGGCGCGCGGGGTGCGCAGGCGCCACAGGGCCTCGGTGCGAACCTCGTGCTCGTCGGTCGGGCAGTAGTCGCAGGCCGCGCGATCGCGCCACCGGCCCGTGCGGACGAGCACGTCGGCGTAGTTGTCGAGGGTCGCGGCGTCCAGCATCGCCGTGAGGTCGTGCATGTCGCCCCCCTGACGTCTGTGCTGGTCCCGTGCGCGTTCTCGGGTACTACGTTATGTCCGTAAGGGGTGGGTTCGACAGGGGCGAAGGTCCCTCGGGAGAGGGTCATCGGGCGGCGGTCAGCGCGCCTCGTCGCGTGCGCGCGGAGCCTCCCGCAGGGCGAACCACCTGCTCGCCTGGGTGTGGGCGGCCTCGGTGAGGACGTTCCACGGCGCGGGCTCGTCGCCGTGCTCGCGGATCGCGCGGTCGAGGTAGTCGCGCAGCAGCCACACGTCGACGGGATCGGACGCGGGGCCGACGGCGAGCGTCTCGGCGAGCCTGCGCTCGCTGAACCCCAGGTCGATCGCGGCCGTCGCGCGCGACAGCCCGGACCTCTCGAGGTTGGCGGTGAGCTCGAGCCCGGTGCGGGCGATCTCGGTGCGGGTGAGCGACATGCGCGCCCCCTCCTTCCTGCCGGCGACGCTGCCGACCGTTCACGATGCGAGGCACGAGGATGCCATGCCTGCGAGGGTGCTCATGACCATCGGGGCGAACGCCCTGGTGGGCGGCGTGCCGGGCCCGCGGCGGCCGTGGCGGACGCGTCGCGCCGCTATCGTGTGCCGGTAGTCGGTCGCGCGCAGGGGAGGGATGACGATGGCGAAGCTGTACTTCCGGTACGGGGCGATGAACTCGTCCAAGACCGCCCTGCTGCTCACGGCCGCGTACAACTACGAGGAGCGCGACCAGCACCCGGTGCTGGTCAAGCCCGGCATCGACACCAAGGCCGGGGTGTCGGTCTCGTCGCGGATCGGCGTCGACCGCAAGGTCGACGTGGTGCTCGACGCCGAGGCGTCGTTGATCGAGACCCTGCAGGCGCATCGTCCGCTCGATCAGGTCGACGCGGTGTTCGTCGACGAGGCCCAGTTCCTCACGCCCGCGCAGGTCGACGAGGCGTTCGAGGTCGCCGTCCGCTATGGCGTGCCGGTGCTCTGCTACGGGTTACGGGGCGACTTCATGACGCGGTCGTTCCCGGGCTCGCTGCGCCTGCTCGAGATCGCGCACTCCATTGAGGAGCTCAAGACCATCTGCCGGTGCGGGTCGAAGGCGATCTTCAACGCGCGCATCGTCGAGGGCGTGTTCGTGCGCCACGGCGACCAGGTCGCGATCGACGGCCAGCAGGCCGAGTACGAGTCGCTGTGCGGGCGCTGCTACCTCGAGAAGGTCGGCCCGGTGCAGGCGGCCGGCGCGCCCGACCGTGCGGCGCCGCACCTGTTCTGAGCGCCCGCTCAGTCGCAGGTGTTGCAGCCGCCCGTGAGCGGCATCTGCATGAAGCACGTCGGGCAGATCTTCTGCTCGGGAGGTTCCGCGGCCCGGCGGCCTGGACGGCGGCTCGCGCTCGCATCGTCCCGCCATTGGGCGAGGTGGACCTCGCAGTAGAGGCGGCTCGCGCCCTTGTCGCTGCCGGCCTGGCGGTACTTGATGAGCGTGAGGCGCATGGGCGGCAGCGGCTCGGATTCGAGCCCGCACAGCGTGCAGTGGGCGCTGTCGCGCGCCGTCGAGGTGCGCTCGAGCAGGTCCGCGTAGTTGTGCGGGGTGTCGAAGTCGATGAGGTCGCGGACGTCGGTCATGGACGCTCCACAGGTCGTGCCGCCGAGCCGAGGGATGCTCGAGGCCAGCGTAGGTCGCGCGGCCCGTGGCACGCGAGGGCACGGCTCGCATCGCGTCGCGGTGATCCACGGCATGGCGTTTTGCCTCGGATAACGCCGTGCCGGTAGGTTCGGCGCGACGCCTGCCGATGCCGGCCGGCCCGATCACACGATGCGAGGGGACCCCGATGTCAGAGAACCAGCCGTACGGCGCCCAGCAGCCGACCCCGCCCGCCATGCCCGCGGTGCCGCCTCCGCCGGCGCCGCCCGCGTACGGCGAGATGCCGCTGCCGCCGGCGCCTCCCGCCTACGGTCAGGCGCCCATGCCGTCGCCGTACGCCGCGGGCGAGGGCTCGAAGAGCTTCGTCGCGACGTGGCTGCTGTCGTACTTCCTCGGCTTCCTGGGGGTCGACCGCTTCTACCTGGGCAAGGTCGGCACCGGCATCGCCAAGCTCCTCACCCTCGGCGGCCTGGGCATCTGGGCGCTCGTCGACATCATCCTCATCCTGTCCGGCGCGATGCGTGACCGCGACGGTCGCAGCCTCGCGGGCTACGACCAGCACAAGGTGGTCGCGTGGATCGTCACTGGCGTGCTCGTGGTGGTGAGCGTGATCATCAACTCCAGCCAGCTGTAGGGGCGGTCCGCCCCGCCCACGCATCGACCTGGGTGTCGGCGGCCCCGCCTAGACTCGTCGCCATGGCTGAGGCGGGTGGCGACGGGGTGCTGGCGCACCTTAACGACGCACAGCGCGAGGCGGTGCTCACCGGCGCGAGCCACAATCTCGTCCTCGCGGGCGCGGGGACGGGCAAGACGACGACGATCGTCGCGCGCATCCGGCACCTGCTGCGTCAGGGCGTGCCGCCCGAGCGGATCCTCGCGATCACGTTCACGCGCCGCGCCGCCGCCGAGATCCGCTCGCGCGTCCAGGGAGACCTGGCCGGCGCATCGTCCCAGGTGGCCGCCATGACGTTCCACGGCTGGGCCATGCGCGAGGTGCGCGGCGCCCCGGACGTGTTCGGCTACGAGGGCTGGAGCGTGCTCGACGCCGAGGATCAGCTGCAGGTGATGCGCGGCGTGCTCGGGCGGGGCAAGAAGGTCGAGGGGCTGCGGGCCGCGCAGATCGTCGACGTGCTGTCCTTCGCGCACAACACGCGGCGCACGCTCGCCGCGGCCATCCAGGCCAAGCTGCCCGACCTGGACGTCGACGCGAAGGCGATCGGCGCGGCGGTGCGCGCCTATGAGCAGCGCAAGGCCGAGCGCCGCTACCTCACGTACGACGACATCCTGCGGGTGTTCGCGGCGCGGCTCGCGGACGATGCGGTGGCCGCGTGGGTGGGGTCGCACTACGACGAGGTCCTCGTCGACGAGATGCAGGACACCAACCCGCTGCAGTGGACCATCCTCGATCCGCTGGTGCCGCACACCAAGCTCTACTGCGTGGGCGACGACGCTCAGTCGATCTACGGCTTCCGCGGCGCGGACTTCGAGTCGATCCACTCGTTCTCCTCGCGCGTCCCCGGCGCGCGGGTGCTCAAGCTCGAGGACAACTACCGCTCGACCCAGGAGATCCTCGACCTGTCGAACTGGCTGCTCGAGGAGTCGCCGCTCGGGTACGACAAGAAGCTGCGCGCCGTCCGCGGTCGCGGGGCGAAGCCCGAGCTGCACAGCTTCGAGACCCCGCAGGACGAAGCGGGGTTCATCGCGGCGTCGCTGCTCAAGGCCCGCGCCGACGAGCTCCCGTGGGCCACGCACCTGGTCCTGGTCCGCTCGAACTACAGCGGCCGCGCGATCGAGGCCCGGTTGGTCGAGAACGACATCCCGTACGTGTTCTTCGGGGGAGTGAAGCTGCTCGAGAGCGCCCATGTGCGCGACGTGCTCGCGGCGCTGCGGGTGGTCGCCAACCCCGACGACGAGGTCGCCTGGATGCGCCTGCTCACCCTGGTGCCGCGGGTCGGCGACGTGACGGCCGCGCGGGCGTTCGACTCGTTCCTGTCGGCGCGGTCGGGCGGGGCCTCCGCACGCGAGGCGCGCGCCACGGCGCTCGCGGGGATGCCTCCGTGGCTGGCGGCCGGGCTGGACGCGATCGAGGACGCCGCGAGGCGCGTGGACGATGCGGTGGGCAGGGCCGCGGCGATGCTCCAGCCGGTGCTCGCGCACAAGTACCGCAACGAGAACTGGGAGGCGCGCGCCCGCGACCTGGTCCATGTCGAGCGGCTCGCGGCGTCGCGTGCGTCGATCCTCGAGTTCATCGAGGAGTACATCCTGTCGCCGGTGTTCACCTCGGAGATGGAGCCGGAGTCGCAGCAGGATCACGTCATCGTGTCGACGGTGCACTCGGCGAAGGGCCTCGAGCGGGACTGGGCGTTCTGCGCGGGAGTGTCGGCTGGCTCGTATCCGTCGTCGCGGTCGCTGGGCGACGTCGCGGAGGTCGAGGAGGAGCGGCGCGTGCTCTATGTCGCGCTCACCCGGGCGCGCGACCGGCTGGTGGTGACGCGTACCGTCGCGCACACGCCGGTGCGGGCGTGGATGGGTCCGGCGGGTCTCGATGCTCTCGACGACGCGTACTTCCTCAACCGCCTGCCCGAGCGGCTGGTCGAGGAGGTGCCGCACGTGGTCGCGCGGCCGATGCGTCCGGTGCCGCCGCCGGGGCTGAGCGCGCCGGCCGCGGTGGACCTGTCGATCGACCTGGGGGACCTCGATTAGGGCCTCCGGTCGGCGGTCCCGGTTCGCACGTGGGACCCTAAAGGGTGAACGATGCCCCTTTGACCGCCCTCGAGACTGCCATGGAGCAGTTCAAGCTCGCCGATGAGGCGAGGCCGCTGGTGAGGCAGATCGCCCGCCGAGCAGGAGTGATCGACTGCGAGGTGAAGTCGAGCTACATCAAGGCGATCCGCGAGGACGGGCTCCATCCGCTGCACATCGGCAAGCGCTCGACCGAGTGGTTCGGCTCACGCGTCGAGGCGGTGTCCGCCTCCGACCTCCCCGACCGCGTGCGGGACAAGACGCACGGCAAGGGGATGGTCAACTGGGCGGTCGATCATCCGGTGACCACCAGGAGCGGGAGCCCGGGCAGCAAGAAGCGCATCATCCCCGCCGTCGCCGCGGACGCGCCCAAGAGCTACGGCGTGTGCGACGTGTGCTGGCAGGAGCGGACACCGTCCGGCTCGTGCGGCTGCGACTGACGCCGTCCGACCGGTGAGCGTGCCGCTCAGCCGGACCGCGGGACCGCGCGAGACCGTCCGCTGTACGCGACCGCGAGCCTGAAGGCGGCCCACACGACGCCGCCCACCGCCGTCGCGATCATCGCGAGGGCCAGGTCCGGCTGGAACACCCGCAGCGTCGAGATCGGTGCGCCCATGAGGTCGGGCACCAGGATCAGGAGCACCCAGGCGGCGACGCTGGTGGTGAGCAGCGGAAACCACAGGCTGAACAGGCCGCCGATGCCGGACTTGGCGCGGATGGCGGCGCGCTTGCGCCATGCCCACACGATGCTGACCAGGTAGATCAGCGGGGCCAGCGCAAGGCCCAGGAACAACGCCTTCTGGCTCCAGCGCGACCCTTCGCCGTTGTAGTCGAGGCCGAGCGCGCTCGCGGTGACGGCGTTGCGCAGCTGCGTCGTCTCCCCGAAGCCGATGCCGCTGCCCGCGTTGACGAGCACCACCACCGCATCGTCCCTCGCAGGGACCATGGTGGCCTGGGTCTCGTTGCCCGGCGTGGATCCCGTGTGGCCCACGGTGCCATGGGACGGGTCGACGTACCAGCCGAGCCCGTAGTACGGCGACGTCGGGCTCGCGGGGCGCATCATCAGGGCCTTGCCGTCGGCGCTGAGGACGTCGTCCTCGCCGTTCATCATCATCGCGAGGTAGAGGGCGACGTCGCGGGCGCTGGCGACGATGCCGCCCTGGGGCGCGGTCACGCGGTCCGTGGTGCTCTCGGCGAGCGGACGCTTGGTCCAGAACCACGGGGTGTGTCCAGCGGCGATCTCCGGGTGCGCCTGCCCGTCGGCGACGAAGCTGTCCTCCATCCCGACGGGTTCGAGGATGTGCTCGGTGACGTAGGTCTGGAAGTCGGTGCCCGCGACCTCCTCGATCAGCCGGCCGAGGATCTGATAGTTGGTGTTCGAGTACTCCCACCGGGTGCCGGGCTCGTACGCGGGTGCGACGTCCGCGAGGGCCGCGACCGCATCCGCGAGGTCGTCGGGCGCGCCGGTCGGGTCGGTGCGCGAGGTGTTCCCCTGGAGCGTCGAGAACCCGCTCGTGTGGCTGAGCAGCTCGCGGACCGTCGGGTCGCCGGCCGCGGTGCCGGCGAGGACGTCGACGTGGTCGCCGACCGGAGAGTCCAGGTCCACCTGGGCCGCCTCGACCAGCTGCATGACCGCGAGCGCCGTGAAGCTCTTCGAGATCGAGCCGAGCAAGAACGGGGTGTCGGCGGTGACCGCGGTCTCGGAGCCGGCGCGGGTGACGCCGCGTGCGCCGGCCTCAGAGATCACGCCATCGGTGACCGCGGCGTACGCCACTCCGGGCGCGCCCGAGCCGGGCAGCTCGGCCGCGATGACGCTGTCGAGCGACCCGGCGGAGTCGGTGGTGGCGGCGGCGAGCGTGGTGCTCAGCCCGAGCAAGGCGATGGCAAGCAGGTGCCGCACGGGAGCTCCCCCCGGTGGTCGTGCGCGCGGATTTCCATCGACCCTAGCGGGGACCGATGCGGCGGGCAACGTGAGCGCGCGCGGCCGGCGGTTGACATCGTCCCTGGTCCGCGGCTCTTGGTGGACTCTCACCCGGGGGTTACCCGCCCGAAACACCCCTCCCGTACGGTCGAACGGCAACGACCACCCCAGGAGGAGACATGCTCGAGGACTGGTTCGGATTCGGTGTCGCCGTCGCGCTCGGCGTCGGCGGCGCGCTGCTGGTCGCGCTCGCGGTCGAGGTGATCATGCGGCTGGTCGCGCGTCGCTACCCATGGGCGCGCGATCTGCAGACGCGGACCCGCAACCCGTTCTGGGCGCTGGCGCTGGTGCTCGGGCTGTGGGTCGGGGTGCACGCGTCGCTGCGGGGCACCGACTGGATGCCGCTCATCACCCGGTTCTTCACGATCGTCGCGATCGTGCTGCTCGCGTGGCTGCTCATCGCGTTCGTGCGCTTCCTCGCGGACCTCGCGCTCGCGTACAACTCGATCGACATGCCGGACAACCGGCTGGCGCGGCGGCTGCGGACCCAGACGCTCATCGTGAAGAGGCTCGCTATCGCGCTCATCGTCGTCATCTCGATCGGGGCGGCGCTGTTCACGTTCGACTCGGTGCGCGCGATCGGCGCGTCGGTGCTGGCCTCGGCCGGTATCGCGTCGATCGTCGCCGGCCTCGCGGCGCAGTCGGTGCTCGGCAACATGTTCGCCGGCATCCAGCTGGTGTTCTCCGACGCGCTGCGCGTCGACGATGTGATCGTCGCCCAGGGCGAGTGGGGTCGCGTGGGCGAGATCACCCTCAGCTACGTGGTGCTCGACCTGTGGGACGACCGCCGCCTGGTCCTGCCGTGCACGTACTTCACGACGACGCCCTATGAGAACTGGACCCGGCAGGGGTCGGAGCTGCTCGGGTCGGTGGAGTTCGACCTCGACTGGCGGGTGTCCCCGCAGAGGATGCGCGAGCACCTCGAGCAGGTGCTCGCCGAGACGCCGCTTTACGACGGCCGCGCCAACGTGCTCCAGGTGACCGAGGCGACCGCCGGCTACGTGCGCGTGCGCATCCTCGTCACCGCGAAGGATGCGCCGACGCTGTACGACCTCCGCTGCTTCGTGCGCGAGGCCATGGTGCTGTGGATCCAGTCCGCGATGCCGGACGCGGCGCCCGCGCAGCGCGTGCTCGTCTCGGAGGTCGCGGCCGCGCCGAGCGCGCCCATGCGGCGGACCACCATGGTCGAGCAGGCGGGGGAGTCGGGCCTCTTCACCGGGTCCGCCTCGGCCGAGGAGCGCGCGAGCCAGTTCACGCACGCGATCCCGCGCGTGCGCGGCGAGGGGGACGATGCGGCGGCTGAGGACGGCGGCACTAGGCCGGCTGCTCCCACGGATTGATCAGCGCGACGCCGGCGTGCGCGAAGTCCTTGACATTGCGGGTGGCACAGGCGGCGTCGTGGGCACGGCAGATCGAGGCGATCTGCGCATCGGCCATCGAGATGGGGAACCCCGCACGCTCGCGGGAGACGAGGATCTCCGCGTAGCGCCCCGCGGCTGCGTCGTCGAACGGCAGCACCGATGCGGTCCCGCGGTACGGCTCGAGAGCGGCCTCGACGCGCGCGCCGAGCTCGGTCCTTCCTCGCCCCGCGGGGAGTCGCGCGATGCCCGCCAGCAGTTCTGCGATCGTCACGGCGGTGATGGCGACGTCGCCGTCGAGCGCGCTCAGCCATGACAGCACGGCCGGGTCGGGCGTGCGGCGGAACAGCTCCGAGATGACGTTCGTGTCGAGGACGATCACTCGAATTCCACCGCCCGCGCGACGTCGGAGCGCGCCGGAACGGGAAGGTCGGCCGCGAGATCGGCATGGCGCGCCGCTTCCATCAGCGCCAGACCGATGTGGGGCCGGCGCGCCGCGCGGGTGAGGATGTCCCTCACCTCGGCTTCCATCGAGCGCCCATGCGCCTGGGCCTGGGCGGCAAGCTGCGCCTTGACGGACTCGTCGAGCCCTCGAACGATGATCGACGCCATGCGCGCACCTCCCGAGTTGCTATCACTCACGATAGCAACGAGGCGCGGAGCCGGGTGCGGCGGCAACGTGCTCACCCGATGAGGTAGACGAAGCCTCGACCCCTCGACGCGGCATACCCCGTGAATGTCACGGCGTCGTCGAGGTAGCCGCGGACGTAGTCGTCGGTGACCTCACTCTTCTCCTGGCGCTGGAATTCCGCGAGGTCGGCCGCGATCTCACCGACCTCCTCGGGGCCGAGCGCGCGCACCCAGGGGAGCCAGCCGTGGTCGGCCATGGTGATGTGACCTTCGAACATCCGGAAGGCGGGTCGGGGCGCCTCGCCCCACGGGTCTGGTCGAGTCAGCCGCTGCAGGTCGCTCCAGGCCTTGTCGAGGTCCAGCGTGTCCTCGCGCGAGAGGTCCCGCACGGCATTCCCGCAAGTGCAGGGCGCCTCGGGAGCAGTGCTCGACGCGGTGGTGCAGGGGCCCGCGCCGATGAAGGTCCGGGGGTCGGCCAAGGCGGCCTCGGTCAGCTCGGCGGGGAAGGAGTATGCGTAGTACCTGATGCCCATGCGTCGATGCTCCTCCAGGGGCGGCGCGCGACCGTTGGCCGGGCGCGCACGCTGTGGAGAGCCTCGCGGGAGGCGCGGCTGTGGACATCGCGGTGCGACCGCGCGCGGCGCTTTGACTGGGCCCGGCGCCCGGGTCACACTGTGCCGGAACGGAGCGCTAGGGAAGCGGGGGAGGTGGGCGACGATGTCGACACGGCCCGACGATGGACGTGCTCGGGGCATCCGGACTGGACTGCTGTGGGGGATGCCCGCGGCGGTAGTGGTCGGCGGCATCGTCTACCTGCAGACATCCGGCGAGAATGCCGCCCCGGAAGCGTCCGCGACACCGGCCGGGCCCTTGGAGCACGAGGTCGCGAAGGACGCCTACCTCGCGGACGTGAGCGCCGCATCGTCCACCGGGGACGCCCCGAACGTGCTGCTGGTGTACTACGACGACCTGGGCTACGGCGACCTCGGCTTCATGGGCGACACCCCCATCGCGACGCCGCACATGGACGCGCTGGCTGAGGACGGCATCGTCCTCACGAACTTCCACGCGCCGTCCGCCGTGTGCACGCCGTCGCGCGCCGCGCTGCTCACCGGGCGCCTCGCGCCGCGCGCGGGCGTGCCCGACGTGCTGTTCCCGAGCGATAGCGCGTACGCCGCGCTCAACACCTCCGACGGCCTGAGCCAGGAGGAGGTCGCCATGCCCGAGATCCTCCAGGCCGCGGGCTACACGACGGGGATGATCGGCAAGTGGCACCTGGGCGACACCGCGGGCTCGCTGCCCCACGACTTCGGCTTCGACACGTTCCTGGGCTCGCTGTACTCGAACGACATGAGCCCGTTCCAGCTCTACCGCGACGGCGACGTGGTGGAGGCGGAGGTCGACCAGGCCACGTTGAACGCGCGCTACACGGACGAGGCCGTGGCCTTCATCGGCGAGGCTGCCGCGACCGACGAGCCGTTCTTCCTCTACTACGCCCACAACTTCCCGCATGAGCCCCTGAGCGCCACAACCGAGGACTCCGGGCGTTCGGACGCGGGCACCTACGGCGACGTGGTCGAGGGGCTCGACGACGGCATCGGCGAGATCGTGGCCGAGCTCGAGGCGACCGGGCAGCTCGAGGACACGATCCTCATCATCACCAGCGATAACGGCCCCTGGTACCAGGGCTCGACCGGCGGCTCGCGCGGACGCAAGGGCGAGGTGTACGAGGGCGGGATGCTCGTGCCGTTCCTGGTGCACTGGCCCGCGGGGCTCGAAGGCGGGCGGACGCTCGACGCGATGGCGATGGGCACGGACATCCTGCCGACGCTCCTGGAGTGGATCGGTGTCGAAGCGCCCACCGATCGGGTCCTCGACGGGGCTTCGATGGCGCAGCTGCTGGCCGGCTCCTCGGAGCAGGCGGGGGAGTTCTACTACTTCTACGCAGGCGAGCAGCTGCTCGCGGCCAGCGACGGGCGGTTCAAGTACTACGCCGCGCAGCCGTACGTCGACCTGACGTCCGGGTCCTCTGATGTGTCGGTCACCGACCAGGGACCGTGGCTGTTCGACCTCTCGGCCGATCCCGGCGAGTCCTACGACGTGCTCGCGCGCTATCCCGAGGAGGGAGCGGCGCTCGCGGCCGAGCTCGAGCGGCGCAACGCCGAGATGGCGGAGAACCCGCGCGGCTGGAGCTGAGCGGTGCCAGCGAGGGCGACGGCCCGTTAGCCTCGAACCGTGCCCAAGAAGCGTCGCCCCGCCAAGCGTCCCCAGCATCGTCGCCCCGAGCAGCGCCGACACCTCCACGCGGTGCCGGACCGTGCGCACGAGCAGGACCCGCGCGCGATGGAGCTGCTGGTCTCGGTGCGCCATGCGCTGCGCGCGGACTCGCCCGCGGTGCTTCTGCGCACGGTGAGCGTGATGCTCGACCTTTCGGAGCCCGGGGACGGGATGTGGTTCGAGGCGCCGAGGGATCCGCTCCCGCGCGCGGACCTGCTGCGGTCCTTCATCGAGAACTCGTACGCCGAGACCACCGCGCTCCTCACGCTCATCGCGGCGATGCTCCCCGCAGGCGACGCCGCTCTCGTCGAGATCCAGGCCGAGCTGCTGCATCGTCGCCACCCGCTCCCGCGGTGGATCCAGGACGTCGCCGAGGGCCGTGTCGAGATCGACGTGGTGCGCATGACGGACATCGCCGGAGATGGGGAGAACTGCGTCCTCGGGGTGCGCTTCGGCTCGGGCGCCGCGTTCACCGCGCTCGTCCTCACCGACCACAACCTCGGTTCCGCGGTGAAGCACGCCTTCCTGGTGCCGGCGCCGCTCGACGAGACCTTGGGTCGCCTGGGGTCGGAGGCGCTCGAGCAGCTGGGCCCCGAGCACATCGGTGCCTGGGATCCCGCGATCGCCCGGGCGACCGTCGCATCGGCCATCGAGCAGGGCCGCCGCACCATCGACATGCCCGAGAGCGAGGAGTGGCCCGCGCTGCGCCCCGCGATCGAGTGGCTGCTGCGCCTGCTGCCGGACGGCGGCGAGCCTGACATCCCGCCCATGTGGGCGGAGGAGGAGCTCGCGGCGCTCAGGGTCGAGTTCCTCGCCTCCGAGGAGGGGCAGGGAGTCGACGACGTCGAGGACGAGTTCTGCGTCAGCATGATCCTGAGCTTCGGCAACGGCTACAACGTGGGCGGGCCGCTGCGTTGGAGCCCGGCGGTGGCGGAGATCTTCCTGCTCGACTGGATGCCGAGGAAGGTGATGGTCCCGTTCAGCGACGTGGAGCGCATGCCGTCGCTGCTGGGTGACTTCGTGAGGTTCGCGCACCGGCGCCAGGGGTTGGACTCGGAGTTCACCGGCGAGGTGCTGGAGGTGATCGCGTCGATGGTCGAGGAGTACGGCGAGGCGATGCAGGACGAGGGCCTCGCGGACGCGTACGAGGACTTCGAATTCGCGGAGTTCATGTTGGAGCGGCTCGACGAGGCCGTCGGAGGTCGCGAGGCGCTGGTCGCGCTCGATGACGAGCCGCTGCCCGACGAGGACTTCGTCTGGGACGGCATCGCCGAGGACATCCACGAGCGGGTGGGTGAGTACCTCGCGCTGCTCGACTCGGTCGCGGAGGCGCACCTCGACGTCGAGCATCGGACCGCGATGCGCAGGGTCCTCGCGCGTGCGGCGCTCGGGGATCCGGGAATCTTCCGGCGGCGGTCGCTGGTCGCGCGCGGGGCGGCGGCGATCGGCTGGGCGGTGTGCCGGGCCAACGAGACCGCGGGCACCTTCAAGCAGGGCCCGACGGTCGAGGAGGCCGTGGGGTGGTTCGGCGTGAGCGGCAACGTGTCGCAGCGCGCCGGTGTGTTCCTGCAGGCGATCGGCGCACCTGACGTGGGCTGGTGGCAGGCGCTCCCGCTGGGCAGCGCCGACCTCCTGGTGAGCGCGAGGCGTGCGCGGATCCTCGAGGAGCGCGGCCGGTACATGTGACGCGGCTTGCGGGAATGTCTACACCTCGACGGTGTCGAGCGCGTCCCAGAACGCGTCGCGGAGCGCGTGGCGCTCCACCTCGCTGAGGGTGTAGATCCCGAGCGCGTCCGAGAGGTCGCGCAGCAGCGTCGAATCAAGTTCGCGCGGGATCGACGGGCGGTTGGTCCGGAGGCTCGCCAGCTGTTGCTGGGTGGCGTAGGCGAGGAAGGCGCTGAGGGAGGCGCGTGCGACCTGCGCGATGCTCTCGTCGTACGCCGGACCCTCGGCAGACTGGGCCGGCGTGGGTGTGCTGCCGGAGGTTGACGAGTAGACGGGCACGGGCGCCAGCAGTGTGTCGATCGGTCGCGTGCTCGCGCCGGAGTGCTGCCGGGCCAGGTCCGCGGGTGATGGACGATGCGGCGTGGCGTCGGTAGCGGCGGACGATGCCGCGGTGCTGTCGGTGTTCGACGGCGCCGGGGCGTCGTGCACCGCCTTGACCGCCTCTGCAGGGGTCGTGGTCGCGATGCGACGCACGATCGAGGCGTCGAGCGATTCACCAGAGATGAGCTCGAGGCGGTCGGCGGTGGCCTGGAGGTGGCGCGAGACGCCATGCGGGCGACCCAGAGCGTCCGGGACCGCGAGCACGATCACCTCGACGCCGCTCGCCTGGGCCTGGTCAACGGCCTCGGTGAGGTCGTCGTCGCCGGAGACCAGCACAAGTGTGTCGATGGCGCCGTTGCGGGCGTGCGTGACCATGTCGAGGCCGATCTTGAGGTCGACGCCTTTCTGCTGACCCTCGTTTCCGATGCGCCCGAGGCGCAGCTTGACGCGCGGGATCATTTCGATCACCCGCTGGTCCTCGTCCGGGTGCTCGTCGCGCGCCGCGTCGTACCAGTGGGATCGCAGGACGGGGCGCCCGGCGATCTGCTCAGCCTGCGTGAGGATCGCGCCGATCAGCGCCGGGTAGTCGGGTTGGATTCCCCGCCGGAACGAGCTTCCCGTGAGGCGCGTCGCGGCGGCCGCGACCAGGTAGCCGGCATCGATGTACACGGTGGCGTTCGACCTCATGGCTGGTGTCGCTCCTCGGCGTCGTCGGTAGGGGAGTGACCCCACGGTAGCGGTGAGGGCCGACAGCGTCACCGGACCATTGCGTGGTGTCGACGCGACAGCGGCGGCCGGGTGCGAACCCGGCCGCCGCATCGTGCCTCGGCTAGGGCTTGAGCAGGATCTTGCCGACGCGGCCCGGGGTGAAGTGCGCCTTCACGGCGTCCGCGATCTGGTCGAATGCGAAGGTGGCCTCGACGGGGAGCGTGATGGTGCCGTCCGAGAGGCGGGCGAAGAGCTCGCGCATGAGGCGGCCGCGGTCCTCGGCGGGCATCGCCGCGCTGACCTTCGAGCCCCAGAAGCCGCGGATGGTGGCCTGCTTGAAGAGCACGTCGCCCGACCCGATCTCGAGGGTGGGCGACGCCATAGCGCCGAAGATCACGAGCGTGCCGTTCTCGGCGAGCTGCGACATGACGTCGCCCGCCGCCTTGCCGCCGACCGACTCGACGCCGATCTTGAGCGGCGCGCCGCCGGTGATCTCGAGAACGCGCTCCTGCCACCCGTCGGTGTCGGTGGCGACGATGCGGCCGATGCCCTGTGCCTCGAGCTCGGCGATGCCGTCGGCACGGCGGACCAGGCCGACGACGTTGATGCCCCGTGCCGTCGCGAGCTGCGCGACGAGCCGGCCGACGGCGCCGTTGGCGGCGTTCTGGATCATCCAGTCGCCTTCCTTCAGGTCCAGCGAATCCAGGAGGCTGATGGCGGAGAAGGGCATGGCGACCAGCTGGGCCGCGACCTCGTCGGGGATGCCGTCCGGCACGGGGATGAGCGCGGCGGCCTTGGCGACGAACTGCTCGGCCCACACGCCGAACGTGCCGCCCGTGGCGACGCGCGTACCGGGCTGGAGGTGCTCGACGCCTTCGCCGACGGCCTCGACGACGCCGACGGCCTCGGTGCCGGAGCGTGCGGGCATCTCGGGCTTGAAGCCGTAGTTCCCGGTCACGGTCCACAGGTCGTGGTTGTGGATGGGGGAGAGGGTCAGGCGGACGCGGGCCTCGCCGGGGCCGGGCTCCGGTGTGGAGACCTCCTCGACGCGGAGGACCTCGGCCGGGTTGCCGAACGAGCGGTGGATCAGTGCCTTCATGGGGGCCTTCCTTGTGGGAGGTGGGCGCGGGGCTCCCTCGATTGTGCGGGAGGGGCGCGCGGGGTGCCGGGAGACGTCAACGCGGGTACCGGGGTGGGTATTCCGGCAAACGGTGTCGCGGGACGATGCGCGGGTTCCGTCACTTGCAGGCGGCCGCCGGTCCTCGCTGTGGTGGGGTACGCACATCCTTGGCGCGGGGAAGTCGGTGAAGCATCGAGGGCACGGATCGCGGTGCTCGCCGCCCGTCGAGGCGGGGCCGTCGAGAATCATGTGGCGAACGCTAGAGGCGAGATTCGACAGCGCTGAGTCAGAGTGCGGTCCAGGTGGTCGACCGGCGCGCGATTTCGTAGATCGCATCCACTCGCTCGGGTGACAGCACCGGATCGAGGCGCTTGAGGTTGGTGTTGATGTTGTGGTTCGTCACGACGCCGACGCCAGGGATCCTGCCCGCCAGCTTCATCTCGGGCTGCAGCACGCTGCCGTTGTAGACGGCGATCCACGGCACCACGCGCTCGACGTCGGCGCCCGCGGCGTTGAGCAGCTCGTATGCCTTCTTCGCCTGTGCTCTGGCCTGCGGGGCGTGGTCGGTCTTCGATCCGTTGACCAGCACCCCGTACTTGGTGACCGTGACCTTGGCTCCCGGGTGGTGCTTCGTGTTGACGAGAACCACGCCGCCCGGACCGATCGCGAGGTGGTCGATATCCGAGTTCTCGCCGACCGGGATCGAGTGGATGATCCGCCAACCACGCTTCGTCATGCGCTCCAGGACCGCGCCGACCTTCTCCTCGCCCTCCGCTCCCTTGCGCCACGCACGCTCGTCGGTGTGGACATCCAGAGCCCGCGCGAGGTGGGGAATAACCTTGCCGACGCGCTTCTCGCGCTCCCATGCATCGGCGGCCTGCGCGCGAACTATGGCCCCGGGCGGGTTGCCAGCGAGGTCAGTCCAATCGCGCACATCCGGCCCGGCCGCCGGTGGCTCGGCCTCGGGATGCTCCTCGGCCGGGGCGGTTGCCGATGTCTCTCGCTGACCGGAACCCCAAGTGCGCAGCGCATCGCCCACGGACGCGTCGACACTGGGCTCGAGAGTGACCTCGCCGGTTTTGAGGTCGATGAAGCCGAGGCGCGTGCCGTCGGGCCCGGCCGCGTAGACGCGGTCGTGGCCGTAGCGCGTCCAGCGATTGAGGGCAATGTCCGTCATGGTCTACTCCCAGGTCTGGCGTCGGCGGGCGATCGAAAAGATGTGGTTGATCTGCGCCTGCTCGAGTCGCCGGGGCTGGCCGCGCAGGGTCGGGATAGACGATGCGCGCGTAGCGACCTCGACGCCTGCCGGCGGGTTCCAGACGGTCAGGTCGCGCGCGCGGGGGATATCGAGCACGACCATCGCTAGGACGTCGCACGACGCACCCGAGCGCGCGAGGACGTCAGCGGCGTGCCCGGCCTCTCGGCGCGCGCTTCGGACGTAGTCGACGCGAACCCGGCCCACGCGCAAGGTGTCGCCGTCGACCACGATCGGACCGGCCGGGTGCTTCTTGGCGTTGACGGTCCACACCCCGCCCGGCCCGATCAGGAGGCGGTCGATGTCGCCGAGGCCGCCATAGGTGGGGATCGAGTGGAGCAGCCCCCAGCCGTGCGTGTAAAGGGCGTTGAGCTCGTTACCGATCATGGTTTCGCCGGAGCTACCCTTGGCATACTGCGCGTGCTGGTAGACGGCCATGTCGCGCAACGCCGCGAGTTGGGTGAGCTCGCCGTCGATGTCGTCGATCTCGCGCGCCCACGCGGCGGCGAGGGCCCGGACGTTCCTGCCGGGCGCATGCGAGGCCAGGTCGTCCTCGGGGAAGAAGCGTGCCCAGTTCTCGAGAGCAGTCTCGACCCGCGCCTCGGATCCGGGAACTTGAATGGTGATCTCGCCTGAGTCGGTCTCGGCCCAGCCGAGGCAGCGCGGCACGCCGTCGATCACGTGGTCGACATAGAGGCGGTCGATGCCGTTCCTCCGGTATCGACGCACGCGCGGTAGTTCCACGTGGCTGTTATCGGCGCGCAGTGCCGCTTCCTTGACCTCCACGTTGGCCGGATGCAAGCACTCGGAGCAGTTAGAGCCAGATCGCGGAGTCGATGCCGTCGCTGAATCGCTCCGCTTTCTTCAGTGCCGGGAATCGGTCCGCCTCACCGCGCGCGACGCGGCGGGCCGTCCACGCCATCGCGGCGGCATCCAGCACGTCATCCCATGCTGCGCCAGGCAGATCGCGCTCGAGCCCGACGGGCACCGCGATGCCCTCCTCGCGAAGCAGGTCCAGGCGCAGTGATGCGCCCGCGTAAGTCTTCTTCGGGTGGACGATGCCCTTGCCGGCCATCGCACGGAAGCTCACCTCGGGATGGCCTTCGCGAACCGGGATCGACGCGTGCGCGACATACCCGTCGACGTCCAGGACCCGTTCGGCGATCGCATGCGCCTGCTTCGAGAGGCTCTTGCCGGATGCGGCGAGCGAGGCTATGCGGGCTGCCTCGTACGTCGGGGCCACCAGCGCGGTCCGCACGGGGGTGGGAAAGACGCTTGATCCTCGCGGGGCGATAGACCGACGCGCGAGCTGGTCCGCGCGCCGCGGACCTGAGTCTGGGATGCCGATCGGGATGTCGACCACCAGGAGCGTCGCCCCGAATTCGTCGATCCCGCGCGCCTCGGCCTCAGCGATACCCGAGGCGACGAAGAGGTCGACCCAGCCGTCGTCGTCGATCGCCGCGACGACCCAGCCCTTCTTGCAGGCGTCGAGGCCGAGGTAGGTCATGCTTCGTCATCCAAGTCGGGCTCGTCCGCGTCCGCCTCCTCAAAGACGAGGTCAGATCGGTCCGTCATCTCCATGTCCCGAAGAACGGGCTTGCCCATTGCGCCTTCGATCATCGTCACAAGGGCTTCGCGACGGGCTTCAAAGAAGCGGTCGAAGTCTGCAGCGCGCAAGAGCTGCGGATCGATCAGGTGGGAACGAAGGATTCCGTCCATCGATTCCGGGGCGAGTCCGGATCTTGCCTCGAGCATCGGAACGTAGTCCGCAGGTGAGTTCGCCGAGATCATGATGTTCGTCTTGCGGCCGAGCGGAGTCTTGTTCACGATCGACTCCCGACGTGCATCGTCGATGTCGTTCTTCTCGCACCACTTCTTGGGGAAGATGTGGTGGATGTCCACGTTCATCTCGTTGTAGTGCGCGTGGTCGATGTCCTGGTCAAACTGCCAGTCCTTGCAGCCGCCGTGCATGAGCAGCGCGTAGACGCCCTTGTACGCCGCGGACAGCCGCGTGCGAAGTGTCAGGAGACGCGTCTCGGCGAACGATGCGACGGTCACAGTCTCGGGCTGGCGCGCCTGGCGCCCGTCCACCGCAGCGAGCGCCCAGTCGGGTACCTGATCCACGTCGCGTGCGAACTTGGTCTCGGTGGTCGATCCGTACTGCTCGCCGAGCACGCCGCACCAGTACCACTGCTGAAGTCGCTGCTTGACCGCGTACTTGTCAGCATCGTGACCCAGCAGCACCCGGATGACGGTGAGCGGCACGCACTGCGTCGCGTAGGGCACGAACCGGTCCGAGTGGATGTGCTGCTCGGTGAGGAAGTGCGCTACCCACGGCAGTGCGGCGCGCACCTCATCCGCCCACCGGCGGTAGTCCGTGAGCTGCAGCCTGAGGATATCCTCCCGCCGCGCGCTTGTCGGTCTCGGCTTGGACTTGTCGGCCGCTATCTCTGCCTGACGCTTTGCGTGGGTGGCCAGGAGCGTGACGGCCTGGAGGAAGAACACGCGTTGGAAGCCGCCAAGCGTGGGGTGCCGCTCCAGGATCTCCTTGGTGAGCTTCCAATCGTCGACGAGCCGGAAGTCGGAACCGTCCTCGCCTGTCCCCGACGGATCACCCGCGAACGTCGCAGTGAGCAGTTCAAAGGTGTCGAGCGCAAGGCCGCCGGTGTTGACCTTCTCGAACACGGTAGCTACCGCCTCGCGCGATGTGGACTTGAGGAGCTCGATCCCGGGGATCTGGTACGACTTCATGCGCAGGAACACGTCGCTCTGAAGCCGCTGGAATGTCGCTGCGCGCGTCGCGTCGGGCTTGATCCACTCGAGCATCCAGGTGATGGCCGTGTCGTCGTAGATCGCGGTGATGGGAAGCAGCCCGTGCTCGACCTGACCCTCAAGTGTGCTGCAGTCGCGCACGATGTCCCTGCCGAAATTGGTGCGTTCGACGGCGTCCGCGGGCATCACCACGATCGCATCAGACTGGCTGCCGTCGTCGCCTAGAGCCAGCTCGACGTCTAAGAAGTAGCGGACGTGACGCAGCTTGCCCTTGTCGTCCGCGGAATGCACCACACCGTCCCCCGACAACGCCTGGAACAGCGAAGTGAGGCGCTGCTGGCCGTCCAGGAGAAGGTAGTCCGGCGCTGCGACCGTGGCGGGGGCCTTGGAACTGAAACGTTCCTGGCACTCGCGGCAGTCGTCGCCTCCGCGCACCACGCCGGTGAGTGGCTTTGGCTTGAACCTCACGTGGTCGCTTCCGGTCTGGAGGACCATCACCACACCCATGGGGTGGCCCTTGAGCACGGTCACCAGGAGTTCACGGATGCGTTCGACGTCCCACCGGTACTCGCGCTGGAAGTCCGGCAGCTGGATGCGCCCCGTTCGCACGTCTTTGAGGAGATCCGTGATGGTCGGCTGTTGCATCTCGACGCTCATGCGTGCACGCTCCCTCGTGAATGTGACTTGTATGGGCGGCTCTGGGTTCGCATCGAGGACTTGGACGCCAACACAGGACGCGTTCCTACTCGAAGAAGTCGTCGTCGACTTCGACGAGGTCGTAGGTGGTGGTGACCTGGACTCCTACCCGGTACTTGATCATCAGCTGCGCGAGTCGGGTGCCGTCGATGAGGATGACGCGCGTCGGGATCTGTTGCGCGTAGTCGCGTGCATGCTGGGTGAAGTCGCTCGACGTGATGAAGACGCCTCGGCTGGCGCCGAATCCGTGCAAGGCCCCAATAAATGCCTGGATCGCTTCACGTCCGACGTTGTTGCCCTGCGCGTAGCGCTTGGCCTGGACATAGATCTGGTCGAGACCGAGTGCGTCCTGATCGATCACACCGTCCACCCCGCCGTCCGCAGTGCCGCCGATGCGCTTTCCGCGCTGCTCTGTGCCGCCGTACCCCATCGCGAGCAGGACGTCGACCACGGCCTGTTCGAATAGCCTCGGCTCGCGCTCGCGAAGGCGGCGTAGGAGGTCTGCCGCGACCTCGGTGTCGACCGCCTTGATCGCGGACTCGATGCGTTCGCGCGGCGGTGAATCGCCCTCGGCGGGCTCGACGGTCTCGGTTGGTGCGGCCGTGTCGCGCTTGCGCTGCTGAAACTCGCGGAATTCTTCGAATTGGAGGAGGTCGTCGACGTCGATGACATCTGGTCTTGTCCGGAGCAGGTCGCGTCCGCGGTCGGTGATCTCATAGATTCCGCGCCGGGGTTTCGTGAGGGCGCCTGCCTGGTACAGATAGCTGCAGGCCCAGGTGGTGCGGTTGTCGAGCCTGCTCTGACCGCTTGGGATTGCTGCTGTGCGCTGTGCTTCGGTCAGGCGGAGGGCGTCCGCGACTCGTGAAATGACGTCGCGCGTACGCAATGGACTCTCGCGCTCGAGCTCGAGCAGGACGGGGCGGAAGAAGTGGTCAAAGCGCGGAACCTCGATGCCCCGGTCATCGTCAGGAGTAGCGGTCACTCTTTCACCGTAGTGATGCGTGGCGAGGGCCGCCACGCGCGCGGTGCCGCACATCGGCGCTGCTGACTGGGCTTCGGCTGCGACAAGGCATCGTCGCCAGCGCGCTCTGCGGCGCATCGGTGGGCTCGGCGTTCGAGACGCCGTCGAGCGTCGCTAGAAACTTGTCGCGCTCGTCAGACGTCAAGGGATCGCAGACGTCCCTGACGTACTCCGGCCGCGCAATCAAGGTTGACGGCCCGACATGGGAGTCGACGAGGTCGCCGATCCACTCGACGTCGCCTTCGACCGCCAACCACTCCATCGTGGGTGCCCGCAATACATCGATGGCGGTGCTCTTCGCCATGCACGCCACGTTGCGGTCGAGACGATCAAGGCCCGCGATGCAGTCCTCGAGCAGTCGATTGATCGCGTCCTGGGCGGCATCCTCGGCGCGTCACCGGTCCTTGAGAACACCGTTCGCAACGCGCTCAGCTGTGGCGCGGAGAGTGACCAGGGGGTCGCTGTGGGTCATGTGCATGCCGTCGACCCAGGAACTGGTCTCGGCCCTAGCTCAGCGCGCCAGCGAGCCGCGCATGGTCGGACTTCGACGGCGCGACGACGCCGCTTCAGAACTTCTCGTTGGCGCCTCCGAAGATTCTCTGTCACCAATGCAGAGGGCGCCGAGGATCAGCCGGGTCCGGCGCTCCCGGACGAGGGGTAACACGACGACCGACATTTACTCGCCCCGATGGGTGCCCGGGGACCAGGTGCCGACCGAGCTCCACGCCCAGATCCTGCCCCGTCGATCCCAGGGCAGCACTGCGAATTATCGCTGGGAGATCGCGCCATGGGGGGCCTCGCGGGAGTTGCGACCTCGACACCGAGCGCCACAACGCCGTCGCCGCCCTGTTCGCGTTGGCGCCGCCCGCCGCGGTACTCGGTTCGGCAAGGCCGCGCGAGGTGACGCAGCGGCTTGAAGCGGAGCAAGACATCAGGGGCCTGGGCCGATCTCCACCGGTGACACCGGAGCACATCGGCTACCGCGCGATCGCACAGGTGCTCTCGATGGCGGTGAACTCGCGTCACTCGTGGACCGTACGCGGTCAGCGTCCCGAGGATCCGTCAGTAGTGCACGGCCGGGAAGGGCTCTCCGGTGTTGTGGGTTGGCCGTCATTGCACGCGCCGCGCGCGCTGGGGCACGGTGCGGCGCGTGCCCCTATCTATCTGAAGGCTCTCGCGCACGCGTGAGTGCTCATGCGGGACCTCGAGCCGGTAGCGGAGTCCGATCACTTCCGACAGGTGCATACCTCGGTTGGTCCATTCGATCTCTTCGCGGCGTACCGCGAGGTCTGATCGAACCTCGTCGAGGCCGCGGTGGCGTCGCTGGGGTCGGAGACGCGCGCGTGAGCAGATGGCCTCGACGCCGCCACCCCTGTGACACCCATCGCAGATCTTTGACATTGTCAGACCCTTCCGATTAGCTCTCCCCACATCGGACGACACTGAGGGGCAGAACGATGCTGAACAATGCGCACATTCCCACGGGCTACGACCCGAACGAGTACTTCTTCGCGGCCAAGTACCGTCAGGGAGGCAGGACCGTCTTCTCGCTCGACCTGTCGGTCCGCGAGCTGGTCACTTTCCTGCCGAAGCCCGACCCGGAGAAGCCTCTGGACGCCTCGGCGACGCAGCGTCGCATCGTTCCCACCCACGCCAAGCAGTTCGGCACGTACGTGGTCGAGCAGGCCGACTGGGTGTCCCCGCCGCTGCTGCTGCGCGCGCCCCACATCTTCGAGTTCGACTCCCGCCAGGACCTCGACACGGGTACCACGCAGTTCGGCACCCTCGCGGTGCCGAAGGACGCCAAGTCGGAGATCGCGATCGTCGACGGCCAGCACCGCACTCTGGGCTTCCACCTCGCGTGGGAGCAGCTCACCGCGGACATCTCCGAGGCGCGCACGCTCGTCGGCCGAGCCAAGGAGCTCGGCGAGCGCCCCGTGATCGCGAACGCCGAGAAGGAGCTGCAGAAGAAGGTCGACCGACGCGACGCGCTTGCGGGCGAGCGCGTCTCGATCCAGATCGTGCTCGTAGAGAACCCCGAGACCGCGCGACGAATCTTCCTCGACATCAATGACAACGCCAAGGGCATCACCGGTTCGGTCAAGAGCCGCTTCGACGACCGCAAGGTGCTGGTGCGGGCGCTCAACGCGGTGCTCATCTCCAACGAGCTCCTCGAGGGCCGCGTGGACCTCGAGCAGGACCGCGTGTCCGGTGCCTCGAAGTACCTGATCGGCGCCAAGCACGTGTCGGAGATGCTGCACGCGCTCACCAACGGCAAGCGCAAGATCACGCCGCGTCTCGAGGACGAGCTCGACCACAAGAACATCGCGATCGAGTTCACCGCCTTCACCGACGCGATCGCGGCGGCGTTCCCCGAGCTCAGGGACGTGGTGGCCGGATCGCTGACTCCCGCGCAGGTGCGGTCTCGCTCGCTGATCGGCTCCAACGTCGTGCTGCGCGCCATCGCGGGTGCGTGGTTCGAGCTGCGGCAGCTCGGGTGGAAGCCTGCGGCTATCCAGGAGGCATTCGCCGAGATGGCGCCGCACTTCGCGGTGCCGGTGTTCCCCGACGTGCGGGACTCCTGGTTCCAGACCGGCGTCGTGCCCGCGCGAAGCGAGGGCTCGACCAGCACGACGTCGCGCGTCCAGGACATGAAGACGCTGACCGCGTTCATCGTGAGCCAGGCGGTCAAGGGTCCTGACGCGGTCTGGTACCGCGCGACGGTGGCGGACCCGGCGCTCGTCGTCGGCTAGGCGTCCGCCATGACGGCAGAGACGCAGGCGACCGCCAGGGAAGGCGACTCCAGTCCGACGTGGATCGACGTCTTCCCGTGGGTGGACGCGATCCCGCTCCGCGTCTGGCGGGGCCCGGAGGACGATGCGGCGTGGAGCGGGATCACCAAGGAGCCTGCAGCCGCGGGCAGCACCCGAAACCGCGAGCTCGTCGCGGTCATCGGCGACTTCCTGCAGCTCTGGACCCTCGAAGAGCTGTTCCCGTCGCTGACGGGCGAGGACTTCGCGGACGCCCTCCGGGAAGCGGCAGGCATCGCCACGCTCCCGTACCCGTTCGATGAGGACCCGGGTGCGCTCGAGAACGTCGACTCGTCCGAGGTGGCCAACCTCCTCGGTGGTGCCGTCCGGACGGTCGACCGGGCGCTCGAGCTCCTGATCGACAGGGCTGTCTCGTCGGCGCTCTCGGCCGGGCGCGAGGCGGAGGCGCAGGTGGAGGCCAACCCGGCGCCTGACGATGTCGCGGTCCCGGATCCCACGCCGGCAGCGATCGACGATGTGGTCGCGGACATCAGGACCCTCGTCGAGTTCCAGGCGGCGATGGGCCGCAACGACGGCAAGGTTCTCGCGCGCGACACCTTCTTCGACCTGCCGGAAGGTGTCGCGGCGGCATTCGGGCGCCTTCATGCGCTGCGTACCATCGACCTGCTGTCTCTCCTCGACGCGGTGCCGTCGCCCGCAGAGCGACTGGGCGAACTGGTCGCAGCAGAGTCGGACATGGCGAGAGCCGCTCTGATCGAGCGACTCTTCGCGGACTCACCGCGCACCCTCGACTCGCTGGGCGAGGACTTCGGCGTCACGCGTGAGCGCATTCGTCAGGTCTCGGCGAAGGCACGAGCTCGCCTCGAGCGCGAGATCCGCGAGGACGCGCTCCTGAGCGAGGTGAATGAGGGCATCGCGAAGGCGATCGGCTACCTGCTCCCGCTCGCGGACCTTCTCCGGGAGTATCCGGCGCTCGACGACCTGGTCCCGGGTCTCGGGATGCCGGTGTGGCGTGTGCTCGACCGGCTCGACGATCGCTACGAGATCGAGGAAGGGTGGTGCGCGGCGCCGAGCCTTGCCCAGGCCGAGGCCCGCCTGCGTTCGCTGGCGAAGGACCTCGCCGACGCGCATGGCGTGGTGCGGCTCGCGGGCCTTCGTCCCGCGCTGCCCGCGTCGTTCGGCGGAGATCGTGCCGAGGACGAGATCTTCGACTGGTTCGTCCGCTGCGGTGCCGAGGTCATCGCCGGGCATCTGGTGTTCGGTGCACGCAGCATCGTCGACCGGTCCGCGGCCGTGCTCTCCATCGAGGGTGCCCCGCTGACATCGGAGGCGATCCTCGCGAAGACGGGCCAGGATCGATCGCTGAGGTCGCTGAAGAACGGGCTGGGGTCGGATCAACGATTCATGCGCGTCGACCGCGACGAGTGGGCGCTGGTCGAATGGGACCTCGAGGCTTACGACAACATTCGGGGACTCATCGGGCGCGTGCTCGACGAGCATGACGGCGAGCTCGAGCTCGCTGATCTCGTGGCGTCCATCTGCGCGAAGTACTCCGTCGCTCCGAACTCTGTCGTGGCTTACGCGAGCGCGCCGCCGTACGTCAACGAGGGCGGCGTGGTCCGTCGCGCGGGCGCGGTGGGCCCCGACAGCCTGAAGTCGCCCGAACGCACCAAGCGCGTCTACCGCGTGGGCGAAGCCTGGCTGTTCCGGTCCGTGGTGAACGATGACCATGTGCGCGGCAGCGGTACGGCACTGCTCCCGGGCATCGCGTCCGCGCTCGGTCTCGCTTACGGCGAGTCGCGCGATTTCGACGGCGTCGCGGGTTCAGTCGCGGTTCGGTGGACGGGCCTTCAGCCGTCGCTTGGCACCGTACGCCGGGAGCTCGCCACGACCGACCTCCGACTGGGAGACGACTTCTTCGTCGTCTTCCACGACTCAGGAACGGTGGAGCTCCGCGCGGTGGCGGGGCGCGATGCGGAGCCGCTCGCGCGCCTCCGGGGTCTGGTCGGCCTCGAACCCCATGCGGGGAACGACCTCAGCGATGTCGCAGCGGCCGTGGGTTGCGCCGCGAGCGCGGGCATTCGGGAGCTTCTCACCTGGTCGTCGACGCGCGGCGACCACGATGTCACCGAGGTGCTGGAGCTGTTGATCGCAGACTCGGCCCGGGTGGACGAGGAACCGAGCGACGATGCATCGCCGGCGGACGGTCCGACCCCGGTCGGTGACGACGCGCTCGGCGAGCTGTTTGCCCTCCAGCGAGACTTCCGTGCCGCGCAGCGGGTGGGACAGTTCGCGCTCGCCGAGCAGATTCAGTCGGCCTACGGCCCCAAGCTTCGTGCGTTCATGCGAACTAGCGGAATGGACCTCGGGACGTTGCTCGGACTGCTCGAGACTGCGGGGAACGCGCCCGAGACTCCCCAGGTCGACTGACTGGTGCAGGAGGACGGCGCGAGAGCGCCGTCCTCCTGCACGGTCGAGCGAGCAGCTAGCGGCCGCCGAACGCCGCGAACATCTCCGCCTCCGACACCACCCCAGGTGCCATGACCGCGTCACGCACCAGTACCTTGCTAGCGAGCAGACGGTCGAGCAGCACATCGAAGGAGTCGAGGTCCGGATGCGTCGCGGCGGGCAGGTGCACGTGCACGTCCCGCGTCTGGCCGATGCGGTAGACGCGATCCGTGGCCTGCGCCTCCTTGGCGGGGTTCCAGTGGCGCTCCAGGTGGATGACGTGGTTCGCACCCACCACCGTGAGCCCCACACCGGCCGCGATGGGCGACATGATGATGACGTTGAAGCCCTCCCGGGCTTCGAAGTCCGCGATCAGCTCCTTGCGCGACTGTGAGCGCCCGCCCGACGATGCTGCGGTGTCGCCGTTGATGACGTGCGGTCGCACGCCCAGCTCGAACTTGAGCCACAGCGCGAGCAGCAGCTGGAGGTCCTTCGACATCGCGAAGACGATGACCTTCTCGCCACGCGCCTGGATGTCGCGCAGCACGTCCATCGTCACCGCGAGCTTCGCCGAGGCTCTCCACTGACGTTCGGCGTCGCGTGCATCCGTGGGGATGGACGGCCGCGCACCGTGCGCGCCCAGCTCCGGGTGGAGCGAGGCGAGCCGGAGCGCTAGGAGCACAGCCAGTGCGGCGGTGCCGCCCTCGCCGGTAGCCGAGCGCAAGCGATGGAGGTGGGCCTCGTATGCGTCGCGCTGCGCTGGTGGCATCGTGCGGGCGAGCGTCGGGTCGTTGATGACGCGAGCGCCCGCAGGCGCAGCCAGCGCGGTGTGGAGGTACTTGGGAGGCAACCCCTCGAGGTGGTCCTCTTTCTCGCGGCGGAGCATGAAGGGTCCGACCGCTTCCCGAAGCTCGCGGCCCAGGCGCGCGCGGACGGCGTCCGCCTCGACGCCCTCGGCTTCTTGCGCGGGGACGATGTACCGCTCGCGGAAGTCGCTCCAGTCGCCCAGGAGCCCGGGTTGGGCGGTGTCCACGAGGCACCAGAACTCGCCGAGCGAGTTCTCCACCGGGGTGCCGGTCGCCAGCAGCTTGAAGTCCGCCTTCATCGCCTTGGCGGCGCGAGTCCGCATCGAATCGGGGTTCTTCAGCGCCTGCGCCTCATCGAAGACCACCACGCCCCAGTCGATCTGGCTGAGGGAGAACTGGTAGTCCCGCAGGGTCTCGTAGGTGGCGAGCACTAGACGCCCAGGCTTGTCGAGGCGCTCCGCCCGGGCATCGGCGCCCACCTTGAGCGAGATGCGCAGCTCGCCGTCCTTGACCCGGCCGCCCGCGTCGATCGCCGTGACGGCCTGCGCAGTCTCGCGGCCTGATCCCGACCGGCGGAATCGGCGCAGGTCTCGACCTGACTGCAGCGCCACGATCTCGGTGAAGGGCGACGATGCGAAGGTCTTGGAGACCTCGTCCTCCCAGTTCTCGATCAGGCTGAGCGGCGCAACCACGAGCGCGGGCTTGGCCGCCGTTCCGGCGTTCTCGACCGCACGTGCCACCTCCGAGATCGCAACGAGCGTCATGTAGGTCTTGCCCAGGCCCATGTCGTCCGCGAGAAGCGCGCCCTGGAGTCGGTAGAGCTGATCGCGATCCTCGGTGCGAGACGCAGACATCAGCCGGAGCATCCATTCGATGCCCTCACGCTGGTGCGGGAACGGCTGGCGCAGTAGGCCCGAGTAGTCGGGGGAGTGGGGGAGAGAGGCCTCGCGCGCGCGGTCCGGGAGACCCGTCTCGACGCGGTCGGCCTCACGCAGCAGGAAGCCGACCTTCTCGGTCGGCTCGGGGGCGAGCGCGCGTTTGGCGACCGGTGCATCGTCCGGCGCGCCGTTGACGATGCGATCGCGCGCCTTCTCCAATGCGGCCGTCACGGCCGCAGGGTCGCCGATATCGATGAGCTCGGCGTCGAAGCGGACTGCATCGGCACCCTGAACCTTGGCGGCCTCGAGCTGGCGTTCGAACCTCGCCACATCGTCCGGCGTCTTGAGAAGGTCGACGAGGACCTGGGGCAGCTTGGGCAATGAGTCTGATGCGAACCAGTCGAGGTTGCTCGCGGTGCCGTCGCCGAAGTCCATGTGCTCGATGCGACCGATGCCCTCGACGCGGACGGAGAAGCCTAGCTCGAGGTTCACCAACGCGGCGTCGAGGAACGCGCTCGGAGTCCTGAGGAACGCCTCGACCTCCTCCGGCGCGATGGTGCGATTGCGGAGGACTTCGTGCACCGCTGTCATCGACCTCTCCTCGAGGACGATGAGCCCCTTGCCCACGCGCAGCACGCCGCTCGAGCGACCGCTCACCTGGTGCCATCGCGACTCGGCCTCGTCGACGCGCAGGCCTGCAAGCGCGGGGGAGAGCACCAGCCCGCCGTCGGCGGTCTGCGCAGCCGAGATGCCGACCTCGCCGGGCACGGACGTGGTCCAGCCGCCCCGCGTGAAGTGCGCAAGGTCGATGTCCATGCCCTCGGCGGCGGCGCGCTGGAGCGAAGCGACGAGCATCGCATTGGCGGTCTCGGTGCGGTCGGCCTCCGCGAGCTCCGCGTGTGCGTCGATGGCGCGCAGCGCGGCGAGCTCGACGGGCGATGCGAGGAAGTCAGCGCCCGCGATGCGCATCGTGGGGCCGCTGAGGCGGATGCGGCCGCTCACGCCGTCGACCTCGCCGGATGCGGCGACGGCGAACCTGGTGGAGGCTGTGTGACCCGTGATGGTGGTGGTGACGCGCCCGGCATAGCGAGGCGGGAGGTCCAGGAGAGCTGCGGCCTCGCCGTCCAACGCGGCCGCGTGCACCGCATCGATCTGGAAGCCGCGCGGGATCTCATCGGCCAGACCCTGCTCGACCAGCATGCGCATCAGGATCAGCTGTGCCGTCGCGAGGGGGCTACCCTCGCCGCGATCGATCCGCTCGAACTGGTCTGGGCCAGTGACGACGTTGATGCCGTCGCTGTCCGTGGAGACCTGGAAGCCGATGCCGGGCTCGACGGACTCGTCCTGCTGAAGGACGGACCGGATGATGTCACGCAGTCCCACGTGTGTCCTCGCTCTCCAGCGCAACGGGGCGGCCGTCCGGGTTGACCCACGGAAGCCCATGGCGTTGGCGAAGTTGCTGGTAATCGGCTCGGCTCAGAAGCGCCTCGGGGTTGACTGCGATCCCATGATGGGCGAGGAACTCGAGGAACTTCGCTTGCCAGAGGCCTGCATGGCGGATTCCAAGATGCCCGGTCCCCTGCGCCGTCCCCATCGTGGCCTGCCAGCGGCGTACGAATCCTGATGCAAGTTCACTCGTGAGCTCCTCGTAGTAGAAGCGGCGCCTGGTGGGATCGATGATGCGGCTCGAAGGCACGTCGAGGTATGTCCAGAGCTGGGTGTTGTGCGATCCCTCGATGATGTGGAACTCGCCGCAATCGAGGTACAGGAGCGCGCGCTGCGAGTACTGGCTTCCTGTGAGGTTTGCCGAGGCAGCTAGGCTCGCCTGCCGTGCGAAGCGGCGGACGTCGTCGCCCACGTAGAGGCGGCTGCGCCGGACGATGCCCAGATCGATCAGACCCTCGAGCATCCGCTTGCGCGGAGGGAGCATGCGGGACATGCCCTGGATCCCGGCTTCCTCCGAGTACCTTGCCAGCACGTCGAGGAAGATCTGGAGGTCGGCGCGGGCCAACCAGGACGCGACGCGATCCTCGCGCTCGGAGCCCAGCACCGGCCACCATGTCGCATATGACTCGTGGTACGTGAGGCGCGGGTCACCGGCGACGTCGAGTACCGCATCTCGCCAGGCGTCCCCCGGATAGCTGTGGTCCGCACGATCGATGAGGATCTCGAGTGCCGCGTGGCCGAGCATGCGCCCACGAAGGTGCGGCTTGCGGTGCGTGGCCGGATTGCGGATCTCGCCGAGAACGGGCTGTTCGGCGCCGAGTGGCAGCGTGCGCAACTCCTCTAGGAAGAGGTGCTGTCGCACAAGCTCCAGATAGCGTCCACCCTCGTAAGAGGCGAGACCGGCGGCTGCAATTGCCCGTGCGGGATCGGCGCCACCCTGCCGGATTGCCTGCGCGAGAGCGAACGGGCCGTCGCGTTCCGTCCGCGGGGCGCGCGTGCCTGCAAGCGGACTCCGGGAACGGAGCGCCGCTTGGTTGGCCAATAGCGCGCCAAGTGTGTCGAGGATCGCCGCGCCACCTTGGTCGGCAGGTAGGTCGTCGAGTTCGTCGAATCGCATGAAGTAGACCCTGAACAGGTGCTGCATCGCAAGCCGCGAGATCGCACCCGAAGCCCGTTCAAACTCTCCTAGGAGGTCTACCGAAATGCTGTCGGCGCAGTCGCCGTCAACCTCGGTCCAAAGCCAGGCCAGGGCACGGACAGCACCGGCAGAGGTGAGGAGCTGAGAGACTGTGCCTGTGTCGCCTCGGCGGAGCGGGGGACGGAGAACCTCGGCGTAGTTGGCCACTCCCGATGCCGACGCCGATCCCTGGAGATCATGCGCCGAAGAGGCGAGTTGGGCCCACCTGCGTTCTGAACTCTCAGACCAAGCGCGCGGGATCTGAAGTCCGATCGGCGGCAGCCTCAGGGTCATGACGCGGTGCCGGTAGCGAACTCATCGCTGATGATTCGGAGCTCGTCGCTGGTGGGCCGGACAATCGTGATCCGGATGTCGATTCGCCTGTTCGGCGCATGCTCGGACGCGCCGTCAGGCGTTCCCGCGACGGGACGTGTATCGGCATACCCCGATACGGAGAAGAGCGGCGCTCCTTCAGCGTTTCGGAGCGTGTCGAGTTGCTGCTTCTTCGACAGAGTCTCGTCCCAGAGCTGCCAGAGGGAGATCGCTCGGAAAGTAGACAGGCCCCAATTGTCCATGTCGAGGGGTCCCTCGAACGGTACGGAATCTGTATGTCCTTCGACGAACACGGTATCGAGGAAGCGCGTCCGATCAGAGCCTCGAAGTACGTCGCTGAGGATCGTTCCGATGATGGTCGCGCGGTCCTGGTAGGCCGGGGCGATGTCATAGTTTCCGGCACCGAACCCGAGCGCGGAGCTCGGGATGCTCAGCACTGACGAGTCGTCGTTCAGAACCACCTTGATGCCGGCTGCCTCGAGGCGCGCGCGCATCTCGCTGAGAATCTCGGCGCGCACGCGCTCCGCCTCGCTGATCGTGCTGATCTGCTCGTCGAACGCGGCCTGCTGAAGCTCTTGCTCGTTCATCTGCCGATCGACTTCTGCGAGCGCTGTGCCGAGCTCATCCTGCTTGGTCATCAGTTGGACCATGAGTGCCACTGCGGCAAGGATAAACAGGATGAGGAGGCTCGACATAATGTCGGCGAACGACACCCAGTAGGAGTTCTCCTCGTCGACAGCGCCCCGTCGGGCCCTGCGGGCAAGTTTCATGCTCGGCGGTCCTCGGCGGAGGCCTCGGCTTCGCGGACTAGCTCATCGGCCTCGCCGACTACGCGTGCGGTTTGTGACTTCAGCTCGATTTCGCTGATGACTGTCGCGAGGACCTTCGAGACTTCGAGCATCTGGTTGGCGTAGTCCTGGCTGTGGGAGTTCCAGACGGTCATCCGGCGCTCGATCTGCGACTCGATGTCCGCGGAGTAATCCGAGAGCCACTTCGACACCTGTGCTTCGAGATCCGACACGTGTGCGCGAAGTGCCTGGGCGACCGTTTCGGCATCGGTCCGCAGCTCGGATTGGAATACGTGCTGCGCATCACCAATCTCTGCGAGCCGCTGCGCCATTGCGTCGGTGCCCGAGGTGACGGTAGTCGCTGCTGCGGCGAGCTCGCCGCCCAGAGCCGCGGATTGCTCCTGCATCCTCCCTACAAGCCTCGCCTGCAAGTCGAAATTCTCCTGGATCTTGCTCAGCGTCGTTGCTGCCAGCGTGAGGCTTCCCTCGATCGCCGTGCCCGCCGCGACGATCTTCGGGCTTGCCTCGCCGAACTCGGTCGCCGCATCGCCGAGATCGCGGGACGAGCTCCTGAGCGCCTCGGTGAGATTGGTGAGCTCCATGAGCACGCTTGCTTGCTGGTTGCGCATTTCCAGCGATTGGCGACGCGACTCCTCGGTGATGGCGGCGAACGTCTCCGCGATCGAGTCGATCGAGGCTGTGAGTCGTGTCGACGAGTCGTCGAGAGCCTCGGCCTGCTTGCGGCCGATGTCGGTGAAGGAGGCCGCGAACTTGTCCACCAATTGTCCGAAGACCTCGGTGGACTGCTCGGTTGTAGTGGAGACCAGCTTCTCCATCGCTGGGCCCATAGCCGTCGAGATCGCCGACGAAAGTGCGGTCTCGAGGTTGTGCGAGACCTGTTCGACCGTCTGCTGAAGACGGTCGCCGATGCGTTCGTGGAGCTCCTGCAGAGACTGGCGCGATTCGTCAGAGGAGTGCTGAATCGCGAGCAACGGCTGTTCTGGCGTCACACGGGGGTAGACGTGATCGATCGACTGCTGCAGCGACGAGATCTCATCAAGCACGCGTCGCTCAGCGGCCTTCTCGATGAGGTTGACCACGATGCTGAGGAGGACACCCCAGACTGACGTGACGAACGCGACTCCTGCGGCGCCGATCATGGCCTGGATTCCCTCGAGGAGCTCCTGTGTGTCGGCTCCTTCGCCGAGGGTGGTGTGGACGTTCAAGCCACCCAGACCCATTGTGAGTCCGAGGAACGTGCCGAGGACGCCCACGGCGGTCAGGATCGCGGGAACAGCGGTGAGCAGTCGGTTGTGCACCAAGCCTGGGGCAATGGTGCGTTCGTTGAAGAAGTAGTCGGCGTCGACCGTGTTGTATAGCTTGATGCCGTCCGGGGACGCGACGAGCGTCTCGTCGAACTCGCGCCAGAGGCTCGCTACGACCTTGTCGTGCTTGATCGCCTCGGCGACCAGGCCTCGGCGCGTCTCCATCGGATCGCTCGCGCCCGCCTTCGCGACCACTGCGCGGAGCCCCGTGATGCGGCGCGCGAACGTGCGTCGTTGACGCCAGAGCCACAGGACCGTCAGTAGGCTGATCGCGATCATGAGGGTGATGAATGTCGCGGTCAGCGACTGAGTGCCGCCCTCAGAGAACCACGACGAGTCGGGAATGAGCAGCCAGAGCCATTCGAACATGTCTTGCCCCCCCAGCAAGGCAGAGCAGCTGTGGCTCGTACCCCGTAGTACTTCCAGTTTCGACGCCCGCGGCGTGTCCACGACGGTAGCGAACCCCTCTGACATAGTCGATGGTTCCGCGTGGAGTCCCGGCATTTTGCCATGATGGTGAGGGCCCGATGGGGTCCGAAGGGCGAAGGTGGCGAACGTCACAGCGGCACCGCGCCCGGACCAAGGTCCCGAGCGCAGCGCGAGAACACGCCTAGCGTCGCAAGAGGAGGCGTGTCATGGACGACATCCGAATCCTCAAGCCTGAAGGCCTCGATGCCCTCATCGCGGAGCTGCGACGGCGCGGCTACCGCGTCGTGGGGCCGACCGTTCGGGGCGATGCGATCGTCACCGGCGACATCCATGTGGCCTCCGACCTCCCGCAGGGCGTAGGCGACACGCAGGAGGCGGGCACCTACCGGCTGAGACGGCGCGACAACGATGCCTACTTCGGCTTCGCCGACCCCGCCCAATCCACCAAGCCGGTGTTCTTCCCGGCCGAGGAGGTCGTGTGGCGCGGCCGCCGGGACGAGGGCCACTTCACGGTCGAGCGTGACGCGCCCGAACAAGAGTCGATTGCCCTCCTAGGAGTAAGGAGCTGCGACCTCCGCGCCGTCCAGATCCACGATGCAGTCCTCGCCGACAGGCCCTTCCACGACGCCCACTACGTCGCCCGCCGCGATGGCACCTTCACCGTCGCCGTCGCCTGCGGCGAGCCCGCCGCCACCTGCTTCTGCGCCTCCATGGGCACCGGCCCGCGCCCCGCCGCCACCAACCCCCAAACGCGAGAGCCCGCCTACGACCTGCTCCTCACCGAGGTCATGCAGCCGGCCCACCGCTTCATCCTTGAGGTCGGCACCGACCGAGGCAGGGAGGTGGCCGACGCCATCGAGACCACCAAGGCCAGCGCGGAAGCGCAGCAGGAAGCACTAGCGGTCACGGACCAAGCGGCGGCCCGCCAAACACGAAGAATCAACACCGCCACCATCCACGACGTCCTCCAGGCCTCCGCAGAGTCCCCACGCTGGGACGACGTCGCTTCCCGCTGCCTCGCCTGCACCAACTGCACGCTCGTGTGCCCGACGTGCTTCTGCACCACCATCCAAGACACAAGTGATTTGGCCGGCGACAACGCCGAGCGCCACCGCGTCTGGGACTCCTGCTTCTCCGAGAACTTCAGCTACATCCACGGCGGCCCCCTCCGCGGCGACGTCAAGGCCCGCTACCGCCAGTGGATCACCCACAAGCTCTCCAGCTGGCAGGACCAGTTCGGGATGCTCGGCTGCGTCGGCTGCGGTCGCTGCATCGCCTGGTGCCCCGTCGGCATCGACATCACCGAGGAGGCCGCCGCGCTCGGGAGGATGGCGACCGCCGCATCGTCCTGACAACCGCAGGACGATGCGCGGCGCACTCAGCCGCCGCGCGCCCACCTCGGCAGCAGCCGCACCTACACAGCCGCCTCGCCTACACAGCCGCCGCCCCCCGCGGCAGCACCACCCGCCGGATCTCCTCGGCCGCCTGCGACACGATCGTCAGCAGCTCCTCGCGTCCCGCGGGCAGCAGCCGCACCGTCACGGACCCGCCCGCCGCCGAGTCGAGCGCCGTCGACACCGCGCCGACCACGGCATCGGTCTCGGCTGACGACAGCGGCGCCCCCAGGTCGTCCAGCAGCGTCACGGAGACCCCTCGCGCACGTGCCCGGTACGCCGCCGCGACGATCGGCGGGAGCGACAACCCGTGCCCGCGCACCGAGTCGCGCAGCTGGGCATCGACCCGCACGATCTCGTCGCGCTCGGCCTCGCTCAGTGAAGCCCCAGACGCGATCAGCGCGAGCGACGGCCCGACCATGGTGGCGAGCTCGTCGGCACGCTCGTCCTGCACGCGCCGCGCCGCCTCGACGGCCCCGGACGCCGCCGCCGCGTCCAGCGACCGCTGCGCAAGCGCATGGATTCGCCACGCCGACCGTCGCAGCCCCTCGCCGAACAGCGTCGCGATCAGGATGAGCAGGATCTGCGGGCTCGCAAGCGCCAGCCCCCACAGCGCCCCGCGTCCCGACGCGCCCGCCCACGCCATGGTCTCCACCAGCATGACCAGCCCGCCCGTCCACGCGAGCGCCCTCCGCCGGCGCAGGATGAGGAACCACAGGATCCACGTGGTCGCCCCCAGGTACCAGGTCGCCCGCCCGAGCGGTCCCGAGTCCGGCAGCGCGTAGAGCACCAGCGCGGAGGACGTCACCACGATGCACAGCGCCGCCCAGGTGAGCCGCAGCGGGAACGGGTCGGGGTGCGGCCGCGTCACCACCACCGCCCCGGCCGTCACCAGCGCCACCGCCGCGTATGAGGCCCACGCATGGTCGAGCAGGTCCGCCGTGCTCGCCACGAACACCACGTTCGCGACCACGTACACGCCCAGGATCAGCTGCGCGTACCGCGTATGCAGCCCGAGCAGGCGGCTGATGTCGGTCCCGCCCGCGGCCGGCACGGCGCCGGACGATGCGGCGCTCACCGTGCCTCCTCCGCGCGCCACCACAGCTCCACGAGGCAGCCCGCACCGGGCGCCGACGTCACCCGCGAGCCCCCGCCGCGCAGCGCCGCCATCCGCCCCCGGATGCTCACCTGCACGCCGAGCCGGCGCGGCGAGACGGTGCGGGGGACGAAGCCGCGGCCGTCGTCGCGGATCGTGACTCTCACCTCGCCCTCGGTGACGGCGACGTCGACCGTCCGCGCCACCGCATCGTCCGGCCCGCCCGCGTGGAGGACGCTGTTGCGCAGCGCCTCGCCGGTCGCCTCGGCGAGCGAGGCGACTACCGCCGCGGGCACGGGGGTGGACGATGCGACGGTCGCCGCGACGTGGATGTCCTCGCTGATCGCTCCGGCGGTCGCGCGCAGCACGGCGAGCAGCTCGGCTGGGTCGTAGGCCGAGGCTCGCGAGCGGGTGCCCGCGCCGCGGATCCCCTCGACGGACTCCAGCGCCCGCGATGCGCGCTCCGGCACTCCCGCGGGGGAGGGGGTGCGGACGGCGGCGAGGAGGACGGACATGATCTCGTCGTGCACCAGGGCGTTGATGCGGGCCTGCTCGCGCTCGCCGGTGCGCAGCGAGGCCTCGAGCGAAGCCTCCTCGCGGGCGCGCGCGGCCTCCTCGTCTTGCCGCGCAGCCGCGGTCACTACACCCGCCCCGGCTCCGGTGAGGATCAGGCAGGTCACCAGCGCGCCCAGCCCGTCGAGCAGCGACTGTTCGAGCATGGCGCCGCTCGCGTGGTACTCCACGACCGCGACCAGCGGCCCCTGCGCCAGGGGATACGCCCAGACCGCCGGCCGGTTCCAGGCCACCGCGAGCAGCGTCGCGTGCAGCGCGCCGAAGCCTTGGAGCCACGGCGCGGCGCCGTCCTCGAGCACACCGACGGTCATGAACGGCACGAACAGCGCCTGCGCCAGCACGAAGCCCGCCGCCGACGCGGTCACCAGCCAGCGCATCGTCCGCATGCTCAGGACGAAGGCGAGGACGGCGTAGCTCGCGGGCACCGCGACGCCGACCAGCACCGTGAAGGCCCAGAACGGCGGCTCGAGCTGGTCGATCTGCGCGAGGAAGCCGTTCGCGCCGCGGGGGAGCGCGGCGACCAGGACGGTGGCGAGGCCGGTCGCGAAGTACACGGTGCGCTGCATGCGTTCGAGCGCGCTGCGCGTGCGCGCGCCCGCGTCGGCGTCGGTCTGCACCATGGGGCCTCCCCACCACATGTGCTCAACCAGCGAGGGCCGTCATCGATGCCCTCATGCCTATGGTGCCTGTTCCCGGGTGGGTCGGCGCGGGGAGGAGGCAGGCCGGCGGCGCCTTGTCCACCGCCCTGCACCCCGTTTGTCCCGATTGTCGGACCGTGGTGGTGGACTGCTCACATGAACATCTCGCTGTTGCCGGTGGCCGATGCGGTCGCGGCCTTGCGCGCGTTCGACGGCGTGGAGGTGGCCGGGCTCTCCGAGACGGACCTCTTGACGGTGCGCGACGCCGTCGCGCGTCTCCAGCGCGTCGTCGAGGTACCGGCCGCGGTCGTCGCCGGGGAGATCGCGCGGCGCTCCGCGCCCGACGTCGGGACTGGACTGGCGCGTCGCCACGGGCACCGCAACCCCGTGCAGATGGTGGCGCACGGGACGGGCGGGTCCCGGGCCGGTGCGCATGACCTGATCGCGGCGGGCGAGCTTGTCGGGCCGCCGGGCACGGGCCGCCATCCTTGTGTAGCCGAGGCGTTCTCTGCGGGTGACCTGTCGGCGGCGAAGGTCTCCCTGCTGGCGCGCACCCTCGACCAGCTGGCGGGAGATGGCGATGTCGCGGTGCCCCGCGCGGAGATCGAGCGGAGGCTCGTCGCCAAGGCGCGACGCGTCTCGCTCGAGGAGCTGCGCAAAGCGTGCGCCCAGGTGGTCGCTCGCTGGAACCTCGACCGCACGGCCGAGCGCGAGGCTCGGATGAGGTCGGAGCGCTACCTCGCGCTCACCGAGCAGGCGGACGGGATGGTGAGGGTCTCCGGCCTGCTCGATCCGGCATCTGCGGCGCCCGTGATCGCCTGGCTCGACGCGCAGGTACGCGACGGGTTCGCGCGCAAGCGCGACGGCGGCGACACCTCCAAAGATCCGCGCGAGGCGGGCTGGCTGCGCGTCGACGCGCTGGCGGGCCTCGCGCGCCACGGCAGCCGCTGCGACGCGCCCGGGACCGGTGTCTCCACGACGGTGGTGGTGCGCCTGAGCGAGGAGGCGCTGGGCACCGGGCTGGGACTCGGTGAGTGCGACCAGCTCTCGACGCCTCTCACCGCCGGGCAGCTCCGGCGCATGGCGGTCGACGCGGAGGTGATCCCCGCGGTCCTCGGTGGTGAGTCGCTTCCGCTCGACCTGGGCAGGGGTCGGCGGTACTTCACACGGGCGCAACGGATCGCGTTGGTCGAGAGGGACGGCGGGTGCGCGTTCTGCCACGCGCCTGCGGCCTGGTGCGACGCGCACCACGTGGACGAATGGAAGGCGAAACGCGGGCGGACCGACCTCGACCGCGGCGTGCTCCTATGCACGCGATGTCACCACAGGATCCACGACGACGGATGGGAGGTGAAAGTGACGCGGGACCGCGTGTGGTTCGTCCCTCCGCCCGATGTCGACCTGGCCCGAGAACCGAGGCTCGGCGGGCGAGGTGCGCTCGAGCTCGCCGCCTGACGCCTCGCGACGGGCGGTCCCGTTTCGCCGTGCGAGCCGCACCCGGACCAAGGTCCCTCGTGCGCCTCGAATAGCGGCCTAGCGTCGAATGCGGAGGCGTGTCATGGATGACATCCGCATTCCCGAGCCCTTCGGTCTCGACGCGAGAGTCGCGCCAGGCTCGACTGCGGCCTCCGTCACGGCCGCCGCCGCCCCGGCGACCGCATCGTCCACCGCCGTCCTCGACCCCGACCCGATGGTCCCGCGGCGCTACGTCATCACCCACGTCCGGCAGGACACTCGCGACACCTTCACGCTGCTGTTGGATCCGGCGGACGGAAGGCCCCCGATCGACTTCCGCGCCGGGCAGTTCACCATGCTCCACGCGTTCGGCGTCGGCGAGGTCCCCATCAGCATCAGCGGCGACCCCTTCGACCCCGCCCCGCTCGAGCACACCATCAGGAACGTCGGCGCGGTGACGCGGGCCTTGGTCGAGGCAAGCCCCGGCACCGAGGTCGGCGTCCGCGGACCCTTCGGCACCTCATGGGACGTGGACGATGCGGTGGGGCACGACGTCGTCTTCGTCACCGGCGGCATCGGCCTCGCCCCGCTGCGCCCCGCGATCCTCGACGTCCTCCACCATCGCGACGACTACGGCAAGGTCCTCCTGCTCTACGGTTCGCGCACCCCGGACGACATCCTCTACGGCCACGAGATGCACCGCTGGGCCGACCTCAACGACGTCAACGTCCAGCTGACCGTCGACAACGCGCCCTACGGCTACCAGGGCAAGGTCGGGTTCGTGACGGAGCTGGTCGCGCGGGCCGGGTTCGACCCCCGGAACGCCTTCGCCTTCGTGTGCGGACCGGAGGTGATGATGCGGTCCGCCGCCTCCGCGTTGCACACTCGCGGCATCCCGAAGGCGCAGATCCGCCTCAGCATGGAGAGAAGCATGAAGTGCGGCGTGGGCCTGTGCGGCCACTGCCAGCTGCGCGAGCTGTTCGTCTGCGTCGACGGGCCGGTGCTGCCGTGGGACCGCCTCGAGCCGCTCGTGAACGTGAGGGAGCTGTGAGATGGCCCCCGACACCCGCCCCAAGCTCGCCGTCTGGAAGTTCGCGTCCTGCGACGGCTGCCAGCTGAGCCTTCTCAATTGCGAGGACGAGCTGCTCCAGATCGCCGAGAGCATCCACATCGCATACTTCCCCGAGGCCACCCGCGCGGTCGTCGAGGGCCCCTACGAGCTCTCCCTCGTGGAGGGGAGCATCACCACGCCCGAGGACGTGACGCGCATCCACGAGATCCGTGCGCGCTCCGGCACCGTGGTGACCATCGGCGCATGCGCGACCGCCGGCGGCATCCAGGCGCTCCGCAACTGGGCCGACGTCGACGAGTTCCGCAGCATCGTCTACGCCCACCCCGAGTACCTCAAGACGCTCGACACCAGCACACCCATTGCGAGCCACATCGACGTCGACTACGAGCTCCGCGGCTGCCCCGTCGACAAGGTCCAGCTGGTCGAGGTGCTCGCGGCCTTCCTCAACGGCCGCAAGCCCCGCATCCCGACCTACTCCGTGTGCGTCGAGTGCAAGCTCAAGGGCAACGTGTGCGTCCCCGTCGCCACCGGCACGCCGTGCCTCGGCCCCGTCACCCAGGCCGGATGCGGCGCGCTCTGCCCGAGCTTCGGCCGCGGCTGCTACGGCTGCTTCGGCCCCCAGGACAGCGCCAACACCGAGGCCATGACGCGCCAGCTGGCCGAGCTCGGGATGTCGAATGCCGACATCGTCCGCGTCTACCGGACCTTCAACGCCGGCGCGCCCGAGTTCGCGGCCGCCTCCGACAACGTTGCCGCCGGGGGTGCGCCATGACCCATCAGCTCAAGGACGGCGGCCAGGTGATGCAGGTCGGCATGCTCGCGCGCGTCGAGGGCGAGGGCGGCATGCACATCGAGTTCAAGGACGGCCGCGTCACGGACGTGAAGCTCAACATCTTCGAGCCGCCGCGCTTCTACGAGGGCTTCCTGCGGGGACGCAAGTTCACCGAGCCGCCCGACATCACCGCACGTATCTGCGGCATCTGCCCGGTCGCGTACCAGTCCGCATCCACCGAGGCGATGGAGACCATCTGCGGCGCGCAGACCACCCCGGAGATCCAGGAGATGCGGCGCCTGCTCTACTGCGGCGAGTGGATCGAGTCCCACGCGCTCCACATCTTCATGCTGCACGCGCCGGACTTCCTGGGCTACGAGGGCGCGATCGAGATGGCCGCGGACCACCCCGACGTGGTGCAGATGGCGCTGCGCCTCAAGAAGGCGGGCAACGACCTCATGACCGCGGTCGGCGGCCGCGCCATCCACCCCGTCAACGTGAAGGTCGGCGGCTTCTACCGCATGCCCATGGTCGCCGAGCTGCAGAAGTTGCGGCCCGCGCTCGCGCAGGGGAGGGACGATGCGCTGGAGGCCGTGGCGCTCGTCGCGGGCTTCGACTTCCCGGAGTTCGAGCAGGAGTACACCTACGTCGCCCTGCGTCACCCGGATCGGTACCCGCTCGAGCGCGGCACCCGCATCGTCACCACCACGGGGCTCCAGGTCCCGGTCGCCGAGATCCCCGACCACATCACGGAGTTCCACGTCGCGCACTCCAACGCCCTGCACGCGTCCTTCGACGGCCAGCCCTACGTCGTGGGCCCGCTCGCGCGCTACAGCCTCAACTTCGACCAGCTGAGCCCGTCCACGCAGGAGGCGGCTCTCCGCGCGGGGCTCGGCGAGACGTGCCGCAACCCGTTCAAGTCGATCATCGTCCGGACCGTCGAGCTCGCCTACGCCTTCGAGGAGGCGCTGCGCATCATCGACGGTTGGCACGACGGCCACCCGCCCTCCGTGCCCGTGGCGCCTCGTGAGGGGGAGGCCATCGGGGCCTCCGAGGCGCCGCGCGGTCTCATCTGGCATCGGTACCGCATCGACGCGGACGGGATCATCACGGACGCGCAGATCGTGCCGCCCACCTCGCAGAACCAGGCCAGCATCGAGGCGGACCTCCGCCGGGCCGCCGAGCAGTGGACCGATCTCGACGACCACATGCTCACCCACCGCTGCGAGGAGGCGATCCGCAACTACGACCCGTGCATCTCCTGCGCCACGCATTTCCTGGATCTACGGGTGAAGCGATCATGACCGCGGGACGCGTGCTGGTGGTCGGCCTCGGCAGCCCCGACCGGGGGGACGATGCGGTGGGCCCCGCGGTCGCCGAGCGCCTGGCCGCGCTGGGCATGGACGGCGTCGACGTGGTCACCCGGGAGGACCCGACCCAGCTGGTCCAGCTGTGGGCCGGCCACGGCGCGGCGCTGGTCGTCGACGCGGTCGCCTCGGGCCGCAGCCCGGGGACGCTGCACATCCGCGAGGTCGGCGACGCGGGCGAGCCGCTGCCCACCCATGCCTTCACGGCGGCCGGTCGCGGCGGGAGCCACGCCTTCGGGCTGGCCGGAGCGGTCGAGCTCGCGCGCACGCTGGGCACGCTGCCCGCGCACGTCACGGTCGTCGGGGTCGAGGCGAGGACCTTCGACTTCGGTCCGATGTCCCCGGAGATCCAGGAAGCGCTCGACGGCGCGGTCGCCACCGCCTCGGCCGAGCTCATCGCGCTCACAGAGGAGATGCAGTCATGTGCCTAGGAACCATCGCCCAGGTCGTCGAGGTCCACAGGGACGGTCGCGCCGTCGTCGAGGACCACGGCAAGCGCCAGCTGGTGCTCGAGATGACCGTCAGCGATGACGACATCGCGCCCGGCGACTGGGTGGTGATCCAGTCCGGCTTCGCGCTCGAGCGGATCTCGGAGAAGGAGGCCCGCGAGGCCCTCGCGATCCGCGACTCGGGCTCCGCCGCGATCACAGGACAGGAGCAGCCGACATGAGCACTCGCACCCGCGGCATCGCGCTCGCGGCGGTCACCGCCGCGATCTCCGGGGTGGCCGTCTACGTCAACGGATTCGGCGTCGCCGCCTACGGCGACGCGACCGCCTACACGACAGCGAAGAACGGCGCCGCAGCGCTCATCCTCGCACTCGTGTTCGCGGTAGGGCGCCGGTCTGCCGGGGCCGGGTCGGTCGCAGTGTCGCGACCCACCCGCCCCGGCCACCGGTGGGGGCTCGTCTACGTGGCGATCCTGGGCGGAGCGGTCCCGTTCGTGCTGTTCTTCGAGGGGCTCGCCACCACCGGCTCCACGCAGGCGGCGTTCCTCCACAAGACGCTCGTCGTCTGGGTCACGCTCCTCGCCGTCATCGTGCTCAAGGAGCGGCTCACGTGGTGGCACCTCGCGGCGATCGCGGTGCTGATCGCCGCGCAATGGGGGCTTGCCGGGGGCGGCGTCAGCCTGGTCGCCGACCCCGGCACCGCCATGATCGCCGGCGCCACGCTCCTCTGGGCCGTCGAGGTGGTCGTGACCAAGCGGCTGCTCGCGGACCTCACCCCCTGGACCCTGTCGCTCACGCGCATGGGCGGCGGCACCGTCGCGCTGCTCGCGTGGTGCGCCGTCACCGGCCGCCTCGGAAGCGTCATCCCCGCGACCGCGGCCCAGTGGGGCTGGGTCCTGGTCACCGGGGTGCTGCTTGCGGGCTATGTCGCCACCTGGCATCAGGCGCTCGCGCGAGCGCAGGCCGTCGACGTCACCGCGGTGCTCGTGCTCGGTGCGCTGGTGACCGCGATCCTCGCCGGAGCCCTCGATGCTGCGCCCCTCGCGGCGCAGGTGCCCTGGCTCGTCCTGCTCGCCTCGGGCGGGCTGCTCGTCTGGCTCGCCCCCCGACTGCCCGGGAGGGCCGTCACATGACCGACACCCTGCATCGTCCCCCGTCCGCGCACCCCGAGGCCCTGCCGCCGCAGGACGGAGCGCTCCTGTTCGGCCGATACGCCTTCCCGCCGAACGACCTGGGCTACTGCGGCCCGGACCGCGCCGACGAGCTCCTCGACCGGGTGAGCTCCGGCGCGTCCGGGCCCGGTCTCGAGGAGGTCGCACGGGCCTTCGAGGGCGCGTGGCCGTACCTTGAGTTGATCGGCGAGCACCTCGGCCGCGCGCCGCTCGACCCGCGCGTGGTGGAGGCGTACTGGCTGGGCGGGCCCGAGCTGGACCGCTGCGGCGGCGCGGTCTTCGCGCGCAGCCTCGAGGGGCGCTTCCGGCCGCGCCTCACGCGGCTCGAGTTCGAGCGCCTGGTCGCGGCCGTCGCCGCGGGCGGGACCCCGCACCACAACTTCCATGTGTTCGCCGCCTACCCGTGGATCGGGCTGATCCGCAACGGCCATGTCGAGGGCCCGCTCACCGTCCTCGACCGGTGCCGCATTCGCTGGGGTCAGGTGCTCTCGATCGAGGGTGACACCGCTCTGGTCGAGAGCCGCCGCCTGGCCTGGGACGGGCGCACGCTCTCGCTCGCGCCGCCCACCGCGGAGATCGCACGCTTCCGCCGCGACGGCCGCTCGCTCGCACCGACCGTCACGCCCGGCGACTTCGTCGCGCTGCACTGGGACTGGATCTGCGACTGGATCGGGCCGATGCGCCTCACCCGCCTCCGCAACGCGACCGCGCGCGAGCTCGCCGCGGTCAACTCCTGCGCATACTCCGCACCGGCTGCGGTGCTCTCCTGAGAGGAGACGATCATGCATATCCACGACGGGGTTCTCGATCCCGTTGTCGTCATCGGCGCGGGCGCCGCCGCCGTCGGCGCGGTCACGTACGCCGGGTGGACGATGCGCCACGGCCACCTGCGGCTGGGCTGGGCGCTCGCGGGCGCGGGCGGGGTGCTGATCGCGCACCTGCTCGACGTGCCGCTCGACACCGCCGGGGCGCTCACCGGCCATGTCATCGGCGGCACGCTGCTGGCGATCGTGCTCGGGCCGTCGCTCGCGCTGCTCACCATGACGGCCGCGCTCGCGACCGAGGCCCTGCTGTGGGGCGACGGGGGAGTGCTCGCGCTCGGCGTCAACGTTCTGGTGATGGGGGTGGCGGGCATCGCCGTCGGCTGGTCCGTGTGGCGATGGCTGGGTGTGCGCGGCGACCGTTGGCGCGTGCCCGCGGCCGGGCTCGCGGGCTTCGCGAGCGTCCTCGCTTCCTCCGCAGCGCTGTGGGCGGCCTTTGCGCTCGGCGCTCCGGGAGCGGCCTCGGTTGTGCTGTGGCACCACGTCGCGTGGGCGGCTCTCGAGGGCGCGGTCACGGCGATCGCGGTGGCGCTCGTGGTCGCCTGGCAGGCGCATCGTGCCCGGCTGCTCAACCATGCCGACGCGCTCGGCCTCGGGCACCGCCACCAGGCCGTCGTGGACGGCGATCTGGAGGCGCTCGGCTATGTCGACGAACCCCGTCGGACCACGGCGTGACTACCGTCGTGTCGCGCTCCTCCACGAATTCATGCGGATTGCGACAGCGGCCCGTCGCGATCCGCATGAATCTGCGGAGCATGTAGGACAGCGGCCTGTCGCGATTCGCATGAATATGCGGAGGAGGTGGGAGGGACACTGGCGACCCTCACGTGCCGGTGGGATGATGGAGGTAACGAGGGGCACTAGCCCCGAGGAGCGGGCCCGGCAGCCTTCCGGATGGTTGGTCAGCCGGGCTTCGTGCGGTCCGGGCTCAGGCGGCGGCGTCCGCCTCGTCGCGCACCACCTCGTGATGGACGATGAGCGGCGCCAGGGCGGCGCGGTGCTCGCCTCCGCGGCTCCACATCCAGGCGGCGAGATCGGCGATCCAGAGCAGCGGCTCGGAGACGCCCGGCGCGTGGCTGTAGCGCAGCTTCGGGATGGCGCCGAGCCGGATGAGCGCGGCGATGGTCTGCCTGTCGCGGCGCTCGGAGGGTCCGTCGCGCTCGAGCAGCCAGCGCGTCACGCCCGCGGAGCCGGCCCACAACGCCATCCCCGCGACGCAGGCCTCGCGCGCGAGGAACTCCGGGTGCGTCTTCGCGTGCTCGATCACCGCCAGGTCCACCGTGCCGGCCATCCGTAGCAGCGACGCGACGGCCCGCTCGCGCGCCTCCGGGCGCTCGTGCGACGTGTGGAAGCGGTGCGACTCGCCCACGCGCCACGTGAGCACCTCGCGACGCACACGACGGACGTCCTCGGCGGCCACCAGAGCGCCTGCGAACCGGTAGCCGTCGACCTTCGACTCGTCGCTGAAGAGATGCCCGTCCACGCGTCGCCTCCGTCACCTTCGAGTGTGCCAGCGGCTCGGTCCGCCGTCACTCGTTGACGAGGCGAGGCCCGGCCGAGATCATGGCGGTCGCGCGATGAGCATGAGACGAGGCGAGATGAAGACACCTTGGCTGCCGGCCGACTACCTCCACCCCGAGACGGCCGCGGTCTCGGACGGGGTGCATGTTCGCCCCATCCGGGCCGAGGATCTCGGCATCGACATGCCCGCTGTCATGGACAACCAGGCGATCCTCTGGGCCAAGTACGGCGAGGCGTGGGGCTGGCCGCCCGTCGGCATGTCGGCGGAGGCCGACCTCGAGGACCTCGCACGTCACGCCGCCGAGATGGAACGGCACGAGTCCTTCAACTACGCGATCCTGCCGACTGACGAGAGCGCGCTGTGGGGGTGCATCTACATCGACCCGGCGGACGCAGGAGACGGTCACTCGGTGCCCGCGGCAGACGTGTCGTGGTGGGTGAGCGCGCAGGCACCGGCGGGGCTCGACGACAGCATCCGCGCCTTCGTGCCGGCGTGGCTTGCGCGAGAGTGGCCGTTCGCTACGGTGCGATACCCGTTCGGCGAGCTGAGCTGACGCGGCCGCGTCAGCCGTCGCCCAGCGACACGCTGACGCGGCTCGAGCCGTCTCCGGACTTCACGACCTCGAGCTTCGCCGGGATCTGCTCCTTCATCGTCTCGACGTGGGAGATGAGGCCGATGGTGCGGCCCGCGTCGCGGAGATCGTCGAGCGTCGACATGGCGATCTCGAGCGTGTCCGCGTCGAGCGAGCCGAAGCCTTCGTCGATGAAGATCGTGTCGAGCTGGACGCCTCCCGCAGCCGCGGTGACGGTCTCCGCGAGGCCCAGCGCGAGAGCGAGCGACGCGAGGAACGTCTCGCCGCCGCTAAGCGAGCGTGTCGAGCGCGACCGCCCGGTGTGGGCGTCGGCGATGCGCAGCTCGAGGCCGGTCTGCCGGTTGCGGAACTGCGCCGAGTCGTCGTACTCGAGCAGGTACTGCCCGTTCGACATCACGCCGAGCCGCGCATTCGCCGCCGCGACGATCTCCTCGAGCCGCGCCGCGAGCACGAAGGACTCGAGGCGCATCCGTCGCTCGTTGGGCGGGCTGCCCTCGAGGGTGCTCGCGAGCGTCTCCACGACCGCGTGCCGCTCGCGCGCCTCTGCGGTCTCCGCGGCCGCCTCGCGGTACCGCGACGCGAGCGAGGCGAACTGAGCCGCGCGGCCCTCGGCCGCCGCGTGGGCCTGCGTGGACTCCGTCGCGGACCGGTCCGCTTCGCGCGCTGCGGCCTCGAGCGCCGCGAGGTCCGCGACCGCCTCGGGCAGCTGTGCCGTCTCGAGCTCCACGACCACGGCCCGCGCGCCCGCGAGCTCGCCGTCGTGGTCGACGATGCGCGCCTCCAGAGCCTCGAGCTCCGCCGGCGGGAGCGTCGCGGCTCGGGCGGCGTCGGCCCCCGCGAGGCCCGCGGCCGCGACCGCCGCGTCGAGCGACTCGTGCGCCTCGGCCGCGGCGCGCACGGCGCCGTCCCGCTCCTCCGTCGCGCGGGTGATCGCGTCGACCCGCACGCGCTGAGCATCCAGCGCGGCCGCGCGCGCGGCGACCGTGGGGTGGTCGCCTCGACCCTCGGCCGTGGTCTCGCGCGCGCCGGCGAGCGCCGCCGCCGCCTGCGTCGCGACCGTCTGAGCGTGCTCGAGCTCGCGCGCGGCGGCCGCGACCCGCTCCTTGAGCGCCGCGGCCTCCTCGTCGAGCGCGGCGAGGTCCATGGCCGCTCGTGCCTCGCCGGCAGCGGCATCGGCGGCCGCCTGGCGTGCATCTCGCGCCGCCTCGAGCGCCGCGGCTGCCTCGTCCCGCGTGCCGGCACCCGCTTCGGTCCGGGCGACCTCGGTCGCGGTGTGGGCCTCGGCGGCGATCGCGCGTGCCTCCTCGAACGAGGCGGTCGCCGCCGCGGCGCGCTCGCCGGCGGCGTCGACCTCCGCATCCGTGACGTGCTCGTCAGTGGGCGTCGCGGGCGAGGGGTGCGCGGTGGCGCCGCATACGGCGCACGGCTTCCCGTCGACGAGCGTCTCGGCGAGGTGCGCGGCCTGCGACCGCACCCGCCGCTGCAGCAGCACGTCGTGCTCCTCGACCGCGGCGCGCCGCGCACCGGATGCGGCGGCCTCGCGCTCACGCGCCGTGGCGAGCGCCGTCTCGAGCGCGGACAGGCGGTCATGCGCGTCGACCGCCGCGGACGCGCGGTGCACGGCCCCCTCGAGATCGTCGAGGCGTGCCGCGGCCTTCGCGAGCTCCTCGCGTCGCGCCCGCAGCTCCTGCTCGCGGGCGGGCAGCGCGTCGATCCGCTCCTGGACGGCGTCGCGGGTCCCGCGCGCCTCCTCGACCGCGGCGGCGGCCGCGGCTGCGACCGACGCGAGCGCGTCGAGCGATCGCTCGGCCTCGAGCGCCACGCTCAGCGCACCCCGCTCGGTCGCGAGCGCCGCGGCGCGCCCGCGGAGGTCCTCGAGCGCCGTCGCGGCGAGCGCCGCGTCGCCGCCCAGCGCCGCCTCGCGCGCCTCACGGGCCGCGGCCAGCGCCGCCTCCGCGCGGTCGGCCGCCGCGAGGGCGGGGGCGACGGGCGCCGCTCGGCGTGCGAGGTCCCGCCGCGCGACGTCGGCGGCGTGCGCCTCGGATCGCGACCCGAGCTCGGTGACGCGCGCTCGCGCGGTCGCGAGCCGCACGCGCTCGGTCTCGACCCGGCGTGCCTCGGACAGCGCCTCTCGCGCCGCGGTCGCCGCCTCGGCCGCCGCACGGGCCGCGGTCTCGCGCTCGGACGCGGCCGCCCGCAGCGCATCGTCCACACCGGCCAGCCACGTCTCGCGCTCCGTCGCGCCCGGCGCCTCGACTCCCGCGACGGTCGCGGCGTTGCCCACGATCACCTCGAGCCCGGCATCCGCGGCCTCGATGGCACGATGCCGCGATCGCGCCAGGTCCCGCAGCGACGCCGTGAGGTCCTCGAAGCGCTGCGTGCCGAACAGCGAGCGCAGCAGCCTGAGCCGGCTGTCCGTTCCGGATTGCAGGAACTCGGCGAAGCGGCCCTGCGCGAGCAGGATCACCTGGAGGAACTGGTCCGACGTGAGCTGCATGATCGCGCCGACCTCGTGCCCCACCTCGCGCGGCGCCATCGCGATCGGCTCCCAGGCGCCGCCCTCCCAGCGCCACAGCTTGGCGGAGGGCTTCTCGAGCGTGGTGCCGCCGCCGCGCTTGGCGGGGCGCTCGTACTCGGGGGAGCGCGTGATCCGGTACCGCCGCGTGCCGACCTCGAAGACCAGCGTCACCTCGGTCGGGTCCTCGGGCGTGCAGAAGTGGCTGCGCGCGGTCGACCGGGTCCCGTCGTACCGCGGCACGTCGCCGTACAGCGCGAACGTGATCGCGTCGAGGATGGTGGACTTGCCCGCGCCGGTCCTGCCGGTGATGACGAACAGCCGGTCGGCGTCGAAGGCCGTGAAGTCCACCTCCTGGCGCGCGAGGTACGGCCCGAAGCCCTCGACCGTGAGGCTGATCGCCTTCATCGCGTCGCCTCCGTCGCGTCGAGCGCGCCCAGCGCGTCGGCGATGAGCGCGTCCTCGGCGGCGGTCGCGCCGTGGCCGTTGCGTGTGAACGCGAGGAAGGCCTCGACCAGCTCCGCGTCCGTCTTGCCGCGGGTGCGCTCGGAATAGCTCGCCTGACCATGGTCGGCGACGTGCGCGGGACGATGCGTGAGGGTCACCGCGTGCGGATAGCGCTCCTGGATGAGGCGCATCGCGTCGCGCGGGCGCTGATCGTCGGTCAGCACCACGTCGACCCACGCGTGCTCGGCCTCGGGATGGGCGCCGTCCGCGAGCAGCTCCTCGAGCGTGCCCTCGAGCCGCACGGCCGCGCGCGGCGTGGGCAGGTCCAGGCGCTCGACGGCGGGCTCCGTGCCCGGTGCGCCCAGCTCGACCAGCCACGCGCCCTTGGACCCGCTGATCTCGCCGAAGGAGAACCGCAGCGGCGCGCCCGAGTAGCGCACCCGGTGCGACAGCGTCGCGTGCGAGTGGATGTGCCCCAGCGCGACGTAGTCCGCGCCGTCGAAGGTTGCGGGCGGCACGATGTCGAGGCCCCCGCGCGAGATGTCGCGCTCCTCGGTGCGCCCCGACTCCTCGGCGGTGTCGTGCACCGCGGCCCCCGCCTCGCCCGAGCAGAACGTGTGGGCGGCGACCACGACCCGGGCATCCGCGCCGCCCCTCGCCGCCGCATCGTCCCGGATGAGGCCCATGGCGAACGCGTGCGCCGCGGCCTGCGTGGTGCCCTCGAAGGCGGGGAAGGCGGCGCGGAGGAACTCGGGGTGCGGATACGGGATGCCGTAGATGAGGACGTCGCCGTGCGCATCCTCGAGCACCACCGGCGTCGCGAGCGCCGCGAGATCGGTGAGGACGTGCACCCCGCCGAAGGCGGCGAACCGCGCCATGTGACCCAGGCGCGCGGGGCCGTCATGGTTGCCCGAGGTCAGCACCACCGCCGCCCCCGCCTCGCGGATCGCGGACACGGCGGCGTTGAGCATGGTGAAGGCCTCGGCCTTGGGGGTCGAACTGTCGAACACGTCGCCGGCGACGATCACCGCGTCGACGGCGTGCTCGGCCACGGCGGACCCGATCGCGGCGAGCACGTGCGCGAGGTGCTCGCCGGTCGAGTGCCCGTGGAAGGTCCGCCCGATGTGCCAGTCGCTCGTGTGCAGGATCCGCATGCCGCGAGGCTAGCGCCCGGCACCGACACCGCCCACGCGACCGGGGTCACACCGCGCGCGGCACGTTCCCCGACAGCTTGAGCATCGCGCACATGACCTTGTGGCCGCCGTCGGCCGTGGGCCCGAACATGCACGGGCAGCCGCCGTCGATCACGCGGATGCCGTGCTCGCGTCCCCAGGCCGCCGCCGCATCGTCCACGCTGCCGCCGCCGGGCCCGCGGTGCATCCACACGTCCCCGATGCCGAGCGCGGCCGCCTCCTTCATGGTGGCGAGCGCCCGATCGGGCCGCGTCCCGATGACGACGGCCTCGACGCCGCCCGGCACGGCGGAGAGCGAGGGGTAGCACGGGTCGCCCTCGACGGACTCGGCGTGCGGGTTGATGGCGATCGCCTCGTAGCCGCGATCGCGAAGCCGCTGATAGACGGCGTTGGATCCATGAGATCCGGGGGTCCGCGACACTCCGGTCACGGCGATGCGCTTATGAGCGAGGAAGGCCTCCGCGGCCTCCTTGATGGCAGGCATGGTGTGCTCCTTCAGAGCGGGTGCGGGGACTCTTCTTCATGGTCTCCCCGCGCCGCGACCGCGGCAAGGGGACGAGGCGCGGGCTACGGCAGGAGCGTCGCGAGCGCGGCCGCGCCGACGGCCACGAGCGCACCCCACGCCCACACCAGGATGGCGTAGGACGGCACGTCGTCACGGGTCGGCTGGGTCATGACCGCATCGTCGCGCGGAGGCGGCGCGCGTGCCAGACCCCATTTGTGGGGGTTCGTGCGCGCGCACCCCCAGAAGAGGGGGCTTGGCGTTCCTCGGGTCCCGCGACAGGCTGACGGAGGCGGCTCGGACGAGCGCCGTGATGATCCAGGGGGATGTTGTGAAGGGCATGAAGGAGACCACGAGGTCCGCGATCGACGCGACCCTCGCGGCCGTGGTGGCGCTGGCCGTGGTCGCGTACGTCGTGTGGATGTTCCGCGACGGCTCGGGCTGGAGCGCCTCCGTGATCCAGTTCCTGCTGGGCCTCGCCGTCATCGTTCCCCTGTGGGGCTACGGCGTGTACCGCGCGTACCGTCCGACGCGACGTTCCTGGTAGCGCCCGGCGGCGATTCGCGGCCGCGCCCGGCGCGCCCGTGCGCGAGTGGCTAGCGTGAGGTCATGACGCGCTACGTCCTCGCCATCGACCAGGGCACCACCTCGACCCGCGCGATCGTCTTCGATCATGACGCGGGGCTGGTCGCGAGTGCGCAGCGCGAGCATCGGCAGCTGCTGCCGCGCGCCGGCTGGGTCGAGCACGATCCGTTGGAGATCTGGGCGCACACCCGGCTCGTGGTCGCGGAGGCCTTCGCCTCGGCGAACATCACGCGCCTCGACCTCGCGGCCGTGGGCATCGCGAACCAGCGTGAGACGACCATCGTGTGGGATCGGCGGACGGGCCAGCCCGTCCACCCCGCGATCGTGTGGCAGGACACCCGTACCCAGCCGGAGATCGACGCGCTCGCCGACGAGGGCGGGGTCGACCGCTTCCGCGACATCACGGGGCTGCCGCTCGCGACGTACTTCAGCGCGAGCAAGATCGCATGGATCCTCGACCACGTCCCGAGCGCCCGTGCCGCCGCGGAGGCCGGCGACCTCGCGTTCGGCACGCCGGACACGTGGCTCGTGTGGAACCTCACGGGCGGGGTCGAGGGCGGCCTCCACGTCACCGACGTCACCAACGCCTCGCGGACGCTGCTCATGGACATCCGCACCCTCGAGTGGAGCGACGAGGTGCTCGCGGCCTTCCGCATCCCGCGCGCGCTCCTGCCCGAGATCCGCACCAGCTCCGAGGTCTACGGGACCGCGCCCATGAACTCGCTGCTGCGGGACGTGCCCATCGCCGGGATCCTGGGCGACCAGCAGGCGGCGATGTTCGGCCAGGCGGCCTTCTACGAGGGCGAGACCAAGGGGACCTTCGGCTCGGGCGCCTTCCTGCTGGTCAACACCGGCGCGGAGGTGGTCCACAGCGAGCACGGGCTGCTCACCACGGTGGCGTTCAAGCTCGGCGACGGGCCGCCCACCTACGCGCTCGAGGGCTCGATCGCGGTCACGGGCGCCCTGGTCCAGTGGATGCGCGACAACCTCGGGATCCTCGACGCGTCGGGCGACATCGAGGCGCTCGCCGCGTCCGTCCCCGACAACGGCGGCGTCTACATCGTCCCCGCGTTCTCGGGGCTGTTCGCGCCGCTGTGGCGGCCCGACGCGCGCGGCACGATCGTGGGGCTCACGCAGTACGTCACCAAGGCGCACCTCGCGCGGGCCGTGCTCGAGGCGACGGCCTTCCAGACCCGCGACGTGGTCGAGGCCGGCGAGGCCGACGCCGGGGTCGCGCTGCGTGCGCTCAACGTCGACGGCGGGATGGCGGTGGACGCGCTGCTGCTGCAGATGCTCGCCGACGTCCTGGGCTGCGACGTGGTGCGCCCGCGCGTGACCGAGGCGACCGCGCTGGGCGCGGCCTACGCGGCGGGCCTCGCGGTCGGCTTCTGGCGGGACCTCGAGGAGCTGCGCGACCACTGGCACGAGGACGGTCGCTGGGGACCGCTCATGCCGCGCATCGAGGCGGAGCGGCTGTACCGCAACTGGGGGAAGGCCGTCGCGCGCTCGCTCGACTGGGTGGACCAGGACACGCCCGAGTAGCGGGTCACGCCTCGGGGAATCGCTCCCCGACGTCCTGCGCCGGGTTGCCGGCGACGATGCGCCCCGCGGGCACGTCCTTCATCACGACGGTCGCGGGGGAGACCAGGCACGAGCGGCCCAGCGTCACGCCCCCGGTGACGATGCAGCGCGACGTCACCCACGCGCCCGGCTCGATCACCACGGGACGGGTGAGGAGCGCCATGTCGCGCCGGTGGGCGTGGCTGCCCGTGGTGACCATCGTCTCCTGCGACAGCACCGCATCGTGCCCGAGCGTCACCTGGTCCTGGTTGTGGATCCACACGCCCTCGCCGATCCAGCAGTGATCGCCCACCTCGAGCTTCCACGGCAGCTTGACGCGCGTGCGCTGGCGGATGATCACGCCCTCGCCGATGCGCGCGCCGAACGCCCGCAGCGCGGCGACCCGGAGGCGGGACGAGGGCTGCAGCGCGTTGGTGACCACTAGCCACTCCACGGCCATCCACGCGGCGACCACCAGGGGCGACCTGCCCCACGCGGCGCGCTCCCCGGGGGCCTCGCTCAACGGGATCACCGGCGGCTGCTCCCGCACGTCCTTGTCCACGGTCATCGGCCCCCTCCGCGTCGCGTCACTCCGATCATGCCGTGCCGCGCGAGCGTGGGGAAGGGGAGGATCCCGCGGGGGCGGGCGGGACGACCCAACGTTTCCGAAGTTGGCTACGTCTTTACCTGAGATTGGAATAACCGTAACCGCGCTCCGGTTGCGGGAAGGGCGCCCAGCCAGTGAACTGGGAGAGGGGTAAATCGTGACAGTTCCACACATTTCCGTCACCGGGTGGGGCACCCGCCGGGTCCGCGGCTTCCTGCCCGAGGCGCGCGCCTGGAGCGCGCTCCGGTGGCCCGTGCGCACCCGCACGGCGGTGGCCACGGGGAACGGGGTCGCGTGGGTCGACATGCTGGTCCAGGCGGTCGTGGGCGTCGCGATCGTGTACGCGCTGTGGTGGGTGCTGACGGCGGGGGCGTTCGGCAACGCGGTGCGCGGCTTCGCCGACTGGTACGTCGGCAGCGTCACGCCGGCGTTCGCGATGGGCACGGCGGGGGTGCTCGGCTCCTCCGAGTTCGGCGAGGGCTACTTCGCGCCCGCGCCCGAACCGCCCGTCGCGCTCACCTACAACGCTCCCGAGGCGCTCGAGTTCCAGGCCACGATGAGCCGCTGAGCTAGCGTGGGGTCACCGCGAGGAAGGATCCCCATGTTCACCGGACTGACACCCGAGCTGTGCGCCCAGGCCTGGGACCTGGTGAGGCCCGCGATCGAGCGCGCCGCCGAGCAGGGCGTCATCCGCGGCGCGGCCGGCGACCTCGTGGTGATGGATCCCGCGCGGCCGGGCACGCTGCTGTGGTCGGGCAGCATCGGCGAGACCGAGGACAAGACCTACGGGTACGCCGTCGCGAAGGCCAAGGTCGCCGAACGGACCGGGTACGACACGTCGCGCGTGCGGATGGACGTCCCGCACCTCTACACCGCGGGCGACATCGTGTACCCGGGCGGCGTGGTCCGCCACGGCATGGTCGTGGCGTTCTCGGGCGTCGAGGGCGAGGCGGACGAGATGATCGCGGAGTGGTTCGTCGCCGCGGTCCGCGGCATCGCGCGGCTCGCCTTCGTCTCGCCTCACGGCCCGGACGCCACCGGCACCCGCTACCTGGGCGAGTGATGGACGCCCCCGACACGCCCGCGACCCGGGCGCTCGCGGACACCGGCATCGACGTCGAGATCACCGTGCACGGACCGGTGCGCTCGCTCGAGGAGGCCGCCGCCGCGCGCGGGCTCGACCCGCGCCAGATCCTCAAGACCCTCGTGGTGCGGCGCGCCGAGGGGGAGTACCTCTTCGTGCTCGTGCCCGGCGACCGCGAGATCAGCTGGCCCAAGCTACGCGCGCTGCTGGGGGTCAACCGCATCTCCATGCCCGACAAGGACGGTGCGCGCGACGTCACCGGCTACGAGCGCGGCACCATCACCCCGTTCGGCGCGCACCCCGATCCCGCGACCGGCCGGCCGTGGCCCGTCATCGCGGACGCCCTCATCGTCTCCCGCGAGGGGCCCGTGTCGATCGGCGCCGGCGCGCACGGCGTCGCGGCGACCGTCGACACGCAGCAGCTGGTCGAGGTGCTCGACGCGCGAATCGCCGACGTCACCGAGCCGCTCGCGCCCCGCGGCGCCTGAGCCCTTGTAAGGTGGCGCACGTGTACGACAGGCCCGCGCTGCCGCAGCTCGTCTTCACGGACGTGGACGGCCACCCGATCCCGTACGGCTCCCGCTGGGGGGACGACGGGCCGCCCGAGCGTACCTACTCGCGGACCCGCCACCCCGAGCGTTTCGCCCCGCTCATCGACGTGGCCGAGGCGCTCATCGCCCATCTCGAGGCGACCTACGACGTCGACGTGCGGCGCACCGAGGGCCTGCCCGGCGACGCCCCCGAGGCCCTGCGCCGGTTCGAGCACGGCGACCTCCGCATCGTCCGCGCGACCACCCTGCTGCCGCGGCACGATGCGTCGGCGCCGCTCGTGATCGCCGAGACCAGCTTCCCCAGCGTCGTGGTCGCCATGGGCGCCGCGGGCCTCGAGCGCGCCCCCGACTGCGGCTGCGACGCGTGCGACGAGTCGCTCGAGGCCAGCGCCGAGGAGCTCGAGCGGCTGGTCTTCTCCGTGGTCGACGGTTACTACCAGGAGCGGTACTCCTGGACCGACGGCATCGAGATCACCATCGGGGGAGCGGACGGCGCGAGCTACAACCGCCAGCCGCGCCACGCCGCCGGCAAGGAGCGCATCGAGGCCCTCAAGCAGAGCCAGCGCGAGCGTCACGGCGAGCGATGGCTGCCGTGGCCGCCGCGTCGGGACGATGCGGACGCCGCGTCCTGGGACGAGCCGCCGCGCCGCATGCGCACGCGCGCCGAGCACGAGGCGGTCATCGAGGACGCGCTCGAGCGCATCAAGCGGCGGCTGCGGACGGCCTGACCTGCCGCGCGGCGCCCGCCGGTCTCACGCCATCTGGCGCGAGCGCTGGTGCTCGTCGAGCTCCGCGAGCCAGGCCGTGGCGCGCTCCTCGAAGCGGTCCGCCGCGTCGGCGTCGTAGTCGGGCAGCGACGAGTCCATGAACAGGTGGCTCTTGCCCGCGTAGCGGAAGATGCGCGCGTGGGGTGCGTGATAGAGCAGGGCGTCGATCTCGTCCGGCTCGACCCACTCGTCCGGGTCGGCGACGTGAATCTGCAGCGCGACCTCGTGGCGCCACACGCCCCCGAGCGCGGCAGGCGGGAGAGCCCCGCCGACCAGCAGGCACGCGCGGAAGCGGCGGCGGTCCTGCGCGAGGAGCTGGGCCTGCATCGCGCCGAGGGAGTAGCCGATCACCACGTCGGCCTCGCGGTGGCGGCGCGCGGCGCTGTGCGCGGCCTCCTGCAGCGCATCGTGCCCGATGCGCTGGGCGTACGCGACGCCCTCGTCGATGTTGTCGAACGTGGCGCCCGCGTAGCAGTCCGGGCAGTGGACGGTGTGGCCGTTCGCGCGGAGGCGGTCGGCGAAGGACTGGAGCCCCTCGGTGAGCCCCTTCGCATGGTGGAACAGAAGAATCTCGGCCATGACTCATCCTCTCGCTGCGAGCCTGTCGGCGCGACCGCTGGCCGCGTCGCTCGCGCGGCACGGCCCCGGGGTGGTTGGCTGAGGGCATCCGATGCTGGCCCGTTCCAGGGAGGTCGCCCGTGCTGTTGGACGAGGTGCTGCTCATCGCGGTGGTCGCGGTCATCGCGATCGTCGCGATCCACTCGATCGCGCCGCGCGTGGGTGTCGCGGCGCCCCTGCTGCTCGTGTCGCTCGGCGTGGTGGTGAGCCTCATCCCCGGCATGCCGGAGATCGAGGTCGAGTCCGAGTTCATCCTGCTGGGCATCATCCCGCCGCTGCTGTACTCCGCGGCGGTCAACCTGCCCTCGACCGAGTTCCGCCGGGACTTCCGCGCGATCTCGAGCCTGTCGGTGGTGCTCGTGCTGCTCAGCGCCGTGCTCATGGGGCTGTTCTTCATGGCGCTCATCCCTGGCATCGGGCTCGCGCTCGGCATCGCGCTGGGCGCGGTGGTGAGCCCCACCGACGCGGTCGCGGTGCAGATCATCCGCAAGATGGGGGTGAGCCCGCGCATCGTCACGGTGCTCGAGGCCGAGTCGATGTTCAACGACGCGACGGCGCTGGTGACGATGCGCACCGCGGTGGCCGCGGTCGGCGCCACCATGACGCTGGGCGAGGCCGCCTGGGACTTCGGCTCCGCGGTGGTGATCGCGGTCGCGGTGGGGCTCGTGACCGGCGAGCTCAACGTGCGCCTCCGGCGCTGGGTCCCGGGCGCCGCGAACAGCACCGCGATCAGCTTCGTCGCGCCCTTCGCCGCCGCCGTGCCCGCGGAGCTCCTCGGGGCCTCGGGCCTGGTCGCCGCCGTGGTCGCGGGCCTGGTGACCGGCTACCGCGCCCCGCTGTACCTGCGGCCGGCCGACCGCATCTCGGAGCGCGCCAACTGGCGCACCGCGGAGCTGCTGCTCGAGGGCGTGGTGTTCCTGCTCCTCGGCCTCGAGGTGGTGACCCTGGTCACCGACGTCGAGGAGACGCACGGCTCGGTGTGGAAGGCCGTGGGGCTCGGCGTGGCGGCGCTCGTGCTCGCGCTGCTCATCCGCATCGCGTACATCGCGCCCGTGGTCATGGCGGCGTCGCGGCGGGCGCGGCGCGTGCGCGCGCGTCACGAGCGTGTCGAGGGGCTCGCCGAGCGCGCCGAGGCGCATCCCGATCCCGCGCATCGCGAGGCGGCGGCGCGGCGCGTCGAGCAGCACTCGGCGTACGCCGACTACCTCGAGAACCGGCCGCTCGGCTGGCGCGAGGGCGGCGTTCTGGTGTGGGCGGGCATGCGCGGGGCCATCACGGTCGCGGCGGCGCAGTCGCTGCCCTCGGACACGCCGATGCGCTCGACCCTGGTGCTCATCGCGTTCGTGGTCGCCGTCGGCTCCCTGATGTCACAAGGTGCGACGCTGCCGTGGCTCACGCGCCGGCTGGGCGTCGCCGGGGAGTCGGTGCACGACGAGCGCGAGCGCGCCGAGCTGCGCGACCTGCTCGCGGGGACCGCCGACGCCGTGCTCGCGGACTCGCAGCTGCGGGACCCGGAGGGGCGCGAGTACGAGCCCGCCGTGGTCGAGGCGGTCCAGCGCGCGATGGCCCACGCGCGCGCCGAGGACCAGGAGACCGTCCACCACGGCATCCGCTTCTACGACCTGCGCCTCGCGATCATCGAGGCCCAGCGCACCCGGCTGCTCGAGGCGCGGTCCGTGGGGACGTTCGGCTCCGAGGCCCTGGGCGACGCGCTGCGGATCCTCGACGCCGAGCAGATCTCCCTGCAATTGCGCGCCGACCACCCCGACGGCGACGACTGACCCCTACAGCTCGACGACGGCGACCATGTCGGTGGTCGGCTGCTCCGAGCCGCCCATGGGCTCCTCGGTCACCACGAAGGCCGTGGCGCCCTCCATGTCCATCTCCATCATGGTCATGAAGCTGCCGTCGGGCTCCGGCGCGAACGTCGGCCCGGCGTGCTTGGAGCCGTCCGCCATCACCACCCACAGCTGGTACTCCATGCCCGCCTCGGGCTCGGGGCAGTCCTCGCCCATCGCGACCACGGAGGACATCTTGTCGCTCATCACCAGGTGAGCCGCGCCGAGGCCCAGGTCCATCGAGTGCGCATCGGGCGCGCTCGTCACCATCATCACGTCCTTCTCGAGCGCGAGCTCCTCCTGGCGCTGCTGCACCAGCGACGATCCCACCAGGCCTCCGACCGCGAGCACCGCGACGCTCGCCGCCGCGAGCGTGAGCCGCGGCCACAGTCGGCGACGGGACGATGCGGCGGTCGCCGACGCGGCCGATGCCCCCTCGGCGGGCATGGGTCCTGCGGCGTCGCGGTCGTCCCGGGTGGGGGGGGCGGCCTGCGGGGTGCGGGCGATGTCGGCCATCACGCGTGCCTTGAGGGTGGCCGGAGGCGCGCTCGCCTCGGCCTCGGCGAGGACCGCCGTGGCCTCCTGCAGGCCGGCGAGCTCGACGGCGCAGTCCTCGCACGCGCCCAGGTGCGACTCGAACTCGTCGCGCTCGGCGGGCGTCACCGCGTCCACCGCGTACGCGCCGATGAGGGCGTGCACGTTCTCGCTCATCGCGCCACCTCCCAGCCGTCCCGCAGACGGATCATCGCATCCCGGATCCTCGCCTTCGCCGTGCCGAGCGGGATGCCGAGAGACTCGGCCAGCTGCCGGTTCGTGTAGCCCTTGTAGTAGGTGAGCTCGAGCGCCTCGCGCTGGAGCGGGGTGAGGGCGGCGAGGCCGCGCCGCACGCGCGCCGCCCGCCACTGGGCGTCCATCGTGTCCACCACCTGCTCGGGGTGCTCGACCTCGCCGGAGTGCCGCGCGCCGTGCGTGAGCAGGCGATCGGCGTGGGACTGCTCGGAGCGCACCCGGTCCACGGCACGGCGGTGGGCGATGGTCATCACCCATGCGCGCGCCGAGCCCTGATCGGGGCGGTAGCGCGCGGCGACGCGCCACACCTCGACCAGCGCCTCCTGAGCGACGTCCTCCGCCAGGTGGGGATCGCGGACGATGCGGTGGGCGAGCCCGTGGACCGTTCCGGCGAGCGCGTCGTAGAGCTCCTCGAACGCGGCCGCGTCGCCGCGACCGGATCGCACGAGGAGGTCCGCGAGACGCGCGGCGTCCTGGCCCGGCCGGCTCGCGGGCGCGCCGACGGCGTCGGAGCCGCCGGGCACCGCCCGAAGCCCCCGCTCACGCCGCTGCGCGCTCATGCCGTCCCCCCGCATCGTCCCTCACCGGGCGATCAGCCCTCGTCCTCCATCATCTCGTCGTCCTCCGACATCATGGCGTCGGGCGACTCGGACATCATCGAGTCGTCCTCCTCCATCATCTCGTCGTCGGATTCCATGGTGGAGTCGTCCTCCATCATCGTGTCCTCGGACTCCATGGTCTCGGGCTCCATCGTCTCCTCCATCATCGTGTCGTCCGACGAGGTCGAGGCGGGCTCGGTGTCCCCGCACGCGGCGAGCGTGGAGCCGGCGAGCAGGATGAGGGCCGGGACGGCCAGGGTGCGCATTCGGTACATGGTTCCTCCCTGAGACGGGCCGCCCCGGGTGGGGGCCCGATGTCGACTGTTCGGCGCGGGCGTGCGCGTGGATGGGTGACGGCTCACCCGAAGGTGAACGCGTAGGCCTCGACGCCGGCGGTGAACTCGAGGATCATCACGTCCTGCGCGGGGTCGCCCTCCCACAGGTCGTAGAGGTCCGCGGTGCCGTCGACCTCGACGGTGCGCTCGTAGGAGTCGTCGCCGAGCAGCGTCACGCGCACCTCGCCGTGGCCCGCCATCACCAGGTGGGCGTCGGCGGCGTAGAAGTTGAGCATGAGCATCGCGCCCTCGCCGGCCAGCGCGTACTCGTCGGTGACCGTCCACTCGCCCACGTAGGCGAAGTGACCCGGCTCGGGGAACGCGTCGTGGCCGAAGTACACGGGCTTGTCCTCGACCACCTGGCCGCGGTTGTCCGCGTACTGCAGGCGCGCGTACCCGAGGTACGTCTCCTGCGTGCGTCCCGCGGTGTGCCCACCGGTGTCCATGTCGACCACCTGCTGCGGGGCGGTGTCGAGCAGCTCCTGGATGAGCTCCTCGGTCTCGGCGTAGGCGCCCTCGCCGTAGTGGACCTGGCGGACGATGCCCTCCTGATCGATCAGGTAGTGCGCGGGCCAGAAGCGCTGGTCCCACTCGCGCCACGTCCGGTACTCGTTGTCGATCGCGACGGGGTAGTCGATGCCGTACCTGTCGGTCGCGTCGGCGACGTTGTCCACCACCTTCTCGAAGGCGAACTCGGGCGTGTGCACGCCGATGATGGTGAGGCCCTCGTCGCGATAGCGCTCGTCCCACGCGGTGAGGTAGGGGAAGGTGCGCTGGCAGTTGATGCAGCTGTAGGTCCAGAAGTCGAGCAGGACCACCTGGCCCTCGAGCGACTCGAGGTCGAGCGCCTGGCCGTCGTCGGTGTTGAGCCACGCGTCGATGCCGGGCAGGTCCCGCGCGGGGCCGCAGTTGTGGAGCGTGGCGGGCTCGTCGGCGCATTCGTCGAACGTGAACTGCTCGTCGTCGGACGCGGAGCCGGCCTGCGCATCGTCCTCACGCCCCGCGAGGGTGTCGAGCTCGCCGCGGACGGCGTCGTTGTCCTCGATGCTGCTCTGCGCGCTCGCGAGCCAGCCGGGCACCGCGCGCTGGAGGGGCTCGGCGACGTTGGTGGCGATGACCAGGGCCGTCGCGATCAGCACGGCGCCGGAGATGCTGCGGATGAGCTGGAGGCGCTCGCGGACCGCCTTGATGCGCGAGAACATCGCCTGGCCCGCCAGGCCGAATCCCAGCAGCGGGATCGCGATGCCGACGCTGAACGCGAGGGTGAGGGCGACGAGGCCCCAGCTCACGCCGTTGGTGGCCGCGAGCACCGTGATGGAGGCGAGGATCGGGCCCGCGCAGGGCACGAACACGAGGCCGAGCGCGAGGCCCATGACGAAGCCGTTGCCCTCGCGGTCCATCCGGAGCGGGCGCACGCGCTCGAACGGGCGCTGGAGCAGCTCGCCCACCTGGGGGATAAGGAGGCCCAGCCCCACGATCGCGAGCACCACGATGCCCACCCACCGCAGCAGATCGTCCGGCAAGCCCAGGCTCGACAGCAGGATGCCGCCCAGCAGCGTGAAGAACGCGAAGCTGAGGACCAGGCCCGCGACCACCACCAGCGGCCGGCGGCGGCTGTGCGCGCCGTCCTGCGCTGCGCTGGTGAGGATCGCTGGCAGCACGGGCAGCACGCATGGGCTGATGGCGGTGATGATGCCGGAGATCAGTCCGACGACGATGAGCGTGATCATGACCCGCGTTCGGAGCGGCGGGGCCGGGGGATGGGCGGGCGCGGTGTCATGCCTGCAACCTAGGCTGACATCATGACCGTCGCATTCGTGCTGGGTGGAGGTGGCGTGCGCGGCGCCACCGAGGTGGGGATGCTGCGTGCGCTGCTCGAGGCGGGCATCGTGCCCGAGCTGGTGGTGGGGACGTCGATCGGCGCGATCAACGGAGCGGCCGTCGCGCAGGACCCGACGCTGCACGTGGTTGACCAGCTCGAGCGTGCGTGGGCGTCGCCTACCGCGAACGCCGTCTACGGGGAGTCCGTCGCGCGTCAGCTGCGCCGGCTCGCGAAGTCGCGCACGCACCTCAACGATCCGGACGCATTGCGGGGGCTGATCGCGGACATGATCGGCGCCGAGACGCGCTTCGAGGACCTCGCGGTGCCGCTGGCCGTGTGCGCGGCGAGCATCGAGCGCGCCTCGGAGCACTGGTTCGACGCGGGGCCGGTGGTCGACGCGGTGCTGGCGAGCGCGTCGGTGCCGGCGGCGCTGCCTCCGATGCGCATCGGCGACGAGCACTTCATCGACGGCGGCATGGTGAACTCGATCCCCGTCGGGGAGGCGGTCGCGCGCGGCGCGACCACGGTCTACGTGCTCCAGGTGGGCCGGATCGAGGAGCCGCTGCACCCGCCGCGCAAGCCGTCGGATGTGGCGCGCGTGTCGTTCGAGATCGCGCGCAGGCATCGCTTCCAGCGCGAGCGCGCGGACGTGCCCGCGCATGTCGAGCTGCATGTGCTGCCGTACGGCGGCAAGCAGCCCGGAGACGAGCGGCTGGGGGCGTACCGGCGGCTCGACCGCACGCACGCCCGCATCGAGGCGGCGCGGGTCGCCACCGCGGAGTACCTCGCGGGGCTGGCGGGGCGTTCGTGAGCGGCGGCGCCGAGTCCGCGGCGGCGGGGGAGCGGCGGTCGCCCCGCCGCGTGCGCTGGTGGCGGCTGCCGCCGCGCTGGGTGCGGCGCGTGGTCATCGCGCCCGCGTTCGTGCTGCTCGCGTTCGTGTGGCTGCCCATCGCGGTCTGGTACGTCGTGGTGATCGCGGCCGTCGTGAGCCTCGCGCTGCCCGGGCGCATGCGTCTCACGCGCATCGTCTGGCTCGCCGGCTTCTACCTGCTGTGGGATGCCGCGTGCGTCATCGCGCTCGCGGGGCTGTGGGTGTGGCATGGCTTCGGCACGGGGATCAGATCCGAGCGCTCGCAGCGACGGCACCTCGCCCTCGCCCGGGGGATGCTGCGGTTCCTGTTCTCCCAGGTGAGGTGGACGCTGCGCCTCGAGATCGACCTCGAGGACGCGGACCTCGACGCCATCGCTCCCGGTCGCCCGCTCATCGTGGTGTGCCGGCATGCGGGGCCCGGGGATTCGTTCATCATCGTCGACGCGCTGCTCAACCGCTTCGGGCGGGCGCCCGCGATCGTGCTCAAGGACACGCTGCAGTGGGATCCGGCGATCGACATCCTGCTGCACCGGATCCCGTCGCAGTTCCTCACGCCGCGTCGGCATCGTGCGGTCGGGGCGCCCGGCGGCACCGAGGCGATCGCGGCGCTCGCGGGGGAGCTGGGCGAGACCGGCGCGCTGCTGATCTTCCCCGAGGGCGCCAACGCGACGCCGGGGCGCCGCGCCCGGCGGATCGAGGCGCTGCGCGCGGCTGGGCACGACGAGCTCGCGGCGCGCGCCGAGCGGATGCCCCACGTCATGCCGCCGCACCCCGGGGGCGTGCTGGCGGCGATGGACGCGCGGCCCGACGCGGCCGTGGTGGTCGTCGCCCACACGGGGCTCGAGCGGCTCTCGACCGTCGCGGACGTGTGGCGCGAGCTGCCGGTCGACAAGCGCATCGTCCTCAAGGGCTGGACCGCCGATCCCGGCACGGTCCCCGCGGGCCGCGAGGCGCGCGAGGCGTGGCTGTTCGAGTGGTGGGAGACCGTGGACGGCTGGATCGAGGAGCACCAGCCGGAGGTGTCGGAGACAGCGGAGGCGCACGAGCCTCACGCCGAGCCCGGGAGCGCCAGGTAACCTGACGCGATGTCGTCGCCGCGGAAGGATTCGGTCATGGGCCTGGTGCTCGTCGGGGTGCAGGGGCTCGTGTTCCTCGCCGTCGGCCTGAGCGCATTCCTGGCGGAGCCGTGGATCGAGGGCTCCCTGTGGGCCGGCTCGACGCTGATCCTGTTGGGGCTGCTCGGGATGTTCTGGGCGGGCAAGGATCTGGGGCGCGCGCTCACCCCGATGCCCATGCCCAACGGTGAGGGACTCGCCGCGGGCGGGATCTACGGCTATGTGAGGCATCCGATGTACTCCGGGATCATCGCGATCGCGCTCGGCCTCGCGGTCGGGTCGGGGCGGCTGTGGGCGTTCGTGTCGGCGCTGGTGCTCATCGCGTTCTTCGAGCTCAAGACCCGGGTCGAGGAGCGGTACCTGGTGTCCGCCTACGCGGGCTATGCGGCCTACGCGGCGCGGACCGGGAAGTTCGTGCCCGGGCTGGGCAAGCGCGCGGAGCGGTAGGGGTCCGGGGCCGCGGCGCTGTGTGCGCGGGTCCCCGCATCGCGGCGCTGCAACCGTGCGGGATCCTGTCGCTCTCGAGCCCTCCGACTCGTCAACCGTGGGGATTCGTGTCGCTTGGGGGGTGTGGGTGGCGGCGCGCGACACGATTCGCCCAGGTTCGCTGATCTTCGCGGCTCGAAACGACACGATTAGCCCAGATTCTGCGCTCGCGACGTTGTTGGTGTCCCCAGATCGCGAATCTGGTCTTCTGCCAGGGCGATTTGACCGATACCTTCGGTTTCATGCGATTCGGACTCGAGGGGCGTGTGGCGCGCGTCGCGTGCGTCGGCGCGGGTGCGGCCGTGCTGCTCGCTGGATGCACGGGTGAGGTGACGCCCATCGTGACCGAGTCGCCGACGGTCGCCGGCACGGTGGTCGCGGAGCCGAGCCCGACCCCGTCGCCGTCCGTGTCGCCGTCGGACGCGCCGCTCACCAACGAGGAGCTCTGGGAGCTGATGCCCGACGGCGCCGATCGTCCTGACCTGGTGGGCGCGATGGTGACGGCGAGGTTCTTCCTCGAGCAGTACGCACCGATGTTCCACACGGGTGATACGCGGGTCTGGGAGGCGTTGTCGGGGGAGGGGTGTCAGTACTGCGCTGGTGCGCTCACGAATGTTTCGGCTATCGCAGACCAGGGGCTTGAGGCAGTTGGAGGCGAAGTCGACGTGGACTCGGCGAGCGTAAGAGCCGAGATGCTCGAAGACACTCTCGCCGCGTACTCGGCGTCGGCCAAGGTAGCCGAGGCGCGGCTTCGCGATGGTGAGGGCGGTGGGCGCACTGTTGAGGAAAGTGGCGCAGCGACCTTCGAGTTGAGGCTTGCATTCATTGCAGAGCGCTGGGTGATTGCCGGAGTGCGGGTCGAGGATGTGCAATGAGTTGGGTGCAGGTGCACACGGTCAGCCTCTTCGTCGCATTGATGGGAACCGTCGCAGGTCCATCGCAGCCGTCGCCGACGCCATCACCCGATGCCACGTGGGGCGCGAAAACCAACCAAGAGAGCGACGACTTTCGCAACGACGCTCACTGCAACTCGCCTGGCGGCGGTGGTGGGTCGGGAGCCACCCCCTCCTCGAACGGCCCGCCCGTCGAGTACCTTCGCGCGCCCGGCTGCACCCCCGACTCGCCCATGGCGGAGGACGAGGCCTGCAGCCCCAACGCCGGCGGGACCTTCGCCTGCCCGGCGGGCATGACCCCGATCCTTCCGCTGTGGTCGCGCACGCTCGTCGACGGCGCCTGGACCGACTGGGCGCTCGAGACCTGGTACTCCTGCCCCAGCGAGTCCGAGCTCATGGCCCTCATCGAGCATGAATGGACCACGCTGCACCTCGACTCGCCCGTCGTGACGCTGCAGCCCGGCACCGGGCAGGTACTCGCCACGGTCCCGACCATCGCGTATGCGGACGGGGACGTCCGCTCGCACTCGGCGGTGCTGCTCGGCGCCCAGGTCGACATCCGCGCGACCCCCGCGACCTACACCTGGGACTGGGGCGACGGCGAGTCCACGACCACCTCCGATCCCGGCGCGCCCTACCCCCATGAGACGGTGAGCCACGCCTACGGACGTGCCCTCGACGCCGCGACCGTCACCCTCGAGACCGTCTGGACGGGTCAGTACCGCGTCGCCGGGGGAACGTGGCTCGACTTCGACGCCTCGGTCGCCACCGACTCCGCCGGCATCACGCTCGAGGTGCTGCACCCTCGGGTCTACCTGGTCGACGGGCCTCTCACCGCGAGCTGACCGGCGAGGCGACGCGAATCCGCACCATCGCGGCGGAGCGGGCTCCGCAGGCGGCGTCCACAGCGCGTGACACCGCAGGTAGCGCGTGCCACGATGAGGGGATGCTCGAGATCCCGCATCTCTACCATCTCGCCATCGCCGCCGAGTGGGACCCCGCCGCCACCGCGGACTACACGACCTCGACCGTCGGCCGCACCCTCGAGGACGAGGGCTTCATCCACCTCAGCCTCGCGCGTCAGGTCGCCTGGGTCGCGCAGCAGTTCTACGTCGACAGCGACGTGGTGCTCCTGGAGATCGACCCGGCGAAGGTCACCGCCCGCGTGCAGTTCGAGGAGGCACCCGGCACCGACGACGCCTTCCCGCACCTCTACGGGCCGGTCCCGCGCGCCGCGATCGTCGCCGCGAGCCCCGTGCCGCGCGGCGCCGACGGCGCCCACGACTTCACCGGGCTGCTGCCCGACCCGATCTAGGGGCGTCAGCCGGCGGTGATGCGGACGATGCGGTCGTCGCCCTTGGCGGCCTTGCCGCCGTCGGTGTTGCCCGTGAGGACGTAGAGCATCCCGTCGGAGCCCGCGAGCACGCTTCGCACGCTGCCGAGACCGTCGAGCAGCACGTGCGGATCGCCGGTGCCCTCGGCCGAGAGCGGCACCCGCCACACGCGATCGCCCACGATGGCCGAGACGTACACGCCCTCGTGCGTCGCCGCGATGCCGCCGGGCGTGGCGTCCGCCGGATCCCACGTCGCGATCGGCGCGGTGACGCCGTCGACCGTCGCCCCGAGCGCGGTGCCCGCGGGGAGCCCCGCCAGGCCCGACGAGGCCGGCCATCCGTAGTCGCCGCCGGGGACGACGAGGTTGAGCTCATCGGTCTCGACACCTCGCTCGCTCGCGTACATCCGCCCGTCGGCGACCCACGTGAGCCCCTCGACGTCGTGGTGGCCCAGCGACCACACTCGGTTCCCGAAAGGGTTGCCCTTCGCGGCCGAGCCGTCCTTGGCGCCGCCCCGGGCGACCACGCGCAGGATCTTGCCTGCGAGCGACTGGGGGTTCGCCGCGGCATCGGGGTTGCCCGCGTCGCCCGTGCCGATGTAGAGGAATCCGTCCGGGCCGAACGCGAGCCGTCCACCGTTCGCGTCCTTGCCCGACGGGATGCCGTCGAGGATCACGGTCGGCTGGCTCAGGAGGTCGTCGTGGAGCTCCATCCGGAGGACCGCGTTGTCATCGTCGCGCGTGACGTAGGCGTACAGGTAGGTGGTGTCACCCGGCAGCACTGCGATCCCGAGCAGGCCGCCGGCTCCCTCGGTGTTCGCGGCGGCGCGCAGCGCCTCCGCGCCCGGCCCGTTGAGCGACGTCGCGACGCCCGCGCGGATGCGCTTGATCGCCGCGGTGGTGCGCTCGCTCACCAGCAGCGAGCCGTCCGCCATCGTCACCATGGCCCAGGGGGTGGTGAGCCCCGTGGCGACCACCTCCTGCGTCAGCACCGACGCCGTCGCGGGGCCTCCGATCTCGTCCGGCACCTGGTCGGCGGCCGCGGACGCGGTCGGCGCGGTGCCGGAGACGATGCGGGACGCGCTGGGCGTGGCGCCGCCCTCCGCGTGCGAGGAGCAGGCCGTCAGCAGGAGCGGGAGCGCGCACGCGAGCGCGACGATGCGGTGGCGGGGCAACATGACGGACCAAGACTAGGCACCCTTGACCCCGTTGTAAAAGTTGGCAACTTGCGAATCGTGTGCTGCCCCCGGGGGTACGCACGCACGAGGCGCGGATCAGCCCAGCACCAGCCTGCGCAGCGTCGCCAGCGGCACGGCGCCGTACCCGAGCACCGCGGCGTGGAAGTCGCGGATGTCGAAGCCCGGGCGCCGCTGCGCCTCCGCCCGGAGCGCGAGGATCTCCAGCCGGCCGACCATGTAGGACAGCGCCTGCCCGGGCAGGCCGATGTAGCGGTCGACCTCCTGCTCGAGGTGGTAGCGGTCCAGCGGCGAGTGCGCGAGGCAGTACTCGATCGCCTGCTCACGGCTCCAGCCCAGCGCGTGGATCCCGGTGTCGACCACGAGGCGGCACGCGCGCAGCGAGTCGGCCGACAGCATGCCCACGCGGGACATGTCGGACGAGTAGAGCCCCATCTCGTCGGCGAGTCGCTCCGTGTACAGGCCCCAGCCCTCGGCGTAGGCGGTGCTGAACAGCTCGCGCTGCACCGGGTGCAGCGACTCGTCCTCGGCGTGGAGGGCGAGCTGGAGATGATGCCCGGGGATCGCCTCGTGATAGGCGATGGCCTCGAGCTCGTAGGTGGCCCACGCGTGCGGATCGGACGTCTTGAAGTAGAAGGCGCCCTCCTTGCCCGTCGCCGGCACGGGCGCCGAGTAGTACGCCATCGCGCCGAAGTCGGTCGCGTGCCCCGTGCATCGTGACCGGGGCATCGTCGCGAACCAGGCGGGGGAGGCCGCCTCGGCGCGGGCGAGAGCGGCCTCGGCGTCACGCACCACGTCCTCCGCGCGGGTGTAGCGCAGCGACTCGTCGTCACGCAGGCGCGCGTAGATCTCGGCGACGTCGTCCGTGCCGAGCAGCGGACCGGCGGTCTCGCGGTACTCGTCCTCGAGCAGCGCGACCTGCCGCAGCCCCAGCTCATGGACCTCCTCGGCCGTCATGTCGAGCTGCAGATGCGACCACATGCGGTCGCGGTAGACGTCCGCGCCGCCGGGCAGGTGGACGAGCCCGGGCCGCTCGTCCGGGAGGCCGCGCTCGGCGAGCCGCACGAGCCGGTCCGCGAAGCGCGCCACCCCCGGATGCACCTCCTCGGCGACCACGCGGTCGCGCGCGGCGGACCAGGCGGCACGCGTCTGCTCGTCCACCTCGGTGGGCGGCGCCTGCGCGCACAGGCGGTCGTCGCCGGTGCGCGCGGCGGCGAGGTAGCGCTCGGCGGAGAGTGCCGTGTCGCGCAGGTGCCGCGCGAGCGCGACGCGGCCCTCGTCCGCGGCGGCCTCGGCCACGTCGAGCAGCGCGTCGAGGAAGCGCGGCAGGCCGCGCAGCTTGGCGAGGTAGTCCTCGCCGTGCGCGGCGGTCCGCAGCGGGAACGCGTCGATGAACGACAGGACGTTCTCCCATGCGCCCACGGTCGGGTTGAGGTGCGTGAGCTCGGGCTCCCACGCGAGCTGCAGAGCGGTCGAGCGCGCGTGCGCGGCGACCGCGTCGCGCAGCGCGAGCGCCCGGAGGTCCTCGCCCGGGTCGATCGCCTCCGCGGCCTCGGCGTATCCGAGCAGCCGCTCGCGCGCCCGCGCGCGGCCCTCGACGGTCACGTCATCCCACTCGGCCAGGTGCTCGAGCCGTCCGTCCCACATGAGGCCGAGCGGGCTCAGGCCGAGCGTGTAGGCGTAGTACTCGTCCGCGAGCGAGAGGAGATCCGTCATGGCCCCGACGCTACCGGGAGCCTCCCGCGCACGTGTCAGTCGACACCGGGCCCCTCCATCACCGCGATCCAGTTGTCGCCCGGGTCCTTGAACCACGCGATCGACGGCATCATCCCGTCGACGTCTCGCGCGACGCCGTCCTCGCCGGTCCACGGCAGCTGCTCGAACGCGACGCCCTTGCTCCGGAGCTCCGCCGCGGTCGACTCGAAGTCGTCCGTCGCGAAGTTCAGCACCGTGTGGGTCGCGGGCTGGTGATCCTCCTTCTCGTAGACGAGCGTCGATCCGCCACCGGGGTGGTGGATGCGGAGCATGGGCCCCATGCCCTCGTCGTCGCGGTACTCGACCTCGAGCCCGAGCGTGCCTCCGTAGAAGTCGCGCGCCTTCGCGACGGAGTCCGTGGAGAAGCTCCCGAACGCCGTGCTGTCCTTGAACATGACCCCTCCCGCGCGCCTGGGGGGACGCGCGGCGTCCGACGCGCGAGGCGCCGCTCGGTTTCAGTGTGCGCCTGGACGATGCGCGGCGCAGGTCGGCGTCGGAAGCCCGGGTCCCGAGCGGCCTCCGGTACGCTAGGACGCACAGCGTCGACCCGGCCATCACCGGCGAGCTTGCGGAAGAACGGGCCTGGCCCCAGTAGAACCGCACGGGCAGCCCGTCACAGCGACAACGAGCGGCGGCCGCCCCGCAAGGGGAGGTCGCAAGCGGGGTGGTACCGCGCATCGTCCCTCGGGACGCGGCGTCCTCGCATCACAGAAGATCGCCTGGACCACCACGAGGAACGCATGACGCAGCGCTACCCCCTTCACCGCACGTCCGAGCCCGGCTCCCACGCCGAGGTGCCTCCGTCGCCGCACTTCCCGTCCATCGAGACGGACGTGCTCGCGTACTGGGAGGCGGACAGGACGTTCCAGGCGTCGATCGACAACCGTCCCGCGCGCACCGAGGACGGCAACAACGAGTTCGTCTTCTATGACGGCCCGCCGTTCGCGAACGGCCTCCCGCACTACGGGCACCTCCTCACGGGATACGCCAAGGACGTGGTGCCGCGCTTCGAGACGATGCGCGGCAAGCGCGTCGAGCGCCGCTTCGGCTGGGACACGCACGGCCTTCCGGCGGAGCTCGAGGCGGAGCGCATCCTCGGCATCACCGACAAGTCGCAGATCGAGGAGATGGGCATCGCGGCGTTCAACGACGCGTGCCAGCAGTCGGTGCTGAAGTACACGAAGGAGTGGGAGCAGTACGTCACCCGCCAGGCGCGCTGGGTCGACTTCGAGAACGACTACAAGACGCTCGACGTCACCTTCATGGAGTCCGTCATCTGGGCCTTCAAGGAGCTCTACGACAAGGGCCTCGCGTACGAGGGCTACCGCGTGCTGCCGTACTGCTGGCGCGACGAGACCCCGCTGTCCAACCACGAGCTGCGCATGGACGACGACGTCTACGCGATGCGCCAGGACCCTGCGCTCACGGTGCTGATGCCGCTGATCGACGCCCCGGGCGAGCTCGCCGACGCTGCCGTCATCATCTGGACCACCACGCCCTGGACCCTGCCGAGCAACCTTGCGGTCGCGGTCGGGCCGGAGATCGAGTACTCCGTGGTCCGCCCCGTCGAGGGCGCCTTCGCGGGCCGGAGGCTGGTCCTCGCCTCGGCGCGCGTGGGTGCGTACGCCCGCGAGCTGGGGGAGGGCGTCGAGACCCTTGCGACGGTGTCCGGCTCCGAGCTCGCGGGGCTGCGCTACGTCGCCCCGTTCGCCACGTACGGGGACCGCGACAACGTCCACCAGGTCCTCGCCGCGGACTACGTGTCCACCGAGGACGGCACCGGCATCGTCCACCTGGCCCCGGCCTTCGGTGAGGACGACATGCTCGTGTGCCAGGAGGCCGGCATCGAGCCGGTCATGCCCATCGACTCCAAGGGCCGCTTCACGTCCGAGTTCCCGCAGTACGAGGGCCTGCAGGTCTTCGACGCGAACCCGAAGGTGATCGCGGAGCTCAAGGAGGCGGGCATCGTGCTCCGCCACGAGACCTACGACCACAGCTACCCGCACTGCTGGCGCTGCCGCAACCCGCTGATCTACCGCGCGGTGGGCTCGTGGTTCATCCGCGTGACCGAGTTCCGCGACCGCATGGTCGAGCTCAACGAGGACATCACGTGGGTGCCCGAGCACATCAAGCACGGGCAGTTCGGCAAGTGGCTCGAGGGTGCGCGCGACTGGTCGATCTCCCGCAACCGGTACTTCGGCACGCCCATCCCGGTGTGGGTCTCGGACGACCCTGCCTTCCCGAGGACGGACGTGTACGGCTCGCTCGAGGAGCTCGAGCGCGACTTCGGCCGCCTCCCGCTGGACGACAAGGGCGAGCCCAACCTGCATCGTCCCTTCATCGACGACCTGACCCGGCCGAACCCCGACGACCCGTCGGGCAAGGCGACGATGCGCCGCATCAGCGACGTGTTCGACGTGTGGTTCGACTCGGGCTCGATGCCGTTCGCCCAGGTGCACTACCCGTTCGACAACCGTGACTGGTTCGACGGGCACAACCCCGCGGACTTCATCGTCGAGTACATCGGCCAGACGCGCGGCTGGTTCTACGTCATGCACGTGCTCGCGACGGCGCTGTTCGACCGCCCGGCGTTCAAGACGTGCGTCAGCCACGGCATCGTCCTCGGCTCCGACGGGCGCAAGATGTCGAAGTCGCTGCGCAACTACCCGGACGTCAACGAGGTGTTCCACCGCGACGGCTCGGACGCGATGCGCTGGTTCCTCATGTCCTCGCCGATCCTGCGCGGCGGCAACCTCGTGGTCACCGAGGAGGGCATCCGCGAGGGCGTCCGCCAGGTGCTGCTGCCGCTGTGGTCGACGTACTACTTCTTCACGCTGTACGCGGGTGCCGCCGCCGGCGGGGCCGGCGTGCTCGGCGTCGAGGTGGACGATGCGCGGGTCGCGTCGCTGCCGGTGATGGACCGGTACGTGCTGGCCAAGACCGCGGAGCTGGTCCGCGACGTCACGGCGCAGATGGAGGCGTTCGACGTCCCGGGCGCCTCGGACTCGCTGCGCCAGTTCATGGACCTGCTCACCAACTGGTACGTGCGCACTCAGCGCGACCGCTTCTGGGAGGAGGACCAGGATGCGTTCGACACCCTGTACACGGTGCTGGTGACGCTGGCCAGGCTGGCAGCCCCGCTGCTCCCGCTCGCGACCGAGGAGATCTACCGCGGGCTCACGGGGGAGCGGTCCGTGCACCTCACCGACTACCCGGTCGCGCCCGCTGCCTGGGACGATGCGTCGCTCGGCGGGGTCATGGACCAGGTCCGCGAGGTCGTGTCCTCCGCCCACGCGCTGCGCAAGAAGGAGCAGATCCGAGTCCGCCAGCCGCTCACCTCGCTCGAGGTCGCGGTCGAGGACCCGGCGGCGCTCGAGGCCTACGCCGGCCTCATCGCGTCCGAGCTCAACGTCAAGGGCGTGTCCCTGGTGACAGTCGCGGCGTTCACCGCGGCGAACCCGGTCGAGCGCCGCCTCACCGTCAACGCCCGCGCGGCCGGACCGCGCATCGGCAAGGACGTGCAGGCCGCGATCAAGGGCTCCAAGACGGGGCACTGGAGCGAGGACGACGGCGTGGTGACGTCCGGCGGCATCGCGCTGGTCGAGGGCGAGTACGAGCTCGAGACGGTGATCGGCTCGGAGGACGTGGCCGCCGCGGTGCTCGCGCAGGGCGGATTCGTCCTGATCGATACGGAGATCACCTCCGAGCTCGAGGCCGAGGGCTTCGCGCGCGACCTCATCCGCTCCATCCAGGACGAGCGCAAGTCCGCGGGCCTCAACGTGTCCGACCGCATCGTGCTCTCGCTCACCGTCCCGGCGGAGCGGCTGGACGCCGTCGCGACCCACCGGGAGCTCATCGCGGGCGAGGTGCTCGCGGTCGAGGTGCGCGTGGCTGAGGGTGCGGACGTGGCCGTGGAGGTCGCGAAGGCCTGAACCGGCCCCACCCTCCTGACAGTCGCAACGGAGTTCGGCGCGACGCGCCGGTGGAGCGGCCCGTTTCCGGGCCGGCCACCGGCGCGTCGCTTTCAGATCCGTTGTCAGTGTCACGGGAGTACGTTGGAGATCATGACCCTCCTGATCGACACGTTCGAGCTCGCCGAGGCCCTCGCATCGTCCGCGCCGCCGCGGCTGCTCGACGTCAGATGGTCGCTCGCGCAGCCCGACGGGAGCGCGGACTTCGAGGCCTCCCACATCCCGGGCGCGGTGTACGTCGACCTCGACACGGAGCTCGCGGACATCGGCGACCCGGCGCGCGGCCGTCATCCGCTTCCCACCCGCGAGGCGCTCGAGCACGCAGCCCGCGGCTGGGGTCTGAACGACGGCGACGCGGTGGTCGCGTACGACGGCGGGCCCTCGTACGGATCCGCGCGCGCGTGGTGGCTCCTGCGTCACGCCGGGGTGGCGAACGTCCGCATTCTCGACGGCGGGTTCGCGGCGTGGACCGGCGCGGGCCGTCCGGTCGCGTCGGGACCGTCGCACCCGGCGCGTGGCGGCATCGCGCTGGACTGGGACCGCATGCCCGTCATCGACGCGGACGAGGCGGCGGAGTGGCCGTCGCACGGCTTCCTCCTCGATGCGCGGGCTCCCGAGCGCTTCCGCGGCGAGATCGAGCCCATGGATCCCGTGGCCGGGCACATCCCCGGCGCGATCAACGCGCCCACCACGGACAACCTCGCGGAGGACGGTCGCTTCTACGGCCGCGGCGGGCTGGGCGAGCGCTTCGCGGACTTCGGCATCGACGGCGCCGACGACGTCGCGGTGTACTGCGGCTCCGGGGTGACGGCCGCGCATCAGATCGTCGCGCTCGAGATCGCCGGCTTCCATGCGGCGCTGTATGCGGGCTCGTGGTCGGAGTGGGCCAACACCCCGGGACGGCCCGTCGCGACGGGGCAGCAGGACTTCGGCCGGATCGGTCACCCGCTGCCGCACGCGAAGGGTCACGTGGCGCGCCAGCAGGCGCGCTGACACTGGCAACGGATCTCGCCGCGACACGCGGGCGAGCGAGGCGGGATTGGCGCGACACGCCTGCACACCGGGACCCACTCCGTTGCCAGTGTCCGGGGTGGGGCGGGGCGGGGCGGGGCCGGGCGCGGTCAGCCTCCCGCGAGCATCTCCTCGTTGACCGCCCCCGTGAGCGCGGCGTCGACCGCGTAGGCGCGCCCGTCGAGCTCGCGGATGGGGCGCAGCAGGTTGACGGAGTCGGTGAGCCACAGCGCGTCCGCGGTCGCCAGCTCGTCGACGCGGACATCGCGGTACGTGCAGGCGAGCCCGTGCCGCTCGAGCGCCTCGAACGCCGCACGCTGCGCGGTGCCGTGCAGCAGGCCGCCGTCCACCGCGGGGGTCACCACCTGGTCGCCGTGCCGCATCAGCACGGTCGCGCGCGGCGCCTCGAGCACGAACCCGTCGCTCGTGGTGAAGATCGCCTCCTGCGCGCCGCGCGCCTTGACGTGGCGCAGCGCCGCCATGTTGACGGCGTACGACAGCGTCTTCGCGCCGACGAGCAGCCACGGCGCCTCCGCGCCGATGCCGTGCGGGTAGCCGCGCGTGAGCGTGAGCACCGCGATGCCCTCGGTGCGCTCGCGGGTGACGTCGGGGTAGACGTCGGCGAACGCGAAGCCCGTCGGAGGCGCGCCCTCGACGCCCTCGGGGCCGCGCGTGTAGACCACCTTGCACAGCGCGGTCGCGGGCACCTCGTCGAGCCCGTCGAGCAGGGAGCGCACCGCGAGGGCGATCGCGTCGCGGAACACGCCCAGGTCGGGCGCGGGCAGGTCGAGCATCGCGGCGGACTGAGCGAGGCGCTCGAGGTGCGGCTCGAGATCGTGCATCCGCCCGCCGTGGACGCCGACCGTCTCGAACACGCCGTCACCGCGCGTGAGGCCGGCGTCGGTGACGCGGATCGCCGCATCGTCCGGCCCGGCCAGACGGGACGATGCGCCGGGCATCCCGGCGGCCGGCGCGCCGCAGATCACGAGTGTGGGCATGGTGACCTCCTGAACGGCCACCGTAGCGCGGGTGGGGTCCCTACGACTCCGAGGTGGGGGTCGCGACCGAGGAGATCACCGCGATCGGCACCTGGGCGGCGTCCTCGAGCTCCTCGCGCTCGGCCGCGATGGCGATGGCGACCAGCGCGACGCCCAGCAGCGCGACCGACGCGATGATGCCGAGCACGGCGGCCGTGCCCAGGCGGTGGCGCGGCTCGCGCCGGGCGGGCTCCGAGGAGGATGTGAGCCGGGTGTGCTCGGTCCAGACGGCGCCGTCCCAGTAGCGCAGGAATCCGGCGTGATCGGGATCGGCGTACCAGCCCGCGACGGGATGCGCGCGCGCGGCGGAGTGCGGTTCGCTCACGACACCCCCTCAAGCATCTGCGTCAACCGTGCGCTCACGGTACATGCATCGTGCCTCCCTGTCACGGGTCATGTGAGCGTGTCGACACGGCGTCATGCCTGGTGCGCGGCTGACCGGTCAGTCAGCAAGCGCGCGCACCGCGATCGCGTCGTCGCCGTCGGCCCCGGGTTCGATGCGCGAGTCCCTGATGGCGACCTCGGCCCCGGCGCGGTCGATCGCCGGGCCCACGGGTGCGGTGTTGCCCGCCATGAGCGTCATCGCGATCTCGGCGGGCCGCTCTCCGCCGACGACGAGCAGCCCGCCCCCGGCGACCTCTGCGGCGTTGTCCACCACGGTGACGCCCGTGACGCTCAAGGGTGCGTCGACCACCGCGAGCCCGCCTCCGTGACCGCACGAGTTGCCCATGACGGTGGTGCCCCGCACGGTGACGGCCGCCATGTCGCGTGCGAGGACCGCACCCCCGGCGCTGCCCGCCGCGCCGGCGCACGAGTTGCCCGCGAGGGTGACCCGGTCGAGCGTGAGGCGCCCGCCGACCATGGCGACGGCGCCGCCGCCGTACCCCAGCGCATCGTCCGGATCGTCGGGTGCGACTCCGCCCTCGAGGCCGATGCGCGACAGCACCACATGCGGCTCGGGGCGGGGTCCGCAGCCGCCGGTGCTCGCCGCGCAGCCGCGGGCCTCGATGAGGCGCGCCGCTCCCGCGCCGACGAGCGTGGTGCGGTCGCCTCCGTCGAGGCGGAGCGTGCGCACGGGTGCACCGTCGGGTTCGCATCCCACCGTCGCGCACAGCTCGAGGGGGTGGGGGAGGACGATGCGCGCCTCGCCGCCGCACGCGAAGGTCACCGTGCCGCCGCGGGAGACGGCGCGCGCGAGGGCGCTCGCGGTGCACGAGCCTCGGGTGCCGTCGCCGACGACCGTGCGCGCCCCGACGGTCCGCACCACGCCTGGGTCCGCGCGGTCGGGCACGTGGGCCGCGATCACGCGCGTGCCAGGGACGGGGTCGACGTCGGGTGCGCTCGGAGGGGCCGTGATCGCCGGCTCCAACGCGGCGGCGTCAGCGATGACGGAGGCGTCCACGTCGGGGCCTGCGGCGCGGGGCGAGTGACGGCTCACGTCCGGCGGGGCGGCGCACGCCGCGAGGAGGACGATCAGCGCCGTCGCCGTCATCCATGCGTTCCTCGCCTGCCCGGTGCGCATGGCCAGAGGCTACGGGATGAATCGGACAATCCTGCACACGTCGGCGTGTCGCGCGTCGGCGTGTCGCCGACGCTCTCGAAACGGCTCGGTAAAGCAATTATAATACCTGGTAGATCACCGATTTTGGCGAACGGCCATCCGGGCGTGTCGCGAGTGTCCTGAGCACCTCGAAACGTGCCGCACAATTGCTTCTCGTGACAACGGATGTCTTCCCGGAACTGAGCCTCGCTGAGGCCGAGCGCGAGATCGACGCGCACATCTTCGCCCGTACCCCTGAGGCCGACCATGAGGCCAAGCTCCTGCGTGTCACGCAGGCGCTGTCGCTGCTCGGCGATCCGCATCGCTCGCTCGACATCATCCATGTCACCGGCACCAACGGGAAGACCTCGACGAGCCGCATGATCGAGTCGCTGCTGCGCGCCCACGGGCTGCGCACGGGTCTCTTCACGTCGCCGCATCTCACCACCCTGCGCGAGCGCATCATGATCGACGGCGCGCCGCTGGCCCAGGACGCGCTCGTCCGCCTGTGGCAGCAGGTCTCGCCCGCGATCCACGCCGTCGATCAGGCCTCGTTGCAGCGTGGCGGGCCCCGCATGAGCTTCTTCGAGGTCCTCACCGTCCTCGGCTTCGTCGCGTACGCGGACGCCGGGGTCGACGCGCTCGTGCTCGAGGTCGGGATCGGCGGCCTGCGCGACGCCACCAACGTCGCCGACGGCCGCGTCGCGGTCCTCACGCCGATGGCGCGCGACCACGACAAGTACTTCGTCGGAGGCCTGCCGGGCGTCGCGCACGAGAAGTCGGGCATCATCAAGCCCGGTGCGACCGTGGTGAGCGCGCTCCAGAAGGACGAGGCGGCGCAGATCATCGTCGCCGCCGCGGCCCACCGCCAGGCCTCGGTGTTCTGGGAGGGCGCGCACATGTCCGTCGCGTCGCGTCGGGTGGTGCCGGGCGGCCAGGTGGTCACCCTGCGCACGGCGGCGCGCAACTACGTCGACGTGTTCGTGCCGCTGCACGGGGAGTTCCAGGCCCAGAACGCTCTCATCGCCCTCGCGGCGACCGAGGCGTTCATGGGTGACGGCGTCCCGCGCGCGCTGAGCCTGCCCGCCGTCGCCCGCGGCTTCGCCGGTGCCACCTCGCCCGGCCGCATGGAGGTGGTCTCCGCTGAGCCCACCGTCATCGTCGATGCCGCGCACAACCCCCACGGCATCGCGGCGCTCGCGGACACGCTGCGTGAGACCTTCACGTTCGACCGCCTCATCGGCGTCGTGGCCGTGCTCGCGGACAAGGACGCCGACGGCATCCTCACGGGCCTCGCGGGTCTTATCGATGAGGTCATCATCACCCAGACCCGCTCGCACCGCGCCGCCGATGCCGAGGCGCTCGCCGAGCACGCGCGCCAGGTGTTCGGCGCCGACCGGGTGCGCGTCGCATCGTCCGTCCCCGACGCCGTGCAGATGGCGACCGCGATCGCCTCCGAGGCCGACGGCGAGGCGGGGGTCCTCATCGCGGGCTCGATCACGCTCGTCGCCGAGGCGCGCCGCCACCTCCAGGAGACGCACATGCCCGTGACCGTGGACGCTCACACCGTGGTGACCGCCGCCGATGCGGGCGCGGTGCCCGTCGAGCAGGCGCCGCTCGAGGACGCCGGGGACGCGGGGGCGGTCCCGGCCTGACTCAGGCCGGGTTGGCGGCCGCGGCGCGCCGCGTCGCGAGCCGAGCGCCGTCCGCGGCGCCGTCGCGGGCGGCCCGCGCGACCCAGCGGTCGCGTCGTTCCTCGCTCGCGTAGCGCGCCTCGGGGAGGCGCCGCACGCCGACGGTGCGCACGCCCACGTAGCCGAGCGTCGCGTACCTCATCGATGCGATCATGGCGTCGCGGTAGACGAGCGCGTTCCACCACGTCGGTGAGTCCATCGTGGTGGTGAGCCGCGCGGTCTTTCCGCTCCACAGCCTGGTGGGGGTGCGCTCGTCCTTGGTGAAGGCCACGCCGCTGAGGAAGGCGCGGTCCACGAAGGCCTTGAACACCGCGGGGTAGGTGCCCCACCACTGCGGGTAGAAGAACGCGAGGTGGTCCGCGTCGCGCAGCGTCGCGACCATCGCGGTCACCGAGGAGTCGAGGTGCGCGAGGTCGCCCCCGGGCGCGCGCAGGTCCGCGGGCACGGCCGGGTTGGGAGCGAAGTCGTGGTCGGCGAGGTCGAGCACGGCGACCTCGGCATGAGCCGAGGCGGCCTCGGCGTAGGCGCGTGCGAGGCGGGACGTGAGGGTGCCGGGCAGCGGGTGCCCGATGACGACGGCGATGGTGCTCATGGCTGGTCTCCTGGGGTGGCGGGGAGCCCGAGCACCCCGGCGAGGGTCTCGAGCTGGCGGCGCAGCGCGGGCTCGTCGAGCCGCGCGTCGAGCGTGAAGAGGTCGGAGAACTCCGCCTCGAGTCGCGCGCCCGCGGCCTGGACGAGGGCGTAGGCGCGGGGCGTGGGGACGATGCGCAGCCGGCGCCCGTGGTGGGGGTCCGGCTCCGCGGTGAGGTAGCCGTCGCGCACGAGCGGCGGGATGCGCTTGCTCGCGGCGGCCTTCGACATGCCGGCGCCCTGGGCGAGCGACGTGACGTCCGCGCCCGGCATCGCCGCGGCGACGGCGAGGAACGAGAAGGTGGCGAACGTGACGCCGTGGTCGCGCCGCAGCAGCTGGTCGGCGTAGGTGTCCATCGCGACGATGACGCGGTGGAGGAGGAAGGACGTGGGCTCGTTCACCCCGTCATGTCAACACGTTGACATCCCTGTGTCAACAGGTTGACAACATTGCCGTGCGCGCGGCGTGACAGACTTGTCCGCATGACCGACCTTGACCTCGGTGGCCTGAGCCTCGAGGAGGCCGAGCGCGAGATCTACGCGCACATCGTCTCCCGCAACCCCGAGCACGACTTCGAGCCCACCCTCGACCGCGTCCGCGAGGCGTGCGACCTCCTGGGCAGCCCGCAGCACGCATACAAGGTGATCCACCTCACCGGCACCAACGGCAAGACGTCGACCGCGCGCATGACCGAGGCGTTGGTCCGCGAGCACGGGCTGCGCACCGGCCTGTTCACGTCGCCGCACCTCACGACGGTGCGCGAGCGTATCCAGATCGACGGCGAGCCCATCGCGCGCGAGGACTTCGTGCGCCTGTGGCTCGACGTCGCGCCCATCCTGCACCTGGTCGACGCGCGCTCCGCCGAGGCCGGCGGCCCCCGCATGAGCTTCTTCGAGGTGCTCGTGGTGCTCGCGTACGCGGCGTTCGCCGACGCGCCTGTCGACGTCGCGGTGATCGAGGTCGGCATGGGCGGCGTGTGGGACGCGACCAACGTCGCGGACGGCGAGGTCGCGGTCGTCACGCCCGTGGGGCTCGACCACCAGGAGTGGCTGGGCGACTCGCTCGCGGACATCGCGGCGGAGAAGGCGGGCATCATCAAGGACGGCGCCGCCGTGGTGCTCGCGTCGCAGTCGGAGTCCGTGGAGCCGGTGCTCGCCGCCGCGATCGAGGAGCGCAGTGCGCGCGCCTACCGGGAGGATGACGACCTCGAGGTCGTCGAGCGCCAGCCCGGCGTGGGCGGCCAGCTGGTGACCCTGCGCACCCCCGCGGCGACCTACACCGACGTCTTCGTGCCGCTGTACGGGCCCTACCAGGCCCACAACGCGCTGCTCGCGCTCGCGGCCACCGAGCTGCTGCTCGCCGACGGGGGAGCGCCCGCGTCCCTCGCCGGCGAGACCGTCGAGGCGGCCTTCGCCGGCGTGAGCTCGCCGGGCCGGCTCGAGGCAGTGCGCACCGCGCCCCTCATCCTCGTCGACGCGGCCCACAACCCGCATGGCATCGAGGCGCTGGTGACGGCGCTCGACGAGTCGTTCGCCTTCGAGACGCTCGTCGGCGTGGTCGGCATCCTCAAGGACAAGGACGCCGAGGGCATCCTCGCCGCGCTCGAGCCCGCGCTCGCGCACGTGGTCATCACCGCATCGTCCTCCCCGCGCGCGATCCCCGTGGAGGAGCTCGGGCCGCTCGCGAACGAGATCTTCGGCGAGGACCGCGTCACGGTGGCCGAGGCGCTCCCCGACGCGATCGACGCCGCGGTCCAGCGCTCCGAGCGCGACAGCGACCTGGGCGCGGGCGTGCTCGTGGTCGGCTCCATCACGCTGGTCGCCGAGGCGCGCGTGCTCACGGGCGCGGACCGTCGCAAGGGGACGGGGCAGGCCCGATGAGCGTGAGGAAGAAGCGCTCGGCGCGGCTCACCTTCTGCCAGGCGGTGCTCGCGCTGCAGTCCCTCGCGGCGCTGTTCGCGACGCTGGTGCTGTGGGGCCTCGACCGCGCGGGCGAGGTGTCCCTGCCGGGCGGCGTGCTGTGGGGCGGAGGCCTCGGCATGGTCGTGCTGCTCGCCTATGCGGCGGGTCAGCAGGCGAAGCGGTGGGGCCTCGCGCTCGGGTGGGCGCTGCAGGTGCCCATGCTTCTGGGCGGGTTCATCGAGCCCGACATCGCCGTCATCGGCGCGTGCTTCCTGCTCACCTGGCTCGCCGGCGTGCGGCTGGGCGGGCGCATCGACCGCGAGCGCGCCGCGCACGATGCGGCGCTCGAGGCGGAGGCGGCGGGAGCCGGCGAGCCCGCGTGAGCCGCTTCCTGTGGCGCATGGGCGGTGCGCTCGTGCTCGGGGTCCTGGGGCTCACGCTGATCTTCTGGCAGCTCGAGCACGCCCAGCTGTACGCGTTCGCGGGGCTCGGCCGCCCCGCCGCCGGGGTCTACGCGCTGCTGTTCGTGGGGCTGCTGCTGCTCAACGTGTCGGTGTTCTACGCGCTCACGCGATGGGCGAGGTTCCTGCGCGAGCACCCCGACACGCGCCAGCTGCCGCCGTGGTTCCTCGTAGCGATCATCGTGGTCGCGGGCGGCGTGCTCGTCACCGGGGTGGCCGTGCACGCGGGCTACCTGCGCTCGCTCGAGACGGTGCCGATGAGCATCAGCCAGGGCTTCGTCGCGTTCGAGGCGTCGTTCGCGGCGCTCGCCCTCGTGCCGCTGGTGCTGCTCGCGGTGCGCTGGTCCGGCGGGTACCGCCGCTAGACCACCACCACGGACGTCACGTCGTAGCCCTCGAGCGCGGCGCGGCCGGGCAGCGCGCCGATCTCGATGAGGAAGCTGAACCGCACCGAGGCGGCGCCGCCCCGCTCGAGCATCTCCGCGACCGCGCGCGCGGTGCCGCCGGTGGCGAGCACGTCGTCGATCACCAGCACGTGGCGGCCCTCGACCGAGCCCGCGCTCACCGCCAGGTCCCGCGCGCCGTACTCGATCTCCGCCGACGACTCGAGCAGATCGGTGCCGGGCATCTTGCCCTTCTTGCGCACCATCGCCATGCCGACGTCGAGGGTCTGCGCGACCACGGGGGCGAAGATGAAGCCGCGCGCGTCGACGCCGGCCACGATGTCGACGGGCGACCCCGTCGGCGGCATGAGCTGGATGCACGCCTCGCGGAAGCGCTCCGGGCTCGCGAGGATGGGCGCGATGTCGTAGAAGAGGATCCCCTCGACGGGGAAGTCGGGATACGTGTCGAAGTCGTCCAGCGTGATCACGCGGACCATCCTTTCACGCACGCTCGACACGTAGGGCCCAGATTCCCGCGTGAGCGAGCCTGAATTCGACACGATCCACCCAGGTTCGCGTGGGTCGGCGAGCGCGGTGGCGGGCAGCGCGCCGCCTCGTCGCGCGCTCTCAAACCTGGTGCGATCGTGTCGAGAACCGCCGGGCAACGGGCGCAACCTGGGCGGATTGTGTCGTAGCGCGGCGCGCGCCGCTAGGCTCCCAGCCATGACGGAACGCACCCTCATCCTGGTCAAGCCCGACGGAGTGAAGCGCGCGCTGTCCGGGGAGGTCCTCCGCAGGGTCGAGGCCAAGGGCTACACGCTCGTCGCCGTCGAGCTGCGCCAGGCGACCCCGGAGCTGCTCGCCGAGCACTACGCGGAGCACGTCGGCAAGCCCTTCTATGACCCGCTGGTGGAGTTCATGCTGTCGGGCCCCGTGCTCGCGGTCGTGGCCGAGGGCGAGCGCGTGATCGAGGGCTTCCGCTCGCTCGCGGGCGCGACCGACCCCACCACCGCGGCGCCCGGCACCATCCGCGGCGACCTCGCACGCACGTGGGACCTGCCGGTGATCCACAACATCGTGCACGGCTCGGACTCGCCCGAGTCCGCCGAGCGCGAGATCGGGATCTGGTTCCCGGGTCTCTGACGACCGGCTCGCGCCTCCGCTGAGCAGGAAACGGGTTCCCCTACACTCGCACCCATGCATCTCAAGACGCTGACGCTGCGAGGCTTCAAGTCCTTCGCGTCGGCGACCACCCTCGAGTTCGAGCCCGGCGTCACGTGCGTCGTGGGGCCGAACGGCTCGGGCAAGTCCAACGTGGTGGACGCGCTCGCGTGGGTGATGGGCGAGCAGGGCGCGAAGACGCTGCGCGGCGGCCAGATGGCGGACGTGATCTTCGCGGGCACGTCGGGCAGGGCGCCGCTGGGTCGCGCCGAGGTCTCCCTCACCATCGACAACTCCGACGGTGCGCTGCCCATCGACTACACCGAGGTGACGATCAGCCGCACGCTGTTCCGCAGCGGCGGCTCGGAGTACGCGATCAACGGCTCGGCGTGCCGCCTCCTCGACATCCAGGACCTGCTGTCGGACTCCGGCCTCGGCCGCGAGATGCACGTGATCGTGGGTCAGGGTCAGCTCGACGCCGTGCTGCGGGCCACCCCCGAGGACCGCCGCCACTTCATCGAGGAGGCCGCGGGCATCCTCAAGCATCGCCGCCGCAAGGACAAGGCGCTGCGCAAGCTCGACTCGATGCAGGCCAACCTCACGCGCGTGCAGGACCTCACCGGGGAGATCCGCCGGCAGCTGGGCCCGCTCGGCAAGCAGGCCGAGGTCGCGCGGCAGGCGCAGCGGATCCAGGTGGATGTGCGCGACGCGCGCTCGCGCCTCCTGGCGGACGACATCGCGAGCCTCACCGAGTCGATGTCGCAGGACAAGGCCGACGAGACCGCGTTGCTCGAGCGCCGCGCGACCGTCGACAAGGCGCTCGCGGAGGCTCGGGACCAGCTCGCGGAGCTCGAGCGTCAGGCCGCGGAGGCCGCGCCCGCGCTGACACGGGCGAACGACATCTTCTACCGCCTCGGTGCCATCCGTGAGCGCCTGCGCAACCTCTCCACGCTCGCCGAGGAGCGCGTGCGCATGCTCGGGAGCACGCAGAGCGAGGCGCCGCCCACCGATCTGGTGGACCTCGACGAGCAGGTGGAGCGCGCCAGGTCCGCGCGCGCCGAGCTCGAGGCGGAGGTCGCGGCCGCCGCGGACGCGCTCGAGGCCGCCATCGAGGCCCGCAAGGACGCCGAGGACACGGCCTTCCAGTCGGACCGCCACCACGCGAACCTGCTGCGTTCGGTCGCGGACCGCCGCGAGGGCGTCGCCAGGCTCGCCGGCCAGGTCGCCGCGAAGCGGTCGCGCGTCGAGTCAGCCGAGGCCGAGATCGGCCGTCTGCAGGAGCAGCTCGCCGCGGCCGAGAAGCGTGCGCACGATGCGACGGCCGAGTTCCAGGTGGTGGAGACCTCCGTCGCGACCCTCGAGCCCGGCGAGGACGACCTCGACGTGCAGCACGAGGCGGCCACCGGGGAGTGGGAGCGCGCCAAGGCGGCGGTCACGGAGCTCAAGGACGCCGTCCACCACGCGATGCGCGAGCGCGACACGTGGGCCGCGCGCGGCGAGGCCCTCGAGCTGTCGCTGGTGCGCAAGGACGGCGCCGGTGCGCTGCTCGCGAGCGGCACGCGCACGGTCATGGGCACCGTGGCCTCGCTCGTCGACGTGTCCGGCGATGCCGAGGACGCGATCGCGGCCGCGCTCGGCCCGCTCGCGGATGCCCTCGCCGTCGCCACCGTCGAGGACGCGGTCGACGCGATCCGCTGGCTGCGCGACGAGGACGCCGGTCGCGCCCGCTTCCTGGTCGCCGACCCGACGGCCGTCGCGACCAACCCCGCCGCAGACCTGCCTGCGGGCGCCGCATGGGCCACCGACCTGCTCGACGGGCCGTCGGGGCTGATCGAGACCGTCCGCTCGCTGGTCGCCGGTGTCGCGGTGGTCGAGGACCTCGCCGCGGCCCGCGCGCTGGTCGCGGCGCACGCGCACGTGGTCGCCGTGACGCGTCGCGGCGACGTCCTGGGAGGACGGACCGCCTCGGGCGGCGCCGGCGACGCGCCGAGCATCATCCATGTCCAGGCCGCCTTCGACGATGCGCGCGAGAGGCGCGACGCGGCCGCGGGGGAGCTCGCCCTCGCGCAGGAGCGCCTCGCCGCCGCGGAGGCGACCGAGACGGAGACGCGCGGCGTGCATGAGCGCACCCTCGCGCGGCTCAACGAGGCCGATGCGAAGGCCGCCGCGGCCGCGGAGCAGCTGGGCCGCCTCGGCGCCCAGGCGCGCTCGGCGAAGGCGGAGGTCGAGCGCTTCACCGAGCAGCTCGAGCTCGCGCACGGCCGCGTCGCGGCCGACGCGGACGACCTCGCGAGCCTCACGGAGCGGCTCGCCGCCGCGCAGGCGGAACCCGAGCAGTTCGAGGCGGACACGCGCGCGGCCCAGGAACGCCGCGACGAGGACGAGGCGATGGCGCGCGACGCGCGTGCCAAGGAGACCGAGGCGCGTCTCGCGCTGCGCACCTCGGAGGAGCGCGCCCGCGCCCTCGCGTCGCGCGCCGAGAGCCTCGAGCGTGCCGCCGTCGCCGAGCGCGAGGCGCGGGCCCGCGCCGAGGCTGCGGCCGCCCGCCGGGAGCTTCAGGCGCAGGCCGCGCGCGAGGTCATCGCCGGCAGCCGCGATGCGCTCGCGCTCATCGACGTCGCCGTCCAGCAGGCGGACGATGCGCGCGCCGCCGTCGAGGCCCAGCGCGCCGAGCGCACGGGGACCCTCGCCCAGGTGCGCCGCAGCGTCGACGAGCTGTCCACCGAGCACGCGCGCCTCACCGACGACGCGCATCGGGACGAGGTCGCGCGCGCCGAGCAGAACGTCCGGCTCGAGCAGATGCGTCAGCGCGCGGTCGACGAGCTCGGCATGGACCCCGACCGCCTGGTCGAGGAGTTCGGGCCCCACCTGGGCGTGCCCGTGGTGGACCCCGACGCCGACCCGGAGGCCGGGCCCGAGACGGTCCCGTACGTGCGGGAGCAGCAGGAGACCCGCCTGCGCAAGGCCGAGCGCGCCATGAACCAGCTGGGACGCGTCAACCCCCTCGCGCTCGAGGAGTTCGCGGCGCTCGAGGAGCGGCACAAGTTCCTCACGGACCAGCTCGCGGACATCAAGCGCTCGCGCGAGGACCTCCTCACCATCGTCAAGGAGATCGACGAGCGCGTCGAAGTGATCTTCGCCGAGGCGTTCGCGGACACCGCGGCGCAGTTCGACCGCGTGTTCCCGCGCCTGTTCCCGGGAGGCGAGGGCCGCCTGGTGCTCACCGACCCCGCGCACATGCTCACCACCGGCATCGAGGTAGAGGCGCGTCCCGCGGGCAAGAAGGTCAAGCGGCTGTCGTTGCTGTCGGGCGGCGAGCGCTCGCTCACCGCGGTCGCGCTGCTCGTGTCGATCTTCAAGGCGCGCCCGAGCCCGTTCTACGTCATGGACGAGGTCGAGGCGGCGCTCGACGACGTCAACCTGGGACGCCTGCTGGAGATCTTCCGCGAGCTCCAGGAGGACTCGCAGCTCATCGTCATCACCCACCAGAAGCGCACCATGGAGATCGCCGACGCCCTCTACGGCGTGACGATGCGCGGGGACGGCGTCACCACCGTGATCAGCCAGCGCCTCCGGGACGACGCCACGGTCTGACGTCCCTGCTAGCCGGGCGATCTCGCTGCGGCTGGAAACTTCTGCCGCGCTCGCGCGTTATCCAGCCGGATCCCTGCGGTCCTTTCGGGCGACTTGTCCGATCTGCAGGGATGGGGCACCATTCCGAGGTCGAGCACCTCGGCGGTAGGGAGCGAGATGTTCAGTCAGATGGTGGGGACCCTGGTGGTCGCGGGGCTCATCGCGCTCGTCGTGTTCGTGGCGGCGTTCGCCGCCGAGGGTCGCGGCCGTCGCGTCGTGAGGCTCGTCCTCGGCGTCGAGGAGCGCCGCGGGGTGCGCGAGCACCTCTACGACGAGATCGAGCGCCCCGCAGCGACGCTCGACGTGGTCGGCGAGCTGGGCCGCGAGACCGGCTCGATCCCGGTGGTCGCGCCCACCGCACGCCACCGCCACTGACGCCCCGGCCGCCGCCGCCCTCCCGGGTGCGCGCGCCGACCTGACAGACTGTGCCCGTGGACGTCTCATGGATCCCAGGTGACAGCGACCTCCTCGTGACCGTGGTCGCGGGGCTCGTGGTGCTCGGCGGCGCGGGTGCCGCCCTGCTCGGCAGGACGCGGAAGGCGCCGCCTCGCGAGGCGCCCCCGCGCGAGGACGATGCGGCGGTCGCCCCGGCGGCGGCCCCCGCCGAGGCGCCGGTCGCGACGGAGCCCGAGTCCGCGGTCGAGACCCCGGAGGCCGTCGACCACCGCTTCGGCCGCCTGCGCGGGCGCGTCGGTGCCGGCCTCGGGCAGTCCCTGCTCGCGATCTTCCGGCGCGGCAGCCTGTCGCAGGACGACTGGGACGAGCTCGAGGAGACGCTCCTTCTCGCCGATGTGGGCGCGGCGGCGACGGACGAGCTCATGGCCGATCTGAAGGCGCGCCTCAGGGCCGATCCCCAGGCGGATCCGCGCGCGCTGCTGCGCGCCGCGCTGCTCGACGTGGTCGACCCGGGGCTCGACCGGTCGCTCAGGCTCGGCGCGGCGGGCGACGGGGCGCTGCACTCCGCGATCGTCGTCGGCGTCAACGGCGTGGGCAAGACCACCACCGTCGGCAAGCTCGCGCGCGTGCTGGTCGCGGAGGACCGGACCGTGGTGCTCGGCGCCGCCGACACGTTCCGTGCCGCGGCGGCCGACCAGCTCGAGACGTGGGGCACACGCGTGGGCGTCCCCGTGGTGCGTTCGCACGTCGACGGCGCGGACCCGGCCTCGGTGGCGTTCGAGGCCGCGGACCGCGCGCGCGCCGAGCAGGCCGAGGTGCTCCTGGTCGACACCGCAGGTCGCCTCCAGAACAAGCAGGGCCTCATGGACGAGCTCGGGAAGATCGTGCGCGTCGTGTCGAAGGTGAGCCCGCCCTCCGAGGTGCTGCTCGTGCTCGACGCCACCACGGGACAGAACGGCCTCACCCAGGCGCGCGTGTTCGGCCAGGTGGCGCCCCTGACGGGCATCGTCCTCACCAAGCTCGACGGCACCGCCAAGGGCGGCATCGTCCTCGCGGTGCAGCGCGAGCTGGGGGTGCCCGTCAAGTTCGTCGGGCTCGGCGAGGGCGCGGACGACCTGGCGCCGTTCGACCCCGCAGGCTTCGTCGACTCGCTCCTGGGGGAGTAGCTCGTACCAGGGGCCGGGCCGCCCGCGGACGTCCGGGAACCTCGAGGCGTTCCGATTCGTACGTCTGCGCAACGCATCTTTTACCTGCGCAAGGACCTTGTAACCATTACGAAACACAAGGGTCGTTCAGGGGAAACAGGAGTGCGCGAGTCTTCTTGACGACTAGCCGACGGGCTAGCGAAAAGGAGAAGCAGAATGGATAGCGGCAACATCGCCTGGCTCCTGACTTCTGCCTCGCTCGTGCTCCTGATGACGCCTGCCCTGGCGTTCTTCTACGGCGGCATGTCGCGAAGCAAGTCGGTCCTCAACATGATGATGATGAGCTTCGGTGCCCTCGGCGTCGGCATGCTCGCCTGGGTGCTCTTCGGGTACTCGATCTCGGCGGGCGACACCGTCAGCAACCTGTTCGGCGACCCCCTGTCGAACCTCGGCATGGTCGACGTCCTGAACAACTACGCGGAGGACCCCGACTCGGTCATCGCCGCCGGCTTCGGTGCGACCTTCGCGATCATCACCGTCGCGCTGATCTCGGGCTCGGTCGCGGACCGCATGAAGTTCGGCTCCTGGCTGCTCTTCGCGTTCCTCTGGGTGGTCCTGGTCTACTCGCCCGTCTCGCACTGGGTGTGGGGCACCGGCACCGCGGGCGAGGGCTTCGACGCCCTCCTCGGCGGCGGCGGCCCGCTCTTCGCGGACCTCCCCGGACCGTACGACTTCGCGGGCGGTACCGTCGTCCACATCAACGCCGGTGTGGCCGGTCTGGTGCTCGCGCTCCTGCTCGGCGTCCGCAAGGGCTTCGGCAAGGAGCCGATGCGTCCGCACAACCTGCCGTTCGTCATGCTCGGCGCCGCGCTCCTGTGGTTCGGCTGGTTCGGCTTCAACGCCGGTTCGGCCTTCGCCGCCGACGGCTACGCCGCCCTCGCGTGGGTCAACACCACCACCGCGACCGCGGTCGCGATGCTCGGCTGGCTGGTCACGGAGAAGTTCCGCGACGGCAAGGCCACCTCGCTCGGTGCCGCCTCCGGTGTGGTCGCCGGTCTGGTCGCGATCACCCCGTCGTGCGCCTCGGTCGACACGTGGGGCGCGATCGTCATCGGCTTCTTCGCCGGTGTCCTCTCCGCTCTCGCGGTGGGCCTCAAGTACAAGCTGGGCTACGACGACTCGCTCGACGTCGTGGGCGTCCACCTCGTCTCGGGTCTCTGGGGCACGCTGGCCATCGGCCTCGTCGCCTCGGGCACCATCAACGGTGACGCCGGTCTGTTCTACGGTGGTGGCATCACGCTCCTCGGTGTCCAGGCGGCCGCCGCGGCGATCGTCATCGTCTACTCGGCGATCATGACCCTCATCCTCGGCCTGCTGATCAAGTACACGCTTGGCCTGCGCGTCAGCGAGGATGTCGAGGTGTCGGGTATCGACCTCGCCGAGCACGGCGAGACGGCTTACGAGGAGGCGAAGTAACCATGAAGCTGGTCACCGCGATCATCCAGCCCCACCGCGTCGACGAGGTCCGTGCGGCTCTCGAGGCCGCGGGCGTCAAGGGCGTCACGGTCTCCGAGGCTGCCGGTTACGGCCGCCAGAAGGGCCACACCGAGGTCTACCGCGGCGCCGAGTACACGGTCGACCTGGTGCCGAAGACGCGCCTCGAGGTCCTCGTGGACGACGCCGACGCCGCGACCGTGACCGAGGCGATCGTCTCGGCCGCGCAGACCGGCAAGATCGGTGACGGCAAGGTCTGGGTCGTCCCCGTCGACGACGTGGCCCGGGTCCGTACCGGCGAGCACGGCGCGGACGCCCTCTAAGGGACACCGCATCACGCATGGGCAGCCACGACGGCTCCCGCGCTGAGGTCCCGCACCCCCGAGGGGTGCGGGACCTCAAGCGTCTGAGGAGAGAGCACGGCGAGATGCTCGCGGCGAGCGCGCTCAGCGGTCGCGAGCGGCGCCAGTCCATGAGCGACATGGTCTTCGCTCACCTCAAGGAGCACTGGGACGAGCACTCGGCCGGGATGCGAGAGGGGATCGCGTTCGGCGCGGTCGGATCCGTGGGCCGCGGCGACGCCGGCCCCGCCTCCGACCTCGACCTGGTGATCCTGCACGACGGATCGACCCACACGAAGGAGGAGGTCGCCGAGCTCGCGCAACGCCTGTGGTACCCGATCTGGGACGCGGGCCTCGAGCTCGACTACTCGACGCGCACCCTCACCGAGTGCCGCCAGGTCGCCTCGAAGGATCTCGCCGCCGCCGCGGGCCTGCTCGACCTCCACCTCATCGCGGGCGACGAGCACCTGCTGCTGCAGGCCCGCACGCATATCTACCAGGATTGGCGGGCAGCCGCGCGCAAGCGGCTGCCCGACCTGCTCGCCGCCTCGCGCGCCCGCGCCGAGCGCCACGGCGAGCTCGCGTACCTCATCGAGCCGCACCTCAAGGAGGCCCGCGGCGGACTTCGCGACTACGTGAGCCTCACGGCCCTGTCCGCGACGTGGCTCACCGACCGGCCGCACGGCGCCGTCGACGAGGCGGGCGACCTGCTCCTCGACGTGCGCGACGCGCTCCAGCTCGAGACCGGGCGCAACGTGGCGGTGCTCGGCCGCCATGTCGCCGCCGAGGTGGGAGCGCGGCTCGGCTACGACGACCCGGACGACCTGCTGGCGGCCCTCGCCGAGGCGGGACGCACGGTCGCCTTCGCGCTCGACACCACGGAGCGCGGCGCGCGGCGCTCGCTCGAGCGGTCCGGCGTCGGCTCCCGCGCCTTCCTCGCGCGGCGGCGCGCGGCGGCGCCGCGCCACGTCAAGGTTGCCGAGGGCCTCATCGACGTCGACGGCGAGCTCGCCCTCGCGCCGGGCCACCGGGCGGAGGACGATGCGCTGCTGCCCCTGCGCGCCGCGGCCACCGCCGCGTCGACCGGCCTCACGTTCACGCCGACGCTGCTCGAGTCGCTCGCGCGCTGCCCTGACCTGCCCGTGCCGTGGCCCGAGGAGGCGCGCCTGCACCTGCGCGACCTGCTGCGGTCGAGCGCGCACCTGGTCCCGGTGTGGGAGGCGCTCGACCTGCACGGCGCCGTCGTGCGCTGGATCCCGCAGTGGGACGGCGTGCGCAACCGGCCGCAGCGCAGCCCGATCCACGTCTACACGGTCGACCGCCACATGCTCGAGGCGGTGACGCTCGCGGCGAAGCACCGCCGCGGCGCGCAGCGGTCGGACCTGCTCCATCTCGCGGCGCTGCTGCACGACATCGGCAAGCGGCCGGGCGCCTCGGACCACTCCGTGGACGGCGCGGCGCTGATCCCCGCCATCGCGGAGCGGTTGGGGCTCTCGGACGCGACGGCGCATGACCTCGAGCTGCTGGTGCGCGAGCACCTCACGCTCGCGGGCCTGGCCACCACGCGCGACCCCGACGCCCCCGAGACGGTCGCCGCGCTGCTCGACGCGGTCGAGCACCGCGAGGACCTCCTCGAGGTCCTGCGCGCGCTCACCGAGGCGGACGCGAAGGCGGCCGGGCCCAAGGTGTGGACGGCGTGGCGGGCCCAGCTGGTCGACACCCTGACGGCGCGCGCGCGTGACGCCCTGGCCTCCGGGGGCGCCTCCGGGGGACGGTAGTCTGGTGGGCACGTTGTGAAGGGATATCCGTGTTCGCCAACCTCTCCGATCGCCTGACAGAGACGTTCCGCAACCTGCGGGGCAAGGGCCGCCTGACCGAGGCGGACATCGACGGCACCATCCGCGAGATCCGTCGCGCGCTGCTCGACGCCGATGTCGCGGTGCCCGTGGTCCGCACCTTCACCGCCAACATCCGCGAGCGTGCGCTCGGCGCCGAGGTCTCGGGAGCGCTCAACCCCGGCCAGCAGGTCGTCAAGATCGTCAACGAGGAGCTCATCGCGATCCTCGGCGGCGAGACCCGCGCGCTGCGATTCGCGAAGCACGGCCCGACGGTCATCATGCTCGCGGGCCTCCAGGGCGCCGGAAAGACCACGCTCGCCGGCAAGCTCGCGCACCACCTCAAGGGCCAGGGCCACACCCCGCTGCTGGTCGCCGCGGATCTGCAGCGCCCGAACGCCGTGACGCAGCTCAAGGTGGTCGGCGAGCGCGCGGGAGTCCCGGTATTCGCGCCCGAGGCCGGCGTGACGCGCGAGGACGAGCGCCCTCGCGGCAACCCGGTCAAGGTGGCGAAGAAGGGCCTCAAGGAGGCCGAGCAGCGCCAGCACAGCGTCGTCATCGTCGACACCGCCGGCCGCCTGGGCATCGACCAGGAGCTGATGCGCCAGGCGTCCGACATCCGCAAGGCCGTCGAGCCCGACGAGGTCCTCTTCGTCATCGACGCGATGATCGGTCAGGACGCCGTCGCGACCGCGACCGCCTTCCAGGAGGGCGTCGACTTCACGGGCGTGGTCCTCACCAAGCTCGACGGCGACGCCCGCGGCGGTGCCGCGCTGTCGGTCGCCGAGGTCACGGGCCGGCCCATCATGTTCGCGTCCACGGGCGAGAAGCTCGACGACTTCGAGGTGTTCCACCCCGACCGCATGGCGTCGCGCATCCTCGACATGGGCGACATCCTCACGCTGATCGAGCAGGCCGAGCGCACGTTCGATCAGGCCGAGGCCGAGCGCATGGCGCAGAAGGTCACCCAGGGCGAGGACTTCACCCTGGCGGACTTCCTCAGCCAGATGCAGCAGCTCAAGAACATGGGCTCGATGAAGAAGATGCTGACGATGCTCCCGGGCATGGGTCAGATCCGCGACCAGATCGAGAACTTCGACGAGCGGGAGCTGGTGCGCACCGAGGCGATCATCCAGTCGATGACGCCTGCGGAGCGCGACAACCCGAAGATCCTGAACGGCTCGCGACGCTCGCGCATCGCGGCGGGCTCCGGCATGCAGGTCTCGGACGTCAACTCGCTGGTCAAGCGGTTCGAGCAGGCGCAGCAGATGATGCGCGCGATGTCGCGCGGCGGCGGGATGCCGGGCATGCCCGGCATGCCCGGTGCAGGCGGTGCGCCCGGCGCGTTCGGCGGGCTGCCCGGCGGCAAGAAGTCGAAGGGCAAGCAGGCGCCCCAGCGCAAGGTCAAGGGCAAGTCCGGCAACCCGGCCAAGCGCGCCCAGCAGGAGGCCGACGCGCGCGCGGGACGGCCGGCGCAGGCGCCGTCCCAGGGCTCCGCGTTCGGGCTGGGCCAGCAGGCGCCGCAGGACGTCGACCGCGATGCGCTGAGCGCGGACCTGTCGAAGTACCTCGGTCGCTGACGTGGTCCTCCACCTCACGGGCCCCGTGGTCGTCGGCGACGACGACGTGCGGGAGCAGGCCTGGGTGGTGGACGGCAGGATCACGTACGCCGCGCCGTCAGAGGCGCCCAAGCGCACGCTCGACGGGACCGTGGTGCCCGGGCTCGTCGACGTCCACTGCCACGTGGGTCTCGACAGCGGGGGAGCAGTGGACCCCGAGCTCGCCCTCAAGCAGGCGTTGGTCGACCGCGACGCCGGCACCCTCCTCATCCGCGACGCGGGCTCGCCCACGGACACGCGCTTCATCGACGCCCTGCCGACGGCGCCGCGGCTGATCCGCGCGGGCCGCTTCATCGCGCGGCCCATGCGCTACCTGCGTCACTACGCGCGCGAGATCGAGGTCGCCGACCTTCCCCGCGTCATGGCGGAGGAGGCGCGCGCGGGCGACGGCTGGGTGAAGATCATCGCGGACTGGATCGACCGCGAGGTGGGCGACCTCACGCCGCTGTGGCCCGCCGACGTCCTGGCCGAGGGCATCGCCGCGGCGCACGAGGCGGGCGCGCGGGTGACCGCCCACGCGTTCGCGACCGAGTCCATCGACGCGCTCCTCGACGGCGGGATCGACTGCATCGAGCACGGCACCGGCATGACCGCGGAGCACATGGCGGAGGCCGCGCGGCGCGCTGTCCCCGTGGTGCCGACGCTGCTCCAGGTGGCGAACTTCGAGGGCTACGCCGCGCAGGGCGAGGCCCGCTTCCCCGCCTACGCAGCGCGCATGCGGCCGATGCACGAGCGCCGCTTCGCGCATGCCCTCGCGCTCCACGAGGCCGGCGTGCCGCTGCTCATCGGCACCGACGCGGGCGGGACCATCGGCCACGGCGCGCTCCCGGCCGAGGCGGCCCACCTGGTGGCGGCCGGCATCCCCGCCGCCGACGTGGTCGCGATGGCGTCGTGGCGCGCGCGCGAGTTCCTGCGGGCTCCCGGTCTCGAGGAGGGCGCGCCCGCCGACCTCGTGGTCTACGGCGAGGACCCGCGCGCGGACATCGGCGCGCTCGCCACCCCGCGCCACATCGTCCTGCGCGGCGCCGTCGTCTGAGGCGTTCCCAGCGAACTCCGAGCATGCGCGCGGACCCCTCCCAGGGTCCGCTGGTGACATGGGGACCATGAAGCGCTCCTCCGGCATCATCGTCACGGGCATCTCGGCCACGCTGCTGTCCACGGGCGCGGTCCTGGGCTCGGGCCTCCTCAGCCCCGACGCGGCCACCACGTCCACCGCGGATGCCGCGGCGGCGAGCGAGACTTCGAGCGCCTCGACCGACGCCGCCGCCACCGACACGGCGACGCCCGCGCCCTCCGAGACCACCGCATCGTCGGAGACCGCCACGCCCGAGGCGACCGCCGCCTCGGACCAGGCGACCGCGGGTACCTACGACGGTGAGGCCGTGAGCTCGCGCTACGGCACCTTCCAGGCCGAGATCACGGTCGAGGACGGGCAGATCACCGCGATCGACTGGCTCCAGTCGGGCGAGGCCGATCACCACTCGCAGCAGATCAACGACTACGCGATGCCCGTGCTCGAGGACGCGATCCTCGAGGCCCAGGACGTCAACGTCGGCTACGTGTCCGGCGCGAGCTACACGTCGGAGGCCGTCGAGGAGGCCGTCTACAGCGCGATGGAGCAGGCGGGCCTGGCATGACCGCGGTCGCCCCCCGTCGCCCGGCATCGTCCGCCCGTCCGCCGGCGCGGGACGCGCGGCTCGCGACACGCCGCACCCGCGGCGCTCGCCACGGCCGTCGCCGGGACGTCCTCGAGGCCGCCGCGTGGCTGGTGGGCGTCCTCGGGGTCGCGTTCATGCTCGCCTCGGGCTCGGTCGACGTCACGTCGCTGTCCGGCCTCCTGGTGACGCTCGGGCGCGTGGCCGGGATCGCCGCGTCGACGATGATCATGGCGCAGCTCATCCTCATCGCCCGGATCCCGCTGGTCGAGCGTGCGATCGGTCACGACCGTGCGGCCCACCTTCACGGGCAGCTGGGCAGGCTCTGCTTCATCGTCATCCTCGTCCACATCGTCCTGCTGGTGGCCGGGTACGCGATGCCGACGCAGACGGGGCTGCTCGCGCAGGCCTGGGACTTCGCGATCGGCTGGGGCGGCCCGATGTTCATGGCGAGCGTGGGCTTCCTGGTGCTGGTCGCGGTGGTGGTGACGTCCTACGCGATCGTGCGGCGCCGGTGGCGCTACGAGTCGTGGCACGCCGTCCATGTGTTCAGCTACCTCGCGATCGGGCTGTCGATCCCGCACCAGCTCACCGACGGCGAGACCTTCATGTCCATGGGCGTCGCGTGGTGGTACTGGGTGGTGCTGTGGACCGTGGCCGTGGGCGGGCTGCTCGCGTTCCGGGTGGTCCGGCCGCTGGCACGGTTCTGGCGTCACGGCGTCCGGGTCGCGGCGGTGGGGACGCTCGCGGACGGCTCGACCGTGATCGCGATGCACGGGCGGCGTCTCACGGCGCTCGGCGCCAGGGGCGGGCAGTTCTTCCTGTTCCGCTTCCTCCAGCGGGACATGTGGGGCCAGGCGCACCCGTACTCGACCTCGCGGACCGTGCGCGACGGCTGGATGCGGATCACCGTGAAGCCTTTGGGCGACGGCTCCGCGGCGCTCCGCGGACTCAGGCCCGGCACGCGCGTCATGCTCGAGGGACCGCTCGGCGTCTTCACGGACGATCAGCGCACGGGCGAGCGTCTGGTGCTCGTGGGCGCCGGCGTGGGCGTCACGCCGATCCTCGCCCTCCTCGAGGACGCGGACATCCGGCCGGGGGAGTGCACCGTGATCGTGCGTGCGCGCACCGAGGCCGAGATCCCGCACCTCGACGAGCTCCGCGAGCTGGCGGCGCAGCGGGGCGCGGACCTCCACGTGCTCACCGGGGCGCGGGGCGGCGGGTGGTCGCCCGCGGCCACGCCCGTCACGCTCGCCGACCTGGTGCCCGCGCTCTCCCGCGCGGACGTCTTCGCGTGCGGGCCGGCGCCCTGGATCGAGGCCGTGATGGACGATGCGGCGCGCGCCGGGGTGCCCGAGGAGAGGCGGCACCTCGAGGAGTTCTCCTGGTAGCGCGCGCCGTGAACGATAGGGACCGCGGTGGTGCCCCAACTCTCAGGGAATCCTCAGGTATCGCGTGGCCGAGGCCGGGCCCCCAGCACGTACGATGCACATGCGCGACCCGGGAGCCTCCCGAGTCGCGCGCGTCGCAGGTCCCCCCGTCCCCGACCTCCCGGAGGCCACGTGAGCACGCTCGAGGCGTACGCGCGCCGCACCCGCGCGCGCGGATGGTGGCGCGACGGGCTCGAGGCCTCGATCTACCTGATCGCGGCCGTGGGTGTCGCGTTCATGGTCGCCGGCGGCGGGCTGCTCGCCACGGCGCCGCGCGACTACGGGTACGCGCTCGGCCGCGCCGTCGGCATCGTCGCCGCGGTGCTGGTGCTCGCGCAGATCACGCTGATCTCGCGCGCCCCGTTCGTCGAGCGGGCCTTCGGGCACGATCGCGCGGCCGCGGTCCACGCGCGCATCGGCAAGGTCGCGTTCATCCTCATGCTCGTGCACGTCGCGCTGATCCTCGTGGTCTCGGCGCAGTACGACGGGCGGTCGATCCTCGCGCAGACCGTCGCGTTCTGGGACCTCGGATGGTTCATGGTCGCCGCGCAGGCGGGGCTCGCGCTCTTCACCATCGTGGTGGCGACCTCGCTGGTGGCCGTGCGGTCGCGGTGGCGCTACGAGCGCTGGCACGCCGTCCACCTGCTGGTCTACATCGCGATCGCGGCGGTGGTGCCGCATCAGTTCCTCGAGGGCTCGACGTTCCGCGGCGCGGGTGCCGCGTGGTGGTTCTGGCTGATCCTGTGGGTCGGTGCGGTGGGCTCCTTCCTGGTGTTCCGCATCGTCCGCCCGCTGGTGCTGCTGCGCCGGCACGGCCTGCGCGTCTCCGCGGTCGAGGCGCTCGCCGACGGCTCCACCAGCGTGGTCATGACCGGAAGCGACCTCGAGCGGCTGGGCGCGCGTCCGGGCCAGTTCCTCCTGTGGCGCTTCCTCGACCGCGAGCGGTGGGCGCAGGCGCACCCGTGGTCGCTGTCGCGCGCCCCGCACCCCGGCTCGCTGCGCATCACGGTGAAGCCGTCCGGGGACGCGTCCGCCCGGCTGCGCGACGTCCGCGTCGGGACGCGCGTGCTGGTCGAGGGCCCGCTCGGCGTCTTCAGCTCCGTCGCGCGCACCGCGCCCGGCACGGTGCTGCTCGCCTCGGGCATCGGCGTCACGCCGGTCCGTGCGCTGCTGGAGGAGGTCGAGGGCCCGTGCACCGTGATCCTGCGGGTGCGCTCGCGGACCGAGGCTCCGCTGCTCGACGAGGTCGAACGGCTCGCCGCCGAGCGGGGCGCCGACCTGGTGCTGGTCGAGGGGCCGCGCGGTCCGGGCTGGGGCACGGCCGCGCAGGAGAGCCTGGCGGCCCTGGTCGCCGACGTCGCGGAGCGCGACGTGTACATCTGCGGTCCCGTGGCGTGGGCCGATGCGGTGGAGGCCGAGGCGCGGGCGGCAGGCGTGCCAGCCGCGGCGATCCACCGCGAGCGATTCGAGTTCTGAGGGAGACGGGATGACGACGATGACGATGACGAGGACCGTGGGCGCGCTGGCCTTCGCCGGAGCGGCGAGCACGCTGCTCGCCGGCTGCGGCGGCGATGCCGAGGCCGAGACCGCGGGCGGGGACGTCGCGGCGACGAGCTACGCGGACGGCACGTACGACGGTCCGGCGGTCACGAACGAGAAGGGCGTCTTCCAGGCGCAGGTCACCATCGTGGACGGCGCGATCACCGCGGTGGCCGCGATCCAGGCCGGCACGCAGGACCCGCAGTCGCTCGACATCAACGCGCGCGCGATCCCCGAGCTCGCGGACAAGGTGGTCGCGGCGCAGAGCGCGGACGTCGAGGCCGTCTCCGGCGCATCGTTCACGTCGCCGGGCTTCCTCGAGTCGGTCGACGGCGCGCTCGACCAGGCGGCGGGATAGCCCATGCGTGCATCGCGGGCCGTGGTCGTCGCGGGCGGGTGCGCCGCGATCGTGGGCGCCGGCTGGGCGGTGTCCCCGAAGGAGCTGCCCACGCTGGACCTGGTCGCGCCGTCCACTCCCGAGGCCTCGGCCACGCCGTCGGCGAGCCCCACGCCGACCGCCACGGCTGCCGCGAGCCCGTCGGCCGTGCCGAGCGACGACGAGGCTGAGGACGACACCGACGACGACAAGGGCGGGGAGCGCGACGAGGACGAGAGCGACGACGCCGCGACGCCGCAGCCGTCCCGGACGGCGACGCCCGTCGAGACCGCCGAGCCGGACCCCGTGGTCACGCCCGTCGAGCCCGCCACGCAGACCTTCGACGGCCCCGTGGTGACCAACCCGCGCGGGCAGTACCAGGCGCGGATCACGGTCGAGGGCGGCACCGTCACGGACGTGCAGGCCGTGGTCGCGGGCACGCAGGACGCGCAGTCGGTCCAGATCAACGCGAAGGCCATCCCGATCCTGCGGGACGAGGTCCTCGCCGCGCAGACGTGGGACGTCGCCGCGGTGAGCGGCGCGTCGTTCACCTCGCCGGCGTTCATCGAGTCGCTGCGGGGCGCCTTCGGGCAGGCGGGCCTGTGACGGGGACCTACCGGGTCACCGTCCACGCGATGGCCATGCCGTTCGTCGTCGAGCTCGACGACGCGGATCCCGAGGCCGCCGAGCCCGCGATCGCCGCGTTCCATGCGGACCTCGTGTGGGCCGACGAGGTGTTCTCGCTCTGGCGCGACGACTCCTACCTGAGCGCGCACCTGCGAGGGGACATCGCCCTCGACGAGGCCCCGCGGGAGCTGCGCGAGGTGCTCGAGGCCTGCGAGTGGTACCGGGAGGCGACGGGCGGCGGGTTCGACGCCCGCCGCGACGACGGCGTCCTCGACCCCACCGGGCTGGTCAAGGGCTGGGCCGTCGCGCGGGCGAGCCGCCACCTGCGCGGCGCGCGAGCGAGCGGCTGGATGGTCGGCGCCTCGGGCGACATCCTCGCGACCGGCGGCCGGCTGCGGCGCATCGGGATCGCGGACCCGCGGGTGACGGGGGACCCGACGGGCACCCCGGTGGTCGACGTGGTCGAGCTCGGCGGCGCCTTCACCGCGCTCGCGACCTCGGGCGGAGCCCAGGTGGTCGACCACATCTGGGACCCGACCACCGGGGAGGTGGCGCGCCATTACATGCAGGTCTCGGTCGCGGGCACCGACCTCACGGAATGCGACGCCTGGGCGACCGCGATCGCCGGCGGCGGGCCGCGCATCGTCCCGGGAGCGCTCGAGCGCGGGCTCGAGGTGCTCCTCATCGCCGGCGGTCGGTACGACGGCACGTACGATGCCCAGACGAGCCCGGGGTGGCCGAGCGTGAGGTGACGCGCGCGAGTTTGGCCGTGCGCCGAGCGTTCTGGCACAATGGGTCGCTGGCGAGCGCGGCCCTCTACCCGTGCACGCCGATTCGTCTTGTCAGTGCGCGACCCGTGTTTCCCCGCGGCGAGCGCACCGGCTCACACCGAATTCAGAAGGAGACAGCCATGGCTGTGAAGATCCGCCTCAAGCGCTTCGGCAAGAAGCGCGCCCCGTTCTACCGCGTCGTCGTCATGGACTCGCGCACCAAGCGCGACGGCCGTGCGATCGAGGAGATCGGCAAGTACCACCCCACCGAGGAGCCCTCGGTCATCGAGATCGACTCGGAGCGCGCGCAGTACTGGCTCTCCGTGGGCGCGCAGCCCACCGAGCAGGTCACCGCGCTGCTCAAGCTCACCGGCGACTGGGGCACCTTCAAGGGTGACAAGGACGCGAAGAGCACCGTCAAGGGTGCCGCCGCGAAGACCGACGCCGCCGACGCGATCAAGGCTCACGCCGACGCCGCCGAGAAGGCCAAGGCCGACGCCGCCGCGAAGAAGGAGGCCGCCAAGGCTGAGGAGGCTGCCGCCGCCGCTGCCGAGGAGACCACCGAGGAGGCCGCCGAGGCCCCCGCCGCGGAGGAGAACTGACGATGGTCGTCGACGCTCTCGAGTTCCTGGTCCGCAGCATCGTCCGCAACCCGGACGACGTCCGCGTGACCGAGCGCTCCGGGCGTCGCGGCACCACTCTCAACGTGGTGGTGCACCCCGACGACCTCCCCCGGGTCATCGGTCGCCGCGGTCGCACCGCGACGGCGATCCGGACGGTCGTCGAGGCCGTCGCGAGGGACGACGTCCGCGTCAACATCGTGGACGTCGCCTGACTCAGGCCCCATGCATCAGGACGCCCTCACCCGATCCGGGTGGGGGCGTTCTGCGTTCGGGGGCGGCGGTCAGGCGGCCTGCAGGCCCTTGAAGAATGCGGCCGCCCGCCGCGTGAGCAGCAGCCCGACGATCGCGACGGCGACCACGATGTTCACGAGCGCGTGCCACGCCGTCGAGCCGCCCACCTGGGCGAGCTCGTAGACCGCGGCCGCGACCTTGGCCGCCATCACCAGGATCACGATGACCCGGGCACCCTGGGACCCCATCCACAGGCCGGCCGCGACCGCCGCCGTGAACACGCCGAGCGCGAGCATCATGAGCCCCAGCCACCACAGGCCCTCGACGTCATCGATGCCGGTCGCGTCCTCGGGGTGGTAGTACAGCCACAGCATCCCCGCGCCCACGAGCGCGTCCAGGGCGGCGGTGAGCCACGCGATGACGGAGACCAGGGTGACGGAGCCGGGACGGGCGCTGGACATGGCGGTCCTCCTTCGCAGCGGCGCGCATCATCGCGCCTGCTCCTAGGATGACCGGAAGTAGGCGAACGCGCTCGGCGTCGCGAGCGCCGCGATGACGAGCGCCGATCCGACCCCCTGGCCCAGCGCCTGCCAGCGGACCAGGTCGCCCAGCACGCTCGACGCGTAGATCGCGGCGGCGATCCGGCCGGCCATGAGCAGCATCACCAGGACGCGCGAGAGCTGCGAGCCCGCGGCGAGGCCGAGCGCGAAGGCGGCCGCGAGCAGGCCGGTCGCGAGCAGCGCGAAGCCGTAGCCCCGCAGCTCGGACTCGGTCAGCGCGATGTCGACGCCCTCGAGGTTGAGGCTGAGCCACACGAAGGCCGCGCCCGTGACGAGGTCCGTGATGGCGGCCACCCAGGTGAGGATGACAACGAAGGTGACGCCCGCGGGGCGTCGCGCGGTCTCGCTCATGCTGCTCCCACCTGCCGTGTGTCGGCTCCACGCTAGCGTGCGCGCGGGCGCCTCCCGGGGTGAAAGTACGCTGGTGTCATGAGATTGACCGTCGCCCGCATCGGCCGCGCCCACGGGCTCAAGGGGGAGGTGTCCGTCGAGCTGCGCACGGACATCCCCGAGGACAGGCTCGTCCCCGGGGAGGTGTTCGACACGGAGCCCGCCGCGGCCGGCCCGTTGACGGTCGCCCGGGTGCGGGTCCAGGCGAACCGCTGGTACGTGCAGTTCGCGGAGATCGCGGACCGCGATGCGGCCGAGGCCGCGCGCGGCGTCGAGCTCACGATCGACGGCGAGGAGTCCGACGAGGAGGACGCATGGTACGTCCATCAGCTGGTCGGGCTCGCGGCCGTGCGTCCCGACGGCGCCGCGGTGGGCGAGGTGGTCGACCTGGTGACGATGCCCGCGCAGGACCTCCTGGTGGTCAAGCAGCCGGGCGGGCATCGGGCGATGATCCCGTTCGTCGAGGAGTTCGTGCCCGAGGTCGACATCGACGCGGGCCGCGTGGTGGTGACGCCGCCGTACGGGCTGCTCGCGGGCGAGGAGCCCGAGGTCACGGGGGAGACGTCGGCATGAGGATGCGCATCGACGTCGTGACGATCTTCCCGGAGTTCTTCGGCGTGCTCGACGTGTCGCTCCTGGGCAAGGCGCGGCAGGCGGAGCTGGTCGAGACCCATGTGCACGATCTCCGCGACTATGCGGCGTTCAAGGCGGACGGCACCGCCGACGTGCATCGGACGGTGGACGATGCGCCCTTCGGTGGCGGCGCGGGCATGGTGATGAAGGCCGATGTGTGGGGCAAGGCCCTCGACGACGTGCTGCGTCCCACGGGCGTGCTGGTCATCCCGTCGCCCGCCGGCGTCCCGTTCACGCAGGCGCTCGCCGCCGAGCTGTCGCACGCGCCCCAGCTGGTCTTCGCGTGCGGGCGCTACGAGGGCATCGACGCGCGCGTCGCGGAGCACTACGCCCAGGACGGCTACCGCGTGGTCGAGGTGAGCCTCGGCGACTACGTCCTCAACGGGGGAGAGGTCGCCGCCGTGGCGATGATCGAGGCCATCACGCGCCTCATCCCCGGCTTCATGGGCAACGCGCAGTCCATCGTCGAGGAGTCGCACGCCGACGGCCTGCTCGAGTACCCGTCCTACACGCGGCCCGCGTCGTGGCGGGGGCTGGACGTCCCGGACATCCTGCTGAGCGGGCATCATGCGAACATCGCGGCGTGGCGGCACGAGCAGCAGCTCGCGCGCACCCGTGAGCGACGCCCCGACCTGCTCCCGCCCACGGAGGACGGCGCCGCGTGACGCGCCGGGTCCGCCGGCCCCTCGCATCGTCCGGGCACGGTGTGGCAGAATAGATCCTCGGTGCGCGCGGAGTCACCACCTGCCACAGGGGGTGCGGCTCGCGACGCGACGCTCCATCCGTTACCGATCGCCGCAAGGCGGATACCGCGTGTGACCTGTGGCATGTGCGAGGAGAGACAGTCATGCAGAAGCTTGACAACGTGGTCGCGGGCCAGCTCCGCGACGACATCCCGGCGTTCCGCGCCGGTGACACCGTGAAGGTCCACGTCAAGGTCATCGAGGGCAACCGCTCCCGTATCCAGGTGTTCCAGGGCGTCGTGATCGCACGCGCCGGCCAGGGCATCGGCGAGACCTTCACCGTCCGCAAGATCTCGTTCGGCGTCGGCGTCGAGCGCCTCTTCCCGGTGCACGCGCCCACGATCGAGAAGATCGAGGTCGAGCGCCGCGGTGACGTGCGCCGCGCGAAGCTGTATTACCTCCGCGGCCTCCGCGGCAAGGCCGCTCGCATCCGCGAGAAGCGCGAGAACTAAGATCGCCACCAGCGCAGACGCACCGGCGGAGGGTCCTCCCTCCGCCGGTCGTCGTGCGTGGGGCTGGGCCAAGGAGATCGTCCTCGTCATCGTCAGCGCGCTCGTGCTGTCGCTGGTGATCAAGACCTTCTTCTTCCAGTCCTTCTACATCCCCTCGGAGTCGATGGAGCCGACGCTCATCAAGGGCGACCGCATCCTCGTCACCAAGTGGCGGCCGGACCCCCTCGCGCTGCGTCGCGGGGACGTGGTGGTCTTCAAGGACCCGGCGCACTGGCTCGGCTACCCGGCCGAGGACGAGTCCGGGCTGCACCGCGCCGCCAAGGACGTGCTCACGTGGACCGGGCTGCTGCCTGAGGACGCGGGCGAGCACCTTGTCAAGCGCGTCATCGGGCTGCCCGGCGACGTGGTCGAGTGCACCGACCCCGACGGCCAGGTGACCGTCAACGGCGAGGCGCTCGACGAGCAGTACATCGCCGAGGGCTCGCACGCGTGCGGCAAGGAGTTCCGCGTCGAGGTCCCCGAGGACTACATCTGGGTCATGGGCGACAACCGTGACGACAGCGCCGACTCGCGGGCCCACATGGGCGACCCGGGCGGCGGCACGGTCCCCATGGACAACATCGTCGGCACCACCTTCGCGGTCGTGTGGCCCTTCGACCGCTTCGGTGGCGTCGGGAACCCGTGGGGCGACGACGCCCCGTCGACCGACGGCTGACATGACGGTCTCGCTCACGCACGAGGCCGCGCTGTGGGACGCAGGCCTCGCCGCCGTCGCCGGCATCGACGAAGTCGGGCGCGGCGCCCTCGCGGGACCCGTCTCCGTCGGCGTCTCCGTGGTGACCCGCTGCGACGCGTGGCCCGACGGCCTCACCGACTCGAAGCTGCTGAGCGCTGCGCGTCGCGAGGCGCTGATCGCACCGCTGCTCGAGTTCGGCGTCGCGCGCGCCGTGGGCCACGCCTCGTCGGCGGAGATCGACGAGGTCGGCATCGTCGCTGCGCTGCGGCTCGCCGCGCGCCGTGCGCTCGACGCGATCCCCGTCACGATCGACGCGGTGCTGCTCGACGGCACCCACGACTGGCTCACCCCGCCGCCGGCCGACCTCTTCGCGGACGATGCGGAAGACTGGGCCGCGCCGCCCGTCACCATGGTCGTCAAGGGGGACCGCGCGTGCGCCTCGATCGCCGCGGCGTCCGTGCTCGCCAAGGTCGAGCGCGACGCGCTCATGGCCGCTGCGCACGCCGAGCACCCCGAGTACGGGTGGGAGAGCAACAAGGGGTACGGCGCCGGGGCGCATCTGGACGCGCTGCGCGAGCACGGCCCGTCGCCCCTCCACCGCGTCTCGTGGCGGCTGCCCTTCCGTGCGTGAGGCCAGGTCCCGCGTCCTTCCGGCGCGGGAATGGCGCATCGGCGGCGGTCCGCGCCAGAATGGACCGGTGAGCCACGAAGACCTCGAGAACTACGAGACCGAAGCCGAGCTCGCCCTCTACCGCGAGTACCGGGACGTCGTGGGACTGTTCCAGTACGTCGTGGAGACGGAGCGCCGGTTCTATCTGTGCAACAAGGTCGATCTTCAGGTCAAAGCCTCGGGCGGGGACATCTACTTCGAGGTGACCATGACCGACGCCTGGGTCTGGGACGTCTACCGTAGCGCGCGCCTGGTCAAGAACGTCCGCGTGGTGACCTTCAAGGACGTCAACATCGAGGAGCTCGCGCGCGACGACGACCTCCCGGACATCCGGCAGCTCCGCGGCCGCTGAGCCGGGCGCGGTGCGCACCGCATCGGCCCGCCCACCCGGCCCCGTTCCGGCCTGCCCGGCCCGCCCCCGGCTGCAAGTCACGGCTCTGGAGAGCCTCGGATCCGGTTTCCCGTTGCGGCGCGGGAACGCACGCCCCGAGATCCGTGACTTGTGGTGTGAGGCCGGGGCCGCAGCGCCCGTCCTTGCGGCAAAGTTGCAGAGACTGCAACAATGCAGCCATGTCCTCCGTCGCCCCCGCCTCCGGCCTGCGCGAGCGCAACCGCGTGCGTCGCACGCGTCGGGTCGAGCGCGCCTCGCTCGAGCTCGCGCTCGAGCACGGCGTCGACCACGTGACGGTGGACATGATCTGCGAGGCGAGCGACATCTCGCCCCGCACGTACTTCAACTACTTCGGGACCAAGGAGGGCGCGCTGCTCGGTCTGGGCAACGTGCCCTATGCGGAGTCCGACATCGAGGTGTTCCTCTCGGCGGGCGGGCACATCGTCGAGGACCTGCTCCACCTGGTCGCCGCGACCTTCGTGGCGAGCGAGCCCGACCGCGACGTCTACCTCATGCGCAGGCGCCTGTTCGCGCGCGAGCCGGAGCTCCAGGGGCTGCAGCTCGCCCGCATGGCCGGCAAGCGCCACGCCCTCACGCGCGTGGTCGAGCAGCGGATCGCAGCCGAGCGGCCGGACCTCCCGCCCGCAGAGGTTTGCGACGAGGCGCAGCTGGTGGTCGCGGTGGCCGCGGGCGCGTTCCCCGTCGCCGGGCGGGTGTGGGCCGAGCGCGAGGACGCCGCGGAGCACATCGAGGTCGTGATCGCCGACGTGATCGCGCGCGTGCGCCGCATCGTCGCCTCGTAGCCGCCGCCTGCGAGGCCCCCGCCGCGCGCATCGTCCTGCGAGGCCGCAAGATGGCAGGTATGACGCCACCACCCGCCGAGGCCCATGAGGTCAGCCGCAGGGAGATCCTGCTCGTCATGGTCGGACTGATGACCGCCATGCTCCTGTCCGCGCTCGACCAGACCATCTTCTCGACGGCGCTGCCGACCATCGTCGGCGAGCTCGACGGGGTGGACCACATGCTGTGGGTGACCACCGCGTACATCCTCGCGGCGACGGTGATGATGCCGGTCTACGGCAAGCTCGGCGACCTCATCGGGCGCAAGTCGCTGTTCATCGGCGCGATCGCCGTGTTCATCGTCGGCTCAGTGGTCGGGGCGCTGGCGACGGCGATGCCGGAGCTCATACTCGGCCGCGCGATCCAGGGGCTGGGAGGCGGCGGCCTCATGATCCTGTCGCAGGCCGTCATCGCGGACATCGTGCCGGCGCGCGAACGCGCGCGGTACATGGGCCTCATGGGCGCGGCCTTCGCGGTCTCGTCGGTGGTCGGCCCCTTGCTGGGCGGGTGGTTCACGGACGGGCCCGGCTGGCAGTGGTGCCTGTGGATCAACGTGCCGCTGGGTGCGATCGCGATCGGCTCGGTGATGTTCTTCCTGCACCCGAACCCGCAGGACCGCGGCCGCCCCACGCTCGACGTGGCGGGCATGCTGCTGCTCGCGATCGCCGCATCGTCCCTGGTCCTGTTCACGTCGTGGGGCGGCGGGCACTACGAGTGGACGGACCCGATCATCCTGGGCCTCATCGCGCTGACGGTGGTCGCCGGCGTCGTCTTCGTGCTCGTCGAGCGGCGCGCGAAGGAGCCCGTGATGCCGCTCATGCTGTTCGGACGGCGCAACTTCAACCTCACCACCGCCGCGGGCCTGCTCATCGGTATCGCGATGTTCGGCACGCTCGCGTACATGCCCACGTACCTCCAGATGGTCGGCCAGGTGGGGGCCACGGAGGCGGGACTGCTCATGATCCCGATGATGGGCGCGATGCTGCCCACGTCGATCATCGTGGGCAACACGGTGTCGCGGACGGGACGGTACAAGCGCTATCCGATCCTCGGCGCCGCGATCGTGACGCTCGGCCTGTTCCTGCTGTCGACCATGTCGCCCGAGCACGGGCTGTGGCTCACGTGCCTCTACCTCGCGGTGTTCGGGATGGGCCTCGGCATGATGATGCAGACGCTCGTGCTCATCGTGCAGAACACGTTCCCCATCACGATGGTCGGCACCGCGACGGCCGCCAACAACTTCTTTCGCCAGATCGGCGCCTCGCTGGGCGCCGCGGTGGTCGGCTCGATCTTCACCAACAACCTCATCGATCTGCTGACCGAGCGCATCCCGCCCGACGTCGCCGCCGGCGGGGTCGAGGGCGCGAACTCGATCACCCCCGAGATCGTCGGCACGCTCCCGCAGGCGGCGCAGGACATCATCATCGGCTCGTACAACGACGCGCTCACGCCGGTGTTCCTGTCCATCGTGCCGCTCACGCTGCTCGCGCTGGTGCTGCTGGTCTTCGTCAAGGAGGTGCCCCTGCGGACCTCGGTCAGCGAGGACGCCGTGCCCGAGTCCTTCGAGGTGGACGGCGGCTCCAGCGCGTACCTCGAGCCGCACGAGCGCGAGGGGGCGGGGGAGGGGCGGTAGGCCCGGCGCGACCTGAGCGCGCCGGGGCCTAAGCGCGCCGCGACCCGAGTGCGCCCTGGCCTGAGCACGCCGGGACGATGCGCCGCGAATCGTCCCGCGTCCGACTGCACTTGACGCAAACTTGCAGAGACTGCAATGATGCGTCACGTGCACGATGCGCCGACGCGCCGTGCCGAGTCCCCACCGACGCGCGCGCCGCGTCCCAGTCCCCTGAGGAGGACCCTCGGAATGACGACCACCCTCGACGCCGACGCGAAGGCTCCCGGCCGCGCGCGGAACTCCGTGATCCCGGTGTTCATCGGCCTCATGACGGCGATGCTGCTCGCGTCGCTGAGCCAGACCATCTTCGCGACCGCGCTGCCGACCATCGTCGGCGAGCTCGACGGCGTGGACCACATGCTGTGGGTGACCACGGCGTACATCCTCGCGTCGACGATCATGATCCCCGTCTACGGCAAGCTCGGCGACCTCATCGGGCGCAAGCACCTCTTCATCGCCGCCATCTCGATCTTCATCGCCGGCTCGATCGTGGGCGGGCTCGCGGGTTCCATGCCCGCGCTCATCGCGGCCCGCGCGATCCAGGGCCTCGGCGGCGGCGGCCTCATGATCCTCGCGCAGGCGATCATCGCCGACATCGTGCCGGCGCGCGAGCGCGGCAAGTACATGGGGATCATGGGTGCGGCCTTCGCCGTGTCGTCCGTCGCCGGGCCGCTGCTCGGCGGCTGGTTCACCGAGGGCATCGGGTGGCGCTGGGGCCTGTGGATCAACATCCCGCTCGGCATCCTCGCGATCATCATGGCGGCGGTGTTCCTCCCCCCCCGCGCCCGAAGCTCGCGCCAAGCCGCGCCTCGACATCGCCGGCATGACCCTCCTCGCGATCGCGACCACCGCGATCGTGCTCGTCACGTCGTTCGGCGGCCGTACCTACGACTGGGGCTCGGTCCAGATCATCGGCCTGTGCGTCGTCACGGTGGTCGCCGCGGTGTCGTTCGTGCTCGTCGAGCGGCGTGCCGCCGAGCCGGTGATGCCCCTGCACCTGTTCGGCTCGCGCACCTTCAACCTCACCACGATCGCGGGCATGCTCACCGGCGTGGGCCTGTTCGGCGTCATCGGCTACATGCCGACGTACCTGCAGATGGTCGCGTCGGTGGACGCCACCGAGGCCGGCCTGCTCACGGCGCCCATGATGCTGGTCATGCTCGTCACGTCGACCGCGACCGGCTTCGTGGTGTCGCGCACGGGCCGCTACAAGTGGTACCCCGTGGCGGGTTCGGTGCTCATCGCGATCGCCCTCTACCTGTTGTCGACCCTCGCGTTCGACACCTCGATCTGGGTGACCGTGTGCTACCTCGCGCTGCTCGGTCTCGGTCTCGGCCTCTCGATGCAGATCATCGTGCTCATGGTCCAGAACGCCTTCCCGTTGCGCATCGTCGGCACCGCGACGGCGGCGAACAACTACTTCCGTCAGGTGGGCGCGTCGCTCGGCACGGCGGTGGTGGGCTCCATGTTCACCACGCGCCTGCTCGACCTGCTCGCGGAGCGGCTCCCGGCCGATGCTCTCGCGTCTGGCGGCGGGTCGAACTCGCTGACGCCGGCCGCCGTCGCGGAGCTGCCCGATCAGATCCACGACGTCATCGTCGGCGCCTACAACGACGCCCTCACGCCGGCGTTCCTGGTGATGATGCCGCTCGCCGTGGTCGGCGCCGTGCTGCTGCTGTTCGTGCGCGAGGTGCCCCTGCGCACCACGGTCGAGAAGGACGCGGTCGCCGAGGCGGCGGAGATCGACGGCGAGACCGCCGTGTACCTCGAGCGTCGCGAGGACGATGCGCCGGCCAAGGACGCCGCGGAGGCGCGCGTGTAGCCAGGGCGCGGCGCCCTCGGGGGGCGGGGAGGGGCGACCCTCCCCGCCCCCTTGCGCGTGCGTGCGGGACGATGCGCACGGTCCCGGATGGCGCCGCCGCCATCCACACGCACGCCGCCGACCCGGACGGCATGGTCCGGGTTTCGCCACCGTGGAGCGCGGAGGTGGCGCATGGCGGTGAAGGACGCGGTGGGGCGGTACGGCGAGGAGCTGGTCGCGCGGACGCTCGCGGAGGACGGCTGGGTGGTGCTCGCTCGCAACTGGCGATGCGCGCACGGCGAGGTGGACATCGTCGCCGCGGAGGGGCGCGAGCTGGTGTTCGTCGAGGTGAAGACGCGCCGGTCGGACGCGTTCGGGTGGCCGCTCGCCGCCGTGACGCGCGGCAAGCTCGCGCGGCTGCGGCTGCTTGCGGGCGAGTGGGTGGTCACGGAGCAGCGCGCGTGGGCGGGGATCCGCATCGACGTCGTCGGCGTGACGCTGCCGCGGGCGGGCCGCGCGGTCATCGAGCACCTGCGGGGCGTCGGATGATCGGGCGCTGCCGGTCCGTGGTGCTCACCGGCCTCACGGGCCACGTGGTGGAGGTCGAGGCCCATGTGGCGCGGGGCCTGCCAGCCTTCACCATCGTCGGGCTGCCCGACGCATCGCTCGCGGAGGCGAAGGACCGGGTGCGCGCGGCGGTCGCCTCCTCGGGCGTCGAGTGGCCGCGCCATCGCATCACGGTCAACCTGTCGCCGGCCTCGCTGCCCAAGTCCGGCCCCGGCACGGATCTCGCGATCGCCGTCGCGGTGCTCGCGGCGGCGGGCACCGTCGACGCCCTGCGGGCCCGCGACCTGCTCCTGCTGGGAGAGCTCGGCCTCGACGGGAGGGTGCGGCCCGTGCGCGGCGTGCTGCCCGCGGTCGCGGCGGCTGTGGCCGCGGGATGCACGCGGGTGGTGGTGCCGGCGGGCAACGCAGCCGAGGCGACCCTGGTCGCGGGCGCACGGGTCGAGGGTGCCGTCGCGCTCGCGACCGTGCTCGGCTCGCTCGGGGCCGATGCCCAGGCGGAGTCGCTCGAGGAGGTGCCCGCGCCCGCGGTCGCCGCCACGCGATCCGATCCGCCGGACCTCGCGGAGGTGAGGGGGCAGCCCGTCGCGCGTCGCGCGCTCGAGGTGGCGGCAGCCGGCGGCCACCACCTCCTCATGGTGGGGCCCCCTGGCGCCGGCAAGACGATGCTCGCGGAGCGGCTCCCCGGGATCCTCCCGGCGCTCGGCGACGAGGAGGCGGTGCGCGTCACGGCGGTCCACTCCCTCGCGGGGGCCTTCGATGCGGCGGCGGGCCTTATCAGGCGCCCGCCCTTCGAGGCGCCGCATCACACCGCCTCGGCGGCGGCGATCGTCGGCGGGGGCGCGGGGCTCGCTCGGCCGGGGGCTGTGTCGCTCGCGCATGCGGGCGTGCTGTTCCTCGACGAGGCGCCCGAGTTCCCCTCGCGCGTGCTCGACACGCTGCGACAGCCGCTCGAGCGCGGCGAGATCGTGCTCCATCGCGCGCACGGCGCGACGCGGTACCCCGCCCGCTTCCAGCTCGTGCTCGCGGCCAACCCGTGCCCGTGCGGCATGTTCGTCGGGACCGGCGAGGGATGCACGTGCACGCCGCTGGTGCGGCGCCGCTACCTCGCGCGGCTATCGGGGCCACTGCTCGACCGTGTCGACATCCGCGTCGCGGTGGGGGCGGCCGCGCGAGCCGACGAGCCGGGCGAGGGCACCGAGGCCGTCGCCGCGCGCGTGGCGGAGGCCCGCGCCGCTGCCCGAGCGCGGCTCGCGCCCGAGGGGTGGAGCGTGGCGGCCGAGGCCTCGGGGCCGTGGCTGCGCCGCGTGACGTCCCGTGCGGCCTGCGCCGGGCTGTGGAGGGCCGTCGACCGCGGGGCGCTCACGGCCCGCGGCTTCGACCGTTCGCTCCGGCTCGCCTGGACGCTGTGCGACCTCGACGGCTCGGGCTCGCCAGCGGTCCATCACGTGGCGGAGGCCCTCGCCCTGCGCCAGGGGGAGGGCGCATGACCGGCGAGCACGATGCGGCGATCGCGTGGAGCGCCATCGCCGAGCCCGGCGACGCCGAGGCGCTCGCTCTCGTCTGCGCGCTCGGGCACGCGGAGGCGCTCGCGTGGGCGCGGACGGCGGCGCACGACCCCGTCGCGGGCGGGATGTCGCTCGGTGCGGACCCCGCGATGCATCGGCGGCTGACGGCGGCGCTCGGCCGCTGGGCGCCGCGCCTGGACTCCGCGCGGCCCGAGGAGCTGCGCGAGCGCGCGGCCCGCGTCGGCGCCCGTGTGCTCACGCGCACGGACCGAGGCTGGCCGCGGGTGCTCGAGGGTTTCGTTCTCGGGGAGCCGCACGCGTTGTGGGTGCGAGGCGTCGCCGACCTCGACGCGGCATGGAGCAGGTCGCTCGCCGTCGTCGGCTCACGTGCCGCCACCGCGTACGGCTCGCACGTGGCGGCCGAGATCGCGGCGATCGCCGCCGGTCGCGGCCTCGCGGTCGTCTCCGGAGGCGCGTACGGCATCGACGTCGCCGCTCACCGCGGCGCGCTCGCGACGGGCGGGGTCACGGTGGCCGTGCTCGCGGGCGGGGTCGACCGCCTCTACCCTGCGGGGAACGCCGCGCTGCTCGAGCGGGTCGTCGACGCGGGCGCGGTCGTGAGCGAGCAGCCGCCGGGCTTCGCGCCGTTCCGCGGTCGGTTCCTGCAGCGCAACAGGCTCATCGCCGCGGCGAGCGCGACCGTCGTGGTCGAGGCCGGGCTCAGATCGGGCGCGCTCAGCACGGCGAACCACGCGCTGCGGCTCCACCGCCCCGTCGGAGCGGTGCCCGGGCCGCTCACGTCGGCGGCGTCGGCCGGATGCCATGCCCTGGTGCGACGCGCGGAGGCGACGCTGCTGGGGGCGCCGGCGGACGCGGTGGAGCTCGCGGTCGCGCTGGGGGAGGCGCCCGAGCCTGAGGTCGAGGTCGGCGGGACCGACTTCGGGTCCGCCCACGAGCGACAGGCCTACGGCGCGATCCCGCCGCGCGGGGCGCCCGCCGCGGCCATCGCCGTCGCCGCCGGGCTCGCCCCGAAGGAGTGCGACGCGGCCCTGCGAGGGCTGCGAGGCCGAGGCCTGGCGCGCCTTGCCGACGGTCGGTGGGTTCGCTCGAACGTCACGAACACCCCTGATAAATCGGACAATCAACCACAAACGCAGCGTGAATGATGAGGTTGGTGTGACAAATGTTACTCGAGGTATTGATTTGACAGATGTGACGGTGCCATGGTGTCGGCATGGTCACCACGGACGCCGCCGCGAGCGAGCTGCTCGCCGCCTTCGAGGGGCACCTGCGCCATGAGCGCGGCCTCTCGGGGAACACGGTGCGCGCCTACCTCGGCGACCTCGCACACCTGGCCTCCCACCTCGACGCCGGCGACGCGCCGGTCGACGGCGTCCTCGCCGGCGTCGTGCTCGCCGACCTCCGTACCTGGCTGGCCGCCATGGCGGAGGAGGGGCTGAGCCGCACCACCTTGGCCCGCCGGGGCGCCGCGGTGCGCGCCTTCTACTCGTGGGCGGCGGACTCCGGCCGCATCGTGCCCAACCCTGCGATCCGCCTCGCCTCGGCGCGGCCCGCATCGGTCCTGCCGACCGTGCTGTCGGCGGGCGACGTGGTCTCCCTGCTCGACGTGGCGCGCACCCGCGCCGACGACGGCGAGCCCGTGCACCTGCGCGACTGGGCCGCGGTCGAGATGCTCTACGCGACCGGCATGCGCGTCGGCGAGCTCGCCGGGATCGACCTGGGCGACGCCGACCTCGGCGAGCGCCTGGTGCGGGTGACGGGCAAGGGCGACAAGGAGCGGGTGGTGCCCTTCGGGGTGCCCGCGGCGGATGCGCTCGCGCAGTGGCTCGAGCGCGGCCGTCCGGCCCTGGTCGCCCCGGGCACGGGGTCGGCGGTGTTCCTGGGCCGGCGCGGCCAGCGGGTCGACCAGCGCCAGATCCGCGAGGCCGTCCATGAGCTGTGCCGCCTCGCCGGGCTCGAGGAGGTCGCGCCGCACGCGCTGCGGCACACCGCGGCGACCCATCTTCTGACAGGCGGCTCGGACCTCCGCAGCGTCCAGGAGGTCCTGGGCCACGCGAGCCTCGCCACCACGCAGCGTTACACCCACGTATCCGCCGAGCGGCTCCGCGCCGCCTATCACCTCGCCCATCCGCGCGCCTAGAGGGGGACGCCGACATGAACGAGCTCCACGCACTGCTGACCGAGACCGAGACCGAGCCCGAGGCGCCCATGGCCGTGCGCTCACCCGCCGCCGGCTGGTGGGACAGGCTCGCGGCCGGGGGAGAGGACCGCGCCGCCGCCCGCGACGCGCTCATCACCCACTACGCGCCGCTGGTGACCCAGGTCGCCACGCGCATGATCGGCAAGCTGCCCGACACGGTCGAGCTCGCCGACCTGGTCTCCTACGGCATGTTCGGCCTCATCGACGCGGTCGAGCGCTTCGAGGCGGACCGCGGCTTCAAGTTCGAGACCTACGCCTCGACGCGCATCCGGGGAGCGATCATCGACGAGCTCCGCGCGGCCGACTGGGTCCCGCGCTCGGTGCGTTCGAAGGCCAAGACGCTCGAGCACGCCACCCGGTCCCTCGAGCAGGAGCTCCTGCGCCCGGTCACGGACGAGGACGTGGCGCACCACCTGGGCTGGGCGACCGCCGAGGTGAGGACCGTGCGCGCCCAGGTCGCGCTCTCCCACGTCGCGGCGCTCGACGGCATGCCTGCCGAGCCCGACACGCAGCCCATCCCGACGCTCGGCTCGGCCGCCATGGCCCACGCCTCGTCCCGCCTCGAGGCTCGCGAGACCTCGGTGCTCCTCGCCGCGGCCGTGCAGGGCGTGCGCGACCGCGAGCAGGAGGTGCTGCGCCTCTACTACTACGAGAACCTCACGCTTGCGCAGATCGGTGAGATCCTCGGGGTCACCGAGTCGCGTGTCTCGCAGATCCACTCCGCGGCGGTGAAGAAGCTCCGCGAGTCCCTGGTGCGCACCGGCGCCTTCTCCTGAGCCGCGAGGCCTGGCGGCAGCAGCCTCACGGGGCCGAAGCCCTCGAGCAGGTCGAGCGGGTCGGTGTAGACGCCGTCCACCCGCACACCCCAGTGCAGGCATGTCGCGGGAGCGCAATGGCCCGGCACGGTCGCGACCGTGCCGAGCGGATCGCCGCGCGCGACGCGCGTGCCCGCCGCGGGTGCGTCCTCCACCGGTTCGAGCGAGGACAGGACCCCGCCGCCGTGGTCGATGGTCACCACGCCCCGATCGACGACGCGCCCGGCGAAGGCGACCACGCCGGACCCCGGCGACATCACGCCGTCGCCGGGTGAGGCGGCGAGGTCGATCCCGCGATGCCCCGCGGCCCACGGCGCCGCCGGAGCGACGAAGAACGCCAGCGCGCGCATCGTCCCCACGGGCGCGGAGAGCGCGGGCGAGGCGCCGTCGGCGCCCGCCGCCACCCCGACCAGCGCGCACGCCAGGGCGAGCGACGCGAGGGTGCGGGCGAGACGTGACATGCGACGATGGTGCGGCGTCGGGGCCGGCGCCGGGGCGTCGCCCATGCCGAGCGGGGAGAGGCGAGGCGCGACACAGGCCTGGGGGCATCGCCCGGTTCGTCGCGGGGGCCTCCGATCCGGTACTCTTGAACCCGCATCCGGCCTGCCCGGATGACGTCGCGCATCATTCGCCTCCCGTCGGAGGCGCCGGAAGGGCGAGGTCCGAGCAATCGGGGCCCGACCGCGTTGATGCCAGGGATGCGAGCCGCCCGGCCCGCATCGTCAACCGAAACCGGTGCCCGGGAACGGGCGCCACAGGAACATGCACGCGCCGCGCGCGTGAGACAAGGAAGTGCCATGGCCGTCGTGACCATGCGCCAGCTGCTCGACTCGGGTGTCCACTTCGGCCACCAGACCAGCCGTTGGAACCCCAAGATGAAGCGCTTCATCTTCACCGAGCGCAACGGGATCTACATCATCGACCTGCAGCAGTCGCTCGCGAAGATCGACGCCGCCTACTCGTTCGTGCGTGACACCGTCGCGCACGGCGGCACCGTGCTGTTCGTCGGCACCAAGCGCCAGGCGCAGGAGCAGATCGCCGAGCAGGCCAAGCGCGTGGGCATGCCCTACGTCAACGAGCGCTGGCTGGGCGGCATGCTCACCAACTTCCAGACGGTGAGCAAGCGCGTGCAGCGCCTCAAGGAGCTCGAGGAGATCGACTTCGACGACGTCGCCGGCTCGGGCCGCACCAAGAAGGAGCTGCTCAACCTCCGCCGCGAGATGGAGAAGCTCGACAAGACCCTCGGCGGCATCCGCGACATGGCCAAGGTCCCCTCGGTCGTGTGGATCGTCGACACCAACAAGGAGCACCTCGCGGTCGACGAGGCGAAGAAGCTCGGCGTCCCGGTCGTCGGCATCCTCGACTCGAACTGCGACCCCGACCAGGTCTCGTACGGCATCCCCGGCAACGACGACGCGATCCGCTCCGTCGGCCTGCTCACCCGCGTGATCGCGGACGCGGTCGCCGAGGGCATCCGCCTGCGCCACTCGGGCGGCACCACCGGTGCCGAGGCCGAGGCGACCGGCGACGCCGAGCCCCTCGCCGAGTGGGAGCAGGAGCTGCTCGACGGCGCGAAGGCGGAGGAGAAGGCCGAGGAGGCCCCCGCCGCTGAGACCACCCCCGCCGCCGAGGCCACCGAGGCCGCGGCCGACGAGAAGTAAGGACGCATCACATGGCGAACTACACCGTCGCTGACATCCAGGCGCTCCGCGAGCGCACCGGTGCCGGCATGCTCGACGTGAAGAAGGCCCTCGACGAGGCGGACGGCGACCAGGAGAAGGCCGTCGAGATCCTCCGCATCAAGGGTCTGAAGGGCGTCGCCAAGCGCGAGGGCCGTTCGGCTTCCGAGGGCCTCGTCGTCACCAAGATCGAGGGCGCCGAGGGCGCCCAGGTCGGCACGCTGATCGAGATCAACTCGGAGACCGACTTCGTCGCGAAGAACGAGAAGTTCATCACGCTCGCCGAGCAGGTCCTCGCCGCGGTCGTGGCCGCCGGTGCGTCGAACGCCGAGGAGGCCCTTGCGGCCGACATCGACGGCAAGACCGTCGGCGCGTTCATCGACGAGTCGGCCGGCACGCTGGGCGAGAAGATCGTCCTGCGTCGCGTGGCGCGCATCGAGGCCCCGGTCGTGACCGAGTACCTCCACCGCACCAACAAGGACCTCCCGGCCCAGGTCGGCGTCCTCGTGGGCACCGACGAGAAGGCCGCCCCGGTGGCCAAGGACGTCGCGATGCACACCGCCGCGTACTCGCCCGCCTACCTCACCCGCGAGGACGCCCCCGAGGAGACCGTCGCCAACGAGCGTCGCGTCGCCGAGGAGGTCTCGCGTGCCGAGGGCAAGCCCGAGGCCGCGCTGCCGAAGATCATCGAGGGCCGCCTCAACGGCTGGTTCAAGGAGAACGTGCTCGTCGAGCAGGCGTTCGCCAAGGACCCGAAGACGACCGTCGGCAAGGTCGTCGCGGAGACGGGTGGCGCTCTGGTCGCCTTCGCCCGCTTCCGTGTGGGAGCCTAAGGCTTAGCCTTCACCCCACCACCCATACATGAGCAAGGCGCGGCGCGCCGTCAGGAGGAATCCGTGTCCGAGACCAGCGATCTGATCCCGGGCAAGGAGCCCCAGACGGCGCGCCGCGTGCTTCTCAAGCTCTCCGGCGAGATGTTCGGGGGAGGCCAGCTCGGCCTCGACCCCGACGTCGTGAGCCGGGTCGCCCGCGAGATCGCCGACGCCGTCCGTCAGGGCGTGCAGGTCGCGATCGTCGTGGGCGGCGGCAACTTCTTCCGCGGCGCGGAGCTCTCCGAGCGCGGCATGGAGCGTTCGCGCGCCGACTACATGGGCATGCTCGGCACCGTGATGAACGCGCTCGCCCTCCAGGACTTCCTCGAGCAGGCCGGCGTGACCACGCGCGTGCAGACCGCGATCACCATGGGCCAGGTCGCCGAGTCCTACCTTCCGCTGCGGGCCATCCGCCACATGGAGAAGGGCCGCGTCGTCATCTTCGGCGCCGGCGCCGGCATGCCGTACTTCTCGACCGACACCGTGTCCCTCCAGCGCGCGCTCGAGACGCGCTGCTCCGAGGTGCTCATGGGCAAGAACGGGGTCGACGCGGTCTACACCGCGGACCCGCGCAAGGACCCGGACGCGACGCGCCTCGAGCACGTCACCTACGCGGAGGCGCTGCAGAAGCGCCTCGCCGTCATGGACGCCGCCGCGTTCTCGCTCGCGATGGACAACCGGATGCCGATGCAGGTGTTCGGGCTCGACACCCCTGGAAATGTGACTCGCGCCCTCCTGGGTGAGAGAATCGGAACCCTGGTGACGGCCTGACGCCGCACCGTTAGGAGACAAGCGTGACTGAGATGATCCTCCTCGAGGCCGAGGAGAACATGGACCAGGCCGTGGAGGTCGCGAAGGACAACTTCGCGAAGATCCGCACCGGCCAGGCGAGCTCGGCGATGTTCGCGAGCATCGCCGTCGACTACTACGGTGCCCCCACGCCGCTTCAGCAGCTCGCGTCGATCAACGTCACCGAGGCCCGCACCGTGGTCATCGCGCCGTACGACGCGAGCGCCAAGAAGGAGATCGAGTCCGCGCTGCGGAACTCGGACCTGGGCGTCAACCCGTCGGACGACGGCACGGTGCTGCGCGTGGTCCTTCCCCAGCTGACCGAGGAGCGCCGTCGCGACTACGTCAAGCTCGCCAAGGCCAAGGCGGAGGAGTCCCGGGTCACGCTGCGCAACATGCGTCGCAAGGCCAAGGACGCGATCGACGCCGGCGTCAAGGACGGCGAGTTCGGCGAGGACGAGGGGTCCCGTGCGGAGAAGGAGCTCGACGCGCTCACCAAGAAGCACGTCGACGCGGTCGACGCCCTCCTCTCCCACAAGGAGAGCGAGCTGCTGGCGGTCTGATGCCTGACGCGACCGCGCGACAGGGCGTCTCATGAGGTGGGGGCGCCGCCACGAGGCGGACCCCGACACCTCGCACGCCGGCACGGGTCCCGCGGTCGACACCTCGATCTTCGCCCCCGTCCACCCCGTGGCGCCCGTCGGCGACCAGGGTGCGGCGCCCACCCCGGCGCCGGTGGCCGAGGCGGTCGCGCGCGCGGAGGCGCGCGTGGTCCCGCCCACCGCGGCGGAGGACGATGCGGCGGACCCCGTCGACGTCGAGACGCCCCTTCCCGACGCGGTCCCGGCGCCCCGTCGCCGCGGTGGCCGCAACCTGGGCCTCGCGACCGTGGTCGGCGTGGTCCTGGGCGTCGGCGCGCTCGTGAGCGCGTGGTGGCACCCGCTGCTGTTCGCCGCGGCGATCTACGGCTTCTCGATCGCGGCGGTGGTCGAGTGGCGCGCCGCGCTGGCGCGCCACGGCATGCACATCTCGCTCACGCCGGTCATCGTCGCGACGCTCGGCATGGGGGTCGCGACGTGGTACGGCGGCGGCGAGGGTCTCGTGGTGGCGCTGCTGGTCGCGTGCGCCGGCGTGGTCGCGTGGCGCATCGTCGACGACCGTGTCGAGAACACGATGGCGGACTCGCTCGTGAGCATCCTCACGCTCACGTGGATCCCGTTCCTCGCCTCGTTCATGCTCCTCATGGAGCTCGCCGACGACGGCTGGAAGCGCATCGTCATCGTGATCCTCGCCGTCGTGCTCAACGACACGTTCGCGCTGTTCACGGGCATGCTCCTCGGCCGTCGCAAGCTGCTCGAGCGCGTCAGCCCGAACAAGACCTGGGAGGGCGCGATCGGCGGCGCGGTGTTCGGCATCGTCGGCGCCTCGGTCGGCGCCCTCGTCCTGCTCGACGGCCGGTGGTGGATCGGCGCCGCCGTCGGCATCGCGTCCGTGACCGCGGCGGTGCTCGGGGACCTCGCCGAGTCCGTCCTCAAGCGCGACCTGTCCGTCAAGGACATGTCCAGCGCCATCCCGGGTCATGGCGGCGTGCTCGACCGCCTCGACTCGTTGCTCCCGGCGGCCGCGGCCGCCTACGTCGTCTTCGCACTCTTCCTGGGGGCCTCATGACCTCGCTGCCCACCCTTCCCATGCTCGCGCCGCGCCGCGGCAAGCCGCCGCGCCACTTCGCCGACCTCGACGCCGTCGAGCGCGTCGACGCGCTCAAGCAGCTCGGCCAGCCCGGCTTCCGGGCCAAGCAGCTCGCGACGCACTACTACGACCACCTCACGGTGGACCCCGCCGACATGACGGACCTTCCGGCGGCGGCGCGCGACACCCTGGTCGGCGAGCTGTTCCCGCCGCTGCTGACTCATGTCACGCAGCTCACGGCGGACGACGGCGCGACCATGAAGACGCTGTGGAACCTCATCGACAACGCCAAGGTCGAGTCGGTGCTGATGAAGTACCCCGACCGGGCGACGCTGTGCGTCACCAGCCAGGCGGGCTGCGGCATGGCCTGCCCGTTCTGCGCGACCGGCCAGATGGGCCTCACGCGCAACCTCTCGGCGGGCGAGATCATCGAGCAGGTGCGCCTCGCCGCCAAGCAGGCGCGCGACGGCGAGCTGGGCGGCGACCCGGTGCGCCTGTCCAACGTGGTCTTCATGGGCATGGGCGAGCCGCTCGCGAACTACTCCGCCGTCATGACCGCGGTGCGCGCGCTCACGAGCCCGGCGCCCGAGGGCTTCGGCCTGTCGGCGCGTCACGTCACCGTCTCCACGGTGGGCCTGGTCACCGGCATCGACCGCCTGGCGGGGGAGGGCATCCCGGTGACGCTCGCGCTGAGCCTCCACGCGCCCGACGACGAGCTCCGCGACTCCCTGGTGCCCATCAACGCGCGCTGGAAGGTCGACGAGGCCCTGGACGCCGCGCGGCGCTACTTCGACGCCACGGGGCGGCGCGTGAGCATCGAGTACGCGCTCATCCGCGACATGAACGACCACGCGCACCGTGCCGAGCTGCTCGGGAAGAAGCTCAACGCACGCGGCGACGGCTGGGTCCACGTCAACCCCATCCCGCTCAACCCCACGCCGGGCTCCAAGTGGACCGCCTCGGACCCCAAGGTCGAGCAGGAGTTCGTCCGCATCCTCAGAATGCACGGGATTCCGACGACCATCCGGGATACTCGGGGGAGCGACATCGACGGCGCGTGCGGCCAGCTGGCCATCAAGGAGAGGTGATGACTGTCCTGTTCCCCAAGGTGGGCTCACTCAAGCTCGGCTACAACACCATCCAGGTCGAGGACTTCTTCGACCAGGCACGCGCGGCCTACGAGCGTCCGGGCGAGGTCGAGCGTCCGCTCGAGCCGCTCGACGTGCGCCGCACCGCATTCGACCTCAAGCACGGCGGCTACGACACGTCCGCCGTGGACGCCGCCCTCGACCGTCTCGAGACGGCGTTCGTGGGGCGTCAGCGCGAGTCGTTCGTGCGCGCGAACGGTCAGGACGCGTGGATGCAGGAGCTCGCCTCGCGCGCGCAGACGCTGTACCCGCGCCTGCGCCGTCCCGCGGGCGAGCGCTTCGCCCACCCGTCGGTCATGAGCACGGGGTACCACGCGGCGGACGTGGACGCGCTGCTCGCGCGCGTCACCGCGTTCTTCGACCGCGGCGCACCGCTCACCGCCGACGAGGTCCGCGGCGCGACGTTCCGCTCGGCGCGCGGCTCGCGGGCCTACGACGAGGGCACGGTCGACGCGTTCCTCGCGCGCATGGTCGACATCCTCCTCGGCGTCACCGAGGGATGACCCGCACCGTCTCCCTGCTCGGGTCCACCGGTTCCATCGGGACCCAGGCGCTCGACGTCGTCGCGCGTCACGGCGACCGCCTCGACGTGGTCGCGCTCGCCGCCGGCGGCGCCGATCCGGGTGCGATCATCGCCCAGGCGCGCGCGCATCGTCCCCGGTTCGTGGCCGTCGCGCGCGAGAGCGCCGTCGCCGAGATCGCCGAGGCGCTGCCCGGCATCGAGGTGCGGGGAGGGGCCGATGCGGTGGTGGACGCCGCGCGCATCGGCGCCGACGTGGTGCTCAACGGGATGACGGGCTCGGTGGGGCTCCGCCCCACCCTCGCGGCCCTCGAGGCCGGGTCCACGCTCGCGCTGGCGAACAAGGAGTCCCTGGTCGCGGGAGGCGCGCTGGTGCTCGCCGCCAAGCAGCGCGAGGACCAGATCGTGCCGGTCGACTCCGAGCACTCCGCGCTCGCGCAGTCGCTGCGGTCGGGCACGCACGGCGAGGTGCGCCGCCTGGTGGTGACCGCCTCCGGAGGCGCCTTCCGCGGCCGCTCGCGCGCGTCGCTCGCGCACGTGACGCCGTCAGACGCGTTGGCCCACCCCAACTGGGACATGGGCCCGGTGGTCACCATCAACTCCGCGTCGATGGTGAACAAGGCGCTCGAGGTCGCCGAGGCGCACCTGCTCTTCGGCATCCCCATGGACCGGATCGACGTGGTGGTGCATCCGCAGTCGATCGTCCATTCGATGGTGGAGTTCGTCGACGGCGCCACCATCGCGCAGGCCTCGCCGCCCGACATGCGGCTGCCGATCGCGCTCGGGCTCAGCTGGCCCGAGCGCCTCGCGGACGTCGCGCCCCGCCTCGACTGGACGCACGCGACGGCGTGGACGTTCGAGCCGCTCGACGAGGACGCGTTCCCCGCGATCCGTCTCATGCGTGCGGCCGTGGCGGCGTCGCCGCTCCATCCGGCCGTGCTCAACGCGGCGAACGAGGAGTGCGTGCAGGCCTTCGTCGACGGCGCGCTCCCGTTCCTCGGGATCGTCGACACCGTCCGGCGCGTTGTGGAGGCGTACGAGGCCCCGGCGAGCGTGACGCTCGAGGCGGTCGACGAGGCGGAGGCATGGGCGCGCGCGAGCGCGCGTCGGGCCGTCGCGGGAGTGGGAGAGTAGTGGGTATGGCTGAGGTCGTGGGCTGGCTGGTGCTCGTCGTCGGGCTGCTCGTGTCGGTGGCGCTGCACGAGCTGGGGCACATGCTGCCCGCCAAGCGCTTCGGCGTGCGCGTGAGCGAGTACTTCGTGGGCTTCGGGCCCAAGCTCTGGTCCCGCCAGGGCAAGGAGACCGAGTACGGCATCAAGGCGATCCCGCTGGGGGGCTACGTCCGCCTGGTCGGGATGATCCCGCCCGCGGAGAGGGTCAAGCCCGTCAAGGGCACAGGTCGCATCGCGCAGCTCATCGCCGACACGCGCGAGGCGTCGGTCGAGGAGATCCCCGAGGGCGAGGACCACCGCGCGTTCTACCACCTCACGTGGTGGCGCAAGGCGATCGTGATGTTCGGCGGCCCCGCGGTGAACCTCGTGCTGGGCGTGCTGCTGTTCACCGGCGTGCTGTTCGTCATGGGCAGCGCGGGCGAGCCGACCCTCACCGTGACGAACGTCTCCGAGTGCGTGACGCCCGTCGACCGCGTCGAGTGCGAGGCGGGCGATCCGCAGGCGCCCGCGGCCGCGGCCGGCCTCGAGGCGGGCGACGTCATCACCGCGGTCGACGGCACCGCGGTCGCCACGTGGGACGAGTTCACGTCCTACGTGTCGGCGCGTCCCGGCGAGGACATCGCCCTCACGGTGGAGCGCGACGGCGAGGCGACCGAGCTGACGGTCACCCCGGCGCTCACCGAGCGCTACGTGGTCGAGGACGGCGCGGTGGTGCTCGACGATGCGGGCGACCCCGTGACGCACGAGGTCGGGTTCGTGGGCATCGCGCCCGAGGTGCCCACCGTCCACGAGCTCGGCACCGGCCTCGAGTACACCGGCTACGTGCTGGGCGCGACCGCCGACGCGGTGATGCACCTCCCGTCCAAGGTCTACGACGTCGCGCTCGCGGCGGCCGGGGTCCAGGAGCGCACCACGGACTCGCTCATGAGCGTGGTCGGCGTCGGCCGCGTCGCGGGCGAGATCAGCGCCGCGGACGTGGACGGCTACGGCATCGGCGCCAAGGTCGCCGACATGCTCATGATCCTCGGCAGCCTCAACATCGCCCTCTTCGCCTTCAACATGATCCCGCTGGTCCCGCTCGACGGCGGGCACATCGCCTCGGCGGTGTGGCAGGGGATCAAGAACGGGTGGGCGCGACTGCGCGGCCTGCCTCGCCCCGCGCCCGTCGACGTCGCGCGCATGATGCCCCTCGCGTACGGGGTGTTCGCGCTGCTGCTCGTCATGGGGGCGATCCTCATCTACGCGGACATCGTCGTGCCCGTCAGCGTGGTCTGACGAAGCCCGCAACCGACCCTGGGAGATACTGGAACCGTGACAGCCATCGGACTCGGCATGCCCGCCATGCCCGCACCTGTGCTCAGCCCCCGTCGTAAGACGCGCAAGATCAAGGTGGGCGACGTGTACGTGGGCGGCGATGCGCCGGTCAGCGTGCAGTCGATGTGCACCACCAAGACCCACGATGTGAACTCGACCCTTCAGCAGATCGCGGAGCTCACCGCCGCCGGCTGCGACATCGTCCGCGTCGCGTGCCCGACGCAGGACGACGCCGACGCGCTGCACGCGATCGCCAGGAAGTCGAACATCCCGGTCATCGCCGACATCCACTTCCAGCCGAAGTACGTGTTCGCCGCGATCGAGGCGGGCTGCGCCGCGGTCCGTGTCAACCCGGGCAACATCAAGAAGTTCGACGACCAGGTCAAGGAGATCGCCCAGGCGGCCAAGGACCACGGCACGTCGATCCGCATCGGCGTCAACGCCGGCTCGCTCGACAAGCGCCTGCTCGAGAAGTACGGCAAGCCCACGCCCGAGGCGCTCGTCGAGTCCGCCGTGTGGGAGGCGAGCCTGTTCGAGGAGCATGGCTTCCACGACTTCAAGATCTCGGTCAAGCACAACGACCCGGTGGTCATGGTGCGCGCCTACGAGATGCTGAGCGAGCGGGGCGACTGGCCGCTCCACCTCGGCGTCACCGAGGCCGGCCCCGCGTTCCAGGGCACCATCAAGTCCGCGACGGCCTTCGGCGCGCTGCTGAGCCAGGGCATCGGCGACACCATCCGCGTGTCCCTCTCCGCCCCTCCCGTCGAGGAGGTCAAGGTCGGCATCCAGATCCTGCAGGCGCTCAACCTCCGCCCGCGCAAGCTCGAGATCGTCTCGTGCCCCTCGTGCGGCCGCGCCCAGGTGGACGTCTACGAGCTCGCGGAGAAGGTCACCGCCGGGCTCGAGGGCATGGAGGTGCCGCTGCGCGTCGCCGTCATGGGCTGCGTGGTCAACGGCCCGGGCGAGGCGCGCGAGGCGGACCTCGGCGTCGCGTCCGGCAACGGCAAGGGCCAGATCTTCGTCAAGGGCGAGGTCATCAAGACCGTGCCCGAGAAGGACATCGTGGAGACCCTGATCGAGGAGGCGATGAAGATCGCCGAGACCATGGAGCCCGTCGAGGGTGCGTCGCCCGAGGTGATCGCCGCGTCATGACCGACTCGTTGCTCAGGCGCGCCCAGCACTCGCTGGCGCCCCTGCAGCGACGCGACGTCGACGGCGCGCTCGCGCTCGCGATGCAGGACCCGGTCGCGCACGTGGTGCCGGCCATGCACCTGGAGATCGCCAAGGCGTCCGGGGTGATGCCGGGGTCGCTGTGGGGGGTGCGCCGCCGCGCGGGCCTGCATTCGTCGCTCGTGGGCGTCGTGTGGAACGGCGCGAACCTGTGCGCGGTGCTGCCCGAGGGTGACGCCGAGGAGGACGATGCGCTGCGCGCGGAGGTCGCGGCGGGCGCCATCGCGCGTCTCACGCGCCCGGCGGCGCTCGTCGGGCCCGCGGGCGTGACGCTCGACCTGTGGGGCCGCGTGGAGCCCTGGTGGGGTCCCGCGCGCGAGGTGCGCGCGCGTCAGGTGTCGATGGCGATCGCCGGCGATCCGGTCCGCGTGCCCGGCATCGACGCCGGCGATCTGGCGCTCGAGGCGGTCCGCCGCTCGACGCTCGACGACTACGACGTGCTGCTCCCGGCGTGCGTGCACATGTTCATCGGCGAGGTCGGCTACGACCCGTTGCGGCACGGTCGCGCGGGCTACGAGGAGCGTCTGCGCTACCTGGTGCGCGCGGGCCGCTCGTACGTCCAGATGGGGACCGTCGACGGCCGGCGGCAGGTGGTGTTCAAGGCCGAGGTGGGCGCGCTGGGAGGGGGAGTGGCGCAGGTCCAGGGAGTATGGGTCCACCCGTCGGTGCGCGGGCGCGGGCTCGCGCGTGCCGGCATGAGCGCCGTGATCGAGGCGATCCGCGCACAGCTCGCGCCCACGGTGAGCCTCTACGTCAACGACTTCAACCCCGTCGCGATCCGCGCCTACGAGGCGGTGGGCATGCGCGAGGTGGGGACCTTCGCGACCGTGATGTTCTGATCGAGGCGCCCTCTCGCTCGTCCGTGGGGATGAGCGGCTCCTGGTCCTCGGGGCCCAGAACGGACTCGGTCGCCGGCCCGATCCCCTCGGACGGATCTGCGCGCACGCTGGAGGCTCGCCAGCCATCCGCAGAGGAGAGCCTCCATGTCCGCAGCCGCTCCGCCCGCCCTCGCCGCCCTCCTGGGGCGGGGACTCGATCAGTCGCGCCGCATGCCGCCGATGGCGCGATCGTGGCCGCCCGAAGCCGATCCCGGCGCCGGGCTCGCCTCCGTGAGGTCCTCCGAGCCGTCGCGCACGAGCGGGCTCGCGTTGCGCCGCGCCGCGTTCGTGGGGGTGCCCGTCGTCGCCGCGGGTCTCGCGCTCGCCGGCCTGAGCGCCTTCGCGAGCGCGGGCGCGGCGACCGTGCTGGTGTCCGCGTCGGTGCTGCTGCGCGCCGCGGGCCGCGTCAGGTACGCTCGCGCTCGTGTCCACCCTGGTACGCGGGCGTAGGTGGGCCTCTCGGCCGTCCACGCTCGACATCGCGATCGCCGGGCTGTTCGTCGCGCTCACCGCGGCCGAGACGTTCACAGTGCACGACGACCGCGAGCCGTGGCAGCACGCGGTCGCGATGCTCGCTCTGGCCGGTCTCGCGTGGCGGCGCATCGCCCCTGTCACCACCGCGTTCGTGCTGGTGGTGGCCGATCAGGTCACCAACCCCGCGGGCAGGTTCTCCACCGTCCTCGCCCTGGTGCTGGTCTCCTACACCGTCGGCTTCGAGACCAAGGGGCTGCGCCGCTACCTCGGATTGGCGCTCGTCCTCGTGCCGTTCGTCGGCGCGTCGGCGCTGCGCCCGAGCTTCGAGGTCTCGGACCTGGCCGCGGCGACCGCCTTCATCGGAGGGCCGTGGCTGGTGGGGGTCGCGACCGCCGCTCGTGCCGAGAGCTCCGCACGCGCCATCGCACGCGCCGAGCGGGCGGAACGCGAGCAGGGACGGCTCGCGGCGGAGGCGGTGGCGGACGAGCGCGCCCGGATCGCCCGCGAGCTCCACGACGTGGTCGCGCATTCGCTCACGGTCGTGACCATCCAGCTGCAGGCGGTGCGCCGCCGGCTGGGCGAGGACCATGCGGACGAGGCTCGCGACCTCGCGGCGGCCGAGACGGTGACGCGCGAGGCGATGGGCGAGATGCGTCGGCTCCTGGGTGTGCTGCGTGGCGGAGGCGAGGGGGATCTGGCGCCTCAGCCCGGCCTGAGCGAGCTCCCGACGCTCGTCGAGCGTCTCGACACGCCTCGCACGCGGGTCCGGCTCGCCGTGGAGGGCGATCCCGGTCTGCTCTCGCCGGGTATGGACCTGGCGGTGTTCCGCGTGGCGCAGGAGGCGATCACCAACGCCACGCGCCATGCGCACGCGAGCGCCATCGACGTGCGGCTCGGGTGGTCGCCGTCCGCGGTCGAGCTCGAGGTGTGCGACGACGGGGTGGGCATCGTGGGCGATCCGGCCTCCGGACACGGTCTCGTTGGCATGCGCGAGCGCGTCGCGCTGTACGGCGGCGAGCTGGCCATCGGACCCGGTGAGGGGACCGGGCTCGTGGTGCGTGCACGGTTCCCCAGGGAGGTGACGCGGTGAGCGGTGCGGTGAGGGTGGTCGTGGCGGACGACCAGGGGATGGTGCGCGCGGGTTTCCGGTCGCTGCTCGACGGCGAGCCGGGCATCGAGGTCGTGGGCGAGGCAGGCGACGGCGAGGCGGCGGTCGCCGAGATCAGCCGCCTGCGCCCCGATGTGGCGCTCATGGACATCCGCATGCCGGTGCTCGACGGCATCGAGGCGACACGCCGCGTGGTGGAGGCGAGGCTGCCCACCCGTGTGCTGGTGCTCACCACCTTCGACTTGGACGAGTACGTGTTCGCCGCCCTCGAGGCAGGTGCATCGGGGTTCATGCTCAAGGACGCGCCGGCCGAGGAGCTGGCTGCCGCGATCGCCGTCGTGGCCGCAGGCGAGGCGCTCCTCGCACCGCGGGTGACGGCGCGGGTGATCGATGCGTTCGTCACGCGCGCTGCCGTGCGCCGTCCCGCGCCGGGACGTGACCTCGAGCGCCTCACCGCGCGTGAGCTCGAGGTGCTCGGGCTCATCGCGCGCGGGTCCTCCAACGCCGTCATCGCCCGCGCGCTGTATGTGTCGGAGGCCACCGTGAAGACACACGTCTCCAACCTGCTGGCCAAGCTCGGCCTCCGGGACCGGGTGCACGCGGTCATCTACGCGTACGAGCACGGCGTCGTGGCGCCGGGCGAGAACCCCTCTCCGTCCTAGGAGGGAGCACGGACTCGTGCGGACGGCGGACCCGAGGATCGGGCCACCGGGCGATCCGCGGCGAGGCCGTCGCGACCACGCTGGTCCTCGTCCGCTCCAGATGAAGGGAAGTACCAGCATGTCCACCATCGCACCCACCCTCGCCGCGGTCGATGCCGCGGCCCCGCCGCTCGCCGTCCGCCTCCGCCGCTGGGCGCTGATCGCGATGCCGGTCGCCGCGGGCGCGCTGTGCATCGTCGCCACCGTGGCCGACCCGGCGCCCGGCGTCGACGGCATGGGCATGTACGAGGCCTACACCACCGGCATGGAGGCGCTCCAGATCAAGTCGTTCAGCTTCCACTGGGCGTACGCGCTCTGGGTGCTGCCCGCGCTGCTCGTCGCCGCCTCGGTGCGGGGTCGCGGGCGGTTGCTCGCGAACATCGGCGCGGTCCTCGCCCTGTTCGGCCTTGCCACGATGCCCGGCATGCTCATGGTCGACTGGATCCAGTCGGCGATCGGCCAGCTCTACGGCGCCGAGGCGATCGGCGAGGTGTTCGACCTGGTCGACCAGCAGGCCTGGGCGCTCCCGCTGCTACGGACCCCCGCGATCCTCGGGCTGACGTTCGCGCTGCCGATCGCCACCTGGGCGCTCGTGCGTGCCCGACGTGCTCGGTGGTGGGCGCCCGTGGCCGCGTTCCTGGCATGCGCGGCCTTCATGCTGTCGGCGGCGACCCTGCCCGGCACCATCGCGGCCGCGGTGCTGCTCACCATCGTCGCGGTGGAGCTCGAGCGGGCCACCCGACCGGGCAGCGGGTTCTGACCGTCCCTCGCGCCGCCCGCCGGGACGGTCCCGGCGGGCGGCGTCGTGCGTCGGCGCACCGTGGTGTCGAGGAACGTGACACCCGCGGGCTCCATGCCTCCGGATCGGTCACGAACGCCCTGCGTGGGCAGCGCCTCGGGTCGCCGGGCAGGGGTATCGGCACCTGGTAGCGTGATCGGCCAGACGCGGCGGGCCGACCCGCCGCGCGCCGGCCGTGACGTGCGGCGGCGCCGAGGGGGTACCGATGTCCGTAGCCGTCCGACGTCCGCTGCGCGCGACCGCCGCGCTCCTCGCCATGACGCTGGCGCTGATCGGGCTGCCCAGCGCGGCGGAGGGCGCGGTCACGCGCGCCATCGTGGGCGAGGTCGCCGGCGGCGACGTCGATGCCGGCTGGGCCGAGCTCTACACGTGGCAGGGCGACTACCTCGCCACCGCGCCCATCGAGGACGGCGAGTACCGCTTCGACGGCGTGCCCGCAGGGGCCTACAAGGTCCTCATCGAGGGCGTCCCGGGGCGTTCGCGCCAATGGGCACGCTACTCAGAGAGCTCGATCCTGGGACTCGGCGAGGTCGCGTTCCCGGGGCGCATCGCGGTGACGTCATCCTCCCCGAGCACCGTCAGGGCGTGGGACGTCGAACTCGACACGTCGACGCCGCTCATGGTGCCGGTCAAGGGCAAGGCGCGCTGGACCAGCGAGGTCGTCTGCGTGGCCGCGTACCGCTATCCGTTCCGTGACGTGGACGGCGACGTGGTCGAGACGCGGTACCCGGAGAGCGAGGCGTGGCCCGACTCCGTCGACTGCACGCGTCCAGGAGGGCTTGCCGTCCTCGACGAGGTGGTGGCGGGCAAGCGCTACGCGCTGAGGATCGTTCCGCGAGACCTGCGCACCGTGGCCGCGTGGACGGGCTACGAGGGCGACGACTACTGGTACGGCAACTACGACGACGCGTTGCGCAACAGCGCGGTGGCGCCGCCCGGGACCCTGGTGCTTGGGACGTTCGACATCCCGCCGACGCTCATCAGGGTCGCCGAGGCGGTCGGCGGCGACTGGTACGAGGCGGCGCACTTCACCGACGTGGGCGGCGCCTCGAAGGCCTTCGTCGAGATCTCGTGGCTGAGCGGTCAGAGCATCGCGTCCGGCTACGCCGACGGCACGTTCCGCCCGCGCGAGTCCGTGACACGTGGCAACCTCGCGAAGCTGCTCTACCGCTACGCGGGACGGCCCGACGTCGACCTGCCCGCGAAGTCTCCGTTCACCGACGTCAAGCCGAGCGACGGCGGCTACCGGGCGATGGTGTGGCTCTACAGGTCGGGCGTGGCGTCGGGCTTCCCGGACGGCTCGTTCCGGCCCGATGAGGAGGTGTCGCGCCGCAATCTCGCGAAGCTCCTGTACCGCTTCGCGGGGCGGCCGGACTTCGCGGTGCCGGCGCGGTCGCCGTACAAGGATCTCACCACGCGCTCGGGCGGCTACCGAGCGATGGCATGGATGGACGTCACAGGAATCGCGTCAGGGTTCTCCGACGGGACGTTCCGGCCGGAGCAGGACGTCATCCGCCGCCAGCTCGCGACCTTCCTCTACCGGTTCACCTTCGCCTGACCCGGGACGATGCGCGGGCGAGGCCGTCCCCGCGCATCGTCCCGTGCCGCGCCCGATACCCTTGTCCCCATGCTTCGCATGTCCACTCTCTTCCTGCGCACGCTGCGCGAGAACCCCGCCGACGCCGAGGTCGCGTCGCACCAGCTGCTGGTCCGCGCCGGCTACATCCGCCGTGCCGCGCCCGGCATCTACACCTGGCTGCCGCTCGGCCTCAAGGTGCTCGCCAAGGTCGAGGCCGTCGTGCGCGAGGAGATGGACGCCGCGGGCGGCCAGGAGGTCCACTTCCCGGCGCTCCTGCCGCGCGAGCCCTACGAGGCGACGGGCCGCTGGACCGAGTACGGGCCCAACCTGTTCCGCCTCAAGGACCGCAAGGAGAACGACTACCTGCTCGCGCCCACGCACGAGGAGATGTTCACGCTCCTGGTCAAGGACCTGTACTCGTCGTACAAGGACCTGCCGCTGACGATCTACCAGATCCAGACCAAGTACCGCGACGAGGCCCGGTCTCGCGCGGGCCTGCTGCGCGGCCGCGAGTTCATCATGAAGGACTCGTACAGCTTCGACATCTCCGACGAGGGCCTCGACGCGTCGTACGCCGCGCAGCGCGAGGCGTACATCCGGATCTTCGACCGCCTGGGTCTCGAGTACGTCATCGTCACCGCGACCTCGGGCGCCATGGGCGGCTCGAAGTCCGAGGAGTTCCTCTCGCCGACCGCGGTGGGCGAGGACACGTTCGTGCGCTCGCCCGGCGGGTACGCCGCGAACGTCGAGGCCGTCACCACGCCGGTGCCGGCGGCGATCGACTGGACGGACGCGCCGGCCGCGCACGTCGAGGACACGCCCGACACGCCCACGATCGACAGCCTGGTCGCGGCCGCGAACGCCGCGCACCCGCGCGCCGACCGGGCGTGGACCGCCGCGGACACGCTCAAGAACGTCGTGCTCGCGCTGACCTCGCCCACGGGCGAGCGCAGCCTGCTGGTGGTCGGCATCCCCGGCGACCGCGACGCCGACATGACGCGCCTCGAGGCAGCGCTCGCGCCCTTCGACGTCGAGGCCGCGAACGAGCAGGACTTCGCGAAGCATCCCGAGCTCGCCAAGGGCTACATCGGCCCCGGGGTGCTCGGCCCGCAGGGCCGTGCCGAGGGCGTCGCGCGGGGAGCCGAGGAGGACACGGCGATCCCGTACCTGGTCGACCCGCGCATCGTCCCCGGCACCCGGTGGATCACCGGCGCGGACGTCCACGGCAAGCACGTGTTCGAGCTCACCATGGGGCGCGACTTCGCGGCCGACGGCACCATCGAGGCCGCCAACGTGGTCGCCGGCGACCCGGCGCCCGACGGCTCCGGCCCGCTCGAGCTCGCGCGCGGCGTCGAGATCGGCCACATCTTCCAGCTGGGCCGCAAGTACGCCGAGGCGCTCGACCTGCGCGTGCTCGACGAGAACGGCAAGCAGCAGGTGGTGACCATGGGCTCGTACGGCATCGGCGTCACGCGCGCCGTCGCGCTGCTCGCGGAGAACAACCACGACGAGCTGGGCCTGCGCTGGCCCCTCCACGTCGCGCCGTACCACGTGCACGTGGTCGCGACGGGCAAGGACGATGCCGTGTTCGAGGCCTCGGCGAAGCTCGCCGCGGACCTCGAGGCTGCCGGCGTCGAGGTCTGCTACGACGACCGGTTCAAGGTCTCGCCCGGCGTGAAGTTCAAGGACGCCGAGCTCATCGGCGCGCCCTACATCCTCGTGGTCGGCCGCGGCCTCGCCGAGGGCACCGTCGAGCTCAAGGTGCGCGCCGAGGGCACGTCCGAGGCGCTCCCCGTGGACGATGCGGCGGCGGCTGTCGCCGCACGCGTCAAGGAGGCCCTGGGCGCCTGACGCTCGTCGCGTCGCCCTCCTGGACACTGACAACGGATCTCGGTCCGACACGCCGTCTCTGCGCCCGGTGACGGGCGCCGGAGACGGCGTGTCGCCGTCAATTCCGTTGTCAGTGTCCGGTGAGGGCGGGGTCAGGGGGCGACGGTGAGGCCCGGCAGGGCCGGGATGCTCTGCGGGTCGAAGCCCGGCAGGGCGGCCGCCGCGGCGAACGCATCGAAGGCGGCGTCGAGGATCCACGTCACGTCGACGGCGGCGGCGCCGTCGAGCAGCGCGGCGTAGTCCTCGCTCAGGCCCGTCTCGATCTCGATCTCCGTGGCCGCGCGACCGGCGGCCGTCGCCGTGCCGATCGGCGGCACGTCGTAGAGCGGGGTGCGCCGGTCCTCGACGCCCGGCAGCGCCACCAGCGACTCCGCGCGGGCGGCGTGGATGCGCGACCGCACCAGGGCCTGCGCGCGCTCGTCGCCCTCGGCGCGCGCGGCCGCGACCTCGTAGGCGAAGGCGGCCCGGTCGTGGGCGAGCGCGAGCGCCGCGAGCGCATCGCCGTCGACTGCCGTGTCGCTCGTCGGGATCCAGGCGCCGTCGCCGTCGCTGCCCGGCATCGGCCGTTCGGCGGGCTCGGCGCCAGCGAGGTCCTCCGCGGCCAGCACGCTCGCATGCGACAGCGCGATCGATCGCAGCATCGCGGCGAGGCCGGGGTCCTCGTCGTCTGCGGCCGAGGCATCGGCGAGCGCGGCGTCGATCGCCTCCGCGACCGCGTCCTCGAAGGACAGGGCCGCCGGCGAGGGCGACGGCGAGGAGGACGGGTGCTCGACGTAGATCCCGCCCAGCGCCTCGAGGCGCTCGGGTGCGAGGCCGGCCTCGAGCACGCCCGCGTCGGAGGAGTCGACGGTGTCGATCACGGCCTGCTCGCGCTCCGCGGCCGCGTCGCGCAGCACCACGGTCGGGGTGGGAGTGCGGCTCGGGATCGGGGGGGTCTCGGCGCGCCACGAGCACCCGCCGATCGCGACGGCGAGCCCGGCCGCGGCGCCGACCAGGCGCAGCGTGCGGGACGGGGCGGACGTCATGGCGGTCATCATGACACGCCCCTCCGGTGGCCCTAGAATGTGACCGACCGAATTTCAGGAACGGAGCGCGTGCCGCGCGTGGGAGGCGATGCCATGGACATCTCGAGCCGCATCATCGAGCTTGCCGCGCCGGCGGCGGAGGCAGCCGGGCTGGTCGTCGAAGGGGTCGAGGTGATGGCTGCGGGCAAGCGCTCGCGCGTCCTCGTCACCGTCGATCTGCCCGAGACCGAGGTCGGCAGCGCCGACCTGGACAAGGTCGCCGAGGCCTCCCGCAGCATCGGCGCCGCGCTCGACGAGGCGAACGTGCCCTCGACGCCGTACCTCCTGGAGATCTCGACCCCCGGGACGGACCGCGCGCTCACCGAGCGCCGGCACTTCCTGCGCGCGCGCACGCGGCTCGTCGAGCTGCGCCTCGCGGACGGCGCGCTCACCGGGCGGCTCGCCGACGTCGACGGGGACGAGCTGGTGCTCGACGTCGACGGGGAGGAGCGGCGCGTGCCGCTCGCCGAGGTCTCCGAGGGCCGCATCGTCGTGGAGCTCAAGAGGCTGGGAGAGTAGCAGGACATGGACATCGACATGCAGGCCCTGCGGGGCCTCGAGCGCGAGAAGGACATCCGTCTGGACGTGCTCGTCGACGCGATCGAGCAGGCGCTCGTCTCGGCGTATCACAAGACCCCGGGCGCCTACAGGCACGCCCGCGCGCACCTTGACCGCGTCACCGGCAAGGTGTCGATCCTCGCGCGCGAGGATGCCGAGGAGGGCCAGGACCCGGTCGAGCTCCCCGAGTTCGACGACACCCCGAAGGACTTCGGCCGCATCGCGACCTCCACCGCGCGCCAGGTGATCTTCCAGCGCCTGCGCCAGGCGGGGGACGATGCGGTGCTCGGCGAGTACGCCGGGCGCGAGGGGCAGATCGTGTCGGGTCTGATCCAGCAGTCGTCGGATCCCAGGAACGTCCACGTCGACCTGGGCGACGTCGAGGCCATCCTGCCGCCGCACGAGCAGGTCCCGACCGAGGTCTACGTCCACGGGGAGCGGCTTAAGGGGTACGTGCTCGAGATCGGCCGGGGCCAGAAGGGTCCGTCGATCACGCTCTCGCGGACCCACCCGGGCCTGGTCCGCAAGCTCTTCGAGCTCGAGGTCCCGGAGATCGCCGACGGCACCGTCGAGATCATGAGCCTCGCGCGCGAGGCCGGCCACCGCACCAAGATCGCCGTGCGTGCGACCGTCCCCGGCGTCAACGCGAAGGGCGCGTGCATCGGCCCCATGGGCTCGCGCGTGCGCGCCGTCATGAGCGAGCTGCGCGGCGAGAAGATCGACATCATCGACTGGGACGACGACCCGGCGACGTTCGTGGGCAACGCCCTGTCGCCGTCGCGCGTGGTCTCGGTCACGGTGGTCGACGAGGAGGCCCGCGCGGCCCGCGTGGTGGTGCCGGACTTCCACCTGTCGCTCGCGATCGGCAAGGAGGGCCAGAACGCCCGCCTTGCGGCGCGCCTGACGGGGTGGCGCATCGACATCCGCTCGGACGAGCAGCCGGACGTCCCCGGGCGTGCCGGTTCCGGCCGCTGACGAGGAACCGCTAGACTGGTGCAGCCGAGAGATCCGTCTCGTGACGTCGGCGCCCCCGCCACCGCATCCTTGGGACCGGTGCGGACGTGCGTCGGCTGCAGGGGTCGGGGGTCTCGGTCGGTCCTTGTGCGAGTGGTGCAGGTGGACGGCCGCGCGGTCGTCGACCAGCATCGGAGCATGCCGGGCAGGGGAGCGTGGTTGCATCCCGATCCGGACTGCCTCGCGCTCGCGGTGAAGCGACGGGCCCTGGTGCGCGCGCTGCGCGCCACGGAGCTCGACGTGTCCGGCCTCGCGGTCGGCTAGCGTGGACCGTGCCCACCATCGAATCAGACGGGATGAAAGCCCATGGCCCAGCGATGAGCAGCTCACGATGAGCACCCAGCCGTAACGATGGCTCGACCCTGTCTTGGTCGAGCCGAGACAGGAGAGAAGTGGCAAAGCCCCGCGTCCATGAGATCGCGAAGGAGCTCGGAGTCTCGAGCAAGGACCTGATCGCCAAGCTGAACGAGCTCGGCGAGTACGTGAAGGGTCCGTCCTCCACCCTGGAGGCACCCGTGGTGCGGAAGGCGCGCGACGCCTTCCCCACGTCGAAGGCCGCACCCGCGGCCGACAAGCCCGCAGCATCGGCGGCCCCGGCGGCCCCGGCGGCCAAGCCGGCCGCCAAGCCCGGCGCGCCCAAGCCCGGCCCGAAGCCTGCACCCGCGCCCGAGGCGGCGCCCGCGCAGCCCGAGCCGGCCACCGTCGCGCCCGAGGCGAAGCCCGCCGTCAAGGCGAGCGCGCCCGCGCCTGCCCCGGCACCCGCCGCGAAGGCCGAGCAGCCCGCGTCCGAGGACGCCGCGAAGGCCGCTCCCAAGCCGGGGGCGCCGCGTCCCAACGTGCCGCTGCCCAGCGACATGCCGCGCCCGCGTCCGCGCCCGGCCGGCAACAACCCGTTCAGCGACCGTACGGCGGGCCCGCGCCCGCGTCCGCGTCCCGGCGGCAACAACCCGTTCCAGGCGAACCGCCCGGGCGCCCGTCCCGGCGGCGCCCCCGGTGGCGCCGGTGCCGGTGCGGGCCGTCCCGGTGCACCCGGCGGCGCCCGTCCTGGTGGTCCCGCGGGGACCCCGGGTCGCGGCTTCGGTCCGCGTCCGGTCGGTGGACCCGGCCAGGGTGCCCCCGGCCGTCCCGGCGGCGGTGGCCCCGGTGGCTTCGGCGGCCCGGGTGGCCGTCCGGCCCCCGGAGGCCGCGGCCGTGGAGGCGGCACCGCAGGTGCGTTCGGTCGTGCGGGCGGCAAGCCCGTCCGCGGTCGCAAGTCGAAGCGTGCGAAGCGGGCCGAGTACGAGCAGCAGCAGGCTCCCGCGATCGGCGGCGTGCAGATCCCGCGGGGCGACGGCGCGACGCCGATCCGCCTGCGCCGCGGCGCCACCCTGACCGACTTCGCCGAGAAGATCGATGTCAACCCCGCGTCGCTGGTCACCGTCCTGTTCCACCTGGGCGAGATGGCGACCGCGACGCAGTCGCTCGACGAGGACACCTTCGAGGCCCTCGGCTCCGAGCTCGGTTACGTCATCCAGATCGTGTCCCCCGAGGAGGAGGACCGCGAGCTGCTCGAGGACTTCAACATCGACATCGAGGCCGAGCTTGCGGCCGAGACCGATGAGGAGCTCGAGGCGCGTCCGCCGGTCGTCACCGTCATGGGTCACGTCGACCACGGAAAGACCCGACTGCTCGACTCGATCCGCAAGGCCGACGTCATCTCGGGCGAGGCCGGCGGCATCACCCAGCACATCGGCGCCTACCAGGTGCACACCACGCACGAGGGCGTCGAGCGTGCCATCACGTTCATCGACACCCCGGGTCACGAGGCGTTCACCGCCATGCGTGCCCGCGGTGCCCAGGTCACCGACATCGCGATCCTCGTGGTCGCGGCGGACGACGGCGTGATGCCCCAGACCATCGAGGCGCTCAACCACGCCCAGGCGGCCAACGTGCCGATCGTGGTCGCGGTCAACAAGGTGGACAAGGAGGGGGCCAACCCCGACAAGATCCGCCAGCAGCTCACCGAGTACAACCTGGTGGCCGAGGAGTACGGCGGCGACACGATGTTCGTCAACGTCTCCGCGCTCAAGGGCCAGGGCATCGACAGCCTCCTCGAGGCCGTCCTGCTCACCGCCGACGCGGGGCTCGACCTACGTGCGAACCCGAACAAGGACGCGCGCGGTGTGGCCGTCGAGGCGCACCTCGACAAGGGCCGCGGCGCCGTCGCGACCGTCCTGGTGAACTCGGGCACGCTGAAGGTCGGCGACGCGATCGTCGCGGGCACGGCCTACGGCCGCGTCCGTGCGATGTTCGACGAGCACGACAACCAGGTCTCGGAGGCGCTCCCCGCGCGTCCGGTCATGGTCATCGGTCTTACCTCGGTGCCCCGCGCGGGCGACACCTTCCTGGTGGCCGAGGACGATCGCACCGCGCGTCAGATCGCCGAGAAGCGTGAGGCCGCCGAGCGTGCCGCGCAGCTGGCCAAGCGTCGCAAGCGCATCTCCCTCGAGGACTTCAACAAGGCCCTCGAGGAGGGCAAGGTCGACACCCTCAACCTCATCATCAAGGGTGATGTGTCCGGTGCCGTCGAGGCCCTTGAGGACGCGCTGCTCCAGATCGACGTGGGCGACGAGGTCGACCTGCGCATCATCCACCGCGGTGTCGGTGCGGTGACGCAGAACGACGTCAACCTCGCGACGGTCGACAACGCGATCATCATCGGCTTCAACGTGCGCCCGGCCGAGCGCGTCCAGGAGCTCGCGGACCGCGAGGGCGTGGACATGCGCTTCTACTCGGTCATCTACCGCGCGCTCGAGGACGTCGAGGCCTCGCTCAAGGGCATGCTCAAGCCCGAGTTCGAGGAGCGCCAGGTCGGTGGCGCGGAGATCATGGAGATCTTCCGCTCCTCCAAGTTCGGCAACATCGCCGGTTCGCTCGTGCGCACCGGTGTCATCCGCCGCAACGCGAAGGCCAAGGTGGTGCGCAACGGCGTCGTCATCGGCGAGCCGACCATCGACACGCTCCGCCGCTTCAAGGACGACGCCACCGAGGTGCGCGACGGCTACGAGTGCGGTATCGGCCTCGGCAAGTTCAACGACATCCAGGTCGGCGACATCATCGAGACCTTCGAGATGGTCGAGATCCCGAGGTCCTGATGGCTGACAAGGCGAGGGCTCTGAAGCTCGCGGGCACGATCAAGAAGATCGTCGCCCGCGGGCTCCAGACCGAGATCAAGGACCCGCGGCTGGCGTTCGTCACCGTCACCGATGTGCGTGTGACGGGCGACCTCCAGCAGGCCTCGGTGTTCTACACGGTCATGGGCGGGGACACCGAGCGCGAGGACGCCGCGAAGGCGCTGCAGAAGGCCAAGGGCCGGCTGCGCTCCCTCGTGGGGTCCGGGCTCGGCATCCGCCTCACGCCGACGCTCGAGTTCCACCTCGACGCGGTCCCCGAGACCGCGGCGAGCCTCGACCGTGCCCTCCACGAGGCGCACGTGCGGGACGAGGAGCTCAAGCGCCTGCGTGAGAACGCCGACTTCGCCGGGGAGGCGGACCCGTACAAGCGGCCCGCCGACGAGGACCAGGACTAGCCCATGGGCAGGCGAGGCCCGGAGCCCGCTCCGGGCATCGTCGTCGTGGACAAGCCGCAGGGCTGGACGTCGCACGACGTGGTCGGGCGGGTGCGGCGCTTGGCGCAGACCTCCAAGGTCGGCCACGCCGGCACGCTCGACCCCATGGCCACGGGCGTCCTTGTTCTCGGTATCGGGCGCGCCACGCGCCTGCTCACCTACATCGTCGGGCACGATAAGGGCTACGAGGCGACGATCCGCCTCGGACAGGCGACTGTCACGGACGATGCGGAGGGAGAGGTCACCGGAGTCGCGGACACGTCCGCGGTGAAGGACGAGGCCATCCTTTTCGCCATCGCCCGGCTCACGGGGGAGATCCTCCAGCGACCTAGCGCGGTCAGCGCGATCAAGGTCGACGGCAAGCGCGCGTATGCGCGAGTGCGCGGGGGCGAGGACGTCGAGCTGCCAGAGCGACCGGTGACGGTCGCGGCGTTCGACGTCCTCGCCATCCGGCGCGCGACCGCCGAGGATGGCACCGCCGTGATCGATCTCGACGTCTCGGTCGAGGTGTCCTCGGGCACCTACGTGCGCGCGCTCGCGCGCGACCTGGGCGCCGCGCTCGGCGTCGGCGGCCATCTGACCGCGCTGCGCCGCACGCGTGTGGGCGGCCTCGGGCTCGACCTAGCGCGCACGCTCGACGAGCTCGGCGCGATCGTCGAGGGAGGCGAGCCGTTGCCGCGCACCTCGCTCGCCGAGGCGGCCGCGGCCACGCTGCCGGTGCTCGAGGTCGCCGATGCCGATGCGACCGCGCTCGGCTTCGGGCAGTTCATCGACGCCCGGATCGACGGCCCCACCGTCGCCATCGCGCCGGGTCCCCGCGCGATCGCCGTGCTCGAGCCCAAGGGCGCCCGCGCGAAGCCCGTCGTGGTGTTCGAGCCCGCCGGCGCATCGTCCCCCTCCTGACGGGCGGTTCGCGCGCGCTCGGGCACAATGTCCCTCATGCATGTGTGGCGCTCGCTCGCGGAGATCCCCGACCTCGGCCCCGCCGTGGTGACGCTCGGCAACTTCGACGGCGTCCACCGCGGGCACCAGGCCGTGCTCGAGGCGATGGTGGCGGACGCGCGCGCGCGAGGCCACGTCGCCCTCGCGATGACGTTCGACCCGCACCCCAAGGCCGTGCACGACCCGGCGCACACGCCGGAGCTCATCACCGGCGTCGACGATCGCCTCGAGCGGCTCGCGGCGACCGGTCTCGACGGCGTGCTGGTGGTCCGCTACACGCTCGACTTCGCGCGGCAGACGCCCGAGGAGTTCGTGCGGGACTACCTGGTGCACGGGCTGCGGGCCTCGTGCGTGGTGGTGGGACGCGACACGCGGTTCGGGCGCGGCAACGCCGGCGACGTCGCGACGATGCGCGCGCTGGGCGACGAGCTCGGCTTCGCCGTCGACATCATCGACGACGCGTGCGCGGTGTCGGAGTCCGGCCGACGCTGGTCCTCGACCTGGGTGCGCGAGCTCCTCGAGGCGGGCGACCTCCCCGGCGCGACCGCCGTCCTGGGACGCGAGCATCGTCTGCGGGGCACGGTGATCCACGGCGACGCCCTCGGACGCGAGATCGGGTTCCCGACGGCGAACCTCGACCACGAGGCCGGCATGATCCCGCGGCACGGGGTCTACGCGGCGTGGCTCACGGTGCTCGACGGACGCGACAACGCGCGCGCGGCCGCCATCGTGGGGGAGCGGATGCCCGCCGCGGTGAGCCTCGGCATGAACTACACGGTCGGCGGGACCGACCTGCGCGTCGAGGCGTTCGTGATCGACCGCACGGGCCTCGACCTGTACGACGCCGAGGTGGCGCTCGACCTGGTGGAGTGGCGCCGGCCGATGCTCGACTTCGGCTCGCTCGACGCGCTCGTCGCCGCGCTCGGCGAGGACGTCGACTGGTGCCGGGACAGGCTCGCCATCCGCGCGTGAGACCACGCCCGCGGGTGTTACCAGGGGATTAAGTCTCGGTCACGATCCAGGCGAAACCCTGCTTTGTCCGGTTCGTCGGGCTATGGTCGAAAGATGCCTGACTCCAGCGACGCTCTCGTGGTGCTCGACAAGGTCAACAAGCACTTCGGCGACCTTCACGTGCTCCAGGACATCGACCTGACCGTCGCGCGCGGCGAGGTGGTCATCGTCATCGGCCCCTCGGGCTCGGGCAAGTCCACCCTGTGCCGCGCGATCAACCGCCTCGAGACCATCGACGACGGCACCATCACGGTCGACGGCAGGGCGCTCCCGCAGGAGGGCAAGGCGCTCGCCCACCTGCGCGCCGAGGTGGGCATGGTGTTCCAGTCCTTCAACCTGTTCGCCCACAAGACCATCCTCGAGAACGTGACGCTCGGTCCCGTCAAGGTGAAGAAGCTGCCCAGGAGGCAGGCTGAGGACGAGGCGATGGCGCTGCTCGAGCGCGTCGGGGTCGCGAACCAGGCGCAGAAGTATCCCGCGCAGCTCTCGGGCGGGCAGCAGCAGCGCGTCGCCATCGCCCGATCGCTAGCGATGAGGCCCAAGGTGATGCTCTTCGACGAGCCCACCAGCGCGCTCGACCCGGAGATGATCAACGAGGTGCTCGACGTCATGGTGGCGCTCGCGCACGAGGGCATGACCATGATCGTCGTCACCCACGAGATGGGCTTCGCCCGCAAGGCCGCGAACCGCGTGGTGTTCATGGCGGACGGCCGCATCCATGAGCAGGCCACGCCGGAGGAGTTCTTCACGAATCCGCGGTCGGAGCGCGCCAAGGACTTCCTGTCGAAGATCCTCACGCACTAGGGGTATCCAGAATCAGCGCCCCGGCTGGGGCGAGGGAGAGGAGAAGCACCATGATGATCCGGAAGAAGGCGGCAGCCGCCGCGCTCGGCGTGGCGGCGGCAACCCTGCTCGCGGCATGCGCGTCCGACGAGGGCCCGGAGACCGACGACTCGATGGCGGGCGACGATGCGATGGCCGCAGGGGACTTCCCCGAGGGCTCCACGATGGCCGCGCTCGCGGAGGCGGGCGAGATCACCATCGGCACCAAGTTCGACCAGCCCCTGTTCGGCCTCAAGCCTCCCTCGGGCGACCCCGTCGGGTTCGACGTCTCGATCGGCACGATCATCGCGGGCGAGCTGGGGATCGACGCGGACTCGATCACGTGGGTGGAGACCGTGTCCGCGAACCGCGAGCCGTTCATCCAGGACGGCTCCGTCGACATCGTCGTCGCGACCTACACGATCAACGACGAGCGCAAGGAGCTGGTGAGCTTCGCCGGGCCGTACTACAACGCGGGCCAGGCGCTCATGACCATGGTCGACAACGAGGACATCGCCGGTCCCGACGACCTCGCGGGAACGAAGGTCTGCTCGGTCGAGGGCTCGACCCCGGCGGCGAACATCGCGGAGAACTACCCCGACGCCGAGCTGTCGCTGTTCGCGGCGTACGGCGACTGCCTCGATCCCCTGCGCAACGGGCAGGTCGACGTGGTCACCACCGACAACGTGATCCTCGCCGGCTACGTGGACCAGTACCCGGACGAGTTCAAGGTGGTGGGCGAGCCCTTCACCGAGGAGCCGTACGGCATCGGCCTCGCGCACGACGACGACGAGTTCCGTGACTGGATCAACGACGTGCTCGAGGAGATCTTCGAGGACGGCCGCTGGCTCGAGGCCTGGAACGAGAACGTCGGCGACATCCTCCCGGAGCCCGCGGTCCCGACCGTGGACCGCTACGAGAACTAGCGGCCTCGCCATGCGGCCCGTCCTCCGACGGGCCGCATGGCTCGTCCCGAGGAGATCATGGGCACCTTCATCGAGGAGTTCGGCACCATCTGGGGAGCCTTCCTCGCGACGCTGAGCCTCACGGCGGTGTCGGGCGTGCTCGCCTTCGCGTGGGGCACGGTCCTCGCGGTCATGCGCGTGTCGCCCGTGGGACCCCTGCGCACGTTCGGCACGGGCTACGTCGAGCTGGTCCGCAACACGCCGCTCACGGTGATGTTCTTCTTCTGGGTGTTCGTGGCGCCGTCGCTCGGCTTCGTGCTGCCCCTGGGGTTCTGGATCGCGGTCATCGCCATGACGCTCTACACGGCGTCGTTCGTGTGCGAGGCGCTGCGCTCCGGCGTGAACTCGGTCGGCATGGGGCAGGCGGAGGCCGCGCGCAGCATCGGGCTGACGTTCGGCCAGACGCTGTCGCAGGTGGTGGTGCCCCAAGCCTGGCGCACCGCGATCCCGCCGCTCATCTCGGTGCTGATCGCGCACACCAAGAACACGTCGGTGGCTGCCGGCTTCGCCTACTTCGAGCTGGTGGCGAGCATGCAGCGGCTCACGAACAAGCATCCGACCGACGGCATCGTCATCTTCTTCGGGATCGGCCTCATGTACCTCGTCATCACCATCCCGCTGGGCCTGCTCGCGGCCCGCATCGAGCGGAAGGTGGCGTTCGCACGATGAGCGGCTCGATCCTCTACGACGCCCCTGGTCCGCGCGCGAAGCGGCTGGACCGGACCCTGAACATCGTCTTCTCGCTGGCCTTCGTCGCGGTGGCCGCCTGGATCGGCTACGCGTTCTGGCAGCGCGACATCTTCAACGACCGCTGGGCGGTCCTGTGGGACGGCGCGCTGGGGCAGTCGCCCGCGGATGTGTGGGGCTCCCTCGCGAAGGGGCTGGGCCGCACGCTCCTGGCGGCCGCGATCGCGGCTCCCGTGGCGATCCTCATCGGCGGGGCGATCGCGATCCTGCGCCGCGGCGCGACCACCCGATGGGTGTCGATGCCGCCGACCGTCCTCACGGAGCTCGCGCGCGGCCTCCCGGTGCTGCTGCTGATGTTCCTCGCGAAGTTCGTGTTCGGGTGGGCCTTCCTGTGGTCCGTGGTGTTCGGCCTGGTGGTCTACAACGCGGCCGTGGTCGCGGAGATCCTGCGCGCGGGCCTCGCCGCGCTGCCCCGGGGTCAGCGGGAGGCCGGCCTGAGCATAGGCCTGTCGCCCATGCGCACCACGCTCCTCATCGAGCTGCCGCAGGCGGTCCGCATCATGCTCCCGGCGCTCATCTCCCAGCTCGTCGTCCTGCTCAAGGACACGTCGCTCGGCTTCATCATCGCGTACGAGGAGCTGCTGCGGACCATGAAGCTCAACTCGGAGTTCTTCGGCAACGAGTCCCGCATCGTCTTCTTCACCGTCGGTGCGGGGATCTACATCCTCATCAACATGTCCGTCTCGCGGCTCGCCACCTTCGTCGAGCGACGCCTGCGGGAACGCGGAGGCGGCAAGGGTCTCGAGCCGCCCGAGATCGGGCCGGCGGGGCCCATCCCGCAATCGGGGGTCGGCGGCCCCGCTCGCGAGGAGGGCGCGCACGCCGGCGATCCCATGTTCGGCGCGGGCCGGCGGCCCGAGTCGCGCCCGATCCCGCAGCGTCGCCCGGGTGACGGCGAGCGGCGGGGGAGGCCGTAGCATCGTCCCGGGCCATGGAGTCCGTGCCGGCGCCGTGCGGTCGCGGGTGCCCACGCGCATCGTGTATCCTTGATCGTCGCCGTATGAACGGCCGCGGATCCCAGTGCACCGGAGAACAAGCCCGGTTGCGCCGCGCAACGACACGAAAGAGAGAACACAGTGGCGCTCGACGCAGCAGTGAAGCAGTCCATCATGGCCGAGTACGCGACCCGCGAGGGCGACACCGGCTCTCCCGAGGTCCAGGTCGCCGTCCTGACCCAGCGCATCAAGGACCTGACGGAGCACCTCAAGGAGCACAAGCACGACCACCACTCGCGTCGTGGCCTGCTCCTCCTGGTCGGCCGTCGCCGCAACCTCCTCAACTACCTCCAGCGCGTCGACATCGAGCGCTACCGCGCGCTCATCGAGCGTCTGGGCCTGCGCCGCTAAGCGCGCAGCCCCACCCAGCGTCTGCCCGGCCGCTCCCTCCATCCCGAGGTCGCAGCGGCCGGGCTTTCGCGTACCCGGGCACGATGCGGGACGTCCTCCGCCGTGCATCGTCACCCCGCGCTGATACGATGTTCGCGGCCCGGCACGCCGGGCCACCCAACTCAACCTGGCAGGCCAGCCGGATGCTGATCCTCGGTGGTGACGATCAGAACCCCACCTCGATGGGATTCTTCTGCGCGTTTCGACTGACGATCAGTGACGCGGCGTGAGCCGCATCCGCCTGCCTGCCACGAATAGGCAAGGAGCAACTCCTGATGGAGGGTCCTGAGATCAAGTTCGCCGAGGCCGTCATCGACAACGGCGCCTACGGCACCCGCACGGTCCGCTTCGAGACGGGCCGTCTCGCGCAGCAGGCCGCGGGCACCGTCGCCGCGTACCTCGACAACGACACCATGCTGCTGTCGGCCACCACGGCCGGCAAGAGCCCGCGCGACGGCTTCGACTTCTTCCCCCTGACCGTGGACGTCGAGGAGCGCTCGTACGCTGCCGGCAAGATCCCCGGCTCGTTCTTCCGCCGCGAGGGTCGCCCCTCGACGGACGCGATCCTCACGTGCCGTCTGATCGACCGCCCGCTGCGCCCGACCTTCGTGTCGGGCCTGCGCAACGAGATCCAGGTGGTCGTGACGGTGCTCGCGATCAACCCGGACGACGCGTACGACACGCTCGCGATCAACGCGGCCTCCGCGTCGACGCAGATCGCCGGCCTGCCGTTCTCCGGCCCCATCGGCGGCGTGCGCATCGCGCTCATCGACGGCCAGTGGGTCGCGTTCCCCAAGTACTCCCAGAAGGAGCGCGCCGTCTTCGACATGGTCGTCGCCGGCCGCATCGCGGGTGACGACGTCGCGATCATGATGGTCGAGGCCGAGGCCACGGACGACGCCTTCGAGCTCATCGCCGAGGGTGCCAAGGCCCCGACCGAGGAGGTCGTGGCCGAGGGACTCGAGGCCGCGAAGCCGTTCATCCGCGCGCTGTGCGAGGCGCAGATCGCCCTCGCCGCGCAGTCCTCGAAGGAGACCGCGGAGTTCCCGCGCTTCCTCGACTACCAGGACGACGTCTACGCCGCCGTGTCGGGCGCCATCGAGGGCGACCTCGCCGAGGCGCTCCAGATCGCCGACAAGCAGACGCGCGAGAACCGCCTCGACGAGATCAAGGACGGCGCGCACGCCCAGTTCGACGCGCAGTTCGAGGGTCGCGAGAAGGAGATCTCCGCGGTGGTCCGCGCGGTCACCAAGAAGACCATCCGCCAGCGCATCCTCAAGGACGGCGTCCGCATCGACGGCCGCGGCCTCAAGGACATCCGTCCGCTGTCGGCCGAGGTCGCCGTGGTGCCCCGCGTGCACGGCTCCGCGATCTTCGAGCGTGGCGAGACCCAGATCATGGGCATCACCACCCTCAACATGCTCAAGATGGAGCAGCAGATCGACTCCTTCAACCCGGAGACGAAGAAGCGCTACATGCACCACTACAACTTCCCGCCGTTCTCGACGGGTGAGACCGGTCGTGTGGGTTCGCCGAAGCGTCGCGAGATCGGCCACGGCGCGCTCGCCGAGCGTGCCCTGGTGCCCGTGCTCCCGTCGCGCGAGGACTTCCCGTACGCGATCCGTCAGGTGTCGGAGGCGCTCGGCTCGAACGGCTCGACCTCGATGGGCTCCGTCTGCGCCTCGACGCTCGCGCTGCTCAACGCCGGCGTGCCGCTGAAGGCCCCCGTCGCGGGCATCGCGATGGGCCTGGTGTCCGACACGGTCGACGGTGAGACCCGCTACGCGGCCCTCACCGACATCCTGGGCGCCGAGGACGCGTTCGGCGACATGGACTTCAAGGTCGCCGGCACGTCCGAGTTCGTCACCGCGATCCAGCTCGACACCAAGCTCGACGGCATCCCCGCCTCGGTGCTCGGCGGCGCGCTGTCGCAGGCCAAGGACGCCCGCCTTCACATCCTCGGTGTGATGGAGCAGGCGATCGCCGAGCCCGACGAGATGAGCCCGCACGCCCCCCGCGTGCTCGCCGTGCGCATCCCCGTCGACAAGATCGGCGAGGTCATCGGCCCCAAGGGCAAGATGATCAACCAGATCCAGGACGACACGGGCGCGGACATCTCCATCGAGGACGACGGCACCGTGTACATCGGCGCCACCGACGGCCCGTCGGCGGAGGCCGCGCGCGCCGCGATCAACGCGATCGCGAACCCGCACGTCCCCGAGGTCGGCGAGCGCTTCGTCGGCACCGTGGTGAAGACCGTCGCGTTCGGCGCCTTCATCTCGCTCAGCCCGGGCAAGGACGGCCTGCTGCACATCTCGCAGATCCGCAAGCTCGTCGGCGGCAAGCGCGTCGAGAACGTCGAGGACGTGCTCGGCGTGGGCCAGAAGATCCAGGTGGAGATCACCGAGGTCGACCCGCGCGGCAAGCTCTCGCTCGGCGTGGTCGAGGAGGCGGGCTCCGAGGAGGCCGCCGAGGAGACCGTCGAGGCGTAAGCACGTCTGGCAGTTCCGCTCGAAGGGCGGTCGGGGTGACCCGGCCGCCCTTCGGCGTCCCCGGGGGACGATGCGGGGCGGCGGGCTCGGGCGGACGGTGACACGGATGTCGGGCCGAGCCGCGCACGGTCCGCCGGAGGGGTCGGTGGCGGCACCCCTGTCGGATCGATGGGTCCTCGGACCGCCGCACCCGGCGCGGCCGTCGCCCTCTTGTGTCGCATGGCTGATACATGCCAGTGTTGTCTTGTATCAATCACGTGGTGCAAGGGGGAGCGGTGCTCGGAATTCCGGTGTTCTTCATGGCCGCGGTGGCGGTCGGCGCGCTGGCGGGTGGAGCGGCGCTCGCGTGGCGCCGTGAGGTGATCCTCCAGGTCCGGGGCAGGCTCCTCCTGGCGCTGGGGAGCGCGGGGATCGCGCTGCTGGTGCTGTGGCTCGTCGCCGCCGAGCGCACGGGCGGGTACCAGGGCCGCGTGCTGGTCGCCGGCCCTGGCCTCGCGGCGGCGCTCGCGCTCCTGGTGTTCGCGCTGCCGGTGTGGCGCACGCCGGACGCCGGGCCGCTCCGCACCGCGAGCCTCGAGGCGCGGGCACCGCGCCAGGCCCTGCGCCCCGCGGCCCTCCTCGGGTTCGGAGCCCTGGTCGCGGTCCTGGGTGCGCTGCTGATCCTCGGCGCCGTCACGGCGACCCCGGGCGACACCGACAGCTTCAGCGTGTCCCGCGGAACGCGGACCCACGGGCTCGGTCCGTACCCCGGGTGGTTCTACGGGCTGCCGATCGCCCTCGTCGTGGCCCTGCTCGCGCTGTCGGTGGCGCTCGCCGCGCGGCGGCTCGTCAGGCTTCCGGCGACCACGGACGATGCGGTGGCCGACGGGGAGTGGCGCGCCGCCGCGGGCTCGGCGGTGATCGCGCTGGCGGACGCCGTCGTGCTCGTCTACATCGCGGGCGTCACGCTGCTGTTCACGCGGGTCCCGGGAGTTCTCGAGGACATGGGCGTGCCCGGGCCCTGGGAGGTGGCGCGGACCGCGGCATGGACCATCGTGACGGTGGCGGTCGTCGGCGCGATCGTCTCGGGACTCGTGTTCGTGGCGAAGGCCGGGCGGGTGGACGCGGGCGCCCGCGAGGAGGCGCGGGTGTGAGGATCGCCATCGACACGTCACGCGCGACTCCGCCGTTCGAGCAGATCCGCGATCAGATCGCGGCCCTGATCCGAGCCGGTGGGCTCGCCGATGGCACGCGCCTGCCGCCGATTCGCCAGCTCGCCGCCGACCTGTCCCTCGCGCCCGGCACGGTGGCCCGAGCGTACGCCGAGCTCGAGGCCGCCGGGCTCGTGGCGACGGGGCGCGCACGCGGGACCCGAGTGATCGGCCAGGGCGCGCCGGACCCGCGGCTCGTGGTTGCCGCCGACGCCTTCATCGATCTCGCCGCATCCCGCGGACTCGACGCCGCGGCGATGGCCGCGTTGATCACCACCCGCGCATCGGCGCGTGGAACGTCGCCCTCCGATTCCCCATGACACGTGGGCCACGTGCGCACGCGTGTCACGGCTGGGGCCGCCGCAGGCGCCCGGCGGTCCCAGCCGACCACATCTGTCATCGGGATTCACCCGAGGGGTCCCGCGACTAGGCTCGCCCTCATGCCTCACATGCTTCCCCTCGTCCACGCCGGCGCCATCGGCGCGGATCTCACCATCGAGCAGGACCACGGCGCGGTGGTCCGGCGCACGATCCTCCCCGGCGGCGTGCGCGTGCTCACGGAGCAGATCCCGGGCATGCGCTCGGCGACGCTCGGCGCGTGGGTCGGCGTGGGCTCGCGCGACGAGGCGCCGGAGCACGCAGGCTCGACCCACTTCCTCGAGCACCTGCTGTTCAAGGGCACGGCCCGCCGCACCGCGCTCGACATCGCCGAGGAGTTCGACCGCGTCGGCGGGGAGTCGAACGCCCTCACCGGCAAGGAGTACACCTGCTACTACGCGCGGGTGATCGACACCGACCTGCCCATGGCCGTCGACGTCATCCTCGACATGGTGACGAGCGCGCGGCTCGACCAGGCCGACTTCGACATGGAGCGCGGGGTGATCCTCGAGGAGCTCGCGATGAACGAGGACGACCCGGGCGACGTCATCCACGAGCGCTTCACCGAGGCGGTGCTGGGCGGGCACGTGCTGGGCCGCCCCATCGGCGGCACCCCGGAGATCATCAACGCCGTGACCCGCGACGCGGTGTGGGCGCACTACAAGCAGCACTACACGCCCGCGGGCCTCATCGTCACGGCGGCCGGGGGAGTGGACCACGACGCCGTGTGCGCGATGGTGGCCGATGCGCTGGTGCGCGGCGGCTGGGACCTCGCCGACGGCATCGTGCCGGCAGGCCGACGCGACCGCCTCGCGACCGTCGAGGCGACCCTCACGCCGGAGGTGCGCATCACCCGCCACGAGCTCGAGCAGGCGCATGTGCTGCTGGGCACGCGCGGCTTCAGCGCCACGGACGAGCGGCGCAGCACGCTCGCGGTCTACAACGCGATCCTGGGCGGCGGCATGAGCTCGCGCCTGTTCCAGGAGATCAGGGAGAAGCGGGGCCTCACGTACTCGGTCTACTCGTTCGGCGCCCCGAGCACCGAGACCGGCGTGTTCGGCGTCTACGGCGCGTGCACGTCCGCGAAGGTCGACGAGGTCGAGCGGCTCATGGCGGTCGAGCTCGAGCGCATGGCCGACGGCATCACCGAGGCGGAGCTCGAGCGGGCCAAGGGCCAGATCGCCGGCTCGATGGTCCTGCGGCTCGAGGACTCGTACTCGCGCATGTCCCGCCTGGGCAAGGCGGAGCTGGTGTTCGGCGACCTGTGGTCGATCGCGGAGATGCTCGATGACGTCCACGCGGTGACCGCCGACCAGGTCCGCGTGCTGGCCGCGGACATCGCCTCGCGCGAGCGCGTCTCGGTGCGCGTCGGCCCCGCGTAGCGTCGCCCGGGGCGACTCCTTACGTTGCCCTTATCCGCCTCCCAGGAATCTCCCAGGTTCCGTCCATACGTTCGGCATCGACAGCCCGAGATGACCGAACGGACGGACGATGCCCCAGAACTCTTCCCGATGGACGCGAGCGCGGCGATGGGGGATCCCCACCGGCACGCTCCTCGCCGGCGCCGGGCTCGGCGCCGGGGCGATGGCCCTGTGGGGACCGGCCTCGACGGAGCCCGTCGACGGCCTGCGCTCCATGGAGGCCGCCGGACAGCAGACGACCACCGTCGGACTGCAGACGCTCGAGGAGACCGTGTCGGCCTCGGGCACGCTCGCCGCGGTCTCGAGCGGCTCGCTCGCGTTCGAGGCCTCGGGGACCGTGACGAAGGTCAACGTCGAGGAAGGTGACACCGTCGAGGCGGGCGACGTCATCGCGCGCATCGACACGCTTCAGCTGACGGCCTCCCTGCGGTCGGCCGAGGCGGATCTCGCTCAGGCCGAGGCCTCGCTCGCGAATCTCGAGGACGAGGACGACGGCACCGACTCGAGCGCGGCGCGCATCGCCTCGGCCGAGGCGCAGGTGGAGCTCCTTGAGAGGTCGGTGGCCGAGGCCGAGGAAGCGATGGCGGACGCGAGGCTGGTCGCGGACATCGACGGGCTGGTGACGTCCCAGCCGTACGCCGTGGGCGACGTCGTCAGCGGCGGCTCCTCCGCCGCGTCGGGGGCGACGGGGATGACCGGGAGCACGGCGACCACGACGGCGAGCACCTCGTCCGGCGTGACGATCGTCGGTCAGGACGCGTGGACCGTGTCGGTGAGCCTGTCGGAGGACGAGGTGGCGCTCATCGACGAGGGAGACCAGGTGACCTTCACCTCCGAGGACGTCGACGGCGAGTTCTTCGGCGTCGTCTCCGACATCGCCAACCTGCCCACCACCACGGGTGGCAGCGCGACCTACGCCGTCGAGCTCCAGGTGACGGGCGCGGTCGAGGGCCTCTACGAGGGCACCTCCGTCGGCGCCGAGATCGTCTACCTGCGTCGCGTCGACGTGCTGGCGGTGCCCTCGAACGCCGTCACCACGGCCGACGGCGTGTCGACGGTGACCGTGGTCGACGATGCCGGCGCGGAGGAGGAGCGCACCGTCACGGTGGGCGAGACCATCGGCGGCTACACCGAGATCACGGCCGGCCTCACCGAGGGCGAGCAGCTCCAGGTCACGGTCACCACGGGTGCGAGGGACGGCTCCACCACGTCGGAGGAGGGCTTCGGCCAGCTCCCCGACGGGTTCGAGCTGCCCGACGGCGTCGAGCTTCCCTCCGGCGGACAGTTCCCGGGCGGGGCGGGCGGGTTCCCGGGCCAGTAGCCCGGGCGCCCACCGAGACGACGACTACCTCAAGGACCTTCATGACCGTCATGACCAGCGATCCGCTCGCCTCCGCCGCACCGGTGATCGAGCTGACCGGAGCGCGCAAGACCTATCACACCGGCGACATCGAGTTCGAGGCGCTGCGGGGCATCGACTGCCGCATCTTCCCCGGCGAGTACGTCGCCATCGTGGGCCCCTCCGGATCCGGCAAGTCCACCCTGATGAACATCCTCGGCTGCCTCGATGTGCTCACGAGCGGCCGCTACGTGCTCGCGGGGGAGGACGTGTCGACGCTCGACGAGGATGCGCTCGCCTCGGCGCGCAACCGTCGCATCGGCTTCGTGTTCCAGCAGTTCAACCTGCTGTCGAGCCTGTCGGCGCTCGGCAACGTCGAGCTGCCGCTCATCTACGCGGGCGTCGCGCCTGCCGAGAGGCGGGCGCGTGCGCTCGCGGCGCTCGAGCGCGTCGGCCTCGGCGATCGGAGCCGCAACCATCCGGGCCAGCTCTCGGGCGGTCAGCAGCAGCGCGTCGCGATCGCGCGCGCCCTGGTGACGGAGCCCGCGATCGTGCTCGCCGACGAGCCGACGGGAAACCTCGACTCGCATTCGACGCGCGACGTGCTCGCGATGCTCGACGACCTGCACGCGGAGGGCCGCACCATCGTCCTCATCACCCACGAGGGCGACGTGGCGGCACGCGCGAGCACCGTCTACAACGTCACCGACGGCCAGTTCGTCGGCGCGGGAACGGAGATCGCCAAGTGAGGCCCGCGGACCTTCTCAGCAGCGCCTGGCGCGCGATCCGCTCGCACAAGATGCGGTCGGCGCTCACGATGCTCGGCATCGTGGTCGGCATCGCCTCGGTGGTCCTGACGGTCGGCCTCGGGCTCGGCACGCAGAAGGACGTGAGCGAGCAGATCGCGGCGCTCGGCTCGGACCTCCTCATCGTGTCGCCCGGCTCGTCCACGGACGAGAGCGGCATGCGGGGCGGGTTCGGGAGCGGCACCACCCTCACGCGGGCCGATGCCGACGCGCTCGCCTCGACCGTGGCGGTGCCCGATGCCAAGGCGGTCGCCGCGGAGAAGACCGCGAGCGTCTCCCTCGAGTACGGCGAGAGCAACTGGACCACGGAGGTCACGGGCACGTCGACCAGCTGGCCCGAGGTGCGCTCGCGCGAGCTGCTCTACGGCACGTTCTTCACGGACGAGCAGGCGGACGAGGCCGCGAGCGTGATCGTGCTCGGTTCCGAGACGGCGCAGGAGCTGTTCGGCTCGACGGCCGTGGTGGGGCAGGAGGTCACCATCGACACGGAGAGCTACGAGGTGATCGGCGTGCTCGCCGAGGCGGGCTCCTCGGGCGACGGCTCGCTCGACGACCTCGCGGTGGTCCCGATGACCACCATGGTCGAGCAGGTCGACAGCTCGAGCGCGAGCGAGTCGGTCGGCACCATCTACATCAAGGCCGCGTCGTCGGACCTGCTCGGCGCCGCGTCGCAGGAGGCCGAGTCGCTGCTGCTCAACCTCCACGGCATCGCGGCGGCGGAGGACGCCGACTTCACCATCGAGGTGCAGGACTCGCTCCTCGACGCGGCGACCTCCGTCTACCAGAGGCTCACGGTGCTGCTCACGGGCATCGCCGCGCTCGCGCTCCTGGTCGGCGGCATCGGCGTGATGAACATCATGCTCGTGTCGGTCACGGAGCGCACCCGCGAGATCGGCCTGCGCAAGGCGCTCGGCGCCGCCCCGGCGACGATCCGCAACCAGTTCCTCATCGAGGCGATGATCCTCGGGCTGAGCGGCGGCGCGGTCGGCGTGATCATCGGCGTCGGGCTCGCGCTGGCGCTGCCGGCGGCGCTCGGCTCCACCATCGTCGTGTCCGGCCTCGCGCTGGTGGTGTCGGTGGTCGTGGCGGTCGGCATCGGCGCCGTGTTCGGCGTGTACCCCGCGGCGAGGGCGGCGCGCCTCGCTCCGATCGACGCGCTTCGAGACCAGTGAACGTGAACTCCCAGGACAGGAACGGATGACCATGAACAAGAACCGGATCGCGATGATGGCGGCGTGCGGCGCGATGCTGCTGGCAGGATGCTCGACCGACGGTGCGGAGACCTCCACCTCGCCCACGACCGCGGCGGAGGACGCGGTGATCGGCTCGGTCCCCACCACGGGAGACGCTCCCACGGACAGGGAGGGCCGAGGCGGGCTGACGGGCGAGATCGCCTACGTCGGGGACGGCGTGGCGCAGGTGCAGGACGGGTCGACCCAGACCGCGGTGACCTTCGGCTCGGACACGACCTTCACCCAGGAGGTCGCGCTGACGCTCGCGGACATCGCGGTCGGCTCGTGCATCGTCGCCACCCTCGGTGACGACGATGCGGCGACCGCGGTCACCGTGTCCGAGGCCGACGAGGACGGCTCGTGCGCGACGGGGCTCGGCGGCGCGTTCTCGGGAGGCGGCTTCCCCGGCGGAGACGGCGACATGCCCACCGACATGCCGACCGCGATGCCCGACGGGATGGAGCTGCCGGACGGCGCCGAGCTTCCCGACGGGATGGAGCTTCCCGACGGCGCCGAGCTGCCGGACCGCGGCGACGGCGGCTTCGCCTTCGCCGGCGTCACCGCCGGCACGGTGACCGCGGTGAGCGGCGGCACGCTCACCGTCGAGGACGCGGACGGCGCCGAGAGCACCGTGAGCGTCGCGGACGATGCGACCGTCACCGGCCGCGCCGACGCGGACGCCGACGCGGTCGAGGTCGGCATGTGCCTGACGGCCACCGGTGAGGCGGATGACGCGGGCGGCTACGTCGCCTCCACCGTCTACGTCTTCGACGGCGGCGACGAGGGCTGCGTCTCCTTCTCCGGCTTCGGCGGTCGCGGCGGCATGGGCGGTGCACCCGGCGGCGGCTCGTCCGAGGTCGGCGAGCCCGCGCTCGAGAGCGGGCAGTGATGTCTCGCGCATCGCGGTTCGCGCGCCGGTGGCGATGGCAGCTCGCCGCCGCACCGGTCGCCGCGGGGGCGCTCGCGGCCGGCGTGGTGCTCACGGGTGCCTCGTCGGCGACGGCCGCGTACCGGACCGCGACGGTCTCGACCGGCGACGTCACCCAGACGCTCACCGCGACGGGGTCGCTGTCCTCCGCGAGCCAGCACGACCTCGCCTTCCAGGTCGACGGCGAGGTCGCCAAGGTCCGGGTGGGCGTGGGCGACACCGTCGAGGCGGGCGACGTGCTCGCGACGCTCGACACGAGCGACCTCGAGGACGCCGTCGCGGAGGCCGAGGACGCGCTCGCGGACGCCGAGGAGGCGCTTGCGGACGATCTCGACGCGCAGAGCGAGGGGACGACGTCGAGCTCCGACGCCTCGTCCGCGGCCTACGACGCCGACGCCTCAGAAGGCGCCGCGGCGGCGGTCGTCCTGACCGCGGCCTACGTACCCGGCACGGTGGCCGTCACGACGGCCACGGCCGAGGACCCCGCGGTCGCCCAGGCCCGCGCGGCGCTGGTCGCGGCGCAGGAGACCCTGCTCGCGCAGTACGACACGGCGCAGGCGCTGCTCGAGGCAGCGGACGCCGCCGCGGTCGCGGCTCAGGAGATCTGCGCGGCCTTCACCTCCGCGGGCGACGATGCGTCGGGCGAGGACGAGCCCGGCGAGGAGCCGGAGGATGCCGACGAGTCCGACGAGCCGGACCTGGCCGCCGCGCTCTCCGCGTGCCAGGACGCCACCGCCGCCGCGCTCGCGGCCTCGCGGGAGTCCATCGACGCCCAGTCGGCGCTGATGGACCTCGCCGGCGAGGTCGACGACGCGGTCGCGGCGCTGCAGCTCGCGCTCGCGGCCGACGATGCGGGCGGCGCGCCGGACGACGGTTCCGCCGGGCAGCCGGGCGGCGATGCCGGGAGCGGCACGGCCCAGCCCGACGGGGGAGCGGACGGCTCGACGGGCATGGACGGCTCGACCGGCATGGACGGCACGACCGGCATGGACGGCACGACCGGCGGCGACGCGGTCGACACCGGCACCGTGCCGAGCGCCGCCGACATCCTCGCCGACAAGGCCGACATCACCGATGCGAAGGCCGCCCTCGCGGTGGCGGAGGGCCAGCTCGAGCATGCGACGCTCACCGCACCCGTGGCGGGCGCGGTGGTCGCGGTGAGCCTCGAGGAGGGCGCGTCGGTCACGGGCGGCGACACCGCCGCGTCGATCACGCTGATCGCGGACAACACGTACCTGGTCGCGCTTGCGGTGTCGCTGACGGAGGCCCAGCTGCTCGCGGTGGGGCAGGACGCCTCCCTCACCCTCACGAGCACCGGCGACGTGGTCGAGGGCACCGTGTCGAGCGTGTCGCACACCAATACCGGCAACACGTTCCAGCAGTCCTACGCCGTCACCATCGCGGTGCCCGACCCCGGCTTCGACATCCGCATCGGTGCCGCGACCCGCATGACGATCACCGTGGCGAGCGCGACCGGCGTCCTCGTGGTGCCCACGTCGGCGGTGTCGGACGCCGCCGGGGACGCCACCGTCAGCGTCATCGGCGCCGACGGCGAGCCCACCGCCGTCAGCGTCGAGACCGGCGCGATCGGCGCGGTCTACACCGAGGTGGTCTCGGGTCTCGCGGCGGGGGACGAGGTGGTCCTCGCGGACCTCACGGCCGACGTCGGGACGGCCGACGACGACGCCTCGGACGGCTCCGGCGGGCTGCTCGGCGGCCTCGGCTCCGACGGCGAGGAGTCGAGCGGCGGACGCGGGGAGCAGGGCTTCTCCGGGGGCGGTTTCCCGGGCGGCGGCGCGCCCCCGACGATGAACGGGTAGGCCGCCTGGCTCGCATCGTCCCCCGGATGGCGCCCGGTACGCTCGACGCATGATCAACGTCGCCGTGCTGGGCGCCTCCGGGCGCATGGGTTCCCACGTGGTCGAGGCGGTGAACGGCGCGCCGGACCTGGCGCTCGTCGCCGCGGTCGACCACGGCGGCTCCGTCGCCGACGCGGCGCGCGCGGGGGCCCACGTCGCGGTCGACTTCACGGTTCCGAGCGCGACCGAGGCGAACGTCCACGCGCTCATCGACGCCGGCGTCCACGCCGTCGTGGGCACCACCGGCTGGACCGAGGAGTCGCTGCTGCGGGTGGACGAGCACCTCAAGGAGCGTCCCGAGCTCGGCGTGCTCATCGCCCCCAACTTCGCGCTCGGCGCGGTGCTGTCGATGCGCTTCGCCGCTGCCGCCGCCCGGTACTTCGAGTCCGTCGAGATCGTCGAGCTGCACCACCCGGACAAGGTCGACGCCCCCTCGGGCACGGCGGTCCACACCGCCGCTGGCATCGCCGCGGCGCGCGCCGCGGCGGGCATCGCCCCGTCGCCCGACGCGACCACGCACGATCCCGAGGGCGCGCGCGGTGCGGTCATCGACGGCGTCCACGTGCATGCGGTGCGCCTGCGCGGCCTCGTCGCGCACGAGGAGATCCTCCTGGGCAACCCGGGCGAGCAGCTCACGATCCGCACGGACAGCTTCGACCGGGTGAGCTTCATGCCCGGCGTCCTGCTCGGCGTCCGCGAGGTGGTCGGGCGGCCCGGCCTCACCGTCGGCCTCGACGGGTACATGGCGCTGTGAGCGTGATGCGCCGGCCGGCCTTCATGGCCGCGGTCGCCACGACGGTGCTGGCCGTGCTGCTGCTCGGCTTCGTCACCAACCTCGCGTGGGCGATGCTCCAGTCGCCGACGGCGATCGGCAAGGTGCTCGGCGTGCTGGTGCTCGTGATCCCGGTGATCGCGCTGTGGTACCTGGTCAACGAGTGGCGGCTCGGCATCACGGTGCAGCGCATGGCGTCGCGCCTCGAGGCTCAGGACCGGCTCCCGCGGCACGACGGCGCGCGCACCGCGGGCGGGCGGCTCACCGAGGAGGCCGCGTTGGACGTGTACGAGGTCGCGCGTCGCGGCGTCGAGATGTCACCCGAGGACTGGGCTGCCTGGTTCCACCTCGCGTTCGCCTACGACGAGGTCAAGGAGAAGGCCGAGGCGCGCAAGGCCCTCCGTCACGCGGCCGCGCTCTTCCGCGCCGCCCGCTGACACTGGCAACGGAATTCGATCCGACACGCCGCGCCGGGCGCGTGTCGGGACGGATCTCGCGGCGTGTCGCCGCGAGATCCGTTGCCACTGTCAGGATGGGGCGGGGTGGGTGCTACAGGCCCGCGCGGTACATGACCTCGACCAGGTCGCCCGCGGGACCCTCGAGCGTGCGCCGCAGGCCGCCCTCCGCCAGGCCCGCGGAGGTGAGGAACCCGATCCGCGCATCGTCCCCCTCGAGCGCCCAGGCGCGCACGTCCTCGCGGCCCTGCGCCCTCAGCGTGTCGATGCACGCCGAGAGCAGGCGCGACGCGTGGCCCGCGCGGCGGTGCTCCGGCGCGATCTCGAGGGCCATGATCTCGCCCGGCTGCAGGGCGGCGAAGCCGACCACCCGGGGCCCGTCGCACGCGACGAACACGCGGTGGTCGCGCGACGGGGCGGCGACGATCGCCGCGGCCCAGCGTGCGCGCACCTCGTCCGCGGGGAGCGCGTCGACGGCGTCGCCCAACCATCCGCGCCACGCGGCGAGCTGGATGGCGGCGATGGCGTCCTCGTCGCCGGGGACGGCGGGACGGGCGGAGACGTCGGCGTGGATCATGCCGACCAGCGTAGGCGGCTCAGCCCCAGCCGAGCGCACGCAGCCCGGCCGCGACGCCCGCCGCGGCGGCCACCACCACGATGAAGGGCGCGCGTCGCCATAGCAGCACCGCCGCGACCGCGACCGCGGCGAGCCTCGCGTCGACCGCGAGCGTCCGGCCGTTCGCAAAGGTCTGCACGCCGACCAGCGCGGCCAGCAGCGCCACGGTCACGAACGCCGCGATCCGGTGGACGCGAGGGTTCTCCAGCCAGTGCTCCGGAACGGCGTGCCCGGCGAGCTTGATGAGCCAGGACAGCGCTCCCGCCCCGACGATCGCCACCCACATCCACGCGTAGGCGCTCACTCGGGCACCTCCTCGGGCCGCGGATGGCCCCACCCGGCGGCGATCGCGACCGCGGCCGCGGCCAGCACGGGCAGGCCCGCGGGCACCAGGGGGGTGAGCACCAGCGCGAGGACGCACGATGCGGCGGCCACGGCCTGCGCGCGACGGTGGGCGAGGCGCGGCCACACGAGTGCGAGGAACGCCGCCGCGGCGGCGGCATCGAGGCCCCAGTCCGCGGGGTCGCCGATGCGGGAGCCCAGCAGCGCGCCGAGCAGCGTGATCGCGTTCCACGCGATGAAGACGCCGATACCGGTCCACCAGAAGCCGGCGCGCCGCGCCGCGCGGTCCTCGACCGGCTGCGCGAGGGCCACCGCCGTCGACTCGTCGATGGTGACCTGAGCCGCCGCCGCGCGGCGGGCGCCCCGCATCGGCCTGAGCACGGGCGCGAGCCCGACGCCGTAGAAGCCGTTGCGCAGGCCCAGAAACGTCGACGTCGCGACGGCGGAGACAGCGGAGCCGCCGGCGCCGATCACGCCGATGAACGCGAACTGGGATCCGCCCGAGAACACCAGGAGCGACAGCGCGCACGTCTGCCACACGTCGAGCCCCGCCGCGACGGAGAGCGCGCCGAAGCTCAGCCCGTAGGCGCCCGTCGCCAGCGACACCGAGAGGGCCTGCTGGCGTGCCGGGTCGAGGCGGACCCGGGTCACGGGTGCCCCGGCGCCTCGAGCGCCCACGCGAGCAGCCGCTCACCGCCGCGGACGCGCTCGCCGAGCGCCGTGTACCCGCACCGCTGCGCCACGGCGTGCGAGCGGACGTTGTCGGCGTCGCACCAGATCTCGGCGCGGCGCGCCCCGGCCTCGAAGGCGACGCGGGTGAGCGCGCGCACTGCCTCGGTGACGAGGCCGTGGCCAGCACGGTCCGCGGCGATCCAGTAGCCGACCTCGAGCGCCTCGGGTCCGACGCGCGTGTGAAGCCCGGCACCGCCGATGAACGCGCCGGTGACGCGGTCGAGCACCGCGAAGCGGAACTGCTCGCCCGCGTCGAACGCGCGCGAGTGCTCGGCGAGCTGCTCCACGCGCTGGGCGAGCGTCAAGGGCTCGTCCTTCGCCCACGGGATGAACGGACGCAGGTGGTCGAGGTTCGTGAGGACGGCCTCGTGCACGGCGTCGACGTCCTCCGGCTCGTACCGGCGCAGCACCAGTCGTTCGGTGTCGATCCGCGACGGCACATCCCAGATCTGCCACGCGACGGCCGTGCCATCCGCATCCGCGAGGCGCGGGAAGGGCGCGATCGCGAGAGGCTCCACCGTGAGCGTCCCGCGATCGGCGACCCACCGGTGCGCCTCAGCACCGTCGTCGGTGTCGCGGGTGAGGCCCGCGTCCGTGAACCCCAGGCGTCGCGGCACGGCACCGGAGCGTGCGTTGTCCGGGCGATGGAAGATCTCGACCGTGTCGGCTCCCGCGTGCATGAGACCGACTCGGGTGAGAGCGGCGACCGCCTCGGACATGAGACCGCGGCCCTCGTGCTCCGCGGAGAGCCAGTAGCCGACCTCGAGGCCCGGGCGGTCGTCGAGCGGGTGCAGTCCCGCGCTGCCGAGGTACTCGCCGCTCACGCGATCGAACAACCCCATGAGGAAGTCGACGCCGGCCTCGTGGTGGGCGATGTTCTGCGCGATCGTGGCGGCGCGCGCCTCGGGGGTCTTCGGCTCGTCCTCGGCCCAGGCCAGGTACCGGACCAGGTGATCGCGGTTCGCGGTGATCACGCGGGAGACCTCCGGCACGTCCTCGTGGCGGAAGCGTCGGATCACCAGCCGCTCGGTCTCGATGCGCGCGGGCACGTGCCACAGCGGCCACCCCAGCGCGGCACCCGAGGCGTCGCGCAGCGTCGGCAGCGGTGTCGAGGCCGCGGGCTCGCGGGTGAGCGTCGAGACGTCCGCGACCCAGCGCTCCATGGCAGGACCGTGCTCGTCGGCCTCGGCGAGGCCTTCGTGGGCGAAGCCTGCGCGGCGGGGGACCGCTCCCGAGCGGGCATTGTCCGGCGCGTGATAGATCTCGACGCGCCGCGCGCCCGCGTAGAGCAGCGCCACGGCGGTTTGCGCCAGCACCGTCTCCGTGACGAGCCCCCGTCCCTCGTGCGAGGAGGCGATCCAGTAGCCGATCTCGAGGACGCCCGCGCCGCGCCGCGTATGGAAGCCCGCGCCGCCGACGTACTCGCCGGTCGCGCGCTCGAAGATCCCCATGGGGAAGTCCTCGCCCGACTCGTGCTGCGCGATGAAGAGCGCGACCGTCGCGCGGCGCTCGTCGTCGCTCACCGGCTCCGCGCGCGCCCACGGAAGGTACGGCGCGAGGTGCTCGCGGTCGGCGGGGATCACGCGGGACATCTCGGCGACGTCCGAAAGCTCGTACTTGCGGATCACCAGCCGCTCCGTCTCGATGCGCGCGGGAACGGTCCAGGTCATGGCGTCCATCCTGGCACCGGGCCGTAGCGCCACGGTGACGCCGTCCGGCACCGCCTCAGTCCTGGCGGTGGCCCTCCGCGGGCACGTAGGTGACGAAGCGATAGGCGAGCCCCGAGGACGACACGGCGGGCTCAGTCGCGGCGACCACGGACCAGTCGTCGGCCGCCAGCGGGGGAGCGAACGTGTCGCCCGCCACCACCGTGTCGATCTCGGTGAGCTCGAGCGCGTCCGCATGAGCGAGGGCCTCCGCGAAGAGCCCCGCGCCTCCGATGACCCAGCGGTCGGTCTCCGGCGACAGCGCCGCGGCCGCCTTCAGGGCATCGTGAAGGGACGATGCGCGGGTGGCGCCCTCGGGCGCCCCGCCGGAGGTCACCACGACGTTGACCCGTCCCGGCAGCGGACGGAAGCGCGGCGGCAGCGACTCCCACGTGCGGCGTCCCATGATGACCGCGTGCCCGCGGGTGAGCGCCTGGAAGTGCGCGAGGTCCTCGGGCAGGTGCCACGGCATCGTCCCGTCGAGACCGATGACGGGGCGGCCGGACACGTCCCGGGCCTGCGCCCAGATGGCCTTGATCACTAGACGGCCACCGGCGCCTTGATGCCCGGGTGGTGCTGGTAGTTCTCGACCGTCACGTCGTCGATGTCGTAGTCGAACAGCGAGTCCTTCTTCGCGAGCCGCAGCGTCGGATACGGGAACGGCTCGCGTGCGAGCTGGCGCTCGACCTGCTCGAGGTGATTGGAGTAGATGTGGCAGTCGCCGCCGGTCCACACGAAGTCGCCGACCTCGAGGCCTGTCTCCGCGGCGATCATGTGCGTGAGCAGCGCGTAGGACGCGATGTTGAACGGCACGCCTAGGAAGAGGTCCGCGCTGCGTTGGTACAGCTGGCAGCTGAGCTTGCCGTCCGCGACGTAGAACTGCGCGAGTGCGTGACATGGTGCGAGCGCCATACGGTCGATCTGGCCTGGGTTCCAGGCCGAGATGATGATGCGACGCGAGTCGGGGTTGTGCTTGATATCGGCGACGGCTTGGCGCACCTGGTCGATGGTGCGGAACCGGAGAGGAGCCTCTGCGCCGTCGCGCGCAAGTGACAAGCGAGTTCCGTCCGAGGTCGGCCGTTCGAGTCGTAGCAGCTCAGACACGCGACCGGGCGAACGACCGATGCGCGCGGCGGCATCGCGGATGCTCCCGACGCGCTCGATTCGTCCGTCCTCCCACGTGATCTCAATCGGCGTAGAGGAACGCGAGTTGGTCGACTGGTCGCGCGTGGTGCTCCAGACGACGGTGTCCTTGGAGTAGCAGTTCGACGAGAAGTAGTCCTTGTCGAGGGAGTAGTCCGCCGGGAACTCCTTCTTGAGAAGCCAGCCCGGCACGCGCTTGACGTCGGCAACGAACGAGGAGAACACGAGCCACTCGGGATGAACGAAGACTCCGCGGCCCCCGTAGTTCGCGTACGCGCTGTGTGTGGTGTCGTAGCAGCGCTTCAGGATGCCCACCCAGGTCTGGTAGAGGAGCGCACGGTCTTCGTCCGAGACCGGATCTCCGAGCGCCCCGACTCCCACGGCAGTGGGTGCAAGGCGGTCCTTGAGCGCTCCGTTCCTGAACGCCTGGGGCGTCACGTTCTCCACGATGGAGCCCGTGCCGGGGAAGCCGCACACGAGGCGCAGCGAGCCGGTCGGTGTGCCTTCGACACGCGGGACCCGGTACTCGCGCAATGCGAGGGCTTCGCCGGTCGCTGTGGCGACGACGGTGCCGACGAGGCCGCTTTCATTTGACGCGGCATCGATCGGCGGAAGCGGGCGCGCGTTCGGCGTGCGCGCGATCGCAGGGTCGACCACGCGGGGAGGAACGCGGTCCCAGCTCTCCCACGACCGCCACTGGTAGCCGTAGACCGGGCCCAGCTCGCCGTCCTCGTCGGCCCACTCGTCCCAGATGGTGATGCCGCGGTCCTGCAGCCAGCGCACGTTGGTGTCGCCGCGCAGGAACCACAGGAGCTCGCCCACCACGGAGCGCAGGTGGACGCGCTTGGTGGTGATGAGCGGGAAGCCCTGCGAGAGGTCGTAGCGGATCTGGCGGCCGAACACCGAGACGGTGCCGGTGCCCGTCCGGTCACCCTTGGGGGTGCCGGTGGCCATCACGTCGCGCAGCAGGTCCTCGTACGGGGTGGGGATCGCGGTCACGGTGACCAGCGTACGCGTGGGGTCGGACGATGCGGCGGCGCCCTGCCGATGGTGCCCCGCCCCGGTCGCGAACCGGGCGCCGCCTGCGCGGTGCGGGGCGGGGCGTCAGCCCCAGTACACGAACTTGGAGACCACCCGGTAGGCGCCCTTCTTCCACTCGAAGTCGACCGACGCGACGCCGTCGACGGAGTCCGGCACCGGCCAGTCGATCGTGAGCATGCGGTCCTCGGTGTCGCGCAGCTCGAACTGCGTGGTGCCCTTGGTGTCGGCGATCGCGCGCACCTCGGCGAGGGTGAGGCCCTTCTTGACCTGGCGGAACTCGCCGTGCGTCATCTTGTTGCGGGTCTGCTCGGGGCCGTCCATCCACATCGCGAGCTTGCCGTCGACCACCCACACGCCGTCCTTCTTGACGAAGTCGAGCATGACGATGCCGTCCGCGCTCGTCGTCGCGGTCCACGAGCGGACCTGGTGGCGCGCGCCGTCGTACGAGTCGAGGTCGAGCTGGGTGCCCCTCGAGTCGAAGCGCTCCTTGACCACGGCGATCGTCTCGCCCAGCTTGGTGGCCGCGAACTCCTTGCGGTCGACCTGGGGCGAGTCGTCCGCGCTCGCGGCGGTCGCTCCGGTGAGCGCGATGGCGACGCCGGCGAACGCGGCGGTGATGACCCTCAGCTTCATGTCGGTTCTCTCTGAGTCGGCCGGGCCACGCGGACCCGGGCGGGTGTTGGGATCGGCGACCGGCGGGGGGTCGGGAGGCCGTGGGCACGGGGGACGTCGGCGTCCCGCGTGACGCATAATGTAGCGCCTCCGTGCGCGCGCGACCATGCGCCGCGCGAACCGATGCGCGACACTGGCCGGGGAGGGAGCATCCATGGATCCCATCGACCTCGCCGCCGTGGTGGAGGACCAGCTCGAGCTGGCCCGCGCCGAGACCAGCGGACGCCACTCCGTCACGCTCATGGGGGACCGCGGCACGGACCTGCGTCAGACCGTCATCGCCCTCGCGGGCGGTCGCCGCCTCCACGACCATGAGAGCCCGGGCGAGGCGACGCTGCAGGTCCTGCGCGGCGACGTGATCCTCACCGTCGACGGGACGCAGCAGCCGCTCGCGGAGGGCGCCTATCTCGCGATCCCGCCCGCGCGACACGGCCTCGAGGCCACCACCGACGCGGCCGTCCTGCTCACCGTCGCGACGCGGGCCCGGGACTAGGCGGAAGGCGCCGGGGCAGGGGCGTCGCGCGGTAGGTTGGCCCCATGGCATCCACCTCCCGCCCGTTTGGCACTGTGCTGACCGCGATGGTCACCCCGATGCACGAGGGAGGGGCGCTCGACCTCAAGGGCGCCCAGGATCTCGCCACCTACCTGGTCGCGCACGGCTCCGACGGCCTGGTGCTGTCGGGCACCACGGGCGAGGCGCCCACGACGCACGCGCCCGAGAAGGTGGACCTCATCGTCGCCGTGCGTGAGGCCGTGGGCCCGGACGTGACGATCCTCACGGGCGCGGGCTCCAACGACACCGCGCACGCGGTGCGGATGGCCGAGCAGGGCGAGGAGGCCGGGGCCGACGGGATCCTCGCGCTCACGCCCTACTACTCGAAGCCCACGCAGGCGGGCGTGGTCGCGCACTTCCGCGCGATCCTCGGCGCGACCGGGCTTCCCGCGATGCTCTACGACATCCCGGGTCGCACCGCGCTCGCGGTCTCGGACGAGTCCTACGACGAGCTCGCCTCGCACCCGCGCGTGGTCGCCGTCAAGGACGCCACGGGCGGCGTCGACCAGGCCAAGGAGCGCATCGCGCGCACGGGCCTCGCCTGGTACTCGGGCGACGACCCGCTCACCCTCGACTTCCTCCGGGCCGGCGCCGTGGGCGTCGTGTCCGTCTCGTCCCACGTGGTGGGGCGGGAGATCGCGGCGATGATCGCCGCGCACGAGGCGGGCGACACGGCGGAGGCCGAGCGCCTCCACGAGTCCCTCCTCCCGGTGCACGAGGCCGTGTTCAGCGGCCCCGGCGCCATCAACGCGAAGTCCGCGGCGCACTGGCTCGGAGTCATCCCGAGCCGCGCGATGCGGCTTCCTCTGCTTCCCCACCCGCCCGCGGAGCACGACGCGCTCATCACGCGCCTCGAGGCCGCCGGCATCCACCCCTGACGGAGACCGCATGACCTTCAACCCCGACCTGCTCCCGCCCCCCGCGCTCGAACCCGGAACCCTCCGGCTCGTCCCGCTCGGCGGCCTGGGCGAGGTGGGCCGCAACATGCACGTGCTCGAGCTCGACGGGCGACTGCTCGTCATCGACTGCGGCGTGCTCTTCCCCGAGGACCACCAGCCCGGCGTCGACCTGATCCTGCCGGACTTCGGCTACATCGAGGACCGGCTCGACGACATCGAGGCGATCGTGCTGACGCACGGCCACGAGGACCACATCGGCGCCGTGCCGTACCTCCTGCGCATGCGCAGGGACATCCCGATCCTCGGCTCGCAGCTCACGCTGGCCTTCGTCGAGGCGAAGCTCCGCGAGCACCGCATCAACCCCGTCACCCTCGCGGTGAAGGAGGGCCAGCGCGAGCAGCTGGGGATCTTCGACCTCGAGTTCCTCGCGGTCAACCACTCGATCCCCGACGCGCTCGCGGTGTTCGTGCGGACGTCGGCGGGCACCGTGCTCAACACGGGCGACTTCAAGATGGACCAGCTGCCGCTCGACGGCCGCATCACGGACCTGCGCGGCTTCGCGCGCCTGGGCGAGGAGGGGGTCGACCTGTTCCAGGTCGACTCGACCAACGCCGAGGTCCCCGGATTCACCACCGCCGAGGTCGAGATCGGCCCCGTGCTGGACCGCCTGTTCATGCAGGCGACCGGGCGCATCGTCGTCGCGTCGTTCGCGAGCCATGTCCACCGCGTCCAGCAGGTGATCGACGCGGCGGAGTCCCACGGACGTCGCGTCGCGTTCGTGGGGCGCTCGATGGTGCGCAACATGGGCATCGCCGCGGACATGGGATACCTGCGCGTACCGGACGGCATCCTCATCGACCCCAAGAAGGCCGACGACCTCCCGGGCGAGCAGGTGGTCTACATGTCCACCGGCTCGCAGGGCGAGCCGATGGCCGCGCTCAGCCGCATGGCCAGCGGCGACCACAAGGTGACGGTGGGGGAGGGCGACCTGGTGATCCTCGCCTCGTCCCTCATCCCCGGCAACGAGAACGCGGTGTTCCGCGTGATCAACGGCCTCATGCGCCTGGGCGCGACCGTGGTCCACCAGGGCAGCGCGCGCGTCCACGTCTCCGGCCACGCGAGCGCCGGCGAGCTGCTGTACTGCTACAACATCCTGCGCCCGCGCAACGTCATGCCGATCCACGGCGAGGTGCGCCACCTGCTCGCCAACGGGCACCTGGCCATCAAGACCGGGATCGCCGCCGAGAACGTCATGTTCGCGGAGAACGGCACCGTGGTGGACCTCAAGGACGGCGTGGCCCGCGTGGTCGGCGCGGTCGAGGTACACAACGTGTACGTCGACGGCTCGTCGATCGGCGAGATCACCGACGCCGAGCTCAAGGACCGCCGCATCCTCTCGGAGGAGGGCTTCGTCTCGGTGTTCGCCGTGGTCGACTCCTCCAACGGGCGCGTGGTGAGCGGCCCCGAGGTGCACGCGCGCGGTCTCGCGGAGGACGACTCGGTGTTCGACGTGATCCTCCCGGACATCAAGAAGGCCATCGAGGACGCCGCGAAGGGCGGCTCGACCGACACGCACCAGCTGCAGCAGGTCGCGCGTCGGGTGCTCGGGCGCTTCGTGGGCACCAAGCTGCGCCGCCGCCCGATGATCATCCCGGTGGTCGTCGAGGCGTAGCGCAGGGCGGCGTACCTCTCACCGCGATCGCTTGCCATGGCAATCCTCAGGATTGCCATGGCAAGCAGTTCCGGCGCGAGGCGGTCCCTCCCGCGGGGCGCGGCGGCCGCATCGTGCCTTTCCCGGAGGGACGATGCGGGGGCGGCGCGGGGTGGCAACCTCGCGCCGTCGGTGCGGGGCACTACCGTGCTGTGCCATGGCACAGACGCGACAATCACGACCCGCGCCGAGGACGCAGCAGGCGAAGCGCTCCTCGTCGTCGAGCTCGCGCTCGACCGCGCAGGCCAAGCGCCGGCCCCCTGCGATCCTGCGCGGCATCGGCGCGCTCGGCCGGGGCACCGCGAACGCGGTCGGGTCCGGCGTGCGCAGCATCGGCCACGGCGCGCGCGACGTCCCGCCGGCGGTGCGTCGCGACGGCATCGCGATCACGCTCGTCATCCTCGCGATCCTCATCGCGGCGCGCGAGTGGTTCGAGCTCGCCAGCTGGGCGGGCACCGGCATCCACTGGGTGGTCGCCGGGATGTTCGGCCTGCTCGCGTACGGCGTGCCGGTGGTGCTGCTGGTGCTCGCCGTGCGCCTCATGCGCGCACCCCAGGAGGAGGGGACCAACCACCGCATCACGTTCGGTGCCCTGCTGCTCGCGATCATGGTCGACGGGATCCTGCACCTCGCCCACGGCCAGCCGAAGCCCACCGAGGGCGCCGAGGGTCTCCAGGAGGCGGGCGGCGTGCTCGGCTTCCTCATCGGCACCCCGCTCGCGTCGCTCGTGACCGTCCCGCTCGCCTATGTGGTGCTCGTCCTGCTCGCGCTGCTGTCCGTGCTCATCATCCTGGGGGTGTCGGTGCGCGAGGCCGCCGCGTGGGTGGGGGAGGTCACCTCCAAGGTCCGCGAGGAGCGCGAGGGCGACGGCGACGACGCGCTCGACCTCCCGGAGCACCGCACCCTCGAGCGGCCCGGCGACACCGCCGTGATCAAGCCCGCCAAGGGGCGCGCGAAGCGCCTCCTCGACCGCGCGCTCCATGGCGAGCCGCCCGCGGACGATGCCCTGGACGAGTACGAGGCCGACGAGGCGTTCGCTCACGCGGCCTCGGTCGAGCGCTCGGAGTTCGACCGGCTCATCGACCCGGACCTGGCGGATGTCCCGGTCACCGACGTCATCTCGCCGTACTCCGTCGACGTCGCCGCCGAGGAGCTGCCCCCGTGGGATCCGGCGCCCGCCGCGCCCCAGGACGTCCCGACGCAGCTCATCGAGGTGCCCGGCGAGCCCTCCGCCCCGGAGACCACCAGCTTCGTGCCCGCGGGCGAGCAGGGGATGCTCGAGAACTCGACCCCCTACGTGCTGCCGTCGCTCGAGCTCCTCGCCAAGGGTGCGCCCCACAAGGAGCGCTCCGCCGCCAACGACCGGGTGGTCGCGGCGCTGCGCGACGTGCTCCAGCAGTTCGGCGTCGATGCCGAGGTCACGGGCTTCACGCGCGGGCCGACGGTCACCCGCTACGAGGTGGAGCTCGGTGCGGGCGTCAAGGTCGAGAAGATCACGCAGCTGAGCAAGAACATCGCGTATGCCGTCGCCAGCGCCGACGTCCGCATCCTGTCGCCCATCCCCGGCAAGTCCGCGATCGGCATCGAGATCCCCAACGTCGACCGCGAGACCGTCGCCCTCGGCGACGTGCTGCGCTCGCCCGTGGCCCAGCGCAACGAGCACCCGATGGCCATCGGCATCGGCAAGGACGTCGAGGGCGGCTACGTCATGGCGAACCTCGCGAAGATGCCGCACCTGCTCGTCGCGGGCGCCACCGGCGCCGGAAAGTCGGGCTTCGTCAACTCGCTCATCACGTCGATCCTCATGCGCGCGACGCCGAACGAGGTCCGCATGGTGCTGGTCGACCCCAAGCGTGTCGAGCTCACCATCTACGAGGGCATCCCGCACCTCATCACGCCCATCATCACCGACGCGAAGAAGGCCGCGCAGGCCCTCGAGTGGGTGGTGAAGGAGATGGACATGCGCTACGACGACCTGGCGCTGTTCGGCTACAAGCACATCGACGACTTCAACAAGGCGGTCCGCGCGGGCAAGGTCAAGCCGCTTCCGGGCTCCGAGCGCAAGATCAAGACCTACCCGTACCTGCTGGTCATCGTCGACGAGCTCGCCGACCTCATGATGGTCGCGCCGCGCGACGTCGAGGAGTCCATCCAGCGCATCACGCAGCTCGCGCGCGCCGCCGGCATCCACCTGGTCCTCGCGACGCAGCGTCCCTCCGTTGACATCATCACGGGCACCATCAAGGCGAACGTGCCGTCGCGGCTCGCGTTCGCGACCTCGTCGCTCGCCGACTCGCGCGTGGTGCTCGACACCCCGGGCGCGGAGAAGCTCATCGGCCAGGGCGACGCGCTCTTCCTGCCGATGGGCGAGTCGAAGCCGATGCGCGTGCAGGGTTCGTGGGTCACCGAGTCGGAGATCCACGGCGCTGTCGAGCACTCGAAGCGTCAGGCCGACCCGGAGTACCGTGACGACGTCACGCAGGCCTCGGCCGGAGCGGCCGCGGTCGCCGAGGACATCGGCGACGACCTCGACGATCTGCTGCAGGCGGCCGAGCTGGTCATCACCACGCAGCTCGGGTCCACGTCGATGCTCCAGCGCAAGCTCAAGATGGGCTTCGCCAAGGCGGGGCGGCTCATGGATCTGCTCGAGACCAGGGAGATCGTCGGGCCGTCCCAGGGATCGAAGGCTCGTGACGTATTGGTCACACCTGACGAGCTGGCGTCCACTCTTGCTGTCCTCAGGGGGGAGGGAGGCGCTACGGTGGGCACGGCCACCGTCGACCCGGAGGCTGAGGACGGCGGGGAATGGGCGGAGTCTTAGAGCTCTTCGCGCAGCCGGCATTCGTGGCCGGCGTCGGCGCGCTCCTCGTGCTGCTCGCGCTCTGCGCGTTCTACTTCTTCTGGCGGTCGGGGCGCGAGCGCGCCGCGCGCGACACCGCGCTCGCGCGCGAGCGCAAGCTGCGCCACCAGTTCGACGCCGTGATGACGTCCTCGCGCGACGGCGTCCTGCTCGTCACCGAGGACAGCGAGGTCGCGCTGATCTCCGACATCGCGTGCTCGATCCTCGGGTTGAGCGCCGCGGAGACCACGGGCAGCCCGCTGACGCGCCTCCCGGTGCGCGCGGTCGACCCGAGCATGCGCCCGCTGCTGCCCGCGGACGCGTTCGCGCCCACGGACGACGGCCGCCCGCGGGTCGTCGGCGTGCCGGGCCGGCGCGGAGCCGAGGACATCCGGTGGTTGCACGTGCGGTCGCGCAAGGTCGAGGACCCGGGCGACGCGCTGCCCGTCCGCATCATCACCGTCATGGACACGAGCGGGCTGCGCGAGGCCGCCGAGGCGCTCAGCCGATCCGATGCGCAGTTCCGTCGCGCGATGGAGAACGCGCCCACCGGGATGGCGCTCGTCGACCTCGAGTGGCGCCTCATGGAGGTGAACCGGGCGTTCGCGGAGATGATGGGCTCGACCGTCGCGGCGCTGCGCGGGACGCCCTTCAGCGCGCTGTCGCATCCGCAGGACCTGCACGCCGAGCGCGACCAGCTCCAGCGGCTGTACGACGGCCACCAGAACCACTTCTCCGTGGAGAAGCGCTACGTCAAGGGTGACGGCAACGTCGTGTGGGCGGTTCTTGAGGTCGGGCTCGTGCGGTACGCCGGGGGAGCGCCCGACCACTACGTGGTCCACGTGCGCGACACCACCGAGGTGCGCATGCGCTCCGAGCTCATGCAGCATCGCGCGATGCACGACCCGCTCACGGGCCTGGCCAACCGCAACCTCTTCCACGACGTGCTCGAGGACCTCCTCGCGAAGCCCGACGCCGACACGCGCGTGGGGGTGATCGCGGTGGACCTCGACGGCTTCAAGGGCCTCAACGACCGCTTCGGTCACGCCGCGGGGGACAGCGCGCTCGTGCACGTCGCGGGCGTCCTGCGCGCCGCGACCGGCGGGCGCGGGACGGTGGCGAGGCTCGGCGGCGACGAGTTCGTCATCGCCGTCGAGGATCCGGACTGCTCGAAGGCGCTCGTCGAGATCGCCGCCGCGATCCACGAGGGCCTGCGCAAGCCGCTCGCCGTCAAGCGTCACCAGATCCAGCTCGCCGCCTCGCTCGGGATCGCGCTCGCCGACGAGGAGACCGTCTCGGGCGGCAGCGCGACGCTGCTCACCGCCGCGGATGCGGCCATGTACCGCGCCAAGGCCGCGGGCCGCAGCCGCACCGAGGTGTTCGAGCCGTCGATGCGCGTCGCGGACGATCACCACACCGCGCTCGCAGCCGAGCTGGCGCGCGCGATCGAGCACGGCGACCTGGTGCTGCACTATCAGCCGATCCTCGAGCTCGCGAGCCGCACCGTCGTCGGCTACGAGGCGCTCGTGCGGTGGCAGCACCCGACGCGCGGGCTGCTCCTGCCCGCATCGTTCCTGCCTCTCATCAGCGACCGCGGCCTCGCGGCGACGGCGGGCACGGCGCTCGTCGAGCAGGCCGCGCAATTCCTCTCGCGCACGCCGTCCGACACCACGTGGGTGTCTCTCAACGTCTCCGCGGACCAGCTGGGGGACTCGGAGTTCGCCGACGGCGTGCTCGCCGCGATCGGGCGCCATCACCTCAGCCCGCAACGCGTGGTGATCGAGCTGACCGAGGCGTCGCTGGTGGCGCCCAACACCCGCATCCGGCACGAGCTCACGGAGCTGCGGAACGCGGGCGTGCCCATCCTTCTCGACGACTTCGGCACCGGCGTGTCGCCGCTGTCGTACCTGCGCGACCTTCCCGTCTCGGGGGTCAAGCTCGACATGTCCTTCGTGGCCGGCATCCCCGAGGATCCCGCGGGCGCACGTGTGTCGCGTGCGCTCGGCGCGCTCGCGCGCGAGCTGGGCCTGGCGACCATCGCGGAGGGCATCGAGACCGAGGCGCAGGCGGAGTTCCTCGCGGACTGCGGCTGGCGCTACGGCCAGGGCTGGCTGTTCGGCGTCGCGCAGCCCGCGGCGACGGCGCTCGCGCAGCATCCCTACACCGGCACCAGCCTCATCGACCCGCGCCCGGCCGAGCCCGACCCGGTGTTCGGCGAGCGCTAGGCCCTCACGCGCCCGGTGCCGGTCGCAGGAGCGCGAACGCGTGCTCCGCGAGGCTCGCGGGCGGCTCCGTCACCTCGGTCGGCTGGTCGCCGACGGCGTCCCGCACGAGCGCGTGGCGCGCGGCGACATCGGCCGCGGAGAGGGTGCCGGCGCCGTCGGCGATGTCCGCGAGCGCGCGCACCGAGTGCCCGTCGCGCCGGTCGACCGTGGTGGCCACCCACCCCGCGTCGACCGACACCGCGCCATCCGGCGTGACCGTGAACGTCGCATCGAGCAGCACCCCGTTGGCGGTCTCGGGCGCGCAGCACCACGAGTCCTGGTTCGACAGGAGGTTGCCGAGCCCGAACGCCGTCCACATGCCCTCGCCCGACGGCCCGCCCGGAAGCAGCTCGATCGGCTGCGGCACGTGCGCGTGGTGGCCGATGTAGAGGTCGACCAGGCCCGACTCGGCGATCTGCGTGGCCAGCGAGCGCTGCGCGTCGGTCGGTTCGGTGCGGTACTCGACGCAGCAGTGGACCGAGGCGATCACCACGTCGGCGCCGTCGTCCCGCGCGCGCTGGGCCGCGTCGATGATCGGCGAGGCGTCCGCATCGTCCGCATCGAAGAGGTCGACCTCCCAGGGCTGCGACACCGGCATGCCGTTGGTGCCGTACGCGAAGCTGAGGTGCGCGACCTTGACCGTGCGGTCCCCGTCCTGCACCGCGTAATACGCGACCTGCTCGGACTCGTCCTCGGTGCGCGCCGTGCCCGCGTGCTGCAGCAGGTTCGCGTCGAACGCGGCGAGCGTCGACTCGACGCCGGCGACGCCCTTGTCGACGCTGTGGTTGGACGCCGTCGAGCACCCGTCCCACCCGACCTCCTTGAGGTCGCGGACCAGGGCCGACGGTGCCGAGAAGACCGGGTAGCCCGAGGGTGGGGTGTCGCCGGGGGACACGGGCACCTCGAGATGGCAGATCGCGAGGTCGGCGCCCTCGAGGTAGGGGCGGAGGCCCGCGAACAGCGGGGTGAAGTCGTACCCGTCCTCGGTCGCCGCGGAGTCGTTCACCGGCATGTGGGTGAGGACGTCGCCGCCCGCGACGAGCGTGAACCGGACGTCGCGCTCCGCCTCCTCGGTGGGCGTCGCCGAGGGCGACGGCGCGGACGATGCGGTGGGGGCGGGGGACGAGGGCGTCGGCTCCCCGTTCGGCGCGTCCTCGACGACGGGCGCGGCCCCGGCACGCGCATCGGCCGCGTTCCCGGCGGAGAAGCCCACCGCCGCGCCCGCGGCCACGGCGATCGCGGCGGCGAGCGCGAGGGCGACCGTCGCGGGGCGGGCGTGAGCGTGGCGGACGGGCTGGGGCATGGCTCGATTATCCCGCCGGTGGAGCCACGGCCCGCGCGGCGCCGCCGCGCGCCTCGGGGTCCGTGTCCGCATTAGTGTGTGTCCGTGACCTCCGCAGTTCCCAACGTGCTCACCGTCGCGCGCCTCGTCATGGTGCCCGTCGTGCTCGCCCTCCTCCTCGTGGACGGCGGCGACGAGGGTACGGCGCGGACCTGGGCGCTCGTCCTGTTCATGATCGCCGCGGCCACGGACTTCTTCGACGGCTACCTTGCGCGTCGCTGGGGCGTGGTGAGCCCGTTCGGCAAGCTCGCCGATCCGATCGCGGACAAGGCGCTCGTCCTCGGCGTGCTGGTGGTGCTCGTGCTCGAGGACGGGATCCCGTGGTGGCCCGTCGCGATCATCGCGGCTCGCGAGCTCTGGGTGACCGTGGGCAGGCTGCTGGTCGCCGCGGGCACGGTGATCCCCGCCTCGCCTGGGGGCAAGGCCAAGACGATGGCCCAGCTCCTCGCGATCTGGCTGTACCTCCTGCCCGGCATGCCGGCGTGGGTGGACGAGGCGGCGTGGTGGGTGCTGCTCATCGCGACGGCGCTCGCGCTGGTGACGGGCGTCGACTACACGGTCAAGATCGTCAAGGCGGCGCGTCGCCAGCACGCGGACGGGCATGCCGCGGCCTGACGAGGTGGTCGACGCGCTGCGGGAGCGGCAGGCGACGCTCGCCACCGCGGAGTCGCTCACGGGAGGCGCGGTGTGCGCGGCCCTCGTGTCGGTGCCCGGGGCGTCGGACGTGATCCGCGGCGGCATCGTCGCGTACTCCGCGACCATGAAGGCGGCGCTGCTCGGCGTGGACCCCGCGCTCATCGCCGCGTCCGGCGTGGTGTCGGAGCCCGTGGCGCTCGCCATGGCGCGCGGCGCGCGGGAGGCCACGGGCGCGACGCACGCCGTCGCGACCACCGGGGTCGCGGGACCGGAGCCTCACGGAGGGCGTCCCGCAGGGACCGTCTGCCTCGCCGTCGAGGGCCCCGCCGGCTCGCGCGCCCTCACCCTGGAGCTGCCGGGAGATCGCACCGCGGTGCGTGCGGCGGCGACGGAGGCGGCGCTCGCGCTCGTGACCGCGGTCCTCGACGAGTTCGTGACCCGGTCGTAACACCCGCGCGACGGGGGCGGAACACCCGTGGGGTATGGTGCGTTGTGTCACCATGGACCAAGGCCGCATGACGACGATGAGGGGAGGGCGCATGCCCGTGCTTCGCAACGAGATCGGCGACGTTCTTCGCGACGCTCGCCTCACCCAGGGTAAGACGCTGCGCGACATCTCGTCGGGCGCTCGCGTCTCGCTCGGGTACCTCTCCGAGGTCGAGCGGGGGCAGAAGGAGGCCTCCTCGGAGCTCCTCGCCTCGATCTGCGACGCGCTGGACATGCCCATGTCGATCATCCTTCGCGAGGTCTCCGACCGCTTCGCCGCGGCCGAGTCCCTCGAGACCGTGCCGGTGATGCCGTCGATCCCCGACACGGTGCCCGAGCTGCTCAGCTCGATGCGGTCGCGCTAGGCACGTGCGCCTCAGCGAGTTCTGGGATCTCGCCGATGCGGTGTTCGGGGAGTCCTACTCCCGTACGCTCGCGCGCGAGCTCTCGCTGACCGACCTCGACTCGCTCACGCCCGCGGAGGCGCTCGAGGCGGGTCGCGCTCCTCGCGACGTCTGGCATGCGTGGTGCGCGCAGATGGACGTGCCGGTCGACCGCCGCGACGGCGGCGACGACCGCCGCATGGTCCCGCCGCCGCGCCGCTGACCGCCCTGCGGCGCGCTGACACGCCCGGGCGGCGTGTCGTTTCCCTTCGAACAGATGTTCGATATACCGTGGTCCCCAGGACGCCGCGTCGCTCGCACCCTCCACCGTGAGGACCGATCGGACGGCGGTGTCAGTGGGTCGACGTAGCGTCGTCCACGACACGGCAGACCTGCCCCGGATGGATGTGAGGAACCGACATGGCACAGGCACAGGACCGCGCGAAGGCGCTCGAGGCGGCGCTCGGACAGATCGACCGCCAGTTCGGCAAGGGCTCCGCGATGCGGATGGGCGAGAAGACGGTCGTCCCCGTCGAGGCCATCCCCACCAGCTCGCTCGCGCTCGACATCGCGCTGGGCATCGGCGGCCTCCCGCGCGGCCGCATCGTCGAGATCTACGGTCCCGAGTCGTCCGGTAAGACCACCGTCGCCCTGCACGCGGTCGCGAACATGCAGAAGCAGGGGGGCACGGCGGCGTTCATCGATGCGGAGCACGCGCTCGACCCCGAGTACGCGCGCAAGCTGGGCGTCGACGTCGACAACCTCATCGTCTCGCAGCCCGACACGGGCGAGCAGGCGCTCGAGATCGCGGACATCCTGGTCCGCTCGGGCGGCATCGACATCCTCGTGATCGACTCGGTCGCGGCCCTGGTGCCCAAGGCGGAGATCGAGGGGGAGATGGGCGACAGCCACGTCGGTCTCCAGGCGCGCCTCATGTCGCAGGCGCTGCGCAAGATTACCGGTGCGCTCAACACCACCGGCACCACCGCGATCTTCATCAACCAGCTGCGCGAGAAGATCGGCGTGTTCTTCGGCAGCCCCGAGACGACCACGGGTGGAAAGGCGCTGAAGTTCTACGCGTCGGTCCGCCTCGACGTCCGCCGCATCGAGACCCTCAAGGAGGGCACCGAGCCCGTCGGCAACCGCACCCGCGTCAAGGTGGTGAAGAACAAGATGGCCCCGCCCTTCAAGCAGGCCGAGTTCGACATCCTCTACGGCCAGGGCATCTCGCGCGAGGGCGGCATCATCGACCTCGGCGTCGAGCACGGCTTCGTGAAGAAGTCCGGCGCCTGGTACACGTACGAGTCGGACCAGCTGGGCCAGGGCAAGGAGAACGCCCGCAACTTCCTCAAGGACAACCCGCAGCTGGCGGACGAGATCGAGCGCAAGGTCAAGGCCAAGCTCGGCGTCGGCATCCAGCCCGGCGAGGAGAACCAGGACCCGGATGACGCTCCCGCCGCGCCGGCCGGCAAGAAGGGCAAGGCCGACTTCTAGCCGATGAGCGAATCCGTCGAGGCGCCCCGGGGCCGCCGCACGCGCCGTGCGGCGGCCGCCCCGGGCGAGCCGCGGGAGCCGATCACCGATCCCGAGAAGGCGCGCGAGATCGCGCTCGGGGTCCTCACCCGCGCGCAGCGGTCATCGGCGCAGCTGCGCGAGAAGCTCGTCGAGCGCCGGGTCGACGCCGGGCTGGCCGATGAGATCGTGGCGCGGTACGCCGAGGTGGGCCTGATCGACGACGCGGGCCTCGCGCAGACCATCGTGCGGACCCGGCACGCCGAGCGCGGGCAGTCCCGCAGGGCGATCCGCATGGAGCTCGCGCGCAAGGGCTTCGAGGATGAGGACATCGCCGGCGCGCTCGACCAGATCGACGACGAGGACGAGCGCGCGCGGGCGGCCGAGCTCGCCCGACGTCGCTGGGAGCAGCTCGCCTCCCACCCCGAGGATGTCCGCACGCGGCGCGTGGTGGCGATGCTGGGGCGCAAGGGCTACCCGAGCTCGTTGGCATTCGCACTCGTGAAAGACTTGCGACGTGCCGATGACGGTGATGGCGGGTGCTGACGGGCCTGCATCGAGGAGGAACACGGGATGCCGCAGTCGTTGATCGTGCTGGTGCTGCTCGGCTCCAGCCTGATCGCGCTGCTCCTCGTCCTCTTCGCGCGCCGTGAGGCGGCGGCGGAACGTGCGGCCGCGCGGAACGAGGCCTCGATGCTGCGCGAGGAGGCGCAGCAGCGGCTCGCCGAGGTGAAGCGCCGCGAGGAGCATTCGCTGCAGCGTGAGAAGGACGCCGCGAGCGACCAGCGCAACGCGCAGCAGTACGCACGCTCGCTCGAGGAGCGCGCCGCCGTAGTGGTGCGGGACGAGAAGCGCCTGGCGCGCGAGCGCGCGCTCATCGAGGACGAACGTGCCGCCGCCCTCGCCGCCGTCGCGCGCACCACGGTCGAGGAGGCGCGCGCGGAGCTCGCGTCGCACCTGGCCGGGCGTGCCGCCGCGGACGCGGAGGTCGAGCTCCGGCGGCTCGAGAAGCGCACGCAGGCGACGGCCGAGCATCGTGCGCGGGAGATCCTCGTCGAGGCGATGCAGCGGCAGGCCGCGGCGTCCTCGGCCGAGCACGCGACCACCTGGATCGATCTCCCCAGCGAGGAGATGAAGGGCCGCATCATCGGCCGCGAGGGACGCAACATCCGGGCGTTCGAGGCCCTCACCGGGGTGACGGTGATCGTCGAGGAGGGCGTCAACGCGGTCCAGCTGTCGTGCTTCGACCCCGCGCGCCGGGAGATCGCCGAGGTGACCCTCGCGGCGCTGGTCGAGGACGGCCGCATCCAGCCGCAGCGGGTGGAGGCGGCGTATGCGCGCGCGGTCGCCGGATCCTTCCAGCGGCACCGGGGCGCGGGCCTCGACGCCCTGTCGGCGGCGGGGGTGTCGGGCGTCACCACCGAGATCGTCGACGTGCTCGGGCGGCTGCGCCTGCGGACCTCGTACGGCCAGAACGTGCTCGCGCACCTGGTGGAGACCTCGCAGATCGCCGCCGACATCGCCGCGGCCCTCGGCGCCGACGTCGAGGTGGCCCGTCGCGGCGCGCTGCTGCACGACCTGGGCAAGGCGTTCAGCCACGAGCAGGCCGGCACCCACGCCGCGCTAGGCGCCCGCTTCGCCGCGGACCACGGCGAGGACCCCGCGGTCGTGAACGCGATCGCGGCCCACCACGAGGAGGTGCCCGCCACGAGCCTCGAGGCGGTCATCGTGCAGGTCGCGGACGCCATCTCCGCGTCGCGCCCCGGGGCGCGCCGGGAGGACCTCGACGCCTACGTGACCCGCATGGAGAACCTCGAGCGGCTGGTGCTCGCGCACCACGGTGTCACCCGCGTGCTCGCGATGGCCGCGGGGCGCGAGGTTCGCGTGGTCGTGGAGCCGGACGAGATCGACGACGCGGGGACCCAGGCGCTGGCGCGTACAATTGCTGAGCACATCAGCAAGGACTTCACCTTCCCCGGAGAGATCAAGGTGACGGTGATCCGCGAGCTACGCGCGGACGCCATCGCCGGATAGAGCATGACCGACACCACCTTCGCACCCACGTACCTCGTCAGGACCCTCGGGTGCCAGATGAACGTGCACGACTCGGAGCACATGGCCGGCCTCCTCGAGGGCGCCGGCTACACGGCCGCGCCCGAGGGAGCCGACGTCGCCGACGTCGTCGTGATCAACACCTGCGCGGTCCGCGAGAACGCCGCCACCCGCCTGTACGGCAACCTGGGGCAGCTCGCGTCCGTCAAGGCCGAGCGGCCCGGCATGCAGATCGCCGTCGGCGGCTGCCTTGCGCAGAAGGACCGCGGCGAGATCGTCACGCGCGCCCCCTGGGTCGACGTCGTCTTCGGCACGCACAACATCGACGTCCTCCCGGTGCTGCTCGAGCGCGCCCGCCACAACGCAGCCGCGCAGGTCGAGATCGAGGAGTCGCTCAAGGTCTTCCCGTCCACGCTGCCGTCGCGCCGCGACGCGATCGCGTCCGGCTGGGTGTCCATCTCGGTCGGCTGCAACAACACCTGCACCTTCTGCATCGTGCCGTCGCTGCGCGGCAAGGAGCGGGACCGGCGCCCGGGGGAGATCCTGGCCGAGATCGAGGCGCTCGTCTCGCAGGGCGCGGTAGAGGTCACGCTCCTCGGGCAGAACGTCAACTCGTACGGCGTCGAGTTCGGCGACCGCGGTGCCTTCGCCAAGCTCTTGCGCGCGTGCGGTGAGATCGAGGGCCTCGAGCGGGTCCGCTTCACGTCGCCTCACCCGGCTGCCTTCACCGACGACGTCATCGAGGCCATGGCCGAGACCCCCAACGTCATGCCGAGCCTGCACATGCCGCTGCAGTCCGGCTCGGACCGCGTGCTGCGCGCGATGCGGCGCTCGTACCGTTCCGACAGGTACCTCGGGATCATCGAGCGCGTGCGCGCGGCCATGCCGGACGCGGCCATCACCACGGACATCATCGTCGGGTTCCCCGGCGAGACCGAGGAGGACTTTCTCGAGACGATGCGCGTGGTCGAGGCCTCCAGGTTCACCTCGGCGTTCACGTTCCAGTACTCGCCGCGCCCGGGCACCCCGGCGTACGAGCTGGAGCCCCTGCCCAAGGCGGTGGTGCAGGAGCGGTTCGAGCGCCTCATCGCCCTCCAGGAGCGCGTGACGCTCGAGGACTCCCAGCGCTTCGTGGGGCGCACGCTCGAGCTCATGGTGCTCGACGGCGGTGGGCGCAAGGACGGCGACTCGGCGCGCATGAGCGGCCGCGAGCCCGGCAACCGACTCGTGCACTTCGCGCTACCCGAGGGCGCCGAGGCGCCCCGTCCCGGTGACATGGTGACCGTGCGCGTGACGCACGGCGCCCCGCACCACCTCATCGCCGACTCGGCCCTCGACGGCGGGCCGTACGCCGTGCGCCGGACCCGCGCGGGCGACGCGTGGGACGCCGCCAGGAGCGACGATCACGATCACGGCGGAGGCTCGTGCGGGACCGGTGCCTCCGCGCCCGCGGGCCCGGTCGGCCTCGGCATCCCGACGCTGCGTCGCGCGTGAGCGCCGCGGAGGACGATGCGTCGGTGATCGTCGCGGTCGTCGGCGCCACCGCGACGGGCAAGTCGGCGCTGAGCCTTGCGCTCGCCGAGCGCCTCGACGGCGAGATCGTGAACGCGGACTCGATGCAGTTCTACCGCGGCATGGACATCGGCACGGCGAAGCTGCGCGTCGAGGACCGGCGTGGCATCCCGCACCACCAGATGGACATGCTCGACGTCCACGAGGACGCGTCGGTCGCCCGCTTCCAGGCCGAGGCTCGTGCGGACATCGCCGCGATCCACGCGCGCGGTCGGCGCGCGATCGTCGTCGGCGGATCCGGGCTCTACCTGCGGGCCCTGCTCGACGTCTTCGAGTTCCCGGGAACCGATCCCGCGCTGCGGGCGGCGCTCGAGGCGCGTGCCGAGTCGGAGGGGCCCGGGGTGCTCCATCGCGAGCTGTCCTCGGTCGACCCCGATGCCGCGGCCAAGATCCCGGCGCAGAACGTCAAGCGGCTCGTGCGCGCGCTCGAGATCATCGCGCTCACGGGCTCGACGCAGAGCTCCCTGCCGCGCCACGCGTATGCCGCACCTGCGCTCACCATCGCGCTCGACCTGCCGTACGACGTGCTCGACCCGCGCATCGACGCTCGCGTGGACGCGATGTGGGCCGAGGGCCTGGCCGACGAGGTGCGCGCGCTCGAGGCCGCAGGCCTGCGCGAGGGCGTGACCGCACGCCGCGCGGTGGGGTACGCCGAGACCCTGCGTCACCTCGACGGCGACCTCGACGAGGACGAGACGCGCGCCCTCATCGCCCAGCACACGCGGCGCCTCGCCAGGAAGCAGGCGCAATGGTTCCGGCCCGACCCGCGCGTGCGCTGGATCGACGCGCCGCGCGACCACGGTGACGTGGCACGGGCCGCCGCCGACGCATCGTCCCTGGTCGACGAGGCGGACGCGGAGCGTCGGACCCGCTGACTAGGCTGGGGCGCATGACGCTCGCCTTCACCAAGGGACACGGCACGGAGAACGACTTCGTGCTGCTCTTCGACCCGCACGGCGAGCTGGAGCTCACCCCTGCGCTCGTCCGGTTCCTGTGCGATCGGAGGGCCGGGATCGGCGGCGACGGCGTCATCCGGGCGGTACGCGCGGGAGCCCTCGAGGCGGGCGTGGCCTTCGAACCGGCGACCTGGTTCATGGACTACTGGAACGCCGACGGCACCACGTCTGAGATGTGCGGCAACGGCGCGCGGGTCTTCGGCGCGTTCCTGGAGGCCGAGGCCGGGGCGGACCTTGCGGGCGGGCTCGAGTTCGGCACGCGCGGCGGCCCGCGGACGGTGACGGCGCTCGGCGACGGCCGTTACGCCGTCGGCATGGGGATCTACCAGGTCGGCGACGCGACCGACGGCTTCGACTCGGAGGTGGCCGCGCGCGGCCTCGACCCGGTGCGTCCCGCGCTGAGCGTCGACATGGGCAACCCGCATCACGTGGTCGCGCTGGCCGATGCGGCGGAGCTCGAGGCGCTCGACCTCACCGTCGCGCCCGAGGTGCGACCCGTGCCCCCGCACGGCACCAACGTCGAGTTCGCGGTCGCGCTCCGGTACGAGCGCGACCGTGGCCGGGTCCGCATGCGGGTGCACGAGCGCGGGTCCGGTGAGACCCGGTCGTGCGGCACCGGGGCGTGCGCGGTGGCCCTGGCGATGCGGGAGTGGGCGGGTGCCGGTGCGCCCGACGTGTGGGACATCGAGGTGCCTGGCGGCCTCGTGACGGTGCGGATCGCGGGGGACACCACGGTCCTCGAGGGCCCCGCCGTGCTGGTTGCCGCAGGGTCCGTGCGGGTCTAGGGCCCTGCGGTCGCCGGTTCGCCATCGCCCTCGGGCCGTCCTTGTGCGGTTTCAGGGTCGACGGGCCAGCGCCTCTGCGGCCAACGAGCCAGCCGGTACTCGACAACACCCGGCGCTCGCCTGAGTGTGCGCATCACCGTGACCCGGGCCTTGCGCCGCTCGCGACTCGGCCTTCCTTCCCTCACCCGATCCACCCAGTCGCGGATCGCCTCCCGTGCGCCATCGGGCAACCACACCAGATCCGTGTCTTCGCTCCCACGAGGCTCGGTGCTGGTGCCGACTTTCAGCCACCCTTTCCCGTCCTTCCAGAGCGTTGCGTAGCCGGTGCTCCAGTCCGGTGCGCCTTGCCGCGGGTCGGGTGGGACCACCCAGACAAGGCTCGGCGTGGGGTGGGTGGGCAGGTCGCGCCATCTCCTGGCCGCGCACAACTTGCGCGTGGACTTGTGAAAGGTGCCCTCGGTCGACGCGCCCCGGCACGCCATGAGAGGCGCGGCTACCGCCGCGCCGGCGGCCCACCACGGTCGCCCCGCACAGAAGGCCATGATTGCCGCGCCGGCGAACGCGACCGCGAGCGCGTTGTGCATCGTGAACTCCGCGCGAATCTTCGCGACGAGCGCGCCGCTTGGCGGATCGTTGGCCCTGAGCCAGTCGTAGCCCTTGCCGGCACCTTGGTCCTCGAGGACCCACGAGTAGCGGGGTCGCAGGGCTGCGCGCACGCCCGGCGCCGCGTGCCGGTCGCGGCTCGGTCGTGGCGGATGCCACCACCCGTGCTCGTTGCCGCGCTGCACTGCCTTGGCAAGCGGTGCGATGACGTAGCCCGCCACGAAGGGCACGAAGATCAGGGCCGCCGCGGCTGCCGGGAAGGCATTGTCGGCGTCGAGCTTGCCGCCGAGCACCTTGGTCAGCAACGACGACCACGCCGCGTCGCCGGGAAGCAGGATCCACGCACCGACCAGCACGAGGCCCGGTACGTACCGCGCGTAGAAGTCGAAGAAGACCTGTGGGATCAACTGCATGAGCGAGCCCATGGGCACCCCCGGCGCCGCGTGCCACGGAGACGCGGACAGCGGCGCCTCCCTTGCTCACCATGGTCGCACCGAGGCGCCTTGCTCGCCGCCGGTGCCGCCTGGCGGCGAGAGGGTCCGCTAGGCGGAGACGCGCAGCACGCGGAAGCCCTTGGAGCTCCCCATCTTTTCCACGGCGCCCCAGCCCTGGGCCCCGATCCACCGGGCGAGCGAGTCGGCTCCGAGGTTCTTCTGGACCACCAGGAAGGCCTCGCCGCCCGGGGCGAGGCGGGGGAGCCACGTCGCGAGCAGCGCGTGGAGCGCGTCCTTGCCGATGCGGATCGGCGGGTTCGACCAGATCGTGTCGAACGTCGCGTCCGCCGGGACCTCGCCCGGCGACGCGGCCGTCACGGTCACGCCGAGCCGCGCGGCGTTGCGGCGCACCAGGTCGAGCGCACGCTCGTTGACGTCGACCGCGGTCACCGTCTCCGCGCCGCGCAGCGCGGCCTCGAGCGCAATCGGCCCCCAGCCGCAGCCGATGTCGAGGACGTGCCCCCGCGGATCGGGCACGGCGCGCAGGAGCACCTGGGTGCCCAGGTCCACGTGCCCGGGGGAGAAGATGCCGGGGGCCGTCTCCACGGCGACGTCACGGCCCGCGAGCGTGACGGGGATGATCCGCCGCTCGTCGGCGGAGGCGGGGCGCGCGGTGAAGTAATGGTCCTCGGTCACGTGGTCGAGGGTATCGCCCGCGCATCGTCCACCGCCGTGTCCGGGCGTCGGACGGGGGTGAGACAATGGTCCACGTATGAGCGACACAGCAGCAGACGACCGCGAGGAGATCTCGCAGGCCACCCCGGACATCAGCCGCGCGGACGCGGTGATCGACCGCGTGCTCTCGCGCGCCGGCACCGCGGTCGCCGCGGGCGGGACGGTGGCCACCGACTACGACGGCGATCAGTACGACCGCGAGGAGCGCGCGGCGCTGCGCCGCGTCCAGAACCTCTCGACCGAGCTCGAGGACATCACCGAGGTCGAGTACCGGCAGCTGCGTCTCGAGCGGGTCGTGCTCGTGGGCCAGTGGTCGCACGGCAGCGCGGAGGATGCGGAGATCTCGCTGCGCGAGCTCGCGGCGCTGGCGGAGACGGCGGGCTCCGAGGTGCTCGACGGCGTGCTGCAGCGGCGGCCGCATCCCGACCCGGCCACGTACATCGGCAAGGGCAAGGCGCACGAGGTTCGCGACATCGTCGCGGCGGTCGGCGCGGACACCGTCATCGTCAACGACGACCTCGCGCCGAGCCAGCGCCGTGCGCTCGAGGACGTGGTCAAGGTCAAGGTCATCGACCGCACGGCGCTCATCCTGGACATCTTCGCGCAGCACGCGAAGTCCAAGGAGGGCAAGGCCCAGGTCGAGCTCGCCCAGCTCGAGTACCTGCTGCCGCGCCTGCGCGGCTGGGGCGAGTCCATGTCGCGCCAGGCCGGTGGACAGGTGGGCGGCGCCGGAGCAGGCATGGGATCGCGCGGCCCCGGCGAGACCAAGATCGAGCTCGACCGCCGCCGCATCCACACGCGCATGGCCCAGCTGCGCCGCGACATCAAGGCGATGGAGCCGGCCCGCCAGGTGCGGCGCGAGAAGCGGCTGGGCGTGCCCAACGTCGCGATCGTCGGCTACACCAACGCGGGCAAGTCCTCCTTGCTCAACCGCGTGACGGGCGCGGGCGTGCTCGTCGAGAACGCGCTGTTCGCGACGCTCGACCCGACGGTGCGTCGCTCGCAGACTCCCGACGGCCGCGAGTTCACCGTCTCGGACACCGTGGGCTTCGTGCGGAACCTGCCGCACCAGCTGGTGGCGGCGTTCGCCTCGACGCTCGAGGAGGTCGCGCATGCCGACCTCATGCTCCACGTCGTCGACGCGTCGCACCCGGACCCGGAGAGCCAGATCCGTGCGGTGCGCGAGGTGCTGGCGGACGTCCCCGGCGCGGATCAGGTCAAGGAGGTGCTGGTCCTCAACAAGGCCGACGTCGCCGACCCGGAGACGCTGATGCGCCTGCGTGCGCGCCGCGAGATCACCATCGAGGTCTCGGCGCTCACCGGCGAGGGCATCGACGCGCTCATGGAGCTGATCGGGCGCGAGCTGCCGCGGCCGGAGGTCACCGTCGACGTGGTGGTGCCCTATACCCGTGGCGACCTGGTGAGCGAGGTCCACCGTCACGGCGAGGTGCTCGCGCAGTCGCATGTGGCCGAGGGCACGCACCTGACGGCGCTCGTCGACGCCGGGCTCGCCGCGCGCCTCGAGGAGGCCGGCGTCACGTCGGCGTCCCTGTGACCGAGCACGACGCCGATGCGCTGCTCGGCCGCGCGGTCGGGGCGCTCGGCGGGGAGCCGCGCGAGGGCCAGCTCGCCATGGCACGTGCCGTGGCCGATGCGCTGACGGGCGACGCGCACGCGCTCATCCAGGCGGGCACGGGCACGGGGAAGTCGCTCGGCTACCTGGTCCCCGCGGTCGCGCACGCGGTGAGGACGGGCACGCGCGTGGTGGTCTCCACCGCGACGCTCGCTCTCCAGCGCCAGATCTTCACCAAGGACCTCCCTCTCGTGGCGGAGGCGCTGGAGCCCCTGCTCGGCGAGCGCGCGCGGATCGCCTTGTTCAAGGGGCGCGGCAACTACCTGTGCGTCCACAAGATGGCGGGCGGCTACCCGGACCCCGACGAGGACATGCTTCCCATCGGCCCGACCAGCGAGCTCGGACGCGAGGTGCTCCGCGTCAACGAGTGGGCGGACCAGACCGAGACCGGCGATCGGGACGACCTGGTGCCGGGCGTCAGCGGGCGGGCGTGGGCGCAGGTCTCGGTGTCGGGACGCGAATGCCTCGAGTCGAAGTGCCCGGTGCTGGCCGAGTGCTTCTCGCAGCGCGCGAGGGACGAGGCCGGGCGGGCGCACGTGGTCGTCACCAATCATGCGGTCCTGGGGGTCCAGGCGACCAGCCACGACATGCTGGGGGAGCACGGCGTCCTCATCGTCGACGAGGCCCATGAACTCGTGAGCCGCATCACCTCGTCGGCGACGCATGAGCTCACGGTGGCGATGGTCGACCGGGCGGCGCGCCACACGCGGCGCTGCGGCGTCGTCACCGAGGACCTCGACCGGGCCGCGCGGCACCTCGACGGCGCGCTCGGCGACTGCGACCCGGGTCGGTTGCGGCGCGGGCTGCCCGAGGCGCTCGCCGCGGCCGTCGAGGAGGTGCGCGCGGCGACGCGCCGCTGCCTCACGGAGGTCCAGAAGAACGCGGAGCAGGCGGGCGCGGCGGGCAAGGTCGCGGGTGCGTCGCTGGGCGAGGTGTTCGACGTGTGCGCGGACCTTCAGGGGGAGCACGGATACCAGGTGATCTGGCTCGCGCCGCGCGACGGCGACTACGAGTCGCCGGTGGCCGAACGCATCCTCGCCGCACCGCTCGACGTGGCGGGCCTCATCCGCGAGAAGCTGCTCGACGAGAAGGCGTCGGTGATGACATCCGCGACGCTCGCGCTGGGCGGCGACTTCGGCGCGATCTCGCGGCACCTGGGCGTGGACCACGCGGTGACGCTCGACGCCGGGAGCCCGTTCGACTATCCCCGACAGGGCATCCTCTACGTGGCCAAGCACCTCCCGAAGCCTGGCATGGGAGGCATCTCCGACGAGGCGCTCGACGAGCTCGCCGCGCTCATCGAGGCGGCGGGCGGCCGCACGCTCGGGCTCTTCTCCTCGCACAAGGCCGCGCAGATGGCCGCCGAGGCGATGCGGGAGCGGCTCGACGTGCCCGTGCTCTACCAGCTCGACGATCAGCTGCCGACGCTGGTCCAGCGGTTCAAGGCCGACGAGCCGACGTGCCTGTTCGGCTCGACCTCGCTGTGGCAGGGCATCGACGTGCCCGGGCGCACCGCGAGCCTCGTGGTGATCGATCGGATCCCGTTCCCGCGTCCCGACGAGCCGGTCGCCCAGGCCCGGACCGAGGCGGTCGCGCAGTCGGGGGGCAACGGCTTCATGGCGGTGAGCGCGACGCACGCGGCGCTGCTCATGGCGCAGGGCGCCGGCCGTCTCATCCGTGCGAGCGGGGATCGCGGCGTGGTCGCGGTCCTGGACCCGCGCCTCGCGACGGCGCGGTACGGAGGCTTCCTCGCCCGTTCGATGCCCGACCTGTGGCCGACCACGGAGCGGGACGTCGCGCTCGGCGCGCTGCGCCGGCTCACCGGTTCGTAGGGGTCCCGGCCCGGACGGCACGATGGCGGCGCTGCTCCCGCGCGCATCGTGCCGTCAGACGCGTCGCAACACCGAGACGACCTTGCCCATGATGCTCGCGTGCGTCCCGTCGATGGGCGTGTACGCCGGGTTGTGAGGCATGAGCCAGACCTGGCCGTCCTTGCGCCGGAAGGTCTTGACGGTCGCCTCGTCGTCGAGCAGCGCGGCGACGATGTCGCCGTTGTCGCAGCTGTTCTGGCGCCGCACCACCACCCAGTCGCCGTCGCAGATGGCGGCGTCGACCATCGAGTCGCCGGAGACCTGGAGCATGAACAGCTCGCCGTCGCCGGTGAGCTGGCGAGGCAGGGCGAACGTGTCCTCGACGCTCTGCTCGGCGAGGATCGGGCCGCCGGCCGCGATCCGTCCGACGAGCGGCACCAGCGAGACGTCGTCGGGCATCCCGGGGGCGACCACGACGGGCGCGGGCGGAGCGGCCACCACGGACGGTGCGGGCTCCTCGCCGGGCAGCACCACCTCGATGGCGCGGGGACGATGCGGGTCGCGCCGGAGGACGCCCTTCTGCTCGAGCGCGGTGAGCTGATGCTTGACCGACGACGGGGAGGTGAGGCCCACCGCGTCGCCGATCTCGCGCATCGACGGCGGATACCCGCGATCGAGCACGGTGGCGCGGATGAAGTCGACCACGGCGCGCTGCCGCGCCGTGAGCCCGGTGGCGGGATCGCGGAGCTCGTGAACGGTGGCGTCCGTGCGCGACACGCGTCCGTCGGATCCGGCCTCGCTCGAGCCCTGGTGCCCCATCACTGCCTCCCGGCGTCCTCGTTGTCAGACCTCGGTGGTCCTCTTGTCTCACGACGCTAGGGCAATGCGAGCGCGAAATCAAACATATGTTCGACCGTGTCTTGTCACCGTCGGACCCGAGTGCTAGAACTAGAACATACGTTCGATAGAACAGGTGTTCGAATCGAGGAGGCAGAGATGAGCATCTACGCACCGCAGAACGCAGAGGCGCGAGCACGCCGTACCCGTACCGGCCGTGTGGCCGGCGTGACGCTGCTGCTCGCAGCGGCAGCGATCTTCGGCCCGCAGGCCTTTGCGTCCGATGCGCCGGCGGAGCCCGTCGCGGTCGACGCCTACACCGTCGCGTCGGGGGAGACGCTGTGGGACATCGCCGCGGCGATCACCCCGGACGGTGACGACGTGCGCGACATGATCGCCCGGATCCAGCACCTCAACTCGATGCCGTCGACCGCGCTCGCCGCGGGCGAGCAGATCTACCTGCCCGTCGAGTAGGGCGGGCCCGGCGCGAGCGGCTGCGGCGATTGGGAGAGGGGCCGTGTTCGTGGCAGAGTGAACGCATGCACTGCCCGTTCTGCCGCAACGGCGATTCCCGCGTCATCGACTCGCGTACCTCGGACGACGGCTCGTCGATCCGCCGGCGCCGCGAGTGCCCCGCGTGCGGCAAGCGTTTCACCACCGTCGAGACGGCCAGCCTGTCGGTTCTCAAGCGCAACGGAGTGACCGAGTCGTTCAGCCGCGACAAGATCGTGTCGGGCGTCAAGAAGGCGTGCCAGGGGCGCCCCGTGAGCGACGACGACCTCGCGCTCCTCGCCCAGAAGGTCGAGGAGGCGATCCGCGCGAACGGCCAGGCCGAGATCAATGCTCTCGACATCGGCCTGGCCATCCTCACGCCGTTGCGCGATCTGGACGAGATCGCCTACCTGCGCTTCGCCAGCGTCTACCAGGCGTTCGACACCCTCGATGACTTCGAGGCCGCGATCGCCCGCCTGCGCGAGGAGGACGCCGCTAGCGCCCGCTCCTCGGCTTCCGAGGCTTCCGCGTAGAGCTCGAGTCGAACGAGCCCTTCCCGCCCTTCGAGGACTTGCCGTAGGGCTTGCCCGACCGGCCGGAGGACGCGCCGCCGCGGTCACCGCGGTCGTTGGCGTAGCCGCCCTTGCCGTAGCCGCCCTTCGCCGGGCGCTCGTCCCGGCGCGGCGCGCGGTCGTCGAGCTTCGCCTCGCGCTCGGACAGGCCGCGCTCGCGCGCCGACAGGGCTGCCTCGCGCTCGGCGAGGTTCGCCTCCATGCGCGCGAGCCGCTCCTCCATGCGCTGCGTCGCGGCAAGCACGTCGTCCGTGCGTGAGTCGTCGCGACGCGGGCGTGCCTCGCGGTCGTCGCGCCGCGGGCGCTCGTCGCGGTCCCACGTGCGCGCGGGGCGGTCCTCCCAGCGCCGCTCGGGACGCTGGCGGTCGCCGCGACCGGGCCGGTCGCCCCGACCCGGACGCTCGTAGCGTCCGCGTCGCTCGGGACGCTGCGGACGCGGCTCGCGCACAGGCTGCCACGACGGCTCGCGGCCGCCGGTGAGCTCGTCGACCATCGCGAGGGACTCGTCGTCCTCGCCGCGCACCTTGCGGAACGTGACGTCCACGCCGGCGCGCTCCAGCATGCGGTCCGTGGAACGGCGCTGGTGCGGTAGCACGAGCGTGACGACGAGCCCGTCCTCGCCGGCGCGCGCCGTGCGCCCCGAGCGGTGCGTGTAGTCCTTGTGGTCCGCGGGAGGGTCGATCTGCATCACCAGGTCGACGTGGTCGACGTGGATGCCGCGTGCGGCGACGTCGGTGGCCACCAGCACGGGCACGTCGCCCGCGCGGAAGGCGCTGATCGCGAAGTTGCGCTCCGCCTGCGAGCGGTCGCCGTGGATCGCGAGGGCGAGCACGCCGGCCTCCCGCATCTCGTCGGCGATGCGCTCGGTGGCGAGCTTGGTGCGTACGAACACGATGGTGCGGCCCTCGCGCGCCGCGATGCGGGTCGCGATCTGGTACTTCGCGTTCGGCGGGACGTTGAGCACCACGTGGCGCATCGTGGCGGGCTGGTCGTCGCCGTCGGTCACGTCATGCGTGACGGGGGCGTGCATGTACGTCCGGACCAGGCGGTCGACGTCGCCGTCGAGGGTCGCGGAGAAGAGGAGGCGCTGCCCACCCTCGGGCACGCCGGCGAGGATCTCCGTGATCTCGTCCATGAAGCCCATCTCGGCCATGTGGTCGGCCTCGTCCATGACGATGAGCTCGAGCTCCGAGAGGTCGGCGTGACCGTTGCGGACCAGGTCGGCCATGCGGCCCGGGGTCGCGACCACGAGGTGGACGCCGCGCTCGAGCGCCTGGACCTGCTTGGACATCGAGAGTCCGCCGGCGACGAGCTTGAGGGACACGTGCATGGCGTGGGCGTAGGGCTCGAGCGCGTCGGACACCTGCATGCCGAGCTCGCGGGTCGGCACGAGCACGATCGCGCGCGGTCGGCGCTTCGCGGGACGCGGCCCGGCGGCGAGCCGCACGATCGCGGGCAGACCGAAGCCGAGCGTCTTGCCGGAACCGGTGCGGGCCTTGCCCAGCACGTCCTTGCCCGCGAGCGCATCGGCGATGGTCGCCGCCTGGATGGGGAAGGCGGTGACGATGCCGTGGCGTTCGAGCGCCTCGACGAGCGGGTCGGGCAGCCCGAGCTCGGCGAAGGAGACGGCGTCGGTGGGATCGGTGGTGTTTATGAGAGGACTCGCAGACGTACGGTGCCGGGCATGCTCGACAGTGCTCGGATGGCGTCGTCGTCGAGGCCGGATGCGACGTCGGTCACCACGTAGCCGAGCTCGCCGCGCGTGCCGAGGAGCTGGGCGTCGATGTTGACGTTGTGGGCCGCGAAGACCTGGTTGACGGCGGCGAGGACGCCGGGGATGTTCTCGTGCAGGTGGGCGACGCGGTGCGAGCCCTGGACCTGGTCGAGCGAGAGGTTGGGAAGGTTCACGCTGAGCGAAGTGGACGCGTGGAACACGTAGTCGCGCAGACGCGTGGCGACGAAGATGCCGATGTCGCGCTGCGCCTCCTCGGTCGACCCGCCGATGTGGGGGGTGAGGATGACGTTGGGCATGTGCTGGAGGGGCGACTCGAACGGGTCGCCGGTCTTCTTGGGCTCCTCGGGGAACACGTCGATCGCCGCTCCGCCGATCGCGCCGGACTCGAGGCGCGACTTGAGCGACTCGATGTCGACGATGAACCCGCGGGAGAGGTTGAGGAAGAGCGCGCCCTGCTTCATCGCGTCGAACTGCTCGACGCCGAAGAAGCCCTGGTTGCCCTTGCGTCCGTCGACGTGGAGCGTGACGATGTCCGCCTCGCGGAGCAGCGACTCGAGGGTCGGCATCCGCGTGGCGTTGCCGAGCGCGAGCTTCTCCGCGCTGTCGTAGAAGATGACGTTCATGCCGAGCGCCTCGGCGATCACGGACAGCTGCGACCCGATGTTGCCGTAGCCGACGATGCCGAGCGTGCGCCCGCGGATCTCGTGGGCGCCGGCCGCGGACTTCGACCACACGCCCTCGTGGAGGCTCCGGTTGTGGTCGGGGAGGCGACGCGTCAGCGAGATCATCTCGGAGACCGCCATCTCGACGACGGAGCGCGTGTTGGAGAACGGCGCGTTGAACGCCGCGATCCCGTGGCGCGCGGCGGCGGCGAGGTCGATCTGGTTGGTGCCGATCGAGAACGCCCCGACGCCGATGAGATCCGGACACGCCTCGATCACGCGCTCCGTCAGCTGCGTCTTCGAGCGGATGCCGAGGAGCTCGACGCCCTGGAGGGCCTCGATCAGCTCGTCCTCGTCCATCGCGCCGCCGTGGTTCTCCACGGAGATGTCGGCGGCCTCGAGGATCTCGGTGGCCTTGGGGGACAGGTTCTCAAGCAGAAGTGCGCGCACGGGCGCTATCGTCTCGCACTTCGTGGCCTTCTCCAACTCGGGACATGCCTCGGAGGACGCCTGCCGTGTGACGAGGACCACGGCGGACGGTGACGGCCGTCGCGGACGGCCGTGGGAGAGTGGCGTCATGAGGCAGGTGGGCCGGTTCGTCGTCGTCACGGTGGTGGCGGCATCCCTGTTCGCCGCGGGCGCATGGTGGCGCGGGGTGACGTGGTCCGACGTCCGCCACTGGGGTACGCCCCGCAACGCCATCGAGGCGAACGGCGAGACCATCCGCATCCCCCTCGCGCAGGGCGAGGAGCAGCGCCTGCTCCCCGAGGTCACGGTGTCGACCGTGGGCTCGTACGACCTGCTGTTCCGCGAGGGCGGCCCGGACGGCGGCCCGGTGCGGTACGACCCCTGCGTGCCGCTCGCCTACGTCATCTCGCCGCAGGACATGCCCGAAGGCTTCGAGGAGACCGTCCACGCAGCCGTCGCCTCGGTGTCGCAGGCGACGGGGCTCGAGTTCGCCTATGAGGGCTTCACCGACGAGCCGGCGCGCTTCGATCGTGCGCTCGTGCAGCCGCGCTACGGCGACCGCTTCGCGCCGATCGTCATCGGCTTCCAGGCCGAGGCGGACAACCCCGACCTGGCCGGCACGGTGACGGGCCTCGGCGGGTCGAGCGCGGTGCCCGGCGCCTACGGTGACGCGCAGTACCTGCGCGCGGGAGTCGTGATCATCGACTGGGAGGACGTGGCCCGGATCCGTGAGGACGGCGAGGGCGAGGAGCTCGCCCAGGCGGTCGTCGCGCACGAGCTCGGCCACGTGGTGGGCCTCGCCCATGTGGGGGATACGCACGAGCTCATGCACGAGTCCAACCTGCGCCTCATCGACTGGGGTCCGGGCGACCTCGCGGGCCTCGCGCTCGCGGGAGCGGGCGGCTGCGAGCCGCGCTGAACGCGGGCCGTCAGACCGCCAGGCCGTCGGGCAGCGCGCTCGCGTGCACGATCTCGAGCCGCCGGGTCGGTCGCGTGAGCGCGACGTACAGGTCCCCGGGCCGCTCGGCGATCTCGGCAGGCTCGACGACGATCGCGACGTCGAACTCGAGTCCCTTCGACTCGCGGGCGGTGTAGAGCTCGACCGTTCCCGGCAGCCGCGAGCGCAGCGCGCCGTGAAGGCGCGGCGGCGCGATGACCGCGACCAGGCCGCCGTCGCCCTCGGCGAACGCTCGCTCATGCGCGGCCGCGATCCGTGCCGCCGTCCCCACCGCATCGTCCGCGCGCGTCGCCGCCGCGGCATCGTCCAGCTCGCGCGCGGCGCGGAGGTCGCTCACGGGCAGCCGCGCCGCCTTCGCGTAGGCCTGCGCCGCATCGGCCACGGCCGCCGGGATGCGGTAGGAGATGGTGAGCTCGCGCAGCTCCCAGCCGGCCTGGAACAGGGGGTCCATGGTCTCGGGCCACCACCGGGTGCCGGCCACCGCGGTGGTCTGCGCCACGTCGCCCACGATCGTGAACGAGCGCGTCGGGCAGCGGCGCAGCAGCATCCGCCACGCCATGGGGCTCAGCTCCTGCGCCTCGTCGACCACCACGTGCCCGTAGGTCCACGTGCGGTCGCCGCGCGCGCGCTCGGCCACCGACAGGCGCGCGGTGCCGCCCTTCATGCGGGCGGCGAGCGACTCGGCGGTCACCATGCCGCCGTCGCCGAACGTCTCGAGCACGTCCTTGGCGTACTGGATCTCCTCGGCCGAGGGCTCGTCCGACCGGCGGGACCGGCCGCCGGGGAGCTCGCCGAGGAGCTCGGCCGCCTCGTCCAGCAGGGGCACGTCGGCCTCCGTGAACGGGGCGGCGGAGGGGCGCAGCAGGAGGTCGCGCTCGTCCTGCGGCAGCATGCGGGCGGCGTGGTCGAGCAGGTGCGGCTTCGAGAACAGGTCGCGCAGCAGCTGCTCCGGGGCGATCGGCAGCCAGCACAGGTTGAGCGCGATCCGCACGTTGCGGTCGTCACGCACATCGCGCTCGAGCTCGATGCGGTCCTCGTCCGAGTAGACCTCCAGCTGCTCGACCAGCTGACGCGTGAGGCGACCGATCATGTCCTTCGCGAACTGCGCGCGCGCCTGGTTGTGCGGGCGGCCGTCGCGGCGGGCCCGCGCCTGCGCATCCTTGACGTCGCCGCGACGGATCACGACGGTCCGGCCGTCGATGCGGATCTCCTTGTCCGCGCGCGGGACGCGCTGGCGCTCGCGCACCGCGGCCTTGATGATGTCCGCCATGACGGTGCGGCCCTTGACCTCGGCGGAGGCGTCGGGCTCGACCGCCGTGACCGCGACGCCGGGCACCAGGCCGGCGAGGGTGGTGGACACGGCGCCCGTCTCGCCGAGCGACGGCAGCACGTGATCGATGTAGCGCAGGAAGGTCTTCGAGGGCCCGATGAGGAGCACGCCGCGCGACTCGAGCTGCTCGCGGTGGTGGTAGAGGAGGAACGCGGCGCGGTGCAGCGCGACGGCGGTCTTGCCGGAGCCGGGGCCGCCCTGCACCACGAGCGCGCCCGCCATGGGCGCGCGGATGACCGCGTCCTGCTCGGCCTGGATGGTCGCGACGATGTCGCCCATGCGGCCGGTGCGGCGCGCGCCGAGCGCGGCGAGCAGCGCGCCCTCGCCCGCGAGGGCCTCGTCGGCGCCCATCTCGCGCAGCGCGTCGACGTCCAGGACGTCGTCCTCGACGGCGGTGACGCGCCTGCCCAGCGTGGTGAGGTGACGGCGGTTCACCACCTCGCCCGGGTTGGCGGCGGTCGCGGAGTAGAAGGAGCGTGCGGCGGGCGCGCGCCAGTCCGTCAGGAGCGGCACGTGCTCGGCGTCGGACAGGCCGATGCGGCCGACATAGAAGCGTTCGCCGTCGCGCAGGTCGAGGCGACCGAAGCAGAGGCGGTCCTCGACGGCGTCGAGCTGGGCGATGCGGTCCTCGTACAACGTGGCGAACGCGTCGCGCTCCGAGCGGTTCTGCGGGGAGCCAGACGGCCCCTCCTTGCGGATCGCCGCGAGCCGGCCGCCGGCCTCGTCGCGTAGGGCGTCGAGCCGCGAGTAGAGGCCGTCCACGACCTCCTGCTCGGGCGCGAGGCCGCTCCGTTCCGCCGTCAGTCCGCGCTCGTTCGCCATCGGCATACCCTCCACACTCCCTGTGTTGACGTCAGCAGGGCAGTCCCTCATTATCGCGCGTCCGCGGGCATGTCGGAAGCACCTTCGCGCACGAGCGTTTCGCGGAGGGCGAGAAAAGGGTCCGGTGTCGGTGGCGGGTGGAAGGATGGATGATCATGGAACGACCTCTGCTCACGTGGGACCCGGACGGCGTCGAGGCATGGGCCGCGGCCGCGCCCCAGGAGGGCGCCGCGCTGCTCCACTCGCTGCGCGGCTTCATCGACGCCGGCCGCGCCGGCGCGCTCGTCGCGGATCACATCCTCGACGTCGGCGATCCCGTGCGCGTCGCCACCTTCGACATCGACCAGCTGCTCGACTACCGGTCGCGCCGCCCCGAGATGACCTTCTCGGTCAACCAGTGGACCGCGTACGACGAGCCCCACCTCGCGCTCGACCTGGTGCGTGACGTCGAGCAGACGCCCTTCCTTCTGCTCCACGGCTTCGAGCCCGACATCCAGTGGGAGCGGTACATCGCCGCGGTGCGGGACATCGTCCAGCGTCTGGGCGTCGGCCTCACGCTCGGCTCTCACGGGATCCCCATGGCGGTGCCGCACACGCGCGACCTCACGGCGACGATCCACGGCACGGACCCCGACCTCCTGCCCGACACGCCGACGATGTTCGGCACCGTCACCGTGCCGGCCTCCGCCCAGAACCTGCTCGAGTACCGCTTCGGGCAGTGGGGCATCCCCGCGGTCAACGTGGCCGTCCATGTCCCGCACTACCTCGCGCAGTCCTCGTACCCGCAGGCGGCCCAGCGGGCGCTCGAGGGCCTCGAGGACCTGTCAGGTCTGGACCTCGACCCGGGCGCGCTCGACGAGCCCGCGGCGCGCGCGGCCGAGGAGATCGACCGCCAGCTCGCGGAGAGCGAGGAGGTCCAATCCCTGGTCGAGGCGCTCGAGAACCAGTACGACGCCTTCCACGAGGCGAGGGGTCGCGGGCTGCCGCTCGAGGGCGGTCTTCCCTCCGCCGATGAGATCGCGGCGGAGTTCGAGAAGTTCCTGGCTCAAGAGCGAAGGGATCCCCCCACGGCGCCTTGATTTCTGCCACACTGGCCCCGGTTGCAAGAACGTAGTGTGCAAGAACCTGTCTTAGGGGTGGGGACGCGGCATTGCGGCGACGAGGCGCGGCGCGGTGCCGCACCTTCCCGTCACCCGGGCATGAAGGTTAGGAAAGACAGGCATGGCACAGGGCTCTGTGAAGTGGTTCAACGCGGAGAAGGGCTACGGCTTCATCGCGCAGGACGGCGGCGGTGCGGACGTCTTCGTCCACTACTCGGCGATCGAGACCGACGGTTACCGCTCCCTCGAGGAGGCGCAGCGCGTCGAGTTCGAGGTCACCAACGGTCCGAAGGGCCCGCAGGCGGAGCAGGTTCGCCCGCTCTGATCCGACCGGGATCCGTCTCCCGAAGGCCGTCGCCCCGCAACGGGCGGCGGCCTTCGGCGTGGTGGGGACGATGCGCGGTCAGGCGACCGTCGCCCCGGGACGGCACCGCGCGGCGGCCTTCGGCGTGGTGGGGACGATGCGGGGTGCCGCTCCGGTCATCCGGTCCAGTCGGTGGCGACGCCCGTCGGCAACGGGGCCGATGCGGCGTAGCGGCGCAGCGCATCCAGGTCGAGGACGCCGTCGACCGGGCCGGCGAGCACGACGTTGCCGCGACGCCGCCCCTTGAGCACCGCGTGCTCGCCGATCGCCGCCACCGTGCCGAGCACCGCGCGCGCGGCCGCGGCATCCGCGGTGGCGGTGCGGTCGCCCGGGCGCGTGCCGACGTTCGCGAGCGCCAGCCCGCCGGGGCGCAGCACGCGCGCGGCGTGCTCCCACCACTCGGGCGACGCGAGGGCGGCGGGCGTCGCGTCGCCCGCGAAGGCGTCCCTGACCACCAGATCGAGGCTCGCATCGCGGCGCGTCGCGACCGCCTCGAGCCCATCCTGCGCACGGACGCGCAGGCGCGGTGCGCGGGGCAGGTCCCACCACGTGCGCACCAGCTCCGGCAGCGTCGCGTCGATGTCCACCGCGATGTGACCCGAGTCGCGGTACCGGTGCGCGAGGTGTCGCGGGAAGGCGCAGGCTGCGGCGCCCACATGCAGCGCGAGCATGCGCGGCGGAGCGCCCCACGCGTCCACGGCCGCCGCGAGGTGGCGCATGTACTCGAAGGCGAGGTAGGCGGGATCGGGGTCCAGGGGAGAGCTGGGAACTCCGTTGACCCACAGGAACGTTGTCCCATCGGGCTCGTCTCGGAGCTCCGCGACGCCGGTCGCGATGGCGAACTCGACCCCTCGCGGGACCTCCGGGGCGACGCGGGCGGCCTGGCGACGGGACATGGGCCTCACCCTAGACGCTCGTCTGGTACGTGGGACCGGCGACCGATAGACTTGGCACCACGGTGCACCGGAAGGAGGGCGCGATGCCGCTGTCGGAATACGAGCAGCGCGTGCTCGAGCAGCTCGAGAGGGACCTTGGCTCGGATGCCAAGCTCGGCTCGGCGATGGCGCGTGCGTCGCGTCCGCGCGGACGTTATGTGTGGGCGGGTATCGGCGTCCTCGCCGGACTCGGGATCGTGGTGGCGGGAGCCGTCACCCAGCTCGTGATCGTGGGAGTCGCCGGCTTCGCCGTCATGCTCGCCGCCGCCATCTGGGCCCTCACGGCGCCGCGCCCGACGGCAGCGCCGCAGGGCGCCGCTCCGTCCGCCGGCCGCCGCAAGGCGGACAAGGGATTCATGACCCGCATGGAGGAGCGCTTCGAGCGTCGCCGCGAGCAGGGCGACATTTAGTTTCTGCAGTTCCGTGAATGGCGGATCCGCAGCGCTGACGGGACCGCGGCCGAGGCCGCGGTCCCGTCGCATGTCCGGACCGTGACCGCGCCTCAGGCGCGTGAGCGCTCGCGAGCCCGGCGGTCGGTCTCCGTGACCGCGGCCGTGACCGCGGCGACCTGCTCGCGCAGCTCGTCGGCCGAGGCTGCGGACCCGCGCGGCGAGTAGCGGTGGTCCTCCAGGGCCACGCGCAGCGAAGCGAGGGCATCGCGCGCCTCGACGCCCAGCTCGTGGCCCTCGGCGACGATCCACCGCTCCGCCTCCGCCGGCGTGAGCGACTCGTCGCCCGCGCGATCGCCCAGCGTCCGCCGCAGCGCGCGCCACGCCGCCTCGGGATCGCCGATCACCGGCGGACGGGAGCGGAGGCGCCACCAGACGCCCGCACCCGCACCGAGGGACAGGAGGAGGACCGCACCCGCGATCGCCGCCCACTGCGTTCCCGGCTCGCTCTCCACCACAGGCGTCGCGGTCGGCTCGGGGGCGCTCGTCGGCAGCTGCTGCTCGGGTGCGGTGGTGGAGCGCGGGTTCGGCTCCACGATCGAAGGCCCCTGCGGCGTGACCTCGTCGGGAGCGGCGTAGACGGGCCGCGGTCCCGTCTGCTGCGCGGGTGTCGGCTCGAACCGGACCCAGCCGTGGCCGGGGAAGTAGAGCTCGGGCCACGCGTGCGCGTCGCGCCCGCGCACCACGAACCGCTCGCCGTCCTCGACTCCGCCCAGGAATCCCACCGCCATGCGGGCGGGGATGTCCAGCGTCCGCGCCATCATCACCATGGCCGTCGCGAACTGGACGCAGTAACCGCGGCGCTCCTCGAGGAACGTCGACACGGCATCGTCCCCCGACGGGGCGACCTCGGTGTCGTAGGTGAAGCGCGGCCCGCGGAGGTACTCCTGCAGCATGCGCGCGGCCTCGTAGCGGTCGGCCGCGCCGTCGGTCTGCGCCTCGGCGAGCGCGCGGATGCCCGCGATGTCCATGCGTTCGTTGAGCTCGAGGTAGCGGGCGGGGACGGCGCCGTCGCCGCCCGACGCGATGAGACCGTCGGCGCCGCGCAGCCGGTCCTCCGTCGTGTACCCGGCCGCCTGGCGCACGGTGTAGGAGAGCCCTCGCGTGCCCTCGGCGCGGTCGAGCACCACCTCGTCCGTCGAGGGGTCGTAGCGGGACTCGACGCCCGCGACCAGCGACCGCGGTGCGGCGGGGACGGGGATGCGGGTCTCGGCGAGGGAGCCGATGGAGACGCTGACGGTGCCGGGATCCGTCAGGGAGGCATCGGAGACGTCCTCGGGCCACAGGATCCCGTTCGCGGCGAGGGTCTCGCCCTCGGGGTCGCGATCCCAGCGCGTCCCGTCGAAGGTCCCGAACGAGTAGGCGCGCAGCACGTCGACGCGACCGGTCGACGAGGTGTAGGTGAGCACGGGTTCCGAGGACCGGGCGGTGAGGGAGTCCCTCAGGTCGATCTCGAGATCGAGCCGCGAGGACCCTCCGAGCGACGCGGGCAGCGTGAGGCGGGGCATGTCGCCCCATCCGGGCCCGCCGATGACCAGCGGCGCGGCGGCGAGGCCGACGACGAGCGTCGCGGCGATCGCCAGGGCCGCGACCCCCGCGGGCGCGGGCGCCGCTCCCTCGCGTGCCCGCGCGCGCCACGAGCCGTGGTCCGCGCGGCGCGACAGCGTCACCACGGCGAGCCACGCGGCGAGCGCGCCGGCGAGCGCGAGCGTCGGCACGCGCCTCTCGAGGGTGAGTGCCGGCAGCCAGGGGACGAGCAGGAGGAAGCCGGACGATGCCGCGAAGCCCGCACCGACGGCGAGGGCGTCCACCAGCAGCAGCAGGGCCACGGCGGCGGCGGCGATCGCGCATGCGAGCTCCGGGGTCACCACCGCCGGTGCCACGGTGCGCTCGGCGTACGACACCGCCTCGGCCGCGATCGCGCCGATGGCGTCGAGCGTGCCGGGACCGGGGAGCCACCGGATGCCGCCATCCTCCGCCGGCACGTAGGCCACGAGCAGGAGCCAGGCGGCCGCGAGCGCGCCCGTCGCCGTGGGAAGGAAGGGGCGCGAGGTCGCCAGGCGCGTGAGGACGATGACGGCGACCGTCGCCCCGAGGATCGCCGCGACCGGCACGAGCCACGCCCCGAACTCGACCAGGCCGGAGAGCCCCGCGAGCCCCAGGCCGACGGCGATCGCGACCAGCGGGGTGGCGAGCAGACGCCACCGCCCGGCGCTCACACCGGCTCCTCGGAGAGCAGACGCGCCCATGCCTGAGTGAGGGGCTCGGGCTCGAGGGACACGATCGCGCTCCACCCCGCCGCTCGCAGCGCGGCGACCGTGCGGTCCGCGCGAGCGCGCGCGGCGTGGGGAGCGCGCACGAGCGCCCACGCGCGTCCGGAGTCTCCGAGCGGGGCGAGCGCGCGTAGCGCGGTGGGGCCGAGCGGCTCGACGACGGCGACGACCACGTCGTGCCTGTCGCCGGGTACGAGCCCGGCGCTCGCGGCGAGCAGCCGGTCGGCCTCGGCGGCGCTGTCGCTGGGTTCCAGGTCCAGGGTGGCGTCGAGGAGCGTGGCGCGCGCGGACTCCGCGGCGCGCCCGCGCGCCTCCTGCGCGGTGGTCGCCTCGGCGCCGGCGATGAGGCGGACGGGGTGGCCGGCCTCGACCACGGACAGCGCGACCGATGCGGCGGCGGTGATGGCCCACTCGAGCCCGGACGGCGACGCCGGGAGCCCGAGCAGCACCGTCGCGGCGGTCCGGCCCTGCTGCTCCTCGGATCGCACCACCAGGGTGCCGCGACGCGCGGAGGAGGCCCAATGCACACGCCGCAGGTCGTCGCCGTCGCGGTAGTCGCGCAGCGAGACATCGTCGGCGGCGGGGGTGCGCGCACCCGCGTGGGCGCGGTCCGCGATGCCCATGAGCTCGCCCGCGCTCGCGGCCAGGTCGATGACGGCGGGCCACACGGCGACCTGATGCGCCTCGCCGATCGCGCGGTCCGCCCACGCGAGCCCGAACGGGTCGGTCGCGCGTGCGAGCGCAGGGCCGAGCGACCAGCGGCCGCGCCGCACCGGGTCGAGCCGGTACCGCAGCTCGACGCCTCGCGGCCTGCGGGTGATGGAGGCCCGCGTCGCGCCCCCGCCCGTGAGCTCGGCCGCCGCCTGCTCGCGGATCCGCAGGCGCCGCGCGATCCCGCCGCTTGCGGAGACGCGCACGACGACGTCGCCCGGCACCCCCGCCGTGAGGGTCGCGGGCGTGACCTCACGGGTAACGTCGGCGATGCGGGTGCGCGTCGCGAGGACCTGGGCACCGATGATCGCCGCGGCGATCGCGACGGCGGTCACCACGGTCGCGGCGATGAGCACGAGCGGCGCGGAGGCGAAGCCGACCCCGACGATCAGCAGGGCGCCGCCGGCTGCCGCGAGACCGACCCCGCGCGGCAGCACCGCCGTCTCGGCGCCGTCGCGGCGGCGCCCCGTCCTCGGCCTGCCGATCATCCCCGTGCGAGGGCCTCGGGCACCCGCGCCGCGGGCACGGCGACCCGCGAGAGGGCGTCCTCGATCACGGACTCGGCGGTGCGTCCAGCGGCGCGCGCCTGCGCCGACGGGATGACGCGGTGCGCGAGGACCGGCACGGCGAGCGCCTTCACGTCGTCAGGCAGCACATGGTCGCGCCCGGCCATCGCGGCGCGGGCCTTGGCTGCGGACAGCAGCTGGAGCGAGGAGCGCGGCGAGGCGCCGAGGCGCAGGTCCGGCGTCTCCCGCGTCGCCCTCACCACGTCGACCAGGTACTGCTTCACCGCGGTGGCGGCGTAGATCCCACGCACGGTGGCGATCGCGCGCTCGAGGTCGGCGGCGGTGGCGACCGCGCGGACTTCCGCGAGGGGATCGTGACCGTCGTGCGCCTCGAGCATCGCGACCTCGTCGGAGCTCGACGGGTAGCCGACCGCGATGCGGGTCATGAACCGGTCGCGCTGCGCCTCGGGGAGCGGATACGTGCCCTCCATGTCGATCGGGTTCTGCGTCGCGACGACGAGGAAGGGCGCGGGCAGCGGCCGGGTCTCGCCGTCGACCGTGACGGAGCGCTCCTGCATCGACTCCAGCAGGGCCGCCTGGGTCTTCGGCGAGGCACGGTTGATCTCGTCCGCGACGACGATGTTCGCGAAGACCGGCCCGGGCCGGAACTCGAAGCGATGCTCGTCGGTGCGGAAGACGCTCACCCCGGTGACGTCGGACGGGAGCAGGTCGGGCGTGAACTGGATGCGCCCCACCGAGGCGTCCAACGCCCGGCCCAACGCGCGGGCGAGCGTGGTCTTCCCGACCCCGGGGACGTCCTCGAGGAGCAGGTGCCCCTCGGCCAGGACCGTCGCGAGCGTGGCGTCCACCGCATCGTCCAAGCCGGACAGGACGGTGTCGAGCTGCGCGCGTACGCGCTGCGCGAGCCGCGCGACCTCGGCGAGCTGGTCGGCGGTCGGGACGGTCGTCGTCATGGGTTCCCCTCTCCCTTGAACAGAGCCTAGTTGAGTCCACCGGCTCGCGGGTGTGATGATTCCCTCCACTCCGCTCCACATGTTGTACCTGGGATTTCATAGAGATTACGGCAGGTTCTTGCTGCATTTCCGAGATTTGTGGAGGGAAGTGGAGTAAAGTGGGGGACACGGGAGAGACGGGGAGCCGCCGGAGGGGAGGGGCGCATGTCGGAGACCGCGACGCTGGGCCTCGGGCCCACGGGCGTGTTCCTCGGCACGTTCACGCCGCGCCTCGACGACAAGGGGCGGCTGATCCTCCCGGCGAAGTTCCGCGGCCGCCTCGCCTCGGGGCTGGTCGCGACCCGTGGTCTCGACCGCTGCGTGTTCCTCTTCCCGCTGGACGAGTTCGCGCTCATCCACGACCGGCTGCGGCGCGCGCCGCTCGAGAACAAGCAGGCGAGGGACTACCTGCGCAGCTTCCTCGGGCACGCGAGCGACGACATCCCCGACAAGCAGGGCCGGATCCTGCTGTCGCAGCCGCTGCGCCGCTACGCGGGGCTCGAGCGCGAGGTCGCTGTGGTGGGGATTGGCTCGCGCGTCGAGGTGTGGGACGCGGAGAAGTGGGAGCAGTACCTGGAAGCCGGCGAGGACGCGTACGCGGAGACGGCGGCGGAGATCTTCGACGACTTGTAGGAGCGCGTGCCCCGTGGCCTCCTCCCGGATCGCTCTGGCGGACTTCCCCCCGCCAGAGGAGCTCGGAGGGAGACCACGAGGCACGAGCCGGTGGAGGGAAAGGGAGGGATGATGGGCGACGAGCACGAGGCGGCCTCACGGCACATGCCGGTGATGCGCGACCGCTGCGTCGACCTGCTCGCGCCCTCGCTCGACCACGCGGGCGCCGTCGCGATTGACGGCACGCTGGGGATGGGCGGGCACACCGAGGCGATCCTCGAGCGCTGCCCGCAGGCGCGCGTGGTCGGCATCGACCGCGACCCGCAGGCCATCGCCCTCGCCTCGGCACGCCTCGCCCGGTTCGGCGACCGCTTCCTCGCCCACCACGCCGAGTACGACGACATCGCGGGGGCGCTCGCGGTCGCGGGCGTGGACCGCGCGGACGGCATCCTGCTCGACCTGGGCGTGAGCTCGCTCCAGATCGACGATGCGGAGCGTGGGTTCTCCTACGCTCAGGACGCGCCGCTGGACATGCGCATGAACCCCGAGGACCCGGTCACGGCGGCCGATCTGCTCCGCGACCTCGACGAGCGCGAGCTGACCCGCATCCTGCGCGAGTACGGCGAGGAGCGGTTCGCGGCCAAGATCGCGCGATCGATCGTGCGCCGACGCGAGACCGAGCCCTTCGAGCGGTCGGCCCAGCTGGTCGACCTGGTCCGCGCGTGCATTCCCGCCGCGACCCGCACCCAGGGCGGCAACCCCGCGAAGCGCACCTTCCAGGCCCTGCGGATCGCCGTCAACCGCGAGCTCGAGGTGCTCGAGCGCGCGATCCCCGCGGCGATCGAGGGCGTCGGCGTCGGAGGCCGGGTGGTGGTGGAGTCTTACCACTCGCTCGAGGACCGCATCGTCAAGCGGGCGTTTGCGGCCGGCGCCGAGTCCCAGGCGCCCCCCGGGCTGCCCGTGGTGCCGGAGGCCGACCAGCCCTACCTGCGCCTCCTCACCCGCGGAGCGGAGAAGGCCTCGCCCGAGGAGGCCGAGCTGAACCCCCGCGCCAAGCCCGTCCGTCTGCGCGCCGCCGAGCGGCTGCGCCCCACCCCGCCCGAGCGACTGAGGAGGAACGCATGAGCGCCGCGCCCCTGCGCCAGCAGCGACCCGCATCCGCTCCGCGGACCTCTCCGACGGCTCGTCCGAACCTGCGTCCCGTCGCGGCGCCCGAACGCGGCCGGTCGCTCCTGCCGTTCGTGTCGCTGTGCGTCGGCGTGGTGGTGCTCGCGCTCGGCAGCGTGCTGTTCATCAACACGACGATGGCCGAGGGCGCCTACGAGCGTCGCGACCTCAAGATCCAGATCGCCGAGCTCCACGTCGAGCAGCAGGCGCTGCTCGAGACGCTCGACGCGAACGCGGCGCCCGAGAGCCTGGCCGCACGCGCGGGCGCGCTCGGCATGGCGCCCGCATCCGCCCTGGGCTTCGTGTCACTATCGGATGGCATCGTGCTCGAGAACGGGAAGAAGTAGACCGCATGCCCTCCTCCCGCGCTCCGCGTCTCGCGGACCCGCGGCTCCGTCAGCGCATCATCGCGCTGGCGCTGCTCGCGGTCCTCGTGGTCTTCGCCGGTCGGCTCGTCATGGTGCAGGCCGTCAACTCCAAGTCGATCGCCGCGGACGCGCTGTCACAGCGGCTCGTCACCCAGGAGATCACCACGCCGCGTGCCGACATCGTCGACCGCGACGGCGTGGTGCTCGCGACGTCGGTCGAGCGGTACAACGTGGGCGTCAACCAGCAGAAGGTGCTCGAGTTCGTGCGCAGCGAGGACGGCAAGGTGGTCGCTGAGGGGCCCGCCGGAGCCGCGGAGATCCTCGCGCCGATCCTCGACATGGACCCTGACGAGCTCGGCGCGGAGATGGTGGGGGACAGCACGTTCCACTACCTCGTCAAGGACATCTCGCCCGAGACCTGGGAGCTCATCGCGGCGGAGAAGGTCCTCGGGATCGAGCCCGAGAAGGTCGAGAAGCGGCTCTACCCGAACGGCGCGCTCGCGGGCAACGTGGTCGGGTTCATGGGCGGCACCGCCGAGGGCAGCGGCGAGGTGGGCCTCACGGGGGTCGAGGCGGCCTACGAGGACGAGCTGGAGGGCACGCCGGGCGAGCGCACCTACGAGAAGGACAGCTCGGGCGCGTACCTCATCCCCACCGGCGTGCAGGAGGAGACCGCCGCCGTCGCCGGGCAGGACGTGGTGCTCACGCTCGATCGCGACATCCAGTGGTACGCGCAGCAGCGCGCCGCGGAGGCCATGTCGGACACCGGGGCGAGCCAGGCCACCGTGGTGGTGCAGGACACGACCACCGGGGAGATCCTCGCGCTCGTGGACTCCGAGAGCGTCGACCCCAACGACCCGGCCGCGTCGGACTCCGACGATCGTGGCGCACGCTCGGTGTCGACCGTGTTCGAACCGGGCTCGACCGCGAAGGTCATCACCATGGCCGCGGCGATCGAGGAGGGCGTCGCGACGCCGCTGTCGAAGTTCACGGCGCCGTACAAGTACACGACGGCCAACGAACAGACCTTCCAGGACTCGCACGACGAGGGCGTCCAGAAGCTCACCCTCTCCGGCATCCTCGCGGTCTCGTCGAACACGGGAACGGTCCAGGTGGGCGAGCTCCTCACCCCGAAGCAGCGCTGGCAGTACCTCCACAAGTTCGGCTTCGGTCAGACCACCGGGGTCGGGCTGCTCGCGGAGTCGCCGGGCATCCTGCACGACTGGGAGGACTGGGACGGCCGCACCACGTGGGCGGTGACGTTCGGCCAGGGCGTCGCGGTGACCGCGCTCCAGACCACGCAGGTCTACTCGATCATCGCCAACGGCGGCATGAAGATCCAGCCGTCCGTGGTCAAGGGGTTCCAGGACGAGGACGGCACGTTCACTCCCGTCGAGACCGACGAGCCGAGCCGCGTGATCTCGGAGTCCACCGCGACCCAGGTGCTCACGATGCTCGAGGACGTCACGCAGGACGGCGGCACCGGCGTGCTGGCGAAGATCGACGGCTACCGCGTCGCGGGCAAGACCGGAACCGCGCAGGCGACGGGAGCGGACGGCAAGCTCAGCTCCTACGTCGCCTCGTTCGTCGGCATCGCGCCGGCCGACGATCCGCGTATCGTCGTGTCCGTCATCCTGCGCGATCCCAAGACCGAGATCTGGGGCGGTACCACGGCCGCACCCGTCTTCAAGGATGTGGCAACCTTTGCGCTGCAGACGCTGCGCGTGCCGCCGTCCACCACGGAGCCCACGCTCTACCCGACCACCTGGAAGTGAGAATGCCGGACCTTTCGATGCGCCCCGATCGCGTCGCCGGCGCCCTGCTGAGCGCCATCGAGGCGCGCGTGGGCGCCGCGCTCCATGGCGCCGATGTGCGGGTGACGGGCGCGACCGTCGACTCGCGCGCCGTCGAGCCGGGCGACCTGTTCTGCGCCCTGCCGGGCGAGAACGTCCACGGGGTGCGGTTCGCCGCGCAGGCGGTCGAGCGCGGCGCGGCCGCGATCCTTACGGACGCGGACGGGGCCGACGAGGCGCGGGCGACCGGGGTACCGGTGCTCGTGGTCACCCACCCGCGGCGGTCCGCGGCGCTCGCCGCCGCCGAGGTCTACGGCGACCCGTCGCGCGACGTTCCCCTCATCGGGCTCACCGGCACCAACGGCAAGACCACCACGGCGTTCCTCACCGAGGGCGCGCTGCGCGCCGTCCACGCGAAGGTGGGCCTGCTCGGCACGGTCGAGATGCGCATCGGCGACGAGGCCGCGCCCGCGGCCCGCACCACGACCGAGGCGCCGATGCTCCAAGGGCTCCTCGCGCGCATGCGCGAGCAGGGCGTCACCGCGGCGGTGGCCGAGGCGTCGTCGCAGGCCATCGCGCTCGAGCGCGTCACGGCGACTCGCTTCGCCGTGGTGCTCTTCACCAACCTCTCGTACGAGCACCTCGACTTCCACCACACGATGGAGGAGTACTTCGAGGAGAAGGCAAGGATCTTCACGCCGGAGTTCGCCGAGCGCGCCGTGGTGCTCGTCGACGACGAGTGGGGGCGCAGGCTGGTCGACGAGGTCACGGTGCCCGTCGAGACCGTCGCCACGCGCCCCGGCTCCCCGTGGTCGGACTGGAACGCGATCGACGCCGCGCCGACCGAGCGCGGCGGGATGCGGTTCGTGCTCGTGGCGCCCGACCGCTCGCGCCACGACGTCGAGATCCCCCTGCCGGGCCTTATCAACGTGTCCAACGCGACGGGCGCCATCGTCGCCGCGCACGCGCTGGGCGTGCCGCTCGACGCGGCGATCCGCGGCGTCGAGACCGCGCGCCCCGTCCCCGGACGCACCGAGATCGTCACCACGCGCGACGCGTCCACGCCGATGACCGTGGTCGACTACGCCCACACGCCGGACGGGATCGCGAGCGTGCTCGACGCGATGCGCCTCGTCACGCCCGGGCGCCTCATCATCGTCTTCGGGTGCGACGGGCTGCGCGACGACTCGAAGCGGCCGGGCCTCGGCGTCGCCGCGGCCACGCACGCCGACATCGTCATCGTCACGGACGAGAACCCCCGCACCGAGCCGCCCGAGCACATCCGGGCCCGCATCCTCGAAGGGGTCGACGCCGAGCGTCCCGGCCGGACCGACGTCCACGAGATCTTCCCGCGCGCCGCCGCCATCGAGGCGGCCGTGCGGCTGGCGTCGCCCGCGGACACCATCATCGCCACCGGCAAGGGGCACGAGACCACGCAGGAGATCGACGGAGTGCACCACCCGTACACGGATGCCGGGGCGTTCCTCGCCGCGCTCGTCACCATCGCCGAGGAGACGGCGTGAGGCCGGTCAGGGCCCAGTGGATCGCGAACGCCGTCGGCGGCACGCTCGCCGCCGACGTCGACACGCTGGTCCTCGGCGTCGACAAGGACTCGCGCGCGATCCAGCCCGGGTGGCTGTACGTCGCTTTCGTGGGGGAGAGGGTCGACGGACACGACTACGTGCCCCAGGCGGTCGAGGCGGGCGCATCGCTGTGCCTCGTCTCGGAGCCCGTCGACGCGCCGCACGTGCTGGTCGAGGACGTCCAGACCGCGCTCGGGCGGCTCGCGCGCGCCTACCTCGCGCTCCTGCGCGCCGAGGGCGAGATCACGGTGGTGGGCATCACCGGGTCGAACGGCAAGACCACCACCAAGGACCTTCTCGCGCAGGTGCTGCCGGACGTGGTCGCGCCCGTGGGGAGCTTCAACAACGAGATCGGCATGCCGCTCACGGTGCTGCGCGCGGACTCCACCACGCGCCACCTGGTGCTCGAGATGGGCGCCAGCGGCCTCGGCCACATCGCCTATCTCACGTCGATCGCGCCGCTCGACGTGGCCGTGGTGCTCACCGTCGGCACCGCGCACATGGGGGAGTACGCCTCGCCCGACGACGTCGCGGTGGCCAAGAGCGAGATCATCGCCGGGCTCCGGCCAGGCGGCGTCGCCATCCTCAATGCGGACGATGCGCGGGTCACGGCCATGGTGCCGCCCTCGCCGGACCCCGACGGTCCGTTCGTCGCGGGGCCCGCCGTCATCCGCTTCGGCGTGTCCGAGGCGGACAACCAGGCGATCGGCCTGACGAGCGATCGTGGTCGCGCATCGTTCTCGATCGGTGGGCTGCCGCGCCGCACGCTCACACTGGTGGGCGAGCACCACGTCACCAACGCCCTCGCGGCGTTCTCCGTGGCCGTGCAGTGCGGCGTCGATCCCGCAGCCGCGTGGGAGGGCATCGCTGCGGCGAAGCCGCTCTCCGCGCACCGCATGGCGCTCACCGAGCGGCCCGACGGCGTCACCATCATCGACGACGCCTACAACGCCTCGATCGAGTCCGTGCGCGCCGCGCTGCGCGCGCTCAAGATGGTCGCCGAGGGCGGCCGTACGTTTGCGGTGCTCGGCGAGATCCGCGAGCTCGGGGAGGCCTCGGTCGAGATCCACGACAAGATCGGCACCGAGGTGGTGCGGCTGCGGATCGACCGCACGATCATCGTCGGCGCGGGCGCGCGGCCGGCCTACATCGCGGCCGTGCGCGAGGGCTCGTGGGGCGATGAGGCGGCCTACGTCGATACAATCGCCGAGGCACGCACGGTTCTCGAGGAGTCGCTGCGACCGGGGGACACCGTCCTCGTCAAGGCCTCCCACGGCTCCGGGCTGTGGGAGCTCGCGGACCAGCTCGTGGGAGGAGTCGCATGAAGGCGGTCGTCTTCGCGGCGGGCCTCGGCGTGCTGCTCTCGCTGCTCGCGACCCCGGTGCTCATCCGGTACCTCACGCACCGCCAGTTCGGCCAGTTCATCCGCCAGGACGGACCCGCCAGCCACCACGTGAAGCGCGGCACGCCGACGATGGGCGGCGTGGTGATCATCCTGGCCGCCGTGCTCGCGTGGCTCGGAGGCAACCTCCTGGTCGGACGGGCGCCCAGCGCATCGTCCATCCTGGTGGTCTTCCTCATGGTCGGGCTCGGGCTGGTCGGCTTCCTCGACGACGCGATCAAGATCTCGCGCGAGCGCTCGCTCGGCCTCAAGGCGCGGTGGAAGTTCCTGGGCCAGGGCGTGGTGGGCATCAGCTTCGGCGTGCTCGCGCTGCAGTTCCCCAACGAGCAGGGCGTGACGCCGGCCTCGACCGCGATCTCGTTCCTGCGCGACACCAACCTCGACCTCGCGATCTGGGGGACCACGGCGGCCCTGATCCTCTTCGTGCTGTGGTCGAACCTGCTCATCACCGCCTGGTCCAATGCGGTCAACCTCACCGACGGCCTCGACGGCCTCGCGTCCGGCACCGCGGTCATCTTCTTCGCGGCCTACGTGCTCATCGGCGTGTGGCAGATCAACCAGACCTGCGGCGTCTCCGACGCGGGCGGCACCTGCTACGAGGTCCGCGACCCGTGGGATCTCGCGATCCTCGCGGGGGCGATCGCGGGCGCGTGCCTCGGCTTCCTGTGGTGGAACACCAGCCCCGCCAAGATCTTCATGGGCGATACGGGCTCGCTCGCGCTCGGCGGTGCGATCGCGGGCATGACGATGCTCACGCGCACCGAGCTGCTCGGCGTCGTGGTCGGCGGGCTCTTCGTCCTCGAGGTCGCGAGCGCGGTGCTGCAGATCGGCTACTTCAAGATCTCGGGCGGCAAGCGGCTGTTCAAGATGGCGCCGATGCATCATCACTTCGAGCTCATGGGCTGGCACGAGGTCACCATCGTCACGCGGTTCTGGATCATCGCGGCGATGTTCACCGGGCTCGGTGTGGGCATCTTCTACGCGGAGTGGGTGGCATCGCTGTGACGGACCTGACGTCCCTCGAGGGCCGTCGCGTCCTCGTGCTCGGCGTCGGCATCGCCGGCACCGCGGCGGCCGAGGTCACGCGCGAGCTGGGCGGCACCGCGGTCACCGTCGACGCGAACGGCGAGGCCGACCATCGTGACGTGTCCGAGCTCGACCTGGGCTCGTTCGACGTCGTGATGGCGTCGCCGGGGTTCCCGCCTCACTCGGCGGCCGTGCGCGCGTGCGAGGCCGCGGGCCTCGGGATCTGGTCCGAGATGGAGTTCGCGTGGCGCGTGCGCCGCCCGGGGATCCCGTGGGTGATGGTGACCGGCACCAACGGCAAGACCACCACGACGCAGATCGTGGGCGCGATCGCGAAGGCCGGCGGGCTCGACGTCCGCGTGTGCGGCAACATGGGCATCCCCGTCATCCACGCGGCGCGCGAGGAGTCGGACCTGGTCGCGGTCGAGATCGCGAGCCTGCAGCTCCACTTCGCCAGCACCATCTCCCCGCACGCGGCCGTGTGCCTCAATGCGGACGACGACCACACCGACTGGCACGGCAGCCTCGAGGCGTACCGCGCCGACAAGGCGAAGGTGTACCAGCACGTGCAGGTGGCGTGCGTGTATCCCGCCGCCGATGCGCTGGTCGAGGGCATGGTCGCCGAGGCCGAGGTGGTCGAGGGCGCCCGCGCCGTCGGGGTCACGCTCGGCTCGCCGGGTCCGTCCCAGCTCGGCCTCGTCGAGGGGCTGCTGGTGGATCGCGCGTTCGTGCCCGACCGGCACCGGGAGGCCGTGGAGCTCGGCGAGATCGACGACCTCGCGCACCTGGTCGCGGGAGGCGTCCCGCCCTACCTGGTCACCAACGCGCTCGCGGCTGCGGCCCTGTGCCGCGCGGTCGGGGTGCCGGCCGAGGCGGTGCGCGACGGCCTGCGCTCGTTCCGCCTCGATCAGCACCGCAGCGCCTGGGTGCGCGACCTCGACGGCGTCACGTACGTCGACGACTCGAAGGCCACCAACGCGCACGCGGTCCAGGCCGCGTTCGGGGGACGGCGCGAGCGGTCGGTCGTGTGGATCGCGGGCGGGCTCGCGAAGGGTCAGGAGTTCTCCGGGCTGGTCGGCGAGGTCGCGGCACGCGTGCGCGCTGCCGTGCTCATCGGTGTCGACCAGGAGCCCTTGCGCGGGGCGCTTGCGACACACGCGCCCGATATACCCGTCCTGGCCGTGCCGCCGGGGGAGGATGTGATGCAGCGGGCGGTCGACGCGGCCCGCGGGCTGGCGGAGGCGGGGGATACCGTCCTCCTCTCACCCGCATGCGCATCGATGGATCAGTTCCGCAGCTACGCGGACCGAGGAGAGGCGTTCACCAGGGCGGTGGAGGCATTGGACCGCTAGGAGGTGACATGACGGCGACCGCGGCCCGACCCGACAGCACCGTCAACGCCTGGCGCTCCCCGCTCACCTCGTACTATCTGCTCGCGGCGGCCACCGGCATCCTCGTGCTCGTGGGCCTCGCGGTGGTGCTGTCGAGCTCCTCGATCACCTCGATCCGCACGGCGTCCGGCAACGCCTACGCCGGCTTCATCACGCAGCTCATCGCGCTGACGGTGGGGCTCGCGGCGCTCGTGGTCGGCTCGCGCCTGCCGGTCAGGGCGTGGCGGCACCTCGCGCCGTGGATCCTCTACGGCTCAATGGTGCTGCTCGGGCTGGTGCTCGCGACCGGCGAGGCGTCCGGAGGCAACCAGGCGTGGATCCGGGTCGGCGGCTTCAGCCTGCAGCCGTCCGAGATCGCGAAGCTGGGCCTCGCGCTGTACCTCGGAGCGGTGCTGAGCCGCTTCCGCGACAGGCTCACGCATCCCCGGCACATCCTCATGCCGGGCGGCCTCATGGCGGGCGCCGTGCTCATGCTCGTGCTGCTCGGGCGCGACATGGGGACCGCGATGATCCTCATGGTCGTGGTCGCCGTGGCGTTCTGGGTCGCGGGCGTGCCCGCGCGCTTCTTCGGGCTCGCCGGCATCGGCGTCGGCGTGCTGATCCTCATGCTCGTCAACTCGGGCGAGACGCGCATGGCGCGCATCCTCCAGTGGGCGGGCGACTCGTGCGTCGACGTGCAGGAGTGCTGGCAGCAGACGCACGGCACGTGGGCGCTCGCGTCCGGCGGGCTGTGGGGCCTGGGCCCCGGCATGAGCCGCGAGAAGTGGGGCTACCTGCCCGCCGCCGACAACGACTACATCTTCGCGATCATCGGCGAGGAGTTCGGGCTGCTGGGCACGCTCCTCATCCTCGGCGCCTACGCGATGATCCTCATCGCCGTGACGCGCGTCGTCACCCGCTCCACCGATCGGTTCGTGCAGATCTCCGGCGCCGCGATCGGCGCGTGGATCATCGTGCAGGCATGCGTCAACATCGCGGTCGTGCTCGAGCTCGCCCCGGTGACGGGCGTGCCGCTTCCCCTCGTCTCCTCCGGAGGTTCGTCGCTCATCATGTCGCTCGCCGCTGTCGGGGTGCTCATGGCCTTCGCACGTCAGGAGCCGGGGGCGCCCGAGGCCTTCGCCGCGCGCACCTCGGTGGTGCGCCGCTCGCTCGCCGTGCTGTCCCGGGGGCGCCGCCGTGGCTAGCCTCCTGCTCGCCGGCGGGGGCACCGCCGGTCACGTGAACCCGCTGCTCGCGTGCAGCCACGCGCTGCTCGAGCGCGGTCATGACGTCGCCGCCGTGGGCACCCCCGACGGGCTCGAGGCGGACCTGGTGCCGCGTGCCGGGCTGGACCTCATCGAGATCGAGAAGGTCCCGTTCCCACGCCGGCCCGATGGCGCCGCGCTGCGCTTCCCCGCGCGGCTGCGCGCCGCGATCAAGGCGTCGGAGGCGGCGATCGACCGCGTCGGGGCCGATGCCGTGGTCGGGTTCGGCGGATATGTCTCGACTCCGGTGTACCTCGCGGCACGCCGTCGGAGGCTCCCCATCATCGTCCACGAGGCGAACGCGAAGCCGGGCATCGCGAACCGGCTCGGCGCGCGCCTCACGTCCCACGTCGCGGTGACGTTCCCGGGCACCCCGCTGCCGCATGCGACCGTGACGGGCCTGCCGCTGCGGCCCGAGCTCGAGGCGCTCGCGGCCCGGCTCTCCGATCCCGTGACACGCGCGCAGGCGGCCTTCGACGCGAAGCAGGAGCGCGGCTGGGCGGCCGATGCGCCGGTGCTGCTGGTGTTCGGCGGCTCGCTCGGGGCCGCGAGCCTCAACGCGGCTCTCGCCGAGGCCGTCGGCACGCTGGTGACGCGGGGCATCCACGTCATCCACCTCACCGGACGCGGCAAGACCGACGAGGCCTACCGGGCGCAGGCGGATCTGCCCGCATCGCAGCGCGGCATGTACGCCGTGTCCGAGTACGCGCACGACATGGCGGCGGCCTTCGCCGCCGCGGGAGCCGTGGTGTGCCGCTCGGGTGCCGCCACCGTGTGCGAGATCGGTGCGCTCGGCATCCCCGCGCTCTACGTCCCGCTGCCCCACGGCAACGGCGAGCAGGCGCTCAACGCCGCCGCCGCGGTCGCTGCCGGCGCCGCGACCGTGGTGGGCGACGCGGACCTCACGCCCGCGCTCCTCACCCATCACGCCGAGCGGATGCTGCTCGACCCCGAGGCCGGACCTCGCATGATCGAGGCGGCGCGCGGCATCGGCATCGCGGACGGCGCGGCACGCCTGGTCGCGCTCGTGGAGGCGGCGCTGTGAGCGAACGGATCCACTTCATCGGCGTCGGGGGCTCGGGCATGTCCGCCGTCGCCCGGCTCATCGCGGCGCGCGGGTACGCGGTGAGCGGCACCAACCTCACCGAGACGGCGTACTTCCAGGCCTTGCGGGACGCCGGGATGGATGTGCAGCTCGGGCACGATGCGGTGCTCGTCGACGGCGCGGCCGCCGTGGTGGTCTCGACCGCGGTGCGCGAGACCAACGTCGAGCTCGCGCGGGCGCGGGAACTCGGCATCCCGGTGTGGCACCGGTCGGAGGCGCTCGTGCGCGCGCTCGAGGGTCAGCGCCTCGTCGCCGTCGCCGGCTCCCACGGCAAGACCACCACGTCCGCGATGGTGGCGCACGCGCTGCACGCCAGCGGCGTGGACGCGGGCTTCGCCGTGGGCGCGCGCGTGTTCGGGATCGAGGGCGCGGTCGCGGGCGGCTACGCCGGCACGGCGGGCGTGTCGGTCCTCGAGGCCGACGAGTCGGACGGGTCCTTCCTCCGCTACCGCCCCGAGGTGTCGATCCTGCTCAACATCGAGCCCGACCACCTCGACTTCCACGGGACGGTGGAGAACCTCCACCGCGCCTTCGCGGACTTCGCCGCGCAGTCGCGCACCGTCATCGCGTGCGTGGACGATGCGGTGGTGCGCGGCCTCGTCGACGCGGCGCGCGCCGCCGGCGCCCACGTGATCACCTACGGCACGGCGGATGCCGACGCCGTGGTCGGGCCCGAGGGCATCACGCGAAACGGGGTCACCCTGCCCCTCACGGTGTCGGCGCCCGGCGCGCACAACCGCCTCAACGCGACGGCCGCGTGGCTCGCTGCCGTCGAGATGGGTGCGGACCCGGCGTCCGCGGCTGCCTCGTTCGCGACGTTCGGCGGGACCGGGCGGCGCTATCAGCTGCGCGGCGAGGCGGCAGGCGTGCGCGTGATCGACGACTACGCCCACCATCCGACCGAGGTCGCTGCGCTGCTCGCCGCGGCGCGCGACGGGGGAGCGGGCCGGATGGTCGTGCTGTTCCAGCCGGCGCTGTTCTCGCGCACCCGCGATCACGCCGCGAACTTCGGGCGCGCGCTCTCGGTCGAGGACGCCGCCGTGGTGCTTGCGCCCGTCTTCGGCGACCGCGAGGACCCGATCCCCGGCGTGTCGTCGGAGTTGATCGCGGCGCATGCCTCGATGCCCGCGGGCTCGACGCTGACGCTCGCCGCGGATCTCGAGGAGGCGGCGAGGCTTGCGGCCGATGCGGCGCGCCCCGGGGACACGGTCTTCACCGTCGGCTCGGGCACGGTCACGCTCGCGGCGGACTGGATCCTCGCGCGGCTCGCGGAGCGGGACGCGGATGGCTGAGGTCCGCCGGCCGCCGCGCCCGGCCGCGCGGCGCGAGCAGCGCCCTCCCGTGCCGCAGCGCCCGGCCCCGCAGCGGCCGCGCAGCGCGGGCGTGGCCACGGGCTCGGCGCCGCGCGTGCCGACCGTCCGCGCCGAGGCGGAGTCGGAGGAGGTCGCGCAGCCGTGGCGACGCGATCCCGCCCGAGCCCGCGCGGCGAGGGCGTCCGAGCAGTCCGTTCCCTCCGCGGTCGCGTCGATGGGGGGTCGGCTGCGGCGCGGAGCCGTACGCGGCACCGGCGCCGCGGCTGATCAGCTGGGCAACGTCACGCTGCGCCTGCAGGCGCGTCTCAAGGAGCGCGCGGCCGCGCAGCGGCGCCTCTCGGCGATCGTGTGGGCCCGCCGCGCGGGATACGTCGCGGTCGCCGCGCTGCTCGGTTGGGTGGTGCTCGCCTCGCCCGTGCTCGCGCTCGACCCCGCCCAGGTGGAGGTGACGGGCTACGGCACGGTGGTCGCGGCGGACGACGTCGCGGCCGTGGTCGACACTCACGAGGGCCAGTCGCTCGCCACGCTCGCATCGTCGCGCCTCGCCGACGAGCTCCGGGAGGTGCCCGGCGTGCGCGACGCGTCCGTCGAGCGCGTGTGGCCCCGCGGTCTCCTCATCACCCTCGAGTCCCGCGAGCCGGTCGCGGCGGTGCCCAGCGCGGACGGCGGCTACGACCTGCTCGACGCCGAGGCCACCCGGGTCGGCCACGCCGCGAGCACCCCCGACCGGCTGCCCGTCGTGGCAGTGCCGGTGGGCGAGGGAAATCAGCGCATCCTCGACTCGGTGCTCGGCGTGGTCAACGAGCTCCCCATCAAGCTGCGCAACCGGGTCCAGGACGTCAGCGCGACCACCGAGGACACGGTGACCTTCGTGCTGCGCGACGGCCCCGAGGTCAAGTGGGGGAGCGCCGAGGACTCGGCGCTCAAGGCGAAGGTCCTCCAGGTGCTGCTCAAGTCGGCCGAGGCGAAGGACGCGGTCGAGATCGACGTGTCCGCTCCCACGCTGCCGACCGTCACCTCGGCGTGAACGACGCGCGCCGATAATTCTTCGGACACGCGCGTGTCCTGAGTCCGATTCGCACGGTGCGCCCGTACCTTCGACCTTGAACGACTTGACATAACTATAACTCTCAAGTTGAGGGTTAAGGTTGAAGGGACAGGCACATGGCCGCACCGCAGAACTACATCACGCACATCAAGGTCGTCGGCGTGGGCGGCGGCGGCGTGAACGCCGTGAACCGCATGATCGACGTCGGCCTCAAGGGTGCCGAGTTCATCGCGATCAACACCGACGCGCAGGCGCTCCTCATGTCCGACGCGGACGTGAAGCTCGACATCGGCCGCGAGCTCACGCGCGGCCTCGGCGCCGGCGCCGATCCCGAGGTCGGGCGCAAGGCCGCCGAGGACCACGAGGACGAGATCGCCGACGCGCTGCGCGGCGCCGACATGGTTTTCGTCACCGCGGGCGAGGGCGGCGGCACCGGCACCGGCGGCGCGCCCGTGGTCGCCCGCATCGCCCGCTCGCTCGGCGCGCTCACCGTCGGCGTGGTGACCCGCCCGTTCGGCTTCGAGGGCCGCCGCCGCGCGGACCAGGCCGAGAACGGCATCGCGAACCTCCGCCAGGAGGTCGACACCCTCATCGTCATCCCGAACGACCGCCTCCTCGACATCTCGGACGCGCAGCTGAGCGTGCTGGGCGCGTTCGCGGCCGCGGACCAGGTGCTCCAGGGCGGCGTCCAGGGCATCACCGACCTCATCACCACGCCCGGCCTCATCAACGTCGACTTCAACGACGTGAAGTCCGTCATGCAGGGCGCGGGCACGGCGCTCATGGGCGTCGCCAGCGCGCGCGGCGAGACCCGCGCGCTCGAGGCCGCCGAGGGCGCGATCGCGTCGCCGCTGCTCGAGGCGTCGATCGAGGGCGCGCACGGCGTGCTGCTGTCCATCGCGGGCGGCTCGAACCTCGGCATCAAGGAGGTCGAGACTGCGGCGCGCCTGGTCCGCGAGGCCGCGCACCCCGAGGCGAACATCATCTTCGGCACCGTCATCGACGACTCGCTGGGCGACGAGCTCCGGATCACGGTGATCGCGGCCGGCTTCGACGGCGGCGCCCCGACGCACCGCGCCCATGCGGGCGCGCTGGGCGCGATCGAGTCCGCACCCGCGCCCAAGGCCGAGGAGCTCGAGCCGATCGACGCGCCGGTCGAGGCCGATGTGCTGCCGCCCGCGCCGGTCGCGGTCGAGCCCGCGCCGGCGACGGACGCGATCCCCGCGGCGCCGTCCCGGCCGGCGGCGGACACGCTCGACGTGCCCGAGTTCCTCCGGTAGGAGGCGGTGCTCGACGCCGGGCTGCCGGTTCGCGCGTTCTTCACCGCTCGGGCGGGCGGCGCCTCGGCGCTACCGTACGGGACCCTCAACGTCGCCACGCATGTGGGCGACGCCCCGGAGGCGGTCGCGCGCAACCGCGCGGCCGTCTCCGTCCTCGCGGGGGCGCCCGTGTCGTTCCTCAACGCGGAGCACGGCATCCGCGTGGCCGAGGTGACGCGACCGGGGGAGGAGCCCGCCGTCGCCGACGTGCTGGTGACGCGCACCCCGGGCGTGGCGCTCGGCGCGATCGCGGCCGACTGCATGCCCATCCTCATGCACGATGCCGTGACGGGCGCCGTCGCGGCGATCCACTCGGGTCGCGAGGGGGTGCGCAGGGGCGCGGTGGACGCGGCGGTCGCCGCGCTGCTCGACATGCGGACCCCGCAGCAGAGGCGGCGGCGCGACGGGCTCGCGGCGAGCATCGGCCCCGCCATCTGCGGCCGGTGCTACGAGGTGCCGGCCGCCATGCGCGAGGAGGTCGCGCATCGTCACCCCACGGCCCGGTCGGCGACCGGTGCGGGCACCCCCGCGCTCGACCTGCCGCGGGCCGCCGAGACCCGGCTCGGAGAGCTCGGCTTCGCGGCGGTGGTTCGCCACCGCGTGTGCACCTACGAGGACGAGCGCTACTTCTCCCACCGCCGCGACGGCGTGACGGGCCGTCATGCCGGGGTGATCGTCTGCGGCGTGTCGGTCCGCTGACCTTGACGTGAGGCGCTCTACCGTGAAGTCGACATTCCGCACCACCACCAGGGGGTCATGATGAGCGCATTGCGCAAGGCGATCCAGTACCTCGGCTTCGACGTCAACGAGCAGGAGGAGTACGACTACGCCGAGCCCGAGCTCGCGCCCGTGACCCACCTGCACGACGTGTCCGAGGTGAAGCAGGCGCACGGCGCCAAGTCCGGCTCCGCGAAGGCCTCGCGCGCCGTGCACGAGCCGCAGGGCGCGCCCGCGCAGGACCTGCGCCGCATCCAGACGATCAAGCCGCGCACGTACAACGACGCGCGCCTTATCGGCGAGGCCTTCCGTCAGGGCGTGCCCGTCATCATGAACCTCACCGAGATGTCGGACGCCGACGCGAAGCGCCTGGTCGACTTCTCGGCCGGCCTGTCCTTCGGGCTCTACGGGTCGATCGAGCGCGTCACCACCTCGGTGTTCCTGCTGTCGCCCGCGCATGTCGAGATCGGCATCGACGAGGAGCCGCAGCAGGACCAGGCCTTTTACAACCAGGCCTGACCCTCCGGTAGGCTCGCCGGGTGGCATTCATCCTGGGCGCGGTGCAGTTCGTCCTCTTCCTCTTCATGCTGGCGCTCTTCGCGCGGATCATCATCAGCTTCGTGATGGTGTTCGCGCACGACTGGCGCCCGGCCGGCCCGGCGCTCGTCGCGGTCGAGGGGGTGCTGACGGTGACGGACCCGCCGATCAAGGCGGTGCGGCGCGTGGTGCCGCCGCTCACGCTCGGCCAGGTGCGCATCGACCTCGCGTTCCTCATCGTGTTCATCGCGGTGTCGATCCTGCAGCAGGTCCTGGGCAGCATCATCCGCGCGCTCTGACGCGCGTTCTCAAGTGCGTGCCGATACACATGTCGGTACAGTGACGAAATACCCGTTCGGCCGGGTGAACCGGCCCTGATCAGGCAGAGGTGGAAGTCGACATGGCATTGCTCACCGCCGAGGACGTTCTCAACAAGGCCTTCTCCAAGACCAAGTACCGCGAGGGCTTCGACCAGGACGAGGTCGACGACTTCCTTGACGAGGTCGCCGCCACCATCTCCCAGCTCACCGCCGAGCGCGACGAGCTCGCCGCGAAGGTGGAGGCGGGCGGCGGCGCGGCCCCCGCGCCCGCGGCCGAGCCGAGCACCGACGCGGGCCTGCTGCAGGCCGCGACCGACCCCAACCCGCCGACGCCGACCGGCATGCTCGCGATGGCGCAGAAGCTCCACGACGAGTACGTCGCCGCGGGCGAGGAGGAGAAGGAGCGACTCGTCGAGGAGGGCAAGGCCAAGGCCGAGTCCATCGTCGAGCGCGCCGAGACCGACGCCGCGGCCCGCATGGACGAGCTCAACTCGGAGCGCTCGCTCCTCGAGACCAAGATCGACGACCTTCGCCGCTTCGAGCGCGACTACCGCGCCCGCCTCAAGAGCTACCTCAGCAACCTGCTCGGCGACCTCGACCACGCCGAGGGCACGGCGCCCGCGCCCGTCGCCACCTACGTGGGCGAGGACGAGCTGTCCGAGGACGTCGCCCCGGAGCCCGAGGCCGCCGTCGAGGAGGACTTCGCCGCCGAGGAGGAGGCCGAGACCGACGCCCCCGCGGACGACGAGTCGGACGATGCGGCCGAGCCCGAGCAGCCTCAGGGCTTCGCGCCGATCACGGGTGTGACCCCGAAGGTCGCCGAGGCTCCGTACCAGCCGCAGTCGACCCAGTTCGGCACGCCGTACACGCCCCAGAACCCCTGGAACCCGGCTGCCGAGGGCGACGACGAGCAGCGCTGACCTAAACGGACAAAGCGGGGCGCCGCGCCGATGGGCGCGGCGCTTTGCTATGTCGCCCGCGGGGGACTACCCTCCTTTCACCAGGCAGAGACGAGGACGATCATGAGCAGCACCGATGTGACCATCGTGGTGGTGGACCCCGCCGAGCTGAAGCCGGCGGACGCCAAGCAGCTTCCCGTGCGCGAGGGCGACGACGCCTGGAAGATCGCGGACCTCCGGCAGATCGTCGAGGTGCTCAACGCCGACGTCGAGCGGCTCGTCACCGAGCTGGGCGTCACCGAGCACGAGCTGGACGACCTGCTTCACACGTCCGAGGGCGCGGGCGACGACCAGGCCGATGCGGGATCGACCGCCCTCGAGCGCGAGCAGGAGATGTCGATCGTCAACAACACCCGCGACATGCTCGAGCAGAGCGTCGACGCGCTGCGCCGCATCAAGAACGGGCGCTACGGCGCGTGCCAGTCGTGCGGGCAGGGGATCGGCCGGGCGCGCCTCATGGCGTTCCCGCGCGCGAACCTGTGCGTGACGTGCAAGCAGCGCGAGGAGCGCCGTTGACCTGGAGGCCTGCCTTCTGGCTGTGCGCCGCGGGTGTGGTGGTCGCGGATCAGGCGACCAAGGTGTGGGCGCTGCGCGCCCTCACGCCCGGTGACAAGCACGAGCTGCTCGGGAACCTGCTGTCGATCCAGCTGGTCCGCAACTCCGGTGCCGCGTTCAGCCTGGGTCACCAGTCGACGTGGATCCTCACCATCGTCGCGCTGCTGGTGACCGCGGGCATCGTGTTCTACGCACGCCGAGCGCAGGCGACCTGGTCCGCGGTGGTCTTCGGCATCGCTCTCGGCGGCGCCGTGGGCAACCTCATCGACCGCCTGTTCCGCGAGCCGTCGTTCGGCCAAGGACATGTGGTCGACATGATCAACTACGGCGACCAGTTCATCGGCAACGTCGCGGACATCGCGATCGTCGGCGCGGCGATCGCCCTGGTGATCGCCGGGCTCCTGTCCAAGCCGGTGCTCGCACCCGCCGAGGGCGAGCAGGGCGACGATGCGCCGGACGCCCAGCCGCATCCCGACGGGGCGGACCCGCGTGGCTGACACGCGCTACCTGCCGGTCCCCGACGCGCTGGTCGGGGAGCGGGCCGATGCCGCGCTCGCGCGCATGCTGGGGATGTCGCGCACCAAGGTGGCCGACATCCTCGACGGCGGCGGCGTCTCGCTGGACGGTCGCACCGTCGGACGCTCCGATCGCCTGGCCGACGGCATCCTCGCGGTGGACCTGCCCGACGAGCGCGCTGCCGCGCCCGAGCCCGCGATCCCCGGCGGGCTGACGGTGGCGTACGAGGACGACGACATCGTCGTCGTCGACAAGCCCATCGGCGTCGCCGCCCATCCCTCGCCGGGGTGGACCGGGCCGTCGGTGGTGGGCGCGCTGGCCTCGGCCGGCTACCGTTTGTCGACCATGGGTCCGGCCGAGCGCCAGGGCATCGTCCATCGCCTCGACGTCGGCACCTCGGGCCTCATGGTGGTCGCGCGCTCCGACGCGGCGTACCCCGTGCTCAAGCGCGCCTTCAAGGAGCGCACGGTCGAGAAGATCTATCACGCCGTCGCGCAGGGGCACCTGGACCCGACCGCCGGCACCATCGACGCGCCCATCGGCCGCCACCCGAGCTCGGACTGGAAGTTCGCGGTGGTCGAGGGCGGCAAGCCATCGGTCACCCACTACGAGGTGCTGGAGATGTTCCCGAGCGCCTCGCTCGTGGAGATCCACCTCGAGACGGGCCGCACCCACCAGATCCGCGTGCACATGACGGCGATGCGCCACCCGCTCGCCGGCGACCTCACCTACGGTGCGGATCCGGTCCTCGCGAAGCGGCTCGGGCTGACGCGGCAGTGGCTGCATGCGCACGAGCTCGCCTTCGAGCACCCGGTCCGCGGCGGCGAGGTCCGGGTGACGTCGCAGTACCCCGAGGACCTCGCGACGGCGCTCGCGCGGCTGCGCGGCTGATGCGGGTGGTGGAGGTCCGCACACCGGACCAGCTCGAGGACGCGATGCGGGTGCGCTTCGCCGTGTTCGTCGACGAGCAGGGCGTGTCGGCCGACATGGAGCGCGACGCCCAGGACGACGACCCGCGCACCGTCCACGTCGTCGCGTACGCGGACGACGGCACGGCGCTGGGCACGGGACGCCTGCTCGCGCCTCATACGGACGACTTCCATGCCGACCACGGCGCCATGGATCCGGCGAACCCGCACATCGGCCGGCTCGCGGTGTCGGAGGCGGCGCGGGGCACCGGTGCGGGACGCGCGCTCATGCTGGCGCTCGAGTCCGCCGCGCTCGCGCGCTTCGGCGCGGACGGCCGCGTGCGGGTCGAGCTCAGCGCGCAGGACCAGGCGATGCCGTTCTACGCGCGGCTCGGCTACGTCGCGCACGGCGAGGGCTACCTCGACGAGGGCATCCCGCATCACGACGCCTACAAGGACCTCACCGCCCCCTCCCCCCGCTGACACTTTCAACGGAGTTGGTCCCGGTTGGGCGGCGTGTCGCGGCCCGTGACCGCTCACAACCCGGGGTGTCGCGGCGAGATCCGTTGGCAGTGTCCGGGTGGGTTGGCAGTGTCCGGGTGGGAGGGCGGTGGCCACGTGGGCGCGGCGGGCCTCAGTCCTCTAACGGGCCGTCGAGGAGCGCGAGGCTGGCCGTGGTGATCTGCTCGCGGGCCGCATCGTCGGAGATGGCCGGCGTGCCGTCGCCGGGCTGGGACCCGTAGGCGCCGAACTGAGCATGCGAGCCGCCCTCGACCACCCAGAAGAGCGCATCGTCCGGCAGGTTCTCGCGCGAGGCGTCGATGTCCGCGGGCGTCGCGAGGCCGTCCTCGGAGCCCGAGATCGACAGCACCGCGCCCGGAAAGCCCGAGATGTCGCCGGCGGGGTACGAGCCGTACAGGAGCAGCCCCGCGGGCGCGGCCTGGTCCGTCGGATAGGCCGTGTCCGCCTCGATCGCGGCGACCGTGCCGCCGAGCGAGTGGCCGCCGACCACCCAGGAGCCGGCGCCCGGCACGGCGTCCTTCGCCTGCTCGTAGCCGCCCATCGCGAGGAACGCGATCCCGAGCGGCTGCTTGGTGATGACCACGGGGTGGCCCGCCTCCGCGAGGGGGCGGAGCACGGCCGCGTACGCGCGCGCATCCACGCGCGCGCCCGGCTGGAACGCGAGCGCGACGTCGCTCGCTTCTCCCGTGGGCTCCATGACGATCCGGGTCGCGGTCTCCGTGACCGTCACCGCATCGTCCGACGCCATGGCCGTGAGGGCGGGCTCGGTCGCGGTGAAGGGTCGGAGCCACGCGAGCAGCGCGACCCAGGCCACGCCGCCGAGGACGCCCGCGACCCGCAGCACCAGGAGGCCCGCGCCGCCCGCGCGCCGGGCGTGCCGCCAGCGCCAGAGGGTGAGCGCCGCGAGCACGACCGTCAGGCCGAGCAGGATCGCGTAGGCGGGATGCCCGTGGACCACGCCACCCCACGCGATGATCGCGAGCAGCAGGGCGACGGCCAGCGCGAGCATCGCGACGCCGCGGATGCTCCACGCCTCCCACGCGGGCGAGGTGCGGGGGGCGTCGGAGGTCGAGGGCTCGGTCATGGCAGGAACGCTATCCGATCGCGGCGAGCGCCTTACGGATGCGCTGCTCGCTGATCGGCCCGTCGGTGCCGAGCCGCTGGGCGAAGAGGGAAACGCGCAGCTCCTCGAGCATCCATCGGACGGACTCGAGCGCTGCCGCGGTCTCGAGGGACGTCCGTCCCTTCGCGTGCGCGGCCCGGACGGTCTCATACGCCTCGCTCGCCTGGGCCACCTGCCAGGCGAGCTGCGCGTCCTTGTGGGGGTCCGCTTGCGCCTTCTCCAGACGATGGGCGGCGGCCTTGAGGTAGCGCGCCAGGTGAGGCAGGCGATCGGCGGGCGTGGTGCGGACGAAGCCGTCCGCGACCAGGGCGGCGGACTGCTCGCGCAGCTGCTGGAGCGTCGACAGGAGCGCGAGCGAGGTCGCGCCGCGCACCGCGACGTCGAGCTCGCGTGCGGCGGTGAGGGCAGCGGCGGCCTCGCGCGCGACATCGAGCACGGCGTCCTCGAGGTGGTCCTTGACGTGGCCGCGGAGCGCCTCGTACGCCGCGCGGTCGCGCACCGCGCCGGCGTCCGGCACGAGGCGCGTGACGGCCGCCAGCTGAAGGTCGTCCACCAGCGCCTCGGTGCTGCGGTAGGGGGACGCCCCGAGCGCGAGCGACTCCGCCGGGCTCCACCGGGTGGTGACCCGCTTGACCGGCAGCCCCACCTCGGTCAGCAGCAGGCGGCGGACGCCACGCGCGTGCGCGGCGTCGCGTTCGGAGACGTCCGCGAGCACCCGCAGCGCGGCTCGCACCCCGCCCTTGCGCTCCTCGACGATCGCCGGGTACCCGCGTGCGACCACGCCGTGCACGGCGCCCTCGACCTCGGAGGGTAGCCGGTCGAGGCTCGGCCAGGCGGTGAGCGGGTCGACCTCGGCGACCGCTGCGCTCGTGGGGCGCGGCGCGTCGGACGCGCGGGCGACGGCCGCCGCGGCCGTATGCGCCGCATCGTCCCCACGTCCCTTGCCGCCGGCGGCGGCATCGGCCGCGCGCTGGACGGCGGTCCGCACGGCGGCCTCGGCCTTCGGCGCGAGCGTGCGCTGCAGCACCAGCAGGTCGTGGGACTCGTCGAGGATCCGCTGCCCGCGCCCCGTGGGCTCGACCACGCGGAAGGTCATGCGCAGGTGAGCGGGCAGGCGCTCCGCGAGGCCGTCCCAGGCATCGTCCGGGACCTCGACGTCTCGGAGGGCCAGCACGGCGCGCGTGAAGGCGTCGCGGAACGGTTCGGCCATGTCGCCCGCGCGCACCACGTCCTCCCACGCGGGCAGGTGGTCCTGCATCCACGCGACGATGTCCCGGGCGGCGTCGGGCGCGGGCACCAGCAGGCGACGGACCGTCTTGGGCAGCGCGCGGATGGTCGCGGTGACGAGCTCGGGGAGCATGCCTGGGACCAGCCAGTCGAAGCCGGCCTCGACGACGCGCGGGAGGACGCCCACGGGGACGTGGACGGTCACGCCGTCCGCGGCGGTGCCGGGCTCGAACTGGTAGGTGAGAGGCAGCTCGAGGTCGAGCTGGGGCCAGCGCTCGGGGAAGAGTCTCGGATCGATCGCGGCATGCTCGGGGACCAGCTCGTCGAGCGTGAGGGTGAGGAGCTCGGGGTCCTCACGGCGCGCGCCCTGCCACCACCGGTCGAAGTGCCGTGCGGACACGATCGACTCGGGCAGGCGGGCGTCGTAGAACGCGACCAGCGTCTCCTCGTCCGCGATGACGCCGCGCGTACGTGCGCGCGCCTCGACCTCGGCCGCCTGCTCCAGCACCCGCTGGTTGCGGCGCCAGAAGCCGTGGTGCGTGGTCCACTCGCCCTGCACCAGGGCGTGCCGGATGAAGAGGTCGCGGGCGTCCTCGCGGTTCACCTTCGCCCACAGGACGGGGCGGTCCGCGACCACGGGCACGCCGTAGAGCAGCACCTTCTCGGTCGCCATCGCGGCGCCGCGCTTCGACGACCAGTGCGGCTCCGAGTAGGTCCGCTTGGCGAGGTCGCCCGCGAGCTCCTCGACCCAGGCGGGGTCGATCCGGGCGACGTCGCGCGCCCACAGCCGGCTGGTCTCCACCAGCTCGGCCGCCATGACGAACTCGGGCGGCTTCTTCGACAGCGGCGAGCCGGGGTTGATCGCGAAGCGGATGCCGCGCGCGCCGATGAACTCGTTCGACGCGCGCTTCCTCGCGCGCCGCATCTCCTTCGCGCGGGCCTCGCCCTTGAGATGGGTGAACGAGCTCGCCTTGAGCTGCAGCACGTCCTGTGCGCCGATCTGCGACAGCAGGCCCGCGAGGATGCTGCGGTGGATGCCGTCGTCGTCCCACACGTGCCTGAGGGCGCCGGTGCCCTCCGCATCGTCCACGGGCGCAGGCTTCCGGTACGCCATCTCGATGTCGATCGCCTTCGCCGCGTCGCGCAGCTGCTGGACCAGGTCCTGCCACTCGCGCACGCGCAGGAAGTTGAGGTGCTCGGACTTGGCGAGGCGCCGGAACTGGTTGCCCGACAGCGCGTGCTGGCGCTCGCGGACGTGCTCCCAGAGGTTGAGGTAGGAGAGGAGGTCGGAGGTGGGATCCGCGAAGCGACGATGCAGGAGGTCTGCCTCCTCGCGCCTCTCGGTGGGGCGCTCGCGCGGGTCCTGGATGGACAGCGCGGCCGCGATCACGGCCACCTCGCGGGCCACGCCGTGACGCGCGCCCTCCACGATCATCCGCGCCTGACGAGGGTCGATGGGCAGGCGCGCGAGCTTGCGGCCCGTCTCGGTCAGCACGGTGCGCCCGTCGCGCGTCGCGATCGCGCCCAGCTCCGCGAGCAGCTGCACGCCGTCGCGGATCGCGCGGGTGTCCGGTGGCTCCACGAAGGGGAAGCGCGCCACGTCCTCGGGGGACTCGACCACGCCCACCGAGATCATCTGCAGCAGCACGCTCGCGAGCGAGGTGCGCAGGATCTCCGGCTCCGTGAACGCGGGCCGCGACTCGAAGTCCTCCTCGGAGTACAGGCGGATCGCGATGCCGTCCGCGAGGCGGCCTGCGCGGCCGGAGCGCTGGCGTGCGCTCGCCTGCGAGATCGGCTCGATGGGGAGGCGCTGGACCTTGGTGGCCTTGGAGTACCGCGAGATGCGCGCGGTGCCGGGGTCCACCACGTAGTGGATGCCGGGCACGGTGAGGGATGTCTCGGCGACGTTGGTCGCGAGCACGATGCGGCGGGCGGCGTGACGCTCGAACACGCGGTGCTGGTCCGCGGCCGACAGGCGGCTGTAGAGCGGCAGGATCTCGACGCGGCGCGGGTGGCGCGGGTCGCGCGCGCGGTCGCCCAGGTGCGCGTCGAGGCCGTCGGCGGCGTCGCGGATCTCGCGCTCGCCCGAGAGGAAGACCAGGATGTCGCCGTCGCCCCAGGTCATGAGCTCGTCGCACGCGTCGACGATGCCGGTGACCAGGTCCTTCTCCTCGCCCTTGGCCGCGCCCTCGAGGGGTCGGTAGAGGATCTCGACGGGGAAGGTGCGTCCGGTGACCTCGACCACGGGGGCCGTGGGCGCATCGTCCGCGTCCTCGGGATGCGGGCCGCCGGGCCCGAAGTGCCGGGCGAAGCGCTGCGAATCGATGGTCGCGGACGTGATGACGATCTTGAGGTCGGGGCGGCGGGGGAGCAGGTTGGTGAGGTAGCCGAGCAGGAAGTCGATGTTGAGGCTGCGCTCGTGGGCCTCGTCGATGATGAGGGTGTCGTACGCGAGCAGGTCGGGGTCGCGCTGGATCTGGGCGAGCAGGATGCCGTCCGTCATGACCTTGACAAGCGTGTCCTCGGAGCTCTGGTCGGTGAAGCGGACCTGGTAGCCGACGATGCCGCCGAGCTCCGTGCCCAGCTCCTCGGCGATGCGCTCCGCGACGGATCGCGCGGCGATGCGGCGCGGCTGCGTGTGGCCGATCTGGCCGGCGCGGCCGCGGCCGAGCTCGAGGCAGATCTTGGGCAGCTGGGTGGTCTTGCCCGAGCCGGTCTCGCCGGCGACGATCACCACCTGGTGGTCGCGGATCGCGGCGGCGATCTCCTCGCGCCGGGCGGACACCGGCAGCTGCGCGGGGTACGCGATCGCGGGCACCTCGACGGCCGCGCGCCGCGCGGCGGCCGCCTCGAGGGCGCGCGTGCTCACCCGGGGACGATGCGCATCGTCCCGTCTCCCTCTGCCGCGCCTCGGTCGCCTGTCCGCACTCACCGGGACATTGTTCCAGGCGCGGGTGACACCGCGGGTCGCGCGGGGCTCGCGCCGCTCCGGCGGCTGATTCGTGCGTCTCGGCCCGCGATCCTGGCCCTCGCCGCGACGCGGACGTACGGTGATCGTGGCGCGGGCACCGAGCCCGCCATGACGTCCCGGGGGGCGGGGTCATGGGTGCGAACCACGGATCTCTGCCGGCGCGCGCGGCGGTCGCGGTCGGCACGCTGATGGCGCTCGCGGGGTGCTCCCCGGCGACCACGGCCGATGCGCTGGAGACCGGATCGCCGCCCGCCATGTCGGCGTCGCCGGTCGCGGACGCATCGTCGCCGCCGGCGGCGGAACCGTCCTTCGCCGATGCGAACGGGTACTGGTGCATCCCCGACGAGGGGACGCAGGTGCAGTTCGGGTGCGTCGTGGTCGACCTGCCGACGGTCGTGTTCGAGGATTATGCCGATGCCGTCCAGTACGTGTTCACCGACCTCGAAGCCGATCCGCGTGCCTACGGCGTCGACGACTACGCCTTCCCCGCGAACTCGGGCGACTGCTGGGCCGGCAAGATCGACCACTACCCGCTCACGATCAACGTCACCTTCCGCTACTGCCCGGCAGGCGCCGCCGATCCCGGCGAGTACATGGCCGAGTGCGCGCCGATGGAGATCCCCGACTACACGGATCGCGACCGGCTCTGGATCACGGAGGGCCTGTGCGAGATCCCGCCGTACCTGAGATCCGCCGAGCCGGAGAACCCGCCGGGGGACGACGAGGCGAGCCTCGTGGACGTCGACGGACGCTGGTGCCCGACGTCCCCGGAGCAGTTCGGCGAGGAGTGCGTCGAGGTGGTCCTGCCCATGGTCGGGCCGCCCGACGGCGCCTACGTCTACGTCGGCGCGATCGACGACCCGCGCGGTCTCGCCGCCGCCGACTACGCCGTGCCTGCGGACATGGGCGAGTGCTGGGCGGGCACCGCATCGTCCTACCCTCCGCAAGGCGGCACGAGCTTCTGGTACTGCCCGGCCGGGGCGCTGTCCGGTCAGGAGTTCATCGACGACCCGGAGGAGTTCGCTCTCGTGATGGGCACCGGTGCGGAGTTCCCCGACCACCGCGACGAGGACCGCCTCTACCTGGCGCAGGACATGTGGCCGTATCCGTACATCCGGGATCAGGGGTGATGCTCCGCGCGCCGCGACACGCGGTGGGCGCTGTCGGTCGCCGCGCCTAGACTCATCGCCATGCCGGGTAAGGATTTCGTTCATCTCCACGTCCACACCGAGTACTCGATGCTGGACGGCGCGGCGAAGATCGGCGACCTCTTCCAGGAGGCCGAGCGCCTGGGTCAGACGGCGATGGCGACCACGGACCACGGCTACCTGTTCGGCGCCTACGAGTTCTGGAACAAGGCGCAGCAGACGTCGGTGAAGCCGATCATCGGCCTCGAGGCGTACCTGACGCCGGGCACGGCGCGTGGCGACCGCACGCGCGTGCGCTGGGGCGAGCGCGGCCAGGAGTCGGACGACGTCAGCTCGGGAGGCGCGTACACGCACGCGACCATGTGGGCCCGCAACACGGCAGGCATGCACAACCTCTTCCGCCTCGCGTCGTACGCCTCGCTCGAGGGCCACTTCTACAAGGCGCGCATGGACCGCGACCTGCTCCAGCGGTTCTCCAAGGGCATCATCGCGACCACCGGCTGCCCCTCGGGCGAGGTGCAGACGCGACTTCGCCTGGGTCAGTACGAGGAGGCGCTCAAGGCGGCCGCGGAGTTCCAGGACATCTTCGGCAAGGACTCGTACTACGTCGAGCTCATGGATCACGGCCTCGACATCGAGAAGCGCGTGTTCGAGGACCTGCTGCGCATCTCGAAGGCCATCGGCGCACCCCTCGTCGCGACCAACGACCTCCACTACACCAAGCGCGAGGACTCCGTCTCGCACGAGGCGCTCCTGTGCGTGCAGTCCGGCTCCACGCTGAGCGAGCCGACCTACGACCAGGGCGGCAAGCGCTTCGCGTTCTCGGGCGACGGCTACTACGTGAAGTCCGCCGAGGAGATGTGGAACATCTGGGGCGACTACCCCGAGGCGCTCACCAACACCCTCGCGATCGCCGAGCAGTGCGAGGTCGAGTTCAACACCAAGGCCGACTACATGCCGGTCTTCGACTGCCCGCCGGGGGAGGACGAGCACTCGTGGTTCGTCAAGGAGGTCCAGAAGGGCCTCCACGAGCGCTTCGGCGCCGAGATCCCCGCGCACGTCCAGGAGCGCGCCAACTACGAGATCGAGGTCATCGCCGGCAAGGGGTACCCCGGCTACTTCCTCGTGGTCGCGGACTTCATCCAGTGGTCCAAGGACAACGGCATCCGCGTGGGGCCGGGCCGCGGCTCCGGTGCCGGCTCGATGGCCGCGTACGCGATGAAGATCACCGACATCGACCCCATCGTCCACCAGCTGTACTTCGAGCGCTTCCTCAACCCCGAGCGCGAGTCCAAGCCCGACTTCGACATCGACTTCGACGAGCGCAGGCGCGGCGAGGTCATCCAGTACGTGACCGAGAAGTACGGCCAGGAGCGCGTCTCCATGATCGTCACGTACGGCACCATCAAGGCCAAGCAGGCGCTCAAGGACTCGACGCGCGTGCTCGGCAAGCCGTTCTCGCTGGGCGAGCAGCTCACCAAGGCCTACCCCGAGGCGATCATGGGCAAGGACATGCCCCTGATCGGCGTCACCGACTCCGAGCATCCCCGTCACCACGAGGGTCAGGACTTCCGCGCCCTGCTCGAGACCGACCCCGACGCCAGCCAGGTGTTCGAGCTCGCCCAGGGCCTCGAGGGGCTCAAGCGTCAGTGGGGCGTCCACGCGGCGGGCGTCATCATGTCCTCCGACCCGCTCATCGACATCATCCCGATCATGCGCCGCGAGCAGGACGGCGCGGTCATCACGCAGTTCGACTACCCGACGTGCGAGACGCTCGGCCTGGTCAAGATGGACTTCCTGGGGCTCCGCAACCTCACGATCCTGGACGATGCGCTCGAGAACATCGTCGACAACGGCAAGGAGCCGCTGGTCCTCGAGGATCTCGAGCTCGCCGACGAGGGCACGTTCGAGCTGCTGGGCCGTGGCGACACCCTGGGCGTGTTCCAGCTCGACGGCACCGCCATGCGGCAGCTGCTGCGCCAGATGAAGCCCGACACGTTCGAGGACATCTCCGCCGTGCTCGCGCTGTACCGCCCGGGCCCGATGGGCATGAACTCGCACACCAACTACGCGGAGCGCAAGAACGGCCGTCAGCCGATCGCGCCCATCCACCCCGAGCTCGACGAGCCGCTCAAGGAGGTCCTCGGGATCACCTACGGCCTCATCGTGTATCAGGAGCAGGTGCAGCGCATCGCGCAGATCGTCGCGGACTACACGCTGGGCGCCGCCGACCTGCTCCGTCGCGCGATGGGTAAGAAGAAGAAGGAGATCCTCGACAAGGAGTTCCAGCCCTTCGAGGCCGGGATGAAGAAGAACGGGTACTCCGACGCCGCCATCAAGGCGCTGTGGGACACCCTGCTTCCGTTCGCGGACTACGCGTTCAACAAGGCGCACACCGCGGCCTACGGTGTCCTCTCGTTCTGGACCGCCTACCTCAAGGCGCACTACCCGACCGAGTTCATGGCGGCGCTGCTCACCTCGGTGGGCACCGACAAGGACAAGTCGGCGCTGTACCTCGCCGAGTGCCGCCGCATGGGCATCACCGTGCTGCCGCCGGATGTGAACGAGTCCAAGGGCACGTTCGCGGCCGTGGGCAACGACATCCGCTTCGGTCTCACCGCCGTGCGCAACGTCGGCGCGAACGTCGTCGCCGAGATCGTCAAGGCGCGCACGGAGAAGGGCGCGTTCACGTCCTTCGCGGACTTCCTCGACAAGGTCTCCGCGACGGTGTGCAACAAGCGCACCATCGACTCGCTCATCAAGGCGGGCGCCTTCGACTCGATGGGCTACTCGCGCCGCGCGCTCAACGCGGTGCACGAGCAGGCGATCGACTCCGTCATCGGCGTCAAGCGCCAGGAGGCGACCGGCCAGTTCGACCTCTTCGCGGATGCCGAGGAGCTCGGCGGGGGAGTGACCGTCGAGGTGCCCACGCTCGACGAGTGGGACAAGAAGACCAAGCTCAACCTCGAGCGCGACATGCTGGGTCTGTACGTGTCCGACCACCCGCTGTCGGGCCTCGACCACATCATCCGCTCGGAGGCCACGCACCAGGTCCTCTCCGCGACGCCCGCGAACGGCGTCCAGGAGGGCGGCCAGATCGTGCTCGCGGGGCTCGTGACGCGCGTCGACCGGCGCATCGCGAAGTCCGGCAACCCGTACGCGATCGTGACGCTCGAGGACATGACCGGCGACACCGAGGTCTCCTTCTTCGCGAAGACGTACGAGACCTTCGCGCGCGACCTCGCGGAGGATGCGGTCCTCGCCATCAAGGTGCGGTGCCGCGAGCGCGGCGACGGCGGTCTCCAGTTCTCCGCGGTCGACGTGAAGATCCCCAACCTCAACGTGGCGGACACGTCGCCGGTCGCGATCACCGTGCCGGCGACGCGCGTGACGCTGCCGCTGGTCGAGCAGGTCAAGGGCATCCTGCGCTCGCATCCCGGCTCGATCGAGGTGCGGATGGTGCTGACCGGGCCCGACCAGCCCCTCACGATGCGCCTGGGCGACGAGTTCCGCGTGTCGCGGTCCTCGGCGCTCTACGGCGACCTCAAGGCGGCGCTGGGCCCCAGCTGCCTCGCAGGGGGCTGACCAGCCCCGTGCCCGCGTTGTGGGGCATCCACGGTCGATCTGCGGCGGGCGTGGCGCGCCATGGGGCAACCGGTGACTCCGGGGCCGCGCGCCCGCAGGCTCTGCTGCCCTCACACGTCCGGAATGGGGCATCCACGGTCGATCGATGGCGGTCGTGGCGCGCCATGGGGCAACCGGTGACACCGAGGCCGCGCGTCCGGGCCGGGCAACGGGCCGGGCAGCGGGCCGGGCAACGGGCCGGGAGTGGACCTGGGGGGAGCGATGGCGGATGCCCCATGGCGCGCACACGATGCGCGGGATCGACGCTGAGTGCCCCATTACGGGGCAGGGACGGAGCGGGCGGGAGGAGCGTGGGCGCGGTCGGCGCGCCGGCCTCGCCAGTAGAGTGGACTGCGTGCTGACCAGGATCGATCTGCGGGACCAGGACCTCACCCCACGCGAGCTGCTCGACGTGGTGCCGCGCGCCGAGGTCAACGTGAGCGACGCGCTCGCGGTGGTCGAGCCGATCATCGCGGACGTGCGCGTTCGCGGCGAGGCCGCGCTCAAGGAGCTCGCGGCGCGGTTCGACGGCGTCGACCTCGCGCAGGTGCGGGTGCCGGAGGACGCGATCGGGCGGGCCCTCGACGAGCTCGACCCCGCGGTCCGCGACGGCCTCGAGGAGGCCATCGACCGCGTGGGCCGCTTCCACCGCGCGACGGTCCCGCCGCCGGTCGACGTCGAGCTCGCGCCCGGCGCCGTGGTGTCCCAGCGATGGATCCCCGTCGGCCGCGTGGGCCTCTACGTGCCGGGCGGGCTCGCGGTGTACCCGAGCTCGGTCGTGATGAACGTCGTGACGGCGCAGGCCGCCGGCGTGCCGTCGATCGCCGTGACGAGCCCGCCGCAGCGTGAGTTCGGCGGCCTCCCGCACCCCACCATCCTCGCGGCGTGCGCGCTGCTCGGGGTCACCGAGGTGTACGCCGTCGGCGGCGCGCAGGCGATCGGGATGCTCGCGTACGGCGTCGAGGGCCTGTGCGAGCCGGTGGACGTCATCACCGGCCCGGGCAACGTCTTCGTCGCCGCCGCCAAGCGCGCGGTCAACGGCGTGGTCGGCATCGACTCGGAGGCCGGACCCACGGAGATCGCGGTGATCGCCGACGCGACGGCGACGCCGCGCTGGGTCGCGGCGGACCTGCTGAGCCAGGCGGAGCACGATCCGATGGCGGGCTCGGTCCTCATCACCGACTCGGTCGAGCTCGCCGGCGAGGTCGAGCGCCACCTCGGTCTCCTGGTCGACGAGACCAAGCACCTCGCCCGCACCAAGGAGGCGCTCTCGGGACGCCAGAGCGCGGTCATCCTCACGTCGGGGATCGATCAGTCGATCGCGGTCGCCGACGCCTACGGCGCCGAGCACCTCGAGATCCACACCGCCGACGCGCGGGAGGTCGCGGGTCGCATCCGCAACGCCGGCGCGATCTTCGTGGGCGGGCACTCGCCCGTGCCTCTTGGCGACTACCTGGCGGGCTCGAACCACGTGCTGCCGACCGGCGGCACGGCACGCTTCGCATCGGGCCTCGGGGTGACGGCGTTCCTCAAGGCGGTGTCCTTCATCGACTACAGCGCGGACGCCCTCGGCGCCGTCGGCGAGAAGGTCGTCGCGCTCGCCGAGGCCGAGGACCTGCCGGCGCACGGCGCCGCGATCCGCGCGCGCCTCGACGGGTAGCCGGCGCCTCCGTCACCACTGGTAGACGGCCGACCGCGACACGAGGTGTCGACTTGGTCACAGCCTCGCGCCGCGTCGCGTCGCACCCTGTCATGATCCTCTCACCGCCATCGTCGGCGGCTCGTCACTGAGGGGAACCATGACCACCATTCCTGGGCCGGCCGCGCGGCCGTCCGGGCGCATCGTCGCCGGCGTGCTCGCCGTCGCCGCCGCTCTCACCTTCCTCGCGCCGGCCGCCGCTCGCGCCGCCGAGCCGATCGCCAACACGGGACAGCCCGGCTTCGTCAGCGACATGCGCGTCGGGTCCACCGTGACCGCGCTGCCCGGCGAGTGGACCCCGGAGCCCACCGCCTTCGACTACGAGTGGTACCTGGACGACTCCCCGGTGGCGACGGGGGAGACCTACACGCTCGCGGCGGACGACGTCGACCGCGGCCTCATGCTCAAGGTCACCGCGCATCTCGACGGCTACGAGGACACCGTGGCCTGGTCCGAGCCGGCCGCGGTGCTCGCGGGCGTCCAGGACGGTTTCACGACCGCGATCTCGGGCCGCATGGTCGTGGGCTCGACTGTCACGGCCACGGTCCCGTCCGAGGGCACCGTCTCGGTGCGCTGGCTGCGCGACGGCGCGAGGTTCAGCGGCGGCACCGCCGCCAGCTACGTGGTGCGGCCGGCCGATGCGGGGCACACGCTCTCGGTCGTCGTGACCCGGGCGCTCCCCGGCTTCACCACGGCGACCGCGACGGCGACCGCGTCGACGCGCGTGCTGAACGTGTTCGAGGCCGCGCCGAAGCCCACCGTCTCGGGTCGCGTGCGCGCGGGCAGCACGCTCACCGCCGTGACCGACGGCGCCAAGCCGAGCGACGCGAAGCGCACCTACCAGTGGTTCCGCGACGGCGTCGCGATCGCGGGTGCGACGAAGCGCACGCTCGCGCTCAAGAACGTCGACGCGGGCAAGACCTTCTCGGTCACGGTGACCTACGCGAAGTCGGGCTACGCGAAGGTGACGAGGTCCTCGGCGACCACGAAGGCCGCGGCCGCGCGTCCCAAGGTCGCCGCCAAGAACGGCTACTACCGCGTGGGCAAGGACTTCCAGCCCGGCACGTACTACCGCACGGGCTCGAGCGTGTGCGAGTGGTACCGGCTCTCGGGCAAGGACATCGACGTCGCCAAGAACGTCCGCGGCAACAACGGCGGGCTCGGTCGGGTCTACCTCCAGGTGAAGGCCACGGACACGTGGATCCACGTGAGCGGCTGCGGCGGCTGGACCAGGTTCGACGGCACGGGGGCACAGCGCACCTCGATCGGCGGCAACGGCACCTACGCGGTAGGGGCCGACATCAAGCCGGGCACCTACACCTCGGACACGGTCTCCGGCTTCAGCCTCTACGGCATCCGGCTCGACTGGTGCTTCGTGGGCGTCGAGAGCCGCCCGCTCGGCACGGACTCCTCGGCCGTCGACTTCTGGATCGCCGAGTCCGGTCCGATCGAGGTGAAGGCACGGTCGGGGCAGTTCCTCACGGTGTGGGGCTGCGGCACGCTCACCCGCACCGCCTGACGCGTCCGCGCGACACGCAGCGGCCCTAGCGGACGATGCGCCTACCGCACCCCGAGCACGAAGGGCAGCGCGGCGGCGGCTCCGGCGCGCCTCAGCAGCCGCGACGCGACGGTGAGCGTCCAGCCCGAATCCGTGAGGTCGTCCACGAGCAGCACGGTCGAGCCCGCCACGGCGCCGTCGGGGACGTCGAGGGTGAGGCGGCGCGCGACGCCCGCGAGCCGCACCGCGGAGTTGACGTCGTGGCGGTCCGGTCCCGGCCGGTCGGGCGCGGGACGCACCCACCCGACGAGGGGGACGCCGAGCCAGCGCGCCAACCCGGGGGCGAGGTGGCCGGCCAACGCGGGCCGCGTCGCCGACGCCACGCCCACCACGGCGTCGACGAGGGTCCGCCGCGCGCCGTCCGGGCCCGCGGGTCCCCACAGCGCGACCCAGTCCTCGAGCACCCGCACGGCGGCGCCGCGCAGCGGCACGGGCGTCTCCGCGTCGAGCGGCCTGCCGTCGGCGTCGCGGCTCTCGAACAGGTCGCGCAGCGCGCCCGACCAGCCGAGCCCGTCGAGGCGCGCGATCGCGCGGCCCGGCTCGGCCTGCTCGGCGGGTGCGATGCGCCCGCGCAGGTCGAGGCCGAGCGCGTCCATCCCGGTGGGCCATTGGCGTCGCGCGGTGACCTCGACGCCCACGCGGTCGAGGCCCGCCTGAGCCGACGCGACGGCCTGGGCGCCGGGCGCCTCGGGCAAGGCCACGCCGCCGCACACGTCGCAGCGCCCGCAGCTCCAGCCGTCCTCCAGCTCCGGATCGTCGAGCACGGCGCGAAGGAACGCCATCCGGCATCCGGACGTCGCCTGGTACTCGAGCATCGTGCGCTGCTCGGCGGCGCGTGCCGCCGCGACCCGCGCGTACCGCTCCGCGTCGTAGGACCAGGCGGAGCCGGTCGCGATCCAGCCGCCCTGCACGCGCCGCACCGCGCCGTCCACGTCGAGCACCTTGAGCATCGCCTCGAGCCGGGAGCGGCGGAGGTCCACGCGTGCCTCGAGCGCGGGAAGGGACAGCGGGGCGTCCGTCGGCAGCGCGGCGAGCGTCGCCCGCACGGTCTCCTCGGGCGGGAAGGCCTGCGAGCCGAACCAGTCCCAGATCGCGCGGTCCTCGCGACCCGGCAGCAGCGCCACCACGGCGCGCTCGACGCCGCGCCCCGCGCGTCCGACCTGCTGGTAGTAGGCGATCGGCGACGACGGCGCGCCCAGATGCACCACGAACGCGAGGTCGGGCTTGTCGAACCCCATGCCGAGCGCCGACGTCGCGATGAGGGCCTTCACGCGGTTGTCCTTGAGCTCGCCCTCGAGGCGTTCGCGCTCCGCCGGGTCCGTCTGACCCGTGTACGCGGCGACCTCGAGACCCGCCCCGCGCAGCTGCGACGCGACCTCCTCGGCGGCCGACACGGTGAGGCAGTAGACGATCCCGGAGCCGTCGAGCGCCCCGAGCGATGCGGACAGCCATGCGAGGCGCGCGGCGGGATCGGGCAGGTCGAGCACCGCGAGATGCAGCGATTCGCGATCCAGCGGACCGCGGAGCACGAGCACCTCCTCGGCGAGGCCGGAGCCGGTGACGCCCAGCTGCTCGGCCACGTCCGCCGTCACGCGCGCGTTCGCGGTCGCGGTGGTGGCGAGCACGGGGATCCCGGCGGGCAGGTCGCCGAGCAGCGTGCGGATGCGGCGGTAGTCGGGCCGGAAGTCGTGCCCCCAGTCCGAGATGCAGTGCGCCTCGTCGATGACGACGAGCCCCGCATCGGCCGCGAGCCGGGGCAGGACCTCGTCGCGGAACTGGGGGTTGTTGAGCCGCTCCGGGGAGCACAGCAGCACGTCGACCTCGCCCGCCGCGATGGCGGCGTGCACCTGGTCCCACTCGGTGACGTTCGCGGAGTTGACGGTGACCGCGCGGATCCCGGCACGAGCAGCGGCGCCGATCTGGTCCCGCATGAGCGCAAGCAGCGGGGAGACGATGACGGTGGGCCCGGCCCCGCGGTCCCGCAGCAGGCGCGTCGCCACGAAGTACACCGCGGACTTGCCCCACCCGGTCCGCTGGACCACCAGGGCGCGCGCCGACCGCGACACGAGCGCGTCGATCGCCGTCCACTGGTCCTCGCGCAGCGTGACGCCGTCGCGCCCCACGAGCGAGCGCAGCGCGGCCTCGGCATCCTCGCGCAGGGACGATGCGACGGGTGCGGGGGAGCCTGTCTCGACCATCCCCCGATGGTAGGGCGGGGAACCGGCGCGTCGGCCGCCCTCGAGAGTTCGGGTAGCCTAACTTTGAGCGGAAGGGCCGCATCGGAGCGGTCCGGGAGAGGAGCGACGGGTGTCGAACACGTTGGTCGAGCGCAACCGCGAGCTCGCGGAGCGCTCCCACGGACCCGTCCGCCGCATCGTCACCCTGCTGGGGCCCGCGTTCGTCGCGGCGGTCGCCTACGTGGACCCCGGCAACGTCGCCGCGAACCTCACGGCGGGTGCCGAGTACGGATACCTGCTCGTGTGGGTGCTCGTCGTGTCGAACCTCATGGCGGTGCTCATCCAGTACAGCTCCGCGAAGCTGGGCCTGGTGACGGGCCGCTCGATGCCCGAGCTGCTCCGGACCCGGCTGCCGCGGCGCGGCCGGATCGCCTACTGGGCGCAGGCCGAGCTCGTGGCCGCCATGACCGACCTCGCCGAGGTGATCGGCGGCGCCCTCGCGCTGTACCTGCTCTTCGACGTGCCGCTCGTGCTGGGCGGGCTGATCGTCGGCGGCGTGTCGCTGATCCTGCTGCTCGTGCAGAGCCGCCGGGGCCAACGGCACTTCGAGTTCGTCATCATGGGGCTGCTCGCGGTCATCTCGGTCGGGTTCGTCGCGGGGCTCGTGGTGTCGGACCTCGACTGGGGAGGCGCCGCCGGCGGCCTGGTGCCGCGCTTCGACGGCGCGCCCACGGTGCTGCTCGCCGCCTCGATGCTCGGCGCGACCGTGATGCCGCACGTCATCTACCTCCACAGCTCGCTCTCCCGGGACCGCCACGGCGTGGGGCATGACGAGCCGCGTCTGAGGCGCCTGCTCCACGCGACCAAGTGGGACGTCGCCGTCTCGCTCGTGATCGCCGGGTCCGTCAACATCGCGATGCTCCTGCTCGCGGCCGCGAGCCTGCGCGGGGTCTCCGGCACGGACTCGATCGAGGGGGCGCATGCCGCGATCGAGAACGCGCTCGGCCCGGTCATCGCCGCGGTCTTCGCCGTCGGGCTGCTCGCGTCGGGCCTCGCCTCGACCTCGGTCGGCTGCTACGCCGGCGCCGCGATCATGGGCGGCCTCCTGCACCGGCGGATCCCCGTGTGGGTGCGGCGATCGGTCACGCTCATCCCCGCGCTCGTGCTGCTCGGGGCGGGAGCCGACCCCACCTGGGCGCTCGTGATCTCGCAGGTGGTCCTGAGCCTGGGCATCCCGTTCGCCGTGATCCCGCTGGTGCGGCTGACCTCGGACCGTGCGCTCATGGGGGAGCACGTGAGCTCGCGCGCCACGCAGGTGGTCGCGTGGGCCGTGATCGCGCTCATCGTCACGCTCAACGCGGCGCTCCTGGTGCTCACGTTCTCCGGCCGCATCTAGGCACGATGCGCGGCGCGGACGCCGCCGCGAGGCTCACTAGACTCGCCTCATGACCTTGCCGATCCGCCCCGACCTGGCCGGGCTCGAGCCCTATGGCGCTCCGCAGCTCGAGGTCGCCGCGCGCCTCAACGTCAACGAGAACCCGTACGCCCCGCCGAACGCCGTGGTCGACGCGATCGCGTCGGCCGTGCGCAAGGCCGCCGAGGGTCTCAACCGCTACCCGGACCGCGACTTCCTGGGCCTGCGCCAGGACCTGGCCGCCTACCTCGCGGCCGAGAGCCACGTCGACTTCCTCGAGGCGCGCAACCTCTGGGCCGCGAACGGCTCGAACGAGGTCATGCTTCACCTCCACCAGGCCTTCGGCGGCCCCGGCCGCAAGGTCCTGAGCTTCGCGCCGACGTACTCGATGTACCCCGAGTACGCGCGCGACACCATCACCGAGTTCGTGACGCTGCCGCGGCGCGACGACTTCTCGCTCGACATCGACGCGGCGACCGCCGCGATCCGCGACGTCGCGCCCGCCATGGTCATCGTCGCGAGCCCGAACAACCCCACGGGCACCGCGCTGCCGCTCGAGCACGTCCGCGCGCTGGTCGAGACGGCGGCGGAGGTTCCCGGCGGGTGCCTCGTGGTGATCGACGAGGCGTACGCCGAGTTCCGCCGCAAGGGCACGCAGAGCGCGGCGACGCTCATCCCCGAGCACCCCCACCTCGCGGTGAGCCGCACCATGTCGAAGGCGTTCGCGCTCGCGGGCGGCCGGCTCGGCTACCTCGCGGCGCACGAGGAGGTCATCGACGCGCTGCGCATCGTGCGCCTGCCGTACCACCTCAGCGCCGTGACGCAGGCGACCGCGCGGGCGGCGCTCGCGCACCACCGCGACCTCCAGGCCCAGGTGGACGAGATCCGCGCGGAGCGCGACGACACCGTCGCGTGGCTGCGCGAGCGCGGCTTCACGGTCGCCGACACGGACGCGAACTTCGCGCTGTTCGGCCCCTTCGAGGATCGTGAGAAGGTTTTCTCCGGGCTGCTCGCGCGCGGGGTGCTGATCCGCGTCACGGGCCCCGAGGGTTGGCTGCGGGTGTCGATCGGCACGCCGCAGGAGATGGCGCTGTTCCGCAGCGCGTTGCTGGAGGTCACGTCATGAGCCGCACCGGTCGCATCGAGCGCACCACGAGCGAGTCGAGCGTCCTGGTCGAGCTCGACCTCGACGGCGCCGGCCGCACCGAGATCAGCACGGGCGTGCCCTTCTACGACCACATGCTCACGGCGCTCGGCAAGCACTCGCTCATGGACCTGCGCGTGCAGGCGACGGGCGACGTCCACATCGACTCGCACCACACGGTCGAGGACGTGGCGATCTGCATCGGCGAGGCCCTCAAGCAGGCGCTCGGGGACAAGGCCGGCATCTCGCGCTTCGGCGACGCGCTCGTGCCGCTCGACGAGGCGCTCGCGCAGTGCGTCGTCGACGTGTCGGGACGCCCCTACTTCGTGCACGTCGGGGAGCCCGTCGGCCAGGCGACCCACCTCATCGGCGGCAACTTCGCGGGTTCGCTGACCGGCCACGCGCTCGAGTCGATCGCGCACCACGCGGGCATCTGCGTCCACATGCGCGTGCTCGCCGGGCGCGACCCGCACCACATCGTCGAGGCGCAGTTCAAGGCGCTCGCCCGCGCGCTGCGGTTCGCGGTCGCGAAGGACGGGCGCGTCCAGGGCATCCCCTCGACCAAGGGTGCGCTGTGACCGATGTCGCGGTCATCCTGACCCCGATCCCGCGGGCCAGGTTCCTCACCGCCCTGTGCGGCCTGCACAAGGTGGCCGGCACGGTCCTGGAGACCAGCGGCGGTCCCATCGTGGTCCTGGACGATGCGTCGCGCGAGTCGGCGGAACGCGCCGCCCGAGCGCTGTCGGGCTTCCTCAAGGGCACCCCGTTCCTGCTCGCCGAGTCGCGTGCGGGGAACGTGCGGGTCCAGGAGTGGCGCGGGGGTGCGGTCGAGAACGAGCCTCCCGCGGGGCTCGCGCTCGCGGACTCGCCCGGCGTGGTCACCACCATCCTCACGGGCGCCCAGTCCATCGCGCAGGTGGCCGAGACCCACGAGGACAAGGTCCACTCCACCGCGATGGGCCGCGTCGCGGCCTACCGCGAGCTGCTGAGGGAGACCAAGGAACTGCGAAAGGCCCACGGATCGTGACCGCACCGCTCGTCTGCGTCTTCGACTACGGATTCGGCAACGTCCGCTCCGCCACGCGCGCCCTCGAGCACGTGGGCGCGCGCGTGGTCCTCACGAGCGACCGCACCGTCGCGGAGAACGCGGACGGGCTGGTGGTTCCGGGCGTGGGCGCGTTCGAGGCGGTCATGAACGGGCTCAGGCAGGCGCGCGGCGACCAGGTGGTGGGCCGCAGGCTCGCCGGCGGGCGTCCGGTCCTCGGCATCTGCGTCGGCATGCAGGTGATGTTCGAGCGCGGCGTCGAGCACGGCACCGAGACCGCGGGCCTCGACCAGTGGCCCGGGGTGGTCGAGCTGCTGCAGACGTCGGTGGTGCCGAACATGGGGTGGGCGACCGTGGAGCCGCCCGCGCACACGTCGCTGTTCCAGGGTGTCGAGTCCGAGCGCTTCTACTTCGTCCACTCCTACGGCGCACGCGCCTTCCCGCTGGGGACCACCGAGGACACGGGGCGGTTCGCGTCGCCGCTGGTGACGTGGTCGACCGCGGGCGCGGGGGACCGCGCCGACAGGTTCGTCGCGGCGGTCGAGAACGGCCCGCTCTGCGCCACGCAGTTCCACCCCGAGAAGTCGGGCGAGGCCGGCCTCCACCTGCTGCGCAACTGGGTCGCGACGCTCTAGGCGACGGTGCGGCCACGGGGCTGTTAGCCTCGCTTCATCGGGAGCGAGGGGGCCCCTGTGATCTACTCACGTTCGCGGCGCTTCATCTTCCTCAAGACGAGGAAGACCGCCGGCACCAGCATCGAGATCGCGTTGTCGCAGTTCTGCGACTCCGGCGACGTCATCACCCCGATCTCGGGGGATGACGAGGCGCTGAGGGCCGGACTCGGCTATCAGGGTCCGGTCAACGACGCGTTCCCGTTCTCCACGTACGAGCTGCGCGACTGGGGACGGCTGGCGCTCAAAGGTCGCCGCGCGCGGGCCCGCAACCACATGCTCGCGCGCGACGTGCGGAGGCTCGTCGGCCAGGAGGCGTGGGACGAGGCGTTCAAGTTCACCGTCGTCCGCAACCCGTGGGACGTGGTCGTGTCCGGGTACTACTTCAACGGCGATCAGGACGCGGGACTGACCGCCTACCTCGAGAGCGACAACTACCGGAAGCTCGTCAGCAGCGCCGACGTCTACATGATCGACGGCGAGGTCTGCGCGGACCTCGTGGTGCGGTACGAGCAGCTGGGCGAGGGAATGACGGAGGTCTGGGAGCGGCTAGGCGTCTCGGATCCGGGACCGCTGCCGCGCGCGAAGGCGGGCACGCGCAGCGACCGCCGCGCGTATCGCGAGGTGCTCACCGAGGCCCAGGCTGAGGTCATCGCGCGCGATTTCGCGGTCGAGATCGCGGCGCACGGCTACGCGTTCTGACCGTGTCGCGCCCCGGTCCCAGGGCTGTCGCCACGCGCACGGCGCTGCCATGATGGCGCCATGACACGCCTGCTGACCGCCGCGACGGCGGCGTCGCTGGTGGCGCTGCCGCTCACGGGATGCAGCCTCACCGTCGAGATCTGCCGCGACCTCGACGTCACGCTGTCGGACCGCGCGGTGACGGCGGGCGACCCGGTCGCGGTGACCGTCGACACGGTGACCGTGAGCTGCGCGGACCGCGGGGACCAGCCTGCGCCCGATCTCGAGGGGCCGGCGCTGATCTTCCTGCTCGAGCCCGGCTCGGGGCTCATCGCATCCTCGGTCGGGGTGCCGCTCGACGAGGACGGCCACGGCGTTGCGACGCTCGAGACGAGCGCCGCCATGGTGGCGGGCTCCTACGACGTGGTCCTCGGTGGATTCGTCGACGAGGGCACCAGCCTCGGCCGGCTCGAGGTCAGCGCGCCCTGAGGTGCGACGCACGGCGCGCTCGCGCGCGCCGGACGGGTAGCCTGGAGGCCGCCGCATCGGCCCCCATCACGCTGTACTGCCACGAAAGCGAGACCATGACCGAGACCTCCCGCCTCGAGCTCCTGCCCGCCGTCGACGTCGCCGACGGCCAGGCCGTCCGCCTCACGCAGGGCGAGGCGGGCTCGGAGACCGGCTACGGCGACCCGCTCGCCGCGGCGCAGGACTGGGTCGCCGGCGGCGCCGAGTGGATCCACCTGGTGGACCTCGACGCGGCGTTCGGGCGCGGCTCCAACGCGGAGCTGCTCGCGAGCGTGGTCAAGGCGGTCGACGTCAAGGTCGAGATGAGCGGCGGCATCCGCGACGACGCGTCGCTCGAGCGCGCCCTCGCGACCGGCTGCGCGCGGGTCAACCTGGGCACGGCCGCGCTCGAGGACCCCGAGTGGACCGCGCGTGCGATCGACCGCCACGGCGACCGGATCGCGGTGGGCCTCGACGTGCGCGGCACCACGCTCGCCGGCCGGGGCTGGACCCGCGAGGGCGGCGACCTGTGGGAGGTGCTCGCGCGCCTCGACGCCGCGGGCTGCGCCCGCTACGTGGTGACCGACGTGAAGAAGGACGGCATGCTCTCCGGCCCCAACCTCGAGCTGCTCACGCAGGTGTGCGAGGCGACCGACGCCCCCGTGGTCGCGAGCGGAGGCATCAGCTCGCTCGACGACATCGCCGCGCTGCGCACCCTCACGGGTGCCGGCATCGAGGGTGCGATCGTCGGCAAGGCCCTCTACAACGGCAACTTCACGCTCCCGCAGGCGCTCGACATCGCCGGTCGCCCCTGACCCCAACGCTTCCAGCGTCCCGCGCGTCTAGCCTGGGAGCGAAGGGGTGGACGATGCGCGGATGGGCGACGGTGGCGATGCTGACGGCCGTGGTGCTCGCCGCGTGCGCGCCGCCTTCCGACGTGGGCGACACCCAGCCCACGACGGACGCCACGCCGCGGTGCGCCGAGACGCTCACGCCCGCGACCGGGCCCGTCGAACCGGCGGCAGGTGCTCCCGAGATCGGCGAGCTCACCGCCGCGTGGGTGTGCGTGTACTCCATAGGCGAGGAGTGGACGCTCGCCGAGGGCCCCGCAGCGATCGAGGACCTCGACGGCGTGCGTGCGCTCGTCGACACGCTCGAGCCTGCCGACCTGAACCAGGCATGCACCATGGAGCTGGGCCCCGAGTACGTGCTGCACCTGGTGGAGGACCAGCGGCACCTCCGGATCGTCATCGACGACTACGGCTGCCGGTGGGCGCGGATGGGGGACTCGTCGGAGATCCTCACGGGATCGGACTCGTTCCTCGCGGACCTCACGGCGCTCGCGGGTCTCTGACGCGTCGCACCCTGGCCCTAGGCTGGGAGCCATGAGCGACGACGAGCCCCGCAAGGAGATCCCCGAGTCGATCTTCGCCGACGACGACGGCAGCGCGGACGCGCAGCTCGCGCAGGCGCTCATCCGCTACTCGCGCGGCAAGGGACCGCTGACCGACGTGGTCGACGCGCTCGCCTACGCGCGCGTGCTCATCCCCGTGGTCGCGTCCGGCGAGAAGCGCGTGGTCGGGCGCCACGGGCTCGAGCAGGACGAGGTCGCGTCGACGGGCGTGGTCGCGGTCGAGATGCCGGACGGGCGCAGCGCGCTGCCCGTCTTCACCGACGTCGACGCGGTCAAGGCCTGGAGCGACACGGCCCGTCCCATCCCCGCCGAGGGCCCGCGGGCCGCGCTCGCCGCGGTCGCCGAGGGCTGGAGCGCGCTCGTGGTCAACCCCGCCATGGAGACCGTGCTCATCCCGAGGCCCGCCGTGTGGGCGCTCGGTCAGGGCGAGCCCTGGCGGCCCGCGGTGGCCGACGGCGCGGTGGTGCCCGAGGTGCGCGACGCGATCGTCGAGGCGGTCGAGCTCGGGGACGCGCTCACGAGCGTCGACGCGGTCCCCGGCCGCGGCGCCGAGGTGGCTGTGGTCCTCGGCCTGGTCGCGGGCCTCACACGGCCCGAGGTGGATCAGATCGTCGAACGCGTCCAGGGTCAGCTCGCCCGGTCGGCCGTGGTCGCGCAGCGCGTCGACAGCCTCGAGCTGAGGCTCTCCCAGGCCTGACGCGTCCTCAGCAGGACGCGTCCACCCGGGTGCGTTCCGCATCGTCCGCGAGGAAGGCCTGGAGGCGGGGGAGCGCCACCGCGCCGGCGAACGCCTCCAGGTCGGAGGAGAACAGCACGCCCACCACGTCGCCCGCGGCGTCGACCACCGGCGATCCCGAGTTGCCCTCCTGCGCGAGCATGCGGACGAAGTAGATCTGCGCGCCGTCGGGGTCGAGCTCGTTGACCCGTCGCTCCACGAAGGGCCCCGACACCGAGGCGAGCGGCCCTCCGAGGGCGAAGCCGGCGGCGGTGAGCTCGTCGCCCGGGTCGGGCTCGTCCGCGGCGACCGTGCCCCTCGCGGGGAACTCACCGTCGATGGTGATGAGAGCGAGGTCGTCGCTCTCGGAGTACTCCGCGACAGTGCCGTGGTAGGCGTTGCCCTGGTAGTCGGTGAGCTCGATGACCGTCGCGTCCTCGATCACGTGGCGGTTGGTGACCGCGTGCGTGCGGTCGAGCATCCACGCGGAGCCGTTGCGGTAGGCCGTGCACGTGCGCGCCCACACGCGCAGCGCGATGCGCTCCGCGTGCGTGAACCCGTCCTCGCCGGACGATGCGACGGTCGCCCCCACAGGTGCGGGCGTCGCATAGGGCGGAGGGCCGAGCGGGGCGCAGGCCGCGAGGAGCAGCGCGAGCGCCGCGGCGACGGCGACCGCGGCGCGGCGGTCACCCATGGGAGGCCTGGAAGGCGTCGTACGCGTCCTCGACCTCGGCGCAGTAGTCGAGGATCGACCGCTCGGACTCGTCGATGCTCGACGCGACGTAGCGGTCGGCGTGGCGCAGCACCTCGAAGTGGTCGGCCTGCGCCTCGACGCAGCGCGCGTAGGCGTCGACGATGTCCTCGAGCTCCTCGACCAGCTCGGTGCCCTGGGCCCCCGCGTTGACCGCGGCCGAGTACTCCTCCTTGAGGGCGGCGAGCTGCCGCTCGCTCTCCTCGAGTGAGGCGATCCGGGCGCTGTCCGCGGATACCTGCCCCGTGAGCACCTCGACCCGGTCGCGCAGCTGGGCGTTCTGGTCCTCCCACAGGTGGCGCGACGTCGCGAGCAGCGCGACCGCCACGCCGAGGCCCACGACCACGACGAGCGACAGCGCGAGCGCGACGACGAGGCCGCGGCGCGGGCGCTGCCGGGTCTCGCGCGGGGGTGCGGCGGGCGTGGGCGCGCCGTCCGCCTCCGGGGCGTCGGTCTCGGGTTCGCTCACATCGATCCCAGGTGCTGCGACGCGGTCGCGCAGCTCGCCTCGGGAACGAACAGCGACTCCTCCCGCAGCAGGGTGTTGAGCGTCGAGATGGGCACGATGAAGCTCTGGTTCGAGTAGTTCTTCGCGTAGATGACGCCCACCACCCGACCGTCCTCGTCGAGCACCGGAGAGCCGGAGGACCCCTGCTCGACGCTCGCGCTGGTCGCGAGCACCGTGCCGACGGCGCCTCCGAGCGGGTCGGTGGTGGGGCCGAGCACCACGCCCGCGGTGCTGGTGAGGCGCCCGCCGTTCGGGTACCCGACCACGGTGATGACGTCGCCCTCGGCGGGATCCTCGTGCGCGCGGAACGCGTATGCCGAACCGAGCGACTCCTCCGTGGTGATGATGGCGATGTCCGCGACGGTGGTGGTCGAGGCCGCGGTCGCGGCGATCGACCGGCCGTCGTAGGTGGTGACGGTGATGCGCTTGGCATCCGCGACCACGTGGCGGTTGGTCACCAGCGTGTGCGAGTCGAGCGCGAAGCCGGTGCCGGTCGCGATGAAGCCGCACCCGACGTTGCGGACGCGCACCGTCATGCGCTGCGCCGCGGAGAAGCCGTCCGGGGAGAGCGCGCCCGCGCCGTCGCCGGGCGAGGCGGTCGGCTCAGGGATGAAGTCGTCGGGCAGCGCACCGGGCGCTTGCGGCAGCGAGGCGCAGCCCGCGAGCGCGAGCGCGAGCACGCCGGCGAGCAGGCCGCTCGCGGCGCGGGTCCGCATCACGGCGCCACCGAGATCTGGAACGCGACGTTCGCGTCGGACGCGGCCGTGCACAGCGCATCGACGCTGTCGGCGAAGCTCGCGATCTCCTTGGGCTTGTAGTCGTCGGGGGAGCGCAGGTAGTCCGCGAGCTGCTCGTGGCCCTCGATGCAGCGGCTGAGCGAGCTCGCGACGGAGGTGGCGTTGGTGATGACAGTCTCCAGCGCGGCGATCTCCTCCTGCGCGAAGGCCGCGTCGTCACCCCACTGGGCGTTCTCCGCCTGGAGGCGGCTGACCGTGTCCTTGGAGGCGTTGAGCTGCTGCGTGACCAGGTCGAGCTGCGACTGGGTCGTGGCGAGGCTGTCCCGCTCCGCGGCGACCTGCTCGCCGAGCTCGTAGCTGGTGTCCGTCATCTCGGCCACCTGGGCCTCCCAGGCCTCCGAGACCCGCCACAGGTATGCGATGAGCGCGGACGCCCCGAGGAGGAGCACCGTCATGAGAGCGAGGGTCACGATGAGCGCCGCGGGTCGGCTGCGGTGCACCACCACCTGCGGCTCGGGCGCGGCGTCCGCGGTGGGCTCGGGGACCACCGGGTCGGCCGCATCGTCCTCCCCGAAGGGGTGCGCGGCGTCGACCACGGCGGCGCGCACGACCGGGATCTCGTCGGTGTCGATGCGGTCGTGCGCCGAGGGCTCCGTCACGGGAGGGAACGGGGAGAGGCGGGCCCGGGCAGTCACCGAGACCCGCGCAGGCGCGTCGGTCTCACGTGCGTCGGCCGCCGGCCGGCTCTGCTCCCCAAGAGTCACTACGTGACCGCCCCCGTGTACTTCTCGCCGGGCCCGTCTCCGGGCCGGTCCGGGACGGCCGAGGCCTCCCGGAATGCCAACTGTACGCTCCGCAGCCCATCCCTCAGCGCCCGCGCGTGCGTGTCACCGAGGTCGGGTGCGGCGGCGGTGACGAGACCGGCGAGCGCGTTGATGAGCGTGCGCGCCTCGTCGAGGTCCGTGAGGTCCTCGCCGTCCTCCGCCAGGCCGCACCGAAGCGCGGCCGCACTGAGAAGATGAACGCTCACCGTCGTGATAAGTTCCACGGCGCCCACGTCAGCGAGGTCGCGAGCGGCGTCGTCGGACGTGCCCGCGGGCGCGCCGGGACCTGGTTCCTGGTCTTTCTGGCTCATGGTTGCTATTCTTGTCCATCGACCGGTTGCGGCATGCGCTGCAACACGCAAGTGGAGTCCACTCCCACCCGAGGACCATAGGGGCCTGGGTATCGGTTTCGGTGTCAGGCGCCTCGCGTGCCAGGGCATCGGCGCTGTGGTGGCCTCTGCTCGCATTCGGGCAGGGGCCTTTCCTCGTTTCCGGGGAGGGGACGCGGCCCGCGGTCGGTAGACGACAGCAACGAGAAGGAGCCGCTATCAACGAGCCGCGCATCAACGAGCGCATCCGTGTCCCCGAGGTCCGCCTGGTCGGTCCGAAGGGCGAGCAGGTCGGCATCGTCCGTATCGAGGATGCCCTCCGTCTGGCGCAGGACGCCGAGCTCGACCTGGTCGAGGTGGCGCCCAACTCGCGTCCTCCCGTCGTCAAGCTCATGGACTACGGCAAGTTCAAGTACGAGGCGGCCGTCAAGGCTCGTGAGGCCCGGCGCAACCAGGCCAACACCGAGATCAAGGAGATGCGCTTCCGCCTCAAGATCGACGGACACGATTACGAGACCAAGAAGGGCCACGTCATCCGCTTCCTCAAGGGCGGCGACAAGGTCAAGGTCACCATCATGTTCCGCGGTCGCGAGCAGTCCCGCCCCGAGATGGGCCGCCGCCTGCTGATGAAGCTGGCGGAGGAGCTCCAGGAGTACGGCGTGGTCGAGAATGCGCCGAGCCACGAGGGGCGCAACATGTCGCTCGTCCTGGGCCCGCTGAAGAAGAAGGCGGAGGCCAAGGAGGAGCAGCGGAAGGTGCGCGAGGAGCGCAAGGCCGCCGAGGCGGCCGCGCGCGACGAGCGCAAGGCGCCCAGGGGTGCCGAGGTGGCCCCCGAGGTCGCCGAGGGGACCGAGGAGGTCGCCACGGAGGTCGAGGAGTCGGCCGCCGAGTAGCCGTCGCGAGACGCACGCAGGCTTCGGGCGCAGGTCGCCCGTGAAACGTGCTGGGTTCCACCGGTCCCAGCCAGACCTAGAAGGAGAGGCAGCAATGCCCAAGAACAAGACCCACTCGGGTGCCAAGAAGCGCTTCAAGCTGACCGGCACCGGCAAGGTGAAGCACGCCCACGCCATGAACGTGCACAAGTTCGAGGAGAAGCACTCGTCGCGCAAGCGTCGTGTGGCCGTGGACGCGATCCTGTCGGACGCGGACTCGAAGAAGATCAAGAAGCTGCTGGGCAAGTAAGCCCGTACCGAAAGCCCAAGGAGACTAAGAAATGGCACGCGTCAAGCGGGCGGTCAACGCCCAGAAGAAGCGCCGGACTACCCTCGAGCGCGCTGCGGGTTACCGTGGCCAGCGTTCGCGCCTCTACCGGAAGGCGAAGGAGCAGGTCACCCACTCCCTCGTCTACTCGTACAACGACCGTCGCAAGCGCAAGGGCGACTTCCGCAAGCTGTGGATCCAGCGCATCAACGCGGCTGCCCGTGCGAACGGCATCACCTACAACCGCTTCATCCAGGGCCTCAAGGCCGCTGGCATCGAGGTGGACCGCCGCATGCTCGCCGAGCTCGCGGTGAACGACGAGGCCGCGTTCGCGACCCTCGTCGAGACGGCGAAGAAGGCCCTCCCGGCCGACGTCAACGCGCCCGCCGCGTAAGGCGCCGTCTCCATGACAGGACGCCCCGCCGGGCCTGCAGACCTCTCCGTGTCGCTCTCGAACCCGAGGGCCGAGCGCGTGAAGAGAGTCGCGGCCCTGGCGGGGCGTTCTGCGCGTTCCCGCGCCGGCGTGCTGCTGGTCGAGGGGCCGCAGGCGGTGCGCGAGGCCGTGCGGTTCGCCGCCGACCGCGTGCATGACGTCTACCTCACGCCCGACGCCTCGGCGCGCCACCCCGAGATCGCCGCCGAGGCGCTCGCCGCCGACCTGTACGTGCACCTCGGCACCGACCAGGTGCTCGAGGCGATGAGCGCCGACGCGCAGGGCGTGGTCGCGGTGCTCGGGTCCAGCGGCACCTCGCTGGACGATGCGCTGGCGGGCGGGCCGCGGCTGGTCGCCGTGCTCTCGAACGTGCGCGACCCCGGCAACGCCGGCACCGTGATCCGCGCGGCCGATGCCGCGGGCGCCGACGCCGTCATCCTCGCCGGCGAGGCAGTGGACCCCGGCAACCCCAAGGTGATCCGCTCGACCGCGGGCAGCCTGTTCCATCTCCCGGTCGCGCGCGCGCCGCTCGCCGACGCGGTCGAGGCCCTGCACGCCGCCGGGCTCACCGTGCTCGCCGCGGACGGCTCGGGCGAGGACCTGCTGGGCGACGCCTCGGCGGGCTCCGGAGCGGGCGGCGCCGCGTCGCTCGCCGGGCCCACCGCGTGGGTGTTCGGCAACGAGGCCTGGGGCCTGCGCCCCGAGGAGCTCGCGCTCGCCGATGCGGTGGTGCGGATCCCGATCCACGGCCACGCCGAGAGCCTCAACCTCGGCACGGCGGCGGCGGTGTGCCTCTACGCGTCCGCCACCGCGCAGCGCGCCTGACGGCTGTCGGGCGCTCGCACGGGCGCGAGTGTGGCGAAGACCACGCCCGGATCGGTGAACCCGGCGTCCCAGGTAGCCGATAGTGGAATGGTGACCCGACTGATCCGACGCAGAAGGACGCCCCGCGCGCGGGGCGTCGCCGTCGGCATCACTCTCGTGTCCGCGGTGCTCGTCGCGCTCGTCGGGACCGCGGTGGTCAACGCCTACGTCGCGGAGCGCACGCTCCAGGCCGCGACTGAGGACACGTACACGTACGTCGGCGACCTCATGGCCGAGCGGGTGTCCGGCGTGGCCGACGCCGTCGCCGACGTGGTGGTGGGGACCGTCGCCGAGATCGAGCGGCACGGCGACGCGCTCGACGGGGAGCTGTTCCTCGACGCCATGGTGACGCAGCTCGACCGCGAGCCGGCCGCCGGCTCGATCTTCGTCGCGGACCCCGACGGTCGCGTCATGCTGCTCGCACCGTTCGACGACGGCTACGTGACGCTCGAGGTCACGCCCATCGCCGGCAACCGGACCCACGTGGTGCGGACCGAGTACGACGCGGATCTCGAGGTGATCACCGCGCGCGAGGCGGACGACGACTACACGGTCACGGACCGCACCTGGTTCCGCGCCGGCCTCGAGGCGGATGAGCTGGTCTGGTCCGATCCGTACATCTCGGTGCGCACCGGCGAGGTCGCGGTCTCGCCCGTGCTCGCCGCACGCGTCGACGGCGAGGTGGTCGCGATCGTCGGAGCCGACCTGGACCTCGACCTGCTCGGCGGCCTGCTCGAGGACATCCCGCTGGGCGGCGACGCGCGCGCGTTCATCCTCGCCTCCGACGGGAGCGTCATCGCCGCGCCCGCCGGCGCGCGAGACGACGTGCGCCGCGCGCTCGACGCCGGCATGACGGTCCCCGACGCGGCGGACCTCGGGCTGCCCCAGGGCACGCTCGTGCCGCATGCACCCGAGGACGGCACACCGCCGGCATCACCGCCTCCGGAGGCCGCCGGCGAGGGCTCCGCTCCGCCGGACGTGTCGAACAACGTCGTGGTCGAGCGCGCCATGGACCCCGACACCGGGATCGACTGGGTGCTGCACCTCGACGCCGACCCGGCGGCGCTCGCGCCCGCGGTGTCGAGCATGAAGCGCGTCACGATGGTGGTGACCGGCGTCTCGATCGCGCTCGTCGTCGCGGCGGCGCTCATCGCGCTGCGCCTGTACCGGCCGCTGCGCATGATGCGCCAGCGTGCGGAGACCGATGCGCTCACGCGCCTCGCGAACCGCTACGACTTCCAGCGCCGCGGACGCGCGATCCTGCGCGCGGCGCAGGCGGGCGGGGACGACGCGCTCATGGTGCTGTTCGACCTCGACGGGCTCAAGCGCGCCAACGACGAGTTCGGGCACGATGCGGGCGACACGGTCCTCGCGGCCGTCGGCGACGCGCTGCGCGAGTCCGTGAGGTCGCGGGACATGGCGGCGCGCATCGGCGGCGACGAGTTCGCCGCGATCATCACCCTGCGCGACGGCGCCCAGCCCGTCGACATCGCGAGGCGCCTGCGCGACAACGTCGCGCGCGTCGTGTCACGCTCGTGCGCGGCGGGCGCCCAGGTTGGTGTGACGGCCGGCTTCGCGGTCGCGTCGGAGGCGGGCTTCGACCTGCGGCCCCTGCAGTCCGCCGCCGATCAGGCGCTGGTCGCGGGCAAGAAGGTGCACAAGGGGCGTACCTACGCGCCGGGCCACGAGCAGGGCCCGGGGCCGCAGGTGCCGGCTGGTAGTGTCCCCCTCGACTGAGGAGGCCCCATGGACACCACACGCCGGCTCGACATCCCGGGAGCACGCGGCAAGGTCGAGGTCGACGGGGTGCTCGGGCTGCTCTACAAGGTCCGCATCGACGGCACCGTGGTGAAGCGCACGCGAGGCGCGTGGGCCGTGCCGATGCGCAACGGGTCCACGGGTCGCCTCACGGCGAACGGCGTGATCCCGGGCTTCCAGACCCTGCGCTTCCAGGGCGAGCCGATCCTCACGATGGGCGCGCACGTCGAGCCCGCCGCGAAGGTGGCGATGTTCGCGCCGCTGCTGCTCATCGCCTTCTCGTTCGTGGGAGCGATGCTCGCCGTGGTGATGTTCCTCACCAACGTGCTGCTGGTGAAGAACCCCCAGGTTCCGGCGCCGCTGCGCATCGCGCTGCCGGTGATCAACACCGCGGTGATGGCCGCCGTGCTCGCCCTCATCGGCGTGCCGAGCCTGCTCTTCTAGGAGCCCTCCCGCCATGTCCCGTCGCCTCGCCGTGCGCAGCCCGGCGGATCCGTTGCCCTGGGCGTTCGCCGTGGTGCTGACCGCGCTCGTCCTCATCGGCGCTACCACGCTCATCGCGCGCGCGAGCGTGACGGCCGACTCCGCGGGCGCCGCGATCGAGGGCACCACCCTGGTCGGCGACGCGACGGCCGTGCAGCTCGAGGCCGCGACCCGTCCCGCCGAGGCGACAGTGCGCGGCGTGGCGGGAACCGTGGGGGTCGACCCCGCGATCCTCGCGGATCCGAGCCGCATGCTCGACGAGCTCGGCCGCCTCATGGACGGGACGTCGAGCATCGCCGCGATCTCCGTGGTGGCCGCGGACGGCTCCGAGAGCGAGCTCGATCGGCGCGAGCCGGGCTTCGTCTTCCGCACCGTCGACGCGGAGGGCGCCGTCGAGACGACGGTGCTCGACGAGTCGCTCGAGCCGGTCGAGCCGCGCGGGGAGGCGCCGCGGCGCGGGCGTCCCGAGCGTGCGTGGCTCGATCCTGCGCTGTGGTCGACGGGCGTCGTGTGGAGCGACCCCGAGCGGCTCGCCGCGGTCGACCGCACGGTGGTCCACGCGTCGATGGCCGCTAGGGACGTCGACGGCGCCGCGGTCGCGATCGTATCCGTTCGCCTCGACAGCGGCGTCTTCGAGCGCCTCCTTTCCGGCTCCCCGGCCGCGACCTACGGCGAGGTCTCGGTGGTGGGGGAGGACGGGACCGTGCTTGCGGGCGAGACGAGCCTCGCCCTCCCCGAGGACGCGGAGACCTCGCCCGCGTCGCAGGGCGTGGTGACCGTGGGCGAGGTGGTGACCTACGAGCGCGCGGTGAGCGACACCCTGCCGTGGACGCTCACCGTCGTGGTCGACGGCGACCGCGTGCTGCCCGCGATCGCCTCGCTCGATCGCACGATGCTGCTGTACACGGTGGTGATCGTCGTGGTCACCGTCCTCATGAGCCTCCTGCTGTGGGCCCTGCGCCGGCCCGCGGGCGAGGTGTCCGTGCGCGCCCGCACCGACGCCCTCACCGGGCTGAGCAACCGCCACCACTTCGAGGTGCGCGGCCACGACGTCCTCCAGGCGGCACGCCGACGCGGCGCGCGCGTCGCGGTCGCCGTGTTCGACCTCGACAACTTCAAGGCGGTCAACGACGGCGCGGGGCATGAGGAGGGGGACGATGCGCTGCGCGCCGTCGCCGACGGACTCGCCCGGGCGTCGGGCCCGCGCGACGTGGTCGGACGGCTCGGCGGGGACGAGTTCGCCGCGGTGCTGTGGCTCGCGGCCGACGAGGAGCCGGCCGAGGTGGTCGAGCGGCTCCGCTCGGGCGCCCACGGATCGCTCGCCCGGGTCGTCGGGGATCGCTTCGCGGTCGGGGTGAGCGCGGGCTGGGTGGATGCCGCGACGGCGGACTACCGCCTCGCGCCGCTCGTGCGCGCGGCGGACGACGCGCTCGTGGCCGGCAAGCGCGCGGAGAAGGGCGTCGCGTACGAGGCTGCCCGCGCGTGACCGGGCCCGCGCATCGTCCTGCTACCGTGGCTCCATGACCACGCGCCAGGCCCGCATCACGCGTCGCGCCGCCGTGCGTCTGTTTCTCTAGGCCCGGGGAGAACCCCCGGGCCTGACGCCATGGTGCGCGCCCGCATCGTCCCTCCGCCCTCGGAGCCGCCCGCGCGCCCGCTAGACTTCCCCCGGTTGTTTTCGAGGCTGTGAAGGGCCATCCATGACTGAACTCTCCCCGCTCGACGCCGCTGGCGTCGATGCCGCGGTTTCCGATGCGCTGGCGGCCTTCGCCGCCGCCACTACCCTCGACGAGCTCAAGGAGGCGCGGCTCGCCCACACCGGCGACAAGGCGCCGCTGACGCTCGCGAACCGCCTTATCGGCGGTCTCGAGCCCGCGGACAAGGCCGCTGCTGGCAAGGCGATGGGCGGCGCCCGTGCGGCGATGGGTCGCGCGCTCGCCGCGCGCACCGCCGAGCTCGAGGCCGAGCGCGACGCGCGCGTGCTGGTCGAGGAGGCCGTCGACGTGACGCTGCCGTCCTCGCGCGCGCTCGTGGGCGCCCGCCACCCCATCGAGACGATGCAGGAGCGTATGTGCGACCTGTTCGTGTCGATGGGCTGGGAGGTGGCCGAGGGGCCGGAGATGGAGGCGGAGTGGTTCAACTTCGACGCCCTCAACTTCGACCCGGACCACCCGGCGCGCGAGATGCAGGACACGTTCTTCATCGACCCGCCCTCGTCGGGGCTGCTCATGCGCACCCACACCTCGCCGGTGCAGGTGCGTGCGGCGCTCGAGCGTCGCGACTCGCTCGAGGAGGGGCGCGGCATCTACGTGGTGTGCCCGGGCAAGACGTTCCGCACGGATGAGCTCGACGCGACCCACACGCCGGTGTTCCACCAGATCGAGGGCCTCGCCATCGATCGCGGTTTGACCATGGCTCACCTCAAGGGCACGCTCGACCACTTCGCTCGCGCGCTGTTCGGCCCCGAGGCGATCACGCGCCTGCGGCCGGCGTTCTTCCCCTTCACCGAGCCCTCGGCGGAGATGGACCTCCGCTGCTTCGTGTGCGGCGGCGCCGATGCGGCCTGCCGCACGTGCCGCGGCACCGGGTGGATCGAGTGGGGCGGCTGCGGCATGACCCACCCGAACGTGCTCCGCGCCGCCGGGATCGACCCGGAGAAGTACACCGCCTTCGCGTTCGGCATGGGGATCGAGCGCACCCTGATGTTCCGCCACAACGTCACCGACATGCGCGACATGGTCGAGGGCGATGTGCGCTTCTCTCAGCAGTTCGGGATGGAGATCTGATGCCCAAGATTCCGCTTAGCTGGCTCGCGGAGTCGGTCGCGCTCGAGCCCGGCGCTTCGCCGGTCGACATCGCCACGTCGCTCGCTCGCGTCGGTCTTGAAGAAGAGGGCATCCACGGCTCGGGCGTCGAGGGTCCGCTGGTGGTCGGGCGGGTCATGTCGTTGGTCAAGGAGGAGCAGTCCAACGGCAAGACCATCAACTACTGCCGCGTCGACGTGGGGGAGTTCAACGACCCCGAGGGGCCGGGGCACAAGCCCGACAACAAGGTCGACTACCCGTCCTCGAAGGGCATCGTCTGCGGTGCCCACAACTTCGTCGAGGGCGACTACGTGGTCGTGGTGCTGCCGGGTGCGACGCTGCCCGGGCCGTTCCCCATCTCCGGCCGCAAGACGTACGGCCACTGGTCGGACGGCATGATCTGCTCCGCACGTGAGCTGGGACTCGGCGAGGACCACTCGGGCATCATCGTGCTCACCGAGATGGGGTTCTCCGCTGACTCTCTCGAGCCGGGCCAGGACGCGATCGCGCTGCTGGGGCTCGATGAGAAGACCATCGAGATCAACGTGACGCCGGACCGCGGCTACTCGTTCTCGATCCGCGGGGTGGCGCGCGAGTACGCGCACGCGACCGGCGCATCGTTCACCGATCCCGCCGCGCTTGCTGTCTCGGGGGCTGCCGGCGACGGCTTCCCGGTGCTGATCGAGGACGCCGCGCCCGTGCGCGGCAACGTGGGCTGCGACCGGTTCGTCGCGCGCATCGTCCGGGGCTTCGACCCCGCCGCGGCGTCGCCGGGCTGGATGAAGCAGCGCCTCGAGGCGGCGGGCATGCGCTCGATCTCGCTCGCGGTGGACGTCACCAACTACGTCATGCTCGAGCTGGGCCAGCCGCTGCACGCGTACGACCTCGCGACGCTGACCGCGCCCATCGTGGTGCGCCGCGCGCACCCCGCCGAGCAGATCGAGACGCTCGACGACGTCGAGCGCGTGCTCCACGGTGAGGACCTGCTCATCACCGACTCGCTCGGGGGCCACGGCGCCCGTCCCGTCGGCATCGCCGGCGTCATGGGCGGCGCGCTGACCGAGGTCTCCGCCTCGACCACGGACGTGCTGCTCGAGGCCGCGCACTTCGACCCGATCACCATCGCGCGGACCGCGCGGCGTCACAAGCTCGGCTCGGAGGCCTCGCGGCGCTTCGAGCGGGCCGTGGACACCGCGCTGCCTCCCGTGGCGGTGCAGCGGGCGGCGAACCTGCTGGTGGAGCTCGGCGGCGGCGTGATCGAGGACGTGTTCACGGATGTGGACAACGTGCCGGCGGTCGAGCCGATCGAGATGGACGTCGACTTCCCGTCGCGCATCGTCGGTGTCGCGTACTCGCCGGAGCAGGTCATCGACTCGCTCACCCAGGTGGGGTGCACGGTCGAGCGCGACGGCGAGGTGCTCATCGTGACGCGTCCGACGTGGCGCGCGGACCTCGAGGCGCCCATCAACCTGGTCGAGGAGGTCGCGCGCCTGCAGGGCTTCGACGGCCTGCCGTCCGTGCTGCCCGTGGCGCCTCCGGGACGCGGCTACACGCACTCGCAGCTGGTCCGGAAGTCGGTGGCGCGCTCGCTGGCCGAGGCCGGGCTCACCCAGGTGCTGACGTACCCGTTCATCTCCGAGGCGCGGCTCGACGAGTGCCTGCTGCCTGCCGACGACGTCCGTCGTGACGTCATCCGCCTCGCCAACCCGCTGAGCGCCGAGCAACCGCTGCTGCGGACGGCCCTGGTGGAGACGCTGGTGGACGCGGTGCGTGTGAACCTGGGTCGCGGCGCGCAGGACGTCGCCGTGTACGAGACGGGGCGTGCGTACCTCGGTCGCCTCGTTGGGGCGATCCCGGCGACCTACTCGGGTACGTCGATCACGCCCGACGATGTCGAGGCGCTGAACAAGGCCATCCCCGGCCAGGTGCGCCGTGTGGCGGGCGTGATGGCGGGCAACCGCGTGACGTCGGGGTGGGACGGCCACGCGACGCCGTGGCGGTGGACCGATGCGCTGGCGATGGTCGAGAAGGTCGAGCGCGCGTGCGGCGTGGTGCTCGAGATCTCGTCGGAGGCGGGGGAGCGGCAGTCGACGGCTCCGTTCCACCCGGGCCGCGTGGCGGTGTACCGGCTCGAGGGCGAGATCGTCGGCGTCGCCGGCGAGCTCCACCCGAAGGTGTGCGAGAACCTGGGCCTCCCGGCGCGGACCGTGGCGTTCGAGCTCGCGCTCGACCCGCTGATCGAGGAGAGCGAGGGCGTGCTGGTGACGGCGTCGCCCGTGTCGGGGCAGGTGCTGGCGAAGGAAGACTTCGCTTTCGTGGTCGACTCTTCCGTGACGGCAGGCTCGCTTGTCGACGCCGTGATTTCCGCTGGGGATGGGCTGGTCGAGGACGCGCGCGTGTTCGACGTCTACACGGGCGAGCAGATCGGTGAGGGCCGCAAGTCTTTGGCCGTCAACGTGCGCATGCGCGACGCTGACCACACGCTGTCGGCCGAGGAGGTCCTCACGGTGCGCGAGGCGATCATCGCGGCGGCCGCCGAGAAGTTCGGTGCCGTGCTGCGGTAGTTCAGCCTGAGCTGAAGATGCGGCGTCCGGCGGGGGAGACCCGGCCGGCTGCACGATGACGTCTCGATTGCAGTTTTGCGAACGCCGCGCTGGATCAAACGTCACGTGAGTGTCGACGACGCTCGATGCGCCAGGAATCCGTAGGGTTGCCCACGAACGCGAGTGTCAGGGGTGCTCAGTACGGTTGGCGCACTGACCAGCAGGAGGTATGAATAGCATGAGTAAGGCCCTGGAGCCGGCCGGACCGTCTGATGGCGTGAACAGGTGGGGATTGGTCGACCTCTTTGCGGGATGCGGCGGAGCGTCCGCAGGCTTTCTTGCGACGGGCGCGTTCGATCATCTTTGGGCTGCCGACAACGATAGGTGGGCGGCCGCGACCTACGAGAAGAACCTGGGCCACGAGGTGGCGACGGTGGATCTGCTCGAAGTTGCCGAGTCGAGCGCGGATGTCTGGGCGGCCGGAATTCGAGCTCGGCATCGGGGCCCGATTTGTCTTGTCGGCGGGCCACCGTGTCAGGGCTTTTCAAGTCACGTCAAGGTCCGTGGCGATAGTCGCGGGCGGAACACCCTCTATGGCGCGTTCGTTACGTTGGCTATTGCACTCGAACCCGAAGTAGTGGTCATCGAGAACGTCCCCGATCTATTTGCCACGCGGAACTGGGAACTCTTCGCCGACGCACGGTCGAGACTCAGTGACGCGGGTTATAGAGTGCGAGCGCGAATCCTAAACTTCGCCGAGTTCGGCGTTCCACAGGAGCGATTCCGTGCCGTGGTAATCGCATCGCGCGCAGACCACCCTGAGGTGCGCTTTCCGGCTCCGACACACGCCCAGGGGGCATTCTCCAGCGTCCAAGAGTGGATTGGCGAGCTCAGCCCAGTTGCCAGCGGCGAAGTTGCGGAAGACGACGCGATGCACCAGGCGAGTCGGCATTCCAAGGCCACGCTCGAAATCATCCGCCAGGTTCCTGCAGACGGCGGCAACAGACCCATTGGTGTGGGCCCTGAGTGCCTAGATCGTACGCGGACCTCTCACGGCGGTTACACGGATGTCTATGGACGACTTGCCTGGCAGACTACCGCGCCAACCATCACTGCACGGTGTCGCACCCCTTCCTGCGGGCGGTTCATTCATCCCGAGCAGCATCGGGGCCTCACCGCGCGAGAGGCTGCACTGCTTCAGACATTCCCTTCGAATTGGCATTTCGTCGGTCCGTTTGACGACCGATTCAAGCAAATCGGAAATGCAGTTCCCCCGCTTGCCGCACGTCGTATCGCTGAGGCTGTGCTGTCGGGTGGCTCACACAGTGAAGCGGGGGTGGTTGAGATTGGCGATGAGCCGATTGGGTCATCGTTTTCTGTTCTTATTCCGGGTATCAGACGTCGAGGAGGTAGGCTTGCCGAAGGCAATTGACGCATTCGCGGGCGCTGGTGGTTTGAGTTTGGGCCTTTGCCAGGCAGGTTTCTCCGTGGGTCTTGCATTTGACCACGATCCAATCGCGGTGGCCACACACGAGGACAACCTCGACGCCCGTGCGATGGTGCTTGACGCGAACTCTGTTTCGGGAGGGGATTTGCTCGCTCTCGCTGGCATAGCGAGGGGCGAGCTCGATCTCTTGGCAGGCGGACCGCCATGTCAGGGCTTTTCTCTTCAGCGCAGGGGCGAGCGCAGTGACCCTCGCAATGAGCTCGTCCTTCGGTACTTAGAGTGGCTTAGCGACATGCAGCCACGAGCATTTCTTGTCGAGAATGTGGCCGCGATTACGTCGGTACGGGGGCGGGCGGTAATCTCTGCTGTACAGGAACATGCTGAAAATCTGGGCTACTCGTGCGAACTCAAGGTTCTCGACGCAGCAGACTTTGGGTTGGCTCAGCATCGGCGCCGCGCGTTCCTAGTTGGCATCTTGGGAGGTAAGGGCGCGTTCAAGTGGCCAACTCCATCTGCCGAGCACAGCTGCCGCACAGTACGCGACGCGATCGGCGATCTGCCAAGTCCCCCTTTGGACGGCAGCCCGCATCCAGAAGTCGCAAATCACTATAGAGAAGCTCGTCTCTCGCCTCTAAATGAGGAACGTATAAGCTATGTCCCTCAAGGGGGCGGACGCCTTGACATCCCTGAGCGTCTGCAGTTGAAGTGCCATCAGGGTTCTCATCGCCACCTTGATGTCTACGGGCGTCTTGCCTGGGATGCTCCAAGTGGGACCATCACCGCACGCTTCGACAGCTTCACCCGCGGGCGTTTCGCGCATCCAATCGAGAATCGCAGCCTGACAATCCGGGAGGGTGCCCGGCTTCAAGGCTTTCCCGATGACTTCGTCTTTCGAGGAAACAGGGAGGCTGCAGCGCGGCAGGTTGGGAATGCCGTGCCGCCGCCGCTGGCATATCAGCTGGGTGTCGCGATTCGGAGCGCTTTGAACGCGGTCGACCAAGACAACGCGCTCGAAAGCTCGCCCACATTGGTGGGATCGGCAGAGAGTACGGCGTAAGTGCAGCCGCGAGAGTCCGTCCCAAGGACCTCAACGCCCGGTGATTGACCGGGAAGCGCGGGCGTCACCAGGGCCGCGGCCGTCGCATTCCATGCGTCTGCGTGGGCCATGAGCTGGTAGAGAGATTGTTCGCTAGCAACGTTCCCGGTACTGCGGTACTTTGCGTCGAATATGACTGTGCGAGATCCATTCTGGATTACTACGTCGGGCTCGGCCCTGCGAAGACGGGTCGCTGCGTCGCCACGCTTGAGCAGCGCTCTCGGAGAAGACTTGCCGTGGAACACATGTGCTGGACTGAAGAGGGTGCTCGTCAAGGCCAGTACGGCGCGTTCAAAGAGGTCGGGCACGTCCACCCACGCTGACATAGGCGATGTGAGCGCGGCGCCGGATCCAACGAGTGTCATACCAGTGATGAGTAGCTCGGCGATGTCGACCAGGGCAACATCCTCGCCCCTCCCAGCCATGACGGCGTAGCGTCTAGCATGCTCAAAATCGGGGAGCACTTGGGGCGTTACGCCGGCAAGCCGTGCACAAAGTGCGCCGCCGAGCGAAGCGGTATCTGAGTACGCGGTAATTTCGTATGCGCGCAACGCGCCAGCCGCTAGAACACGATTGAGCGGCGTGTCTGGCGTGAGCCGACGAATGCTCGTTGCGAGTACGTTCCTACGCCCTGTCGCCCAAGCCTTCATAGTCCGGGCCGTGTCGAGTCGACCGCTCGGTTGCTCGCCCAAATACCGGGAGGCTTCGTACCTACGATCGATGCCGCTAGCTGTGGCTTCAAGCGCTGCGGAAATGAATGAGCGCGCAATCAGCTCGTGCGGAGGCTCAGATCTTGGATCGGTCCTCGTAGACTGGCGGGCGACGCGTATTCTCTGGTGAGTCGCGATCGGGAATAAGGCGTGTACGGTGCCAGGCACCAGCTCTCGCACTTCGATTGTGTGAGAAGTACCGATCGCCAGATGGCCTGCAAAGCCATAGGAGTCGATGCGCACGTTTGAGTTTGCGACTGTGAGAGTCGCGACTCGGTTCCGGACCCAAGGCAAGGTGCTCAGCTCGATCGCGGACTCAGCGAATTCAGCTTTCGGTATGTCGATCGTTGCGTACATAGCCATTTGGTGGTGGCGATGGCTCGAGGCGAAGCTTCCTCGAGGTGCCCCTGTCGTCGAGGCGATCACGGGACGCTACGCACAGCTTGGTCGCCGTCGGGGAGCGTTGCGGATGCTTCACTTTCGCCGATTGTCGCTCCCTCGGAGCCACTTGAGGAATCGGGCTCTGCGTCGAGATTCTTCCACTTGAACGAGGTGGCCACTGCCAAGGCGTCTGCGTACACCGGCACACCGCCCCTGGTAAGGAAGTGAGTGAGCACCTCATCCCACAGATCAGCTAGATCTCGTTCAGTCTTGCAGCCCACGAACACGCCCTGAGCAAAGGGGAGGTCTTCTGGGCAACGTTCGTACCATTCCACCAATTGGGCCGCCAGTAGGTCGTCCATCCCGTTGGATCGCAAGATGTCTCGGAGGCCCTCGACGCTCCTCCCGATCGGGATTTGCCGCAATCTGCGAACGAGCGCATCGTCCATGTTGAGGACACTTCGGTCTTGAGGGTTCATAGTGGCGAGAAACACGAGATTGTCGGCGAGTTCGACTTCACGAGCAAGTCCGGCGACCCAGAATGGCACCCGACGATATTCGATGTAAGTGAGAACTTCGCCCAGAGTGTTGGCGAGATCGGCGCGACTAAGCTCGTCGATAACAACTACGTGCCGACGGCCGGGATTTGCTAGTGCGCTTTTATTGAGGTCAAGTAGTTTCGAAGGCGTTCGCGTAAACTCTCCAGCCCCGCTGGGTTGGAGACCCCCAATGAAATCCTCGTATGCGAAGTTGGCATGAAACTGAATCTCCAAGATGTCCTCGGGATCCGCGATTTCTTTCGCTGCGGCGCGAGCAAGCGAGGTCTTGCCACTTCCAGCGGGGCCCGACAAGCAGAGAATTCGGCTATCGCCGAAACGTTCGACGGCAGATACGACGCGTTCGAGGAGGCGGATGCGTCCAGGTCCCAGCGCTTCGGGCGCCGTGTCCCGTGGTGCGTGAGTCAAGGGCTGAGCGGACGATAGCCATGCCATGTAGCTGTCGACGTCAGCCGGTACAGGGCTGGCGCTTGGCGCTGCGAGGCTTGCATCGACTAGGTCCAGGATGCTGGAGTGAAGGTGGTGGAAGCCTTCGCTGTCGCCTCGGACCGTGAGAATAGCGTCCTTGAAGCCGGCCCGGGAGATCCAAGCGATCGTGCGATCGTGGTAGTTCCCACCGCTTAGCTCGGGAGGTGCGACGTCGCCGAGTAGCCTTTGAGCAATATCGTCGTTATCAGGACTGTACTCATCCGTGTCGCGTGCGGCGCGAACCTTCCCGATCGCGGCGTCTAGATCGCTTTCCTGCAGAACGTGTGCCAGGACCCGAGCTACTTCTTGCCAGTGAATCTTGTTGTCGAGACTTCGCGCCGCCTTGAGTATTGCGAAATACGGCCGTATATCCGTTCCAGCGGGATATGACGTCTCGTTTTGGCGAATCGGCGAATCCAGCCTGTGGCGTACCAGTACTGGGAGCATAGTCGCGGCGAGTTCGCGGCGCTGGAGCTCTGCATGTACCTCGCCCGCTCGTGTTGCGACATCGAGGCTCTCATCGACCAGCTCGGCAACGCGCTTTCCCGTTTGCGTAAGCCGAACCTTCTTGTCGGAATCTACATAGACGAGGCCTAGGCCACGAAAATACGTCAGCCAGGTGCGAAGACGCGATGCCGACTGCGTCTCTCGCTCGGGATCGACGTTCTTTTTGCGGACGCCCATCGCTGTCAGCAGGTCATCATATGGGGCCTGCCATGCCTTGCCATCGATGTCGGCCAAACCGAGGAAGATCCTTGCGCCGGGGTCCTTAGGCGCTCCAACAGGTGTGTAGTCGGGGACAACGTCGCGCGCCGACCAACCCCAACCTTGCGTTGTGTTCATGCCGTCGAAAGTAGCGTGAGCGGACTGCGCTCGAATGCAGCCGCGCCGAACCACCAAGGGTGACGCCCGCGCACAGCTAGCTGCCCCAATCATCCCGGGAGACGCCGCTCGCCGAGTTGGCTCGGACCTCCGTTAGTTCCGGTGCATCGCGTGATGTGCGTCACATGGGAATTCAGCGACTGGCGTGCCCCGGCCGGGTTGTCGGTACCTGGCGCTACTTTCGCCCGTGATCCTACTGAAGCTGTGCTCGTTGATTAGCGGAGCATTGCTGTAACCGCTGGGGAGTGAGATGTACGTGGCAAGGCAGAAGATGATGTGGAGCGCGTCCGACGTGGTGCTCGCCGCCGAATGCGAGTACGCGACGCTGCGCCGTCTTGACGAGGTGCGCGGGCGCTCTCTGCGCCTCGCAGTCGAGGCCGATGCGCTGCTCGAGCGCGCTGGAGCTCTCGGTGAGCTTCACGAGGCAGACGTGCTCATCGCGTATCACGACGCCGTGGCGGCGGCGAGCGGTCTGGATGCGACCACCGTGATTTGGACCTGGCGGCCCGGCGATGATGAGACGCTGCCCGCTGACGTCACCGCGCGCATCGTCGCCATCGAGGCGCGGCCCGAACACCGCCGGCCGACCGCGGACGAGCTCGCCGCGTCCGCTCGAGTCTCTCTGGCCGCGCTCGCGGCGGGTGCCGCGGTCGTCTACCAGGCCACCATCATGAGCGATGGCTTCCACGGCTTCGCGGACTTCCTGCTGCGGGAGGACGTGGCAGCGGGGGAGATCGACCCGGCCAAGGGAGCCGGAGCCGCGTACGTCGTCGCGGACTCCAAGGTGGCGCGTCACGTCAAGACCTCCGCGCTGCTGCAGATCGGCTGCTACGCCGTGACACTGCGCGACGCGGGCGTGGCTCTCGCCGACGCAGCACGTGTGATCCTCGGCACGGGCGAGCACATGGACTACTCGCTCGGGGAGGTTGAGGCCGTGGCGCGCGCCGCGATGGCGCGCTTCCAGGAAACCATGGTGGCGCACTCCGCGAGCGAGGTGCCCGTCGCCTGGGGCGACGACTCCATCGCGATCTGCGGGGCGTGCGCGCACTGCATGGATGCGATCGCGACCCACGATGACCTGCTTCAGGTCGCCAACCTCCGTCGACAGCAGCGCGCCAAGCTTCGCGCTGCCGGGATCACCACCGTGGCGGCGCTCGCGGAGGCCACCGAGCCGCCCACCGGGATGGCGCGCGAGACCTTCGAGACGCTGCGCTTCCAGGCCGCGATGCAGAAGGGTGTCGCCCCACTCGCACCTGACGGCGGCACCGTTGAGTACGCCAAGGACGGGGCGACGCACAGGCTCAGCTGGCGGCTCATCGACCGCAGCCGCATCGACGCGCTGCCCGCGCCGTCCGAGGGCGACGTCTACTTCGACTTCGAGGGAGACCCGCTGTGGCAGTCCGCAGATACGGGGGAGTGGGGGATCGACTACCTCTTCGGTCTGGTCACGCGACCCGAGTCCGAGAGTGCTGCGCCGCCGTTCACAGCCTTCTGGGCCCATGACCTTCGCCAGGAGAAGCAGGCGCTCAAGGACTTCATCGCCTTCGTCGACGAACGCCGCGCGGCCTACCCCGACATGCACGTCTACCACTATGCGCCGTACGAGAAGACGCATCTGCTCTCGATCGCGAAGCGGCACCAGACTTGCGAGGACGCCGTCGACCGGCTCCTGCGCGAGGGCGTGTTCGTCGACCTGCTCCCGGTGGTGCGGGGGAGCCTGCGCATCTCGGCGTCGTCGTACTCGATCAAGAAGCTCGAGCCGCTCTACATGGGCGACCACCTCCGCACGGGCGACGTGACCGACGCGGCGACCTCGGTCAATGTGTACGCCGACTACTGCACTGCGGTGGCGGCAGGCAAGGCCGACGAGGCGGCGGACCTCATCCGGGGCATCGCCGACTACAACGAGTACGACTGCGTCTCCACGCTCGAGCTCGACGCCTGGCTGCGTGCCCGCGCCACGGAGTCGTCGATGCCGTTCGTCACGCCCCTCGTGCGCACGCCCCGTGAGAGCAAGGACGATGCGGAGGAGCCTGACGCACCGGTCGGCCCGTCCGTTGTCGACAAGATCCGCGACCTGGTCGAGGCCCATGACGACGCTCACGGTCACTCCGGGCGCTCGGTCGACCTCCAGGCGCTGGCGATGCTCGGCGCGGCGGGCGAGTTCGCCGACCGTGAGAAGAAGGTCTACTGGCAGGACCTCATCGGCCGGCTGCAGACCCCCATGGACGAGTGGAGCGAATCTCGGGAGCACATCCCCTTCGTCGGCGCTCGCGTTGTCGAGGACTGGCGCGACCCGACCAAGGGGCGGACCGGCAAGTCCCTGGCCCGCACTCTCGAGGTCGAGGTCGACCTGCCCGCCGGCGCGAAGCTCGACTCGATCAAGGCGATGTACTCCGCGTCCACCGATCACCCCGGATCCTGGGCGCCCGACCTCGCCGAGTACGCCACCGGCGGCGGCACTCTCCGCCTCGCGAAGGACGACGACGGCGAGCCGATGATCGAGAGGCGCGGGACGCTCGCCGTGCTCACGCTCGTCGAGACGTGCAAGACCGAGAACGCGCCCGACGCCTGGGACGACCGCCCGCTCGCGATCCTGCCCGGGTCGCCGCCGGACGCGCGCGTGGTGCAGGAGTCGATCCGCGCCGTCGCCGAGTCCGCGCTCGGCTCCTTCGCCGCACCCGACATCGCCGACGAGTCCGCGGTGCTGTCCCTCCTGCGTCGCGCCGACGCGGTGCTGCCGGCCGTCGCCGGCCATGACTACGCCGGTGCCATTCTCGGCGCCCTCGCGCCCGCATCGTCGTGTGTCTCCGTGCAAGGCCCTCCCGGGACAGGCAAGACCTACACCGGCTCGCGGGTGATCGCCGCCCTGATCGAGCGAGGCTGGCGCATCGGTGTCGTCGGCCAGAGCCACTCGACCGTCGAGAACATGCTCATGGGCGTCGCGAAGCTCCCTACCGTGGACGCGAAGGGCCAGGTGTTCAAGGTGGGCGGGCCCAAGAATCGCGACCCGTGGACGTGGCTGGACAGCATCGACAAGCGCCCGGCTGACGGCGGCTACGTGGTGGGCGCGACGGCGTGGGGTTTCTCCAAGCTCGACGATGCGGCGTTCGACCTGCTCGTGGTGGACGAGGCGGGTCAGTACTCGCTCGCGTTCACCATCGGGGCCGGTCGGTCAGCGGAGCGACTGCTGCTGCTCGGTGATCCGCAGCAGCTCGGACAGGTGAGTCAGGCGGTGCACCCCGAGCACGTAGCCGAGTCTGCGCTGTCCTGGGTGGCCGAGGACGGCCTTGTCCCCGAGAGCCGCGGCTACCTGCTCGACACCACGTACCGCATGCACAGCGCCGTGACGGCGCCAGTCTCGCAACTGTCTTACCGAGGCAAGCTACACTCCGACCCGTCGACCGACGCGCGTGCTCTTAAGGGCATCGTGCCCGGGCTCGAGGTGGCGATGCTTGGCCACCTCGGCAATGCCACGTCCTCGATCGAGGAGGCCGACGAGGTGGTGCGCCAGGTCGAACGGGTCATCGGACGGGAGTGGGACGACGGCAAGAAGGCTCGTGTGATCGGCGAGGCGGACATCCTGGTGGTCGCGCCGTTCAATGCGCAGGTCGGGCTCGTGCGCGAGCGGCTCGCGGTCGCCGGGTACGAGGAGATCGAGGTCGGCACGGTCGACCGGTTCCAGGGACGCGAGGCGCCGGTCGCGATTCTCACCACCGCGACGTCGTCGCCCGAGGACTCGCCGCGGGGGCTGAGCTTCGTGATCGAGCGCAACCGCACCAATGTCGCGGTGTCGCGTGCGCAGTGGCTTGCCGTGATCGTGCGGTCCAAGCACCTGACCTCGGCGATCCCGAGCACGCCGGAGCAGTTCGTGGAGCTCGGGGCGTTCGTGCGGCTGTGCGACTCCGGACGGGCAACGCCGAGCGTGTCGTCGGTCGCGACGGTGGCGACGGCGCATGCCCGAGGTTGACGCAAAGCCGAGCGCCGGCTCATCTGTCCCGTCGACGGTGCGGCGCTCGCGCGTGCTGCGGGCGGCTCGCTGGCAACCCCGCGGCCGCCTGTCGGCGGCCATCGATAGGGTGCGACCAACATTGGCATCGCGTGTCATTGCGCTGTGCCCGAGATCAACGAGGAGGCCTTGCATGGCGATTCCCACCCAGGTCCAACCGCAGACGATTCCCGCGGCTGAGCTCGTGAGCATGCTCGAGCGCGTGGGTGCTTCCGCCGCGCAGCTCGCTCGTGCCATCGACACGGAGGCGCATCGCGTGACGGCGTGGACCCGGAGGGGAGTGCCGTCCGAGCACGCCGGAACCGTGCGCGCAGCGATGTCCGACGCCGCCAGGCTCGAGGCCGTGCGCCGGACTCCCGGGGTCAAGCCCGGGCCGCTCGCGATGGACCCGAATACCTTTGCCCGGCTTGTCGAGAAGTCCGGGATGAGCAAGGCTCAGCTCGGCTCCATGTTCGACGTCCACCCGGACACCATCTCGCGATGGATCGACGATGGTGTGCCGTCGACGGGTGGCGAGATCTCCGAAGCGATGCGCGAGCGATTCGCCTGGATGGAGGCGCCTCAGCGGATGTCCGGTCCCGACTTTGTGCGGGCGATGGACGACGCTGGTCTTTCGGTGAACACCCTTTGCAAAAGGCTCGACGTGACCCGGTTCACTGTGACGAACTGGCGAAGCAAGGGAGTGCCGGCGAAGTGGGTCCGTCTGGTCGAGGCGCACCTCAGAGGCGATGCCGATGCGCCGACCATCCCGAAGCGCACAGGCGGCCGCGTGGGTGTGCCGCCCGCCGACGCCGTCAAGTCCGAGCCCATTCTCGGCGCCGAGTTCGCGAAGATGCTCGCCGATGCCGGCCTCAACCAGACCCAGGCAGGCCCCATCCTCGGCGTCACGCAGACCACGGTCAGCCAGTGGACTCGCACGCACGTGCCGGGGCATCGTTCGGTCGCCGTTCGGGATGCCCTGGCGCCGCTCACCTGATTCGCTGCGCACGTCACCACCACGATCATTGGAGTAGAGAATGGAGATCATCTTCATGGCGCGCTGGGCTCCCGAGGACCCGGCACTTGTCCGGCATAAGCTTGACGATGCGGTGACGGCTCTCGGGGCCGAGACGGCCCGCATCTGGCGATCCGCCGGCGGCAGTCCGACCGCGTTCACGCCATACGGCGTCGAGGTGCCGTCGACGCTGGACCTCGCCCACGCAGCCTTTCAGCGGATCGTGGACCATGCTGCAGACGAGGACGGTTCGCCTGAGGCGACCGAGGCTGTCGAGGAAGTGCGCACGTTCATCCGCAACCGGGTCGACCTCGCGGCCTACCTTGAAGAGCTCGAACTAGTCGACATGGACACGTGGTCGGACGCGCTCGTTCAAGACACGAATTCCGAGTGGGACGGCCAGGGGGAGAACCTCCCCGTGGACAGCGAGTTTCGCGAGTACCTGTGGAACGGCAACCTTCGTAGTGCGCTCGATGTGGCGACTGCGTGGGTCTGGGCGGTCGATCTGCTCGCGTGCGTCGACGAATGGCTGGCGTCCCGGCCCGCCTCCGACGAAGCTCAGCGAGCGTAGGTCACCGATGGCCGACGCGGTCATGGGGACAGGCACGGGGACGACTGGCGGAACGATGGTATTCGCTGCGATCCCCGAACCCGACGGCTTCGACGAGGAGTCCGCTCGGCTCGTTTGCGCCGCCTTCGAGGACCTCCGCGAGGAGCTGCCCGAGTTCGGGCGGACGTTCGGGTTGGTGCGGCCCGTCGCGATCGACCTCACTGCACCCTCGCCGTATGAGTCGTTGGTGGGCGACGTCGACGCCAGCGATCGCATCGCGCAGATCGAACCGTCGGGTCGGATGTCCATCAATCCCGACGTTTTCTCCGGCATGCTCCCGCCGGAACGCGCCGCGGTCGTGATGCATGAGCTGATGCACCTGCTCAACATGGAGATCCTCGGGCGGTACGCGCGCGGTTTGCGCGGCTTCCAGACGGCCTTCGGGTGGAACATGTGTGCGGACGCATCGATCAACGCGGCGATCCGCGATCTAGCGGCGAGGGGCATCACAGCCACGGTGACGCTCCCCGAGGGCTGTATCTATCCCGAAGCTCTCGACGAGCTCGAGCACTACGACGGCGCACCGTCCGTTCCGGCCTGGGCCACCGCGGGAGGCTACTACGACTTCCTGCGGGCGCGCATCGTCCACAAAGGACTCGGTCGTATTCCGGAGCTCGACCCGATTGAACCGTCACCCGAGCTGGCCGAGCGGTTCGAGAAAGTCGCAATGGTGGCACGGGACGTGAAGTCTGCAATTCTTGCGAACCCTCGCTACCGGGGCTCCTACCTCGCCGACTGGTCGCGCTCCGACTGAGCGGGACTTGTTCGTCAGTACTCGGGATCAGGCGCGGGTTCTCCGAACTCGTGCGGTTCCGCGAGATCCCACGGCTCGAGGAGTCGCACGCGGAACTTGCGCGCGCGCACGGTCCACCAGCGCGCGTTCTTGTCATATGCGGCGTCGATGAAGCCGGCGTCGGCGAGCGCGCGCAGCGCGGCACGCCCGCGGCGCACCCCGACGTCGGAGAACAACGTTTCTTCATCCAGATGCCACACCGGGATGCTTCGCACTCCCGCGAGGATGTTCGCGGCAACCGGATCGTCCTGGAGGAGGGCGCGTCGTGCGCCTCGGTAGCGTTCGGGACGGTTCGCGTAGCGGAACAGCTCGGCGCTTCCCGCGAGATGATGCGCTCCGGTGCCGACCGCGAGGAACACCTCACGGAGCACCGTGTCGAGCTCATCGTGGTCGATCTCGCCGGGCCCCGCGAGGACGCGCGCGCATCGTGCCCAATCGGTGCCGCGCTGGAGCATGCCCATAGACAGCCCGCTGGGCCCCAGGTGATTGCCGGCGAGCGCCCAGTCGAAGAGCGTGCGAGCGCCGACGCCGTGCAGTGCGTCGTCGTGATCCAACGCCGCGAATGCGAGCATCGTCAACGCCGCCTTGAGCACCGCGTGCGGCGACTTCTGCGTGCGCCACTGTGCGGCTCCGCGCTCGAACGGGTGCAGCACCGCGGCGGGCGCGACGGCACGCGGGACGTCGCGGAATCGGTCGGGATGGTCGGGCAGTGCGTTGTGCATGAGTGGCAGCGCGACCCCGCGCCATGCGACGTCGAGGTCCGTCGCCGCCCGCGTCGCCGCGATGGAGGCGTGCCATGCGACATTGTTCTGGACCACGTCGCGGCGGTCCTTGCGCTGGTAGCTCCACATCGTGGCGACCGTGCCCATGGCGCGCCACGTGGTGCAGTACCCGCCGAGCTCGGCGTTCGCCCACCCATCGATGCGTGTGATGTGCTCCTGGTGATAGCGCGGCCAGCCCTCGAGCATCGTGGCCCACAGGTAGCCAAGTCCGTGCGCGGCCTCGGCCATCGCATCGGCCGTCGCGGGCGAGAGGGTGACGTCGATCTCCCACGGCATCGTCGGGATCCAGTGCCGCAGCGCGGGCAGCTCCGGCCGGCTCGCCGGCGCGGGCATCTCGATGTAGTGGCCCATCCGCACCTCCTTTGCAGGCCAGACGCTAGCGCGAGGCTCCGACATCCTGTGTCAACGACGCTGTCGGAGCCTCCCGGTACGGTGTCGCCGATCGAGAGCAGGAACGGACGATGCGGCGCTGGCGTGAGTGGCCGGCCGAGGGTGGGGGAGCGTGATGCAGGTCTTTGTTCCGAGGGTCGTGGGGCGCATCCTTCACGAGCTGCTGGCGGCGCCCGGGTGCCCGGTGCGCGGCCTCCACGTGCCAGACTCCGAGGCGGCCGATTGCGAGCCGTGCGTGCAGGCGAACACGCCCTCGGGCGAGCCGGTCGCGCTGGTATTCGAACCCGTGCATCGGGAGAGGCAGTCGCCGTACCGCTTCGACACGCCGGACCTCGCGGTGCCGCGCGAGCCGATGCGGGTGTCCTGGCTGCCCGGCGTCGGACCGCATCGTGACGACGGCCCCGCCGTGGTGTGGAGCGAGGTGGAGCTGTGGTGCTCCGAGGGGCTGGTGCACCGGGACGGGGCGCCCGCGCTGGTGATGTGGGACTACGAGGTGTGGTTCGAACGTGGCCGCGTCCATCGGATCGACGGGCCCGCAGTTGTCAGCGACTGGGACCGTCGGTGGGTGAACCATGGCGTGCCGATCGACGAGGACGAGGCCTGGGTCCGCTTCCTCTGGGAGGAGGCCGGAGTGGTGCCGGACAACGACGGCGCGCACCGCCTGCTCAGTGGAAGCCCGGACCTCACGTGCGAGGGCACCTTCCGTCGACCGGACCCCAAGCGCGTCGCGGCGATCCTGCGAGTGTCGCCCAACCTCGGGGATCACGGGCCGCGCGAGGAGGGAGTCCCCGATCCGCGACCGCGAGAGGTCGACGGTTCGCATCCCTTCCATGCGAGCTGGGCCCTGGCCGAGGTCGCCGCACCGCTTCCGCGCATCGACTACGACCATGACGACATTCGCCGCCGGCTGATGCTCGGGGAGCGGCACGGCACGCTACGGCGCTGGGCACGGCCGGTCGACGAGATCCTCGGGCAGACGCATGAACGCAGGGACCACGTCGGGCAACTGCTGCGAATCGACCCGATCGCGCATTCCTGGGCGGAGGCCGAGCGGGGCAACCTCCTGCACGCGATCCTCGACGGGCACCCGCGACGAGAGCTGCTGACGGGGTTGGCGTATCGCGCGGAGACGATGCGCGACATGGTCGACCAGGCGTGCGACCTTGCCGTGGCAAGCCACGCCACAGGTGGTTGGCCGGCCGGGCTGGCGCACCAGCCGGACCGCTCGATCGAGTCGCCCGTCGAGCGCGCCTTCGAGTTCGCCGCGCGCCTCATCGCGGCGGGTGTCGACCATGCGCTCGCCGTGGCGTGGGCGTGGGGGATCGCCGCCGCGCACGGCTACGAGCTGCGTGAGCCTTTCCTGGGTGTGCGCTACCGCGACGATTGTGGGAACGCCCCGATCGACGAAGGGCTCAAGCCGCCGTCCACGCCCCTGTCCGAGTACTACGAGGCGGCGCTGGCGGACCTGCGCGATCGCCAGGACGGGCACCGGTTCATGGAGCTGATGGTGCGCACGTACACGCGGCCGACGGTGCTGGTGTAGGTGATCGGCGGCGGATTCCAGGCGTGAGCGGAGCGTCGTCGAGCAATGTCGGCACTCCGTGCCATGATCCAGTCCGGCTGTCTGTGAGGGGGAGAAGTTGTCTGCTGCTGAGAAGCGTGTCCGGTGCCGTTCGCTCGTCGGATTCCATGTCACCAAGCGGGGCCGGCTGAGGTGTCCCGTGCATCGTCCGGTGCTGGAGTGCACGTGCGGGATCGACCACGCGGCGGCTGAGCCGTCGCCCGAGGCGCAGGCCGCGTGGGCGGAGCTCGTCGCCGAGGTCGTGAGCCTCAAGGATGCACGCGCCGAGCTCGGTCGCTACGCCGACTTCCCCGTCGACGTGGTGAATCAGCTGGTCGACGCCTATGCACCCCGGCTCGGCGGCGACAGGGCCATCGCGCTCGACTGGGTGTGGGAGGCCCAGCAGCGGACCAAGGCATGCACTGTGGATGACCTGGTCAAGTTCGCCCAGGACGAGCAGCACCTTCAGTCGCTGACGCCCGACGATGACGGAGTCGTGCGGATGAAGGGGGCCGAGGTGTACCTCCACTACACGGAGACGCCGCACTTCAGCATCCCCACGACGGCCGCACGGCTCGAACAGCTCCGCACGCTGCGCATCGGCGATACCTTCGCGTTCGAACAGACCATTCGGACGATGCTCGACCCTGCAGTCATGACGCACCAGTCGGACGACTATCGACCCGCGCCGCAGTCGCTAGGCGAGGTCGCGGCGATGAAGCAGCCGGTCATCCGCTACCTGTTCCAGGACCCGCACTACGGCACGTACATCGGCCGCGACAAGCAGCCGTTCTTCGTGCCGGCCGACGTGCTGCTGACTGCTCGCACGTGGCGAGTCGTGGGGATCGAGGAGCACGGGATCGCGGCAGATGCCTCCGTGCGTGACCTGTGGATCGTCCTTCGCGAGCTGGCAGACGATTCCGAACCCATCGAGGCGCTCCTCGACACGCCGGTTGACGACCTCGCCCCGAACCTTGAAAGGCACGCATGAAGCAGACGTTCACCACCCGGCTCCCGATCAAGGCGTCGCGCTCGGTCCGCCGCGCCATGGTGGAGCGCGCGCAGGTCGATGGGCGCGTCGTCGATGGCCTGCTCGATGCGCTCGCCGCGTCCGGCAGGCCCGTCAACGACCCCGGTCTCCATGAGTTCGCGATCTCCGCGCTGAACGCGCTCGCCGCGCTCGACGGCGCCGACGATGCCTGGGTCTCCGATCACATCACGTGCGTGTACCGCGCGCTGCAGGACTACCGCGACACGTTGCGGACCCTCGACTCGAAGGGGTTCCCTCACCCGACCCACGACCAGGTGCGTCTGGCGCTGGAGAAGGTTCGCCGTGCGCAGTACACGTACGCGCTCATCGACCGCAAGAGCGCCTTCGGCGTCGACTGGAGGATCATCGAAGAGGGCCTGCTCGCGCTCATCGCCGACGGCGATGAGCCGGTCCATGCCGACATCCGCAACATCGGCGAGGTGGAGATCCGCGGTGCCGGCCCGCGCACGCTCGGTACGGAGGCATTCATCAAGCGCATCCACGTCGAGGTACGTGGCGACCGTCGATACCTGACCGCCGTGGTTCAGCACAAGACCGATGCCGAGCCGGCACGGCCCAACAGGGAGTTCGCCGGGCTCGTGCGCGTCGCCGCCACGCGTGCCACCATCGTGGCCGACGACCGCGGGATCTCCGTCTCCGCGATGGTGGACGAGGGGCGCTCGATCAAGGAGCTGGTGGCGAAGTCCCGCACGCCCCACGGCGATGGTGTCCAGCACATGCGCCTGTCTCGCAAGATGATGGACGCTCGGAACAACTACTTCCGGCAGTACGCCGTCAAGGTCGCGCGCTACGCCGAGGCGAACAATCTGGCGGTCGAGATCGCGTTCCACGAGGGCAACACGCGCGGCAACCCGAAGATTCTGGGTATGAACACGCGGCTGCGGCGCATGCTCACCGAAGAGATCTTCCGTCAGAGCCGCAAGCGGGGAGTGGTGTTCAGGTTCGCTCGCACCGCCGCGGAGGTCGGCTTCCATCCGTGCGCTCATCCCGAGGATGTCGTCGTCGGCGGGCTCGTCGGAGCAACCGTCCACGGCATGTGCGGCGACTGCGCCTCGCAACTTGCGGTAGCGTAGCGGCCGTACCTGGACGCCATGCGTTCGGTGCGTTCATGGGCAGGGGGCCTGCCCGGCTGAGTTCGCTCGCCGTGAAGCCCACACTCCTTTCTGGGGCGGTCCGACTTCGGTCGGGCCGCCCCTTCTTCTTGTGTGGACATGCCCGACGCGACCCGGTGCCGGGTACGCCGCCCTTCCGGGGACGATGCCGGAGCGTGCGTCCGCCCTGCCTCTCCATTCCGGTCGGGCTCGATGTCAGACCCCCTGAGTACTGTGATCATCGTGCCTGGCACTGGCAACGAGAGGGGGAGAGACATGCACGAGGACGAGGATGAGCGGGTGGCGAGCCCGGACCGGATCCAGGAGGCTGTGCGCGCGGTGTCGGCGTTCGAGGCGGCGGCCGGATACGGGCGCCGCCGTGCCGCCACCTGGTTCGCGGGATGCGGTCGCGAGCTCGCGGAGCTCGAGTCGCCGGTCGCGGCGGCGGGGATGGCGATCGCGTGGGACGACGAGTGCACGTGCGGTGCGCCCGACCTGCTGTATTCGCGTCTGATGCTCGCGTACGGGGTCATCGAGTGGCGCCACGCGGGGGACTACGGGTACATCATCGATCGGATGGTCGAGTGCGTCGACGACTTCGAGCGCGCCGAGGACATCGAGCGTCTCGGCATCGCGCTCCAGCTGTTGCACGCGTCGGAGGCGGTGGTGCTCGGGCCGGGCGCCGCCCGGAGCGTCGCTGATCGGGCGATGCCCTACGTCGCGCGCAGCGTCGCGTGCTGGTGGACCGTCGTCGCGGCGCTGGCGCACGAGTCCTGCCCGGACCCCGATGTGCTGGACCGGCTCAAGGCCGCGATGCAGGCGCACCGCATCGGCGGCCTCTCGGCCGGCCACGAGGCTGCCATGCACGGCGTGGTGCTCGAGCTTCGACGTGCGTGCGGCGGTGACCGCGTTCCCGACCACGCCCGGATCATCGACTTCGTCCGCGGCATCGACGGTTGCGGCCTGCTGGTCGAGGAGGGGGCGTGCGTGCATCGGCCGGTGTGCTGGGATCCCGTCCTGCCGTGGAGCCCGCTGCTGCTCACCGTCGAGGCTGACACGGAGGCGGTGGGGTAGCGCGGGCGGGGACGGCTGAGTTCGCTCAGTCGCGCCGTTCGCACTGTCTGAGGTGGAGCGCGGCTACGGCCTCCGCGGTGAAAACGTCGGCGGCGAGCATCGAATACGCGGTGGGTCTCATGACCCCGCACGACGCGCCCGTCACGATGCGTCCGAGGGGTAGAGCGGTCCCAGGCGCATGGCGAGGATCGGGTTGCGCTCGGTGAGCGAGGCCAGCGCGGCTTGGTCTTCCCAGGTCTCGAGAATGGCGATGTACGCCTGGACGACCTTGACGCAGTAGAGGGCCGCCTCATGAGCCGTGGTCGCGTCCTCGGGGACCGGCACGACTTCGCCGTCGAGGAGGACAGCGGGGACGGGGTACCGCTCGAACGGGAGCCCCGCGGCGTCGGACTGGAGCGCCGAGAATTTGGAGGGTGCCATCGCCATGAAGGTGTCGGCGGCCTCCATCGCGATCCTCATGCCCACGCGGAAGGCGAGGCGCAGGTTGTCAGCACAGAACTCCTTGCCCGCATGCGCGAGCAGCTCGATCGTGTAGCCCGCGACACCACCCGCGAGCCACTCGAGCGCCGTCACCGAGGCGCCTTCGTGGATCTCACGTTCATCCTCCGGGCTGGCCCTGAGCACATTCAGGATCGCCACCCCAAGCTGGGCGCGGAGCAGCCGCTCGGGCTCCCAATCGTCATGGAATACCAAGGGAGAACTCCTCGTCGTGGTACAAAGCGGCTACCAACGCAACGGCGATGGTAGGTGTGGTCGCCGCAGTGCGGCAGGAGCTCATTCGACCGGCGACGCCTCGACGGTCGCCAGCCACTCGGCGACCTCCGCGGGCATCGCCTCGACGGCGCGCAGCTCCCTGCAGGCGCTCGACTGCACCCAGTAGTAGGGAGGCTTGCCAGGCGTGTCGTCGGGCGCGAAGAGCACATGTCGGGCGCCGGCACGCAGGACCCATTCCCGCGAGTCCTCGTCGTCGACCTCGGCATCGTCGAGATACGTCTCGCCGTTCCAGCACACCGGCAGCGAGACGAGCATCAGCAGCGGTTGCCACGTGGCGTCGAGCCGTCCGGTGAAGGAGTCGAGGCCCGAGACCCGCAGGTAGCGCGGCGGCACGCCCAGCCTGGTATCGACGTAGTAGCGCGAGCTCGATTCGACCGAGCGGAGCTCGTACAGACCCGGTTCGACAAGGACGTCGACGTGCTGAAGCGCCGTCATGCGTCGACTCCGCCCCGGTGCGGCCCGTCGAGAAAGTCGACCTCATCGGCATCGCGGGTGAGCGCATCAGGTGCAGGCATCTCGTCGAGCAGCTCGATGCTCTGGGCGGTCCGCTGGAGCCACCATGTGGTATCCGAGAGGCGCGGGCGGAAGCTCCCGAGCGGCGCTCGCGAATGGTCTGCCTCGTGCCACCAGTACTGGTGGCGGAACCCGACACGCAGGACGCCGTGTCCGGACGCGGGGCTCGCGAAAGGACCCTCGTCGCCCCGGTACGAGTCGATGCCGCGAAGGTAGAGCCACTGGTTGTCCAGCGCGCTCGCGTGGGTGCGACCGTCGCCGCGGGCCCGCATCAGCGTCGGATGCTCGCCTCGGGCATCGACGTAGTAGACCGTGCTCGACGAGCTGAGGATCCGGATCAGCACCGGTTCCTTGCTCAGGTCGACAGCCTCCACCTGCTCGGTCACGCGCCTCTCCTCTCGATGCTCGATGGTCGGATGGCTCAACCGCCCGACCTGCCTGCGGTGACGCTACCGCCGAGGTCCGACAGCGCATCGTCCGAATGTCGTCTGCGCGGGCACGATGCGCGAGTCGGCTTACGCGGCGGCGAGCGTCCGCGCGACCCACGACTCGGGCACGAGCGCCATGCCGTGCGCATCGAGCCCCACGTGGATCTGCAGCGTGCCCGTCGAGGAGCGCGTGAGCTGCTCAGTCGAGTGGGTGTGCCCATGGATCACCGGCAGACCGACGTCCCGCAGGCGGTGGCGCTCGCTGCTGTCGTCCGTGTAGGAGTCCCCGTCGAAGGGGAAGTGGGAGAGCATCGCGACGGCACCGTCGAAGGCGCGGATCCCGTGCGTGCCCACCGACTCGAAGACGTCGCGGTACATCGACTCGGCCTCCGCGTAGTCCGCGAACAGAGGATGCGCCGCATCGTGATTGCCCAGGATCAGGCGCTTGCGCCCGGGCAGGGTCGCGATGCGGTTCAACGCGTACGCGTGCTCGCGCACCGTGAGGTCGCCGAGCACGTACACGATGTCGTCGTTGTCCACGACGTTCCACCATGCGCTGCAGATCGCCTCGTCGTGGGCGTTGGTCGACGCGAACCCGCGCACGTCCGCCACAAGCTGGTGGCGCAGGTGAAGGTCGGCGGTGAACCAGATCGACGGTGCCATGCGTGGACTGTAGCGCCGGGCGGCGACAGCGCCCGCGTGACTCCTCGATGTCAGACCCCGTCGCCATACTTGCTGGCAGTCGCAGAGAAGTGGGGGAGAGATGTTCTGGGGAACCATGGCGTTCGAGGGGTGCGGGGCCGACGGCTGGCACGTCGCGGACGCGGAGCTGCTGGCCTGCGAGTGGTGCCGTGTCGGCAACCTCGGTGTGGGGAAGGCGCGCCCCGAGGCGGAGACGGTGATCCGTGAGATCCCGTTCGACGCCCGGGAACCCGACAAGGACCTCCAGCAGGTCTCGATCGTGCCGTGCTACGGCACGCATCGTGCCGATGGGTTCCCCGCCGACTTCGGCCCGCGGGACGAGTGCTACTACTGGTTCGGCCAGGACGAGGACACCGAGACGTACCTCTGGTGGTGGCTCAATGAGCGCGGTCCTGTCGCGCGCCACAACTCCGAGGCTCTCGCGTGGCTCGCCGAGAAGGCGGGCGTATGCATCGACCCCACGGTGATCTCGTCCGGACCCACGCAGCCGTTCCGGGAGGTCACCGCCGAGGACATCGCGCTCGCGACCACCATGTACCCCGACCCCGCGCCGCACCGCTATCCCGATGACCGCTTCGAGGTGGAGCCCCGCCACGCGGCGCACCCCGAGCGCCTGCTCGCGGGTGTGCGCGACGACGTCCGTGTCGCCTACGACCCCCTCGTCGTGCGACGCCGCATCCACATCGACTACGACGGCTCGGTCGTGTCGCAGGTGGGGTCGGCGGTGAGGGCCGCGCGCCGCGACATCTTCCACGACCTGGTGGTCGAACTGGGCGTTCCGCTGTCGGAGGGCGTGGACGATGCGCGGGTGCGGGGCCTTTACGCCGCCGCCGGGGGCGAGGTCGCGGAGGGCCTGGACGAGTCCGAGGTGGCGCGCGCCGCCGTGCTGCGCCATCGCTACGTGACGATGCTCCGCTGGGCCGGGCGCGCGCCGTCTCCGGACGGGATGGCTCACGCGGTGGAGGTTCCCCTGCCGAACCAGGGCATCGCTCACCCGCCGGAGCGAGCGCTGGAGTACATGGCGCGGCTCATCGCGAACGGGGTCGACGTGCCGACCGCTCGACAGCTCGCGGTGCGAGTCGCGCTCGAGAACGGGTTCGAGGGACCCAAACTTCACCTCATCGGATGGGACGCGCAGATCGACGCCTGCTGGAGCGAGGCGCTGCGGCGGCTGCGTGACGAGGGAGATGCCCATCAGTTCATGGACGTCATGACTCGCTCCGATCGCGGGTGGTGGGACGCCCCTGGCTCCGAGCCGTGGTGGGAGCGGGATCCTGCCACCGAGCTCACGGAGGAGGAGCGGCCTGAGCCCGTTCCTGCGCCCGACCCTGTGCTGGTCGCTCTCGATCGGCTCGTCTCGACGTCGGACCTCATCGGCTTCGCTCCGATCGAGCGGATCGAAGGCGGAGTCGGGACTCTGGTCGGCTGGGCGCTCTCCGTGGAGGCGAGGGCGCGGCTCGACGCGATGCTCGGCGAGGGCGGGGTCGATGCGGCGTTCCACGACGAGTTCGCCAGGGTCACGCACGACGCGTGGCGGGAGCGCGAGCGCGAGCGAACGGAGCAGCGGCGGGCGAAGCTCGAGCAGTGGCGTTCCGCTCGGCAGGGGGCCGACGAGTGAGCGCGATCCATGTCGACATCGAGCTTGCGAAGCTGCGCAAGGCGGTCGATGCCTTCGAGGACGCCGCCGGCTACGGCGACGGTCGCCCCGGTTGGCTTCACGGCTGCGGCCGGCGTCTGCTGCGCCTCGCCTGGGAGAGCCAGGTGGCGCTGAGCTCCCTGGAGCGCTACACCCTCGCGAACGGCCTCGGCCGGCCCGAGCCGCTCGATGCGGTGTGGGCGCGATGGTGGCTCGCGACCGCGATCGGGCGGTTCTTCACTCGCGACCGCCGTGAGGTCCCCCTCCTGGCCGATGCCGCGCGTGACGGGCTCGCCGCGCGCGGTGACTGGCGACGCGCCGCGATCGCCGCACAGATCGCGATCGCGGCGACCGATGTGATCGCGGGCGAGATCGGTAGCGGCCTCGCGCCGGGCCCCCTGGAGCGGGAGCTCGACGTCAACGTCACGGGCCTGTGGTTGGGCATCGTGAAGGAGTTCGGTGACGGCGAGCTCACGCGGGATCAGGTCGAGCATGAGTTGGACCGTTGGCGAGCGATTCACTCGTCGCGTTCGCGCGGCCGGCCGCGTGAGGAAGCGGCGACTGCGGCGTCGGGCGGCTTCGGCAAGCCGGACGGCGGGTGCGAGTGCGAGCAGGACGACGAGTGGTGCCACGCACCCGTGCTCGCGTCGACGCCGCTGTCGTTCGCGCTTATGGAGATCGATGAGGGCTCGGCGGGGCTTGATGACCTTGGTGCTTGAAACGCGATGAGTGCAGGTGACGACGAGCACCCGGCGGTCCCGCCTAAGGATGCCGAGACCTGGCTCGCATGGGCTTGCCGCCTGAACCAGGAAGTGGAGCGCGAGTGGCGGGACCGCGACGAGGCGGAGCGCCGGGCCGTGGCGACCGCGATGCGTGAACGGATGCCCGATCCGAGCCGGTGGCACCTCCCCGAGCACAGTGGCTGGTTCGGCATCCTCGCGCTTCTGCATGCGGAGCTCGTCAATGCGAGCCCGAACTACCTGCTTCGCGAGGTCAAGGAGAGGTGAGGGCTGCTCCGCGTCTACGTCGACCATCCCGATGGCGTGCCGGAGAAGGCGCAGCTGAGGTGCCTGGCGCTGGTAGATGAGGCCGCCGATGAATCGTCGACGACGTGTCGCGAGTGCGGGCAGGCTGGGCGGCTGCGCTCGGAGATCTACGCGACGCTGTGCGACGCCTGCTGGAGCGAGCGGGTGAAGGGCGGACGCTGACGTCCGGTCCGGCGCCACTGTCAGACCCCCTCCCTAGTCTGTGGGCTACCAGGAACGACAGCGGCGACATCGAGGATCGCCGCGCTACAGAGGGGAGGCGGCTATGAAGGTCGCACTGCTGGGGGACACGCACGGCAACGAGGAATGGATCCGTCACGCGCTCGAGGAGTTCGCCACGGCCGGGCTCGACACCATCATCCAGGTCGGAGACCTCGGCGTCTGGCCGGGACCGGCCGCCGGGAAGATGTGGAACAAGATCGACGAGCTGCTCGCGCGGAACGGCCAGACGATGTACGTCGCGCCGGGGAACCACGAGGACTACGACCGCATCGACCGGCTCGAGGCGCGCGATGACGGCTGGCTCCGGTTCCGTCACCACATCCTGCTCGCGCCGCGTGGTCATCGCACCGAGCTGGGAGGGCGGACCCTCGTGTGGCTGGGCGGAGCGGCGAGCGTCGACCGTGGCTGGCGGCGCTACCTGGAGTCCATGACCGGTCAGAAGACCTGGTGGCACCAGGAGGAGATCACCGCCGCCGATGTCGAAGCTGCCGCGGCCGGCGGTCACGCCGACATCATGGTCGCCCACGAGGCGCCGCACGGCGTGCCGTCGATCGAGCGGCAGATCGCCGGCAACCCGGGAGGCTTCGCCCGGGAGGACCTCATGTACGCGCACTACGTGCGTCGCGCCTTCACCGACGCGTTCGAGGCGGTCCGGCCTGGGCTGCTCCTTCACGGCCACTACCACCTCCCCGTCGACGAGCTCGTGGAGTTCGACGGCTTCCGCACGCGGGTGTTCGGACTCTCCCTCGACGGTGACCCGCTCTCGCTCGGCGTGCTCGACCTCGACACGCTCGAGCCGGGCTTCCTGGGGGGAGAGCTGTGATGGGGATCCGTGTCGAAGAGAAGGGCAGGTGGTGACGATGATGATCGACCTCAAGGAGCTCGCGCGAGCCGAGCGGGAGTGGGCCGTGACCGTGCTGCCCGACATCGACGGCGGAGCGGGGGCGACCACGGTCGACCGGCACGGTGATCGCATCGTCTGGCGCGATTCGTCCGCGGCCTTCGCGTCCGTGGGATCCGATGACCCGCGCGAGCGGGCCCATGCGCTCGTCTGTGCGCAGTGGTACTTCGACAGGGCCGCCGGCATCACGCATCGTGCCCCTCGCCCGCGCCCCGCCCGGGCGCACCCCGTGCCGTGCCCGCCCAAGAAGCTGAAGGTGCGGCGGCGCGTCTGCCTGTGCCACAGCGCGGACGGGGGCTGGAAGCGGATGTACGCGACTCTGGACAGGGCTCAGGAGGTCGCCCTCCGCATGTCCGCCAAGAACGGCACGACCATGAACCCGTTCGCGTGTCCCTCGGGGGAGGGCTTCCACATCGCGACGAGCGTGGCGGACAAGCGCACGCGGCGCACGCTGTCGTCGCCTCACGATCTCCCGGATCGTCGCCGATGACCGCCGCCTCCGCGCGCGCTCCTGCTCCTCGACTTCGACGGGGTGCTGAACATCGACGCGTCGCGCGGCGCGTACAAGAAGAACCCGAATGTGCCGCATCACTGGCAGCAGAAGCTGCTCCACGCGGACGGCATGGCGTACCGGGTCCGCTACTCGTGGGAGGTGGTGCGGCGCCTCAACCAGATGCGGCTCGCGTACGGCTTCGAGTGGCTGTGGCTCACCACGTGGCGCGAGCACGGACCCGGCGTGATACGTCCGGCGCTGCGCACGCTCGACGACGGCTTCATCCCGTGGAAGGAGTCCGATGGCCAGGGTTTCCCGGGGTACGAGCGCGATCCCCACGGCGCCGCCAAGGTGGCGCATGTCGAGAGGCTCAACGACGAGGAGGCGCGGCCCTTCGTGTGGGTGGATGACGTGGCGATCCGATGGTTCGATCGCGCGCGCCTCCGGACGCCCGTGCCGCACCTCAACGTGCAGACCGACCCCATGTGGGGGCTCACCAACGACGACCTCGACAGGATCGAGGCATTCTTCGCCGCGCACGCGTGGCACGACGACGAGAGGCATGCATGATGAAGGACGGTGACGACGTGAAGGTCCCCGATGACGCTGGCGAATATGCGGAGGGTCTGGCCGCGATCCTGCGCCGCATCCCGCGTCATTGGGGCCGCTCCCTTCGGTGCGACGCCGGCTGGTACGGGATCATCACGCGCCTTGACGCCGAGCTCTACGCGCTCGTCGGCGAGTACGAGATCAACCAGGTCAAGGAGAAGTTCGGTGGGCTGCGGTACTACTGCGAGTATCCGGACGGGACCTCCCGGCACGTGGCCGAACGCTGCGACGCGCTGATCCGGGCGGCGGAGGCGCAGTCGTTCGAGACGTGCGAGAAGTGTGGCGCGTCCGGGAAGCTCCGCACCAGCTCCTACTACCTGGTGACGCTGTGCGATGACCACGAGCGGGCGCGGTACACGGGGCAGGCGGGCGAGTGAAGATCGGCATCCTGGGTGACACCCACCTGAACTTCAACTGGATCGCCTATGCCCTCGGCCGGTTCGCCGAGCGCGGCCTCGAGACGATCGTGCAGACGGGCGACCTCGGCGTGTGGCCCGGCGAGCGCGCCGCCCGCGGCTGGGACGCCATCGACGAGCGCCTCGCCGCGCACGGCCAGCGCATCCTTGCGGCACCCGGCAACCACGAGGACTACGACCAGATCGACGGGCTGCCCGTCGACGATGACGGCTTCCTCGTCTTCCGAGACCGCATCCGCCTGGCGCCCCGTGGCCACCGCAGCGCGCTGGGTGATCGAAGCGTCGTGTGGCTCGGGGGCGCGGCGAGCATCGACCGGGCGCACCGTCTCGAGCGCGAGGCCTCCGGGATCGCGCCGACCAAGGAATGGTGGGCACAGGAAGCCGTCAACGCGGAGGACGTCGCGCGTACCGTCGCGGGCGGTCACGCCGACATCATGGTGAGCCACGAGGGCCCGCACGGCGTGGTCGCGCTCGAACGTCGGCTCGAGGAGAAGCGTCCCTACAGCGCCGTCGAGGACGTCATGTACTCCGAGCACGTCAAGCATGTGTTCACGCAGGCGGTGCATGGCGTGAAGCCGTCGCTCCTGCTGCACGGGCACTATCACGCGCACCTCGACGCGCACCTCGCCTACGAGGACGGTCGGGCGACGCGCATCGTCACCCTCGCCTGCGACGGACAGAACGGTGCCATGGGAGCCCTTGAGACGGAGACCCTCGCCGTCGAGGTGTGGGACGAGCCCGTGGCCTGGGGAGAGATCAAGGCGCGGCTGATCGCGCACGACGAGTGGATCCGGTGACGTGAAGGTCGGGCTGCTCGGCGATATCCACGGCAACGCGAGGTGGGCACGCCATGCGATCGAGGTGTTCGGCGCACGCGGGATCGCCACGGTGGTCCAGGTGGGCGACCTGGGCGTCGCTCACGGAGGCACCGAGATCGAGAAGTGGGATCGGGCGAACAAGCTGCTGCGCGTGCATGGCATGACGATGCTCGTCGCTCCGGGCAACCACGAGGACTACGACCACATCGACGCACTCGAGCCCCGTGCGGATGGCTGGATCCCGTTCCGCGACCGGATCCTGCTCGCGCCGCGCGGGCACCGGAGCGAGCTCGGCGGAAGGTCGGTCGTGTGGCTCGGCGGTGCGGGCAGCGTCGACAGGCACGCGCGCCGCCAGCGTGGCGAGTGGCAGGGGAGGCGGAAGCTGTGGTGGGAGCAGGAGGCGATCTCTGACGCGGACATCGAGCGCGCCGTCGCCGGCGGGCACGCGGAGATCATGGTGACCCACGAGGCGCCTGCACCCGTGCCGTCGATCGAACGTGCGCTCGGAGGACGCACACCCTTCAAGGCTCACGACCGTGAGTACGCGGCCCACGTGCGCGCCGCGCTGACGCGAGCCGTCGACGCGATCCGCCCCGCCGTGCTGGTGCACGGTCACCACCATCGCATCGTGCGTGACGGGTGGCGCCATCCGGATGGCGGGGGAGCCACCCGCGTCTTCGGGCTGGCAGCGGAGTACTCCCACGGCGGCCTGGGCGTGCTCGACACCGCGACCCTCGAGGTCGAGCACCTCGCGTTCGACACCATGTGAGATCGGCAGGCGGCATCGTGGCGGAGAGCGGGCCGCCCCTACTGCTCGCTCAACACCTGCAGCGCATCATCGAGCAGCCGCGGGACCGCGTCGTCGACCGTGGCCCACACCACCTCGCGGCTGACCCGCCAGTACTCGTGGACGATGATGTTCCGTTGCGCCTTCGGCGTCCCTGGCGGCAGCGAGCCGAGGCGAGCGTAGGTGGCGTCCGACACGTGGGCGAGCGCCTCTCCGATGACGGTGAGGCAGTGAAGCACCGCGTCGAAGGTGCGAGGGTCGTCGAGCGCGGACGGCGACCCGCCCACGTACCGGTGGATGCGTTCGCACGCGTCGACCACGTGGCGAAGCCGTTCCGCGTCGCGCGCGGGCACGGCGGTCACAGGACAACCGATGACGCGAGGACGGCGTCGCGATCCTCGGGCGGGATGCTGCTCAGGGTGACCAGGTCGACCTCGCACGCCAGGAGCTCCGCGAGGCGCCCGCGCAAGGCGGCCAGGTGGAACAGCGTCGTGCCAGGCGCGCTGTCGATCCAGAAGTCGACGTCGGAGTCGGGGCCGTCGTCTGCCCGGGCCACCGACCCGAACACGCCGATGCGCAGCGCGCCCAGGGTCCGGGCGGCCTCCACGATCTCCTCGCGTCGCCGGAGCACGTCGACGATCCTCGAGCGGTCCGCCGTTCCCGACGCGAGGTACTGCGCGAGCGCGGCCTCGACCACCGACGTGAAGGTCGGGCGGCCAGGCTGGGCGGCGACGAACGCGACGAGCCGCTGGTCGAGCTCGTCGGGCAGGGTCACGGTCGCGCGCCGCATATCGCGACGCTATCACCAGATGGTGACCGTGGTGAAGAGTCACGGCGCGCCCGCGCACCCCACGCATCGTCCCCGCTCACCAGGCACGACGCGCGCGCCCGGTTTAGCGTGAGCGGTGGAGGGGAGGATCGCCATGGCCGATCACGCCGAACAGCCCGCAGACGGCGCAGCAGCACCCCACACCCACGAGAAGCGCGAGCACTGGTCCGGCCAGACGGCCTTCATCCTCGCCGCGATCGGATCCGCCGTGGGGCTGGGCAACATCTGGCGCTTCCCGGGCCAGGCCTACGAGCACGGGGGCGGGGCGTTCATGATCCCGTACCTCGTGGCCCTGATCACGGCGGGCATCCCGATCCTGTTCCTCGAGAACGCCATCGGCCACCGCTTCCGGGGCTCGGCGCCGCTCGCGATGAAGCGGGTCCACAGGAACGCCGAGGGCGTGGGCTGGCTGCACGTCGCCATCTGCTTCGTCATCGGGCTGTACTACACGGCGATCATCGCGTGGGCGGTGAGCTACTTCTTCTTCAGCTTCGACCTGTCCTACGCCGACGACCCGGCGGGCTTCTTCACCGCCGACTACCTCCAGCTGGGCGAGGCGGGCACCGTGAGCCTCAGCTTCGTGCCGCATGTGCTGATCCCGCTCGCCGCGGTGTGGGTGGTGACCATCGTCATCCTCGCGCTCGGCATCCACAAGGGAGTCGAGCGTCTCAACGTCATCGGCATCCCCGTCCTGGTGGCGACCTTCCTGGTGATCGTGGTGCGGGCGCTGTTCCTCGACGGCGCCGCGGACGGCGTCGCGGCGCTGTTCACCCCCGACTTCGCCGCCCTCACGGACCCGCAGGTGTGGATCGCGGCCTACGGGCAGATCTTCTTCTCGCTGTCGCTCGCCTACGGGATCATGATCACGTACGCGTCCTACCGGCGCCGCCGGTCCAACATCACCGCGCCGGGCATGGTCGTCGCGTTCGGCAACAGCTCCTTCGAGCTGCTCGCCGGCATCGGGGTCTTCGCGACGCTCGGCTTCCTCGCCCACGAGCAGGGCACCACGGTGGCCGGGCTCGACAACCTCGCCGGGCCCTTCCTGTCCTTCGTCACCTTCCCCGCCGTGATCGCGGAGATGCCGGGCGGGGCCTTCTTCGGTGCCCTGTTCTTCGGGTCCCTGGTGCTCGCGGGCATGACGTCGCTGGTGTCCGTGCTCCAGGTGATCTCCGCCGCGCTCCAGGACAAATTCGGCCTGCACCCGCGCGGCTCAGCGGTGGCGGTCGGGCTCGTCTCGGCGGTGCTGTCGATCATCGGCTTCGGCACCACCACGGGCCTGTACCTCCTCGACACCGTGGACCAGTGGTCCAATCAGCTTGGCATCGTCGCGGGCGCCATCACCATGATCGCCGCGGCCCTGTGGTTCGGCCGCCGCGGTCACGAGCTCGAGCGCCACCTCGCGGCGGTGTCGACCATGCGCCCGGGCCGCTACTGGATCTGGCTGGTCAACGCCGTCGCCGTGCTGCTCATCTACATGTTCGCCGAGAAGGCCGTGAGCCTCATCCGCGACGGCTACGGCGGCTATCCCGGCTGGTACCTCGCCGTGTTCGGATGGGGAACGGCGGCCTTCCTGCTCGCGGTCGCGCTGCTCATGCCGCTCCTGCGATGGCGCCGCGATATCGCGCGCTTCCACGCGTGGCCCACGCGCGAGCAGCTCGCGCTGCCCGCGGAGGTGGGGGAGCGCCATACCGAGGACTACGACCCGAAGGGGGAGCCATGACCGGCGACGCGCTGACGCTGATGCTCGTGTCCATCGTGCTCATCTGGGGCGGGCTCGCCGCGTCGATCGTCTACGTCGCCCGCCGCCCCGAGAACGACCACATGCCCGCGGGCGGCGAGGACACGCGGGTCCCGGATTGATGATGCGCGCCGCACCGGCGCGCGCGGCTCACGACGCGTAGCCGCCCAGGTGGGCGTCCACCATCCACTCGTCGTCCGTGGTGCGGGTCGAGAGCAGCGGATCGCCGTCCTCGATGAGCAGGTAGTCGTGGCGCGGGCGGCGCGGCCCGTCGATGTCGTCCCACGTGACGTCGACCAGCATCCACCGCCCGTCGACGCGCACCTTGTTCCACGCGTGGTCGCCGCCGGTGAGCCCGGCGGAGTCCGAGCCGGTGACCTCGACCGCCTCGAGCCCCACGGCGTGCGCCATGGCGAGGAACGCCTGCGCGTAGCCGGTGCACACCGCGGTGCCGTCGACCAGGATCCCGTACGCCTCCTGGGACCGCGCGACCAGGGCAGAGTCCACCTCGCCGCGTGTGATCGCCTCGAAGGCCGCCTTGTCGTAGGACGCGGAGGAGGCGAGGTAGTCGTGGATCGCCGTGACCTGCCTCGCCTCGGTGGTGGCGGTGGCCGCGCCCGACACCGCGATCGCGTGCTGCACCGCGGTCGCGGTGGCGACGCGCCTGCGGTCCGCCTCCGCATCGTCGTACACGTAGCCCGGCTGGACGGTGACGCGCGCGAGGCTCCTCGCCGTCGTCCAGCCCTGGACGAAGACGTACGGGTTCTGGCTGAGGGCCTCGCGCATCGCGTCCTCGACCGCATCGTCGCCGTCGGCACGCGCCCAGTAGGTGACGTCGATCGTTCCGTCCTGCGCGACCATCCCGGCTGCGAGGTGGCGCACGAGGTCGGTCGAGCCGTTCACCGGGTACGCGACGTGGGCGGACTCGGGCCTACCCGACGGGGTCATCGCCGCGGCGGCTCGCGCCGCGAGGTTCGCCGACTCGGGGAGGATGCCGAGCTGGCCCGCGACGCTCACGCCGAGGAACGTCACGAGCACCACGAGCGTGCCGGTCCATGCGATACGCCGCCGGCGCGCCGCCCGGCGCGAGCGCGCGTAGGCCGCGTTCACGCGCGCGTGGGCATCCGCGGCCGACCACCCCTGCGGCGGCGCGGGATCGCGCTCCGGTGTGACGACCATCGTGCCCCCTCGAGCGGCCGCGTCCCTCGCCGCGCCCACGCGTGAACCTACCAGCGCGGCGGTGGCCGAGGCGCCGGGGTGACGCATATCACCCCACGTAGACGCCCCTTTCGCCCCGAGTGTCCGCGGTCCCATTCATCCTCATGCATAATGATGCATAGCGATGCATCGCCTTCCGTGAGCGACCGACAGGTATCACCTCGCGGGTCCCCGGAGGCCGATGCGCCCTCACACCCTCGAAGGAGCACTCCCATGCGTACGCCTGCCCTCGTCGCGATCGCGGCGACCACCGCCCTCGCCCTCACCGGCTGCACCTACGCCTCGCAGGAGACCGGCTCCAGCACGGGCACGAGCACCGACGCCGCCACCGCCGCGGCCGTCGAGGGCTTCGACGCCGCCACGGTCGCCGTCAACGAGGACGCCGTCGCGCTGCTGCCGCAGGACGTCGTGGACCGCGGCACGCTCCGCGTCGGCATGGAGACCACCTACGCGCCCGCCGAGTACCTCGACGTCGACGGCCAGACCCCGATCGGCTACGACGTCGACATCTCCGAGGCGATCGCCGCCGCGCTCGGCCTCGAGGCCGAGGTGCAGTCCGCCGCGTTCGACTCGATCATCCCGTCGATCGGCACCAAGTTCGACGCGGGCATCAGCTCCTTCACCATCACGCCGGAGCGCGTCGAGGTCGCCGACATGACCTCCTACCTGTCCGTGGGCGAGGCGTACGCGGTCGCCGCGGGCAACCCCGCTGGCATCGACGCCGCCGACCTGTGCGGCGCGACCGTCGCCCTGCAGACCGGCACCGTCCAGCAGGACGAGGCGACCCAGATGGCGGCGGACTGCGAGGACGCGGGCAAGGACGCCCTCGAGATCCTCAACTACGACTCGCAGGCGGACGCCGCCACCAACGTCGTCGGCGGCAAGGCGGACGTGCTCTTCGCCGACTCGCCGATCATCGGCTACGCGGTCACCCAGACCGGCGGCCAGCTCGAGCAGCTGGGCGACGCCTTCGCGACCGCGTCGCAGGGCATCGTCACCGCCCAGGGCTCCGAGGTGACCGACGCGATCGCGCTCGCCCTGCAGGGCCTCATGGACGATGGCACGCTGAAGAGCATCCTCGACGCGTGGGGCGCCGCCGACGGCATGCTCACCACGGCCGAGGTCAACCCCGCGTCCTGACGGGAGACCCCATGAGCGCCGCATCGTCCACCGACCCGGTACCCAACCGCATCCATGCGCGCCCCGTGCCGCGCCCCGGCCGCTGGATCGCGGCGGCGATCGTGCTGGTGCTCGCCGCGATGGCGGTGCACTCGCTGGTGACCAACCCCAAGTTCGCGTGGGACACCGTGGGGCTTTACCTGCGCGACGTCACGGTCATCAGAGGCGTCGGCTGGACGCTCATCCTCACGGTGGGCTCGATGCTCATCGGCATCGTGCTCGCGGTGCTCCTCGCGATCATGCGCCGCTCCGACAACCCGGTGCTGCGCTCGGTGGCGTGGTTCTACATCTGGCTGTTCCGCGGCACCCCGATCTGGACCCAGCTGGTGTTCTGGGGCCTCATCTCGGTGCTCTACCCGACGCTGAGCATCGGCATCCCGTTCGGGCCCGAGTTCGTCACCTTCGAGACCCAGGCCGTCATCACGGCATTCTGGGCGGCGTTGCTGGGGCTGGGACTCAACGAGGCCGCGTACCTCGCGGAGATCGTCCGCGCCGGCCTCGGCTCCGTCGACAAGGGCCAGGAGGAGGCCGCGCGGGCGCTCGGCATGAAGGAGTCGACCATCCTGCGGCGCATCGTCATCCCGCAGGCCATGCGCGTCATCGTCCCGCCCACCGGCAACGAGACCATCTCGATGCTCAAGACCACCTCGCTCGTCTCCGCGGTGCCGTTCACGCTCGACCTCACCTTCGCGACCAACGCGATCGGCAACCGCATCTTCGAGCCCATCCCGCTGCTCATCGTGAGCGCGTTCTGGTACCTGCTCATCACGTCCGTCCTCATGGTCGGGCAGCACTACCTCGAGCGGTACTACGGCCGCGGCACGGGGGAGTCGAAGCCGAGCGGCCGCGGGCCTCGCAAGCCGCGCCTGGGACGCCAGGCGGCGATCAAGGCGTCCGGCACCGCCAAGGACGCCCCCTTCCTGGAGGTGACCCCGTGACCCCGATGGTCGACGTGCGCGCGGCGCACAAGATGTTCGGCGACCTGCACGTCCTCAAGGGCGTGGACCTCACGGTCGCTGCCGGCGAGGTGTGCGTGGTGCTCGGGCCGTCCGGGTCCGGCAAGTCCACGCTGCTGCGCTGCCTCAACGAGCTCGAGGTGCTCACGGGCGGGTCCGTCCGCATCGACGGCGAGCTGCTCGGCTACCGCAAGGACTCCTCCGGCGCGCTCCACCGCCTCCACCCCAAGGCGATCGCGCGGCAGCGTGCGCGCATCGGCATGGTGTTCCAGCGCTTCCACCTGTTCCCGCACATGACGGCGCTCGAGAACGTGGTCGAGGCGCAGGTGCAGGTGCTGCGTCGCCCGAAGGCGGAGGCGCGTTCCAAGGCCACCGAGCTGCTCGAGCGCGTGGGGCTGTCCGACCGCATGGGCCACTACCCGGCGCAGCTGTCGGGCGGGCAGCAGCAGCGCGTCGCGATCGCCCGCGCGCTCGCGATGGACCCCGAGATCATGCTCTTCGACGAGCCGACCTCGGCGCTCGACCCCGAGCTGGTCGGGGAGGTCCTCGCGGTGATGAAGGACCTCGCGGCCGGCGGCATGACCATGGTGGTGGTGACCCACGAGATCGGCTTCGCCCGCGAGGTCGCCGACCACGTGGTGTTCATGGACGAGGGCGTCGTCGTGGAGGAGGGGCCGGCCTCGCAGGTCATCGATGCGCCCGCCCACGAGCGCACCCGGGAGTTCCTCGCGCACGTGCTCTGACCAGGCGCAGGCATCGTCCCTGACAGACCCCAGAAGTGGGGGCTGATGCCGCGCGGCGGCGGCGCGCTACCGTCCAGGTCTTCGCACCTGAGAGGCGGCGCCCATGCGTTCAACCGTCCCGACGACGGCCGTCGACATCCCCGTGCCCGCGCTCGAGGCGGTGGTGCCCGACGCGCCCGGAGCGTTCGGCGGTCCCGGCTTCGTCGAGGGGTTCGCGGGTCTCGGGCTGGTCGCGGTGGGGCTGGTGGTGCTCGTGGGCGCCGTCGCGTTCTCGCTCGCGGGTGCGATCGCGAGGCGACCGCGCGGCCGCGGTCTCGGGATCGCGTACGTCGTGGCGCTCGTGCTGGTCGGCGGGGGCGGCGTGATGCTGCTGGTGAGCGGGCACGTGAGCGACGCCGCGCAGGCCGAGTACGAGGCGGCGATCGCCGTCCAGGAGGACGAGCTCGACCGCGTCGCGGCGGGCCTGGCCGCGGACGTGCTCGCGCAGACCGGCGTGACGGTGTCGAACCCCGCCTCGGTGGTGGTCAACCTCGACGGCCCGCAGCTCGTGGACGGCGTCGATGCGGCGGGCGCCGACGTCGCGTGCGCCGTCACCGGCACGCGCGACGGCGCGGGGTGGACCGTCCGCGTCGAGTGCCCGGCGCCGGCCTCCTGAGCCGGGCTCAGGCCAGGCGGGACGCGCGCACCGCGGCCGCCATGTCCTCGGCGCCGTGACCGGCGTGGACGATGCGGTCGAGGCGCTCGCGCGCGCCGTCCAGCGCGTCGACGCGGACGCCCGCGTCGCGCGCGGCGTCCGTGATGAGCGCGGCGTCCTTCGCGGCGGTGGCGGCGCCGAAGCTCGCCTCCTCGAGGCGGTCCTCGAGGATCAGCGCCGCCTTCGCACGCAGGTATCCGAGGTCGAGCGGGCCGCTCTCGATCAGGTCGAGGAACGCGTGAGGGTCGACGCCGAGCCCGTCGGCGAGCGCGAGGGTCTCCCCAGCGGCGTTGTTGACAGCGAGCACCCAGCTGTTCGCCACCAGCTTGAGCCGCTGCGCCGTGCCCGCCGCCGCATCGTCCCCCGTCCACACGGTGCGCGTCGCGATCGCGTCGAAGACCGTCATCGCGGTGTCGCGCACCTGCGCGGGCCCGGCCGCGAGAACCGTGAGGCGGCCCGCCTCGGCGGGCTTGCGGGTCCCGAGCACGGGCGCGTCGACGAGGACGAGGCCCAGCTCCGCGGCGAGCCCGGCCACCTCGGGGAGCACCTCGAGCCCCACGGTCGACGCCTGGATCCACAGCGTGCCGGGACGCAGCCCCGGGGCCGCGTGGCGCATGACCTCGAGCACCACGGGGCCGTCGTGGAGCATCGTCACCACCGCGTCGGACTCGTGCACCGCCTCCGACGGCGTGGTCGCGACGGTCGCTCCGTCCGCGGCGAGCGCCGCCGCGGTCGCGTGCGTGCGGTTCCACACGCGCACCCCATGGCCGGCGCGGACCAGGTTGCGCGCCATCGCCGCGCCCATGATCCCCGTGCCCAGGACCGCGATCGCGAGCGGACGGGGTGCGGCGGCGGGGTTGTCGGACATGCGGGCTCCTCGGGTCTGGATGGGGGAGGCGGATCGCTCCGATTGCTCAACGGTTGAGCCGTCTCGAGCCTTCCCTCGCGTAGCCTCGGGGCGTGCGCACCGCCTTCCTCGCTGCCGTCGCGGCGCTGTCCCTCGCCGGCTGCTCGCTCCTCGGCGGCGAGCCGTCGGGCTCTCCGACGGTCGCGATCGCCGAGCCGAGCGCGGCGACCCCCTCGCCCAGCCCGAGCGCCGCATCGTCCGCGCCCGACCCCGACGCCGTCGCGGTCCCGACCGAGGTAGTCGACCTGGGAGAGCACGGGTCCTACGGCGTGGTCACGCTCGACCTCGCGCAGTGGGACGTGCGGGTCGACTGGCCCCAGGACGAGGACGGCACCGATCTCGCGGAGTACATCGACGCGCACCCCGGCATCGCGGCCCTCACCAACGCCGGGATCTTCTCGGACGACCTCACGCCGGGCGGGCTCCTGGTCGCGGACGGCGAGGAGCTGCGCGCTCTCAACCTCGCGGACGGCTACGGCAACTTCCACCTCAAGCCAAACGCGGTGTTCGAGATCCGCGACGACGGCACCGCCGCGGTGGTCGACTCGACCCTCTACGATCCCGTGGGCGTCGCGCAGGCCACGCAGTCCGGCCCCGCGCTCTTGCTTGACGGCGAGATCCACCCCGAGTTCGCCGAGGGAAGCACCAACACGGCGCTGCGCACCGGCGTGGGGGTGAGCCCGGACGGCGCCACGGTGTACCTGGTCATCACCAGGAACTACGTCAACCTGTGGGACTTCGCGACGATGTTCCGCGACGAGCTGGGAGTCGAGGACGCGCTCTACCTCGACGGGCAGATCTCGCAGCTGTGGGTGGCCGGCGCCGCCAAGCCCACCTCCTACCTGGGGCCCTACGCCGGGGTGATCGCCGCCTACCCGCGCTGAGGCGGGCTAGCGTCGAGCCATGAGGCTCGACCCTGCCGCCCGCGCGTGGCTCGAGTCGCGCCTGGGCTCCGCGCCCGTCGAGGTGTTCTTCGAGGCGTCCTCGATGTCGGACGTGCGGGGGGTGCGCCTCGCCGACGGTCGCCGCGTCGCGGTCAAGCGCAGGGACGGCGGCGCGCGGCTCACGATCGTGGCACGCGCCCACCGCGCCGCGGTGGCGGCGGGCATCGACGCGCCGGCCCTGCTGGCCGGTCCCGACGCGCTCGGGGACGATGCGTGGCTTACCGCGGAGGCATGGCGTCCGGAGGGGGCGCTCGCCCCGCACGGCGACGCGCCGACGGCCTACGCGGTGCTGCTCGCGCGCATCGTCGCCGCGCTCGCGGACGTGCCGGCGGACGGGCTCGAGCCGACGCCGTGGCTCCACTACGACCACGACGATCCGCGGCGCGTGTGGCCCCCGCCCGGATCGGACCGGTGGGACCCGCATCGGATCGAGGCGGAGCTGCCGCCCGCGCTCGCCTCGATGGCGGCACGCGCCCGGTCGCGCATCCTCGCGTGCGGCCTGCCGCCGGTGCTCGGGCACGCCGACCTCAACGCGCTCAACGTCCGCTGGGCGGGGGAGCGGGCCATCGTGCACGACTGGGACTCGATCGTGGCGCGGCCCGAGGCGGTGCTCCTCGGCACGCTCGCGCTCGACCACGTCGCGGGGCCGGGCGCACCCGCGGCCGCCGACATCCCGACGGGCGCGCGGGTCCTTGCCGCCTACGAGGCCGCCGCCGGGCGGGACCTGAGCGCCGCGGAGCGCGAGGTCGCCTGGGCGACCTCGGTGTGGCTCGCCTGCTACAACGCGGCCTTCGAGCACCTCAAGGGCGGCCCGGACGCGGTGACGGCCCGCATCCTCGACGACGGCGCGCAGCGGCTCGCGCTCGCGGGGGCGTGAGCGCGAGCCGCCTCTCTCGCCGAGCGGCCGCACGGGTGCCGTCCTAGGGTCGGAAGGAGATGACTGCTCACGGGATGACGCCGCGCGAGCGGGAGCAGGTCGACGCCGCGAACGCGGCGGGCGGCCCCGCCGTCGTGCTGCTGCATGAGATCTGGACCCTCGCCGGCTCGTGGGAGCCCTGGCGCGCGCGACTCGCCGAGCATGGCCTGGCGTCGGTCGCGGTGGCGTGGCCCCGCGAGCCCGCCTCGGCCGAGAGGTCCGCCGCGCACCCGACGGCGATGGCCGGGGTGGGGCTCGCCGAGATCCTCGAGCACACACGTACCGTGGTGGAGGCCCTGCGCGAGGCGCCGTTCCTGGTCGGCCACGGCATCGGCGGGCTCACGGCCCAGCAGGTCGCCGGCAAGGGCGAGGCTCGGGCCACGGTGGCGATCACGCCGGCGCCGATGCGCGGCGCGCCACGCGTGCCCGACGTGGTCCTCATGTCGGCGTCACCCGTGCTGCGCGACCGCGCCAACCGCGACACCACGGTGCGGCTCACGTACCCCGAGTTCCGTTTCGCGTGGGCCAACGCGATCCCGCCCGACGAGGCGCGTGCGCTGTGGGAGGCGCATCACGTGGCGGGGCCCGGTCGGGTCGCGTTCGAGGTCGCCTCCCAGCGACGGGAGGCGCGCGCCCCCGCCGGGGTCGACACGGTCACCGTCGACCGCGGCCCGATGCTCGTCATCGCCGCGGGCAAGGATCGCCTGGTGCCGCCCGTGGCGGCGTCGGACACGTTCCGCATCCAGAGCCGCAACCCGTGCCCCACGGACTTCGTCGAGTTCGTCGACCGCGGCCATACGCTCACCCTGGATCAGGGCTGGCCCGAGGTCGCCGACCGCGTGGTCGAGTACCTCGACCGCCACCGCGGCTAGACGCCGAGCATGGCGCGCGGGCGCTCGGTCACAGGGTGCGGATCACGCGCGCGGGGTTGCCCGCCACCACGCTCATCGGCGGCACATCCTTGGTGACCACCGAACCCGCCGCGACCACGGAGCCGCGGCCGATGGTCACGCCCGGGCAGATCACCACGGAGCCGCCCAGCCACACGTCCGCCTCGAGCGTGATCGGGAAGGCGCGCTCCCAGCCCTCGCGGCGGATGTCGACGTCGAAGGCGTGGTTGACCGTGTAGAAGCGCGCGTCGGGGCCGATGAGCGCGTGGTCGCCGATGGTGACGATGCCCGAGCCCAGGATCATGAGGTTCGCGTTGATGAACACGTCGCGGCCGAAGCGCACGCGCTCCTTGTACTCGAGGTAGATCGGCGGCCGGAAGTCGAGGCCGTCGCCGCACTCGCCCACGAGCGCCGCGAGGCCGGCCGTCGAACCCTCCGGGTCCTCGTAGTAGCCGGCGTTGAGCTCGCGGAGGCGCGCGAGCGTCGCCCGCTGCATCGCGGCGAGCTCCGGGCCCGCGCGGTACTTGAACCACTCGTCGTCGCTGAGCTTCTGGTGCTCGGTGCGGGTGGGGTCCTCGACGGGGATCTCCGCCATCGCGGCCTTCATGCGCTCGGGGTTGGTCACGCACCCAACCTAGGGCCGCGGCGCGCGCGGCGCGCGGGACCTCGGTCTACTCGGGATCGACCTGCGTGAACAACGTGAGCTGGATCCCGAGAGGCGTCTCGAGGCGCGCGTTGAGCGAGCCCCACGGGGTCGCCGTCGGCGGCGCCACCTGCGCCGCGCCCGCCGCGACCGCGGCGGCGGTGGCGACCGCCGCATCGTCCACCTCGAGCGCCACGCGGACCTCGCGCGCGACCGGGCGACCGACCTCGAGGGTGTCGATGAGCGCGCGCTGCGCGGTGTTGACCAGCTCGAGCGTCGCCCGGCCCGCGTCGAGGACGACGACGCGGGCGTCGCCGTCCGCGGTGGGGGTGGTGAGGTCGAGCTCGGGTGGCATGCCGAGCGCGTCGCGGAAGAGCGCGAGCGCGCCGTCGAGGTCCTCGGCGTGGAGGACGAGGCGGAGCTGAAGGGTCCCGGTCATGCCGCCACGATCCGTCCGCGGCGGCATGACCGTCAACCGTTCAGAGGTACATCGGGGTGAGCGCCTCGTAGTCCTCGACGGTGCCGTCGCGCAGGCACGTCTCGATGATCTGCCGGCCCAGCGGGTCCAGGTCGTCCGTGAGGAACTTCTGCAGCTCGGACCTGAAGAACCCGGTGAGGATCGCGCAGCCCGCGTCGTACGCCGCGAGCCCCACCTGCGACTGCGTCTCCGGACGCAGGAGGGTGCGGCGGATCGGCTGGCCGTCGAGCGTGATCTCCTTGGGCGCGTACCCGAACAGCGCGCAGCGGGCGGGCTCGAGCTGGTCCGCCCGCATGCGGCCGCCGCCCTTGCGGGCGAGCCACTCGCGCGTGAGCCACTCGGCCGAGAAGCCCACCTTGTAGGCGCCGATGTGCTGGTTGGGTGTCAGCACGTAGCGCGTGCGGTGGAACTCGAGGATCTGCTTCAGCAGCAGGTTCGCCGCCTCCACCTGGGTGCCCGTGGAGAACGGCCAGTAGGAGCCGACGCCCTCGGACACCATGCCGCCGTGCTCGAGCTTCTTCACCGCATCGGCCGCCTCGCCGATCGACGGGTTCTTGTCGCCGCGCGGCGCGATGAGCCGCCACAGCCACGCGATGGCCGGCGGCACGAAGTGGGTGAGCCCCATGATCCCGTAGGTGGGGTTGTCGGCCGTGCACGCGGGCATGCGGGCCCCGAAGGTGCGGACGTCGACCGGCTCGGGCTGGTGGACGATGCCGTGGATCATCGAGCGCGGGATCACCACGCGGGGGTTGGGGCACGGCTTGCCGGTCGAGTCGAGCGTGTGCTCCCAGGGCAGCACCGTCGCGTCCGGCACCCCGTCGAGGCTGAAGAAGACGAGCGGGGCGTCGGGGTGGATGACCGCGCGCTCGAAGTGGACGTCGGCGCCGTAGGCCTTGAGGTTGTCGACGCGGACGAACCAGCCGTCCTCGGCATCGGCGACCACCATCTTCCCCGAGCCGTCCTGGACGGCCGGGTGGCACAACGTCATGTCGTCGGTGACGGGGGCGAGGTCGCACGACTCGGACAGCGTGATGAGGTACTCCTCGCCGGTGACCACGTTCTCGCCCAGCAGGATGCGGCCGTCGTCCTCGCGGCGCAGGTCCTGGCACATCTCGGACTTGCCGCCGCCCGAGGCGCCCTCGTGCATGATCACGGTCTCGTTGTCGTACGGGGTGGTGACGCGCACCGCGGAGGCGTGCGCGGTGATCCAGCCCTCCTGCTCGCCGATGTCGAGCAGGACCGAGAACACGCCCTTCTTGGCGCTCGGCCCGGGGTAGAGGTTGTACGCGAAGATCTCATGGAGGGTCTCCGAGCGGTCGTGGACCACCACCTGCTTGCCGTCGAAGTGGGTGTGGCGGAACGGGGGAGCGACGTACAGGATCGAGCGCGGCGAGAACTCCCCGAGCTCCTCGAACGTCGTCCAGCCCTGCAGGTCCACCAGCGCGGTCGCGAAGAACGCCGCGTTGACGGGCATGATCGCGATCGACGGCGAGCCGTGGGTGAGGCCGCCGGCCTTGAACGGCACCACCACGAGGTCCTGGTGAGCGAGCCACGCGAAGGTGTCGGCGCGCGTGCCGTCGAAGCCGTGGCCGAACCGGTCCGCGAAGCGCGTCTTGTCCGTCGGGCGGTCATCGGCGATGACCATGCACTGCGGGTCCCGGCGGCGCATGTAGTCCTCGGGGTAGTTGACCGCGATGCCGTTGCGGCAGCGCGTGACGGTGGCCTCCGTGACGACCTCGCCGTCGACGTCGTAGTCGACCCAGAACGTCGGGCCGCCGGCGGGGCCGAGCGCGAGGGCGTACAGCTCCTCGCGCGTGGCGGGGATGGTCACCGAGGGTGCGGCCTCGAGGGCGGCGCGCACCTCGGGCGCGAGGGAAAGGCGGTCAAGCTGGGTGAGGGTGTGCATCGCTCGGCTCCTTCGGCTTGCGGACGCAGGCGGCAGCCTCCATCGTCCGCCCGTTCCGGCGAGTCTGCCGATCCAAAAGGAAAGGTAAAAGGGACGTAGGTCACGGGTCACGGCATGGTCACGCGCTGGGAGGGCGGGACCTGGGACGATGCGGTGCTCGGGTCTCCGGGCGCGCCGTCAGATCGCGGGGGGCTCCGGCGTGGGTTCGGGCGCCGGCGCGGGCGCGTCCGTGCGCAGCACGGCGTAGAGCGCGCCTGCGAGCGCCAGGATGAGCGCGCCGACCGCGACGCCGAGCGGGGTGAAGGGCCGCAGGAGCGCGAACAGCAGCAGGAACACGAGCGCGAGCCACGGCCACAGCAGCCAGCCGCGTCGCTGCAACGCGCCCGAGATCGCCGCGGGTCGCCAGCCGCGCGCGTCGAGCGCCGCGGCGCCGCGCGACGCGTAGGAGCCGCCGCGACCCCGGGCTGCGACCGCGGCCGACGAGCCTCCGAGCGCGAGGCCCACGAGGATCGCGACGGCTCCCGCCACGATGTAGGCGATCAGCACCGCTCCCGGCTCGGCGGTGAGGGCGCCGTAGATCGCGGCGGTGGTCGCGGTCGGGACCTCCGTGGCGAGCGCGGTGGCGACGATGCCGCCGGCGGTGCCCACGACGAGCGCGAGGATCGCGCCGACCACCAGCAGCAGCGTCCCCGCGACGATGCTCGCGCGCGGGCGGCGCGGGTGGAGCAGGATGCCCGCCGCGATGAGCGCGAGCGCGATCCACGGCAGCACCGCGCCGACGGTCGAGAGGATCGAGTAGCCGAGCCGCGCCTGCGCGACCTGCGGGACCTCGGCGAGGGTGATGCTGACGTCGACGTCGGGGATCGAGTCGGCGAGCGTGAAGCCCGCGTCGACCAGGGCGGGCCTGAGCTCGGCGATGATCGGCTCGAGCTGCAGCGCGACCACGCCGGTGTCGTCGATGGTCACGGCGCCCTGCGCATCGGCCTCAAGAACGCCGACCACCTGGCCGTGGGCGAGCCCGAGCGCCTGCTCCCAGACGGTGGAGAAGGCCTCGGTCGCGACCACCTGGGTGAGCGCGCTGCGGATCGCGACGCGAGCCTGGTCCGCGAGCAGCGGCCCGAGCGTGTCGGCGGCGTCGGCGAGCCGGGGGGTGGCGCCCTCGTCGATGACGCTCGCGAGCAGGTCCGCGACCAGGGCGTCGGTGTCGAGCGCCTGGTCGATCGCCGCGGTCGCCTCGTCCACCACGAAGGCCTGAACCTCGGGGTCGTCGGCGAGCGGCGCGAGCGTGGCGACGAAGACGCCGGTGTCGCCCACCATCCGCGCGGCGTACGCGCTGACCGTCGCGAGCGGCGCGACCAGCGTGCCGAGCACGATGAGCACCACCGCGAGGAAGGCGCGTCCGCGCGAGGCGCGCGGGGCGACGGGTGCCGGTGCGGGTGCGCCGTCGGCGGCGTGCGTCTCGCGGAGCCGCACGTTGGCCTCAAGGGCCTCCTGGAGCCGATCGTTCTCCGCCTCGAGCTCGGCCAGGCGCGCCTCGAGCTGCGCCTTCGTCATCCCTGCCATGGCTCCTCCTCGGGGCGCGTGCTGCGCGGGGCGTCGCCCCTGGTGTCGAGCCTACGGGACGCGGTCCGGCGTGGGCGCTTGACCGCCGTTCGAACACATGTTCGAATGGCGGGGTGAGATGGGACGGCCAGGCGCTGCGCGCGGAGACGGACGATGCGCTGCCGGCGCTCGCGAGGATGTCGAACCTGGTGCGGACGGTCACCACGCCCGAGTTCGCGGGCGTGACGTTCCACGAGGTGCTCGCGAAGAGCGCGCTCAACCGGGTCGGTCCCGGCAGCGCGGTGCCGTTCACGTGGACCGTCAACCCGTACCGGGGCTGTACGCATGCGTGCGTGTACTGCTTCGCGAGGCCGTCGCACCGGTACCTCGAGCTCGACGCGGGGGTGGACTTCGATCGCCAGATCATCGTCAAGATCAACGTCGCCGAGGCGCTGCGGAAGGACCTGGCCACGGCGTCCTGGCAGCGGGAGCACGTGGCGCTCGGCACCAACACCGACCCGTACCAGCGGGCCGAGGGTCGCTACCGGTTGATGCCGGGGATCATCCGAGCGCTCGCGGACTCGGGCACCCCCATGTCCGTCCTCACCAAGGGCTCGCTGCTGCGCCGGGACCTCCCGGTGCTCGCCGCCGCCCGTGCGTCCGCGCCGGTGGACCTCGCGTTGTCGATCGCGATCGCGGACGACGATCTTCAGCAGGCGATGGAGCCCGGCACGCCCACCACGCAGGCACGGCTCGCGACCGTGTCCGCCGCCGCCGAGGCCGGCTTCGACGTGGCCGTCTTCATGATGCCGATCCTGCCGTTCCTCACCGACTCCGAGGAGCACCTGAATTCCGCGCTCGGGCGCATCAAGGCCGCGGGGGCGGCATCGGTGACGTACACCGCGCTGCACCTGCGCCCCGGCGTCAAGGAGTGGTACGCGCGATGGCTCCACGTGCATCGTCCCGACCTGGTCGACCGCTACCGGGAGCTCTACGGCGACGGCGCCTACGCGCCGAAGGAGTACCGGCGGTGGCTGGCCGCCCGCGTGAAACCGCTGATCGCCGCGCATGGTCTCGCGCGCACGCCCGAGGACCCGAACACGGGCACGGTCGCGTCACGCGCGAACGCCCGCGACGATCAAGGGGAGTGGCGGCGCACCTCCGCGGGCCGCGAAGCCGCCCCGATCGAGGGCGCCGCCGACGCGATCGTGCTCTTCTGACGTCGGTGGCGTCCTGCAAGAAGGGCACGGTCACTCGCCCGTGGGCTTCTCCTCGTGACCGCCGAATCCCTTCCGCATGGCCGAGAGGGTGCGCTGGGCGTAGTCGTCGAGATCGCGCGAGGCGAACCGCGAGTACAGCGCGGTGGTGAGGACGGGGGTCGGCACGCCCTCGTCGATGGCCGCGATCGAGGTCCACCGGCCCTCGCCCGAGTCGGACACGTGGCCGGAGAACGAGGCCAGGTCGGGGTCGGCGCGCAGCGCCTCCGCCGTGAGGTCGAGCAGCCACGAGCCGATCACCGAGCCGCGTCGCCATACCTCGGCGACCGCGGCGGTGTCGATGTCGTAGCGGTAGTACTCGGGCTGGGCGAGGGGAGCGGTCTCCGCATCGGCCTCGCGTGCCTGCGCGCCGATGTTCGCGTTCTTGAGCACGTTGAGCCCCTCGGCGTAGGCCGCCATGAGGCCGTACTCGATGCCGTTGTGGACCATCTTCACGAAGTGACCGGCGCCGGTAGGCCCGCAGCGGAGCCACCCCTCCTCACCCGGCTCGAGGAGTCCCGGCACGCCCTCGGTCGCGATGCCGGGGGTGCGCTCCGCGGCGTCGACGCCGGGCGCGATGGACCGCCACAAGGGCGACAGGCGGGTCACGGTCTCCTCCTCGCCGCCGATCATGAGGCAGAAGCCCCGCGCGAGCCCGTGCACGCCTCCCGAGGTGCCCACGTCGACCAGCCCGATGCCGCGTGCGGCGAGGAGCGCCGCGTGCGCGATGTCGTCGCGGTAGTAGCTGTTGCCGCCGTCGATGACGGTGTCGCCTGGCTCGAGGACGTGCGAGAGCGCCTCGACGACGCGCTGCGTCACCTCGCCCGCCGGCACCATCACCCAGACGGCGCGCGGCGCCTCGAGCGCCTCGACGAAGCCGGCGAGCTCGTGGACGGCCACGGCGCCGTCGGCGGCGAGCGCTTCGATCGCCTCCGCGCTGACGTCGTGGACCGCGACCGTGTGGCCGTCCCGCAGGAGCCGCCGGGTCAGGCCGGCTCCCATCCTGCCGAGGCCGATCATGCCCAGCTGCATGTCACTTCCCCGTCCTGTGCGCGGAGCCGCGCCGTGCATCGTCCTGGAGGACCGGGTCGTGCCAGGGGCCGTCGGCCCCGATGAGGGTGTCCGCCTCCGTCGGGCCCCATGTGCCAGGCGCGTAACGGATGGCGGGGGCGTGGTCCGTCAGCACCGCATCGACCGCGCGCCAGGCCGCCTCGACGGTCTCCTCGGCGGTGAACAGCGCGCGGTCACCCTCCATGGCATCGGCGAGCAGGCGCTCGTACGGGTGGCGCGAGCCGGCGCCGCCGGTGCTCACCACCAGCTCGCGCTGCTCGCCGACGAACTCCTCGCCGGGGGTCTTCACGCGGGCGCCGAGGGCGATCTCGCCGTCGGGCTGCAGCCGGAACCGGAGGTGGTTGGGGTGCTGCGCCATCATCGCGTCGTCGAACAGCGCCTGCGGCGGCTTCTTGAACTCGACCACCACCTCATGCGCGGTCACCGGCAGGTGCTTGCCCGTGCGCAGGTACCAGGGCACGCCGGCCCACCGCCACGAGTCGATGTGCAGCCGCGCCGCCGCGTACGTCTCGACGTCGGAGCCGCGCGCCACGCCGGGCTCGTCGCGGTAGCCGTCGAACTGCCCGCGCACGATGTCGTTCCTGGTGAGCGGGCGGATCGCGCGGAACACGTTGGCCTTCGCCTCGTGGACCGCGCCGTACCCCTGATAGGCGGGCGGCTCCATCGCGAGCAGGGCGACGATCTGCAGCATGTGGTTCTCGAGCACATCGCGTAGGGCGCCCGCCGTGTCGTAGAACGCGCCGCGGCCCTGGACGCCGAAGTCCTCCGCGATGGTGATCTGGACGCTCGCGATGTGATCGCGGTTCCACACGGGCTCGAGGAACGAGTTCGCGAACCGGAAGTACAGGAGGTTCATGATCTCGTCCTTGCCCAGGAAGTGGTCGATGCGGAACACCGCCTCCTCGGGGAAGGCGCCCCGGATCTCCGCGTCGAGCTCCTGAGCGCTCGCGAGATCGCGGCCGAACGGCTTCTCGACCACCACGCGCGCATCCGTGTGGAGCCCGGCCCGCGCCAGGCCCTGGATCACGGTGCCGAACATCACGGGCGGGATCGCCAGATAGTGGACCGGCCGCCGGGCGTCGCCGACCGCCTCCTTGAGCGCCTCGAACGTGGCGGGCTCGCGATAGTCGCCGTCCACGTAGCGGAGGAGCCCGAGCAGCGCGTCGAGGACCGCCGGATCGTGCTCCGGGATGGCCGCCGCGACGGACTCTCGGGCGCGCTCCTTGAGGTCCTCGAGCGTCCAGCGGGAGAAGGCGACGCCGACCACCGGCGCATCGAGCTCGCCGTGCGCGACCATGCCGTACAGCGCCGGGAAGATGAGCTTGCGCGCGAGGTCGCCGGTGGCGCCGAAGAAGACGAGGATGTCGGCTCTGTGCTGGGTGGATGCTGCGGGCCGGTCGGCCATCGGTGCTCCTTGCCTGGTGCGGATGTCCCTCCTGGACCAACCTCGCACAGGTCGCCCTTGTTCCGCAGGCGCACGCGGGCTCGCGGATCTAGGGTGGGCGTGCAGGGGGCACGCCGGGGGGCAAGGGAGACACGATGGGCATGGGGGAGCACGCGCGGGCGGTCGGGGGTCCGCGGTGACGGCCGTGGTGTCGGTCCGTCGCGCCGACATCACGACGATGAGCGTCGACGCGATCGTCAACGCGGCCAACGAGTCGTTGCTGGGCGGTGGCGGGGTCGACGGCGCCATCCACCGTGCCGCCGGGCCAGGGCTCCAGGACGAGTGCGAGACGCTCCATGGCTGCGCGACGGGCTCGGCGAAGATCACGGGTGCCTACGCGCTGCCGGCGCGCCATGTCATCCACGCCGTCGGCCCGGTATGGCACGGGGGCGACAGGGGAGAGCAGCTGGCCCTCGCATCGGCCTACCAGGCGGCGATCGCGCTCGCGCATGAGCACGGCTGCCGGAGCGTGGCGTTCCCCTGCATCTCGACGGGGATCTACGGCTATCCGAAGGCGCTCGCGGCCGAGGTCGCGGTGAGGGCGGTGGGGCGGGCGCTCGCCTCCGCACCGTCGGTCGAGGAGGTCACGTTCTGCGTGGTCGACGACGAGAACCTGGCGCTCTACCGGGGAATCCTCTCCCGCTAGGGTGCGTCCATGAGGGTGCTGCGCGGCTCGGACGCCGGCGAGTGGTTGCACGGGCGCGTGTTCGCGGCACCCGGTTTGCAGGGCGTCGCGGGGACCGGTTTCGACGCGTATGCGCGGCTGCTCCATCCGCTCCAGGGCCGGCGGCTCGACTGGACCGATCGCGGCGAGGGCATGATCCCGCGCGTGGTCGAGGAGCGCGAGTGGACATGGGCGGAGGCGGCGGGAGCGCTCGGCAGCTCGCTTTCGCCGTTCGCGCGGACGGCCGAGGACGTGGTGGGCATCGGCGGCGCGCGCTGGGACGACGGCTGGGAGATCGACCGCCCGCCCCTGGGATGGCTCGACCCCGAGCGGCTTGCGCGCCTGCTCCCGGCGCTGTCGCGCGCGACGGCGACGCCGGACGATGCGGTGCTGGGGGTGTGGGTGGGCTGGGCGGGTCTCGACGGTGGCGCCGATGCAGTGGCGACGTTGGTCCTCGATGGCACGGGGGCGGTCCTCGCGGGCCGCCGGGGGCTCTCCCCGGAGGTCAGCGGCGCCATCCGCGCCGGCGACTGCCTCGAGCTGCCGGGGCGGTCCTACCTGCGCCTCGGGTGCGCGCTCGACGAGCTCGCCGATCCTGATTGGGGCTTCGCCCTCGGGCTCGGGTGGCGCGGGCCGTGGCGCGAGCCGATGCCGCAGCTGATCTGGCCGCGCGATCGCGCCTGGCTCGTCTCGACAGAGGTCGACCTCGACTCGACGTTCATCGCGGGACCGCGCGCGCTGATCGACGAGGTGCTCGCGCTCCCCGGTCTCGAGGCGGTCGAGATGCACGGGAGCGACGAGCTCGACCCCTGGTGGTGACGGTGCCGAGCGGTCGTCGACGTCACGCGGTTGCTGCCCTCGCCCGGCCTGCCCTCGCCCGGCCTGCCCTCGCCCGGCCAGCCTCGCTTCCCCGAATGGGGCGCTGGTGGTCGTTTTCGGGGGCTCGGTGCGCGGCGTGGGGCGTTGGCGGTCGCGGGCCGCGCGGACTCCTCTGCGCCTCCTCAACCGCCAGTGAGCGGGGTGTGGTCCACAGGCCCGGGCTGGGTTGAGTTTTCCACATCTACCTGGGGGGATGGTCGGGGCTGACTGTCGGTGGGTGGTGTTTGACTGGTCTCATGAGCTTCTCCACCGCCTCGGCCGATGCGGCCCGGCGTGCACTCGTACCGTTCGAGGAGCGTGACCTGTCGCAGCTGTCCGAGGTCGAGCTGGCACGGGTCCAGGAGCTGGCCTGCACGTATGCACGGCTGGCTGCGGTCCCGCAGGCCCGGATCGCTGCGGAGGTGGCGCGGCGAACGGACGCCG
>NZ_BBME01000011.1 GCF_000971395.1 Demequina iriomotensis | reverse complement strand
CGACCTTCTGAATCGCAGCCTCGTGCGGGAACGCGAACGCGACACGCATCGTGGCGCGAATCGCAGTCCGGTCACTGGTGAAGTACGCCGAACGGTCGACCTGCAGGTCGACGTTCTTGCGGCGCACCATGAACACGCGCGCCTGCGGGACGCCCCAGACGGTGCCCACCGTCACGGCAGGCGACACGTAGAGCTTCACGCCCTGCAGGGTGCGCTTCGTCGGGTTCGCCGGGTCAGCTCCGAGCAGCGGACGGTTCGAACTCGCCGCCTCCTTCAGCTTCGCGAGGATGAGCGCGTCGGCAGGGTTCGCGACGAACGAATCCACCGTCAGCCCCAGACCCTCCGCGTTCGAGATCGCCTCCGCGAACGGGTCGAGGTTCGCCCACGCCGCACCCGCATCAACGTCGGTGACGCCCGTGAGGTCTTCCAGCCCGGCAGGCTGCACCAGGCTCGCACCCTTCGAGCCGAAGAACGCGGCGTCGATCTTGCGGGCGATGTCGCGCGAGAGTCCGTCACCGACGATGCCCTGAGCTGCCGGGGACGTGTCCGCTGCGAGCTCGTTCGTGATGATCGTCAGACCCGCGACCTTCGCCGGGGTGACGACGATGTCGTCGACGGTCGGGGCAGACGCGCCGATCTCGTCGCCCTCAGCAACCCACGCCGCAGCGGGGTCAGCGGTGACGAGCGGGATGTGAGTGCGGGTCGCATCGGTGTCGATGACCTGCGCGACCTGCGCGGCGACCGATGCGTTCTGCACCGGGATGGTGATGAGCTGCGTGATCTTGTCCGGGCTGATGCCCTTCACGTCAGTCGTGGTGGTTTCCAGCATGAGAAATGCCCCCAATCAGAGCAGTCAGAGAAGCTTGGGCGACTGCCCCGCATGGAGGCGTTCAAGGTGGGCGCAAGGCCTGATACCAGGATACTCGCACCCACCTCGAACCTGAAGCATCACGGCTGAAGAACGTCAGCCCACGTCGCGGGCTGGTCGCTGTCCCCAGCTCCGTCGAAGCGCGCGCTCGTGCCCGTCGTGACGTGAGCGCCCGAGCTGAACAGATGCGGACGCTCCGCACGCAGCGCCTTCAACGCCTCACCAGCCTTCGCCCCATCGAGTGTGCCGTCGTCCCCGAGAAGGTTGCCGAGCTCGATGTGCGAGCTCAGGTCCGCGAGCGCAGTCGACGCGACACCCGCATCCGTTGCCTGCTGCTCGAACGCCTCCCGCTGGAACGCCAGCACCGACGCCTCAGCCTTGTCAGCCCTGCCCTCCGCATCGCGGAGACGCTGCCGCAGCGACGCCTCAGCCTTGCGCTTGTCCTTCACCATTTCGACCAGCCGCTCGACCGGCAGCTGCGTCAGATCGGTGTCATCCATGCTGAACCTCCATGTGTGTGCTGTTCTCGATCACGTCCGGTCGACGTGCCGTGTTCGGGACGACCATCGCGAGCGCGAGCGCGTTCACCAGGTCGCCGTGTCCCTGACCGGGACGACGCTCGAAGTCGATGACGTCCCTGCCGGAATCCGTGATGCGCTGCCGGAACTGCAGCAGCTCGTCTGCCAACGTCTCCCCCAACGCGAGCCCGTCCGCGATACGCAGACGCCCCTGCTGCAACGGCACCTGCACAGCCGCAAACAGGTCCGTCTTCGGGAAGTTCCAGCCGTTGCGCTTGTGCCCTGCCGTGATCGTCACCGCGCGCGGCGGGTACACGCCGAAGCGGGACTGGTCCCACTCATCCCAGAACATGTCCCGCACCGCACGCCCGACGCCCGTGCCGTCGATCAGCAGCATCGCGTCATCCATCACCGGGGCACGCATCGTCCTGACGACGTCCGCGACGATCGACGGATACGGGGTGCCGAGCTCCCACCTGCGCAAAGCCCGCACATGCCATTCCTCGATCAGCTCGTGAGCGTTCGGACGACGCCAGAACTCCCCCACGCTCACATGCGCAGGAAGCACCAGCACCCGCTCGACAACCGCGAGCGCCGAGAAGTCCATGCCCTGCCCGAGATCGAGTCCCACCGTGTAGCTCGTCATGGCAGCACCAGCTCCTTCACAGCCGACGTGAATGCAGCCCGGACCAGCTCCGAGCCGAACAGCTGCGTGTCCGTATCCCCGAACACGCACTCGTAGTCCGACGCGAACACGAAGCCACCCAGAGCTGCCCGAACCTCCGCGATGCGGACGTCGTCGTACTGCGCCGACTCGTACACCGTGACGCGATGCTTCTCCCACGTCGCCTCTCGCGACTCGAAGCCCTCGAAGAACCAGCCGCGCCTGCCCCACGGCGTCGACAGCGCCCAGATCGCCCCATCGGACGCGACCATCGGCAGCACCGACGCGAAGATGTCATCCGGGACGCGAGCAGCCTCATCGAGCACGATCAGCTTCGCCCCTGCAAAGCCACGCGACGTGCCCTCTGTGCCCGGCAGCGAGACGATGCGCGAGCCGTTTTCGAGCACCAGCTCCGAGCCCGAGTCTCGCGAGGGCTTCGCCTGCCCGAGAGCCCGATACAGCGCCTTCACCCGCAGCAGCATCTCGTCCGACTGCCGCTGCGACGGCGAGATGATCAACACCAGCGACCCCGGCTCATACACCGCCACATGCAGCGCCTTCAAGCTCGTGGTCGTCGTCTTCCCCACCTGCCGAGCACACGCCACCAACACCCGCCGAGCACGCGACCGGACCAGCCGCGCCTGCCACCGCTCAGCCTCGAAGCCCAAACCAGCCGCGAACCGCACAGGGTCCAGCGCAGCCGCCAGATCACGCCCCAGATCACCCACGGCCCTCACCAGCTTCCAGCGCCTGCGCGACCGCCTGCGCCGCATCAGGGAACGGCATGAGCGCCCGCATCAGCGTGTCCCGCGTCGCCAGCCACTCCGGAGACGTCGACACGTTCAGCACCTGCACCGTGGGCCGCTCGTCCAGCTCACCTGTCAGCTTCGCCAACAGCTCCACGATGCCCCGCAGCTCCTTGATCGCCGCGAGACTCATCGACGCCTTGCCCTCCTCTGTGGCCGCATCGAGGATGCCCTCAGCACGCCCGTACAGGCCTTCCAGACGATCGAGCGCCCGCGTCCCCGACTCCGTATCCCGTCGAGCGATTACGCCCTTCAGAGCGGCTGACAGGTGCGCCCGCTTGTGCCGCATCACGGAATCCTTCGACATGCCCCAATGCGATGCGACACGCGTGTTCGACATGCCGCTCGTGATGTCCTTCTCGATCAGCCCGCGCTCGGGGTGCGTGCAGACCTTGCAGCGTGCGTCGCTCATGCCTGCCTCCCGCTCGTGTCGCGCACATAGATGCGCGCTGCGGCGCACTCGCCGCGCAGGGCACCGACGTAGTCGCGGACTGCCTGCACAGCTGACGGGTCGTAGCTGGCGAGGATGTCGAGGGCGTTGCCGTAGGCGGGGGCTGCAGTGCGTACTCGCTCGTGGGCACGGCTCACTTCGGAGCGCAGGCTGACCACTTCTCCATGAGAGAAGTTCTGCACCCTTTTACCAGGCACGTTGCTCACGGGTTGTGCAGCTTCCAGCTCGCTCACCCCCAGCTCGGCGCGGAAAGAGAGGTTCGCCTCCCGCATGTGCTGGTGGATTGCTGCGATCTCGCGGCTGGTGAGCTTGCCTTCGGCCTGCAGGGTGAACAGGACGTCGTTGAGGTCGAGGGCTGTTTCGGGGTGTTCGCTGATGTAGCGCTGGAAGGCGCTGATGGTGGTGCTCATGGCGGGTTCCCTTCTAGGAGGCTGATGCAAGTGATGCGAGTGGTGCATTGCTCCCCTGGTTTGCATCACTTGCATCACTTGCACCAGGGGTCATAGGTAGGGGTGCGTAGAGTCCGCGTCCGACGCGCTGGATGCGGTTCGCCTTGTGCATTCGGACGAGGATGTTGCGCACGTAGTGCTCGTCCATGCCTGATGCAAGTGATGCATCGCGGGCGCTGACGCCGTTGGGGAACTGGTTCAGGAGCTCGACGATTGCGGCTGAACCGTCGCCGAGCTTCGCGGTCGCGGTGTGGGTCCGGGCTGCGCGCTTCGCGTCGGCGAGAGTTGCGCCTTCGAGCCGCCAGTGACCGTGGTCGTCGATGGTGAGGGCGTATTCGCCTTCGGCTGCGTCGCGGCTTGTGACGGAGAGGGTGGCGTTGGCGCTGTTGCGTTCGCGTCGGAGCACCATGATCGTGTCGGCTGCTCCGGTGAGTCCGTTCGTGCCGGACGCCGTCTCGACGAAGTCCTCAGCCTGTGCCTTGCGGGTGTGGTGCACGACGATGAGCGCTGCTCCGGGGACGGAGTCGATCGCTCTCTTCAGTGCGGAGCCGATTCGGTAGTCGCGTTCGTACTGCGGCTCGTTGGGGCGTGCCGGGGGCATGACCTTGCCGAGCGTGTCGAGGATGACGAGCGGCTTGCTGCCTTCGTGCGCCTGCAGGAAGGCTTCTACGACGTCCAGGACTGACCCTGTGAGCTCTGTGAGGAACGTGAGCTGGTCGAGTGCCTGGGGTGCCTGAATGGACGTCAGGCGGTCCTTCAGGCGTCGCGGACCGTCTTCGAGCGCCAGGTACAGGACGGGGCGTTGTGAGACGCGGAGAGCGCCGAATGCGGTGCCGCCGGCGGCTGCTGCTGCGGCGAGTCCGAGCACCAGCCACGACTTGCCGATCTTGGGTGCTGCGACGAGCAGGCTGAGCCCTTCGGGAATCATGCCGGGCACGATGTACTCGACGGGGTCGAAGTGTTGTGCACGGAGCTCGGTCGCGTTGAATGCGCCTGCGAGGACGTCGGTCACCAGGGCCTCGTCTCGATGTCGAGGGCATCGGCGACGTTGGCGACCATGAGGTCGAGCAGGGTGCGTTCGGTGAGGCGGCGCGCCCAGACGGTGACGACGTGCGGGTCTTCGGCGACGATCTGAATGCGCACACCGTCCGGGACTGCCGCTCCGATGCGCTCGGGGTGCGCCGCGAATGCTGAGTCGGTGTTCACGATGAGCTTCAGCGTCCATCCGGGCTTCATGGCTCGGACGCGGTCGAGCACTTCGCGCTCGCGTCGTCGGTTGAGGTCGATGTCAGTTCGGTCGGCGCGGAGGTCGATCTCGACGCCACAGCTGATGGTGTTCATGGTGCCCTTCCAGGGGTCGAGGTCAGTTGTCTGCGCCGATGAGCGCGAGGAAGCGTGCGGTGGGGATGACGTAGCGGCGTCCGACTCGAATCGAGGGGATGGTGCCGTCGCGGACTGCGTCGTAGGCGCTGCCGCGTGAGACGCCGAGCAGCTGTCCGGCTTCGGTGACGGTGATCGTGGGGCGCTTGCGGATTTCGTCGAGGTCGACGTGGGTGCTGGTCTGCATTTCAGGGCTCCAAGCGGAAGGAAGTTCGTGAGTTCCGTCCGCGAGCACCCGGCTCGCTCAGTGCGGCAGCTTCGCCGACTCCATCGACTCAAGCGCTACAGAACCGATCTTGACAGCATGGTCGGCCCGAGTCAAGATGTATTGCGTATAGCGAGCCAGACGGTCGAGTATTACGTACTCATCAGGAGAACATCATGGATATCAGGCGCATCGTGGGCGACAACATCAGGCGCTATCGCGCGCATCACAGCATGAGTCAGTCGGATTTTGGGGGCGAGATTGGCATCGTCCTCGGTGACGCGAGACTGCGCTGGGGCATTTCACAGGTGTCAGACGCCGAGCGCGGCGACCGGGCGTTCACCGTCGATGACATCGTCGCGATCGCGCAGGTCTTCCGGGTGCACCCCGGAAGCCTGCTCACGGCGCACGGCACCGTCCAAGACCGCGACGAGACGATTCCGTATTCAACCGTTCACTTCGGCGGCTCAGATCGAATCCGAACAAAGCGCAAGCCGGGCGAACCGCCCGTCAGCGTCCCTGCGCAAGAGATCAGCGTCGACGCTTATCACCCCGCCACGGATACCGGCGACCCGAACGCGACCGCGAATCAGATCGTCGAGCTGCTCGAACTCGCGAATCAGATCGAAATGAACGCGCAGGCGGTGGAGAACGCGCTTGACAAGGCGTTTGACGATCTCGCGACCGCCAAGAGCCAGTTCACGGGCGTGCAGGACGACATCGCGAGCAACGCCCGATTCATGGGCGAGCTGCGCCAGAAGACTTTGCGATACACGCAAGGGCCGAACACGACCGTGTCCGGCGACACCGATTCCCAGGAGGAATGACATGGCGATCTATCGCCGATGCGCCTGCTCTAGCGAGAGCGGCAGGCGTTACGGGCAGCTGCCCGACAGACCCACGGACAAGCAGCGCGAACGGGCCTGTCCGCGCTTGCTGAGCGACCCGAAGCACGGCAAGTGGGGCTTCGCGCTCTCGCGGGGCTTCGACCACAACGGGAAGCGCCTGCAGGTGCGCCAGAGCAACTTCGCCACGAAGCGCGAGGCTCAGAGCGCCTATGCAGCCGCGAAGCGGGAGCACGACACGGGCACCTTCACGGAGCCCACGAAGCTCACGCTCGCGAAGCACCTCGACGCTTGGCTGCCCGAGCACGCTCGGACCGGCAAGGGACTGCGCCCCTCGACGATCTCCCGCTACCGGGGGTACATCGAGAAGGACCTGAAGCCGTCTCCGCTCGGAGGGATGAAGCTCTCCGACATCCGACGCAGCCACGTCAAGGCATACCTGCTCGGACTCGAACGCGGAGCGCCCACCATCGACGGCATCCACCAGGTGTTGCACCTGGCGCTCGAATCGGCGGTCGCGGACGAGCTCATCGCTGCAAACCCGGCAGGCAAGGTGAAGCTTCCGAGCCACACACGGGGGAAGTTCGTGCCCCTGTCCGCAGCTCAGGTCGTTGATCTGCTCGATGTCGCAGCTCGTCACCGACTCGGGGCTCTGTACGAGCTCACTGTCGGCACGGGGATGCGGCGTGGCGAGGTCGTGGGCCTGCGTTGGGGCGACGTCGACCTGACGCGCCGCGAGCTCACGATTCGCAGCACACGCGTGATGGTCGACGGCAAGGCGTCCGCGTCACAGCCGAAGACGGATAGCGGCAACCGTGTGATCGAGCTCGACGACGACGCTGTCGGCACCGTGCTCGCATGGAAGGTGCGCCAGGACGCGGAGCGTAGCTCTGCTGGCGATTCCTGGGACGGCTCGGACTTCGTGTTCACGAACGAGCTCGGACAGCCGCTCATCCCCGAGTACGTGTCCAAGCTGTTCGACAAGCTCCGCGCGCAGGCAGGGCTCCCGAAGATGCGCTTCCACGGGCTGCGGCACCAGCACGCAGCGCTGCTCATCGCTCAGGGCGTCGACATCGTCGTGATCTCGAAGCGTCTCGGGCACGCGAACATCAGCATCACCGCTGATATCTACGGGCACCTGCTGCCCGGCGTTGGCCGCGAAGCGGCGAGCAAGGCGTCGGCGCTGATTCGAGAAGCCCGAGCTGCACAACGAGTGCACAACCCTGGGGGTCCGTCAGATATGACGAAAGCCCCGGCATCCCTTCGTTAGAAGGAATACCAGGGCTTTTCCTGGTGGGCGATACTGGGATCGAACCAGTGACCTCTTCCGTGTGAAGGAAGCGCGCTACCCCTGCGCCAATCGCCCTTGTCAAGCTGTGCCCCGCAGCGCGGTGCGGAGACAACTATAGCGGCTATTTGGAGTGCCTCGGTGCAGGGTCGTGATCCAGCGCGGCGCGCTCCTCGAACACCGACCGCAGCTGCGCGAGGAGCGGGCCGTGCTCGAGGGGCGTCTTGTCGAGCGAGGCGAGCGGCTGGATGCGCCGCGTCGAGGAGGTCACGGCCGCGAACGCGTCCCCGGCCACCACCTCGTCGAGCACGCCCAGCTCGAGCTCGCCGGGAGCCGCGACGCGCACCGGGAGGCCCGCCTCGGCGCCCCACTCGAGGGCGAGCCCGCGCACGATCCCGGGCAGGCACCCCGAGGCGAGGGGCGGCGTGACGATCTCACCGGCCCGCTCGATGACGATGTTCGACGCGGCGCCCTCGCACAGGTGCCCGTGGGTGTTGGCGAGGACGGCCTCGTCGGCCCCGCGCGAGCGCGCGAACTCCATGATGACCACGTTCTCCGCGTACGACGTGCTTTTGACCCCCGCGAGCGCCGAGCGCTCGTTGCGACGCCACGGCACCCGCACGGCGTGGCACGAGGGCGCGGGCGCCGCGTCGTCGGCCGTCACCACGATGGTGTGCGGCCCGCCTCCGCGTGCGAGCGGCGCCGGTCCCGGACCGCTCGAGACGGTGATCCGCAGGCGGCGCAGCCCGCTGCCCGCGGCGAGCACCTCGCCCACGGCCTCGCGGACCACCTCCTGGTCGATCTCCGCCATTCCCATCCGGGCCGCGGAGTACGCGAGCCGCTTGAGATGGCGCCGCAGCCCGAACGCCCGGCCGCCCACGATCTCGAGCGTCTCGAAGACGCCGTCCCCGACGGTCCACCCGTGGTCCCCCGCCGCGATCACCGGTTCACCCTCGGCGCGCAGGAGCCCCCCAGCCCACACCAGCGTTGTCATGCGCCCATTCTGGGGGTCGACGCGAGCCCTATCAAGCGTCGCGCCTTGAGTTCCGTCTCGGCCCACTCCCCATATGGGTCAGACCCCCATGTAATGCCCGCCCCGGTGCCGAAGCGGAGGCGTCCTCCCTGATCAGGAACCCATTCGAAGGTACGGATGCCGACCGCGAGCTCGGCCTCGCGGCGGTCGGCGTCGATCCAGCCGATGCCGCCGCAGTAGGCGCCGCGCGGCCCGGCCTCCTCGCGCTCGATGATCCGCAGCGCCGAGGACTTGGGCGCCCCGCTCACCGATCCGGGCGGGAACGTCCCGTCGAGCAGCGCGGGCCAGAGCGCGGGCGTCCAGGCGAAGGCGGGGGCCAGGGTCGCGGCCACGGTCGACTGCAGGTGCACCAGCCCGGGAAGCGCATGCAGGCCCAGGAACTCGGGGACCGTCACCGAGCCAGGCGCCGCGACGTGCGAGACGTCGTTGCGGATGAGGTCGGTGATCATGACGTTCTCGGCCTCGTCCTTGGGCAGCATCGACTCCCCCGGCGCCGCCGTGCCCTTGATCGGGCTCGATGTCACGCGATCCCCGTCGATGCCCAGGTAGAGCTCGGGCGACGCGGAGACCACCCACGCGCCCTGCCAGGCCTCGGTGCGTGGGATCACGATGCGCGAGGCGAAGCGCGCGGGGTTGCCCGTCGCGAGACGATGCGCGAGGGCGACCGCGTCCGGGCCCGGCTCGGGCGCGGGCAGGGGCGCCTCGAGCATCCGGCACAGGTTGACCTGGTAGACCTCGCCCTCGCGGATGTCGTCGCGGATCCGCTCGACGCCGGCGCGATAGCCGGCCTCGTCGAGCGACGTGCGCCAGGACGATGCGTCCGGCCCGGCCCACTCCCGTGCGGGCGCCGGCGCCTGCTCGGGTCGCGCATCGTCCCGCTCCACGCGCGCCATGCGCCACGCGTCCATGCGCCCCTCGAAGGTGGCGACCACCACCCAGAACCCGCCGGAGGTGACCCGGGCGCCGTCGCGGGCGAGATCGATGTGCTCGACCGGCTCCCACGCCCGCACGCCGCGGAACGCGGCGCTGCCGTCGCGTCGCGGATCGTCCTCCCACCTCATGACGACAACGCTAGCGGCGCGGCGCGCCCGTTCACGCCCCGTTCGGACCCCGTTCGGCGTCCGCCGCCCGACACGCGGAACCGCCGGCCGATTTGGTTTCGTCGCCCGTCATCCGCTAAGGTCTATCTCTCGTCAGGGCAACAGCCCAGACGTGCGGACGTGGCTCAGTTGGTAGAGCATCACCTTGCCAAGGTGAGGGTCGCGGGTTCGAGTCCCGTCGTCCGCTCGGAGCGTCGTAGCCCTAGGTTACGGCACTACGGTGGAGTGGCCGAGAGGCGAGGCAGCGGCCTGCAAAGCCGTATACGTGGGTTCGAATCCCATCTCCACCTCGGGCGATTGGCGCAGCGGTAGCGCGCTTCCCTGACACGGAAGAGGTCACTGGTTCGATCCCAGTATCGCCCACCACGAGGTTCCTTCGGGATCCTCATGAAGTCCGAGGCTTCTGCCCCGGCAACGCGGACGTGGCTCAGTTGGTAGAGCATCACCTTGCCAAGGTGAGGGTCGCGGGTTCGAGTCCCGTCGTCCGCTCCAAGGATCGCCGGTCTCCCCCAGGGGAAGCCGGCGATTGCTCCGTCTGGAGAGACGGGCGATTGGCGCAGCGGTAGCGCGCTTCCCTGACACGGAAGAGGTCACTGGTTCGATCCCAGTATCGCCCACCACATCGATGGCCCCCGGGGATCCCCGGGGGCCATCGTCGTCTCCGCGAGCCGCGTACGGTGGAGGGAGGGCGCCGCGGCCCGGCGCCCGGAGGAGGCGACGATGTCACGCGAGGAGCGGCTCCGCGAGGCGGCCCGGACCGCCACGCAGGACCCGGAGATCACCCACGTCGCGGAGTTCATGCCGGAGTCCGCGCTCGACGACCCGATCTGGAACGACCGCGCCGATCATCGCGTCGCCGTCGACGCGGACGGCCGGCCGGAGACGGCCGAGGCGGGCGCCGACCTGGGCGCGGACCTCGCGGCGGAGCGCGCCCACCTGCCGCCCCATGTCTGCCTCGCCGTGACGCCCACGCGGCTGCACGTGCTGGGCCTGCCGCACGGCTTCTTCGCGGCGCACCCCGAGCAGGCCTACCTCATGGGCACGTTCGCGCGCGAGCAGCTGGAGGTCGCGGTGAAGGGCCGCGTGACCGATATTGCGCTCACGCTCACGGACACGGCGTCCGGCGCGACCATGGACCTGGCCGCGGACCGCCTGTCGGCGTACCACCCGAAGGCGGTCATCGAGCTGCTGCGGATGTCGGACGCGGACGCCGCAGGCTAGGCGTCGATCGGGCGGTACCGCTCCCCCGCCGCGACGGGCGCCTCGAGCGTGTTGCCGGGCCCTGGCAGGGGGCACACCCAGTCGGACGAGTACGCGCACGAGGGCTGGTACGCGAAGTTGAGGTCGACCACGAGCGCCTCGCGGGTGCCCCCCAGGTCCGCGCCCTTGACCGTGTCCAGCACGTAGCGCCCGCCGCCGTACGTGAGCGGCGAGGGGTCGCGCAGGGGGAGGACCACCCCGCCTCCGTAGGACTCGAGCCACCACACGTCGAGCCCGCCCAGGCCCGGCAGCGCCACGCGACCGATGCGGGAGAACGGCACCACGCCGTCGCTCGCCGTGGGCACCTCGCGCCGCTCGGGCTCCGCGGCCAGGACCGGCACCACGAACCTCAGCGCCGGGTCGTACGGGGCCACGTCCGGGGTGAACGATGCGCGGGCGGCGCCGGGGACAGGGCTCGCGGGATGCTCACGAAGCAGCGCCGCACGACCGTCCGACCAGGCACGATGCGCCGCGGCAGGGTCCGCCTCGGCGCGCACGCGGGCATAGAGGTTCGCGACGCGCTCGCGCCAGTCCCGCACCTCCCACGCGGTGATCACGGGCGGGGGCCCACGATCGCGCGGATCGCACCCGCGAGCCCCTCCGCGACGCGGTCGGGATCCTGGTCGAGGTACCCGGCCACCAGCGCGCCGTCGCGGAGCATCATCACCTGGGTCGCGGCGGACGCGGCGGCATCGGCATCGAGCCCCGCCTCGCGCAGCCAGGCCTCGATCGCGCCGGTCATGAGGACGCGGAACTCGCTGACCACCGCGCGGACGGGGTGGCCGGCCTCGGGGTACTCCGCCGCGGCGTTGATGAAGGGGCAGCCGCGGAAGTGAGGCCGGCACATCTCGTCCGTGAGGGCGACGGCGATCTGGTCCACGGTGAGGGCGGCGCCGCTCGCGCGCGCGACGAGCTCGCGCACGTACGCGAGCTCGCGCTGGAGATAGGCCACCACCACATCGTCCTTCGACGGGAAGTGCCGGTAGAAGGTCACCTTCGAGAATCCCGCCTCGCCGAGGATGCGGTCGGCGCTGACCGCCCGGATGCCGTGCTCCGCGAACAGCGCCGCGGCGGCGTCGACGATGGCCTCGCGGACCGCGGGACCGCGGGTCGCACGCGCGCCGTCGGTCGTCGTGGTGGTCATCAGCGCCCTCCCGTCCTCGGGAATCGATCATGCCGCATCCCGTTGTACCCTGATGTAGACGTACTAGTAACTCTACACCTCGACACCCAGGAGACGACATGACCGAGCCCACCACCACCGAAGTCGACATCACGCCCGGGGAGGGCGCGCACCACGACAAGGCGCCGAAGCGCCCCACGGCCTTCTACACGGCCGAGGCGACCGCGACGGGCGACGGCCGCAACGGCCACGTCACGACGAGCGACGGCCTGCTCGACCTCGAGCTGGTGACGCCGAACCCGATCACCAAGCCCAAGAAGACCAACCCGGAGCAGCTGTTCGCATCGGGCTTCGCGGCGTGCTTCAACTCCGCGTTCCAGAGCGCGGCCAAGCTCATGAAGGTGAAGCTCGAGTCCTCCGAGGTGACCGCGCGCGTCGGCATCGGCCCGATCGCGCTCAACCGCTTCGGGCTGGGAGTGCGCCTCCACGTCACGACGGCCGGCATCGACCAGGCCACTGCGGAGAGCGTGGCCGAGAAGGCGGAGCAGATGTGCCCCTACTCGAACGCGACGCGCGGCAACATCCCCGTCGAGATCACGGTCAGCGCCGGGTAAAGGGCGCGCCAAGGGAATACCAGCCTCCTCGGGCCGTGTCTGACATGATGGACGGACCCGAGGAGGCTGATTCTCTCAATGGCAGACGGCACGCACGAACGCACGAGGACCAGGAAGAGGCAGGGCCACCGCGCCGACGCGGCGGTCCCCGTGTCCACCTATCGGCTCCAGCTGAGCGCGGATTTCACGTTCGCGGACGCGGCGGAGCGGCTCGACTACTTCGCCGATCTGGGCGTCTCGCACCTCTACCTCTCTCCCGTGCTCACCGCCGCCCCCGGGTCGACCCACTTCTACGACGTCGTCGACCACTCGCGCATCTCCGAGGTGCTCGGCGGCGAGGACGGCCTGCGCGACCTGTCCTGGAAGGCCGGCGAGCGAGGCATCGGGCTGGTCGCGGATGTGGTGCCGAACCACATGGCGGTCCCCACCCCCGCGTTCCACAACCGGGCGCTGTGGGACGTGCTCGAGCACGGCCACGAGTCGCTGTTCTCGCACTGGTTCGACGTCGACTGGGAGTCCGGCGAGCCGGTGCTCATGCCCGTGCTCGGCCAGCGCATCGGCACCATCCTCGCGGCGGGCGAGCTCGCCGTCGACCACATGATCGTGCCGGGCTACGAGGACCGCGGCGAGGTGCCCGTGCTGCGCTACTGGGACCATGTGTTCCCCATCCGCGCCGGCACGGAGCACCTGCCGCTCGCCTCGCTCGTCGAGGAGCAGCACTACCGCCTCGCGTACTGGCGCGTGGCCAACGAGGAGCTCAACTACCGGCGCTTCTTCGACGTCGGCTCGCTCGTCGCGGTGCGCGTCGAGGACGAGGACGTCTTCGACGCGACCCACGCGCGCATCGTCGAGCTGGTGAAGGACGGCACGCTCGACGGCCTGCGCATCGACCACCCCGACGGGCTCGCCGATCCCGAGGGCTACATCGCGCGCCTGTCGGAGGCGACCGACGGCGCATGGATCGTCGTCGAGAAGATCCTCGAGGACGAGGAGCGGCTGCCCACCAGCTGGAAATGCGCGGGCACCACGGGCTACGACGCGTCCTGGCGGGTGGGAGCGCTGCTGCGCGACCCCTCGGGCGCGGCCCCGCTCGCGGGGACGCTGCATCGCGTCGCGGGAGATGCGATGGGCGAGCTGCCGGAGCTGATCGACGCCGCGAAGCGCGAGATCGTCAAGGAGTCGCTGTCGAGCGAGGTGCACCGGCTCGCGACGATCGCGCACACCATCTGCACCACGGACGTGCGCCTGCGCGACCACACCTGGCGCGCGCTCTACGACTGCCTGCGGACGATGCTCGTGACGTTCGACCGGTACCGCGCCTACGTGGTCGCGGACACGGCGCCGCGGCCGGGCTCGCTCGACACCATCGACCACGCCACCGAGCGCGCGCGCCGACTCCTCGACCCCGAGAGGCACGAGACGCTCGACGTGGTGGTCGACCTGCTCAAGGGCGCCGAGGTCGGATCGGCCGGACGGACCACCGACGCGAAGCGGCGCGAGCTGGTGACGCGCTTCCAGCAGGCGTGCGGGGCGGTGATGGCCAAGGGTGTCGAGGACACCGCGTACTACCGCTGGACCCACCTGCTGCCGCTGTGCGAGGTCGGCTCCCCTGCCGGTCGGTTCGCGATGCCGCCCGCCGCCTTCCATGCGTGGGCGCAGGAGCAGCAGAAGATCTACCCGCACGCGATGACGTGCCTGTCGACGCACGACACCAAGCGGTCCGAGGACGTCCGGGCACGGCTCGGCGTGCTGTCCGAGGCCGCCGACCAGTGGGACGATCTGGTCCAGGAGCTGCGGACGATCACGGCGGAGATGCGCCCGGCCGAGCTCGACGGGCGCACCGAGAACCTCTGGTGGCAGACCCTGGTCGGCACGTCCGACGAGGACGGGTTCATGGAGTGGGACCGGCTCGAGGGCTACCTGGTCAAGGCGATGCGCGAGGCGAAGTCGCACACGACGTGGACCTCCGTGAACGACGCCTACGAGTCGCAGGTGCTGTGGTTCGCGCAGGCCACCCACGGCGACCCGGAGGTCCGGGAGGCGCTCGCCGGCTGGCACCGTGCCACGGCGATCGGCGTGCGCGCGGCCGTCCTCAGCCAGAAACTCCTCCAACTCACCATCCCCGGCGTCCCCGACGTCTACCAGGGCACCGAGACCGTGGCGCCCAGCCTCGTGGACCCGGACAACCGACGTCCCGTCGACTTCGACGTGCGCGCCGACATGTTGAAGCGCGCGCTGCGCAACACCCGGCCCCGCGGCCTCGCCGAGGAGAAGATGCTCGTCACGTCGGCGGCGTTGCGGACGCGCCGCGACCACCCCGCCGCCTTCACCGGCGACCACGCCGGGTACGTGCCGCTACCCGCATCGTCCGGTCACGCGGTGGTGTTCGCGCGCACGGCGGACGACGAGCCGCTCGCGATCACCGTGGCGACGCGTGCCGCGCTCGAGCTCGAGCACCTGGGCGGCTGGGCCGAGCATTCGGTGCAGCTGCCGGAAGGCACGTGGCGCGACGTCATCGGCCGCCAGGTGTTCGACGGCGGCTCGGTGCCGCTCGCGCAGCTGCTGCGCCACCACCCGGTCGCGCTCCTGGAGCGGGCATGACGGCGCCGGTGCGCGTGTGGGCGCCCGAGGCGTCCCGGGTCGAGGTGCTCGTGGGCCCCGCCGACGAGGCGGTGGTCGACGTCATGCACCCCGCCGGCGACGGCTGGTGGGCGGGGCCGGCGCTCGCCGACGGCACCGACTACGCGTTCGCGGTGGACGGCGCCGGCCCGTTCCCGGACCCTCGCAGCGCGTGGCAGCCGTCCGGCGTGCATGGACCGTCGCGGACCTTCGATGCCTCGGCGTATCGATGGAGCGACGGCGCGTGGGCCGGCTGCTCCGCGCTCGGCGCGGTCACCTACGAGCTCCACGTGGGCACGTTCACGCCGCGCGGCACGCTCGACGCGATCGACGACCGCCAGCTCCGGGACCTGCGCTCGCGAGGCGTCGAGATGATCGAGCTGATGCCCGTGGCCGCGTTCCCGGGCGGCCGGGGCTGGGGCTACGACGGCGTCGCGCTGTACGCGGTGCATGAGGCGTACGGCGGGCCGGCGGCGCTCCAGCGGCTGGTGGATCGGGCCCACCGCATCGGCCTGGGCGTCTGCCTCGACGTGGTTTACAACCACCTGGGTCCGGACGGGAACTACCTCGCGCAGTTCGGGCCGTACTTCACCGACGCCCACGAGACGCCGTGGGGATGGGCCGTCAACCTCGACCAGGCGGGCGCGGCGGGGATGCGGGGCTTCATCGTCGACAACGCCCTGCGGTGGTTCGAGGACTTCCACCTCGACGCGCTGCGTCTCGACGCCGTCCACGCGCTCGTCGACGACTCGGAGCGGCACATCCTCGCCGAGCTGTCGGACGCCGCCGCCGCGCTGTCCGCTCGGCTGGGGCGGCCGCTCTCGCTCGTGGCGGAGTCCGATCTCAACGACGCCAGGATGGTGACGCCCACGGCCGAGGGCGGCCTGGGCATGACGGCGCAGTGGGCGGACGACGTCCACCATGCCCTCCACGCCTACCTCACCGGCGAGACGCACGGGTACTACTGCGACTTCGGCTCGATCGAGGCGTTGGACAAGGTGTACCGGTCGGTGTTCGTGCACGACGGCGGGCTCTCCACGTTCCGAGGCAAGCCGTGGGGTGCACCCGTGCCCGCGTCCATGGACCGGCGCCGCTTCGTGGTCTTCGCTTCGAACCACGATCAGGTCGGGAACCGCGCGCTCGGCGACCGCCCGGCCTCGCGGCTCTCCCCCGGCGCTCAGGCGGCATCGCTCGCGCTGGTGCTGCTCTCCCCCTTCACACCCATGCTCTTCATGGGCGAGGAGTACGGGGAGACCAGGCCGTTCATGTTCTTCACCGACCATGACGAGCCCCTCGGCTCCGCCGTGTCCGAGGGCCGGATGCACGAGTTCGCCGGGCACGGGTGGGAGGCCCTCTACGGCGGCGAGGTGCGCGTCCCCGACCCGCAGGATCGACAGACGTTCCTGCGGTCGAAGCTCGGGTCGGGGCTGGCGGCCGCGTCGGCCGCGAACGAGCGGATCGAGGCGTGGGTCACCGCCCTCATGACGGCACGGCGCCGCACCCTCGAGGACGGCGCGTGGGCGGCTCATCCCGCCGGCGCGTCCGAGGCCGCCCCGCGACACCTCACCATGTCGGGCCCGGTGCAGGTCCACGCCAACCTCTCCGACTCCGCGATGGAGGTGCCCCTCGCGGGTGAGGTGGTCGGGGTCTTCGGCAACGTCGCGATCGACGGCGCGGATGGCGGGCGCGGGACGCTCATGCTCGCGCCCGACGCGGTGGCGTTGGTCGCTGCGGAAGGCTGAGCACCCAGACCGCCCGAGCTCGTCCCCCGTCACCGCACGCCCACCCCTGCGCGCGCACGCCCCACTAGGGCGCCCACCCTCGGGGTGGCGCCGCCTGGGCGGGGTCATCTGGGTGGACCGGCGGCATCGACGTGGAGTGCCGCCTTGCCACCTTGGATGGGCACCTGACGAGGGTCGACGGCCGCCGGCGGGGTGAACCAGACCTCGGTCGCTGTCGCACGGACGGTCCAGCCGTCGTCGTGGATGCGGTGGTGACACGACACGCACAGCAGCACGCCGTTGGCCAGGTTGGTCGGGCCGAGGTGCTCGTGCCACCAGTCGATATGGTGAGCGTCGCACCAGGCCACCGGGGCATGGCAGTAGGCGCAGCCGCCGTCGCGTTCCGCCAGGGCGGTGCGCTGGGCGGGGGTGAACGAGCGCAGGCTGTATCCCACATCCAGGGGCTGCGAGCCGCTGCCGAGAACGACGGGCAGGATCCTGGCATCCACGGCCATCCGGCGCATGGTCCCCGCGGTGAGCGGTGTGGCGAGCGCGTCGCATCCACCCATGCCGATGCCGGTGCGGAGCGCCTCGAGGTCGAGGCGGATCACCACCTCGGTGGAGGTGCCCGAGCCGGGCTGGTCGCACCGCATGGCGTGGCGGGACAGCGCCACGAGCGCGTCGACGCGGATCCGACCCGCCTCGCCGGGCTCGGCATTCCCCCACCCCTGCTTGCGGCGCTGCTGGAACGCGGCCTTCACCTGGGCGTCGAGGAACGTCTTGATCACGGCCGCGGAGGCCGGATCGAGCACGCCGGACACACGGGTCATGCCGTCCGCTCCCTCGGTCAGGGACAGGTAGCGCGCGGAGCGCTGACGCACGTCGCGCTCCTCGGTCTGCGCCTGGTCCCACAGCGCGGTGACCTGTGCGCACACCTTGCGCAGATCCATCAACGACAGACGCGTGGCCTTGCCGACGAGACGCAGCTCGATGTCCTCGTCGCCGCCTTCGATCTGATCGAGCGTCTGGCTCAACAACGCGGCGGCCGCGGCAGAGATGTCGCCGCATTCGTAGGCGGTCGCGATGTGACGGTAGCGCGGGCGGCGCGGCGCGCCGCCCTTCTCCCGGCCCGCGCCGTCGTCGCCGTCGTCGACCTCCCCGTCACCGTCGCCGCCGAGAAGTCCGCCCGCGTTGATGAGGTCGTGCGCGGCGCCCGCGGTGCCGCCCGTGGACTTCGCAACCATCCCCTTCGCGCTGCCGTGCCCGTGACGGCGCGCCAGCCCGCCGCCTTTTTCCCGGGCTGCGTCGTTGCGGCGCGCGATCTCGGCCGCGAGGATCGACACCACCACCTCGACCAACCGCAGCAGCCGACCGGCGGCATCGTGAGCGGCCACCAGCTCCGCCTCCGCCAGCCGCGCGACCGCGCGCGACTCGAAGGCGCGCAGCGCGTTCACCGCCTGCACGATCCGGCCCAATGAGAAGCTCATGGGACCAGTCAACACGCGGGGTCTGACAGTGGAGGCCGCACATCACCCCTGACAGATGGGGATATCGACCAGGTTTCCGGGCCTGTGGACCACGCCCCGCCCGGGCGCGGGGGCCGATGCGCGCGGGCCGGTGCGCTCAGCCCGCTCCCACGCCGCGGACGTCGCGCGCGTGGAACTCGAGGATCTGCGCGATGGTCTCAGGCCGCCGGGTCTCCAGCGCGATCTCGCGCGTGCCGAGTCGCACGCCGCCCTCCACGAAGTTGTGCGACCCGGTGATCGCCGCATGCGCGTCGCCCGAGCGGAAGAACACGATCGCCTTCGCATGGAGGTAGCGCCTGCGCGTGTACAACGACCGATGGCCCGTCCACAGCATCGACGAGGCGATCAGCACACGGTTCGCGGGGCTGGCGTTGCGCGGAGGGTTGAACCACAGCTCGTTCTCGCGTGCGCCGATGACCTTGCCCAGCTCACCCGTCGGGCAGTACTGCGACACGAGGATCACCCGGTCCGCCCGCCGCGCCAGCGCGAGCGCCCGGCGGTAGATGATCGAATCGCCGGGGACCCCGCCGTCGACCAGCACCCGATCGGCGCCGTAGCGGAATGCGAGCGACTCGTGGCCGCGCTCATGCGCGTTCATGTGCTGGATCTGGTGGTAGACCGTCTCGAGATCGTCCGCGAGCCGCGCGTCGGCGATGCGGAGCATGAAGTCCGCGTTCTCGACGCCCTTGCGATCCAGGTTCACCCCGCCGAACGCGTACACCGCATCGTCCACCACGCAGAACTTGGTGTGCGTCCGGCCCCGCCACGGCAGCCCCTTCTCCCGGCCCAGCCAGGAGAAGCGCACGCCCTCGCGCATGAGCCGCGTCGCGAGGCTGTCGGAGGCACGCCACGCGCTGGTGCGGTAGCCGGTAGGAAGGAACGTGCCGGCGACGTCGGCGTAGGAGAAGACATCGGCGGCGACGGACACCTCGACGCCGCGTCGCGCCGCGGCCACCAGCGCTCCGATGAGATCGTCGGTGCGGTGGTCGTGCGCGATGGTCAACGTCGTCAACAGCACGCGCCTCTTCGCGTCGTGGATCCGCCGGGTCGCGTCCGCGACGTACTCGTCGCCACGGAGGAGCCGGGGCGCTGCAAGGCTCCCGCGGCGGCCCTCGGAGCGCTCGCCGTGTGCGGGTGCCGGCGCACTGGACACAGATCCACACTTTCCTGCTGTCCCGCCAGTCTACGAAGGCGCGCCGCGCCGCGCATCGTCCCGGAGCCGCGCTCGAATCCCACCATTCGCCCAGACCCCGCCAAACCACCCCGGCACGTCGACCGAGCAGGAGCGACACGCCGCCGCTCCCCTGGCGCACCGACACGAACACCGTCAGGATGCACTCATGAGCGCAGATGTGATCCACGTCACATGGGACGATGCGACACGTGCCGTGTTCGAGCGACGCCTCGCCCCGCTCGACCCCGCGGGTCGCGAGGAGGCGCTCCGGCTCATGGGCCTCGGGCTTCACATGACCGGCCGGAGCGACGATGCACGGCCCCTGCTCGAGCGTGCCGTCACCGTCCCCGGCGCCGACCCGCACCCGGGCGCATACGAGGCTCTCGCGCAGATCGCCGCGAGCCGCGGCGACCGTGAGGGCGCGATCTACCGCTTCCAGGAGCTCCTCGCCGAGTACCCGGAGGGCGAGGGAACCACGGGCGGCGTCGAGGTCGCGCTCGCCGAGCTTCTCCTGGAGCGCGCCGGCGAGGGCGACGTGGACCGCGCCGTCGAGCTCCTGTCGACCTGGCGCCGACGCCGCCCGCTCACCCTCGACACGCTGCTGTTCCGCTGGCACGTCGCGCTCATCCGCTCGGCGGAGGCCGTCGGCGACGACAGGACCGCACGCACGGCCGCCACCACGGCGCTCAACCTGGCCGAGAGCGCGAAGCGGCTGAGCTTCCACCCTGACTTCCACCGCATCGACGCCGATCGCTCGACGATGCAGTGGCTCAAGGCCCTCGCGGCCTGACGGGGCGCTACCCTGCCAGGGTGCCGCTCGACCAGGATCTGCCCTCGACCATCGCGGCGGCGGTCGAGCACACGCTGGAGATCAAGAGGTCGATCTTCCTCACGCACCTCGCCCCCGTCGGCTCGATGGAGGAGGCGGACGCGGTCATCGCGCGCATCCGCAAGGAGCGCTGGGACGCGCGGCACCACTGCGTCGCGATGATCGTGGGCACCCACGCCGACCGCCAGCGCTCGACCGACGACGGCGAACCCGCCGGCACCGCCGGCGTGCCGATGCTCGAGGTGTTGCGCCGGCGCGACGTCACGGACGTCGTCGCCATCGTGAGCCGATGGTTCGGCGGGGTGCTCCTGGGCACGGGAGGGCTGGTGCGCGCCTACACGCACGCGGTCGCGGACACGCTCGACGTCGCACGCGAGGTCCGACGCAGGCGCCTCACCGCCGTCACGCTCGACGTGCCGCACGCCGATGCCGGGCGCGTCCTCGCGTTCTGCCACGGCTGGGTGGCCTCGCACGAGGGCACCCTGGGCGAGCCCGAGTACGGCACGGACGCGCGGCTCGTCGTGCACGTGCCGCCGGCACGGCTCGACGCGTTCGACGCCGACCTCGCCGCGGCGACCGCCGGCACCGTGCGACCGCTGCGCGGCTCCACGTCGGTGGTCGACATCCCGCTGTGAGCTCCTATGTGTTGAGGTACTCGAACACGTCGTAGATGAGGAACGCGGGCCAGACCAGCGCCTGCAGCAGCGCGCCCACGTGCTCCCAGAAGCCGTCGGCCTGCTGCCAGAACCACACCGCCGAGCCGACCATCGCGAGGAAGTACCCGCCGCCGCCTGCCGCGGCGGCACCGTTGTTGCTCGCCATGCCACACCCCCTGTCGGGTCAATCGGGGACCCGCCTCCTGAGTATCAGGGCGCGCGGCCGCGCGCAACGGGACGATGCGCGCCGCCCGGGGCGCAGGGCTCACACCGGGCGCGTGTGCTCCAGCGCGGCATGCGCCATCGACTCGAGGCGCGACAGGCAGCGCAGGTACTTCTTCCGGTAGCCGCCGCGCAGCATGTCGGGAGAGAACACGGCATCGAGCGAGGCACCGGACGCGACCACCACCGCATCGCGGTCGTAGAGCCGGTCCACGAGCGCCACCAGGCGCAGCGCCTGGTTCTGATCGTCGAGCGGCGCGACGTCGGTGAGCGCCAGCGCGGCCACGCCGTCGATGTAGGCGCCGTAACGGCTCGGGTGCACCTGCGTGAGGTCCTCGAGCAGCGCGGTCCATTCGGCGAGCGCTCCGCGCGGCGCCTCCGCCACCGAGGCGACGAGCGCCTCGGCCGCGGGCGGCGGGAAGGACAGGTCGCCCCGGTGGCGATAGTCGGGACCGTCGATGCGCTGCGTCGTGAACACGCGCGCGACGGCCTGGATCTCGCGCTGGAAGTCGTCCGCGGCGAAGCGGCCCTCGCCCAGCGCATCGGGCAGCGTGTTCGACGTCGCGGCGACGCACACGCCCGCGTCCGTGAGCTCGCGCATGAGCCGCGCCATGATGAGCGTGTCGCCCGGGTCGTCGAGCTCGAACTCGTCGATGCACACCACCGCGAAGCCGGACAGCGCCTCGCGCGCGGCGATGAACCCCAGCGCGCCCACCAGGTTGGTGTACTCCACGAATGTGCCGAACACCGCGCGCGACGGTCCCAGCGCATGCGCGAGGGACGCCAGTAGGTGGGTCTTGCCCACGCCGAAGCCGCCATCGAGGTACAGCCCGACGCCCGGCCCCCTCCTGGATCGCAGCCGTCGCAGATGCGGCGCGGCGAAGTCGCGCACCGCGGCCAGCGCGGCCGCCTGCGACGGATGCGCGGGGTCAGGTCGATAGGTCTCGAACGACGCACGCCCGAAGTGAGGCGGCGGCTTGAGACCCGCGATGAGGTCCTCGGGCGCGACCACAGGGCGGCGCCCGATCAGCGCGATGCTCACCGCGTCTCCCCTGAGACGGCGCGAGGCGCGCCGGTGTGCACCGCCGCGCCCCGCATCGTCATCCCGAGGATCAGGCCTCGACCTCGGTGCGGTCGCCGGACCACAGCGTGTGGAACGTGCCGTCGCGGTCGACGCGCTTGTAGGTGTGCGCGCCGAAGAAGTCGCGCTGGCCCTGGATCAGGGCCGCCGGCAGGCGCTCGGCACGCAGCGAGTCGTAGTACGCGAGGGACGAGGCGAAGGCCGGGGCGGGCACGCCCGTGAGCGCCGCCTGGGCGACCACGCGGCGCCATGCGCCGACCCCGCCCGCGATCTCGTCCGAGAAGTAGGGGTCGACCAGCAGGGTCGGCAGCTCCGGGTCACGCGTGAACGCGTCCGTGATGCGGTCGAGGAAGCGCGCGCGGATGATGCAGCCCGCGCGCCAGATCTTCGCCATGTCACCCAGCGTGATGTCCCAGCCGAACTCCTCCGACGCGGCGCGGATCTGGTCGAAGCCCTGCGCGTACGCGACCACCTTCGAGGCGTAGAGCGCGAGGCGCACGTCCTCGATGAAGCCCTCGCGGTTGTTGATGTGGAAGTCGCCGGTCGACGCGGTCAGCACGTCACGCGCGGCGGCGCGCTGCGCCACCTGCGACGAGATCGCGCGGGCGAACGTCGCCTCGGCGATGCCCGTGAGCGGGACGCCCAGGTCGAGGCCCGACTTCACGGTCCAGCGACCGGTGCCCTTCTGCCCGGCCTCGTCCTTGATCACGTCGACGAGCGCCTTGCCGGTGCTCGCGTCGGTCTGGCGGAGCACCTCGGCGGTGATCTCGATGAGGAAGGACTCGAGGTCGCCCTGGTTCCACTCGGCGAAGATGTCGGCGATCTCGGCCGGCTCGAGGTCCAGGCCGGTGCGGAGCAGGTCGTACGCCTCGCCGATGAGCTGCATGTCGGCGTACTCAATGCCGTTGTGCACCATCTTGACGAAGTGGCCGGCGCCGTCGGGGCCGATGTGGACGCAGCACGGCGTGCCGTCCTCCGCCTTCGCCGCGATCTTCTCGAGGATCGGGCCGAGCGTGACGTAGGACTCCGCGGGACCGCCGGGCATGATCGACGGGCCGAGCAGCGCGCCCTCCTCGCCGCCCGAGACGCCGGAGCCGACGAAGTGCAGCCCCTTGGCGGCGAGGTCCTTCTCGCGGCGCATCGTGTCGGTGTAGAGCGCGTTGCCCGCGTCGACGATGATGTCGCCCTGCTCAAGCAGTCCCGTGAGCTGGTCGATCACCGCGTCCGTCGGGCCGCCGGCCTGGACCATGATGACGACGGTGCGCGGCTTCTGCAGCGACGCCACGAAGTCCTCGAGGCTCTCCGAGCCGATGAACGTGCCCTCGTCACCGTGATCCGCGATCAGGGAGTGCATCTTCTCCGCGGAGCGGTTGTGCACCGCCACCGTGAAGCCGTTGCGTGCGAAGTTGCGGGCCAGGTTGCGGCCCATGACCGCAAGTCCGGTCACACCGATCTGAGCGAGCGCCATCGTCCATCCTTCTCGTTCCGGGGATACCCGCCCCAGCCTAGACGTTCGCGGTGCGCGTGGCGTACGTCGTGCCTGACGGGGCCGGGCATAGGCTCCGAGTATGGCCAACGACCTCGACGCGGCGCCTGCGGACTTCCGCGCGGCGATCACGTCGCTGCGCGACGCCGCCACGCACCCGCTGGTGCTCCTCACGGAGGTCCCCGCACCCCACCGCATCGCGCCCTACGCCGCCGCCATCAGCGGCGAGATGGCCGACTACGAGGCCTCCGGCCGCTTCGTCATCCTCCACGACCCCGCGGGCCAGCCCGCGTGGGACGGGACGATGCGCATCGTCGCCCTGGTGAAGGCGGTCGCCGATGCGGAGGTCGGCAGGGACGAGCTCTGGGGCGAGGTCGCGTGGTCGTGGCTCACGGACTCGCTCGCGGGCGCGCCGCACCGTGCGCGCGGCGGTACGGTGACCAAGGTGACCTCCGAGTCGTTCGGCGAGCTGTCCGACCGGCCAGGCGAGGTCTCGATCGAGCTGCGGGCGTCGTGGACGCCCACCACCACCGATCTGGCCCCGCACATCGCGGCGTGGACCGATCTCATGGCGGCATGCGCCGGCATCCCTCCGACGCCGGACGGGGTGCGTGCGCTGCCGGGAAGGACCCTGTGACCGAGCCGACCACCGCATCGTCCCTCGCGGACGATGCGCCCACCCCCATCCCCCTCACCGAGCCCGAGGGCGGGGTGCCCCCGATCATCGACACGCCCGAGGCGCTCGCCGCGGCGTGCGAGACGTTCGCCGCCGGCACCGGTCCCGTGGCCGCCGACGCCGAGCGCGCCTCCGGATTCCGCTACGGCCAGGGCACCTACCTTGCGCAGTTCAAGCGCGCGGGCGCGGGGATCGCTCTCATCGACACCGCGGCGCTGCCGGACCTGTCGAGCTTCGGCGAGGCTCTCGGAGACACGGAATGGGTGTTCCACGCCGCAAGCCAGGACCTGCCGGGCATGCGCGAGCTCGGGATGACGCCCGCGAAGGTGTTCGACACCGAGCTGGGGGCGCGCCTGCTGGGCTGGCCCCGCGTGGGTCTCGCCGCGGTGGTCGAGCGCGAGCTCGGCTTCGCGCTCGCGAAGGAGCACTCGGCGCAGGACTGGTCCACACGCCCGCTTCCTCACGACTGGCTCGTGTACGCGGCGCTCGACGTGGAGGTGCTGCTCGACCTGCGCGAGCGCCTGGGCGCCCACCTCGAGGCCGCCGGCAAGCTGGCCTGGGCCGAGGAGGAGTTCGAGGCGGTGCGCCTCGCTCCCCCGCCGGAGCCGCGCGAGGAGCCGTGGCGCCGGACGTCCGGCTCCCATCAGGTGCGCGATCAGCGCGGGCTCGCGATCGTGCGCGCGCTGTGGGAGGCGCGGGACAAGGAGGCACGGCGCCGCGACGTCTCGCCGGGACGCGTGCTGCGGGACCAGGCGATCGTGGCCGCCGCGATGGCCAAGCCCGCGTCGCTCGACGCGCTCCTGGGCGTGCGCGAGTTCCAGTCCAAGGGAACCAAGCGCCGCGCTCCCCAGTGGTACGCGTCGGTCGAGAAGGCGATGGCGCTCGGCGACCGCGAGCTGCCGTCCCGGCGCGCGCCGGCGGGCGACGGCCCGCCGCAGCAGCGCGTCTGGAAGGACAAGCGTCCCGAGGCGTTCGCGCGCCTCGGAGCGGCACGCGAGCGGATCACCGCGCTCGTCGAGCTCCATGAGGTGCCGGCAGAGAACCTCCTGCAGCCCGACGCGCTGCGGCGCACCTGCTGGGAGTACGCCGGCGGCGGCGAGGCCTGGATCCGTCAGTTCCTCGAGGGGCGCGGCGCGCGCGCGTGGCAGATCGACCTGGTCGCGCCGGAGCTGGCGACCGCGTTCGAGGCGGCGGGGGCCCAGCCCACGGAGGTCTGAGCCTCCCGCGCGCCCCGCGTCCCAACCCACCGCGAAATGGGGCGCCCACGGTCGGTCTCGGGCGTGGCGTGCGCGCCATGGGGCGCTGAGCGTCGCCGCCCGAGGACGCGCACCGCGTGTGCCCCATAGCGCGCAGCCCGAGCCCAGGAACGACCGCCAGCGCCCCATTCGGGCGGGGGTGCGTGAGCGAGGCGGGGGTGCGTGAGCGAGGCGGTGTGGCCTACTCCCCCGCGAGCCGACCGATCGCGGCGTCCGCGATCGCGCTCGGGTCCAGGCCGAGGTCGTCGATGAGCTGGGCGCGCGACGCGTGCTGGAGGAACTCCCGCGGGACGCCGTGGTGCGACCACTGCGCCGTGCTGCCCTGAAGGCGTGCGAACGCCGCCCACTCCTGACCGATGCCCGCATCGGTGAGCCCGTCCTCGACGGTCACCACCAACTCGGCGCCCGCGATGAGCTGCTCGAGCCCCTCGGGGACCGGGTGGACCCAGGTCGCGGTCGCGGCGACCGCGTCGATCCCGTCGGCGGCGATCTTGTCCGCGGCGTCCACGGCGGTCGCCGCCATCGACCCGAGGCCCACGACCACCACGCGCGGCGCGTCCCCATGCTCCCCGAGGATCTCCAGCTCGCCGACGGTGCGCACGGCGGGGATCGCCTCGCCCACGGCGCCCTTGGGGTAGCGGACCACGGTCGGCGCATCGTCCACCTCGACCGCGTCGCGGAAGGCCTGGCGCAACGTGGGCTCATCGCGCGGCGCGGCGAGACGTAGGCCGGGCACGTGCCGCAGCAGCGCCATGTCCCACATGCCGTTGTGGCTGGGTCCGTCGTCACCCGTGATGCCGGCGCGGTCGAGCATGAACGTGACGCCCGCACGATGCAGCGCGACGTCCATGAGCACCTGGTCGAACGCGCGGTTGAGGAACGTCGCGTAAACGGCGATCACGGGGTGGAGCCCGGCGTAGGCGAGGCCCGCGGCGCTCGTGACGGCATGCTGCTCCGCGATGCCGACGTCGATCACCCGCTCGGGATGCGCATCGGCGAAGGGCTGCAGCCCGACCGGCCCGAGCATCGCCGCCGTCAACGCGACCACGTCGGGACGGTCCTGCGCGACCTGAAGGATCTCGTCCGCGAACACCGACGTCCACCCGAAGCGCGAGGGCTCGATCGGCAGCCCGGTCTCGGGGTGGATCTTGCCCACGGCATGGAACCGGTCTGCGACATCCTGCTCGGCGGGCGTGTAGCCGCGGCCCTTCTCCGTGAGCATGTGGACGATGACGGGCTGGCCGAAGTCGTGCGCCTGACGGAGCGCACGCTCGACCTGGCGCTGATCGTGACCGTCGATCGGCCCGATGTACTTGAGGCCGAGGTCGGAGAACACGCCGTCCTCGGTGAGCAGGCCCTTGAGGGCGCGCTTGCCGTGCTGCACGGTGTTGTAGGTGAAGCTGCGGAAACGCCCGCGGTTCTCGAAGGTGCGCTTGCCCCAGCCGAGGAAGCTCTCGTACCGGCGGTCCGTGCGGATCCCGTCGAGCTTGCGCGCGAGGCCGCCGATGGTGGGCGCATAGGAGCGGCCGTTGTCGTTGATGATGACCACCACGCGGTCGCGCGAAGCGCCCAGCGAGTTGAGCGCCTCCCAGGCCATGCCTCCGGTGAGCGCGCCGTCGCCGATGACGGCGACCGTCGTGCGGGCCGTCTCGCCCCGCAGGGTGTGGCCGCGCGCGATGCCGGCGGCCCAGGACAGCGCGGTGGAGGCGTGGGAGTTCTCGACGATGTCGTGGACGCTCTCCTGGCGGTCCGGATAGCCGGAGAGCCCACCACGCCTCCGCAGGGAACCGAAGTCCTGGCGACCGGTGAGCAGCTTGTGGACGTAGGCCTGATGGCCGGTGTCGAAGACGATCGAGTCGTGGGGCGAGTGGAACACGCGATGCAGCCCGATGGTGAGCTCGACCACGCCGAGGTTCGGGCCGAGGTGCCCGCCGGTGCGCGAGACGTTCTCGACCAGGAACGTGCGGATCTCCGCGGCGAGATCCTCCAGCTCCCCGTAGGTCAGCTCGCGGAGATCCCGCGGCGACCCGATGCGCTCCAGCACCCGTTGCTCCTCACTGCTGTTGACGTTCCACTGTACGGCCTCGATGCCGGGACCCCCGGGCGTGGCGACCCACGGGACGGCGACGGCCCCGCCCGGCTGCTGCCGGACGGGGCCGCGACGTCGGGTTCCGGCTACTTGACCAGCGACCGCAGCACGTACTGCAGGATGCCGCCGTTGCGGAAGTAGTCGGCCTCGCCGGGGGTGTCGATGCGGACTACGGCCTCGAACTCCACGACGGAGCCGTCGGCCTTGGTCGCCTTCACCGTGAGCGCCTTGGGGTGCTCGCCCGCGGAGAACGCCGCGACGCCCGCGATGTCGAAGGTCTCGGTGCCGTCGAGGCCGAGCGACGCGGCGCTCTCCCCCGCCGGGAACTGCAGCGGCAGCACGCCCATGCCGATGAGGTTCGAGCGGTGGATGCGCTCGAAGCTCTCGGTGATGACCGCGCGCACGCCGAGCAGCGACGTGCCCTTGGCGGCCCAGTCGCGCGACGATCCGGAGCCGTACTCCTTGCCCGCGAGGACCACCAGCGGGATGCCCGCGGCCTGGTACGCCACCGAGGCGTCGTAGATGGTGGTCTGCTCGCCGGTGAGGTGGTCGAGCGTGAAGCCGCCCTCCACCACGGAGCCGTCCTCCTGCTGGAGCAGCAGGTTCTTGAGCCGGATGTTGGCGAACGTGCCGCGGATCATCACCTCGTGGTTGCCGCGGCGCGAGCCGTAGCTGTTGAAGTCGCGGCGCTCGACGCCGTGCTCCGCGAGGTAGATGCCCGCGGGGCTGTCCGCCTTGATCGAGCCGGCCGGCGAGATGTGGTCCGTCGTGACGGAGTCGCCCAGCAGCGCGAGCACGCGGGCGCCGGTGATGTCCTCGACGGCCTCGGGCTCGAGGCCCATGCCCTCGAAGTACGGGGGCTTGCGCACGTAGGTCGAGTCGTCGGCCCACTCGAACGTCTTGCCGGCGGGCGTGGGCAGGTTCTGCCACCGCGAGTCGCCCGCGAACACGTCCGCGTAGTCCTTCTCGAACATCTCCTGCGTGATCGACGAGCCGACGATCGCCTCGACCTCGGCCGCGTCGGGCCAGATGTCGCGGAGGTAGACGTCGTTGCCCGCGGAGTCGGTGCCCAGCGGGTCGGCCTCGAAGTCGTGGTCCATCGTCCCGGCGAGCGCGTACGCGATCACCAGGGGCGGCGACGCGAGGTAGTTCATCTTCACGTCGGGGTTGATGCGACCCTCGAAGTTGCGGTTGCCCGACAGCACCGAGACGACCGCGAGGTCGTTCTCGTTGACCACGTCGGAGACCTCCTGCGGGAGGGGGCCGGAGTTGCCGATGCACGTGGTGCAGCCGTAACCCACCAGGTGGAACCCGAGCGCCTCGAGGTCAGGCCACAGGCCCGCCTTCTCATAGTAGTCGGTGACCACCTGCGAGCCGGGCGCCATCGACGTCTTCACCCACGGCTTCGACGTGAGGCCCTTGGCGTTGGCGTTGCGCGCGAGGAGCGCCGCGGCGAGCATCACCGACGGGTTCGACGTGTTGGTGCACGAGGTGATCGAGGCGATCACCACGGCACCGTGGTCGAGCGCGGTCTCGGTGCCGTCCGCGAGGGTCACGGGCGCGTGCTTGTGCGGGCGCGTCGTGGTGGCGACGGACGATGCGTGGGCCGGCTCGGGCGCATCGTCCGCGTGGGCCTCGGCGGCGATCGGGTCGGAGGCCGGGAAGGTCTCCTCCACCGACTCGTCGAGGCCGTGCATCTCCTCGTGCTGCGCGTAGTCGAGGATCGAGCGGCCGAACGACGCCTTCGCGTCGGACAGCTCGATGCGGTCCTGCGGGCGCTTGGGGCCGGCGATGGACGGCACCACGGTCGACAGGTCGAGCTCGAGGTACTCGGAGTACGCGGCCTCCCGCGACGGGTCGTGCCAGAGGCCCTGCTCCTTGCAGTACGCCTCGACCAGCGCGACCTGCTCCTCGGAGCGGCCCGTGAGGCGGAGGTAGTCCACGGTGACGGCGTCGATCGGGAAGATCGCGGCGGTCGAGCCGAACTCGGGGCTCATGTTGCCGATGGTCGCGCGGTTGGCCAGCGGCACCGCGCCGACGCCCTCGCCGTAGAACTCGACGAACTTGCCCACGACACCGTGCTGACGCAGCATCTGCGTGATGGTGAGGACCACGTCGGTCGCGGTCGCGCCGGCGGGGATCGCGCCGGTGAGCTTGAAGCCGACGACCTTGGGGATGAGCATCGACACGGGCTGGCCCAGCATGGCCGCCTCGGCCTCGATGCCGCCGACGCCCCAGCCGAGCACGCCCAGGCCGTTGATCATGGTCGTGTGCGAGTCGGTGCCGACGCACGAGTCGGGGTACGCCTGGGTCGCGCCGTCGAGCTCGCGCGTCATGACGCCGCGGGCGAGGTACTCGAGGTTGACCTGGTGGACGATGCCGGTGCCCGGCGGCACCACCTTGAAGTTGTCGAACGCCGTCTGACCCCAGCGGAGGAACTGGTAGCGCTCGCGGTTGCGCTCGTACTCGAGGTCGGTGTTGCGCTCGAGGGCGTCCTTGCGGCCGAAGATGTCGATCACCACGGAGTGGTCGATGACCATCTCGGCGGGCGCGAGCGGGTTGATGACGGTCGGGTCGCCGCCGAGCGCGCTCACGGCCTCGCGCATGGTCGCGAGGTCCACGACGCACGGGACGCCCGTGAAGTCCTGCATCACCACGCGCGCGGGCGTGAACTGGATCTCGGTGTCCGGGTCCGCGGTGGGCTCCCACGCGGCGAGCGCGCGCACGTGGTCGGCGGTGATGTTGGCGCCGTCCTCGGTGCGGAGCAGCGCCTCGGCGAGGATCTTGAGCGAGTACGGCAGGCGGTCAAGCCCTGGAACCGCGTCGAGTCGGAAGATCTCGTACTGCTGCGGGCCTACCTGCAGCGTCGACTTGGCTCCAAGGGTGTTCGCGCTCATGCGTCTCCTCCGTGGTTCGGGGTCTCCCAGCACTGGGTCTGGGCACATCCTATCGGGCGCCACCGACGGCGAAGTTCCTCGTGCATCGGCATGAATGACTATGCACGATGTCCGTTTCGTGGCATTCTCTGGCTCATGGGGGGAATCGAGAACCTCCGGCCCGTCGTCGTGCCGGACGGTGTGATCGAGCTACGCATCCACGGCGTCTCCGGTACGCCGCCCGAGGGGCTCCTGGCCGAGCCTCCCATCCTCGTCGCCGGCGGTGGCGACACCGGGTTCTATCGGGGTGCCGCGCACGTGGGCCGGATCGCCAAGGCGGGCGAGCCCGGCTTCGTCGAGGCGTACTCGTGGGGCGGGCTCACGTCGGGTGGTCGCGTACGTTCCGCACTTCGCGTGCTGCTTCTTCCCTTCGCGCTGATCAACGTTGCGGGGTGGATGCTGCCTGGCGTCTGGGCGTCCGCTCCGGAAGCAGAGACTGCCAGCGACAAGGACGACGCGACAACACTTGCGGACCGGCGCCCCACCGTGCCAACGGAGGTTGACGCGCGCACCATGCAGCGTTCGGCATGGCACACGTTCGCGGCCCGCGTCATCGCGCTCTGCATGACGGCGATCGCGACGATGGGCGCGTATTGGGTTGCTTCGATCGCGGTGGAGCGCGGGACCAAACCATTCGGATCCAACACCGGGATCTCGGAGGAGTGGCGGGCGGCGATCGCGCTCGGCGTCGCAGTCCTCGCGTTGCTCGGCTGGAGCCTCATCGCCATGCGCCGGTCCGACAAGCGTGTCCAACGGCAGGGTGCGGCACCGACAGAAGCGATGGTGCGGTCCCCCGCGACTGCACCCAAGAAGGAGGGGATCTCGGTCGCCCGCCTGTGGAGCGCGGGCGCCTTGACCCGGAGCCTGAGCCACATCCATACGCTTGCAGGCCTCGGCGTCGCATCGTTGCTGTACGCCACCGAGACCGATTCAGCCCGACCATTCTACGTGGGCGTGGGCTACGTGGCCTTGAGCGTGATCGCGCTCGTTGTCGAGGCCGTCAAAGGTGCGCTCATCCGCCTCCCGAAGGGCGTACGCCCGTTGGCGTACGCGGTCGTCGTGACCGTCGGAGTCTGGACCGCGTGGGGCACCTCGACGGCCGGCGCGAGGCTCTCGAGCCTCGCCGAACCGCTGGGGAAGGGCTTCCTCACCGTTGCGCTCCTCGCGTTCGCCCTCACGCTCGTCCAAGCTGGGTTCGCACCCGATGGCGGTCCCACGATCGCACGCTGGCACTCGGCCATCTTCGCCACGCTCGGGTTCGCGACCGCGGTGACCGGCGTGTCAGGCAGCGCGGTGGTGCTGAACAGGGTTCTCGATGGCGCGGCTGCGCACACTCCCCCGACGCCGGTCATGCTCATCGCAGCGTTCGCAGGTGTCCTCACCGTATGCGTCTTGGCGTGCGGCGTCCTCTGGCGCTGGAATGCGACGAAGGGTGTGGGCACGACGGAGTGGTTCAAGGGCCTCCGGAAGCTTGCTGAGAAGGCACGCTCCGTCCTCGGAGTGGCTGCTCTCGCCTTCGGCGCCGTCGTTGTCCTCGGCCTGGTTGTAGGCGTCATCGTGGTGATGCCTGGCGAGGCCCCTGAGCCCGGGTCACTCGCGGCCGGGTTTGGCTGGGGAGCGTTGGGTTGGATACCGGTAGCGGCGGTCGTCGGATTCCTCGCGGCGAGCCGTATTCGGCGCAATGTTGCGAAAGGAGCAGTCGCGTGCGTGACGACGGCCGCCGCCCTCGCGGGCGCTCTGGGGCTCTGGCACTGGGCGCTCGTGGCCCTCGGCAAGAACAGCAAGGAAGAAGCATTCGGGCTCGCCTCGAGCCACGCCGATGACGCATTCGCGACCTTCTCGATCCTTGCCGCGTTCGTCACGCCTCTTGCCGCCGTCGGCCTATTCATGTTCCGCGGCTCCGCCAGCGTGGGAATTCGGCGACCGGTCGGTGTGATCTGGGACCTCGTGAGCCTGTGGCCGCGCTTCTTCCACCCTTGGGCTCCGGTCCCGTACAGCGACACGACCTTCCCCGACCTGCAGGAGCGAGTGACCGCGTTGCTCGCGAACGACGCCAAGGCCACCGTCATCGTGAGCGCGCACAGCCAAGGCGCAATCATCGCGCTCCCCGCACTACAGGGCCTCCAAGGGACGAGCGCTACGACGGCGGTGCCTGGCAAGGACAGACTACGGCTGCTGACCTACGGTCAGCTCCTCAACGTCCACTATCGCTGGCTCTTCCCGTGGATCTTCAATCCACACCTGTTCGCCGACGTCGGCACGTTGGTGCGGAACGAGGAGCGCACCGGCTGGATCAATCTGTATCGCCAGACGGATCCGCTGGGCCACCCCGTGAATGACCCGCCTGGCGAGGACGACTGGGAGAACGTCCCCGATCCACCCACGCCGGACGAAGACCCTTACAGTTTCACCCCCGGACCACCAGGGAAGCCGCGCACCCTCAACCACGGCAACTATCAGTACGGCGCCCGCTACGAGGAGGCCCTGAAGGAGCTCAGTCGCACTGGTGCCTCTACACCGGATGCACCGCCGGAGTACGTCATCTGATGAACGTCGCCACCGTCTCCACGTGGTGCGTCATCGGGAACAGGTCGTACCCCTGCGCCCCCTCGAGCGCGTACCCGTGCGCCGCCAGCAACGCCGTGTCCCGCGCGAGCGCCACAGGGTCGCACGCGACGTAGACGATGCGCGGCGCGCCGACGGCGGCGAGCGCGTCCACGGTGCGACCACCGGCACCTGAGCGCGGCGGGTCGAGCACGATCGCGTCGGGGGTCGCACGCCCGGGCTCGACCGCGGCCGACTCGAGGAACGCACGCGTATCCCCGTGGACGATGCGTGTGTCCGGCACCGCATGCGCGTTGCGGCGGGCATCGCGCGAGGCGCGCGCGTCCGCCTCGACGGACGTGACCACGCGGCCCGTCGACGCGAGCGCGACGGTGAACAACCCGGCGCCGGCATAGAGGTCGAGCACCGTGGCCGCGTCGCCGACGCCGCGAAGCACTGCATCGACAAGCACGCCAGGCGCCTCCCGATGCACCTGCCAGAATCCCTCGACGTCGACCTGGTAGGTCCACTCCCCCTGCGCCGTCGTCACGGTCTCGCGCACGCGGCGCGGGGCGTTGTCGCGCCGGTCGGGACGTCCGCCGCGCCACGGCACTCCGTCGACGACGAGGCGCGGCTCCTCGCCACCGGGCGCGACGCCCACGATGTGCGAACCGCCGGAGAACCGCGTCTCGAGCACGAGCCGCTCGAGCTCGGGCGCCGCGATGGGCAGCGAGCCGAGCTCCTTGACCGCGCGCGAGCGGTGGACGTGCATCGCGGCACGCCCCTCGGGACCCGCGATCGCCGTGACGCGCGTGCGGTAGCCCAGCCCGCCGCGCTCGTCGTCACCGGGCGCCGCCTCGACGGAACCGGGGAACTCGCGGTCGGCGAACCGCAGGAACGCCTCCGCCAGCACCTCGTGCTTCCATCGCCGCTGCGCGGGCAGCGCGACGTGCGCGAGCTCGCCGCCGCCGACGCCGCCGGGGCCCGCATCGGACCACACGGAAGGCACGCGATCCGGCGACGCCTCGACCACCTCGACGGCGTCCGCACGCCACAGCCGCGCATCGTCCCCCGCCTCGGTGAGCCGCGCCCGCACCACCTCGCCCGGCAGGGCGTGGCGCACGAACACGACGCGCCCCTCGTGGCGCGCGACGCAGTGGCCGCCGTGGGCGACGGCGCCGATCTCGAGCGTCAGCAGATCACGCATGAGTCGCCTCTCCTTCCTCGACGCGCGGCAGCTCGCGCGTGAGCGCATCGCCCTCGAGCACCGCGAGCGACGACGACAGGTGCCACGGCACCGCCGCGACCACCACGCGAGGCACGGACAGGAGCTTGGCCCGCAGGCGCATCGTCGCCCGGTTGTGCAGGAACCTCTCCCACCACCGCCCGACGATGTACTCGGGTACGTACACCACCACCATGTCACGCGGCGACTCCCGGTGGATGCTGCGGACGTGGTCGAGCACGGGCGCCACCAGGTCACGATACGGCGAGTCGAGCACCACGAGCGGCACGCCGAGGCCGAGCGCTCCCCACCGCCGCTGCAGCTCGCGCGTCGCGGCCGGGTCGACCTGGACCGCGACGGCCTCGAGGGACGAGTGGCGTGCCGCCTTGGCGTACGCGATCGCGCGCAGCGCGGGACGATGCAGCTGGGCGACGAGCACGATGCCGTGCGTGGCGCTCGGCCTGGCCGACGCAGGATCGTCCGGCAGGATGGTGAGCTGCTCCTTGACGTCCGCGTAGTGGCGGTGGATCCCCCGCATGAGGAACACGAGGGCCGTGACGAGCACGAGCGCGAACCATGCACCCGCCACGAAGTTGAAGATCGCGATGACGAGCCACACCGCCGCCGCGACGATGGCCGCGGAGGCGTGGAGCACGCGCGTGCCCTTCATGCGCAGCCGCGTGCGACCGCTCGGCTCGAGCGCGATCCTGAGGCTCTGGTAGCGCACCATGGCGACCTGGCTCAGCACGATCGCCGCGAACGCGCCGATGAGGTACATGTGCACCAGCTGCTCGAGGCGCGCGCCGGTGACCACGACGATCACGGCCGACGACCCCGCCACCCACAGCACGCCGCCCCGCAGCACCAGCCGGTCGCTCTGCTGCGACAGCTGGCGCGGCAGGTAGGAGTCGGTGGCGAGCAGCGACGTGAGGCCCGCGAAGCGGCGGAACACCGCCGAGGCGGCGGCGTACAGGATGCCGACCGACGGGATCGCGACCACCCACACGGGCCATGACTGCTCGAACACGCGCTCGGCGGTCTGCAGCAGCACCGGCCCCGACGCCCAGCCCGACACCCGGTAGCGCCACACCATGACGATGACCGCGGTGAACGCGACGGCGCCGGCGAGCACGGCGAGGATGAGGGTGCGACCGGCCCGGGCGCCGCGCGGCTCGGCGTGCGCCGGCCCCGACGAGGCGAGGTGCTCGATGCCGGTGAGCATCACCGCGCCCGAGGCGATCGCACCCGCGAAGGCGAGCGCGGTGGACCACGTGGGCGCCGGCGGCGTGGTGGTGAGCGGGGCGATGTTGTCGCGCGTGGCGCCGACGAGCAGCTGGAGCAGCACGACGCCGAGGAAGCCGAACCACACCACCAGCAGCAGGTGCGCGCGCTCGCGCACGCCGCGCAGGTTGACGAGCGTCATGATGAGGATCGCGACCACCGCGATCGTCGTGTGCGCGCCGTCGAGGGCCGGGAAGACGAACGCCACGAACTGCGCGATCGCGGAGACCGACACCGCGACCGTGAAGACGTAGTCGACGAGCAGCGACGCGCCGGTCACGAGCGCCGCGTCCGGCCCGAGCTTGTCCGACACGAGCCCGTAGTCGCCACGCTCGTCCGGGCGCTTGCGCACGTTCGAGCGGTATGCGAAGCCGAGCAGCAGCATGATCGCCACGACGCCGACGGCCATGATCGGCAGCGTCGACTGCACGCCGCCCTTGCGCAGCGCATCGACCACCGCGTCGGGCGCATACGTCACCGTCGACAGCAGGCTCGCGCCGAACACGGGGAGCGCGAGGCGGGTGCGCAGCTGCGCACGCTGGATCCGCCCCGTCGCGATGGGCCGCCCGAACACCAGCAGTTTCAGGGTCGCCAGAAACCTTCGCACGTCGCACCATCCTAGGCTCAAGGGGTATACCGTGGGTTGCCGTGCACATCGTGATCATGGGCTGCGGCCGCACCGGAGCGACTCTGGCGATCGAGTTCGAGGCCCGTGGCCACACCGTGGCGGTGATCGATCAGTCGGGCGACGCGTTCCGTCGGCTCCCCGCCGGATTCGCCGGCCAGCGGATCACGGGCATCGGCTTCGACCGGGACACGCTCGTGTCCGCCGGCGTCGAGGACGCGTACGCCTTCGCCGCGGTCTCGGACGGCGACAACTCGAACATCCTCGCCGCACGTGTGGTGCGCGAGACCTACGGCATCGACAACGTCGTCGCGAGAATCGCGGACTTCGGCCGCGCCGAGGTGTACCGGAGGCTCGGCATCCCCACGGTGGCACCGGTCCCCTGGACCGCCGCGCAGATCGTCTCCCGCCTCCTCCCCGGCGGCTCCGATGCGCTCTATCACGACCCGAGCGCGGGCGTGAGCCTCAGCCGCCTGCCGATCGACGCGGGCTGGGTAGGCAGGCGCTACACCGATCTTGAGCGGCGCGCGCAGGCGCGCGTCGCATACCTCGTGCGCTTCGGCGAGGCGCTCCTGCCGGACGCCGACACGCTGGTCCAGGAGGGCGACGAGGCCTACTTCACCATGCTCCCCGGCGCAGGCGGCTCCCCCGCCCGCGTCGCGGGACGCTCCCCGGAGGTGTCCAAGTGAAGGTCATGATCGCCGGCGCCGGCTCGGTGGGGCGCTCGATCGCGCGCGACCTCCTCGAGCACGGGCACGAGGTCCTCCTCATCGACTCGAACCCCGCGGCGATGCGCGTCGCGCAGGTGGCCGAGGCGGAGTGGATGCTCGCCGACGTCTGCGAGATGTCCGCCCTGCGCGACGCGCAGGTGGAGACGATGGACGTGGTGGTCGCCGCGACCGGTGACGACAAGGCGAACCTCGTCGTGTCCTTCCTCGCGAAGACCGAGTTCGGCGTGCCCCGCACGGTGGCGCGCGTCAACAACCCCCGCAACGAGTGGATGTACGACGCCCAGTGGGGCGTGGACGTCGCCGTGTCGACGCCGCGCATCATGACCGCGATGGTCGAGGAGGCGGTGGCCGTCGGCGACCTGGTGCGCGTGTTCACGTTCCGCCAGTCGGGCGCGGCGATGGTCGAGGTGACCCTGCCTGCATCGTCACCCGTGGTGGGCGTGCTCCTGCGGGAGATCCAGTGGCCCGTCGACGTGGTGCTCGCGTGCATCATCCGCGGCGACCGCACGCTTGCGCCGACGCCGGACGACACGCTCGAGGCTCACGACGAGCTGCTCTTCATCGTGTCGTCGGAGGCGGATCCTGAGGCGCTCGAGCAGGTGCTGCGTCGCGGGACAGCAGCCATACGCCCCACAGCGTGAGGGCGAAGAGCGGCACGCCCATCGCGAGCTTGACGGTGCCGAGCACCGCGAGCTGATCCGCGAGCAGGAGCGGCACCTGCACGGCGAGCCGCAGCGCGAACATCGCCGCGAGCACGCCGGACGCGAGCTGGTAGCGACGCCGCTCGGTCGCATTCGCGCGCCACGCCGTCCCCTCGCCGCGGATGAGGCCCATGACGATGCCGACCACGGGCCAGCCCGCGACCATCGAGACGAGGATGCCGCCCAGGTAGGCGGCGTTGATCCACAGCCCCGGCTCGAAATAGCCGGCCGCGTCGCCCGAGCGCCATGCCCAGATCGCGCCGAAGGCGACGCCTGCGGCGCCGGCGAGCGCCTGCATCACGGGAGTGCGCTGGATCAGGCGCACCGCGACCATGACGACCATCACCGCGACGGACGCGATCACCGGGGTGCGGAAGCCGCCCCAGATGAGGTACGACGCCACGAAGACGATGCCGGGCAGCGAGGACTCGACGAATCCTCGCCATCCGCCGATCGCGGCGTGCAGGTCGAAGGTGTCCCCGCCGAGCAGGCTCGCGGCCCGGCTCTCGGGAACCTGGCGCTCGTCGCTCACGACGCCGGGATGAGCTCGTAGCGGGGGTTGTACAGGCGCGGCAGCGACTCCGTCGCGCACACCCGGCCCTCCAGGCGCAGCTCCACGCCGGGCGCGATGCCGGGCACGTCGCGGCGGCCCATGAACACCGCGTCGATACGTCCGGTGGCGTCCTCCAGACGCACCGTGAACGCGGGAGGCGCGTCGCTCGGCTCCACCTGGATGGCGACCACGCGGCCGGCCACGCGGGCGACCCCGCGCGGCTCCACGTCCGCGATGGCGCTGTCGGCGACCGTCACGCGGTCGCCTCGGCGGTCGCGACGCCCGTCGAACCGAAGCCGCCCTCGCCGCGGTGCGAGCCCGGAAGGGCCTCGACGGGGACGAAGTCGGCGCGTTCGACGCGCTGGATCACCAGCTGCGCGATGCGGTCGCCTTTGGCGAGCGTCACCGCCTGGGTCGCGTCGGTGTTGAGCAAGGTCACGGCGATCTCGCCGCGGTAGCCCGCATCGACCGTGCCCGGCGCGTTGACGATCGTGACGCCGTGCCGGGACGCGAGACCCGAGCGCGGGTGCACGAAGGCCGCGTAGCCGTCCGGCAGGGCGATCCTCAGCCCGGTGGGCACGGTGGCGCGCTCCCCCGGTTCGAGGCGCACGTCGATGCGCGTGGTGATGTCCGCTCCCGCGTCACCCGGGTGGGAGTAGCGAGGCAGGGGCACGTCCGGCTCGGTCGTGCTGACGAGGATCTCGAGGTCGGCCATGCGTCAGGCCGCGCACTCCGAGCAGATCGGCTGGTCGTTCTTGAAGCTCGCGAGCTGGCTGCGGTGGTGCACGAGGAAGCACGACATGCACGTGAACTCGTCCTGCTGCGCCGGCAGCACGCGGACCGAGAGCTCCTCGCCGGACAGATCGGCGCCGGGGAGCTCGAAGCCCTCCGCGGCCTCGGTCTCGTCCTCGTCGACCACGCCGGAGGTCTTGTCCGCGCGACGGGCCTTGAGCTCCTCGATGGAGTCGGCCGAGATCTCGTCGTCGGTCTTGCGCGGCGCGTCGTAATCGGTTGCCATGCGGCTGAAGTCCCTTCCACGTTCCTGTGGCTGTCTAATGCGCAGCGGGCACCTTTTGTTCCCGCGCGGCTGACGCATTCTGCACCATCCCGGAGAAGAATGCGACCCGAGCGTGCGCGGGCCTTCTAGAACGGCCGGACACCTGCCTCTGCCAGCGCATCTCGCAGGGCGTCCCACGCCTCGGGCATCGCCGCGATGACCATGTCCCCATCCGGCGCACCGCCGTCCAGGCCCGCGACCTTCACCCCCGCCTCCGTCGCGATGAGCGCCGCGGCGGCGAAGTCCCACGGATGGAGACCCTGCTCGTAGTAGGCGTCCACGGTGCCGGCCGCGACGTGGCACAGGTCGACCGAAGCCGAGCCGAGCCGCCGGATGTCGCGCACCTGAGGCAGCAGCCGCGCGACCACCTGCCCCTGGAGCGCACGCCGCTCGGCGGTGTACTGGAAGCCGGTGGCCACGAGCGTGCGGTCGAGCGGCGCGGAGCCCTCGCGCCGGAGCGCCTCGCCGTCCCGCCACGCCCCGAGGCCGCGCGCAGCCGTCCACAGGGTGCCCGCGCCGTCGCTCACCGCGCCGGCCTCGATGGTCCACCGGTGCGGCTCGGGCGGTCCGCTCACGGCGGCGACCGAGACCGAGTAGTGCGGGATCCCGTACAGGTAGTTGACCGTGCCGTCGATGGGATCGAGCACCCACGTGATGCCCGACGTCCCCTCGACGTCGTCGCCCTCCTCGCCGAGGATGCCGTCGTCCGGGCGCAGCTCGCGGATCCTGGCGCGCAGCAGCTCCTCCGCCGCAAGGTCCATCTGGGTGACGATGTCGACCGACGAGGACTTCGTGTCGGCGACGCGGGCCGAGGCGCGCCCGGCGACGATGAGCCGGCCGGCCTCCGTCGCGAGCGTGGTGGCGACCTCGAGCAAGGCGGCAGGGGTGCTCATGGGCACATCGTAGGAGGCGCCGCGACCGGAGATCCCGGCAATCGTCGTGAACCGGGGTGTCGCGGCCTCGGTCGCGATCGGGCGTGGCACCCTGATGCCATGACGCGCCTCACCCTTGTCGGCCCCTCCGAGGACGGGCTCCACCTCGTCGTGGAGTCCGAGTCGGGTGACCGCTTCGAGCTGCCCCTCTCCGACGAGCTTCGCCACGCGGTCAGGTACACGCGCCCCGCCGCGTCGCCCGCCGCCGCGTCGCCCGAGGAGTCCGACGGGCCCACGATGACGCCGCGCGAGATCCAGCAGCGCATCCGTGCCGGGCTCACGGCGGCGGAGCTCGCGGAGCTGTCCGGCACGTCCCTGGCCGCCATCGAGAAGTACGAGGGCCCCGTCGCCGCCGAGCGCCGCTACATCGCGGACCTCGCACGCGAGACCCGCATCGGCCGCGACCCCAGCGCTCCCCAGCTGGGCGACCTGGTGACCGACCGCCTGGCCGCCCGCGGCGTCGACCCCGAGTCGGTCACGTGGGACGCCTGGCGCGAGATCGACGAGCCCTGGCGCGTCGCCGCCGACTACCGCGTGTCCGGTCGCGGCGTGCGTGCCCTGTGGACGTTCGACCACTCGGCGCGGACGCTCACCGCCGAGGACGAGGAGGCGCGCTGGCTCTCGGAGACCGAGCTGCTCGACGTGCCCATCCCCCGGCGCCACCTCAGCGCCGTGCGCGACTCCGAGAAGGACGCCGCCCGACCGTTGCAGGCCACCCGCCCGCCGGCCCCCACGGAGCCCGTGCCCCTGGTGGACTCCCCCGAGGCCGCCGAGGCCGCGGCGGAGGACGATGCGCCGGCCCCCGCCGCGCGTCGCGCCCCCGAGCCCACCCAGACCGAGCTGCTGCTCGACGACCTCGACCTCCGGCGCGGCACGCGCGAGGCCGTGGCGGAGACCGACGAGGACGAGGACGACGACGAGGCGTTCGAGGGCTTCGGCCCCGCGCGCCGCGCTCGCGAGGCGGAGACGGGCTTCTCCCACCCCGCTGGTCGGGCGCGCGCGAGCGAACCCGCGGCCGCGGCTCCGCAGCCCAAGCCCGAGGAGCCGGTCGATCGGCGTCCGGCGAAGCGTGGGCGCGCCTCGGTCCCCAGCTGGGACGAGATCGTCTTCGGCGCGAAGAACGACCAGGGCTGATCGCCCGGCGGGCTCCCTCAGCCCGCCGCCACCAGCAACGGCACGTCGAGCTCCTCACGCGTGAGCGAGCCGTGCACGCCGACGAGCCCGATCGCCTCGGGCGTCTGGGTGCGGGAGTCGACCACGGTCGCCCGGCCCCCCATCGCGACCACCACGTCGCCGATGCGATCCTCGACGTGGCCGGAGACGGGTCCGAACAAGCCGAGCGCGACGGCCTCTGCGCGCTCGAGCACGGCCGCCCCCTCGCCCAGCACCGAGCGCCACCGCTCGGCCACCGCGGGCGCCGCCGACGCATCGTCCATGTGGAGGTGGAGCATGCGGGGCTCGCCCGCGACCAGCCGCACGTCCTGCGCGAGGGCGGGATCGGCCCCGATGTCCCAGCGAGGTGCGCCCGTGACGTCGACCATGCCGTGATCGGCGGTGATGACCATGGCCGCATGGCGCGGCAGGCGGGCGCGCAGGCGCCGCAGCTCCTGGTCGGCGTCCTCGAGCGCCGCCGTCCACGGTTCCGACTGCCAGCCGTGCTTGTGGCCCTGGCGGTCGAGCGCCCCCCAGTAGAGGTAGGTGAGCCCGGGCGTACGAGCGCGGCGGATCGCCTGGTCGACGCGCTCGGCCAGGCCCGTGGTGCCGATGAAGTCCCCGCCCGCCAGCGCGGCGCGGGTGAGGCCCGAACCCTCGAACTTGGCCTGACCCAGCGACGCGACGCTGAGCCCGCGCTCGTGCGCGGCGGCGAGGAGCGAGGGCTCGCGCTGCCACCGGTGCGGATCGTCTGCGCCCTCCCACGACACGAGGTTCGCGGCGGCGCCCGTCGCGGGGTTGTGCGCGGTGTAGCCGGTCATCCCCGTCGCGCCGGAGGGCCGTCCGGTGCCGAAGAGCGCGAGCGACGTCGCCGTCGTCGTGGGGAAGCCTGCGGTGATGACGGCCGACTCGGTACCGCGCAGGAACGGCGCGTGGCCCTTCCGCGCGTCGAGCTGGTGGTGGCCCAGGCCGTCGATGAGGACCACGACGATGTGCTCGGCGGCGGGGATGCCCAGACGGACCCGGTCCGCCTCGGCATCGCGCGCGGCCACCGCATCGGCGGCGCCCACCGCGGCGAGCACGCCCGGCAGCACGGCGCCCAGCTCGAGGCCGCCGTAGTCGGGGACGGACAGCCCCGCAGCCGCCAGCCGTCCCCCGGGGGTCACCCCCTGGCCCCGATCGCCCCCTGCAGCACACCCGCGAAGTCCTGCAGCGCGCGGATGGAGTCCTCGCCGTCGGCGATGAGGCTGACGCGGACCAGGATGTCGTCCGAGGTCAACGTCCCGGTGTAGCCGTGGTCCGCCTCGCAGCTCTGGTCGCCGCAGCTCGCCGGCTCGAGGTCGACCCGCGAGTGCACGGAGCCTCCCACGGCGAGCACCAGCTCGCTCGGGAGGTCGCCCTCGGAGAAGTGCTCGGGCTCGTGGACCACGTGCGTCATCGCGGTGTTCCGGATCGCGGACAGCGACGTGGTCTCGACCGTCGCCGAGGCCTCGTGGCCGCCCTCCGCGCCGTGGCCCGCGCCATCGTCCATGTGGACGCGCAGCAGGCGCGTGTCCGTGATCACCAGGACCGTCATGTGGCGGCGGACCTCGCGGTCGTCGAACGTGGTCTCGGCGTGGACGAAGTGCGCGCGCGCCTTCTCCGCCCCGATCGCCGAGCGGAGCACGGACGTGGCGAGCGCCGGGTAGTAGCCCGCGATGCGTACGGCCTGGTCGAGGGTCTGTGACATGGCCGCTATTGTCTCACCTTCGGGGGTGGACGTTCCGCCCGTCCTCAGGACGATGCGGAGGCCCTCTCCGCGTGCCTGTGCGCCGCTGTCCGACGGACGCGAGACAATACGGGCTGGACCCTGACCGCCAGAATTCTGCGAGGTGACTGATGACCGACGCGCCCGACGCGCAGATCGTCGACATCGACGTGAGCGCCGAGATGGAGGCGTCGTTCCTCGAGTACGCGTACTCGGTGATCTACTCCCGTGCCCTCCCCGACGCCCGTGACGGCCTCAAGCCCGTGCAGCGCCGCATCGTCTACATGATGCAGGACATGGGCCTGCGACCCGAGCGCGCCTATGTGAAGTCCGCGCGCGTGGTCGGCGAGGTCATGGGAAAGCTCCACCCCCACGGCGACAGCGCGATCTACGACGCGCTCGTGCGCATGGCGCAGTCCTGGTCGCTGCGCCTGCCGCTGGTCGACGGGCACGGCAACTTCGGCTCGCTGGACGACGGCCCGGCCGCCTCGCGCTACACCGAGTGCCGCCTCGCGCCCGCGTCGATGGTGATGACGGAGAACCTCGACGAGGACGTCGTCGACTTCGTCCCCAACTACGACAACAAGCTCACGCAGCCCTCCGTGCTGCCCTCGGCCGTGCCGAACCTCCTGGTCAACGGCGCCGCGGGCATCGCGGTCGGCATGGCGACCAACATGGCGCCGCACAACCTCATCGAGGTCGTCTCGGCCGCGCGCCACCTGCTGAGCAACCCCGGCGCGTCGCTCGAGGAGCTCATGCGCTTCGTCCCCGGCCCCGACCTGCCCGGTGGCGGCAAGATCGTCGGCCTCGAGGGCGTCAAGGAGGCCTACGAGTCTGGCCGCGGCAAGTTCATCACGCGCGCCACCACGCGCATCGAGAAGGTGACCGCGCGCCGCCAGGGCATCGTCGTGACCGAGCTGCCCTACATGGTCGGCCCCGAAAAGGTCATCGAGAAGATCAAGGACGCCGTCTCGAGCAAGAAGCTCGACGGCGTCTCCGCGGTCACCGACCTCACCGACCGTCACCACGGCCTGCGCCTGGTCATCGAGATCAAGAACGGCTTCAACCCGGAAGCCGTGCTCGAGAAGCTGTACAAGGTCACGCCGCTCGAGGAGTCCTTCTCCATCAACAACGTCGCGCTCGTCGACGGTGAGCCCCGCACCCTCGGGCTCAAGGAGCTCCTGCGCGTGTGGGTGGACCACCGCCTCGACGTGGTGCGCCGCCGCTCGGCGTTCCGCCTCAAGGCGCGCCAGGACCGCCTGCACCTCGTCGACGGCCTCCTCATCGCGATCCTCGACATCGACGAGGTCATCCAGATCATCCGCGCGGCGGACGATGCGTCGGTCGCCCGGGAGCGCCTGCGCACCGCCTTCGACCTGTCGGAGATCCAGGCCGAGTACATCCTCGAGCTGCGCCTGCGCCGCCTCACCAAGTTCTCACGCCTCGAGCTCGAGAACGAGAAGTCGCAGCTGCTCGCCGAGATCGCCGAGCTCGAGGAGATCCTCGGCTCCGACACCGTGCTGCGCGCGGTGGTCGGGCGCGAGATGGAGACCGCGGCCACGCAGTACGGCACGCCGCGTCGCACGATCCTGCTGGCGGACGGCGGCGCGCTCGCACCGGCGGCCACGCTGCCGGGGACGCGCGCCAAGGCGCCCGCGATGTCGCTCGAGATCGAGGACACGCCCTGCTACGCGATGCTGTCCACCACCGGCCTCATCGCTCGCACGGCGGAGGACGAGGCCCCGGCACGCGAAGGCCGCCGCTCGGCGCACGATGCGCTGCGCAGCGTGGTGCACGCCTCCGCCCGGGCCGACGTGGGCATCGTGACCAACCGCGGGCGGCTCATCCGCGTGTCGCTGCTCGACGTGCCCTCGCTCGCCCCCACGACAGAGCCGCCGTCGCTGGGCGGCGGCACCCCGGTCGCGGAGCTCGTGGCGCTCGGCAAGGGCGAGGAGGTCGTGGGCCTCGTGCCCCTCGACGGCTCCACGCCGCTCGCGCTCGGCACGCTCCAGGGCGTGGTCAAGCGCGTCAAGGCGGACGACATCCCGAACAAGGACGAGTGGGAGGTCATCGCGCTGGCCGACGGCGACGTGGTCATGGGCGCGGGAGCCGCGGCGGACGGTGACGACCTCGTCTTCGTCGCGACGGACGCGAGCATGCTCCACTTCGACGCCAAGAACGTGCGTCCTCAGGGCCGCGCGGGAGGCGGCATGGCGGGGATCAAGCTCGGCGACGGCGCGCGCGTGCTGTTCTTCGGCATCATCCGCGCCGGCACCAAGGGAGCCGTGGCCACCATCGCGGGACCGTCCGACGGCCTGCCCGGCGTGGCCGCCGGCTCCGCCAAGTGGACGCCGCTCGAGGAGTTCCCGACCAAGGGCCGCGCCACGGGAGGCGTGCGCGCGCACCGCTTCCTCAAGGGCGAGGACACCCTGCTGCTCGCCTGGGCAGGGCCCACTCCCCCACGCGCCTCGACGTCCGCCGGTCAGCCGGTCGACCTCCCCGAGGAGGCGGGCAAGCGCGACGGCTCGGGCACGGCCATGCCGACGCCCGTCGGCGGGATCGGGTGAGCGGGCTCGTCTACCGCACCGACGCCGTCGTGACGGCGGCGCAGTACATCGACGCGCTCGACCGGTCGACGCTGGGCGCCCGCCGCCCGACCGACGATCCGGTGGTGTTCGAGCGCGCGCTCGCCGCCTCGAACCTGCTGGTGACGGCATGGGACGGGGACCTGCTCGTGGGCTTCGCCCGCGCACTCACGGACCTCGAGCTCATCTGCTACCTCCAGGACCTGGGCGTCGACGTGGCGTACCAGCGCCGGGGCATCGGGCTCGAGCTCCAGCGGATCATGCGCGCGCAGCTGGGGCCCCACTGCAAGGTGCGGCTCTCGGCGGCGCCCGACGCGGCCGGGTACTACCCCGGGCTCGGCTATCGCCGCCACGAGCGCTCCTGGGAGCTTCTGCCGGGCGACCCGCTGGGCTGAGCGCAGCGGGTCGCGCGCCTCGCGGCTCCCGCCATCGCCCCTCCTCCCGACGCCCCCCCTCCCGTCGCCCCCGGTGCCGCAAGTCACGGACCTGCGGGACGCCGCCACCCGGATCCCGCATGGGCCGCTCGCGGTCGGCTCCAGGGCCGTGACTTAGAGCAGCGGCTCCTCGACCGTGGCCCGCGCCTCGCCGCCCTCGCGCAGCCGCACGCCGTCGCCGACGAGCAGCACGTCGCCCCGGAAGAACCGCAGCAGCCACAGCACCGCGTCGACGTTCGCGTCCTTCTGGATCCGCGCCGGCGCCCCCGGCTCGGCGCGCGTCGAGCGTCGGCCGATCACGTCGAGCACGGAATGCACCGCGAGCGTGTACTGCCCCCGCAGCACCGTCTCCAGCGGGCTCGAGACCCGCCGGTAACGCACCTTCACGCCGTACTCCCCCGCCTCGACGTCGGCACGATGCCCGACCTCCGCGGTGCGGCGCACGTACAGCCCCTTCTTGGGCAGGATGCGCGCCACATGGACGCCGCGCCGCATCGCGATCTCGAGGGCGAAGGCCAGGCCGTAGCCGGACGCCTCGCCCGAGCGCGAGAACACGGCGACGTCGCCGCGCACCTCGATGTCGCGCATCACCAGCACGGCGACCGTCGGGTGCCCCGCCGCGGCGGCATCGATCGCCCCGTTCACCGCCAGATGGAGGAACCTCCGCCGTCGTGGTGGCGGCGGCACCGCGAGGAGCACGCAGTCGAGGTCCGCGGCGCGCACGATGGCCTCCCGTACCTCGCCGCGGACCAGCCCGCCGTCCACGATCTCGAGCTGCGGCGTGACCGCGCGGAACCGGTCGGACGCGTCGAAGAGCGCGTCGCTGCTGAGCAGGACCAGGGTGGACGATGCACCGGCCAGCCGTGCCACGGCGCGATCGGTGAGCCGGTGAGCGTCGAGCACCGCGATCCGCCGGGTGACCTCGATGACGTGGGTCATGCGCGCCTCATCCCCTGTCGAACGCCCACTGGCGGTCCGTGAAGAGCTTCGCCACCACCAGGCCCACCATGATCGACAGCACGATGAGCACCACCTGGAGGATCGCGCCGATGGTCGCGGTGTAGTCGCCCTCGTTGAGGCGCACCACCGACTGGAACGCGAGCACGCCGGGGATCATCACGAGCACCGCCGGCACCTGGAGGGTGATGATCGGCGAGGGCGTGCGGGGCGCGGCCACCGCGACAAGCACGCCCACGAGCACGCACGCGAGCACGGTGGCCATCTGGATCATCACGCCGTGATCCGCCAGGTAGAGCCGCGCGGTGTTCGAGACCATGCCGATGAGCGCGGCGGACAGCGCCATGCGCCACGGCGAGTTGAACATCAGGGCGAAGCCGAGCACCCCCACGAGGCTGGCGACCGCCATCATCGCGTAGTGCGGGAGCGGGTCGAGCGGGATGGGCTCGCGCGCACTCGAGTCGAGGGCTCCGAGCAGCGTGATCCCCCACACCGACAGCGCGGCTCCGACGATCATCATCGTGGCGAACACCAGGCGCGATATGCCGGCGGAGAAGTCCAGCTTGGCCATGTCGAGCGCGGCTGTGATGAGCGGGAAGCCCGGCAGGAGGAACAGCGTGCACGCGATGTAGCCCGAGGCGTGGACGTCGACGTCGAGGCCGAAGGCGCCGTAGAGCGCGACCGAGGCGAGGTAGAGGCCGCACGCGAGCGCCGCCGCCACCATCGTGGTGCCGAACGGGTTGAAGCCACGATGCGCGAGGGAGCGCCGCAGGAACTGTCCCGCGGTCGCCGCGACCAGCACGGCGAGCACCTCGAGCGGTCGGGCGTTGTTGAGGACGCCGAAGGCGGCGCAGGCCGCACCCGCGGAGAGCGCGTTGACCGCCGCGGGGTAGAGCGCGGGCCTGCTCTCGATGCGGTCGAGCGCCTCGTGGACCTCCTCGACCGTGATCGACTCGGGCAGGCCCGAGCGGAAGTCGTCGAGCAGCTTGATGCGCTCGGCGTTCACGCCGAACTTGCGGACCTCGGTGACCTCGGTGCGGAAGATCGCGCCACGGTGCGTGGTCGCGGTGATCTCCGTGAGCGTCACGGCGGCGGTGTGGCGGTCCACGCCGAGCGCGTGCGCGACCGCGCCCATGGCCTCCTTGACCCGGTAGCTCGCGGTGCCGGCGGCGAGCATCATCCGGCCCATGCGCAGGATGGCCCCGGATTGCGCGATGAGGCCGACGGGTTCGAGCGAGTGCTCGGGGTCCCGGGTCTGCGCGTCTGAATCCGCCATGTCACCCCTCGTATCGATGTCGCGGCGATGCCGCCTGGCTCTCCGGGGCCTTCATTCTGGCAAACGTCGGGGCGCGCGGGCCAACGGCACGCGGACGAAGCCCCGGGCCCGGCAAAGCGGGCGCACCCGGCGTGCCCTGCCGTCGCGGCGCGCCGGCTGCCGCCATGATCCCGACCATGCCAAGGTCCCTCCTCGCGGCCATGCCCCTGCCGGTCCAGCGCTGGCTGCGACACGTCCCCGACGCCCCGCCGTCGTGGCGCGCGCTCCTCGCCTCGGGCATCGGCCTCGCCGTCCTCATGACGGTGCTGCCGAGCAGCGGGATGGACACGCGCTGGCCTGACGCCACCGTCTGGGAAGGCGGGTCCCAGGGCTACGGCGACCTGCTCCTGTTCGTCGACGCGGGCCGGACCATCCTCGAGGGTCACCCGGGCGATGCGTATGCGGACCCCGCGGTGCAAACGGGCCCGCTCGCGCTCGCCTGGGCCGCGCTGCTGGCCTGGGTCCTCCACGTCGTGGGCGCGGCGCCCGGCGTGGGGTTCGCGATCTCCGCGATCGTGGTGATCGTGCCGGCCCTGTACGGCGCGACGCGCTGGGCCGGGCGCCTGCGACCGCCCCGGTGGCTGTTCGCCACGGCGCTCGCCGTCACGGCGGGGCTCGTGGCCGCCTGGCAGCTCGCGGCGCTTGTGACGTTCCAGCACCCGACCTATGTGTGGGTCCCGGTGCTCTGGCTCGTCGCCGGCGGGTTCGCACAGCGGTCCCGTACCGTGCCGGCGGCACTGGCGCTCGTGCTCGCCTGCGGGCTCGAGACGTGGGCCGTGCTGGCGGCCCCGGTCATCCTCCTGTGCCTCCCGACGTGGCCTCGGCGCGCCGTGGGAGCGGCGGTGAGCGGGCTGGGCACTGCGGCGCTGTGGGCGCCGTTCGTGCTGAGCGATCGCTTCCACATGCTCGACTTCGCGTGGTCGACGGGCAGGCCGACGGTGCTCACGCTCCTGGTCCCGGGCGACGGAGCGGTCACCTGGACCACGCGCGTCGCGCAGGCCGCCGTCATCGTGGGAGCCGGGCTCGCCGCGTGGTTCGCCACGCGCCGGCGGTCGGACGCCGTCACGGTGGCCGTGGTGGTCGCCGCGTGGGCGCGACTGGTCACGGACCCGCTCACGTTCCCGTACTACCGGCTCTCGGTCCTGGTGCCGACGGCCGCGTTCGTGCTCGCGGCGGCGGCCTGGTACCTCGCGACCCGGTCACGGCGCGCCGCGGCAGGCGCCGGCATCGGGGTCGTGGTGCTGGCCCTCGCGCAGGCCCATCCCGTGCCGGGGCCGCCGGCCGTGCAGCTGATCCTCCACGCCGCCGCGCTGACGGCCCTCGTGGCCGCCGCCCGCGGCATCCCCGCACGGCTGCCCGATTCACCCGTGAGCCGCCCTGGAGACGGCCTGTCCGCGTCCGTCGAGGATGCCGCCGTGCGTTAGCGCGGCACGCCGACGCGACGGTGCCAGTCGCGGATGCGCCATAGCCGCGCCCGCACCAGCACCGCCTCGGCGCGAGACCCGAGCAGCGTCAGCGCCGCTCCCCCGCCCACCACGGCCGCGACGGTCGCCCCGCTCGCGTCGGACAGCGCGGCGATCACGAGCACGGCGCCCGACAGGGTCGCGGCGGCCATCGTGAGCGGACGCCCCGTCGACGCCCGCTCGCGCACCCACAGCTCGTCCAGCAGGTCGAGCTCACGCTCGGCCTCCATGAGCTCCTCCTCGAGGAGCGCGCACCGCTGCGGGACGCCCAGCAGCGAGACGTCGCGGAACACGCGGTGGGTGCCGACGGCGTTGACCCGCGGCTCGAGGTGGTAGCCGTACGGGTGCACGGGGCACGCCGGCGCACCCTCGTGAACCTCGGGGGCCCGTCCGGGCAGCCCGCTCATGCGTCGATCCGCGAGTGGTCGAGCGAGGCCGCGCCCGCGATGATGAAGTCGCGGCGGGGACCCACGTCGTTGCCCATGAGGAGCTCGAAGACGCGCTCGGCCGCCGCGGCATCGGCGCTGGTCACGCGGCGCAGGGTCCGCTTGGTCGGGTCCATCGTCGTCTCCGCGAGCTGATCCGCGTCCATCTCTCCCAGGCCCTTGTACCGCTGGATGTCGTCCTTGTACTTGCGGCCCGCGCGCTTGAGGTCGCGCAGCGTCTCCTGAAGCTCCTTCTCGGAGTACGTGTAGATGTACTCCTTCTCGCGCCGCGCGGAGCCCGAGACCTCGACGCGGTGCAGCGGCGGCACGGCGGCGAACACCCGACCGGCGTCGACGAGCGGGCGCATGTAGCGGAAGAACAGCGTGAGCAGCAGCGTGCGGATGTGGGCGCCGTCGACGTCGGCGTCCGTCATGAGGATGATCTTGCCGTAGCGCGCCTGCTCGAGGTCGAACGTACGTCCAGAGCCGGCGCCGACGACCTGGATGATCGACGCGCACTCGGCGTTGTGCAGCATGTCCGTGACGGACGCCTTCTGCACGTTGAGGATCTTGCCGCGGATCGGCAGCAACGCCTGGAAGTCGGACTGGCGGGCGAGCTTCGCGGTGCCGAGCGCCGAGTCGCCCTCGACGATGAACAGCTCGGACTGCTCGACGTCGTTGGAGCGGCAGTCGGCGAGCTTCGACGGCAGCGACGAGGTCTCGAGCGCGTTCTTGCGCCGCGAGATCTCCTTCTGCTTGCGGGCGGCCACACGGGCCCGCATCTCCGCGACCACCTTCTCGAGGACGATGCTCGCCTGCGCCTTCGTGTCGCGCTTGGGCGAGGTGAGGATCGCGGTGAGCTCCTGCTCGACGACCTTGGCGACGATCCCGCGCACGGGACCGGTGCCGAGCACCTCCTTGGTCTGCCCCTCGAACTGCGGCTCGGGGATGCGCACCGTCACCACGGCCGTGAGGCCCGCCATGATGTCGTCCTTCTCGATGCGCTCGGCGCCGTCCTTGCCCGTGAGCTTGAGGCGCCGCGCGTTCGCCGAGATCTGCGCGCGCAGCACCTTGACGATGCCCTGCTCGAAGCCCGCGAGGTGCGTGCCGCCCTTGGGCGTCGAGATGATGTTGACGAACGAGCGGGTCTCGGACTCGTAGCCCGTCCCCCAGCGCAGCGCAACGTCGACCTGGCACTCGCGCTCGACCTCCTCGGACACGAGGTGCCCGTTGGGCTTGAGCACGGGCACGGTCTCCCGGTAGGTGCCGGTGCCGGTGAGCTCCCACGTGTCGGTCACCGCGGCGTCGTGCGAGATGAAGTCGACAAAGTCCTTGGCGCCGCCCTCGTAGCGGAAGGTCTCCTCCGTCACCGCATCGGGGTTGCGCTCGTCGCGCACCACGAGCGCGAGCCCGGGCACCAGGAACGCGGTCTGGCGCGCACGCGTCACCAAGTCCTCGTAGCTGAACGACGCACCCTTGTTGAAGATCTGGCGGTCCGCCCAGTAGCGGATGCGGGTGCCGGTGCGCGCCTTGGCCACCTTGCCCACGATCGCGAGCTCGGAGCCCGTGACGAACGGCGTGAAGCCCGCATCCGGCACGGGGCCGCTCGCGGGGTCCTGGAAGTAGCCCGGCTCTCCGCGCCGGAAGCCCATGTGGTGCGTCTGGCCGCCGCGGTCGACCCACACGTCCAAGCGCTCGCTCAGGGCGTTGACCACCGAGGCGCCGACGCCGTGCAGGCCGCCCGACGCGGCGTACGAGCCGCCGCCGAACTTCCCGCCCGCGTGCAGCTTGGTCATGACCACCTCGACGCCGGTGAGGCCGGTCTTGGGCTCGACGTCGACGGGGATGCCGCGACCCTGGTCGCGCACCTCCACCGAGTCGTCCGGGTACAGCACGATGTCGATCCGGTCGCCGAAGCCGCCCAGCGCCTCGTCCACCGAGTTGTCGATGATCTCCCACAGGCAGTGCATGAGGCCACGCGAGTCGGTGGTGCCGATGTACATGCCGGGACGCTTGCGCACCGCCTCGAGGCCTTCGAGGACGGACAGATGCCTAGCCGAGTAGTCGTTCGCCACGGCGGACATCTTAGTTGGGGCGGCCGACACCACGGCGCCGCCTCTCCGATGAGCGTGCGGATGACGACGGGACGTGGGAGCGTTATGCCTGGCATGAAGGGGGCACGATGACCGTGACGGCACAGCGGCGGATCACACCTGGCGACCTGGTCGCGCGCGGGGTGGTGGCCGCGTCCGCGATCCTCGCGATCCTCGGCGGCGCCTGGGGCTCGGGCGCCTTCGGCGGCACCCCGATCGAGGAGGCCGTCGACGGAGCGCTCGCCTCGGACGCCACGCTGATCGCGCCGGCCGCGCCCGCGTTCGCGATCTGGGGCGCGATCTATGCCGGCCTGGCGGTGTTCGCCGTCGCGCAGGCGCTGCCGCGGCCGGGCTCGAGCAGCCGGGTCCGCGCCGCGAGCCTGCCCATGCTGCTCGCGATGGTCATGAGCTTCGTATGGGTCTACACCATCCAGCACGGATGGCTCGCGGCCTCTGTCGGCGCATGCGCCGCGCTGGTCGCGTGCCTCGGCTGGGCGGCCGCGGTGCTGGTCCGCCGGCCCGCCAGAGGTCTCCTCGAGGCGGCCACGATCGACCTGCCCGTCGGCCTCTTCCTCGGCTGGGCGGCCGTCGCCACGGTCGCGAACGTCACCGCGCTCGGCGCGTGGTGGCTCGGCACGCCGGCCGATGCGGGCATGCCCGCGGCGCTCGGCGTGCTCGTGGGCACCGGCTTCCTCGGCGTCGCGATGGTGCGCGACCTGTCGGCGTCGCCCGCGCTCGGCTGGGTCGCCACGGCGGGCTTCGCGTGGGGCCTCGCGTGGATCGGCGAGGGACGGCTCCACGGCGAGCCGGCCGATGCGCTGGTCGGGTGGACCGCGCTCGCGGCGGCGGCCTGCGTGGTCCTCACCACGGCGGTCGCCACCATCGCGGCGGCCGTCGCGCGCGTGGTGCGGGCGCGACGTGCGCGCGAGCGCGGCGTCGAGGATTACGGCTGACGAGGTCCTGCTACCGGCGCGGCCGCAGGCGCTGCGAGGTCATCGCCACGTTGTCGTGCTTGATGAAGAATCCGAGGTCCTGGTAGAGATGCAGGCCCGCGGGGCTTGCGTGCAGCTCGACCACCTCGATCCCCCGTCGGTCCGTCTCGGCGAGCAGCGCCTCCATGATCGCGCGCGCGTAGCCCTTGCGCTGGTGCTGCGGCGCCGTGGACACCCATTGGATGTAGCCCATCTCGTGCGCCTGCGCGCCGGGTCGCGCCAGCCTGCGCGCGACGTTGACCAGGCCGCACGCGGCCAGCCCGCCCTCCGGGGCGTCGATCACCATCCCGAACAGGTCCTGCCCCATCCGGTCGCGGACCGTGCGCGTCGACTCGACGGCCCAGGTGGGCGTGGGCTTGGCCCCGACCGCCTTGTACATGAGCGCGCCGAGGTGGACGATCTCGGCTGCGTCCTCCGAGGTCGCGGGACGGACCTCGGTCACCTCAGCGCCACGCGACGGCGACGACGATGTTGACCACCGTCAGCGCACCCACGAGCCAGTACTGGACCACCGGGTTCTCGCGCTTGCGGCTCGACTCAGCGATGCCGGCGATCGCGAGCGCGATGACGAGCTTCACGGCGATCTTCACGTGGTCGGGCTCGTAGCCCGTCTCGTCGGATCGCGCGAATGCGAGCCCCGCGAGCGCGAGGCCCGTGACGATCTGCGCGCGCGCACCCCACAGCATCGCGATGGTGATGCGCTTCGTGTCCGCCCGGAGCTGCTCGAGCGCGGGCCCGAGGATCGCGGCCAGGCCGATGAAGTGGAGCACCAGCAGGGCGTAGCGCAGAGCGGTCACGGGGCAACTCCTCGGTAGAACAGCGGGACGGCACGATGCTAGCGTGCGCGTGCGCATGCCTCACCCCTGAACCAGCGCCGATGCGGGTGACCGCCTAGCGTGGGAGTCCTATGAGCGCCTTCGAGAGCTGGGTGGTCTCCGCAAGCGACAGCCTGTGGACGTGGCTGGTCCTGCCGCTGGTCGCGGTGCTCGGCCTGTACTTCACCGGCCGCTCCGGCCTGGTGCAGGTGCGCATGCTCCCGCAGATGTTCCGGGGGCTGAGCGACCGCACCCCGACGGATGCGCGCGGGCACGCGCAATCGCTCTCCGCCTTCCAGGCCTTCACCGTGTCCGCCGCCTCGCGCGTGGGCATCGGCAACATCGCGGGCGTGGGCACCGCGATCGCGGTCGGCGGGCCCGGCGCCGTCGCATGGATGTGGCTCATGGCGCTGTTCGGTTCCGCGACCGGCTTCGTCGAGGCCACGCTCGCGCAGCTGTACAAGCATCGCGACGCCGCCGGGTTCCGGGGCGGCCCCGCGTACTACATCCAACGCGGCCTGGGCCGGCGGTGGCTCGGCGTCGTCCTCGCGATCGTGCTCATCGTGGCCGCGCCGCTCGCGGTCAACATGCTCCAGTCGTTCACCATCGCCGAGACCGTCACCAACTCGTTCGACGGTGGCGCGCCGGGCTGGGTCGCACCGGCGGTCGCGACGTTCGTCGCCGTGGCGACCGCCGCCGTGGTGCTCGGCGGGACCCACCGCATCGCGCTCGTGACGGAGACGCTCGTGCCGGCGATGGCGGTCCTGTACCTCGCGCTCGGCGTCGTCATCGTGGTCCTGCACCTCGACGCCGTCGGGCCCGTGCTCGCGGCGATCGCGCACGACGCGGTCACGGGTGAGGCCGTCGCCGGCGGCGCGATCGGCACCGTCATCCTCACCGGGGTCCAGCGCGGCATGTTCTCGAACGAGGCCGGCTTCGGCACCGCCCCCAATGCCGCCGCCAGCGCGGCGACGACGCACCCTGTCAAGCAGGGCCTCGTGCAGACGCTCGGCGTCTACTTCGACACATTCTTCGTGTGCTCGATCACCGCCTTCATCATCCTCGTGACGCGACCCGACCTCGAGTCCGCGGAGCCCGGGATCGCGCTCACCCACGACGCGATCGTCGGATCGCTGGGAGGCTGGGCCGGGATCCTGTTGTCAGTGATCGTGTTCATGCTTGCGTTCAGCACCATCCTCGGCCTCTACTTCTACGGCGAGTCGAACGTCGAGTTCATGAGCGAGCACCCCGCAGCCCTCTGGGTCTACCGGGTCCTGGTGCTCGGCGCCGTGCTCGTGGGCGGGCTCGTGACGGCGTCCGTGGTGTGGTCCCTGTCGGATCTGCTGCTCGGGGTGCTGGCGATCATCAACCTCGTCGCGATCGCGCCCCTGTCCCGCCACGCCTTCGCGCTGCTCAAGGACTTCCGCGTGCAGCGACGCGAGGGCCGCGACCCGGTGTTCACCCGCGACCGGCTGCCGGGAGCGCGGGGCGTCGAGGTCTGGGAGGACGAGCAGTCCGTGACGGGGTTGCCTCCGCGCTCCGGCACCGGCGGCTAGCTCCCCACCCCGGACACGACGAAGGCGCCCACCCCGACCGGGGTAGGCGCCTTCGTCACGGGGCGATGCCCGTCAGTCCAGGTAGTCGCGCAGCACCTGCGAGCGCGACGGGTGACGCAGCTTCGACATCGTCTTGGACTCGATCTGGCGGATGCGCTCGCGCGTGACGCCGAACACGCGGCCGATCTCGTCGAGCGTCTTCGGCTGGCCGTCCGTGAGCCCGAAGCGCATGCCGACCACGCCGGCCTCGCGCTCGCTGAGCGTGTCCATGACCTTGCTCAGCTCCTCCTGGAGAAGCGTGAAGCCCACCGCGTCGGCGGGGACCACGGCCTCGGAGTCCTCGATGAGGTCGCCGAACTCGGAGTCGCCGTCCTCACCGAGCGGGGTGTGGAGGGAGATGGGCTCGCGGCCGTACTTCTGGACCTCGACGACCTTCTCGGGGGTCATGTCGAGCTCCTTGGCCAGCTCCTCCGGCGTGGGCTCACGGCCCAGGTCCTGGAGCATCTGGCGCTGGACGCGCGCGAGCTTGTTGATGACCTCGACCATGTGGACCGGGATGCGGATGGTGCGCGCCTGGTCCGCCATCGCGCGCGTGATCGCCTGACGGATCCACCACGTCGCGTAGGTCGAGAACTTGTAGCCCTTGGTGTAGTCGAACTTCTCGACCGCGCGGATGAGACCGAGGTTGCCCTCCTGGATGAGGTCCAGGAACAGCATGCCGCGGCCCGTGTAGCGCTTGGCGAGCGAGACGACGAGTCGCAGGTTCGCCTCGAGCAGGTGGTTCTTGGCGTGGCGCCCGTCGTTCGCGATCCACTCGAGCTCGCGGCGGAGCTTCGGCGCGAGCTTCTCGCCCGAGCCGAGCTTCTCCTCGGCGAACAGGCCGGCCTCGATGCGCTTCGCGAGGTCGACCTCCTGCTCGGCGTTGAGGAGCGCGACCTTGCCGATCTGCTTGAGGTAGTCCTTGACCGGGTCCGCCGTGGCGCCGGCGGTCATGACCTGCTGGACCGGGGCGTCGTCGTCGCCCGCGGCGAGCACGAAGCCGCGGCTCTCGGTCTCGTCCTCCTTCGCGGCGGGCTTCGCGTCGTCCTCGTCCTCCGAGACGTCCGACGCGTCGGGGCCGTCAGCGCTGTCGAGGTCGGCGTCCTCGATCACGACGTCCTCGGCCTCGTCGCCCTCGGCATCGGCCGCCTTCTTGGCCGACGTGGCTGCGCCCTTCGCGGGTGCCTTCGCGGCGCGCTTGGGGGCGGCCTTGCGCTGGGGAGCGGCGGCCTGAGCCTGCTCCTCGACGGCCTCCGGGTCGGCCTTCGCGGCGCGCGCGGGCGTCGCCTTGGTCGAGGCTCCGGTGGACTTGGATGCGGCTGCGGTAGTCGTGGCCTTCTCCTTCTCGGTTGAGCTGCCGACAGGCGGCAGCGAAGCGTCGGACGATGCGGGGGTTGCGCCGGCAGCGGCCGCCGGGCGACGCATCGCGTCGACGGCAGACCTCCCGTCGGCGCGACTGTGCTGCTCTGGCGACACGGCTTCCCTCTCGACCTGTCACGGAGTGGATGGTGAGGCCCCGCTGATCGCCTCGCGCAAATCCATTAGATTGTAACGCTCTTGTCAATCGATCCGTTCCATCGCGGCCATCTTCTTACGCGATCGTGACCCGCGCGCGGCACCGTCAGCGCGACGGGCCCGCGGCGTCGATGAGGGCCAGCACCAGAAGCGCAAGACGATACCGGGGATCGTGGTCGAGGGCGACCGCGCACCACTCCCGCGCCTCCCGCTCGCCACCGCTCCACCACGCGATCACGGCGAGCGTCGCGGCAGGGGGTGCGCACAGGCGCGCCGGCAGATGCGCGAGGAGGTCGAGCAGCAGGGTCCGGGCGCGCCGCGCGGTCCCCGGGTCCGGCGGCGTCGCGGGTCGCATGCCCTCCCCCAGCGCCCGCCCGAGCGCGAGCGAGTCGATGCCCCGCAGCGCATCCTCGACGGCCTCGTCCGCGCCGGGCACCAGCATGAGGAGGACCGCATCGCGCACCCGCACATCCGCGAGCGCGGCGCCGAGCGCACCCAGGCGCGCGGGCCCGTCGACGCCGTCGCGCAGCACGGCTCTCCAGCGACGCGCCGACTCGGTGCGCCATGCCTCGAGGTCGCGCGGCGCGCGGTCCTCCCACCGGCGCGCCGCACGTGCCGCCAGGCGCCGTTGCGCCGCAGGGGCACGCCCCGACCCGGGCATGCGGCGCAGGCGCACGGCCGGTCCGGGCACCGAGGCGCCCGGAGGCACCGGCCTCCCGCCGGGAGGGCAGCACCGAGGGTCGTCGCAGTCGGGACAGAAGTACCGTCCCGCAACTACGATCCACGGCTCGACGCTCGCCACCGTCTCGTCGAGCGCGGCCACGGCCGTCGCGAGCGCCTCGATCGCGATGGACTCGTCACGCGTGTACGCGAGCACGATCGCGGAGCGCGCACCCTCGCGCATCGCGACGAGCGCGAGGTCCCGCGCGGGATCCTCGCGGCGGTCTCCGACCAGGTCGCGCTCGTCGAGGCGCAGGATCGCCCCGAGCTCCCCGTGCTCGCGCACCACCACGGCCACCACCGAGTCCTCGGGCTCGAATCCGAGGAGCGCGGGGATGAGGGAGGCCAGCTCGCCGGGTCCGGTGATCGTCGTCATGGGACGAGCGTGAGGCGGGATCCGCCGCCGCGAGGTTCCCGCGAGCGGTTCTGTGGAGTGCCGGCGGGCGCGGCCGGCCTGGGGACCTCGCCTCGTCCCGCGCCCCTACGCTGGTCGCATGCATGCGACGCACACCCGCCATCGCGCCCTCATCGCCGACCGCACCGCCACCCTGCTGTCGTGGGCCGGCAGCGCCATGAGTCCCGGCGGTGCGGCCGGGATCGACCTGATCGACCAGCTCGCCGAGTCCTCCCAGGGAGGCAAGGCGTTCCGGGGACTGCTGCTGCTCGCATCGTTCGAGGCGTGCGGCGGCAACGACCCCGACGTCGCGGCGGGCGTCGCCGCGTCGCTCGAGCTGTTCCAGACGGCGGCGCTGCTCCACGACGACGTGCTCGACGGCTCGGACATGCGTCGTGGTCGGCCCGCGGCGCACCGCGCGTTCGAGGCGCGTCACCGGCAGGCGGGCTGGCCCGGCGACGCCGAGGCGTACGGGCGCGCGGGAGCGATCCTCGCGGGTGACGTCGCGCTCGTCGCGGCGCTGCGGGGAGCCACGCTCGCGGCCCGAGCCGCCGGTGACATGGTCGGCGACCTGTTCGACGAGATGGCGGCGCTCGTCACGGCGGGACAGCACCTCGACATGCGCGTCGCCGCCGCGCCGTGGTCCGACCTGGCCGCGCTCGAGGTAGACATCCGCGCGGTGATGCGCGCGAAGACGGCCTCCTACACGGCGGAGTTCCCGCTCGCGCTCGGCGCGGCCGTGGCCGGGGCAGAGCACGCGACGATCACCGCGCTCCGCGGTGCGGGCCTGCCGCTGGGGGTCGCGTTCCAGCTGCGCGACGACGTGCTCGGGCTCACGGGCAGCCCGCAGGTGACCGGCAAGCCCGTCGGGGACGACCTCCGCGAGGGCAAGCGCACCCTCCTCGTGTGGCACGCGCTCGCCCACGGCGACGCCGCCGAGCGCGCGGCGGTCGAGCGTGTGCTCGGCCGCGCGTCGGCCGCCGAGGCCGAGCTCGCCACCGCGATCGCCGCGATCGAGTCCTCCGGAGCGCTCGCGGCGGCCGAGCGGGAGATCGCGACCCAGGCCGCGCTCGCACGCGAATCCCTGGTCGCGGCCCTCGCGCGGCCGGAGCCGGTGCTCGCCTTGGTCGACGCCGCGGTCGACCGCGCGTCCTAGCCTGCGCCTCGTTACAGGAGCGCCTGCGCGACGCGCCGCACGTGCGCGCGACGTCCCTCGCGCAGCGCGGCGAGCGGCGACATGCCGAGCTCCGGCTCGTCCGAAAGCAGCCACTCCGCGCATTCGGCGTCGTCCATGCCCGCGTCGCGCAGCAGCGTCAGCGTGCCGCGCAGCGTCGCGATCACCTCGGGACCGGCGTCGCCGTCGACGATGACGTCGGCGGGGATCTGCAGGGTCTGACGCTCTCCGCGGCGCACGGCGAGCAGGTCGCCCTCGCGGAGCATGTCACGCACCTTGCTCGGGGTGGACCCCAGGCGGTCGGCGAAGTCGGGAACGGTGAGCCACATGGCGTCGGTCATGGCACCAGGGTACCGACCGTGGCCGGACCCCTTGCGGCCGCGCCCGGACCGGGGTTACGGTCACTTTTGTCACATCCGTCACTTGAGCACCATCTCTCACACCGGAGGCATGCATGGCTGCGACGTCCCCCCTCGTCCCCGCCGGACCCGCGGCGACCACCGCCGCGATCGCCACCTTCTTCGGCCTCGCGACGACGGCCCCGGCTGCCGCGGACGAGCAGCACCGCGTCGAACCGGGTGACACGGTGTCGCACCTCGCGCATCGTTACGGCAGCACCATCCCCGCGATCGTCGCCGCGAACGACCTCGACTCGCGGGCCACCATCTACGTCGGCACCACCGTCACCGTGCCGACGGGATCCGCCGGCAAGCCCTCGACGAAGGTGACGACCCTCGCCGCCACGTACACCGTCAAATCGGGCGACACGCTGTCCGAGATCGCGCACCGCCACGGCACCACGGTCGCGAGGCTCGCGCGGGACAACCACCTGGCGAACGCCGCACTGATCTTCCCCGGGCAGCGACTCACCATCGGTGGCTCGGGCCAGGCCTCCGCCTCCGCGTCCCACACGTCGCAGCCGACGGCAAGGACGGCGTCGACCTACACCGTCCGCTCGGGCGACACGCTGTCGGAGATCGCGCAGAGGCACGGCACCACGGTCGCCTCCCTCGCGAAGGCCAACACCCTGGCGAACGCCTCCTTCATCACGGTCGGCCAGCGCCTCTCCATCCCAGGGAAGGCGACCTCCGCATCGTCCTCCCGCACGGCCACGACGCAGACGGCCCCGGCCGCCGCGTCCCGCACCCATTACACGGTCAAGGCCGGCGACACGCTCTCGTCGATCGCGCAGCGGCACGGCACCACGGTCGCCGTGCTCGCCCGCGAGAACACGCTCGCGAACGCGTCGCTCATCCGGGTGGGCCAGCGCCTCACCGTGCCGGGCGATTCGACCGAGCCGCTGGTCGGCGACACGTTCGCGGGACGCACCTACGCCTCCGACATCGTCCGGGCCGCCAACCAGAACAAGGCCGTCCTGCTCACGCGGGCCGTGCCGTCGCGGGACGACATGCAGCGGATCATCATCGCGACCGCGAAGGAGCATGGCGTCGACCCGGTGCTCGCCCAGGCCATCTCGTACCAGGAGTCCGGCTTCGACATGCGCGCGGTCTCCCCCGCCAACGCGGTGGGCGTGATGCAGGTGATCCCCACCTCGGGCGAGTGGGCCTCCGACATGGCGGGGCGGCGGCTCGACCTGCTCGACCCGCGTGACAACGTCCTCGCGGGCGTGCTCATCCTGCGGGCGCTCGACCGCACCTTCACGAGCGTCGAGGACGCGATCGCGGGGTACTACCAGGGCGCCGCCGCCGTCATCGACCACGGCTACCACTCCGACACCGTCGGCTACGTCGCGAGCGTCAAGGCGCTCATGGCGCGGTTCAGCTGACGCGCCGCGCGCGCACCGTCGGAGCCGGCAGGGCGGACGCCTAGAATGGGCGGCGTGTCCGACACCCTCACCGATCCCCTCCTGGGCCGCGTCATCGACGGCCGCTACGAGGTGCGCGAGCGGATCGCCGCGGGGGGCATGGCCACGGTCTACCTCGCCTTCGACCGCCGCCTCGAGCGCGACGTCGCGCTGAAGGTCATGCACCGCCACCTCGAGGTCGACCCGAACTCGCGGGAGTTCGTGGCCCGGTTCCGGCGCGAGGCGAAGGCGGCCGCGCGCCTCACGCACCCGGGCGTGGTGCGGGTCTACGACCAAGGCGTCGACGCGGACGTCTCCTACCTCACCATGGAGTACGTCGACGGCGAGAATCTGCGCGAGGTCCTCGCGCACGAGGGAACCCTGTCGCTCGCCGCCGCGCTCACGACGGTCGAGCAGGTGCTCGACGCCCTTGCGTCGGCGCACCGCCAGGGGCTGGTCCATCAGGACGTCAAGCCCGAGAACGTCCTCATCGACTCGGAGGGACGGCCCCGCGTCGCCGACTTCGGGCTCGCCCGGGCGGTCACCGAGGTGACCTCGAGCACCTCCGGGACGATCCTGGGCACGGTGGCGTACCTGGGCCCCGAGCTCATCACCAACGGCGTGTCCGACGCGCGCACCGACGTCTACGCGACGGGCGTGCTCCTGTACGAGCTCGTCACCGGCCGCCAGCCGCACACCGGTACCACCGCGATCCAGGTCGCGACCAAGCACGTGCACGACGACGTCCCTGCCCCGTCGACGGTGGTGGCGTGGCTGCCTCCGGAGATCGACGAGCTGGTCGCGTCCCTGACCGCCCGCGACCCGGAGGCGCGCCCGCAGGACGCCGGCGAGGCGCTGCAGCTCGTGCGGCGCACCCGCGGGCTGCTCGACGAGCCCACGCTCGACCGGCGCGCCGACCCCCCGTCGGGCTCGACCGTCCTCGTGCGCGACGGCGACGCGACCGCCGTGCTCGAGTCGGCGTCGCCCGGCTCGACCGTGGCGCTGCCCATCGGGCTCGGCCACCCCTTCGCCGCCGTGGGTGCTGAGCTCCAGCCGCTTCCCGACGACGACCCGGAGGCGCGGGAGCCGCAGCGCGCGGAGCGCCGTGCGGGCTGGTGGATCGCGGCGGTCATCGTCGCGCTGCTCGTGCTCGGCGGCGGCGGGCTCTGGTGGTACAACTCGATCGGCCCGGGCGCCTACACGACCGTTCCGTCCGTGGTGAACGAGACGGAGGAGGACGCGACCGCGATCCTCAAGGGCGCGGGCCTCACGCCCGACGTCGAGCGCACCTTCGACGACGTGATCCCCGACGGCTTCGTCATCTCGACCGATCCCGGCGCGCAGCAGCGCGTCCTCAACGATGCCGTGGTCACCGTGACGGTGTCCAAGGGGCCGCGCATGACGGACGTGCCGAAGCTCGTGGGCCGGTCGCAGGAGGACGCGGAGGCGCGGCTCGCGGAGCTCGAGCTCCCGCTCGGCGACGTGTCCGAGACGTTCTCCGACACCATCGCCGCCGGCGAGGTCATGTCGATCACGCCGGAGGCCGGCGAGTCCGTGCCCCACGACACCCCGGTGTCGCTCGAGGTGTCCGCCGGTCCCGCCCCCATCGAGTTCCCCCAGGTCACGGGCATGACGGAGGACGAGGCGGTGGCGGCGCTCGAGGCGGACGACTACAGCCTCGACGTGACCGTCGAGCACGAACGCACCGAGGAGGCGGACAAGGGCATCGTGTTCGCGCAGACACCCGGCGCGGGCGAGGCGGGCCACCGGCTCGACAGCATCACCATCACGGTCTCGGACGGCCCGCCGCTCGTCACCGTCGACAACTACGTCGGCATGGACTACGACGAGGCTGTCCGGGCGGCGAACGCGTCCGGTCTCAAGGTCACCACCACGGGCAAGTGGAGCTTCCTCAGCGACAAGGACAAGATCGTCGACCAGAACCTGCAGCCCGGCATCCAGGTGGAGCGCGGCACGGATCTGATCCTGCAGTACGACTGACGGAACGGACGATGCGCGGCCCGCCTTCGCATCGTCCCTTCCCCAAGCACGACGAAGGCCCCGTCCGTCCGGACGGGGCCTTCGTGCGTGGACGAGGCGGCTAGGCCAGCTCGTCCTCCTGCGGCAGGCGCGCCTTGTGGCGCGCGAGCAGGTCGGCCACCAGGAACGCGAGCTCGAGCGACTGCTGGTGGTTGAGGCGCGGGTCGACCTTGGTCTCGTAGCGCCGGGCCAGGCCCTCGTCGTCGATCTTCTCGGTGCCGCCCATGACCTCGGTCACGTCGTCGCCCGTGAGCTCCACGTGCAGGCCGCCCGGGACGGTTCCCAGCGCCTCGTGCACCTCGAAGAAGCCGGTGACCTCGTCGAGGATCGTGTCGAACTTGCGCGTCTTGTAGCCCGAGTCCGACGTGAACGTGTTGCCGTGCATCGGGTCGGTGAGCCAGGTGACCGCCACTCCGGAGTCCCGCACGCCCTCGACGATGCCCGGGAGCGCGTCCCGCACCTTGTCGGCGCCCATGCGGGCGACGAACGTCAGGCGGCCCGGGATGTTCTCCGGGTTGAGGCGCTCCGCGAGCTCGACCGCGTCCGCGGACGTGGCGGTGGGCCCGAGCTTCACCGCGAGCGGGTTGTGCACCTTCGACAGGAACTCGACGTGCGCGCCGTCGAGCTGTCGGGTGCGCTCGCCGATCCACAGGAAGTGCGCCGAGCAGTCGTACGGCAGGCCCGAGCGCGAGTCGATGCGCGTGAGCGCGCGCTCGTAATCGAGCAGGAGCGCCTCGTGGCTCGAGAACAGCTCGACCGTCTTGAGCGCCTCGAAGTCGCCGCCGGCCGCGCCCATGAAGCGCACGGCACGGTCGATCTCCTTCGCGAACGCCTCGTACTTCGCGTAGGCCGGGTTGGCGGCGAAGCCCTTGTTCCACTGGTGGACGCGACGCAGGTCGGCGAAGCCGCCCTGCGTGAACGCGCGGATGAGGTTGAGCGTGGAAGCCGACACGTGGTACGCATCGAGCAGACGGTCGGGGTTCGGGATCCGCTCGTCCTCGGTGAAGCCCGAGGAGTTGACGATGTCGCCCCGGTACACGGGCAGCGTGAGGCCGTCACGGGTCTCCGTGTCCGACGACCGCGGCTTCGCGTACTGGCCCGCCATGCGGCCGATCTTCACCACGGGCGTCGAGGCGCCGTAGGTGAGGATGACCGCCATCTGGAGGATGGTCTTGATCTTGTTCCGGATGCGGTCGGCCGTGGCCTCCGCGAAGATCTCGGCGCAGTCGCCGCCCTGGAGGACGAATGCCTCGCCGCGGGACGCGGCGGCCAGCTGCGCGCGCAGCCGGTCCGCCTCGCCCGCGAACACCAGAGGGGGGACCTGCGTGAGACGGTCGGTCGCGCGTCGCAGCGCAGCGGCGTCGGGCCACTGCGGCTGCTGCCTCGCCTCCTTGGAGAGGTACGAGTCGACGCCCGCCGCCGTCAGGGCAGCCTCTGTCATGTGATTACGCCTGCCCGATCGCCTCGAGCGTCTCGACGTACCACGGGGTGGTGGTGTCGAACGGCTTGTGGCCCGCGATGCGCGGGAACGGGATCGCCTTGAGACGGTCGCCGTCCTCCTCGTCGTGGCCGATCACGCCGGGCTCGCCGCGCAGCGCGCACTCGACGGCGTAGTCGGTCATCGACTTGATGAGACGCAGGTCCTCGGCGTTGGCGGCCGCCGCGCGCGAGAAGTAGCCCGACTTCTGGACCATGACCTTCTCGGCGCCCAGCTTCTCCGCGAACTGCTTCGCGAACCACTGGCCGGGGTTGATCTCGTCGAGGCGCACGTGGCCGAAGGGGTCGCGCTTGACCTCCTGGCCGGTCGCCTCCATCTCCGCGATGATCTCGGGCACGCCGGCGCCCTCCGACAGGAAGATGTTGACGTTGCCGACCTCGTCCATGACGGTGCGCAGGCGCGCCGCCTCGGCGTCGATGTCGAGCTTCTGCTCGGGGACGTACACGGCGTGGATGTCCCAGCGCTCCTTGGTGAGCCCGATGCCGGGCAGGAACGTGCGGGTCGCGAGGTCCTCGCGGTACTTCATCGCCGCGGCGGCGGTCAGCCAGCCGCACGCGCGACCCATGACCTCGTGGATGATGAGCATGCGCGGACCCGACCGGTGCTCGCCGATGATGTTGCGGCCGAACTTGGCGGCCTCCTCGGCGGCGGTCCAGGCGCCCAGCGACTGGCGGATCGGCACCACGTCGTTGTCGATGGTCTTGGGCAGGCCTACGACGGTGAGGCCGTAGTCGTTGTCGGCGAGGTACGCGGCGAGGTCGGCGGCCGTCGTGTTCGTGTCGTCGCCGCCGATGGTGTGGAGCACGTCGACGCCATCGGCCTTGAGCTGCTCGGCCGCGACGGCCAGCGGGTCCTCGCCCTCCTGCACGAGGCCGCGCTTGACGCAGTCCGCGACGTTGGTGAGCTTGACGCGCGAGTTGCCGATGGGCGAGCCGCCGAACTCGTGGAGCAGGCCGGCGTGCTTGCGGACCTCGTCGTCGATCACGATCTTCTTGCCGAGCAGCAGGCCCCAGTAGCCGTGCTCATAGGCGATGATCTCCACCTCGGGGGCGATCTCGGTGTAGCGCTCGATCAGGCCTCCCACCGCTGAGGAGAGGCAGGGAGCGAACCCACCGGCGGTCAGGAGTGCAACGCGGCGAACCGACATGACGGACCTTTCGTTCTGTGTCTTGCGGATTTCGTGGTCATTCTAGGCGCGCGACGATGCGCGCGGAGCCGGGACGGGGGACCTACTCCCCCGCCTCCCGGCGAGCCTCCTTGGCGAGCTCCCGCTTCACGATCGCGGCGTCGCGCTCGACGTACTCCTGACCCGACAGCGCGGCGATCGCGGCCATGATGCGGTCGGTGGCCTCGCGCAGCGCGGCCCGGTCCTCCTGCCGACCGTCGAAGTCCGACAGGTCGATGGCGGGGCCGATGCGCACGCCGATCGGGTGGCGCTTGGGCACCTTCTGCCCGATGGGCTGCGCGATGTGCGTGTCGATCATCGCGACGGGGATCACGGGGGCCCCGGACTCGATCGCGAGGCGCGCCACCCCGGTCTTGCCGCGGTAGAGGCGACCGTCGGGGCTGCGGGTGCCCTCCGGGTAGATCCCGAGGAGCTCGCCGCCCTGCACCACCTGCAGGCCCGTGCGCAGGGCGGCCTCCGAGGCCCGCCCGCCGCCGCGGTGGACGGGGATGGTGCCGACGCCCTCCATGAAGGCCTTCGTCGCGTATCCCTTGACGCCCTTGCCGGTGAAGTACTCCTCCTTGCCGAGGAACACCACCTTGCGCTTGATCACGACGGGCAGGAACACCGAGTCCGAGAAGGACAGGTGGTTGGACGCGAGGATCGCGCCACCCGTCTCCGGGATGTGCTCCTCGCCCTCGACGGACGGCTTGTAGACGCCCTTGAGCGCCGGCCCGACCAGGACGTGCTTGAAGAGGCGGTAGTAGGTGTCGCTCATGATTCCGGGGAGGTTCCTAGCGGTCGGCGGAGGCGAGGCGGGCGAGGTCGGCGGCGCCGACGATGCCCGCGTCGTTGCCCATCTCCGCGGCGACGATGGGCACGATGGGACGGTGGCCGCGCGCGGGCAGGTTCGCCTCGAACGCCTTGCGGGCCGGGTGGAGCAGCAGGTCCCCGGCGGCGACCACGCCCCCGCCGATGACGAACAGCTCGGGGTCGAGCGCCGCGGCGAGCGACGCCGAGCCCTCGCCGATCCAGCGTCCCAGCTCCGCGAGCAGCTCGAGCCCGAGCTCGTCACCGTCCATGGCGATCTGCGTGACCTGCGGGCCGGTGATCGCCGTGGCGTCGCCGCCGGCGAGCTCGAGAAGCCCGGAGGCGCGGACGGGACGGTCGACCGCAGCGCGGCGCGCCTCGCGCGTGAGGGCGGAGCCCGAGGCGTACTGCTCCCAGCAGCCGCGCAGGCCGCAGCCGCACGAATGGCCGTTGGGCACCACCCGCAGGTGGCCGAGCTCCGCGGCGAAGCCGTAGGCGCCGCGGACCAGCTTGCCGTCGACCACGAGCGCCGCGCCCAGGCCGGTGCCGATGGTGAGCAGCACCATGTGCTTGACGTCGCGAGCGGCGCCGAAGGCGAACTCCGCCCACCCGGCGGCGTTCGCATCGTTCTCCACGACCACCGCGATGTCGTCGCGGCCGATGAGCTCGCCCACGTTCTTGGCCAGCGGGTAGTCGCGCCACGCGATGTTGGGGGCGAAGAGCACGTTCTCCTGATCGGAGGAGACGAACCCGGCGGCCGCGAGGCCCACGGCGTGGAACTCGTGATCGACGGCGAGCTCGGCCACCGCATCGGCGATCGCGGCATCGATGCTCGCGGGATCCTGAGGCTTGGTCTTGCGCTTCGTCTTCGCGACGATCGCGCCGTGCTCGTCGACCACACCGACCGCGATCTTCGTGCCGCCGATGTCTACGCCGATTGCATGCATTCTCTGTGGCCTTCCGCTACCTCGCTGGGACTCCGTCAAGGCTATCGTCTGACACGTCCCCCCTACTGCCATGGGAGTCCCAAAGATGAGCCATCCCGCGCCCGCGGACTACGCCCCCAACATCGTCGCCCTCATCGCGGACGCGTGGCGCGTCCATGCCGACAAGGTGGTGATGCGGTACGCCGACGACGACGACGCGTGGATCGACGTCACCGGCGCCCAGGCGCAGGCGTGGGTGACCGCCGTCGCGAAGGGGCTCATCGCGCGCGGCGTCGAGCCGGGGCAGAGCGTGGGCATCATGGCGCGGACCCGCATCGAGTGGTCGATCCTCGACATCGCGATCTGGACCGTGGGCGCGCTGCCGGTCCCGATCTACGACACGTCGTCGTCCTCGCAGATCGACTGGATCACGTCGGACGCCGACGTGTCGCTGCTGTTCGTCGAGACGGAGGCGCACGCAGCGCTCGCCCGACAGGTCGCGACGGATCCCGAGAGCCCGCTGAGCGACGTCCAGGTCATCGACGAGGGCTGCATCGCCGCGCTCGAGGCCGCGGGCGCCGGCATCCCCGACTCGCTCGTCGCCGAACGGGCCGCACTGGCGACCCTCGAGGACCCGGCGACGATCGTCTACACCTCCGGCACCACCGGACGGCCCAAGGGCGCGGTGCTCACGCATCTCAACTTCGTCCGCCACACGTACGGCATCCAGCAGGAGCTGCCGGACGTCCTCATGCGCGAGGACTCCAGCTCCGTGCTGTTCCTCACGCTCGCGCACTCGCTCGCGCGGCTCGTGGAGGTGGTGCTGCTCGCCTGCGGCACCACCATCGGGTACTGCCCCGACTCTCGGAAGCTGGTGCCGTACTTCGCGACCTTCCGCCCGACCTTGATCCTGGCCGTGCCGCGGGTCTTCGAGAAGGTGTACAACTCCGCCGAGCAGAAGGCCGCCGCCGGCGGGAAGGTCCGGATCTTCCGGTGGGCCGCGAAGCAGGCGATCGACTACTCCACGGCGCTGGCGACCCCGTCCGGTCCCTCGCTCGGCCTCAAGGCGCGCCACGCGGTGGCCGACCGCCTGGTGCTCGCGAAGATCCGCGAGGTGCTCGGAGGCCGGGCGATCCACGCGATCTCGGGATCGGCACCGCTCGGCGAGCGCCTGGGCCACTTCTACAACGGGCTCGGCCTCCAGGTCATGGAGGGCTACGGCCTCACCGAGGTCACGGCCGCCTCGCACGTCAACCGGACGGCCCGCTCGCGGATCGGCTCGGTCGGTCCCGCGCTGCCCGGCTTCGAGACGCGGATCGCGGACGACGGCGAGATCCTCCTGCGCGGAGACATGCTCTTCCGCGGCTACCACCGCAACCCCGAGGCGACCGCCGACGCCGTGCGGGACGGCTGGTTCCACACGGGCGACATCGGCCGCGAGGACGCGGACGGCTTCCTCTACATCACGGGCCGCAAGAAGGAGATCATCGTCACGGCCGGCGGCAAGAACGTCGCGCCCGCGCTGCTCGAGGACCGGATCCGCGGGTACGCGCTCGTGAGCCAGTGCGTGGTCGTCGGCGATGCGCGCCCGTTCATCGGGGCGCTCCTCACGCTTGACGCCGAGGCGCTGCCCGGGTGGCTCACCAGCCACGGCCTCCCCGTCATGCCGGTCGCGGAGGCGGCGGCGCACCCCGTGGTGCGGGAGCACCTCGAGAAGGCGGTGACCAGGGCGAACAGCGCGGTCTCGCGCGCCGAGTCGATCCGGCGCTGGGAGATCCTGCCGACCGACTTCACCGTCGAGGGCGGCCACCTCACGCCGTCGTTGAAGGTCAAGCGGGGGCAGGTGCTGCGGGACTTCGCCGCGGACGTCGACGCGCTGTACGCGACCGCTCCCCGCTAGACCAGGGGGCATCCGGCACCCCATGCCCTATGCCCCCCGAGCGAGGGGCACCACAAGTCGGGGCTGTCGGGACGAATCGGACGGCGCGAGCATGATCCGGAATCCAACCCGGAGGTACCGATCATGTCCCTGTCCGCCCCTGCTGTCGCGGCGCGCACCGCGAGCCCGACCCGACTCGGCGTCCATGCCCTCGACGTGGCGCTCGACGGCCTGTCCGACCGCCTCGACGGCGCCCTGGTCCGTCCGGCCGACCTCGACTGGGACGCGGCGCGCGCCGCGTGGCAGCTCGGCGTCGACCAGCACCCGGTCGCCGTCGTGCTCGCGCGGTCCGAGGCGGACGTCGCGCGCACCCTGCGCCTCGCCACCCGGATGGGCGTGCGCGTCGCTCCGCAGTCGTCCGGCCACGGCGCGGTCGCGCTCGGCCCGCTCGACGGCGCGATCCTGCTCCGCATGAGCGCGCTCTCCGCCGTGGTGATCGACGCCGAGGCGCGCACCGCCACCGTCGGCGCGGGCGCGACGTGGGGCGACGTCTCCGATGCGGCCGCGCCGCATGGGCTCGCCGGCCTCTCCGGATCGTCGCGGACCGTCGGAGTGGTCGGCTACTGCCTCGGCGGCGGGATCGGCTGGCTCGGCCGGCTGCACGGCCTCGGCGCGGGCACGATCCTCGCGGCGCGCGTGGCGCTGCCGGGCGGCGCGGTGGTGATCGCCTCCCCCTCCGAGCACGCCGACCTGTTCTGGGCGCTGCGCGGCGGAGGAGGCGCGGGCGTGGTCACCGAGCTGACGCTGCGGCTGTTCGATGTGCCGCACCTGGTGGCGGGGACGCTCTGGTGGCCGCGCGGACGCGCAGCCGAGGTCCTCACGGCGTGGGCGCGGCTCATCCCGACGCTCCCGCACGAGGTCACCACCGTCGCGCGGGTGGTCCGGTTCCCGGACATCGACGCCCTGCCCCCGCACCTGCGCGGGGCGGAGCTGGTGCTGGTGCAGGCCGCCGTGGTCGGATCGGCCGGCCTCGCGGACCGCCTGCTCTCGCCCTTGCGCGAGCTCGAGCCGTTCATGGACGACGTCGCCCCGGCACCGCTCGAGACGCTCGGCCACCTCGCGATGGACCCGCCTGAGCCGTCGGCGGGCGTCGCCGAGGGCCTGGTGCTCGCCACGCTCGACGCGGCTGCCATCGATGCGTGGCTCGCCGCTCTCGACTCCCCGGACTGCGCGGGCGTGGTGTCGGCCGACCTGCGCCAGCTGGGCGGGGCGCTCGCCCCGCGGGCCGGCGAAGATGCGGCGCTCACCGGCATCGACGGCGCGGTCGCCGCCGTGGCGGTCGCGCCGGTCACGCCCCACGCAGATGCCGCCGCCGCGGCCGCGATGGTCGAGGCCGCGCTGGCGTCGCTCGCGCCATGGGCGGGTGCGCATCAGTACGCGAACTTCGTCGAGCGCCCGATCGACGAGCGCGCTCTCGTGGGCACGGCGACCGACCGCCTCGACACGGTGCGCCTGTCCTACGACCCCGACGAGACCGTCATGCGGCGCCATGGCCACGCCACGGGCCGCGCCGCCGTCGACGCCGCCTGACACGCCGCGCGAGCCGCGTCAGGGCACGCCGGGAGGAGCCACCCGCTCCCCCGGCGTGCCGCGCGTCTCAGCTCGCGCGCGGCGGGCGGACCAGCCTGAGCGGCGGCACGAGCCCGCCCTCTGCGAGCACCGACATCGCCGCCGCCTGATCCTGGTCCACCTCGACCGTGCTCCGGTCGGACGGCCGCACCTCGATGGTGAGGAACGACACCACGCAGTCTCCGCATGCCTTGCCGCGCATCTCGCACGAATCGCAATCGATCAACATGCTCCACACGCTAGGAGGGGGGTCTGACATTGCGACGTCATGGCAGGCAGATCAAGCAACGGCGAGCGCTGTCGGTGGGCCGACGTACCGTCATCACGTGACCAGCCCCGCCGAGACCGTCGAGCAGCTCCTGCACCAGCAGCGATCGTTCGAGGACGTCGGCGAGCCCCTCCATCGCACCACGTTCGTGGTGGTCGACCTCGAGACCACCGGCACGTCCCCCGACAAGGCGCACATCACCGAGATCGGCGCGGTCAAGACGCGCGGAGGCGAGGTGATCGGCGAGTTCCAGACCCTCGTCGATCCCGGGGCCCCCATCCCTCCGTTCATCGTCGCCCTCACCGGCATCACCGACGCCATGGTCGTCGCCGCGCCGCGCATCGAGCAGGTGCTGCCGTCGTTCCTCGAGTTCCTGGGCGACGCCGTCCTCGTGGCGCACAACGCGCCGTTCGACACGGGATTCCTGCGCGCGGCGTGCCGGGCGCACGGCTACCCGTGGCCGGGCAACCAGGTGGTCGACACCGTGACCCTCGCACGCCGGGCCACCACCAAGGAGGAGGCGCCCAACAAGAAGCTCTCGACCCTCGCCAAGGTCTTCGGCACGGTGGTCGAGCCGAACCACCGCGCCCTCGAGGACGCGCGTGCCACCTCGGAGATCCTCCACCGCATGCTCGAGCGGGTCGCGGCGTTCGGCATCAGCCACCGCGAGGACCTGGACACGCTGCGCAACCCCATGCCCGAACGCATCCGCAAGAAGGCCACGATGGCGGACCGCGTGCCGCCCAAGCCAGGTGTCTACACGTTCCGCGGACCTCGGGGCGAGCGCCTTTACGTCGGCACCTCGAAGAACCTGCGCGCCCGGGTGAAGTCCTACTTCACCACGGCCGAGCAGCGCCGGTCGGTACGGGACATGCTCGAGCTCGCGGTCGACGTCGACACCACCGTGTGCGCGACGGAGCTCGAGGCGAACGTGCGCGAGGTGCGCCTCATCGCCGAGCATCGTCCGCGCTACAACCGACGATCGGCACGCCCCGAACGGACCGCGTGGGTGCGCCTCACCGACGAGCGCTATCCGCGGCTGTCCGTGTCGCGCGCGGTGACCGGCCCCGAGGGGGCGCTCGGACCGATGCGATCCGCGAGCGACGCGAGGCTCGCGATCGAGGTGCTCCAGGGCGCGCTCGGCGTGCGGACCTGCACCACGCGGCTGCCGGTGGTGCCGCGCGCGAACGCGCGCGCGTGCCTGCTCAAGGACCTGGGCGCCTGCGCGGCGCCGTGCATCGCCGGCGCAGAGTCGGGGTACGAGGCCACCGCCGACGCGGCCCGTTCGGCCCTGCGGGAGGACCCGACCCCGGTGGTGAGCGCGCTCGAACGGCAGATCGCGGAGCGTGCCGAGGCGCTCGACTACGAGCGCGCCGCGGAGCTGCGCGACGGCGTGAGCGCAGTCGTGGACGGAGCCATGCGTGCGCAGCGGCTCGCCTCGCTCGCGCGCTGCTCGATCGTCGCCGTGCATCCCGACGGCGACTGGTGGGACGTCGCGGCGTTCAGCCGCGGGGCGCTGGCCGGGACCGAGCGCGTCAAGGACCGCGTGTGGGAGGCCGCCGATCGGCTGCGCGCCGCCACGCACGAGCTGGCGCTCGATGTCGAGGTGCTCGTCGAGGAGCGCGAGCTGGTGTCTCGTTGGCTCGAGGCCCCGGGCACGCGGCTGCTCTACGTGGACGGCGAATGGTCGAGCCCCGTCACGGGAGCCGGGCGCCACGCGCGCTGGGTGCAGGCGCGTCGCGCGGACCGGGACGCGAGGCCCCTCACCCGCGGCGCTCAGGACTGAGTGGCCGCCACCCAGCGGTCCAGCATATCGGCGGCCGCGCCCGAGTCGACGGACCTCGCGGCGTGGCCCAGGGCCGCCTCGAACCTTTCGACCAGCGTGCCGCTCGACGTGCCGGGCAGGGTCGCATCGGCCACGAGGCCCGCGGCCGCGTTGAGCAGGACCGTGTCGCGCACCGCGCCGGTCGCGCCCCCGAGCAGCCGACGCACCACGACCGCGTTCTCCTCCGCCTCGCCGCCGCGCAGATCCTCGAGCACGATGCGCGGCAGGCCCAGGTCGGCGACCGGGTCGAGCCGCAGCTCGGTCACGCCTCCGCCACGCACCTCCCAGACGGTCGCGGCGCCCGTGGGAGCGAGCTCGTCGAGGCCGTCGTCGCCGTGGAACACGAGCGCCTCGCGTCCCTGCGCGGCGATCACGCCGGCGAGCACCGGCGAGACACGCAGCGACGAGGAGCCGATCGCGGTCGCCTGCGGCTGCGCCGGGTTGGTGAGCGGGCCCAGGATGTTGAAGGTGGTCGGGACGCCCAGCTCCTTGCGGATCGGCATGGCGAAGCGCATCGACGGGTGGAACACCTGCGCGAAGCAGAACGTGATGCCCACCTCGGTCGCGAGCTCCTTCACCCGCTCGACGGGGAGGTCGAGCCGCACCCCGAGAGCGCCGAGCACGTCGGCCGAGCCCGACTTCGACGTCGCCGCACGGTTGCCGTGCTTGACCACGGTCGGGCCGGCGCCGGCGATCACGATGGACGCCATGGTCGAGATGTTGACGGTGTGCGCGCCGTCGCCGCCCGTGCCGACGATGTCGACGGTGCGTCCGGGAACCTCGAACCGCACCGCGTGCCGGAGCATCGCCTCGGCCAGGCCCGCGACCTCGGCCGGCGTCTCCCGCTTGACGCGCAGCGCCGCCAGGAACGCGCCCATCGCGACGGGCGACGCGGAGTCGGTCAGCACCGAGTCCATGACGGCGGACGTCTCCTCCGCCGTGAGGTCCTCATGCTCGACGAGGCGAGCGAGGAGATCCTGAAGCGTCGCCATCGTCGCGCGCCTCAGGCGGTCGCGGGCGCGAAGAACGCGTCGACGGCGTCGCGCAGCACGAACGGGTCGAGCGGGTGCGACACCGCGGCGTCCGCCTCGGACCACGTGGCGAGCCACGCGTCACCGGGCCGCCCGACGAGCAGCAGGATCGGGGGGCACGAGTACAGCTCGTGACGCATCTGGCGCGCGACGGCCATGCCGCCCACCTTCGCGGTCTCGCCGTCGAGGATCACCAGGTCGAAGGTCGCATTGTCGAGGCGCTCGGTGACGGCCGCATGCGTCGCGGTCTCGGTCCACTCGATCGGCTGGCCGTGGGTGGTGGGTCCCACCGCGAAGCGCACCTTCTCACGCACGTTGCGATCGTCGCTGTACAGAAGGATGCGTGCCTTGCGGACGGTGACGTCCCCGGACTCGTGCTTGACCACGTCGCTCATGGCGCCCATTCTGGCACGACACCCGCGCCCGTCCGGCCCGCCGCTCGCCCGCATCCGGGCATACCGCCCGGGGCACGGGAACATGACGTCGTACCCGCGCGTTGCTTGGTGAGTCCCGGGTGCTCCGTACGCTTTAATGGGACCTATGTCCCACGCCACGACTGCGCCGTCGCCCATTCACGCGACCCGGCCCAATCAGGTAGCCGTCGGCACCATCGTGTGGCTGAGCTCCGAGCTGATGTTCTTCGCGGGCCTCTTCGCGATGTACTTCACGCTCCGTGCTCAGGTACCCGAGGTCTGGGCCGAGAAGACCGAGCTCCTGAACGTCCCCTTCGCCCTCGCGAACACCACCGTCCTGGTGCTGTCGTCCTTCACCGCTCAGGCGGGTGTGTGGGCGGCCGAGCGCTACCAGCGCCGCCGCACCGGGAAGCTGCACCAGTTCAAGGGCTGGGGCATGCACGAGTGGTTCGTGCTGACGTACATCATGGGCTCCGTCTTCGTCGCCGGACAGGTGTACGAGTACGCGATGCTGATCTCCGAGGGCCTCACGATCTCCTCGAGCCCGTACGGCTCGGTGTTCTACCTCACGACCGGCTTCCACGGCCTGCACGTCATCGGCGGTCTCATCGCCATGCTCTTCGTGCTCGCCCGCTCGTTCGCCGCCAAGAAGTTCGGCACACACGAGGCCACCACGACCATCGTGGTCTCGTACTACTGGCACTTCGTCGACGTGGTGTGGATCGCGCTGTTCGCCGTGATCTACCTGATCCAGTAAAGGGCCCCGCATCGTGAACGCACTCGCACGTCACCGCTACCACCGCGCGGCACCGGTCGTCCTCGTCCTGCTGCTGCTCGCGCTCGTCACGGGCGTCGCCGCCGCCGTCTCCAACGCATCGTCCGCCGAGGCAGCCACCACGGCCACCGCCGACGACGCCGCGGAGGGCCAGAAGCTGTTCGCCGCCAACTGCGCGTCGTGCCACGGCCTCGACGCCACGGGCACCGAGGGCGTCGCGCCCTCGCTCGTGGGCGTCGGCGCCGCCGCCGTCGACTTCCAGGTCGGCACCGGCCGCATGCCGATGCAGTCGTCCGGCCCGCAGGCCATCGCCAAGCGCCCGCAGTTCACCGCCGAGGAGATCTCGCAGCTCGCCGCGTACGTCGCGTCGCTCGGCGCGGGCCCGGCGATCCCCACCGAGGAGCAGGTCGACCCCGAGCTGGGCGACCCCGCGAACGGCATGGAGCTCTTCCGCACCAACTGCGCCATGTGCCACGGCTCCGTCGGCGGCGGTGGCGCGCTCACCCAGGGCAAGTACGCGCCCAACCTGTGGGAGACCACTCCCACCCACATCTACGAGGCCATGCTCACGGGCCCGCAGTCGATGCCCGTGTTCAACGACGCGAACATCGACCCCGAGGGCAAGCGCGACATCATCGCCTACCTCAAGGCGCAGGACGAGGGCTCGCCGGGCGGTCTCCGCCTCGGCACCATCGGACCCGTCGCCGAAGGCATGTGGGGGTGGCTCGTCGCCCTCGGCCTCATCATCGCCAGCACCGTGTGGATCGGAGCCCGTTCTTCATGAGCACCACTGAGAACCCGACCTCGCACGAGTCGGACAACACCCCCGAGTCCTTCGAGGACCCGGGCCTCCCCTATCACCGTCCGCGCCGCGCGGACGTCGACCCGAAGGCCGAGAAGAAGGCCGAGCGCCAGGTCGCAGCGCTGTTCGGCGTCTCGATCGTCGGCACCGTCGTGGCCATCGGCTCCTACATGGCGCTCGACATGACGGACGAGATCGACTCGATCCGCTTCGTCAACATGGCGATCGGCATCGGCATCTTCCTCGCCATGATCGGCATCGGCTTCGGCGCGATCCACTGGGCCAAGACCCTCATGCGCGACCACGAGATGGTCGAGGAGCGCCACGAGCTCCGCTCCTCCGAGGAGGGACGCGCGGGCGCGATCCAGAACCTCAAGGACGGCGCCGAGGACTCGGGCATCTCCGGCGTGAAGCGCCGCCCCGTGCTCGTGGGCACCGGCGTGTTCGCCATGCTGCTCGCTCCGCTCGCGATCCTGTGGCCCCAGATCGGCAACATGGGCGCCGACTGGAACACCTCGAACTTCGGTCACACCATGTGGCGCAAGGGGATGCGCCTCACGCGCGACCCCGACGGCACGCCCATCAAGGCGTCCGACGTCACCATCGGCTCGGCGTTCCACGTCATCCCCGAGGGCCTCAACGAGCTCGAGCACCACAAGATCGAGGAGAAGGCGAAGGCCGTCGTCCTCCTGCTCCGCCTCGACCCGCGCGACCTCAAGATCCCGGAGGGGCGCGAGGACTGGTCCTTCGACGGCATCGTCGCGTACTCCAAGATCTGCACGCACGTCGGCTGCCCCGTGGCGCTGTACGAGCAGCAGACGCACCACCTGCTGTGCCCCTGCCACCAGTCGACGTTCGACGTCTCGGACGGCGCCAAGGTGGTCTTCGGCCCCGCGAAGCGCCCGCTGCCGCAGCTGCCGATCGCGATCGACGACGAGGGCTACATCATCGCCCAGAGCGACTTCCACGAGCCGATCGGACCGTCCTACTGGACGCGACTGAGCGACACCTCCGACGGCCTGCACGCCGATGAGACCGAGGGGAGCAGCCACTGATGGGCGCTCGCGTCAACACCGCCGCCGCCGGCACCGCGAACTGGGTCGACGAGCGCACCTCGATCGGTGGCTTCGTCAAGTTCTTCGCACGCAAGCTCTTCCCCGACCACTGGTCGTTCATGCTGGGCGAGATCGCGCTGTACTCGTTCGTCGTGCTGCTGCTCTCGGGCGTCTTCCTCACGGCCTTCTTCGTGCCGTCGATGGACATCGTCACCTACGAGGGCCCGCTCGCCACGATGCAGGGCGTCGAGATGTCGAAGGCCTTCGAGTCGACGCTGCACATGTCGTTCGAGGTCCCCGGCGGCCTCCTCATGCGCCAGATCCACCACTGGTCGGCGCTGCTGTTCACGGCGGCGATCGTCACGCACATGGCGCGCGTGTTCTTCACCGGCGCGTTCCGCAAGCCGCGCGAGCTCAACTGGCTCGTGGGCTTCACGCTGATGATCCTGTCGCTCGCGGCGGGCTTCTCCGGCTACTCGCTCCCCGACGACGTGCTCTCCGGCAACGGCCTGCGCATCATCGAGGGCGTGACGCGCTCGATCCCGATCGTGGGCGAGTACATCTCGTACTGGATCTTCGGCGGCGAGTTCCCCGGCGAGATCCTCATCCCCCGCCTCTTCACCATGCACATCCTGCTGGTGCCCGGCCTGATCCTCGTGCTCGTCGCGCTGCACCTGTTCCTGGTGTTCCTGCACAAGCACACGCAGTACCCGGGCGGCGGCCGCACCGACAAGAACGTCGTGGGCCTTCCCCTGTTCCCGGTGTACACCGCGAAGGCCGGCGGATTCTTCTTCGTCGTGTTCGGCATCATCGCGCTGGTCGCGGCCATCTTCACCATCAACCCGGTGTGGAACTACGGCCCCTACGACCCGTCGCCCGTGTCGGCCGGAACCCAGCCCGACTGGTACATCCTGTTCGTCGACGGCGCGCTGCGCCTCATGCCGGGCTGGCTGTTCGACGTCATCCCGATGGAGTGGGAGATCTGGGGCTACACGCTCTCGCTCAACCTCCTCATCCCCGCGCTCATCATGCCGGGCCTGTTCTTCGGGTTCGTCGCGCTGTACCCGTGGATCGAGTCGTGGGCCACGGGCGACCGCGGCGAGAAGCACGTGCTCGACCGTCCGCGCAACGCGCCGGTCCGCACCGGCATCGGCGTCGCGCTCATCACCTTCTACGTGATCCTGGTGATGGAGGGCTCGAACGACATCATCGCGAACCTGTTCCACCTGTCGCTCAACGACCTCACCTACTTCTTCCGCATCGGCATCTTCGTGCTGCCGGTCCTCGCCTTCTGGATCACCCGCCGCCTGTGCATCGGCCTCCAGCGCAAGGACCGCGAGCTGGTGCTGCACGGCAAGGAGACGGGTCGCATCGTCCGTCACGAGCACGGCGAGTACCAGGAGGTCCACGAGCCGCTCACCGATCACGAGCGTTGGGTCCTCGTCTCCTACGACGACATCTCTCCGCTCGAGATCGAGCCCGAGTACAACGACCGCGGCGTGCGCCGCAAGGGCTACCGGTGGGACCGCTTCAAGCAGCGGCTCTCGCGGATCTACTTCGAGAAGCGCATCTCCCCCGTCACCCCGGAGGAACTCGAGGCTGCGAAGCACGAGCACCACTAGGAGCAGGGACCGCAAGGGGCGTCCGGCCGAGACCGGGCGCCCCTTCGGCGTCCCCGGGGACGATGCGCGGACGTCCTCCTCGCGGGCCCGGTCCTCCTCGCGGGCCCGCGAGGAATGGGGCACCTGCGGTCGCTCCGGAGCGCAACTAATGCGTTGTGGGGCGCTCATCGTCGCGCGCCCGCGGCGGACGACCGCAGGCGCCCCCTGGCGAGCGCCGCGGTGAGGAAAGCGACGGTGAGCGCCCCATTCCGTGCGCGCTCCGTGCGCGCTCCGAGGGCGCTCCGTGGGCGGGTTCCGTGGGCGGGTTCCGTGGGCGTGTCCCCGGAATGCCCTGGCATCCTTCCCGGTTGGAGTGGATGTCCCATCACGCTCCCGGGCCGGGCACCGCTAGGCTCGGAACGTTCCCGGAAACCCGGCCGCGTCGCCTCCCTGGCGCCGCGGCCCGACCTTGGAGGAAGAATGGCCGACTACACGCTGCCGGACCTCAGCTACGACTACGGCGCCCTCGACCCGCACATCGCGGGCGAGATCATGGAGCTGCACCACAGCAAGCACCACGCCGCCTACGTGGCCGGCGCGAACACCGCCCTCGAGAAGATGGCCGGCGCGCGCGAGAGCGGCGACTTCGGCGCCATCGCGGGCCTCGAGAAGGCCCTCGCCTTCAACCTCGGCGGCCACACCAACCACTCCGTCTTCTGGACCAACATGTCCCCCGACGGCGGCGACAAGCCCGAGGGTGAGCTCGCGGCTGCCATCGACGAGCACTTCGGCTCCTTCGACGGCTTCCGCGCGCACTTCACCAACAACGCCATGACCATCATGGGCTCGGGCTGGTCGATCCTCGCGTGGGACACCATCGGCAAGAAGCTCATCATCGTCCAGCTCTACGACCAGCAGGGCAACGTGCCCGTGGGGCTCATCCCGCTGCTCATGCTCGACATGTGGGAGCACGCGTTCTACCTGCAGTACAAGAACGTGAAGGCCGACTACGTCAACGCCTGGTGGAACGTCGTGGACTGGGCCAACGTCCAGCAGCGCTTCATCACCGCCACGGCCACGCAGGGGCTCATCGTCGCGTAAGGCGCGCATCGTCCGCAGGGGCGGTCTCCCATCCGGGAGGCCGCCCCTGCGCCGTTCCGGTCCCGGTCCCTCGCACAGACCAGGCGCGACGCTACGGTGGGAGCATGCCGACCGACGACAGCGCCCCGGCCTCCGACCGTCTCCCGGCGGCCGAACGCCGCCCGATGATGTGGCTGCTGCTCGTCACGCTCGTGGTGCTGCAGTTCGGGTATCCCGTGACCTTCGGGGGCCGGGGGTGGACGATCGTCTACCTGCTGGCCTACATGGGCGTGGTGGTGTTCAGCGTCCGGCGCGCCAACGTCGATCGCCGACGCTACTGGCCCCTGCTGGTCGCCTCGCTCGCGCTCGTGGCGGGCGCCACGTGGTTCGCGTTCCAGCAGCACGACGAGACGGCCACCGCCGCCATGCTCACGGGCGTCGGCCTGCTCCAGCTCGCGCTCGTCGTCACGCTCACGGCCTCGCTGGTCCAGCCCCCGCCCCGTGCGCGCACCATCGACCTGCTGCTCGTGGCGGTCTCCGCGTACCTGCTGCTCGGCGGGGTGTTCGGGGTCGCCTCGGGCCTCATGGAGCTGTCGCACCCCGGCAGCTTCATGGACCCCAACGCCGCCGCGGGCGCCCTCACGTGGCAGGGTCTGCTCTATGGCAGCTACGTCACGCTCGCGACGCTCGGCTTCGGGGACATCGTGCCCGTGACCCCGTGGGCCCGGTCGCTGTGGTCGTTCGAGGCCGTGCTCGGCACGCTGTTCGTCGCCGTCGTGATCGCACGGCTGGTGGGCGTCGCCGGCTTCGCCCCGCGCGACACGACCGAGGCCTGAGCGCTACCGCCCGACGTACGCCGCCAGATGCTCCGCCGTGAGCGTCGCGCGCCCGCCCACCAGATCGGCCGGCGTGCCCTCGAAGACGATGCGCCCGCCGTCGTGGCCGGCGCCGGGGCCCAGGTCGATGATCCAGTCGGCATGCGCCATCACGGCCTGGTGGTGCTCGATCACGATCACGGTCTTGCCCGCGTCGACGAGCCTGTCGAGAAGCTCCAGCAGGTGGGCGACGTCGGCGAGATGCAGGCCCGTCGTGGGCTCGTCGAGCACGTAGACCCCGCCCTTGTCGCCCATGTGCATCGCGAGCTTGAGCCGTTGGCGCTCGCCGCCCGAGAGCGTGGTGAGCGGCTGACCGAGCGCGAGGTAGCCGAGGCCGACATCGACCAGGTTGCCCAGCACCTTCGCCGCGGGCGGGTTCTTGGCCTCGCCGTCGGCGAAGAAGGCGTGCGCCTGCTGCACCGGCATCTCGAGGACGTCGGCGATCGAGCGGCCGGCCAGCTGGTAGCGGAGCACGTCGTCGCTGAAGCGCCGGCCCTCGCAGGCCTCGCACACGCTTGCGACCGTCTCCATGACGCCGAGCTCGGTGTAGATCATGCCGGCGCCCTTGCAAACCGGGCACGCGCCCTCGGAGTTCGCGCTGAAGAGCGCGGGCTTGACGCCGTTGGCCTTGGCGAACGCCTTGCGGATCGGCTCGAGCACGCCGGTGTAGGTCGCCGGGTTCGAGCGGCGCGAGCCCCGGATGGGCTGCTGGTCGACGGTGACCACACCGGCATCGGCCGGGATCGCGCCGTGGATGAGGGAGCTCTTGCCCGAACCCGCGACACCCGTCACCACGGTAAGCACCCCGAGCGGGACGTCCACGTCGACGTCGCGCAGGTTGTTCATGGCCGCGCCGCGGATCTCGATGGCGCCCTGAGGCGTGCGCACGGTCTCCTTGAGCGCGGCCCGGTACCCGAGGTGACGGCCGGTGAGGGTATCGGAGGCGCGCAGGCCGGCGATCGTCCCCTCGAAGCACACCTCGCCGCCCGCACCGCCCGCCCCCGGGCCGAGGTCGACGACGTGGTCCGCGATGGCGATGGTCTCGGGCTTGTGCTCGACCACCAGCACCGTGTTGCCTTTGTCCCGCAGCCGCAGCAGCAAACCGTTCATGCGGGCGATATCGTGCGGGTGGAGGCCCACCGTCGGCTCGTCGAACACGTACGTGATGTCGGTGAGGGCCGAGCCGAGGTGGCGGATCATCTTGGTGCGCTGGGCCTCGCCGCCCGAGAGCGTGCCCGCCGCGCGATCGAGCGAGAGGTAGCCCAGCCCGATCTCGACGAAGGAGTCGAGCGTAGCCCGCAACGCCGCGAGCAGCGGAGCCACCGAGGGTTCGTCGAGCCCCCGCATCCACGCCGCGAGGTCGGAGATCTGCATCGACGCGAGATCCGCGATCGAGGCGCCCTCGATGGTGGCCGAGCGGGCGAGCGCGCTGAGCCGCGTGCCGTCGCAGTCGGGGCAAGCCGCGAAGGTCACCGCGCGATCGACGAATGCGCGGATATGGGGCTGCATGGCGTCCGGGTCCTTGGACAGCATGGACTTCTGGATCTTCGGGATCAGGCCCTCGTAGGTCATGTTGATGCCGGCGATCTTGACCTTGGTCGCCTCCTTGTACAGGAGGGCGTCGCGCTCCTTGGGCGAGTAGTCCCTCACCGGCTTGTCCGCCGCGAGCAAGCCCGACTCGGTGTACATGCGCACCGCCCAGCCATCGGCCGTGTAGCCCGGGATGGTGATCGCGCCCTCGCTCAGGGAACGCGACTCGTCGACGATCTGCGTGAGGTCCAGCTCGCTGATGCGGCCGGTCCCCTCGCACCGCACGCACATGCCGCCCATGACGCTGTACTCGCGGTGCTCGCGGACCGTCGAGCCGTCGGTGCGCGTCACGGTGGCGGAACCCGATCCGGACGAGGACGCGACGTTGAAGCTGAACGCCTGCGGCGGACCGACGTGCGGCGTCGCGAGCCGCGAGTACAGGATCCGGAGCATGGCGTGCACGTCCGTCGCGGTGCCGACTGTCGAGCGGACGTTGGCGCCCATCGGCTCCTGATCGACGATGATCGCCGTAGTCAGCCCCTCGAGGACGTCGACGTCGGGGCGCGACTGGCTGGGCATGAATCCCTGGATGAACGAGCTGTACGTCTCGTTGATCATGCGCCGCGACTCGGCCGCGATCGTGTCGAACACGAGCGAGCTCTTGCCCGAGCCGGACACCCCGGTGAACACCGTGATCCGACGCTTGGGGATGGTGAGCGTGACGTCCTTGAGGTTGTTCTCCCGCGCACCCTCGACCCGGATCAGGTCGTGGGCGTCGGCGGCATGCACGGCGTCGGTCATGAGGGGGCTCCCGTCGGTGGGGACGATGCGACGGGGACCATTGTGCCGTGCGGCACCGACATCGCGGCGTCGGCCGGCGAACGTCCGCGCCGTCCTCCCCCGCCGGAGCACGGAAACGGCCCGCCCCCACCGGGGACGGGCCGCCTCAGACGTCCGGGAATCAGTGCGCGTGCTGGCCGCGCGAGAACTCCATGACCCAGCCGACCAGGCCGATCACGCCCAGCACCACGGCCGGGGCCATGATCCACCAGCCGACGGCGAGCGCCACGAAGGACAGCGCCGCGCCGGCTCCGACCACGAGCGGCCACCAGCTCCACGGCGCGAACGTGCCCTGGACGCCGGCGTCCTCGGAGATCTCCGCGTCCTCCCGGTCCTCGGCGCGCTTGCCATGACGCTTCTCGAGCATCTTGAAGTACACGGCCACCATGGCGAACATGCCGCCGGTGAGGTAGATCGCGAGGAACCCGACCCACTCGGCCCAGTGCGTGAAGATGCCGTAGGCCGTGCCCGCGAGGAAGAAGAACGCCGCGGGGATGATGAAGATGTTCGCCTCAGTACGCATCGGCTCTCTCCTTACGCGACCGGCGCGTGATCCGTGGCGTCACGCTCGGCCTGGTAGTGGTCGCGCGCCGCGGCACCGGGGTGGTGCAGGTCGAACGCGGGGCGCTCCGAGCGGATGCGCGGGATGGACGTGAAGTTGTGGCGCGGCGGCGGGCACGAGGTCACCCACTCGAGCGAGTTGCCGAAGCCCCACGGGTCGTCGACCGTCACCTTCGGCGCACGCTTCGACGTGATGTACACGTTCCACAGGAACGGCAGCGTCGACAGCGCGAGCACGACGGCGCCGATGGTCGACACCTGGTTCATCCACTGGAAGCCGTCCTCGGGCATGTAGTCGACGTAGCGTCGCGCCATGCCGTGCGCGCCCAGCCAGTGCTGGATGAGGAACGTGGTGTGGAAGCCGACGAACAGGAGCCAGAAGTGGATCTTGCCCAGGCGCTCGTCCAGCATCTTGCCCGTGAACTTGGGCCACCAGAAGTAGAAGCCCGCGAACATCGCGAACACCACCGTGCCGAAGACGACGTAGTGGAAGTGCGCGACCACGAAGTAGGAGTCGGACAGCGGGAAGTCGAGCACCGACGAGCTCAGGATGATGCCGGTGAGACCGCCGAAGAGGAAGGTGACCAGGAAGCCGATCGACCACAGCATCGGCGTCTCGAACGTGATCTTCCCTCGCCACATCGTGCCGATCCAGTTGAAGAACTTCACACCGGTCGGGACCGCGATGAGCATCGTCATGAAGGAGAAGAACGGCAGCAGGACCGCGCCCGTGACGTACATGTGGTGCGCCCACACCGTCACCGACAGCGCCGCGATCGCGATGGTCGCGTAGACCAGGCCGTGATAGCCGAACAGCGGCTTGCGGGAGAAGACCGGGAAGATCTCCGAGACGATGCCGAAGAACGGCAGCGCGATGATGTACACCTCGGGATGCCCGAAGAACCAGAACAGGTGCTGCCACAGGATGGCGCCGCCGTTGTCGGGGTTGAACACCTGGGAGTGCAGCACGCGGTCCGAGCCGAGCGCGAACAGCGCCGACGCGAGCGGCGGGAACGCGAGCAGCACGAGCATCGACGTCACCAGGATGTTCCAGGTGAAGATCGGCATGCGGAACATCGTCATGCCCGGCGCGCGCATCGTCACGATGGTCGTGATGAAGTTGACCGAGCCGAGGATGGTGCCGAAGCCGCCGAGCGCGAGGCCGAAGACCCACAGGTCCCCGCCGACGCCGGGCGAGTAGATCGAGTTCGACAGCGGCGCGTAGGCGAACCAGCCGAACGATGCGGCGCCCTGCGGGGTGAAGAAGCCCGCCATCGCGATGACGCCGCCGAAGAGGTAGAGCCAGTACGCGAGCATGTTGAGGCGCGGGAACGCCACGTCGGGCGCGCCGATCTGCAGCGGCATGATGAAGTTCGCGAAGCCCGCGAACAGCGGGGTGGCGAACAGCAGCAGCATGATCGTGCCGTGCATCGTGAAGAGCTGGTTGTACTGCTCGGCCGACTGCACCACCTGCATGCCGGGCTCGAAGAGCTCGGCGCGGATCAGCAGCGCGAGCAGGCCGCCCACGATGAAGAAGAAGAACGACGTGATCAGGTACATGTACCCGATGGTCTTGTGGTCGGTGGAGGTGATCCACTTGATGACCAGCGAGCCGCGGCGCGTGGGGGCGACCGGGATGGAGACGGCGCGCTCGGCGTCGCCGGTCTCGAAGGGAACGGTCGTGGCCATCAGGAATCGGCCTCCTCGTGCTGCTCGGTCAGCTGGACCACCTGGTCGCGGCTGTAGTCGTCGACGCCGATCTGGCCGTCGTAGCCGGCCGCGCGGAGCTCCTCCATGTGGGCGTCGTACTCCTCACGCGACACGACGGCCACGTTGAAGAGCATCGAGGCGTGGTACTCGCCGCAGAGCTCGGCGCACTTGCCCTGGTACATGCCCTCCTCGGTCGGGATGACCTGGAAGGTGTTGGTCCGGCCGGGGACGGCGTCGACCTTGTAGAGGAACGCGGGGATCCAGAACGAGTGGATGACGTCGCGCGACTCGATGGTGAACTCGACGCGCTCGTCGACGGGCAGGTAGAGCGTGGGGAGCGTCTCCTCGACGCCCTCCTCGCCGGTCAGGGTCGCCTGGACGCCGGGATCGTAGACATCGTCGTCGATGTAGTTGAAGTCCCAGCTCCACTGCTTGCCGACCACGTTGATCTGGACGTCGGGGGTCTCGGACGTGTCGTGGATCGCGGCGATGTCCTCGGCGGTGTACTTGAACAGCACGCCGATCATGAGCAGCGGGACGATGGTGTACATCAGCTCGAGCGGGACGTTCGCGCGCGTCTGCACGGGGAGCTTGTTGTCCCCCTTGCGCTTGCGGTAGACCGCCACGCACCAGAGGATCAGGCCCCAGGTGATGACGCCGACGGTCAGCGCGGCGATCCAGGAGCCGTTCCAGAGCGTGATGATCCGCCCGGTCTGGTTGGTGATGTCAGGGGAACTCGGGAGGGCGCCGTTCTCGATGCCGTTGGCGCATCCTGCCAGGAGGGACGTCAGTCCCAGGACAGCGATGCCTGCCAGGGCTTTTCCGGGCACGCGGGGACGTGAAAGCAGGGACACACGGGCAGTGTAGCGCGCTGTACGGTGAAGCCATGCAGGCCGCACGCATGTTCCTGGACGCCTCGGGATCCGCTCCTTTGACGAACAGGACGCTCGAGGCGTTCCACGCCGGGCTGGCCGACGGATGGGCGGATCCCGCCCGTCTGCACACCGAGTCGCGTCGTGCCAGGCAGCTTGTCGACGCGGCCCGCGAGGCCCTCGCCGAGGCGCTCGGTTCACGCCCCGAGCACACCTTCCTCGCCCACTCCCCCCATGCCGCGATCGAGCGCGTCGCGGCCGGGATCTTCGCGGCGCGGCGGGGTCGCGACCGCATCGTCGCCACGGCGATCGAGCGCGACGCCACCCTTCACGCGGCCGACCACGTCGCTGCGGGCAACCTCACGCTGGTGCCCGTCGACCGCCTGGGCCACGTCGAGCTCGACGCGCTCGCGCGCGAGCTCGCGGTGCCCGACGTCGCCTTCGCCGCGGTCCAGCACGGCAACCATGAGATCGGCACGCTCCAGCGGCTCGACCGCGTCGCGGAGGCGACCGCCGCCGCGAAGGTGCCGCTCCTGGTCGACGCGACCGCGAGCATCGGTCACGGCCCGGCGCCGGAGCACTGGGACGCGATGGTCGCCAACCCCGCCGACTGGGGCGGTCCCGCGGGGCTCGGCGTCGTGGCGATGCGCCCGCGCACGCGCTGGCTGCCCGCGTGGCCGGAGGGCGACGACTGGGCGCCCGGAGGCGTGCTCGTGCCCGCGGTCCTCGCCGCGGCCGTGGCGCTCCAGGAGCGGCTCGAGCAGCTCGACGCCACCACGGCCAGGATGCGCGGGCTCGTCGACCGGGTCCGCTCGACCGCCGCCGGCTGGGCGGGCGTCGACGTCGTGGGCGACCCCAACGAGCGGCTCCCCCACGTGGTGACCTTCTCGTGCCTCTACGTCGACGGCGAGGCGCTGCTGTCGCGCCTCGACCGCGAGGGCATCGCCGTGGGATCGGGCTCCGCGTGCACCACCAGCACCCTCGAGCCCAGCCGCGTGCTCGCATCCGTGGGGGCCCTCAGCCACGGCAACGTGCGGCTCGGGCTGCACCCCGGCGTCACCGAGGAGCAGGTGTCCCGCCTGCTCGCGCTCATGCCGCGCGTCATCGCCGACCTGCGCACCGAGGCCGGCGCGCCGGGGCTCGCGTGAGCATGGACGATGCGCCGGTCGCCGGCGCGGGTCGCGTCACGGTCGATGCGGCGGGGCTCCTGTGCCCGCTGCCGATCATCGAGCTCGCGAAGGCCGCGCGCGGCCTGGAGGCAGGCACGGAGATCACCGTGATCTGCACAGACCTGGCGGCGCGGGTCGACGTGCCCGCGTGGGCGCGCATGACGGGCCACGAGTTCCTGGGGGAAAGCGAAACGGACGGCGAGGGCGTAGCCCTCACCGTCCGTCTGCGCTGAATCAGATCAGCTGAAGGAGTCTCCGCACGCGCAGGAACTCGAGGCGTTCGGGTTGTCGATGGTGAAACCCTGCTTCTCGATGGTGTCCGCGAAGTCGATCGACGCACCGTCGAGGTACGGGACCGACATCTTGTCGACAACGACCTCCACGCCGTCGAAGTCGCGGATCGCGTCCCCGTCCAGCGTGCGCTCGTCGAAGTAGAGCTGGTAGATGAGGCCCGAGCAACCGCCGGGCTGCACCGCGAGGCGCAGTCGAAGGTCGTCGCGGCCCTCCTGCTCGAGCAGGCTCCTGACCTTGGCCGCCGCAGCATCGGTGATGACGACGCCGTGCGACTTGGTCTCGGTTGCGATATCAGTCACTGACGCCTCCTCTCTCTCGGTGTTGTGTCAAGCGTACGCCGCCCGGCGGATATTCCGAACCCCGGCTCGCACCGGATGTAGACATGTCATCGAGCGGGGGTCCAGGTCTGCGCCACGCGGCGCACCTGATCGGCGAGGCCGCCCTCCCCCGCCGCGCCCTCGTGGGCGCCGGCGATCCCGGCGGCCATGAGGTCGCGCTTGCCCACCGCGAGCTCCGCCGTCACGACGACGCATGGAACGCCGCGGCGCGCCGCGAGGGACGATGCGGCGGAGGCGGCGCCGTGGTCGAGGTCCGCCGCGCGCAGGCGGTCGACCACGGCGACCACGACGTCCGCGTCGGCGGCCGCCCGGTCGAACCCCGTGAGCTCGGCCAGCGCACCCGCGGCCGGCGCCACGTGCGCGCCCATCGCGGCCAACGCGTAGGCGAGGCCGCCGGCGGCGCCGGTGCCTCGTTCGTCGGAGAGCCGGCCGGGGCCGACGAGCGTGCGTCGGGACGCGACGGGGTCGGCGGCCCTCGCGATCGCGGTCCAGCGCTCCTCCTGCGCCTGCGCGGCCGAGGCCAGCGCCGCATCGTGCTCGCGTCCGTCCCGCACGGCGGCGCTCATCCCCGTGAAGCCGAGCAACGGCCTGTCGGAGGTCACGAGCGCGACCATGCGGAGCGCGGACAGGTCGGCGCGCGCCGCCTCGAGGCCCCCGCCCCACAGGTCGACGGCGTCGCCCGCCGGCGGCGCATCCCCGAGCGGCACCACGATGCTGCGCTGCTCGCCGGCGGCCGCGAGCCCGAGCAGCGCGGCACGCAGCGCGGCAGGCTCCCAGCGCCCGTTGGCGGCAGGGGCGAGCACCACCGAGGCGCCCACGTCGCGGGCCGTCGCACCCCCCACGGCGCGCACCTCACCGGCCAGCGCATCGGCGCTGCGCGGTCCGCCGGAGGGCGTCGCGACCACCTGCAGCTCGACGTGCGAGGCCGCCGCCGACCAGGCATCTCGGACGATCCGGACGGTGTCGACGGGGGTGAGTCGCCCGGTGTCCGGGCGGAGCCAGCTCTGGGCGGCGATGGCGGCACGCATGGCCTCAAGTGTGCCCTGTCGCGCATGCGACAATGGCCGGATGACCCAGACCTTCTCTGAGCCCTCGCCGTCTGCGCTGATGCTCCTGGGCGAGCGTCGCGACCCCCTCTCGGAGCGTGGGGTCGACTGCCCGGGAACCCTTCCCTCCGCGTCGGACCCCGACCTGGTCGAGCGCGCGCGGGCCGCGAAGGAAGCGCTTGGCGACCGCGTCTTCATCCTGGGCCACCACTACCAGCGCGACGAGGTCATCCAGTTCGCGGACGTCACGGGCGACTCGTTCAAGCTCGCGCGCGACGCCGCGGCGCGCCCGGCGGCCGAGTTCATCGTGTTCTGCGGCGTGCACTTCATGGCGGAGTCCGCGGACATCCTCACGTCCGACGCGCAGCAGGTGATCCTGCCCGACATGGCGGCCGGCTGCTCGATGGCGGACATGGCGAACATCAACCAGGTGGACGATGCCTGGGCGCAGCTCGAGGAGGCCGGCATCGCCTCCCGCACGGTTCCCGTCACGTACATGAACTCGACCGCGGCCATCAAGGCGTTCTGCGGCGAGCACGGCGGCGTGGTCTGCACCTCGTCGAACGCCGAGGTCGCGCTCGACTGGGCCTTCGCGCAGGTCGGCGGCGTCGACGGCGACGGCAAGGTGCTGTTCCTGCCGGACCAGCACCTGGGCCGCAACACCGCCGTGCTGAAGCTCGGCCTGTCGCTCGACGACTGCATCGTCTGGGATCCCCGCAAGCCCCTGGGTGGCAACTCCCCCGAGGCCGTCGAGGCCGCGCGCATGATCCTGTGGAAGGGCCACTGCTCCGTGCACGGGCGCTTCCGCAAGGCCCACGTGGACCGCTTCCGCGAGGAGGTGCCCGGCATCAACGTGCTGGTCCACCCCGAGTGCGCCCACGACGTGGTGAACGCCGCGGACTTCGTCGGCTCGACCGAGTACATCATCAAGAAGCTCGACGCCGCGGAGCCGGGCTCGAGCTGGGTGATCGGCACCGAGCTCAACCTGGTCCGCCGTCTCGCGAACGCGCACCCCGACAAGGACATCCACTTCCTCGAGGACACGGTCTGCTTCTGCTCGACCATGAACCGCATCGACCTCCCGCACCTCGTGTGGGCGCTCGAGTCGCTGGTCGCGGGCGACGTGCCCAACGTCATCGTCGTCGACGACGAGACGCAGCGGCTCGCGAAGATCGCGCTCGACCGCATGCTCGCGCTTCCCGCCAAGAACCCCGCCAAGGACTGATCAGAAGAACATGAGCGACAACACCACCCCCGAGACCGACATCCCCGGCGTCGAGGCACCCGGCAAGAAGGGCAAGCCGACCCCGAAGCGCAAGGATCAGGAGGCCGCGCGCAAGCGCCCGGTCATCGCCGACACCAAGGCCGCGAAGAAGCAGCAGCGCGAGCAGCAGCGCAACTCCCGTGAGAAGGAGTGGCAGGCGATGCGCGACGGCGACGAGCGCCACATGCCGCTCGAGCACCGCGGTCCCGAGCGCCGTTACCTGCGCGACTACGTCGACGCCCGCACGTCGCCCGGCGAGTTCCTGCTGCCGGCCTCGATCGTCTTCGTGATCCTCTCGCTGTTCATCAGCAGCGGATGGGCGGGCCTCGCGCTCATCGTGTTCTTCTACCTCATGGTGCTCATCGTCGGCATCGAGACCTTCATCATGACCCGCCGGCTCAAGAAGCGGTTCATCGAGAAGTTCGGGGAGCGCAAGCTGCCGCGCGGGTGGACGTTCTACGTCATCGCGCGCCACCTCAACATGCGCCGCTTCCGCGCGCCCAAGCCGAAGGTCAAGCGCGGCGACTACCCCGTCTGACCCGACGCACGCATCGTCCCGAGAGGCGCCCCGGCCATCCGCCGCGGGCGCCTCTCGCGTCTCCGGGGCTCACGCGGCTGTCCTAGGGTCGAGCCATGGTCAACTATCGATACCTCGGCAACTCCGGCCTCAAGATCACGGAGCTCACGTACGGCAACTGGATCACCCACGCCTCGCAGGTCGAGAACGACCAGGCGACGGCATGCGTGCGCGCCGCGCTCGACGTGGGCATCTCCTCGTTCGACACGGCCGACGTCTACGCGAACACCGGCGCCGAGGTGGTGCTGGGCGAGGCCCTCAAGGGTGAGCGGCGCGAGAGCCTAGAGATCTTCACCAAGGTCTTCTGGTCCACGGGGCCCGGCGGCGCGAACGACATGGGCCTGTCGCGCAAGCACATCATGGAGTCCATCCACGGCTCGCTGCGCCGGCTCCAGACCGACTACGTGGACCTCTACCAGGCGCACCGCTACGACTACGACACGCCGCTCGAGGAGACGATGAGCGCGTTCGCCGACATCGTGCACTCGGGCAAGGCGCACTACATCGGCGTGAGCGAATGGACCGCGGACCAGATCCGTGCGGGCGCGGCCCTCGCGAAGGAGCTGCGCATCCCGTTCGTGTCCTCGCAGCCCCAGTACTCCATGCTGTGGCGCGTCATCGAGGAGGAGGTGGTCCCCGCATCGCGCGAGGTCGGCGTGAGCCAGATCGTGTGGTCGCCCGTCGCTCAGGGCGTGCTCACCGGCAAGTACAAGCCCGGCCAGCCCGCCCCGGCCGGGTCGCGTGCGACCGACGCGAAGTCGGGCGCACGCTTCATCGAGCGCTGGATGGGCGAGGAGATCCTCACGCGCGTGCAGCGGCTCCAGCCGATCGCGGACGAGCTCGGGCTCACCATGGCGCAGCTCGCGATCGCGTGGGTGCTGCAGAACAGCAACGTCGCGGCCGCGATCATCGGCGCCTCGCGGCCCGAGCAGGTGGTCGACAACGCGAAGGCCTCGGGCGTCGAGATCCCGGCCGAGCTCATGACGCGCATCGACGAGGTCCTGGGCGACGTGGTCGAGCGCGACCCGGCCCGCACCACGGAAGCCGGTCCCGCGCACCGCTGACGGCCCGCAGACGACGAAGGCCCCGGGGGTTCGCCCCGGGGCCTTCGCTGCATCAAAGGAGATAACAATGCGTGCACGCCTGGCAGGTGCGTGCACAGGGGGAACGCGCGGGACCGCGCATGTGTTCCCGGGCGGGCGCACACTGGAGCGGTGGACATGCTGCGCGACCGCGACGACGCGGGTGCGAGGCTCACGTGGCTCCTGTCGCCGCTGGTGGCCCAGGGCGACGCGACGGACGCCGTCGTGCTCGGGCTGCCGCGCGGCGGAGTCCCGGTCGGCGCCGCGATCGCCCGCGGCCTCGGGCTCCCGCTCGACGTGTGCGTCGTGCGCAAGCTCGGCGCACCGGGCAACCCCGAGTACGGCTTCGGGGCGATCGGCGTGGGCGGGGTCCGCGTGCTCGACGAGGCCTCGATGCGCGCGCTGGGCGTCTCGGACGACGACGTCGCACGGATCGAGGCGCGCGAGCGCGCCGTGCTGGACGATGCGTCGGCGAGGTACCGCGCCGCGCATCCCCGCGTGCCGCTCGCGGGACGCACCGCGATCGTGGTGGACGACGGGATCGCGACCGGCGGGACCGCGCGGGCCGCGGCGCACGTCGCCCTCGCCGCGGGCGCCGCGACGGTGATCGTGGCCGCCGGCGTCGCCGCGCCCGACTCGCTGCACGCGCTGATGAAGGACGGCAGCGCCGATCTCGCGCTCGCGGCGCTCATCCCCGATCACCTCATGGCCGTGGGTCAGTGGTACCTCGACTTCTCGCAGACCCCGGACGCGGAGGTGCTGAGGCTGCTGCGCGAGTCCGCCTAGCGGCCCGCGATGTCGAGGATGCGCGCGGCCGCAGGCGACAGCCTCCGGCGGGGGTCCCACACGGCCGCGAGCGGACGCGACAGCGAGGGCCCGTCGATGGGCACGCGGATGAGCCGGCCCGCGGCCACGTCGTCGTGCACCGCCCGCTCGCTCAGCGCCGCCGCTCCCCCGCCGGCGAGGATGGTGGCGCGGATCGCGGCGGTGGTCGACAGCTCCGCCGCGGGCGCCGCGACGCCGGCCGCGCCGACCACCGGCACGAGCGCGCGCTCGAGGGTCAGGCGGGTCCCCGAGCCGGGCTCGCGGCTGACGAGCGGAGTCCGTGCGAGCTCCGCGGCGCCGACCGCGCTGCGGCGCGCCCACGGATGGCCGGGGGCTACCACGATCACCACCTCGTCGTGGGCGACCACGAGCGCGGCGAGCCGCTCGGGCGGGTCCGGCGTCTCGACGAACCCGAGGTCCACCGCACCGGCGCGCACGCGCTCGACCACGCTCGCGCTGTTGACCGCGGCAAGCTCGACCTGCGCCGCGTGAGGCTCCGCCGCGTAGGCGACGAGCCATCCCGGCAGCAGGTGCTCCGCCACGGTGAGGCTGGCGGCCAGCCGCACGTGCGCAGCGGAATCCACCCGGAGCGCCCGGACGGCGGACTCGAAGCCGTCCATCTGCTGCAGCACGGCCGCCGCCCACCCGGCGACCGTGACCCCGTGGTCGGTGAGCGTCGTGCCCCGCGCGCTCCGCGAGAACAGCGCGAGCCCCCACCGGCGCTCGACGGCACGCATGCGCTGGGACACCGCCTGCTGCGTCACGCCCACCGCATGGGCGGCGGCGGTCAGGCTGCCATGCGCCTCGACCGCCGCGAGCATCCGCAGCTCCTCGATGGACGTCTCCGCCATGCCGCCTCCGTCACAATCTCTGCTTGTGGTTCGGGAGCATTCTCGCACTACCGGCGACCACCCGGCCTTGGGATGCTCGACGCATGACCCGCCCGCGCATCGTCCCCGTCGCCCCTCAGTGGTTCTCGGCGGTCATGGGCACGTCGATCATCGCGACCTCCGCACACGTGCTTCCCGTGCGCCTGCCCGGGCTCGACGCGATCGCGTGGACTGCGTGGGCGGTCGCGGGAGCCGCGCTCGCGGCCATCTCGCTCGCCACCGCGGCGCACCTGCTCACCACGCCGGGCGCGCTGAGCGCCCAGCTGCGCGACCCCGCCGTGGCGCCGTTCTTCGGCGCCGCAGCGATGGCGCCGCTCGCCTTCGGTGCCGCGACGCTGCTGGTCGCCGCACCGTTCCTCGGTCCCGCGGTGATCGCGATCGACGCGGCGCTGTGGCTCCTGGGCACGGCGCTGGGGCTCGCGACGGCGGTCGCCGTCCCTGCGCTGGCGTTCCTGCGCCCGGCGGCCGGGACCGCCGGCGCCTCGGGGACCGCGCTCCTCCCCGTCGTGCCGCCCATGGTGTCCGCGGCGACGGGCGCGCTGCTGCTGCCGCACGCTGGCGACGGGACGGCGCAGGCTCTCGCCGTCGCATGCGTGACCATGGTCGGTGTGTCCGGCATCGCGACGCTCGCGATCCTGCCGCAGATCTGGTCGCGCCTCGCCCGGCACGGCGTCGGGGAGGCGCGGTCGGTGCCCGCGCTATGGATCGTGCTCGGGCCGCTCGGGCAGTGCGTCACCGCCGCGGGGCTGCTCGCGGATCACGCGGGTCGCGCGCTGGGGATCGACGCCCGCCTGCTCACGGTCGCGGCCGTGCTCGCCGGCCTGCCCGTCCTGGGCTTCGCGCTCGCGTGGCTCGGCGTGTGCGGCGTGCTGACCGCCCGTGCCGCACGCGAGGGGCTGCCGTTCTCGCTCGGGTGGTGGGCGTTCACCTTCCCCGTCGGCACCCTGGTGACGGGCGCATCGTCCCTCGCCGCGCACACCGGGGCGCCGGCGCTCGACGCGTTGGCCGTCGGCCTGTTCGTGCTGCTGCTCGCCGGATGGGGCGTCGCCGCGACCGGGACCGTGCGGCACCTGCTCGCCGCGCGGCGACCGGCCGCGGGCGGTCAGCGCGCGGTGAGCGCCCGGTTGAGCCTCGCGACCCACCACGGGCCCTGATAGACGAACGCCGTGTAGACCTGGAGCAGCGTCGCGCCGGCGCCCAGCACGGCGCGCGCGTCCTCCTCCGAGGAGATCCCCCCCACGCCGATGAGGCACAGGTCGGGGCCGACGCGGCCGCGCAGCCTCGCGATCACCTCGAGGAGGCGCGGCAGCAGCACGGGGCCGGAGAGCCCTCCGGCGCCGCGGTCGTGCGCGATGGTCGTGTTCGAGGCGACGATGCCGTCGAGGCCGAGCTCGAGCGCGAGGTCCGCGACCGCGTCGACATCGTCATCCGCGAGGTCGGGGGCGATCTTCACCAGGAGCGGGACGCTGCGGTCCGTGACCGCCTGGTCCGCCGCCGCGCGGGTCGCCTCGAGGATGGGACGCAGCGTCTCCACGGACTGCAGGTCGCGCAGGCCCGGGGTGTTGGGCGAGGACACGTTGACCACCAGGTAGTCGGCGTACGGGGCGAGCAGCCTCGCGGAGTACGCGTAGTCGTCCGCCGCACCCTCGGGCGACGTCGCCTTGTTCTTGCCCAGGTTCACGCCGAGCACGATGCGCCGGCCGGCCTTCGTCGAGCGCAGCTGGGCGAGCCGCTCGGCCATCGCATCGGCGCCGCCGTTGTTGAAGCCCATGCGGTTGCGCAGGCCCTGGACGTCCTTCTCGCGCCACGATCGCGGCTTCTCGTTGCCCGGCTGGCCCATCGGCGTGACCGTGCCGACCTCGACGAAGCCGAAGCCCGCGGCGGCGAGCCCCGCGACGGCCTCGGCGTCCTTGTCCATGCCCGCGGCCAGGCCGACGGGTCCGGGGAAGGTGATCCCGAGCGCCTCGACCGCACCCTCGCGGTGGGGACGCGCGACCAGACCCAGCCGCCGCATCGTCCGGAAGGCCCACGCGTTGCGGCCGATGGCCGTCACCCCGAAGCGGTGTGCCCACTCGGCGTCGGTGCGGGACAGGACGTGGCGATACAGGGGGACGTACACGGTCCCAAACTACCGGGGCTAGGCTCGTCGGCATGACCTCCATCACCACCACCCAGGACCAGGTCGCGTCCATCGAGGCCGACGCCATCATCGTCGGCTGGACCGCGGACGACGCCGTCGCAGCCCACCCGCTGCTCTCCGACGAGGCGCGCGAGACCATCGCCGCGGGCGCCTCCCTGCTCGACGCCTCGTCGAAGGCCGGCAAGGTCACCGTCGTGCCGGGCGCCGGCACCGAGGCCCGCCGCATCGTCGTCGTCGGCATCGGCTCCGGCTCGGACGCCGACCTCCGCGCGGCGGCCGGCGAGGCCTCCCGCCAGGTCGGCAAGAAGCCGTCCAAGGTCGTCGTCGCGCTGCCCGTCGAGTCGGACGATGCGGCGATCGCCGTCGCGCAGGGCGCCGTGCTCGGCGCCTACACGTTCACCGACTACAAGTCCGCCGAGGACGCGGCCACCGACACCGAGTGGGTCGTTGCGGGCGCGTCCGACGCCGCGATCGCGCGCGCCACCATCCTCATCCAGGCCGCCGCGGGCATCCGCGACCTGGTCAACACCCCGCCGCTGGACCTCTACCCCGGCTCCTTCGCGGAGATCGCCGAGCAACTCGGCGCGCAGGCCGGCGTCGACGTCGAGGTGTGGGACGCCAACCGCCTCGCGAACGAGGGCTTCGGCGGCATCCTCGCCGTCGGCATGGGCTCCTCGCGCCTGCCGCGCCTGGTGCGCGTGGCCTACAAGCCCGAGGGGGCGACGCAGACCGTCGCGCTCGTCGGCAAGGGCATCACGTTCGACACGGGCGGCATCTCGCTCAAGCCCGCGAAGTCGATGGAGACCATGAAGTCCGACATGACGGGCGCCGCCACCGTGCTGCACGCCGTCGTCGCCGCCGCCCGCGCCGAGCTCCCCATCGCCGTCACCGCGTGGCTGTGCATCGCGGAGAACATGCCCTCGGGCACCGCGCAGCGCCCCTCCGACGTCATCCGCATCTACGGCGGCCAGACCGTCGAGGTGCTCAACACCGACGCCGAGGGACGCCTGGTGATGGCCGACGGCCTGGTGAAGGCCCGCGAGGAGAACCCCGACGTCCTCATCGACGTCGCGACCCTCACCGGCGCCCAGGGCATGGCGCTCGGCACCCGCACCTCGGGCGTCATGGGCACCCCCGAGATCCGCGACGAGGTCGTGTCCCGCGCGGACGAGGTCGACGAGCCGATGTGGGCGATGCCGCTCCCCGAGCACCTGCGTGAGTCGATCGACTCGAAGATCGCGGACCTGCAGAACATCGGCGACCCGCAGGGCGGCGGCATGCTGTCGGCCGGCATCTTCCTGCGCGAGTTCGTGGGCGACACCCCGTGGGCTCACCTCGACATCGCGCGCCCGTCCTACAACGAGGGCAAGCCGTGGGCCGAGAACGTCGCCGGCTCCACCGGCCACTCGCTGCGCACCCTGTTCCGCTTCCTCGAGGAGCGCGCGCAGGCGTAGACACTTCGGCACGGTCAGAAGGCCCGGTCACCGTTCGCGGTGGCCGGGCCTTTCTGCCGATCGGGGGCGGCACGCATACAGGGGGATGTACGGAGCCTTCCTTCATACGTGCCGGGTTGGGCACGCATGAAGGATCGTCCGGGAGCGCGTCCTGAATCCGGGTCGCCGCCCGGGCCCCTCTTCTGCCACGGGAACTTTTGACACTGGGAACGGACCTGGTCCCGGGTCGCGGGCGTGTCGCGCCGTTTCGCGAGCGACACGCCGCGCAACCGGGACTCACTCCGTTGGAAGTGTCCGGCGGGTGGGGCGGGAGGTCAGCTGGGGTTCTTGCGCTGCTTCTCGTTCCACTCGCGCATGCGCGACGGGTAGCCCGAGAGGTTGACGTCGAAGGCGGGGATCGAGAACTGCTGCGCGAGCTTGCGCGCGGCGGCCTCGTCGGGCACGCGGCGGCGCGTCCACTCCCCCGTGTCCGCGACGATCACCATGGTCGTCTGCGTCACGCGCGTCGGCGGCTCGACGAACGCCTCGCAGCCGGTGTGCGACGCGACGAACTCCTTGAGGTGCGCGATGGTCTCCGCCTTGGCGTCGCGACCGCCTCCCTGAGGGGACGATGCGTGCTTGGACCTCGACATCCACGAGAACAGACCCATGTCCCCAGCGTAACCACCGGGTATCGTCACAGCGCGCAACTCGCGCGGTTCGCGGGTCACGCGCACCGTGGCAAGATGAGCGGTACTGACATCCCTTACAAGGAGATCCCATAGTGTCCGAGTCCACCCCACGCTCGTTTGATGTCCTCATCCTCGGCGGCGGGTCGGGCGGCTATGCCGCTGCCCTTCGCGCGTCGCAGCTCGGCCTGACGGTCGGCCTGGTCGAGGAGTCCAAGGTCGGCGGAACCTGCCTCCACAACGGCTGCATCCCGACCAAGGCGCTGCTGCACGCGGCCGAGCTCGCCGACAGCGCCCGCGAGGGTGAGAAGTACGGCGTCAACAGCTCGCTGCAGGGCATCGACATGCTCAAGGTGAACTCCTACAAGCAGGGCGTCATCGACCGCCTCTACCGCGGCCTCCAGGGCCTCGTGAAGTCGCGCAAGGTGCACGTGATCGAGGGTCACGGCCGCCTGGTCGGCCCCGACACCATCGAGGTGAACGGCGAGCGCTACACCGGCTCGAACATCATCCTCGGCACCGGCTCCTACGCCCGCTCGCTCCCCGGCCTCGAGATCGGCGGCCGTGTCATCACGTCCGACCAGGCGCTCGGCATGGAGTGGGTCCCGCAGCGCGCGATCGTGCTCGGCGGCGGCGTCATCGGCGTCGAGTTCGCGTCCGTGTGGAAGTCCTTCGGCGCCGACGTCACGATCGTCGAGGCGCTCCCCCACCTCGCCCCCAACGAGGACGAGGCGCTGTCCAAGGGCCTTGAGCGCGCGTTCCGCAAGCGCGGCATCAACTTCAAGGTGGGCGTCCGCTTCCAGGGCGTCGAGCAGTCGGACGCCGGCGTCAAGGTGACCCTCGCGGACGGCACCGTGCTCGAGGCGGACGTCATGCTGGTCGCCGTCGGCCGCGGGCCGCGCACGGCCGACCTCGGCTACGAGGAGCAGGGCATCCGCATCGACCGCGGCTTCGTGCTCACCGACGAGCGTCTCCACACCGGAGTCGCGAACATCTACGCCGTCGGCGACATCGTCCCCGGCCTGCAGCTCGCGCACCGCGGCTTCCAGCAGGGCATCTTCGTCGCCGAGGAGATCGCCGGCCTCGCGCCGCAGCCGATCGTCGAGGCGAACATCCCCCGCGTCACCTACTGCGACCCCGAGGTCGCGTCGGTGGGCCTCACCGAGGCCAAGGCCGCGGAGCAGCACGGCGCGGACAACATCGTCACCCTCGAGTACAACCTGGGCGGCAACGGCAAGAGCCAGATCCTGGGCACCACCGGCTTCGTCAAGCTGGTGCGCGTGGTCGACGGCCCGGTGGTCGGCGTCCACATGCTCGGCGCGCGCGTCGGCGAGCAGATCGGCGAGGCGCAGCTCATCGTGAGCTGGGAGGCGCACCCCGAGGACGTCGCCCCGCTCATCCACGCCCACCCCACGCAGAACGAGGCTCTCGGCGAGGCGCACCTCGCGCTCGCCGGCAAGCCGCTGCACGCCCACGACTGATCCGATCCGACTGAGGGAGAACCACACATGAGCAACGACGTCACCCTTCCCGCACTCGGCGAGTCCGTCACCGAGGGCACCGTCACCCGCTGGCTGAAGAACGTCGGCGACACCGTCGCCGCCGACGAGCCCCTCCTCGAAGTCTCGACCGACAAGGTCGACACCGAGATCCCGTCGCCGTTCGCCGGCACGCTGCTCGAGATCCTGGTCCAGGAGGACGAGGAGGCCGAGGTCGGCGCGATCCTCGCGCGCATCGGCGACGCGGGCGAGGCCCCTGCGGCCGCGCCTGCTCCCGGGGCGGGAGCCGCCCCCGCGCCGGAGGCGGCTCCCGCCCCGGCTGCCGAGCCCGCTCCTGCCCCCGTCGCCGAGGCGCCTGCCCCCGCTGCCGCTCCGGCCGGCGGTGGCCGCGACGTCACGCTGCCCGCGCTGGGCGAGTCCGTGACCGAGGGCACCGTCACGCGCTGGCTCAAGGCCGTCGGCGACACCGTCGACGCGGACGAGCCCCTCCTCGAGGTCTCGACCGACAAGGTCGACACCGAGATCCCGTCGCCGTTCGCCGGCGTGCTCACCGAGATCCTCGTCGGCGAGGACGAGATCGCCGAGGTCGGCTCGGTCCTGGCCCGCATCGGCGAGCCTGGCGCCGCCCCGGCTCCGGCTCCGGCCGCGGCTCCCGCCGCCGCTCCGGCCCCGGCCCCCGCGCCGGTGGCCGCCCCGGCTCCGGCTCCGGCCGCGCCCCCGGCACCGCCCGCTCCCCCGGCCCCCGTGGCCGCCCCCGCCGCTCCGGCACCCGCCGCTCCGGCACCCGCCGCTGCCGCATCGTCCGGCTCGGGCTACGTCACGCCGATCGTGCGCAAGCTCGCCTCGGACAAGGGCGTGGACCTCTCCACGCTGACCGGCACCGGTGTCGGCGGCCGCATCCGCAAGGAGGACGTCCTCGCGGCGGCCACCGCCGCGCCTGCCGCCGCTGCCGCCCCGGCGGCCGCTGCCCCCGCATCGTCCGCGATGGACGTCGAGGTCTCCGAGCTGCGTGGCCAGACGGTCAAGATGACCCGCATCCGCAAGATCACCGCCGACAAGATGATGGAGTCGCTGCACGGCATGGCGCAGCTCACCTCCGTGGTCGAGGTCGACTGCACCAAGATCTGGGCGCTGCGTGCGAAGTCCAAGAACGCGTTCTCGGAGAAGCACGGCGTGAACCTCACGTTCCTGCCGTTCTTCACGCGCGCGGTCGCGGTGGCGCTCAAGGAGCACGCGTTCCTCAACGCCTCGGTCGACGGCGACAGCATCGTCTACCACCCCGCCGTCAACCTGTCGCTCGCGGTGGACACCCCCAAGGGCCTCATGCTGCCGACGCTCAAGGACGCCGACTCGAAGACCATCGTCGACCACGCCAAGGGCATCGTCGACCTCGCCGGCAAGGCCCGCAACGGCGGCCTCAGCTCGGACGAGATCTCGGGAGGCACCTTCTCGGTGACCAACACCGGCTCGGGCGGCACGCTCTTCGACACGCCGATCGTCCCCGCGCCCCAGGTGGGCATCCTCGCGACCTGCGCGATCGTCAAGAAGCCCGTCGTGGTCAAGGGCCCCGACGGCGAGGACGTCATCTCGGTGCGCCCGATGGCCTACCTGCCGCTCAGCTACGACCACCGGATCGTGGACGGCGCGGACGCGGCCCGCTTCCTCCAGACGGTCAAGAAGATCATCGAGGCCGGCGAGTTCGAGTCCGAGCTCGGGCTGTGACGGCCCAGGACAGCTGACCATGCGCGTCGTCATCGCGGGCTCCTCGGGGCTCATCGGCACGGCGCTCACGAAGGACCTGCGCGAGGGCGGCCACGATGTGGTCGCCCTCGTGCGGCGTTCCCCCACGGGTCCCCACGAGTCGCGCTGGGACCCCGCCGCGGGCCACGTGGACGCCGAGGTCCTGCGCTCGGCGGATGCGGTGGTCAACCTCGCCGGCGCGTCGATCGGCGACAAGCGCCTCACCGATTCCTATGCCCGGGTGGTCCGGCAGTCGCGCATCGACTCGACCCGGACGATCGTCTCCGCCCTGCTGGGGGACGATGCCGGGGCCGGGTTCTCGGGCATGCTCCTGCAGGGTTCCGCCATGGGGTTCTACGGCGAGCGCGGCGAGGAGGAGCTCACCGAGCGCTCCGGCCCGGGCGAGACGCTCCTGTCGAGCATCGTGCTCGACTGGGAGGCGGCCGCCCAGCCCGCGCGGGACGCGGGCATCCGGGTGGTCACCGCCCGCACCGGGCTCGTGCTCGCCCCGCACGGCGGCTTCGCGGAGCGCCTGCTCCCGCTGACGACGCGCGGGCTGCTGGGCGCGCTCGGCTCGGGCGACACGTGGCACTCCTGGATCACGCTCGTGGACCACATCCGCGCGCTGCGGTTCCTCATCGACTCGGATCACTCCGGGGTCGCGCTGTGCATCGCCCCGCATCCCGCTCGCGACGCCGCGCTGCTGCGCGCCTTCTCCGAGGCCGCGGGCCGCCGTCCGGGCTTCCATGTGCCCCGCGTGGTGCTCGAGGCCGCGGTCGGCCGGGCGATCGAGGACCTGCTCACCTCCCAGCACGGGACCCCAGGAGTCCTCGCGCGCCTCGGCTTCGAGTGGCGGCATCCGACCATCGAGGACGCCGCTCGCTGGGTCATGGCCGCGCGCTGACGTCCTCGACGCGCCACCGTTCGCCCGACCAGACGAGCAGCATCCGTATGCGCTGCGCATGGGCCGGGGTGCGCGCGAGCTCGCCGTCCGCGCCGCGCCACGTGTGCGCCGCGACCACGTAGGCCACATCCACAACCGCCCGCCCGCCCTCGACCTCGACGACCTCGGTCGCGCCGACCTCCACCGCGAGCCCGTCGACGCGCGCACCCTCGCGAAGGGCCCGCGCCTCGCGCTCCGCCGCGGCCCACGCGGAGGATCCCGGCACCGCCAACGCGACGAGAGCCTCCGGGTCCGCGCGCGCGAGGGCGTCCGCGCGCTCGAGGGTCACCGCTCGCGCCGCCGCGCCCGCATCGGGCAGGGACGATCGCGCGCTCGCCTCGGGCGCACCACGCGCGGCCAGTCCCGCGACCGCCGGCACCTCCGGCCCCCACACCCACCAGCCGCCGAGCAGCGCCAGCGCCGCGAGGACGGCGGCGCCTCGCCACGGATGGCGACGGAGACGCCAATGCCAGGCGCGGGGGTCGCTCACCGTGCGCACCGCGGCCGGCGCGGCGGCCGTGACCGGGTCCGGCGACGGCTGCCACCGCACGGGCGCCGCGCAGCGGTCGATGCCGCGCGCGACGGCGCCCGCGGTCGGGCGCGCACCGGGATCGGCGGCCAGCAGCGGCCCCGCCCAGGCCTCGGCCTCCGTGGTGATGCTCGCACTCGCCGCGGCCAACGCCAGGGCGCCGAGCGCGTGAACGTCGTCGGCCGCGGTCGGCGGGCCGCCCGCCGCACGCTCCGGAGACGCGAACCCGGGTGTGCCCCGTTCGCGCCCGAGCGCTGCTCCCACCAGGTCGATGAGCACGGGCCGGGAGCCCACGATCACGTTGGAGGGCGAGAGATCGCCGTGCGCGAGGCCCGCCGCGTGAAGCGCCGCGAGCGCCTCGGCGATTCCGCGCACCAGCCAGGCCCACTCGCCCAGCGACTCGCAGCGCCCTACGTCCGCGAGGACGGTGCCCGCGACGCGCGGCGCGTGGACCACCACCGCATCGTCCTCACGCACCACGTCCACGGGCGCGCACACGCCCGGATGGTCGATGGCGCTCAGCGCCGCGAACCGTGCCCGGGCGAGGCGCTCGTCGCGGTCGCCCGAACCGACCGCGCGCGCCACCCGGTCAAGCCGGAGCGGGGTGACCTGTCGCACCCCTCCACCGTCGCATCAGCGAGGGCGGAGGGATGCGTTCTCCACAGGCCGGGTTCAGTCGCCGATGCGCCGCGACGGCCACCACGCGCGGCGGCCGATGTCCCCGATGAGGCCGGGCACCAGCAGCGAGCGCACCACGAACGTGTCGATGAGCACCCCGGCGGCGACGATGAACGCGATCTGCGCGAGGAAGATCAGCGGGATGACCCCGAGCGCCGCGAAGGTGGCCGCCAGCACGATGCCCGCGGACGTGATGACGCCGCCCGTCACCGCCAGCGCGCGGCGGATGCCTTCGCGGGAGCCGTGGACCAGGGACTCCTCCCGCGCGCGCGACATGAGGAAGATCGAGTAGTCGACGCCCAGCGCGACCAGGAACACGAAGCCGAGCAGCGGCACCGACGGGTCCGTGCCCGGGAAGTCGAGCACGTGGTTGAACACCAGCGCCGAGAGCCCGATGGTCGCCGCGAAGCTCAGCACGTTCGCCAGGATGATGAGCAGCGGTGCCGTGAACGCGCGGAGCAGGAGGATCAGCACCACGAGGATCACGGCCAGGATGGTCGGCAGGATCACGGTGAGGTCGCGCTCGGTGGTGAGGCGGGTGTCGAGCGACTCGGCCGCCTGGCCGCCCACCAGCGCGTCGGGCTCGACGGCGTGCACCGCGGTGCGCACCTCCGCGACGATGTCCAGCGCCTCCGCGGAGGACGCCGAGACCTGCGTCACGGCGTCGATCTCCACGCGCCCGTCGACCACCACGGGCTGCTCGCCCGGCACCGAGCCCGCGGGTGCGCCCGCCGCGACGGCGGGCGTGAGCACGTACGCCTCCACGATGCCGTCGACGCCCTGCACCGCCGCGAGGACCTCGTCCGCGGCACCCTCGGCCGCGATGACCCGGATGGGCGACGTGGCGCCCGCGTCGAAGTGCTGCTCGAGGAACTCGAAGCCGGTCACCGACTCCGTCTCCGCGGTGAAGATGTCCCGCTCGCCCAGACCGCCGGACGTGAAGGTCGGGACGAAGGCGGCGAGCACCGCGAGGCCCAGCGCGGCGGCCGCCCACACGGCGCGCGGACGCGCGTCGACGCCGCGGGAGATGCGGCCCCACAGACCCGCGCGCTCCTCGACGGCCTCGATGGTCTCCTCCGACTCGTGAGCGTCGTCGCCGCGGTAGCGCGGCATCGCGGGCCAGAACACACCACGCGCATGCCTGCCGCCGATGAGGAGGAGCGCGGGCAGCAGCGTGAGCGCCGCAAGGAACGAGGCGACGATGCCGATCGCGCCGGCCGGGCCGAGCGCGGCGTTCGACTTGAGGTCGCTCAGCAGCAGCACGAGGAGGCCGATGATCACCGTCCCGGCCGAGGCGGCGATGGGCTCGAGGGACCGCTTCCATGCGTGCGACAGCGCCGCGTACGGGGACTCGAGGCGCAGCAGCTCCTCGCGGTAGCGGGCGACCAGGAGCAGCGAGTAGTCCGTGGTGGCGCCCACGACGAGGATGAACATGATGCCCTGGCTCTGGCCGTTGAGCGTGATGACGTCCGCGTTGGCGAGGGCGAAGACCGCGATGATCGCCCCGGTGAGCGCGAGCATCGACGTCGACAGCACCAGGAACGGCAGCACGGGGCTGCGGTACACGATGAGCAGGATGACGAGCACGACGCCGAGCGCCACCAGCAGCAGGATGCCGTCGATGCCGCCGAACGCCTCGACCAGGTCGGCCACCAGGCCGCCGGGGCCGGTGACGTAGCCGGTGAGGCCGGTGCCTGCCTCCTCCCATGCGGTGCGCAGCGTGTCGACGTAGAGCTGGCCGAGCGAGTCCTCGCCCGCCGTCTCGTCGAACACGTCGGCGTCGACGGCGAAGGACACGAGGATCGCCTCGCCGTCCTCCGACGGGATCGCCGTGGGGCCCTGACCCTGCGGGCCGGTGAGCGTGACGTCGGCGAGCGTGCGGCCCTCGGGGTCGCCCTCGAGGGGCTCCGCGAGGACGCCGTCGACGAACGACTGGACCGTCGCGACGTCCGCGCCGCCACCCTCGACCGCGAGGAGCGTCGGGACCGAGTCGGTCGGAGCGAAGTCGGCGTGAGCCGCGGCGGCCTCGGTCGACTCGGCGCTCGAGGGCAGGAACGCGGCGGAGTCGTTCTCCTGCACCTCGGAGAGCTTGCCGAAGGTCTGTCCGCCGGCACCGCCGATGGCGAGCCACGCGACGATGCACAGGACGATGAGCAGGGGACGTGCCCAGGATCGGATGTTCACGTCGGTAATGATCGCGCAAGGGTGGGACCTTATTCCCAGATCCCGGCAAGAGTTACCATCCTGGGATGCAGAACGTCCCCCTCGAGCTCGGCGAGCGCCTGGTCCCGTACGAGGAGGCGTGGGCGCTCCAGCGCGAGATCCACGCCCAGGTCGCGGCCGGGGAGCGCGAGGACACCCTGCTCCTGGTCGAGCACGAGCCCGTCTACACCGCGGGCAAGCGCACCGCGCCGTGGGACCGGCCCGTCGACGGCACGCCCGTCGTGGACGTCGACCGCGGCGGCCGCATCACCTGGCACGGACCGGGGCAGCTGGTGGGGTACCCCATCGTGCGCCTCGCCGAGCCGGTCGACGTGGTGCGCTACGTGCGCCGCCTCGAGCAGGCGATCATGGACGTCTGCGGTCACTTCGGTCTCGAGACCATCCGCGTCGAGGAGCGATCCGGCGTGTGGCTGCCCGCGACGGGGACCCGGCGCGAGCGGAAGATCTGCGCCATCGGCGTGCGGGTGGCCAAGGGGGTGACGATGCACGGCTTCGCGCTCAACTGCGCCCCCGACCTCGGGTGGTACGAGCGCATCGTGCCGTGCGGCATCTCCGACGCGGACGTCACCTCCCTCAGCGCCGAGCTGGGCCGCGAGGTCGCGCTCGCCGAGGCGGTCGCTCCCACGGCGCGATTCCTGGAAGATGCCCTGGCCGACGTAAGGTGGGCGCTGGCGACCACCCCCGCCGCCCCGATCCTCCCCACGAAGGAGCCCGTGTGACCATCGCCCCCGAGGGCCGCAAGATGCTTCGCGTCGAGGCCCGCAACTCCGCCGTGCCGATCGAGCGCAAGCCCGAATGGATCCGCACCAAGGCCACCATGGGCCCCGAGTACCAGGACCTCAAGGGCCTGGTGAAGACCGGCGGCCTGCACACGGTGTGCGAGGAGGCGGGCTGCCCCAACATCTTCGAATGCTGGGAGGACCGCGAGGCGACGTTCCTCATCGGCGGCGACCAGTGCACGCGCCGGTGCGACTTCTGCCAGATCGACACGGGCAAGCCGGCGGCCTTCGACGCCGACGAGCCGCGCCGGGTCGCCGAGTCGGTCCGCCAGATGGGCCTCAAGTACTCGACCATCACGGGCGTCGCGCGCGACGACCTCGAGGACGGCGGCGCGTGGCTGTACGCGGAGACCGTCCGTCAGATCCACGCGCTCATGCCCGGCACGGGCGTCGAGCTGCTCATCCCCGACTTCAACGCGGACCCCGACCAGCTCGCGGAGGTCTTCTCCTCGCGTCCCGAGGTGCTCGCGCACAACCTCGAGACCGTGCCCCGCGTGTTCAAGCGCATCCGCCCGGGCTTCCGCTACGACCGCTCGTTGTCGGTGCTGACCGCGGCGCAGGAGGACGGACTGGTCACCAAGTCCAACCTCATCCTGGGCATGGGCGAGACGTTCGACGAGGCCGTCGAGGCGCTGCGCGACCTGCACGCCGCGGGCTGCGACCTCATCACCATCACGCAGTACCTGCGCCCCTCGCCCCGCCACCACCCCGTGGACCGCTGGGTCCGGCCGCAGGAGTTCGTCGAGCTCTCCGACATCGCCGAGGAGATCGGCTTCCTGGGCGTCATGTCGGGCCCGCTCGTGCGTTCCTCGTACCGCGCGGGCCGGCTGTGGGGTCAGGCCATGCGGCGGAAGGGACGCGAGATCCCGGCCGCGCTGGCCCACCTGGGCGAGGCGACCGAGTCCCGCCAGGAGGCCTCGGCGCTGCTCAAGGCGCGCCCCGAGCTCGCCTGACCGGCGCATCGTCCCGGGGTCCCGGGGCTGTCCTCCCCTGCGACTAGACTGACGGGCATCATGGCGAAGAACGACGCACCGAAGCCCAAGAAGCAGCGCTGGTACCACCTCGTCGCGCAGGCGTACCGGACCACCGCACCCTCCGACAAGTACCTGCTGCCGGGCATCATCGGCATCGTCGTGGGCGTCATCGCGCTCGCGGTGGTCATCGGTCTGCTGTCGGGCAGCACCGTGGTGCTGGTCTACCTCATCATCTTCGGCGTGCTCACGGGCGCGCTGGGCGCGATGTACTTCCTCACGCGCCGTTTCGAGCGCACCGCGTACATGCGCATGGAGGGTCAGACCGGCGCGTCGCTCGCGATCGCGCAGTCGATCCGCACCGGCTGGAAGTTCGAGGACAACCCCGTCAACATGGACGCGCGCGGCAACGCGATCGTGTTCCAGGGAGTCGGCCGCGGCGGCATCGTGCTGCTGGCCGAGGGCGGATCGGCGGCGCGCAAGCCCGCCACGCAGGCCCAGAAGCGCCTCGAGAAGCTGGTCCCCGGCGTGCCCGTGAGCATCATCTACGTCGGCCGCGGCGAGGGCGAGGTGGCCCTGCCGCACCTCACGAAGGCGATCCGTCGCACCAAGAAGGCGCTCGGCCGCAACGACCGCCCCAAGGTCGAGGCGCGCCTCAAGGCCATCGGCGGCGCGAAGCCCCCGATGCCCAAGGGCATCGACCCGGTGCGCGCCCGTCCCGACCGCAAGGGCATGCGCGGCCGCTGAGCCGTTCCGCTCCACGACAGACCGCCCGGAGCCCCCGCAATGGGGCGCTCACGGGCGGTTTCTCGTCTGCGGCGCCTCCCTTGGGGCGCCGAGCGTCATCCGAGCGTGACGCGCACTCCCCCGTCGGCCGCAGCGAAGCTCACGCCCCGCAGGTCGGCGACGCGAGGCAGGCCTGCGGTCGCAGGCGTGGCCAGGCTACCGACCACCACCACCTGGGCACCGGCCGCGAGACCGGCCCGCACGCCCGCATCGGAGTCCTCGAACACGACGCAGTCCGCGGCGTCGAGGCCCAGCGCGGCCGCTCCGCGGCGGTACGGCTCAGGATCGGGCTTGCCATGCTCGACATCCTCGGCCGCCACCAGCACCTCGACCTCAGGGAACCCCAGCCGCGTGAGGCGGCGCAGCGCCGCGTCGCGCACGGCCGATGTCACCACGGCCCAACGCCCGGCGGGCAGCGTGTGAGCGGCGGCGAGGGCGCCGGGGATCTCCACGTCCGCATCGAAGCGCTCGTTCTCCCAGGCGGAGATCTGAGCGAACCACGGCTCGATGTCCGCCTCTTCGCCCAGGAACCGCCGGAGCGTCGCGCGAGCCGGCACGCCGTGGACATGCGCGAGCACCTCGTCGACGTCGAGGCCCGCCTGGCGGGCGAAGTCCCCCCACACGACGTCGACCGTCGCGGTCGAGTCGATGAGCGTGCCGTCCATGTCGAGCAGCACACCCGCGGCCGTGAGCGCGGTCATCGCTCCTCCGCCGTGCCCAGGCGGACGATGCGCGTCGTGGCGAGGCGGTCATGCAGGCCGCGGCCGTCCGGTCCCCACACGACGGCGGGGATCACGAGCGCGAGCAGGCCGGTCCGGATCGCGGCCTTGGTCGGACCCACCGCCGGGGCGCCGTCCTCACGCACCACGCGCAGCCCGGTGAGGCGATGACCGATGGTGCTGCCGAGGGTCGCGACCAGCACCAGGTGCTGGAGCGCCCAGATCGCGAGCGTCGCGAACGGCGCTCCCGCGAGGAAGGCGCGCTCCACGGCGGTCGCGCCCGCCGCGACGTAGGACGGGTCCGGGAAGAACGCCGAGGAGATCAGCAGGCACAGCGCCCAGTCGATCGCGATGCCGCCGAGGCGGCGCGGGACGTGGGCGGAGGGCGTCTCGGGAGCGGGCTGCGCGGTCACCGCGACAGCCTAACCGGACGATGCACGGCCGAGCCTGCCGCGCATCGTCCCGCGCGACCCCTGGAAGCGCGCCTCGGGACGGCCACATGTAACACCCTTGAAACATTCCGTGTATTTCTTGGCAACCGTCCACCCCTAGGGTGTGAGGTGCCAGTGCACGCCTGTCCATGTATTCAAGGAGTACCGGATGTTCAAAGACGCCAACGAGGCGATCGAGTATGTGAAGAATGAGGGCGTCGAGTTCGTCGACATCCGTTTCTGCGACCTCCCGGGTCAGATGCAGCACTTCAACATTCCCGCGTCGCAGTTCACCGAGGACGTGTTCACCGAGGGCGCGATGTTCGACGGCTCGTCGATCCGCGGCTTCCAGGCGATCAACGAGTCCGACATGAAGCTGCTGCCGGACGTGGCGACGGCGTTCGTCGACCCGTTCCGCAAGGCCAAGACGCTGGTCATCAACTTCTCGATCGTGGACCCGTTCACGAACGAGCCGTACTCGCGCGACCCCCGCAACATCGCGGCGAAGGCCGTCGAGTACCTGAAGTCCACCGGCATCGGTGACACCGCCTTCTTCGCCCCCGAGGCGGAGTTCTTCATCTTCGACTCGGTTCGCTTCGACACGAACCAGCACGAGGGCTACTACCACATCGACTCGTCCGAGGCCTGGTGGAACACCGGCGTCGAGTACGAGGAGGACGGCACCCCGAACCGCGGCTACAAGACGCGCTACAAGGGCGGCTACTTCCCCGTCTCCCCCGGCGACCAGTTCGCGGACCTCCGCGACGAGATGTGCAAGGTCCTCGGCGAGGTCGGTCTCGAGCTCGAGCGCGCGCACCACGAGGTGGGCACCGCCGGCCAGCAGGAGATCAACTACCGCTTCAACACGCTGCTGCACGCGGGCGACGACATCCAGAAGTTCAAGTACGTCGTCAAGAACGTCGCGTGGCGCGCGGGCAAGACCGTGACCTTCATGCCGAAGCCGCTCTTCGGCGACAACGGCTCGGGCATGCACGTCCACCAGTCGATCTGGAAGAACGGCGAGCCGCTCTTCTACGACGAGGCGGGCTACGGCGGCCTCTCGGACATCGCGCGCTGGTACATCGGCGGCATCCTCAAGCACGCGCCGTCGCTGCTCGCGTTCACCAACCCGACCGTCAACTCGTACCACCGCCTCGTGCCGGGCTACGAGGCCCCGGTCAACCTGGTGTACTCGGCGCGCAACCGCTCCGCCGCGGTGCGTATCCCGATCACCGGCTCGAACCCGAAGGCCAAGCGCATCGAGTTCCGCGCGCCGGACCCGTCGTCGAACCCGTACCTCGCGTTCGCCGCGCTCCTGATGGCCGGCATCGACGGCATCAAGAACCGCATCGAGCCCCCGGCCCCGGTCGACAAGGACCTCTACGAGCTTCCCCCGGAGGAGCACGCCCAGATCGCTCAGGTCCCGGCCTCGCTCCCCGCGGTGCTCGACGCCCTCGAGGCGGACCACGGCTTCCTCACCGAGGGTGGCGTGTTCACCGAGGACCTCATCGAGATGTGGATCGACCTCAAGCGCACGCAGGAGATCGACCCGCTGCGCTTCCGTCCGCACCCGCACGAGTTCGAGCTCTACTACGACTGCTAAGTCGTCTCACGGCTCACCGGAGGCCCGTCCCGCTCTCGCAGCGGGGCGGGCCTTCCGCTTTCCGGGCGCGCGCGTCCTGGTCCCGGAGCTCCCGATACGTGCATGGGTGCCCGAACATGAGGGCGTGCGCGCACCCATGCACGTACGGCGCGAGGGAGGCGCCGCGCGGGCGCGTCAGCGCAGCGCGTCGACGAGCGCCGCTGCGGTCGAGAGCACACGGTTGTCGTCGGCCTCGGGCGTGAAGCCCAGGCGCGCGATCACCAGCGACTCCGACGGCACCACCACGACCCACTGTCCGTCGTGCCCCTCGGCGAAGAACGCATCCGCAGGCAGCTCCTCCTCGACCACGGACCCGTCCGGGCGGGCGTTCGACCACCAGCCCGAGGCGTAGCCGTCGGAGCCGGGCTCGACCTCGGTATCGACGGCGGTGGTCGACTCGGCCATCCATCCCTCGGGCAGCAGCTGCTCCCCGTTCCACTCGCCGTCCTGCAGCGCGAACTGGCCGATGCTCGCCCAGTCGCGCGGCGTCGCCCACATGTACGAGCTGCACACCGGCGTCCCGGCGGCGTCGGCCTCGAGCACCGCGCTCGACAGCCCCAGCGGCGCGAAGACCTCCGCGCGCGGAGCGTCGGCCAGCCCACGGCCGTCCGTCACCACCGAGCACAGCAGGGTGGTGGAACCGCTCGAGTACTGCAGATAGGACCCAGGCTCGTGCGCGAGCTCCTGCGACGCGACGTATGCACCCATGTCGCCCTCGCGGTAGAGCATCGTGGTGATCGGCGTGCCGAGGTCGTACGTCTCGTCCCACGCCAGCCCGGACGTCATCTGCATGAGGTGACGGATGGTGATGTCCGCACGGCCGTCCGTCCACGACGGCACCAGGTGGTCGTCGTCGAGGCTGATCTCGCCCTGCTGCACCAGGCGCCCGACCAACAGGTTGGTGACGGACTTGGTCATGGACCATCCGAGCTGCGGCGTCGTCTGGTCGAAGCCGTCGGCGTAGCGCTCGGCCACCAGCTCGCCGTCCTTGAGGACCACGATGCCGCGGGTGCCGAGCGCGTCCCGCTTCTCCGCGTCCAGGTCGTCGCCGAAGGCGTGCGCCAACGCCGCCTCCACCGCATCGTCGCCGGGCTCGGTGAGCGAGAGGTCGGTGTAGACGTTCCCCGAGACGGGCGTCGCGGCCGGCAGGTCGCCCTCTCCCCCGCCGAGCGTGCAGCCGTAGCCGTCGACCGCGACGGCCTCCTGGCGCGCGAGGACGCCGAGGATGGTGGTCGCGGCGCCGTCGTCCGTCACCCGCGTCCTCAGCACGGGCACGAGGGGGTTCGGCGGGAGGTCCGACGCCGCATCGTCCCGGCCCGCGATGACGTCCAGCGCGCACGCGTTGTGGGCCGCGTAGCCGGTGCCCGTGACCAGCAACGGGCGCTCGTACCAGTAGCCGGCGGTGAGGGCCACGGCGACGGTGGCGGCGGAGGCGGAGGCGAGGACGATGGTGCGTGCGCGAGGCATGGAGGCGGGGATCCCTTCGGTCTGACACCGATCGCGAGCCGCCCCCGCTGTCCACGTTGAGGCGGGGTGCCGCGGCTGTCGCCGATCGGGTCGCCCAAGACTAGGGCATGGCCTCGTCCGGGCGCGACGCCGTCAACGTGCGCAAGGTATTTCCAAGAGCAAGTTGCTGGCCTTGCCACAGTGGTGGCGCTGCGCCGCATCACGAGGTGCCCGCATACCGGTGCCACGCTAGTATCCGAAGTACCAACGCCGCTGAGGGTCGTCGAAGGGGGTCCTCGGTGCCTGCGGTCGATCTATTTGTTGGGTATGACTCCGGCGAGGCGCAGTTGGCCAACGCCTCGATCGTCGAGTCCGTCGGGCACATCGTGGATGTCCGGCTCCATGTCCCAGTGACGCAGAAGGACGAGTGGCCACCAAACGAAGACACGCAGAAGAAACTCGTCAAACACACGCGCAACGCGTTCAAAGAGGCGCTCGCATCCAACATCGAGGTCACCCCGGCGAACTGGCATACCGACGAGTTCATTACCTGTGCGAGCCCATTCGGCGAGGTCTCAGGCAGGTACGTCGATCTCGTCGTGTTTGACAAGGCAGACACTCGGCGCCGTGGATTTACCAATCCAATGAAGTCCGGCAGCAAGCTGCATCGCGCGCCCCATCAATGGCGCATCGGCGCCGATGCCGCCTGCGAATCGCTCCGGCGGGAAGCCAACAAGCGATTCGGCAGCGGGATCGCGGGGGCGCAGGTTCGTTGGCGTGCGGCCGCCGGACTGCGGGTGGTCGATGCCACGAGCGAAGCTCGTGGCCGCGACTTACGAATGGCGATGAAGGACTCGCGCCGGACACGTAACTATGTGCTGGTCGCCGTAAGCGTCGTGGCACTTCTCGCGATTCCTTTGTTCATGTACGCAACTGGCAAACTCGATTCAGTCTTGGGCACTTTGCTGCTTCTCATCGCATACGCAGCCATGCTCGGTGTTCCGATCTTTATTGGCGCGCACTCCGAGTATGTCGATGCACGCGATGAACTCCGGGAGGTCGAAGCTCAGCAAGATCTCCAGCGCACGACGAACGCGGCCACCGATCACGAGTATCTTCGTGCACAGAGTCAGTACCGCGTGAGCACGGTCGAACTGAAGCGCTACCACGATCAAACCCTTCGCCAACGCGCATGGGTGTACACCCTTGGAGCGCTGTGCGTGGTTGCGGGGCTTGCGATCGCGGGGATTGCGCTCTACGCGGTAGCTGTACCGCTCAAAGACGCAGAGGACCAACAACGCGTGATCGTCGCGGTCGTCGGTCTCGTCGGGGGTCTACTCACCAACTTCGTCGCTGTCATCTTTATCCGAATGTTCTCCGACACGGTCAAGTCTTCGGTCGACCTCTTCCACCAGCTAGCTGCCACCCACCACGGTAACTTTGCCAACATCGTCGCCGCATCAATATCGGACCAGACCACAAGGGAAGCTGCGCTCGCTCGCATTGCCGAGGCCATGGTTCACCTCCCTGCTCAGCAAGCGCCAGGACTCACCGACTGAGCACGGCACGCGCCGCCATTTTGGGAGCGCCCATGGGAGAAGTCCCAGGTGGGTGCGATGGCGAGGTACGGCTCAAGGCATGCGGCAGGATAGGCGGATGCCTCAGACGTGGACCGGCCGCTCCGGGTGGACGCTCACGCGCGAGGGCGGCGGCCTCACGCTCACCGCCGACGGCGCCACGACCCGCTTCGAGGGCCCTGCCGCATCGCGGATCCGGGTCGCCTGGTGGTGGACCGGCCGCTGCCTCGTGATCGAGGCGGGGGACGATGCGCCGCGCACCCGCCTCGCCGGCCTGCGTCTCCGCGACGCCGGCGCCGTCGCCACCGCGGTCGCGCGCATCGTCACCCGCGCCACGCTGCGCGACGCCCTCCTGGTCGCCGCCGAGCGCGAGGGGTACTTCGAGCGCCTCCTCGAGACGCGCGTGCGCAAGCAGCGGTGGATCGCGCACGACGACGCCGCGACGATCCTCGCGGAACTCCCCCGGCACGACGACGTGCTCGCGCAGCTCTCCGCCGCCCAGCGGGAGGATCTCGACGCGCACCTGTCCCCGGCCGAGCGCAAGGCGCTCTCCTTCCTCGCCCAGGACCACCTGGCGCGCGTGAGCGCCGCCAACGACGAGATCCTGCGCCGGGAGCTCACGGTAGGCCGGCCGTTCTTCGACCGTGTCGAACGTTCACCTCTCTCCGAGGAGCAGGCCCGCGCCGTGATCTCCCACGACAACCGCGTGCGGGTCATCGCCGCCGCCGGCTCGGGCAAGACGTCGGTGATGGTCGCGCGCGCGGCCTACGCCATCCGGCGCGGCTTCGTGCGTCCCGACCGGATCCTCATGCTCGCGTTCAACGCCGACGCGGCCAAGGAGCTGCAGGAGCGGGTCGAGACCCGGCTGGGCGCCCTGGGGCTCCCGAGGGACGGGCTCAGGATCGCGACCTTCCACTCGTTCGGCCTCGCGCTCATCGGCGAGGCGACGGGCAGGAAGCCGCGCATCGCGCCGTGGGTCGAGGGCGGCCGCGACGTCGAGAAGGTGCAGGAGATCGTCGATCGGCTGCGCGACCAGGATCTCGACTTCCGCTTCAAGTGGGACCTGTTCCGCCTGCTCTACGGGAAGGTGTCGGCGACGGCCGACGGCGGCGAGCCGGACTCCTACGACCCCGCGACCAAGGTGAGCGGCTTCGAGACCTACCGCGGCGAGACGGTACGCAGCGAGGGCGAGCGCCTGGTCGCCGACTGGCTGTTCCTCCACGGCGTCGACTACCGCTACGAGCAGCCCTACGCGCACGACGTCGCCGACGCGACCCACGGCCAGTACCGCCCCGACTTCTACTACCCCGCCGTCGACGCGTGGCACGAGCACTGGGCCGTGCGCGCGGACGGCAGCGTGGTCGAGGACTTCCGCGGCTACCGGGACGCGATGACCTGGAAGCGCAAGGTCCATGCGACCCACGGCACCTCGCTGGTCGAGACCGAGTGGCACTCGATCATCGACCACAGCGGCTTCGAGGCCCTCGCGGTCGACCTCGAGGGTCATGGGCTCACCCTTGACTGGAACCCCGACCGGACGCTGCCCGGCGCCGAGCCGCTCGAGCACGAGCGCCTCGCCCGGCTCATGCGCACGTTCATGTCGCACATCAAGTCCGGGTCGCTCACCCGCGAGAGCCTCCGGGAACGCGTGGCCGCGCATCCTGAATGGGACACGGCGCGCACCCGCCTGTTCGTGGACCTCTACTGGCGGATCCACGAGGCATGGCAGGGCGAGCTCGACGCGACCCGCACGGTCGACTTCGACGACATGCTGCTGCGCGCGGCGGAGCTGGTCGAGCGAGATCCGGGCCTCGCCCGCTGGGACCTCGTCATGGTCGACGAGTTCCAGGACACCTCGCGCGCCCGCGCGCGGCTCACGAAGGCGCTGCTCGCCGGGCAGGGCAAGCACCTGCTCGCGGTCGGCGACGACTGGCAGGCCATCAACCGCTTCGCCGGCGCCGACCTCTCGCTGATGACCGGGTTCGGCGCGTACTTCGGCCCGGCGCTCACCCGCCGCCTCCAGACCACGTTCCGCACCACGCAGACCACCGCCGACGTCGCGGGCCGCTTCGTCTCCCGCAACCCCGCCCAGGTCACCAAGGCCGTGCACGCCTCGCGCGGTCCCGGCGGCGCGCCCGTGCGCATCGTCCGCGTCGGGAGGCACGATGCGGTGGCGGGCGCCGTCGAGGCGCACCTGAGGCGCCTCGCGGCATCGTCGAGCGGCACGGTCGACGTGCTCGGGCGGTACGGCTTCGACAAGAACCTCATGCCCGCCGCGCGCATCGACGGCCTCGACGTGCGGTTCCGCACCGTGCACCGGTCGAAGGGCCTCGAGGCCGACCACATCGTGCTGCCGAACGTCACAAGCGGGCGGTACGGCTTCCCCAGCACGATCGAGGACGATCCCGTGCTCACGCTCGCGATGTCGGACGACGACGGCTTCCGTCACTCCGAGGAGCGCCGCCTGCTCTACGTCGCGCTCACCCGCGCGCGCCGGACGGTAACGCTGGTCACGGTCGCGGGCCGCGAGTCGCCCTTCATCCTCGAGCTGATCGACGACCCGGACGTCGAGGTGGTGGACGCGGACGGCACCCCGATCGGCGAGGTCCGTGCATGCCCCGGCTGCGGCGAGGGCACGCTCGTGGCGCGCTCCGGCCCGCACGGCGAGTTCCTCGGCTGCAGCACGTTCCCCCGGTGCAGGCAGACTGTGAGGGTCTGACCCTGTCCTCCGCGCGACACGCCACCGCCTCCCACCCTTCGGTGAATACCCGGTATACAGTCGCCTCATGCATACCGGATATGCAAGGGGGAAGTGATGTCGGTCAAGCATTCGCTCCTGGTCCTGCTCGGCGACGGTGACCGTTACGGATACGAGCTCCGCGCCGAGTTCGAGCAGCGCACCGGCGGCGTCTGGCCGCTCAACGTGGGACAGGTGTACAGCACCCTCGAGCGGCTCGAGCGCGACGGGCTGGTGCTGCGCGCCGCGGCAGGCGACGAGCGCCAGGTCCGCTACGCGCTCACGGAGGCCGGACGCGCCGAGGTGGGCGCGTGGTGGGCGACACCCGTCCCGGTCGCCAACGTGGGCCGGGACGATGTGGCGCTCAAGATCGCGCTCGCCGTCACCTCTCCCGGGGTCGACGCAGGCGCCGTCATCCACGAGCAGAGGCGCGCGGTCATGACATCGCTCCAGGAGCTCAACCGCACCAAGCGGGCGAGCACCGACGCCGCGTGGGACCTGGTCGCGGACGCGCTGATCTTCCGCGCCGAGGCGGAGATCCGGTGGCTCGATCACACCGAGCAGCGGCTTTCGCTGACGCGCAGCAAGGCGGGGCTCCCCGCGGCAGCACCCCGCCGCTCGGTCGCCGCGTCAGAGGCGGAGGCCGCGCGATGACCGCCGCGCCCGACGCCTCACCGGTCCTCCGCCTGCGCGACGTCGCCAAGACGTACGGCGCGGGCGAGGCGGCGGTCGCCGCTCTCACGGGCGCGTCGCTCGACGTCCACGGGGGCGAGATGGTCGCGGTCATGGGCACCTCGGGCTCGGGCAAGTCGACGCTGCTCGCGATCGCAGGCGGCCTGCTCGCGCCGACCTCGGGCGAGGTCGAGGTCGCCGGCAGGCCCTTGGCGACGCTGAGCACGCGCCGCCTCGCGGCCGTGCGCCGCGAGGTGATCGGCTTCGTGTTCCAGGACTTCAACCTCCTGCCCTCGCTCACCGCGCTGGAGAACGTGGCGCTCCCCCTCGATCTCGGAGGCGCCTCGACCGCCACCGCGAGGTCCGAGGCACGCCGCGCACTCGCGACGCTCGGCATGCGCGAGCGCGCCCGGTCCTTCCCCGACGAGCTGTCGGGCGGCCAGCGCCAGCGTGTCGCGATCGCGCGCGCGATCGTCGGCGAGCGTCGGCTTCTCCTCGCCGACGAACCGACCGGTGCGCTCGACTCCGTCACCGGCGAGCACGTGCTGGAGGCGCTCAGGGAGCGTGCGGACGAGGGCGCCGCGGTGGTGCTCGTCACCCACGACGCGCGCCACGCGGCCTGGGCCGACCGCATCGTGTACCTGGGCGACGGCCGCATCGTCGACGAGACCCGCGCCGCCCGACCCGAGTCTCTCCTCTCTGGAGGGGTCCAGTGAGGGCGCTCCGGCGTGGTCGCGCCGCGCTCGGCTTGGTCCGGCGCGAGCTTCGTGCCGACCCGCGCAGCGGCGCTCTGGTCGCGTCCCTGGTGGCGCTGCCCTCGGCGGCGGTCATGCTGGTGTCGATCGCGCTGGCCAGCCAGACGCCGACCGTCGAGGAACGTCTCGCGGCCGAGCTGGGCCGCACCGAGGCACGGGTATCGGTCGGCGACACCACCGGCGCACCCATCATCCAGTCGCCTGACGATCCGTGGTCGTGGGACTACTCCCCCGAGACCCTCGAGGGCGACGGCATGGCCGAGGGGCTCGACCTGCTCGGACCCGCCGATGTCGAGGCCGCCCTCCCCGACGGCGCGCCGTACCTCCGTGTCAGCACCGCCGGACCCGTCGTCGTGGAGGCCGGCGGATCGTTGGCCCGCGCGACCGTCGTCGAGGGCGAGCCGTGGGCCGACGCGCTCGCGGGTCCCTACGAGGTGCTCTCCGGGCGCGCGCCGACGACGGCGTCCGAGGCCATGGTGTCGCCGGGGCTCGCGGAGACGCTCGATCTTGCGACGGGCGACGCGATCACCGTCACCGATTCCGCCCGGACCGTGACCGTCGTGGGCACGATGCGGTGGCGCGGGAGCGACGCCGCGGAAGCCGTCTTCGCCCCACTCGGCGCCACGGGCGTCGACCCGTCCTCGGCCACGCACGCGTGGTACCTGGTCGGGTCGCCCGTGGGCTGGGATACCGTCCGTGGGCTCAACGACACGGGCCTGGTGGTGGAGTCGCGCGCCGAGATCCTGGCCTCGGGCCTGGCCGTCCCGGCCGGCGAGCAGGACTCGGCCGGCGCCGCGCTGATCGCCACCGGCGCGGTCGGCGTGCTCGCGGTCATGCTGCTCGCCGGTGCGGGATTCGCGGTGACGTTCCGGGCCCAGCTGCGCGAACGCGCGCTGGTCGCGGTGACGGGCGCCACGCGCGGCAGCCTCGTAGCCATGGGCGCCGCACGCGGGTTCTGGCTGGGGCTCGCGGGAGGCGCGGCCGGCGCCACGCTCGGGGTCGTGCTCGGCGTGTCGTGGGTGGCCTTCCTTCGGCACTGGGACGGGGCGACCGACCCGGCCACCGTGTGGGGCTATCACGTCATCTGGTGGCACACGCTCGCGGTGGTGGGCTACGGGGCGCTCGCCGGCACGGCCGCGTCGCTCCTCCCGGCCCTGTCGGCATCCCGGATCGACCCGGTCGCGGTCCTGCGGGGCAGTCAACGACCGCCCCGCGTCCGGCGCTGGCCCGGCGTGGTCGGCGCCGTCCTGGTCGCGGCGGCGATCGCCGTGCTCGCGGTCGCGGCCACCACGCTCAACCTGGGCCTCGACGCCAGGGGCGCGGAGGCGCGCGCCGCCGCCACCCGCGGTTGGTGGCTGGCGTCGCTCGGCGCGATGGCAGGGTTCGCGGGCGCGACCCTGCTCACGGCACCGGCCTTCCGCGCGATCGCTCGAGTCGCGGGTGCGCTCGGCGTCTCGGCACGCATCGCCGCGCGCGACGCCGCACGCCACACCGGGCGGACGGTTCCCGTGGTCGCCGCGGTCGCCCTCGTCGCCGCGCTCGGAGGCGCCACTCTCCTGACGCTCGATCGCGACCAGGCCGCGGTCGAGTCACAGTGGCTCCCCGACGTCCCGATCGGCGACGCGCTGGTCCAGGTCACGACGAGCGACGCCGACCCCGCCCCGCTCGCGCGCCCCGCTGCGGACGCGGTGCGCGCCACGCTGCCCGACGCCGACGTCACCATCGTCGACGGCTGGGCGCAGGCCGATCAGCTCGCCGATCCGTCGGCGACCGTGCCGTACGTCCTGGTCCCGATCGCACGCGTCTGCCCGGACTTCGTGGGGGAGCCCGGAGTCATGTCGGCACGCGAGCTCGCCACCGATCCCCGCTGCGACGGGCTTGCGCACGAGGTCGGGCCGTGGATCGGCGCCGCCGCCGTCGGCGACGCCCGCCTGCTGGAGACCCTCATCCACGAGACACCGTCGAGCGAGGCCCGCGCAGCGCTCGACAGCGGCGGTGCCGTGGTGCTCGCACCGACGATGCTCGACGGCGACACGCTCACCGTGGGGATGTTCGACCCCTCGGCCGCGATCTACGCCGACCTCGGCGTCGAGCCGGAGTCACGCATCGTGCTCGACGCCGCGTACCAGCCGAGCGCCTATCGCGCCGGCGGGACCCTCGTCGTCCTCTCGCCCGCAGCCGCTGCACGGGTCGGGTGGCCTGTGGTGCCGTCGCGGCTCATCGTCGATGCGCCCGATCCGATCACGCCCGCCCAGCAGGCGGCCTTCGACGGCGCCATCACACGGGCGACCGGGGAGCTCCCCTACTCGTCGGTGGAGAGCGGCGGCGCGAGCCTTGCGCTGAGCCCCGCCGTCGCCTGGGCGACGGTCGGCATCGTCGCGCTGTTCACCCTGGGGTGCACGGCGGTCGCGCTGGGCCTCGCGCGCACCGACGCCCGGCGGGACGACTTCACGCTCGCCTCGCTCGGCGCATCGCCCGGGTTGTCGCGCGCCGTCGCCGCGTGGCAAGGCGCGCTGATCGTCGGCGTCGCCGGGGCGATCGGCCTCGCCTTGGCCCTCAGGTGGGTCACCGTCGACACCCGGTCGTGGGTCGATGTGTCCTTCTCGCCGCCGTGGGCTCTGCTCGTGGCGACGCTGCTCGGCGCGCCGGTCGCGGCGGGCGCGCTCGCGTGGACGGTCACACGGCCGCCGACGCCGCTGCACTACCGCCTCGCGGCCTGAGACGGCCGAGGCTCCGCGCCGCTCCCGTTCAGACCTTCGGGAACCCGCCGTCGCCCCAGTCGATGACCTCGCCCGTCTGCTCGGGGATGACGCGCGTCCCCCGCGACGGCACCTCGGGCTTGGGTGCGGTGATCGGTCCGCGCTCCGCGCGCGCCGCGGCACGCTCGGACGCCTCCGTCTCGCGCGTCGCGGCCAACTGCGCCGAGTGCCATGCCGCCGCGACGGCGGACGAGTGGTCGACGCGAGCGACGAGCGCCCGGACCCCCGCGATGAGCTCGAGCATCCCGGTCAGCGCGACCGCGACTCCCATGAGCGCCGCGACGGCCCCGATCACCAGTCCGAACCCGCTCCCCGTCCCGAGGAGCAGCGCCGCGATGCCGTACCCGACCGCGCCGATCAGCGGCCCCCACACGAACGCGTTGAGCGCGCCATCGCCGATCCTGTCGGCGGCCGACTTCTCCAGCGCCACGGGCGCCCTCCCCTTCACATGAGCGCACGCCGATGCGGCACGCGAGCAGGACTACTTCTGGCCGAAGAACTCCGCGTTGGACCGCTGCGGCGGCGCGCTCGCGGGACGTGCGACGTCGAGCTTGGCCGCGATGGCCTCGATGGCGGACGCCTGACGTGTCACGGCGCTCACCGTGAGCACGAGGCCCACGAACGCCACCACGGCGCCGATCACCGCGAGCACCGGCACGCCGGACAGCGCCCCGAGCGTGGTCACCATGTTCCCGACGATGAGCAGCACGAGCCCGAGTCCGAGGTTCGACGCGAAGGTGAACGGGACTCCGGACGGCGCATTCTCACTGGCAGACATGGCCATACCCTGGCACGTCGGCGCGGTAGACGCCATCCCCAGTTCGGGTGTCGCCCGGACGCAGGACGCCCGCCCCCGTGAGGGAGCGGGCGCCGAGCGGTGCCGAGACGGACGATGCGTCAGGAGCGCTCGGGGTCCTCGTCGCCGGGGCCGGCGGTCGCCGCTGCGGGGATCGCGGCCTCGTCGGCGCCGGAGACCGCCTCGCCCGCGGACGCGACGGCCGGCACGGCCTCGGCGCCGTGCGCGCCCCCGGCCATAGAACGCGACTGCACCAGGATCGCGGCCGTCAGCGCCGCGAGCAGCACGGCCGCCACCGAGATCCACATCGCGGTCGAGAATCCCTGAACAGTCGCCTCGGCCATCTCGGCGGGGGTGGTCGCGCCGTGGTCGGTGATCCAGTTGGCGGTCGCGGTCGCCGCGACCGTGTTGAGGAGCGCGATGCCGATCGAGCCGCCCACCTGCTGGGTGGTGTTGAGCGTCGCCGAGACCACTCCCGCATCGGTCCCGCGCACGCCGCCGGTCGCGGTGGCCATCGACGGCATGAACGTCATGCCCATGCCGAGGCCCAGGAACAGCAGGCCGGGGAACACGTGGACCCAGTACGTCGAGTCGACGTCGATCTGCGTGAGGAACGCCAGCGCGGAGGCGGCGATGAGCATGCCGGGGAGCATGAGGCGACGCGGACCCACGCGCGGCAGGAACCGCGCGGAGATGCCGACGGCACCGGTCATCATGCCGAGCACCATGGGCAGGAACGAGACGCCCGTCTTGAGCGGCGAGTACCCCTGGATTCCCTGCATGTAGTACGTGAGGAACAGGAACACGCCGAACATGCCGATCTGCGTGAGGCCCACCGCCGCGAGGGCGCCCACCCGGTTGCGGTCGCGCAGCAGGTGGAGCGGGAGCAGCGCGTGCGGCGTGCGGCGCTCGACGACGACGAAGACGGCGAGCAGCACCGCGCCGAGCGCGAGCATCGACAGCACGAGCGCCGACGTCCAGCCGTCCTGCTCCGCCTCCGACAGGCCGAAGACGATCGACAGCACGCCGCCGGTCGCGAGCAGCGCACCCGGAATGTCGAGGCGCGTGCGGATCCCCTCGACGCCGTGGTTGTGGAGGAACAGCGACGCGCCGATGACCGCGACCACCGCGATGGGCACGTTGACCATGAGGGTCCAGCGCCAGTCGAGGTACTGCGTGAGGGTGCCGCCGAGGATGAGGCCCAGCGCCGCGCCGCCGCCGGCGATCGCGCCGTAGACGCCGAGCGCGCGGGCACGCTCCTTGGGATCGGTGAACGTGACGTTGAGCATCGACAGCGCGGCCGGCGCGAGCAGCGCGGCGAACACACCCTGGAGGGCGCGGGCGACGATCAGCATCGTGAACGTCTGCGAGACGCCGCCGAAGGCCGAGGCCACGGCGAAGCCGATGAGCCCGGTGATGAGGACCTGCTTGCGGCCGAACACATCGCCGAGCCGGCCGCCGAGCAGCAGCAACCCGCCGAAGGCGAGGGTGTACGCCGTGATGACCCACTGTCGGTCGGCGTCGGAGATGCCGAGGTCCGCCTGCGCGGTGGGAAGCGCGATGTTGACGATGGTCATGTCGAGCACGACCATCAGCTGTGCCAGGCCGATCGCGGCCAGGCCCCACCAGCGGCGGGGATCGGGGGTGGAGTCCATGATTGCCTTTCGTGTGCGCACCTCGAGGCATGACGATGCCGCGAGGGCGTCGGTGCCATGGGGCCCGCGAGGGCCGGTGCCAGGCCGCGGGGGCCGTGGGGACGAGGGGCGGGCCCGCTCGGGGACGATCGTCCCTTGAGCACTTCCTAGCCGCCCGGTAAGTTACGGCTACGACGCTATAGTGGAACTAACCGGTCGTCAAGTTAAATGCATCGATCCGTCGACGACGGCCCGGAGAGGAAGCCATGACCGAGACCCCGACCCGCCGCCGCGGCGATACGCGTGAGCGCATCCAGGAGGTCGCGCTCGAGCGCTTCACCGAGAACGGCTACGACCAGACGTCGCTGCGCGAGATCGCCGAGGACCTCGGCGTGACGAAGGCCGCGCTGTACTACCACTTCAAGTCGAAGGACGAGATCCTCGAGTCCCTGCTCGCGGCGGCCTCCACCGAGCTCGACGCGCTCATCGCCTGGATGCGCGCGGAGCCGTCGACCCGGGAGCGACGCCTCGAGATGATCCGCCGGCTCGCCGCCGTCACCCACGGCGTGCCCGGCGACGTCATGCGATGCGTCCAGCAGAACGAGGTCGCGCTCCAGAACCTCGGGACCGGCCTGGTGCACGACCTCAAGGTGCGCCTGTGGGAGGCCGCCCAGCCCGCCGACGCGTCCATCGAGGACCGCCTGCGCATCCGCATGGCGATCATGGCGGTGCTCATCGCCAACAAGCCCGGCAACGATCTGGGCGGCACGGCGGCCGAACGCGAGACGGCCGCGCTCGCGATCGCCGAGGACCTGGTCCGCTAGGCGGGACCCGGCGCCTCCCGCCCCCTCAGCCGTCGGCGAGCATCGCCGCGGCCGCGCGCAGTTCCGCGAAGGCGGCGGCGGTGCGGTCGCGCAGCTCCCCCGGCGCATCGTCCACGGCGGGATCCACCCAACGCTGGAACCCGGTCGAGAACGCGACGACGCCCATCTCCGCCGCCAGCCGCGCGACCGGAGCCGCGACCCCCCTGGCGACCAGCGCATCGTCCATCGCCGCGGACATCCCCACGGCCTTCATCGCATTGCGGCCCCGCAGCTCGTCGTTGGCGGCGATGGCCGCCTCGATGAGGTGGCTGAGCTCGCGGTTGAAGGTGGTCATGGAGGACGATGCGCGATCCAGGCCCGCGGCGACAGCGTCGAGCGGCGCGGCGTCGGCGGGCGCCTCGGCGACCCCCTCGGCGAGCAGGCGGCTCAGGGTCTCGTGCCCCGCGGAGAGGATGTCGCGCTTGTCCGCGAAGTGGCGATGGAAGGTGCTGCGGGTCAGCCCGGCGCGCTCGGCGATCTGCGCGACCGTGGTCTCGTCGTAGCCCTGCTCGGCGAACAGCGTGAGCGCCTCGACGACGAGGCGCTGGCGGGCATCGGGCTTCCATCGGGCCATGCCCCCACCCTAGCCGATGCGACACCTGTCGCATCACGTGTTACCGTGATGGAACAACTGTCGCATCACTTCCCGGAGGTCTCCCATGCGCGTCTTCATCACCGGCGGTACCGGACTGATCGGCTCGGCGGTCGTCGCCGAGCTGCTCGCGGCGGGGCACACCGTGACCGCGCTCGCCCGCTCGGACGCGTCCGCCTCCGCGGCCGAGGCCGCGGGCTGCGCCGTGATCCGCGGCTCGCTCGCCGATCTCGTCGTGCTGCGCGCCGCCGCAGCCGAGGCCGACGGCGTCATCCACCTGGCGTTCGGCAACGACTTCGGCTCACCGGAGGCCCTGGCCGCGAACGTCGAGGAGGAGGCCGCCGCGCTCGCGGCCGTCGGCGAGGCGTTGATCGGAACCGACAAGCCCCTGGTGACCGTCGCCGGGACGCCGGGCGTGCCCGGGCGCGCCTCGACCGAGGAGGACCCGATGCCGGTCGTCGGGCCCGTGGGCGGCCGCGGCGCCTCGGTGAACCGCGCGCTCGGCCTCGCCTCGCGCGGGGTGCGCAGCGCGGCGGTCCGCCTCCCGCGCACCGTGCACGCGGACGGCACCGGCGGCTTCGCGGGCATCCTGACCGGGATGGCCCGGCAGTCCGGCGTCGTGGCGTACCCGGGCGACGGCACGCAGCGCTGGCCGGCGGTCCACGCGGCCGACGCGGCGGCCCTGTTCCGGATCGCCCTCGAGAGCTCGCCGGCGGGCGGCGTCTGGCACGCCGTCGCGGACGAGGGCGACACGGTACGCGACATCGTCGCGGTCATCGGGCGCCGGCTCGGCCTGCCCGTCGAGCCGCGTCCCGTCGAGATGTTCGGCCCGGTCGGTCCCGTGTTCGCGGCGGATCAGCCGTCATCGAGCGCGCGCACCCGCGCGGAGCTGGGCTGGGAGCCGACTCACCCGAGCCTGCTCGAGGACCTCGAGCTCCTTCGGGCCTGACCCGCGGGCTCGCCGAGCCCGGCGAGCGGCCCGTGTCACGGGGCCGACGGCGCGGCGCTCACCCCCGCGAGGCGGTCGCGGAACCACCGCTCGTCGCGCGGATCGAGCGCGATCTCGATGGCGGCATCGTGCGTGCGCACGGTCACCACGACGAGGGGCGCGGCGAGCGCCGCCTCCGGCAGATCGAGCGGCGGACCGGCCATCGCGTCGCCCATGGAGGTGCCGAGCATCTGCTCCTCGACAGGGGTGGGACGGCGCGAGCCCTCGTCGACGGAGACCACCGCGATCATCCGGTCGCGACGCCACAGCTCGCCCAGCTCGACGCGCCAGCGTGGCTTCGACTCCCAGAAGGGCTTGAGCCCCGGGACCGTGCCGGCGGCGACCCGGGTGTGCGCGACGAGGACTCCTCGCGCGCGCTCCTTCGCGAGGCGTCGAGGGCTGGGGCCGAGCTCGAGCAGGCCGAGCAGGAAGTTCAGCACGCCGCCCACCAGCCACATGTCCATCGCGCTCGTCCTCCGTCCGTCGAGCGCGAACCTAGCAGCAAGGAGACCCAAGTACCGCGAGGTCAGCCGGCCATCTCCTCCTGGCGGGTCGCCGCGGCCACCGCATCGGCGGACGCCACGTACCCGGGGATGTGCCGCTCCCCCACCCCGTCGTACGCCGAGAGCGGCCGGATCAGGGCGTTGTCCGCGAGCTGCTCCTGGATGTGCGCGGTCCAGCCGGCGATGCGGGACGCCACGAAGATGGGAGTGAACAGCTCCGTGTCGAAGCCCATGAGGTGGTACGCCGGGCCCGACGGGTAGTCGAGGTTGGGATAGATGCCCTTGCGCGCCACGAACTCCGCCTCGAGGGCGTCGTACAGCTCCGCGATGTCGGGGCGCTCGGCGTGCGCGACCAGCGTGTCGAGCGCCGCCTTCATGGTGGGCACGCGCGAGTCGCCGCGCTTGTACACGCGGTGGCCGAATCCCATGATCTTGCGCTTCCGACCGAGCGCCTCGTCGAGCCACGCCCCCACGTTCGCGGCCGAGCCGATCTCGTCGAAGGTCCGCATCACCGCCTCGTTGGCGCCGCCGTGCAGGGGTCCCTTGAGCGCGCCGATCGCCGCCACCACGCCGCTGTAGTAGTCGGACAGCGTCGACGTCACCACGCGCGCGGTGAACGTGGAGGCGTTGAAGCTGTGCTCGGCGTAGAGCGTCATCGAGACGTCGAAGGCCTTCCTCACCACCTCGTCGGGCTCCTCGCCGCACGTCATCCACAGGAAGTTGGCCGCGTACCCCAGGTCCTCGCGCGGCGGGACGATGGGCAGCCCGCGCCGGTGGCGCTGGATGTACGCGACCACCGCCGGGACCTTCGCGATGAGCACGAGCGCCTTCTCGCGGATCTCGTCGGGGTCGGCGGTCCACGCCGTCGGGTCCTCGCCGCCCAGGACGCTCACCGCGGTGCGGAGCACGTCCATCGGATGGGCCGAGTCGGGAAGCCTCTCGATCACGCCCATGAGCCGATCGCCGAGGTCACGATGCGTGCGCTCGAGGGCGAGCGCCCGCTCCCGTTCCTCCGCGCTCGGCAGGTCCCCGTTCCACAGCAGATGCACCACGTCCTCGAACGAGCACATCGAGGCGAGCTCCTGCACCGGGTAGCCCCGGTAGAGCAGCGAGTTGGTCTCGACGTTGACCTGGGACACGGCGGTGCGGTCCGCGACCACGCCTACCAGGCCCTTCCTGATCTCGGGGCTGTCGCTCATGATCACTCCTTCGTGATGGGGCTCTGCGAGGGTCGGGGCGTGCGGCGCCGTCAGTCCTTGACGACGGTGAAGGTGAAGATGTCCGAGTCGAGGCGGCTGTAGCCCTCGTAGTCGAGGAGGTCGTAGAGCTCGGCGCGGTGCTGCATCTCGCCGACGTGCGGGGCGAGGGTGCCGTCGGCGTCCAGCGTGTCGAGCGCGCGCATCGCGGCGCCCATGGCGAGCCGCAGCAGCGACACGGGCCAGATCACGACGTTGACCCCGACGTCCCGCAGCGCCTCGACCGTGAACAGCTCGGACTTCCCGAACTCGGTCATGTTGGCGAGGATCGGCACGTCGACGGCGGCACGCATCGCCGCGAACTCCTCGAGCGTGGCCATGGCCTCGGGGAAGATCGCGTCCGCACCCGCGTCCACGAGCGCTCGCGCGCGGTCGACGGCCGCGGACAGCCCCTCGACCCCGCGCACGTCGGTGCGCGCCATGATGAGCAGGTTCGGGTCGCGCCTCCCGTCGACCGCGGCACGGATGCGGTTGACCGCGACGTCGAGCCCGACCACCTCCTTGCCGTCGAGGTGGCCGCAGCGCTTCGGGTTGACCTGGTCCTCGATGTGAAGGCCCGCGACCCCGGCGTCCTCGAGCTCCTGCACGGTGCGCGCGACGTTCATCGGCTCGCCGAAGCCCGTGTCGGCATCGACCAGCACGGGCAGCTCCGTCATGCGCGCGATCTGGCGCGTGCGGCCGGCGACCTCGGTGAGCGTGGTGAGCCCGATGTCGGGCAGCCCCAGGTCGGCCGAGAGCACCGCGCCCGAGACGTACACGCCTTCGAAGCCGCGCCGCTCGATCAGACGCGCGGACAGCGGGTTGAAGGCGCCCGGCATGCGCAGCAGCTCGCCCGTGGCGAGGCGCGCACGGAAGGCCTCGCGCCTCGCGGCGGGCGTGGTGGTCGCGTAGAGCATCGGTCCCCCTACAGGAGTCCGCGAGGCGCCGGCGCTGCGCCCCTGACGGCGTCGGACACGGTGAACGTGAGGTCGCCCAGCTCCTCGGGAGCGAGGGAGGGCAAACGCTGGGCGGCGTCGAGGAAGCGCTCGATCTCTGGCTCCTCGAGCACCCCCTCGGCGAGCGTGCGGAACTTCCGCACGTAGTCGGCGCGGGCGAACGGTCGGGCGCCGAGCGGGTGCGCATCGGCGACCGCGATCGAGTCCCGGTACACGCTGCCGTCCGTGAACGTCACCTCGATCGACCCGCCGAACGCCTTCTCCGCCGGATCGTGCGAGTGGTACCGCCGCGTCCACTCCGGGTCCTCGGTGGTGACGATGCGCCGCCACAGGGCGACGGTGTCGGGCCGGGCGGCGCGGTCGGGCTCGTACGAGCCCTCGTGATCGAAGCGGCCGTCCTGCAGCGCGACAGTGAAGATGTACGGCAGCGAGTGGTCGAGCGTCTCCCGGGTGGCCTCCGGCGAGTACTTCTCCGGGTCGCCCGAGCCCGAGCCGATGACGTAGTGCGTGTGGTGCGAGGTCGCGAGCACGATCCTCTGGACGCGCTCGGGATCGGCGATGTCGGGGCGCTCACGGTGGAGGCGGCGCGCGAGGTCGATCCACGCCTGGGACTGGTACTCGGCCGAATGCTCCTTGGTGTACGAGTCGAGGATGGCGCGCCGCGCCTCCCCCGCCTCGGGGAGCGACACCTCGTACGAGGCGTCGAAGCCGCCGAGCAGCCACGCGATCACGCCGTCCTCGCCCTCGTAGATGGGGGTGGGCGAGGTCTGGCCGCGCATCGCGCGGTCGACGGCCTCGATCGCGAGCTTGCCGGCCAGCGCGGGGGCGTGGGCCTTCCACGAGGAGATCTCCCCCTTGCGGGACTGACGCGTCGCCGTGGTGGTGTGGAGCGCCTGCCCGACCGACTGGAAGATCGTCTCGGTGCCCAGCCCGAGCATCGTGCCGATGCCCGCGGCCGCCGACGGCCCGAGGTGAGCGACGTGGTCGATCTTGTGCCGGTGCAGGCTGATGCCCTTGACCAGGTCGATCTGGATCTCGTACGCGGTGACGATGCCGCGCAGCAGGTCCTCCCCCGTGACGCCGCAGCCTCCGGCGTGCTGCGCGACGGCGGTCAGGGGCGGGATGTTGTCCCCGGGGTGCGAATACTCGGCGGCCAGGAACGTGTCGTGGTAGTCCAGCTCGCGCACCGCCACGCCGTTGGCCCACGCCGCCCACTCCGCGCTCACGCGCGTGCGGCGGGGCTCGCCGAAGACCGTCGCACCCCGCCCGCCGGACGATGCGCCGTGCGCGAGCGCCTGGGCCCTCGCCGCGGACGGGGCCGAGCGCGCGTACGAGGCCGCCGCGACCGCGGCGTTGTCGATCACCCGGTTGATGACCATGTCCTCGACGTCCGGGGTCACGGGCGCGGGATCCGCGGCGACCTCCGCGATCCGCCAGGCGAGCTGCTCCCAGCGAGGCAGCGCCTCGGCGGACGTGTGGGCACGGACGACGTACGTCTTCACGCGGGGTTCTCCTCGGGTCGGGCGTCGATCGAGCGCAGGATGCTGGTGAGGCTGCGGTGGAGGTGGAGCTCGGTGGCGTGCGCGGCCATGGTCGAGGAGCCCTCGATGATCGCGTCGACGATGAGCAGGTGCTCCTGCGTCGCGTCGCGCAGGCGGGACTCGTCGTCGCTCGAGATGCGGCGCAGGCGGGCGACGTGGGTGCGGACGCTGCGGAGCGCGGCCTTCAGGTAGGGGTTCGCCGCGGCCTCGTCGATCGCGGCGTCCATGCGCGCGATGAGCGCGTAGAAGTCCACGCGGGACGCGCCGGCGGACAGCTGCTCCCCCGCGCCCCGCAGCTCCTCGCGCAGGGCCTCGAACACGGCCGGGTCCCGACGCTGGGCCGCGAGGCCCGCGGCCTTGACCTCGAGCGCCTCCCGGATCTCGAACAGGTAGCGGACGTCCTCGAGCGACAGTCCCGCGACCACGAGGCCGCGTCCGCCGCGCGCCGCCACGAGCCCGTCTCCCTGGAGCCGCGAGAGCGCCTCCCGCAGCGGGGTCCTCGAGACGCCGAGGCGCTCCGACTGCTCGATCTCCGCGAGCGGGACGCCCGGCGCGAGGGTTCCGTCGAGGATCTCCCCCCGGAGCGCCTCATAGACCCGCTCGCTGGTTCTCACGCCGCCTCCTCGCGGTCAGTGGATACAGAAACCCGCCCAACGGAGCGAACATAGCACCGTTGGGCGGGTTCTGTATACAGAAACCGCTAGCGGCTCGTCACCGACCCGAAGCGGCCCGCGACGGGAGCGAGGAACAGCGGCCGCAGCGCGAACGACGCACCGGCGATGACCACGAGCGAGATCACGAACATCACCACTCCCAGCCATCCCCCGCCGTCGCTCGCCGCGTACATGTGCTGCAGGTTCGCGCGCGCACCGGTGGTGAGGACGAGCGCGACGTGACCGACGACGAAGGCCACGAAGTAGATCATCACGGGGAAGTGCAGCGCGCGCGCGACGGACTTGGGGTAGACGCGGTCCCACCGCGCTCCCCCGCGCCAGTACATGCTCATGCGCACGCCGGTCGCGATCGCGAGCGGGGCCGCGACGAACACGGCGAGGAAGTAGAAGATCTGCTGGAGCGAGTTGTAGTAGGCCCAGCTGTCGTGCGCCGGGAAGTCGAGCGACAGGTACTGGAGCACCGCGCTGACGGCGTTCGGGAAGACGTCCCAGCTGGTCGGCACGATCCTCATCCACTGCCCGGTGGCGAACAGCAGCACGAGGTACACCGCGCCGTTGACCACCCAGAAGATGTCGAGCGCCTGGTGCGTCCAGGACATGAGGCTGCTGCGGTCCTTGGGGTCGGACCGCGGCGCCCAGTACGCCTCGGGGCGCTGCTGGCGGCGCACCATGAGGCCCGTGCGCGCGATGAGCACGATGAGGAAGACGTTGAAGAAGTGCTGCCACGACAGCCACGCCGGGATCCCCACGGGCGCGTCCTCGGGCAGCGCGTACGTGCCCGGGTAGTCGGCGAGGAAGCCCTGCACGCCGTCGAGCGTCACGAGCCAGCGCGCGACCAGCACCACCGCCGCCACGACGGCGAGAAGCGCGATCAGGGCGACCGCGATGCGGCCGCCCCGACCCATGCGGCGCGGCGTCGGGATCGGGTCGGGTGCGGGGGACGATGCGGGCGCCTCGGCCAAGGCGGTCACGGGCTCGGCCTCCGGTGCGACCGCCTCGGGCGCGCTGTCGGGCGCGACGACGACCGCCCACGCCGGCGCGAAGCCTGCCGGGGGCCACGGCTCGCCGCCCTCGACGCGCGGCAAGCCGCGCCGCAGCGGCACGTCGCTGAACGCGACGGCGGGCGCCTCGATCGCCGCAGGAGCCTCGGCGGGCGCCGCTGCGGTCGTGACGACCTCCGCCGGCACTCCGAAGCGGGCGGGTGCGAAGCCCTCGGCGGGCCACGGCTCACCACCCTCGACGCGCGGCAGGCCGCGACGCAGCGGGACCTCGCTCAGGACAACGGTCGCCGGGGTGGGGACCGAAGGCGCGGGGGCCTCCTCGATCACCACCGCGGCGGTCACGGGCGCTGCCGCGCCGAACCGCGCATCGTCCACCGCGGACACGACTTCGCGCGCGGGCGGCCAGGGCTCCCCGCCCGGCACCCGCGGGAGGCCCCGCCGCACGATCCTGGTCACGACCTGCGAGCCTCGAGCGCGGCGATCAGCTGCGGCACCACCTCGAACACGTCGCCGACCACGCCGTAGTCCGCGATCTCGAAGATCGGGGCCTCGCCATCGGTGTTGACCACGACGATCGTCTTGGAGGTCTGCATGCCCGAGCGGTGCTGGATCGCGCCGGAGATGCCGAGAGCGATGTAGAGGTCGGGCGACACGGTCACGCCGGTCTGGCCGACCTGGTGCGACGAGGGCACGAATCCCTCGTCGACGGCGACGCGGGAGGCACCGACCGCCGCGCCGAGGGCGTCGGCGAGCTGCTCGACGAGCGCGAACTTCTCGGCGGACTCGAGTCCGCGCCCACCCGAGACGACCGTCTTGGCGGTGCGCAGGTCGGGCCGCGAGGACTCCTCGACGATCTGCTCGACGGAGGTGACCGTCACTGCGGGTAGACCTGAGGGCTCGATCGTGAGCTCCTCGACGGCGGGCGCGTCGACGGCGGCGGCGCGCGCGTCGATCGCGGCGGAGCGGACGGTGATGACGGGCGCGCCGAACGTGGGCGCCGCATCGACGAGGAAGGTACCGCCGAAGACGCTGTGGTGCGCGACGATGCCCTCGGCGTCACGGGACACGCCCACGGCGTCGACGGCGAGCGCGCTGCGGGAGCGTGCCGCGTAGCGGGCGGCCGCCTCGCGACCCTCGATCGAGTGGGCGGCGAGCACCGCGGCGGGGCGCACGTGCGCGGCGGCCGCCGCGAGCGCGTCGACCACGCCGACGCCAGGCGTGCCCGCGGGGGCGGTGAGCACCTGGGCGGCACCGGCCGCACCGGCCACGGTGGCGAGGTCGGCGGCGCCGTCGCCCACGACGAGCGCGACGGGCGTGCCGAGCGTGGACGCGGCGCCCATCAGCGCGGCGGCCGACGCGGCGAGGCCGCCGTCGGCGTCACGGTCGAGGAGCACTAGGATCGGAGCGTTGTCGGTCATGGTCATCCCCTCACACCAGCTTGTTCTCGAGCAGGTACGCGGCGAGCTGCTCGCCCGCGTCGCCCGTGTCGACGATCTTCACGCCGGCGACACGCGCGGGGCGCTCCTTCGCCGCGATCATGATGGAGCGCGCCTTGTCCGGGTCCTCGGCATCGACGCCCAGGTCAGCCAGCGACAGCGTGCCGATCTCCTTCTTCTTGGCGGCGATGATGCCCTTGAAGTTGGGCAAGCGAGCGCTCGGCAGCTGCTCGGTCACGGACACGAGCGCGGGCAGCGGCGCGGTGACGCTCACGGCCGCACCATCGGAGGCGCGCACGCCGCTGACGCCCTCGGCGGTGATCTCGACCGAGGCGAGGAACGTGGCGGCGGGGATCGCGAGCAGCTCGGCCATCGCGGCGGGGACGGCGCCGCTCGCGCCGTCGGTCGACGCGTTGCCGGCGACGATGAGGTCGAAACCGGCATGCCTCGCGGCCGCGGCGAGCACCTCGGCAGTAAGCATGGTGTCGGCGCCGACGAGCGCCTCGTCGACCACGTGCACCGCGTCGGTCGCGCCGATCGCGAGCGCCTTGCGGATGCTCGAGGGTGCCGACTCCGGCGCCATGGTGAGCGCGACCACCTCCGTGCCGGGGTTCGCGTCGGCGTAGGCGAGCGCAACCTCGAGGGCGCGCTCGTCGATCTCGTCGAGCACCGCATCGTCCGCCACGCGGGCGATCAGGCCCGTCTCGGCCGACAGCGACCGGTCCCGGTAGGTGTCGGGCACCACCTTCATCAGCACCAGGATCCTCATGGGCTTCCCTTCTCCATCCGTGACAGCGCCTCGTCCGCGGCGTCCGCCAGCGCGGGCACGCCGTCGGCAAGTCCTGGCGCAAACCTATCGTCGGGACGCTCCCCTGCAAGCCAGCGCGTGTACATCGCCTCGCAGAAGATCGCGGACTTCCACAGCGCGAGGGCCTCGTACCAGGCCAGCGCGGACAGGTCGGCTCCGGTACGGGCCGCGTACCGCGCCGCCAGGTCGGCGCGGGTGGGAAACCCCGAGGCCGCGGTGATGGGCGTGAGGTCCATGGGGGTCGCGGCGCGACCCCGCTCCGAGTACGTGGCGACCAGGTAGCCGAGGTCCGCGAGCGGGTCGCCCAACGCCGCCATCTCCCAGTCGAGGATGGCCGCGAGCGCACCTGGCGCGGCGAACATGAGGTTGCCGAGCCTGAAGTCTCCGTGGACCACCGTGCGCCGCCCGTCCGGCGGGAGCGTGTCGGCGAGGCGCTCGCCGAGCCGCGCGACGGCCGGCAGATCGCGGCGCGTGTTGAGCGGCCACAGCTGGGCGAAGCGCCGGACCTGGCGCTCGAGGTAGCCGTCCGGCCGCCCCAGCGCGGCGACGTCGCCCTCGAGCGGGACGGCATGGAGGTCCGCGAGCGCGTCGACCGCCGCGTCGACGGTCGCGGCGGAGGCGCCGGGCGCGTCGAACCCCGGCGGGAGCACGTCCGTGAGCACGTGGCCCTCGACGCGGTCCATCACGTAGAACGGGACGCCGAGCACCGCATCGTCCTCGCACACGGCCCGCACGCGCGGGACCGGGACGCCCGCGGCACCGACGGCCCGCACGAAGCGCGCCTCGCGCACCATGTCGTGCGCGGATGGCGGGAACGGCGGGCGCGGGCCGCGGCGCAGCACCATCGTGTGCCCGCCGCGGGTCACCTCGTACGTGAGATTGGCCTGGCCGTCGCCGATGCGCCGCCACGCGAGCTCGCCTGGGGGCACGCCGAGGCCGTCGAGGTACGCACCGAGCGGTGCGACCGGCAGCGGGATCACCGGGCTCCCTCGGGCGTATCGAGCGGGGTGGCGCCGTCCTGAACCTCGCGGCGCCTGCGCCCGACGGCGCGCCGCGCGATCGCCCACCGATGCGTCTCGCTCGAGCCGTCGTACACGCGGAACGGGCGGACCTCGTTGAGGAACGCCAGCAGGGGCAGCTCGAGCGTGACGCCGTCGCCGCCGCACAGCTGGACGGCGCGGTCGATGACCCGACCCACCGCCTCGGACACGTGGACCTTCGCGATGGACGATGCCGTCGCACCCTCGCGCCCGTCCCGCACCAGCGCCGCGGCCGCGTGGGCGATGATCGCGTCGCTCGTGGCGAGGTCGATCTCCGAGTCGGCGAGCAGGCCCTGCGCGAGCCCCAGCTCGCCCAGCGGAGAGCCGAACATCTCGCGCGAGCGCACCCGGTCCAGCGCCGTGTCCTGCGCACGCCGTGCGAGGCCGAGCCAGCGCATGCAGTGGGTGAGGCGAGCCGCACCGAGCCGCACCTGCGCGTGCCGGAAGCCCTCGCCCGGCGCCCCGAGCACATCCTTCTCGGGCACCGTCACACCCTCGAACCTCACGTGCGGATGCCCACCCGAGATCGCGGTCTCCAGGGTGCGGATCGCGTGCCCCAGCACGACGCCGGGCGCATCCATCCGCACCAGGAACATCGATGCCGCCCCGTCCCCCAGCTCGGGGGTGCGGGCCATCACGATCGCGAAGCCCGCCTCATCGGCACCGGAGATGAAGCGCTTCTCGCCGTCGAGCTGCCACCCGCCCGCCATGCGATGCGCGACCGTGGCGAGCGCGGCGGGATCGGAACCCGCGCCGGGGTGCGGCTCGGTCATCGCGAAGCAGGACCGCGTCTCGCCCGCCGCGAGCGGGGCCAGGAAGCGCTCGTGCTGGTCGGGCGTGCCGATGCGCTCGAGCAGCAGCATGTTGCCCTCGTCGGGAGCCATGCAGTTGAGCACCGCGGGCCCGAGGTGGGAGTAGCCCGCCTCCTGCAGGACGGCCGACCACGCGGTCAGCGGCAGCCCGAGGCCGCCGAACCGCTCCGGCACCGTGGGTGCGAAGACGCCCGCCGCGCGCGCCCGCGCCTGCAGCTTCGCGCGCGCGCCGGCCTCGAGCGCGATGCCGGCCGAGGGCTCGGCGGGGACCACCACGTCGCGCACGAACCGGCGCGTCCGCTCCGCGGCGCCCTCGGCGCCGCTCATGCCGCGCCTCCGGCCGCGAGCAGCCCGCCGTCGAGCGTGACCACCTGCCCCGTGATCCACGACGCCTCGGTCGAGCACAGGTACGCGGCGGCCGCGGCGACGTCCTCGGGCAGGCCGAGGCGCCGCATCGGGTACCGGGCGGCGACCTCGTCCTCGCGCCCCTCGTACAGCGCGCGCGCGAACTGCGTGCGCACCACGGCCGGCGCCAGGGCGTTCACCCTCACGCGCGGCCCGAGCTCCACCGCGAGGGTCACGGCGAGGTGCGCGACGGCGGCCTTGCTCACGCCGTACCAGCCGATCCCGGGCGAGGGCACCGCACCGGTGACGGAGGACATGAGCAGCACCGCCGCGTCAGCGCGATCGCCCAGACCGGCGGCGCACGCGGCCTGGACCCATCCCAGCGTGCCCAGCACGTTCACCTCGAACACCTTGCGCGCCGCGTCGTGCTCGAGCCCCAGCAGCGGGCCGTACACGGGGTTGATGCCGGCGTTGGCGACCAGCACGTCGATGCCGCCGAGCTCGCGCACGGCCACGTCGATCGCACGGGCGCGATGCTCCGGGTCCTGGGCCCGGCCGGCCACCAGCCTCACGCGCTCGGCCGGCATGGACGCGGCGGCCTCCTCGAGACCGTCCATGCGGCGCGCGGTGAGCACGAGCGAGGCGCCTTCGTCCGCGAGCCGCCGGGCGATGCCGAGCCCGATCCCCCGGCTGGCGCCGGTCACCACGGCGACCCTTCCCGCGAAGCGGCCGCCCGCATCGTCCCGCTGGGTACCAGGCTCCACCATCCCACGCCCCTTCGCTCGCGCTCCGTTGCGCATGCCGCTTAACGACGATTCGAATCTGCCGCCCTCAGTATGGCGGGAATCGCTCGCGACGCAAGGTCTGGCCATCGCGATTTCTAATGTGATATAAAAAATCCGTCGTCAAGATCAACGAGGATCGGAGACAGCATGACCGCCACGAGCACCCGGGCCGTGTCGACCGAGGTCGTCGGACCTCGCTCCCTCTACGAGGAGGAGCACGAGCAGTTCCGTGCGATGGTGGCGGCCTTCGTCGAGCAGCACGCCCGCCCCCACGCCGAGCGCTGGGACCAGGAAGGGAAGGTCGACCGCTGGCTCTTCACCAAGGCGGCAGAGGCCGGCATACTCGGCTTCTCCATCCCGGAGGAGCACGGCGGCGGCGGCTCCGACGACTTCCGCTTCAACGCGATCATGGGCGAGGAGCTCGCCCGCAACCCCGTGACGTCGGGCATGGCGGGGATCGCGCTGTCGAACGACATCGTCATCCCGTACTTCACCGACCTCACGGACGACGACCAGAAGGCGCGCTGGCTGCCGGGGATCGCGGCGGGCGAGCTCATCGTCGCGGTCGCGATGTCCGAGCCGGGCACGGGCAGCGACCTGGCGGGCATCCGCACCTCCGCGGTGCGCGACGGCGACGACTTCATCGTGACCGGTTCGAAGATCTTCATCTCGAACGGGCAGAACGCGGACCTGGTGGTCACCGCGGTGCGCACGGGCGAGGACCCTCACCGCGGCCTCAGCCTCCTGGTGATCCCCACCGGCTCCCCCGGCTTCTCCCGCGGACGCAAGCTCGACAAGGTGGGCCTGCACGCGCAGGACACCAGCGAGATCCACTTCCAGGGCGTGCGCGTGCCCGCCGCGAACCTGCTCGGCCCCGAGGGCAGCGGCTTCTTCGGCCTGGTGCGCAACCTCGCGCAGGAGCGCCTGTCGATCGCCGCCGCGGCCGTCGCCTCGAGCGAGGGCGTGCTCGAGCGCACGCTCCGGTACGTCAAGGACCGCTACGCGTTCGGGCAGCCCATCGGTCGGTTCCAGAACACGCGCTTCGAGATCGCGGACATGGTCACCGCCGTGCGGGTGAGCCGCTCCTACATCGACGACTGCCTGCGGCGGCTGGGGGACGGCACGCTCACCGCGGAGGACGCCGCGGGCGCGAAGTACTGGACCACCGAGCAGTACGTCGACGTGGTGGGCCGCTGCCTGCAGCTGCACGGCGGCTACGGCTACATCCGCGAGTTCCGCATCGCGCGGGACTACGAGGACGCTCGCATCACCACCATCTACGGCGGCACCACCGAGATCATGAAGGAGATCGTCGGTCGGGGGCTCGGCCTGTGACCCGGAAGGAACCGTGAGAGGAAGCCATGGCTGACGCATACATCTACGACGCCGTCCGCACCCCGCGCGGGAGGAACCGCGACGGCGCGCTGCACGGCACCAAGCCCGTCGACCTCGTGGTGGGACTGATCCACGCCCTCGAGGCGCGCAACCCGACGCTCGACCCGGGGCTCATCGACGACGTCGTGCTGGGCGTCGTGTCGCCCATCGGCGAGCAGGGCGGGGACATCGCCCGCACCGCGGCGCTGGTCGCGGACCTCCCCGAGACCGTGGCAGGCGTCCAGCTCAACCGCTTCTGCGCCTCGGGGCTCGAGGCCGTCAACACGGCGGCGCAGAAGGTCGCGAGCGGGTTCGAGGACCTCATCCTCGCCGGCGGCGTCGAGTCGATGTCGAAGATCCCGCTCGGCTCCGACGGCGGCGCCTACGTGCAGGACCCGACCACCAACTACGACCTCCACTTCGTCCCCCAGGGCATCAGCGCCGACCTCATCGCGACGCTCGAGGGCTTCACCCGCGAGGACGTCGACGCGTACGCCGTGGAGTCGCAGCGCCGCGCGGAGGTGGCATGGGCCGAGGGACGCTTCGCGCGCTCCGTGGTGCCGGTGCGGGACATGAACGGCGTCACGCTGCTCGACCACGACGAGCACCGCCGCCCCGGCGGCACCGTCGAGTCGCTCGGCGCGCTGCGCCCGGCCTTCGCCGCCGTGGGCGCCGAGGCGGGCTACGACGCGGTCGCGATGCAGCGGTACCACCACGTCGAGCGGATCGACCACGTCCACACCGCCGCGAACTCGTCGGGCATCGTCGACGGCGCCGCGCTCATGCTCATCGGCAGCGCCGAGATCGGCGAACGGCTGGGGTTGACGCCGCGGGCGCGCATCGTCGCCGCGGCCGTCACCGGCTCCGAACCGACGATCATGCTCACGGGACCGGCGCCGGCGACGCGGAAGGCGCTCGCGAAGGCGGGTCTCGGCGTGGAGGACATCGACCTCTTCGAGCTCAACGAGGCCTTCGCGTCCGTGGTGATGCGGTGGGAGCGCGAGCTCGGGATCCCGCACGCGAAGGTCAACGTCAACGGCGGCGCCATCGCGATGGGCCACCCGCTCGGCGCCACGGGCGCCATGATCCTCGGCACGCTGCTGGACGAGCTCGAGCGGCAGGACCTCACGCGTGGCCTCGCCACGCTCTGCGTGGGCGCCGGCATGGGCGTCGCGACCATCATCGAGCGGGTCTGAGAAGGGAACGCCATGAGCATCACCGACGAGAAGGCCGGCGTGGTCCACGTGTACGACTGGGCCGAGGACGTGGACGGCGTGGTCACCGTGACCATGGACGATCCGGACAGCGGCGCCAACACGATGAACGCGCACTTCGTCGCCTCGCTCGAGGCGACGGTCGAGCGGCTCGAGGCGTCGCGCGCATCCATCACCGGAGTCATCCTCGCCTCGGCGAAGAAGAGCTGGTTCGCCGGCGGCGACCTCAACCTCCTGCGCGCGGCCGATCCGTCGCGCGCCGCCGAGGAGACCGCCCACATCGACCACGTCAAGGCGCTGCTGCGGCGCCTCGAGCGGCTCGAGCGGCCCGTGGTCGCCGCGATCACGGGCACCGCGCTCGGCGGCGGGCTCGAGGTCGCGCTCGCGACACACCACCGGATCGTCGCGTCGGACGCGGCGGGCCTGCGCATCGGCCTGCCCGAGGTGTCGCTCGGCCTGCTGCCCGGCGGCGGCGGCGTCACGCGCACGGTCCGGATGCTCGGGCTGCAGAAGGCCCTCGCCGACGTCATCCTCCCCGCCACCAAGTTCACCGCGGAGGGCGCGCTCGAGGCGGGGCTCGTCGACGAGCTCGCCCCGGCCGCGGAGATCCGCGACCGTGCGAAGGCGTGGATCGCTGCGAACCCGGCGCCCGTCAAGCCATGGGACGCGCCCGGCTTCAGGCTTCCCGGCGGATCGCCGTCCTCGCCCGCGCTCGCGCCGATGCTCGCGGCCATGCCCGCGCTGCTGCGCAAGCAGACCAAGGGGGCGCCACTGCCCGCGCCGCGCGCGGCGATGGCCGCTGCGGTCGAGGGCGCGCACGTCGACTTCGACACCGCCTCCCGCATCGAGACCCGCTACCTGGTGCAGCTCACGCACACGCAGGTCGCCAAGAACATGATCAAGGCGTTCTTCTTCGACCTCGAGACCATCAACAAGGGCGCGAGCCGTCCCATCGGCTACGCGCCCACGCAGGTGCATCGTCTCGGCGTGGTCGGTGCGGGCATGATGGGCGCCGCGATCTCCTACGTGGCGGCACGCAGCGGCATCGAGGTGGTCCTCAAGGACGTGACACGCGAAGCCGCGGAGAAGGGCAAGGACTACTCGCGGATGCTCGAGGCCAAGGCGCTCGAGCGCGGGCGGACCACCCCCGAGCACAGCGCGGAGCTGCTCTCACGCATCACCACCACGGGCGACGCACGCGACTTCGGCGGCGTCGACTTCGTCATCGAGGCCGTGTTCGAGTCGGTGCCCGTCAAGCAGGGCGTGTTCCAGGAGATCCAGGACATGGTGGCGCCCGGCGCGGTGCTCGGGTCGAACACATCGACGCTGCCCATCACCACGCTCGCCGAGGGCGTGCACCGCGACGACGACTTCATCGGGGTCCACTTCTTCTCCCCCGTCGACAAGATGCCGCTCGTGGAGATCGTCCGCGGGGCGCGCACCAGCGATGAGACCCTCGCGAAGGCCTTCGACTTCGTCCTCCAGATCCGCAAGACGCCGATCGTGGTGAACGATGCGCGCGGCTTCTTCACGTCGCGCGTCATCGGCAGGTTCATCGACGAGGCGGTGGCGGCCGTCGGCGAGGGCGTCGAGCCCGCGTCCATCGAGCAGGCGGCGCTTCAGGCCGGCTACCCCGCGGGGCCCCTCCAGCTGCTCGACGAGCTGGCGCTGTCGCTCACCCAGAAGATCCGCGACGAGACCCGTGCCGCCGCCGAGGCGGACGGCGAGACCTGGGTCGCCCACCCCGCCGAGCCGGTGGTCGACTGGATGGTCGACGAGCAGGAGCGTCCCGGCCGCAAGGCGGGCAAGGGCTTCTACGAGTACGACGAGAACGGGCGCCGCACCCGCATCTGGCCGGGCGTGCGCGAGCGCTACGGCTCGGGACGCCTCGAGCTGCCGCTCGTCGACCTGCAGGAGCGCATGCTCTTCGCCGAGGCGCTCGATGCGATCGACTGCCTCGACTCGCATGTCCTCACGTCGGTGGCCGATGCGAACATCGGGTCGATCCTCGGCATCGGCTTCCCCGCGTGGACAGGCGGCGTGCTCCAGTACGTCAACCAGTACGAAGGCGGGCTGCCCGGCTTCGTCGCGCGGGCCCACGCGCTCGCCGACGCCTACGGCGAGCGTTTCCGGCCGCCCGCCTCGCTCGAGGCGCGCGCGGCCGCCGGCGAGATCTACGAGTAGGAGGCCGCCATGCTGTCCACGCGCTTCACCGAGGCGATCGGCATCGAGCACCCGATCGTGCAGGGCGGGATGATGTGGGTCGGCCGCGCCGAGCTCGCCGCCGCCGTGTCGGAGGCGGGCGGGCTCGGGATCATCACCGCGCTCACGCAGCCCACGCCCGCGGACCTGGTCGAGGAGATCGCGCGGGCGCGCTCTCTGACGTCCAAGCCCATCGGGGTGAACCTCACGATCCTCCCGTCGATCAACCCGCCGCCGTACGACGCGTACCGGCGCGCGATCATCGACGCGGGCGTGACCATCGTCGAGACCGCGGGCTCCAACCCCGAGCCCCACATGGACATGTTCCGCTCGCACGGCGTGCGCGTGATCCACAAGTGCACGAGCGTGCGGCACGCCCTCAAGGCCGAGGCCGTGGGCGTCACCGCCGTGTCGATCGACGGCTTCGAGTGCGCGGGGCACCCGGGCGAGGACGACGTCCCGGGCCTGGTGCTCATCCCCGCCGCCGCCGACCGCCTCACCATCCCGTTCATCGCCTCCGGCGGCTTCGCGGACGGGCGGGGCCTCGCTGCGGCGCTCGCGCTCGGGGCGGACGGCATCAACATGGGCTCGCGCTTCATGTGCACCCAGGAGTCGCCTGTCGCGCCCGTGGTGAAGGAGCGCATCGTCGCGGCCACCGAGCTCGACACCAACCTCATCTTCCGATCGCTGCGCAACACGGCCCGCGTCGCGAAGAACGCCGTGAGCGACGAGGTGGTCGAGATCCTCGCGCGGGGCGGCCGGTTCGAGGACGTGCGCGCGCTCGTCGCCGGCGCCCGCGGGCGCAAGGTGTTCGAGGACGGCGACCTCGATGCGGGCATCTGGACGGTGGGCCAGGTCCAGGGCCTCATCCACGACGTCCCGCCCGCGGGCGAGGTGGTGCGGCGCATCGTCGCGGCCGCCGAGGAGATCCTCCGTGCGCGGCTGGCGCTCTTCGGCGGCTCGCTCAGCGAGCCGCTGCTCCGTTCCTGACCATCGCCTGGGCCGTCGCGACCAGCTCGTCGAGCGACCGCGTGCGGGGGTTCCACCACTCGACCACCCAGTTCATCGCCCCGAGCAGGAGCAGGCGGAACACGTTGACGTCGAGATCGGCGCGGACCTCGCCCGCCTGCTGCGCCGCGACGAAGAGGTCGCGCCAGAGCCTGCTGTAGAGCGCCTCCTCCGCTGCGGGCCGCACGCGCAGCTGCTCGGGGACGTGGCCCGCGTTGCGGATCGACGCCGTCGCGTAGTCGGACAGCTGGAGCTCGAAGCGCAGGTGCGCATCGACCGCCACCATGAGGTGGTCCATCATCGGGGTCGCGTCGGGCAACGCCGCGAGCACCTCCTCGACGTGCAGGCGGACCAGATGCGCCCCCACCCACATCACCTCCTCGACCAGGTCGTCGCGCGAGGAGAAGTAGTAGTAGATCGCGGGCGCCTGCACGCCCGCGACCGCGGCGACATCGGCCAGCCGGGTGCCGGCGTAACCCTTCCGCGAGAGCACCTCGGCGGCCGCGTCGAGGATGCGCTGACGCGTCTGCGCCGACTTCGAGGTGGCGGTGGCGGGCGCATCGTCCGGGCGCTCCGTCGCTGGCGCGGGGGTCTCCATGTTTCTAAATCCTATTAGATTTCACCTTGCGCGCGACAGCACCCCGTCCTAGCATGTGAAGCGCGATTCACTTATCTGCTCAACGGAGAGTAGGAGACCCGGCGATGACCATCCTCGACCAGACCCCCGCCGCCACGACGCTGACCACGCGGAACCCGGTGGACGGCACGCCCGTCGCGACGTATCCGATCGCCGGTCCCGCCGAGCTCGCCGCCGCCGCGGCACGGGCGCGCGCCGGCGCCGGGTGGTGGCACGGCCTGGGCTTCGACGGGCGCCGCGCGCGGCTGCTCGCCTGGAAGTCGGCGATCGCCCTGCGCGCCGACGAGCTGGCCGGCATCATCGCCGCGGAGACCGGCAAGCCGCATGGCGACGCGGTGCTCGAGGTGATGCTCACGCTCGGCCACCTCGACTGGGCGGCGAAGAACGCGAAGCCGGTGCTCAGGCGCCGCAAGGTCAAGGCGGGCCTGGTCAACTACAACCAGCACGCGACCGTCGGCTACGAGCCCTACGGCGTCGTCGCCGTGATCGGACCCTGGAACTATCCGTTCTACACGCCCATGGGCTCGATCTCGTACGCCCTCGCCGCCGGCAACGCCGTCCTCTTCAAGCCCAGCGAGCTCACCCCCGGGCCGGCGGTGTGGATCGCGGAGCGCTGGGCCGAGGCCGTCGGGCACGACGTCCTCACGGCGGTCACGGGCGACCGCGGCACCGGGGCCGCACTGGTCGCCGCCGACGTCGACAAGATCGCCTTCACCGGGTCGACCGCCACCGCGAAGAAGGTGATGGCGGCCGCCGCGGAGCGGCTCGTGCCCATCGTCGCGGAGTGCGGCGGCTCCGACGCGCTGCTGGTCGCCGCGGACGCCGACCTCGACGCCGCGGCCGACTTCATCGTGTTCGGCGGGCTCGGCAACGCCGGCCAGACCTGCGCGGGCGTCGAGCGCGTCTACGTGGTCGACACCGTGCGCGACGCGCTCGTGGCGAAGGTCAAGGAGCGCGCGGACCGCGTGCGCACCGACGGGCCCGACGCCCAGTACGGCCCCATGACGCTGCCCGGCCAGGTCGACGTGGTCCGTCGCCACGTGGACGACGCCCTCCGGACCGGCACCGCCGTCGTGGGAGGGCGCGACAGCATCGGCGAGCGCATCGTCTCCCCCATCGTCATCACCGACGTGGCCGAGTCCTCGCTCGCCGTGCGCGAGGAGACCTTCGGGCCGCTCGTGGTCATCAACCCTGTCGCCTCGATGGACGAGGCCGTGCGCCGCGCCAACGCGGTCGAGTACGGGCTGACCGCCGCGGTCTTCACGCGCGACAAGACCGTCGCGAACCGCGCGGCGGCGGCGCTGAGGGTCGGCGCCGTCTCGATCAACTCGGTGCTCGGCTTCGCGGGCGTCGCCGCGCTCCCGTTCGGCGGCGTCAAGTCCTCGGGGTTCGGGCGGATCCACGGCGCCGACGGGCTGCGGGAGTTCTCCGTGGTGAAGTCGATCGCGCGCCAGACCCGGGGCGCCATGCTCGACCTGCTCACCCTCGAGCGCACGGAGAAGGACCTGCACACCGCGACGCGGATGATCCCGATGCTGCACGGCCGCTCGAAGCCCCCGAAGCCGTAGCGCTCAGACGCCGAGCACGGACTCCAGCACCGGCGCGATCCACTCCTCTGCCACCTCGGGCGCCGAGCGGCGCAGCGCGACGCTGAGGTCTGCGACCACATTGAAGCCGGCGTGCACGAGGCATCGCGCCTCGCGCGCCTCCAGCTCGGGACGCACCCTCATGAGGAGCTCCACCCAGTCGTCGACGTGCTCGCGCTGCAGACGGCGCAGGCGACGCTGGTCGTCGGGGTCGAGCGCGCCGACATCGGCGGCGTAGACGTCCATGAGCTCGCGATCGTCGACCGCGAAGCGGATGTACGCGCCTTCGAGGATGCGCAGCGCGGCCCGCGGGTCGTCGTGCGAGAAGGCCTCGGCGGCCGACGCGTCCAGCGCCGCGGCGGCGCGCCCGCACGCGGTCAGCAGGATCTCGGCCTTCCCTGTGAAGTGACGGTAGACGCCCGAGGGCGTGAGGCCCACCGCGGCCGCGATCTCCTCGAGGCGGACGTCGTGATAGCCGCGCTCCGCGAACAGCGCGATACCCGCCTGCGACAGCTGATTCTTGCGCCGCCGCGGCCGGGGGACGGGCTCCGGCTCGCCGCCGGGCTCCGGCGCCGGGGACCGCGCCTCGAGAAGCACCCTGACCGCCGCATCGTGCAGCACGGCACGCAAGGCGGCGGCGGGCATGGCGGTCCGATGCGTCGTGACGCTCGCGATGGCGCTGAGCGCCGCATACGCCGCGAGGTCGAGCGCGGCGGGCTCGAGATCGGCCCGCAGCACGCCCGCCGGCTCGGCGAGCCGGCGGCGCAACGCCACGAACCGGTCGCGCAGCGCGCGCCGGTCCTCGGGCTTCAGGCAGCGGCTCTCCCACCGGTAGATGCCGCCCGTCGCGCGCATGCCGATGGTCGCGCCGGCGACGGCGTCGAGGAGCGCGTCCACGGCCTCGCGCGCCTCCTCGACCGACGTCGGGGCGCCGCCGCCCACGTCCCGGGTCGCCTCGTCGAGGCGCCCGATGAGCCCCATCGCGACCTCTCGGAAGAGGTCGTACTTGGTGTCGAAGTGGCGGTACAGCGCCGCGGCGGAGATGCCGACCACGTCCGCGACGTCCTGCATCGCCACGCGGTGGTAGCCGTGCTCCGCGAACAGCGAGGCGGCGGCCGCCTCGATCGCCTGGCGCCGATCGCGCGGGCGCCTCCGGACCGGCTCCACCGCCGTCGTCTCGCTCACCCGAGTCACCCTAACGCCCCGCGACTTTCGGCGAAAGCGCTGGCGCACAAATGTGAATCGTGAGTAACATGCTGCTAGCTGGTCCCCACCGATGGCCGGCAGCGGAAGACGGGACGAGGCAACGGCGCCTCCCCCGGAGAGCTCGACGTACGAAGAGGTGCATGTCATGAGCGAGGCCACGCACGGCATCCCCGCGGGGATCCGCCGCCACCACTGGATGAACCAGGTCCTCACGCACGCCGCGATGAGGCCCGACGCGACCGCCTTCAAGCACCGCGGGGAGGTGACGACGTGGGCCGACGCGGCACGCCGGATGGACATCCTCGCCGCGGCCCTCGAGCGCCGCGGGGTCCGCTTCGGCGACCGCGTGCTCATGCTCACCCTCAACCACCCGCTGGTCATCGAGAGCGTCTTCGCGATCAACCGCCTGGGCGCGATCGCGGTGCCCATGAACATCCGCCTCTCCCCCGCGGAGCTGGCGTACATCATCGACGATGCGGATGGGGACATCGTCATGGTCGACCAGCCGCTGGCGCCGCTCGTGACGGCGGCGGGTCAGCTCACCACCCGCGTGAAGCAGGTCATCGTCTTCGGCGAGCCCGGCGAGGGCCAGGAGGGCATCGCCGACCTGCTCGCGGAGCCCATCGGCAGCTTCGAGGCGCCCGACGTCCCCGAGGACTCGACGTGCCTGATCATGTACACGTCCGGCACCACCGGGAAGCCCAAGGGCGCCATGCTCGACCACGTCAACATGGCCGCCCAGTCGCTCACCGTGCTGCGCGTCAACAGCATCTTCGATGAGAGCGACGTCTCGTTCCTCACCGCGCCGCTGTTCCACATCGCGGGGCTCGGCTCGATCGGCGCGAACTTCATCGTGGGCATCCCCACCGTGCTGCACCCGCTCGGCGCCTTCAACGCGGAGGAGATCATCGACGCGTGGGAGCGCGAGGGCGCGACCATCGTGTTCAACGTGCCGCAGCAGTGGCAGGCGATCTGCGCGGTACCGGGCATCCGCGACCGCGACCTCAGGCTGCGCGTCATCAGCTGGGGCGCAGCGCCGGCCTCGGACACGCTGCTGAGGACCATGTCGGAGACGTTCCCCGACGCGCTCAACGTCGCCGTGTTCGGCCAGACGGAGATGTCGCCCATCACGTGCGCGCTGCGCGGCGAGGACGCGATCCACCACCTCGGGTCCGTCGGGCGCCCGGTCCCCACGGTGCAGTGCCGCATCGTCGACGCCGATCTCCGCGACGTGGCCCCGGGCGAGGTCGGCGAGATCGTGTACCGCGGCCCCAACCTCATGAAGGGGTACTGGCGCAAGCCCGCCGAGACCGCCGCCGCTTTCGAGGGCGGCTGGTTCCACTCGGGCGACCTGGTCCGCCAGGACGAGGACGGCTTCGTGTGGGTGGTGGACCGCCTCAAGGACATGATCATCTCGGGCGGCGAGAACGTGTACTGCGCTGAGGTGGAGAACGCGCTCTTCGCCCACCCGGCCATCGTCGAGGCCGCCGTGTACGGGCGCGCCGACGAGCGCTGGGGCGAGGTGCCCGTCGCGGCCGTCGTGATGCGCCCCGGCGAGACCCTCGAGGTCGCGGAGCTCCAGGAGTGGCTGGGCGACCGCCTCGCGCGGTTCAAGCAGCCCAAGGACGTGGTGCTCGTCGAGGCGCTCCCCCGCAACGCGGCCGGCAAGGTCAACAAGGTCGCGCTGCGCGGCGCGGACCGCGTCACGGTGGGGGCGCCCTAAGGCGCCGGGGACCGGAGCACCGCATGCCGCGCCTGACCGTCCCCGTCGACCTGCGGTTCTCGGACCTCGACCTCAACGGCCACGTCAACAACGTCGCGTTCCTCACGATCCTCGAGGAGGTCCGCATCCGCGCGCTGCATCCGCTCATCCGCGCCGTCGCGGATACGAGCGGAGCGCTGCGGCGCACCGGATCGCCCGGCGTGGTGGTCGCGCGCCACGAGGTCGAGTACCTCGCGCAGATGCCGTGGTCCCCCGAGCCGATCCTCGTGGACCTCTGGGTGCCGCGCGTGGGCGGGTCGAGCTGCGAGGTCCACCACGTGCTGCGCTCCGGCACGCCCGGCGAGGATCTCGCGTTCGCCCAGGCCTCGACGGTGCTGGTCTACCTCGATCCCGCGACCCAGCGGTCGCGGCGCCTCACCGACGCGGAGCGCGCCGCGTTCACCCCGGTGCACGATGCGCCGCTGCGCTTCCGCCACGCGACGGTGCCGGCCTGAGCCACCCGCCGCGCCCGTCCGACCTAGGGTGGGCGTATGGGCGACGCGCTGATCGTCGGCATCGTGACGCAATCCTCGCTGCTGCTCGCGTGCCTGGTGGTCTACCGCGTCACGCTGTCCGACCGCGCGATCGGGTCCCTCGCGGGGCTCGGCTCGGGCGCGCTCCTGGGCGCCGCGTCCTTCCAGCTGGTGCCGCAGGCCCTCGCGTCGCTGGGCAACCTCGAGATCGGGCTGTGGCTCGTCGCCGGAGGCGCCGTCTACGTGGTCGCGGACCGCCTCGTCGAACGCCGGTTCGGCGAGTCGGGCGCGATGGGCATCGTGGTCGGCAACATCATCGACGCGCTGCCCGAGTCGCTCATCTTCGGCATCCAGCTCGCGGCGGGCCTCGCGGTGAGCCCCGCGCTCGCTGCCTCGGTCTGGGTCTCGAACATCCCGCAGGCCCTCGCACCGGCGGCCGACATGCGCGCGAGCGGGTGGCCCGCGCTCAAGCAGGTGACGCTGTGGGGCTCCGTGGTCGTGGTCGCGGGCGTGTGCGCGGCCCTCGGGTTCGCGGCGGCGGACGCGATCCGCGACGTCGACGGTGCGCGTCTCGCGGCGTTCACCACCGGCGCGCTCGTGACCATGCTCACCACCTCGATGATCCCGTTCGCCTACCGCAAGGCGCACGTGGCCGCGGGGATGTGGGCGGTGGTGGGATTCGGGCTCACGCTCGCCGGATCCTGAGCGGAGCCCCGAGCGTCCCGAGCCCGCGGGAGGCCCGCCCGGCGCATCGTCCCTGGCCTTGCTAGGTTTCGAGAGGGACGGGAGGAGGGCCGATGGCGGGGACCCCCGGGCGCGTGCCGGTCAAGCTGTCGCTGCTCACCATGACCACGATGGTGATCGGCACCATGGTGGGCGCGGGCGTCTTCACCCTCCCCCAGCGGTTCGCCGCGGCCACCGGCGTGAGCGGCGCGCTCATCGCCTGGGCCGTCGCGGGCTTCGGGACGCTCATGCTCGCCCTCATGTTCCAGGCCCTGGGCAACCGCAAGCCGCACCTCGACGCCGGCATCTACGCGTACGCGAAGGCCGGCTTCGGCGAGTACCTCGGCTTCTTCTCCGCCTTCGGCTACTGGGCGACCACATGCGTGGGCAACGTGTCCTTCTGGGTCCTCATCATGTCGACGATGGGCGGGCTGTTCCCCGCGCTCGGCGAGGGCGACACGGTGCTCGCGGTGATCCTCTCCAGCGCCGGGCTGTGGGGCTTCTACCTGCTGGTGCGCCAGGGCGTGAAGGAGGCGGCGGCCATCAACCGCATCGTCACCATCGCGAAGCTGGTGCCGATCATCGTCTTCATCGTGATCGTGCTCTTCTACGTGGACCCGCAGGTGTTCGTGGGCAACATGGCGGGCGCGTCCGGGCTGCCGCTGTTCGACCAGGTCAAGGAGACGATGCTCGTCATGGTCTTCGTCTTCCTCGGCGTCGAGGGGGCGAGCATGTACTCGCGGCACGCGCGCCGCCGCGAGGACGTGGGGCGCGCGACGGTGCTCGGGTACCTCAGCGTCTTCGCGATCTTCGCCTCGGTGACGATGGTCTCGTACGGCGTCATGCCCGCCGCCGAGATGGCCGAGCTCCGCCAGCCGTCGATGGCGGGCGTGCTCGAGTCGGTCGTGGGCGGCTGGGGATCGGCGTTCGTGAGCGTGGGGCTGATCGTGTCGATCCTGGGCGCCTACCTCGCGTGGACGCTCATCGCGGCGGAGCTGCTGTTCGTGGCCTCGAAGGACCACGACATGCCGCGCTTCCTCGGCCGCCAGTCCGACCGCGACGTCCCCACCACGGCGCTGCTCACCACCTCGGTGCTCACCCAGGCGATGCTGCTCGTGGTGCTGGTGTCCGCAGACGCCGTCAACTTCATGGTGGACCTCACGAGCGCGCTCTCGCTCATCCCGTTCCTCTTCGCCGCGGGCTACCTGCTCAAGATCGCGGCGCTGCGCGACGGCTACACCGAGGCGCAGGAGCGACGGCGGGAGCTCGCGCTGGGCGTGCTCGCGACGGCGTACGTGGTGTTCCTGCTGTTCGCCGCCGGGCTGACGTTCGTGCTGGTCTCATCGATCATCTACGCGCCCGCGTCGATCCTGTTCGTCATGGTCCGGCGCGAGCAGGGGCGGCGCTGGTTCAGCCCGCGCGAGCTGGTGATCCTGGCGGTGTCGCTCACGGCCGCGGTGGTCGGCGCGGTGGGCGTGGCGACCGGCTGGCTCACCATCTGAGGCGTGCCGCTCCTGCGAGGTTCCCGGTGCCCGTGTGAGCCGGATCCGGGCGCTCAGCACCTCACAGGGTGCCACCGAGGCGCTCAGACCTCCGTGACGCGGTGCGGCGCGGCGAGCGCGTCGATGAGGTTCTGCGGGTGATCCGTCGGTCGAGCGGCGTGACGGGCCACGGCGCTCGAGGACAGCGACTCCTGGCCGTCCTGCGCCTTGCCGATGGGCCTGATGAGCGCCTTCCACAGCTTGAAGAAGCCCGAGCGCGAGTTGCCGATGGTCCCCAGCGGGTCCGGCGCGAAGGGCACGGACACCGCGTCGCCCGCGCGCATGATGCCACCCTCGACGAACGCCTCGTCCGCGAAGACCAGGCCCTGCGCGGTCGCGCGCTGCGCCATCCAGCGCATCGTGATGTCCGACAGCGCCGTCCCGTCTCCCCCGCCCCCGCCGACGTTCGAGTGGCAGCCCGCGAACCACACCTGCTCGAGGATCTGGCCCGGCGCCGGCTCGGGAAGGTTCCACAGCGTCGGCGCGAAGGTGGTGCGCTGCTCGTCGATCGCCACCGCGTGGTGGGCCGCCTTGACCGAGCGCGACAGCTGGGTGTCGTGGAAGCTCCAGCGCCGGTTGAACCACTCGATCACGGGGATGCTCGTCCCGGGGATGCCGAGCGAGCCCACCGTGTCGAACACCCCGACGAACCGGATCTCGAGGACGTCGTGCGAGTAGCTGCGGCGGAACAGCTCCGCCTTGCGCGCTCCCGGCGCAGTGGTCTTCGATCGCGAGCGGTAGAGCGCGTAGGCCTCGCCCAGGCGACCCAGGTGCTCGGGCTTGAGGATGCCCGCGTTGCGCAGGAAGCCCGCGATCGATCGCGCGGTGTAGGCGCCGCGGCTGTAGCCGAACAGGTAGATCTCGTCGCCCGGCTCGTACTCCTCGGCGATGCGCAGGTAGCCCTCGCGGACGTTCTCGGACAGCCCCCAGCCGAACGCGCCGCCGAGCAGCTTGGGGCCCTCGGTGCCGACGCCGGCGACGTAGTGCACGTGCTGCGCGGTGTCGCCGTCGGCGGGAGCGACCGCCAGCGCCAGCTTGACGATGTTGGTCGGGTTGCCCTGGTCCGCCTTGCTCCATGTGCCGTCGCAGCACACCACGATGCGCTTCATCGCACCCCTCCCCGGGTCGCCTCAACGTCTCAATGAAACGCCTGGTGAGGGGGCACGTCAAACGGTGTGGGAGGTCACCCGAGCCCCGGCAGCACGAGGGTGTGCGCGGTGTGCTCGACCTTGGTCGCGAGGTAGCGCGCGTTCGCGTCGCTCAGGTGCACGCCGGTGGGGACGCGCTCCTCCACGGACACCCCGAGCAGCTCGAGCTGCGCAGCCTTGTCGGGGTTGTTGCTCAGCAGCCGGATCCGTCCGGCGCCGACGGCGGCGAGCATCTGCGCGGCGGGCGCGTAGTCGCGCTCGTCCTCGCCGTGGCCCAGTGCGACGTTCGCCTCGTAGGTGTCGAGGCCCGCGTCCTGCAACGCGTAGGCGTCGAGCTTGGCGTAGAGGCCGATGCCCCGGCCCTCCTGCCGGAGGTACAGCAGGAATCCGCCGACCTCGGCGATCCGCTCCACCGCCTCGCGCAGCTGCGGCCCGCAATCGCAGCGCTCGGAGCCGAGCACGTCGCCCGTGAGGCATTCCGAGTGGGGCCGCACGAGCGGCGCGTCGCCGCCGTCCGCCGAGCGTGCGAGCGCGCCCTCCCAGTCGCCGAGACCGATCGCGAGGTGCTCCTTGCCGTCGACGAGGCCGTCGAACGTCATGGCGCGACCCGTGGCCGCGAACCCGTCCGCGAATCGCAGCGGCACGGTCACCGCGGTGCGGACCGATGCGGCCGGCGGGTCGAGCGGGCGGGCGTCGGGAGCATCGTCCCGCGCCTGGCGGCGGCTGGGGCAGATCGCGGTCATGTGCGGCTCCTCGCGTGCGGGCGCCCACGTCCGGGCGCGATGGTTGACGCAACAACAACGTGCGGCGCAGGATTCCCGCGCCCTGGGGCTCGGTTTGCACGCGCCGGATGCAACCGCTTACATTGGGCGGCATCGCCGCCGCGGGACCCGCGCGCGGACCCGCGCACCACCGAGAGGACACCGTGGCCCAGACCGACGCCGCAACGCTCACCCCCACCGCGACCCGGCGCGACGAGTGGTGGCGGTCCTCCGTCATCTATCAGATCTATCCGCGCTCCTTCGCGGACTCGAACGGCACGGGCGTGGGCGACCTGCGCGGCATCACGCAGCGCCTCGACTCGCTCGCGGACCTGGGCGTCGACGCGGTGTGGCTGTCGCCGTTCTACCGCTCGCCGCAGAAGGACGCCGGCTACGACGTCTCGGACTTCCGCGACGTGGACCCGCTCTTCGGCACGCTCGCCGACTTCGACGCGATGGTCGCGCGCGCCCACGAGCTGGGCCTGCGCGTCATCGCGGACATCGTGCCCAACCATTCGAGCGATCAGCACCCCTGGTTCCAGGCCGCCCTGGCGGCGGGCCCGGGCTCGGCGGAGCGCGAGCGCTACATCTTCCGCGACGGCAAGGGCGAGAACGGCGAGGTGCCTCCGAACAACTGGGAGTCCGTCTTCGGCGGGCCCATGTGGACGCGCGTCACCGAACCCGACGGCACCCCCGGCCAGTGGTACCTGCACATCTTCGACACCTCCCAGCCCGACTTCAACTGGGAGCTCGAGGAGGTTCGCGCGGAGTTCGACGGCGTCCTGCGCTTCTGGCTCGACCGCGGCGTGGACGGCTTCCGCGTGGACGTCGCCCACGGCCTCATCAAGGCCGACGGCCTCCCCGACTTCGTCCAGTCCGACGAGGAGGCCTCGATGGGCGGCGCCGCCTCGGACGCCTCCCCCTACTGGGCGCAGGACGGCGTGCACGAGGTGTGGCGCCGGTGGCGTGCCGTGATCGACGAGTACGAGGGCGACCGGATCCTCGCCGCCGAGGCCTGGGTGTACCCGCTCGACCTCATGGCGAACTGGGTGCGCCCGGACGAGATGCACCAGACGTTCAACTTCGGCTACATGGAGACCCACTGGGACGCCGCGGACCTACGCGCCGTGGTCAACGACTCGATCGCGACGTTCGGCGCGGTGGGGGCGCCGTCCACGTGGGTGCTCTCCAACCACGACATGATCCGCCACGCCACGCGCCTCGCGCTCAGCAAGGACACCCCGCAGGGTCACGGCGTCGGCCCCGCGAGCCGTGGCCTGCCTGACGTCGACGAGGGCATCCGCCGCGCCCGCGCCGCCTCGCTCTTCATGCTCTCGCTGCCCGGCGGCGCCTACCTCTACCAGGGCGAGGAGCTCGGCCTGCCCGAGGCCATCGACATCCCGGACGATGCGCGCCAGGACCCGACCTGGTTCCGCACCGAGGGCGAGCGGTACGGCCGCGACGGCTGCCGCGTCCCCCTGCCGTGGGAGAAGGACGCGCCCGCCTACGGCTTCTCCCCCGTCGGCGAGTCCTGGCTGCCGCAGCCCGCGGTGTACGGTGCGCTCGCGCGTGACGCCCAGGCGGGCGTGGCAGGCTCGACGCTCGAGATGTACCGCGACGCCCTGCGCCTGCGCCGCGAGCACGGCCTCGGAACGGGCGTCGGCGAGGTGCGCTGGGAGGACTCGCCCGAGGGCGTCCTCATCCACAGCGTGGGCGGCCTGCGCGTCATCGCGAACGTGTCCGGCGCGCCGGTGCCGGTCGACGGCGAGGTGCTCGTGTCATCGGCGCCCCTGGTCGACGGCGCGGTACCCGCGGACGCGACGGTCTGGGTGCGCGTGCGCGGGTAGGATTCCCGCAGGTACCGGCTCCCGGCCCGCGCTCGCGGACGGGGCCGCGACGGAAGGAGCCGAGGGTGGCGACGATCCAGGGTGTCGCCGAGCTCGCGGGCGTGTCCACCGCCACCGTCTCCCGCGCGCTCGCCGGCAAGTCGACCGTCTCGGACACGACGCGGCGGAAGGTCGAGGACGCCGCACATCAGCTCGGCTACGTGGCCTCGGCCACCGCATCGTCTCTCGCCTCGGGCCGGACGCGGAACGTCGGCTTCGTGCTGCCCGTGCTGGGCAGCTGGTACTACGGGAGCGTCCTCAAGGGCGCGAACCGCGCGCTCGCGGACGCGGGCTACGACATCACGCTGTACCACCTCGAGGACACCGACCGGCATCCGGAGCGCCGCGAGCGGCTGTTCGCGGAGTTCCTCCAGCGCAAGCGCGTCGACGCCTTCATCGCGGTGTCGGTCGAGCTGACGGAGGCCGAGCTCACGCGCATCCACGGCCTTCGCAAGCCGATGGTCGGCGTGGGCGGCCCGCTCGCGGGCGTCACCACGTTGAGCCTCGACGACCGCGCGGTCGCCCACCTCGCCACCTCGCACCTGACGTCGCTGGGCCACCGCAGCATCGGCTACATCGGCGGCGAGGAGGCGGACAACCTCGACTTCCAGCTCCCCCGGCACCGCCGCGAGGGCTACGAGGCGGCTCTCGCGGAGGCGGGGATCTCCGCCGACCCGCGTCACCGCGCGATCGCGGACTTCACCATCCAGGGCGGCTACGAGGCCGCGAAGCAGCTGCTCGGCGACCCCCGCGTGCATCCCACCGCGATCTTCGCCGCGTCGGACGAGATGGCGATCGGCGCGATCCTCGCCGCCCGCGACCTGGGCCTGCGCGTGCCTGAGGAGCTGTCCGTCATCGGCATCGACGGGCACGAGCTCGGCGAGTTCTTCGAGCTCACGACCGTGGACCAGCACCCCGTCGAGCAGGGGCGCCTCGCCGCCGCCGCGCTCCTCGCGGAGCTGCGCACCGGCGCCGCCGGTGCCGCCGGCGTCGCCCTGGAGCTGCCGTACGAGCTCAAGGTGCGCCGCAGCACCGCGGTCCCCCCGGGCGAGCGCGCGTGACCGACCTCGACGTGCTCGTGGTCGGGCCGACCAGCGAGAACCTCATCGTCGCGCTCGACCGCCTCCCGCGTCCCGAGCCGCACACGGTGGTCGCCGAGTCCTCGACCACGGTGCTCGGCGGCACCTCCGCGGGCAAGGCGCTCCACCTCGCCGACCAGGGCGTCGCGGCGGCGTTGCTCACCACGCAGGGCGACGATGCGACGGGCGAGTCGCTCGTGGCGGTCCTGCGCGCGTGCGGGGTCGACGTGCGCGCGGTCCGCACGTCCGGGCCGAGCGAGCGTCACCTCAACCTCATGTCCGCCCGCGGCGAGCGGGTGTCGATCTACCTGCACGCGGCGGCCGAGGTCGACGACGAGGAGATGCGCCGCGCGCGAGCGACCGCGCGCGAGGCCCTCGCCCACGCGCGCGCCGTGTTCCTCGACCTCGCGGACCTGTCGCGGGCGCTCATCCCCGAGGTCACCGCGCTCGCGCGCGAGGTGTGGGTCGACGTCCACGACTACGACGGTGCCGAGGCGTACCACCGACCGTTCATCGAGGCCGCCGACGTGGTGCTGATGAACGGCGACCGCATGACGAACCCCTCGGTCTATCTGCGCGGCCTGGTCGAAGGCGGCAAGCGGCTCGCCGTCTGCACGCTCGGCTCGCGCGGGGCGATCGCGGTCGGCTCCGACGGCTCCTTCGCGCGCGTCGAGGCGCCCCGCGTCGACGTGGTCGACCCCAACGGTGCGGGCGACGCGTTCGCCGCCGGGGTGATGGCGCACGCGCTGAACCTCGGCGGTGCGGCGTCGCTCACGGGAGACGCCCTGTGGGAGGCGCTCGAGGCGGGATCCGCGCAGGCCGTGCGCGCGCTGGGCAGCCGCCAGCTCTCGCCGCTGCTGGAGCAGGCGCCGCCGGTCTCCTAGGCGTCCCGCCGGCGCGTGAGGAGCGCGAAGGCGAGCGCCAGCGCGCACACGGCGAGCCCGACCAGCGCGACCACGCCCAGGCGCGCCTCGAGCACCGCCATCGTCTCGTCGGTGACGATCTCGAGGAGGGCCGCGCCGGCGGAGCCGTCCGCTCCGCCGGGCAGCGCACGCGCGAACCCCTCGACGCCCCACCACTGGAGCAGCAGCCACAGCCCGCCGGCGATGACGCCGACGGCGAGACCCGCCTTCGCGACGAACCACCGGGTCCGATGCGTGACCACCAGCCCGACGACGATGCAGGCGATGCCCGCCACGAGCCCCCACGACTGCGCGAGCTGCGCGTACCTGTATCCCGTGCGCACGGTGTCGAAGGCGTCCGCGCTCATGACGCGCACCGGGATGGGTGCGACCACGACGTCGGGCGCCCGCTCCCCCACCACCGGGACGTCGTCGATCCGGCCGTTGACGTAGTCGGAGACGTCGACGTCGATGAGCAGCGGAGCGGACGCGCGGTCCTCGGCGGTGACCTCGGCCTCGAACTGCGCACGCGCGCCGTCGATCTGCGCGAGCACGGCCGCGTGGAAGTCGTCGGTGCTCGCCTCGTCCTCGAGCAGCCCCCGCACCGCGCCGTCGAGGCCCAGCCGCTCGAGGTCGACGCCCGCGTCCGCGAGCGCCTCGAGCGCGCCGTCGGCGACCGCACGGGCGATTCGCGCGGACACCGCGTCGTCATCGAGCGCGCGCTGGGCGATGCCGTGCACCACGGTGCCGTCCTCGACGGCGCGCACCACCACCCCGCTGACCGCCCACAGCGCGATGAGCGACGCGCCGAGCACGATGAGGAAGGCCGCGGCGACGGTCCGCAGCCCTCTCATCGCGCGTCCTCGTCCCACCCGAAGAACAGCCGCTCCGTGACCGCGCGGGCGCGCCTCGCGTTGCGTGAGTACTTCTCGTCGAGCTCGGAGCCCGTGAGCGAGGTGCCGAGGATCTCCGCGAGCACGCCGAGCTCGCGCAGGTCCGGCGGCAGCACATCGGTGTCCCGTGCGTTGCCGCGCAGCGCGAGCGCCCCCCGCAGGTCGGTCGCGAGCACCCATGCGGAGCGCAGCCGGGTCGCGTCCGGGCGCGCGATGAGGTCGAGCCGGGCCGCCGCCTCGAGCGCGTCGAGGGTGATGGTGGTGCGGAGCTCCGGGTGGGCATGGCCGTGCCTCAGCTGCGTGAGCTGGACCACCCACTCGACGTCGGAGAGCCCTCCCGGACCCAGCTTGAGGTGACGGCGCGGGTCGATGCCGCGCGGGAGCCGCTCGGCCTCCATGCGAGCCTTGAGCAGGCGCATCTGCTTGAGCGCGGTGGCGGGCAGCTCCACGGGGTAGCGCACCCCGTCGATCATCGCGAGGAACGCCTCCCGCAGCTCGAGGTCGCCCGCGCACGGGCGTGCCCGCAGCAGCGCCTGCGCCTCCCAGGGGTCCGACCAACGGCCGTAGTACTCGGCGCACGAGCGCAGCGAGCGCGCGAGCGGCCCGTTGCGGCCCTCCGGGCGCAGATCCGCGTCGATCGCGAGCGGAGGCTGCGGTCCCACCTTCTGCAGCAGGGTACGGATCTCCTGCGCCATCTGGACCGCGATGGCCTGGCCGTCGGGGGTGTCGCCGTCCCACACGAACTGGACGTCCGCATCGGAGGCGTAGCCCATCTCGAGGCCGCCGTAGCGCCCCATCGCGATCACGGCGAAGCGGATGGGGAGCTCGTCGAGGCCCCGCGCCTGGGCGACGGTGTGGCGCGCGACGCGCAGCGCCCCCTCGATGAGCATGTCCGCGCTGTGCGACACCGCGAGCGCGGCCGCCGAGGAGTTGATGAGGCCGAGCGTGTCGGCGGCCGCGACGCGCGACAGCTCGCGCCGGCGCAGGCCGCGCAGGGCCGTGAGAGCCTGCGCCGGGTCGTTCGACCGCCGCAGCACGGCGTCCGCCTCGCCCCACAGCCGCGCGTAGTCGCGCGGGACCAGGTCCTCGTCGCGGTCGAGCCACGTCACGGCCTCGCCCCCGGAGGCGAGCAGCGCCCGCGCCACGTACTGCGAGGTCGACAGCAGGCGGGCGAGCCGCTCCGCGGCCGTGCCCGAGTCCCGCAGCAGCTTGAGGTACCACTGGGAGGAGGACAGCTGCTCGGAGAGCTGGCGGAACGCGAGCAGGCCCGCGTCCGGGTCCGCGCCCTGCGCGAACCAGCCGATGAGCGCCGGCATCAGCTGACGCTGGATCGCGGTCGAGCGCGACACACCCTCGGTCAGCGCCTGGATGTGGCGGTACGCGCCCGCCGGGTCGACGAAGCCGACGGCCGCGAGGCGGGCCTTGGCCGCCGCATCGTCCAGCCGCGCCTCGTCCGCGCTGAGGCGCGCCACCACCGGCAGGATGGGCCGGTAGAACATCTCGAGGTGCATCGCGCGCACGTCGCGCCGGATGTCGGTCCAGACCTCGTCCATGTACTCGACCGTCGCGAAACCGCTCGCGCGCGCGAGCACGCGGCGATCGTGCGCGTCGTCGGGCATGAGGTGGGTGCGGGTGAGCTTGCGCAGCTGGAGACGGTGCTCCCACACGCGGAGCTGGCGATACGAGCGGTCCATGGTCGCCGCCTGCGGCCGGCCCACGTAGCCGCCGGCGCGCAGGCGTGCGAGGGCCTCGAGGGTGCCGCGCACGCGCAGCGACTCGTCGGCGCGGCCGTGGACCAGCTGGAGCAGCTGGATGGTGAACTCGACGTCGCGCAGCCCGCCGGGTCCGAGCTTGATCTGCCGGCCCGCCTCCGCGGCGGGCACGTGCTGCTCGACGCGCCTGCGCATCGCCTGCGCCGACTCGACGAAGCCCTCGCGCTCGACCGCGTTCCACACCATCGGGTGGAGCCGCGCGACGTACTGCTCTCCCACCTCCGGGTCGCCCGCCACCGGACGCGCCTTGAGCAGCGCCTGGAACTCCCACGTCTGCGCCCAGCGCTCGTAGTAGGCCACGTGGCTCGCGAGGTTGCGCACCAGCGGACCGTCGCGGCCCTCGGGTCGCAGGTTGGGGTCGACCTCCCACAGCGCGGGCTCGACGCCCATGCCCGAGCACGCCTTCGCGGCGGCCATCGCGAGGCGCGTGGCGACCTGCAGGGACCGCGCGTCCTCGACGCCGTCGGCGGGCTCGGCCACGTAGATGACGTCGACGTCGGACACGTAGTTGAGCTCGCGCGCGCCGCACTTGCCCATCGCGATGATCGCGAGCCGGGTCGCCGCGTGATCGGGCTCGTCGTGTCGCGCGATCGCGAGCCCGGCCTCGAGCGCGGCCCCCGCGAGGTCCGCGAGCGCGGCGCCCACCGCCGGCATGAGCGTCGGGGGCGTGCTCTCGTACAGGTCCGCGGCGGCGATGCGCATGAGCGCCCGCCGGTACGCGATCCGCATCGCGGCGTGCCCGTCGGCGCCGCCGACCGTCGCGACCGGCGCCGCGTCGCCGGGGTCCGCGCCGACGGCCTCGAGGAGCGCCGCACGCGTATCGACCACGGTGAAGGGTTCGTCGGCGGGCCACGCCTCGAAGTCGGCGACCAGCTCCGGGTGGCGGACCAGGAAGTCGCCGAGCGCGATCGAGCCGCCCAGCAGCACCCCCAGCCGCGCGCCCGCCGGGGACGATGCGAGGCGCACCAGGGTGTCCAGGCTCCCGTGGGCGCGCGCGGACTCGGCGAGGCGCAGCAGTTGCAGCAGCCCCGTGTCCGGGTCCGCGAGGTACGAGACCGCCGTCGCCGGGTCCTCGAGCTCGATGCCTGTGAGCTCGAGGATCTCGGCGACGAGCCGTTCGGCGCGCGCGGGGTCGTCGACCCCGGCGCGCCTCAGCTTGGTGGTGAAGGAGACCTCGCGTGCGCTCACGGCGCTCCTGTCAGAGCACCGACAGGTACGTGTCGAGCTCGTACGGCGTCACCTGGGCCCGGTACGCCTCCCACTCCGCGCGCTTGTTGCGCAGCACGAAGTCGAAGACGCGCTCCCCCAGGGTCTCGGCGACCAGCTCGGAGCGCTCCATCTCGACGATCGCCTCGGCGAGCGACGTGGGCAGCGGCTCGTAGCCGAGCGCACGACGCTCCGCGTTGGACAGCTCCCACACGTCGTCCTCGGCGCCGTCCGGGAGCTCGAGACCCTCCTCGATGCCCTTGAGCCCGGCGGCGAGCAGCACCGAGAAGGCGAGGTACGGGTTGGCGGCGGAGTCCATGGCGCGGTACTCGACGCGCGCCGACTGGCTCTTGCCCGGCTTGTGCACGGGCACGCGCACCAGCGCCGAGCGGTTGTTCGAGCCCCAGCACACGTAGGACGGCGCCTCGGCGCCTCCCCACAGCCGCTTGTAGGAGTTGACGTACTGGTTGGTGATCGCCGTGATCTCGGGCGCGTGCCGGAGCAGGCCCGCCATGAACTGGCGCGCCGTCTGCGACAGCCCCATCTCCGCGCCCGCCTCGTGGAACGCGTTGCGGTCGCCCTCGAACAGGCTCATGTGGGTGTGCATGCCCGATCCGGGCGCCTCGAAGAGCGGCTTCGGCATGAAGGAGGCGAACACGCCCTGCTCGAGCGCGACCTCCTTGATGACCGTGCGGAACGTCATGATGTTGTCCGCCGTGGTGAGCGCGTCGGCGTACCGCAGGTCGATCTCGTTCTGGCCCGGGCCCGCCTCGTGGTGGCTGAACTCCACGGAGATGCCCATGTTCTCGAGCATCGTGATCGCCTCGCGGCGGAAGTTGTGCGCCGTGCCGCGGGGCACGTTGTCGAAGTAGCCGGCGCGGTCGACGGGGACCGGCTGCTGGCCCTGCTCGAACTGCTTGAACAGGTAGAACTCGATCTCGGGGTGCGTGTAGAAGCTGAAGCCCTGATCCGACGCCTTGTCGAGCGTGCGCTTGAGCACCTGGCGAGGGTCGGACAGCGCGGGCTCGCCGTCGGGCGTGTAGATGTCGCAGAACATGCGCGCCGCGCCCTGGCGCTCGCCGCGCCACGGCAGGATCTGGAAGCTCGCGGGATCCGGCTTCGCGATCATGTCCGCCTCGTACACGCGCGTGAGGCCCTCGACCGCCGAGCCGTCGAAGCCGATGCCCTCGGCGAACGCGTTCTCGAGCTCCGCCGGCGCGATGGCGACCGACTTCAGGATGCCGAGCACATCCGTGAACCAGAGCCTGATGAAGCGGATGTCGCGCTCCTCGACGCTGCGGAGCACATATTCCTGCTGCTTGTCCATGGCGCCCATCTTGCCCCATCCGTGTGTCGATCGTGTGTCCTGGCGGCGCGCGCCGCGCACCCTACGCTTGACCCATGTCCGACCTTCGCATCGCGCTCGCCCAGATCAACACCTGCGTGGGCGACATCGCTGGTAACGCTTCGCTTGTGCTCGACCGCTGCCGCGCCGCGCACGCGCTCGGCGCGCACGTCGTGGCGTTCCCCGAGATGACCACCACCGGCTACCCGATCGAGGACCTCGCGCTGCGGGAGAGCTTCCAGCGCGCGGCGGCACGGTCCGTCGAGGACATCGCCGCCGCGCTCGTCTCCGAGGGGCTGGGCGGGCTCACGGTGATCCTCGGGACGCTCGGCGTCTCGCGCGCCGGCCGGCCCTTCAACCAGGCCGTCGTCATCACGGGCGGCGCGGTCGCCGCGCGCTACAACAAGCACCACCTGCCCAACTACGGCGTCTTCGACGAGCGGCGCATCTTCGCCGCGGGAGAGGACCCGTGCATCGTCGCCCCCGGCGGCTCCCCCGTGGGCGTGGCGATCTGCGAGGACATCTGGCAGGACGGCGGCACGGTCGCGCAGCTCGCCGGCAACGATCTGCGCCTGCTGGTGGTGCTCAACGGCTCGCCCTTCGAGGAGGGCAAGGGCCACACCCGCGTCGAGCTCGCCGCGCGACGTGCGCGCGAGGTGGGCGCACCCGTCGCGTACGTCAACCTGTGGGGAGGTCAGGACGATCTGGTGTTCGACGGCCACTCGTTCATCGTCTCCGCCGCAGGCGAGGTCGTGGCCTCGGCGCCGGGCTTCACCGACGCGATGATCCTGTGGGACGTGCCGGCGGCGGGCGAGCCCGCGGCGCCGTCGGGCATCGCGCCCCGCGAGGACCTCGACGAGCAGACCTACTGGGCCTGCGTCACGGGCCTGCGCGACTACGTGGTGAAGAACGGCTTCCGCTCCGTGGTGCTGGGCATGTCCGGCGGCATCGACTCGGCGCTCACCGCGGCGATCGCGGCCGATGCGATCGGCGGCGAGAACGTCGTGGGAGTGTCGATGCCGTCCGAGTTCTCCTCCGAGCACTCGAAGGACGATGCGGCGGACCTGGCCAAGCGCCTGGGTGCCGACTACCGGGTCGAGCCCATCGGGCGGCTCGTCGACGCGTTCCAGGACCAGCTGGCGCTCACCGGTGTGGCCGAGGAGAACCTTCAGGCGCGGCTGCGCGGCGTCATCCTCATGGGGCTGTCCAACCGCGAAGGCCACCTGGTGATCGCGCCGGGGAACAAGAGCGAGCTCGCCACCGGGTACGCCACCATCTACGACGCGGGCTCGATCGGAGGGTTCGCACCGCTCAAGGACCTCGACAAGACGCGCGTGTGGCAGCTCGCGCGCTGGCGCAACGCCTATGCGGCCGCGCGCGGCCAGGTGGAGCCCATCCCGGAGAGCTCGATCACCAAGCCGCCGAGCGCCGAGCTGCGCCCCGGACAGACGGACCAGGACTCGCTTCCCCCGTACGAGGTGCTCGACGAGGTCCTCGACGCCTACGTCGAGCACGCCGAGGGCCGCGAGGAGCTGCTCGCGCGCGGCTTCGACCCCGCCGTGGTCGACCGCGTGCTCGCGCTCGTCGACCGGGCCGAGTGGAAGCGCCGCCAGTACCCGCCGGGCCCCAAGGTCACGGCGCTCGCCTTCGGCCGCGACCGTCGCCTGCCGATCACGAGCCGCTGGCGCGAGCTCGAGGCGTAGCCGCCACCCGGCCGCCCCGCCCCACCTCGCCACCCCGCCCCCTCGCCCGCCCTCCCTCGCCCGCGACCCTCGCCCGCCCTCCCTCGAAATGGGGCGTTCTCGGTCGCTTTCGCTTGCCCCCTGCGCGCCATGGGGCATCCGCGGACGCACGCCCCGTCGACGCGCGGCCCGTCGGTGTCCGCATCGCGTCCGAGTTCTTCACTCTCCGCTGAAGCACGCACGTTGTGCCGCCGCGCGCACGCCCACCCGCATCGTGGTCCCGACCCGCGATTCAGCTCACGCTGAACAAGCGGATCAGCGCGCACACCATCCCCCGCGGCGCCGCCCGCCCGAGGACCACCAGGGTCTCGCCTCGTGAGAAGGTGGGCACATGACTCGCAAGAAGGTCCGGATCCACCACTTCAAGGAGATGAAGCAGCGAGGCGAGAAGATCGCCATGCTCACCGCCTACGACTTCCCCACCGCGCGAGCGTTCGACGTCGGCGGCGCGGACATCCTGCTGGTGGGCGACTCGCTCGGCGACAACATGCTCGGCATGGACTCGACCGTCCCCCTCACGCTCGACGAGATGATCCCGTTCGCGCGCGCCGTCGTGCGCGGTGCCGACCACGCCTTCGTGGTCGCCGACCTACCGTTCGGCTCCTACGAGGTCTCCCCCGAGCAGGCCGTCGAGTCCTCGATCCGCATGGTCAAGCTCTCCGGGGCGCACGCGATCAAGTTCGAGGGCGGGCGCCGGATCGCGCGCCAGGTCAAGGCCGTCACCGACGCGGGCATCCCGTTCTGCGGCCACCTGGGCTTCACGCCGCAGTCCGAGACGGCGCTCGGCGGACGCCGCATCCAGGGCCGCGGCGAGCACGGCGTCGAGGAGCTCGTGGCCGATGCGCTGGCGCTGCAGGAGGCCGGCGCCTTCGCGGTGGTCCTCGAGATGGTCATCGCGCCGGCCGCCAAGGCCGTGACGGAGGCGCTCGACATCCCCACCATCGGCATCGGCGCGGGCCCGGACACCGACGGCCAGGTGCTCGTGTGGCTCGACATGGCCGGCGTCGGCGACTGGCACCCGCGCTTCTCGAAGCAGTTCGGCACGGTCGGCAAGGCGATGACCGATGCGGCGGCCGCCTATGTGGGCGAGGTCAAGGACGTCTCCTTCCCCGCCGCCGAGCACACCTTCGACAGCTGACGTCGCCGCGCATCGTCCTGCGCCTGTGCCGGGAGGCTAGGAGCGGCCACCCCAGCGGTCGTCATCGTCGTCCCAGGACTCGCTCCGATGCTTCGCGATCTCGAGGGCGCCGGCCGCCTCCTCGGCGGTCGGATAGGGGCCCATGAGGTGCTCCCACGAGCTCTGCCGGCCCTTCTCGACCTTGCCTGTGGTGGTGTTGAACCAGTACTCAACCGGGTCGTCCGCTCCGTTGGACATGCGCATCGCCTCCGTGAATAGACTGCCAGGCATGAGCCCTGTACGCGAGAAGGTCACCAAGGGCGCCGTGTCCCCGTGGCGTGAGGTCCCCCAGTCCATCGCCCGTCCCGAGTACGTCGGCAGGAAGCGCGCCGCGGAATGGCGCGGAGGCGACGTCCACTCCGCCGAGACCATCGAGAAGATCCGCATCAGCGCGAAGATCGCCGCGCAGGCGCTGGCCGAGGTCGGCCGCCACGTCGTCCCCGGCGTCACCACCGACGAGCTCGACCGCATCGGCCACGAGTTCGTCCTCGACCACGGCGCCTACCCGTCGACGCTCGGCTACCCCGGCGCCGCCGGTCGCCCGCCCTTCCCCAAGGCGCTGTGCACCTCCGTGAACGAGGTCATCTGCCACGGCATCCCCGACTCGACCGTCATCGAGGAGGGCGACATCGTCAAGGTCGACATCACGGCCTTCAAGAACGGCGTCCACGGCGACAACTGCGGATCGTTCATCGCGGGCGAGGGCTCCGCGGAGGCGCAGAAGCTGGTCGAGGTTACGCACGAGGCCATGATGCGGGGCATCAAGGCCGCGCAGCCGGGCCGCCAGGTCAACATCGTCGGCCGCGTGATCGAGAAGTACGCCGCACGGTTCGGCTACGAGTCCGTCCGCAGCTACACCGGTCACGGCGTGGGACCCGCGTTCCACACCGGCCTGATCATCCCCCACTACGACGCCGCGCCCCACCACGACGACGTCATCGAGGTGGGCATGACATTCACCGTCGAGCCGATGCTGTGCATGGGCTCCGAGGAGAGCCACGAGTGGGACGACGGCTGGACCGTGGTCACCGACGACGGCTCGTGGGTCGCGCAGTTCGAGCACACCATCGTCATCACGGAGACCGGACCGGAGGTTCTGACGCTGCCATGAGCAAGAACATCGCGATCGGAGTGGACATCGGCGGGACCGGCATCAAGGCCGCACCCGTCGACCTCAAGACGGGCGAGTTCACGGAGGACCGGTACCGGATCCCCACCCCGCAGCCGTCCACCCCGGACGCGATCGCGCGCACCGTGGCGAAGGTGATCGCGAAGTTCAACCCGCCCAAGAAGGTCCCGATCGGCGTGGCCTTCCCCGGCGTGGTGCAGCACGGCATCGTCAAGACCGCGGCCAACGTCGACGACTCGTGGATCGGCACCGACCTGCGCGCGATCATCCGCGACTACGCGGGCCACGATGTCCACGTCCTCAACGATGCGGACGCCGCGGGCTACGGCGAGTACAAGTTCGGCGCCGCGCACGGCCGCAGCGGCTCGATCCTCATGACCACGCTCGGCACGGGCATCGGCACCGCGATGATCGTCGACGGCACGCTGGTGCCGAACCTCGAGCTGGGCCACATCATGATCGACGGGCACGATGCGGAGGACCGGGCGGCCGAGTCCGCGCGCGACCGCTACGGCTACGACTGGGACCAGTGGATCGAGCAGCTCCAGAAGTACTACTCGGAGCTCGAGCGGCTGCTGTGGCCCGACCTCATCATCGTCGGCGGCGGCGTGTCGAAGTCGCACCACATGTTCCTGCCGAAGCTGCGCCTGCGGGCGCCGATCATCCCGGCGGACCTGCTCAACGGCGCCGGCATCGTGGGCGCGGCCGCCGCGGCCGCCGCCGAGGCGCGCCGCGAGAACGAGGAGGCCAAGGCCGTCGAGAAGGCCAAGAAGAAGGCGGAGAAGCGCGCCGCGAAGAAGGCCTCTGCGTCGACGTGACGATGCGCGGCAGGCCCTAGGCTCCCAGCCATGGCCTTCCACGACGCTCCCCTGCTCGAGCACCCGCTGGTGCGTCTCGAGCCGCTGTCACCCGCGCATCGTGACGACCTCGCGGCCGCGGTCGCCCCGGGCGAGCTGTGGCGGACGTGGTACACGCGCATCCCCTCGCCCGAGCAGATGGGCGAGGAGATCGAGGCGCGCCTCGCGGCCCACGCCGAGGGCCGCATCGCCGCGTGGGCGGTGATGGACACCGCCGCGGGCCGCGCCGTCGGCATGACCACGTACCTCAACCTCGACCCGGTCAACGGCCGGCTCGAGATCGGCAGCACGTGGCTGGGCCGCGAGGCTCACGGCACGGGAGTGAACCCGGCGATGAAGCTGCTCCTCCTCGCGCGGGCGTTCGACGATCTGGGCTGCGTCGCCGTCGAGCTGCGCACCCACTGGCACAACCACCAGTCGCGCGCGGCGATCGCCCGCCTCGGGGCGCACCAGGACGGCGTGCTGCGTCAGCATCAGCGCTGGCACGACGGCACGCTGCGCGACACCGTGGTGTTCTCGATCCTCGACCGCGAGTGGCCGGCGGTGCGCAGCGGGCTCGAGGCGAGGATCGCGCCGCGCCTCGAGACGCTGTGACGGGGACGATGCCCGGGTCGGCTCAGCCCGCGTCGTCGGCGAGCAGGCGGTAGAGGTCGCGGCGGGCGGCCGCGAGGATCGCCACCGCCTTGTCCGCGAGCTCGCCGTCACCGTGACGCGTCACGTGGATCGCCGCGTCGCGCAGGCCGCCCATCTCGCGGCGCAGCGCGATGTCGCGCTTCTCCCGCTCGTCGACCTCGAAGAGCGCGTCGAGCTCCGCGGCGTGCTCCTCGGTCCAGGCCGTGCCGGCGTCGGTGAGCGCCGCGGTCTTGCGACCCTCGACCACCTCGATCGTCACGAGACCTTCGTCCTCGAGCGCCTGGAGCGTCGGGTAGATCGAGCCGGGGCTGGGCACCCAGGCTCCCCCGCTGCGCTCCTCGATCGCGCGGATGAGGTCGTAGCCGTGCCGCGGCTGCTCCGCGAGCAGCAGCAGGATCGCGGCGCGGATGTCGCCGCGCGGACGGCCGCCGTGACGGCCTCGTCCGCGCCCGCCCGGTCCCGGGCCGGGACCGCCGTGACGGCGACCGCGCGGGCCGGGGCCCTCCGCATCGTCCGGGTGGCCGAACCCCCCGCGACGTCCCATGGCGCGCCCGCCGCGGGCCTCGGGCATCTCGGCCCACTCCGGGCCGAAGCCGCGCATCCCGCGCGGCGAGTGGTGCTGGTGCGTGCTCCTCATGAGCCGCTCCTCTCGTTCGTTCCTATCGTTGCTCGATCACGATATATCGCGACATACGAGAACGCAAGCCCATGACTCCGCCGGCGGGCGCGGAACCTGCCGCGACACGCCGCGGATGGCGGCACGATGCGGGGCTCGGCGGGTGCGCCGACGCACGCTCCGTGCGCGGTCGAGAGGGGCGCGAGGACACGTCGCGACATAGGACCTACGGTGCCGTAACTTACGTTTCCGTAGCCTACGATCGTCCTATGAGCCAGTCCCCCCTCGCGGAGTCGACAACGCCGTTGATGATCCGCACCGCCGACGACTACACGTTCACCTCGCTCCTGCGCGACCGCGTCGAGGCGGACCCCGAGCGCACGTTCGCCGAGTACAAGGACGAGTCGGGCGCGTGGGTGAAGGTCTCCCGCGCGCGCTTCCAGGCCGACGTCTCCGCCGCTGCCAAGGGCCTCATCGCGATGGGCGTCGCGCCCGCGCAGACGGTGGGCCTCCAGGCCAACACGCGCTACGAGTGGACGGTCCTCGACTTCGCCATCCAGGCGGCCGGCGCGATCACGGTCCCGGTGTACCCGAGCTCGTCGGCGCACCAGCTCCAGTGGATGTGCGACGACGCGGGGCTGACGTTCCTCATCGTGGAGACCGAGGCCATGGCGCAGGTCGCCCGCGACCTCGAGGGCACCCGCCGCCTGCTCGTCATCGACGGCGACGAGGAGCCCGCGCTCGACGTGCTCGCCGAGGCCGGCGCGACGGTCGACGACGCCACCCTCGCCGCCGCCACCGCGGACGTGCGCGCGGACGACGTCGCGACCATCGTCTACACGTCAGGCACCACGGGCCGGCCCAAGGGCGTCGCCCTCAACCACCGCGCCTTCGTGGAGCACGCGCTCAACGGCGCCGCGCACCCGGACCTGGGCACGCTCGCCCACAACGACGCACGCATCCTGCTGTTCCTGCCCCTCGCGCACGTCCTCGCGCGCCACGTCGAGGTGCTCGCGCTCGCATGCGAGGCGGTGCTGGGCTTCGCGCCGACGCACAAGACCCTCGCGAGCGACCTGCGCACCTTCAAGCCCACGTGGCTCATGGCGGTGCCGCGCGTGCTCGAGACCTTCTACAACGTGGTCGACGAGCGCACCGGCGGCGGCGTGAAGCAGAAGCTCTTCCGCTGGAGCGCGTTCGTCGCGCGCAAGGTCGACGAGGCCCGCGGCCGCGGCGGCCACGGCATCGTCCTGCGTGCCCAGCTCGCGATCGCCGACGCGCTGGTGCTCAACAAGGTCCGCGACGCGCTCGGCGGCAACCTGCGCCACATCGTGTGCGGCGGCGCCCGTCTGGTGCCGCGCGTGTCGCACTTCTACGGCGGCCTCGGCATCGCCGTGATGGAGGGCTACGGCACCACCGAGATCGCCGGCCCCATGACCATCAACCCGCCGTCCGACGTCCGCGTCGGCACCGTCGGCTTCCCGTACCCCGGCGGCACCGTGCGCATCGCCGAGGACGGCGAGGTCCTCGCGCAGGGCCCGAACCTCTTCGTCGGCTACTGGAACAACCCCGAGGCCACCGCCGAGGTGGTGACCGACGGCTGGTACCACACCGGCGACCTGGGCTCGATCGACGCCGACGGCTACCTCAGCATCACCGGTCGCAAGAAGGAGATCCTGGTGACCGCGGGCGGCAAGAACGTCCAGCCCGCGAGCCTCGAGGACGCGATCCGCCCCTACGCGCTCATCCAGGAGGTCGTGGTGGTGGGCGACGGCAAGCCGTTCATCGGCGCGCTGCTGTCGATCGACGAGACGATGCTGCCCGGGTGGCTCAAGTCCAAGGGCCTGCCGTCGATGACCGCCGCGGAGGCCGCCGAGCACGCGACCGTGCGCGAGCACCTCCAGCACATCATCGACCAGGCGAACGCCCTGGTGTCGCGCGCCGAGGCGATCCGCGAGTGGCGCGTGCTCCCCCGCGAGCTGTCCGAGCACTACGAGGAGATGTCCGCCTCGCTCAAGGTGCGCCGCAAGCAGGTCGAGGAGCACTTCGCCGACGTCATCGCCGGCATCTACGCGAAGGCCTGAGCCTCACCGCTCGCACACGATGCCGTCAGAGTCGCCATCGCGGTACCACGCGTACTCGGGATCCTCGCCCTGGACGTACGGGCCGTAGCCGGCCGCGATGGCGTCCTTGCAGTAGGGGAACTGCGGATCGGTGGACGATGCGGCGGGCGCCTCAGTCTTCCGCGGCGCCGGCTCGGCGCTCTCCGCGGGCTGCGGCCCGTCGCCCACGCCCGTGGCGATGACGGGCTGATCGCCGGGCTCCGGCAGGGCCTGCTCCGGGCAGGTGTCGAGCACCAGGAGCATGGCCTCGAGCTCGGCCTGCGTGACCCACAGCCCGTACTTGGTCTTCACCGCCACCTGACGCGCGACGTACTCGCAGCGGTAGGCCTTGTGCGACGGGAGCCACGAGGCGGCGTCCGCGTCGCCCTTCTGCCGGTTCGCCCCCGCGTCCACGGGCTCGAGATTGAGCGGGTCGTTGGCGAGCGCGACGCGTTTCGCATAGGGCCACCTCGAGGCACCTTTCTGCCACGCATCCGACAGCGCGACCATGTGGTCGATGTCGACCTCGCTCGCTCCCCCGCGCTCGAAGCGGATGAGCGTCCCCGTGTACGGATCGTCGAGGTCGCCCGACAGCACGGTGCAGGCGCCGTCCAGGACCGTGTCCGTGAGCCGCAGCTGGAGCATGTCGTTCCTGGTGTCGCACCCGTTGTGATCGACGTCCGCCCACGCCGCGCCGAACTCCTCGCGCGAGTAGCCGGTCTTCGCGGCGCGCCCCTTCACCGTGAGGGCGAGCGCCGCGTTGTACGCGGTGCCCTGGGTGATGCGGCTCGCGGTCGGGCTCGCCGAGGGCGCGGCGGAGGCGCTCGCGACGGCGCTCTCCCCCGGTGCCGGCGCGGCGGTCACCGTCGCGCTGGGCGACGCGGTGGCGCTCGGGACGCCCGGCAGCGTGCCCGTGTCGGCGGGGCCCGCGCACGCCGCGAGCAAGGCCGCCGCGGCGGCGAGCAGGACGATGCGGCGCGGGCGCGTGACGGCTGCCATGAGACTCCCTCGGCGTGGTGGCGGTGCCCGCGACCCTACCGCGCGGCCACGGCGCCGCCCTCGAGGCGCTACGGGCGCAGCAGCACCTTGGTCGCGGTCCGCTCGTCCATCGCGCGGTACGCGTCGCCGGCGCGTTCGAGCGGCAGCTCGAGGTCGAAGACCGCCCCGGGCTCGATGCGTCCGTCCATCACCTCAGGCAGGAGCTCGTCGATGTAGCCGCGCACGGGCGCGACGCCGCCGCGCACGCCCACGTTCGTGTCGAACATCCGGCGCACGGGGAGCTCGGGGCCGCCGTTGGGCACGCCCACGAACCCGACCTGCCCTCCCGGCCTGGCCGAGCGCAGCGCCTGGTCCATCGACTCCTTGGTGCCGACGCATTCGAGCACCACGTCGGGACCGATCCCGTCGAACATGTCCTTGAGTCGCGCGATGCCCTCGTCGCCCCGCTCGGGCACGATGTCGGTCGCGCCGAAGCGTGTCGCGAGGGCCTGCCGCGCCGCGTGGCGCGACATGGCGACGATGCGCCCCGCGCCGAGCCGCTTCGCGGCGATCACGGCGCAGAGGCCCACCGCCCCGTCGCCCACCACCGCCACGGTCGACCCCGCGGTGACGCCGCCGGAGATCGCCGCATGATGACCCGTGCCCATGACGTCGGAGAGGGTGAGCAGGCCCGGCACCAGCGCATCGTCCGGCATGCCGCCGGGCACCACGGCGAGCGTCCCGTCCGCGAGCGGCACGCGCACGCGCTCGCCCTGACCGGCGTCCGCGAAGCCCAGCGTCGCGGTCTCGCTCCCCCACCACCCGCCGTCGAGGCAGTGGACCGTCATGCCGTTGCGGCAGTTCACGCACGTGTTGTCGCACTGGTAGAACGGCGCGATCACGAAGTCGCCGGGCCTGACGAGCGCGACCCGCTCCCCCACCTCCTCGACCACGCCGACGAACTCGTGCCCGATGCGTCGCGGCGCCGCGACCGCGGTGACGCCGCGGTAGGGCCACAGGTCGGAGCCGCACACGCACGCGGCGACCACGCGCACGATCGCGTCGAGGCCGGTGCTGAGCACCGGATCCGGGACGTCCTCGACGCGGATGTCCCGCTCGGCATGGATGAGGGTGGCGCGCATGGGTGCTCCTGTGTCTCGTCGTGTCTAGGGTCGGGGGGTTCCCGCGAGCCGGGCGAGGCCCGCGCGCAGCGCGTCGACGGGCTGGTCCCCCCACGCCTCGCGCCACTCGAGCTCACGCCCGCGCATCACCTCCGTCGCGCGGGCGCAGAACGCGGCGCCCGCCTCGGTGAGGGCGACCAGGGACGCACGGCGGTCGGCCGGGTCGGGCCGCACCGCGACGATCCCGGCCGCCTCGAGGTCGCGCACGAGCGCGGCGACCGCCTGGCGCGTGTGGCCGATGCGCGGGGCGAGATCCGCGACACGGCTCCCGCCCGCGTCGAGCGCGGCGATCACCGGCACGTGGGCCGCGCGCACGCCCGAGGCGCCGTCGGGATCGATCCGTGCGAGCGCATCGTCGGTGACGGCGCGTGCGGCCTCCACGAGCAGCCGACCCAGGTCGTCGTGCGCGGCAGCGGCGAAGGCGGCCAGCTCGGCCTCGTACGTCAACGCGCCTCCCGCGACATCGGAATAGGCAACCCGCCTGCCTTGTTGCGCAGGTTGCTTGCCCATCTAGCGAACGGAGTTCCGATGACCACCCTATCCGCGCCCCTCGCGCCCGGCGACGCGCTCCCCCGCCTCTCCCTCGTGTCGCCCGCGGGCGAGGCCGTCGCGCTCGACGCGATCGCCGCATCGTCCCCGCGGACGGTGTTGTACTTCATGCGGACCTCGACCTGCCCGGTATGCCACCAGCACCTGCGGGCGATCTCCCGCATGGGGCTCCCCGTCACGGTGATCGTGCCCGGCGGCGCGGCCGAGGCCGATGCGGTGGCGCGGCGTCATCCCGCGCTCGCGTCGCGCATCGTCGCCTCCGAGACGGCCCATGCGGACGTCGGGCTGTTCGTGAGGCACGGCCTGCAGCAGTCGGGGACGTTCGTGGTCGCGGACGGGCGCATCGTCCACGCGCGCCACGCGACGGTGCCGCTCGGCGCGTTCGACGCCGGCGAGGTGCGCGCGGCGCTCGAGTGAGGCGCGGGCGCCGTCAGACCGGCGGGCGCGTGAGGACGGTGACGGGGTCCTCCGCCTGCGCCACGTCGTCGGACGGCGCGCCGGTGCGCACGAGCGCGGGATCCACGATGGTCAGCGTGAAGACGCCCGGGCCCGAGACGAAGAGCACCACGAGGAGGAACCAGCCGCCCTCGACCAGCAGGCGCGACTCCGTGAGCGCCTGCAGCGCGAGCGCGGCCGTGAGCAGCGCCCAGCCGAGCGGGATGTAGGTGTCGCCACGGCTCGCGCGCTCGACCAGTCGCCAGGCGCTGCCGAACGACAGCACCACCATGACGATGAGGAGGACCAGGCCGATGAGCCCGAGCTGGAGCCACGCGTCGAGGAAGGCGTTGTGCGCGTGCGCCGCGACCACGCCGGCCTTGTCGACGATGGTCGAGTACGGCTCCTCCCAGATGGGCCAGTAGCCGACGTACCCCCACCCCTCGGGACGGTCCCAGGCGAACTGCACCACCTGGTCCCAGATCGCGGTGCGATGGGTCGCGTCGGGGCCGCGGTCCACGAGCGCGAAGATCTCCTCGCGGAACTTGAGCGTGAGCACCGCGACCACCGCGGTGACCGACAGCACCGCGAACGACAACCGCCGTTTGTTCGACGGTCGCGCGCGCCGGATCATGAGCGCCGCGACGGTAAGGCCCGTGAGGTAGACGGCGGCGACCGAGACCGTCGCGGAGTCCGTCAGGAGGTGCACCACCAGCGCGAGCGCGAGCGTGAGAACGCCGTCGAGCACGCGGATGCGGCGCTCGAGCAGCAGGATCACGGCGACGATCGCCGTGAACAGCGCGAGCGCGGCGAAGGGGTTGCGGTTGCCGACGAAGCCCTGGATGGGTCCGCCGACGAGGAGGTTGTCGCGCGACCACGTGATGGGCTCGCCGCCGCCGTCGACCTTGGCGATGCTCGACAGGTCCGTCGCGAGCGGCGTGAGGTCGTGGCGCACGACCAGCGCGACGAACAGCTCGAACAGCATGCCCCCGACGAGGCTCGCCTGGAGGCCGCGGTAGAAGAAGGCCATGAACTGGCCGCGGGACGTGCCCCGTGCGATGAGCACCGCGATGAACGTGGTCGCCGCGAGGACCACCACGGCGAGCACCGAGACGGCCGGCGTCGCCGACCACAGGATGCTGAGCGCCGCGAGCGCGACGAACGTGCCGATCAGCGGCGGCACCCGCAGGCGCCCCACGAAGCGGCGGAAGCTCACGGTCACGGCCGCGATGGTGAGCACGCATAGCAGCGAGTACAGCGGCACCCCGAGGAGGTAGCGGAAGCCCTGGCCGGAGAACAGGAGCACCACGGTCCACACCGTGACCCACGCGCGGGCGCGCTGGGAACGGGTCCGCGCGTACAACGTCGCGACGTCGGCCGTGGTCGGCTTGCGCATGCACTCTCCTGTTCCGGGGACGGGTGGTGATCCCGCGACGGCGGCGCGCATCGGCCGCCCTCGTGGTCAGCTCACAGCTGAGCGAGACCGGCGCGCCATCCTAACGCGGGGCGATACTGACAGCGTGACCCCCACCACCCGTCCCGTCGAGCGCGTGCGCGCGCGGATGGGCGCCGCGCTGTTCGCGAAGGTGGGCGGCGACGACGGCCCCGCGATCCGCGCGCGGGTCCACGAGACGCCCGGGCCGCGGTGGTTCCCGCCCGGCTCCGCGATCCGCGCCGTGCATGGCGACGCGTCGATGTACGTCGGCGGGGTGCGCGCGCTCCTGCTCCAGTCCCTGCATCCGCTCGCCATGGCCGGCGTGGCCGGACACTCCGGCTACCGCTCCGATCCGTGGGGCCGGCTCACGCGCACCGCGACATTCCTCGCGTTCACCACGTTCGGCACCGTCGCGGACGCGGAGGAGACGGTCGCGCGGATCCGCGCGGTCCACGAGCGCGTGCGCGGGCGCCTGCCCGACGGGCGCGAGTACCGGGCGTCGGACCCGCACCTGCTGCGCTGGGTCCACATCGCCGAGGCCGACTCGTTCCTCGCCGCGCACGACCGGTACGGGCTCCATCCGCTGACGGCCGCGCAGCGCGACGAGTACGTCGCTCAAGTCGCGGAGGTGGGTCGCCGGCTCGGCGCGGGCGTGCTCCCGGCGACGGTCGCGGAGCTCGCCTCCGCGCTCGAGGCGTACCGCGGGGAGCTCGAGGCGACGCCGGCGGCGCTCGACGCGGCGCGGTTCCTGCTGCGCGAGCCTCCCGTGTCGCGCGCGCTGCGCCTGCCGTACGGGATGCTCGCGTCCGGCGCGGTGGCCCTGCTGCCCGAGTGGGCCCGGGCGGCGCTGGGCCGCGACCGGTGGTCGACGCGGACCCTGGGACCGCTCGGCGGAGGGATCGCGACGCGCGCGATCCGGTGGTCGGCGCGCGCGACGCGCCCCACGCGCAACGTGGACTGAGAACCCGGTCACCCGGCCGTCCTGCGCACCCCGGCTCCGGCCCCTCTCCACCCCGGCTCCGGCCCCTCTCCACCCCGGCCACCCCGAACCTGGCGGAATCGTGTCGGCCGCGACCTCAGGAACCCGGCAACCTGGACGGATCGTGCGCCGCGCGGCGCTCCAGCACCGCCAGCACAGTGGCACGACACCACGCAGGCCGCCGCATCACGTCGTTGTAGCTCAACCGCACCGTCTGGATTCCCAATGTCGCGAGGTCAGCGTCGCGCCTGATGTCCTGTTCCCGCTGCTCGCCGGGCTCATGGAACTCTGACCCGTCCAGCTCGACCGCGGTGCGGGTATCCGGGTCGTACATGTCGAGGTGCGCCACCCTCCCGCGCACGACGACCCGATGCTGACGCACGAAACGCGCGAACTCGCGAGCAGCGAAGGTCGAGGTCAAGCCCTCATGCTCGAGAAAGCTGTGAGCCCCGGCCTCGAACGCCTCGACCAGCGCGATCAGGCCGGCCCGGTCCCGAATCCTCGGCGTGCCCTCCATCGCGCTCCGCAGCTCCGCCGGACTGGTGACCCGGCGTTGAAGCGCTCGCAGCACACCTCCGACCCGGTCGCGTTCGCGGCCCCGGCACCACAGGTCGATCGCCGCGTGCGCCGGCATCGCGATGTCGAGCTCTCGCCAGCGGACCGCGGGCGGCGGGTGCGGCCGACGGACGAACCCGAGCCACTCGACATCGAGTCCGTGGCGTGCCTCGGGGATCACGAGGTCGATACGCGCGGGCGGCCGCCCGCCAGCACCTGCGAGGAACAGCGCCGCCGCGCCGGTGATGACGCCGTGCGTCGCTGCGACCGCGGCGTGGGTGCGCGCCAGCCACGATTCGGCATGTGCCGCCGAGGCATAGCGGCCCGGCAGGACCGCGACGATCTCGCCCGTGGCGATCGCGGTGCGCACCTTCGCGCTCGTGGTCATGGCGATCAGCTCCCCGCGCGTGAAGGTCGCGGCGCCCGCGTGGACGCGGTCGGGCATGCGGGCGAGGATCCGTGGTTCACGCATGCGCGAAGTGAAGCGCGCCGCCGGGCTCCCCGGCGGGGTGTTGCCGACGCACGGGGAATGGGAGGTCGTCGCAGAGGGCTGGGGGCCACGGCGGCTCACACGATCGGACCAGATTCAGCCCACGCCCGCGCCAGAATCGACACGCATGATCCAGGTTCTGCTCGGGTCGCGAGACCCGCGCCCGGCTTCGGCGCTACTCGACCCCGCCGACCTCCGTGCCGGGCTCGTAGGCACCCTCGCGGATGTCCTCCCAGAACTGCGGCGACAGATCCGGGTCGAGCAGCACGGTGGAGCCCACCCCGGCGACGCTGTAGCCCATCGACGCGATCGGCGGCGTGCCGCGCACCGCGTCGCCGCCGCGCCCGGAGTTGAACGCGAAGGCCACCTGCGCGAGGTCGAACGGTCCGGCCTCCTCGTCCACACGGAAAGCGTCGAGCCCGGCGCCCACCACGGGGACCAGCTGGAACGGGTTGAGGATGGTCGCGGGGCTCAGGATCTCGTCGGCGACCTTGGCGACCACCTGCTGCTGCCGCTCGGCGCGGCCGATGTCGCCCAGCGGATCCGAGTACCGCATGCGCGCGAACGCCAGCGCCGTGTCGCCGTCCGCGACGTGGCAGCCGGCCTTCCACTTGAGGCGGCTGAGCTTGTCATTCACCGTCTCGTCGTAGCACAGGCGCACGCCGTCGAGGGCGTCGACGATGTCCGCGACACCCGTGAACCCCACCTCGAGATAGCGGTCAACCGTGAGCCCGGTGAGGTCCTCGACCGTCTCGACCAGGAGCTGGGGGCCTCCCCAGGCGAACGAGGCGTTGATCTTGTTCGCACCGTTGCCGGGGATCTCGACATACGAGTCGCGCGGGATGCTGATGAGCGCGGTGGGGCCGGACTCCGGCTTGTGCAGCACCATGATCGTGTCGGTGCGGGCGCCCTCGGTGCCGTCGTCGTCCCAGCCCTCGCGCGAGTCCGAGCCCACGATCAGCGTGGTCAGGCCCGGGGTGTCCGGCGCGCCGCTCAGCGCGTCCACGTGGTTGATCTGCGAGTCGACCCAGAAGTAGAAGATCACCAGCAGCGTCGCGAGGATCGCGAGCAGCGCGAGGAGCGTGTTGCGCACCGGGTGGCGCTTGCGGCGGCGCGTGGCGGGCGCGGGTGCCGGCGCCGATGGCGCCGTTCGCTGCGGAGCGGACGATGCGGGACGCGCCTGGGCGGGCGCGGCCTGAGCTCGCGCTGCCTCCCCGCGCCCCGGCAGCGACTGCGGTCGCGTGCTCGGCAGCGGGGCGCGCTGCCCGGCCGCGGGCCGCGTGGTCTCGCGACGCACCGGCTGCGCAGGCCGCGCCGTCCCGGGGCGCTCCTGGCCGCTGCGGGGCTGGATCGAGGGCGGCATGCGGCGATCGTTCGCGCCGCCGGGGTTGCCGTCGCGGTCGTCTGTCACGTTGCGTAGGGTATCCCGTTCGCGCCTGCAGACCCGGTACCTGGGCCGACCCGCGCCCGGATGCGCGGCCGCGCGCACGGGCGCCCGCGGGGTCTCCCTCCCCCGCGGGCGCCTCGAGATCGGTCGGCTCAGGCCTTCACGCGACGCACCGCCAACAGCCCCGCGCCCAGCAGGATCGCGCCGATCCCAGCGCCGCCGAGCGCGAGCGTCGATCCGTCCACGCCGGTGAAGGACAGCGACTCGATCGGGGTGACCGCGTGCGGAGCACCGGAGTCGGCGGCCGCGGAGGTCAGCACCGGCTCGGCGTCGGTGACGACGGCGCCGGCATCGCCGGTGACGCTCTCGGAGGTCACGATCGGCGCGTCCGTCGCGACGGCGTCGGCGTCGACCGCGATCGGCGTCGGCGTGCCCTGCACCAGCGGCGTCGGCTCGGGCCGCAGCGACGGCACCGCATCGTTCGTGATCACGGTCTGCGGCACGGGAGCCACCTCGACCAGGCTGGTCGCGTCGGGCATCGCCTGCGGCAGCACCGGCGGCACCGCCACCGTCACCGTCTCCTGCACCGGGAGCGGCTCGGGCGTGCCCTGCACCAGCGGCGTGGGGTCGACCACCGCCGCCGGCGACTCCTCGGTCACCGTGTCCTCCGCGACCGTGCGAGGCCGGGTGTCGGGCTCGAGCTGGCGCACGGGCTCCGGGGCGAGCACCACACCCGCGGCGCGCAGGATCGCGATCGCCGACTGCACGCCGACCGCGGTCCCGCCGAACGACACGGTGAGATCGCCGCGCGCCACAGCCGCCTCGACCAGGTGCGTCGCGGTGGCGAGGCCCACCGCCGTCCCACCGAACGAGACGGTCTGCGGAGCATCGACGGTGGGCACCGCCTGCGGGAGCACCGGCGGCACCGCCTCGGTCACCGTCTCCGGCACCGCCACCGGCTCGGGCGTGCCCTGCGCCTCGGCCATCGGGGTGGTCGGCACCACCGCATCGGGATCGAAGTTGATGAGCTCAGGGTTGATCTGGTGCACGGCCTCGGGGACGGTGATCGCCTCCGCGGCAGAGCAGAGCTCGGGGTGCGGGCCGCTGGTGAGAAGCGCGCTCGGCTGGCCCTTGACGTGATCGCAACCGGCGATGGGTCCGGAGGGCGCCGCGAAGGCCGCGTTCGGGATGAGGACCGCGCCAGCGGCGAGCCCGAGGGTGGCGATGCCGGGGACGATCCTGGCGGCGAGGGTGGACGAGGACATGGTGATGCTCCTTCAGCGAGGTGGGGTGGGTGGTCGGCGATCCGACCGGATCAGATGAGCGCGGCGGGGAGGACCATCGCGACCGAGAACATGGCCCAGTCGTTGACGATGTGCGCCCCGGTGGAGACCCAGATGTTGCGGGTCACCACGTACGCCAGAGTGAGGAAGAGGCGGGCCACGGCGATGTACGCGAGGCACTGGAGGACGTTCCAGCCGTAGGTCGGCAGGTGCAGCAGCCCGAACACCACGGCGGTGGCGACCCAGGCGATCGCGAGGGCCGCGGTGCGCGACCAGCCGAACCGCCGCACCAGCACGGACAGCAGCGCGAGCAGCGGCAGGATGGTGATGAGCTCCTCCCCCAGCAGCTGGGGGATGGTCGCGGCGAGGAAGTTGAGGCGCTCCGGTCCGGTGGCCTCGGCGAGCGTGCCGGCCGCCGGGTTCGCGGCTCCGCCGATGACCCCGTTGAGCGTGACCGCGATGGCGACGCTCACGCTGATGTTGAGCACCCCGAAGCCGATCATCTGGGCGACCTGGCGGATCCGGACCGTGCGGAACAGCGCCGTCCAGCCCCGCGGCGCCGCCCACGCGAGCGCGACGAGCGGGATGAGCGCGAACAGGATCGAGTGGACCCACATCTCGAGCTCGCCGCCCACCGGGATCGGCAGCAGCGTGAGCTGGCCGTAGGCCACCGCGCACGCCGCGATCACCACGAGCCAGCGGCCGCCGGTGATCGCGAAGGGGCCTGCGTAGAACGGCAGATCCGGCTTCGACGGCGCGGATGCGCGCCCGTCCTGGAGCGGTGAGGTGGGGACCTGGGTGCTCATGTCATCTCCTTGTGCGTCGATGACTTCAGCCTTGTGGAAGGCCCCTCGGCGCACATCGTCCCCGCGCAGTCATCTCCGACTACCACGGGCGCGGTACGCGCCTCGCGCTATCTCATGTGCCCGCGAGTCCCGCCTGGTAGGCGGCCACCACGAGCTGCGCCCGGTCGCGCGCGCCGATCTTGGTCATGGCGCGGTTCACGTGGGTCTTCGCCGTGAGCGGCGACAGGAACAGCTTCTTCGCGATGTCATCGTTGCTGAGGCCCTGCGCCACGAGCAGCACCACCTCGCGCTCGCGCTCGGTGAGGTAGCGGAACAGGTCGCCCTCGACCGAGGGCTGCGCGCGGTCCGCCGCGACGTGCGCGATGACGGCGCGGGTCGCGGCCGCCGAGAGCAGCTCCTCACCCGCCGCGATGGTCCGGATGGCGCCGAGCAGCTCGGCCGGTCGCACGCTCTTGCCGAGGAAGCCGCTCGCGCCGCCGCGCAGCGCGCGCAGCACGTAGCCGTCCTCCTCGAACGTGGTGAGGACCACGATGCGCACGTCCGCGAGCGCGGGGTCCGCGGCGATCCGCTCGGTCGCCTCGAGCCCGTCCACTCCCGGCATGCGGATGTCCATGAGCACCACGTCGGGGCGCAGCTCGCTCACGAGCCGCACCGCCTCGGCGCCGTCCGACGCCTCCCCGACCACCTCGATGTCGTCGACGGTCCCGATGATCGCGACGAAGCCGCCGCGGATCAGCTCCTGGTCGTCGACCACCACCACGCGAATCGTCATGCGCCGTTCCTCCTTCGTGCCGGCAGCGTCGCGTGCACCACGAACTCGCCGCCCTCGATCCCCGTGCTGACCTCGCCGCCGGCGGCGGCGGCACGCTCGCGCATCCCGAGCAGCCCGAACCCCGAGCCCTGCGCCGCGGTGTCGCCGACCGCGTTGCGCACCTCGACCTCGACGGCCGAGGCGCCCGCGGACACCGCCACGCGAGCCGCGCCGGTGCCGTACCGGCGTGCGTTGGACAGCGCCTCCTGGACGATGCGGTAGGCCGCCTGGTCGCCGGCGTCCGGCAGGTTCGGCAGCCCGGGCACCATGTCGAGCTCGACCTCGAGGCCCGCGTCGCGCGCCTGGGCGACGAGCTCCGCGAGCGCTGCGACGCCCACCGACGGACCCGAGTCGTCGTCGCCCTCCTGGCGCAGCACCCTCAGCATCACGGGCAGCTCCTCGAGCACGCGCGCGCCCGCCTCCTGGACCCGCTCGAGCGCTTCCGCGGCCCGCGCGGGGCTCGACTCGAGCAGCGCCTCCGCCACCCCCGCCTGGACGTTCATCACGGCGACGTGATGGCCCACCGCATCGTGAAGCTCGCGCGCGATGCGGATGCGCTCCTCGGCGACGCGCCCGCGCGCGAGCGCCTCGCGCGTCTCCTCCGCCTGCCGTGCACGCGCGCGTTCCTGGGCGACCGAGCGCCGGTAGAGGCTCATCGCGATGCCGACGGCGGTCACCAGCGCCATCCAGATCTCGGCGGAAACCACCACCGGGTCGTCCCCGGCGCGCTCCGGACCGATCGCCAGCACCGCCCCCACCCCGACCGCCGCGAGCGCCCCGATCGCGACGCCGATCGGGATCTGCGGGGCCCGCGACACCGCGGTGTAGAGAGCCACGACGAACGGCACCAAGGCGATGGACGCCTCGCCGGCCGCCACCGTCGCGCCCAGGAACGTCACCGCCGCGACGAGCAGCACCACCACCGGCGCGGCGCGGCGCCACGCGAGCGCCGCCGCGGCTCCCAGGCCCGCCAGGAGGTCGGGCTCGGCGAGCCCGCCGAGCCCGCCGTCGGACAGCCCGATCGCCACGATCGCCACCGCGACCACGCCCGCGCCCACCGCGTCGCGGCCACGCTCCGTCACCGGTCGAGGCACGCGGCTCCAGACGGACGTCATGCCCGCCAACCTAGCGCGCCGGCGCCCTGGCCCAGGGTCTCACCGCGCCTAGAGTGGGACCGTGATCGACCTGCGCCACGCGCCCGCGCTGGGGCTGAGCCTGGGCGGCGGCGGCACGCTCGGCGGCGCGCACGTCGGGGTGCTGCAGGTGATGCATGAGCGGGGCATCGTTCCCGACGTCGTCGTGGGCACCTCCGCGGGCGCGCTCGTGGGCGCGGCGTACGCGATGAGCATCGACCCCTACCGGCTCGAGGAGCTGCTGCTCGACGTGCGCTGGACCGATGTGGCGACCGTCCCCCGGCGCCCCGGGATGGGCCTGCTGGACGCCGAGGCGCTGCGCGCGTCGGTGACCGAGCTCATCGGCGGCGACGTGCTCATCGAGGACATGCCCATGCGCTTCGCCGCCGTCGCCACCGATCTGATCTCGCGCGACGTCGCGATCATCGACCGCGGCTCGCTCATCGACGCGCTGCGCGCCTCGATCTCGGTGCCGGGGATCTTCCGGCCGGTCACGCTCGGCGGGCGCCGCCTCGCCGACGGCGGGCTCAAGAACAACCTCCCGATCCAGGCAGCGCTGGACCTCGGCGCGACCCCGGTCATCGGTGTGCGCGTCGCCCCCGAGTGGGACGTCCCCGGGTTCTCGAGCTCCGCGGAGCTGCGCGCGCTCGAGATCCGGCCCGACGTGCTGGTCCTCTCCCCCGTGCTGCGGGGCCGGACGTGGTGGCAGACCAAGGGGCTCGGGAGCGTGGTCGCGGCCGGGCGCGCGGCGGCGGAGGCGGCGCTGCCGCGCTGAGCGACGCGAGCGCGCCGGGAACCCCCGACGCCCCGCGCACGTCAGGACTGTGGAGGGGCGCCCGCGCCCCGCGGAGCAACGGCAGGAGAACGATGACGGAGTCGACGGCGCTGGAGACCATCGCGCAGGCAGGAGGCGAGGTCACGGCCCCGTTCTCCCCGGACCAGGTCCGCGCGCTGCGGCACGAGATCCAGCGGTTCCTCCTCCAGTACGAGTTCGGCCTGCGCGAGATCGAGACCAAGCTGTCGATCCTGCGCGACGAGTTCCTCGAGCTGCAGGACTACAACCCGATCGAGCACATCTCGAGCCGCGTCAAGTCCCCGGAGAGCCTGCTCGACAAGGTTGCGCGCAAGGGCATCGGCCGCGACCTCGACACCATCCGCACGCACATCACCGACATCGCGGGGATCCGCGTGACGTGCAGCTTCGTCTCGGACGTCTACCGGCTGTTCGACCTGCTCACGCGGCAGGACGACGTCACGGTGCGCACCGTCAAGGACTACATCGCCGACCCCAAGCCCAACGGCTACCAGAGCCTTCACGCCGTGGTCGACATCCCCGTGTTCCTGTCCTCGGGCGCGGTCACCGTGCCGGTCGAGGTCCAGTTCCGCACGGTCGCGATGGACTTCTGGGCGAGCCTCGAGCACAAGATCCACTACAAGTACCGCGCCGCGGTCCCCGCCGGCCTCACGGACGAGCTCCGCGAGGCGGCCGCGACGGCCGCGGAGCTCGACGCGCGCATGGCGCGCCTGCACCGCGAGCTCCACGGCACGTCCGGCTGACGGGCGCTACCGCCCCAGGAACGCCGCGACCGCGTGGGTCACGCCGTCACCTCCTGCGGCGCGACGGTGGCGTCGGCGGCGCGGCGGCGCACCGGCCGCCCGCGGTCCCGGTCGAGCAGGCGCGCGAACGCCCACCATACGAGCGCGGCGAATGCCGCCCCGCCCAGCACCCCGGCCACCGTGTCGGTGAGCCAGTGCGCGTTGACGAGCGTGCGCTGCCAGATCATGCCGACGCTCAGGAGCGCCGCGACGCCCCACCACCAGCGCCGGTACGCGAGCGGCAGGAGCGCGGCGACCGCGACCACGAACGCGCCCATGGTGACCGAGTGGCCCGAGGGGAACGAGCCGTGATCCGTGTGGAACAGCGGGCCGTAGAGCCCGGCGGCCTCGTCCGCCGCGGGGCGCTCGCGATCGACCAGGTGCTTGACTACCTGGGAGACCAGGATGTTCGCCCCCATCATCACGGCGAGCCAGAACAGCGCGCTGCGCCAGCGCCGGACCACCAGCAGCGCGACGGGGACCAGCACCAGGTGGACCAGGAAGCCCGGGCCCTCGCCGAAGTGCTGGAAGAACATGGGCAGCGGACCCTGGACGTCGGCGACGTCGGAGGCGCCGACCAGGGCGCGCCACGCATCGTCCACCCCCTGGGAGAAGGCGGCGGGCACGGTCGCGGCCATCGCCGCGACCACGAGGGCGAAGAGTCCGAGGCCTCCCGCACCGAGCAGCAGCGCGAGGCGGGGACGGGTGGGTGTCGTCATTGACATTCCTTCGGTGGGGAGCGAACGGCGGGACGATGCGCGGCTTGCGGCGCGCATCGTCCCGCCGAGGGGTTGCGGTTAGGAGGCGTCCATCGCCGTGGACCTGGCGACGGTGGCGAGGATGGTGCGGACACGGTCGCGGAGATCCGCGCCCAGGCCCACCGGGTCGGCGTCCACGGCCTTCTTGAGCGTGCCCTCGCTCGCGGTCGGCAGCACGGCGAGCATCCAGTCGTTGCCCGCGCGGGCGGCGTCCTCGGGGTTCATCCAGCCGCCGAGCACGGCGTCGGTGGTGACGAAGCCGTCGAAGCCCCACTCGTCACGGAGCACGCCCTGAAGCAGATCGGCGTTGCCGCCCGCCCAGCTGCCGCCGATGTTGATGAACGAGCTCATCGCACCGGACGGGTCCGCGTCCTTGGCGGCGATCTCGAAGGGCTCGAGGTAGAGCTCGCGCAGCGCCTGCTCGGACGCGAACACGTTGATGCCGGTGCGCGCGTTGACCTCCTGGTCGTTGAGCACGAAGTGCTTGATGGTGGTCAGCACGCCGTTGTCCTCGGAGCCGGAGACCATCGCGGCGGCCATCTTGCCCGTGAGCAGCGGGTCCTCCGAGAAGTACTCGAAGTCGCGGCCGCCCATGGCGGTGCGGTGGAGGTTCATGCCCGGCGCGTACCAGACGTCGACGCCGTAGGCCTTGGCCTCGGCCGCGACGGACTCGCCGAGCGCGTACGCGAGCGCGTCGTTCCACGTCGCGCCCACGACCGCCTCGTTCGGGTACGCCGCGGAGTCGAGCGGCGAGAACAGCGAGTTGAGGCCCGCGGGGCTGTCGAGCAGCGTGATCGACGGGATGCCCAGGCGGTCGATCGCGAGGGATGAGTAGGCACCCTGCGAGAACAGCGCGATCTGCTCGTCGAGCGTGAGCTGGTCGAGGAACGCGTCCCACTGCGGGTCGTCGAGGTCGATGCCCACCATGTCGGACAGCTGCAGGCCGTTGTCGGCGCCGTAGGTCGGCGCCTCGCCCTCGGCCGGCTCGTACGTCGGGTCCATGAGCGCGAGGACCTCGTCCGACGCGGTCTCGGTGCCGTCGGGAGCGGTCGGATACGTGCCCTCCCAGTCGGCGCGCGACAGGAACGTGAGGTCGCCCTCGACGTAGTCGAATCGGCTCTCGTAGGCGGTGCCCGTGTCGGGGTCGGCGTCGATCACGACGTCGTCGGCGACGCTGACCGTGGACGAGGCGACGGCCGTGTGCACGTCCGTGCGCGCCGAGATCGCGTAGTCGCCCGCCTCGAGGAGGTAGCGGCCGCCCGCCGTGTCCCACGAGGCCATGTCCTCGATCGCGAACTCGACGGTGACGGTCTCGGACGCGCCGGGCGCGAGCTCCGAGGTCTTGGCGTAGCCCGCGAGCTCGATCGAGGACTTCTCGATGGCACCCGTGTACGGCGCCGAGAAGTACACCTCGACCACGTCCTTGCCCGCGACGTCGCCGTCGTTGGTGACGGTCACGTCGACGCTGATCGCGTTGTCGGAGACCACGGCCTCCGCGACGTCCCACGAGAAGTCCGTGTAGCTGAGGCCGTAGCCGAACGGGAACTGCACCGTGTCGAGGTAGCCGTCCTCATCGCCCTCGAAGCGCGTCTCGTAGTAGCGGTAGCCGACGTAGATGCCCTCCTCGTAGTCGAGGAACGATCGCTTCACGTTCGTGTAGTCGTGGTCGCCGAGGTTCTCGGCGCCCGGCGCCGTGCTCACGTCGTAGGCGTACGTGTCGACGAGGCGGCCCGAGGGGTTCACCTCACCGGTCAGCACCTTCGCGAGCGACGTCGCGCCCTGGGGTCCGGGGGTCCCGATCCACAGCGCCGCGTCGATCTCCGGGTACTCGTCCAGGAAGCCGAGCTCCATCTGGTTGCCCGAGTTCACCACCACGATGACGTGGTCCTGCACCGCGGTGACCTTGTCCAGCAGCGCGCGCTGCTCGGCGGACAGCTGCAGGTCCTCCTGCGTGAGGTCGGAGGCTTCGGTGCCCGAGGCGCCCACGACCACGATGGCCGTGTCGGAGAAGGCCTGCGCCTGCGCCAGGACGTCGTCCGTGAGGTAGTCGGGGGCGGGCTCGCCCTCGTCCCCACCCAGGAACGTGCTCGCCATCTGCGCCACGAAGTTGCCCGAGGCCGCCTCGTGCTTGGCGCCGGCGTCGCGCGTCGCCGCGTCGAGGTCGGTGTTGTAGTCGACGCCCTGGGCTTCGAGCGCCTCGAACAGGGTGGGCGTCTCGGAGCCGCTCGCGCCGCCGGAGCCGCTGCCGCCGAGGATGAGGTTGTACGCGGCGAACGAGAAGACGTTGACGCCGCCGTCCAGCGGCAGCAGGTCCGCATCGTTCTTCAGCAGGACGATGCCCTCGTCGGAGATGCTCTCCGCGACGCCGGCCGCCGCCTCGCGCGCGGCGACCGCCTCGGGGGTCTCGTCCGTGAACGTCAGGGACGCGATGGTGGAGATGTCGCCCACGTACGGCGCAGCGAGCGCGCCGAGGCCGATGACCGCCGCACCCGTGACGCCCCAGCCGATCGCGCGCCGGGGACGGTGCTTGACCTTGCGGTAGACGCGCTCGCGACGCTTGAGCTCGCGACGCTGCGCGCGGTTGAGCGTGGGGCGGACCTCGGCGCGCTCGGCCTTCGCCGCGGCCTGGGCCGCGCGCGCCGCCGTCTTGTCGGCGGCCTTGGCGGCGGTGCGCTCGTCGGGCGTCATCGCCTCGAGCTCGGCCTTGCGCGCCTGGCGTGCCGCACGCTCGTCCTTGACGCGCGCGACGGCCTCCTGCTTGATCTCTTTACGAGTAGCCATGTCTTCCTCAGTTCTTCCTTGCGACACGCTCGCTCCTTCGCCGAGCGCGCCAGGCGCCTCCCACGCGGCCGAGGCCACGCCAGAAGCGACGGTTGACCATGAGCAGCAGGCCGTCGAGCATCGCGTCGTCGACCCTCCCGCCGCTCATCCGCGCGACCGACCGGAACGGCAGGTCGAGCGCAAATCTCGTGTTGTTCGCCGCGAGCGGCTTGCCGAGCGCCATGAGGACGGCACCCGTGGCGTCGATGAGCCGGTAGAGGAGCCCGCCGAAGCCGCCCCGTCCCTGGCACTGCGCGATGATGTCGGCGCGCGTGAGCGCGCGGTCGCGGTCCCACGCGGCGGGCGGCAGCGGCCGGCCGAGCAGGGCCTCGAACTCCGCCGGGCCCACCTCGGCGACGCGGCCGCTCGCGTACGTGGGCAGGTGTGCCGCCAGCGTCACGGCGGACGGCTCCGCGTCGACCGTGACGGCGCCTCGCAGCCGGATGTCGCGGGACGATGCGCCCACGAGGACGCCGTACGCGCCGCCGACGGTGCGCCACCGGTGCGCGGCCGCGTCGTAGACGTCGAACGCGTGCTCGGCGTAGGGGATCTCGAGCGTGGCGCTCTCCCCCGGCGCGAGCGCGACCTTGGCGAATCCGCGCAGCTCGCGAGGCGCGCGGAACTCGCCCTCCGCGGCGCCCGGCGCCTCGACGTAGAGCTGGACCGTCTCGACCCCGGCGCGCATGCCGGTGTTGGTCACGGTGACACGGGCCGACGTGGCGCCGGCCTCGAGAGCCGTGTAGGCGAAGTCCGTGTACGCGAGGCCATGGCCGAACGGGAAGCGCACGGGCAGCCCGACCTTGTCGGCGTAGCGGTAGCCCAGGTAGATGCTCTCGCGGTGCTCCGAGCTCGCCTCGGTGCGCCCGAAGGACGCGTGCGAGGGCACGTCGGCGTACGTCACCGGGTAGGTCTCCGCGAGGCGTCCCGCGGGATTCGCGCGGCCCGTGAGGACGTCGGCGATCGCACGCCCTCCGCCCTGACCGGCGAGGTAGCCGTGCAGGATCGCGTCCACGTCCTCCGCGAACGGCAGCTCGACCGGCGCGCCGCCGGCGAGCACCACCACCACGGTCTTGCCCAGACGCGTCACCGCGCGGGCGAGCGCGAGCTGGTTCTCCGCAAGGCGCATGTGCGCGCGGTCGACGCCCTCGGCCTCCGCCGACTCGTCGAGGCCCAGGAACAGCAGCACCGTGTCGGCGCGCGCGGCGAGCGCGAGCGCGCGATCGTGGAGGCGGCGCGAGGGCCGGTCCCGCCGCGCGAAGCCGCGCTCGTAGCCGACGATGTCGAGGCCCGTCGCGCGGAGCGCCTCGAGCGGGACGTCCACGCGGGTGGGGTTGACCAGCGAGCTGCCCGCGCCCTGGAAGCGCGGGGTCGCCGCGAAGTCGCCGAGCACGGCGACGCGACCCGCATCGGGCCCGAGCGGGAGGGCCGCGTGCTCGTTGCGCAGCAGGACCAGCGACCGCGTCGCCGCCTCGACGGCGAGCTCGTGGTGGGCGTCGTGATCGGCCGCCGGCGCATCGTCCTCCCGCACCGCGGCGGTGCGCTCGACGAGAGCGAGCAGCTCGTCGACGCGGGAGTCGAGGACGGCCTCGTCGAGGACGCCGGACTCGACCGCGCGGACGATCTCGAGGTCGGTGACGCCGTCGGTCGACGGCATCTCGAGCGCGTTGCCGGCGATCAGGCCCGCGACCCGGTCGTTGTTGCCGCCCCAGTCGGTCACCACCAGGCCGTCGAAGCCCCAGTCGCGGCGCAGCGTGGCATCGAGCAGCTCGCGGTGCTCGTTCGCATAGGTCCCGTTGACCTTGTTGTAGGAGCTCATGACGGTCCACGGGCGGCCGTCGCGGAGGGCGATGCGGAAGCCCTCGAGGTAGAGCTCGTGGAGCGCGCGCTCGTCGACGACCTCGTCGATCGACATGCGGTGCGTCTCCTGGCTGTTGACCGCGAAGTGCTTGGCGCACGCCGCGACCCCGCGGGACTGGATGCCGCGGATGAGCGCGGCGGCGAGGGTGCCCGACAGCAGCGGGTCCTCGGAGAGGTACTCGAAGCTGCGGCCCGCGAGCGGGTTGCGCTTGATGTTGAGGCCCGGGCCCAGGAGGACGCTCACGCGCTCCGCCGCGGCCTCGGCGCCCAGCGCCTCCCCCACGCGCTCGAGCAGGGCGGGGTCCCAGCTGTTCGCGAGGGTCGCGGCGGGCGGGAAGCACGTCGCGGGGAGCGAGGCGTTGAGTCCGAGGTGGTCCGCCGCACCGCCCTGCTTGCGCAGGCCGTGCGGGCCGTCCGTGAGCATGATGCCGGGCACGCCGAGGCGCTCCAGCGGCTTCGTGTTCCAGAAGTTCGCGCCGGACATGAGCGACGCCTTCTCGGCGAGGGTCATCTCGCTCCGCAAGCGTCGTCGGTTGTCGGTAGTGGTCATGCGTCATTACCCTTGGTCAAGTTCCACCGAGTGGTGGATGTCCGAGGAGACGATAGCAAGTTCCACCACGTGGTGGAAATCTGCGCCGACGACCGGCCCGAGACGAGGAGGTTCGCGATGCCCGACGGCTACGCCACCGGCCGCGCGACCAAGCAGTCGATCGTGGAGAACGCCGCGGCGGCATTCGCCCAGAAGGGCTTCTACGGCACGTCGCTGCGCTCGATCGCGCGCGAGGCGGGCGTCGACCACTCGACGCTGCTCCACCACTTCGGCAACAAGACCGCGCTGCTGCTCGCCGTGATCGAATGGCACGACACCCAGGGCATGCCCGCGGACCTTCCCTCCGAGATCACGCCGGAGTACGTCGCCGAGGGCTTCCGCCGGACCGCCGAGCGCAACCGCGAGACGCCGGGCCTCATCCAGCTGCTCACGGTGCTCATGGCCGAGGCGGGCGCGGAGGACCACCCGGCCCGGGCGACGCTCCAGCAGCGGCACGCGATGGTCACCACGGTGATGGCGTGGATGATCCGTCAGCGGCGCGCGGCGGACGACGCGCTCGTCGACCACCTCGGCCCCGAGGATCGCGCGGCGGTCATCGTCGCCACGTGGGACGGGCTGCAGATGTACGACGCGCTCCACCCGGGTCAGCTCGACGTGCCCGACCTGGTCGGGCGCATGCTACGCGAGGCGTTCGGGGTGTCGGAGGGCTGACGAGCCCGGGCTCAGCTCGAGAGCTCGCGCACCACCTCGCCCATGCCCTCCAGCGCGGCGAGATGGTCGGGGTCCGTGGTCGCCACGAGGAACCCGTCGCCCTTGACGATCGCCGCGGTCGCATCCGCGGCCTCGACGTTGGCAAGGTCCGACTCGAGCGCGTCGCCCGACGAGTAGACCGACAGCGAGCTCTCCGGCAGGCCGTCGCCGTCGACGTCGCATGTGTACGCCCAGCCGGCGAGGACGCCCTCGCCGGCGACCTTGCCGCCCGCCCAGGTCTCGCAGCCGGTCGCGGTGCGGACCGAGTCGACGATGCCGGAGACGTCGGGCACCGACTCCTCCGTGGCGGCGGCCGCCGCGCCGGCGCTCGCCTCGTCATCGGGGTCCGAGCTGCACGCCGCGAGGAGCGTGCCGGCGACGGCGACGACCAGCGCCACCCGCGTTCCGTGGTTGATGCGCATCTCACGTCCTCCCGACGGGGCTCGACGGCGGCCCACCTCATCCATTGGACGCCCTGAGCGCGCGATGCGCGAGAGGAACCGGCCCCGGACGCGCCGCGGCAGCCGCTACTCGGCGGCGGGCAGCTCGCGGACCGTCTCGGCGCCCAGGTTCGCGACGCTCGCGAGGTGGCTCGCGTCCGTGGTGGTGACCAGGTAGCCCTCGCCGCGCAGGATCGCGGTGTCGGCGGTCGCCGCCTCGCGGTTGGCGAGGTCGCTCTCGAGCGCATCGGCGGTCTCGTAGATCGCGACGGTGGTCTCGACCACGCCGTCACCCTCGACGTCGCACGTGAACTCCCAGCCCGCGAGCACGCCTTCGCCCGCGACGCGACCGCCGGCCCACGAGCCGCCGAAGGTGTCGCACCCGGTCGCGGTGTTCACCTGCTCGGCGATGGCGGCGACGTCGGGCGCCGCCGAGGCGGCGCTCGCGCTGGGGCTCGCGTCGGTGTCCGCGTCCGAGCTGCACGCCGCGAGGAGCATCCCCGCGGTGGTGGCGAGGAGCGCGGCCTTGACGCCGTTGTTGATGCGCATGGGCATCCCTTCTGTCAGGGGGACCGAATGGGGAACCGCATCATCGTAGACCGCTTTACAACGTTGTATCGACCGCTTCGCCACCGTGGCCCGGCGCGCGCTCAGCTCGGCGAGGGCGGCATCGCGACCTCGCCCTCGGGACCGGCGTCGCGATGCACCGGTGCCGTGCGCACCGCTCCCACGCCGGCGAGCGTGACGAGCACGATGCCGAGCGCCACCGTCCACGTGAGCGCCTGCCCGAGCACCACGAGCCCCGTGAGCGCCGCCACCGCCGGCGCGAGCGCCATGAGCACCGCGAAGGTCTCCGCGCGCAGCCGGCGCAGCGCGGCGAGCTCGATCGCGTACGGGATCGCGGAGGACAGCACCGCGACCGCGAAGCCGAGCGCGAGCACACCCGGCGACAGCAGCACCGTCCCCACGGTCGCGAAGGCGAGCGGCACCGTGAGGACCGCACCCAGCGAGGTGGCGATCGCGATCCCTGTGAGCCCGGGCAGGGCGGCGCCCGCGGAGCGCGCCATGAGGATGTAGGCGGCCCACAGAGCGCCCGCGCCGGCCGCGAAGGCGACGCCGACCAGGTCGAGGCCGTGCGCCGTCCCGCCCAGCAGCACGACGCCCACGGCGGCCATGCCCGCCCAGAGGACGCCGCGCATCGTCCTGCTCTCGACCACGCTCAGCGTGAGCGGGCCCAGCACCTCGATGGTGACCGCGATGCCGAGCGGGATGCGCTCGAGCGCGAGGTAGAACAGCACGTTCATGACGCCGAGCGAGAGCCCGTATCCGAGCATGATCCGCCAATGGCGCAGCTCGACGTCCCGCAGGGCTCGCGCCGCGATCGCGAGCAGCACCGCCGCGGAGAAGAACAGCCGCAGCGCGACCATCCCGACCGGGCCCACGCGCGGGAACAACAGGACCGCGATCGAGGCGCCCACCTCCTGGCACGCGAGCCCGAGCAGCACGAGCAGCGGGGCCGCGGCGGCGGCCCGGGAGCGTGACGTCATGGGTCAAGCATGCCGTCGCGCGGGCCGGGGACGATGCACCGCCCCCGGCCCGCGCGCCGGGTCACACCGCGGGGCCGGAGGTGAGGGTGACCGTCGCGGTGTGCGTCGCGCCGGTCCCGTCGATCCAGGTGAGCGCGACGGCGTCGCCGGGCTCGTGGCCGGCGAGCGCCTCGGCGAGGTCGCTCGCGCCCGTGACCGCGGCGCCGTCGACGGCCGTCACCACGTCACCCGCCGCGAGCCCCGCCTCCGCCGCCGGGGTGCCGGAGTAGACCGCGCCGATGATCGCGCCCTCGGCGGACGCGGCGGTCCCGGTGCGCGTGCCGCGCAGGAGGCCCAGCTCGAGGCCGCTCGCGAGCGACACCCCCAGGAAGGCCGGGTAGCCGAGCACCACGCCGTCGGACTCGTCGCCCGCCTGGATCTGCGCGACGATCGCCAGCGCGTCCTCGATCGGGACCGCGTACGCGACGGTGTCGATGTAGCCGGTCGACCCCGCCGTGGTCATGCCGACCACCTCGCCGTCGCCGTCGAGGAGCGCGCCGCCGGAGTCGCCTGCGACCACGTCGGCGGAGAACTCGATCATGCCGTCGAGGGTCTCGCCCGCGACGCTGTACTCGGCCTGGGTGGTGACGGAGGACTCGAGCGACGTCACCGAGCCGTCCGCCGCCATGAGCACGCCCCCGCCGTCGGCGTTGCCCACCGCGGTGACCGCGTCGCCGGCCGCGACGCCGTCCTGGTCGAGCGCGACCGTGGTCAGGCCCGAGGCGCCGTCGAGCTGCAGCAGCGCCACGTCGTCCTCGGGATCGGTGCCCAGCACCGTCGCGGTGTACGTCTCCCCCGTCGCCGCGACCGTCACCGTGATCGCGGTGGAGCCCTCGACCACGTGGTTGTTCGTGAGGATGAGCCCGTCGCCCGTGAGCACCATCCCGGTGCCGGCCGCCTCGGCCCCCTGGTACGCGAGCTCGGTGTCGATGAGCACGATCCCGGTCGACTCGGCATCCGAGGCCTCGGCCGCCTCCTCCTGGGTCGAGGACGCACCGCCGGACGATGCGGCGGCGCCGTCGCCGGGCCAGGTCGCGCCGCCTCTCGGCAGCGCGGGGGCCGCGCCCGTGCCGGCGAGAGCGGGAGACGTGCCGGTCGCATCGTCCTGCACGGCGCTCACCGCGGTCACCGCCGGGTCGGCCGCGGTCACCGACGTCGCGGCGACGATGCCGCCGAGCGCGAGGACCGAGGCCCCGGCGACCAGCGCGGCGCGGCGGCCGGAGGGCCGCCACCGGTGACGCCCCCCGCCGGCCGTCACGGGGACCGCCTGCTCGGCGGGTACCAGGATCTCGTCGCTCATCGTCGTCTCCTCACGATCGTCCTTCGCCCCTCACTCCACTCCCCGGGTCGGGGAGCAGGCTGGGAGGAATCCGTGAGAATGCCGAGAGTCGCGCGGTTCAGCCGCCCGCGGAGGTCGAGGACGCCCGCACCACGAGCTCCGGCTCGTACACCACGTGCCGCGGGGCCGCATCCGCGGGCCGCGACGCCTCCTCGAGGAGCAGCTCGACGGCCGTGGCCCCGATGAGCTCGCGGGGCTGACGCACCGAGGTGATCGGCACCACCGCGGACGCCGCGAAGGAGATGTCGTCGTAGCCCACCAGCGCGACCTCGTCGGGCACGCGGACCGGGTCGGGACCGAAGAGCAGGGCCCGCTCGATGCCGATCGCCAGCAGGTCGTTCGCGGCCACGACCCCGTCGATGCCGGTCTCCCTGACCAGCACCCGCAGGGCCTCGCCGACGCGCCGGCCCTCGTCGAGCGACATCTCGTCGGTCCCGAACAGCTGGATCGTGGCGCCGCCGTGGTCGGCGACCGCCGCGGAGGCGCCCTGGAAGCGGTCCGCCACCTGGCCGATGCGGAGCGGGCCTCCCACGAACGCCAGCCTGCGCCGGCCCTGGTCGAGGAGGTGGCGCGCCGCGAGCGCACCTCCCGCGACATCGTCGACCGAGACGGACGCGAACCTCGCCTGGTCCGCACCACGGTCGACGAGCACCACCGGGATCCCGTGCTTGCGCAGCTCCTCGAGCCTCGAGTAGTCGCCGTCGACCGGCGAGATCAGCACTCCCCCGACGCGTTGCCGCTCGAACACGTCGAGATGGCTCGCCTGGCGCTCCGGCGATTCGTCCGAGTTGGCGAGGAGCACCGTGAGCCCCTCGTCGGCGGCCCGGGCCTCGGCGCCGCGGGCGACGTCGGTGAAGAACGGGTTGCCGACGTCGAGGACCAGCAGCGCGAGGCTCTGGCTGCGGCCCGCGCGCAGCTGGCGTGCGGCGGCGTTGGGGACGTAGCCGAGCGCCTCGATCGCCGCGCGCACGCGATCGACGGTCTCGGGCCGCACATGGTCGGGTCGGTTGAGCACGTTCGAGACGGTCCCCACGGAGACGCCGGCTCGCGCCGCCACCTCACGCACGCTCACCACCATGACCCGCCTCCTCCGCACCGTCGCTGGGGCCAGCATAGTGAAACCTTCCAGCCGCACCTGCGGGCGCGACGCGCATCGGCCGGAACCTGGCGTGCGGCGCGAGGGACCGAGGTCCTGACCACGGGATTCGTTACCGGTTCGTGACCTTCCCGCGTTGACGACCGCCGGGAGCCGACACTACCGTCGCAAGCGTGTGAATCGTTTCACGATGGCGTGAGGCGACACCCGAGCGAACAGGTCGACGATGACAGCTCCTCCAGCCGCCTCCCCCGCGGCACCCACGCTCGTCCTCGACGGCGTGGCCAAGTCCTTCGGTCCGGTGGTCGCGCTGCGGTCCGGCAGCCTCACCCTGGCGCCGGGCTCGGTGCACGCGTTGATCGGCGAGAACGGCGCCGGCAAGTCCACCCTGGTGAAGATCATCGCCGGGCTGTACCAGCGCGACGCGGGCTCCTTCGAGTACCTCGGCGAGCCCGTCGACTTCGCGACGACGGCCGAGTCGAAGGCCGCCGGGATCGCCGTGATCTACCAGGAGCCCACGCTCTTCCCCGATCTCAGCGTGACGGAGAACGTGTTCATGGGCCGGCAGCCGACGCTGTCGTTCGGGCGCATCGACAAGAAGGCGATGCGCGACGAGGTGGTCGCGCTGTTCGGCCAGCTGGGCGTGGACGTGGATCCGGACCGGCCCACGCGGGGCCTGTCGATCGCGGATCAGCAGCTGGTCGAGATCGCCAAGGCGATGTCCCTCGACGCGCGCGTGCTCGTCATGGACGAGCCCACCGCGGCGCTGTCGGGCGTCGAGGTCGAGCGGCTGTTCACCGTCGCACGCGCGCTGCGCGACGAGGGACGGGCCATCCTCTTCATCTCCCACCGCTTCGACGAGGTGTTCGACCTGTGCGACACCGTCACCGTGATGCGGGACGGCGAGTACATCGCGACGAGCGCGATCGCCGACACCACCGTCGACGCCCTCGTGCGCCAGATGGTCGGCCGCGACGTGACGGACCTGTTCCCCAAGGTCGTCGCGCCGGTGGGCGACGTGCTGCTCCGGGTCGAGGGCCTCACGCGCACCGGCGTATTCCACGACGTCAGCTTCGAGGTGCGCGCCGGGGAGATCGTCGCGCTCGCCGGGCTGGTGGGCGCCGGCCGCTCCGAGATCGCGCGGGCGGCGTTCGGCGTCGACCCCTACGACTCCGGGACCGTCGCCGTCGCCGGTCAGGTCCTCAAGGGCGGCGATCCGACGGCCGCGATGCGTCACGGGCTCGCGCTCATCCCGGAGGACCGCCGGCGCCAGGGCGCCGTGCTCGACTCGGGGATCGCGCGGAACATCACGCTCACCATCCGCGACCGCCTCGCGCGCCGGGGCCTCCTCACCAGCCGTGCGGAGAACGATGCGGCGCGCACCTGGGCCGCCCGCTTCGAGGTCCGCGCACCGTCGCTCGACACGCTCGCAGGCACGCTGTCAGGAGGCAACCAGCAGAAGGTGGTGCTCGCCAAGTGGCTCGCCACCGAACCGCGGGTGCTCATCGTCGACGAGCCGACGCGCGGGATCGACGTCGGCACCAAATCGGAGGTGCACCGCCTCCTGTCCGACCTCGCCGGCGAGGGCCTCGCGATCGTCATGATCTCGTCGGAGCTCCCCGAGGTGCTCGGCATGGCCGACCGCGTGCTCGTGGTCCACGAGGGCCGCATCACCGCGGAGCTCGCCCGCGACGAGGCCACGCCCGAGGCCGTCATGCACGCCGCGACCCACAGCCTGGAGGGTGCCCGATGATGCTCACGGACGCCCAGCCAGGCGGGGACCGCGCGACGGTCGGGAGCCGCGCGCTCGGCCTGCTCAAGCAGCGCGAGGTGGGCGTGCTCGCCGCCTTCGTGCTCGTCGTGGCGGCCACCACCATGAAGAACCCGAACTTCCTCTTCTCCAACGACGGCTTCCGCGACCTGCTCCTCACGCCGTCGCTGCTCATGCTGCTCGCCGTCGGGCAGGCGATGGTGATCATCACGCGCAACGTCGACCTGTCCGTCGGCTCGGTCATGGGCCTCACCGCCTACCTGATCGGCACGGTCTTCATCGACATGCCGTGGATCCCGTGGCCCCTGGTGTTCCTCATCGGCCTCGCGTTCGGAGGCCTCCTCGGGCTCGTCAACGGGCTCGTCGTCGCCTACGCGAAGGTGCCGAGCCTGGTGGTGACGCTCGGCACGCTCTACGCGTTCCGCGGCATCAACGTCATGTGGACGGGCTCCGACCGGATCAACGCCTCGGACATGCCGCGGGGCTTCCTCGACCTGGGCACCGAGGCCGTGTGGCGCATCCCCGTCATCACGATCATCGCGCTCGCGGTCCTCGCGGCCGCCGGCTGGTACATGACCACGCAACGCGGCGGACGCGAGTACTACGCCATGGGCTCCGACCCCGACGCGGCGACCCTGTACGGGCTTCAGGTGCGCAGGCGCCTCATCACCGCGTTCATCGTCTCGGGGGCGCTCGCGGGCCTCGCCGGGGTCCTGTACGCGGCGCGCTACGGCACGGTGAACTCGCAGGTGGGCGCGGGCTACGAGCTGCAGTCGGTGGGCGCCGCGGTCATCGGCGGTGTCGCGATCTTCGGCGGCAGCGGCACGGTGTTCGGCGCGGCGATCGGCGCCTTCCTGCTCATGACCATCAACCGCGCGCTCCCGGTGCTCGGGGTCCAGGACTTCTGGCAGCAGGCCGTCGTGGGCGCCCTCATCATCGGCGCGATCGTGCTCGACCGCTTCGCGGCGACGCGCCAGGAACGCAGGCTCGCGAGAGAGAGGGAGTCGGCCCGTGTCTAGCGCCACCCTGGCACCGCCCACCGAGCGGACCTACCGCGACTTCCAGCGCCCGTGGTGGAAGCGCGTCCTCCTGACGCGCGAGATGGCCGTGCTCGGCGCGCTCGTCGTGGTCATCGCGTATGCGAGCGCCACCGTCCGCAACTTCGGCGCACCCATCACCTACACGTATCTGTTCCTCGACATCGCGACGATCCTGCTCATCGCGCTTCCGATGACGCTCATCGTCATCACCGGCGAGATCGACCTCTCGGTGGCCTCCGTGGTCGGCCTGTCCTCGGTGCTCGCGGGCACCCTCCACCAGGCGGGGCTGCCGTTCGCCCTGGCCGCGCTGCTCGCGATCGTCGCGGGCGCGGTGGCCGGGGCCGTCAACGGCTTCCTCGTCACGGTGGTCGGCCTGCCCTCGCTCGCGGTCACCATCGGCACCCTCGCGCTGTTCCGCGGGCTCGCGGTTGGCATCCTCGGCACCACCGCGATCACCGACTTCCCCGAGTCCTGGCGCGACCTCGCCACCTCGAAGATCCCGGGCACCCCGCTCCCGAGCGTGGTGATCCTCATCGTGGTCCTGGCGCTCGTGTTCGCATGGCTGCTCCACCTCACGCCGTTCGGCCGTGGGATCTTCGCGATCGGGCAGTCCAAGGAGGCCGCGCACTTCTCGGGCGTGCGCGTCGAGCGGACCAAGCTCATCCTGTTCGTGCTCAGCGGGGCCGTCGCGGCCCTCGCCGGCATCTTCTACACGCTGCGCTACGGAAGCGCACGCGGCGACAACGCGACCGGCCTCGAGCTGAGCGTGGTCGCGGCCGTGCTGCTGGGCGGCGTGAGCATCTTCGGAGGCCGCGGAGCGATCCACGGACCCATCGCGGGCGCGCTGCTCATCGGCGTGATGGCGAGCGCGCTGCGGCTCGCGAGCGTGACCTCCGACGTCATCAACGTGATCACGGGCACCTTGCTGATCCTGTCCGTGGTCACGCCGAGCCTCCTCGCCTGGGGGCAGTCCCGACGGGCACGCAGGCGAGGCCGCATGAAGGGCGAGGCGTCCGCACCCGCGGACGCGGACCCACGGACAGCACCCTCGAGCTGACGCCCGAGGACCCACGACAAGGGGAGGTAGGACAATGAGGTTCTCTATCGACAAGGCGCGCGGCGGCGCGCTGGCCATGGTGGCCGCCGTCGCGCTGACGGTCGCGGGCTGCTCCTCGGACGGCTCGTCCGAGGGCTCCTCCGGCGGCTCGTCGACCGGCTCGGACGGGGGCGGGGGCGGCGACGCCAACCTCGCGATCACGTTCCTGCCCAAGAACCTGGGCAACGCCTACTTCGACACGTCGGACGCCGGCGGCGAGAAGGCGATCATGGAGTTCGGCGGCACCTACGAGGAGGTCGGCCCCGCGGAGGCGGGCCCCGACGCCCAGGTGAGCTACATCAACACCCTCACGCAGCAGGGCGTGGGCGGGATCGTGGTCTCGGCCAACGACCCGGCCGCGATCTGCGACGCGCTGAACGAGGCCCGCGACACCGGCGTCAAGGTGGTCACGTTCGACTCCGACACCAACCCGGAGTGCCGCGACCTGTTCATCAACCAGGCCACCGCCGACGGCATCGCCAAGGTCGAGGTCGACATGATCGCGGAGCAGATCGGGGACGAGGGCCAGATCGCGATCCTGTCCGCGACCGCCAACGCGACCAACCAGAACGCCTGGATCGAGATCATGAAGACGGAGCTCGCGGACTCCCACCCGAACATCGAGCTCGTCGACGTCGTGTACGGCGACGACGACGACCAGACGTCGTTCGACAAGACCGCGGCGCTGCTCCAGACCTACCCCGACCTCAAGGGGATCATCTCCCCCACGACCGTCGGCATCTCGGCCGCGGCCCGCTACCTGTCCACCTCCGACTACAAGGGCAAGGTCGCGCTGACCGGCCTGGGCACGCCCAACCAGATGCGCGAGTACGTCGAGGACGGCACCGTCACCGAGTTCGCGCTGTGGAACCCCGCCGACCTGGGCTACCTCGCCGCGTACGCCGCGAAGGCGCTCGTCGAGGGCGAGATCACCGGTGCGGAGGGCGACTCCTTCGAGGCGGGCGATCTCGGCTCGTACGACGTCGGCGCGGACGGCACGGTGCTCCTGGGCGACCCGTACCGGTTCAACGCGGACAACATCGGCGACTTCGACTTCTAGGAGCCGCCACCCCAGGGCCCGGTCCGATGCGTGCATGCACCGGGCCGGGCCCTGGGCCGTCGGCCGACTTGACCGCCGCATCGTCCACCCGCTACTTTTGAATCGTTTCAACACGCCCGCACGGCACGGTCGCCACCGACCGACGCACGCCGGGGACCGATCTCGAAGGAGAGACCCATGGCCTTCACCAGCCACGTCGCGAGCCGTCTCGAGGAGCAGGCCATCGAGCTGCCCTCGTGGGCCTTCGGCAACTCCGGCACCCGCTTCCGGGTGTTCGGCACACCGGGCACGCCGCGCGACCCGTTCGAGAAGATCGCGGACGCCGCGCAGGTGCACAAGCACACGGGCCTCTCCCCCTCGGTCGCGCTGCACATCCCGTGGGACAAGGTCGACGACTACGCGGAGCTGCGCCGCCACGCCGAGGAGCACGGCGTCGCGCTCGGCACCATCAACTCGAACACGTTCCAGGACGAGGACTACAAGCTGGGCTCGCTCGCCCACCGCGACAACCGCATCCGTCGCAAGGCGATCGACCACCACCTCGAGTGCATCGACATCATGGATGAGACCGGCTCGCGCGATCTCAAGATCTGGCTCGCGGACGGCACCAACTACGCCGGTCAGGACGACATGCGCGGCCGTCAGGACCGCATGGCCGAGTCGCTCCAGGAGATCTACGCGCGGATCGGCGAGCGCCAGCGCCTGGTCCTCGAGTACAAGATCTTCGAGCCCGCGTTCTATCACATGGACGTGCCGGACTGGGGCACCTCGTACGCCCAGGTGGCGGCGCTCGGCGAGCGCGCGACCGTGTGCCTCGACACCGGCCACCACGCCCCCAGCACCAACATCGAGTTCATCGTCATGCAGCTCCTGCGCCTGGGCAAGCTCGGCTCGTTCGACTTCAACTCGCGCAACTACGCGGACGACGACCTCATCGTGGGCGCGGCGGACCCGTTCCAGCTGTTCCGCATCATCGTCGAGGTGATCCGCGGAGGCGGCTACGGCAAGGACGGCGACACCGCGTTCATGCTCGACCAGTGCCACAACATCGAGGACAAGATCCCGGGCCAGATCCGCTCCGTGCTCAACGTCCAGGAGATGACGGCCCGCGCGCTGCTGCTCGATCGGGAGGCGCTCACCTCCGCGCAGATCGAGGGCGACGTGCTGACCGCGAACGGCATCCTCATGGACGCGTTCTACACGGACGTGCGCGCCGACCTCGCGGCGTACCGCGAGGAGCGCGGCCTGCCCGCCGACCCGATGGCCGCGTTCGCCGATTCCGGCTACCTCGCGACCATCGCCGAGGAGCGCGTGGGCGGCGTCCAGGCAGGCTGGGGCGCCTGAGCCATGCCGCGCGTGTGCTTCACGCTCCAGGTGGATCCCGCCCGCCTGGACGAGTACGTCGACGCGCATCGTGCCGTCTGGCCCGACATGCTCGAGGCCATCCGGGACGCAGGGCGGCGGGACTACTCGCTGTTCCTGCGCCCCGACGGCCTGCTCGTCGGGTACTACGAGACGGATGACGATGCGGCCTCGGCCGCGGCGCTCGCCGCGGACCCGCGCACCGAGCGCTGGGAGCGGACCATGGCGCCGTTCTTCGTCTCTCTGCCTGGCGCGCGCGCGGACCAGAGTGCTCCCCACCTGACCGAGGTCTTCAACCTCGCGGACCAGCTCGCCGCCCAGGGCCTCCCCACCTGACCTCCCCCGGCCCCGCGCCGGCACCCCTTCTTCCCCGGAAAGGACCTCTCCCTCATGACGAACCCCACCGCCGCGGACCTGATCGCGCGCTCCAACCGACTCGGCTCCGACCCGAGGAACACCAACTACGCGGGCGGCAACACGTCCGCCAAGGGCACCGACCTCGACCCCGCGACGGGCGAGGCGGTCGAGCTCGTCTGGGTCAAGGGCTCCGGCGGCGACCTCGGCACGCTGGGCACGAACGGCCTCGCGGTGCTCCGCCTCGACCGCCTGCGCGGCCTGGTCGACACCTATCCCGGCGTCGAGCGCGAGGACGAGATGGTCGCCGCGTTCGACTACTGCCTCCACGGCCGCGGCGGCGCCGCGCCGTCGATCGACACCGCGATGCACGGCCTCGTGGACGCCGCGCATGTCGACCACCTCCACCCCGACGCGGGCATCGCGATCGCGACCGCGGTGGACGGCGAGGAGCTGACCGCGACCATCTTCGGCGACACCGTCGTGTGGGTGCCGTGGCGCCGCCCCGGCTTCCAGCTGGGCCTCGACATCGCGGAGATCAAGGAGGCCAACCCGCAGGCGATCGGCTGCATCCTCGGCGGTCACGGCATCACCGCATGGGGGGACACCTCGGACGAATGCGAGGCGCGCTCGCTCCAGATCATCGACACCGCCGCGCGTTACATCGCGGAGCACGGCAAGCCGCAGCCCTTCGGGCCCGCGCTCGACGGCTTCGGCGCGCTCGAGGACGATGCGCGTCGGGCCAAGGCGATCGCGCTCGCCCCGGCGATCCGCGGCCTCGCGTCGTTCGACCGCCCGATGGTGGGCCACTTCACCGACGCCGATGTGGTGCTCGACTTCCTGGCCGCGGAGTCGCACCCGCGCCTCGCCGCGCTGGGCACCTCGTGCCCCGACCACTTCCTGCGGACCAAGGTCAAGCCGATGGTGCTCGACCTCCCGGCCGACGCGTCCATCGAGGATTCCATCGCGCGCCTGCGCGAGCTTCACGACGAGTACCGCAAGGACTACCAGGCGTACTACGACGCCCACGCCACGGCGGACTCCCCCGCGATCCGCGGCGCGGACCCGGCCATCGTGCTGGTCCCCGGAGTGGGCATGTTCTCGTTCGGCCCGAACAAGCAGACCGCGCGCGTGGCCGGCGAGTTCTACATCAACGCGATCAACGTGATGCGCGGCGCCGAGTCGCTCTCGACGTACACCCCGATCTCCGACGCCGAGAAGTTCGCGATCGAGTACTGGGCGCTCGAGGAGGCCAAGCTCCAGCGCATGCCCAAGCCGAAGTCGCACGCCACCCGCGTCGCGCTCGTCACCGGCGCCGCGTCCGGCATCGGCAAGGCCATCGCCACCCGCCTCGCGGCTGAAGGCGCGTGCATCGTCATCGCGGACCTCGACCTCGAGAAGGCCCAGGCCGCAGCCGCCGAGCTCGGCAGCACGGATGTCGCCATCGGCGTCGCCGCCAACGTCGCGGACCCCGAGGCCATCGCCGCGGCGATGGGCGAGGCGGTCCTGGCGTTCGGCGGCGTCGACCTTGTGGTCAACAACGCGGGCCTGTCGCTGTCCAAGCCCCTGCTCGAGACCACCGAGAAGGACTGGGACCTGCAGCACGACGTCATGGCGAAGGGATCCTTCCTGGTCTCGCAGGCCGCGGCGCGCGTCATGATCGCACAGCAGATGGGTGGAGACATCGTCTACATCGCCTCCAAGAACTCGGTCTTCGCGGGTCCGAACAACATCGCCTACTCCGCCACCAAGGCCGACCAGGCCCACCAGGTGCGCCTGCTCGCGGTCGAGCTGGGCGAGCACGGCATCAAGGTCAACGGGATCAACCCCGACGGCGTGGTGCGCGGCTCCGGCATCTTCGCCGGCGGCTGGGGCGCGAACCGCGCGAAGACCTACGGGATCGAGGAGGACGACCTGGGCAAGTTCTACGCTCAGCGCACCATCCTGAAGCGCGAGGTGCTCCCCGAGCACGTCGCGAACGCCACGGCCATCATCACGGGCCCCGACATGTCGCACACCACCGGGCTGCACGTGCCCGTGGACGCAGGTGTCGCGGCGGCCTTCCTCCGATGAGCGCGGCGGTCGCCGCGATCGACCTCGGCGCGACCTCCGGTCGCGTGATGGTCGGGCAGGTCGGTCCCGACACGCTCGAGCTGCGCCAGATGGCCCGCTTCCCCAACGGGCCGGTGAAGACGCCGGACGGGCTGCACTGGAACCTCCAGCAGCTCTACGCCCACGTCCTCGACGGGCTGGGCGCAGCGGCGCGCTGGGACGAGCGGATCCAGTCGATCGGCATCGACTCCTGGGCCGTCGACTATGCCCTGCTCCGCGGCGACCGTATCCTGGGCGAGCCGTTCCACTACAGGGACGAGCGCACCGCGCACGGCGTCGAGCTGGTCCACGCGGACGAGCCGTTCTCGCTGCTGTACGCGCGCAACGGCCTGCAGTTCCTGCCGTTCAACACGCTCTACCAGCTCGCCGTCGAGCGCGAGGCGGGCATGCTCGGCGTCGCCGACCGCCTGCTGCTGGTCCCCGACCTCATGGCCTACTACCTCACCGGCGCCACCGTGGCGGAGGCGACCAACGCCTCCACCACGGGCCTGCTCGACGTGGCCACCAAGGAGTGGGACGGCGAGCTGATGGACCGTCTGCGCCTGCCGCGCGGGCTGTTCCCGCGCATCGTCCAGCCGGGCGAGCGCATCGGAGCGATCCTGCCGACCGTGGCGGAGACCACCGGCCTCCTCGCGGAGACACCCGTGGTCGCGGTCGGCTCGCACGACACGGCGTCCGCGATCGTCGCGACCCCCATGACCGAGCCCGGCGGCGCGTACATCTCGTGCGGCACGTGGGGCCTCGTCGGCGTCGAGACCGAGGCGCCCGTGCTCAGCCAGGCCGCGCGCGAGGCGAACTTCACCAACGAGGGCGGCGTGGACGGGCGCACCCGGTTCCTCCACAACGTCATGGGCCTGTGGATCCTGTCGGAGGCCATCCGCGCGTGGGAGCGCGACGGCGAGACCGTCGACCTGCAGCGGCTGCTGGCCGAGGCGGAGGCCGCGGACGCCCCCATCGACATCTTCGACGCGAACGATGCGGTCTTCAGCCCGCCCGGCGACATGCCCGCGCGCATCGCGACGTGGCTGGGCGAGCGCGGCCTCCGCACGCCGCGGTCGCGCGGCGAGTTCGCGCGCTGCATCATCGAGAGCCTCGCGCAGGCCTTCGCCGAGGCGGTCCACCAGGCCGGCTCCCTGTCGAGCCAGGAGATCCGCCGGATCCACATCACCGGCGGCGGCTCGCTCAACGAGCTGCTGTGCCAGCGCACCGCGGACCGCGCCGGCCTGCCGGTGATGGCAGGCCCCGTCGAGGCCACCGCGATCGGCAACGTCCTGATCCAGGGTCGCGCGCTCGGCGCGATCTCGGGCTCGCTCGAATCGCTGCGCGACCTTGTCGCGCGTACGTTCAACCCCAGAGTCTTCACTCCGAAGGGACAGTGACCTGATGAAGATGGAGCGCCGGATCCCCCGGCCGGCGGACCTCGCGCCGCTCATGCGCTTCAAGCCGCTCGAGCTCGACGGGCGCAAGCGCCGTCTCGCGAAGGCGCACACCATCGCGGACCTCCGCGCGATCGCCAAGCGACGCACCCCCAAGGGCGCGTTCGACTACACGGACGGCGCCGCCGAGGAGGAGCTGTCGCTCGCCCGCGCACGCCGCGCGTTCCGCGAGATCGAGTTCCACCCCGCGATCCTGCGCGACGTGTCCCAGGTGGACACGTCCGTCGAGATCTTCGGCGGCCGCTCGGCCATGCCCTTCGGCATCGCACCCACCGGCTTCACCCGGATGATGCAGGCCGAGGGCGAACGCGCCGGCTCCTCCGCCGCGGGCGCCGCGGGCATCCCCTTCTCGCTGTCGACGCTCGGCACCACCTCCCCGGAGGGCGTGCGCGAGGCGAACCCCGACGGCCGCAACTGGTTCCAGCTGTACATGCAGAAGGACCGCGACAAGTCGATGCAGCTGATGCAGCGTGCGGCCGACGCGGGATTCGACACACTGCTGGTGACCGTCGACGTGCCGGCCGCGGGCGCGCGGCTCCGGGACTCGTACAACGGGTTCACGATCCCGCCGCAGCTCACCCCCAGGACGGTGCTCAACGCCATCCCGCGTCCCGAGTGGTGGTGGAACTTCCTCACCACCGAGCCGCTCACCTTCGCCTCGCTCAGCGAGTGGAACGGCACCATCGGCGAGCTGCTCGACAGCCTGTTCGACCCCACCGTCGACTTCGACGACCTCGAGTGGATCCGCGACCAGTGGCCCGGCAAGGTCGCGGTCAAGGGCATCCAGACGCTCGACGATGCGAAGGCCGTGGTCGACCGGGGCGTCGACGGCATCGTGCTGTCGAATCACGGCGGCCGCCAGCTCGACCGCGCACCCATCCCGTTCCGCCTGCTGCCCTCGGTGGCCGCGGAGCTCGGCGGGAAGACCACCATCGTGGTCGACACGGGCATCATGGCCGGCGCCGACATCGTCGCGGCGCTGGCGTGCGGCGCGGACTTCACGCTCGTGGGCCGCGCCTACCTCTACGGCCTCATGGCCGGCGGGCGTGAGGGCGTGGACCGGACGATCGAGATCCTGTCGAAGGAGATCGTGCGGACCATGAAGCTGCTCGGTGTCTCGAGCGTGGCCGAGCTCAACCCCGACCACGTCACCCAGCTGCAGCGGATGGTGCCGGTCGCGCGTCCAGGTGCGGCCGTGGCTCCCCCGGCGGTTTCCACGCCGGCCCCGGCCCCGGCCAAGCGTGCGGCGGCGAAACCGCGCGCCAAAGCCGCGAGCAAGCCCGCCGAGGGCCTGGTCGCGAGCCCGAACCGCACCACGAGCTGACGCGCGTCCGCGCCATGCGCACGGTCCTTTCGCACCGGGACCTTGGACACATCCGGCACGCCCCGCACCATGATTGAATCGTTTCATTCCCGGAAGGGACGGCGCGCCGCAGGGGTCGCGTCACCGACACAGGAGGACACCGTGACCGCCACCGACCAGCCGAAGCCCACGCTCGACGAGATCATCGCCCAGATCGGAGAGGCGGGCGCCCGCATCTGCGACATCGAGGCCTCCGAGGCCGGCGCCGGCAACATCTCGGTCTACATGGGCTGGGACGTCGAGGTCCGCCGTCACTTCCCCCACGCCGAGGAGATCGAGCTTCCGGTCCCCGCCCCGGCGCTCGCCGGCGGCACCGTGCTCGCGACCGGCTCGGGCCGCCGCCTGCGCCAGATCGAGCAGGAGCCCCTCGCCGCGATCGGCGCGGTGAAGATCCACGCCGACGGCCACACCGGAACGCTCTACACCGCCAACGTCCGCAAGTTCGCGCGCCTCACCTCCGAGTTCAACTCGCACCTCGCCGTGCACCAGGACCAGGTCGAGCGTCGCGGCATCGACTTCCAGGCCGTCGTCCATGCGCAGCCGCCGCACCTCACGTACCTCTCCCACATTCCGGCCTACCGCGACACGGCCCGCATGAACGGCGCGATCCTGCGCTGGGAGCCGGAGAGCATCGTCTCGCTGTCGCAGGGCATCGCGGTCCTGCCGTTCTTCATCCCGGGCTCGGAGGAGATGGGCCGGGCGAACGTCGAGGGCCTGCGCGACTTCGAGATCACGCTGTGGTCCAAGCACGGCACCATGTCCCGTTCGGACATCTCCGTCTACCGCGCCGTGGACCGCGTCGAGTACGCCGAGACCGGCGCGAAGTACGAGTACATGGACATCGTGGCCGGCGGCCGCGCCGAGGGCCTCACCAAGCAGGAGATCTCCGACGTCGCGACCACCTTCGCCATCGACTCCCCCTGGCTCGCCTGACCCCCTCCGCACGCGCCGAAGGCTCGCGCTCCCTCGCCGGGGACGCGAGCCTTCGGCGCAAGCCGGACCCCGGCGATCCCTCGGCGAAAGTGGCATCGAATAGTGCTGGCGGAGGCGCTGCTGGACTCCAGTGGCAGCGCCAGGTGCGATCCCGGCACGGAGCCACGGCCGGAGCCCTGCCGGAGCCCTGCCGGAGCCCCGCCGGAGCCCTGCCCGAGCCCTGCCCGAGCCCTGAGTAGCGAACTGCCAGCCTGCGGGCGTCCCCGCGGCACAGCCGTGCCGGCATCGCACCAAGCAATGCCGAGACATCCGTTCCGCAGCTCACGTCGCACTATCCAATGCCACAGCCACAGTTGGGCGCAGGATCTGCGGACACGCCCGCTTGGACGGCCACGCACACGGGCCCCGGCGCCACCTCGCGAGAAGGCGGCATCGGGGCCCGTCTGCCAGGGCGGAAGGCGTCAGCCCACGGTCACACCGAGCAGGGAGCGATAGAGCGTTTCGAACTCCTCGACGGTGGTGTCGCGGGGGTTGCCACCCGCGCACACATCGTCGAAGGCCGCCTGCGCGAGCGCCGGGATGTCCTCGGACCGGGCGCCGATCTCGTCGATGCCGAGCGGGTTGCCCAGGTCGCGCGTGAGCGCCGCGACGGCGTCAACCGCGGCCTCGCGAGCCTCCTCGAGCGGCAGGGCGTACGCGTCGGCCACACCGAAGGCGGCCGCGATGTCACGGTACTTCTCCCCCGTCGCCGGCGCGTTGAACGCCATCACCGGCGCGAGCAGGATGCCGTTCGCGACGCCATGCGGAGCCGAGTAGAAGGCGCCGAGCGGGTGCGCCATCGCATGCACGATGCCCAGACCCACGTTGGAGTAGCCCATGCCCGCGATGTACTGCGCGAGCGCCATGCGCTCCATGGCCTCGGCGTCGCCGTCGGCGGCGGCACGCAGCGAGGCCGCGATGACCTGGATCGCCTTGAGGTGGAACAGGTCGGAGAGCTCCCAGGCCCCCTTGGTGGTGTAGCCCTCGATCGCGTGCGTCAGCGCGTCCAACCCCGTCGCGACCTTGAGCGCGCGCGGCGCTGTCGCCATCATGTCGGCATCCACCACCGCGAGGATCGGGATGTCGTGCGGGTCGACGCACACGAACTTGCGGCTGCGCTCCACGTCGGTGATGACGTAGTTGATGGTGGTCTCGGACGCCGTGCCGGCGGTCGTGGGCACCGCGATGATCGGAACCGCGGGGTTCCGGGTGGGCGCGACCCCTTCGAGCGAGCGCACATCGGCGAACTCGGGGTTGGCGACGATGATGCCGATCGCCTTGCACGTGTCCTGGGGCGAGCCGCCGCCCACGGCGATGAGCACATCCGCGCCGGAGTCCCGGAAGGCGGCCACTCCCGCCTGAACGTTCTCGATGGGCGGGTTGGGAAGCACGTCGCTGTAGACCTCGTACGGGAAGCCTGCCGCGTCGAGCAGTCCGGTGACCTTGGCGGTCACGCCGGTCGCGATGAGCACCGCATCCGAGACCACGAACGCCTTGGCGAAGCCGCGCGAGGCGAGCTCCCCCGGGATCACCTCGATGGACCCCGCCCCGAAGTACGCGGTCTGGTTCCAGATCATCCGATGTGCCACGTTGCACCTCCCGTGCGAGCCCGCGCGCGGCACATCGCCGCTGGAGACGCCGGCCCATCGCGTGAATCGTTTCACTGGGCGGAGGGTCGCGTGAGAGGCTTTGGTCCCGGGGAGCACGCAGCTATGCTCATTCAGTGGAAGTCACTTTCTCTTAGTGAGACGATCCCGCGAAGGAGCGCCATGCGCCTCACCCACCTCGGTCACGCCTGCTTCCTCGTGGAGACGCAAGCCGCGCGCCTGCTGATCGACCCCGGCGTGCTGTCCGCGTTCGAGGGCGTCCGAGAGCTCGACGCGGTCCTGGTGACGCATGAGCACGCGGATCACGTCGACATCGACAGGCTCGGCCCGCTGCTCGCGGCGAACCCGCGCGCCGCGCTCGTGGTGGACGCGGACACGGCACCCGCGGTGGCGACGCTGCCGATGGGCGCGGTAGCGGCCAGGCCCGGCGACCGCCTCTCATTCGGCGGCTCGACGGTCGACGTGCTGGGAGGCCTCCACGCCGCGGTCTACGGCCCCGTGCCGGGCTGCACCAACAACGCCTACCTGGTCGACCACGGCGCGTTCCTGCATCCCGGCGACTCATGGGTGCGCCCCGAGGTCCCGGTCGACATCCTCGCGGTGCCGATCGACGGCCCGTGGCTGAAGCTCGCGGACGCGATCGACTACGTGCGTGACATCGCGCCACGCGTCGCGGTGCCCATGCACGAAGGTGAGACCACCGACCCCGGCAAGTACGGCGGCATGCTCGCAGGACTGAGCCCCGAGGGCGTGGTCCAGCGGCTGGCCCCGGGCGAGGCGACCTCCTTCGACGGCTGACTGGCCCGCCCGACCCACCCCGAACCTGCCCGGCCCACCTGAACCCACCCGACGCCGCCACCGGCATGGGCATCGGCATCGGCATCGGCATCGGCATCGGATGGTGCGATCGCGACACGCCAATGGCGGCATCGGCATGGACTGGTGCGACGTTCTCCACAGAATCGCGATCCGGGCGGCGCGAGGAGTCGAGGACCGGCTACTCCTAAGCCCATGGCCCGCCCCGCTCGTCTCCCCGAAGAGGTGCATCGCGGCGCGCGCACGTACACCTGGCCGGAGCTGGTCGCCCTCGCGAGCGTCCACCAGGTCCGCGCCGCGGTGGCGTCGCAGGAGGTCTCAGCCGTCCTCCCGGGTCGCTACGTGTCGACGCCCCACCTGTGGTCGCTGCGCACGCGCGCGCACGCCGCCACCGCCGCGGGCGCGGGAGTCCTGACGGGCGCGGCCGCGCTCTTCGCGTGGGGCGGTCTCAAGCGCGCGCCGGACCGGGTGCTCGTCACCCGAGCGCGGGGCCACCGCCTTGCGACGCGACCGTGGCTCGAGTCCATCGAGACCCGCGCGACGATCGCGGTCGCAGGGAACTGGGGTCCCGTTCCCGTCGCCTCCCCCGCGGTCGCGTGCGTGCACGAGTGGATGCGCGGCGACCCCGACCGCCGCGCCGGCCGGGTCATCGAGGCGCTGCAGAGGCGCGCCACCACCACCGACGCCATCCGGGAGGTACTCGCCGACACCGCTCGCTTGCGCGACCGCGCGGGACTTATCGAGACGCTCGCTGCGTTCGACGGGGGCGCCCATAGCTTCCTCGAGCTCGAGGCGATGCTTCGGACCTTCTCGGGCGAGGAGTTCGCACGGTTCGTCCGCCAGCATGAGGTTCGCGCACGCGGCCGTCGGTACGTCATCGACATGTATGACGCCGCGACCCGGACGGCGGTCGAACTCGATGGGGACGAGCGTCACGCGTACGGCGAAGACCGCGAGCGCGACCTCGACCGCGACGCGGATCTCGCGACGCTCGGGATCCAGACCATCCGGCTCACGTATCGGCGTGTCATGGACACGCCCGACTGGTGCAGAAGGACCGTGACGGCGGTACTGCAGGCACGGTCGCACTACCGGATGCCATAGTGCCGAACTCGGTCCGCTGGCCACACGATCCGATGCCGGAGGGGGCTGCGGCGGGGGCCGGAGGGGGCCGGACAGCACGATGCCGGCGGGAGGTCCCGCCGGCATCGGCTCCCCCGGCCCCGCGCAGGCGCGGGACGCCCTCAGTCGAACATCGAGCCGCGCGCGCCGGTGATCCACCCGACAACATGGTCGGTATCGGTGTCCTCGGTCGCGACGTCGGCGACCTTGCGCCCCCTGTTGAGCACCACCATGCGGTCGCAGACCGCGGAGGCGAGCTGGAGGTTGTGCGTCACCAGCACGATCGCGATCCCCTGATCGGCCATCCGCCTGACGAGCGCCTGGACCACCTGGGTCTGCTCGTAACCAAGCGCGGCGGTCGGCTCGTCGAGAAGCAGCACGCCGTTGTGCCCACCCGACACGCGGGTCGCGCTGCGCGCGAGGGCGACCACCTGCCGCTGTCCGCCGGAGAGCATCTCGACCGGCCGGGTCATCGCCGCGGTGCGGACGCCGAGCTTGTCCAGCTCCGCCTCCGAGCGCTTGCGCTGCGCCTTGTGGTCCACGAAGCCCAGCAGCCCGAACAGGCCGGGCCGGAGGATCTCGCGCCCGATGTTGAGGTTGGTGGCGATGTCGAGCGCGTCGACCAGCGCGAGGTCCTGGTAGACCATCTGGATGCCCGCGTGGGTGGCGGCGCTCGGCGAGTGCAGCTCGACCTCCTTGCCGTGCACCCGCACGGTGCCGGACGAGGGCCGGTGCGCACCCGACATGATCTTGAGCAGCGTGGACTTGCCGGCGCCGTTGTCGCCGAGGAGCCCGACCACCTCGCCCTGGCCCACGTGGAAGTCGATCGAGTCGAGCGCCCGCACGTACCCGTAGTGCATGTCGATGCCCGCGAGCTCGAGCGCCGGCGCTGTCGTGGTCGTCGCCATCGCGATCACCTCGTTCCTGTGTGGACGGACGCCTGCGCGGTGGCCATGAGCCGCCGCGAGACGGAGGCGGTGACCCACCGCTCGAGCGCGAGCGAGCCGATGAGCAGCACGCCCGTGACGCCCGTGGCCCAGTACGGCTGCACGCCCTTGATGGTGAGGCCGTTCGCGATGGTCGCCAGCACCAGCGCTCCGACGAGCACGCGGGGCAGGCTCCCCCGCCCGCCCACGAGCGAGACGCCCGCGAGGGCGACGGCGGTGAGTGCCGTGAAGATCAGCGCCGGGCTCGCGCTGGGGTTGGCCTCGGTGACGGTCGCCGTGGTGACGAGCCCGCCCAGCGCCGCGCACGTGCTGCTGATGACGAAGGCGAGCACCTTGTAGCGATCGCTGTGGATCCCCGACCGGCGCACCGCCTCGGCGCTGCCCCCGACCGCCATGAGGCGGATGCCGTCGCGCGTCTTGGTGAGGAACACCGTGCCGACGAGGAACACGCCCGCCGTGATCCACACCGGCGCGGGGATCCCGAGGTAGCGCTGCGTGCCCATGAAGTCGAGCTGGGTGAGGCCCGGGAACGTGTACCCGCCCGCGATGATCGAGGCCGCCGCGGAGGTGATCGACAGCATCGCGATGGTCACGATGATCGGGTTGAACCCCCGCAGCGAGATCACGCCGTTGACGAACCCGACCAGCGCGCCCGTGACGATGCCCACCACCAATGCGAGCCACACGGGCAGGCCGGTGGTGATCATCCAGCCCGCGATGCAGCTCGACAACGCGGCGACGCCGGGGATCGACAGGTCGAGCGCGCCGCAGATGATCCCGACCGCGACGCCCGCGGCGAAGATCGCGCTGATGGCGGCCGCGTTGGCGACCAGGATCGCGTTGTTCAGCGTCGCGAAGTACGGGTTCGCCCACACCGCGAACACCGCGATGATGAGGATCCACAGCACGAAGATGCCGCGGTCGCGCAGGAAGATGAGACCGCGCACGCCGGCGCTGTCCTTGGCCGGGGACGCCGAGGCGGCTCCCGGGGGCGGAGCGGCCGGAGCGGCGGCTCCCGGGGTCCCGGGAGTCGCCGTGCCGCCCGCCTCAACAGGGCTGGTCATCGTCATGTCTTTCTGCCAGGCGCCGATCAGGAGGCCGCGTTGGTGACCTTGAGCGGCACGGTCAGCTCGGGACCGACCGCGGTCGGATCCATCTGCATCTCGGCCAGGGTGTCGAAGGACTGGATCATGTCCTCCTCGAACTGGAGGGCCACCGTCGCGTACATCGTGCCCGCCTCGACCAGCCCCAGCACCTCGTCGTTGCCGCCGAAGTCGGTGACGCACGGCAGGTCCTTGCCGGCCGCCTTGAAGGCGCCGATCGCACCCAGCGCGCCCTCGTCGTTGGCGGCCGCCACCACGTCGACCTCAGGGTGGGCCTGGAGGATCGAGCCGACATCGGTCTGCGAGGCCGCACGGTCGGTGATATCCCAGGTCTGCACCACCTCGACGCCGGGCGCGGTCGCCTCGAGGGCCTCGAGGAACGCCGCGTCGGACTCCTCCTTGCCCGCGGTGCCCGCGGGCGAGGCGCCGTAGATGATCGTGGCCTCGCCGCCCAGCTTCTCGTTGATGCACATGCCCGTCTGCTCGCCGAGCGCGGCGCCCCCGGCCTCGTAGTCGATCGTGTCGAACGTGATGCCGGCCTGCGGGCCGTCGAAGCCGTAGTCCGCCGGCACGCCGTTGATGAGAACGGGCACGCCCTTCTCCTGCGCCGCGTGGAGCACGTCGGTCATCGAGGCGGGTGCAATGGCGATGATCCACAGCGCGCCCGCGCGGCCGGACTCGAGGACCTCGGTCACCTGCTGCACCTGGGTCGCCGGGTCGAGCTTGGGGTCCTGGACGATGACCTCCCAGCCCTGGCTGCCGCCGTAGCCGGACACGCCGTCGGACAGGCCCTGCATCGCGGGGATCGACAGCGCGAGGGGCGCGAACACCAGGGTCTTCGGCAGGTCCGAGGCCGGAGCCTCCGACTCCATGGCCGCCGGCTCCGTCGCGCTCGGCTCGGCCGAGGTCGAGGCCTCGCCCGTGCCGTCGGACGAGCTGCACGCCGTGAGGATCACGAGCGTGGTCGCCGCGCCGACGGCGAGCAGCGACCTCTTGAGTGAATGACGAGTCATGCTCACGGGAATCTCCTTTGATGTCCGCGATGGGATGGTGACCTACCAGCTTTCACATTGTGAAAGCGACTTTCGCCAGCGAAACCCATGCTAGGTCCACGACGCGGGATTGTCTACAATCGTGGCGACCGTGACGAAGTCGTGACCTTGGCGGCTCCTGGCCGCACGGTCGGATATCCGGCGTACGCCGCGGCACGCTCCTCCACGAGCGCCGCCCGCGCGGCATGAGCGCCCGCCGTCTCGACGATCTCGCGGTAGTGGGCGGCGCGCTCCTCCAAGGAGATGACGGACGGCGACAGGTCGGTCCACGCGACGCCCGCGCCCTCGAGCCGGCCCCGGGCGCCGCACGTGGCGCACTCGACCTCGGCGCCGCGCAGCACCACCACGTCGAGGCGGCACAGGGGGCATGCCCCGGGCGGCCCGAGGTACTCCGCGTCATCGAGCCCGCGGCCGAGCTGGCTCGCGACGTTGCCCCCGAGCGTCGCCGCGCGCGCGACCGCTTCGGGATCGAGCACCACCGAGCGCGGGGTCCCGGCCCCCTCGACCACCATCTGGTCCACGACGGCGATGCTCATCGAGAAGGTGAGGGTGTGCATCACCGGCAGCGCCAGCGTCTTCCACTGCGTCGTGAGGGAGCCGCCGCACGCGATGAAGCCCGCGACGCGCGGGCGCAGCACACGCTCGTCGACGCGGAACGGCACGGCCGGGTCCTCGCCCCGCAGCCGGGCCGCGAGCAGCCCCTCGATGATCGCGGCGTCCGCGTTGGGTCCGAGCAGGCGGTCGCCGAGCACCTTGAGCCGGCCGGGCACCGTGCGGCTGATGATGGGCGCGCTGATGATCCAGGCGTCGCAGTCGATGAGGCGCTCCCAGAACCACCCCGCGTCGTCGTCCGGCCCGGGATCGAGGCCGAGGTCGTCGAGCCGCACCAGCTCCACGTCCGCGCCGTCCGCCTCGGCGGCGCGCAGCGCCTCGATGAGCAGGATCTCCGCGCTGCCGCCCGGGTTGCCGCACCCGAGCCCGAGCACCCTCGTCCCCATGTCGTTCCTCCCTGTCAGTGCCCGGAACCGCCGGACCAGCTCGACTCGAGCCCGTGCACGAGCGCCACCATCGCGGCGTGCAACGGCGTCGCGACGCCCCGCCGGGCGCCCTCGGCGGCGATCCCGCCGTTGAGCGCGTCGACCTCGGTGGGGCGGCGCGCGACCACGTCCTGGAGCATGGACGGACGATGCCCGTAGGCCTCCTCGATCGCCTCGGCCACCGCGTCGGCCGGGTCGCGAAGGAGCGCGATGCCGGCCGCCTCGCACACGGCGAGCGCCTCGGCGATGAGCGCGTCGACCTGCACCCGCAGCTCGGGGTGAGTGCCGACCTCGCCGACGCTCAGCCCCGTGAGCGCGGCGAGCGGGCTGGTCGCGGCGTTGAACACGACCTTGGTCCACTGCGGGCCGCGCGCATCGTCCATCGCGAACGTGCGCAGGCCGCCCGCGGTGAGCAGCGATGCGAGAGTCCCGATCTGCGCGGACGATGCGGGGCTCGGCTCGAACGGCCCGAGCCACGAGTCTCCCGGCGCGTCGTAGCGGACCACCCCGGGCGCGACGACCGCGCCGGCGGTGACGATGCTGCCGCGGATGACGCGCGGCACCACGGCGGCGATCCGCTCCTCGTTGCCGAGCCCGTTCTGGACGCTCGCGACCGCGGCCTCGCGCAGGGCATGCGCGGCCGCCTCGACGGCCGCCCGCGTGTGGGCGGCCTTGGTCGCGACGATGCCGAGGTCGCACGGCGGCAGCGCCGCGGCGTCGGCGACCGCGTGCACCGACGCGACGAAGTCGCCGGCCCCGGTCACGCGCAGGCCGTCGCGCGCGATCGCCTCCACGTGCTCGCGCCACGGGTCGACGGCCCACACCTCGACGCCCGGGACGCGCGCGAGGTGCGCGGCGTACAGGCTGCCGATGGCGCCGCAGCCGAGGACGGCGACGCGGGTGTCGACGCTCATCGGGCCGCCCCCGCGGCGATCGCGGCGCACGCCTCGGGCTGCGCTCCCCCGACGCCCAGGCCCCCGACCACGCGGCCGTCGACCACGAGTGGGACGCCGCCGGGAGCCGCGAGCACGTCCGTCGGGGCGAGCCCTCGGAGCGCCGCCGCCGCGGACCCGAACACGTCCGCGAGCTCGGCGCTCGGGAGCCCGAAGCGCGCCGCGGCGGCCGCGGTCGCCCGCGCGACCTCGACGCCGCCCACCACCGCATCGTCCATCCGGTCCTCGCGGACGGGGTCGCCGCCGGCGTCGACCACCGCGACGGAGACCCTCACGCCGCGCGCCGCCGCGGCCGCGATGACCGCGTCGCACAGCGCGCTCGCCCAGGCGAGCTCGCGCTGCGCGGTCGCGGCCGGGGCGGGCCGCATGCCGAGCGCCGCCTCGGGTGCGACGGCGAGGTCTCCGAAGCGTGCGGCCCAGCGCGCGCCGTCGTCGCCGTGCTGTCCTACGTAGGGGATGCCGAGCGCGTAGGCGACGAGCAGGTCCTCGGGGTTGGCGGGCTCGCCGTCGGCGCTCACCGCCTCGGGAGCGACGCCGGCCGGCAGGAACGGGCTGACCGTTGCGCCGGAGGCCGCGATCCCGGCGACCACCACACCGTCGACCACCACGGGCATGCCGCCGGCGCCCGGGAAGGCGGCCTCCGGCGAGGCGGCGACGAAGCCCGCGGCGATGGGCGCCGGGAGCGTCGTCATGCGCCGGAGGTGCTCGGCGGTCGGGACCTGCTGGGTGGCCGCGATCCAGGCCTTGGACCGGGCGCGCGCCATCCCGCCGGCGCCGCCCCGGTCGAGCCGCGCGGCGGTCACCAGGCCGCCGCTCGCCCCAACCACCGCGATCCCGCCGCGCAGCCCGAGCTGCTCGGCCTTGTCGACGGCGCGCGCCACCAGCGCGCGCGCCTCGCCGAGCGACAGGTCGCGACGGTGGCCGTTCATACGAGCGTCCGGCCGCCGTCGACGTAGAGGCATTGGCCGGTGATGAAGCGCGCGCGGTCGGAGAGCAGGAAGGTGACGGCGTCCGCCACCTCCGCCGGGTCGCCGAGCCTGCGCGCCGGCACGAGCGCCTCGAGCTCCTCGCGGTGCCCGTCGCGATCGAGATACGCCCGCGTGAGGTCGGTCTCGACGTAGCCGGGCCCGACCGCGTTGACGGTGACGCCGTGCGACGCCCACTCGCGCGCCATCACCCTCATCATCTGGTTGATGCCACCCTTGGTCGCCGCGTACGGCGCGTGGTGCGCGTGGGCGAGGTGCGCGGAGACCGAGGAGACGAAGACCATGCGGCCGCACCCCTCGGCCACCATGCGGCGGCCGACCTCCTGCCCCAGCCACCACGCGGTCGACAGGTTGAGGGTGACGATCGACTCCCAGTCGGCGTCGCCGAGCTCGAGCACGGGCCTCCGGTCGTTGCGCCCCACGGCATGGACGAAGGCACGCGGCGCTCCGACGCGCGCGACGGACTCGGCGACCACCGCGCGGCACGCCTCGGGCGTCGAGATGTCCGCCACGAGCGTCACCAGGGCGTGCCCCGCATCGGCGGCCGCGGTCGCCACGCGATCCAACGCGGCCGTGTCGCGGTCGACCACCACGGTCGCCATGCCCTGCCGCGCGAGGCTCAGCGCGCTGGCGCCTCCCAGCCCGCCCGCGCCGACCACCAGGGCGCCCTTGCCCGTCAAGTCCAGCCAACCCGTCATGCGCCCACTCTTCCTTGAGTTCTCACATCGTGAAAGTCACTTTCACACACGCTAGGGCACGCGCAGGCCGATTGTCCAGGCGGACCCGCCTGGGCCCAGAGGAGGTGGATTCCGCCCGCGGCAGGCGCTAGCATCCGTGTGAAAGTGACTTTCATGAATCGAAAGTCGCCCCCCGAACCGGGGAACGCCACGCACAAAGGAGTGCCGCCGTGACCGCTCGCCACGCCCTGCTCACCCGGGGTCCCGCATCGTGACCGGCAGGCTCTCCGGCAAGGTCGCGCTCGTCACCGGGACGGGCGGCGGCATCGGCCGCGCCACGGCCCTCGCCTTCGCCAGGGAAGGTGCGCACGTCATCGGCTGCGACCTCCATCCGGGCCCGTCCGAGGAGACCGTCGCGCTGGCGCGCGAGGCCGGCGGCCGCATGGACGCGATCGCCCCGGTCGACCTCGCGACGCCCGAGGGCGCCTCCACGTGGGTGGAGGCCGCGGCCGCGCTCGGCGGCGGCGTCGACGTGCTGGTCAACAACGCGTCGGCGATCCGCTTCGGCGCGATCGACGCCCTGTCCTACGAGGACTGGTCCTTCACCATGCGGAACGAGCTGGACATCGTGTTCCTGGTGACCCGCGCGGCCTGGCCGCACCTCGTGGCGCGCGGAGGAGGCTCGATCGTCAACATCGGCTCGATCTCGGCGTCGCGCGGCGCGTGGTTCATGCCGCAGAACGCGCACGGCGCCGCCAAGGGTGGCGTGCTGGCGCTCACCTCGCACCTGGTGGTCGAGGGCGGCCCCCACGGCATCCGGGTCAACGCGGTCTCCCCCGCCATGACCCAGACCCCGCACACCACCCCGATGCTCATGGACCCGGACGGGCCCGCCGAGCAGATCCTCTCCCGCGTCCCGCTGCGTCGGTGGGGGCAGCCCGAGGACGTCGCTCACGCGATCCTGTTCCTCGCGAGCGACGAGTCGCGGCACGTGTCGGGGGCGAACATCCCGGTCGACGGCGGCGCGGCGGTGGTGGGATGAGCGCCCCGGCAGTCCGCGGGCGCCTGACGATGCGCGGCGCGCCCGGCTACGAGGAGGCGCGGGTCGGGCGCGTGTTCAACGCCCGCAAGCCCGAGCGCTACCCCGCCGCGGTGCTCGAGGCCGTCGACGCCGAGGACGTGGCCGCAGGAGTCCGACTCGCGATCGAGAACGGCTGGAACGTGTCGGTCCGTTCCGGCGGCCACTCCTGGGCCGCGTGGAGCGTGCGCGACGACGCGCTGCTCATCGACCTCGGGGCGCTGCGCTCGCTCGACTACGACGAGGAGACGGGCATCGTGGCCGCGGGGCCGGCGACCCGGGGCGGCGAGGATCTCGCGCCCTACCTCGCCGAGCGCGGCCGCGCCTTCCCCGGTGGCCACTGCCCGAGCGTCGGCATCGGCGGCTTCCTGCTCCAGGGCGGGCAGGGCTGGAACGGGCGGCTCAAGGGCTGGGCGTGCGAGAGCGTCGTCGCCGTCGATGTGGTGACAGCGGACGGCGAGCACGTGCGCGCGGACCCCACCCAGCACTCCGACCTCTACTGGGCGGCGCGCGGCGCGGGGCCGGGCTTCCCGGGCATCGTCACCCGCTTCCACCTCCGGACCTACCCGAGGCCGGCAGCGATGTGGCACGACACCTGGACGTTCCACCTCGACGACGCGGAGGCGGTCATCCGCTGGCTGCACACCGTCCTGCCCACGCTCGACCGCCGCGTCGAGCCGGTCATGGCGGCGACGCGGCTGACCGACGTGCCGCTCCACGAGGGCGTCGCGCACCCCGGCGGCACCGTGCTGCTCCTCCATGCGACCTGCATGGCCGGCTCGGACCAGGAGGCCCGCGCGCTGCTCGCGGGCCTCGGCGACTGCCCCGTCGCGGGCCGCGAGCTCGGGCACGTCACGGCGCCCACCTCGATCGCCGAGGAGAGCGCGGCGCAGGCCGGGCAGAACCCCGAGGGCTACCGGTACGCGGTCGACTGCGCCTGGACCGACGCCCCTGCGGACACGCTCGCGCCGCTGCTGCTCGACATCTGGCGCGGCCTCGACACCGAGCACTCGTTCTCGATCTGGTACGGCTGGGCCCCCGAGCGTGCGCTGCCCGACATGGCGTTCTCGGTCGAGGGCAACGTCTACGTGGCGACGTACCTGATCTACGACGACGCGGCGGACGATGCCCGCTACCGGCAGCGCGTCCATGCGCAGACGGCGGCGATCGCCCGGGACGGCGGGGTCGGCGTCTACCTCGGCGACACCGACTTCACCGCGCGCAACGACCGCTTCCTCTCCCCCGCGCACCACGCGCGGCTCGAGGAGATCCGTGCGGCTCGCGACCCGCACGGACGGATCGCGTCGTACCTGACGTCCGACCCGGCGGGGCTGAACGTCCATGCCTGAGCGCGCGCGGCTCGACCACGTGGGCCTCACCGTCGCCGACCTGGTCGCCGCATCGTCCTGGTACCGCGACGCGTTCGGCCTCGACGTGGACTTCACCGGTCGCGTCGACGCGATCGGCCTCGACTTCGTCATGCTGATCGACGGGGACGGGCGACGGTTGGAGCTGCTTCACCGGGAGGGATCGACGCGCGGTCCGCGCGCCGCGGACCCGGCCGAGGCGGCGTTGCGCGAGGGCTTCGGCCACATGGCGTTCGACGTGCGCGGGCTCGACGAGGTGTTCGCGCGTCTGGTCGGCATGGGCGCGCGCGAGGTGATGACGCCCCGGCCGTCGCCTGAGCCGGGCATCCGGATGGCGTTCGTCGCCGATCCCGAGGGCAACCTGATCGAGCTGCTCGAGCGGCGGGCCGACGGGCTCAGCGCGTCCGACGGGCGGTGAACGCGAGCGTCGCCGCCGCGACCACGGCGCATGCGACCATGACGAGCGCCAACGGCGCCGCCGTCGCGCCGCCGCCGATGCTCACGAGCGGCGACACCAGCGCCGCGAGCCCGAACTGCGCCGCACCGAGCACGGCCGACGCGGCGCCCGCGGCCGCGGGGACGGCACCGAGCGCAAGAGCCGTCGCGTTGCCGAGGACGAGGCCCAGGCTCGACACTGCGACGAACAGGGGGATCGCGAGCCAACCGGCGCCCACCCCTGAACCGACCAGCGCGGCGAGCACGAGCGTCGACGCGAGCAACGTCGCGATGCCGACCGTGAGCGGGCCCCGCACGTCGCGGGTCGCCGCCAGCCGCGCGGAGGCGCCGCTCACGACGACCAGGCCGAGCGCGTTGACCCCGAAGGCGAGGCCGTAGCCCGTCGCACCGAGCCCCATCATGTCCTGGTAGACGAAGGGCGAGGCCGAGATGTACGCCATCATCGCGCCGAAGGCGAAGGTGAACGTCACCGTGTAGCCGATGAAGGCGCGCGAACGCAGCGCGCGCAGCGGGGAGCCTGTGGCGGCGCGCTCCGCGCGGTGGACGAGGCGCCGCTCGGCGGGGTAGGTCTCGCGCACCACGACGAGCACGGCGATCAGCATGACGACCGACAACGCGAGCACGACGGCGAGGATGCCGCGCCAGCCGATCGGGTCCACCAGGAGGCCGCCCGCGACGGGCGCGACCACCGGGGCGACGCCGCCGACGATCATCATGAGGCTGAAGGCGCGCGCCGCGGCCCTCCCGGTCGCGAGGTCGGAGATGACCGCGCGACCGATCACCATGCCCGCCGCGCCGCCGAGCCCCTGCGCGAGGCGCGCCGCGATCAGCACCCCGGCGCTCGGCGCGACCACGGTCGCGACCCCCGCCACCACCATGAGCACCGAGCCTGCGATGAGCGGGGGCCTGCGGCCGAACCGGTCGGAGATCGGGCCGAACACCAGCTGCCCGACGGTGACGCCCACCAGGAACGCCGTGAGCGTGAGCTGCACCGCCGTCGCGCCCGTGCCGAAGTCCTGCGCCATGCGCGGGAAGGCCGGCAGGTACAGGTCCGTGGCGAACGGGGCGATGGCGGACAGGAGGCCGAGCACGGAGAGCAGGACGGCGGAGATGCCGGCCGATGCGGGGACGGCGGCATGCGCGCGCGTGGGCGCGGAGGTGGTGGTCACGGGGACTCCTCACAATGGAATGATTATGAAATCATAACTTAATCGTCGATCCGCGGGTACCCTGTCCCCCATGGCCGAGGAACGCCCCTCCGACCGCGACCTCGCGGAGCTGGCCGAGTCCATCCTGCGGATCGCGCGCGAGCTCGACCCGCACGCGGCGGGCATAGGTGTGGTGCCGATCACCGGCACCGAGACCGCCGTCCTCCGCTGGATCCACCACCACCCGGGCGCGACGCCGAGCGCGGTGGCCGCGGCGACCGGGCTGAAGCGGCCGAACCTCTCCGCGGCGCTCCGGGGCCTCGAGGGCAAGGGCTTGGTGCGGCGCACCCCCGACCCCGCCGACCACCGTCAGTCGCGGCTCGAGGCCACGGAGGCGGCCGACGAGGGCGTCGCGCTGCTGCACGCCTACTGGTCGGGGCGGGTGCGAACCGCGCTCGGCGACCAGCTGTCCGACGTGTCGGCGATGGCCGGCGCGCTCGACCGCCTCGAGGCCGGGCTGCGCCCCGACCCGGACGCGTAACCGCCGGGATCAGTCGGCGACGAACTCGGCGGGCCGGCCCGCGGCCTCGGCCTCCGGCAGCGCGCAGGTGAACACGTGACGGCCCGGCCCGACCTCGACCGGCTGCGACCCGTCGGGCAGCTCGATCTCGGCCGCCGTCGACGGCGGGACCGTCACGGCCAGCACGATCGCGGCGCCGTCACGGTCCCACCGCACGCTCGCGGTGCCGTACGGGGTCTCATGCGACGCCTCGGCCCAGTCGAGCTCACGGCTGGGCAGCGGCGCGACGCGGATCCGGCGGTAGCCCGGCGCGGCGGGCGCGAGACCCGCGACACGGCGGTGGAGGAAGTCGGCGACGGAGCCGAACGCGTAGTGGTTGAAGGACGTCATCCCGCCGGGGTTGATGGACCCGTCCGAGAGCATCGAGTTCCACCGCTCCCAGATGGTGGTCGCGCCCATCGAGACGGGGTACAGCCACGACGGGCAGGCCTTCTGGAGCAGCAGGTGCCATGCGGTTGCGCCGTGGCCCGTGTCCGCGAGCGCGTCGCACACCAGCGGCGTGCCCAGGAACCCGCTGCCGATGTGGAAGCCGTCGACCGCGACCTGCTCCGCGAGGAGCGCACCCGCGTGCTCGCGCTGCTCCGGCAGCAGCAGGTCGAACCGGAGGGCGAGCGCGTAGGCGGTCTGGGCCGGGTACGCCGCGCGGCCGGTCGCCGTGAGGTACTCGGCGCGGAAGCGCGCCGCCGTGCGGTCGGAGAGGTCGGCGTACCGGGCGGCCGACGCATCGTCCCCCAGGACCTCCGCGGCCCGCGCGACCACGCGCGCGGACCGGGCGAGGTAGGCGGTCGACACGAGCTGCCACGGCACGCGCGCCTTCCACGGCTGGTCGTCGGGCGCCGAGGCGTCGAGCCAGTCGCCGAACGAGAAGCCGCCCGAGGAGAAGTCGAGCTCCTCCCCCGCCCGCGCGGCGAACGCGTCGACCCACGCGGTCATCGAGGACCACTGCGTGCTCAGGATCCCGGCGTCGCCGGAACGCTCGTAGAGGGTCCACGGCACGAGGGTCGCGGCGTCTCCCCAGCCGGCCTCGGCGCCGAGCGGCGGCATGTGGGGGTCGGTCCCCATGAACGGGACATAGGGCGGGACGTTGCCGTCGGCGGCCTGGTCGGCCGCGAGGTCGGCGAGCCAGCCCGTGAGCATGCCGGCGGTGTCGAACAGGAACGATGCGGTGGGCGCGAAGACCTGGAGGTCGCCGGTCCAGCCGAGCCGCTCGTCGCGCTGCGGGCAGTCGGTGGGCACGTCGACGAAGTTGCCGCGCGTGCTCCACACGACGTTCTCGTGGAGGCGGTCGAGCAGCGGGTCCGAGCATGCGAAGGTGCCCATGCGGCGCATGTCGGTGTGGATCGCCACGGCCTCGAGGTCATCGACGGCGAGCGTCCCGGGCCATCCCGTCACCTCGACGTAGCGGAAGCCGTGCACCGTGAACTGCGGCTCCCACGTGCGCGGGCCCCGGCCGTCCAGGACGATCTCGTCGGCCTGGGCCGCGGCGCGCAGCGGCCGCGTGCCGAGCTCGCCGTGCTCGAGGACCTCGGCGTGACGCAGGCCCACCGTGGTGCCGACAGGCGCGTCCGGGAGGCGGAGCCGCATGCGGCCGACGAGGTTCTGCCCCAGGTCCACGATCGTCTTGCCGGAGGGCGTGGTGAGGATCTCGACGGGGCGCACGGTTCCCGTGCGTCGCACCGCAGGACCGGTCGGCGCCACGAGGCGGGCCATGTCGCACGGGATCGGATCGACGGCCTCCCAGGCGGAGGCGTCGAAGCCCGGGGCGTCCCAGCCGTCGAGCTCGCGGCGGGAGTCGTGCGACTCCCCCTTGTAGAGGTCGGCGCGGGTCACGGGACCGAGGGTCCAGCGCCACGTCTCGTCGGTGCCGACGACCGTTCGGGCGCCGTCGGCGTGGTCGACCTCGAGCTGGAGCAGCACGCCCGTGCGGTCGCCGTAGACGTCGCGCTGCCCCCAGAACCCCAGGTAGCCGCGGTACCAGCCGTCCGCGAGGTGGGCGCCGAGGACGTTCTCCCCCGCCCGCACCAGCTCGGTGACGTCGTAGGTGGCGTAGCGGAGCCGCTTGTCGTAGGTGGTCCAGCCGGGGGTGAGCACGTCCTCGCCGACCACGCGGCCGTTGAGGTGCAGGGTGACGATGCCGTGGGCGGTCGCGCGCAGGCGCGCCCGGACGACGTCGCCCGAGATCGCGACGGACCCGCGCAAGAGCGCGGCCGGCTCGCCCTCGGCGCCGGGCTCAGGCAGGCGAGGGCCGACCATGACGGTCTCCCACTCGCCCGCGTCCAGCAGCCCGGCCTCGAGCGTGGTCGGCTCGCTCCAGTCCGAGGGCTCCTCGCCGTCGGGCCCCCACACCCGCACGCTCACCTCGCGGCGTTCGCGCGATGCGAGCGGGGCGGCGGGCCATGCGACCAGCACCTGGTCGACGGACTCGATGCGGCCCGTGGCGAACGGCCCCGCGACGCCGTCCGGGTCGGTGATGCGCAGCTCGTAGGCGCGCTGACGCCAGCCGGCCTCGGCGGTGCGCGCGACCCACGAGAGGCGAGGTACGGCCTCGCCGATGCCGAGCGGCTCGCGGTGGTGCTCGATGGTGACGGGGTCGAGGTGGAGCGTGGTCATGCGAGCGGATTCCTTGCGGTCGAAGGGGGAAAGGTCAGCGGTGAGCGGCATGGCGGCGGAAGAGCGCCGCCATGTCGCCGAGGACGAGCCCGGTGTCGGGCGCGGTGCAGACGAGCGTGTGCTCCCCCGCCTCCCAGGTGCTCGACTCCGCCCCCAGAGCGGTGCCGAGCAGCGGGGCGCTGTCGCCGAGCGGCCAGACGGCGTCGACCGCGAATCCCGGAGGAAGCGGCAGCTCGTCGAAGCGTCGCCAGAGCCAGGCGCCGAGCGCGCCGCACGAGCCGAGAAGCTCCTCGATCTGCGCGACGCTCCACGCGAACCTCCGGTAGCTCTCGAGCGGGAACTGGCGCACCTCGAGCTCGGGGATGCCCAGCACGAAGGCCGCGGCCTCGGCGTCGGTGTCGCGGTTGTACTCGTCGGCATCCGCCAGCGAGCCCCCGACCCACGCGAGCGTCAGGCGCCCCGCGATGTCGGGTGCAGCCGCGAGGGCCTCCGCGACGTTGGTGAGCGGACCTCCGCACACGAGCGTGAGGGGCAGCGCATCGTCCCTCCGCGCGTGCGCGATGATCGTCCGCGCCGCGGCGGACACCTCCGACCCCGCCGCGACCGCCGCGAGGTCGACGGCTGCGTCCCCGCCGGCGGCGATCTCGGGGCGCGTCGCGCCCCCGATGAGCTCGACCAGCTCGGCCGCGTACGCCGCACCTGTGGCCGCGCCGCCCTCGGGCGGCCCGAACACCGGCGACAGCCGCGAGCTGGTGACCGCGTCGACGCGATGGCCGGGCGACAGCAGGTGATGCGCGAGCGCGACGAGGCCGTCGGGGTCCCCGGCGAAGTCGTTGTCGATGACGACGCGGCAGCGCGTCGCGATGGTGAGCGGCACTGCTGCCTCAGCCCACCGACGCGGACCGGTGCTCGCGCACGATGCCGCCGAGCACGCGGGCGGACGGCTTGACGGTCCGGTCGAACGTCTCACGATCCACGGCGACGAGTCCGAGCTTGGGCCTGTAGCCGAAGATCCACTCGAAGTTGTCGAGCAGCGTCCAGTGGCAGTAGCCCAGCACGGGCGTGCCGGCGGCGATCTGCGCGGCGAGCGCGGCGAGCGCCGCGGGGATGAAGGCCGCGCGCTGCGCGTCGTCGTCGGTCTGCATGCCGTGCTCCGTCACCAGGACGGGCACGCCCGAGACGCGGTGCGCGTACTCCGCGGCGCGCGCGAGCGACGCCGGCTCGATCAGGGTGCCCATGCCGTTGCGCGGGCCCTCGGGCACCACCTCGCCGTCGGGGCCGTGGAAGATCGACTCGTAGTTCTGCACGCCGATGAAATCGTCGTCGCGCGCGACCTCGAGCCAGTGGTCGTAGACCGCCGCGCGCTTGGCGTCGCGGCGCTCCTCGCCTCCCTCGAGCGCGACCTCGTCGATGATCGCGATGGAGACGCCGGTCGGGAGGTCGGGCCGGCGGCCCTTGATGGCGGCGACGGCGGCACGATGCGCGCGCGTGAGCGCGTCGGTGAACTCACCCTCGAGCGCGGCGGGGATGACGTTGGACGCGAAGTAGCGCTCGGTGCCCGCGTCGCGGGCGGCGGCGGCGAGCATCTCGAGCTTGATCTGCTCGGCGATCGGGGGCAGCTTGCCGCTCGCGTGCAGCAGTTGCTCGAGGTTGGGCTCGTTGATGGTGACGGCGACGGCGATCCTGTCGCCGAACCGGGCCATCACCCGGTCGCACTGCGCCGCGAACAGGTCGGCCGCATCGTCCGCGAGCCACGAGCCGGCGGCGGAGAACCAGTGCGGCGACGCGAAGTGGTTGAAGGTGACCACGGGCGCGAGACCGCGCGCGAGGCAGCCGTCGACCACCTGCTCGTAGTGGTCGAGCGCGGCCTCGTCGATCACGCCGCGCTCCGGCTCCACGCGCGCCCACTCGACGGAGAAGCGGAAGGCGGTGAGGCCCAGCTCGGCGGCGATGTCGAGGTCCTCCGTCCAGCGCTCGTACGAGCGGCATGCGGGTCCGCTCGGCTCCGAGAAGAGCGACGGCGTCGTGTGCTCGAGAGTCCAGATGTCGCTGTGGACGTTGTCGCCCTCGCCCTGGTGGCCGGCGGTGGCGACGCCCCAGAGGAAGTCGGAGGGGAACGGGCTGGTCATGGTGGTGGCCTCGAATCTGTGGTGGAGAACGGCGGACGGGGTCGGGCCCGACCCCGGGGTGAGGGCTAGCGGACGCCCTTGATGAGCGGCATGAGAGCGGCACCGGCGACGCAGAGCACCGCGGCGCCGATCCAGAGCAGCGCGTAGTTGTGGCCGGCGCCGATCGCGAGCACCGCGGGGCCGACGGCCGGCACCACGATGTTCGGGATGTTGAGCGCGAGCCCGAAGACGGCCATGTCCTTGCCGGCGTCCTTCGCGTCGGGCAGGACGGACGCGCACAGCGCGAGGTCGACGGTGAGGTACATCGACTGACCGACGGCGAACACGCACCACGCGACCACGAAGCCGCCGAACGTGTGCGACGTCGCGCCGATGACGAGCGCTGCGCCCATGAGGATCGCGGCGACGGCGACGAACGGCTTGCGCCGGCCGATCTTGTCGGAGAGCCAGCCGGAACCGGTGAAGAACACGATCGAGATGGGCGCCGAGATGAGCGTGAGCAGGCCCGCCTTCGCCCCGACCTCGGGCAGCGGCACCTCGAGCACGTCGATCATGAAGTACACGAAGTACGTGAAGAGCGCGGCCATCGCGACGCCCGCGAGCAGGCGCGCCAGCCAGGTCCAACCGAAGCTCGGGTGCTTGCGCGGGTTGACGAACAGCCCTCCGACCAGCGCCTTCACATCGAGCGCCGGGACCTCGGCGCGGCTCTTCACCGGGTCGCGGTAGAGCATCAGCAGCGGCAGCGTCGTGGCGATCGCGAGGGCGACCGGTACGGACAGGATGAGCAGCGGCTGCCCGACCAGGGCGCCTGCGAGGTAGGAGCCGCCCGAGAACGCGAGTGCGCCGAACAGACCCATGATGCCCATGACGCGGGCGCGCATGGTGTCGGGGACGGCCTCGACGGGAATCACCGCGTACGCGTTGAAGGCCGACTGCATCGCGACCACGAGGATCACATAGGCTGCGCCGATGATCGCGACGTTGCTGGTCGCGCCGGCGATCACGCCGGCGACGAGCGCGACGGCGAGTCCGCCCACGATCCACGGGCGGCGACGGCCGAACCTGCTGGTGGTGCGGTCCGAGAGCGCGCCGGCCAGCGGGATGACGACGAGCATGAGCAGGGTGCCGATGGCGACCGTGCGGCTGTAGACGACGTCCTTGGTCTCGGGCGCGACGGCGGCGATGCGCAGCGACAGCGCGGTCGACATGCTCATCGCCATGACGTACATGCCAAGCGCGGCGAGGAGAACGAGTCCGATGGTCCTGCGGGGGGAACCGAACTCGGCGGCGATCTGCGAGGAGTCGTCCATCGACTCCGGCGCACGGACCGCTTCATCTGAGAGGGTCATGAGGCTTCCTTGCCTGAGGGCCGCGAGGGGCGGCCGTCATGGTGTTCTACGCGATGGTCCCGGGGGTGCGATGACTATAGCTGCGAAAATCTTAAGGTGTCAAGATTTTCGCGATCCGGGGTCTCCCGTCCGCGCCGATCAGCGCCGGGACCCGTGGTCGAAAGGTCGTGGCCATCGAGCGATGGCGAGCTCGAGGCAGGACGTATCCGACGTGGTCTCGTCACCGTCGGACCGATGGCCTGCGGCGACGACACCCCAGCGGAACGATGCGGGGTCGGAACAGTCATGAGGTCTCCTTCGGCGCCGCAACGTTGCGGCGGGTGACGCGGGTTCAGGCGGCGCCGGCCTGGAGGTCCTGCTGGGCCTGGATCTCCTTGAGCCGCAGCCGATCGGCACGACGCTGTTCCTGCGCCGCAGGGTCGGGCACGGGCGACGCGAGCAGCAGCCGCTGCGTGTAGGGATGCTCGGGCGCGGAGGTGACGGTGTCCCCGTCACCCCACTCGACGATCTCGCCGTGGTGGAGCACGGCGACCCGGTGCGACATCTCGCGGACCACCGCGAGGTCGTGAGAGATGAAGAGGTACGCGACACCCGTGCGCTCCTGGATCTCGAGGAAGAGCTCGAGCACGCGCGCCTGAGTGGAAAGGTCGAGCGCGGAGACCGGCTCATCGCACACGATGAGCGTCGGGTCCAGCGCGAGCGCGCGGGCGATCGCGACGCGCTGGCGCTGACCTCCGGAGAACTCGCGCGGGTAGCGGTCGGCGGCGTCCGCAGGGAGCGCCACCATGTCGAGCAGCTCCCGCACGCGGGCGCCCGCCTCCTTGGTGGAGATCTTGCGCACGATCATCGGCTCGGTGAGCGAGTCGCCGATGGTGAGCGACGGGTTGAGCGACGAGTAGGGGTCCTGGTAGACCACCTGGATGTCGCGGGTGAGCTCGCGTCGACGCTGCTTGGTCGGGTGCGAGATGTCCTCGCCCCTGAAGGTGAGCGTCCCCGCCGACACGGGCGCGAGGCCCAGCAGCGCGCGCCCGATGGTGGTCTTGCCCGAGCCGGACTCCCCCACCAGGCCCACGGTCTCGCCGGGCCTGATGTCGAAGCTCACACCCTTGACCGCGCGGAACGGCAGAGCGCGGAACCCCCGGCCCGGGTACTCGACCTCGAGTGCATCGACGGTGAGAAGCGGCTCGTGCATGGTTTCCTCCTTCATCGCAGCGCACCCGCGCCGAGGGAGCCGGCGCTCGACACACCCGGCAGCGGCGCGCGCGGCGCGCCTTGCGGGATCGCGGCAAAAAGCGCGCGGGTGTACTCGTGGCGCGGACTCTCGAAGACCGCGCGCGTGGCGCCCGTCTCGACCATCACGCCCTTCTGCATGACCGTCACCCGGTCGCAGATGTCGGCGACCACGCCGAAGTTGTGGGTGACGATGAGGACCGCCATCCCGAGCTCCTCCTGGATGTCCCGCAGCAGGTCGAGCACCTCGGCCTGAACGGTGACGTCGAGCGCCGTGGTGGGTTCGTCGGCGATGAGCAGGTCCGGGTGCGACGCGACCGCGCCGGCGATGAGCACGCGCTGCGCCATCCCGCCGGACAGCTGATGCGGGTAGGAGTCGAACGCGCGCTGCGGCTCCGGGATCCCGACACGTGCGAGCAACGACAGCGCCCTCTCACGCGCCTCGGCCTTCTTCATCCCGAGCACCTTGACGAGCGGCTCCGTGAGCTGGTGGCCCACCGTGAAGGACGGGTCGAGGTTGGACATGGGCTCCTGCGGCACGTAGGCGATGCGCGACCCCCGCAGCGCGTTGAGCTGTGCGTCGGTCCGGCCCACCAGCTCCTCACCGTCGAAGACGATCGAGCCGGCCATCACCTTGCCACCCTTCGGTAGCAGGCCGAGGATCGAGAACGCCGTCTGGGTCTTGCCCGAGCCCGACTCGCCGATGAGGCCGTGAGTCTCCCCGCGACGCACGGACAGGCGTCCACCCTTGACCACCGTGGCATAGCCCGTGCCCGCGGGGTACGCCACGGCAAGATCGCGGACGGTCAGCAGCGCTTCGCCTGCGGGCTCGTCGCCGTGGTCCATCACGGCCGGCACGTCCTCCTCGAGCACCCACGGCTGCGCGGCGCTGTGGCGCTTGTCGGTGGTGCCCTCGAGCTCGTCGCGCAGCGCGGTGCCGAGCAGGGTGAGCGCCACGGTGGTGATGCCGAGCGCGAGCGCCGGCCAGAGGACCAGGTTCGAGGAGCGGTTGATGTTGTAGAAGCCCTCGTTGAGCATCTGGCCCCACGTCGGTGTGGTGGGGTCGCCCAGGCCGAGGAAGTCGAAGCCCGCCTGCATACCGATGCCCGCGGCGATCACGCCCGCCATCAGGAGGATGACGGGGGCGCGCACGGCGAGCAGGACATGGCGGCCGATGATCCGTACGTCGCCCAGACCCGAGGTGCGAGCCGCGTCGACATAGAGCTCGTTCCGCACGGCACGCACCGACGTGTAGACCACGCGGTAGTACACGGGCGAGATGAAGAGCCCGAAGATCGCCATGGTCCACCACATGGACGGACCCATCACGGAGCGCGCGGCGATGAGGACGATGATCGACGGGAGGGACATCGTCAGGGCGGTGAACCAGGCGCCCGTCGCGTCGATGACGCCACCGTAGTAGCCGGCGACGAGGCCGGCCGAGACGCCCACCGCGACCGCGATGGCCATGACGAGCAGGCCGCCGGCGAGCGAGAACGCCGTCGCGACGAGGAGGCGCGACAGGATGTCACGCCCGGCCGAGTCGCCACCCAGCAGATGATCGCCGCCCGGCTCGGCGAAGATCGTCTGCAGGCTGGTCTCGGTCGGGTCGAACGGGGCGATGAACGGACCCAGCGCTCCGACGAGGACCACGACCGCGAGCACCACCATCGAGACGCCGCCCAGCGGGTGACGGAGCAGGCGACGGAGCAGTCCGGGACGGCCCTTGCGGGCGCCAGCGCGGGTCGCGGAGGAACGTGTGGTGGTCATGACAGGCGCACCTTCGGGTTGACCCAGGCCTGGACCACGTCCACCAGGGTGTTGACGAGGACGACGACGACGCCCGTGACGATCACGATGCCCATGACGACGGGGATGTCGCCCTGAGAGGTGCTCGTCAGCGCGAGCGGGCCGAGCCCGGGGATGGAGAAGAGGGTCTCGACGATGACGGCGCCGCCGAGCAGGATGACGAACTGCAGGCCCAGCACGGTCAGCGCCGGACCCGCGGCGTTGCGGAGCACGTGCTGGAGCACCACCGAGCGGCGCGGGAGTCCGCGGCTGCGGAGGGTGCGCACGTAGTCGCGCTCGAACGCGTCGATCATCGAGCCGCGCACCTGCTGCGCGACGCCGCCGATCGATCCGATGGTCAGCGCGACGACAGGAAGCGTGATGGAAAGCAGCCACCCGGGCACGGACTCCGAGGGTCGCGTGTAGCCGGTCGCAGGGAACCAGTCGAGGTTGATCGCGAAGACGAGCACCAGCGCCATGGCCATGAGGAACCCGGGGATCGCCTGGCCGAGCACCGCGAGGAACTGCACGCCACGATCGGACCACCCGCGACGGGTGGCGGCCAAGGCACCCAGCGTGATGCCGAGCAGAGCGGTGAGCACCACGGAGCCCACCGCGAGACTGACGGTGACCGCCATGCGGCTCATCACCGCCTCGGTCACCTCCTGGCCCGAGAACCAGGAGCGGCCCAGGTCACCCGTGAGCGCGGATCCGGCCCAGTCCGCGAACTGGACCTGGACCGGGCGGTCGACGCCGATCCTCTCCTCCACGACCGCGACCGCGTCGGGGCCTGCCTGCTGGCCGGCGATGCGCTGCGCGACATCGCTCACGCCGAACTGGAGGAAGAAGAACGTGAGCACCGCCAGGGTGGCGATGAGGCCCACGCCGGTCGCGAGGCGCCTGCTGACGAAGCTGAGCATGATGTCTCCAGATCGAACCGGTGGGGACGGCCGGGCCGCCCCCACCGGTGAGGGTCAAGCGGTGGCGGTGATGTCCCAGAGGTTGGACACGGCCTGGCCGGACTTCATGGTGATCGCGAAGCCGTCGGCGGTGACGATGGCGCCGATGACGCGGTAGAACGGCGCGAACCACGCCTGGTCGACCACGTACTCGTTGAGCTCCTTCGCGGCGGCCGCACCATCCTCGCCGCCGAGGCGGATGCGGGCAGCGAGCGCCTCGACGGTCTCGTCGGCCTGGTGGTAGACGTTCCATGCCGCTCCGGGCGCGATCGCCTGGTTGTACGTCTGCCACGCGAGCGGCTCCTGGTTGAGGCCGAACGCGAACGCCGACCACGCGCCGCCCAGGAGGTCACCGAAGAAGGACTCGCCCGCCTGCTCGTAGTCGATGAAGATGTTCGACTCGGCGAGCACGCCCTTGATCAGCTCGGGCTCCGAGGCCGGGACGAACGAGGTCTGCGGCATGGTGATGTGGATGCCATCGGGGTAGCCCGCCTCGGCCAGGAGCGCCTTGGCCTTCTCCGGGTCGTAGGGGTAGGCGTCCTCGAGCTCGGCCTCGTAGGCGTCGCCCTCGACGTTGAAGATCTGCGTGGTCGGCTCGCCGTAGCCCGACTCGAGTCCCTGCAGCAGGCCCTCACGGTCGATCGCGTAGTTGATCGCCTGGCGCACCTTGACGTCGGCGAGCGCCTCGTTGTTCGCGCCCCACCGGTCGGCGAGGATGAGACCCTTCCAGTTCACCGGGATCGAGTTGGTGGTGTAGCCCGCCGCCTCGGCGTCGGGGATCTGGGTGAGGGAGTTGAGGTTGGAGATGTCGACCTGGCCGTCGCGCAGGGCGTTCAGAAGCGCCGATGCGTCGGCGTAGTAGTTGATGGTGATCGAGTCGAAGTGCTGGTCCTCGGGGGCCCAGTAGTCCTCGTTCGCCGTGAACGTGTAGGTGGCGCCGATGGTCGAGGAGGCTGCGTCGAGCTCGTACGGGCCCGTGCCGACGGGCGTCGTCTGGGCGTCGGGTGCGTCGAACGTCGACGGCGACGCGATGAGCCCCGCCTGCATGCTGAGGTTGATCTCGAGGGCCGGGTCGGGCGCGGAGAGCGTGATGACCACGGTGTCGTCGTCCGCGGCGGCGACGTCGGTCACGGCGTCGAGCAGTCCCCGGTCGGGCGAGGCACCCTCGCGGAAGCGGTTGAGGTTGTCGACCACGACCTGCGCGTCGAGCGGGGTGCCGTCGGTGAAGGTGACGCCGTCGCGGATGTCGAGCGTGAGCTCGGTGAGGTCGTCGTTGTACTCCCACGCCTCGGCGAGGCCCGGCTGGACCTCGTTCGTCGCGGACGTGCGAAGCAGGCTGTCGTAGACAGCCATGTAGTAGGTGGCCTCGTTGCCCCAGGCGGCGTCGGCGGCCACCCAGGTCGAGATGTCGACGACGGCGCCGATCCGAAGCTCGGGCGCGCGGCCCTCGATCGCGGTGCCCTCCGACCCGCCGGCGGCGGGCGAAGCGGCGTCGTCGGCGCCGGACGATGAGCATGCGGCCAACGCGAGCGTGGCCATGCCCGCCGCGGCGGCGAGCTTGGTGTGTCGAAGCATCGTTGCTTTCCTCCTTGGGGTCACGTCATCGGTGACGTGTCGGCGACGCTAGCACGCAAATTCTTAAGGGTGCAAGATTTTGAAAATGGAGACCTGGTAATCTCGCGCCATGGCAACGCAAAGGGGCGCCTACAAGAAGACGGCGAAGCGACGCGAGGAGATCCTCGACGCGGCCTTCGACGTGTTCTCGCGGCAGGGGTACACGGCGGCATCCGTCAACGAGATCGCCAGGACCGTCGGCATGACGCAGCCCGGCCTCCTCCACCACTTCGGGAGCAAGCTCGCACTCCTCGAGGCCGTCCTCGAGCGCCGCGACCAGCTCGCGCTCGACATCCTGTCAGGCCGGCACGACGTGGAATTCCTCTACGGGCTCCTCGAGATCGCGCGCCGCAACAAGGCTGTACCTGGCCTGTTGCGCCTCTACTCGATCCTCGCAGCGGAATCCTCCACCCCCGACCACCCCGCGCACGCGTTCATCGCCCGACGCCTCGGCAACGTGGTCGGCGGCACCACGCGAGCCTTCGAGGAGATGCAGGCGCGCGGGCTCCTCCGGGACGGCGTCGACCCCCGGACCGCAGCCATCGAGATCACCTCGATGGCGGAGGGCCTGCAGCTGCTGTGGCTGCAGGGCATCGACGTGGACATGGAGCAGATCATCCGCAGCCACTTCGACAGCTACCTGACCGCGCCGCTCGACGCATCCTTCGGAAGGCTCGGCGCGGACGCCTGAATCCCATCAACCTTTCACCCATAAGTCTTTTAAGGGGCATCAGGCGGACACCGTGGCGGCTCGGACCGCCTGCGACCGGACCGGAGGCACCACGCGCCCCGGCGCTGGCCCCCGCACCACCTCGCGGATAGGCTGACCCTCACGATCGGGGCAACGCCGCCCCGGCGCGGAGGGAAGACATGGACGTCTCGGTGCCCACGCTGCGCTACTTCTGCGTGCTCGCCGAGGAGCTGCACTTCGCCCACGCGGCCGCCCGCCTCACCATCACCTCGCCCTCGCTCAGCCAGCAGATCGCCGGCCTGGAGCGCAGCGTCGGCGGCCGCCTCTTCGAGCGCACGTCGCGCTCCGTCACCCTCACCCCGCTCGGCACCGCCCTGCTCCCGCGCGCCCGCCAGGTGGTCGAGGCGCACGACGAGCTCACCGCGTGGATCGCGGAACGGCGCGCGCCGGGCGAGGCCACGCTGCGCCTCGGCGTGGTCGCGGCGGGCGCGGGACCCCTCACCGCGGCGATCATGACCGCGGTCTCCCAGATCCCGAACCTGCGCCTCGAGATGCGCCGCGTGGGCTTCTTCGAGGTCGAGCGGGAGCTGGTCGCACGCCGGGTCGACGCGGTCCTCGCGCCCGCCCCTCTCCCCCATGACCAGGAGGTTCTCTCCACCGCACCCCTGTGGACCGAGCCGCGGGTCCTCATCTTGCGCGCCACCCACCCGCTCGCCGGTCGCCCGTCGATCTCCATCGACGAGGTGCGTGACGAGACGTTCGTGGCGGTCTCCGGCGATCAGTCCGAGGCGATCGCGTGGTGGACGGTCGACCCGCGCCCGGACGGTTCGCACCCGCAGCTGGGGCCGCGCGCGGACGACATCGAGGGCCTCCTCGAGCTGGTCTCCGCGGGCATGGGCGTCAACATCGCGGCCGCCTCGGCCGCCGCCCACTACCCCCGCGCCGACCTCGCCTTCGTGCCCATCGGCGACATCGAGCCCGCGACCATCCTGCTGTGCACGCGCCGCCGGCGCGAGCCCGTGGTCGCCGCCTTCGAGGTGATCGCCCAGGCCGAGGCGCGGCGCGCGCGGGGCGAGGATGCGCACGCCGCCGAGCCCGCGCCTCGCCCATAGGCGTGACCTAACGATCTGTAGGGATCTCGAACTTCCCCCGCGGGACCTTGGTCCCGGATGCTGGTGGCCAGCGGCCCGACGACGAGGTCGGCCGCGGACCAACAAGGAGGTTGGCTCGATGTCTCCGAACGACGCCCCCGCTCTGTCCCCCACCCACGCGGGCATCCTGCCCGGCTCCCCCAAGCCGTTCTACCTCGACAACGGCGAGGGCGAGAAGTCCGTCGTGTTCGACACCCTGTTCACCATCCTGCTCACCGGCGACGAGACCGACGGACAGTACGACGTCTTCAGCTGCGAGGGCAACGCCGGCGACATCATCCCCGCCCACATCCACCCGTTCACGCACGAGATCTTCTTCATCGTCGACGGCGCGGTGCACCTGTGGATGGACGACGAGGACGGCTTCAAGGACGACCGCGTCCTCACCCAGGGCGGCTTCGGGTTCGTCCCCCAGGGCACCATCCACGCGTTCCGCATGGAGGCGCAGTCCAAGATCATGGGAGTGAGCTCGGCCGGGTTCGCGCGCTTCTTCCACGCGATGGGCACCCCGACCGACAAGCCGGGCATCCCCGCACCGAGCGAGTTCTACATCCCCAAGTTCGAGCAGATGAAGGCCGCCGGCGACCTCTACGGCACCGTCTTCCGCCCCGACTACAACTTCCTTGACGACTGAGACGGCGGCGCCCGTGCGCCCGGCCGTGCTCCGCGACCTGGTGTTCGCGGAGCCGGTCGGGTTCCGGCCGCTCAGCCTGGACCTGCACCTGCCCGCGACCACGGGCGCACCCGTCGTGGTGTTCCTCCACGGCGGCGGCTGGCGCGTGGGCAGCCGCCGCACCATGGCGCCCACCATGCCCGGCGACGCGCCCTTCGCGCGCATCACCGCGGCGGGCCTCGCGGTCGCGTCGATCGACTACCGACTGAGCGGCGAGGCGTGCTTCCCCGCGCAGGTGGACGATGCGGCGGTCGCCCTGGACTGGCTGCGCGCCCACGCCGCGGGGCTGGGGGTGGACGCGTCACGCATCGTGCTCTGGGGCGAGTCGGCTGGCGCGACGCTCGCGGCGCTCGTCGCGCTGGGACCCGAGGACGCGCGCACCGGGGTGCGCGGCGTCGTGGACTGGTACGGACCCGCGGACCTGGTGGCGCTGGCCGAGGAGCAGCACGGGCTCGACGATCCGGGGCTGCGGGAGGCGGGCTGGCTGGGCCACGCGGTGGGCGCGGACGTGGAGCGCGCGCACCTCGCAAGCCCTGTGTGGCGGGTCGGCCCCGGAGCGCCGCCGTTCCACATCGCGCACGGCACCTCGGACACCGCGGTGCCGGCCTCGCAGAGCGTCGCGCTCGCGCACGCGCTCCTCGCCGCCGGGGTCGACACCGAGCTCACGCTCGTGCCGGGTGCGGGCCACCTGTGGCAGGGCGACGTCGATCGCGACGCGCTCCTCGACGCCGCGATCGCGTTCGCGTGCCGCGTCACGGCGTGACGGACGCGCCGTGGACCCGTCAGAGCGCGCGCAGCCGCACCGAGATGTCCTCGGCGGTCGCACGCAGCGCGTCGAGCAGCTGACCGCGCAGGTCCTCCACGGGATGCCTGTTGGCGGCGACCGCGATGTTGATGGCCGCGGCCGGCCGCCGGTCGCGTCCCAGCACGGGGACGGAGACGGAGCGCAGCCCCGCCGCCACCTCCTCGTCCTGCAGCGCGTAGCCGTCCGCGCGGATCGCCGTCAGCGCGGGCTCGAGGTCCGCGGCCGAGCGCGCCGCGTTGGGACCGACCGCCCGCGAGAAGTCGTACGCGGCGAGAAGGTCGCGGCGCTCCTGCTCCGGCACGTACGCCAGGAGCAGCTTGCCCATCGACGTGACCGGCGCCGGGAGGGTCGAGCCCACCTGAACGTTCGCGGTCACCAGGTCGGAGTTGCGCAGACGCACCAGGTAGAGCACCTCGTCGCCCAGGAGCACGCCCATGTTGACCGTCTCGCCCGTCGACTCGGCCAGCCTCCTCAGCGGCTGCTCGCTCACCTGGACCAGGCTCGAGCCGCGCAGCGCGGCGGACCCGAGCGTGAGCACAGCCACGCCGGGACGGATGGTGCCGTCCTCGGCACGCTCGAGGAAGCCCGCCTCCTCGAGGGTCGCGACCACGCGGAAGGCGGTCGGCATGGGGATGCCGGTGCGGTCGCTGATCTCCCGCAGCTTCAGCTCGGTGACGGACTCGTCGAACAGGCTCAGGACGTCGAGGCCCTTCGCGAGCGCCTCGATCCTGTAGCGGTTGCCCGCCTTGGTGTCGACATCGGCTTTCATGGTGTGAAACCTAATCCCTTCGTCCGCCCGCTGCCAGCATCACTCGCCCACCCGGAACACCCTCAGCTGGAGCGCGAGCGTCGCGTAGTAGCCCACGAGCGTCGCGAGCTCGAACACGCGCGCGCGCCCAAGCGTGGATGCGGCCGCCGCCCAGCCCTCGTCGTCGAGGTCCCCGTCCAGCAGCGCGAGGGTGCACCGCACGACCGCGGCCTCCTCTCCCGCGAACACGGAGGGGTCCTCGCGCCGCGCCGCGGCGAGCTCCGCATCGGACAGCCCCGACGCGCGCCCGACCGCCTCGTGAGCCTCGCGCTCGAACGCGCTGTCCCAGCGCGCGGCGACCAGCAGGATCGCGATCTCGCGGCACCTGTCGGTGAGCGTTCCGCGGTAGCGGATCGCGGCGCCGAGGTCCTGGAGTGCCCCGCCCAGGCCGGGCTCGAGCAGCATGGCGTTGAAGGGCCCGCGCAGCGAGCCGTCGGCGCGGGTCAGCGCGAAGTGCTGCGGCCCGGACGCGCGCGGCCCGCCCGCGATCGCCTGATACAGCTGCGCCTGCGCGGCATCGAGGGACTCGGGCCTCAGGCCTGGCAACCGGGACATCCCCGCCTCCTCGTGCAGGTCGCGCCGGCGGCGCCGGCCGGGGCCTGCGCGTCGCGGTTGACGCCATCCTTGCCCCGCCGTAGATTCAACCATTGAAACCGCCTTTTGGCTAATGAAAGCGAGATCGACGATGATCACGATCGCGACCGAGGACCTCACGCTCCACGCGGGGGGCCACGAGTTCGGCATCCGGGTCTACCCCGCCCCCCGCCCCGACGGCACGGTGCTCGTGTGGCTGCACGGCGGCGCCTTCATCTTCGGCGACCTCGACGTGCCGGAGGCGGACGCCACGTCGCGCCACCTCGCCGAGCACGGCACGTCCGTGGTCTCGGTCGACTACACGCTCGCCCCGATCGACGCGCTCGACTCGATCCCGCTCCCGCCGCCGCAGGAGGGCATGCCCAGCCCCGAGGAGCTGGTCAAGGCCCTCGACAGCGGCCGCTCGCGCGCGGCGTTCCCGGTCGCGTCGGTGCAGTCCGTCGCCGCGTTCGACTGGGCCGCGGAGCACGCGACCGACCTCGGCGGCCTCGCGCACGCCGTCGCGATCGGAGGCGCGAGTGCGGGAGGTAACCTCGCCGCCAGCGCCACCGCGCGCCTGCGCGACCGCGGCGCGAACGTGCCGAGCGCATCGTGCCTCATCTATCCGGTGCTGCACGCGGACCTGCCCGCGCCTGACGACGCTCTCGCCGCGCGGCTCGCCGCCCTGCCGACGGGCTTCGACTTCACGCCCGAGGCCACCGCCGCGATCAACGCGAACTACCTCGGCGGCGCCTCGCCCCGGGAGGCGTACGCGTTCCCCGGCGGCCACGACCCTCGCGGCCTGGCACCCACGCTCATCGTCAACGCGGACACCGACCGCCTCCGCATGTCCGGGCAGGCCTATGCGGCCGAGCTCGCCGCCGCGGGCGTGGATGTCGAGGTGGCCCTCGTCCACGGCTCCGAGCACGGCTTCCTCAACGGCCTCGAGGACCCGCACCGCGTGGCCGTCCTCGCGCGCATGTCCCGCTTCATCCACGAGCGCGCCGCCGCGGCGCGCCCCTGACCCCACCCGCAGACGCCTCGAAGGAGAGAGCCATGACCCAGATCTTCCCCCGCTTCGCCGGCAAGACCGTGCTGGTGACGGGCGCCGGCACCGGCTTCGGAGCCGAGGTCGCCGTGCGCGCCGCCCAGGAGGGCGCGCGCGTCGCCGTCCACTACCGGTCCTCCAAGGCAGGCGCCGAGCGCACGCTCGAGCGCATCCGCGAGGCCGGCTCCGACGGCATCCTGGTCCAGGCCGACATCATCAGCTGGGACCAGATCAGGCGGATGGCCGACGAGGTGTGGGAGGCGTTCGGCGGCCTCGATGTGCTGGTCAACAACGTCGGCGACGTCTCGAGCGAGCAGATGTCCTGGAAGGAGCTCACCCAGGAGGCGCTCGACGCCGTGGTCGACATCGACGTCAAGGGCACGCTGCTCATGACGCACGAGTTCGGCGCACGCATGCTCGAGCAGGGCCACGGCGCGATCGTCAACGTCGGCTCCACCGTGGTGGTCAAGGGATCGCCGCGGGCGCCCCAGTACGCGGCCGCGAAGTACGCGATCCTCGGCATCACCAAGTCCTACGCGAAGGCCTTCGCCCCCGCCGTGCGCGTCAACACGTTCGCGCCCGGCTTCATGGAGACCGAGCGCCTGCTCGAGCGCGAGGACTGGAAGAACGGCCGCCGCGAGGTGCTCATCTCCCAGACCCCCATGGGCCACATCCCGCCGCCCGAGTTCGTCGCGGGCGCGTGCCTGTGGCTTGCGACCGAGGAGTCGGCGCACCTGACCGGCGGCTACATGCTCGCCGACGGCGGCTTCAACATGGTCGGCGCCTGAGCGTCGGCCGCACCCCCGAACCCCGAGAGACCTAGGAGAAGCAATGAAGCTCATCACCTTCGACGAGGGCCGCGTCGGCCGCCTCGAGCTCGAGGAGGGCGTGGTCATCGAGCTCGACGTGCCGTCCACGCGCGAGTACTTCGAGCGCGGCGGCCAGGTGGGCGAGACCGGCGAGCGGCTCCGCTACGAGGACGTGACGCTACGCGCCCCCATCCGCCCCAAGAAGTTCTTCCACACCGCCGGCAACTTCATCGACCACCACAACGAGCTCACCGCCGTCGACTGGTCGCACCCGGTCCACAAGGGCATCGTGTTCTTCCAGAACCTCGACGCGATCATCGGGCCCGAGGACCCGATCGTGTACCCCGAGGGCCTCACCCGCGAGCTCGACTACGAGCTCGAGCTGGCCATCGTCATCGGCAAGGGCGGCAAGTTCTTCGGCCCCGACGAGGCCGAGGACTACATCGCCGGCTTCACCGTCTTCAACGACATCACCGCGCGCGACATCCAGCGCAAGGAGATGGAGTCCGGCGTGTTCTCGTTCTCCAAGGGCATCGACACGTTCTGCCCCATCGGCCCGTGGATCGTCACCAAGGACGAGGTCCCCGACATGCACAACCTCGCGATGGAGCTGCGCGTCAACGGCGAGGTGCGCCAGAGCGGCAGCACCAGCAAGACGCGCATCACGTGGCCGCACCTGGTGGCGTACCACTCGCCGCAGGTCTACTCACCGGGCGACCTCATCACCACGGGCACCATCTCCGGGGTCGCCGCGGTCCAGAAGAACCCCTTCGACTTCTACCTCAAGCCCGGCGACGTGGTCGAGGCCGAGATCGAGGGCATCGGCACCCTGCGCAACCCGATCATCTCGTGGCAGGACGCGTACGGCGAGCCCGCGCCGCAGCGGGTGGACTGGTGAGGATCGCCACGCTCGGCGGCCGCCTCGTCCTCGTCACCGAGGACGAGCGGGCCGTCGACGTCGCCGAGGCGTCGGGCGGCCGCTTCGGCCCCGACCCCATGACCGCCTTCGCGGACTGGCCGGGCTTCCGCGTCTGGGCGGCCGAGCGGCTGGCGGACGATGCGCCGGGAGCCCGGGCGCTGCCGCTCGACCCGGCGCGGCTCGGCCCGCCCGTGCCGCGTCCTGCGCAGATCTTCGCCATCGGCGTGAACTACCGCGAGCACGCGGACGAGGCGGGCTACCCGCCGGACAGCCTCCCCGTGACGTTCACCAAGTTCGCCTCGAGCCTCGCGGGGAACGAGGCGACCGTCGCCCTGCCGCCCGGGAACGTCGACTGGGAGGTCGAGCTGGTGGTGGCGATCGGCGTCGGGGGGCACGGGATCGCCCGCGAGGACGCGTGGTCGCATGTCGCCGGCGTGACCGTGGGTCAGGACCTGTCCGAGCGCGTCGCGCAGCTCGCGGGCACGATGCCGCAGTTCAGCCTCGCGAAGTCCCACCCGGGCTTCTCCCCCACGGGTCCCTGGCTGGTCACGTCGGACGCGCTACCCGACCGGGACGACCTCGCTCTCGCGTGCGCGATCGACGGCGAGACCATGCAGGACTCGCGCACGTCGCGCATGATCTACGACATCCCCGAGCTGGTCGCGCGACTGTCCGCGGTGGTGACGCTGCTGCCGGGCGACCTGATCTTCACCGGCACGCCATCCGGAATCGGCAACCGTCGCACCCCTCCGCGCTTCCTCCGCGCGGGCGAGGTGCTCACCAGCTCCGTCGAAGGCGTCGGGGAGCTGACCACGCGATTCGCGTGACACCGGCGCCCGCCGCACGCGCGTGAGACCTCGTGCGGCGGGCGCCGTCAGCGCGAGTCAGGGCACGCGAAGGTGTGCGCGCCGCCCCGTACCGCGTGGACGGCACCGTCCGGCAGCCGGATCTCGGCCTCCGTCCCAGCAGGGAGGTCGACGGCGAGCTCGAAGCGCCCGTCCGCGATCCGCCACTCGACCTCGATCGTGCCCCGACGGGTGAGCTGGCGGCTGCGCGCCCACGTGAGCGCCCCGGGCACGGGCTCGATGACGACGCGGTTGTACGCCTCCTCGCCGGGCGCGGGCTCGGCGGGCAGGCGCAGCCCGGCCACGTGCGTGTGAAGGAAGGCGACCACGGCGCCCTTGGAGTAGTGGTTGAGCGAGCCGTGCACGGCGCCGTCCTCCGTGACCGCATCCCACCGCTCCCACATCGCGGTGGCGCCGGCGTCGAGCATCCCGAGCCACGACGGGTGTCCCGTCGACAGCAGGAGCCGATGCGCGAGCGCGGCCTGGCCGTGGTCGGCGAGCGCGGGCAGCAGCTGTCCCGTCGCGAGGAAGCCGGTGCCGAGGTGCCCGCCCGCGCGCTCGATCAGCTCCGCGAGCCGGGCCGCTGAGGCCGCGCGCAACCCCTCCGGCACCAGCCCGAACGCGAGCCCGCGCACGTAGTGCGCCTGCCGTTCCTCGGTGAGCGTCCCGTCGGGCCGCAGGTACTCGGCGCGCCACGCCTCGAGCGCACCGTCCGCGACGGCGCGGCACTCGACGGCCGCATCGTGCTCCCCTACGATTCCCGCGATGAGGGCCGTCAGGTGGGCCGAGCGATGCAGGAACGCGGTGGCGACGATGCCGTGGTCGACGGCCGGGTCGGGGCGCGGCGGGACGTCGGGCTCGAGCCACTCGCCGAAGTGGAAGCCGGTGTCCCACAGGTACCGCTCGTGCGGCGCGGCCTCGGGCCGGGCGGCGGCGCGGTCGGGGTGGCGGCCCGCGGCGGCACGGGCGGCGGCGTACCGCACCCACGCGAGCGCGGCCGGCAGCGCCTCGCGCAGCCCGTCCACGGAGCCGTACGCGCGCCACAGCTCCCACGGCACGATCGCGGCGGCGTCGCCCCAGCCGGCCGAGCCAGCGGACATGTCCTCGAACGCGTCGCCCGAGGGCCGGTCGCCGGGAGGGTTGGGCACCACGGTGGGGATGCGGCCGTCGGCCCACTGGTCGGCCGCGAGGTCGCGCAGCCAGCGCCGCGAGAAGTCCTCGACATCCGCGAGCAGCGCACCGGCGGCCACGAAGATCTGCCAGTCCCCGGTGAAACCCGACCGCTCGCGCTGGGGACAGTCCGTCGGGACGGCGCACGCGTTGCCGCGCAGGCTCCACCGCACCGCCTCGTGGAGGCGCTCGAGGCGCGGGTCGGAGCACGCGAACTCGCCCGTGCGCTCGAGGTCGCTCTCGACCATCACCCCGAGCGCGCCGTCGAGCGACAGCCCGTCGGGAACGCCGTCGACCTGGACGTAGCGGAAGCCGTGCGTGGTGTGCCGCGGCTCGAACACGTCGCCGGGACGGCCCGCCGAGGTCACCTCGTCGACCTGGCCCGCCGGAAGCAGCGCGCGCGTCGCGAAGTTGAAGGCGCGCAGGTGCTCGAGCGTGACGAGCCCGTCCGCGTCGAGCGCTTCTCCGTGCGTGAGCGTCAGGCGTGTGCCCGCGGCGCCCAGCTCCGTCAGGCGCATCCAGCCGTTGATCTCCTGGCCGAGATCGATCACGGCGGTGCCGGGTCGCGGGATGGCGATCGCGACGGGCGCGATCTCCTCGGTGCGGCGCACGCGGGGCCCCTCGGCGGGGACCAGGCGCGCACGGTCGGCGAGCAGCGCATCGTCGGGCTCCACCACGGGCGCCCAACCCTCGCCGCCGCCCGTGAACCACGCATCGTCCCGCAGGCGCAGGTCCACGGCCTGGCCGTCCATGAGGTCGGCGCGCGTGACGTGGCTCGGGCGCGATTCCCAGCCGGCGCCGGTCGCGGCGAGCACCGCATCGTCCCCGACGACGGCCGCGACCAGCGCGGTGGCGCCCCCGAACCCGTCGGCGCGCCGCTGGAAGCCGTGGCGGCCGCGGAACCACCCGTCTGACAGCAGGAACACCAGGGTGTTCTCGCCCTCGCGGACCAGCGACGCGACGTCGTACGTCCGCACCTCGAGACGCTTGCGGTAGGCCGTGAAGCCGGGCTCGAGCTCCTCGTCGCCGACGCGCACACCGTTGAGGAAGGCCTCGTAGACGCCGTGCGCCGTCGCGACCAGGCGCAGCCCGCCGCCGCCAGGCGCGACGGTGAACGATGCGCGCAGCAGGTGGGCGGGGCGCTCGCCCGCCGGTGCGATCACGGGCTCGTGCGGGGCGATCCAGGCGGCGCCCGCGAGCGCGGTCACGCCCTCGCGGCGCGACACGGACGTGCTGACGGTCATCGCGGGTCCTCCTCGACGTGGGCGACGGTCCAGTTCTACCACATGGAACGTGTTGACTTTACAAGTGGTCGGTCGCGTTGTTACGGTCCCCCTCACCGGGCTCGACGGAGAGCCCCTCGATCAGCAAAGGTGCATGACGATGACCCTGCAGCACACCGACGCGGACACCGCGGAGCCCTCCGGCGCCGCCGCGGTCCCCGCGTTCCGCAATCCCGGCTCCGGCTTCCTCATCTCCCTCGGTCTCGCAGCGATCCTCCTGATGGCGTCGCTCCTGTCCGTCGGGATCCTCACGATGCCGCTGCAGGCCAACGCGATCGACGCCGACAACGCGACCACGATCGTCTCCGTCGCGAGCCTGGGCGCCGGCATCGCCGCGCTCATCGCCTTCCCGATCGCGGGCCGCCTGAGCGACCGCACCACGTCGCGGCTCGGCCGCCGCCGTCCGTACCTCATCGCGGGCGCCGTGCTCATGCTCGCCGGTGCGACGCTCGTCCTGATCGCCACCTCGACCCCCGTGCTCACCGCCGGCTGGGTCACCATGAACCTGGGCCAGATCGCGGCGTTCACCGCGCTCGGCGCGTCCGTGCCCGACCAGTTCGCCCCGGAGCGTCGCGGTCCCGCCTCGGCGCTCTTCGGGGTCGCCGGCGCGGCCGGCGTCGTGGTCGGCCTGTGGATCGGTTCCCTGTTCTCGCCCAACCTCGCGCTCATGATCATGGTGCCCGCAGCACTGTGCGCGATCGCGCTGCTCGCCTTCGCCGCCGTTCTGCGCGACCAGCCGATCGACGCGAGCCAGCGCCACCCGCTCGACGCCCGCGAGATCGTCAGCACGTTCTGGGTCAGCCCGCGCCGTCACCCGAGCTATGCGCTCGCCTTCGCGAGCCGCTTCGCGGTGTTCTGCGCGATCGCCGCGGTCAACGCCTACATGGCGCTCTACCTGATCCTCAGCCTGCACATCGACCCCATCGACGTCGCGGGCAAGATGTTCCTCGCGAACCTGCTCTCCGGCGGCCTCGCCTTCATCATCGCGAACATCGCCGGCCGCCTCTCCGACAAGGTCGGGCGCCGCAAGCCGTTCGTCGTGGCCTCGGCGCTCATCTTCACGGTGGGCCTCGGGCTCATCGTCGCCGCGCACTCGTTCGAGAGCTTCCTGTGGGCGCTCGTCGTCATGGGCATCGGCCAGGGCATCTACCTCGCGGTGGACTTCGCGCTCATCACGCAGGTGCTGCCGGACCCCGAGACCGCGGCGAAGGACCTGGGCATCATGAACCTCGCCAACTCGCTGCCGAACATCCTGGTCCCGGCCGTGGCGCCGACGCTCCTGGCGATCGGCGCGAGCGCCGAGAACCCGCAGAACTTCACGGTGTTCTTCCTCGCCGCCGCCGTCGCCGGCGCGATCGGCGCGCTGCTCATCATCCCCATCCGCGGGGTCCGCTGAACCAGGCACGATGCCCGGCAGGCCGCCAGCACGGCGCGTGCCGGGCATCGTCCCCGGGGGCTAATGTGAACGCGAGGAGGTCCCAGATGCCGCTGACCGATGATGTCGAGGTGCGACGCCGCGAGAACCGCCAGGCGACCGCATCCGCGGAGCGTCGCGAGGCGATCCTCGACGCCGCCGTGGAGGCCTTCGGCGACAAGGGGTTCAACGGCACCTCGGTACGCGAGATCGCCGGCCGCGCCGGGTTGTCCCACACAGGCGTGCTGCACCACTTCCCCGACAAGACGGCCCTGCTCGAGGCGGTGCTCGACCGATCGGTGGGACGCGCGGGCGCCGAGTTCAACCTCGACGACCGTGACGGCATGCACTTCATGCTCGGCTTCATCGCGCTCGCCGAGCGCGACGTCGCGCGCGGCGTGGACCACTCCGAGACCCGCATGTTCCGGATGATCACGGCAGAGTCGCTCTCGCCTGCGCACCCGGCGCACGGCTACATGCGCCGCTGGTTCGGCGAGGTGCGTCGCCACGCGATCGCGGCGCTCGAGGACCTCGCCTCGCAGGGTCGGCTGCGGATCCCCCGGGAGCAGATCCCCCACGCGGCGCAGCAGATCGCGGGCCTGCGCGAGGGGCTGGACCCGCAGTGGCTGCTCGACCCCGACGCCGTCGACCTCGTGGGCTCGGTGCGCCTCGAGCTCACCCGCGTCGCCGACCTCGACCTCTAGGCGGCACCGCCCCGGCGCGCCCGCGCCCGCCTCACGCATACGCACGACATCACCCCGCGCTGGCCCGACCGCGCCCTCGGCCGCCGCCCGCCCTACGGACCGGAGGAGACTTATGACCACCACCCACCGCCTCGGCGACATCCCCATGCGCGATCCGTTCATCGTCGAGCCCTCCCCCGGCTCGTACGTGCTCTACGGCACCACGGACGCGAACATCTGGCGCGGCCCGGCGACCGGCTTCGACTGCTACACCAGCGACGACCTCGAGACCTGGCACGGCCCCGTCGCGGCGTTCCGCCCACGCGCCGGCTTCTGGTCGACGTCCCAGTTCTGGGCGCCCGAGGTCCACCGGCATGGCGGCCGCTGGTACCTCATCGCCACCTTCCTGCACGCGATCACGGGCGTGCGCGGCGTCGGCATCCTCGCCGCGGACGCCCCCACGGGACCGTTCGAACCGTGGAGCGACGGGCCCGTCACGCCCCGGGACACCCCGAGCCTCGACGGCACGCTGCACGTCGACGACGCCGGCCTGCCATGGCTGGTCTACAGCCGGGGCGCGGAGACCAACGGCGCCTGCGACGACGACGCGGCCGACGGCGCGATGCACGCGATGCGGCTCACACAGGACCTGCGTGGCCCGGCCGACGCACCGCAGGTGCTGTTCCACGCCTCCGACGCGGCATGGACCCGTCCGGTGCGGTTCGCCGCGGACGGGCCGTCCGCGGCGGAGCTCGGCCTCGCCGAGGATCCCCTCCTCACCGACGGGCCGTTCGTGGTCCGCACCGACGGCATCCTCACGATGCTCTGGTCCAGCTTCGGCGACGACGGCTACTCGCTCGGCCAGGCGACCTCGTCGGGAGGGATCCTCGGACCCTGGGAACAGAGCACCGCGCTCGTGTGGTCGCGCGACGGCGGCCACGGGATGCTGCTCCGTACCTCCGCAGGAGCGGATTACCTGGTGATCCACTCCCCCAACGACACTCCCCAGGAGCGCCCGATCCTCGTGCCGGTCGAGCTGGGCGGCGGCGCGGTCAGGCCGGCCGACGGCGGAGGCGACGGCGCCGCGTAGCCGCTCGACGCGCGGCGGCGGCCGCGCCCGGTCACAGCGCCTCGACCACCACGGCCGAGCCCTGCCCCCCGCCCCCGCAGATCGCGGCGACGCCGAGCGCGCCGGGACCCGACAGCGCCGCGCTGCGCGCCACGGTTCCCACCAGGCGCGTGCCCGAGGCACCGATGGGGTGGCCGAGCGCGATCGCGCCGCCGTGGCGGTTGACGAGGGCGGGATCCACGCCGAGCGCCCTGGTCGACGCGAGCGAGACGGCCGCGAACGCCTCCGACAGCTCGAACGCGGCGACCTCCTCCACCCGCCGTCCCGCCCGCACGAGCGCCGCGCGCGCGGCGTTGGCCGGCTGGGTGTGCAGCGACACGTCCGGGCCTGCGACGAGCGCCCACGACAGCACCCGCGCGAGCGGCGCGGCGACCAGGCCCTCGCGCGCGAGCACGATCGCGGCCGCGCCGTCGGAGATCTGCGACGCGTTGCCCGCGGTGATGGTGCCGCGGCCGCCGAAGGCCGGGCGCAGCGTCGCGAGCGACGCCACGGTCGTGCCGGGCCGGACGCCATCGTCGGCCGCCACCGCATCGTCCGCCCGCGGCGGCGTGAGGGGCGCGATCTCCTCGGCTTGGAACGCGGCGGCTTCGACCAGGCGCCGGTGGGACTCCGCGGCCCACGCGTCCTGCTCCTCCCGCGTGAGCGCATACCGCTCGGAGTGCTCCTCCGTGGAGGCGCCCATCGCACGATGCTCGAACGCGTCCGTGAGGCCGTCGTGCGCCATGGTGTCGAGCATCTCGATCGCGCCGTAGCGCGCGCCCTGGCGTGAGCCGACGTACGCGTGGGGTGCGAGCGACATCGACTCCTGCCCGATCGCGAGCACCACCTCCGCCTCGCCCGCCGCGATGAGGCGCGCGCCCTGCGCCACGGCCTCGGTGCCCGACAGGCAGACGGCGTTGAGCGTGGACGCCGGCACCGTCATCGGCACGCCCGCCGCGACGGCGGTCTGGCGAGCGGGGTTCTGCCCCGCACCCGCCTGGAGCACCTGGCCGGCGACCACCATGTCGACGCGGTCGGCGGCGATCCCGGCGCGCGCGAGCGCCGCCGCCGCGGCGTGGGCGCCCAGCGCGGTCGCGGGGATGCGGGCGAACGCGCCGCAGTACCTCACGAAAGGCGTGCGGGCGTAGCCCGCGATCACGACGCTCATGCCGCCTCCCCGTCCTCGATGCGCACCGGCGCCCCGGTCGCGGCGGCCACCTCGGCGAGCGTGACGCCCGGCGCGAGGCGTCGCAGCACCAGTCCTGCCGCGTCGATGTCGAGCACGCACAGGTCGGTGACGATGCGGTCGACCACCCCGACGCCGGTGAGGGGCAGGCTGCACTCCTCGACGATCTTGGGGGTCCCGTCCTTCGCCACGTGATCGGTGATGACCACCACCCGACGCGTGCCGGCGACCAGGTCCATCGCGCCGCCCATGCCCTTGACCAGCTTGCCCGGCACGGTCCAGTTCGCCAGGTCCCCGTGCTGCGAGACCTGGAGCGCGCCCAGGATGGCGGCGTCGACGTGCCCGCCGCGGATCATCGCAAAGGACGTCGCAGAGTCGAAGAAGCTGCCGCCGGGCATGACGGTCACCGTCTGCTTGCCGGCGTTGATGAGGTCGGCGTCCTCGTCGCCGGCGAGCGGGAACGGCCCCATGCCCAGCATCCCGTTCTCGCTCTGCAGCGTCACGGTGACGCCCGGCGGCAGGTGGTTGGCGACGAGCGTCGGGATCCCGATGCCCAGGTTCACGTACTGCCCGTCCCGCAGCTCCTCGGCGGCCACCGCCGCCATCTCCTCCCGGGTCCACGCCATGTCAGGCCTCCCTCACGGTGCGCTGCTCGATGTCCTTCACCCGCGGCGCGGCGCGCACGATGCGCTGCACGAAGATCCCGGGCGTCTCGACCGTGTCGGGGTCGAGAGGATGCGGGTCCACATGCTCGGCCTCGACCAGCGTGATGCGGCCGCTCATCGCGGCCAGCGGGTTGAAGTTGCGCGCCGTGAACCGGTAGCGCAAGTTCCCGGCGGTGTCCGCGCGGTGCGCCTTCACCAGGGCGACGTCCGCGACGATGCCGCGCTCGAGCACGTAATCGACGCCCTCGAACGTCGCGGTGGGCTTGCCCTCCGCCACCGGCGTCCCCACGCCGGTGCGCGTGTAGAAGCCGGCGATGCCGGCGCCGCCGGCACGCATCCGCTCGGCGAGCGTGCCCTGCGGCGCGAACTCCACCTCGAGCGACCCCGCGAGGTACTGCTCGGCGAACAGCCGGTTCTCCCCGACATAGCTGGCGACCACCTTGCGCACCTGGCCCGCCTCGAGGAGCACGCCCAGCCCCTTGCCGTCCACGCCCATGTTGTTGCTCACGATCGTGAGGTCGCGGGCGCCGGAGTCGCGCACCGCCTCGATCAGACCCGTGGGGTTGCCGCTCAGCCCGAAGCCGCCCACCGCGATGATCTGCCCGTCGCGCACCACGTCCCTCACCGCGTCCGCCGCGCTGGGGTACAGCTTCCCCATGGCTCCTCCGACCTCGTTGTCCGCCCACATCGTGGATATCCGGGACGCTAACGGCACGCGGGAATCACGGTCAACCGACGCGCACGATGTGGCCGTCCGCGGCTAAGGTGTCCACCAAGTGGACGTCAGCGAGGTGATCGTGGCCGAGCAGGGAGCGCAGGTGGTGGCGCGCGTGGGCGCCGTGCTGCGCACCCTGAGCGCCCGCGCAGGCGAGCCCGCGACAACCGCCCGCGTCGCCGAGGCGACCGGCCTCACCCGCCCCACCGCGCATCGTCTGCTCTCCGCCCTCGCCGCCGAGGGCCTTGTCGATCGCGCCGGGGCCGAGGGGTGGGTGCTCGGACCCGAGGCCTACATCCTCGGTGCGGTCGCTGCGGACCGCTACGACATCACGGAGCTCGCGCGCGATGCCGTGCGGGAGGTGGCGCGAGTGACAGGCGAGAGCGCGTTCCTGTCCGCGCGGCGCGGCGACGAGTCGGTGTGCCTGCTGCGCGAGGAGGGCGCCTTCCCGCTGCGCTCGCACGTGCTGTACGAGGGCATCCGCTTCCCGCTCGGGGTCGCCTCCGCCGGGCTGGCGATGCTCGCGATGCTCCCCGACCGCGACCGCGAGGCCTATCTCACGCGCACCGACCTCGCGCCTTCCTGGGGGGCGTCGCACGCCGTCGAGCCGTTGCGCGCGCGCCTGGCCGCGGCGCGCACGGCCGGCTACGTGGTCAACCCCGGGCTGATCGTCGAGGGGTCCTGGGGGATGGCCGCCGCGATCTTCGACGCGGCGGGCCGTCCCGCGTGGGCCCTGTCCGCGACCGGCGTCGAGTCGCGCTTCTCCCCCGCACGCCAGCCCGCGATCGGCCGCGTGCTGCTCGACCAGGCGCACGCCGTCACTCTGCGCGTGCGCGAGCGCTCGCCCGGCCGCGACCGCGCCTGACCTCACCGGGCGACTACCCCTCCGCGATCGCGAGCTCGCAGATCGTGGAGAAGAACCAGTCCTCGTCGAAGAAGTCGTCGAATGCCGCGTCGACATACCGCGTGGTGACGCCGTCCTGGGTGACGTGCCCGGTGAAGGTCGTGTCACCGCCGTACGGCGTCACCATCCTGCCGACCACCATGTAGACGGGCGCGCCGGTCGCCCCCTGGATCTTCCAGTGGACCCCGTCGGCCACGTACGACAGGGTCGAGTCGTCCCCCGGAACGGTGAACTCCTCGGTCCAACGGACGTTGGTGCGGATCGACACGCCCCCAGGACCGGTGGAGGAGGTGCTGTACTCGTCGACGTCGTTCGTGCGGAACCGCCGGTGGTACTCGAGGTTGTCCAGGCCGTAGTAGCGGGTCTGGTAGCGGTCCTCGGTGCGACGGTTGTACACGGGCACGTCGCAACCGGGCTCGTCGTCGAGCGTCCAGTCGCCGTGCAGGTGCCGCTCGCCCTTGCACACGGGACCGCTCGAGGTGAGGTGACATGCCCACGGCACGAACGAGCCGCTGAGGGCGGGGACCAGGGTGGACTCGTCCACCTCGTCGGGCTTGGCGGCCGACGGGGACGCGAGGGCGAGAGGGATGAGGACGGCGATGCCGACCGTGGCGAGCACGCGCATGATGAGCTCCTTCCGCTGGCGGTGCTGGTCCGGCGACCATGCGCGCCCGCGGTATGCATGCGGTATGCGCCGTCGGGCTACCCGAGCCCCTCCGCCGCGAGCGCGTCCACGAGCAGCGCGACCAGCGCGTCGAGCTGCACGTCGGTGGACGAGCCGCCCTCCTCGACCTCGGCGCCGTCGAGCGCCGCCGCGGCGAGCCCCGCCTTGCTGTCGATGAGCTCGGCGATCTTCGCGTCGATGGTCTGCGCCGCGATGATGCGCCACGCGGTCACCGGCTCGGACTGGCCGATGCGGTGGATGCGGTCGATCGCCTGGGTCTGCTCCGCGTCGGTCCACGACAGCTCGGCGAGCACCAGGTTCGACGCGACCTGCAGGTTGAGCCCCACGCCGGCGGCCATGAGCGAGCACACCGCGACCTGGACCTCGGGGTCCTCCTGGAACGCCGTGACGTTGCGGTCGCGCGCGGCACGCGTCTGGTCACCGCGGATCGAGGCGTACCTGATGCCACGGTCGGCGAAGATCTGCTCCGCCTGGTCCATGACGTCGACGTGCTTGGCGAAGAACACCACCTTGCCGACGTTGCGCGCGAGCTGCGCGGTGTAGTCCGCGGCGAGCGACGCCTTCGCCTGACCGATGCGCCGCACCATGGTGAACACGTTGTCGCCGGTCGACTTCTCGCTCGCGTCCTTGAGCTCGGTCGCGGCGATGCGCCGCGCGAGCTCGAGGTCGATGCCCTCGGCGTCCGCCGCATCGTCCTTGCGCGCGGCGATCGCGCGCCGGTAGCTCTCGACCATGCGCGTCGCGAGCGCCGCCTCGGCGGCGCGGATGCTGCGCCCGAGCGGTCCGTCGAGCTCGACGGGGAGGTCCGCGACACGGCGGGCGGGGATGTCCTTGGCGACGTCGGCCTTGCGGCGGCGGACGATGCCCATGTCGATGACCGCCGCCCGCGCCGAGGCGTAGAAGCCGCGATCCGTCGGGATCAACCCCGCGTCCTCGAGCGACTCCATGAGCGCGCCGAGCGGCTTGTCGCCGTCGATCCAGCCCAGCAGCTCCCAGATCGCCCGGAAGTCCTCGATGTCATTGATCAGGGGGGTGCCGGTGAGCGCCATGAGCAACGGCCGCGCGTGGCGGCGTCGGATGCGCTCCGACAGGCTCAGCACGTGCTGCGAGCGCTGCGAGCCCTTGTTCTTGATGAAGTGCGCCTCGTCGACCACCATGCCGCGGAAGCCCAGGTCCCCGAACCAGCCGACGTGGCGGTCGAGGATCTCGTAGTTGACGATCACCACGTCGGCGAACGCGTCGACCTCGTCTCCGTCGCCGTGCACCACCGAGGCCCGACGATGCGGGATCCAGAGGTCGACCTCATGCGCCCAGTTGGTCTTCACCACGTTGGGCGCGACCACGAGCAGGGGGTAGGCCTCGGCGGCCTCGGCCGCGAGCAGCGCCTGGGCGGTCTTGCCCAGGCCCGGCTCGTCGGCGAGGAGGAACGTGCGGTGGCCGCGCGCGGCGGCGGCGACCAGCTGGGCCTGGTGCGGCATGAGCTCGCGGCCGAGCGGGGGCCGGACCCGCGCGGACGCCAGGGCGCCGGGCTCGGGGAGGTCCATGCACGCGCGCACGCCGGTCGTGTCGTGCTCGAAGGACCGGAAGAGCGGCTCGAGCAGCTCCCACCCCGCGAGCCTGCGAGGCCGCACGACGGCGCTGTCGGCCGCGGACGCGAAGTTGGGCGCGAGGAAGGGGTTCGCGAGCTGGTACGAGACCGCGGACTGCGGCACCACCTGCTTCTCCGCACCGGGCGCGGGAGCGGTGGGAGCAGGCGTCTCGGGCTCGTCGGGCACGTCGCGGCCGGCGGCGCCGAGCACCGTCGCCTTGTAGTTCCGTGCGGCGTCGGAGACCCGCGCATCCTCCGCGAGCAGCGCGAGGAGCGACGTGTCGCGCGCGGCGATCTTCGCGAGGATCGTCGCGAGGCCATCGAGGCGCTTGAGCTCCTCGTCGCGCTTCGCGACGGTGAGCTCGGGATCGGCCTTGACGCGGGCGCGCTCCTCGCGCACCAGCAGGCCCACCACCTGGAACTTGGTGCGGGTGGTGCCGCGCGTCGGCGGCTTCTGCACGGCCCGGTCCACCTCGCGAGCGATCCCTGCCAGCAGCGGGATGAGGCCCTGCTCGGTCGGGCGCGACGTGCGGCGACGCTGCGTGGTGCCACCGGTCCGTGCGCGACCGGAACGCTTCTGCCCTGCTCCTGACACTGCGGCTCCTACTCGACTCCGCGCCGCGCAAGCGGCACGCTCCCCTGACAGGGACGCTGACTCCTCGCGCGCCGGGACTCGAGCTCTACACGCGGGTGGCGGACCGTGCTCGCTCGATCGGCGGCAACGCGGTCCGTCGGCGTGGACGGCGGCGGGCACCCGCGACGGCCCTGCATGGTCCCGGGTACGCGTGCATTCTACGGCCCGAGGTCCCGATCGGACGACAGCGACGCACGCGGGTCGCCGTGCGCGCCCTGGACCTCGCCCGAGACCCCCGCCACCTCGCCGACCGCCACCCGGACGCGAGGTTGTCACCCCTGTCGACTTGGCGCATGGGATCTTGAGATCCTGGGCGTCGATCCCGGCCTGGCGCATGGGTTCTTGAGGTCGAGCCTCGACCGGCGGCCCCACCCGGACCGCGCATGTCGCTTCAGCCGCACCAGTTCCTCTTCGGCCTGCCCGCCCCGCCCGCGGGGCGAAATCTCAAGATTCCCTGCACGAGGCCCTGATCTGGACCCACGACCTCAAGATTCCCTGACCTAGGCTCCCCGGGCGCGCGACAGCACGCGGCCCGCGCCCCCGACGAGGGAGGCGCGGGCCGGCGCGAGCGAGGCGCGGCTACGCCGCGACGACGGGCTCCGCCTCGGCTGCGGAGACGCGCCGCGCGCGCAGACCGGACAGCCCGAGCAGCAGCGCGCCGAGCGCCGCCCACCCCGCCAGCACCAGCACCGGCTGCGCGATCGCCGCGCCGTCGAAGAACGCGACGTTGCGCAGGAGCGTGCCCGTCGCGCCCGGCGGCAGCAGCTGGCCGATCACGCCCCACGGCTGCGGGAGCATCTCGGGCGCGGAGGTCAGCCCCGACAGCGGGTTGCCCAGGAACACCACCAGCAGCGCGCCCACCCCGATGCCAGGCCTGCCCAGCAGGCTCTCGAGCCCCAGGACGGTCAGCCCGGTCGCGAGGATGCCGAGCGTCGCCGCGGCGGCCGTGGCCCAGAAGCTTCCCGCGAGAGTGCCGAACCAGAAGTGCAGGATCGAGGTCATGGCGAGACCGCCGACCACGGCGAAGCCGCCGATCGCCGCGAGGCGCCGTCCCGTGCCGCTGATGAGCAGCGTGGTCGCGACGCCCGCGATGAACCCGCCGAGCGCGATCGGCAGCGCGCCCGCGGACAGGCCGATGCCGCGAGGGTCGTCCTCGGTGGTCGGGACCACGTCGCTCACGGTCGCGACGCTCCCCTGCTGTGCGGCAGCCGCCTGTCCGACCTGCGTGAGGAGGGCCGAGACCGTCGGGCTCGCGGCCGAGGCGACGTCGACCTCGAGGCCGTCGGCGCCCAGGATGAAGGCCCCGTAGACCTCGCGCTCGCGGATCATCGCCTCGGCCTCCTCCTGCGACGCCGCGACTGCCACGTCGAAGGCACCCGGCTGGGCTGCCTCGAGCGCGCCGATCATCTGGTCGGCGGTCCCGGCGGGCGCGACCACGGCGATCGGCAGGTCCCGCGGCGCGGAGTTCACGGCGGGCAGCCCGAACGCGACGAGCATCGTGCTGACGAGCAGCGCGAGGCCGAGCGCGAGGCCCACCACGGGCCTCCAGCTCTGGCCGGTATCGGATGTGGCGGACATGTGCGGCCTCCAGGCTCGTCTCGAATTAGATACGATACGTACCGTACCTTATCGCCGCGATAGGGTGCATCGGACGCACCGGCGGCAGAGGGAGGCACGATGACCGGCACCCCCGCTCGCCGCCGCCGCGCCGGCGAGCTCGAGTCCGCCATCCGCGTCGCCGTGCTGGACGAGCTCCACGAGCGCGGCTACCCCGGCCTCACCTTCGAAGGCGTCGCGCGCCGCGCCGGCACCTCCAAGCCGGTCCTCTACCGTCGCTACCCCACGCGCGCCGCGATGGCGATCGACGCCTTCGTCTCGAGCCGCGTCGCCACGCCCCCCGCGGACTTCGCGGGCCCGCTCCGCGAGGACCTCGTCGCGCTGATCTCCGGCATGCTCATGCGTGTCGGCGCCGACGGCGTCGCCACCTTCCGCGGCGTCATCGGCGAGGTGGACGATGCGACGGTCGCCCGGGTGGGCGCGCTCGTCATGTCTCAGGTCGAGGGCTGGCTGGGCGGGATCCTCGACCGGGCGCGCGAGGCCGGCGAGCTGGGGCCGACGCCGGCGCCCGCACGGGTGGTCAGGGCGATCGTCGCCCTCATGCGCAACGAGGTGCTCTTCGTCTTCGGAGCGGGTCAAGCTCCCGACGTCGAGGGCATCGTCGACGACGTGATCGTGCCGCTGCTGCGCGCCACGACGGCCTCGCCGCGCTGACGGACCGTCAGCGCACGACGTCGTACACGAGCTTCTGCACGCCGTTCGCGTACACCTCGTGCTCGACCACGGACAGCTTCACCGCATCGCCGGCGGACTCCCCGAACAGCCGCTTCCCCGCGCCGAGCACGATCGGGAAGACGAGCAGGTGGTACCGGTCGACCAGGCCGGCGTCGGCGAGCGCCTGGGCGAGCTCGAGGCTGCCGTGCACGATGATCGGACCCCCTTCGCCAGCCTTGAGCGCGGCGACCTCGTCGAGCGAGGCGAGCATGGTCGCCGGCCACCGGTCGTCATCGCCGCCGCGAGTGGTCGAGACGACGTAGCGCGGCATCGCGTTGTACCCGGCGAACTCCTCCATCGACGGCCAGACGGGGGCGAACATCTCGTAGGAGCGACGGCCGAGCAGCAGGGCCGCCGCCTCGTCCTGCTCGCGCCCCTTGAGCTCGTAGATCGCGGGATCGAAGTCGACCGCGGTCATCGTCCATCCGGACTTGTCAAAGGTGGGCTCGGGGCCCGGACCCTCGGCGACCCCGTCGGCCGAGGTGAATGCGGTGACGATGAGCTGGCGCATGGTTCTTCCTCCCACAGGACGAGGCGGCGGCCACTCCGTCGACCCCTGTATTAAACCTTACGGTTTAAAACCAAAAGGTGCAATAGGGGCGAGGCCGAGACGCTCACCCGAGGATCTCGGCGATGACGTCGATGAAGGTCTGCCAGCCCGCCAGCACACCCTCGCGCTGCTCCGTGGTGAACCCCGGCGTCTCCTGCGTCATCCGCATCCGCGTGCCCGCCGCGGACGGCTCGAGGGTGATCACCAGGCGCGCCCGCGCCGCCTCCTCGGGGCGATCCGTGAGCGTCATGACCAACCGCGTCGGCCGTTCGACCTCGAGGAACTCCCCCGCCCATGCGATCGCATGGCCGTTCGGCAGCACCATGAGCGCGGACCACGCACGCCCAGCCTCGGCGCGATAGTCGAGCTCATCCAGAGGGACGTCGACCTCCTTGCCGCCGAACCACCGCGCGAACGACTCGCGGGTCACCCACGCGTCGAACACGGCCTCGGGCGGCGCCGCGAAGTCGCGATCGATCTCGATGCCCTCGTCCGTGATGCCGGTCATCGCGCACCCCCGTCGCGCTCGGCAGCGGCCGGCCGCCGGCCGGACACGGCGTGGGCGAGGAAGTCGTCGAGCGCGTCGAAGCTGTCGCCCCAGAAGCGGCTGTAGTCCGAGATCCACGCCGAGGCGGCCTCGAGCGGACGGGCGTCCAGCGTGGCCGGGCGGTACTGCGCGTCACGGCCGCGCGTGACGAGCCCGGCACCCTCGAGCACGCGCAGGTGCTTCGAGACCGCCGCGAAGCTCATGTCGAAGGGCTCCGCGAGGTCGCCGACGTTGGCCGAGCCATCGGCGAGCCGCGCGAGGATCGCGCGCCGGGTCGGATCGGCGAGCGCCGCGAACGTCCTGCTCAGCGCATCGTCCAGCGTCGCGACCATGTCTCCTCCGCCCCGCGCGGCGCCGCCGCGCTCCGTGGTGAACCATCTGGTTCCATACCACGGTAGCAGGGTGGATGGACGATGCGAGGGGTGCGACGGGCGCTACGCCCCGTCGGCGGGCGCCATGGGTCGGTTCTCGTAGAAGGTCTGGAGGACCACCGTGGTGCGGGTGTTCACCGGCACCGCCTGCCGGATCTCACGGATGAGGGCCTCGAGGTCGGGCGGGCTCGGGACGCGGACGAAGAGCATGTAGCTCGCGTCGCCGGCGATCGAATGGCACGCCTCGACGGCGGTAAGGTGCTCGAGCAGCTGCGGAACGTCGTCCGCCTGCGCGGGATCAAGCGGCGTGATCTCGATGAAGGCGGAGAACGGGCGACCCAACGCCTCCGGGCTCACCAACGCCCGGTACCCCGCGATGACGCCGCCGGCCTCGAGCCGCTTCAGCCGCGCCTGGACCGCGGAGGTCGACAGCCCGACGTGGGAGGCGAGCTGAGCGAGGGTGGCGCGCGCGTCGCGGGAGACCTCCGCCACGAGCCTCGAATCGACTGGATCCTGCATGACACGGAACGTACCGCATCGTGCCGGCGCGTGCCGGGACCACGAGCGCCGGGCACAGGCGGAATCATTGCCACACGTCCCTGTGGATGGAATGATTCCCGTATCGGATGCTTCAGAAGGTAAGAATTCCTGCTCGATGATGAGGGAGGTCCCCATGTCCGTCTCCGTCGACCCGCCGCGGCCCGTGGCGCCGGACGCGACGCACCCGTCCGACGTCCGGACCGTCGAGTCGAGCGCCGCGTGGCTCCGGCTCAAGGAGGCCGCGACTGCCCTCCAGCCGCTGCAGGCCAAGGATGGATCCGTGCCGGACCACGAGGACCACGCGGCGGCGCACGGCCTGGTCCAGCGCATCGTCGCCTCGATCGAGGAGCTCGCGCCGCTGTTCCCGCACGACGCGGCCTACCTCCAGGCGCTCCCGCGCGACTTCGCGCGCTGGGCCGACGGCGGCTTCGGCGTGCCCGACTTCTTCGACTCGCTGCTCGAGTTCCAGCCGCAGCAGCACCGGGTCGACGGCATCCGCCACCTCATCGTGTTCCCGATGTACACGCAGAACGGCTCGCCCGATCGCCACGTCGAGGCGCTGCTGGCCGAGGTGATCTGGCCGGACTTCGTCGCAGCGCTCGAGGCCGGGGACTACGGCAACGCGCTCTTCGTCTCGCTGCGCCTCATCGACTTCACGCCGGGCTACGACACCAACGCGGCGGTCCTGTTCCCCGAGACCGTCGCCATGCGCGAGATCCCGCGCTTCACGTGGGGCGCGATCTTCCAGGACCGCGAGGCCGCGCGCTACCGGCGCGTGGTCGCGGCCGCGGCGGACATCACCCATCTGACGATGCCCGCGGAGGCCGCGGCGATGCTCGAGGACCAGGCGCTCGCGGAGCGGACCTTCGTGATGTGGGACCTCATCCACGACCGCACCCACATGCGCGGCGACCTGCCCTTCGACCCGTTCATGATCAAGCAGCGGATGCCGTTCTTCCTCTACACGCTTGAGGAGCTGCGGTGCGACCTCACCGCGTTCCGCGAGGCCGTGGCGATCCAGCGGACGCTCGACGCACGCGTGTCCGCAGGTGAGGAGCTGACGCCGCTCGAGGCCGACACGCGTCGCCACGCCGGGCTGGTGCAGCACGCGATCCTCTTCGACCGCATCTTCCGCTTCCCGATCACAGGGTCCCGTGTGCGCAACTACGACGGCCTGGGCGGCCAGCTGCTGTTCGCCTGGCTCCACCGCAAGCACGTTCTCGAGTGGCGCGACGTCGAGCTCAGCGTGCGCTGGGACCAGGTGGCCGATGCGGTGGTCGAGCTGAGCGATGCGATCAACGCGCTGTACTGGGAGTCGATCGACCGGCCCAAGACGGTCCATTGGCTCAAGGCGTACGAGTTGATCTCCTCCGTGATCGCCCCGCACCCCGCGTCGACGTGGGCGGCCGGGCTCCCGCGCGAGGTGCTCGCCGGCCCACCGAAGGGTTACACCGACCTGGTGATGGACGACGAGTTCCCGCTGTCCATGTTCTTCGAGGCGCTGAACAGGAAGATGGGTCCCGTGATCGCGTCCACCACCGGCATCCGCGCGTCCGCGGCCTGACGATGCCGGACCTCACGCGCCGGACGGTGCTGATCGCGGGCGCGACCAGCGCCGTCGGCGCGGCGGCGACGCGTGCGCTGATCGCCGCGGGCGCGCGGGTGATCGCCACGGGACGCGACGCCGGCCGGCTGGCGCCGCTCGCCGCGCTCGGCGCGAGGACGGAGGTTCTCAACCTCGCGGACGAGGCCCAGGTGGTGCGTCTCGCCGAACGGCTGCACGATGCGGGCGTCGCGCTCGACGGCGTGCTGCACCTGGTGGGCGGCTGGCGCGGCGGCGGCGGGTTGGCAGGTCAGACCGAGGCGGACTTCCGGGCGCTGGAGGCCTCGTTCACGGCGCTGCGCCACGTCTCCCGCGCCTTCGACGCGAACCTGCGTCGCTCCCCCGCCGCCAGACTCGCGATCGTCTCCTCGACGGCGGTCGAGCGCCCCCTCGCGGGCGGCGCCAACTACGTGGCGGTCAAGGCGGCGAGCGAGGCGTGGGTCCGCGCGGTGGCGCAGGGCTACGCCAAGGACGCGCGCGACGCGGGTGAACCGCCGCGCGCGGCCGCGGTCATCGTCCGGGTCGCGAGCCTCGCCGGGCTCGAGGACGCCGTGGCGCGCGCGTACGTCGGGCTGTGGGACGCGAGCGCCGAGGATGCGAACGGCTCGGTCATCGAGGTCGGTGCGGGCCCCGGGCGCTGAGGCCGGGGCCCGCACCGTCGCATCGTCCCGTCCGGGACACGCGTCAGCGGGTGGGGTCGACCATCACCTTGAGCGCCTTGCGGCGGTCCATGGCCTGGTATCCGGCGGGGACGCCATCGAGCCCGACCGTACGGTCGAACACCCGGCCCGGGTCGATCTCGCCGTCCAGGACCTCCCGGATGGCATCCTCGAGGTAAGCGCGCACCGGCGCCGGACCGCCGGCCAGGCGGATGTTCCTGCCGAACAGCGACTCGAATCCGATCGGCGCCTCCTCGTACTGCGGCACTCCGACGCGGGAGATGATCCCGCCCGGCCGGACCGCTCCCACGGCCTGCTCATACGCCGGCATGTGCCCCACCGCCTCGAGGACCGCGTGCGAGCCGAGGCCGCCCGTGAGCTCGAGCACCTTCGCGATGCCCTCCAGTCCGCGCTCTGGGACCACGTCTGTGGCGCCCCACTCGCGGCCCAGGTCGGTGCGGGCCTGGTGGCGGCCCATGAGGATGATCTGGTCCGCGCCCATGCGCTTCGCGGCGAGCACGGCCGAGAGCCCGACCGCGCCGTCGCCGATCACGGTGACCGATTGTCCCTGCTGGATGCCTGCCATGAACGCGGCGTGATACCCCGTGAGGTAGACGTCGGACAGCGCGAGCAGGGACGCGAGGAGCTCCTCCGACGCGGTGTCGGGGTCGACGCCGGGGACCGCGACCAGCGAGCCGTCCGCCTGCGGGATCAGCGCGTGCTCCGCCTGGAGCGCTCCGCGGGCGCCAGGGCCACCGTAGAAGCCGCCATGCGGGCACGCGGTCTGGAACCCGGCCGCGCAGATCTCGCAGGTGTTGTCCGAGTAGGCGAACGGGACCACGACGAAGTCGCCGGGTGCGATGCGGGTGACGGCGGAGCCGACCTCCTCGACCACGCCGATGGCCTCGTGACCCATCGGGCAGCCCCCGGGGATCTCGGGGAGGCCGTGATAGGGGTGCAGGTCGGACCCGCAGATGCAGAACCGGACGGTCCTGATGATCGCATCGGTGGGCTGCTCGATGGTCGGCTTGGGGCGGTCCTCGATGCGGACGTCTCCGACCTGGTGCATGACTGTGGCGCGCATGGTGATGGGTGAGTTCCTTCGGTGAGGTGAGAGCGGGGTGTCGGGGGTCGCGGCGGCCGTCACCGGCCGTGCTCCTCGTCGGTGACGTGAGCGCCGCAGACGGTGGCGGTCGACGGGTCGGCGCCCTCGACGAGGGCGAGGTGCTCCATGAAAGAGTCGGGCGAGGCGGCATGCCAGTGCTCCTCGCCCGGAGGCGTGTAGACGGTCTGCCCGGCCTTGGCCTCGACGATGGTGCCGTCACGGGTGCCGAACAGCGCGGTGCCGTCGGTCACGTGGCAGTACTGGCCATGCGCGTGAGAGTGCCATGCGGTCCGCGCACCGGGCGCGAAGCGCACCTTGGCGAGCACGGCGCGCTGCTCGGGGCCGTGCGGGATCGCGATCAGGTCGACCCAGACGTCGCCGGCGAACTGCTCCGGCGGGTTCTTCATGGTGGGGATGGTGGGCTCGATGTTCATGTCATGCCTCCGTGGAGAAGAGCTTCTGGGCGAGGGTGAGCGCGGAGACGGCGCGGGGCCAGCCGGCGTAGAACGCGACGTGCGTGATCGCCTCCGTGATCTCGTCCTCGGTGAGGCCGTTGGCAAGGCCCATAGGGATGTGCGCGTTCAGCTGCTCGATATTGCCTGCGGTGACGAGGCTCGTGATGGTCACGAGGCTGCGGTCGCGGCTCGACAGCTCGTCCGTGCGAGCCCACACCGTGCCGAAGAGCACGTCGTCGGTGAGCTCCACGAACGTGGGCGCGAAGTCGCCCATCATCCGCTGCATCGGAGTCTGGTCGTGTGGCATGTCCGCCTCCTTGTTCCGGTTACCGGTCCAGGAGAACGCCTCCCGGGGCCGCGCGGGAGGTTCTGCGAGAGGTACCTCTGCCAGAACCCCCCTCGCACGGGCCGCCGCGCCTACCGTGGTGGCATGACCACACGTGACGAGGTGCGCGAGTTCCTGGTCACCCGCCGCGCCCGGGTGACGCCCGACATGGTCGGGCTGCCGCAAGGTGGCAGCCGACGCGTTCCCGGGCTCCGCAGGGGCGAGGTCGCGGTGCTCGCGGGCGTGAGCGTCGAGTACTACACCAAGCTCGAGCGCGGCGACCTCCGTGGGGTCTCCGACGAGGTGCTCGAGGCGATCGCGTCGGCCCTGCGCTTCGACGAGGCCGAGCGCTCCCACCTGTTCGACCTGGCACGCACGGCGAACGTCGGCACGCGCCCCCGTCGCCGGGCCACGTCGCGCATCGGGGTGCGGCCCAGCCTGCTGCACCTGGTCGACGCGATCACCGAGGGCGCGGCGGTGCTGGGCACCCCGCGCGGGGACATCGTCGCCACGAACGCGCTGGGCCGGGCGCTGTATGACCCGGTGTACCGCTCGCAGCCCGAAGCCGTCGGCTATCCGCGCTTCATCTTCCTCGACCCCGCATCGAGGATCTTCTACCCCGACTGGGACGAGATCGCCGACGCCTCCGTCGCATCGATGCGCACCGTCGCGGGCCGCAACCCGTTCGACAGGTCCGTCACCGACCTGGTCGGCGAGCTCTCGACCCGGTCCGAGGAGTTCCGCACCCGCTGGGCGCGGCACGATGTCCGCCACCACATCGAGGGCATCAAGCACGTCGACCACCCGGTGGTGGGGCTGCTCGAGCTCGAGTACAACGTGATGGCGCTTCCCGCCGATGACGGACTCGGGCTGACGGTGTACACGGCCGTGCCGGGATCGGACTCCGCCGAGAAGCTCGCGCTGCTGGCGAGCTGGTGGGCGTCGGAGCAGGCGTCCGAGGCGCGCGAGGCTGCGCTCCCTCGAGAAGGCGGATGAGCTGGCCGATACGCCGGGTTGGCTGCCTGCGCTGCTGGCAGGCAATGAAGAGTAGCGGAATATGCCTACTGCCAGTCACTTTACTAGCGCTTTGTCATATGAGATGTGGCTGCTCGTAGTTGAGTTGCGACCCATGTGCGTCCCGTTGGCTCCGCACCGGTGCATGCGCGGCCCCGGTGACCCTCGCCGCGTCAGGGGGGTCCGCGGGCGCTCTCGCAATACGTTGCGGGCACGCGTGAAGGGTCCCGCGACCCTCTGCCTTCGCCGCCCCGAGGTTTCGCCCGCGACCGACCAACGCCTCGGAGCGTTAGCGATTTGGAGGACCCAACCTGGGCGGCCCGCCTCGTGCTCGACGGGCGGGCCGATTGCAAATTCTCAGGTTCCCTGCGCCAAACCGTTCTAAAAGGTGCAGACTTCACTTGGCGCGGACTTCCCGCACCAATCCGGGAGGGGCAACCATCATGAGGACAACTCGTTTCAGGCTCGCCGCCGCTGTCGTCGGCGCGCTCGCGGCCCTATTCGCATTCACCGCACCCGCCAGCGCAGACGGCAAGCCCGTCCCGCTCCAGCCGGTCCCGTCGGCGGAGAACGTCTATTCGGCCAGCGTGACGCTCACAGGCGGCGTGCCCGTCTCCGCGAACATGGCGTGCCGCACCGGGCCGTCTGACGCCTTTTTTCGCGTGCAGACCTTCGTTCCGAGCGGCGTTACCTCCCTCGTGGTGAAGTTCAAGGCACGCAATGTCCAGGTCACCGCGAACTATGTTTTCGACGAGCCGACAGGCATCACTGTGTCTCGGCTCCTCGGCACGTCCAGCGTCGAGGCAGGTCACTTGTGGGTCTCCATGACGTACGCGGACGGCACGGTCGTCGAGCAGCACTTCAGGACCCCCGCGCTCGATTGCGCATGAGCCCTTGGTCGCCGCCGACCGAATGGCCGCGCTGACAGGACGGTCCCATAGGTCGACATCGACGCGCCCCCGCTCGCCCCCCGGCCAAGCGGGGGCGCTGTCACGTGCTCGCACCTACAGCCCATATGCATCGCGGCACCGTCTGGCCCGCAGCATCCCGCCCGGCAAGCGTTCAAGCCATGGGACCATAAGCGCCGTCGCTGCCTCGATCATCGCGGTCGCGCAAGCCCGCTCGGGCGAGTTGCGGCCTCTGTGCGGCCTGTTGAAGAGCCGGCCACTTGTGAATGACCTGAACATGCAGATAAGACGGCATAGAGGCCAAGCCAAGCGGATGAGCTGGCCGATACGCCGGGTTCTGTCTCTCGCACCCGTTGCCGGGGACGAGGGGCGACCATCCATCTAGGCCCTGGATTGCTCCAGGGCTCAAGCAACCTACCCGCATGCTCGGGCGAGCAGCCCTCGAACGCATGCTGTCTGGTCTTGCTCCGGGTGGGGTTTACCTTGCCGCTCCTGTCGCCAGTCGCGCGGTGAGCTCTTACCTCACCCTTTCACCCTTACCCCCGCGAGCCCGAAGGCCCGCGACGGCGGTCTGCTCTCTGTGGCACTGTCCCGCGGGTCACCCCGGGTGGCCGTTAGCCATCACCCTGCTCTACGGAGCCCGGACGTTCCTCGGGATCCCGAAGGACCACGCGGTCGCCTGGCCAGCTCATCCGCCCACCTAGGGTACCGGTCCGGACCCGACCGGCGCATCGTCCCCACCCGCCCACCGCGCACAGGTCACGGATCCTGGGATGCTCGGCGCCGGATCCCCGTTCAGCGGCGAACCGAGCCTCTCCGAATCCGTGACCTCTGCGGGCGGGACCGAGGCGGCGCACCGCCTACCCTGGTGCCCGTGCTGATCCTGCTCCCGCCCTCCGAGGGCAAGACCGCTCCCCCATCCGGCGACCCCGTCGACCTCACCGCGCTGTCGCACCCGAACCTGGCGGCCGCCCGACAGAAGGTCGGCGACGCCCTCGCGAAGGTGAGCGGCCAGCGCAACGCGATGGACGTGCTCGGCGTCGGCGCCTCCCTCCACCAGGAGGTCGAGCGCAACCGCACCGTATGGGAGAACGCGAGCGCCCGCGCCGCACAGATCTACACCGGCGTCCTCTACGACGCCGCCGGCATGGCCGACTGGGACGCCGCGACGCTCGACAAGGCGGACGCGAGCGTGCGCATCGTCTCCGCGCTGTGGGGCGCCGTCTCCCCCGCCGACCGGATCCCCGCCTACCGCCTCAGCATGGGCACCACGCTGGGACGCCTCGGCGGGCTCGGCACCTACTGGAAGAAGCACCTGCCCGCAGAGCTCGACGCGCTCGCCGCGGGCGGCCTGGTCATCGACTGCCGGAGCGCCTCCTACGTCGCCGCATACAAGCCGACCGACGCCCCCTGGGTCAGCGTGAGCGTCCAGCGCGAGCTGAACGGCAAGCGCGCCGTGGTCAGCCACATGGCCAAGCACACGCGCGGCCTCCTCGCGGCGCACCTGGTGAGGGACGATGCACGGCTGGAGTCCGCACAGGACCTCGCCGACGCGGCGGCCGGGATGATCGGCGACGCCCTCGTCGACGTCACGCTCACCCCCAAGCCCAAGGGGCCGGACGAGCTCACGCTCGTCATCGCGGGATAGCCTCCCCTGCAGGAGGAACCACCATGCAGCTCTCCCAGCGCGCCCGCGAGGTCGAGCCCTTCCACGCGATGGCGTTCGGCGACGTCGCCGCCGCGATCGAGCGCGCGGGCCACCCCGTGGTCCGCCTCAACCTGGGCGAGCCCGACTACGGCGCGCCGGCCGCGGTGCGCCGCGCCATGGCCGAGGAGATGGACGGACGCCCGCTCGCGTACACCTCCGCGCTCGGCACGCCCGCGCTCCGCGAGCGCCTGGCCTGGTTCTACCGCGAGCGCCACGGCGTCGAGGTGGACCCGGCTCGGATCGCCGTGACGATGGGCGGCTCGGCGGCGCTCGACCTCGCGATCGCGGCGACCGTCGACCCGGGCACCGACGTGCTCATGGCGGATCCCTCGTACCCGTGCAACCGGCAGATCGTCGCCACCTTCGGCGGCCGGGCCGTGACCATCCCGACCTCCCCCGCCTCGCGCTTCCAGCTCACCGCGGACCTGGTGCGCGCGTCTTGGACGCCCACCACCCGTGCCGTCATGGTCGCCTCGCCATCGAACCCCACGGGCACCTCGATCCCTGCCGGCGAGCTTGCCGCGATCTGCGCCGTCGCGCGCGAGCGCGGCGCGTGGCGCATCGTCGACGAGATCTACCTCGACCTCGCGGATCCCGATGCGGCCGGCCGCCGCCCGCGCAGCGTCCTCGCGCACGATCGGGACGCGATCGTGGTCAACAGCTTCTCCAAGGCGTTCGGCATGACGGGCTGGCGGCTCGGCTGGTGCGTGCTGCCGGAATCGCTGGTCGCGCCCGTCGAGCGGCTCGCGACCAACCTGTTCCTCAGCCCGTCGGCACCGGTGCAGCACGCCGCGCTCGCGTGCTTCACCCCCAAGTCCCTCGCCGAGGCGGAGGAGCGCCGCCTCGAGCTGCTCGAGCGCCGCGCGCTCATGCTCGACGGCCTCGCGCGCATCGGCCTGCCCCTCGACTGCGTGCCCGACGGCGCGTTCTACGCGTTCGCCGACATCTCCGGCACGGGCCTCGACGCATGGACGCTCGCCGACCGCGCGCTCCGGGAGGCCCACGTGGCCATCACGCCGGGCCGCGACTTCGGCGTCACCCAGGGCGACACCCACGTGCGCCTGTCCTACGCCGCGTCGCGCGAGGCGATCACCGAGGGCATCGTGCGCCTCGGGCGGTTCCTCGACTCGCTCACGTGAGCGAGTAGCCGCCGTCGACAGCGATGGTCTGGCCGGTGATGAAGCCGCTGGTCATGAGGAACAGGTAGGCGCGCGCGACCTCGCGGATGTCCGCGGTGCGCCCGAGCGGGATGCGGGCCTCCATCTCCGCGCGCATCGCGACCACCTCGGCGTCCGAGCGGTGACGCCACAGCGGCGTCTGCGTCCAGGTGGGAGCGACGGCGTTGACCCGTAGCCGCGGCGCGAGCAGCACGGCCTTCTCGCGCGCGAGCTCCCGGATCTCCTCGTTGCCGGCGACCGCGGCCACGCCGTCGTGCTCCCCGGGGCGCCGCGTCGAGCCCGCCGTCAGCACGAAGGACCCGCCGTCGCGCACGCTCCCGGCGAGCGCCTCCATGAGCAGGCGGTTGTCCTCGACCTTGCTGCGCGCGGTCGCCCGCAGGGACTCGTCGTCCTCCGGGGCGCCGTCCGCGAGGCGCCCGCCGAGCGTCGACACCACATGGTCGACCACGCCCACCGCGTCGACCAGGCTCGCGCGGCCTCGCTCGTCCGTGACGTCGATGGCGAGGGCGCTCGCCTTCCCGCGCGCCAGCGCGCCGGCCTCCTGCGAGGTCGCGTGCGCCTTGGCGCTGTCACGGCCGACGACGATGAGGTCGGCGCCCGCGAGCGCGGCGTCGAGCGCGACCTGCCGCCCGAAGCCCGAGGAGCCGCCCACGACCAGCACGCGCTTCCCGTCGAGGGAGTGGCGGGCCACGATCGGGTCCTCGTAGGTGGACGGCGGCTTCAGCGCGGCGGTCATCATCGCTCCTTCGAGTGGGGGTCCTCAGAGGCAACGAATCAGCCGCCGAGGACGATTCCGACCGCCCTCGTGCGGTGCACGAGGGCGGCCGGGACGGTGGCGCCGGCGCGAGCGGAACGCCGGCGCCACCTGCGCGTCAGGAGGCCTGACCGGAGGCGACCTCCTCGGCCGTCCAGTAGCCCGAGTCGACCAGGACCGACTCGAGGTTGTCCGCCGTGACCACCTCGGACTCGAGCAGGAAGGACGGGATGACCTTCACGCCGTTGTCGTACGTCTCGGTGTCGTTCGGCTCGGGGGTCTCGCCCGCGAGGAACGCCTCAGCGGCCTCGATCGCCTTCTCCGCGAGGTTGCGGGTGTCCTTGAAGATGGTCGAGTACTGGACGCCGTCGGCGATGAGCTTCACCGAGCCGATCTCGGCGTCCTGACCGGTGACGATCGGGAAGCCGTCCGCGATGGTCTCCGGGTAGCCGTTGTTGCGGAGGGCCGTGATGATGCCGCGCGCGAGGCCGTCGTTCGGCGCGAGCACACCCTGCACCTTGAGGTCCGTGCCCACGTACGAGCCGGTGAGCAGGTCCTCCATGCGGGTCTGCGCGGTCTCCTGCTGCCAGCCCGGCGTCGCCACCGTGTTGAACTCGGTCTGCTCGGAGGGGATCACCAGGACGCCGGAGTCGACGTACGGCTGAAGCACCGACATCGCGCCGTTGAAGAAGAACCCGGCGTTGTTGTCGTCCGGCGAGCCCGCGAAGAGCTCGACGTTGAACGGGCCCTTCTCGCCGGTCTCCGCCCCCGACTCGTCGAGGATGCCGAGCCCGGTGAGCAGCGACGTGGCCTGCCCGACGCCCACCTTGAAGTTGTCGAAGGTGACGTAGAAGTCGACGTTGTCCGAGTCGCGGATGAGGCGGTCGTACGAGATCACGGGGATGCCCGCGTCCGCCGCCGCCTGAAGCTGGCCGCTCAGCGCGGTGCCGTCGATCGCGGCGATGATGAGCGCCTCGGCGCCGTTCTGCACCATGTTCTCGATCTGCTGCTGCTGCGTCGGGATGTCGTCGTTGGCGAACTGGAGATCCACCTCGAAGCCGGCCTCCTCGAGCCCGGCCTTCACGCCCTCGCCGTCCTGGGTCCAGCGCTCGACGGTCTGGGTCGGCATCGCGACGCCGATGAGGCCGCCGGCGTCCGCCGCGGGCTCGCCGCCCGACGTCGCATCGGCGCTCGATCCGCCCTCGCTGCCCGCACCGCCGCCGGCACAGGCCGCCAGCCCCAGCATCAGCGCCGCGCCCGCACCGGTCGCGACGATCGTCCTGATCCGCATATCTCCTCCTCGAGATGGTCGCCCGCATCGTCGCGAGCCGCGCCCCCATATTGTTGCCTGAGCCAACTAATTGCAATCGCTGCCGGTCACGATTTGATTACAGCCACAACAAACACGAATGCGGCACCTGTCAGCGACGACGCGGCGGCCGCCCTGGACCTCAAGCGCACCTACGATTCGTAGGCGCATACCTACACCCTGTACCCTCGGGGGATGCCGAACGCCCCCCTCTCCCCCGCGGCGGTCGTCGCCGCGGCCGCACGGCTCGCCGATGCCGCGGGCTACGACGCCGTCACCGTCTCGGCGGTCGCGCGCGAGCTCGGCGTGCGGCCGGCCAGCATGTACTCCCACGTCCGGGACCGCGACGCGCTGCTCGCCGGCGTGCACCGCCTCGCCCTCGGCGAGCTCGCGGAGCGCATCGCGGACCAGGTGGCCGGCCGGTCCGGGCACGATGCGCTGGCCGGGCTCGCCCTCGCCCACCGCCGCTACGCGGCGGACCGGCCCGGAGCGTGGACCGCGCTCCAGCGCCCCGCCGCCGACGAGACCGCGGCCTCTCCCGAGGCCGCGCGCGTCGCCTCGCTCCTCGCCGCGGTGATCCGCGGCTACGCGGTGCCGGACGGCGCGACCGTGGACGCGGTCCGCCTGGTCGGCGCGACCATCGCCGGCTTCGTCGCGCTCACCGACGCCCAGGCCTTCGCGCATCGTCCCGACGCGGTGGACGGCTCCTGGGCCGCCGCCGTCGACGCGCTCGACCGCGCCCTCGCCTCATGGCCCCAGGAAGGACCCGCCGCGTGATCTCCGTCCCCCTCGATCCTGCGCTCGTCCGGGGCGTCGCCGAGCTCGAGCCGACCGCCGCCGGCCTGGTGCCACACCGGCTGCCCGCGTGGGCGCGCCACCGGTTCCCCGACCCGCAGCTCATGGCGATGGAGGCCCAGCCCGCGGGCGCTCGCCTCGCCTTCCGCACGACGGCCACGCGCATCGAGCTGGCGACCCGCGCGAGCCGCACGGTGTACCTCGGCGCCGAGCGTCCGCGCGGCCGCATCGACACGTTCGTCGACGGCGCTCGCGTCGCGAGCGACGAGCTCACGGGCGGCGACCGCCTCGAGATCGACCTCGCGACCGGCGCCGCCACCCCCCGACCGGGCGAGGTTCACACCACCGTGCTCGCGGGCCTTCCCGCGCGCGACAAGCTGGTCGAGCTGTGGCTTCCGCACAACGAGGCCACGGCGCTCGTCGGGCTTCGCGCGGACGCGCCCCTCGCGCCCGACGCCGCGGCGCGCCGGGTCTGGGTGCACCACGGCAGTTCGATCAGCCAGGGCTCCTCGGCCGTCGTGCCCGGCGAGACGTGGCCAGCGATCGCGGCTCGCGCCGCGGGGGTCGACCTGAACAACCTCGGTTTCGGCGGCAGCGCGGTGGTCGACCCCTTCGTCGCGCGCGTCATCCGCGACGCTCCCGCGGACGCGATCAGCATCAAGCTCGGCATCAACGTGGTCAACCTCGACGCCATGCGGATGCGCGCCTTCGTGCCCGCGGTCCACGGATTCCTCGACACCATCCGCGACGGGCACCCGGACACGCCGCTCCTCCTCGTCTCGCCGCTCTGGTGCCCGATCCACGAGCGCACGCCCGGCCCGGGTGCCTTCGACCCCGCATCGTTCGGCACCGCGCAGGTGCGCTTCCTCGCGACGGGCGATCCCGCCGACGTCGCGCAGGGGCGGCTCACGCTCGCGACCATCCGTGACGCGCTACGCGACGTGGTCGCCGCACGCGCGGACGATGCGAACCTGACCTACCTCGACGGCACGGCGCTGTTCGGCGAGGCCGACGAGGCGGCCGATCCGCTCCCCGACGCCCTCCATCCCGGCGCGGACGCGCATCGGCTCATCGGCGCGCGGTTCGCGGAGCGGGCGTTCGGCACCGACGGCGCGCTCCGGGGCTGACGCGGGCGGGTCCCGGGTGGGATCCGCCCGGGCGTGGCAGGCTGGGCGCATGAGCGATCAGAGCACGCTGTTCCCTGGTAAGCACTTCATCTCGACGGTGCTCGATGCGCTCGAGACCAAGACCGCGATGAGCGGCGGGCTCGCACGCGTCTACCTCATGCGGGCGGCGATGGCCGGCGTGATCATCGGCCTCATGTACCTCACCAACTTCGCGGTGGTCGCCGCGTTCGCGGGATTCGGGGACGGCAGCCTCGTGGGCATCGGCAAGATCCTCGGCGCTCTCATCTTCGGCTTCGCGCTCGTGTTCATCTACTACTCGAAGTCCGAGCTGCTGACGTCGAACATGATGGTCGTGACCGTGGGCTGGTACCACCGTCGGGTGAACGCGATGCGCGGGCTGCGCATCCTCGCGATGTGCTACCTGGGCAACTTCATCGGCGGGCTCGCGATCGCGCTGCTGGTGCACTTCTCGACCATCCTGGACGGCGCGGCGGGCGAGCAGTTCGACGCGACCATCGAGCACAAGCTCGCCTACCTGTCCGAGGGCGCCGCGGGCTGGGGCGACCTGTTCGTCCGCGCGATCCTGTGCAACTTCATGATCAACCTCGCGATGATCCTGGTTTACAACGGCATGATCAAGGAGGACCTCACCAAGGCGGTCGCCATGATCATGAGCGTGTTCGTGTTCGCGTTCGTGGGCTTCGAGCACTCGGTCGCCAACACCGTCGCGTTCACGGTCGCGGCGCTCCAGGGCGGCCTCGACTGGGCCCCGGCCCTGGGCAACCTGGCCATCGCGCTGGTGGGCAACTTCGTCGGCGGCGGCCTGCTCATCGGCTGGTACTACGCGTACGCGAACGACGACCGCCGCTACCTGCGCAAGCAGCTCGCGCGCGACGCGTGACGCGCCTCAGCGCGTGCGTCGTCGCGGCGCCCTGACGAGCAGCTCGGCCGGGAGGACGGCGGCGCTGAAGCGGTCGACGCTGCCCTCGAGGTCGCCGTCGATCTCGTAGGGCACCTCGCGGTCGAGCTCGACCTCCACGCGGGTGCCCTGGAAGCGGCGCAGGGGCGACTCGCGGCTCTCCCTGCCCAGCGCGCCCAGCAGCCGCACCATCCCCGTCACGCCCCTGCCGGTGGCGACGAGCACATGCAGGAGCCCGTCCGCCGCATCGGCCGCGGGCAGGAGCGCGATGCCGCCCTGCAGGCGCCCGACGTTGCCGACGAGCGTCATCGCCGCCTCACCCTCGTACACCAGCTCGCCGTCGACCTTGACCCGCGCGTGGAAGGGCTCGGCGCCCAGCTGGCGCGCCCCCGCGACCACATAGGCCCCGCCCTTGACCAGGCGCTTGAGGCGCGGATCGGTGTCGCGCATGATCTGCGCGTCGAGCCCGACTCCCGCCATGACGACGAACGATGCGTCGGTGCCGCCCACCGTCCATCGCACCACGTCGACGGGCCGGGTGGACCCGTGCAGCGCCACCTCGAGCGCCTCCGCCTCGTCGAGCGGGATGCCCAGGTTGCGCCCGAGCAGGTTGCCCGTGCCCGCCGGGATGATCGCCGCGGGCACGCCGCTGCCGGCGAGCTCCGCGCACACGGTCCGCACCGTCCCGTCCCCGCCGGCGACCAGCACCAGGTCGACGCCCTTGGCGAGGGCGTCGCGCGCCATCGCGCGGCCCGGATCGTCTCGCTCGGTCTCGATCCACAGCGGGGAGTCCCACCCCGCGCCCACCATCGCCACCGTGACGCGCCGGCGGAACGCGTCGAGCTCGAGCACCTTGGTCGGGTTGTAGATGACAGCCGCGCGTCGACCCGTCGGCTCGGGGATGCGGCGCTGGCGCCACGGACGGGTGATCGAGTCGAGGCCGATCACCCACAGGACGGCGGTGGCGACCACCATCCCGAAGAGCCAGCCGCCGACGAGGTCGGACGGCCGCGACACCCCCAGCACCCACTGGTCGAACGCGGTGAAGACGACGAGGAGGCCGGCCAGCGTGCGCCGGCGCATGCTCGTGCCGAGCCCGCGCCGCTGGGAGTTCGCGATCGCGACCACGATCCACAGCAGGATGGTCACGCCGGACAGGTGGCCCGACGGATACGAGGGGCCCACCGCCGCCAACGAGTCGGCGAACGCGGACTCGGGCCGCGGGCGGTCGATGAGCTGCTGATTCACCGAGCACAGCGGCAGGCCCGCCGCCGCGATGAGAAGCGCCAGCGCGAGCCGTCGCTGCCGTTGCTGGAAGGCGGCGACCACGAGCGACAGCGCCACCACGAGCACGAAGAACGGGGACGTGAAGACGGAGAACGCCTCCGCAAGCTGCCCGAGGTACGAGCGGGGCGAGATCTCCGGGGTGGGAACCCGCGCATCGAGGTTCTCGCCCAGCCACCCGGACATCACGCCCCAGGTCCACAGGCCGTACGAGGCGAGCGCGACACCGAGCACGATGGGCTCGAACACCCGCCGCCGCGATCCCGTCATGCACGCCTCACGCGCCCCAGGCTACGGGAAACCACCTCGTACCGGCGCTCCCGCGGCAACGGGCTACTCGACGGGTACTCCCACGGCGAGCACATGCGTCTCGGCGATCGAGCCGTCGTAGCGCGCTCGCACCTGGAGCACCGTCGTCGACGCCGGGGACGGCCAGATCGCTCCCCACCGGGACGGGTCCATGCCGAGCACCGTGCCGACGATCGACTTGATCGCCACCGCGTGGGACACGAGCGCGATGCCGCGCGGAAGGTCGCGTCCGGCCATGCACGCCGCGGCGTGCTCCTGGGCGAGGCGCCGGACCACGGCGTAGCCGCGCTCGCCGACCTGGTCGATCGACTCACCCTCGGGTGCCGCGAGCTCCGCCTGGCGCCACCGATGGATCGCCTCGCCGTCGCGCTCGACGATCTCGGCGACGGTGAGCCCCTCCCATGCGCCGAAGTCGACCTCCTTGAGGCCCTCCTCCGTCTCGACATGGGCGCCGATGCGCCGGCCGACCGCCGCGGCGGTCTCCTGCGTGCGCACCATCGGCGAGGCGAGCACGCGGGTCACATGCGGCAGCTGCGTCCACGCGCGGCGGCCCATGCCGTAGACCAGGTCGGCTGCGCGAGCGGCCTGCACGCGCCCGGGCGCGCTGAGCGCAGGCCCGGGCACGCCCGAGCCCGACATGCGCCGCGACGTGGTCATCTCGGTGACGCCGTGGCGCACCAGCACGAGCGTGAGGGGCGAGACCAGGTCCTCCTCGTTCGGGGAGAACGGCGACTGGACCCGGGTCTGCAGCGTCGGCGGCTCGGCGGGGGCCTCGGGCTCCGGGTCGGTGCCCTCGGGCAGGCGATGCGGGCGGTGCGGGACCGTCGGCTCGACCTGCGCGTCGCTCACCTCGTCGCGCCCCGCACCAGGATCCGGCCGCACTCCTCGCAGCGCACGATCGCGTCCGCGGGCCGGCCCTCGATCGCGCGCAGGTCTCCCGGGTTGAGCTGCGTGCGGCAGCCGAGGCACTGCCCCTGGGCGAGCGCGGCCGCCCCGATGCCGCCCTGCGCGTCGCGCAGCTTCTCGTAGAGAGCGACGAGGCCCGCGTCGAGGCCCGCCACGGCGGCGTCGCGGTCGTTCGCGATGCCGACCAGCTCCGCGTCGATCTCGTTCCACACCACGTCCCGCTCGCCGTTGAGGTCGGCGACCTGCGCGGAGATCGCGTCGACCTGCTCCTTCGCGGACGCGAGCTCCTTCTCGGCGGTCTCGAGCGCCTCCATCGCCTCGAGCTCGACCTCCTCGAGCGCCTCCTGGCGACGCGCGAGGACCTCGAGCTCGCCCTGGAGCGCCTGCAGGTCCTTGGGGCTGCCCTGACCGGAGGCGAGGCGGGCGTTGTCGCGCGCGGAGCGCTCGCGCACCACCTGGACGTCGTCCTCCGCCTTCTGCACCGCGCGGCGCAGGTCGGTGACCTTGGTGTTGCTCGCGATCCGCGCCTCGTCGAGGTCCGTGAGCCGCGCGGTGAGCTCCGCGATCTGGCTCAGCACCGGGAGGTGGTTGCGGCGGTGTCGCGCCTGCTGCGCGCGCAGGTCGAGGTCCTGCACGTCGAGGAGGCGGATCTGGTCGGCTGCGGGTGCGTCGGGCACGGGTTCTCCTTCGCGCTAGAAGCGCGCGGTCCAGGGGTCGGTGGTGAGGGTCGAGACGAGGGTGTCGATGCCGGTCGCATCCCCGAGGTACTCGGCGGCGGCCTCGAGCCACGTCCACTCGGATGCGTAGTGTGCCACGTCGACGAGGTACGGGCGGCCGTCCCCGAGCAGCGCGGCCTCGCGGGCGTCGGAGGCGGGGTGATGGCGCAGGTCGGCCGTCAGGTAGACGTCGGCCCCGGCCTCGCGCGCGGCGCTCAGGAACGAGTCGCCCGCACCGCCGACCACCGCGACGGTCTGGACCACGCCGTCGAGGTCGCCCGCGACGCGCACGCCGTGCTCGGTGCGCGGCAGCACCGCGGCGGCACGCTCCGCGAAGTCGCGCAACGTGAGCGGGGCGTCGAGGCGGCCGATGCGGCCGGTGCCCTGCTCCGCATCGTCCTTGAGCGGGACCAGCGGGAGCGCGCCCGACACCCCCAGCACCCTCGCGAGCGCCTCGGCGACGCCGGTGCCGGCGTGGTCGGCGTTGGTGTGCGCGTTGTACAGCGCGATGCCGTTCTCGATGAGCGCGTGGATGACGGCGCCCTTGGGGGTGCCGGCGTTGACGGTGGTGACGCCGCGCAGCAGCAGCGGGTGATGGGTGACGATGAGGTCGCACCCGGCCTCGATGGCCTCCTGCACCACCGCCATGGTCGGGTCGACCGCGAACAGCGCACGGGAGACCGACGCGTCCGGACGTCCCACGGTGAGCCCGTTGACATCCCAGTCCTCCGCGAGGTCCGGGGGGAAGCGCCTCTCGAGGGCGTCCATCACATCGGCCACGGAGGTCATGGGGACCAGGCTACTCGGTGCGCCGCTCCCGGGCGCCGGCGTCTCGGGGCGGCTTCGGCGTGAGGTGGGGCAGCCCGGAGGCACCCGGACCGTCGCGGCCGGCGATCTCGTCGATCTTCGCCTCGAGCTGGCCGATGCGGTCGAGCAGCTGGGCGCGCGTGACCTCCTCGCGCGCCTGCTCCCTGGCCTCCTCGCGGGCCTCCTCGGCGCCCTGCGTGAGGCTCACGAACCAGGCGGCGACGGTCGCGGTGACGATACCGATGAGGGCGATGCCGATGAGCATGAGCAGCGTCGCGATCACCCGTCCCTCGACCGTCACGGGCGCGTAGTCGCCGTAGCCCACCGTGGTGACGGTGACGAGCGACCACCAGATCGCGTCGCCGAAGTTCACGATCTGCGCGCCGTCGTGCCCCCGCTCCGCGTCGAGCATCGCGACGGCGGAGATCCACAGCAGCAGGACCACCGCGATGAGCACGGCCTGCGTCGACTTCACCACGCCCTTGCGGCTCGCGAGCATCGTGCCCGACGCGAACACCGAGAGGATCTTGAGCGGACGCGCCGCCGGGATGATGACCGCGACCACGTCGAGCGGGTGGGACAGCAGGAAGCGCCAGCGCTGCTCGTGGAGCGCGACACGGATGAGCAGATCCACCAGGAACACGATCCAGATCACGCTCTGGATGGTGAGCAACGTCGCCCGGACGCTGCCGGGAAGGTCCTCGCGGAACGCGATGCGCGCCGACCACACCACCAGGAAGACGAGCGCCAGCGCCGCCATCAGACCGTCGGCGCGCTTGGCGAAGGCCTCGTACCTCTCGCCCTTCTTCAGCCCGCCCTCGTGCTCGTCGAGCTCGAACGACACTCCCGGCTCCCCTCGTCAGGCCTCCTGCGTGGTTCGAGGCTAGCGCGCCCGGCCTCGCGACCGCGGGGGGACTACGCCGCGGCGACGTGGCCGGGGATCTCCTCGAGGGCGAAGTACACCGGGATGCCGCGCTCGCGCGCGATCGCGACGTCCTGATCGGCGCCCTTCGACTCGCCCGGCAGCCGCAGGACCGCATCGCAGTGCGCGAGCAGTCGCGCGGCGGTCGGGTACATGACGTCGGCCGCGAGCGGATCCGTCGGGCCGCTCGCTCCCGCGCTGCGGAGCACGGGCAGCGCGACCCACTCCCCGATCATCGGGACGTGGCCGGCCGCGAAGACGGGCCACGCCGCCTGCTCGAGGCGCTCGAGGTTGCGCGCCATGAGCGCGGGATCGCCTCCGGTTCCGGAGGCGTAGGGACCGGCGATGAGGATGAGCATCGGTGTGTTCATGGCGGCAGAGTAAGCATAAACATGCAAGAATGGGAAGAACTCGGAAGGAATCGGAATGCTGGCAGCCGCACGGAAGCACCTCCTGCTCGATCGTCTCGCCCGCGACGGGCGCATCGTCGCCAAGGACGTCGCTGCGGAGCTGGGCACGTCCGAGGACACCATCCGCCGCGATCTGCGCGAGCTCGACGCGGAGGGTCTCGCGGTGCGCGTGTACGGCGGGGCGCTCCCCGCGTCGCCGGCGGTGGTCGACTACGCCGCGCGCGCGAGCGTCGCGCCCGACAGCAAGCATCGCGTCGCGGCGACGGCGGCCCGGCTGGTCACGCCCGGCTCGACCGTGATCCTCGACGGCGGGACCACGGCGCTCGCGGTGACCGCGGCGCTCCCCCGCGACCTCGACTGCACGGTCGTCACGCACTCGGTCACGGTCGCCGCGGCGCTGCTCGAGCATCGTGCGGAGGTCATCGTGATCGGCGGACGGCTCTTCAAGCACTCCGCGGTCGCGTGCGGCGCGGGGGCGGCCGAGGCGGCGCTCGGGGTCAGCGCGGACCTCTTCCTCCTGGGGGTCACGGGCGTGCACGCCGAGGCCGGCCTCACCACCGGCGATGCGGACGAGGCGGCCATGAAGCGCACGCTCGCGTCGCGGGCCGCGGACACCTATGTGCTCGCGAGCGAGGAGAAGATCGGCGCCGCCTCGCGGTTCGCGGTGCTGCCGCTCGAGGGAGTCACGGGGATCATCACGGATGCCGCTGCAGGCTCGGCGCCGATGCGCGCGCTCGAGGCCGCGGGCGCGCCGATCGTGCGCGCCTCCTGAGCTAGCGGCCGAGCAGCCCGTCGGGGTCCTCGACCGTGGCGCCGTAGGCCAGCTGCTGCTCGCCGCCGTCCCACGAGATCTCGAGCGTGACCTGAGCCGCCAGCTCGAGCACGTCGGAGAGCCCCGCCGCCGACGGGTCGAGGTGCCGCGTGTCCTCGAAGTCGATCCCCAGCGCGCCGTCCGGCGGCACGTCCGCGCGCGCCGAGCTCTGCGGGTAGATGCCGTCGACGGCCGCGAGCGGGACCGCCACGGCGCCCGTGACGAGGTACGGCATCGTCGCCTCGTCGAGGACCACCGTCACCTGGACGCCGTCGAGCACCTCGTCCGAGGTGTTGACCACCGTGGCGGCGAGGCGCAGTGCCGTGCCGTCGTCCGTGGCGACGATCGTCGACGAGGCGTCCGTGACGTCGAACACGTCCTCGCCCGCATGCGCGTCGCCCGAGCACCCCGCGAGGCCACCGGCGCCCAGCGCGGCCGCCACGACGAGCGGTCCCAAGCGTCCCATCCGTCCGATCATCGCCCCTGCTCCCCCCGCAGATCCGCCGACGCGAACGCGGCCACCAGCGGGCCGGTGACCTCACTGTAGCGACGGCCTGCGGACGCGTCCACGGCGGATCGATGGTGGGCCCTGCCGGACTCGAACCGACGACACCTGCGGTGTAAACGCAGTGCTCTAACCAACTGAGCTAAGGGCCCGCGGACCATTGTGACAGGACGATGCGGCGGTCCGGTCCAGGCGGCGCCGTCGCGTCCCCGTCAGCGCAGCACGGCGAGCATGAGCGCCCCCGCGCCGGCGAGGGCCCAGCTCACGAGCGATCCCACCAGGAACTCCTCCGCGGCGGAACCCCGCCCACGGTCCCCGGAGATCTCCGGGAAGCGGCCGATGCCCTTGGCGGCCATGAGCCCGACCACGACCCCTTCGGCGCCCACGAGGGCCAACGCGACGATGAGCCACCGCTCGAGCGGGCCGATGATGCGCCCGCCGCGCAGGTGCGAGGCCGAGGGCGCCTGCTCGGGTGCGGGCGCATCGTCCTCCGGCAGAGATCGGGCGCGGTCGAGCACGGCGCGGCACACCTCGTTCGCGGTGCGCGACAGCAGCACCGCGATCCCGAGCCCCGCGATGATCGCGGCGGAGCGATCCGGTCCGCCGTCGGCGAGCAGGAGCAGCCCGGCCACGATCACCAGGGCGCCCATCGCGATGTCCGCGCCCGCACGCCAGCGCAGCACCAGCCACCCCGCCGAGCCCGCGCCGAGCGCGACCGCTCCCCATGCCCCCACGTCGCCGGACACGCCCGCGGCGACGAGCGCCATGAGCAGCCACGCACCGGTCGCCGCGACGAGCGTCCGTCCTCGCAGCCACCAGCGCAGCGCCTCGGCGCCCGCGACCATCGCGACCAGGACCGCCGCGGTCATCGGGCGACCCCGTCGAGCGTCACGAGAGCCTCGCGCAGGGCCACCGCTCCGGATCGGTGCGCGGCCTGCGACACCGCGGCCTGGCTGATCGACTCGCGCGCGGCGATGTCGGACTGCCGGTCGCCGCGGATGACGCCGGCGGCGATGCGGCGCTCGCGCGCCTTCATGCGGCCGAGGACATGGTCGCGAAGCAGCAGGACGGAGGACGTCATGCCCGCATCGTCCCCCAGGCCTCCGACACACCACGCGCGCACCGCCGTCTGACCGGCATCCTCGCGCCGATGCGCCTCGTCGATCGCGTCGCGCGCGCGCCACCACGCGCTGCCGTCGGAGATGTCCCCCTCGACCTCGACCACCTCGCCCAGGCCGATGCCCGCGCGGACCTCGACCCCCTCCGGGAGCGTGAGCGCCGCGAGGGTGGTGACCCGCACCGCGTCGGCCAGCCGCGCGTAGACGCCCTGGAACTCGTCGCCCACGGTCGCGCCCAGCGGTCGGACAGGGGTCAGCCCGCGCTCGGCGACGGCGAACGCCTCGAGCACGGCGGCCTGGCCCGCGGCGCGGTCGGCGAGCTCGCGCGAGCGCACGATGTCGACGATGACGGCCGCAACGGTGTCCATGCGCTCCACGCTAACACTTATACGCCGTTGATATAAGTGTTTTGGTGGAGTCGAGGAGCGGAGGGCTCCCGCACTCCCGCCTATACGCGATGGATAGAAGCGATTCTGCGGCGGCGGATCAGCCGAGCAGGTCCTCGATCGCGCCGCGGTACTCCGCGACGTCGCGCGCCTCCCCCTCGGGGTTGACGATCGCCCAGCGCACCACGCCCGCGGCGTCCACGAGGAACGAGCCGCGCCCGGCGAGCCCCTTGTGCGGGTTGAACACGCCGTACTGCCGCGACACCTCGCCATGCGGCCAGAAGTCGGACAGCAGGTCCGCCTTGTACGAATGCGTGTCCGCCCATGCCTTGAGCGTGTAGATCGAGTCGCAGCTCACCACGATCACGCGCAGCCCGTCGCGCGCGAGAAGATCGTCCGCCGCGCGCAGGTCGATGAGCTCGTTGGTGCACGTGTCCGAGAACGCGAAGGGCACGAACACGAGCAGGTACGCGGTGCCGGCGAGATCCTCGGAGGACACGACGCGACCGTGCGTGTCGGTCATGCGGAAGTCGGGGGCCGGCTGGCCCACGAGGGGATGGCTCACTTGGAGCGGCCCTTCTCCACCAGGTAGGTCGCGGTCCATCGGGTGCCGATCACGAACGTCGACGTCGCGTGCAGGCCCGCGACCGAGGCCGCCTCCTGCACCTCGCGCGGCTGGACGTGTCCCGACTGCCCCGACTTGGGCGTGCACAGGCACACCGCCGCACCGTCGTCGAGCAGGGTCTGGGCATCCATGAGCAGATCGGCCAGGTCGTCGTCCCCGTCGCGGAACCACACGACGACGCCGTCGGTGACGTCCCCGTAGTCCTCGTCGACCAGGTCCTCGCCTGTCGCCGCCTCGACCGCGTCGCGGAAGTCCGCATCCGTGTCGTCGTCGTAGCCGTATTCCTGGATGATCTGGCCGGCCTTGAGCGCGAGCCGCGCGACGACGGCGTCGACCGCCTTCGCATCCTCCTGTGTCGCCACGGTGGCGGGACCCCCTTCGTCGGATTCTCGTACGCTGGAGCGCACGCCTGGCGTCCACAGTAGAGGCACCGCGCGCCGGGGTGCAATCGTCCGCGCCGCTGCCCCGCCAGCGGAACGGGCGCACGCCGTGCGCAGCACGTTCCGCGTGACAGTAACCTGGTGGGTGGTATCAATGTGGGGCGCGACTGCGTACACGCGTGTCGCGAGCTCCATCCATTCGGCGCGCCACCGCGCGCCCGACAGGAAGGTCACCTGTGGCACATCACGGCGAGGTTGACAAGGACCCGGGCGAGACCCAGGAGTGGCTCGAGTCCCTGGACGGCCTGATCCAGGACGGCGGCGAGAGCCGCGCCGAGTACATCGTCGACCAGCTGGTCGAGCACGCGGCCAAGAAGCAGCTGAGCGTCCCGCTCAGCCTCAACACGCCGTACGTCAACACCATCCACGCGGACGACGAGCCCGAGTTCCCCGGCGACGAGGAGCTCGAGCGTCGCTACCGCGGCTGGATCCGCTGGAACGCGGCGGTCATGGTGACCCGCGCGCAGGCGGGCGGCAAGGGCATCGGCGGCCACATCTCGTCCTACGCCTCCGTGGCGACCCTGTACGAGGTGGGCCTCAACCACTTCTTCCGAGGCAAGGACCACGCCGGCGGCGGCGACCAGGTCTACTTCCAGGGCCACGCGGCGCCCGGCGTCTACGCGCGCGGCTTCGTCGAGGGCCGCTTCGGCGAGGAGGACCTCGACTCCTTCCGTCAGGAGAAGTCCGGCGAGGGCCGCGGCCTGTCCTCGTACCCGCACCCGCGCCTCATGGAGGACGTCTGGGAGTTCCCGACCGTCTCGATGGGACTCGGTCCCGCATCGGCCATCTACCAGGCATGGACCAACCGCTACCTGCACCTGCGCGGGATGAAGGACACCTCGCAGCAGCACGTGTGGGCGTTCCTGGGCGACGGCGAGATGGACGAGCCGGAGAGCCGCGGCATGCTGCAGCTCGCGGCCAACCAGAACCTCGACAACCTCACCTTCGTGGTCAACTGCAACCTGCAGCGCCTCGACGGCCCGGTGCGCGGCAACGGCAAGATCATCCAGGAGCTCGAGGCGTTCTTCCGCGGTGCGGGCTGGAACGTCATCAAGGTCGTGTGGGGCCGCAACTGGGACCCGCTGCTCGAGCGGGATGAGGACGGCGCGCTCGTCAACCTCATGAACACCGTCCCGGACGGCGACTTCCAGACATTCCGCGCCGAGTCCGGCGCGTTCATCCGCGACCAGTTCTTCGGCGGCGACCCGCGCGCCAAGGAGCTCGTCAAGGACATGACGGACGACGAGATCTGGGCGCTCAAGCGCGGCGGTCACGACTACCGCAAGCTCTACGCGGCCTACGCCAAGGCGACCACCGAGAAGAACGGCAAGCCCACGGTCATCCTCGCGAAGACCATCAAGGGCTACGGCCTGGGCTCGAACTTCGCGGCGCGCAACTCGACGCACCAGATGAAGAAGCTCGCGGCCGCGGACCTCAAGGTCCTGCGCGACACCTTCGACATCCCGTTCACGGACGAGCAGCTCGAGGCCGACCCGTACCACCCGCCGTACTACCACCCCGGTTTCGACGACCCGGCGATCCGGTACATGCTGTCGCGTCGCCAGGAGCTCGGCGGGTTCGTGCCTGAGCGCCGCGGCGACCGCAAGGACATCGCGCTCCCGGACCCCAAGGCCTACGACCTGCTCGCCAAGGGCTCCGGCAAGCAGGAGGTCGCCACGACCATGGCGCTCGTGCGCCTGTTCAAGGACCTGGTGCGCGACAAGGAGTTCGGCCACCGCCTGGTCCCGATCATCCCCGACGAGGCCCGCACCTTCGGCCTCGACTCGATCTTCCCCTCGGCGAAGATCTTCAACACCGCCGGGCAGAACTACCTGCCGGTCGACCGCGAGCTCATGCTCTCCTACAAGGAGTCCGAGTCCGGCCAGATCATGCACACGGGCATCAACGAGGCCGGCTCCGCCGCCGCGTTCCAGGCCGTGGGCACGTCGTACGCGACGCATGGCGAGCCGCTGATCCCGTTCTACATCTTCTACTCGATGTTCGGATTCCAGCGCACGGGCGACCAGTTCTGGGCGGCGGGCGACCAGCTCACGCGCGGCTTCATCGTCGGCGCCACGGCGGGCCGCACCACGCTCGCGGGCGAGGGCCTCCAGCACGGCGACGGCCACTCCCCGATCCTCGCGGCCACCAACACCGCGATCGTCCAGTACGACCCGGCGTACGGCTACGAGATCCGCCACATCGTCAAGGACGCCATCGAGCGCTGGTACGGCCCGGAGGCCGGCCGCGACCGCGACGTCATGTACTACCTCACGGTCTACAACGAGCCGATCGTCCAGCCGGCCGAGCCGGAGGACGTGGACGTCGAGGGCATCCTCAAGGGCATCCACCGTGTGTCGGCCGCGCCCGAGGGCCACGGCCCGGAGGCGCAGATCCTCGCCTCCGGCGTGGGCGTGCCGTGGGCGTTCGAGGCGCAGGAGATGCTGCTGCGCGACTACGGCGTGCGCGCCGCGGTGTGGTCCGTCACCTCGTGGAACGAGCTCCGCCGCGACGCCCTCGAGGCCGAGCGCCAGGAGTTCCTGCACCCCGAGCAGGGCGTCCGCGTGCCGTACGTGACGCAGAAGCTCCAGGGCGCCGCGGGTCCGTTCGTCGCGACCTCGGACTACGACCACCTCATCCCCGACCAGATCCGCGCATGGGTCCCGGGCGAGTACGCGACGCTCGGTGCGGACGGCTTCGGCTTCTCCGACACGCGCGCCGCCGCGCGCCGCTTCTTCAACATCGACGGCGCCTCCACCGCGGTGCGCGTGCTGCAGATGCTCGAGAAGCGCGGCGACGTGCCGGCCGGCACCTACGCGCAGGCCATCCAGCGCTACGAGCTGCTCGACCCCCGCAAGGGTACGTCGGGCGGCGGTGGCGGCGAAGGCTAGACCGAGCTCACCGGCTTCGGGCCGGAGCCCTCGTCCTCGGACGCGGGCTCCGGCCCTTCGTCGTCTCCGGCCTCGTCGTCTCCGGCCTCGTCGTCGCCAGCACGGTCCTCGACCGCCTCCGCGTCCTCGGGGACGATGCGGCCCTCGCCGTCGTCGTCCACCTCGCCTTCCGCGTCGGCCGGCTCGTCGAGCGGCTCGTCAGCCTCCTCGGCGGGCTCCTGCTCCGACTCGTCCTCCTGCGCGGCGTCCGCATCGTCCTCCGGTTCGGCATCGAGCTCCTGCTCGCCCATCCCGGCCTCCTCGTCGCCCGCGAGGTCCTCGTCGAGCAGCGGCTCCGCCTCGGGCTCGGCCTCGCCCGCCGTCTCAGGCGCCGCCTCCTCCGCCGGGCCATCCGCCGCATCGTCCCCGCCGGAGGCGGCCATCGCGGCGGGGGCCGCTCCCCCGGCGCGCGCGCCCCGCACCGTGTCGTCCGAGCCGGCGGGCGCCGCATCGTCCCCGCCCGGGTCCTTCGCGCGGGCACGGCCCGCGGGGGGCGCGGCGATCTCCTCGGCGGGGACCACGGGCTGGCCCTCGCTCGGCGTCCATGCCGGGGCCGGCGCGACGTGCTCGACCGGGCCGCGCTCGGGCGTCTCGAGGGCGGCGAGCTCGGACGCGCTGAGCGCCGTGCCCGTGCCCACCTCGGCCGCGCGGGCCTCGTCGTCGCGCGCGCGGCGCGCCGTCGCGAACGAGCGTCCCACCGCGATCGCGGCCCACAGCACCAGGAGCAGCAGGATCGCGAGCGACACCCACAGGATCACCAGGGTGTTCGTCGCGAACGCGCTCGCCGGTGCGACGGCGATGTACCCCTCGACCATGCATGTCACCGAGCCGCCGGACATGGTGCCGTAGGCGTGATAGACGCCGCTCGGCTCGAGCCAGGTGCGGTCGGCGATCCAGCTCACGCCGGCCGCGACGTCGACCTCACCCGAGACGTCCTGGGCCTCCGGCGCGCCCTGGCTGGTGACGGTGCGCACGGGGATCGCGAAGCCGCCGATCATCACCCCGGCGACGCGCTCGTCGATGGAGACCGGGGTTTCCGACGTCGCGGACCACTCGACCACGGAGTCCGGCGGGACGTCGAGCGGGGTGAGCGCCGCTGTCGACGCCGGCGTGTACGTGGTGCCGTCCACCGTGGCCTCGAGCGTGCAGCCGTCGGAGATCGATCCCGGGCTCACCAGCTCGGGGATCCCGGTGAGCGCGACGCCGCCGAGCATCCCGGCGACCACCGCGACCGCGGTGAAGCGCCCGCGCGCCGCTGCGGCGTCGCGCGTGAGCAGCCATGCCACGAGCATCGTGACGATCGCGACCGTCCCGAACAGGACCGTGCGCCCCGGATCGATGATCGCGAGCTGCCACAGCAGCCCCACCACGACCAGCCCGAGCAGCAACCCAAGCGTCATCCCCAGCAGCGGTCGAGGGCGCGGTGCCATGTCTCCTCCTGACGGTTCACCTGGTGCCGACGCTACCGGGCACATCTGGGACAAGCGCGACGACTCTCGGAACCCGCCCAATTCCGACACTGCCAACGGAGTCGGTCCCGGTTCGCCGGCGCGTCGCGCCGCCGGCACCGCCCACGCCGGCGTGTCGCGGCGAACTCCGTTGCTGCTGTCAGGAGGGCGGGTTGTGCGGAGTCCACAATCGGATTGTCCGGATGCGACAAGCGCGCACTACGCTGACCTCCATGGCCAGCCCCGACATGCGTGCCGAGACGCTGCGCCGCCTCCGCGGCGGCACCGGCAGGCTCGCGACGATCGCGCTCAAGACGCTCGATGCCGACTACGCCTGGTTCCGCGAGCTCCCGGCGCAGGAGCGCTCGTGGGTGGGCTCGGTGGCGCAGGCCGGCATCGCGTCGTTCGTCGCCTACTTCGCGGATCCGCAGGCCGGCCACCGCGGCACCGTCGAGATGTTCGCCTCGGCGCCGCCCGAGCTCACGCGGTCGATCTCGCTCCAGCACACGCTCACGATCGTGCGGACGTTCGTCGCGATCGTCGAGCACCACTCCGATGAGTTCGCGGCCCCCGGCTCCGAGGCCGTGCTGCGCGAGTCGATCCTGCGCTACTCACGCGAGATCGCGTTCTCCGCGGCCGAGGTCTACGCGCGCGCCGCGGAGTCGCGCGGCGCCTGGGACGCCCGCCTCGAAGCGCTCGTGGTCGACGCCCTGGTGCGCGGCGAGGTGGATGACGACCTCCCCTCGCGCGCCGCCGCGCTGGGCTGGAAGCCGGGCCCGACGCTCGTCATGGTCGGGCGCACCGACGGCCCGCTCGGCGAGGTGCAGTCCGCGGAGCTGCGTCGCACCATCCGACGCGCCGCGCACGGCGCGCTCGTGGGGATCCACGGGGAGGACCTGGTGATCATCGCGCGCGCCGACGGCGGCCTCGATGAGCTCGCGGACACCCTGCTGCCGACCTTCGGGCCCGGGCCGGTGGTGGTCGGGCCTCCCGCCATCACGCTCGTCGAGGTGGCTCGTGGCACCCGCGCCTCGATGCACGGCGCCACGGCCGCGCCCGCATGGGCGCTCGCACCCCGGCCCGTCAACGCCGACGACCTCCTGCCCGAGCGGGTGCTCGTGGGCGACACCGCGGCGAGCGACCGCCTCATCGCGGTGGCGTACGACCCGATCGCGGCGGCCGGCGGCTCGCTCAAGGAGACCGTGGCGACGTTCCTCGACTGCGGCCGCTCGCTCGAGCTCGCGAGCAGGACGATGTTCGTGCACGCCAACACCGTCCGGTACCGCCTGCGCAAGGTGGCCGAGCTCACAGGCTGGGACGTGCTGTCCACCCGCGACGCGCACGTGCTGCAGATGGCCTTCGCGCTCGGCCGGCTCCGCGACGCGTCCGTCGCACCTTTGTAGGTTTCCCACAATAACCTGGGCCCGAATCGGTACCTCGATGCCGCTGAGGGCCCTCCGATGTGAGGCAGGCTATAACCCGTGATTGCCATTCTCTGTCCCGGCCAAGGCGCGCAGACCCCCGGGATGCTCACCCCGTGGCTCGAGCTCCCCGAGGTCGCCGCGTCCCTCGCGGCCCTCGCGGACGCCTCCGGCGTCGACGTGGTCCGCCACGGCACCGAGTCCGACGCGGACACCATCCGCGACACCGCGGTCGCGCAGCCGCTCCTGGTGGCGACCGCGATCGCCACCGGTCGCGCGCTCCTGGGAGGCACCACCCCGGCGATCGCCGCCGGCCACTCCGTGGGCGAGCTCGGCGCCGCCGCCCTCGCGGGCGTCCTCACCGACGCCGACGCGATGCGCCTGGTCGCTGTCCGCGGTGCCGCCATGGCCGCCGCGGCCGCCGCGTCCGAGCCCACCTCGATGGCGGCGGTCCTCGGCGGCGACGCCGCGGAGGTCGCCGCGGCCCTCGAGCTGCACGGCCTCACCCCCGCGAACGTCAACGGCGGCGGCCAGGTGGTCGCCGCGGGCGCGAAGGCTGCGATCGACGCGCTCGTCGCGGCGCCGCCCGCGCGCGCCCGCGTCATCGAGCTCCAGGTCGCCGGCGCGTTCCACACGACGTATATGGTCCCCGCGGTCGCGGAGCTCCACGCCGCCGCAGGCGAGGTCGCCCCCGCGAACCCGCGCGGCGTCCTTCTGTCGAACGCCGACGGCGCGCCGGTCGCCGACGGCGCCGACGCCCTCGCGCGCATCGTCCGTCAGGTCGCCAACCCCGTGCGCTGGGACCTGTGCATGGAGGCCATGCTGCAGCTGGGCGTCACGGGCCTCATCGAGGTCGCCCCCGGCGGCGTCCTCACGGGCCTCGCCAAGCGCGCGATGAAGGGGATCCCCGCCGTCGCCCTCAAGACCCCCGACGACCTGTCCGCCGCCCGCGAGCTTCTGGAGAACGCCGCATGACCACCCTCAACGTCCGCCGTGGCCCCGAGTTCACGCGCATCCTCGGCCTGGGCGTCGCCCGCGGCGAGAACGCGGTCCCGAACGATGCGCTGATCGAGCCGATCAACTCCTCCGACGAGTGGATCCGCAAGATGACGGGCATCGTCACGCGCGTCCGCGCGAACGAGGAGACCTCGGTCATCGACCTCTCGGAGCGCGCCGCGCGCGACGCGATCGCGCAGGCGGGCATCGAGGCGTCCGAGATCGACGCGGTGATCCTCTCCACCATCTCCTACCCCCGCATCACCCCGGGCGGCGCGCCCGTGCTGGCGGACCGCATCGGCGCCACGCCCGCGGCGGCGTTCGACATCTCGGCCGCGTGCGCGGGCTACTGCTACGGCATCGGCCAGGCCGATGCGCTGGTGCGCTCGGGCGCGGCCCGCCACGTCCTCGTGGTGGGGGCGGAGAAGCTCAGCGACTTCGTCGACCCCGCCGACCGCTCCATCTCCTACCTGCTCGGCGACGCGGCCGGCGCGGTCGTGATCGGCGGGTCCGACACCCCCGGCATCGGGCCGACCGTGTGGGGTTCCGACGGCTCCGCCTCCGAACTCATCAAGCAGGACCACACGTGGCTCGAGATCCGCGAGGACCGCGACCTGCCGTTCCCGACCCTGCGCCAGGAGGGCCCGAGCGTCTTCAAGTGGGCGTCGTTCAAGATGGCGCCCGTCGCCCTCCAGGCCATCGAGGCCGCGGGCGTCACGCCCGACGACATCGACGTCTTCATCCCGCACCAGGCCAACCTGCGCATCATCGACCAGATGACCAAGCAGATCGGCCTCCCGGAGCACGTGGTGGTCGCGAAGGACATCGTCGACTCCGGCAACACGTCGGCGGCGTCGATCCCGCTCGCCACCGAGCGCGTGCTGCGCGACGGCGTCGCCAAGAGCGGCGACCTCGCCCTGCAGATCGGCTTCGGCGCGGGCCTGGTCTACGCCGCCCAGGTGGTGGTCCTCCCGTAGGGAAGGGCCCCGCGTAGAGTTCACAAGCGTTCACCACGAACACGGCGCGCCACGCGCCTCACATCCCCAACGAAGGAGCAGCAATGGCACTGTCCAAGGATGAGGTCCTCGCCGGTCTGGCCGAGATCGTCAACGAGGAGACCGACATCGACGTCGCCGAGGTGACCGTCGAGAAGTCGTTCACCGACGACCTCGACATCGACTCGCTGTCGATGATGACCATCGTCACCCTCGCGGAGGAGAAGTTCGACGTCCGCATCCCCGACGAGAAGGTCAAGGACCTCGTCACCGTCGGCGACGCCGTCGACTTCATCGCGAACGCGTAACTCCTCCTCGCATTCGTCCACATTCCATCTCACCTCGGGAGAACAGCCCATGAACGTCGTGGTCACCGGACTCGGCACCACCTCGCCGCTCGGCGGGGACGTCGCCAGCACGTGGGAGGGCGCCCTCGCGGGCCGCTCCGGCGTGCGCACCCTGGAGAACGACTGGGCCGAGAAGTACGGCGTGCCCGTGACCTTCGCCGGTCAGCTCGTCGTGCGACCCGAGGAGGTGCTCTCGCGTCCTGAGACCAAGCGCATGGACCCGTCCGCGCAGATGGCCATCGTGGCCGCGCGCGAGGCATGGGCCGATGCGGGTCTCAGCGAGGACGCGGTGGACCCCGAGCGCCTGGGCAGCATCGTCTCCTCCGGCATCGGCGGCGTGTGGACCCTGCTGACGGCATGGGACACGGTGAAGGAGCGGGGCGCCTCGCGCGTCCTGCCCCTCACCGTGCCCATGCTGATGCCCAACTCCCCCACCGCGTACGTCTCGCTCGAGTTCAAGGCGCGTGCGGGCGCCCACGCCCCCGTCTCCGCGTGCGCCTCCGGCGCCGAGGCGATCGGCATGGGCTTCGAGATGATCCAGTCCGGCCGGGCCGACGTGGTCATCTGCGGCGGCACCGAGGCGGCGATCCACCCGCTGCCCATCTCCGCCTTCGCGTCGATGCAGGCGCTGTCCAAGCGCAACGACGACCCGCAGGGCGCGAGCCGCCCCTACGACGTCAGCCGCGACGGCTTCGTGCTCGGCGAGGGCGCGGGCGTGGTCATCCTCGAGTCCGAGGAGCACGCCAAGGCGCGCGGCGCGCGCGTCTACGCGAGCGTCCTGGGCCTCGGCATGACGGCCGATGCGCACCACATCGCGGCGCCCGAGCCCAACGGCGCGGGTCAGACCCGGGCCATGGAACTCGCGCTCGAGCGCGCGGGCCTCACCGCCGCCGACGTCGCGCACGTCAACGCGCACGCCACGTCCACCCCCGTGGGCGACATGATCGAGGCGCGCGGCATCCGCGGCCTGCTCGGCTCGCACGCCGACCAGGTGCTGCTGTCCGCGACCAAGTCGATGACCGGCCACCTGCTGGGCGGCGCCGGCGCGCTCGAGTCCGTCTTCACCATCAAGGCGCTCGAGACCCGCACCGCTCCCCCGACCATCAACGTCACCGAGCCCGACCCCGAGCTCCAGGTCGACCTGGTCCGCGACACCCCGCGCGCGCTGCCCGAGGGGCAGATCGCGGCGATCAACAACTCGTTCGGCTTCGGCGGCCACAACGTCGCGCTGGTCTTCGGCGCCTGAGCCCCGCTCCCGCCTCTGCGCGGGTCCGTGACACGTTCGCGTGGCGGACCCGCGCGCGGGCGGGTTGAATCGGGTCATGCGACTCTCGGCGCGCGCGGCCCTCGCCGCTGTGGCGCTGCCCGTGCTCGCCGCCTGCGCCTCGGGTGAGCAGGCCTCCCCTGCCGAGCTGCTCGCGCCGTACGCCCTCGAGCTCGAGGTGGTCGACGAGGAGAAGGCCGCGGAGCTCGCGGACCTCGACGCGTCGATCTACATCGCGGCGCCCATGCTCACGTCGGGCACCCAGGCGGTCATCGAGCTCTCTCCCGATCTGCGCCCGCTGACGGTCGTCGACGTGTCGGGCGCGCATGTGGGCTCGCTCGCGCCGCGGGGCGAGGGACTCGCCTTCCTCGACCGCTCGTGCATCTCGGACAACGGCGGCTACACGTTCTGCAGCCGCGCCGGCACGGTCACCACGGATGGCGCCATGGTCGACGAGTCCACGGGCGGGCTCGACCTCGACTCGCACGCGCTCGTGTACGACGCGGACGGGGCCGGGTTCTGGGCGGTGCGCTACGCCTCGACGCCGTGCGACGCCTCGGTGCATGCGTGCACCCTCGCGCCCGAGGACGAGCCGCTCGACTTCGTCTACGACTGCCAGGTGGTCCACGTTCGCGACGGCGAGCCAGCCTGGGAGTGGTCCGCGCTCGCGCGCACCGACCCCGCGATGCTCGACACGGCGGCGGGCACGGCGATCTACGCCCCGGTCGACCCGTTCCACTGCAACTCGGTGCAGCCCGACGAGGAGGCGGGCCTGGTGTACGTCTCCATGCGGCATCCGAGCACGGTGCTCGCCGTCGACCTCGAGTCGGGCGAGGTGCGGTGGTCGCTCGGCCTCGCCGAGTCCTCCGCGGCGCTCACGGTTGACGATCCCGAGGGCCTGCTCGGCGACCGCCGGCTCCTCAGCGGGCAGCACGACTTCCGTTGGCTCGGCGGCGCACGGTTCTCGGTGTTCGACAACGGCTCCGGCGACGTCGGCCCCGCGCGCGCGATCGTGCTCGCGGTGGAGGGCCGCACGGCGACGGTCGAGTCCGTCATCGAGGATCCGTCCGGCGTGAGCTCACGATGCACGGGCTCGGCCCGCCCGCTGGGCGAGGACGAGGCCTACTGGGTGATCGACTGGGGCTGCAGCAGCTCGGGCATGTCGGTGATGACCGCGGCGGGCGCCCCGGTCGCGCACCTCACCCTCGACTACGAGCGCGCCCTCGAGATGGACCTGCTCATGGACACCGCGGCGGAGCAGCCCGACGTGGGCAGCACGGTGACGTATCACGCCGTGGTCGGGCCTTCGGGCCTGCTGTCGCCCTGACGGGCCTGACTACGCGATGCCCTCCTGCAGGCGCGCGAGCGCGCGATCGAGCACGTCCGGCAGCGGCTCGTCGGAGTTCTGGGCCCACCACACCGAGGCCGCCAGCACGCAGCCCGAGATCGCCTGCCCGGCGGCGCGCGCCTCGACGCCGCCCTCCTCGAGCAGCCCGTCCCGCGCGACCTGCCGCGCGAGCCCCGCCGTCATCTCGCCGAGGCCGCGCACGCCGGCCGCGAACACCTCGGCGGACTCGCCGATGATGCGCAGGCGGACGCGGTCGACGTCCTCGTCGCTCGGCCGCTCCGCGAGCGTGGTGCGCAGCGCGGCACGCAGGCCCGCCATGCCGGGCGCGGACTCGTCGCGGGCCAGCACCTCCTCGAGGTGGTGGTACGTCGCGAAGAAGTCGTGCCAGATCAGGTCGGCCTTGTTGGCGAAGTGGCGGAACAGCGTGCGGCGCGAGACGCCGCTGCGCGCCGCCACATCGTCCATCGACACGGCGGCGTAGCCGTGCTCGGCGAACAGGGCCATGGCCTCGAGGCCGATCTTCTCCGGGTCGGCGATCTGGGGGCGCCCGGGACGTCGATGCTCACTCACATCGCCCACCCTAGCGTGCGTTGTTATGCGTGCTCAGATGGCGGTCGGTGTCGCCTGGTGGAAGCAGAGGCGCCAGCGATCCGTGCGGATCCAGATGGACGAGCGCAGCGCCGCCCCGTGCGACCCGTGAAGCGGCTCGGACGTGTAGGTCACGTGCGCGACGTCGGGGGCCAGCTCGGTGACGGTGAAGCGACCGAGCGGCAGCGACACGTCGATGGTGACGGGCGCGAGCCCGACCTCGTCCTCGCGGGACCACACGCGACCCGACTGCCCGATCTCGACGTAGCCCGGCGCGAGGATCGCGTCCATGTACGCGCGGTCGAAGCGGGTCTCCGGGCGCCACATCGACTCCTCCAGCGCCTGGAGGGTGAGCTCGTCCGTGTGGTCGAGCGTCACGTCAACCCACGCGGTGCAGCCAGCGCACGGGCGCGCCGTGGCCCGCGTACCGGAACGGCTCGAGCTCCTCGTCCCACGCGGTGCCGAGCGCGAGGTCCATGGTGCGACGCACGTCCGCGAGGGTGTCCGCGTTGTCGAGCGCCGCGCGGATCCGGTCCTCGGGCACCACCGTGTTGCCGTGCGAGTCGATGACGGCGTGGAAGATGCCGAGCGACGGCGTGTGCGACCACCGGCCACCGTCCGAGCCGAAGGACGGCTCCTCGGTGACCTCGTAGCGGACGTGCTCCCAGCCGCGCAGCGCAGACGCGAGGCGCGCGCCGGTGCCCTGCTGGCCCTGCCACGAGAGCTCGGCGCGCAGCAGGCCGGAGCCGGCGGGCTGGTCCGTCCAGTCGAAGGAGGCACGCGAACCGAGCACTCCCTGCGCCGCCCATTCGATGTGCGGAGTCATCGCTCGGGTCGCGGAGTGCACGAAAAGAACACCACGGGTGATTGCGGCCATGTCCTTTCCTTCCTGTGAGGTGCGTCTTCCCCTACGACCTCGATGGAACCGTCCATGGCACCGGGTGTGGCACGATTCTGCCTCACCCGCGCGAACTTCGCCAGCGCCGCGCCCCGCATGTCGCGCGTCGGCGCGAGGGCGGGGCGCTACGGCACCAGCCAGAACATCGTCACCTCCGGCGCCGGCGCGCCGGAGGCCCTACCGGGACGACTCGAGGGACTCGCGCAGCTCCCGCATCGCCTTGCGCCGCACGTCCTTGCGCAGGCGGTCGAGATAGAGCTTGCCGTCGAGGTGGTCGACCTCGTGGTTGATGAGGCGCGCCCAGATCTCCTCGCCGTCGATCTCGACCTTGTCGCCGTTGAGGTCGGTGCCGACCGCACGCGCGTACGCGGGTCGCTCGCACTCGTACCAGAGGCCGGGCACCGAGAGGCAGCCCTCCTCGCCCAGCTCCTGGAAGTCCTCGCTGACCTCGACGATCTCGGGGTTGAGGATGTAGCCGATGTCCCCGTCGATGTTCCACGAGAACGCCCGCAGGCTCACGCCGATCTGGTTGGCGGCCAGCCCGGCCCGACCCTCGTAGTCGACGGTCTCAAGCAGGTCCTCGACCAGCTGGCGCACCCGGTCGTCGATCTCGGAGATCGGCTCGCAGGGGGTACGGAGGACGGGGTCGCCGATGACTCGGATGTCGCGCATTGCCATGGCGCCTATCCTCCCACGCCCCGGAGGCGGGCGTATCGTCGTGACATGACGCTCGAGACCGCGAGACTCCTGCTACGTCCGTTCAGCGCCGACGATGCCGCGGACGTCCACGTCTACGCGTCCGACCCGGCGGTGTGCCGCTTCACGGACTGGGGACCGAACTCCGAGGACGACACCCGCGCGTGGATCGCGGCCGCCGTCGAGGCCGGCGTCCCCGCGCATTGGGCGATCACCTTGAGGGACGATGCGGTGGGTTCCGGCGGGCGCATCCACGCCGGCACCGTGGTGGGCGGCGTGGGCGTCTACGGAGAGGACCGCGGTCCGCTCGACGCCACACCGGGCGTGCGCGAGCTGGGCTGGGTGGTCCGCCGCGACCTGTGGGGGCGCGGAATCGCAACCGAGGCGGTGCACGCCGTGATCGAGGCGCTGCGCGAGGACGCGACCCTCGAGCAGGTGCACGCACGCTGCCGCCCCGAGCACAAGGCGTCGGCGAAGGTGATGGCGCACCTGGGCCTCGCGCTCGCGCGCCGGGTCGAGAACGACGTCCAACGCGACGGCCGGTGGATGCACTCCGACCTGTACGTGCTCACCGTCGCCCGGTGAGGACGATGCGCGCCTGGGAGCGCGACGACGTCGCCGCCGCATGGCCCGAGCCGGGCGCGGCGGACGACAAGTACTCGCGCGGCGTCGTCGGCGTGGTCGCCGGCTCCGAGGCGTACCCGGGCGCCGCGGCGCTCGTCGTCTCGGGCGCCATCCGCGCGGGCGCGGGCATGGTCCGGTACGTCGGTCCCGAGCGCGCGCAGGACCTGGTCCTCGCGCATCGTCCCGAGGCCGTGGTCCACCACCCCGTCGACGCCGCCGAGCGGCTGCCGCGCGCGCAGGCGTGGATCGTGGGACCCGGCGTCGCGGACTTCCCCGAGCAGGACGCGGCGATCGGCGCGGTGATCGCGGAGTCCGCGCCGATGGTGGTCGACGCCGGCGCGCTCGAGACGGTCGCGCGGGCGCGCGCGGCGGGAGCGCGGGCGATCGGGGCGGAGCGCGTGCTCCTCACCCCGCACGCGGGCGAGCTGGTGAGGACGCTCGCCGCTCTGCGTCACGACGTCGCTCCCGCCGATGTCGAGCGAGACCGCGTGGGGCATGCGCGCCTGCTGGCCGAGGCCGCGCGAGCGACGGTGCTGCTCAAGGGCGCGGTGACGCTCGTGGTGTCGCCCGGCGGCGGCGCGATCGAGCTGCCGCTCGCACCTCCGTGGCTCGCGACCGCCGGGGCCGGCGACGTCCTTGCGGGGATCGCCGGCACGCTGCTCGCGGCGGGCCTCACGGCCGAGGCCGCGGGCGCCAGCGCGTCGTGGGTCCACGCCCGCGCCGCCGAGCTCGCCTCGCGGGGCGGGCCGGTGGCGGCGCTCGACGTCGCATCATCGGTGCCGGCCGTCATCGCCGGGCTGCTCGCGCCGTAGGCGTCAGTCGGCGATCGCGAGCTCCGGCAGGGCGATCCAGGTGATCGCGAGCACGGCGATCGCGAGCAGCACGCACAGCACGGCGACGATCGCGAGGCCCGTCACGGCCTTCTCCGAGCCCGCCACGCGCGGCAGCAGCATCCGGGTGAGCCCGGCGACCAGCGCGCACGGCACGACCAGCGCCACCGCGACGAACACCAGGGACGCGGGCTCGCCGCTGCGCGCGACGATCACGGCCGACGGGATGAGAGACAGCGCGCCGCCCATCGCGGCGAAGGCGGCCGCGGCGCGCCGGGGCGGCGCCTCCGCGGTGCGCTCATGCAGCCAGCGGCCGACCGTGTGCGCGACGACCGCGATCCCGAGCACCACGATGAACGCCCACGCCGTCACCACGGCCGACTCGGTGCGGTCGAGCGTGGTGCGGGTCGCCGGCGACGCGTCGGTGAGCACCTCCCAGACCTGCGCGCCGAGGAACGCCGCCGCGCCTCCGATCACGGTGAACAGCGGGAGGTCGACCACGATCGCGATCCACGCGGCGACGAAGGGGTCACGCGGGGCGGGAGCGGCGGCGCGGGTCACGCGATCAGCGTCCCACGGGCGCGCGCTCATGCGAGCGGACGCACCGCGAAGGCGGCGGTCATGTCCGGCGCGAGACCCTCGGCCGTCATGACCGCGCGCTTGACGGGCAGGATGAACGTGCGCCGGGCCTTCGACGGGAAGATGCTGGTGCGCCACGTGGTCGCCCCGCACGAGACCTCGACCCGGACCGCGCCGAACCCGCGCCGCGGCCCGTGCTGCGTGTCCTCGATCTCATCGGCGACGTCGAAGGGCAGGTCGACGAACACCCAGGTCGCCTGCGTCGCCTCCCAGAGGTAGAGGGTGGCCTCGAACTCGTAGCGCGTCACCCGAGCGACGCTAGCGCCGCCTTGACGATGTCCGCCACCGGCGCGGTCGCGTCGACCCGCAGTCCCGGCTCGTCGCGCGCGAGCGGCTCGAGCGTGGCGAACTGCGACGCGACCAGGCTCGCCGGCATGAAGTGGCCGTCGCGCGCCTCGCAGCGGCGCATCGCCTCCTGCTCGGTCAACGACAGCTCGAGGAACGAGGCGCGAGGCGCCGCCGCGCGGATGCGGTCCCGGTAGGCGCGCCGCAGCGCGCTGCAGGCGACCACCACCCCTCCGGTGCCCACCGCATCGTCCACCGTCGCGCCGACCACGTCGAGCCACGGCCACCGGTCGTCGTCCCCGAGCGGGATGCCGGCGGTCATCTTCGCGACGTTGGCCGCGGGGTGCAGGGAGTCGCCATCGACGAAGGGCAGGCCCAGCGCGGCCGCGAGCGCCGCCCCCACGGTCGACTTCCCCGTCGAGGTGGGACCCATGACGACGATGCCCGGCATCGCACCTCCCTGCGTTCTCGCGTCGACCCTAGCGGGACCGTCGTGTTTCCAACACGTAAATTCTTCGCATTTCCTACATACCGCCTACGCTTGCGGGCCTAGCATCCCCCCTAGGGGATCCCGGGCGTGCCGCGTCGCGGTCCGTACCCGTGGTCAGGGGGAAAGGGTCCGCGCATGGGCTCACGTGCGTGGTTCGGGGCGGCGCGCGTCGGCGCCCGCCGCCTGGTGGCGGTGCTGCTCGCCGGGTTCGCCGCCGTCGTCGTGGTCGTCGCCTCGGCGCTTCCTGGCGCCGCCGCCGTCATGGCGGGCAAGGACGATGCGCCCGAGGAGTACCCGGCGCCTCCCCCGCCGTCCGTGCGGATCCTCTGGGCCTTCCAGCTCTCCGGGCCCGGCGGGGGCGCGCTGCTCGGCGGCGAGCTGCACCGCGGCGACGCGATCACGCTGCACGCGACCGGGCTGCCACCCGGCGGGCGCATCGCGGTCGAGCTGCACTCGACGCCGCTGCCCATGGGGTCGGGCACGGTGGATGCCACGGGCGACCTCACGGTCGTCGCGGTGGTGCCCGAGGCCGCCGAGGCGGGCGCGCACCAGGTGGTCGCGACGCTCACGGCGGACGGCTTCGAGCCCTCCACGGCGACGGCCGCCGTGACCCTCGTCGACGCGGCGCCCGCAGTGGTGCCCGTGGTGCAGCCGCTGGCGCCGGATCCGGTCGAGGAGCCGGCTGCGGAGGAGCCGCCCGCCGAGGAGTCCGAGCCCGTTGCGACCCCCGAGCCCGCGGTCGCCGTCGCAGTCGAGCCCGCCCCCGACCCGACCGACCCTGTCGCGGAGGAGCCCGTCGACGACTACCCGTGGCTCGCACCGACGATCCCGACGCTCGGCGACCTCCACATGACGCCGCTGCGGATCGCGGGCGCCGCGGCGCTCGCCTCGGCCTTCCTGCTGCTCGCGGGCATCCCGGCGGAGCTGCTCCAGTCGACGCTCACGGAGAACTACTCGCGCGCGTTCGGCTGGCTCGCCCCGCACCGCCGCGGCCGGCGGCGCAGCCGGATCGCGCGGCTGGTGACGCGACCGTGGCTCGCGTGCGGCATCACCGTCGCGCTGGCCACGCTCATCCTCGGGCTCGGTCAGACCGAGTTCCGCTTCGGTGCCGACGAGGCGATCACGTATGTGAGCCTCTGGCTGTCGCTGTCGATCCTCAACCTCGGGCTCAACGCGGGGCGGCTCGCCGCGGCGCGCGGGCGCCTGCGCGTGCCGGGGCGGCTCATGCCGCTGCCGGGCGCGCTCATCGTGGTGACCATCTCGGTGGTGATCTCGGAGACGCTGCACATCGAGCCCGCGCTGCTGTTCGGCGTGGTGGTGAGCGTCCAGTACGGCCGCGCCGTCTCGACCAGGCATGAGGGCAGGCTCGCGCTCCTCGGCGTCTCCACCGCCTTCACGCTCGGCGTCGTCTCGTGGATCCTGCTGAGCGTGCTCGAGTCCACCTTCGCCGGCTCCGACGCCCTGCTGGTCACCCTGGCCGAGGAGACCCTCGCCGGCACGGTGCTCGAGACCCTCGCCGCGATGGTGGTGGGACTCCTCCCGTTCACCTACCTCGACGGCAAGGCGATCCACGACTGGAGCCGGCGCGTGTGGGCCGTCGCCTACTTCGTCGCCGCGATCGCCTTCGTGCTCATCGCGGTCCCGACCGGCGAGGACTGGAACTCGTCCCGGACGCCGCTGCTCACGTGGCTGCTCATCGTCGGCGGCTTCGGCGCGATCGCGCTCAGCGCGTGGGCGGCGTTCCGCTTCATCCCCGAGCGGCATGCGCCGCACCCGGCCGTCGAGGAGGCCGCCGGGGACGCCCCGGCGCCGGCGGCATCATCCACGGAGGCGTAGGACCTCGGTCCCGGGCGGCACACCCCTCCGGGCATAGCGTGAAGGGGTGGAGGTCGCCGGCGACGTCCCGTCCGGGCCGCGCATCCGCGCCGCCGCCGGCACCTCCGGGGAACGCGCGCATGAGGCAGATCAGGATCCACGGGCGCGGCGGCCAGGGCGTGGTCACCGCGGCGGAGATGCTCGCCCGCGCCGGCTTCCTCGCCGGCCATGAGGTCCAGGCGATCCCCTCGTTCGGCTCCGAGCGCACGGGCGCGCCCGTGGTGGCGTACTGCCGCTTCGCCGACGCGCCGCTGCGCACGCGCGAGCCCGTGCTCGCCCCCGACGTGGTGCTGGTCCAGGACCCGACGCTGCTCGCTGCGGGCAGGGTGTTCGCCGGGCTCGCCCCGGGTGGCCTCGTCATCGTCGACACCGCCGGCGATGAGAGAGAGGTGCGCGCCGCGGCGCATGCGCAGGACCTCGACGCGACCGTCCTCACCGTGCCCGCCACCGCGATCACGCTGCGCCTCCTGGGCAAGCCCAAGCCCGCCGCGGCGATGCTCGCGGCGTACGCCGCGAGCGCCGACGATGTGACGCTCGACGCGGTGCTGCAGGTGGTCCGCGAGCGCTTCCCCGGCGCGGTGGGCGAGGCCAATGCCGCGGCGGCCGAGGAGGCCTTCGCCTTCGTGCGCGAGGAGCGTGCCGCGGCCGCGGAGGTGCGCGATGCGTGAGGTGCTGGAGGGCTCGCAGGCGGTGGCACGGACCGTGGCGCGGTGCCGGCCCGGCGTGGTGTGCGCCTACCCGATCTCGCCGCAGACACACATCGTCGAGGCGCTCTCCGTGATGGCGCGCACCGGCGAGCTGGGCGCTTGCGAGTACGTCAACGTCGAGTCAGAGTTCTCAGCGATGTCGGTGGCTATCGGCGCGTCCGCGGCCGGGTCGCGGGCCTACACCGCGACCGCCTCGCAGGGGTTGCTGTACATGGCGGAGGCCGTGTTCAACGCGGCGGGCATGGGCCTGCCGATCGTCATGACGGTCGCGAACCGCGCGATCGGCGCGCCGATCAACATCTGGAACGACCACTCGGACGCGATGGCGCTGCGCGACTCCGGCTGGCTCCAGCTGTACGCCGCGGACAACCAGGAGGCGGCCGACCTGCACGTCATCGCGTTCGCGGTGGCCGAGGAGCTGGGGATTCCCGCGATGGTCTGCATGGACGGCTTCGTGCTCACCCACGCGACCGACGTGCTCGAGCTGCCCGACGCCGATGCGGTGGACGCCTTCCTGCCGCCGTACCTGCCGACGCAGGTGCTCGACGTCGAGTACCCCATCACGATCGGCACCATGGCCGGCCCCGAGTCCTTCACGGAGACCAAGTACCTCCAGCATCTGCGCTTCCTCGACGCGGCGGAGGTGATCGACGGGTGGTCGCGGCGCTTCCTCGAGGCTTTCGGGCGCGAGGCGGGAGGCCTGGTCGCGCGGTACGACCGCGACACGTGCGAGCGCTCGCGCGACGCCTCGGCCGCCCGCGCGGGCGACGTCACCGTCGTCGCGATGGGCTCGGTGCTCGGCACGCTGCAGGCCGCGCTTCCGGCGCTGCACGACGCGGGCGTGCCCGTGCGCCTGGTCGGCGTCTCCTCGTTCCGGCCGTTCCCGGCCGCCGCGCTGCGCGCCGCGCTCGGAGCCTCGCGTGACATCGTGGTGATCGACCGCGCGCTCGAGCTCGGCTCCGGCGGAGTGCTCACCGGGGACGTCGGACGGGCCTTGGCGGGCACGCGATCGCGCATCCACTCCGTGGTGGCGGGGCTGGGAGGACGCCCGATCCTCGAGGCATCCCTCCAGGACGTGGTGCGGCGCGCGCTCGACGGGACGCTCGGCGCGCTCGATTTCCTCGACCTCAAGACCGGCGGCATCCCGGTGCCCACCGCCGGGGCGACGGAAGTCCACCGATGACCACCGTGCACATCCCCTTCCTGCAGACGGGCTCGCTGGCCGTGGGCGGGCGCCTGCTGTCGGCGGACGAGCGCTCCGTGCAGTCGCACTCCGATCGCCCCTCCTCGCTCACCAAGGGCCACCGCGCATGCCAGGGCTGCGCCGAGGCGCTCGCGGCGCGCTGGGTGATGGACACCGCGGTCGACGCTGCCGGCGGTCGGCTGGTGGTGGCCAATGCCACCGGCTGCCTCGAGGTGTTCTCGACGCTGTACCCCGAGAGCGCGTGGAAGCCGCCGTGGATCCACTCGCTGTTCGCGAACGCCGCGGCGGTGGCGACCGGTATCGCCTCCTCGCTGCGCGCGCAGGGGCGGGACGACGTGCGCGTACTCGCGCAGGGCGGCGACGGCGGGACGGTCGACATCGGCCTCGCCGCGGTGTCCGGGATGTTCGAGCGCAACGACGACGTGCTCTACGTCTGCTACGACAACCAGGGCTACATGAACACGGGCGTGCAGCGGTCCTCGGCCACGCCCGCCTCGGCCCGCACCGCGACCACGCCGGCGGTGGGGTCCACGCCGGGCCAGGCCTTCGGGCAGGGGAAGTCGATGGTGAGGATCGCGATGGCGCACGAGGTCCCCTACGTCGCCAGCGCGACGCCGGCGGACCTGCGCGACCTCGAGGCGAAGGTGCGCACGGCGATGTCGATCCACGGCGCCCGGTACCTGCACGTGCTGGTGCCGTGCCCGGTGGGGTGGGGATCCGAGCCGTCGCAGTCGATCGCTCTCGCACGCTCCGCCGTGCAGTCCGGCATCTTCCCGGTGCTGGAGGCGCGCGCGGGCGAGCTCACGGACGTCCAGCGCATCCGCGAGCGCTGCGACGTGACCGAGTACCTGCGGCCCCAGGCGCGGTTCGCGCACCTGTTCCGGCCCGGCGGCGAGGATGCGCTCGACCGGTGGCGCGCGCTCGCCGAGGCGAACATCCGCCGCTACGACCTGCTCGGAGGTGCCTGATGAACGGCCACGACGCTCCCCCGACGGTGGGCCTGTCGACGGGCCCAGCGACCTCGCTCGCCTATCACACGGGGACGTGGCGCACCGAGCGGCCGGTCTACGTCGACCTGGCCCCGCCGTGCTCGCTCGCGTGCCCGTCGGGCGAGGACATCCGCGGGTGGCTGGGGGCGACCCAGGAGGGCGAGGCAGGGTTCGAGGCGGCGTGGCGACGGCTGGTGGCGGCGAACCCGCTTCCGGCCGTGATGGGCCGCATCTGCTATCACCCGTGCCAAGCGGACTGCAACCGCGGCGAGGTCGACGAGGAGGTCGGCATCAACGCGGTCGAGCGCTTCCTGGGCGACACCGCGCTCGAGCGCGGCTGGGCGCTGCCGGTGCCCGCCGCATCGTCCGGCCGTCGGGTCCTGGTGGTCGGCTCCGGGCCGGCGGGGCTGTCCGCCGCCTACCACCTGCGGCAGCTGGGGCACGAGGTCGTGGTGCGCGAGGCCGCCGCCGAGCCGGGCGGCATGCTGCGCTACGGCATCCCCGCCTACCGGCTGCCGCGCGACGTGCTCGCCGCGGAGATCCGCCGTATCGAGGACACAGGGGTGCGGATCGAGCGCTCGACGCCGGTGACGGACCTGCGGGCCGTCGAGGCGGAGTTCCACGCCGTGGTGCTGACGATGGGCGCGGGGGTCGCGCACCACGTCGACATCCCCGCGGGCGCCGCCTCGCACATCGTCGACGCGATCGACGTGCTGCGGGACGTCGCCGCCGGCAACGCTCCGCTGGTCGGGCGGAGGGTCGCGGTGTACGGCGGCGGCAACACCGCGATGGACGCGGCGCGCACGGCGCGGCGGCTCGGAGCGGCCGATGCGGTGGTGGTCTACCGGCGGACGCGCGAGCAGATGCCCGCGCACGCGACCGAGCTGGACGATGCGGTGGGCGAGGGGGTGCGGGTCCAGTGGCTGTCGACGATCGCGGCGGTGGACGGCCCGCGCGTCACCATCGAACGGATGACCCTCGACGACGAGGGGCGGCCGCAGGGCACCGGCGTGTTCGAGGAGCTCGACGCGGACACCGTGATGCTCGCCGTCGGCCAGGACGCCGACCTCACGCTGCTCAAGGGTGCCACCGACATCGCCGTCGACGGCGGCGTGATCGCGGTCGACCCGGTGACGCTGATGACCGGGCGCGAGGGGGTGTTCGCGGCGGGCGACGTCTCCCCCGGCTCGCGCACCGCGACGTACGCGGTCGGACGCGGGGCGCGGGCGGTGCGCGCGGTGGACGCCTACCTGAGGTCGCGGGTCCTTCCCGCGGAGCCTGTCGCGCGCTCGGCGTCGGCGGACCGCCTCAACACCTGGTACTACTCCGACGCTCCGAAGCAGCACCGGGCGGAGCTGGCGGCCGCGCGGCGCGTGACGGGCTTCGAAGAGGTGCTCTCCGGGCTCGACGCCGAGCACGCGGTGTTCGAGGCCCGCCGGTGCATGTCCTGCGGCTCGTGCTTCGAGTGCGACAACTGCTTCGGGATGTGCCCCGACGACGCGATCAGGAAACTCGGGCCGGGCATGCGGTACGAGGTCGACTACGACTACTGCAAGGGCTGCGGCATCTGTGCCGCCGAGTGCCCGTGCGGAGCGATCGACATGGTGCCGGAGGTGCGGTGACCTTGGCGGGACGCGACCACTGCGCATCGTCGCCGGACATGCGAACGGCCCGCCGCGACCGCCCCGAGGGGCGGCCACGACGGGCCGTCAGCGAGTAAGGGTTACAGCGGGCGGATGTTGGCCGCCTGCATGCCCTTCTGACCCTGCTCGGGGTCGAACTCGACGCGCTGGTTCTCCTCGAGCGTGCGGTAGCCCGAGGAGTTGATCGCGCTGAAGTGCGCGAAGACGTCGGCCGAGCCGTCGTCGGGAGCGATGAAGCCGAAGCCCTTCTCGGCGTTGAACCACTTGACGGTGCCAGTAGCCATGTTGCTGTCCTTCTGTGTTGCTGACCGCGAGGCGGTCGATCTTGCGTCGCCGGCGGCGCCGACGTGCGTGGTTTCCCGACGGCCGAGGCCGACGGAAGCTTGTGGTGGATCCGGTCCTCCCTGTCAGCGCGGTGACGCTGGTGCGGAGGGACTCGTGATCCCGGCGGAGATGTACACGCCTGGGCGTTAGCGGTGCTCGGAATCCGGGTCCGCCGGACTCGACGAGCATGCGAGCGGCTGCTCGCGATTCATCAGTGTACGGCATGGCGCGAAAATCGCACCTGTGGCGCGCCCGCGTTCGCGTCGACGTCAGCGGCTACGCCATTGCCTGCGCCCCGACCACCTGCAGAAGCGCGAGCCGCTCGAGGCTGTCCGAGCCCTCGCGTGCGGTGAACCACAGCAGATGCTGCGATCCGTCGTCGGTGTAGAGGTTGTGGCACAGCAGGTCCAGCGACCCGACCACCGGGTGCAGGAACGTCTTCGCGTCGACGCGCCGCAGCTTGACGGCCCGCGCCTCCCACAGCTGCGCGAACTCCTCCGACGCGTCGGTGCATCGTGCGACCAGCTCGGCGAGCCGTGCCTCGTCGGCGCGTCGGCGGCCCGCCGCCATGCGTAGGTCCGCCACCAGGGACTCCGAGAGCCGATCGTGATCGGGCCCGGGGTGCACGCCACGGCTCTCGGGCTCGACGAACCACCGGTAGACCTGGCTCGAGCGGGGCCACGGGAGCCCCTGCCGCTCGCCGAGCAAGGCCCGTGCCAGCCCGTTCGCCGCAAGCGTCTCCGCGAGGTCCGAGATGATCAGCGCCGGCGTGTCGTCGAGGCGGCCCAGCAGCGCGAGCATGGCCGGCTCGACGTGGGTGTCGCCACCGCGCGCGGGGACCGGCCGACCCGCAAGGCGGTAGAGGTGGTCGCGCTCGTCGGAGGTCAGGCGCAGCGCCCGCGCGAGCGCGCCCAGCATCTGAGCCGAGGGCTGCACCTTCGACCCCTGCTCGAGCTCGGTGTAGTACTCGACCGAGGCGCCCGCGAGCACCGCGACCTCGTCGCGCCGGAGCCCGGGAACGCGGCGGCGGGGACCGGGGACGATGCCCACCTCGGCGGGCGTGATCCGGTCGCGGCGGGAGCGCAGGAAGGCGCCGAGCTCGGGGAGGTCCATCGCCCCAGTATCCGCGCCGGGCCGATCCCAAGGGTAGGGACGCCGCCCCCAGGGTGAGCGTCCCCTTCTCCCCCTGTGCCGCGGCGCCGAGGCTGGTGCCGCAACGACCCGAAGGAGACCCCATGAACAACGCAGCACCCGCACCCCTCGCCCTCGTCACGGGCGCCAACCGTGGCATCGGCCGCGCCACCGCCGAGGAGCTCGCGCGCCGCGGGCACGATGTGGTGCTCACCTACCGCGGCCACGCTGACGAGGCCGCGCATGCGGTCGCGGCCATCGAGGCGCTCGGGCGGCGCGCCGCGGCCTTGAGGCTAGACATCGCCGACCCCGCGGACGTCGAGCGGTTCGTCGGCGAGCTCCGCACCACGCTGCGCTCGACGTGGGGCCGCGACGCGGTCGACGTCCTGGTGAACAACGCCGGCGCGGGCGCCGACACGCGCCTCGGCGCGACCACGGCCGAGGTCCTGGACACGCTCTACGCGACCCATGTGCGCGGCATTTACCTGCTCACGCAGGCCCTGGCGACCCCGACGGACGGCGTGGCCCTGCTCGCGGACGGCGGGAGCATCGTGAACCTGGGCACGGGCCTCACGCGGTTCGTGCACATCGGCCGCGACGCGTACGCCGCGATGAAGGGTGCCGTCGGCGTGCTCACCGGCTACTGGGCCCAGGAGCTCGGTCCGCGCGGGATCCGCGTCAACACCGTCGCACCCGGGCCGGTCGAGACGCATTTCTCGGGATGGGTAGGGAACGATGCGGTGCGCCAGGTGTTCGCCGACGGCACCGCGCTCGGCCGCTCCGCGGTGGCCACGGACATCGCGGGCGTGATCGCGTCGGTGGCCGATCCCGCGTCGGCGTGGGTCACCGCGCAGCGCATCGAGGCCTCGGGCGGGTACCGGTTGTAGCGGCGCGGCCCGCGCGTGGGGCGACGGCCCTGCCCGCGGGCCCTGCATGCGTCTACTCGTGCTCAGGCAGCCGCGGCGCCGACACACCAGGGTCGCGACCGATGAGAGCGGCGCGAGTGACGGCGGCGGAGCCGAAGCGATCGCGGACCGCGTCGAGGGCTGTGTCAAGCGCGCTGTCGATGCGCGCCCCGTCGTTCCAGTCGATCGGCAGCTCGGGCTGAACCGTGCCGGAGCTGGTCAGCTGCGCGAGAGAGACGCCGATGAGGGTGATGCCCCGGTCGGAGATGTCGGGACCCGCCGCAGCGAGCAGGCGCTGGGCGACGCCGAGCAGCACCTCGGTGCGATCGGTAGGCGTGGCGACCGTGCGCGACCGGGTCGCCTTCGTGAAGTCGCCGTAGCGAAGCCTCAGGACCACGGTGGCGCACGACGATCCGCGATCGCGCAGGCGCTTCGCGAGGCCGTCGACGATCTGGGTGAGGATCAGCCCGAGCTCACCGTCGGTGTACGACCGGTTGCCGAGCGCGCGCTGCGAGCCGATGGATCCGTGGCGCTTGGTCGTTTCGACCGGCCGCGGGTCCCGGAGCCGGGCGAGCGCGTGCAGATGCGCACCGGCCGCCCTCCCGAGCCATCGCTCGGCGGTCGCCGCTTCGAGCTCGGCCAGCTGCCCGACCGTGTAGACGCCGTTGCTGTGCAGCTTCTCCGCGGTCACCGCGCCCACACCCCAGAGCCGTTCGACGGGGAGCGGATGAAGGAACGCCTCCTCGCGGTCCGGCTCCACCACAAGGAGCCCGTCGGGCTTGCTGACCGCGCTCGCCACCTTCGCGAGGAACTTCGTCCTCGCCACACCGACCGAGATCGGGAGCCCGGCTTCGGCACGCACGCGTTCCCGCAGGCGCACGGCGATCTCCTCGGGTGTCCCGGCAATCCGGCGAAGCCCTCCGACCTCGAGGAATGCCTCGTCGATCGAGACGCCCTCCACGTACGGAGTGGTGTCGTGGAAGATCGCGAACACCGCACGGCTCGCCGCCGAGTAGGCCTCCATCCGGGGAGGGACGACGATGGCGTCGGGACACAGCGCCCGCGCCCGCTGCACCCCCATCGCGGTGCGCACGCCCCGGGCCTTCGCCTCATAGCTCGCGGCCGCCACCACGCCACCGCCCACGATCACGGGCCGTCCCCGCAGTGCGGGCTCGTCGCGCTGCTCGACCGAGGCGTAGAACGCGTCGAGGTCGGCGTGGAGCACCGTCGCCTCGCCGCGCATCTCACACCTCCCGTCGGCACACGTTCGTCAAGGAATGGTCTCACCGGCGCCCGACAGCAGGGTCCTGCCCCAGAGTTGGCTGACGTCGATCAGCACTGAGTTGGACCCGCCTCGTCACTCGGGAAGTGCCGCCGCGCTGATCTCCCCCGTTCGATCGACCGAGGCACGAGCGCAAGTCACGACGTTGACCGAAGCCAGCGAAGGATGTCAGGTGCCACGATCCTTGCGAGCAGGTCGTATCCGTCGGCGCCCGGGTGATAGCCGTCGCTCCCGACGACCTCGTGCCGCCAGAGCTGCGAATCGCTCGTGCGAGCGAAGAGGCCGACGTAGGGCACACCCCTTCGGATCGCGGCTCCGTGGAGTGCAGCATCGAGCTGCGCCAGCCGTTGGTTCTGCAGCAGGTCGCCTACTGCGGGCGGACCTACAACGAGCAAAGGGACGCTGATCGATCCGCGGATGCGTTCGAGCGCAGCGACGGAATCAGCGAGCGTGGTGCGCCGCCGACCGTCGACTTCGACCGTGTCATTCGCGCCGAACGAGACCACCAACCGCGGATCGCCGGCAGCGTCCAGTCGTGGCGGTACCTCCGTGAGGATGCGCGCCGCGATCTCCGGTCCGGTCTGCCCCCGGACCCCGAGGTTGTAGGAGGTCGTCGGCAGGCCGGCCGAGACGGCCGCGGCAGCCACCCGCCCCACCCATCCCAGCGCAGTCGGGTCACCGACGCCTGCGACGTACGAATCGCCCACAAAGCAGACTCGCTGGTCCGTCATGACCGTGACCTCAGCCCACTACTGCCGATCGATCGCGTGACCGGCCCTCAACAGCGCGGCGACGGCGTCGGCGTGGCGGTCGCTTGGAATGAGCAGAACGTCGCCGTCGAAAGTCGACGCGACGAACACCGGGCAGGCGATGGCAGCGAGTGGGTCCACCAGTCCCGCGACAACTCCGGTCAACCCGAAGGGGATGGGACCCCCCGCGTACAGCGCCCTCCACGGGCCGTCGATCTCGACGTCCTTGGGCGCAGCGCCGACTTCGCAGAGTATCGAGATTTCCTGGTCGGTCCGCGTGACGGACATCAAGGCCGTCGATCTCAGCAGATCAGCGAGGACCGGGGTGACGTCGACTGCGGCATCGAACCGCGCGATCACGTACTCACCAGGGAGGGCACGGAGGGAGACTGTAGGAGAAGGCATGGAGAAAGCCGTTCGGACTACGCGGAAGGCGACCCATCGGCGCCACTGCAATCGCGTTGCCCGAAGGATAGCCACGCCGAACCGAGCGGCGCCACTCGGTGGCGAAGACTCGGAATTGACTGACCAGGGGGTACGCCCAGGTGCGGCATTCCCTAGTCCTTGGCTGATCTGCGTACAGTCCATCCTAGCCCGAACCATTCTCGCGATTCGCTGACCTACCAGTGACGATGCATGTTGGCACGCGTCGAACCCCGCCACGACGCAGTAGCGAGATCACGGCCGAGTCCAGCAGCCTCGAACCGCACGCTCCCGCAGTGATGACCCGCGCGAACCATGACAAGGGCGCAGGCAGCGGCGCGGCCTTCGAGCGCGTCGAGCTGGTCGACCTTGGACGCCCCGCCTGTGCTGGCTTCTTCGACATCAACGCGACACCATGCCGGATCGGGCGCCGGCGCGGTAGGCAGTCTCCTTGCTCGACCGGAGCGTCGCGGCGGTCAGAGTCAGTGCACCCCTGGGGAGCCCCGCATCCCACCATCCGTGCAGATGCGTACAGATTCCGGTCCGACGCGACAGCCGTTGGCAACCGATTGACAAGTCGCGCGACGGGGTGCTCCAATAGGCGCTCGAGCCATTACCCTGGCCACCGCAACGACGCACACGAACGACGAGGTTCACATGACTCAGATCGAGTCCCACTCCGCCAGCGAAGCGCTGGCGGCCGAGGCATCGGGCACCACCCTCCCGGCCCCCAACACCACCGCGCCCGGCGAGAAGCGCTGGTCGAAGTCCTATATGGCCCTGATGTTCGTCGCGCAGTTCGCGATCCCGGTCGCAACCATCGCGCCGGGCACGTTCTCGCTCGCGATCAAGGTCGAAGACATCAACCCCGCCGCGAAGAACTCGCTCCTCGCGATCGTGATGACAACCGCCGCGGTCGCACTCGTGTTCGTCAACCCGGTCGTCGGCATCCTCAGCGACACCACACGTTCGCGCATGGGCCGTCGCCGTCCGTGGATGCTCGGCGGGCTCATCGCCGGGCTCATCGGCTACACCATGATCGGCGTCAGCTCAAGCTTCCCCGTGGTCCTCCTCGGGTGGCTGATCGGCTACCTCGGCCTCGTGACCACCGGCTCGATGATCCTCACCCACATGGGCGACAAGCTGCCCGAGTCGCAGCGCGGCAAGGTCGCGGGCATCAACGGCGCAGTTGGCCAGGTCGCATCGATCGCGGGCATCGTGCTCGCGGGCGCCCTGGTGTCGGCACCAGTCCTCATGTTCGTCGCGCCCGCCGTGATCGCGTGCGTGGGCTCGCTCATCTTCATGGCTCGCATGGACGACCCGTCGACCGTCGACGAGCCTCGCGTCAAGGTGAGCATCAAGGGCGTGTTCGCGCACATGGTGTTCGACCCGCGACAGCACCGCGACTTCGCGTGGGCGTGGATCAGCAAGCTGCTCGTGTTCGTGGCGCTCTACATGATGTCCATCTACTCGGTGTACTTCCTGGGGTCGCGCCTCGGGCTCGACTCCGCGGCGGTGGCCGCACTGACCGCCACCGCGGGCGGTGCGAGCATGATGTTCGCGATGCTCGGCGCGATCGGGTCCGGCGTGATCTCGGACAAGATCGGCCGCCGCAAGCCGCTGGTCATCGCCAGCGGCGTGATCATGGCGGTCGCGCTGCTCGTCATCGGGCTCATGACGTCGAACCTCATGTACATCATCGGCTCGGTCGCCTTCGGCTTCGCGAGCGGCGTGTTCGGCGCGATCGACCAGGCGCTCATGCTCGACGTGCTCCCAGACCGCTCCGCCGCGGGTCGCTGGGTCGCGATCATGCAGCTCGCGAACGAGATCCCCAAGGCCATCGCGCCGGCCGCCGCGGCCGGCATCGTCCTGCTCGCAGGCGGCGGGGACAACTACCAGGCCGTGTACTTCGCGGCCGGCGCGATGGCGCTGATCGGCGGCCTCCTGGTCCTGCCGATCCGCAGCGTCCGCTGACTCTCCCCGCCCCCGGCGCGGGCCCCGCCGACCCGGTGAGGCCCGCGTCGTCCCATCTGGCAGCTATCCGCCTGACAACCGATTGCCAAATAGGCCGGCTGGCGATTACGCTCGCGTGATACCCGGCTCCCGACGCGTGCACCCCGCCGTCGGCACCTCCGCATCCTCGTCCCCACGACGAAAGGCAGCACGATGACCCTCGCCCCGACGCACCTTCAGGTCGATGCCGGAGGCGACGCGTTCCCGGTGACCTCCGCCGCACCACGCCTGTCGTGGCGCCCCGCGCCGCTCGACACCGTCACAGCGGGCTACGTGCTCGAGGCGCGCATCGACGGCGCCGCGCTCGCCCCCCAGGACGTCGACGGCCACGTTCTTGCCGTCGAATGGCCATGGGCACCTCTGGCGAGCCGTCGTGCCGTGGAGTGGCGCGTGCGCCCCGCCAGAACCGAGGACTGGAGCGAGTGGCACACCTTCGAGTCCGGCCTGCTCGACCACGACTGGATCGCCGACTGGATCGCCTCGCCGGTGCCCGCGGACGCGCCTCGCGGGGCGCTGCCCGCCCACGTCTTCCGCGCGACGTTCGACGTCACGACGCCGGTGACCCGAGCACGCCTCTACGCGACCGCGCTCGGCGTGTACGAGGCGTCGATCAACGGCGCACGCGTGGGCACCACGGAGCTCGCGCCGGGAACCTCGTCCTACGACCTCACGCTCTACGCCCAGGCCTACGACGTCACCGATGCCGTGGTCCAGGGCGGCAACGCCATCGCCATCACTCTGTCGTCCGGCTGGTACCTCGGGCAGGTGGGCGCCTTCCGGATCCCCGCAGAATGGGGCGACACCCCGGGCGTGCGCGCCGAACTCCACCTCGACCTCGCGGACGGGTCGACGCAGGTGGTGACGACCGGGGCGGACTGGACCTGCGCATCGTCCCCCGTCATCGCCGCGGACCTCATGAACGGTCAGCGCACCGACTTGACCCTCGACGCGGGCGATGCCAGTCCCGTGCTCGTCGGGGAGGTCGACGCTCCGGCGATCGTCTGGTCGCCCGCACCCGCGGTGCGGGTGGTGGAGACGCGGGCAGCAACCGACGCCGTTCGACTCGACGACGAGACCTGGGTGCTCGACTTCGGCCAGAACGCCTCGGGATGGGTGGCGCTCGCCGACCTCGGCCCCGTCGGCGCGGTCACGCGCATCGACTACGGCGAGTTCGCCGAAGCGGGCGGCGACCTCGTCATGTCGCACCTCGACTCGCACCGACCGGGCGAACCGACCCGGAGCTTCGTCCAGTGCGACGCCGTGGTGTCCGACGGCTCGGGCGCCGGATTCGAGCCGCGGCACACGGTGCATGGCTTCCAGTTTGCGCGTGTCCACCGCTTGGGCGGGCCGCTCGACCCGTCGACGGTGACGATGCGCGTCGTCCAGACCGACCTCGCCCGCACCGGCGCGTTCGAGTGCAGCGACGCGGATCTCAATCGCCTCCACGAGATCGCCGAATGGAGCTTCCGCGGCAACGCCGTTGACGTCCCCACCGACTGCCCCACACGCGAGCGTCTCGCATGGACGGGCGACTACCAGGTGTTCGCTCCCACCGCGACGCGCCTCTACGACGTCGACGGCTTCACCCGCAAGTGGCTGCGGGCCGTCCGCGACGACCAGCTTCCCGACGGGCGGATCGCGAACTTCTCCCCCGATGGGCGTCGCATCAAGGTCAAACTCGACGACCAGTTCGCGATGATGACCGGCTCCGCCGGCTGGGGCGACGCCGTGGTGCTAGTGCCCTGGGAGATGTACGAGGCCTACGGCGACGTGACAGTGCTCGCCGAGAACTGGGACGCGATGGTCCGATGGGTGGAGTGGGCGCTCGGCAACGCCAGCAGCGCGCGCCACCATTCGCGCATGCAGCGCTCCCCCGAGGCCGCGCCCCACGAGCAGTACCTGTGGGACGGCTCGTTCCACTGGGGCGAGTGGACGGAGCCGATGCCCCGCAAGGAGGACGGCAGCCGCGCGAACCCGATCCAGGACAACCCGATGCAGTGGTTCATGGCCGACAAGGGAGAGGTGGGCACCGCCTACCTCTACCTGTCCACCTCGACGCTTGCGCGGATCGCGGCGGTGCTGGGGCATGGCGACGATGCGCGGCGTTACGAGGACCTTGCCGGCAAGGTCCTCGCAGCGTGGCGCACGGAGTTCCTTACCGTGGACGGGCGCACGGTCGGGGACACGCAGGCCGGCTACGTCCGCGCCCTCTCGTTCGGGCTGATCCCCGACGAGCTCGTGGACGCGGCCGCCGACCGACTGGTCGAGCTGGTCCACGCCGCCGACGATCACCTCACCACGGGATTCCTCGCCACAGGGCGCCTCCTGCCTGTGCTCGCCGACACGGGACACGCGGACATCGCGCGCACATTGCTCTACCAGCGCACCGAGCCGTCGTGGCTCAACATGGTCGAGCGCGGCGGCACCACCATCTGGGAGGACTGGGACGGGATCGATCAGGACGGCGTGCCGCACGAGTCGCTCAACCACTACAGCAAGGGCGCCGTGGTGCGGTTCTTCCACACGCACGTGCTCGGACTGCGGCAGGAGAACGGGTCGGCGGGCTGGGAGAGTTACGTTGTCGCCCCGGTGCCCCTCGACGGGCTCGAATGGGCACGGGGACACCACGACACCCCTCGCGGCCGGATCTCGGTCGAGTGGCGCATCGTCGACAGCGAGCTCGAGGTGACCGTCGACGCCCCCGCGGCCGCGCACGGCAGCGTGGTCATGCCGGACGGAAGCGTCACCACCCTGGCTCCCGGCACCACCGTGGTGCGCGGAGCCGTCGGCGCGACCGCACCAGCGATCTGATCCGCGCATGGCTCGCAGCGACCAAGGAGCACCCGTGTCCCCTGCCACTCGCCCCGGTATCGGCCCGGTCCTCACGCCCGGCCGATGGGCGCTCATCACCGGTGCGAGCTCCGGCCTAGGCTCAGAGTTCGCCACACAGCTCGCTTCCCGAGGCCTCCACGTGGCCCTCGTCGCGCGTCGCGCGGGCCGGCTCGAGGAACTCGCCGCGCGCCTGCGCGCCGACCACAAGGTCGACGCGCACGTCGTGGTGGAGGACCTGAGCCGGCGCGACGCCGCTGCAGCGGTCCATGCAGCGGTGAAGGACGCGGGCATCGCCGTCGACGTCCTCATCAACAACGCCGGGCTTGGCACCTCCGGCGACGTGATCGACACCGACCCGGCGCGCATCGACGAGCTGCTACAGGTGAACGTCACCGCGTTGACCGGCCTGTCCCGGCTCTTCGCGGCGGACATGGTGGCCGCCGGTGCGGGCGCCATCGTGAACATCGCGAGTGTCGCGGCGGCGATCCCCGCGCCTCACATGGCGGTCTACTCGGCCAGCAAGGCATTCGTAGCGAGCTTCAGCCAGGCCCTGGCCGTGGAGCTGGAAGGCACCGGCGTGCGTGTCGTGACCGCCCTACCGGGCGCCACCGCCACCGAGTTCGCGGAAGCCGGCGGACGCATCCCGGGACCCGCATCGATGCATGCGCGTGCGGAGGATGTAGTCGCCAGCTTCCTCACGGCGGTCGACCAGCTGCGCACGCCGTTGGTCGCGACGCACGGCCGCGCCGACGCCGCGATGGCAGCGCTGCTCCCCAAGCTTCCGCGCCGGCCCGCGCTTCGGCTCATCGAACGGGCGATGCGAGCACGCTGAGCCCGCCGCTTCTCGCCGGACGCCTCCACCTCCGTGACAGCTGCGCGGTGGCGCGCCCACAGCCGCGAACGGATCGGCGCCCCGCCGCGCGGGGCGCCGATCCTCGTGCTACTTCGCGATGAGGTTGAGCTGCGCGTTGAGGGCCGCGACCTGCTCGATCGGGACTCCCCCGGCCTGCTGTAGGAGCTTCTCGACGCTCATGCGGTCGACGATGGCCTGCATCGCCGGCGGGATCTCGACCCCGCGTCCCACCTCGCCGCGGCTCGTCGACACCGCCTCCATGACGGACCCCAGCAGTCGCGCGCCCGCATCCGACCTCTTGATGTCGGCGAGCGTGTCGTGGATCGAGAAGAAGCCCTCGGGGGTGGGGAGCTCCGCGTTCTCGAACCAGTTGGAGATGGTGGTGGTCGGCATGACCTCCGCATCGGGGGCGTGCTCGACCTTGCGGACCGTGATCGAGTCGGCCAGATCGCCGGCGCGCGCCGTGACCTGGTGCTCCCCGCTCAGCGGCACAGTGAAGCGGAACACTCGCTCGCCCGTCACCGTGCCGACCTCGGCGCCGTCCACCGCCAGGGTCACAGTGGGCTGGTTCGAGTAGACGACCACCTCGGTGGTGGGCTCGGCGCGATCGGGGCGGCGGCGTCCGGCGACGTGCACGAACGGCTCCGTCGACCACGCGGCCTTGTAGACGTAGAACGCGTCCTTCTTCAGTGAGCGGTCGAAGGAAACCAGGCCCTTCTGGTTGCGCCCGGTGACGCCGCCCTCGTCGCGCCCCGCCGAGCCGAAGTCCGCAAGGTTCCACACGTGGGTGGCCCACAGCCACGGCCGCTGGTCGATCATCTCCACCATGTGCTCGTGATAGAGCGCCTGGTAGGTCTCCGTGTAGTCACCCTTGGCCGGGGTTGCCGACTGGTAGCGCGGGTTCGCGTCGGCGCCGTACTCGGACAGGCCGATCGGGGTGGCGGGGTTAGCCGCGTGGAAGTCGTCGAGCCACGTGTCGTTGTCGGGTGCCTCGCCCACGTACCAACCGAAGTACAGGTTGTACGACATGGCGTCGGGCAGCGTGACCAGGGGGTGGTCCGTCTCGAGCAAGAACAGGTTCGCCATGACGGTGGGTCGCGTCGCGTCCAGCTCGTGAGCCAGGTCGTTGAGGTCGCGATGGGCGGCCTGCACGTCCTCGCCGGCACCAGCCAGCGTGATCTCATTCGACAGGCCCCAGCAGACGATGCTCGCGTGGTGCCGGTTCTGGACGATCAGCTCGGTGAGCTGGGAGCGGGCGTTGTCGACCGCGCCCGGCAGGAAGACGGTGATCTGCGGGATCTCCGCCCACACCACCAGGCCGACCTCGTCACAAAGGTCGTAGAACCGCTGGTCGTGCTGGTAGTGCGCGAGGCGCACGGTGGTGGCACCGATCTCCTGGATCAGCGCCATGTCCTCCTGCTTCATCGCCTCGGTGAGGACGTTGCCGACACCCTGGAAGTCCTGGTGGCGGGACACTCCGCGCAGCGGGTACTCCTCGCCATTCAGGATGAATCCACGCTGGGCGTCGATGGCGAACTCGCGGCACCCGAATCGAAGGGCGACGGCGTCGACCACCTGGTCGCCGACGATCACCTCGGCACGAGCGGTGTAGAGGTGCGGGTCGCGGAGGCCGTGCCAGCGACGCACCTGGTCGATCGTGAGCGGCGCCTCTGCGACGCCGTCGACCACCGGCACCGTCACGTCCGACTCGCCGTCGATGGCGAACCTGACCACGGCGCCCTCAGGCGCCCCGACCACCGCGGCAGTCAGCGCCACGTCGGCGCGCTCACCCGCGAGCGCGGGCGTGACGGTGAGCCCGGGCCCGCCGTCGGCGAGAGCAAGGTGGGTCGCGGGGACGCCGATGAGGCGCACGTCGCGGTAGATCCCGCCGTAGAACGTGAAGTCCGCCTGCTGCGGATACACGGTCTCGTTGGCGGCGTTGTCGACCACCACGACCAGCGTCCCCTCGCCGTCCACGAGAGCGTCGGTGAGGTTCACCCGGAAGGTCGAGTACCCCCCGTCGTGCTGACGGAGCAGTTGCCCACCCATGGAGACCAGGGCGGTGGAGTTCACGCCCTCGAACTCGACCCAGGTCTCGGCGGACTCGACGTCGGCAACGATGCGGCGAGCGTAGGTCGAGCGGCCGCGACGGTACTCACCACCCGCCTGGCCGTCGACGGCGTTCCACGTGTGCGGGAGCGCCACCTCGGCGCCTGCAGCGGCAACCTGCTCCCACGTCGAGTCGAGCGGCAGTTCGGTGGGGGCGAACGCCCAGCCCTCGAGGATGAGGGTCTCTCGTCGGAGAGAACGGATCGGATCGATTGTCATGGCGGGCTCCTTTGGTGCAACGGGCCGACACGGCTCGGCATGTGTACACGGTAGGAGTTCCGGGAGGTGGCGTGATAGAACGTTTCGCACAGATATAGCACTGCGTGTGCATGGGAGAGAGAGGGGTCGATGGGAGCGATGGGAGCACCCGGTCAGGCCGTCGCAGCGGGCCGCGCCGAGGCCGTGCTCGAGGCGATCGGAGAGGTCCTCGGCTGCACCGCCACACTGAGCTCAGACCTCGACGCCAACCTCTCCGCGTTCGAGCGTGACCATTGCCTCGACCCTCGGATCCAGCCCGCCTTCACGGCGCGCTCCCTGCTGCAGATGGTCCAAGCGATGCCTGCCGAGGTGATCCACGAGATCGAAGAGCCGCTCGGCATGGCGGCCGCGGTGGCCCGATCGAAGGACCGCCTGCTGCTCATCGGGCCGTACACGCACCACGCTATGTATCCCGAGACTGTGCCCGAGCTGGTGAGGGCGCAGGCGTTGCCCCGTTCGCATGCGGAGCTGTACCGGCTCTACCGGACCAGGTATCCCATCGTCGACGCGGAGTACATCTACCGTGGTGCCGCCGCGGCGCTTCGTGCGACCGGCGGCAGGGACGCGCTCGGCGCGCTCCGACAGGTCTCCGCACTCGGCGGGAGCATCGCGCCAGGCTCCGACGACGCGCCTCAGTCCGCGACGTTCGACGTGATCGCGGAGCGGTACCGGCTGGAGCAGGCCTTCATGGACGCGGTCGCGGACGGGTCGACGTCTGAGGCGCTCGAGACTCTCGAGCGCTTGTCCACCATCCCCAGCACCATCACGTACCTCACGACGCCCTTCTTGGGCACGACGATCCTTCGGATCATGGCGCGCGTGGCGGCCCAGCGCGGCGGAGTGCCGGGTGTCACCATCGACGCGATCTCCCAGGAGTACGCCCAACGACTCCACCGCGTGGGGCACAGCGCCGATCCACGCCGGTCGGCCTCCTTCAACTCGCAGATGGTCTCGGCGTTCTGCCGGGCGGTGCGGCGTCATCGTCGGCTTGGATACCCGCCCACCGTGCGCCAGGCGCACGACGAGATAGAGCTCCACCTGAGCAGCCCGGTCTCCACTTCGGCGCTGGCGGCGAGCATCGGCGTCTCCGAGTCGACGCTGACGCGGCGATTCAAGGAGGCCACGGGGATGTCGGTGACGCAGTACGTTGCCGAGCGTCGGTGCAGCCGGGCCGCACGGCTGCTCGCCACGACGTCGCGGAGCGTGCGGGACATCGCCGCCTTCGTCGGATACGAGGACGCGAACTACTTCGTCAAGGTCTTCCGTAAGGCCTACGGGACCACGCCCACCGAGTATCGCGCGCGACGGGCCACGTAAGGCGCACCCATTCGCGCAAGACGTGCGCGAGCAGGTGAATCCTCAGGCGGATTCGCCGCCTTTGACCCGCACCGCCGCACCACGCGTCACGCCGCATGTATTGAAAGAGTCCACCGCCACCCAGGTCTCGACGCCAGCGTTGAGCGCCGGGATCTCCAAGCGGGTCGAGCCGTAGACCATCCAGCTGCGGTACAGCTTGTCCTGAGCGTTGCCGAACCGCACGTTGTAGCCCTGAGCATGGTCGACCGCGTCCCACTCGACACATGCCGTGCGCGCCTCGACCAGCGCGGCTCGGGGCCTGACGGCGGCGGGCCTCTCCCCTTCCCCTCGACCGAAGATACGGAACCCGCTCACGGCGAACCGTCCCCCGAACGGAACCTGCATCGAGGTCACGCGTACGTGGCGTAACGCCTGCAGAGCGTCGAGCACGATGAATGCATGCGGCCGATCCTCGCCGTCGCGTGCGCCGTCGTGAAGCTCGATCCATGTCACGCCGTCGACGGAACCCTCCACACGGACGAGCGCCGCGTCGTGAGCGGCGTGAATGCTGCGCCAGGTGTGCCCCATGTCCGCGCCCTCGGCCAGCTCAGGCGCCACGGACGCCAGGTCGTGGTCGGCAAGATTGACCTGGAATGCGGCGACGCTCATGACCTCGCCGAGGTCGACCGCCAGCCACTCACCCGGCTCGTCCGAACCGGAGACCCACCACGTGCGCGCGTCCTCGTCGGTCGCGAGCGCCGCATCGTGCCCGCTCAGGGTGGACGATGCGGTGGCGGGCGCGCCGTACGACAGGAGCATCCACGGAGGCTCGGTCACGGCACGGGGGTCGACCTTGCCTTGCGGCACCGCGGTCGGGTAATCGGCGAACTCCTGGCGGCAGAACAGGACGCCGTCCTCGTCGAATCCCGCAGGGAAGACCCCGACACGGCGCTCGAAGACGTCGTTGACACTGATCCGCATGGTCGCGGCATGCCACCAGTTGCCGTGCTCGTCTTCGAAGGTGCTGCCATGGCCCGCCCCGGTCATGAAACCGCCCGGCTTGTACGAGAACGGGCTGTGCTCCGAGTAGGTGAAGGGCCCCAGCGGGGACTCACCCACGAAGTAGCCGTCCGCGTAGGTGTTCCATTGGGTGCCGGGTCCGGCGTACTGGAGGTAGTACCGGCCATCATGCTTGGTCATCCACGCACCCTCGAGGTACGGACCTGACGCGGAGAATGCCGCGATCTTGCGTTCGAGCTCGGTGGTCGGCTCGGGCACCACATGGTTCTCTCCCGGGCGTTCCCACCCGCGGCGCGGCACATCGGCGTGGATCAGCTCGACAGGCTCACCCAGAGGCTCGAGCTCCGCGTCGAGCTCCACCCCGTAGATCGGGAGCACGGCGTCGCAGCCCCAGTAGAGGAACACGCGCCCGTCATCGTCCTGGAACACCGCGGGGTCCCAGAAGGCAAAGGCCCCGGGGCTGACCTCGGTGAAGTCGTCCGCAAGGGGGTTCTCGCTGCGGAAGAAGGGGCATGCCCGGTCCTTGCGCGAGGCGCTGATGAGCAGCGCCCCGTTGACCACCCGCACGTCGGGCGCATAGTCGTAGGCAGGCAGCCTGTCGGTCGCCTGGTATGTCCATTCGATCAGATCGTCGGAGTGCCAGAACCCGCGGGACATCGACACGAACATGAAGTAGCGGCCGCGATATCGCACCACCGAGGGATCCGCTGCCTCCCTGTGCACGCTCCGCCGAGCCGGGCCGAGTTGCATGCCCTGGACCATGCCGGAGAAGCGCGTCTCCTGATACCGGTACGCAAGGTCGAGCGGGTTGCAGAAATAGGTCATCAGTAGGGCTCCAGTCACGGTGTGGGGCGCGCTGCCGCGCCGAGAATGAGGTCGAGAGTCCGTGCGACCGCGATGGTCGCGGGGGCGTCGTGTGCAGGGTGTTGGCGCATCCCGGCGGAGAGCGCATCCTCCACGGAGCGGAGCATGGGGCCGTAGCCATTGCCCACGCGCGGGTGGCTCACGGGGCCCGGAGCTTGGAAGATGCGCTCCATCGAGCCCGCGTGCACCTTGGCGGAGGTGCCTGCCCAGAACATCGGGTCGATCGAGATCCAGCCGTGCTCGCCTGCGACGGCCGCGGAGAGGTCGAGAAACTCCATGCTGGACCAGGCGATCTGCGTGAAGCCTCGTTCGTGCTCAAGCGTCGCGTGGCCGCGGACATCGACCCCGTCGACGAATGTGGCCTGCGCATGAACGGCCGTCGGCTCTCCAAGGAACCAATGCCCAAGCGTCACCGCATAGATACCACGGTCCAGCAACGAGCTCCCTCCCTGCTCGGGTCGCTGCACGCGAGGCCGGGGGAAGAACGGCGTGCCGAAGCTCGCGCGCACGCCGGTCGGGGTGCCGATCTCACCGGACTCGATCCGCCCGCGGATGTCGACGTGAAGCGGGTTGAAGCGCATCCACATGGCCTCCATCGCGAAGCGGTCCGCACGGGCCGCTGCGTCGAAGATGTCCTCCACGTCGCGCGCCGAGGTGGCCATCGGCTTCTCGACCAGCACGTGCTTGCCGGCCTCCAGCGCCTCGATGGCGATGGCGCGGTGCGTGTGCGCTGGCGTCGCGATGTAGACGATGTCCACGTCCTCGCGCGCGAGCAGCGCCGCTCGATCGAACGTGCTCGTCTCGATGCCGTGTGCGGCAGCGAACTCCTTGGTACGCAGCTCGTCGCGGCCCCAGACAGCGGTGACCGCGGTACCGGGTGTCGCGCGCAGGTCGGTGAGAAGGCGTGCGGAGATGTCGCCCGTGCCAACGATGGCCCAGCGTGCCATCAGCGTCCGCCTTGCTCGGTCGTGCCGGTGCCGGGCTTGCGGCCCTCGAGCCCCGTCCACCGCGCGCGCAGGTCGAAGGCGACCGACTTGGGCCGCCGGTCGCGGGTGAAGACTCCCTTCTTGTTGCCGCCGACGCGGTGGATCGCGTTGGTCGTGGCGAAGTCCGCGAAGTTCCAGATCTGCTCGCCCACGAACTCGGGGAAGCGGTCGAAAACGCGATGGTTCATCGCGAGATAGTCGCGCTGATACTCCTCGGTCCACACCTGGGTGTGGACCGAGTGGAGTCCCTCCATCGTGTCCGCGCCGTACTCGGTCATCATGATCGGCTTGCCCGTGCGCTCGATCCAGCCCCTGATGTCCCCGGTCAGGTACGCCTCGGCTGTCGCCAGGTCGCCCGAGGCGACATACCAGCCGTAGTAGCGGTTCATGCAGACCACGTCGAAGAGGTCGATGATCTGGTCGTTCTGGAATGTGGCGAACATGACGAGCGCGTAGGACAGTGGGCGGGTCGGGTCCAGCTCGCGCGCCAGCTGCACCAGCGGCTCGAAGTACTCGCGAGCGCCGTCCTCGTTGGAGGCGGGCTCGTTCGCGATGCACCACATCACCACGGACGGGTGGTTGCGGTCGCGCGTGACGAGCTCCCGCAGGTGCTGCGCATGCGCGGCCTGGGTGGCGGCGTTGGCGTACTGCTCGGAGAATGTCGGGAACGGCGGTGTGCCCGACATGCCGCCCACGACCCCCATGTTCAGCCCCACCGCAGCGGTCTCGTCGATGACGACCACGCCGTGGCGATCGGCGAACTCGAGCACCTCCTCCGCGTAGGGGTAGTGCGACGTGCGGAACGAGTTCGCGCCGATCCACTCCATGAGTTGGAAGTCGTGGACCAGGTAGGCGTCGTCGTGCCCCTTGCCCCGCACGGGCGCGTCCTCGTGCTTGCCGAAGCCGGTGAAGTAGAAGGGCTCCCCGTTGATGAGGAACTGCGTGCCCCGCACCTCGACGGTGCGGACGCCCACCGGCAGCGAATACGCGTCCACCACCCTGTCTGCGTCGTGGAGCTCGACGGCCAGGTCGTACAGGTACGCGGCGCCCGGCTTCCAGAGCGTGACGTCAGGAACGGTGAGCACGCCCGACGCACCCGAGGACGACGCCACGACCGCGCCCTCCTCGTCGCGCAGGACCACTCGCACGGCGCCCTCGCCCTCCACGTCGACGGCATAGGTCACGCTGCCCACGGTGCCGTCGAAATCCGTGCTGACCACCACGTCCTCGATGCGCGACCGCGGCGTGGTGCACATCCACACCGAGCGCGCTAGCCCGGCGTAGTTGTAGAAGTCGTGGAAGTAGGTCTGCACCCGCTTCCCCGTCATGCCCACCTCGATCTTGCCGGGCGGGATGGTCTCGTTGGTGAGGTCGCCCGACACGCCGATCGTGAGCCGGAACGCAGTGCCCGCCGAGACGTGCTCGGTGATGTCGACCGCGAACGGCGTGTAGCCGCCCACGTGCTCCCCCACCAGCGCATCGTCCACGTAAACGCGCGCCGCGTGGGTCGCGGCGTCGAACCGCAGCAGGATCCGTTCCTCCGACCAACCACGCGGCACCTGAACCCGCCGCTGGTAATAGACCCAGCCCACGTGGCTGCGTATCTCGTCGTCGACGAAGAGGTCGTTGTAGCTCGCCGGGACCGCCGCCTCCAGCGGGGTCCGCAACGCGCCGCGCCACGGTTCGTCGCCGAGGCGCGAGTCGATACCGAAGAGCCAGGTGCCATCGAGGTTGACCAGCTCGCGGGTGGGGGTCATCTTGGGCTTCAGCATGTCAAGCCTTCCTGAGCTCGTCGGCCGCGGTGCGCCGACGTCGATCGATCGGTGGTGCGGCTCCCCTGCCGGGTCGCCTATCGGGGACGATGCGGTTGACGCCTCTTGGCGCGGAACGCCGGCTACCGCGCCCCGACCGTGAGACCGGCGAGGATGCGCTCGACCTCGGCCTTGCCGTCACGGCCGGCGAGCTGGAACAGGCGGGAAAGCGAGAGCTGCTCGACCATGCGCAGACCGGGCCCCTCCGACAGCCCCGCGCCGCCCGAGTTCGCAGCCATCGCGCCCAGGATCCCTTGGACCACGACGCCGCCCTGCGGGTGGGCGAGCCATTCGGTGATGGTCGAGTCCACGGTGAGCGAAGCGAGCGACGCGGGCAGGTCGAGCGCGATCGAGCGTTCGGCCCGGATGTCCCTGCTTGACATCCCGACCCGGACCACGAACTCGCCAGCCTCGGCGAGCCAGCCATGGCGGGACCAGAACTGGAAGGCCCGCTCGTCGAGCTCGAAGGTGAGACGTCGCGACTCCCCCGCGGCGAGCGTGACCTTCGCGAAGCCCTTGAGCTCCGATGCGGGCCGGTCGAGCGTCGCCACGGGGTCCGAGACGTAGAGCTGCACCACCGTGGAGCCTGGCCGGTCGCCGGTGTTGGTCACGGTCACGCGCACGGTCGCGCGCGTTGCGGTCGGGTCGGGGACCTCGACCTCCAGGCCGTCAAGCTCGAAAATCGTGTAGGACAGCCCATGCCCGAAGGGCGCGAGCACGGCACGCTCGACGGTGTCGTACCAGCGGTAGCCCACGTAGACGCGCTCGCCGTAGAGCACGCCGTCGCGGTCGCCCGGGAAGTTGAGGAACGCCGGGGTGTCCTCGAGCCGCAGCGGCAGGGTCTCGGCGAGCCGCCCTCCGGGCTCTGCCACGCCGAGCAGCAGATCGGCGGCGGCACCGCCGGAGGCCTGTCCACCGAGCCACATCTCCACGACGGCGTCGGCGTGCTGGATCACAGGGCCGAGCGCAAGGGCGCCGCCGTTGCTGAGCACCACGATCACCGTGTCGCAGTCCGCCGCGACGCGCTCGAGCAGCGCCAGCTGCGCCGGCGGCAGGTCCAGGTGCGCCCGGTCGAAGCCCTCGGACTCGTCCTCCTCCGGTAGGCCCAGGAACAGTACGGTGGCGTCGGCCCGAGCGGCGAGCGCGACTGCCTCGTCCGCGAGCGCTTCCCCGTCGGCGGCATCGTGAGAGAAACCTGCCGCGTGCTCGACCGGTCGGGCGGTGAGGCGGCGGATCTCGTCCAGGGCGACGTCGACGCGGGTCGGGTTGACATGGGAGCTGCCGCCACCTTGGAACCGGGGCGCGGTCGCGAACCCACCGATCACGGCGATAAGCCCGCCGTCGATCGGGTCGAGCGGCAGCGCGCCGTCCCGGTTCGACAGCAGCACCGCGCCTGCCGCCGCGGCGCGTCGCGCGAGCGCGTGGTGGGCGTCAAGGTCGGGCACCTCGGCCTCGCCGCATTGCGTGTCGAGCCGATCGTGCGTTGCCAGGATGCGTGCGACGGCGCGGTCGACGACGGCTTCGTCGAGCTCGCCTGCCTGGACCGCCGCGACGATGGCTGCGGGGCTTGCCTCCCCGGTCGACGGCATCTCCAGGTCCAGGCCAGCGCGCAGTGCCGCGACGGGATCATGGACTGCGCCCCAGTCGGACACCACGTAGCCGTCGAAGCCCCACTCGTCACGCAGCACCTCGCTGAGCAGCCAGTGGTGCTCGGAGGCGAAGGTTCCGTTGACCTTGTTGTAGGAGCACATCACGGTCGCGGGCGCGGCCTCGGTGACGGCGCGCTCGAACGCCGGAAGGTAGATCTCGCGGAGCGTGCGTTCGTCCACCTCGGCGCTCACGCGCAGGCGCTCGGTCTCCTGGTTGTTCGCGGCGTAGTGCTTGAGCGACGCACCGACACCCTGCGACTGGACGCCCCGGACCCACGAGGCACCGAGGACGCCGGCGTGGAACGGGTCCTCGCTCAGGTACTCGAAGTTGCGCCCGCATAGCGGCGAGCGCTTGATGTTGATACCCGGGCCGAGGAGCACGTCGACGCCGAGCGCCCGCGCCTCGCGGCCGAGCGCGACGCCCACCTCCTCGACCAGGTCGGGGTCCCAGGTCGACCCGAGCGCCGCACCGGTCGGGAACGCGGTGGCGGGAGCGCTGGCGTAGATGCCGAGGTGGTCCTGCGACGCGTCCTGGAGCCGCACGCCGTGCGGGCCGTCCGCGAGCGTGCGTGTCGGCACGTCGGCCTCGGGGATCGCGCGCGTGTGCCACAGGTCGGCACCCGACAGCAGCGCGGCCTTCTGCTCGAGCGTGAGCGGGGCGGGTGCGGGGTGCGTCATGCGGATCCTCCAGGTGCGATGGTCGTGCGGTCGCCTAGGCGTGCGCCCCGGCGTCGGCGAGCAGGGTGCTGCCGGTCATGAAGGCGGACATATCGCTGGCGCAGAACAGCACGATGCGCGCAACGTCGTCGGGAGTTCCCATGCGACCGGCGAGCGACTTCGGCTGAGGCATGTTCACGCCCGGCGCGGCCCCTCCGGACGCAGCCATCGCTGCCGCGATGTTGCCCTCGGTGGGGACGAAGGTGGGGGCGACGCCGAGCACACGGATGCCCTGCGGCGCGAGCTCGAGTGCGAGCTGACGGGTGAGCCCGCGCACCGCATGCTTCGAAGCCACGTACGCGCCGAGGCCCGGCGCGGTGCCCTCGAAGGCGGCGAGCGAGGCGATGTTGACGATGGCGCCGCCGCCCGCGCCCATGAGGCGTGCGGCAGCGCGCGACCCGTTGCGGACCCCGCGCACGTTGACGGCGAAAACCTGGTCCCATGCCTCGTCCGTCATGGTCGCGAGCAGGGCGGACGGGAACACGCCCGCGTTGTTGACCCAGATGTCCACGCGTCCGAGCTCGCTCGCGAGCTCTTCGGCGGCGCGGTCGACGTCCGCCGCGCTCGCCACGTCCATGGCGACGCCGAGCGCGCGCACCCGGTGCCGCTCCGCCACCTGCTCCGCTGCCGCCGCCGCGCGTGCCGCGTCGAGGTCGGCGATGACGACGGTCGCGCCCGCCTCCGCGAGCCGCTCGGCGATCGCACGTCCGAGGCCCTGGACACCGCCGGTGACCACTCCGACGCGCCCCGCCAAGGAGGTCAGCTCGGCGAGAGGGCGGGCGGAGACGTCGGGGAAGGATGCGGTCATGGCAGGGGCTCCTTGCTGCAGGTGGGACGACGGGCGCGCGGCGGGGCTGGGACGTGGGTCTGCCCCGCCGCGTGGTAGTGCTGGAAAGGCGCGGTCAGCCGAGGGCGTTGGCCTTCGCGACCGAGCCGAGCCAGCCGAGGCTCGGCTTGGGCGTGCGTGCAAACGTGTCGCGGTCCACCGAGATGAGGCCGAAGGTCGGCTCCCAGTGACCCCACTCGAAGTTGTCGAGCAGGCTCCAGTGCAGGTAGCCGCGCACATCGATGCCGTCCTCCATCGCGCCGTGGAGGCCCTCGAGCGCCTCGCGCGTGTACTGGACGCGCTGCTCGTCCCGCGTGGTCGCGATCCCGTTCTCGGTGATCATGATCGGTGTGTGCTCGCTGACCTCCCATGCGTGGCGCACGGCCATCGCGAGCGAGTCCGGACGGTACGACGTGCCGACGAGGGTGTTGTCAGTGTGCGGCGGGTGCGGGACGAGGCCGTTCGCATCGACCTCCTGGCTGGAGTACGCCTGGACGCCGACGAAGTCGTCGCCGCGGCTGCCCTCCCAGTACACGTCCTCCTTGCCGTAGCGGATCTGCCGGAGCTTCTCCTCGCCGCCGGGAGCCGCGGTGAGCGCACCGGCCGCGATGGTCCATCCGACCTTGGCACCGGTGCGTGCGCGCACGATGCCACGGGCGGCGTGGTGGATGCGCGTGAACAGCCGGCCGATCTCGGGGTCGGCGTAGGTGAGGAAGTCGCTGTGCGACTGCTTCTTCTCCTGGTCGCCGTCCGCCTCGACCGTGGGGCTGGTCCACTCGCCTCCCCCGGCACCGAGGTGGCGCATCATCGTCATGATGGCCGCCTGCATGTTGGGCTCGTTCATGGTGACCACCCACTCGACACCGTCGAGGATCGTGCACGCCTGCTCGACGTACGCGCCGAAAAGCTCGAGCGCCTCGGGCCCGTCCCAGCCACCGAGCGCCGCGAACCACTGCGGAGTGGTGAAGTGCTGCAGGGTGACCACCGGGGTCACGCCGAGCTCGAGGCAGAAGTCGATCATACGGCGGTAGTGCGCGAGCTCCGCCTTCGAGAAGTGTCCGCGCACCGGCTCGATACGCGACCACTCGAGGCTGAAGCGGTAAGAGGTGAGTCCTGCGTCGGCGAGCAGCTGGATGTCCTCGCGGTAGCGGTGGTAGCTGTCGACTGCGTCGCCGGACAGGTCCATGCCCGGCATCATCTGCTCACGGGCCCACCAGTCGCTGTTGACGTTGTTGCCTTCGATCTGGTGGCCGGCGGTCGCGGCGCCCCAGAGGAAACCGTCGGGGAACTGGATCATGCTCAGGTCCTACTCTCTCGATGCCGCGCGATGCGGCGGTGGTCGGGGTGTGTCGCCGGACCGACGAGGTCGCGACGCGGTGGGGACGTCAGGCAGGAACGCCCGTCGCCTGCAGGTCCTGCTCGGCCTGCACGGCACGCAGGCGCGCTCGGTCCGCGCGCCGCTGCTGCTGGGCCGTCGGATCGGCGATGGGCGCTGCCAGAAGCAGGCGCTGCGTGTACGGGTGCTCGGGATCCTTGGTGACCTGGCGGGTCGGGCCCTGCTCGACGATCTCGCCGCGATACACGACGCCGACCCTGTGGCTGATGTGCCGGACCACGGCAAGGTCATGCGACACGAAGAGGTAGGCCACGCCGGTCTCGCGCTGGATGTCGATGAAGAGGTCCATCACGGTTGCCTGGGTCGACAGGTCAAGCGCGGAGACGGGCTCGTCGCAGACGATGAGGCGAGGTCCGGGCGCGAGCGCGCGGGCGATCGCGACGCGCTGGCGCTGGCCGCCGCTGAACTCGCGGGGCAGCCGCGCCGCGGCGTTCTTCGGCAGGCCCACGTGGTCGAGCAGGTCCAGCACGCGTCGCGTCGCCTTGGCCTTGTCCCACCCCTGGACGATGAGCGGCTCGGCCAACGTCGCCCCGATCGTCAGGGACGGGTTGAGCGAGCTGTACGGGTCCTGGAACACCACCTGGATCTCGCGCGAGAGCGCGCGCCGCTCGCGCGCCGACAGCGCGGTGATGTCGCGGCCGTCGTACTCGACGGTGCCTCCCGAGATCGGGGCGAGGCCCAAGATGGCTCGACCGATCGTGGTCTTGCCCGAGCCGGACTCCCCCACGATGCCGAGCGTCTCGCCGGCGCCGATCTCGAAGTCGACACCATGAACGATCTCGACCGGCGGCTTGCGGAAGCCCTTGACCGGATAGGCGACCTTGAGGCCCTGGGCCCTGAGCAGCGGTGCGGTCATCGCGGGTCCTTCCCATCCGCGACGAGCACCATCGCGGAGTCGTCGCGGATCGTGTCCTCGTCGAGGATCGATCCGAGCAGCATGGAGGTATAGGGGTGCTGAGGTTGGGCGAACACATCGATGGTGGCGCCGGTCTCGACGACCTCGCCGCCCTGCATCACCGCGAGAGACGTGCAGCTGTCCGCCACCACACCGAAGTTGTGAGTGACAAGCACGATGCCCATTCCCATCTCCGCCTGCAGGTCGCGGAGGAGGTCGAGGATGTCCGCCTGCACCGTGACGTCGAGCGCCGTGGTCGGCTCATCGGCGATGAGCAGCTTGGGCTTGGGGGCGACGGCACCGGCGATGAGCACGCGCTGCGCCATGCCACCCGAGATCTCGTGCGGGTAGGACCGGAAGGTGCGCTGCGGGTCAGGGATGCCGACACGCTCGAGGAGCTCGAGCGCACGTTCCTTGGCCTTCGCCTTCGACAGGCCGGTCGACACCCGGATTCCCTCGACGAGCTGGCTCCCGATCGTGTACACGGGGTCGAGGTTCGACATCGGCTCCTGGGGGATGTAGGCGATCTCGCTTCCGCGCAGCTTGTTGAGCTCGGCTTGGGGCGCCCCGAGAATCTGGCGGCCGGCGAGGACCACCGAGCCGCGGGTCACCACCGCCTCGGTCGGCAGCACGCCGAGCACGCCGAACGCGGTCTGAGTCTTGCCCGATCCCGACTCGCCTACGAGACCCAACGTCTCGCCCATCCTCACGGTCAGGCTCACGCCCCGCACCACCTCGTTGAGCTCCCCGGAAGGAGAGCGGTAGGCGATCCCGAGGTCGCGGACCTCGAGCAGCGCGCCGGTCCCGTCGGCGGTCTCGGCCTCGAAGTCGTCGGCGACGGCGGTGGCGGTGATCTTCTCCGCCTTGGGTTGAGACCCCTCGAAGGTGTCGCGCAGCGCGTTGCCGAACAGCACGAACGCGCCGTTCAACACGCCCAGGGCGACGGCCGGCCAGATGTACTGCCCCGGCGCGATGTAGATGTTCCTGAAGCCGTCGCTGATCATCGCGCCGAACGACGGGATCTCCTTCGAGCCGACGCCCAGATAGGCGAGCCCGGACTGCACACCGATCGCAGAACCGAACAGGAACGTCGTGGCGACGATGACAGGTCCGCGGACCACCGACAGGATGTGCCGACCGAGGATACGCATGTCGGTCACGCCCGACACGCGGGCGGCGTCGACATAGAGCTCACGGCTGACGCCGACCGTCTGATTGCGGACGATGCGGTAGATGCCCGGCGTGAGGAGGAAGCCGAAGATGGCCATGGTCCAGCGGAAGTCGCCGCCCGTGAGAGGCATGAGCACGATCAGCAGCAGCATGCCCGGGAAGGTCTGGAGGATGGTGGCGCCCCACTCCACCGGGGTCCGGAACCTGTTGAAGTAACCTCCGACGAGGCCGAGCGTGGTGCCGACGACCAGCGCGATCGAGGCGCCGATCAGGCCGGACACCATCGCGGTGTTGATCGAGTGCAGCAGTCGCGCGAGGATGTCGCGCCCGGCGTAGTCGCCTCCGAGCGGATAGTCGGGCGATCCGATGGGAAGGTTGATGGCCTCGAACCGCGCCTCATTGGGACCGTGCTGGGGGATCACGTTCGCGAGGAGTCCGAGGACAACGAACGTCAGGATGATGAGGCCCGTGATCACGGCCTGCGGGTCGCGAACGAGTCGCTGGAGCGCGCCGCGCCGGACCTCAGCGGGCTCGTCCTCGAGCGCGAGCGCAGGCACAGCGACCGGAGCGGTGGGGGTCGACATCAGTACTGCCTCGCCTTCGGGTTGAGCCAGCCGTTGGCCAGGTCGATCAGGAGGTTGACGCCGATGGTCAGACCGACGCCGAACGCGGTCAGTCCCATGAGCACAGGGAAGTCGCCCTGGAGCGCGACATTGAAGCTGTAGGTGCCGAATCCCGGAAGCGCGAACACCTGCTCGATGAACAGCGCGGACCCGAACAACGTGATGAAGGTGAGGCCGAACACGGTGAGCGCGGGCCCGGCGGAGTTTCGCAGTGCGTGCCGGATGACGATCGCCCGCGCGGAGACACCACGCGTGCGGAGGGTGCGGACGTAGTCCTTGCGCAGCTCGTCGATCATCGTGCCGCGGACCTGATTGGCCATGCTCGCGGCACCGCCGAACGCCATCGTGATCACCGGGAGCGTGATCGACCTCGCCCACTCGGCAGGGTCTTCGGCGAAGGACGTGAACCCCGTCGCGGGGAACCACCCGAGGTTGACCGCGAACACCACCACCAGGACGATCGCGATGAGCAGGTTGGGAACCAGGTAGCCGGTCAGCATCATCCCCTGAGCCGTCTTGTCCACCCATCCACCGCGTGTCGCGGCGAGCACGCCCAGGAAGAGCGCGATGAGCGCGGAGATGATCATCGCCGGCCCGACGACGGAGAGCGTCACTGCGAGGCGGCTCGGCAGCGCCTCCGTCACGGGCTCGCCGGTGAAGAACGAGGCTCCGAGGTCGCCGTGGAGGACGCCGCGAAACCATTCGGCGTACAGCACCGGTACGGACCGATCGAGACCCAGATCCGCCTTCATCGCGGCGATGGAATCGACGTTGGCGGCCGACCCGAGCTTGCTGCCGATGATGCTGTCGAAGGAGAAGCTGAGGAGGAACATCGTCGTGAAGGACACGATGACGAACAGCACGAGTCCGAAGGCGACTCTGCGTAGCGCGAAAAGCAACATTGCTCTGCCTTTGTGTGGTCGTTCGTTGACCCCGAGGTGGCCGCGGGAACCGCCCGCTGGCAGGTGCTGCATCGCGGGCCTGGCATGCATTGAATCACATTTGACAACCGCTTGCCAAATTGGGCTTCGTCGGCTCTCGAGAGCCCCGTCACCGCGGTCCGGGAACGCCTGTGGGGCCCCGTCCGAAGGCGGGGCCCCACAGGCGTGCGTGCCTACGGCGTGCGTCAGCCGGCGACGCCGTAGCTCTCGATGCGGACCGACTGCTGCGCCGATGTGCCCACGTACTTGTATCCCTCCGCCTCGGCGAACGTCTGGCCGGTGAACATCAGCGGTGCGTACCACGCGTTGTTCACGCCGAACGCGTTGATCTGCTTGTAGATGTCCGCTCCAGCCGCCGGGTCCGTGATCTTCGACGCCTGCTCGAGCAGTGCGTCGAGCTCGGGGTCCGTGGTGTGCATCGGATTGAGGAGCGCGGCGGGTGCGTAGAAGTCCTGCACCTGGTTCGCGTCGGGAAGCGTGGAGGCGAACCAGAGGATCACCGGGTACTTCCCCGACAGGAGCGCCTGGACGGTGTCCTGCGGCGGGATCGAGTCCCAGTTCACCGTGATGCCGATGTCCGCCAACGCCTGCGTGATCGCCGGCTCCATGCTGGTCGTGTAGACGAGGCTCGGCATGTCGATGCTGAAGCCCTCCGCGTAGCCTGCCTCGGCGAGGAGCGACTTCGCCTTCTCGACGTCGTAGGTGTAGACCGAATCGAGTGCCGGGTCGTATCCGGAGGTGCTCGGGAAGTCCATCTGGTAGGCAGGCTGGCCCACGCCGCCGCCCGCCTGGACGAAGCCGTCGCGATTCAGCGCGAAGTTGATCGCCTGGCGCACCCGCAGGTCCGCGAACGCCGGCTCGATGGCCCCGTCGCGATCGGCGATGTCGAGGAACAGGGACGACTGAGCCTCGAGCTGGGTGGTGGTGAAGTCACCCGAGGATTCGAACTGGGGTGCGGTCTGCGCCTGCACACCCGCGATGTCGAGCTCGCCCGCACGCAGCGAGTTCTCGATCGCCGTGGCATCCGCGATCACCCGGACGGTGACCTCCTCGAAGGGGTAGGCGTCCGCGTTCCAGTAGTCGTCACGCTTGATCAGGACGTACTGCGTACCCGACTGCGTCTTCTCCGCGTCGAGCATGTACGGTCCAGCCCCGATGGGGTCGAGCCCATAGGACTCATCCGCCATCTTGTCCGGCTGCGCGATGATCCCGACGCGGCTGGTGAGGTCGAAGAGGAAGCCCGGGTCGTTCGCGGAGAACGTGATGACGACCGTCGTCGCGTCCGCCGCCTCGACGGACGCGACCGTGTCGGCCATCGCCTGGCCCGCACCGGCGGTGTCCCGGATGTGCTCGAGGGTCGCCTTGTACTCGGCGGCGGTCGCGGGCGTTCCGTCGGAGAAGGTGAGGTCATCGCGCAGGGTGACGGTGAGCTCGAGACCGTCGTCGCTGTAGCTGTAGCCGGTGGCCAGGTGCGGGACGAGCTCGCCGTCCGGACCGATCACGAAGAGCGTGTCGTAGATCGAGCCCCAGATGAGGGCGTCGTTGCCCGTAGCAAGGCCCACGGGGTCGAACGTCGACGGCGCGCGGTTGGTCGCGATCGCCAAGGTGGTCGGAGCGTCGGCGGCAGGCGCGCCGCTCTCGCTCGTGCCCGTCGTCGGCGACGCCGCGGGGTCGCTCGCCCCAGAACAGGCGCCGAGGGTGAACACCGCGCCGGCGGCGATGGCGGCGGCCACCGAGCGGCGGACTTGGCGCCGCAAGGGCGTGTTGACCTGCATAAGAACTCCTTTGTCGTGAATGCAGCGTTTCCGGGGAAATGAGCCAGCTCGCAATGCGGAATGGCCTGGCGTGCCTAGTGAATCACCAAGGCAATCGGTTGCGCAACCGATTGCCGAATCGTGTTACTGAATCGTTGCAAGGGCGCGGGCATACGGGGCCTTCAGGCCCAGGGCATCGGCCGCGGCGCCGGCTCCTCGAGCTCCGTGAGGGCGACGCTCCGCACCGCTGCCGGACCTCCGAGCGCCTCAAGCGCCAGCATCCGTCCAGTGAAGCCTCCGGCCACCTCCGTGGAGAGGTGACGCCCGTCGACCCGGGCGAGCGAGATCCGCTCCCCCGCACGCTCGAGGGCAAGCTCGATCGTGTCGGGGCCCGGCCCACCCTGGCGTCCGACGGTCGGGGTCGCCTCGATCACCAGCCTGTCGCCAGGCTCCGCGCGCACCGCGCCGAGCGTCGCGTCAAGGTGCGCGCTGACCTGCCTCGCGCGCATCGCGCCCCCGACCCTCTCGAGCCCGAGCCAGTGGTCCGCGGCGAGGCGCACCGAGACGCACAGATCTCCGTCGCCCGGCTCCACCACCGCCCTCCACGCGAACGAACGCAGGCGTGTGCACAGCGGGAGGTTCTGCTCGGACGACTCGGCGTCGCGGCTCGGCTCAAGTCGGAGACCCGCTGACGCGGCCGCAAAATCGGTCGGTGCAACCCCGGGTGCCACCCAGCGGGCGTCGAGCGAGGTGCCCTCGAACGTATCGTCGAACGACGAGTCCGCGCCCGGCGCCTCGTAGCGCCCCTCGACCACCACGGGCCACCCCTCCGCCCAGTCGACGCCCGCGAGGAAGGTCTCGCGGCCCAGCACGTGGAATCGGGGGAACGCGCCTCGCTGCCGGATGCCCAGGTGAACCAGGGCCCAGAGCCCGTCCGCGGTCTCGACAAGGTCCGCGTGGCCTGTGGCCTGAACCGAATGAGCCGTCGAGCGGTGGGAGAGGATCGGGTTCGCCGGGTTGCTCTCGAAGGGCCCCTCAGGGGCGCGCGACCGCGCGACCGAGACGGCGTGACCTGTGTGGGTGCCGCCCTCTGCGACCACGAGGTACCACCAGTCACCGCGACGGAACAGATGGGGGCCCTCGCTCTCGCCCAGGCCGCTCCCGTGCCAGATCACACGATCCTCGCCGAGCCGCTCGCCCGTGGCGGGATCGATCCTCACCTGATGGATCCCCGGCGGCGCGAAGCCGCGGTAGGTGAGGTAGCAGGCGCCCTCGTCGTCCCACGCGAGATCGGGATCGATGCCGAACGTCTGATCGACGCGCACGGGTTCGGACCAGGGACCCGCCGGGTCGTCCGCGTGGGTGATGAGCTGTCCGCGCATGACGTCGGCGATGCTCGTGGTGACCATCCAGAAGCGGCCGCCGTGGTGGCGCAGTGTGGGGGCGTAAACGCCCTGGCTCGCGCCCGCACGTCCGGTCGCGGCGTGGACCACCGCGGCATCCGGCAAGGCGTGGCCCACCAGCTCCCAGGTGAGCATGTCGCGCGAACGGTGGATCGGGACGCCGGGTACGTACTCGAACGACGAGTTCGCCAGGTAGTACCAGTCCCCCGCTCGGCAGATCGACGGGTCGGGGTGGAACCCCGCGATGATGGGCTGCATGGTGTCTCCTTACGCGAGGTCGCCGTCGAGCCCGCGGTTGACGGCGAGCTCCACGCCGCGCACCTCCGCGAGGCCCTTCATGCGGCCGATGAGCGGGTAGCCGGGGGCGCTGTCGCGCGTGAGGTCGTCGAGGATCCGGTGACCGTGGTCCGAGCGGATGGAGATCCGGGGCCCCTCCTCGCCGCGACGGCGCTCCTCGCGCACGAGCTCGCGCACCACCCCGACGATGTCGATGTCACCGTCGATGTGGACGGCCTCGTGGAAGCTGTCAGGATCCTCTTCGCGGCGTGTCGAGCGGAGGTGCGAGAAGTAGATGCGGTCCGCGAAGCGACGTGCCATCTCGACCACGTCGTTGTCGGCGCGTACGCCGTACGAGCCGACGCACAGCGTGAGCCCGTTCGCGGGGCTCGACACGGCCTCGAGCAGCCACTGCGCATCGGCCATGGTCGAGACCACGCGCGGGATGCCGAACAGGTCGAACGGCGGGTCGTCCGGGTGGATGGCCATCCGTACGCCGACCTCCTCCGCGACCGGGATGACGCGCTCGAGGAAGTACTTGAGGTTGCCTCGCATCGACTCGTGCGTCTGGCCGTCGTACGCGGCGAGCGCCACGCGGAACTCCTCCACGGTGTAGGACTCCTCCGATCCGGGGAGACCGGCGAGCAGGGTCCTGGTGACGCGGTCGATCTCCTCCGGTGCCGCGGCGTCGAACCATGCGCGGGCGCTCGCCACGCGCTCGGGGCTGTGATCCGCCTCGGCGCCAGGGCGCTCGAGCACCCACATGTCGAAGGCGGCGACCGCGTCGGCGTCGTAGCGGAGCGCCGTGCCGCCGTTGGGGAGCGGCCAGTCGAGGTCGGTGCGGGTCCAGTCGAGCGCCGGCATGAAGTTGTAGCAGATCATGTCGACTCCGCAGTCGGCGAGGTTGCGCACGGTCGCGCAGTACTTGTCGATCCACTCGTCGCGCGTGTCGAGGCCGCGCCGAATGTCCTCGTGCACGGGCACGGACTCGACGATCGACCAGTACAGTCCCGCCGCCTCGCATTCGGCCTGGCGCTTCTGGATCTCCGCCACGGACCACACCTCGCCGTTGGGCACGTGGTGGAGTGCGGTGACCACGCCGGTGGCGTCGGTCTGCCGCACCTCGGGCAGGGTCACGATGTCGGCGGGTCCGTACCAGCGCCAGGTCTTCTCCATGGGGCTTCCTTCCAGCGGCCGCGACGATGCGGCGGGATCGCGTGTCGTATCTGGGGACGATGCAGGGTGTCAGCGGTCGACGCGGGCGCCTCCGCCGGCGGCGAGCTTGTAGACCTCGGCCTTGGTGGCCATGGTCGTGTCGCCGGGGGTGGTCATGGCCAGGGCGCCGTGGGCGGCGCCGTAATCCACCGCGGTCTGCAGGTCGACGCCCTCGACCAGGCCGTGGATCAGCCCGGACGCGAAGGAGTCGCCGCCGCCGACGCGGTCGAGGATCTCGAGGCCGTCGCGCTGGGTCGCGCGCACCAGTCCGGCGCCCTTCGACCAGGCGAGCGCGCCCCAGTCGTTGACGGTCGCGGAGCGCACGGTGCGCATGGTCGTGGCGATGGCCTGGAAGTTCGGGTACGCCTGCGAGACCTCGTCGATCATCGCGGCGAAGCCGGTGACGTCGAGCTCCGCGAGCGACTCGTCGACGCCGGGGACCTCGAAGCCGAGCGACGCGGTGAAGTCCTCCTCGTTGCCGATCATGACATCGACGTGCGGGGCGATGGCTCGGTTGACCTCCTGCGCCTTCGCGATCCCGCCGATCGCCTTCCACAGGCTCGGCCGGTAGTTGAGGTCGTAGCTCACGACGGTGCCGTGACGATGCGCGGCTTCGACGGCCGCGATCACGGTTTCCGCGGCCGTCTCCGACAGCGCGGCGTAGATGCCGCCGGTGTGGAGCCAGCGCACGCCGAGGGTGCCGAACAGGTGGTCCCAGTCGACGTCCTCGGGTGCGAGCTGTGAGGCGGCGGTGTGGCCGCGGTCGGACACCCCGATCGCGCCGCGCACGCCGAAGCCGCGCTCGGTGAAGTTCAGTCCGTTGCGCACGCCCCGGCCGATGCCGTCGTAGGCCTTCCACACCAGGTGCGACGCGTCGACGCCGCCGGCGAGGATGAGACCCTCGATCAAGCGTCCGACCTCGTTGTCCGCGAGGGCCGTGACGACGGCCGTGCGGTAGCCGAATGCGCGCGAGAGGCCGCGCGCCACGTTGTACTCGCCGCCGCCCTCCCACGCCGTGAACGACCGCGCCGTGCGGATGCGGCCCTCGCCCGGATCGAGGCGCAGCATCACCTCGCCCAGGGAGACCGCGTCGAAACGGCATTCCGTCGCGGGACGCACCTGCAGAACACTCATACCAGGACCTCCTTGCCAGCCGTCAGCGCCACGGCCTCGGCCACCAGCGCTGCCACCTTGTCGAACTCCCCCGCCGACACCAGGTCGCGGGGCACCATCCACGAGCCTCCGACCGCGTGCACGCACGGCAACGCGAGGTACTCGTGCAGGTTCGCCGGCCCGATCCCGCCCGTCGGCACGAACCTCACTCCTCCGAACGGGGCCGCGAGAGCGGCGATCGCCTTCGCGCCGCCCGAGGTGCCCGCCGGGAAGAACTTCACCGTCGACACGCCCAGCTCAAGCGCGGCCTGCACCTCGGTGGCGGTCACCGCGCCGGGCAGGACTGCCACACCATGCTCGAGGCACCGCTCGACCACGTCGCGCGAGAGGCCCGGCGATACGACATAGGAGGCGCCCGCCGCGACCGCGCGATCCACTTGATCGACCGTGAGCACGGTGCCCGCGCCCACCAGCACGTCGCCACGCGCGGCCATGACCCGGATCGACGCCTCGGCGGCCGCCGTGCGGAACGTCACCTCGGCCACGGGAAGCCCGCCGGCGACCAGGGCGCCGGCAAGGCCGTCGGCGGCCCCCGCATCGTCGACCACCACCACCGGTACCAATCGGTGCGCGCCGAGAGCCGCATGCACGTTCATCGCAGTCTCCATCGTTCCTCCACTCGCGGGCCCAGGACCGTCCCGATGGCTCCCATTGAGTTGGCAACCGAATGCCAAGATGGTGCCCATGCTAGGCGATCCTGGCGCAAGCAGCGACCACCACGCCCGGGAGGCCGTGCGCCAGTGCGCGCGAAGCCCTGGCGCGGCAACCGCCTGCCAGCATGGTGACCGTCCGCTACGATGCACGTAGCAAGGAGGACCCGATGACCGATGCCGCTCCGACTGGGGAGATCACAGGACGCCGACGCCGTTCTGGCGCCGCGACCATCTACGACATCGCGGAGCTCGCCGGGGTGAACCCGTCGACGGTCTCGCGCGCCCTCAACCAGCCCGGGCGCGTCAGCGCCAAGACGGAGGAGAAGATCCGCAAGGCCGCGGCGGACCTCAACTTCCACGCGAACCCGATGGCGCGCGCCCTGCCCACCGGACGCACCCACACGCTTGCGGTGGTCGTCGCCGACATCACCAACCCGATGGTGTTCGGCGTGATCCGCGGCGCCGAGCGCGCCGCGAGCCAGGCGGGATTCACCCTCGTGATCGCCGAGTCGCAGGAGTCAGGGTCACTCGAAGCCGGGACCATCGACAACATCGCGCCGTCCGTGGACGGCATCGTGCTCGCCACCTCCCGCCTGCCCGACGAAGAGATCCTGCGCCTGGCGCAGCGGAAGACCATCGTCACGCTCAACCGCGAGGTCGACGGCATCCCCTCCGTCATCAGCGACCCGGCGCCTGGAGTGTCCGCCCTGGTCGCGCACCTCGCAGACCTGGGCCACCGCGCGATCGCGTACCTGGGAGGCCCCAGCCGCTCGTGGATCAGCGGACGCCGTTGGGAGGCGCTGATGCACGCAGCCCGCGAGCGAGGTGTCGCAGTCTTCGAGATCGGCCCCAACAGCCCCACGCTCACCGGGGGCGAAGCTGCGTTCGAGCGCGCACACGCCTCGGGGGCCACCGCCGTCGTCGCGTACAACGACCTCATGGCGATCGGCCTCATGCGAGCGGCGAAGGCGGCAGGCGTGAGCGTGCCTGATGACCTGTCGGTCGTCGGCTTCGACGACGTCCTCGGCGACCTCCTCTCCCCCTCGCTCACGAGCGTTCATGCCGATCTGACGGGCATGGGCACACGCTCCGTGGCCCGACTGCTCGCGCAGCTCGGCGCGAACGGATCGCACGAGGACGCCGGCCCGATCACCACCGAGCTGGTCATCCGCGAGTCGACCGGCCCCAGCCCGCGCTGACGCTGGCGCGCCCAAGGAGCGTCGTCCGTTCGCTCGTTTGGCAACCGATTGACAAGCGAAGCGTTCCTGCCGCACAATCGACACATGCCAACGACGTCCTTGCGGGCCCCCGACCGCCTGCTCCCCGCGGATCCGGAGACTCGCGCGATCGCGCGGGACCTGCTGGCCCGCGTCTCGGATGCGCCGATCATCTCGCCCCACGGTCATGTGCCGGCCTCGTGGCTGGCTCACGACGTGGAGTTCAGCGATCCTGCCGATCTGCTGGTGGTGCACGACCACTACATCACGCGGCTGCTCCACGCCGACGGCGTGCCCCTCGAGCGGCTCCGTCCGGGCGACGGCGCCGATCCGCGTGCGATCTGGCGCGAACTCTGCGACCGCTGGCACCTCTTCGCCGGGACGGCGTCCGCATACTGGCTCGAGGAGGAGCTCGCCGAGGTCTTCGGCATCGGGTGGGCACCGGGTCCCGACACCGCGGACGCACTCTACGACCGCATCGACGCAGCCCTGCGGACCCCCGACCTGCGCCCGCGAGCGCTGTTCGACAGGTTCCGCATCGAGGTCCTCGCCACCACCGACGACCCGCTCGACGATCTCTCCGACCACGCACTCCTCGCGGCAGACAGGTCCTTCGGCGGCCGCGTGCTGCCCACCTTCCGCCCCGACGCCTACCTCGATCCGGCGTCCGCCGGCTTCGCGGAGCGAATCGAGCGTCTCGCGGCTGCCACGGCGACTCCCCTGACCTTCGCCGGATACCTCGACGCGCTCCGCATGCGGCGCCGACACTTCATCGACCACGGCGCGATCTCCGCCGATCACGGCGTCTACGAGCCGTTCACATGCGAACTCGACGCGAGCGAAGGCGAGCATCTCTTCCAGTCAGCGGTGAGCGGCCGCCTCAGCGACGCAGACCTCCACAGGTTCCGCGGACACATGCTGTGGCAGATGGCGGCCATGAGCGTCGACGACGGCCTCGTCATGACGATCCATGCGGGCGTGCGCAGGAACCACCACAGCACCACCTTCGAGAGGTTCGGACCCGACACGGGGCACGACATCCCGGTGCGCACCGAGTTCACCGACAACCTGCGACCGTTGCTCCAGAGCTTCGGCACCGCACGTGGATTCCACCTGGTGCTGTTCGCCATCGACGAGACCGTCTACTCGCGCGAGCTCGCCCCGCTCGCCGGCTTCTATCCGAGCGTCTTCGTCGGCGCCCCGTGGTGGTTCCTCGACGCCCCGGACGCGATGGCGCGGTACCGAGCAGCGGTGACAGAGACCGCGGGGTTCTACCGGACCTCGGGCTTCATCGACGACACACGCGCCTACCTGTCGATCCCCGCACGCCACGGCGTCGCCCGACGAGCCGACGCATCGTTCCTTGCGCGCCTGGTCGCGGAGGGCCGGATCGGCGCGCACGCGGCGGAACGCATGATCGACGACTCCGTCGATGCCATCCCCCGAAAGGTCTTCAAGCTGTGACACCTGTAGCTCCGCTCTCCCGCACCGCGCACGCACGGCCGGCCGCGCCCGTGCGCATCGTGCATCTCGGCCTCGGCGCATTCCACCGGGCGCACCAGGCCTGGTACACCGCGCACGCGGACGATGCGGCCAACTGGGGCATCGCCGCGTTCACCGGGCGCGCGGGCGAGCAGGGCGATGCGATGATCGCGACGCTGAGGGCACAGGATCAGCTGTACACGCTGACGCTGCGAGGCCGTGCCGGGGACCATGTCGAGGTGATCGACAGCATCGTGGCGGTCCACTCCGCCGATGACACGGCGGCGTTCGAGCGCTACATCGCCGACCCGCTGGTCGCGATCATCTCGACCACGGTCACGGAGGCGGGCTACCGGCTCGACGCGTCCGGGAACCCGGAGCAGTCCGATCCCGTGGTCGCGGCAGACCTGGACGCCCTCGCCGCCGGCGCAGGTGCGGTGAGGTCGCCGCTCGCGCTGATCGCGCGCGCTCTCGACGGCCGTCGGCGTGCGGGGGCAGGCCCGATCACGGTGATGCCCTGCGACAACATGCCTGCAAACGGGCGGATGGTCAGGACCGGCCTTCGCGCTTTCGCGAGCGCGATCGACGCCGCACTGGTGTCCTGGATCGAATGCAACGTCACCTTCGTGTCCACCTCGGTCGACAGGATCACTCCTCGCTTCTCACGAGGCGACGACGATTTCGCCCGCGCCGCCGGGTTGATCGATCGCGTGCCGGTGGTCGCGGAGGAGTTCGCCGACTGGGTCCTGGAGGGCGAGTTCGTGGCGGGGCGACCCCTGTGGGAGTCCGCAGGCGCCCGATTCGTCACCGACATCGATCCGTTCGAGAACCGGAAGCTCTGGCTGCTCAACGGGGCGCACACCGCCATGGCGAACCTGGGCCGAGGGCTCGGGCTGGAGACCGTCGCGGCGGCCTCGGGCGATGCGGCGTGCCGAGCGCTCGTCACCGATTACTGGCGCGAAGCGTGCCGGCATCTCCCGGTCGAGGTGGAGGCCGAACGCTACTGCGCCGACCTCTGGATCCGATTCGAGAACCCGCGCATCGCGCACCGGCTCGACCAGATCGCGGAGGACTCGCTGACCAAGCTTCGCGTGCGCATCGTGCCGGTCGCACTGGCGGAGCTCGGGGCCGGGCGCCCCGCCAGCGGGTGCGCGCGGGCGATCGCGGCATGGATCTCGAGCATTCTCGCGGACGGAGGCCGCCGCGACAGTCTCGACGGCGACATCGTCGCCGCCGCCGGATCGGCAGAGCCGACGCACGCTCTCCTGGCGCTCGTGTCCGAGGCGTTGGCGGCCGACGTCGCGTTCGCCGAGCTCGTCGCAACCGCGGTCGCCGAGGGCGTGCTGACGCGACGGGGCGCAGGGTTGCCCGCATGACCCGCCCTCTCATCGCGATCCAGCAGATTCAGATCGGCACGGTCTCCTCGACGGAGGCGCAGGCCAGAGAGACCCTCGGCGCGCTCGTGGCGGCAGGTTTCGCCGGCATCGAGCTGAACTCGTTCCAGACGCAGGCGACGCCGTGGTTGGTCCGCGCGCTCACCAAGGCGGCGGGCATGCCGGCGGGCCGCGGTGGAAAGTTGGACTGGCACGCGATGCTCGCCGACTTCCCGCTCCGCGTGGTGGCGATCCACGAGGCGCTCGGCACCATCGAGGCGGACACGACCGCGGTGATCTCGCGAGCGCGGCGATTCGGCACCATGCACGTCGTCGTCACCGGCATGTACCGGTTCGACTACTCCGGTCTGCATGAGGTGGAGTCGCTCGTCCAGCGACTGAACGCCGCGGGCCGACGCCTCGCGGACGCGGGGCTGCGCCTGCTGTATCACAACCACAGCGTGGAATTCAGGAAGGTCGCGCCCGGCATCAACGCCTTCGACGTCCTGATCGAAGGAACCGATCCCGCGTTCGTCAACTTCGAGGTCGACTGCTTCTGGGCGGCCACGGCGGGCGTGGATCCGCTCGCGTTGATGCATCGGCTCGGCGGGCGCGTGGAGCTGTGCCACCTCACCGACCGTGGCAGCCGACGAACCGGGTCGAGCATGACGCCGATCGACAAGATCGGCAGCGTGGAGCTCGGGCTTGGCAACATGGACATCCCCGCTCTCATCGAGCAAGCGTCGGAGGCGGGTGCCGCGGCGGTGGTCCTCGAGACGCACAAGAATTGGATCGACGGTTCACCCGTCCGCAGTGCCGAGGTGAGCGCCGAGGTGCTGCGGCGCCACCTCGCGCACGCTCGTTGAAACGACGAGTGTGCTAGCTCACGTGACCGCCGTCAACGCCAGCGCACGGGGGATCCGCCCGGCGCGGCCCGGCGGGCGTGGGCGCTTTCGAGGGGTCATGATCGGTGGGCCAGGCGGGGCTCGAACCCGCGACCGATGGATTATGAGTCCACTGCTCTAACCGGCTGAGCTACTGGCCCGAGGCCTCGGGGAGGCCGCCGCACAGTCTAGCGACGCACCGTGCCCGACCGGCGCTCCCCCGCACGTGGGGAATGCGACGCCCTCGGATCGACTTGCACCAGAGGTGGCCGCAACCGCGGCCCTCGACGATTCGACGAGGAGGAGTCATGAGCATGTCCGACCGTGCGAGCAACGCCGCTGAGGATCTCAAGGGCAAGGCCAAGGAGGGTGCCGGCAAGGCGACCGGCGACGAGCAGCTCGAGGCCGAAGGCAAGATCGACCAGCTCAAGGCCGGGGCCAAGGACAAGGTCGAGGACGTGAAGGACGCCGTTGCGTCCACGTTCAACGAGTCCACCGACAAGGGCTGACAGGCGACGCGAGGCGACGCTCGACGCCCGGATTGGTCATCGGACCCCACCGGCATCCGGTAGAGTATTCCTCGCCTTCCTCCGTAGCTCAATTGGCAGAGCAGCCGACTGTTAATCGGCAGGTTACTGGTTCGAGTCCAGTCGGGGGAGCCACCCAGGGCCGGTCCTCAGCGAGGACCGGCCCTTCTGCGTCTCCCACGGGCGCAGCCCCCGCCGCCTTCACATGCTCAGGCCGTAGCCCTCGCCCCACTCCCACTGGCGCCTGTCCGCCCGCGCGTCCAGCGCATCGGCCGCCGCGTTGCGATACGCGCGCATGAGCCGGTGGAACTCGCGACGCTCGCCGCGGTTGAGCCGCGGCTCCGAGACCAGCGCCCACACGAGGAGCACCCCTCCGAGGAACAGCACCATCACGTCGGCGAACAGCCCGCCCCACGCCAGCGCGAGCGGCACTGCGAGGATGAGCAGCGGCGACCGCTCCCACCAAGGCCGCAGCGCTCCCTCCTCGCGCATCTCGTGGCGGACGATGCGCCCGGCACGGCGCACGAGGGAAGCCAGCCTGACGTCGCGCAGGTCGCGGATGCTGGGCACGTCGACGGGGTCGAGCGCGGCGACGTCGCGTCGCGCCCGCTCCTGCACCGCGAGAAGCGCGTCCACCCTTCGGACGCTAGCAGGGCGATCCGACAGCGGCCAGGGGTCAGCCCCCGAGCACCACCGAGCCGTCGGGACCGGGAGGCGAGAACGGGTTCATCGCGAGCTCCCACACGTGGCCGTCGGGGTCGGCGACATAGCCGCTGTAGCCGCCCCAGTCGGTCGGCTCGGGGCGCTTGAGCTCGCTCGCGCCGGCGGTCAGGGCGGCCTCGAACACCGCGTCGACCTCGGCCTCGGTCGGGTAGTTCTGCGCGAGCGTCATCGCGCCCATGCCGAGCACCGCGTCGGGGCGCCCCTGATCCACGGCCAGGTCGGCGAGCCCGAACAGGCCGATCACCAGGCCGTTCGCCTGGAAGAACACGATCTCCTCGGAGACCTGCGCCGGCGTCCATCCCCACGCCACGTAGAACTCGCGCGACCGCACCAGGTCCGCGACGCCCAGCGTCACGAACGACACCCTCGGTCCAGGCATGTCAGCCCTCCCTCAGCTCCCGCCGGCGCTGCTCGAGCCGGATCATCTCGGCGAACGCCTCCTGCGCCGCCTCCGTTCCCGCACCCGCGCGCTGCATGCGTCCCCGCAGGTCCGCGACCTTGCGCGTGAGCGAGTTGTCGAGGAGCCGCGCGAGCACGGACCGTGCGTAGATGCCCGCCTCCGCGGGCTTGTCGTGCGGCAGCGGCGTCACGGCGAGCTGCGACACGAGCGCGGTGAGGTCCGGGCCTGCCTGCTCGACGACGGCACCCACCCAGTCCGCGGGCGCCTCGGCCGGACCGCCCGCCGCGACCACCGCGTCGAACACCTGCGCATACTGCGGCGTCACGAACGCATCGCGCGCGAGCTCGCCGTAGATCCCCCACGCCTTGGCGTCCTCGACGATCGCCTTCGGCGCCTGCAGCAGCACCCCCAGGCTCAGCGCCTCCGCACGCACCACCGGATCACGCGGGTTGGGACGCGACGCGACCACGGTCGCGATCTGCCCCGTCTCCGGGTCCATCGGCGGCGGGCCGTCGTCGTAGGGCGTCGGAGGCGCCTGCTGCGGGCCGGCCGCACCGCCCCCCGCACCTGTGGGACGACGGGAGGACGATGCGCCGCTCCCCCGCTGCGCCGACTGGGACACAGCGCGGAGCACGTCCGCAGGCTCCATCCCCAGCCAGCCCGCGAGGCGTCGCGCGTACTCGGGACGGATCGCCCGGTCCCGGATCTGGGCGACGATGGGCGCCGCCGAGCGCAGCGCGGCCACCCTGCCCTCCGGCGTCTCGAGGTCGTAGATCGACAGCGACGCCTTGATGACGAACTCGAACAGCGGGACGCGACGCTCCATGAGGCGCTTCACCGCATCGTCCCCGTCGCGCTGGCGGATGTCGCACGGGTCCATCCCCTCGGGGTCGACCGCGACGAACGTCTGCGCGAGGAACTGCTGGTCGAGCGCGAAGGACTTCAGGGCGGCGTTCTGACCGGCCTCGTCGCCGTCGAACGTGAACACCACCTTCGCGCCGTGCGACCCGACCTTGAGCTGCGTCTGCCCCGTGTCGCCCATGAGCCGGCGCACCACCTTGACGTGGTCCTCGCCGAAGGCGGTGCCGCACGTCGCGACCGCGTTGCTCACGCCCGCGAGGTGGCAGGCCATGACATCGGTGTAGCCCTCGACCACCACCGTGGTGCGCTCCGAGCGGATCGTGCTCTTCGCGAGGTCCAGCCCGTAGAGCACGTGGCTCTTCTTGTAGATCTGCGTCTCGGGGGTGTTGAGGTACTTGGGTCCCTGGTCGTCGTCGTGGAGGCGCCGCGCGCCGAAGCCGATGACGTCGCCGGTGACCTCGCGGATGGGCCACACGAGCCGCCCGCGGAAGCGGTCGTACACCCCGCGCTGGCCCTCCGACACCAGGCCGGACGCCTTGAGCTCGGGCTCCGTGAACCCGTTCTTGCGCAGGTGATCGGTGAGGTGCGACCAGCCCTGCGGCGCGTAGCCGCAGCCGAACATCGCGGCGGCCTCCTTGTCGAAGCCGCGCTCGCGCAGGAAGTCGCGCGCGATGCGCGCCTCAGGGCCCGCCAGCTGCGCGCGGAAGAACTCGTCGGCCACCCGATGCGCCTCGAGCAGGCGCCGCCGCATGCTCGATCCCGACTCGGAACCGCGCCGGCCGCCGGCCTCGTAGCGGAGCGTGACGCCCGCGCGGTCGGCGAGGTACTCGACCGCCTCGGCGAAGGGCATGCCGTCCATGCGCATGACGAACTCGATGACGTCGCCGCCCTCGCCACAGCCGAAGCAGTGCCAGCGGCCCGCGCCGGGACGCACGTGGAACGAGGGCGAACGCTCGTCGTGGAACGGGCACAGGCCCTTGAGCGAGCCGACGCCCGCCGACTTGAGGGCGACGTGCTGGCCGATGATCTCCTCGATCGGCGCGCGCTCGCGGACCGCCGCGATGTCGTCCCTGTTGATCGTGCCGGCCACGCGCACAGACTACTCGGGGACGCCGACGGGACCGCGCATCGTCCCCGGCCCGGTCATCGGCCTGTCACCGGGTGGCGCTAGGCTTGACGGAGCACCCCACGAAAGGACGCTGTTGTGAGAGTGGACGCATTCCTCGCCGACTCGGCTGAGGTCGTGCAGAACAAGATCTACGCGCTCGGCGCGGGGTGGAACATCATCTTCGTGAACGGCTTCCCGGCCGTGCACCGCCGCCTCTCGGTCGGCGCGATCGTGCACGTCCCCTTCACCGAGACCAACCGCTCGCACCAGTTCGAGCTCAAGCTCCTCACCGAGGACGGCGTCGAGTACCCGATCGGGATCCGCCCGGACGCCGACGGCAAGCCGGCCCCGGTGCGCGCCATGGGTGGCGAGTTCACCGTCGGCCGCCCGACCCACCTGGTCGACGGCGACGAGCAGGTCGCGAGCTTCGCCTTCACCATCGACGGACTGCGCTTCGACAAGCCTCGCCTCTTCTCGTGGGTCATCAGCGTGGACGGCGAGGAGATGACCCGGCTGCCGATGCGCGTGCAGCAGGCGGCCGCGCGCGCCTAGTGGACGCCTACACCGGGGTCGTCTACCCCCTGGTGCTGGTCGCATGCGCCGTGCTGGCGGTCGTCGGGCTGCTCACGCTCGCCCTTCCGCGCCTGCACCGCGTGCTGAAGCTAACCGCGCCGGTCGCGTACGTCGCGGCCGGCGCGCAGGTCGTCGCGGTCCTGCTGCTCCTCTTCTCGGGCATCGAGGCGGACATGATCCTCGCGATCGGCTACCTCATCGCCTCCGTCGCGCTTCTCGCGCTGCTCGGGATCGGGCGGCTCGGCACGCCGGAGGCCGCGGCCGGGGACCCCGACCCGAACCGTCCGGTGCTGTCGACCGAGCAGGTCGCGCGCGTCGACGCGGCGGCCGCGGTGATCGTCGCGATCGCGCTCGCCGTCGTATCGTGGCGCATCCTCATCATCCTGGAGAACGCCGCATGAACCCCGTCGCCCGCATCTCGCTCATCGTCGCGTACGCGGTCCTCGCGCTCGCCGCGCTCGGCCGTTCGAGCTACCAGATCTCGACCAAGCTGTCCGAGGCGCCGGTGCCGTACCTCATCTCGGGCGTCTCCGCCGCGCTGTACCTGGTCATCGCGATCGCTCTGTGGCGTCGCTGGGCCGGCACCGCGCTGGTGGGCACCGCGGTCGAGCTGCTCGGCGTGCTGACCGTGGGCACGCTGGGGTACATCGAGTCCTCGTGGTGGCCCGACGAGACGGTGTGGACCGGCTACGGCTCGGCCTACGGCTGGGTGCCGCTGCTGCTGCCGGTGGTCGCCCTGGTCCTGCTGGTGCGCGAGCGCACCGCCCGCGCCGCCGCATCGTCCACCCCGGAGGTGGCGCGATGACCGCCGCGAAGGACGCGACCGACACCCCACCTGCGGCGCCGCGGCGCGGCCCGCTCGCCCTCGCGCTCAACCTGGTGCGCGGCGCCATGATCGGCACCGCCGAGACGGTCCCCGGCGTGAGCGGCGGCACGGTCGCGCTCATGACCGGCGTCTACGAGACGCTGCTGACCTCGGCCGGCCACCTCATCGGCGGCATCCGCCACACCGTCACCGACGGCGTGCGCGGGCGCGGCCTCGCCCGAGCGCGCGACGAGTTCTCGCGCGTGGTGTGGCCCGTGGTCCTGCCCATCGGGATCGGGATGGTCGTCGCGCTCGTGGGCATGGCGCATGTGATGGAGGGCCTGCTCGAGGACCAACCGGAGACGATGCGCGGCCTGTTCCTGGGCCTGGTGCTCGCCTCGCTCGCGGTGCCCTTCCGCCACTCGCGCGCGTCCGTGACCCGCTACGGCGCGACCGGCGCGTGGGGTGCGCGTGAGTGGCTGCTCGCCGCGGTCGCGGCGGTCGCGGTCGCCCTCATCGTGTCCCTGCCGGGCGGGAACCTCTCCCCCGAGCCGTACATCCTGGTGCCCGCGGGCGCGCTCGCGGTGTCGGCGCTGGTGCTGCCGGGGCTGTCGGGCTCGTTCCTGCTGCTCACCATGGGTCTGTACGAGCCCACCATCGCGGCGCTCAACGACCGCGACCTCGGCTATCTCGCGCTGTTCGCGACCGGCTGCGCGATCGGGCTCGTCACGGTGGTCAAGCTGCTGCAGTGGCTGCTCGAGCACCACCGCCGCGTCACGCTCGTCGCGCTCACGGGCGTGATGGCGGGCTCGCTGGTCGCGCTGTGGCCGTGGCAGGACGCGGACGGCGGCAAGGTCGCGCCGTACGGATCGATCGCCGGGCCGGTGATCGCCGCAACCGTCGGTGCGCTCGCGGTCGTGGCGACCCTCGTGATCGAGCACCGGCTGGGCGCCCGTTCCGCAGACCCGGCGGTCGCGGAGTCTTGACGCGGTCCGCTACCGGCGCCGCGCCACGAACCGGTGGTGCCAGTCGTACGCCGACTTGTCGGTGAGCGACGCCACCTGGTCGATGACCACCCGCGTGCGCGCCGCATCGTCCGCCGCCTCGCGGTGCATCACCGCGAAGTGCGGCTCGAGCGCATCGGCGCCCAGCTCCACGAGCGCTCCCACCAGGTCCGCGAGGCGCTGCCGCTGCTGACGGTAGGCCGCCTTCTTCTCGCGCGGCGCCATGAGGAAGTGGACGGCGATGCCCTTGAGCATGAGGATCTCGTCCGCGAGGTGCTCGGGGATCACCAGATCCGCATGATGGCGGGTGTGGGGGCCGTCGCCGTACGCCGCCCCCGTCGCCTCGGCGACCGTCCCGACCACGCGACCGATGAGCTGGCTGGTCATGTCCTTGAGCGCGGCGAGGGAACGATGCGAGCCGTCGTACTCCTCCATCCACCACGGCTCCGCGCGCAGGCGGTCGAGCGCCTCGATGAGCGCGTCGGGCTCGCCGCGGCCGTACCACTCGCGCGCGTGGTCGGCGATCTCGCGGGCGCGCGCGGGGTCGCGCAGCACGCCGAGCGAGACGGTGTGGTGGACCACCGAGTCCTCGACATCGTGGACCGAGTAGGCGATGTCGTCGGCGAGGTCCATCACCTGGGCCTCGAAGCTCTGGCCGCGGTCCGGAGCGCCCTCGCGGAGCCACCTGAAGACCGGCAGGTCGTCGTCGTAGACGCCGAACTTGCGCGTCGGGCTGCCGTCCGGGCGCGTGGGGGTCTCGGGCTCGCGCCACGGGTACTTCACGCTCGCATCCAGCACGGCGCGCGTGAGGTTGAGGCCCACGCTCTCCCCCGTGTCGGGGTCGAAGGACTTGGGCTCGAGACGCACCAGGAGGCGCAGGGTCTGGGCGTTGCCCTCGAATCCGCCGATGTCGCGGGACACCTCGTCGAGGGCGCGCTCGCCGTTGTGACCGAAGGGCGGGTGGCCCAGGTCGTGCGCGAGGCACGCGGCATCGACCACGTCCGGGTCGCAGCCGAGGACCTTGCCCAGGCTGCGGCCGACCTGCGCGACCTCGAGCGTGTGGGTGAGGCGCGTGCGGACGAAGTCGCCGGTGCCCGCGCCCAGCACCTGGGTCTTCGCGCCCAGGCGCCGAAGCGCGCTCGAGTGGACGATGCGCGCGCGGTCACGCTCGAACGGGGTGCGCTGGGCCTGCTTGGGCGGCTCCTGGACGTAGCGCTGCACGTCCGCTGCGGCGTAGCCGTCGGGAAAGGCGCTCACGTGCCGACTCTAGCGGGCACGATGCGGTGGGCCTGTCCGCGCGGCCGTGCTGGGTGGGTGGTGGGTGGCCGTGCTGGGTGCGTGCGCCCGGTCGGCTCGCCCGGTCAGCGCCGGCAGTCGAGGTGCAGCTGGACGAGGCCCTCGCCGTAGCGGGTCACGCGGAGGACCGTCAGCTCCGCGGCGCGGGCCATCCCGGCGAACAGCGGCACGCCGCGGCCCAGCACGGTGGGCACGAGCGTCACGATGATCTCGTCGAGCAGGCCCTGGTCCAACGCGTCCCGGACCATGGTGCCGCCGTCGACGTAGACGTCCTTGGCTCCCGCGACCTCCTTCGCGTGGCCGAGGATCTCCTTGAGCGCGCCCCGGGCTGCCGTGACCGTCGGCTTCGCCGTGGTGAGGGGGCGGTGGGTGGCGATGATCATCGGGGTCTCGCCGTAGGGCCAGTCGTCGAAGCCCTCGACGATGTCGTACGTCCGCCTCCCCATGACGATCGCGCCGACCTGGGCGAGGAAGTCCGCGAACACCAGCGCGTCCTCCGGCACCTCGCTCCAGGGGGAGGCGGCGACGGGAGCCGCTCCTCGTGGACGGGGCTCGAGCCAGTCGAGGCTGTCGCCCTCGCCGGCGACGAAGCCGTCGAGGGACATCGCGAGGTAGGCGCGCACCTTGGTCATGGGGTCACGCTAGCGCGGGGGTGCGACGGTTGCCGGGCCGGTGCTGGTGGGGTGTGGTCCACAGGCCCGGGCTGGGTTGAGTTTTCCACATCTACCTGGGGGGATGGTCGGGGCTTACTGTCGGTGGGTGGTGTTTGACTGGTCTCATGAGCTTCTCCACCGCCTCGGCCGATGCGGCTCGGCGTGCACTCGTACCGTTCGAGGAGCGTGACCTGTCGCAGCTGTCCGAGGTCGAGCTGGCACGGGTCCAGGAGCTGGCCTGCACGTATGCACGGCTGGCTGCGGTCCCGCAGGCACGGATCGCTGCGGAGGTGGCGCGGCGCGCGGACGCGG
>NZ_BBME01000012.1 GCF_000971395.1 Demequina iriomotensis | reverse complement strand
TCCAACGGAGCTGGTCCTGACACGCCGCGGCGCCCGGCGCATCGTGCCTCGATCCGCGGCGTGTCGGCGCGAACTCCGTTGCAGGTGTCAGCGGGGGGAGGGCGCGGCTCACGCCCGACGATGACAGAATGGGCGACCGTGCCCCCGCGCGGGACAGCCGTGCCCGGCCGGGCGAACCTTGGAGGACAGTCATGACCGAGCACATCGTCGCCGACCTGGCGCTGGCCGAGGCCGGCCGCAACCAGATCCGCCTCGCCGAGCAGGAGATGCCGGGCCTCATGGCGCTCCGCGCCGAGATGGGCGACGCCAAGCCGCTCGCCGGCGCGCGCATCGCGGGCTCGCTGCACATGACGGTGCAGACCGCGGTGCTCATCGAGACCCTGACGGCGCTCGGCGCCGAGGTGCGCTGGGCCTCGTGCAACATCTTCTCCACCCAGGACGAGGCCGCCGCGGCGATCGTGGTGGGCGACGGCACGTACTCGTCCCCGGCCGGCGTGCCGGTGTTCGCCATCAAGGGCGAGACCATCCCCGAGTACTGGGAGTACACCGACCGCATCCTCACGTGGGAGGGTCACGACGGCCCGACCATCATCCTCGACGACGGCGGCGACGCCACCGTGCTCGTGCACGAAGGCGTCCGCTTCGAGGCCCTCGGCGCGGTGCCCGCGCCGCTCGAGGAGGAGGACCCCGAGTACAACCTCGAGGTCGAGTCGATGCGCGCGGTGATCCGTCGCTCGATGGCGACCGACCCGACACGGTTCACGCGCATGGCCGCGGGCATCGTCGGCACCTCGGAGGAGACCACCACGGGCGTGCACCGCCTCGAGATCATGCACCGCAAGGGCGAGCTGCTGTTCCCCGCGATCAACGTCAACGACTCGGTCACCAAGTCGAAGTTCGACAACAAGTACGGCATCCGCCACTCGCTGCCCGACGGCATCAACCGCGCGACCGATGTGCTCATCGGCGGCAAGGTCGCGTTCGTGTGCGGCTACGGCGACGTGGGCAAGGGCGCGGCCGAGGCGCTGCGGGGCCAGGGCGCCCGCGTGGTCGTGTCCGAGGTCGACCCGATCTGCGCGCTCCAGGCGGCGATGGACGGCTACGAGGTCGCGCGCGTCGAGGACTACGTCGATCGCGCCGACTTCTTCATCACCACCACCGGCAACAAGGACATCCTCCGCGTCGAGCACATGGCCGCGATGAAGGACAAGGCCGTCGTGGGCAACGTGGGCCACTTCGACAACGAGATCGACATGGCGGGCCTCGCGCGCTCCGGCGCCAAGCTCACGCCCATCAAGCCGCAGGTCGACGAGTGGGTGTTCCCCGACGGGCACAGCATCATCGTGCTGAGCGAGGGCCGCCTGCTCAACCTCGGCAACGCCACGGGGCACCCGAGCTTCGTCATGAGCGCCTCGTTCACCAACCAGGTGATGGCGCAGGTCGAGCTGTGGACCAACCTCGCCGCGTACCCGCTGGGCGTGCACCGCCTGCCCAAGGAGCTTGACGAGAAGGTCGCGCGCCTCCACCTCGACGCGCTGGGCGTGCGCCTCACGGAGCTCAGCGAGTCGCAGGCCGACTACATCGGCGTGCCGGTCGCGGGCCCGTTCAAGCCCGACCACTACCGCTACTGAGCCACCCCCGGGCTCGGGACGCTCGGGACGCTCCGCACCGGTCAGTCGGCGTCGGGGATGCCGTAGGGCAGCGCGCGGAGCCGCGCGGCGTCGCTCTCCGAGCGGGCCATGCGCGCCGCCTCCACGCGGTGCTCGCGGTCCCTGCGCTCGACCAGCACCGCCGCGAGGAAGTCCTCGGGGTGCGTGCCCGCGGGCGGCAGCGGCGACACGTGCTCGGTGAACCGCGCGGAGAGCTGCGAGCCCACCCGCACGCGTGCCGCCATGTGCATCGTCGCGGCGCGACCCAGGAACATGCGCGCGGTCAGCGCGAGGCCGTCCGGCAGGCGGGTGATGTCTGCCGTGCGGGCCCACTCGGCCAGCGCGGGCGGCATCGCGAGCGGCGGCAGGGAGCGTCGCGCGCCGCGCGTGCGCATCGCGTACGTGCCCGCGACGTAGTCGCCGATGCGCTTGCCGCGGGTGCCGAACGCGGACACCCCGACGGCGAGCATCCCGAGAGTGGCGTAGATCTCGAGCACCCCGAGCAGCGCGCGCGCCGCGGCGTGCCGCACGCTCACCGGACCGCCGTCGTCGCGGACGATGCGCAGGCCCAGCGCCCAGCGCCCCAGCGACCGACCGCGGGTCAGGGTCTCGACCAGGATGGGCGCGAGGACCAGGCATGCGACCGTCCACACGGTGAGGATTGCGCGGACCCACGCGTCGTTGAGCTGCGCGACGGCGTCGGTGAGCATCGAGAAGCCGGTGGCCATCACGACCACCGTGACGATGACGTCGATCGCGCCCGACAGGATCCGCAACGGCACGGAGGCGGCGCCCGAGTCGAGCACCACGCCCTCGCCGATGAGAATCGAGTCCTCGTCCGTCATGCGTCCTCCCTGGCCCGAGCCTTGTGTGGCATCGTAGCGGCGTGGACATCGACTCCTTCGGCGCCGTGCGCGAGGCGCGCTGGGAGCGGCTCAGGCGGCTGAGCGGCTCGCGTCGGCTCACGGGTGCCGAGGCCGACGAGCTCACCCGCCTCTACCAGGCCACCGCGGGCGATCTCGCGGCGGTGCGCTCCGCGGCTCCCGAACCGACGGTGGTCTCGCGGCTCTCGGTGCTGCTCGCGAGCGCGCGCGTGTGGCTCACCGGCGCGCACACCGTCTCGACGCGCGACGTGTCGCACTACCTGTCGACCGGGTTGCCCGCGGCGCTCTACCGCGTGCGCTGGTGGGGCATCGGCGTCACCGTCGCGGTCCTCGCGCTCGCGTGGCTCTCCGCGTGGTGGACGCTCACCCATCCCGAGGCGCTCGAGCTCATCGGGTCGCCCGAGGCCCGCGCCGCGATCGCCGAGGAGGAGTTCGCGAGCTACTACACGGAGTACGACTCGAGCTCGTTCTCGGCGTTCGTGTGGACCAACAACGCGTGGCTCGCCGCCCAATGCATCGGCTTCGGCCTCACGGGGGTGTTCCCCCTGTTCCTCATGTACAACACGGTGATCCAGCTGGGCGCCGCGGGCGCGGTCATGGCGGAGGCCGGCGCGCTCGACATCTACTTCCAGCTCCTCGCGCCGCACGGCCTGCTCGAGCTCTCCGCGGTGTTCGTGGCGGCGGGCACGGGCCTCCGTCTCTTCTGGACGATGCTCGTGCCGGGACCGCGCCCCCGCGCGCGGGCGCTCGCCGAGGAGGGCCGCGGCGCGATGGGCGTGGCGCTCGGCCTGGTGATCGCGCTGTTCGCCTCAGGGCTCATCGAGGGCTTCGTCACGGGCTCCGCGCTGCCGTGGTGGCTCAAGGTGCTCATCGGCGTGATCGCCGTCGCGGCGTTCTGGATGTACGTGTTCCTCGCCGGGCGCGCGGCGACGCTCGCCGGCTCGCGCGGCGACACCGAGGGCGACTTCGCGACGGACCAGGTGGCGCTCGCGGGCTGACCCCCGTCCTTCGGACAGCGCCAACGGAGCGAGTCCGGGTTCGCGGGCGCGTCGGGCCGCATCGTGCCCCCGTCGCGGCGTGTCGCCGCGAACTCCGTTGCCACTGTCCGGCGGGGGAGGGCGCAGGGGCTACAGCCGACCCGCCGCCTTGAGCGCGAGGTAACGGTCGCACACCGCGGGGGCCAGATCGTCGGGCAGGGCGAGCACCACCTCGGCGCCGAGCTGGCGCAGCCGGGTCGCGACCGCCTCGCGCTCGAGCAGCGCCCGGGCGGCCGCGCCCGCGCCGTAGAGGGCGTCGGCATCCGCGCGGTCGGCGATCATCGCGCCCAGCTCGGGGTCCTCGACCGAGCCCACGAGCACCTGGTGGTGCCGCTGGAGCGCCGCGACCGCCTCGATGAGGCCCGAGTCGAGCGCGGAGGTGTCGACCGTGGTGAGCAGCACCACGAGCGAGCGCTGCGAGACGCGCGATCCCACCAGGCGCACGAGCGCGGGCCAGTCGGGCTCGACCAGCGACGCCTCGACCGTGGCGAGGGCCTCGGCGAGCTCGGTCATGAGCGCGGGTCCGGACGATGCGGCGCGCGCCTGCTCGACTCGGTCGAACGCGGTCGCCTGCACGCGGTCCCCGGCGCGCGAGGCCAGCGCGGCGAGGAGCAGGGACGCCTCGATCGAGGCGTCGAGACGTGGGGCGTCGCCGACGCGCGCCGCGGACAGCCGCGCGCAGTCGAGGACCACCACGACGCGCCGGTCCCGCTCGGGGCGGTAGGTGCGCACCACCACCTCGCCGCGACGGGCCGTGCCGCGCCAGTCGATCGCGCGGACGTCGTCGCCGATGACGTAGTCGCGCAGCGAGTCGAACTCGGAGCCGGCGCCCTTGAGCTGGACGGCGGTGCGGCCGTCGATCTCGCGCAGGCGCCGCAGGCGCGACGGCAGGTGGCGGCGCGACGCGAACTCCGGGAGCACGCGGAGGCGCGCGGGCGCCTCGAGGGACCGCTGCCTCCCTGCGAGGCGCAGCGGGCCGTCGGTCCGGATGGTGACCGCGCCCGCGTGGCGGTCGCCGCGGCGCGTCGGCGTCATCGGCGTCCGGAACGTGGCCGTCTCCCCGCGCGCGAGCGAGAACCGGTGACGCGCGTCGCCGGCCCCGGCGGACGGCTGCCACGCATCGCGCACCGCGCCGCGGATCCGGCGACGGCCGAGGTTCGCGACGAGCAGCGAGGTGCGCGTCGTCTGCGTGAGCCGGACGGAGGCGGGGGTGTCGCGGCGGACCCCCACGGCCGCGGTCGGCGGGGCGAGCCACGCGTCGAGCAGCGCGAGGGCGATCACCGCGAGCACCCACCCGAACGCGACACCGCGCGACTGGGTGAGCGTCGCGGGGACCACCCCCAGCGCCGCGAGCGCGACCGTCCAGCCGGTGATGTGCATGTCAGCGGGGCACCGGCACCGTGGACAGCACGGACGTGAGCACGGTGGTGGCGGTGACGCCCTCGAGCTCGGCCTCCGCGCGGATCCGCATGCGGTGGGCGAGCGTCCACGCGGCGAGCGCCTTGACGTCGTCGGGCGAGACATAGGTGCGACCCCGCATCCAGGCCCACGCGCGCGAGGTCTGCATGAGCGCGGTCGCGCCGCGGGGCGACACCCCGAGCGACACCGACGGGGCCTCGCGCGTCGCGCGGCACACGTCCACGATGTAGCCCACCACGTCGTCGGAGATCTCGACCGCGGCCACCTCGCGCCGCGCGCTCTCGAGCTCCGCGACGCTCGCGACGGGGCCGACGCCCGCCGCGGCGAGGTCGCGCGGGTCGAAGCCCGCGGCGTGGCGGCGCAGCACCGTCGCCTCGTCCTCGCGGCCGGGCAGCGGCACCGGGAGCTTGAGCATGAAGCGGTCCAGCTGCGCCTCGGGCAGCGGGTAGGTGCCCTCGTACTCGACGGGGTTCTGGGTCGCGATGACGAGGAAGGGGTCGGGCAGCGGGCGGCCCTCGCCGTCCACGGTGACCTGCCGCTCCTCCATCGCCTCCAGCAGCGCCGACTGCGTCTTGGGCGGCGTCCGGTTGATCTCGTCCGCGAGCAGGAGGTTGGTGAACAGCGGACCCTCGCGGAAGGAGAACGCGGCGGTGCGCGCGTCGTAGACCAGCGAGCCCGTCACGTCTCCCGGCATGAGGTCCGGCGTGAACTGGACGCGCTTGGTGTCGACCTCGAGCGACGCGGCGAGCGCGCGCACCAGGAGCGTCTTGGCGACGCCGGGCACGCCCTCGAGCAGCACGTGACCGCGGCATAGCAGGGCGATGACCAGCCCCGTCACGATCGGGTCCTGACCGACGACCGCCTTGCCGACCTCGGTGCGCAGGCGGCCGAGCGCCGCGCGGGACCCGCTGTCGGACGATGCGGCGGCGGGCGTCTCCTCGGCCGCAGGCGCCTCCTCGGCGACGGGGGAGGGCTCGTGAGGGGTGAAGTCGGTCACGGTCGGTGAACCTCGCTTTCGAGTGCGTCGAGCTCGGAGATCAGGGTGAGAAGGGCGGCGTCGTCCGCGGGGGCGGGGCCGTAGAGCATGCGGTCGACGTCCTGCGCGGGCCGGCCCGCGGCGCGCGCGATCGCGTTGACCAGCGTCGCGCGGTCCTCGGAGCGCGGGACACCGATGCGCCGGCCCATCCGCAGCGCGGCGGCGGCGCGCAACGATGCGGCCGAGCGTCCCGTCGCCCGCGCGCGCCGGTACAGGCGGGCCCTGCCGCGCGTGGCCTCGGACGCACGCACCACCACCGGCAGCGGCTCGGCTACGAGCGCGCCGAAGCGACGCGCACGCCAGAACGCGGCGACCAGCGCCGTGAGCGCGAGCGCGTAGAGCGCCGACCCGGTTCCGGGCGGCAGGAGGTCGGGGGTCGCCTCGACCTCGGTCGGCGCCTCGCCGCCGCCCGAGCCGGGCGTGGCGAGGAGGCTCGCGTCGAAGCCGTCCGCGACGTACCAGACGACGTCGGGGTGGCGCCCGAGCGCGCGGATCGCGAGCGCGGCGTGGCCTTCGCGGTCGAGCTGCGCGTTGGTGACCAGCGGCGTCGACGCGATGACCGTCACGGTGCGCCCGGCGCTCGTGGCCCTCGCGAACGCCGCGACGTCGCCGTCGAGGAAGCACAGCTCCGCGGAGTCGCCGGTCGCGACGAGGCCCCAGTCGCTCACCACCGCGGTGCCTGCGGCGCTCGCGTCGGGGTCCGCGCACGCCGCGTCGACCGTGCGGGGGAGGAGCACGGGCGCCTCGCGGGCGTCGACGCCGAGCGCGGCGAGCGACTCGTCCGACGATCCGAGCAGGACCACGTCGCCGGGGTAGCGCACCACCGAGTCGAGCTGACTCGGCGTGAGCAGATAGGGGTTCGCGATCACCACCGTCGTCGCCGAGGGATCGTCCACGCGCGCCTGGCCGAGGCGGTCGACCTGGCGGACCTCGACCCCGTGGTCCCGCAGGATCTGGGCGACCGCGCGCGTGCCGGCGGCGCGCGAGTTCTCCGTCGACAGCGGCACCACGTCGCCCGTGCGCGACCCGACGACCAGCAGCGCGAGGATCCCGACGAACACGAGCGCGGCGACGATGCCGAGCCGCCCCCGGCGGGCGCGGGCGCGCAGCCCCGGCCCGGGCGCGGTGGTGAGGAGATCCGCGCGCGCCGTCACGGCGTCGCCGCCGCGTCGGCGAGCCGTGGCCGTGCGCTCAGGCACGCGTCGAGCGTGCCGCTCACGTGCGCGTACGTCGACTCCGAGGCTGCCACGTGACCGTAGCGGATCCCGTCGAACGCGTCCGCGTCGACGGCGAGACGACCCGCGAGGGCCGGGAGGTTCAGGGCGGCCTCCGCGGCGGCCTCCGCCGCGGTGAGGCCGGCCGTGAGCGAGACGAGGTCCCGTTCGGCGAGCCTGAGGATGAGCGCGCGGTAGAGGTCGAGCGTGGCCTTCTGCCAGTCGCCGGCCCGCGCGGCCGCGCGGGCCCCGGTCTCGAGCTCCGCCGCGGACCGGTCGTCCTCGAAGAGCCCGGCGTCCTTCGCGCGGGCACGGCTGCGGCGCATCGGCCCCACCACGAGCCACAGCACGAGCGCGACGAGCCCCGCCACCACGGCCGCCGTGATCGTGGTCCCGACGGTTCCCGCATCGCCCCCGATGCCGTTGCCGATGCCATCGACCAGGTCGAGCAGCCAGCCGAGCACGCGGTCGAGCACCGACGTGCCGCCCTGGCCGTACTCGTCCTTCGCGAGCTCCTCCACGGCCCAGCGGCGCGCGGTGTCGGCGTCAGGGGTGAGCGGAGGGGCGTCGATGCTCACGCGCGACGCGCCTCCGCCGCCTCGGCGAGCGTGAGGTCGAAGCCTTCGTGGCGGATGCGGAGGTCGACGAGCATGAGCGCGAAGAGCGCGCCCATGTACGAGTACGTCAGCACGTAGGAGACCAGCGTCGAGATCGCGAGCACCGCCGCGAACGCGATGCCCACCGCGACCGCGTTGTCCGGGGCGATCGCGGTCACCCCGAGCGACGCGAAGCTGCCCAGCTGGCTCACCACGCTCGAGACCACCCCGATGAGCACCGCCGCGACGAAGACCACCAGGAAGGACCACCAGAAGCGGCCCTTGAGGAGCTGCCGCGCGCGCCTGATCGCCGCCACCGCGCCGCGGCGCTCGAGCACCACGATGGGGCGCGCGAGGCCGCCGACGAGCACGACGAGGAACGATGCGGCGAGCCCGACCGCGAGCACGACCACGACGCCGAGGATCACGCCGCCGACGCTGTCGCCCGACATCGCGAACACCGCGAACAGGACCGCGACGCCGAAGGCCCCGGCCCACGCGAGGCCCGCGAGCAGGTAGAGCAGCAGCAGTGCGCCGATGCGGGGGCGCACGGCTCCCCACGCGTCGCCGAGCCGGATGCGCTCGCCGAGGATGCCGCGCGACACGCCCGGGGCGACGATCGCGCTCGAGAGGATGTCTGCGAGCAGCGCCGCGACGACCGCGGCGATGAGCACGCCGATGGTCGTGGCGTCGACCCTCAGGTCCTCGGTGGCGTCGTAGAACAGCAGCGACGCATCGGAGAACAGCAGCCAGAAGCCGACGACCAGCAGCGCGGTCGCCGCGAGGGTGAGCAGCAGCGGCCCGCCCACCACGACGCCCCGGTTGAACCGCATGGCGCGGAACGGGAGGCCCAGGAGGTCCCCGAACCCGAGGGGGCGCAGCGGCATGAAGCCGGGCTGCCACGACGCGGAGGTGGGGATGCGGGACGCGGGCGGAGGGCTCGCCGGCGCCGGCGCGGGAGCCGATCCGAGGGTGGGTGCGCTATCAGGCACGATGCCGCCGGGCGCGGCCCACTCCGAGCGATCCTCGCGGTCGTCCATGCCGTCCCTCCGGTGGTGTCCGGCCCATCCTGCCACGGCCTGCGCGGGCTCCGGGGGAGCGCTCGGCATAATGGGTCCATGACGGCGAAGATCCTGGTGGTCGACGATGACCCCGCGGTGTCCGAGATGCTCGGAATCGTCCTGCGCGGCGACGGCTTCGAGACGGTGTTCTGCGATCACGGCGACGAGGCGGTGGCGGCGTTCAGGGCGACCAACCCGGACGTGATCCTGCTCGACCTCATGCTGCCGGGCACGAGCGGCATCGACATCTGCCGCGAGATCCGCGCCGAGTCGGGCGTGCCGATCATCATGCTCACGGCGAAGTCGGAGACGGTCGACGTGGTGCTGGGCCTCGAGTCCGGGGCGGATGACTACGTCCCCAAGCCGTTCAAGCCGCGCGAGCTCATCGCCCGGGTCCGCGCGCGGCTGCGCCGCAACGACAACGCGACGCCCGCGGTGGTGCGCGTCGCCGACCTCGAGATCGACGTCACGGGGCACCGCGTCACGCGTGGCGGCGAGCTCATCCCCCTCACCCCGCTCGAGTTCGACGTGCTCGTCACGCTCGCGCGCTCGCCGGGGCAGGTGTTCACCCGCGAGGTGCTCCTCGAGGACGTGTGGGGCTATCGCCATGCCGCGGACACGCGCCTGGTCAACGTCCACATCCAGCGGCTGCGGGCAAAGGTCGAGCGCGACCCGGAGAACCCCGAGATCATCGTGACGGTGCGCGGCGTGGGCTACAAGGCCGGTGGCGTCGGGTCGTGAGGCTCACCCCTCGCTCCCTGTGGGCGAACCTGGCCAAGGGCCCGCGACGGGTCTGGCGCCGGTTCCGCGGCTCGCTCCTGCTGCGGGTGGTCGCGACCACCACGGTGCTCGGGCTCGGCGCGGTGATCGTCATCGGCGCGATGGTGAGCACGCAGATCCGCGACGGGCTCGTCGAGACCCGCGTCCAGCGCATCCTCGACGAGACGGCCCGTGACGGCGCGGGCGCGCAGGAGAACGTCGATGCGTCGACGGCGGAGACGTCGGGCGACCTGCAGCAGCTGGTCTACGACCTCGCGGACGGCCTGGGTGCGCTCGGCGGCAGCTCGCGCGGACTCGTGATGCTGCGCGATCCGTCGAACTCCTCGGGCGTGCTGCTGTCGCCGCCCGTGTCGGACACCGCGCTCGTCGATGTCATCACCCCGGAGATGCGCGCGGAGGTCCAGTCGGGCCAGGACCAGTCGTGGCAGTTCGTCGCGCTGCCCGACGGCGGCGACCCCGGCGTCGTGGTGGGGATGCCCTTCACCATCCGGGTCGCGGGCGCGTACGAGCTCTACTTCGTCTACTCCCTCGCGGACGAGGAGTCGACGCTGCAGCTCATCCAGCGGGTGCTCGCGCTCGGCGGCATCGCGCTCATGGGTCTGCTCGCCGTGCTCACGTACCAGGTGACGCGCCAGACCGTGCGCCCCGTGCGCCAGGCGGCTCGCGTCGCGTCGCGGCTCGCGGAGGGGATCCTGTCCGAGCGCATGACGGTGCGCGGGCAGGACGAGATGGCGACGCTCGCGCGGACCTTCAACGAGATGGCCGAGTCGCTCCAACGCCAGATCACGCGCATGGAGGAGCTGTCGCGCCTGCAGCGCCGCTTCGTGTCCGACGTGTCGCACGAGCTCCGCACGCCGCTCACCACCATCCGCATGGCCGCGGACGTGCTGCACGATGCGCGCGGCGGCTTCCCGCCCGAGGTCGCGCGCTCGGCGGAGCTGCTCGACACCCAGATCGACCGCTTCGAGTCCCTGCTGGCGGACCTGCTCGAGATCTCGCGCATCGACGCCGGCGCCGCCCAGCTCGAGTTCGACGAGATGTCCGTGGCCGACGTGGTGCGGGACCAGGTCGAGGCCATGGTCCCCGCCGCGCGCAGCCTCGGCGTCCACCTGCAGCTGTGGGTCGCCAAAGGCAGCCACGTCGCCTCCATCGACCGCCCGCGCGTGGCGCGCATCGTCCGCAACCTCCTGTCCAACGCGATCGAGCACGCGCAGCGACGCCCGGTCGACGTGGTCGTCGCCTCGTCGAAGCGTGCCGTCGCCGTCGTGGTCCGCGACTACGGCATCGGCCTCACCCCGCAGCAGGCGCAGCGCGTCTTCGACCGTTTCTGGCGGGCCGATGCGGCGCGCGCCCGGACCATGGGCGGCACCGGGCTCGGCCTCTCGATCGCGCGTGAGGACGCGCAGCTGCACGGCGGCCGGCTCGAGGCGTGGGGGCTTCCCGGCAAGGGCGCGAGCTTCCGCCTGCAGCTGCCGCGCACGTCGCAGGGACTCGGCCAGCACCCGCCGCTCCCGTTGGTGATCGCCGAGCTCGACTACGGCGCGATCGCCGAGCCGGTGACGCTCGAGTCCGATCGCAGGGAGGTGGCCCCATGAGGCGCAGGCTGACGGCGGTATGGGCTGCGGCCGCGCTCGCGCTCGGCGCGTGCGCGACCATCCCCACCACGGGCGAGGTGAACGAGGGCACCGGCGAGGTCGAGGGCGCCGAGCCCGTGGTGCCGTTCGCCGAGGGCCCGCAGATGGACGCGAGCGTCAACTCCATCGTCTCCGGCTTCATCCAGGCCACCGCGGCGGGATTCGCCTCGGACTTCTCGGTGGCGCGCGAGTACCTCACGGTGCCGGCGCGCGCCGAGTGGGACCCGCTCGCCGAGGTCACGGTGTTCGATTCGGGCGCGCTCACGCCCGACTACGACGAGGGAGCCGGGCGCGTCGTCTACTCGGTCCCCGTCGCGGCCTGGATCGACGATGCGGGCCGCATGACCGAGGCGGAGTCCGGCACTCAGACGCAGCTCGAGTTCCAGGTGGCGCGCGGCGTGGCCAACCAGTGGCGCATCGCAGGCCTCGAGGACGGCTCGCTGGTCGCGGAGGCCACCTTCAACCAGGTGTTCCTGCCGGTCACCCTGGTCTTCGCCTCGGCGGACGGGAGCACCGCCGTGCCCGAGCAGCGCTGGCTGCCCCAGGCGAACGTCGCGACGTGGGCCGCGCGCGAGCTGGTGGCGGGGCCGTCGCCGTGGCTCGCGAACGCCGTCACGACGGGCTTCCCCGCGGGCGCCGCGCTCGCGGTCGACTCGGTGGTGGTGACCGACGGCGTCGCGAAGGTGCAGCTCTCCTCGCAGTCCGCGGGCACGCCGGCGCAGCGCGCGCTCGCCGAGCAGCAGCTGCGTCTCACCCTGACCGCGCTCCCCGGGATCCGCGAGGTGGACGTCACGGTCGGCGGTGTGCCGCTCGTGACGGAGCAGGAGGACACGCTGTCGCGCGAACCGGTCCCCGCGAGCGTCGCCGCGCTGTTCATCGACGGCCGGCTGGGGCTGTGGGACGGGGACGAGATCCGCGTGGTGCCCGACGACGCGGGCGCGTTGCCGGCGGACGCCGACGCGCTCGCGACCTCGTACGCGGGCACCCGCACGGCCTTCCGCGTGGGCGGCGACCGCATCGTCGTGTCCGACGCGCTCGCCGGCGGGGCCGACTCGCTCATCGCCCGCGACGAGGAGGGCGAGCCCGCGGGGGAGATGGCCGTCACCACGCTCGTCGAGGGCGCGGCGCTGGTGCCGCCCAGCTTCGATCGGTACGGATGGGTCTGGACCGCGGAGGCGGCGGAGCCCGAGGCGGTGACGGCCGTGTCCGACGACGGCATGCCGACCCTGCTCGACGCGCGCTGGCTCGCGGGCCGGACGGTGCAGCAGGTGGTGCCGTCGCGCGACGGTGCGCGGCTCCTGGTCGTGTCGGGCGCCGGCGCGCAGACGGTGGTCGAGGTGGTCGAGGTGGTGCGGTCGGAGTCGGGCGAGCCGCTCAGCATCGGCGAACCGCTCCAGATCGGCGCCAACGTCGGTGCGGTGACGGACGCGATCTGGGTCGACGATCTCTCGGTCGCGCTCCTCGGGTCCTCCGCCGGCGAGGAGACCGCGCCGCTGTGGGTGATCTCGGTGGGCGGACGGACCACGCAGGACGCCGCGGTGGCCGATGCGGTGGCGATCTCCGCGCGCCACGGCGACCGGTCGATCACGCTCGTGTCCGAGGACGGCACCGTGCGCGAACGCGCCGGCACCGGCTGGTCCACCATCGCGTCGGGCGTCGACGACCTCGCGTACGCGGGCTGAGCCGGGTCCCGGGCGAGGTCCCCGACGCCGCCGGGCGGCGCATCGTCCCCAGGCCCGGGGGGGTGTGCGGGCGGCCGGGCGTGCCCGACGGCACGATGCGCGTATGACGGAGAGCGGTCCGGGAGCGGCGGTGCGGCTCGGGCGGCTCGTGGTGCCGGTCGAGTGCCCGGGCTGCGGCGCGGACGACGTGCGCTGGTGCGACGAGTGCGAGGCGCCCTGGTGGGAGCCGCCGCTGCGATGCGAGACCGGGGCGCCGCGGCTGTCCGCGCTCGACCCGCCGCTGCCGGTGTGGTCGATCGCGGAGCTCGACGGCCCGGTGCACGGCGTCATCGCGGCGTGGAAGGACGCCGGGCGGCGGGACCTCGGCGCGCTGCTCGGGGCGGCGATGCGGCGCGCGGCGGCCGAGGTGGCGCCGGCGCTCGCGTCGGTCGTGGCGCCGGGCGCCGCGCCGGTGGCGGTCGTGCCGTGCCCCGCCCGGGCTGCGCACACCCGCCGGCGCGGCGCGGACCTGCCCCGGGCGCTCGCGGAGGCCGCCGCCGCCGGGCTGTCCGACCGCGGCTTCCCGGCCGCGGTCCGGGCCGTCCTGGTGCCCGGGCGCGGCGCGTCGCGAGGGGCCGGCGACCGCGGCCGGTGGCGCGCGGGGGCGCCCCGCGCTAGCCGCGACGCATGGGTCTCGCGAGAGGCGTCGGCGGCGCTGCTGGTGGACGACGTGGTCACCACCGGCGCGACGCTCGCGCGGGCCGCGGACGCGCTCGCGGGCACCCCGATCGTGCCCGTCGGGGCGCTCGTCCTGGCATCGGCCCAGGGTCCGTCGCGGGGGCCCTCGGTTGGTCGCGGATGACGGCGGCGAGGTCTATGGTGGGAGGTCCAGGACGACGAAGAACGTCGGACACCTTCCAGGCGAGGAGGTGGTGCCCCGGGCGCGACAAGCGCCGACCCCTTGCCCCTGGCCCGTGCATGGGCCACAGCGACAGTGAAGGAGTTTTCGTCATGGACATCGCCATCGTGGGACGTCACACCAAGGTCTCCGAGGACATGCGGCAGAAGATCTTCGAGAAGATGGAGAAGGTCGAGGCCCTCGCCCCTCGCGCCACGCGCGCTGACATCCATGTGGTCCATGAGAGGAATCCCAAGCAGAGCAGCGATCGGGAGCGCGTCGAGATCACGGTCCGTGGACGCGGCGTCGTCCGCGCCGAGGCCGCAGCGGAGGACCGCTTCGTCGCCCTCGACGGCGCGATGCAGAAGCTGACCGAGCAGCTGCGCAAGCTCCACGAGCGCAAGGCGCACCGCCACCAGGGAAAGGCCGGTCTCCACACCGTGCCGCCCGTCGAGGCGCTCGCGGGCGAGAGCGAGGACCGCGCCGGCAGCGTCGAGGCATGGGAAGGCGCCCCCGAGGGCTCGCACCGCGAGATCCCGATCGACGGCACCCCGATCATCATCCGCTCCAAGACCCACTCCGCGGCTCCCATGACCATCGCCGACGCCGTCGACCAGATGGAGCTCGTGGGGCACGACTTCTTCCTCTTCCATGACAGCGACTCCGGGCTCGCGTCTGCGGTGTACCGCCGACGCGGCTGGACGTACGGCGTCATCCACCTTGAGCAGGGGGAGGCGGAGCAGGCGCGCGAGACCGCCTGACCTCCGTCGCGGCGGGGCTGCGCCCGGGTAGATTTCCCGGGTGCAGCCCCGCCACTTCCTGTCCGTCGTCCTCGCCGCGACCCTGTGGGGCACGGGGGGGCTGCTCGGCACGCTGCTGGCCGACGCGGCCGCCGTGCCGCCCGCATCGGTCGCGATGTGGCGCATGCTCATCGCGGGTGCGGTGCTCACCGCCTGGCTGCTCGCCCGTCGCGCGCCGGTGCTGCGCGGGCTCGACCGGCCGATGGCGGTGCGGATCCTTGCGACCGGATCCCTCACCGCGGTGTTCGAGGTCCTGTACTTCACCGGCGTCGCCCTCGCGGGCGTGGGTCTCGCGACGCTCGTCGCGATCGGCTCGGCGCCCGTGTGGGTCGCGTTGTGGGACTGGTGGCGCCACGGCGACAGGCCGGCGGGCCGCCGCGTGCTCGCCCTCGGGGTCGCGGTCGCCGGCCTCGTGTCGCTGCTCGGATCGTCCCTGTCCGTCGGCGACGGCGCCGCGATCGGCGTGGCGGTCGCGGTGGTGACGGGCGCGGCCTTCGCGGGTGTGACGGTGGTCAACCGCGAGCCGGTGCCGGGGCTCGGAGCCGCGCGGCTCACCGCGCTGTCGTTCGCGGCGGGCGGCGTGCTGCTCGTCCCCGTCGCGCTGGCGCTCGGCTGGGGCGCGCCCGCGGGCGCGCAGGCGTGGGGTTACGCCGTCGCGCTTGGCGTGATCTCGACGGCTCTCGCGTACGTCCTCTACCTCGGCGGGCTGCGTACCGTGCCGCCCTTCGTCGCGACCATCGTGTCGCTGCTCGAGCCGCTCGTCGCCGCGGTGCTCGCGGCGATCGTGTTCGGGGAGAGGCTCGGATGGCCAGGTGTCGCGGGCGGCGCGGCGCTGGCCGCGGCCATCGTCCTGTTGCGCCCTCAGCGAGACGAGCCGGAGAGCATCCACTGACCGCCTACGATGGTCGAGGACTTGCATGGGTTGACGAGGAGCGCGACGTGGCATTGATGGACCGCATCATCCGTATGGGCGAGGGGCGCGAGCTCCGCCGGCTCGAGAAGGTGGTGACGCTCACCAACGCGCTCGAGGCCTCGTACGAGGCCATGTCCGACGACGAGCTGCGCGGCCTCACCGACGAGTTCAAGGAGCGCCGCGCCAACGGCGAGTCGCTCGAGGACCTCATGCCCGAGGCGTTCGCCGCGGTGCGCGAGGCTGGGCGCCGCACGCTCGGCATGCGCCACTTCGACGTGCAGCTCATGGGCGGCGGCGCGCTCCACCACGGCAACATCGCCGAGATGAAGACCGGTGAGGGCAAGACCCTGGTCGCCACGCTCCCCGCCTACCTCAACGCGCTCGAGGGCAAGGGAGTGCACGTCGTCACGGTGAACGACTACCTCGCGAGCTATCAGTCGGACCTCATGGGCCGCGTGTTCCGCTTCCTCGGCATGACCACCGGGTGCATCGTCTCCGGCCAGTCGCCCGAGGTGCGCCGCCGCCAGTACGAGGCGGACGTGACGTACGGCACCAACAACGAGTTCGGCTTCGACCACCTGCGCGACAACATGGCGCTGCAGCCCTCGCAGCTGGTGCAGCGCGGCTACCATTACGCGATCGTCGACGAGGTCGACTCGATCCTCATCGACGAGGCCCGCACCCCGCTCATCGTCTCCGGCCCCGCGTCGGGCGACAACAATCGCTGGTACGTCGAGTTCGCGCGCCTGGTCCAGGACATGGAGGTCGACGTCGACTACGAGGTCGAGGAGAAGAAGCGCGCGGTCGGCGTCCTCGAGCCCGGCATCGACAAGGTCGAGAAGGCGCTGGGCGTCGAGAACCTCTACGACCCCGCCAACACCCCGCTCATCGGGTTCCTCAACAACGCGATCAAGGCCAAGGAGCTGTTCCGCAAGGACCGCGACTACGTGGTCCAGGGCGGCGAGGTCGACATCGTCGACGAGCACACCGGGCGCCTGCTCAAGGGCCGTCGCTACTCCGAGGGCCTCCACCAGGCCATCGAGGCCAAGGAACGCGTCCCGATCAAGGCGGAGAACCAGACCTACGCGTCGATCACGCTGCAGAACTACTTCCGCCTGTACGACAAGCTCGCCGGCATGACCGGTACTGCGCAGACGGAGGCGGCGGAGCTGCACTCGACCTACGGCATGGGCGTCATCCCGATCCCCACCAACCGCCCGATGGTCCGCCAGGACCAGGCGGACCTGCTCTACAAGAACGAGCAGGCGAAGTTCGCCGCCGTCATCGACGACATCCTCGCGCGCAATGCGAAGGGCCAGCCGGTGCTCGTGGGAACCGTGTCGGTCGAGAAGTCGGAGTCGCTGTCGAAGGAGCTGCGCAAGCGCGGCATCGACCACACCGTCCTCAACGCCAAGCAGCACGAGAAGGAGGCGGCCATCGTCGCCGAGGCGGGCCGCAAGGGCGCCGTCACCGTCGCGACCAACATGGCCGGCCGCGGCACCGACATCATGCTCGGCGGCAACCCCGAGTTCCGTGCCGTCGCGACGATGCAGGAGCGCGGCCTCGACCCGAACGAGAGCCCCGAGGAGTACGAGAAGGTCTGGAAGGACGTCTTCGCTCAGGCGAAGGCCGACGTCGAGACCGAGCGTGACGAGGTCCTCGAGGCGGGCGGCCTCTACGTGCTCGGCACCGAGCGTCACGAGTCGCGCCGCATCGACAACCAGCTCCGCGGCCGCTCCGGACGCCAGGGCGATCCGGGCGAGAGCCGCTTCTACCTGTCGCTCGACGACGACCTCATGCGGATGTTCCAGTCGGGCCTCGCCGCGTCGGTGATGAACTCGTCGGCGCTGCCGGACGACATGCCGATCGAGTCGAAGGTCCTCACCCGCGGCGTCGCGAGCGCGCAGGCGCAGATCGAGGGCCGCAACCACGAGATCCGCAAGAACATCCTCAAGTACGACGACGTCCTCAACTCGCAGCGCCACATCATCTTCGGCGAGCGCCGCCGCGTGCTCGACGGCGAGGACCTTCACGAGCAGATCCAGTCCTTCATCAAGGACGTGGTCGCGGCGTACGTGCGTTCCGCGACGCTGGTCGGCTCGCCGGACGACTGGGACCTCGAGGCCCTGTGGAAGGACCTGCGGACCGTCTACCCGGTGTCGATCGAGATCGACGAGATCATCGAGGAGGCCGGCGACCTGTCCGGCCTGTCCACGGACTTCCTCGAGCGCGAGCTCGTGGCCGATGCGCGGGTCCAGTACACGTTCGTCGAGACCAAGCTGGGCGAGGACGTCCTGCGTCAGGTCGAGCGCCAGGTGCTGCTCCAGGTGATGGACTTCAAGTGGCGCGAGCACCTCTACGAGATGGACTACCTCAAGGAGGGCATCGGGCTGCGCGCGATGGGCCAGCGCGATCCGCTCATCGAGTACCAGCGCGAGGGCTTCCAGCTGTTCGAGGCGATGTCAGACGCCATCAAGGAGCAGGTGGTCTCGATCCTGTACCGCGTCGAGAAGCGCGAGCAGCAGGCTCCCGTGACCGCCGAGTCGGCGGCGGCGACCGCGCAGGCCGCCGCGGTGGCACCCGCGACCCCCCTCCCGGGCGGCGGCGCCGCGACGGCCCCCGGCCCGGCGGGTCAGCGCATGGTCGCGACCCCGGCCTCGGGCACCATGGGCAGCCCCGTGCAGGCCCGCATGGGTGCGCTGACGTTCTCGGGTCCGTCGCAGGACGGCTCGGGCCAGGCGACGGCCACCAAGACGGCCGAGGGTGCGAAGCCGTGGGACGACGGCCGCACCTTCCCGGGCGCCGGCAAGAACTCGCCGTGCCCGTGCGGCTCGGGTCGCAAGTACAAGATGTGCCACGGGAAGAACGAGGAGGACGCGGAGCTGTAGGCCCCGCGAGCCTCGGGACGAGGGCGGTACCCCCACGGGTGCCGCCCTCGGCTGCTGTCCCGGGGCGTCACGCCTCAGCCGATGTCGAGGACGGTGATGACCCACCGGCCCGCGAGGTCCTCGAGGCGGATCGCGACGGCGTGCACCCGGTCGCCGATCGCCGCGACGGCGGCGATCTCGGTCGCCGTGGGGGAGACCCGGCATGCACGCGCGCGGAGGATCGTGGCGGGCACCCCGCCGCGCCGTCCGAGGCGCCGCGCGAGCGAATGCTGGCGAGCGAGCCGCTCTCGCACCTCCGGCGTGATCCACCTCCGCAGGGACTCGAGCCCGTCGCCGCCGTGGACCACCTCGATCGCCGTGAGCGCGCTCGTGCATGCGAGCGGAGTCGGGTCCCCGAGCGTGGCGCGTCGCCGTCCGTAGACGTCGGGGCGCGGCGGCCTCGGCGCCCAAATCGGCTCCGCGCTCATCGGGACGCCTCCGGGGCTGGCGCGGCGGGCAGCGCGGGGAGCACGAGCCGCAGCCCCGGATGGATGAGGTCCGGGTCCTGACCGATCGCGTCGCGGTTGCGCTCGTAGAGCGCGGGCCAGGCGGAGGCGATCTCCGCGGGGGAGGCCGCGGGCCCGAGCAGCTCCGCCGCGATCGACCACAACGAGTCGCCCGGGGCGACCACGCGAACAGGCACGCCTGCCGTCGCGGACGAGGCGTCCGACCCGTGGGCAGCGGCGGTGGCCGCCCCGGGTCTGGGCGCCGCCCCGGGTCTGGGCGCCGCCCCGGGTCTGGGCGCCGCATCGGGGACGCGGGCCGGGTACGGCGCGGCGACAGCGGGGGTCCACACGGCGGTCGCGGTCTCGACCGGGAGCCATCCGCCCGACGGCGGCGGCTCCGCGGCGTCGGCCGCGCCCGCGCCGAGCATGAGCGCGGCGATCCCGGCCGCCGCGGAGCGCGCGAGCCTCCCGCTCGTCGCGGGAGCGGGACGGCCGCGCACGCGGGCGGCGAGCGCCGCCGCGACCTCGAGCAGGAAGCGTGCCGCGACGGCCGCGCCGATGGCCCCCGCGACCACGGCGATCGCGTCGCCCGGCTCCCACCGCCACGCGTCGAGCGTCGCGGCCGACCGCCACGCCATCGCGCCGGCCGCGGGACCGCCCGCCGCGGCGAGGACGGTCGCGACGATCCCCAGAGCCGAGGCCTCCCGCACCGGGCGTGCGGCGGCCGTCGCGTCCGTGGGGGCACCGTGTGCAGGTGATGCTGTTTCGGTCATCTTCGTTGCCATTTCATGTCGTTTGATGATGTTTGATACCTCCTGATGTAGTCCGTTTCTTCCGTTCTGTCCACCCGGTCTGGTCGGTTGTGGACGGCGCGGCTACCGTGGCGCCATGCGCTGGGACCTGCTGTTCGCCGACCTCGAGGCCGCGCTCGACGCGACCGAGCGCGGGGACGTCGAGGCCGAGATCGCCGAGCGTGCGCGCGACGAGCGCGCCCAGGTGGCGCTCGCCGGGCGCGCCCTCGCGCACGTCGGTGGCGACGTGCGCATCGTCCTCGCCGACGGCAGTGTGGTCGCCGGCGCGCTCGCCGACGCCGCCGGCTCCTGGTGGCTGCTCGACTGCGCCGGTGGTCAGGTGCTCGTGCCCTGCGCCGCGATCGCCGGGATCGACGGGCTGGGCCATGCCGCCACCGCGGTGGGCGAGGTGCGGCGACGCATGGGTCTCGGCGTCGTGCTCCGCGAGCTCGCGGAGTCGGGCGGTCGCGTGGCGGTCGACACCGCGGCGGGGCGCTGGGAGGGGGTCATCGCCGCCGTCGGCGCGGACCACCTGGACCTGATGGCGCGCACCACGCGCGCCGTGCCGCTCGCCGCGATCCTCGCGGTGCGGTCTCTCTAGCGCGCCTCGCGCTCCCGGAGGTGCTCGCGTGCGGCCGCGTACTGACGCGAGATGTAGCCCTCGAGCTCGGCCTCGTCCACGCGCCACTGGCCCCGGCCGCCCACCTGGATCGCGGGCAGGTCCCCCGAGCGCACGAGCGCGTACGCCTGCTGCGAGGAGATGTTCAGGATCTCCTGAACGTCGCTGAGCTTGAGGAACCTGGGCGGCACCTGGCCATTGTGACATGGCGCGGGCAGGCGTGCCCGAATGTCCACAGGCCTTCCCGTCGCCCCTGTCACCAGGCATGATGGACGCGAGTCCACGAAGTCGCCGGGGGGTGTGACGATGCGTGATCACGGGGTGCCGGTCGTCGCCAGGCTGCGCGCGCCCGGTTGGCGCGACCCGCGCCTGGTGGTCGGGGTGCTGCTCATCGCGCTCGCGGTGGCCGGGGTGGTGACGGTCCTGCGCGCCGCCGATCGCACGGCACCCGTGTACGTCGCCGCGAGGGACCTCGCGCCCGGGACGGTGCTCGACGCGGACGCGGTCGCGATCGCCCACGTCCGCGTGGGCGCCGGGTATCTCGACGCGGGCGCGGACGCGCCGTGGGGTGCCGTGGTCGCGCGTGCGGTGGGCGCGGGCGAGCTCATCCCGGCCGGTGCCGTGGTGCCGAGCGAGGACTTCGGCAGCCGCCGCGTCGCGGTCGTCGCGACGTCGCCGGTCTCCGCCGACGTGGGGACCGGAGCCGTGGTCGACGTCTGGGTGACGCCCGCGGAGGGCGGCGGCTCGGCTCGCGCGGGCGAGGCCCTCATCGTGGCCGCCGTCGAGCGCGACGAGGACGCCTTCGGGCTCGGCGGCGAGACCGTCTACGTCGTGGTCGAGGAGGCCGCCGTCGGCGGGCTCCTCGACGCGCTCGCCACGGCGGGAGCGGTCGCCGTGGTGGGGTCGGGGTGAGCGCGCCGATCGCGGTGATCGTGGCCGTGCGCGGGGCGGAGGAGGCCCGCGTGGTGGCCGAGCTCGACGGGCAGCCGGGGATCGTCGTGGTGCGCCGCTGCGCGGACCTGCCGGAGGCGATCGCCGTGGCGCGCGCCGGCCTCGGCTCGGTGGCCGTGCTGTCGGAGCAGCCGCACCTCGACGCCGACGCGGTCCGCGCGATGAGGGCCGCGGGCGTCGGGGTCGTGGGTGTCTCCTCCGGACCGGCGGAACGGCTCGAGGCGCTCGGCGTGCGCGTCGCGACCAGCGACCTTGCGGACGCGGTGAGGGCGGCCCTGTCGCAGCCGGCGCCCGTGTTCGAGGCGCCGCCCGAGCGTGGCTCCGGGGCGGTGATCACGGTCTGGGGGACGGGCGGCGCGCCCGGACGGACCACCGTCGCCGTCAACCTCGCCGCGGAGGCGGCGCTCGGCGGGCGCCGGACGGTGCTCGTCGACCTCGACACCTACGGGGCATCCATCGCGAGCGCGCTGGGCCTCGTGGACGAGGTCCCGGGCGTCGCCGCGGTCGTGCGCGCGGCCGCCCGCGGCGAGGACGTGCCCGCCCTGTTGGACCGGCACCTGCTCGACGTCGCGCCTGGACTGCGGGTGCTGACGGGGCTCACGCGCGCCGCGCGATGGCCCGAGGTCACGGCGGGCGGGCTCGAGCGGATGTGGCCCGCCCTGCGTGCGATCGCGGACGTGGTGGTGGTCGACGTCGCCGCGCCAGCCGAGGCCGGCGAGGCGGCAGGCGCGCTCGCGGGCGGGCCGAGGCGGGACGCCGCGACGCTCGCCGCGCTCGCGCAGGCCGATGCGGTGGTGGCGGTCGGCGGCGCGGAGCCGCATCAGCTGGTCCGACTGGTTCACGCGCTGCTCGACCACCCCGGCGCGATGCCGGTGGTCGCCGTCAACCGGATCCGCGCCTCGGTCGCCGGGCCGCGACCGGAGGATGCCATCGCGGCAGCCTTGGGCCGGCACGCGGGCGTCACCGAGGTCTGGCCGCTGCCGTGGGATCCGCGCGCATGCGATGCGGCCGCGCGCGACGGCCGGATGCTCGCGGAGGCGGCGCCGCGGTCGCCGCTGCGCGCCTCGATCGCGTCGATGACCGCGGCGGTGCTGGCCGCCGCGCGCGCCTCGCGGGACGCGCCGGCGGCGGTGCCAGACTGAGGGCATGCGCGTGTACATCCCCGCCACTGTCGATGATCTTCCCCGCTGCGCGGACGGGCTGTGGGAGCCTCCCGTCGCCTACGCCGTCACCGAGCGCCTCCTCGAGATCGTCGCGAGCGACGACGCCGACGAGCTCGCGGAGATCGCGCGCGACGTCGCGGCCCGCGCCTCGGTGATCGAGGCGGGGTCGCCGCTGCGCGTCGTGGTGGTCGCGGAGCTCACGCGCGCGGAGTGCGAGGCGGACCCTGAGCTCCACCCCGCGGCCGTCCGCGTGCAGGGGCGCATCCCCGCGTCCGCGATCGCGTGCGCGTTCGTGGACGAGCCCGAGGCGGCCGCGGATGTCCGCGCCGCCGTGGGGGGCGACGAGGACGCGCTGGACGTGCTCGAGGAGCGCGACCTGCTCTGGTACGACGCCTCGGAGCTGCGGAACGTCCCGCTCGCCTGACCGCCCCCTCGGTCGATTGCCAATGGCGCTTGTGACCATCGCGTCGGAGGTGTCGGGCGTGGGCCACCATCCTTCACGCGAGCACGATCGCGTCACATCTGTCGGGGGGAGTCAGCGGCTGAGGCGGGCGAGGACCTCGTCGTGCAGCAGCCCGTTGGTCACCAGCGCGTTGCCGCCGTGCGGGCCGGGGACGCCGTCCACGCTCGTGAAGCGGCCCCCGGCCTCCTCGACGATCGGCACCAGCGCGGCCATGTCGTACAGCGCGAGCTCCGGCTCGCTCGCGACGTCGACCGCGCCCTCGGAGACCATCATGTAGCTCCAGAAGTCGCCGTAGGCTCGCGTGCGCCAGACCTCGTCCATGAGCCCCAGGAAGGCGTCGAGGCGGCCGAAGTCCCGCCATTCCGAGAGGTCCGAGTAGGACAGCGAGGCCTCGGCCAGCGAGCCGACGCCCGAGACGTGGATCGGCCTCGCGGTCGCCTCCGACGGGCCCAGCCATGCGCCCTGCCCGCGCGCCGCGAACCAGCGACGATGCAGCGCGGGTGCGCTCACCACGCCCACCACCGCCTCGTCGCCGTCGAGCAGCGAGATCAGCGTGGCCCAGACGGGGACGTCGCGGATGAAGTTCTTGGTGCCGTCGATCGGGTCGACCACCCAACGCCGCGCGCCGGTCCCGGTGGTGCCGTACTCCTCGCCCACGAACGCATCGTCCGGACGGTGCTGCGCGATGAGGTCCCGCGCCATCCGCTCGGCGGCGCGGTCCACCGCCGTCACGGGGGTGTCGTCCGGCTTGGTCTCGACCGTGAGGTCGCCGGTGGCGAAGTTCGGCAGGGTGAGGCCGTCGACCGCGTCGGCGATCGCGAGGGCGAGCAGCAGGTCGTCGGCGTAGGGCGCATCGGTCATGGCCTCAACCTATCGGGCACGATGCGCCCCACCCCTCCGGACAGTCGCAACGGATCGAGTCCCGGTTTCCCGGCGTGTCGGGTACGGCGGGCGTGCGACACGCCGCCGACCCGGGACCAGCTCCGTTGGAAGTGTCCAGCGGGGGGGAGGGTCAGTACGCGTCGCCGGCGGCGCGGGAGGCGAGCAGGCGCCGGATCGAGTCGACCCGCGCGTGGCGGTCGGGGTTGTCGCCCGCCCACGCGTCCAGCTCGCATCCCAGGTCCGCCGACTCGTGGGTGCACCCGCGGGGGCACCGCTCGTCGGCGGCGTCGGCGATGTCGGGGAACGCGAGGATGAAGTGCGCCGGATCCACGTGCGCGAGCCCGAAGGACCGCACGCCCGGGGTGTCGACGATGCGCCCGCCGGTGGGCACCTCGTAGAGCACGGCCGAGGTCGACGTGTGGCGCCCCCGCCCGGTGACGTCGTTGACCACGCCGACCGCGCGCCCCGCGTCGGGCACGAGCGCGTTCACGAGCGTCGACTTGCCCACGCCCGAGTACCCCACCAGCACCGTGGTGACGCCCTCGAGCGCGTCGCGGAACGCCGCGAAGCCGGGATCCGCCTCGGGCCCCCCGTCGCGGCGCACCGAGGTCTCGATCACGGTGACCCCCAGGGGCTCGTATGCGGCGCGCAGCTCGTCGGCGCTCGCGAGGTCGGCCTTGGTGAGGACCAGCACGGCGCTCATGCCGGCGTCGAAGGCCGCGACCAGGCAGCGATCGATCATGCGCGGGTTGGGCTCCGGGTCGGCGAGCGCGGTGACGATCGCGAGGCGCTGCGCGTTCGCGACGATGACCCGCTCGGTGGCGTCCGTGTCGTCGGCGGTGCGGCGCAGCGCGGTCGCACGCTCCTCCCGGCGGACGATGCGGGCGAGAGTGTCCGGACGCCCCGATACGTCGCCCACGACGCCCACGGCGTCCCCGATCACCAACCCGCGACGCCCGAGCTCGCGCGCCTTGACCGCGGTGACCGTGGCCTCGCCGACGGTCACCGTGTAGCGGCCCCGGTCGACGCCGATGACGGTGCCCGGCACGGCGTCCTCGTGCGCGGGCCGGATCTTGGTGCGCGGGCGCGACCCGCGTCGGTTGGGCCGGATCCTGGCGTCCGACTCGTCGTACTCGCGACGGGCCATTCAGCGGGCCGTCGCGTCCGCGCCGAGCATCGTCGCCCACATGGCGGGGAAGTCGGGCATCGTCTTCGACGTCGTGCCGACGTTGAGGACGTCCACGTGCGGCACCGCGAGGCCGATCACGGCGGCGAAGGTCGCCATCCGGTGGTCGTGGTACGTCTCCATGACCGCGCCCGCGAGGCCGGCGTCCGGACGGCCCTCGAAGGTCAGCGCATCGTCGCCCGCCGCGCAGCGCCCGCCCAGCCGCTCGACCTCGGCCGCGATCGCGGCGAGGCGGTCGGTCTCGTGGCCGCGCAGGTGGCCGATGCCGGTGAGGCGGGACGGGCCGTCGGCGAGGGCGCACAGCGCGGCGATGGTCGGCGTGATCTCGCCCGCGGGGGAGAGGTCGGCCTCGATGCCGTGGACGGTGCCGGTGCCGGTCACGGAGAGCACGTCGTCCTCGAGCGTGCAGGCGGCGCCCATGCGGGTGAGCAGCTCCGGGAACAGCGCCCCCGGCTGCGTCGTGACGGCGGGCCAGCCGGGGATGCGCACCGTGCCGCCCGCGACCAGCGCCGCTGCCATGAACGGGCCGGCGTTGCTGAGGTCGGGCTCCACCCGGAGGTCGCCGGGGCGGATCTCACCGGGGTGCACGATCCACGTGCGCTCGTCGGGCTGGTCGACGCGGATCCCGGCGGCGCGCAGCGCCTCGCACGTCATGTCGATGTGGGGCAGGCTCGGCAGCGTCGCGCCGCTGTGGCGGATGGTCAGCCCGTCCTCGAAGCGCGGCGCGGTGAGCAGCAGCCCGGTGACGAACTGCGAGGAGGAGGAGGCGTCGACCTCCACCACGTCGGGCACCTCCAGCGGGGGCGTCACCGTGAACGGGAGCGTGCCCGTGCCGCCGTCGTCGACGGTGGCGCCGAGCAGCCGCAGGGCGTCGAGCAGCGGACCCATGGGCCGCACGCGCGCGCCCTCGTCGCCGTCGAAGCTCACCGGGCCGTCGGCGAGGAGGACCATCGGCGGGACGAACCGCATCACCGTGCCCGCGAGGCCGCAGTCGATGCGGGCGCCGCCGCGGAGCGGTCCGGGCGTCACGCGCCACTCGTCGCCCGCATCGTCCACCTCGACGCCGAGGCCGCGCAGCGCGCCGATCATCAGGTCCGAGTCGCGCGAGCGCAGCCCGCCGCGCACGGTGACGGGCTCCGCGGCGAGCGCCGCGAGCACCAAGAAGCGGTTGGTGAGCGACTTCGAGCCGGGAACCGGGACGGTGGCGTCGAGCGGACGATGCGCGACGGGGGCCGGCCAGACCTCGCCGAGACCGGTGCCGAGCGGGAGCGTGCCGCTCACGCGGCTCGCTTCTTCTTGGAGTCCTTGGCGGCGCCCTTCGCGGAGGCCTTCGCCTCCTTCTCCTTGGCCTTGGCGGCGGCCGCCTTCTCCTTCGCCTTGACCTTCTTGGCCTTCTTGCGGTCGATGTGGCGCTGGCTGTGCCCCGCGGTGGACGCGAGCAGGACGCCGCCGACGAGCGAGAGGTTCTTGAGGAACTGCTCGAGCTCCTCGTCGCGCCTGGCGGGGTCCTCCTCCTTCCAGAAGGGGTGGGAGAGGGCCGTGGTGACACCGGCGAGCCCGGCGAGGCCGAGCGCGGCGGTGCGCGGCGTGCGCGACAGCGCCAGCGCCGATGCGAGCGCGATCGAGGCGATGCCGTGCGCCTTCACCAGGTCGGTGGTCGTGACGTCCTCGAGCCCCAGCTCCGCGAGGGCGGGCTCGACGGTGGGGGCGACGCGCGCGGCGCGCGCCTCGGGCTCGAGATAGCTCTGGACGCCTCCGTAGACGAACCACGAGGCGAGCAACGGCCGGGCAAGTGCGCGCAACATGCCTCCTACGGTACCAAGCGCGCGGGTGCGCGTCAGGGGGTCGTGCCGCTCGGGAATGCGGCGGGCCCCCAGGGCGTTGGACACTCCCGTGACGACCACCGTGGACAGGCCCCGGACGGCCCGCGCTTCTGTGCGCGGGCGCGCCGCTGTACGCTCGCATCCGATGACCGACACGACCGATTTCGACTTCGAGGCTGAGGCGCTGTCCTACATGGACCAGCTCTACGCCGCCGCGCTGCGCATGACGCGCAACGGCGCCGACGCCGAGGACCTGGTGCAGGAGACCTTCGCCAAGGCCTTCGCGGCGCAGGACAAGTTCACGCCCGGCACCAACCTGAAGGCCTGGCTGTACCGGATCCAGACGAACGCCTTCATCAACACGTATCGCAAGAAGCAACGCGAGCCCAAGCGCTCGGACGCGGAGACCGTGGAGGACTGGCAGCTCGCCGCCGCCGCGGAGCACACGTCGAGCGGGCTCGCCTCGGCCGAGGACCGGGCGCTCGACGCGCTCGGCGACGTCGAGGTCAAGCGCGCGCTGTCGGAGCTCTCGGACGACTTCCGGATGGCGGTCTACCTGTCCGACGTCGAGGGCTTCGCGTACAAGGAGATCGCACAGATCATGGACACCCCGGTGGGGACCGTGATGTCCCGCCTGCACCGCGGACGCAAGCTCCTGCGCGAGAAGCTCCGCGACTACGCCGCCGAGCGCGGCGTCTACGAGAAGGCCCCGGTGAAGAAGGACAAGGACGGGGGTACGTGCCGTGCCTAAGCCCGAATGCGAGGAGGCGCTCGACCGCCTGTTCGAGTACATCGATCACGAGCTTCCGGAGGAGGAGATCCACCGGATCGGCGAGCACCTCAAGGAATGCCCGCCGTGCGAGGCCGAGCATCGCATCAACGAGAAGATCAAGCGCCTGGTGAACCGCACCGGGCACGACGTCGCCCCGGAGGAGCTGCGCGACCGCATCCTCGCGACGATCCGCGCGACGCGTCCGGAGGCCGGCGCCTAGGTCGGGCGCGACCCGCGCATCGTCCCCGCCGGAGATGACAGAAGCCGCATCGGCCATGCCGATGCGGCTTCTCTCTATCCGGGTGGAACGGCTCAGGCGTTGGGCCGCTTGCCGTGGTTGGCGCCACCCTTCGCGCGCGCCTTGCGCTTGCGGCCTCGCTTGCTCACTTGCGTTCCCCTTTCTGGAGTCGAGAAATCAGACCCTCTATCCTCCCACATCTGAGGACCTCGTCACACCGAGGGGTCGTGGAGGCCGCCCGGCTGTACTCTCCCCTTGAGTCAGACCCGCATGTTGCCGATGGAGGTTCCGTGAGCGATCAGCCCCAGTCCGTGATCCCGTTCCTGCACGCCCTGGCCTCCACCGGCGGCTCCGACCTCCACTGCAAGGTGGGATCGGCGCCGCGCGTGCGCGTCGACGGCCGCCTGCGCAAGCTGCAGGTGCCGCCGCTCACCCCCGAGGACACGCGCCACATGGTCGCGCAGGTGCTGCCCGAGGACCTGGTCGCGCAGTTCCGCGACACGCACGAGGCGGACTTCGCCTTCTCGCTGTCGGGCGTGGGCCGCTTCCGCGTGAACGCGTACGTGGCGCGCGGCACCGAGGGGCTCGTGTTCCGCCGTGTCGCGGTGGGCGCGCAGAGCTTCGAGGAGCTGGGCCTGCCGCCGGTCATCGCCGACCTGGCGCTCGAGCCGCGCGGCCTGGTGCTGGTGACGGGGCCGACGGGCTCGGGCAAGACCACCACGCTCGCCTCGATGATCGACCTCATCAACAGCTACCGCGAGGTCAACATCGTCACGATCGAGGACCCCATCGAGGTCCTCCACCAGGACAAGAAGTCGATCATCTCGCAGCGCGAGGTGCGCTCCGACACGCTCGACTTCACCAGCGCGCTGCGCGCCGCGATGCGTCAGGACCCCGACGTCATCATGGTCGGCGAGATGCGCGACATCGAGACCACGCGTGCCGCGCTGTCCGCCGCCGAGACCGGCCACCTGGTCCTCGCGACCCTCCACACGGTCGACGCGCAGGACACGATCAACCGCATCGTCGACTTCTTCACGCCGCACGAGCAGGGTCAGGTCCGCGCGACCTTCGCTCAGACGCTGCGCGGCATCGTCTCGCAGCGCCTGGTGCGCCGCGGCGACGGCACGGGCCGCGCGCTCGTGGCCGAGGTGATGGTGAACACGGGCCGCACCGCCGAGGCGATCGTGGACCCGGCGAGCCAGCCGCCCATCATGGACCTCATCGCCGAGGGCGAGTACTACAAGATGCAGACGTTCGACCAGCACCTGTTCCAGCTGGTCAGCGATGGCGTCGTCGCGATCGACGATGCGGTCGCGATCGCCTCGCGTCCGCACGACCTCATGGTCGAGCTGCGCGGCGCGGGCGTCATCGCGTAGCCCGCTGCCTTCCTCTCCGCGCTGCGAGGTGCTCAGCGCCCGAATCGGCGACGAACGGGCGCTGAGCACCTCGTAGCGCGCGGCGCGCGGCGCGCGCGGCCCTAGGCTTCCGGCATGGATGGACGGCTCCTCGAGCAGACGCGTGCCGGCTACGACCAGGTCGCGCAGGCGTACGCGGCCCACCTCCCCGACACGACGTTCGAGGCGCCGCTCGACCTGGCCATGATCGACCACTTCGCGGGCATGCTTCCCGCCGCCGCGTCAGTCCTCGACGCCGGATGTGGGACCGGTCGCATGCTTGCCTACCTGCGGGCACGCGACACGCGGATGACGCTCGCAGGCATCGACCTGTCCGCGGGCATGCTCGCCGAGGCGCGGCGCCTCGGCGTCGCGGCCGACCTCGCGGTGGGCGAGCTGACCGATCTCCCCCATGGCGATCGAAGCCTCGACGGCGTCCTCGCGTGGTACTCGATCATCCACACGGCCTCGCACGATCTCCCGCACCTGTGGCGCGAGCTGCACCGGGTCCTGCGGCCCGATGGTGTGCTGCTCCTCGCTTTCCATGCCGGGACCGGGCGCCGCGAGATCGCGCGGGCGTACGGGCTCGAGGTGGACCTCACCGCGTTCCTTCACGAGGTGCCTGGCGTCACCGAGACGCTCGTCGCGGCCGGGTTCACGATCGACACGGTGCTCGACCGCGGGCCGCGGGCGTCGGAGGTGCACCGGCAGGGCTTCGTCCTCGCCCGCGCGATGCGGTGAGCGCCCGGCGCGCTGCGAGGTGCTCTGTGCCCGAATCGGTTCCGAACGGGCACTGAGCACCTCCCAGGGCGCAGGGCTGGGGCGCGGGCGTGCGGGCGCGAGGGTGCGCGTCAGGCAGGCGCGCGCTTCGGGCGGGCGTCCGTCAGGCGGCCGGCGGCTCGATGCCGAGCCACGAGTGCCACCGCGAGTGCAGCACCAGCCACGCCATGAGGCCGTAGCCGGCCTGCATCGGCAGGGCGTCGTGGCCCGTGGCCATGTCAGCGGTCCACTGGTCGTGGCGGGCGAGCGGCCCGTACATGTCGATGTAGCCCACGCCGCGTCGCGACGCCGCGTCCTCGCAGACCGCCGCGAGCTCGGCGATGCGCGGGTTGTCCGCGTCCGCACCCGGCGGCGGCCCCGCGATGAGCGTCTCGAAGCCGAGCGCGTGCGCGCGGTCGAGGAAGTTCGCGATGTTGAGGCGCGTCATCGTGGGGGAGACCCCGCGATGCACGTCGTGGCGCCCGATCGCGAACAGCACGTGGTTCGCCTCAGGCTCGGTCTGCCGCAGGCGGCGCAACGCTTCCTCGTCCCACCGGCTGGTGAGCTCGCCCGTGGTCTCGCGCGGCACCGCCAGGGTGTGGAACGCGAGGTCCGGCGCGAGGGGGAGGGTGCGCGCCGCGACGCGCCCCACCCACCCCAGCGCCTTCGGGTCCCCGTGGCCGGCGACGAGCTCGTCACCGACGAGGAAGACGTTCCTCATCGCTGGAACGCCCGCGTGACCAGCTCGGACTGCTCGGCGGCGTGACGGGATGCGAGGCCCGAGGCGGGCGATGCGGAGGCGGCTCGTGACACGACACCGAGCGTAGTCCCGACGATCTGCGGGAGGCTCAGCGACATGCGCGACCATGCGCCCTGGTTGAGGGGCTCCTCCTGGACCCACACGAGCTCGGCGCCGTCGAACGGCGCGAGCGCCTCGCGAATCGCGTCGTGCGCGAGCGGGTACAGCTGCTCGAACCGGACGATGGCCGTGGCGGTGTCGCCCGAGCGGTCCCGCTCCGCGACCAGGTCGTAGTAGACCTTGCCCGCGCACAGCAGGACCCGGTCCACCGAGGCCGGATCCACCGCATCGTCCCCGATGACCTCGCGGAACGTGCCCGTCGTGAAGTCCTCGACCGCCGACTGCGCCGCGCGCAGGCGCAGCATCGACTTCGGGGTGAAGACGATGAGCGGCTTGCGCGGGCGGTCGTAGGCCTGGCGGCGCAGCAGGTGGAAGTAGCTCGCCGGCGTCGACGGCATCGCCGCGATCATGTTCTCCTCGCCGCACAGCTGCAGGAAGCGCTCGACGCGGGCCGACGAGTGGTCCGGGCCCTGGCCCTCGAAGCCGTGGGGGAGCAGCAGCACCACCGAGGACGACTGCCCCCACTTCTGCTCCGCCGAGGAGATGAACTCGTCGATGATGGTCTGCGCGCCGTTGACGAAGTCGCCGAACTGCGCCTCCCACAGCACCAGCGAGTCGGGACGCTCGACCGAGTAGCCGTACTCGAAGCCGAGTACCGAGTACTCCGACAGCGGCGAGTCGAACAGGTGCAGGCGCGCCTGGTCGGAGGCGAGGTACAGCAGCGGCGTCCACTCGGCGCCGGTGCTGCGGTCGTGGTAGATCGCGTGGCGCTGCACGAACGTGCCGCGGCGGCTGTCCTGGCCGGACATGCGCACCGGCACGCCCTCCTGGAGCAGCGTGCCGAACGCCAGGATCTCGCCGTAGCCCCAGTCGATGCCGCCCTCGCGGCTCATGACCTCGCGCTTCTCGAGCAGCTTCTCGAGCTTCGGGTGGACGGTGAAGCCCTCCGGCGGACGCACGTGGGCGCGGCCGATGCGCTCGATCTGGCTCGCGCTCACGGCGGTCTTCCAGCCGACCATGATGCCGGCGTCGGAGGACTGGGAGGCCGGCAGCTCGAGGCCCGAGATGGACTCGGCGCCGGACTCCGGGCGGTAGCCCTCGCGCGTCTCGATGAAGACGCGCTCGAGCTGCGCGAGGTAGTCCTTCGAGACGGCCTCGGCCTCCTCGGTGGTGATGTCCCCGCGGCGGATGAGCGACTCGGTGTAGAGGTGGCGCACCGAGCGCTTCGCCTCGATGAGGTCGTACATGCGCGGCTGCGTCATCGACGGGTCGTCGCCCTCGTTGTGCCCGCGGCGGCGGTAGCAGACCATGTCGACGATGACGTCGCGGCCGAACCGCTCGCGGTACTCGAACGCCAGACGCGCGGCGCGCACGCAAGCCTCCGGGTCGTCGCCGTTCACGTGGAAGATCGGGATCTGGTAGCCCTTGGCGATGTCCGTGCAGTAGCGCGTCGACCGCGAGGACTCCGGACCGGTGGTGAAGCCGACCTGGTTGTTGATGATGACGTGGACGGTACCGCCGGTCTTGTAGCCCTTGAGCTGCGCCATGTTGAGCGTCTCCGGGATGACGCCCTGGCCCGCGAAGGCCGCGTCGCCGTGCACGAGCACCGGCAGCACGGGGTAGCCGTCCGTCGCCGGGTCCGCGCCGAGCGCGTCGAGCTTGGCGCGCACGATGCCCTCGAGGACCGGGTCGACCGCCTCGAGGTGCGAGGGGTTCGCCGCGAGGTAGACCCGCGTGGTGGCGCCCGACTCGGCGGTGAAGGTGCCCTCGGTGCCGAGGTGGTACTTGACGTCGCCGGAGCCCTGGACCAGGCCGGGCACGGCCGTGCCCTCGAACTCCGAGAAGATCTGCCCGTACTTCTTGCCCGCGAGGTTGGCGAGCACGTTGAGGCGGCCGCGGTGGGCCATGCCGATGCAGACCTCGTGGACGCCGGCCTCGGCCGCCGCGCTCATGACGGAGTCGAGCAGCGGGATGAGTGACTCGCCGCCCTCGAGCGAGAAGCGCTTCTGGCCCACGTACTTGGTCTGGAGGAACGCCTCGAACGCCTCGGCGGCGTTGAGGCGGTGGAGGATGCGCAGGTGCTCCTCGCGCGTGGGCTTGGTGTAGCCGTGCTCGAGCCGCTCCTGGAAGAAAGCGCGCTGCTCGCGGTCCGCGATGTGCATGTACTCGAGGCCCACGCTGCGGCAGTACGCGTCGCGCAGGCGGCCCAGCACGTCGCGGACGGTCCACGAGTCCTGACCCGCGAAGCCGGCCGTCTGATACGTGCGGTCGAGGTCCCACAGGGTGAGCCCGTGCGTCTGCACGTCGAGGTCGGGATGCTTGCGCGGGCGCGAGCTCAGCGGGTCGACGTCGGCCATGAGGTGGCCGCGAGAGCGGTACGCGTGGATGAGCTCGGCGATGCGCGCGGGCTTCGCGGCCTCCGTGGCCGGATCCGTCGCGGCGTCCTGCAGCCACCGGACGGGCTCGTACGGCACGCGGATGGAGGAGAACACGCGGTCGTAGAAGCCGTCGAGGCCCAGCAGCTTGCGGTGCACCAGGCCCAGGAACTCGCCCGACTGCGCGCCCTGGATGACGCGGTGGTCGTAGGTCGAGGTCAGCGTCATCACCTTGGAGACGCCCAGACGGGCGACCGTCTCGTCGGACGCGCCCTGGAGCTCCGCCGGGTAGTCCATCGAGCCGACGCCGATGATCGCGCCCTGGCCGTTCATGAGGCGGGGGACCGAGTGCACCGTGCCGAGCGTGCCCGGGTTGGTCAGGGTGATGGTGGTGCCCTGGAAGTCGGTGGCCTGCAGCGCGCCGTTGCGGGCGCGGCGGACCACGTCCTCGTAGGCCGCCCAGAACTCCGCGAAGTCCATGCGGTCCGCGCCCTTGATCGAGGGCACGAGCAGCTGGCGCGAGCCGTCGGGCCGCGCGAGGTCGATGGCGAGACCCAGGTTGACCCCGGCCGGCGTGCTGAGCGCCGGCTTGCCGTCCTCCTCGGTGTACGCCGCGTTCATCGCCGGGAACTCCGCGAGCGCCTCGACGATCGCGAAGCCGATGAGGTGCGTGAAGCTCACCTTGCCGCCGCGGGTGCGGGCGAGGTGGTTGTTGACCACGACGCGGTTGTCGATGAGGAGCTTGGCCGGGATGGACCGGACTGACGTCGCGGTGGGGACCGCGAGGCTCGCCTCCATGTTCTCGACGACCTTGGCAGCCGGGCCGCGCAGGCGGGTCACGCCCTGCTGGACGTCCTTGGCGGTGAGCGGCGAGTGCTCGGGACGCTGGAGGTACGCCGCGGTCGGCGCCTGCGCGGTCGCGATGGGCTGCGTGTGCGGCGCCGCGTCCTCGGCCTGCGGCTCTGGGGACGATGCGGCGACCGGGGCGGCGACGGGCGCCGGGGCGGCGGGCGCATCGGCGCGCTGCGCGGCGGGCGGCGGGGGCGGCGGCGGCACGGCGGCCCGGCTCGCGGGGACGATGGACGGGGACTGCCCGGTGCCAGGGGTCGCCTGGGGCGCGGCGGCGCCGCCCTGCGTTGCGTCGGCCCCGTGCGCGTCGCCCAGGATGAGCGACGCAACGGACGGGGCACCAGCAGCGCGGGCGACGGAGACACGGTCGGTATCGGGCGCAGAGGTGTCTGGGGACACGGTGGTAGCCGCTCGCTTTCTTGGCGCATCAGCGTCGATGGTGATAGGTGGTCCCATCATCGCGGGAAATCGAGGGCGCTCGGAACCATCCGCGCGTCATTTGGGCAAAGTTTTACGGGGTCCACGGAAGGCCGTGACGCTTCCCAGGGACGGGGCAGACCCTCGCCGGGCCACCCGGGCGCGCTGTATCCTTGCGACACCATGGACCCTGACAGTTACGTCCCCGCATGACTCCCTGGATCCTCGTCGGGCTCGGCGTGCTCCTCACGCTCGGCACCGCGGTCTTCGTCGCCGCGGAGTTCTCCCTCGTGGCCCTCGACCCGTCGCATGTCGACGACGGCCCGCGCGCTCGGCGCGTGCGCCACGCGCTCAAGCACCTGTCGACCCAGCTCTCGGGTGCGCAGGTGGGCATCACCATCACGACGATCCTGCTCGGCTACACCGCGCAGCCCGCGTTGGTGGAGCTGCTGTCGGTGCCGCTGTCGACCGGCACGCTCTCGCGCGCGGCGGTGGCGGGCATCGCCGGCATCTCCGCGCTCGTCATCGTCAACGCGTTCTCGATGATCGTGGGCGAGCTGGTGCCCAAGAACGTGGCCCTCGCGGACGCGATGCGCACCGCGCGCGTCGCCGCGCCGCTCAACATGGCGTTCACCGCCGCGCTGAGCCCCGTGATCGCGACGCTCAACGCCGCGGCCAACGGGATCCTCCGCCTCATGGGCATCGAGCCCAAGGAGGAGCTCGCGGGCGGGCGTTCGCGCCAGGAGCTCGCGGCGCTCGTGAGCCGCAGCGCCGAGGCGGGCACGCTCGCCCCCGGCACCGCGCTGCTGCTGAAGAACTCGATCGAGCTCGACGACCTCACGGCGATCGACGTCATGACGGATCGCACCCGGCTCCACACGCTGGGACGCGACGCGACCGCCGCCGACGTCATCGCATCGTCCCGCGCCACGGGCCACTCGCGCTTCCCGATCGTGGGGGACGGCCCCGACGACGTCGTGGGCATCGTGCACCTGCGGGCCGCGATCGGCGTGCCGGCGCATCGACGCGCGGAGGTGCCGGTGGCCTCGCTCATGGCGGAGGCGCCGCGCATTCCCGAGACGATGCAGATGGGACCCCTGCTCGTCGAGCTCCGCGGGCTGGGCCACCAGTGCGCGATCGTGGTCGACGAGTACGGAGGCACCGCAGGCTTCGTCACCCTCGAGGACGTGGTCGAGGAGCTGGTCGGCGACGTCGCCGACGAGCACGACCGCCGCCGCGCCGCCGTGCACCGTGCGCCCGGCGGCGCGTGGATCGTGCCCGGCGAGCTGCGCCCCGACGAGGTCCTCGAGCGCACCGGCATGGTGGTGCCCGAGTCCCCGGCTTACGAGACCCTGGGCGGCTTCGTCATGGCGCGGCTCGGTCGCGTCGCCGAGCCGGGTGACGAGGTCGAGGCGCCGGGCGTGCGCGCGCGCGTCGAGCGCATGGAGGGGCGCCGGATCGACCGCGTCCGCCTCACCCCGATCCTGATGGAGGAGCAGGCATGAGCCCGGGCATGGCCTTCGCGATCATCGGGCTGCTGCTCGCCAACGCGTTCTTCGTCGGCGCGGAGTTCGCGATCATCTCGGCGCGGCGCTCCTCGATCGAGCCGCGTGCCGCCGAGGGCTCGCGTGCGGCGCGGACCGTCCTGTGGGCCATGGAGAACGTCTCGCTCATGCTCGCGACCGCGCAGCTGGGCATCACCGTGTGCTCGGTCGCGCTCGGCGTGGTCGCGGAGCCGGCGCTCGCGCATGCGCTCGAGGAGCCGCTGCACGCGCTCGGCCTGCCGGAGGACAGCTCCCACGCGGTCGCTGTCGCGATCGCGCTGCTCGTCATCGTGGGCCTGCACGTGGTGGTCGGGGAGATGGTCCCCAAGAACGCCGCGGTGTCGAGCCCGGACCGCGCTGCCATGATCTTCGGCCCGCCGCTCGTCGCGATCGCGCGCGTCGCGCGCCCCATCATCGGCGCCCTCAACTGGGTCGCCAACGGCATCGTGCGCATGCTCGGCTTCGAGCCCAAGGACGAGGTCACAAGCGCGTTCACGGCGGACGAGGTGCAGAGCATCGTCGAGCGCTCCTCCGCCGAGGGCACCATCTCGGACCCGTCGGGGCTGCTCACCACCGCGATCGAGTTCTCCGAGCGGTCGGTGGGCGACGTCATGGTGCCGGCCGCGAGCGTGACCGCGCTCGACCTGGGCGTGACGGTGGACGATCTGGAGCGGATCGCGACCCGCACGGGCTTCTCGCGCTTCCCGGTGGCGGACGGCGGCGCGTACGTGGGCTACCTGCACGTGAAGGACGGGCTCTACGCGCGTCCGGGCGAGCGGGAGGAGCCCATCCAGGCGTGGCGCGTGCGCGACCTGCCGAGCATCGCCTTCGATGCGGAGGTGGAGACGGCGCTCGCGCTCATGCGCCGCTCGGGCGCGCACGTGGCGGCCGTCGAGCACGACGGCACGACGGCGGGCGTGGTGTTCCTCGAGGACATCCTCGAGGAGCTCGTGGGAGAGGTTCGCGACTCGCTCGCGCGCCGCGAGCGTCACGCATGACGGCGTCACGCGGGTCGCGTCCTGCCTGGACTGTCACCGTTCACGGTAACGATGTGATCCACCTCTCAGAGGCGGGGGTTGGCCTCTCCGTTACCGTTTGGTAATAATTGAGGCGGCCCCCCGGCTGAGAACGCTCTCCCGGGGTGCCCATCTGTCCGATTCGTCCCCCTGGAGGCCATGGTGAGCAAGCGCGGCGCGTTCCACGCCCCGCGTTCGACCCAACCCTCCCGCCGCGAGCGCCGCGTCGAGCACACCCAGGAGATCCAGGTGCGCACCTCGATGCGCCGGCGCCGCCTCGCGACGCGCGGCGGCGTGCTGCTGGGCTTCCTGGCGGCCATGGTGGTCTACCCGGTCATGGGCACCATCGCTCCGTACGCCAACGCCGCGGAGCAGCTCCCGGGCGTGGTCAAGGGCGAGTCGCCGACCACCGCGACGGCGATCCTGGGCGCCGGGCCGCAGTTCGAGTCCTCGGATCTGCCGCTGCCGACCGTCGACGAGCAGTCCGGCGCCATCCTCACCTCCGCCGACGTGCCGGTGGCGTCGAGCCTGCTTCCCGACTGCGACCCGAACTTCGACACCAACGTCGCCAACGGCCAGCTCACGAGCGACCAGCTGTGCTCGCTCTGGGTGGCCGGGGAGTCGCTCCGCCCCGATGCGGCGCTCGCCTTCGCGGCGCTCAACGAGCGGTTCAAGACCGAGTTCGGCGTCGACATCTGCATCTCGGACACCTACCGCGACCTCGCGGGCCAGTACGCGACCAAGGCGTCGCGCGGCTACCTCGCGGCGGCGCCGGGCACGTCGATGCACGGCCTGGGGCTCGCCGTCGACCTGTGCCGTTCGCACGCGAGCGGCGTGTACTACTCGTGGTTCGCGCGCAACGCCGCCACGTACGGCTTCTGGAACCCCGACTGGGCGAAGACCTCGAAGTACGAGCCCTGGCACTGGGAGTACATGACCTACGACCGGTACTGAGCCGGTTCCCGAGCCCGCGCGCCGCATGGCCGCGGGCTTCGTCGTCCGCGGGTGTAGGACTGGAGGCGAGGGCCTGCGTGCCCGCGACGCCAGGAGGCGGCCGTGATCGTCGGAGTCCCCGCGGAGACCAAGAGCGGCGAGACGCGCATCGCGCTCGCGCCCGCCGGGGTGCATGCGCTGGTCGCGCGCGGCCATCGGGTGGTGGTCGAGTCCGGCGCCGGGGCAGGTGCCGGGATCGGGGACGATGCGCTGGTCGCGGCGGGCGCGACGCTCGCCGACGCGGCGGGCGCCTGGGGGTCCGACCTGGTGCTCAAGGTCAAGGAGCCCCAGCCTCACGAGCTGCCGCTGCTGTGCGACAACGTGCTCTTCACGTTCCTCCACCTGGCGGCGAACCCCGCGCTCGCGACCGCCCTGCGCGCCGCCGGGACCACCGCCCTCTCGTACGACACGGTCCAGGACGATGCCGGCGGGCTCCCGCTGCTCGCGCCGATGAGCGAGATCGCCGGTCGGCTCGCGGTGGTCGCGGGCGCGCATCACCTGCTCGGGCCGTCCGGCGGCCGCGGCATCCTGCTGGGCGGCGCACCGGGGGTGCCGGGCGCGCGGGTCGTCGTGATCGGCGCGGGCGTCGCCGGCGTCCACGCCGTGGCGCAGGCGGCGGGCCTCGGCGCCGATGTCACGGCGCTCGACGTGTCGCTGCCCGCGCTGCGGCGCCTCGACGAGCGGTTCGGCGGCCGAGTCCGCACGGTCGCCTCGACCGCCCTCGCCGTCGAGGAGGCGGTCGTGTCCGCCGACCTCGTGGTGGGCGCGGTGCTGGTGCCCGGGCGTCCCGCGCCCGTGGTGGTGACGCGCGACATGCTCGAGGCGATGACGCCCGGCTCCGTGCTGGTCGACATCGCCATCGACCAGGGGGGCTGCGTCGCAGGGGTGGTGCCGACCACCCACGCGGACCCGGTGCGGCGCTTGGGGCGCGCGCGGGTGTACTCGGTCGCGAACATGCCTGCCGCGGTCGGGGTGACCGCCACGCTTGCGCTCACCAACGCGACGCTGCCCTACGCGCTCCGCCTCGCCGACGGCGTCGACGCGGCCGTCGAGGCCGACCGGGCGCTCGCACGGGGCGTCAACGTGCGCGCGGGGCGCATCGTCCACCCCGCGGTGGCCGAGGCGCTCGGGGAGGGTGCGGTGTCCGCCTAGGCTGTGGGCCATGGCCGAGACCCCCGATCCCGAGCAGGCGCCGCGCACCTGGATGCCCCTGGTCATCGCGCTGTCCGTGGCCGTCGTGGTCGTGATCGGGGCCTTCGTCGCCGCCGGTCTGCGGTCGGGGCTGAGCGCGCCGAAGGCATCCGCCGTGGAGGCGTGCGAGGCGGCCTACGGGGCCTCAGGCGAGGGCGGCGAGCAGGCGCGCATCGTCGGCGGCGACGTGTACGGCAGCGCCGAATGGCGCGACCTGCGTGCGTTCCTGGTCGGGCAGGGCGTCGTGGACGACGGCGACGTGCCCGACGCCGAGGCCGCGGCCCGCGAGTCCGAGGCCTCCGATCTCGCCGCGGCGGGACATGACCGCGTCACCGTGGTGTGGTGGCTCGACAGCGAGCAGCACCTCGCGTGCACGGTCGAGGTCGAGGGCGACGTCGCCCTCGACGGGACCGTGGTGCTGCGCTCGATCGACTCGCTCGCCGACGCGAGCGCGGGCTGAGCCCTACTCGCGGCCCTCGTCGAGCGGGATGAGCATGGTCCGGAACCCGCCTGGCGTCGCCTGGATCCGCCAGAGGCGCTCGGCGACCTCGTCGAGCGTGTAGCGGAGCTTCGGGATCGCGCCCGGGATCACCAGCTGCACCACCCGGATCCCCTCGGGGGCCAGGGCCTCGTGGAGCATCTCGCCGTACGCGCTCTCAGCGGGGAACGCGACCGAGGTGCCGGAGAAGCCCGCGCGGGCCTGCACGGAGGTGCCGCCGTTGACGAGCACGATGCTGCCGTCGCCTGCCTCGCGCATGGCCGGGAGGACAGCGCGGGCCGCGTGGATGAGGCCCAGGGCGGAGAAGCGCAGCGCGTCGAGCGCGAGCGCCGGGTCGAGCTCGAGCACGGGGTGGAGGTACGCGCGCGCCGGCAGCGGGCTGTACTGGAGCGTCGCGATGGGGCCGAGCTCGGCCGCGGCACGCGCGAGCGCGTCCTCGAGCGCCGTGCCGTCTCGGACGTCGGCGGCGTAGCCGCGTGCGGTGAGGCCCTCGCCCTCGAGCTCGGTGGCGAGAGCGTCGAGCCTGCCCTGGTCGCGGGCGATGAGCGCGACCGCGTACCCTTCGCGGCCGAACCTGCGAGCGACGGCGGCACCGAGGCCCGGTCCGGCGCCGACGATGGCGAGCGTGGACATGGGTGCCTCCGAGGGGTCGAGGGGTTCCTCTCGAGCCTAGCGCCGGGCAGACGAAAGGCCCCTGCGATGAGGGGCCTTCCTGGCGCCGACACCACGTGTCGGACAAGCGCCCCCGACAGGAATCGAACCTGCGACCTACGGTACCGGAAACCGGCGCTCTATCCGCTGAGCTACGGGGGCCCGCCCGGACTGGCCGGGCCGAATGAGGATATCAGCAGCCCGTGCGCGTCCGTGCACGGCGGATCGTCTACAGGATCATCGACGAAATCGGCGACAAAACTTGCAACAATTTCGTATACGACATTAATGTCGTAAACGGGACGCCCGAGGCAACGGCGCCTGGGCCTCCCTCGAAGGAGAGGACATCCCGTGTCGCACAGCAACGACGCTCCACCCGCACGCACCGCATCGTCCCGCCCGCCGCACCGCGGCCTCACCCGCAGCACCGTCGCGCTCGGCGCGGCGGCGCTGCTGATCGGCGGAGGCACCGCCGCCGGCGCCCATGGCGATCCGCGGGGAGGTGACGCGGAGGACCGGGCGCTCCGCTTCGATCCCGCCGCGTACACGACGCTCACCGTGACCGTCGACGGCCAGCCCACGGAGGTCCGCTGGTATCAGGAGCTCTGCTACGTCGCCGACCCGGTGCTCATGGCGGCGCAGCAGATGCGCTTCGGCCAGCCGGTCACCATCGACAACCCCGAGTGCGGGTATCAGAGCATGAACGTCTACGTCCCCGAGGCCGCCTTCGACGATGACGAGGCGGCGCTCTACTTCGCCGTCAACAACTCCGGCTGGTTCGCGAGCTACGTCGGCGCGTCGGTGACGCAAGGTGCGTCCTACGACACCTCCACGAGCAACATCGGTGCGGCGCTCGGCGCCGGCTACGTGGTCATCAACGTCGGCACGCGCTCGCGCGAGGTGATCGGCGCGGACGGATCGTGGCCGGGCAAGTCGCCGGCGCCGGTCGTCGACGCGAAGGCCGCCGTCCGCTACCTGCGCCTCAACGATGCGGCGATGCCGGGCAGCGCCGAGCGCATCGTCGTCAACGGCACGAGCGGCGGCGGCGGACTGTCCGCGATCCTCGGCGCCTCGGGCAACAACGCCGACTACCTGCCGTACCTCGAGGAGATCGGCGCGGCGGGCATCGACAGGAAGGGCCGCTCGACCCTGCGGGACGACGTGCTGGCGATCATCGCGTACTGCCCGATCACCGACCTCGGCCACGCCGACATCGCGTACGAGTGGCTCTACTCGATCCTCGACACCCGCGAGGTGACCGGGCAGAACCCGTTCCCCGAGACGACGGAGGAGCTGGCGGCGCAGTTCGCGGCCTACGAGAAGAGCCTGAAGCTGCGCGACCCCGACGGCTCGAGGCTCACGGCCGGCACCATGCTCGACGCGCTCCGCGACGAGGTGGTGCGCTCGGCCGACGCGTTCATGCAGGCAGGAGGGGTGATCGAGGGCTACGACTGGATCGTGGTCGACAACGACTCCGACACCGTGACGTCGGTCGACCTGGCGGCCTACCTCGCGTACGTGGCGACGCAGACCACCCTCAAGCCGGCGCCGTCGTTCGACCAGAGCGGCACGCCCGCACCCGGCTCCCTCGGCGGGCCCGGTCAGGGCGAGTCGAGCCTCTTCGGCTCGGCCGACGCGGCCTACTCGAACTTCACCGCGTACAGCTGGGATCACAACCAGGTGCTCGGCGACGGCAGCGGGCTCGACGACACGGGCCTCACCTGGGCGCAGCTCCTCCGCAAGCGCAGCACCGTGGTCGACGAGCAGGTGAGCCTGCTCGACCCGATGGAGTACATCGGCACGGGGGCCGACACGGCCCCGTACTGGTACGTGCGCCACGGCGCCCTCGACCGCGACACCGCGTTCACGGTGTCGATCAACCTCGACCGCGCGCTCGAGGCCGATCGCTCCGTGCGGGACGTCGACTACCGGCTCGCCTGGAACACCAAGCACGCCGGCAACTACGACGTGCCCGAGGCCATGGCGTGGATCGCCGAGGTCCTCGACGCGGCCGACGCGCCCGTGCGGCACCGTCGCTGAGCGTCGCCTCCCACCACCCGGGCGGCGTGTCCGTGCGGGGCCCGCGCGGCTCCCGCACGGCGCGCCGCCCGTGCGATGCTGAGGCGTGCGCATCGTCACCGCAGCCGCCGTCGCGGCCCTCGCCGTCGGCCTCGTCGCGTGCGAGGCGCGGGGGGACGATGTGCGCGACGCGCGCGAGGCCGATGCGGTGGGCACCGTCACCAGCGTGTCCGGCGCGGGCGACGTCATGGTGGTCGGGTTCGCCCCCGACCCGGGCGACGAGTACTTCGAGGGCACATCGTTCGAGTTCGTCGAGCGCGGCGCGCTCGAGACCGCCGCGGGGGAGCCCGCGACGGCGGCGGACGTCGCCGTCGGCGACCGCCTCGAGGTGTGGGTGGACGCGTGCGCCGAGTCCTTCCCGGTCCAATGCCCCGACCCGGTGGGCAGGCTGCTCTCATGAGCGAGCGGCCCGAGGCCACGGCGCCGGCCGATGCCGTGCAACCCGTCACCCTCGCGCTCGTCGGCGGGCCCACCGCCGTCATCGGCTACGCGGGCCTCACGGTGCTCACCGACCCGACGTTCGACCCGCCGGGCGAGCACGGCAACCTCACCAAGCTCGAGGGGCCCGCGTTCGGCCTCGACGCGATCGGCCATGTGCACCTGGTGCTGCTGTCGCATGACGAGCACGACGACAACCTCGACGATGCCGGCCGCGCCGCGCTCGCGGACGCGGGCCACGTGCTCTCCACGCCCGGCGCCGCCGCACGCATCCCGGGCGTCGTGGGCCTCAAGCCGTGGCACAGCGTGACCCTGTACGGCGACCATGCGCCGGTGTGCGTGACAGCCGTCCCCGCCCAGCACGGGCCCGACGGCGTCGCGGAGCTGCTCGGCGAGGTCACCGGCTTCGTGCTCGCCGCAGCGGGCTGGCCGACCCTCTACTTCTCGGGGGACAACTCCGAGCTCGCGGTCGCGGCGAGCGTCGCGCATCGCTTCCCGGAGGTGGACGTCGCGGTGGTGTGCGCCGGTGCCGCGCGCGTGGCGCGGCTGGGCGAGGCGCGGCTCACGGCCGACGCGAAGGTGGTCCTGGGGATCGCGGACCTGTGGCCCGGCGCGACGCTCGTCCCCGTCCACGTCGACGACTGGGCCCATTTCTCCGAGCCGCGGGCCGCGTTCCGCGCGGCGGTGGCTCACGACCCGGCGCGCGAGCGCATCGTCCTGCTCGACAAGGGCGCCGCGGTGCGCCTTCCGCGCGCGAGGAGCACCGTCGCTCACGCCTAGAATGACCTGGTGACCCCCGAAGAGCTCTCCGCGACCATCCGCGCCGCCCTGCTGGCCGGCATCGACGACAGCGACTTCCAGCTGTCCCCGTTCGACGTCCCGGAGGTGAGGGTCGAGCGACCCCGCCAGCGCGATCACGGCGACTGGGCGACCAACGTCGCGATGCAGCTCGCGAAGAAGGCGGGCACCAACCCCCGCGAGTTCGCCGAGACCTTGGTCGAGCGCCTGCGCGTGATCGACGGCATCGCGACCGCCGAGGTCGCGGGCCCCGGCTTCATCAACATCCGCCTCGACGCGGACGCGGCCGGCCTGCTCGCCAAGGGCATCGTCGACTTCGGCGAGGGCTACGGCTCCGGCGAGTCCCTCACGGGGCACACCGTCAACCTCGAGTTCGTATCCGCGAACCCGACCGGCCCGGTGCACCTCGGCGGCGCCCGGTGGGCCGCGGTCGGCGACTCGCTCGCGCGCCTGCTCGAGTTCCACGGCGCCACCGTGATCCGCGAGTACTACTTCAACGACCACGGCGTGCAGATCGACAACTTCGCGAAGTCCCTGGTCGCGGCCATCCTGGGCGAAGAGACGCCCGAGAACGGCTACGGCGGCGACTACATCCAGGAGACCGCGAACCGCGTCCTCATCGAGGCGATGGAGGCCGGCGACAAGGACCCGCTCGAGCTGCCGCGCGAGGAGATGCAGGAGTTCTTCCGCGCGCGCGGCGTCCACCTCATGTTCGACGAGGTGAAGAGCTCGCTGCACGACTTCGGCGTCGACTTCGACGTGTACTTCCACGAGGACTCGCTGCACAAGTCCGGCAAGGTCGAGAAGGCCGTCGCCGAGCTCAAGGACTCCGGCGTGCTCTACGAGGCCGACGGCGCCTGGTGGCTGCGCTCGACCGAGTACGGCGACGACAAGGACCGTGTGGTCATCAAGTCCGACGGCAACCCCGCCTACATCGCGGGGGACATCGCCTACATCCGCGACAAGCACGAGCGCGGCGCGGACCGCTTCATCTACCTGCTGGGCGCCGACCACCACGGCTACATCGCGCGCCTCAAGGCCGCCGCGGCGTCGCTCGGGTACGACCCGGACTCGGTCGACGTGATCATCGGCCAGCTGGTCAACCTGGTCAAGGACGGCCAGCCGGTGCGGATGTCCAAGCGTGCGGGCACCGTGGTGACCATGGCGGACCTGGTCGACGTGGTCGGCGTCGACGCCGCCCGCTACGCGCTCGCGCGCTCGAGCGCGGACTCGACCATCGACATCGACCTCGACCTGCTCAGGTCGCAGACCAACGCGAACCCCGTGTTCTACGTGCAGTACGCGCACGCGCGCACCGCGGGAGTCGCGCGCAACGCGGCCGAGTACGGTATCCGCCGCGAGGACGGCTTCGACCCGTCGCTGCTCACCCACGAGTCCGAGGCCGCGCTGCTGGGCGTCCTGGGCGAGTTCCCGCGCATCGTCGCGCAGGCCGTCGAGTTCCGCGAGCAGCACCGCATCGCGCGCTACCTCGAGGACGTGGCCGCCGCGTTCAACCAGTGGTACGACCGCACCCGCGTCACGCCGCAGGGCGACGACGAGGTCACCGATCTCCACCGCACCCGCCTGTGGGTGAACGATGCGACGGGTCAGGTGCTGCGCAACGGGCTGCGCCTGCTCGGCGTGTCCGCCCCCGAGAGGATGTGAGCGTGAGCGCCGCCGTCTTCTCCCGCACCGTCACGCGCGGCGACGACGGTGCGCTCAGCGTCGGCGGGGCCGACGTCCGCGAGCTCGCGGGCGCGTACGGCACCCCGCTGTACGTCATCGACGAGGAGGACATGCGGGCGCGCGCGTGCGCGTTCCGCGACGAGTTCACCGCCGCCTTCGGACGCCACGGCGCGAAGGTCGACGTCTATTACGCGTCGAAGGCGTTCCTGTCCTCGAAGGTCGCGCGCTGGATGCGGGCGGACGACCTGTGCATGGACGTCGCGAGCGGCGGCGAGCTCGAGCTCGCGCTGCGCGGCGGGATGCCGGCCGCGCGCATCGGTCTCCACGGCAACAACAAGTCCGATGCCGAGCTGCGCCGCGCTCTCGAGGTCGGCGTGGGGCGGATCATCGTCGACTCGTTCACCGAGATCGAGACGCTCGATGCGATCGCGCGCGAGCTGGGCACGGTCGCGCCGGTCCTGGTGCGCGTCACCACGGGCGTCCACGCGGGCGGGCACGAGTACATCGCGACCTCGCACGAGGACCAGAAGTTCGGCCTGTCGCTCGCCTCGGGCGCCGCGTTCGAGGCGCTCACCGAGTGCCACGACGCCGAGGGGCTCGACCTGCGCGGGATCCACACGCACATCGGATCGCAGATCCTCTCGCTCGCGGCGTTCCAGGAGAGCGCCGAGCGGATGCTCGGCCTGCGCGCGGCCTTCCTCGCGGAGGTGGGGTTCGACCTGCCCGAGGTCGACCTGGGCGGCGGCTACGCCATCCGGTACACGCCGCACGGCGAGGAGCTCACGCCGCACGATGCGGCGGCCGGCATGGCCGATGCGGTCGCCGCGGCGATCGCGAAGGTCGGCGGCACATGGCCCCACCTGTCGATCGAGCCCGGGCGCGCGATCGCGGGCCCCGCAGGGCTGACGCTGTACCGCGTGGGCGTGGTCAAGCGCGTGGGCCTCGACGACGGCGGTGAGCGGCAGTACGTCGCGGTCGACGGCGGCATGAGCGACAACATGCGCACCGTCACCTACGGCGCCGAGTACACGGCGACCATCGCGTCGCGGCTGTCGGAGGCCGAGCCCGCGCTCAGCCGCGTGGTGGGCAAGCACTGCGAGAGCGGCGACATCGTGGTGCGGGACGTCGACCTGCCGCACGACGTGGCGCGCGGCGACCTGCTCGCGGTGCCCGCGACGGGCGCGTACGGTCGCTCGATGGCGAACAACTACAACGCCGCGCTGCGCCCCGCCGTCGTGTCGGTGCGCGACGGCGACGCGACGGTGCACATCCGGCGCGACACCCTCGAGGACCTGTTCTCGTGGGACGTCGCGCCCGACTGAGCCGCGACGCGCGCTCGACGCGCGCATCGTCCCGCCTCGCCGCGCGCTCGGCGCGCGCGAGGGGTTGACTGGTGGGGAGCCCCGGTCGACGAAGGGAGTCATCATGGCCGACGGCACCGAGGAGCCCCCGCGGCGCAGCATCTTCGACCCGCTGCCTGCGGAGGAGCAGGACGAGCCGGACGACGATCCGGGCGACGTGATCCCGCCCGTGGCCGTCGACATGGAGATCCTCCACCCGGTGGAGCACCACTCCGGATGAGGCGGGGTCGCCGCAGGTAGCGGCGCGACCTGCGGATGCACGGAACGCGGCGGCGCCGGCGCGACGTTGTCATGCGAGGGCGGCGCTGCGGCCCCCGCGACGAGGACGAGGAGGTCCCCACATGAGCGACACGTACGACGAGGGCACCGAGGTGCTCAAGAAGCTCGCCGATGAGGTCGAGCACGAGCGCGACGAGGGTCGCTCCGAGTTCGACATCGTCGAGGAGGACGACGAGGACGGGATCGACGACGAGGCGCCGGCGGACGGGCCCGTCGAGCCGCTCGACCCCGAGCCCGAGACGGGCGGCGCGGCGGTCGAGACCCGCTACCTCTGATCCGCTCGATCCGCGTGAGGCGGCGCGCCCCGGGGCTCGGACCCCGGGGCGCGCCGCGTCGCGCTCAGGCCGCCGCGGTGGCGACGGCGTCCGCGAGCGAGGTCGCGGGGCGGCCGATGAGCTCCGCGAGAGCGGTGCTCTCGGTGTCGAGCTCGCCCTTGGCGATCGAGGCGTCGACCGAGGCCCAGAAGCCCGCGGTGCCCGCGTCCATGCCGACCTCCTCGAAGGTCGCGGCAAGCTGCTCGACGCTCACGTCGGAGTGGCCCACCTCGGTGCCGGTCGCCGACGTCACGGTCGAGGCGAGCTCGGCGAGGGTGAAGCGCGTGCCGGCGAGCTCGTAGGTCGCGCCCGCCTGCTCCTGGATCGCCGCGGCCGCGGCGGCCTCGGCGTAGTCGGCGCGCGACGCCGCGGCGATGGTGGCGCCGCCCGTGGCGCCCAGCACCGTGCCGGTGGCCGTGTAGGTGCCGATCTGACCCGTGTAGTTCTCGAGGTACCAGGAGTTGCGCAGGATGGTGGCCGGGATGGGCGAGGCGGCCAGCGCCTCCTCCGTCGCCACGTGCTCGGGGGCGAGGGGGTTCGAGGTGCTGTCCGCGCCGAGCAGGGACGTGTAGACGATGCGGGAGACGCCAGCGCGCTCCGCGGCGGCGATCACGGCGCGGTGCTGGCCGACGCGCTTGCCGACCTCGGACGCGGAGACGAGCACGAGGCGGTCGACGCCCGCCAGGGCGGAGTCGAGCGAGGCGGCGTCGTCGTAGTCGCCGAAGCGGACCTCGACGCCCCGCGCGGAGAGGTCGGCGGCCTTGGCGGTGGTGCGGGCGAGCGCGACCACGTCGGTCGCGGCGATGCCGCGGGCGAGGAGGCTCTCGACGACGAGGCGGCCCAGCTGCCCGCTCGCTCCGGTGACGGCGTAGGTGGTCATGGTGGTCCTTTCCGTGGGTCCCGGCCGTTCCGGGGCGCTCACCTGGCACTAACTATTCGTTAGTGCCATCTATTCCGTACGTGTCGGATCCGATGGTCGTAGAGTGGCGCGTATGGACTCCGTCGACGCGCCCGGGCCCGCCGCCTCGCTGGTGAGCGACGTGTTCGCGCGCGCCTGCACGTCGCGGGAGGCGTTCGAGGGGGTGACGTCCCGGTGGTCGTCGCTCGTGCTGCTCGCGCTGGGCGAGGGCCCGCACCGCTTCGGCGAGCTGCGCCGTCGCGTCGAGGGCGTGAGCGAGCGGATGCTCGCCCAGGCGCTGCGCGGGCTCGAGCGCGACGGGCTCGTGTCGCGCGCGGACGCGGGCACCATCCCGCCGCGCGTCGACTACGCGCTCACGCCGCTCGGCGAGGCGGTCGCGACGGGGCTGCGCGACCTCGCGGACGTGCTCGAGGCCGCGGTGCCCGCGATCGACCGCGCGCGGGTCGACTACGACGCGCGCTGAGCGCGCGCGCCGGCGCGACGCTCGGCCCGCCGTCGTGCGACGGCGCTCGGCGCATCGTCCGGATGCCCGTCGAGCACGCCCTCGAGGCGCTTGAGCGCGGCGACGATGACGAAGCTGAGCGACACGAGGAGCGCCCACGAGCCGACCTTGCCCGCGTGGACCATGGTCCAGCTCACCAGCTGATCGGGGTACCGCCAGGCGCCCAGCAGCGTCGCGGCGTTCTCCGCGCACCACAGCGCGAGGCCGATCGCGAGGAACGCGAGCGCCAGGGGCATGCGATACCGGTGCTCGCGCACGGTGAAGTGGACCAGGGTCCCTCGCAGCTCGAGCAGGAAGCCCGCGGCGATCACCCAGCGCAGATCGGCGATCCAGTGGTGCGTGAAGAAGTTCGCATACGCGGCGACGGCGAGCGCCGTCATCGGCCACAGGCGGAAGCCCGTGACCCGCAGGTCGAACCGTCGCCACGCCTGGACGATGTACGAGCCGACCGCGGCGTACATGAAGCCCGCGTACAGCGGCACGCCGCCCACCTTCGACCACGCCTCGTCGGGGTAGACCCACGAGCCGACGTGCACCTTGAAGAGCTCCAGCGCGAGCCCCACCAGGTGGAACGCGAGGATCACGCCGACCTCCCGGGTGGTCTCCCAGCCGGTCGCCCAGAGCACCGCGGTGAGCGCGACCGCGAAGACGAGCAGCGCGTCGTAGCGGGGGATGGGGAGCTCGACCACCGAGGTCACGGCGAGCGCCGCGAAGATCGCGATCGCGAAGGCGAGGGACTGGAGCTCGAGCCACGCGAACCCCACCGCGAAGCGACGCAGGCGCCGCCAGCGCCACCGCTCCGGATCGAGCACATCGCGTTCCATCACGTGGACCATCCTGCCCGACATGTGGGATCCCGCTCGCGAGCGCTCGGCTAGGCTGGGGGCCGTGCCCAACCCCCCTGCCTCCGTGAAGGTCGCCATCCTCGGTCCCGGGACCGTCGGCTCCGAGGTCGTGCGCCTCCTCGCTCAGGAGGCCGACGACCTGGCCGCCCGCGTGGGCGCGCCGCTCGAGATCGTCGGCGTCTACGTCCGCGACACGTCGAAGGACCGCGGGCCGCACCTGCCGGCGTCGCTGCTCACGTCCGACGCCTCGTCCCTGGTGGCCTCCGCCGACGTCGTGGTCGAGCTGATGGGGGGCATCGAGCCCGCGCGCACGCTCATCCTCGAGGCGATCGCGGGCGGCGCCTCCGTGGTCACCGCGAACAAGGCGCTGCTCGCCGCGCACGGCCCCGAGCTGTACGAGGCCGCCGACGCGGCGAACGTCGACCTCTACTTCGAGGCCGCCGTCGCGGGAGCGATCCCGCTGGTGCGTCCCGTGCGCGAGTCGCTCGCGGGCGACCACATCACGCGCATCCTCGGCATCGTCAACGGCACCACCAACTACATCCTCGACGAGATGACGCGGCGCGGGCTGTCCTACGACGTCGCCCTCGGGCAGGCGCAGGAGCTCGGCTACGCCGAGGCGGACCCGACGGCCGACGTCGAGGGGCACGATGCGGCGGCCAAGGCCGCGATCCTCGCGTCCCTCGCGTTCCACCAGCGGGTCTCCCTCGACGACGTCTACTGCGAGGGCATCTCCGCGATCACCGCGGAGGACGTCATCGCCGCGCGCGAGACCCGCCAGGTCATCAAGCTGCTCGCGATCGCAGAGCGCACCGAGGGCGGCGTCACCGTGCGCGTCCACCCCGCGCTCGTGGGCGAGGACCACCCGCTCGCGGGGGTGCACGGCGCCTTCAACGCGGTGTTCGTCGAGGCGGCGTCCGCGGGCGGTCTCATGTTCTACGGCCAGGGCGCGGGCGGGACCCCGACCGCGTCGGCGGTGCTCGGCGACCTCGTGTCGGTCGCGCGTCACAAGGCGATCGGCGGCAAGGGGCCGCGCGAGTCGAACTACGCGGTGCACCAGGTGCTGCCGATCGACGCGGCGCTGACGCGCTACTGCATCCGCATGGCGGTCGAGGACCGCCCGGGCGTGCTCGCGTCCGTGGCGTCGACGTTCCAGACCCACGGCGTCGGCATCGAGATCGTGCGGCAGGTGCCGGGGCAGACCCACGCCGGGCTCATCCTGTCGACCTATGCCGCGCCCGAGCGCGACCTGCGCGCGACCGTCGAGGGGCTGCGCGCATCGGACGCCGTGGCCGAGGTCAAGTCCGTCCTGAGGATCGAGGGGGAGTAGTGGCGCACGTCTGGCGCGGGATCATCCGCGAGTACCTGGACCGCCTGCCGTTCGAGGAGGGCGACCGCATCGTCTCCCTGGGCGAGGGCGGCACCCCGCTGGTGCACGCCCCGTCGATCTCGGCCGAGGTCGGGGCCGAGGTCTTCGTCAAGGTCGAGGGCATGAACCCGACCGGCTCGTTCAAGGACCGTGGCATGACCGCGGCGGTGACGCAGGTGGTCAAGGAGGGCGCCCACACCATCGTGTGCGCGTCGACCGGCAACACCTCCGCGTCCGCCGCGGCCTACGCCGCGCACGCGGGGCTGCGGTGCGTCGTGATGATCCCGCAGGGCAAGATCGCCGCGGGCAAGATGGCGCAGGCGATCGTCCACGGGGCCGACCTGGTCCAGGTCGACGGCAACTTCGACGAGTGCCTCGACATCGTGCGCTCCCTGTCCGAGGACTACCCGATCGCGCTGGTGAACTCGGTCAACCCGTACCGCCTGCAGGGGCAGAAGACCGCCGCGTTCGAGATCGTCGACCAGCTGGGCGACGCCCCCGACATCCACATGCTGCCCGTGGGCAACGCGGGCAACATCTCCGCCTACTGGATGGGCTTCACGGAGGCCGTCGCCTCCGGCGCGGCCACCCGCACGCCGCGCGTGTGGGGCGTCCAGGCCGCCGGCGCGGCGCCGTTCGTCGCCGGCCACCCGATCAAGGACCCCGAGACCATCGCGACCGCCATCCGCATCGGCAAGCCCGCCTCGTGGGACCTCGCCGTCGCCGCGCGCGACGAGTCCGGCGGGTGGATCCGTGCCGTGTCCGACGCCCAGATCCTCAACGCGCAGGCCCGCCTCGCGGCGGACGTCGGCGTCTTCGTCGAGCCCGCGTCCGCGGCGCCGATCGCGGGCCTGCTCGCGGCGGCCGCGCTCGGCGAGGTGCCGCGCGGCGCGACCATCACGTGCACCGTGACCGGCAACGGGCTCAAGGACACCGCGACCGCGCTGGGCGACCGCGCGGTCGAGCCGACCGTCATCCCCGTCGACGTCGAGGCCGCCGCGGCGGCGCTCGGGCTGTAGGCCGGGCCATGGCGATGCGGCTCGTCGCGGACCATGTCCGCGTCTCCGTCCCCGCGACCGCGGGGAACCTCGGCCCGGGCTTCGACTCGCTCGGCATGGCGCTCGGCGTGATCGACGATCTCGAGGTGCGTGCCGTGGCGTCCGCCTCGGTGACCGTCGAGATCGAGGGGGAGGGCGCGGGCTCGCTGCCGCGCGACGAGTCGCACCTGGTGGTGCAGGCGCTGCGTGCCGCGCTCGACCACGTGGGAGCGTCGCAGACCGGGCTGGAGATCCGCGCGATCAACCGCATCCCGCACGGCCGGGGCCTGGGCTCGTCGGCCGCGGCCGTGGTCGCCGGCATCGTCGCGGCGCGCGCGCTCATCGCCGAGCCGGAGGCGCTCGACGCCGCCCAGACGCTGTACCTGGCGAACGCCTTCGAGGGCCACCCGGACAACGCCGCGCCCGCGATCTACGGCGGCGCGACCGTGGCGTGGAAGGACGCGGACGGCGCGCATGCGCGGCCGCTGGTGGTGGCCGACGAGGTCGAGACCGCCGTGCTCATCCCCGCCTCGACGCTTCCCACGCGCGAGGCGCGCGCCGTGCTCCCCGCGCGCGTGCCGCATGTGGACGCGGCCTTCAACGTGGGCCGCGCGGCGCTGCTGGTGAACGCGCTCGCCGGGCGTCCCGAGGATCTGTTCGCCGCCACCGAGGACAAGCTCCACCAGGGCTACCGCGCCGATGTGCTGGGTCCGGCCACGCCGATGGTGCGGGCGCTGCGCGAGCGCGGCCTCGCGGCGGTCGTGTCGGGTGCCGGACCGTCGGTCCTCGTGCTCGGCACGGACCTCGCGGCGGCGGGCCTGGCGACCGGGACCCCGGCCTGGGCCGAGGGCATCGGCGGGGAGTCGTGGCGGTGCGTCCACACGGTGGAGCGCGTGCCGGGCGCGACGGGCGTGCGGCTGTAGGCGGACGGCGCCCCACGTCCAGGGCCTCCCCGCGCACTGTCCTTCGCGCAGGGGATCTTGAGGTCCTTGGCCCCGAATCGCGTCTAGCGCGGGGGATCTTGAGATCGCGCCCGGAGCACGGCGAGCACCGTGCTCCGACACCAGGCGGGCTGGTCCATCACCTTCCGGTAGGAGAGCCGCACCGTCTGGATCCCCAGGGTCGCGAGATCCGCATCCCGCGCGAGGTCCCGCTCGCGGTCCTCGCCCAGCGCATGGTGCTCGTCGCCGTCGAGCTCGACGCAGGTGCGTGTCTCGGCGTCGTACATGTCGAGCCGGTACGCGCTCCCTCGGGCCACCACCCGATGCTGTCGGATGAAGCGGTCGAACTCACGGCTCGCGAACGTCGTGGTGAGAGACTCGAGCTCGAGGTAGCTCTGCGCACCGGCATCGAAGGCGTCGAGGACCTCGAGCAGGCCCGCCCGGTCGCGAGTCCGGGTGCGCTGGACGAGCGCTGCGCGCATGCCCTCGGTGCTCACCGCTCGATGACGCAGGGCTTCGATGACGCGCCCCGCGCGCCGGGCGGGTTCGCCGCGAACCCACTCGTGGATCGCGGCGGTCGTCGCGTCCGCGATCGGCACGCCGCCGCGAGACAGTGCAGGCGTGACCGGCGTCGTCGGCGCGAACGACGTGAGCCACGGCTGCGACGGCAGGGAGTACCCGCGCCCGTGCGCGACCATGACCTCGCGCGGTGCGCGTCCGAGGCCGCCCCAGGCGAACAGCGCCGCCGCGCCGGTCAGGACCCCACCAGCCGCGCGGGTGGCTGCGTGGGCGCGGATGTGGAGCGCCATCGCGTGCGGCGTCGACGCGAACCGCCCGGGCAGCACGGGGAAGACCTCCCTCGCTGCGACCGCGGCCCGCGCGCGATGGGCGCTCGTGAGCTCCACGAGCTCGCGCCACGTGTAGGTGCGGGCCCCGCGATGGACCTCGGGGGGAAGGTGTCGGCGATCCGCCATACCCGCCTGACTACTGCCAGGCATCGCGGTGGGGAAGCGCCCGGGGCGGATCTGTGGAGGAGCGGCCTCAAGATCCCATGCGCGAAGGCTGGATCCGCCGCCAGGATCTCCAGATCCCATGCGCCAAGCGCAGTGAAGACGTGGCGCACGGTGGGTCAGGCGTGGCCGGTGATGTCCGGCTCCTCGAGCTCCGCGGCACGCGCGCGCTCGCGCTTCTCCCGCAGCCGGACCGACTTCTGCGCCCGGCGCACCGACTTCTCCTCGGCCTTGGCGCGCCGCCTGGAGTCGGCCTCCATGCGCGCCCGCTTGAGGTCGTACGCATGCTTGCGCGGCTGCGGCACCTCGAGGTGGAAGAGCGGTCCCGTGAGGCGCACCAGCAGCGTGGCCGCGACCGCGAGCGACGTGGTGACCACCGGCTGCGTGCCCGTGTAGACCAGTGCGTAGACGATGGAGCCGGCCATGCCCGCGACCGCGTTCGGCGGGCCCGCGTACATGATCGAGGAGGGCCGCGCCTGGAGGATATCGGTGAGGATGAGCCCGCCGACGGCTCCGATGGTGCCGATCACCACGGTCGGCAGGCGACCGAGCCCCGCGATGAGCGCCGCGTTGGCGCCCACGCACGCGAACAGCCCGACGATGAGCGTGTCGAGCCACCACAGGAACGGCCCGAGCTTCTTGAGGTAGTAGAGGAACAGCATCCCGACGCCCGCCGCGACGGCGGCCGTCACCAGGTAGAGCGGCTCGCGGAACGCCGCCGGCGGCAGGTTGCCCAGCAGGATGTCGCGGATCACCCCGCCGCCGAAGCCCATCGCGGCCGCGAGCGTGAGCACGCCGACCAGGTCCGTGCGGTCGTCCTCGCCGGCCCGGATGGTGCCGCCGAGCGCCCCCACGAACACCGCCAGGAGGTTGACGAACAACGGGATGTCGAGCACGTCAGGTCGCACGGCACCAGCGTAGGGGAGCCGTCTACGCTCGTCCCATGGCCACGGTCCCGCGACTTCTCCCGCCGGCGAAGGCGCTAGGAGCCGCATCCGTCCTGGTCGCGGTGGTGCTGGGCGTGGGCCTCCTCGCCGCGTGGTGGGGCGGGCCCGAGCTCGGCGTCGCGGCGTCGCTCGGTGGGTTGTCCGTGCTGCTGGTGACCCTGCGCGCCGAGGATCCGCGGCTCCCGCTGGGATTCGGCGCGGTGGTGGCGGTGCTCGCCGCGCTCGCGACCACCGCGGCGGGCGACCCGCTGCTGCTCGCGATGATCGTCGCGGCGTCCGCGGTGGCGGGGCAGCCGCTCCTGCGCAGGCTCGGGCCCGTCATCGGCTCGGCGCCGGTGGTGGTGGCAGCGGCCGGGACCGGCACGGCCTCGCTGGGCGCCGGCGAGGCGGCCGTCGGCGTGATGGCGGGCGCCGCCTCGGTGGTGCTGGTCGCCCGCCTCACCCTGTCCCGCCGCCTCCCCCCGGAGCCGCTCTCACGCCGGGTCACGTGGGCGTTCATGGGCACGCTCGCGATCGGCTCCGGCCTCGCCATCGGGATCGCGACGCTGCTCGAGCTCCCGAACGCCCTGTGGGTGGTGGTCGCGCTGTGCGCGGTGCTGGTGCCGGGCTACGTGGAGACGCGGGCGCGCGCGATCGGGCGCGTGACCGGGACGCTGATCGGCGCGCTCGTCGGCGCGGTGATCGCCACGATGCTGCCCGCATGGGTCCTCGTCGTCCTCGCCGGGCTCGCGCTCCTGGCGGGGATCTCGTGGGCGCTCGTGCGCTCGCGGCGGGCCGCGGGCGCGTACGTCGCGGTGGCGACGGTGCTCATCGCGGGCGCCGGCGACCTGGGGGCCGCGTGGGACACCGCGCTCGACCGCGTCGGCCTCACCCTCCTGGGCGCCGCCATCGCGATGGTGCTCGCCCTTGGCGTGCGCGCCGTCGAGCGGCGCGAGGAGCGCGCGGCATGATCCGCGCCGCCGAGCCGCGGGACGGCGATGCGATCGCGCGCATCTGCCTGCTGACCGGGGCTCAGGGGGACGATGCGACGGGACGGTTCGGCGACGACGGCGCGCTCGCGGACGTCTACGCGACGCCGTACCTCCACGGACCCGGCGGGTTCTGCCTGGTGTGGGACGTGGACGGCGAGGTCCGCGGCTACGTCCTCGGGACCTCGGACACGCGGGAGTTCCAGGACTGGTTCGTGCGGGTCTGGTGGCCGCGCGTCGGGGCGCGGCGATCGGCGCGCACGCCGGACGACGCGTGGCTCCTGCCGAGCGCCGCCGACCCGTCACGCATGCTGATCCCGGCGCTCGACGCCTACCCCGCCCACCTTCACATCGACCTCCTCCCCGATCAGCAGGGTCGCGGCGCCGGCCGCGCCCTCATCGAGGCGGCCTGCGCGCTGCTCTCGCAGCGCGGCGTCGGCGGCGTACACCTGGTCGCCGAGCGCGCCAACGCCGGTGCCCAGGCGTTCTACCCGCGCGTCGGTTTCGCGGCGGTGGCGGGGGACGATGCGACGGTGACGTTCGCGCGCCGGCTGCGGGGAGAGGCCGTCGACTTGCGGAGTGAGTACTCACTCACTTAACGTGGTCGGGTGACCACCACCCGACGCGCGCGCCCCATGCCCGTCGAGGAGCGCCGCCGGCACATCGTCGATGCCGTGATCCCGCTCATCCTCGAGCGCGGCGCCGAGGTCACCACCCGCGAGATCGCCGAGGCGGCGGGCATCGCCGAAGGCACCGTCTACCGCGCCTTCGCCGACAAGGACGCGCTGCTCGACGCCGCGATCGCGAAAGTCATGGACCCGAGCGAGATCCGCGGCTTCCTCGAGGACGTCGACCCGACGCTCAGCCTCGAGACCAAGATCGAGCTCATCGTGAGCGTGCTCCACAGCCGGGTCTCCGGGGTGATCCGCTTCATGTCGGCGCTCGGTCCCCGCGAGCACGCCCGCCACGCCGGACCCGGGGCTCACGGCCATCGCAAGCCTCCGCTCGGCGAGGTCACCGGCGTGGTCGAGCGCCTGCTCGAGCCCGACAGGGACCGGATCCGCGTCCCCATCGCGACAGCCGTCGACTATCTGCGCATCCTGGTGTTCGGCACCACGATGCCGTTCCTGACCACCAGCCCGGCCTCGGACCCCTCCGAGCTCGCCGACTTCATCCTCCATGGCATCGCCAAGGAAGGGGACTGATCCCTATGCTCTGGAGGCTCCTCGTCTCCTCGGTCCGACCGTACTGGCGGCTGCTCGTCGGAGTGGTCGTCTTCCAGTGCGCGCAGGCCATCGTCAACCTGTACCTGCCGACGCTCAACGCGGACATCATCGACAAGGGCGTCGCCACCGGCGACACGGACTACATCTGGCGCATGGGCGGCTGGATGCTCGCGCTGTCGCTGCTCGGCCTCGTGTGCACCATCGCGGCCGTGTACTTCGGCGCCAAGCTCGCGATGCGGGTCGGCCGCGACCTGCGGCGGGACGTCTTCGGCCGGGTCGCCACCTACTCGGAGGCCGAGGTCCAGCGCTTCGGCGCGCCGTCGCTCATCACCCGCACCACCAACGACGTGCAGCAGGTGCAGATGCTCGTGGTGATGACGTGCACGATGTTCATGACCACGCCGTTCACCCTCATCGGCGGCATCGCGCTCGCGATCGACCAGGACCCCGAGCTCAGCTGGATCATGGCGGTCGCGATCCCGGCGCTCATCATCATCGTGCTCCTCATCGTGTGGCGCATGGTGCCGCACTTCCGGCGCATGCAGGTCCGCATCGACGGCATCAACCGCGTGCTGCGCGAGCAGCTCACGGGCATCCGCGTGGTGCGCGCGTTCGTGCGCGAGCCCGTCGAGGAGGCGCGCTTCGCCGACGCCAACGCGCTCGTCACGGAGTCGGCGCTCAAGGCCGGCCGCCTCATGGCCGCGATGTTCCCCCTCGTGCTGTTCGTCGTGAACGCCGGGTCGGCGGCGGTCATCTGGTTCGGCGGCTACCGCATCGACTCGGGCGAGATGCAGGTGGGCGCGCTCACCGCGTTCCTCAGCTACCTCGCCCAGATCCTCTTCTCGGTCGTCATGGCCACCTTCCTGTTCGTGCTCGTGCCCCGCGCCGCGGTCGCCGCCGATCGCATCGGCGAGGTCCTCAGCACCGAGAGCACGGTGCGGGGGGACGATGCGGCGGCCCAGGTCCCCTCGACCGGCGAGGTGGTCTTCGACAAGGTGACCTTCACGTACCCGGGTGCCGAGCAGCCGGTGCTGTCGGACATCTCGTTCACCGCGCGGCGCGGCACCACCACCGCGATCATCGGGTCGACGGGCGCGGGCAAGACCACGCTCATCAGCCTCATCCCGCGCCTCCACGACGTGACCGCGGGGTCGGTGACCGTCGGCGGGCTCGACGTCCGCAGGGCGGACCTCGAGTCCCTGTGGTCCCGCATCGGCCTGGTGCCCCAGCGCCCGTACCTGTTCGCCGGCACCGTGGGCTCCAACCTCCGCTACGGGCGCGAGGAGGCGACGGACCAGGAGCTGTGGGAGGCGCTCGCGATCGCGCAGGGCGAGGACTTCGTCCGCGCGATGCCCGACGGGCTCGACACCCCGGTGGCCCAGGGCGGCACCACAGTCTCGGGCGGGCAGCGCCAGCGGCTCAGCATCGCGCGCGCCCTCGTGCGCCAGCCCGACGTCCTGATCTTCGACGACTCGTTCTCGGCGCTCGATACCGCGACCGACGCGCGCCTGCGGGCCGCGCTCGACCGCGAGGTCACCGACGCGACCGTGATCGTCGTGGCGCAGCGCGTCTCGAGCATCGTCGACGCGGACCTCATCCTCGTGATGGAGGACGGGCGCATCGTCGACCGCGGCACCCATGCCCAGCTGCTCGAGACCTCGCCCACCTACCAGGAGATCGTCAGTACCCAGCTGCGAGCCGAGGAGGTGGCCGGATGAGCGACAACGCCACCGAGACGAAGCGGGACGCCCCGCGCCCGCCTCAGCGCCAGCACGGCCCCGGCGGCCCCGGCATGGGGGCGCCCGGCGAGAAGGCCGGCAACTTCGCCGAGTCCGGCAAGCGCCTCGCGGGGCTGCTCAAGCCCGAGATCCTGCTCGTCGTGGTCGTCGCGATCCTCGGCGTCGGCTCCGTCGCGCTGTCCGTCGTGGGTCCCAAGATCCTCGGCAACGCGACCACCGTCATCTTCGAGGGCTTCCTCGCGGTAGGCGTCGACTTCCCGAAGCTCCACGGCATCCTGCTCTGGGTGGTCGTCATCTACATCGGCTCCACCGTGCTGGGCCTGCTCCAGGGCTTCATCCTCAACGGCGTGACCCAGCGCACGATGTACCGGCTGCGGCAGGAGGTCGAGGACAAGATCCACCGGCTGCCGCTCAGCTACTTCGACCGTCACCAGCGCGGTGACCTGCTCAGCCGCGTCACCAACGACATCGACAACATCGCGCAGACCTTCCAGCAGACGCTGAGCCAGATCTTCACGTCGGTGCTCACCGTGATCGGCATCCTCATCATGATGTTCTCGATCTCGTGGGGGCTCGCGCTCGTCGCGCTCATCTCGATCCCGCTCACCACGGTGATCGTCGCGCTGGTCGCGAAGCGGTCGCAGCCCAAGTTCGTCGCGCAGTGGAAGCACACGGGCGACCTCAACTCGCAGATCGAGGAGGCCTACACCGGGCACACGCTCGTCAAGGTCTTCGGCCGCGGCCGCGAGTCGCGCGAGGAGTTCGCGCGCAAGAACGAGGAGCTCTACGAGGCGAGCTTCGGCGCGCAGTTCATCTCGGGGATCATCATGCCGTCGGCGATGTTCATCGGGAACCTCGTGTACGTGGCGATCGCGGTCGTCGGCGGGCTCCGGGTCGCGAACGGCACGATGACGCTCGGCGACGTCCAGGCCTTCATCCAGTACTCCCGGCAGTTCCAGCAGCCCGTGAGCCAGCTCGGCTCGATGGCGAACCTGCTGCAGTCGGGCGTGGCGAGCGCCGAGCGCGTGTTCGAGCTGCTCGACGCCGAGGAGCAGGGCGCCGATCCGGAGCCGGCCCAGAGCCCCACGGACGACCACGGGCGGCTCGTGTTCGAAGACGTCTCCTTCCGCTACGTCGAGGACAAGCCGCTCATCGACAACCTCGACCTGGTGGTCGAGCCGGGCCGCACGGTCGCGATCGTGGGACCCACGGGCGCGGGCAAGACCACGCTCGTCAACCTGGTCATGCGGTTCTACGAGCTCACGAGCGGTCGCATCACGCTCGACGGCACGGACACCGCCGCGATGACCCGCGCGGACCTGCGCTCCCGCACGGGCATGGTGCTCCAGGACACGTGGCTGTTCGGCGGCACCATCCGCGACAACATCGCGTACGGCCGCACGGACGCGACGGAGGAGGAGATCCTCGCCGCCGCCAAGGCCGCGTACGTCGACCGGTTCGTGCACTCGCTGCCCGACGGCTACGACACGGTCCTCGACGACGACGCGACCAACCTCTCGGCGGGCGAGCGCCAGCTGGTCACCATCGCGCGTGCGTTCGTCGCCCAGCCGCAGGTGCTCATCCTCGACGAGGCGACCTCGTCGGTGGACACCCGCACCGAGCTGCTGGTCCAGCGCGCCATGGCGGACCTGCGCAAGGACCGCACCGCGTTCGTCATCGCGCACCGCCTGTCGACCATCCGCGACGCCGACCTCATCCTGGTGATGGAGAACGGCAGCATCGTCGAGCAGGGGAACCACGAGCAGCTCCTCAGGGCCAAGGGCGCGTACGCACGGCTCTACGAGGCCCAGTTCGCGGCGCCCCTTGAGGACGTCGAGCCGCCGATCGACCCGGTCGACCCGACCACGGGCGAGCTCGCGACGGTGTTCGACGACCCGTCGGTGCCGCACCCGGAGGGTCCCGCGCACGCGGGCGAGCAGGTCTGACCGGTCCCGAAGCGAAGGGGACGATGCGCGGGTACCGTACCCGGGCATCGTCCCCTTCGTGCATCCCGGGAGCGCGACGCCGCGATCCCGCCCGACCCCGCCCGCCCCCGCCCGACCCCCTCTGACACCTGCAACGGAGTTGGTCCCGGGTTGTCGGCGTGTCGCACCGTTTTCACCGTCGCGCCACGGGGTGTCGACGTGAAATCCGTTGCAACTGTCAGCGTGGTCAGCTCGTTGGGGCGTCGAGGTGCTCGGCGTCGAACGTGTACGTGGGCACCAGCTCGACCTCGATGAGCGACGTGTCCAGGCCATCGGCGGCCATGGCGTCGTAGACCTGACCCATGTCGGGCAGGGGCGGCTCGCCCTTGACGATGACGTGGATCCTCCCGCCCTCGCGCGGGGTGATCGACACGAGATCCCAGCGGGTGCCCTCGGTCGCCTCGTCGACGAACGTCGTGACGCGGCCCATGCGCGAGCGCGACTCGATGGTCTGCGCGGTCGAGTAGGCGAGGGGCACGGCGACGACGAGCAGCAGCACGATGGTCGTGAGGTAGGCGCGGGCGCGACGGCGTCGCTCCGCCTCCTTGTCCTCCGCGAGCTCGATGCGCACGTTGGCGAAGCCGTAGATCGCCATCACCACGGAGCCGGTCGCGAGGATCGCCGCGACGTTGGTGAGGAAGAGCAGCAGCGCTCCCGCGGCCTGGGACCACGCGCCCGACTCCATCGTGAGGCCCACGACCGTGAGGGGCGGCACCAGGGAGATCGCGATCGCCACACCCGGCAGGGTGTCCGAGATGTCGGAGCGCAGCAGCGCGATCGAGCCGACCACCCCGGTGGCGAGCGCGGCGAGGAGGTCGACCACCCCCGGGGACACGCGGCCAGCCACCTGGCCGTTGGTCGCCGCGGTGATGGGCTGGATGACGATGAGCCCGATGACGAACCCCACGCCGATGGCCGCCGCCGCGCCCGCGACCATGGTCGACACCGACCGCACGAGGTTGCGGTGGTCGCCCAGCACGGTCGAGAGCATGGTGCCCTGGATGGGACGCATGAGGGGCGCGACGATCATGGCGCCGATGACGGTCGCCGTGGAGTCGGCGACCACGCCAGCGGTCGCGATCACCGACGCGAGGATGAGCAGCAGCCAGAAGCGCGTGTACTGCGCCCGCACGCGCGAGCCGTCGAACAGCACGGCCTCGCGCATGTAGTCGACGGAGTTGAGCCTGGCCCCCCACCGCGACTCGCGCGGGGTCGACGCGGTTCCGTTCAACCGAGGAGCTTCGCCTTGGCCGCCGCGAACTCCGCGTCGGACAGGATGCCCGCCTCCTTCATCTGCGCGAGCTTCTGCAGCTCGGCCATGAGGTCGCCGCCGCCGGCGGCCGGGGCGGCGGCGACCTGCGGCGCCTGCTGGAGCTGCGCGAGTTCCGCCTGCATCGCCGCCATCTGGGCCTGCGACTGCTGCTGCTGGTAGGCCTGCTGCTCGACCGCGTACTGCTCGGCCTGCGCCTGCTGCTCCTTGGCGGCCCACCGCTGGTTCTGGCGCCGCGACACGTTGCCGCCCACCGCCTGCGCGGTGCCGGCGATGACCGCCGTCCGCGCCATCGTGCCGATGAGTCCCGGCCGTCCCATCCTGCGCATCGTCCCTCTCCTCCCTACGCCTCGGCGCGGACCGCGTCGAGGACCTCCTGCACCACGGGCCCCGGCACGCGCACGGTGTCGAGCAGCTCGCCGCCCGCGGCCATGATCGCGTCGCGGAGCGGCACCACCCAGGTGTGCTCGAAGCACAGGATCGCCGCGACCGCGCCCGGCGGCAGCTGCTCAGCGAGGGTCTCGGCGTCCTCGTCGTTGAGCAGGCCGTCGTAGCGGTCGATGAGGTCGCCGAGCGCCGTGACGTCCGCGTCCTCGGTCAGCTGCTCGACCTCGATGATCTCGACATCGCCGTCCTCGCCCTTGCGCACGATCACGGCGTCGACGATCGCGATCGTGCCGGCGTCGACGAGGCTCTTGATCTCCGGGAGGATGGAGCCGTCGAAGCGCCCCTCCGCGAAGCCGATGGTGACGATCTCGACGGGTCCGATCATGGCGCTCTCCTTCGGTCGACCGGCGCGCGGGCGGCGCCCCCTTCCGCAGGCTAGGCCGGTGCGCGGCAGTCGGCAACAGGAAGGATCGCGACGGCGCGCCGATCACGTACACGCGCGCTCACCAGGGGTGATTGTGTCGCGGAGGCGCGCGATGGTAACCTGGTCGCGCTTCCACCGGAAGGCGCACGTCGCCCCGGGGAGCGCAATCCATGTTGCAGGCGTCTGACGATGATGTCTTGGTCAGCCGTACCCACGTGGATGATCTCGCACTTCTGGAGCCACAGGGGCTCGTGCGATGAAGGGAACTTACGTGACAGACACGACCGTGGCGCCCGACCAGACCGCCACCCTCTCCGCGATGAAGCTCGCCCAGCTTCAGGCGCTCGCCGCCGAGCTCGGCGTCTCCGGAACCGCGCGCATGCGCAAGAAGGACCTGGTCGAGGCGATCAAGAACGGCGGGGTGGTGCCGGCGAAGGAGCAGGCGTCCGCGCCCGCCGCCGACAAGCCCGCCGACAAGGCCGCTCCGGCCGAGGCCCCCGCCGAGAAGGCCGAGGCGCCCCGGGCGCCGCGCGCCGCGCGCGGCTCGCGCCGTGCATCGTCCCCGCAGTCCGCGCCGCAGGCCGCCGAGGCGACCGCGCCGGCCGACGAGGACGCCGCGACGCGTGCGCGTCGCGCCAAGGAGGCCGTGGCGCTCGATCTCGCCCTCGGCACGGAGCGCTCGGGCGACCGCCCGCAGCGCGACGGCGACGACGACCGCGCCCGCCGGGCGAAGGAGGCCGTCAGCCTCGACCTTCCCCGCGGCGATCGCGAGCAGGGCGAGGACGCCGACGCCGACGAGCAGGGCGGCCAGCGTCAGCAGGGCCGTCAGCAGCAGGGCCAGGCGCTCGATGACGACGAGCGCGGCGGCCGCCGTCGCCGCGGCCGTGGCCGTGGCCGCGGGCGCGGGCGTGACGGCGTCGAGCCCACCGTCCAGACCCCGCAGCACGACGAGGACGACGTCCGGGACGACGAGGAGCTGACCCCGGTCGGCGGCATCGTCGACATCCTCGACAACTACGCGTTCATCCGCACCACCGGCTACCTGCCCGGCAAGTCGGACGTGTACGTGTCGATGAACCAGATCAAGAAGTACGGCCTGCGCAAGGGCGACGCGATCACCGGCACCGTGCGCCCGCCCCGCCCCGGCGAGCGCGGTCAGCGCCAGAAGTTCAACGCCCTCGCGGGCGTCGACAAGGTCAACGGCCTCGCGGCCGACGAGGCCCGCAACCGGCCCGCGTTCGGCGACCTCACGCCGCTGTACCCGCAGCAGCGCCTGCACCTCGAGACCGAGCCGCGCAACATGACCAACCGCGTCATCGACCTCGTGGCGCCGATCGGCAAGGGCCAGCGCGGCCTCATCGTGTCTCCGCCGAAGGCCGGCAAGACCCTGGTGCTGCAGTCGATCGCGAACGCGATCGTCACCAACAACCCCGAGGTCCACCTCATGGTCGTGCTCGTCGACGAGCGCCCCGAGGAGGTCACCGACATGCAGCGCACGGTCAAGGGCGAGGTCATCGCCTCGACCTTCGACCGCCCCGCCGACGACCACACCACGGTCGCCGAGCTCGCGATCGAGCGTGCCAAGCGCCTGGTCGAGATGGGCCACGACGTGGTGGTGCTGCTCGACTCGATCACCCGCCTGGGCCGTGCCTACAACATCTCCGCGCCCGCCTCGGGACGCATCCTCTCGGGCGGTGTCGACTCGTCGGCGCTGTACCCGCCCAAGCGCTTCTTCGGCGCCGCGCGCAACATCGAGAACGGCGGCTCGCTCACCATCCTCGCGACCGCGCTGGTGGAGACGGGATCGAAGGCCGACGAGGTGATCTTCGAGGAGTTCAAGGGCACCGGCAACATGGAGCTCAAGCTCTCGCGCACGCTCGCCGACCGCCGCATCTTCCCGGCCGTCGACGTCAACGCGTCGGGCACGCGCCGCGAGGAGATCCTCATGGGCGCGGACGAGCTCAAGATCATGTGGAAGCTGCGCCGCGTCCTCACGGGTCTCGAGCAGCAGCAGGCCATCGAGCTGCTCCTGGGCCGCCTCAAGGAGAACAAGACCAACGCTGAGTTCCTCATGCAGGTCGCCAAGACCACGCCGGGGATGGACGAGGAGAAGTAGCGCCTCCCACCCCCGCCGCCTCAGCGCCCCGTGAGGTGCTCAGCGCCCGAACCGTATCGGATCGGGCGCCGAGCACCTCGCGGGGCGTCGTGCTAGGCGCGGGCGGACGATGCGAGGGCGGCCTCGAGCGTCGCTCTCGCCTTGGCATAGCGCGAGCGGGCGGTGGAGGGGTTGGTCCCGACCACCGCGGCGGCGTCCGCGAGGGACAGCCCCTCCCAGTGGACCAGCTCGACGAGCTCGCGCTGGGGCTCCGGCAGACCGGCGATCGCGGCACGCACGTCCAGCGCGAGCGCGTCGTCGGGCTCGGTCGGGATCGGCGCGAGCGCGGCGACGCGCTCCGCGAGGCGGAACCGACGTGCCTCGTCCCTCCGGTGGCCGCGGAGGCGCATGCGCGCGACGCCGAACAGCCACGGCCGCAGCTGGTCCGTCGCCGAGGGCGCGTCGTCCCTGCGCCGCCATGCCACCAGCATGGTCTCGCCGAGCAGGTCGGCCGCCGCGTCGGGGGACCGGCGCTGCAGGTAGCGCAGCAGGTCCCCGCCGTGCTCGCGCATGGCCTCGGAGAGACGGCGGTCCGCGGCGCTCACGCGCCCGCCTCGCATGCGGTCTCGGGGGTCACGAGCGCCATCGCGTCGATGCCCTGGGCCGTGAGCCCGTCAAGGACGATGCGCATCGACGCGTGGAGGAAGACCTCGTTCCCCACACCGGGTGGGACCACGCCGAGCTCGTCGTCGGGGAGGCCGCCGCGTCCCGCGGGGACGTCCATCTCCGCGACCGCGGCGTAGGCCGCATCGATCCATCCCGCCCACGTGTCCCTGTCCGCCATGGCCTGCAGGTCCGCGTCGCCGTCGTACCGCGAGAGGAACTCGCCGCGCACGGCGCCGCCGTCGAGCTCGAGCAGGCGCTCCGAGTCGGCCAGAGCGGTCGCGATCGCGGCGACCTGCGCATCGTCCAGCCCGATGCCCGTGAGGCGCTCGACGCAGGTGGTGCCGTCGGGGAGCGTGGTGAGCCACTCGATGCGGACGGCCTCGGCCTCGGCGTCGTCGGTCAGCTGCCCCCAGGCGTCGGAGCTCAGCGCTCCCGTCGCGTACGCGGTCGCACCGCCGACGCCGACGATCGCGGCCGCCGCGCCGGCCCAGAGCGCGCGCCGTCGCCGTCGGCGCGGGGGCGCCGAGAGGCCGCGCGCCTCGTCGACGAGCGCGGCGAGCACTGCCTCGAGCGCGGGTCCCTCCGGCGTGGACGGAGGCGCGGAGCGCGCGAGGAGGTCGTCGATGTCGTTCATCCGTGGTGCCTTCATACCCCCTCATGCCGGAAGCGCCCGTGAACGTCCACGGTGATGTCGCGCCCATCCTGCGAGGTGTTGAGTGCCCGATTCGCGCCGCAATGAGCACTGAGCACCTCATGGCGCGCCGAGGCGGCTCGCCACCACCGCGAGCAGGCGCTCGCGGCACCACGCGGGCCGCTCCGTGACGTCGGTCCAGCCGAAGCCCACGACCGCGTATCCGGCGGCAGCGAGGTCGGTCCGTCGCTCACGGTCCGCGTTGCGGGCCTCGCGGGTCGAGTGGTAGCGGTCGCCGTCGAGCTCGACCGCGACCTTGGCACGACGATGCAGCATGTCGGGGACTGCCCGGCGGCTCGGGAGTACGAGAGGGACCTGCCACTCGAAGTCGCGGAAGCGTGCGCCCGCGAAGGTCTCGTGCCTGGCCCTGACCTCGAGCGGTGTGGTCGCTCCTTCCGCGAACCAGCCCAGCACCCGCTCGAGGTCCCGGCGCCCGGCCACGCGTGCCGTGCGCTCGAGCTCACCCCGGAGCTGGCGCCACGTGCACACGCGTCTCCACAGCGGTTCCCAAAGGACGTCGCGTCGGTCGATCTGCGGCGCGTGGCGCCACGCATCCAGGAGCGCCCGCGGCATCGGGACGCTCGCGACGCCGCTCGCGTCGATCGTCGATCGGCTCGGGCCGCACTGGTGCAGCCGGACCCAGGCCGGCACCGCGAGCCGCTGGCCATGCGGGACGACGAGGTCGATGCGGTCGGGTGCGGGCAGGGATCGGTCGTACAGGTGAAGAGCGGTCGCGCCTGTCACCACGCCGCGGGGTTGCCACAGGTGCAGCGCCTCGGCGCGCACCACCAGGTCACGCGCGTAAGCGGCGCCGCAGTACACCCCCGTGAGCAGGCGCACCACGAGGCGGTCGCGGGTCGCGTTGTCCAACTGGCGCCGAGACCACCGACGCACCAGCTGGTCGCGGGGGTAGGCGTGCGGGCTCGAGGCGAGGAAGCCCGCGAGCGTCGCCGGGGGTGGAGGAGGGTCGGACGGCAGTCGCATGCCATCAGTAGACGCATGGGCGTCCCCTACCGTCGACGGCATGACGGGATCTGTGGAAGGCGGCGGGTCCACCGGGTGCTGTGGAGACCGGGGCGCTCGGTGCGGGTTGGCGTGCGACGCGGGACCGCGACCGGTGCCGTCGCGCTGAGGTGCTGTCGCCGGGTGATCGCCCCGCGAGGTGCTCAGTGCTCGAATCGCGCCGCAATGAGCACTGAGCACCTCGCAGCGCGCGGAGGGCGTGGGGCGGCGCGCCGAGGGCGTGGGGCGAGGCGCCGAGCGCGTGGGGCGGGGCGCCGAGGGCGTGGGGCGAGGCGCCGAGCGCGTTGGTGGCATGGAGCGTGGTTGCGTGAGCGCATCCGACGGGCGACGATGCGGCAGGACCTGGGACGCGAAGGCCCGCTTGACAGGCATGGCACAATTGTCTGTTGGCCCCGCCTGCGGACGGGGTCCCAGGTTGCCGGTTCACCTGCGCGAGAGACGTGCGGGACCCGGTGGCGAACTAAGGGAGATCATGAAGAAGGACATCCACCCCGAGTACGTGACCACCACTGTCACGTGCACCTGCGGTAACACGTTCGAGACCAAGTCCACCGTGACGTCCGGCGCGATCAGCGTCGAGGTCTGCTCGGCTTGCCACCCGTTCTACACGGGCAAGCAGAAGATCATGGACACCGGTGGCCGCGTGGCGCGCTTCGAGCGCCGCTACGGCAACAAGAAGTAACCCGCTTCACCCGCGCGACGACGTGGCCGAAGCCTTCGCAGCCGTTCAGCCGATGCTGGACGAGTACGCCGACATCGAGCGACAGCTCGCCGACCCCGCGGTGCATGCCGACGGGGCGCGGGCGCGCACGCTCGGGCGTCGCTTCGCGGAGCTCGGCCGCGTCGTCGCCGCGCATCGTGCCTGGGAGAGCGCCCAGAACGATCTCGAGGCCGCCCGGGAGCTGGCGGACCTCGACCCCGAGATGGCCGAGGAGATCCCGGCCCTCGAGGGCGCCGTCGAGGAGGCCACCGAGCACCTCCGGCGCATCCTCATCCCGCGCGATCCCGACGATGCGCGCGACGTGATCCTCGAGATCAAGTCCGGTGAGGGCGGCGAGGAGTCCGCGCTGTTCGCGGGCGACCTGCTGAAGATGTACCTCAAGTTCGCGGAGACCAAGGGCTGGAAGGCCGAGGTCCTCGAGGCCGTGCACACCGACATGGGCGGGTACAAGGACGTGTCCGTCGCCGTGAAGGCGCGCGGCACGGTCGAGCCCGAGGACGGCGTGTGGGCCCAGCTCAAGTACGAGGGCGGGGTGCACCGCGTGCAGCGCGTTCCCGCCACCGAGTCGCAGGGCCGCATCCACACCTCGGCCGCAGGCGTGCTGGTGTACCCGGAGGTCGAGGAGGTCTCCGAGATCGAGATCGACATGAACGAGGTGCGCGTCGACGTGTACCGCTCGTCGGGCCCCGGCGGCCAGTCGGTCAACACCACGGACTCCGCGGTGCGCCTCACGCACCTCCCCACGGGCATCGTGGTGAGCTGCCAGAACGAGAAGAGCCAGCTCCAGAACAAGGAGTCCGCGCTGCGCATCCTGCGCGCCCGCCTGCTCGCCGCGCAGAAGGAGGCCGCCGAGGCCGAGGCCCAGGACATGCGCAAGTCGCAGATCCATACGGTCGACCGCTCGGAGCGCATCCGCACGTACAACTTCCCCGAGAACCGCATCGCGGACCACCGCACGGGGTACAAGGCGTACAACCTCGACCACGTGCTCGCGGGGGACCTCCAGCCCGTCATCCAGTCCGCGATCGATGCGGACGAGGCGGCCCGGCTCTCGGCCTCCGAGTAACCGACCGACGCCGTAGACTCCGACCGTGCCCACCGTAGGCGCGCGCCTGCGCGACACCACCCGACGCCTCGCCGAGGCCGGCGTCCCCTCGCCGCAGCACGATGCGATCGTGCTGATCGCGCACACGCTCGGCCTCGAGCCGAGCTACATCCGCACCGCCGCCGCGCGCGACGACGAGTGGCCCGACGGCGCCGACCTCGACCTCCTCGAGGCGCGCGTGACGCGCCGCGTGGACCGCGAGCCGCTCCAGCACATCACCGGCAAGGCGTACTTCCGCTCGCTCGAGCTGCAGGTGGGCCCCGGAGTCTTCGTCCCGCGCCCCGAGACCGAGGTGGTCGCGGGCGTCGCGATCGCCGCGGCCCGTGAGGCGCTCGAGATGCGCGGCTCGGTGCGCGTCACCGACCTGTGCGCCGGCTCCGGCGCGCTCGGCATCTCGATCGCCACCGAGATCCCCGAGGCCGAGGTCGCGATGGTCGAGGCGAGCGAGGAGGCGCTGGTCTACCTGCGCCTCAACGCGCGCGCCCAGCCCGCGGACGTCCGCAGCCGGCTGCGCTCGGTCTACGGCGACGCGCGCAACTGCCTGCGCCAGTTCGACTCGTGCGCCGATGTGGTGGTCACCAACCCGCCGTACGTCCCGACCGCCGCCGTGCCCCGCGATCCCGAGGTCGCCGAGCACGACCCGCCGCAGGCGCTGTACGGCCTGGGGGACGACGGGCTCGACGTGCCGCGCGCGATCCTCGACGAGGCGCAGCGGCTGCTGCGCGTGGGCGGCGTCGTGGTGATGGAGCACGGGGACGAGCAGGGCCCGGCGCTGCGCGCCTACGCCGAGTCCTCCGAGTGGTGGTCCGACGTCCGCACGCTCACCGATCTCACGGGACGCGACCGCATGCTCGTCGCGACGCGCGTGGGCGTCTGAGAGACTGGCCGCGTGATCCTGCCCGTCCACGACCCCGCCACCTGGGGGCCGTCGCTCGACGCCGCCGTCGACGCGGTCAACCGCGGCGCCGTCATCTGCCTGCCCACCGACACCGTCTACGGCGTGGGGGCCGACGCCTTCAGCCCGCCGGCCGTGGCCGGCCTGCTCGCCGCCAAGGGGCGCGGGCGCCAGATGCCGCCGCCCGTGCTCATCCCGAACGCGCGGACCGTCGACGGACTCGCGCGCGAGGTGCCCGACTCGGCGCGCCTGCTCATGGACGCGTGCTGGCCCGGCGCCCTCACCGTCATCGTCAACGCGCAGCTGTCCCTCGCCTGGGACCTGGGCGACACGCACGGCACCGTCGCGCTCCGGGTCCCGGACCACGCGGCCGCGCTCGCGCTCCTCGCGCGCACCGGCCCGCTCGCGGTCACGAGCGCCAACCGGACCGGCGAACCCGCCGCGACCACGGCGGACGATGCGCGGGTCCAGCTGGGCGACGCGGTCGCCGTCTACCTCGACGCGGGTGACAGCCCGCTCGGGGTCGCCTCCACCATCGTCGACGCGACGGGCGACAGGCTGCGCATCGTCCGCCAGGGTGGGATCTCCCGCGAGCGCATCGTCGAGATCGTGGGGGAGGACGCCGTCGCAGGTGACGCCGGGTGAAGGTCTACCTGACGCTCATGGCGATCGCGGCGCTCGTGGCCTACGTCGCGACGCCGGCGGCGCGTCACCTCGCCTTCCGCGTCGGAGCCATCACCGCGGTCCGTGCGCGTGACGTCCACACCACCCCGATCCCGCGCCTCGGCGGGGTGGCGATCTTCCTGGGGATCGCGACGGCCGTCACGGTCGCCTCCGCCATCCCGTTCCTCTCCCCGGTGTTCGACGCGGGGCGCGAGGCGTGGGCGGTGCTGGGCGGCGCGGCGATCGTGTGCGCGCTCGGCATGATCGACGACATCTGGGACCTCGACTGGATGGCGAAGCTCGCCGGCCAGTTCCTCGCGGGGGTGGTGGTCGCGTCGGGCGGCGTGCAGCTGGTCACGGTGCCCATCGCCGGCGTCACCATCGGCAGCTCGTACGTGTCGCTCATCGCCACGGTGTTCGTCGTGGTGATCGCGATGAACGCCGTCAACTTCGTCGACGGGCTCGACGGCCTCGCCGCGGGCATGATCGCGATCGGCGGCCTCGCGTTCTTCACGTACTCGTACATGCTCGCGCGCTCGGCCTCGCCGGGGGACTACTCCTCGCTCGCGACGATCGTGGTCGCGGTCCTGGTGGGGGCGTGCCTGGGCTTCCTGCCGCACAACGTGCATCCCGCGCGCATCTTCATGGGCGACTCGGGCGCCATGGTGCTGGGCCTCATGCTCGCCGCCGCCGCGATCATCGTCACCGGGCAGATCGACCCCGCCGTGGTCTCGGAGCGCGAACGCGTGCCCGCCTTCATCCCGATCCTGCTGCCGATCATGGTGCTCGCGGTCCCGCTGGTCGACATGACGGCCGCCGTGGTCAGACGCACGGCGCGCGGCGACTCCCCGTTCGCGCCGGACAAGCACCACCTCCACCACCTGCTGCTGCGGCGCGGGCACTCGCACCGCTGGGCCGTCACGGTGCTCTACATCTGGACCGGCGTGCTGTCGTTCGGCACCGTGTCCGTGGTGTTCCTGCCGCCGGGAGGCGCGATCGCGGTCACGGCCGCGGGCATCGTCGCGGCGGCGGCCATCACCTTCTCGCCGCGGCTCGCGCGGTTCTTCTCGCGGCAGTGGCGACGGCTCGGTCACGCGATCTTCGCGCTCCAGCGCGTCACGCCCGAGGGCCGCCATGCCGCCGAGGCGCGGGAGGACCACCCGGCCGCCGCATCGTCCCCGACCAAGGAGAACGAGTCATGACCGCCGAGGAGGCGCTCTACCGCCGGGCCATCCGGCTCACCACCGTCATCGTCGTGGCGATCGGCGCCATCGGCGCGGGCGTAGCGTGGGCGCTCGCCGGCACCGCCGGCGCCGTCGCGGCGCTCGTGGGCGCGGCCGTCGCAGCGCTCGGCGCCATCCCGACGCAGGCCGCGATGCTGGTCGGGCACCGCAAGCCGCCGCACGTCATGGCGGGCATCGTGGCGTTCTCGTGGCTGGGCAAGATGCTGGTCATCATCATCGCCCTGCTGGTGCTCCAGGGGGTCGAATCGTTCCATCGCGGGGCATTCGCGGCGACCGCCGTGACGGGCATCGTGGCATCGCTGGTGGTGGACGTCGCCACGTTGCGCAAAGCTCGCATTCCGTACGCCGATCCGGGTACATAGTCCCCGGTCGGATGCGTTAGGCTAGCGGCCAGTCAACGGCGCCGGACACTGGTCCGCGCCCAAGAAGCCATCGCACAGGAGACTTCGTGGGGAACCTACTGGCCGCGGTCGTCAGCGCTGAAGCCGCCGACTCGGGAGAGTCCAAGAGCTACATCCAGCAGATGTTCAGCTCGGACGGCTTCCACGCCCCGTCCATCGCGGAGTTCTTCCCGCCCGCCATCTTCGGCGACGGCACCATCTACGAGTTCAACCGCATCATGCTCATCCGCGTGATCGCGGCGGTCGCGCTCATCACGATCTTCTGGATCGTCGCCGCGCGCGCCAAGGTGGTCCCGGGCCGCTTCCAGGGCGCGATCGAGTTCATGCTCGACTTCGTCAAGGACCAGATCGTCGAGCCCGTCATGGGGCACGAGGGCAAGCGGTTCCTGCCGTTCCTCACGACGCTGTTCCTCGCGATCGTGTTCTTCAACATCACGGGTGTGATCCCGTTCCTCAACATCGCGAGCACGTCGCTCATCGGCCTGCCGCTGTTCATGGCGTTCTGGGTCTACCTGCTCTACCTGGGCCAGGGCGTCAAGAAGCACGGGCTGGGCGGGTACCTCAAGAACTCGCTGTTCCCGCCGGGCGTGCCGAAGCCGATCTACATCCTGCTGACGCCGATCGAGTTCCTGCAGGTGTTCATCCTGCGCCCGGCGACGCTCGCGCTGCGACTCGCGGCGAACATGATCGCCGGCCACCTGCTGCTGGTGCTGTGCTTCGCGGCCACCCAGTACTTCTTCTTCGCCGCCGCCGGCGCCATGAAGGCGATGAGCGCGGTCACCTTCGCGGCCGGCTTCGGCTTCGTGCTGTTCGAGATCTTCGTCGCCCTCCTCCAGGCGTACGTCTTCACCATGCTCTCCGCCGTGTACCTGAACATGGCGCTGGAGGAGGAGCACTAACAAGCCTGCGGGGCCACGACCGGCCTCGTACCAACGGAAGGAAACACACAGTGGACACCACCACTCTTGCTGAGGTCTCCGGCAACGTCGCGACCATCGGCTACGGTCTCGCCGCCGTGGGCCCGGGCATCGGCCTCGGCATCCTGATCGGCAAGACCATCGAGGGCATGGCGCGCCAGCCTGAGGTCTCGGGCCAGCTGCGCACCACGATGTTCATCGGTGTCGCGTTCGTCGAGGTGCTCGCGCTCCTCGGTCTGATCACCGGCTTCCTCTTCACGTGATGATCGCTCAGACTCTGCTCGCAGCGGCGGAGGAGCACGGCGCGGAGACGACGCAGAACATCATCCTGCCCGAGCCGTACGACCTGCTGTGGTCGATCGTCATCTTCACCATCATCGTCGTGGTGTTCGTGAAGAAGATCCTCCCCACGCTGCAGAAGGTGCTCGACGAGCGCGCCGAGCTCATCCAGGGCGGCATCGAGAAGGCCGAGAAGGCTCAGGCCGAGGCCGCCGCCGCCCTCGAGGAGTACACGGCTCAGCTCACCGAGGCTCGCGCCGAGGCCGCACGCATCCGCGAGGACGCGCGCGTCGAGGCCGCCCAGATCCTCGCCGAGGCGCGTCGTCGTGCCGGCACGGACTCGGAGCGCATCGTCGAGACGGCCCAGCGCCAGATCGAGGCGGAGCGCCACCAGGCGGTCGTCTCGCTGCGCTCGGAGGTCGGCTCGCTGGCGACCGAGCTCGCGTCGCGCATCGTGGGCGAGTCGCTCGCCGACGACGCACGTCAGCAGCGCGTGATCGACAGCTTCCTCGACGACCTCGAGTCGACGGTCAAGGCGAAGGGCTAAGCGCATGCGTGGAACGAGCCAGGTGTCGCGCGACGCGGTGCTGCGTGAGCTGGCCCCCATGATGGCGGCGAACCGCAAGGACGGCATCGTCCTCGCGGAGCAGCTCTTCGCGGCGGTCGACGTGCTCGACGAGTCGGCTTCGCTCCGCCGTGCGCTCACGGACCCGGCGCGTTCGTCCGAGGCGAAGGGCGCGCTCGCGCGCCAGCTCTTCGCCGCGTACGACCCTCGTGCCGTTGACGCCCTCGCGGCGTTCGCCGGCGCGCGGTGGTCGGACGAGGACGACCTCGCCGACGCGATCGACGATGCGGGCGAGCGTGCGATCTTCGCGTACTCGGCCGAGGCGGGCACGCTCGACGACGTCGAGGAGCAGCTGTTCCGCGCGGAGCGGGCGATCGCGGGCGACCGCGAGCTCCTCACCGCGCTCGGCAACCGCTCCGCGACCAAGGAGGCGCGTCTCGCGCTGCTCGAGGGCGTGCTCGGGGGCAAGCTGCTCCCGACCACCGAGGCGCTGCTGCGCCGCGTGGTGGGTGTGCCCCGCGGGCACCGCCTGCTGCCGGCGATCGAGCGCCTGCTCGAGGCCGCAGCGGAGCACCGCGACCGGGTCCTCGCGCACGTCACCGCGGCGGTGGAGCTCAGCGCCGCGCAGCGCACGCGTCTCGCGTCGCTGCTGACGGAGGCGTACGGCCGCGAGGTCACGATCAACGTCGCCGTGGACCCCGAGGTCCTGGGCGGCATCCGAGTCCAGGTCGGGCATGAGGTCGTGGACGGCACCGTCCTGTCCCGGCTCGACGAAGCACGACGACGACTCGTCGGTTAAGCCCGACGCACCATTGGCCGCCACGGCGGTACTGACAGGAGAGATGGCATGGCAGAGTTGACGATCAGCCCCGACGAGATCCGGGCTGCACTCGACAGCTACGTGAAGTCCTACGAGCCGAAGGGCGCCGTGGTCGACGAGGTCGGCCGCGTGACGCTCGCGGCCGACGGCATCGCGCAGGTCGAGGGACTGCCCGGGTGCATGGCCAACGAGCTGCTGCGCTTCGAGGACGGCACGCTCGGCCTCGCGCTCAACCTCGACGTCCGCGAGATCGGCGTCGTGGTGCTCGGCGAGTTCACCGGCATCGAGGAGGGCCAGACGGTCCAGCGCACCGGCGAGGTGCTCTCGGTCGCCGTGGGCGACGGGTACCTGGGTCGCGTGGTCGACCCGCTGGGCAACCCGATCGACGGCCTGGGCGAGATCGAGACCGAGGCGCGTCGCGCCCTCGAGCTCCAGGCGCCCGGCGTCATGCAGCGCAAGTCGGTGCACGAGCCCCTCCAGACGGGCCTCAAGGCGATCGACGCGATGATCCCGATCGGCCGCGGTCAGCGCCAGCTGATCATCGGCGACCGCCAGACCGGCAAGACCGCGATCGCGATCGACACGATCATCAACCAGAAGGCGAACTGGGAGACCGGCGACCCGACCAAGCAGGTCCGCTGCATCTACGTCGCCATCGGCCAGAAGGGCTCGACCATCGCCTCGGTGCGCGGCGCCCTCGAGGAGGCCGGCGCGCTCGAGTACACGACCATCGTCGCGGCCCCCGCGTCCGACCCGGCCGGCTTCAAGTACCTCGCGCCCTACACCGGCTCGGCCATCGGCCAGCACTGGATGTACGACGGCAAGCACGTCCTCATCATCTTCGACGACCTGTCGAAGCAGGCCGAGGCCTACCGTGCGGTGTCGCTGCTGCTGCGTCGCCCGCCGGGCCGCGAGGCGTACCCCGGCGACGTGTTCTACCTGCACAGCCGCCTGCTGGAGCGTTGCGCGAAGCTGTCGGACGACATGGGCGCGGGCTCGATGACGGGTCTGCCGGTCATCGAGACCAAGGCGAACGACGTCTCGGCCTACATCCCGACCAACGTCATCTCCATCACCGACGGCCAGATCTTCCTCCAGTCGGACCTGTTCAACGCCAACCAGCGTCCCGCCGTGGACGTCGGCATCTCGGTGTCCCGCGTGGGCGGCTCGGCGCAGGTCAAGGCCATGAAGAAGGTCTCCGGCACGCTCAAGCTCGAGCTCGCGCAGTACCGCTCGCTCGAGGCGTTCGCGATGTTCGCGTCCGACCTCGACGCCGCGTCGCGCCAGCAGCTCACCCGTGGCGCGCGCCTCATGGAGCTGCTCAAGCAGCCCCAGTACTCGCCGTTCCCGGTCGAGGAGCAGGTCGTGTCCGTGTGGGCCGGCACCAAGGGCAAGCTCGACAAGATCGCCGTGGGCGACGTGCTGCGCTTCGAGCGCGAGCTGCTCGACCACCTGCGCCGCCACACGTCGATCCTCGACGACATCGCGACGACGGGCCAGCTCTCGGACGACAACGAGTCCGCGCTGCACACGCACGTCGACGACTTCGTCTCGACCTTCCTCCAGGGTGAGGGCGTCGCGCTCACCACGGACTCGACGGTCGACGACGGCGAGGGTGTCGACGTCGAGCAGGAGCGCATCGTCGCGGAGAAGAAGTAACCGATGGCCGGACAGCAGCGCGTCTATCGGCAGAGGATCAGGGCGACCAGCTCGCTCAAGAAGATCTTCCGCGCGATGGAGCTCATCGCGGCCTCGCGCATCGGGAAGGCCAGACTCCGTGTGGAGCAGGCCACCCCGTACGCGCGGGCCATCACGCGCTCGATCAGCGCGGTGGCGGCGCACTCGAGCGTCGACCACCCGCTGACGACCCCGCGGACGGACACCGGCCGCGCGGCCGTGCTGGTCATCAGCGCGGACCGCGGCATGGCGGGCGCCTACTCGGCGAACGTCATCCGTGAGGCCGAGCGCCTGCGCGGACGCCTTCAGGCGGACGGCAAGGAGATCGTGCAGTTCGCCGCCGGTCGCCGTGCCGTCTCGTACTACTCGTTCCGCAGGCGCGAGATCGCGGGTCAGTGGACCGGTGCGTCGGACGCTCCGGACCGCGAGACCGCACGCGAGATGGCCAAGGCGCTCTTCGAGCGCTTCCAGGCGTCCAAGGAGGACGGCGGCGTCGACGAGATCTACATCGTCGGCACGCGCTTCGTCTCGATGGTGACGCAGCAGGCCATGGTGCTCCGCCTCCTCCCGCTCGAGATCGTCGAGGGCGTCGAGGAGACCGAGGAGGGCGAGCTCGAGCCGCTGTACGACTTCGAGCCGTCGCCCGAGCTGGTGCTCGACGCGCTGCTGCCGCGCTACATCGAGTCGCGCATCTTCAGCAGCCTGCTGCACTGCGCGGCCTCCGAGCTCGCGAGCCGCCAGCGTGCGATGAACACCGCCACCTCGAACGCCGAGGACATCATCCGCAACTACACCCGACTCGCCAACCAGGCGCGTCAGGCAGAGATCACCCAGGAAATCAGCGAGATCGTCTCGGGCGCCGATGCGCTCGCGGCCTCGTGACCGGAAGCGAGATTCCCATGACCACCACCGCAGAGACCACCCCGGCCCAGGCCGCGGACGCGCCCGTCGTCGGTCGCGTGTCGCGCGTCGTCGGCCCGGTCGTCGACATCGAGTTCCCGGCCGACGCGATCCCTGACATCTACAACGCGCTCACGGTCGACATCGACCTGTCCGCGCAGGGCGAGTCCGAGGGCGTGCTCCACATGACCCTCGAGGTCGCTCAGCACCTGGGCGACAACATGGTCCGTGCCATCGCCCTCAAGCCGACCGACGGCCTGGTGCGCGGCGCCGAGGTCACCGACACCGGCGCGCCCATCTCGGTGCCCGTCGGCGACGTGACCAAGGGCCACGTGTTCAACGTGACCGGCGAGGTCCTCAACGCGAAGGAGGGGGAGAAGGTCGAGGTCACCGAGACCTGGCCCATCCACCGCAAGGCTCCCGCCTTCGACCAGCTCGAGTCGAAGACCCAGATGTTCGAGACCGGCATCAAGGTCATCGATCTCCTCACCCCGTACGTGCAGGGTGGAAAGATCGGCCTCTTCGGTGGTGCGGGCGTCGGCAAGACCGTCCTCATCCAGGAGATGATCTACCGCGTCGCCAACAACCACAACGGTGTGTCGGTGTTCGCCGGCGTCGGCGAGCGCACCCGTGAGGGCAACGACCTCATCGAGGAGATGACCGAGTCGGGCGTCATCAACCAGACCGCCCTGGTCTTCGGCCAGATGGACGAGCCGCCGGGCACGCGTCTGCGCGTCGCGCTGTCGGCGCTGACCATGGCGGAGTACTTCCGCGACGTCCAGAAGCAGGACGTGCTGCTGTTCATCGACAACATCTTCCGCTTCACGCAGGCGGGCTCCGAGGTGTCGACGCTGCTCGGCCGCATGCCCTCCGCGGTGGGCTACCAGCCCAACCTGGCGGACGAGATGGGCCAGCTCCAGGAGCGCATCACCTCGACCCGTGGCCACTCGATCACCTCGCTGCAGGCGATCTACGTGCCCGCGGACGACTACACCGACCCGGCGCCGGCCACCACGTTCGCGCACCTCGACGCGACCACGGAGCTGTCGCGTGAGATCGCCTCGCGCGGCCTGTACCCCGCGGTGGACCCGCTGACGTCGACCTCGCGCATCCTCGACCCCCGCTACGTGGGCCGCGACCACTACGACACGGCCAACGCCGTGAAGTCGATCCTCCAGCGCAACAAGGAGCTGCAGGACATCATCGCGATCCTCGGTGTGGACGAGCTCTCCGAGGAGGACAAGATCATCGTCGCGCGTGCGCGCAAGATCCAGCAGTTCCTCTCGCAGAACACGTACATGGCGACCCAGTTCACGGGTGTCGCCGGCTCCACGGTCCCGCTGACCGAGACCGTCGAGGCCTTCTCGGGCCTGGTCAACGGCAAGTACGACCACATCTCGGAGCAGGCGTTCTTCAACATCGGTGGTCTCGAGGACCTCGAGAAGAACTGGGCGCGCATCCAGAAGGAGATCGGCTGATCATGGCCGGTCCTCTCACCGTCGACGTCGTCGCCCCCGACCGGGTCCTCTGGTCGGGGACGGCGGAGCGCCTCGTCGCGCCCACCGTGGAGGGCGAGATCGGCCTCCTCACCGGCCACGAGCCCGTGCTGTCCGTGCTGCGCGCGGGCACGGTGCGGGTGCGTGGCGGGGCCGACGGCGACGCCGAGTTCGCCATCTCGTCGGGCTTCGTGTCCTTCGACCGTGACGTCGTCACGGTCGTGGTCGAGCCCGCCGTGCCCGCCGAGGAGACGGCCCCGGCCGCTTCCTGATGCGAGTGGTGATCGCGCGCTGCGCGGCCCGGTACACCGGGCGGCTCTCGGCGCATCTGCCCCTCGCGACCCGCGCCATCATGGTCAAGGCCGATGGCTCGGTCCTGCTGCATTCGGACGGCGGCTCCTACAAGCCGCTCAACTGGATGAGCCCGCCGTGCACTCTGCGGTCCTCCTCCGTCACGGAGGAGGCCGCGGAGCGCGGGGTCACCGAGGTGTGGGTGGTCCAGCACGACAAGACCGACGACCGCCTCGAGATCGACCTCCACGAGGTCCTGTCCGACACCGAGCACGAGCTCGGTGTGGACCCCGGCCTCATCAAGGACGGCGTCGAGGCGCACCTCCAGGAGCTGCTGGCGGCCCAGATCGCGCTGCTCGGGGACGGTCACACGCTGGTGCGCCGCGAGTACATGACCGCGATCGGGCCCGTGGACATCCTCGCGAAGGACTCCGCGGGCGGTTCGGTCGCCGTCGAGATCAAGCGCCGCGGCGAGATCGACGGCGTCGAGCAGCTCACCCGCTACCTCGAGCTGATGAACCGCGACCCGCTGCTCGCGCCCGTGCAGGGCGTCTTCGCCGCGCAGGAGATCAAGCCGCAGGCGCGCGTCCTCGCGGAGGACCGCGGCATCCGCTGCCTGCTGCTCGACTACGAGGCCATGCGCGGCGACGAGGACCTGAGCGACCGGCTCTTCTAGCCCGCCCCGCCCTGCTTGGACACTTCCCACGGATCTCGCCGGGACGATGCGGCGTGTCGGCCCGCGCGGGGCGCGACACGCCGGCGACCCGGGACAAGGTCCGTTGCGACTGTCAGCCGGGGGAGGGTGGGGTCGAATCGTTTCGGCTAGGCTCGCGTCCATGACCTTCCCCCAGGATTTCCTCTTCGGCGCGGCCACGGCCGCCTACCAGATCGAGGGGGCCGCCACCGAGGGCGGTCGCGGCCCGTCGATCTGGGACACGTTCTCGCACACCCCCGAGAAGATCGTCGGCGGCGACACCGGCGACGTCGCGTGCGACCACTACCACCGGTGGGAGCAGGACATCGAGATGATGGTCGACCTGGGCCTCCAGGCGTACCGCTTCTCGATCTCGTGGCCGCGCGTGCAGCCGACGGGCACGGGGGAGTTCAACCCCGAGGGCATCGCCTTCTACCGGGGCCTCGTGGCGCGCCTGCGCGAGAAGGGCATCACGCCGCTCGCGACGCTCTACCACTGGGACCTGCCGCAGGCCCTCGAGGACAAGGGCGGCTGGCTCAGCCGCGACACCGTCGACGCGTTCGTGGTCTACGCGACCCGCATGGCGGAGGAGCTCGGCGACGTGGTCGAGACCTGGGCGACGTTCAACGAGCCCTGGGTGAGCTCCTTCGTCGGGTACGGCTCGGGCGCGCACGCGCCCGGGCATGCGGACGATGCGGAGGGCCTCACCGCGGCGCACCACCTGCTGCTCGCGCACGCCCGGGCGTACCGCGCGATGAAGGCCGTGCGGCCCGAGCTGCGCGTCGGCATCGTCAACAACTCCCACACGCCACGCCCGTGGGACCCGTCGAACCCGGCCGACCAGGCCGCGTGCGCGCACATCGACGCGCTCGCCAACACGATGTTCCACCAGCCGTTCACCGAGGGTACGTACCCCGCGATCCTCGCGCCCAACACCGCGCACCTCACCGACTGGTCCTTCGTGCACGACGGCGACCTCGCGGAGATGAAGGGTGCCGTCGACTGGTTCGGCGTCAACTACTACGCGTCGCATGTGGTGAGGCACAACGCGCACAAGGCCGCGGCGGCCTCCGACGTCGCGACGCTCGCGGACGGCCACAAGGCGGGGGCGAACTCCCCGTGGCCCGGTGACGAGCAGATCGAGTTCATGACCCCGCCCGGCAAGCTCACCGCGATGGGGTGGAACACCGATCCCGGCGCGCTCCACGCGCACCTCATGAAGATCCACCGCGAGACGGGGAAGCCCCTCTACGTGACGGAGAACGGCGGCGCGTGGGACGACGTGCAGGGCGAGGACGGCCGCGTCCGCGACGCCGAGCGCGTCAGCTACCTCCACGACCACATCGCCGCCGTCGCGACCGCGATCGCCGAGGGCGCCGACGTCCGCGGCTACATGGCGTGGAGCCTCATGGACAACTTCGAGTGGGCGCAGGGGTACGCGAAGCGCTTCGGCATCGTGCGCGTCGACTACGACACCCAGGAGCGCCGCTGGAAGGACTCGGCGTACTGGTACCGCACGACTGTCGCGCGTCGCGCGCCGCTGCCACTCGAGGAGCTCGAGGCCCACGTGGAGACCCCGGCGCGCACGTACTGAGCGACACCCGGGCCGGGCCCGCATGGCGGTCCGCCGGGTTCCTCGTCCGACATGCGGGTCGGCACGAGCCCGTATGTCGGATCGGTCGCTGCAGTCTCCGACAGCGGCGCTGGTGGACGGCGGCGCGGATGCGGCGACCGCGGGGACGATGCGGCGACCAGGCGGGCCACGCATCGTCCGCCCGTAGACTGGGCCGCATGCCTTCCGGTCGTCGCTCCTCCAAGCGCCCGTACGGCAGGCCCCACGAGGAGCTCGACGTCGACCGCGTGCGGGGCAACCGCGCGCGGATCGAGCGCGGCCCTCGGGGCGAGGACTTCTACGTCGCGATCCCGCGACCGACGGACCGGACCTTCGTGTGCCCCGGATGCCAGGGCGAGATCTCGGGCGAGGTCCAGCACGTGGTGGCCTGGCCCGTCGAGAGCATCATGGGCGCCGAGGCGGCCGCCGACGCGCGCCGGCACTGGCACACCGGCTGCTGGCAGGGCTTCGGGCGCACCCGCTGAGGACGCCGAGAGAGGACAGGATGACCGAGGATCACGGTGAGCTGGTCGAGCTGCGCTCGATGACGGTGCTGCCCGCGGACCGCGAGGAGATCACGCTGCGCACCGAGGACGGGCTCACCCTGGTGGGCGAGCTCGCGCTGCCCGCGCACGGACCCGTCACCGGCACGCTCATCACGCTGCATCCGCTGCCGACGCACGGCGGCTTCATGGACTCGCACGTGTACCGCAAGGCCGCGTGGCGCCTGCCCGCGCTCGCCGGCCTCGCGGTGCTCCGCTTCAACACGCGCGGTACGTCCTCGCCGCGCGGCACCAGCGAAGGCGAGTTCGGCGAGGGCGTGACGGAGGCGGCGGACGTGCGTGCCGCCGTCGACTTCGCGGTGAGCCGCGGGCTGCCGCACCGGTGGCTCGTCGGCTGGAGCTTCGGGACCGAGCTCGCGCTCATGCATGGCGCCGACCTCGACGTGGAGGGGGCGATCCTGCTGTCCCCGCCGCTGCATCGTGCGACCGAGGAGGACATGCGGCGCTGGGCCGCCACCGGCAGGCCCGTGACCGCCCTGGTGCCCGAGCACGACGACTTCCTGCAGCCGGAGGAGGCGCGCGAGCGCTTCGCGCCGCTCACCCAGCTCGAGCTGGTCCCCGTGCCCGAGGCGAAGCACCTGTGGGTGGGGGAGCGCTACGTGCGCATCGTCCACGACGCGATCGTCGCGCGCGTGGCGCCCGACCGCGCGCCGTTGCCCGACGCGGTGCCCGCCGCCATGGTGGAATGAGTCGCAGGACACCCGCCACCTCGCGAAGGAGCCTCCCGTGAGCCTCGTCCCCGACGGCACGCCCCTGGTCCTCCTCAACGCCTTCCCGGTCGACCGTTCCCAGTGGGATCCGCTGCTCGAGGCGCTCCCGGATCTGCCGGGGGACATCATCACGTTCGACGTGCCCGGCATCGGCGACATGCCGCTGCCCGACGACGAGCCCTCGCTCGAGCTCATCGCCGACGCCGCGGTGCTCGCGATGCGCGAGGTGACGGGTCACGACAGCGCGGTGTGGGTCGGCTGCTCCATGGGCGGCTACATCGCGATGGCGGTGGCCGAGCGGCATCCCGAGGCCGTCGCGGGGCTCGGCCTGCTCGGGACCAAGGCCGCGGCGGACACGGACGAGGCGCGGGAGGCGCGCCTCGCGCTCGCCGACTCCGTCGAGGGCGCCGCCGGGCACCCCGACCCTCGTGCGGCCGCCGAAGGGCTCGTGGGCACCCGGGGCGAGGCGCGGGAGGCGCTCGTCGCGGCGGTCGCCGCGAACATCGCGCGGCACGGCGGCGACGGCATCGCGTGGGGTCAGCGCGCCATGGCGGCGCGTCCCGATCGCACCGAGGTGCTCGCCGCGCTCGACGTGCCCGCGTTCGTCGCGGTCGGGGAGCACGATGCGATCGCCGGGGAGGCGGCGGCGCACGAGATGGCCGCCGCGCTCGGGGTGGAGGCGACGGTCCTGCCCGGCGTGGGCCACCTGTGCGCGTTCGAGGAGCCGGGGCCCGTATCCGCGCTGGTCGCGGCGCTGATCGGGAGCGCGGACGGCGATTCCTGACGGTTTCGTGCGTGCGCGCGTTACCGGTATGTGAAATTTGCACCAAGAGTGTGGCGCGCGACGTTCGTCCGTGCCACCATGCTGGTGCGGGGGCACCTCACCACGAGGGGGGCGTGAGGTGCCCCCGCCATCGTGCGCCCTCAGGCGCGACCCGCCTCCGGGCGCGCGGGGCTCAGCCCCAGGCGTTCCCGCCGGTCAGCCGCTTCTCCAGGGCCTCGGCGAGCGGCAGCGACTCGCCGTCACGTGCGCCCCGGCCGAGCTCGAGCGGCGGATCCGATGGCGACAGCGCCGCGCCGCGCAGGCGCTCGGCGAGCCCGCCGGGCGTCGACAGCACGTAGAAGCGCGCCGCGGTGTCCACGCCGACCGACCGGTCGCGCTTGAGGTACCAGCCCGTGACGGAGGTGCGGACCCGCGTGCGGCCGTCATACGTGCGGGCGGTGAGCCGCTCGGGGACGATGCCGGCCGTGGTCGCGTCGCGCACGAAGCCCTCGAGCAGCGCGGCTGCCGCGCGCGACTCCGCCTGGCGGCGACGCTCGAGCGCGTCGGCCATGGCGAGACGGTCGTCGCGCGCGTCCACGGCTAGGCCTCGGTGCGCTCGGCCTCGGCGTCGTGCTCCGCCTGGAGCCGGGTCGCGCGCGCGAGGTTGCCCACCGGGTCGGAGGACAGCAGCCCGCGCAGGTCGTCGAGGTACGTGGTGATGGACTCGCGCTGGCGGTTGAGCTCGTCGACCTCGCGCGCCGCCATGGTGCGCTCGCGCTCGGCGTCGCTGACGGCCTCCGAGATGATCGCCTCGGCGTGCTCGCGCGCCTCCGAGACGATCTCGTCGGCGTTGTTGCGCGCGTTGGTGAGCAGCGTCTGGGAGTGGACCTCCGCCTCGCGGCGGACGGCCTCGGCGCGCTCGAGCGTCGCGCTGAGGCGGTCCTCGGCGTCGGCGGTCCGGCGCTTCGCGTCCGCGACCATCGCGGCCGTCTCGGCCGTGGCCTCCTCGTGGCGCTGGGTGAGCTCGCGCTCGGCCTGCTCGCGCTTGGTCGCGACGTCGAGCTCGAGGTCCTCGCGCGTCCGGCGGGCGTCCTCGTGCGCGGCCTCCGCGGCCGCCTGGGCCTCGTCGCGCAGCCGGGTCGCCTCGACGGTCGCCGCCTGGACCAGGCGCTCGGCCTCGGTGCGGCCGTTGGTGATCGTGTCCTTGGCCTCGCGCTCGGACGTCGCTCGCAGGTCGGACGCCTGCTGCTGCGCCTTGCCCAGCGCGGCCTCCGCCTCGCGGGTGAGGCGCGTCGCGTCGGCGTCGGCGGCCGAGCGCAGCTCGGCGAGCTCGGCGTTGACGGTCGCGCGCAGCTCGCCGGTCTCCGCGTCCGCGGCCTGGCGCAGCTGGAGGGTCTCCGTGGCCGCGAGGGCGCGCAGCGCGGAGACCTCCTCGTCCGCGGTGCGGCGCGTGTCGGCGGCCTGGCGGCGCGCCTCCTTGAGGTGCGCCTCCGCCTCGGCGCGCTCGGCGTCGGCGTCCGCGGTGGCCGCCTGGCGCAGCTCCGCGATCTCCGCCGCCACGGCGTCGCGCAGCTCCGTGACCTCCTCGTCGGCGGTCTCGCGCACCTTGGTCGCGTACGCGTCGGCGTCGCGGCGCTGCTGCGCGGCGTACGCGTCGGCCTCGCGGCGCTGCTGCGCGGCGTAAGCGTCCGCGGCGCGGTGCTGCTCGGCCGCGTAGGCCTCGGCGCCCTGGCGCTCCTTGGTCGCGTAGGCGTCGGCGGCGCGGCGCGTCTCGCCGGCGTAGGCGTCCGCCTCGCGACGCGTGTCCGCGTCGAAGGCCTCGGTCTCCTGGCGCTGCGCGACCACCCACGCGGCGAGCGCCGCGCGCTCCGCGGCCAGCTCGTCCGTGGTCGCCTGGCGCAGGTCGATGTCCCACGTCTCGGTGTCGTGACGCAGCTCGGCGGCCCAGGCCTCGGTCGCCTGGCGCAGGTCGGTGTCCCAGGCCTCGGTCTCCTTGCGGAGCGCGGCGAGCGTCGCATCGGTGTCCTTGCGCAGCGCCGCGACCTCGGACTCGACGGCCTCGTGCGTGCGGGCGGCCCATCCCTCGGTCTCGTCGCGCAGCGCGGCGGCCCATCCCTCGGTCTCGTCGCGCAGCGCGGCGGCCCAGGCGTCGGTCTCCTTGCGCAGGCCCGCGGCATAGCTCTCCGCGTCGCGGCGCTCGCTGGTCGCCCAGGCCTCGGTCTCCTTGCGCAGGCCCGCGGCGTAGGTCTCGGCGTCGCGGCGCTCGGCCGTGGTGGCGGCCTCGGTCTCCTGGCGCAGGTGCGCGACCCACGCCTCGGTCTCCTGACGGAGCTCGGCGGAGTACGCCTCCGAGCTGTCGCGGAGCTCGGTCGCCTCGGTCTGCGCCGCGGTCCGCACCGCGGCCGACTCGCGAGCCGCGATGGCGCGCACCTCGGCCGCCTCCTGCTCGGCGGTGTGGCGCAGCTGCGCGACCTCCTCGGTGGCGGCGTGGCGCAGGTCGGCGACGTACGCGTCGGCCTCGCGACGCTGGTGGCCCGTCTCGCGCTCGGCGAGCGAGCGCAGCTGCGCGACCTCGTCCGCCACGGTGCGCCGGAGCTCGCTCGCGGCGGCCTCGGCCGCGTCGCGCGTCTCCTGCGCCTCCTCGGTGGCCTGCGCCAGGACGGCGGAGGCGTCGTTGCGCATCGTCGAGGCGTCGCTCTCGGCGGAGATGCGCATGTCGGAGGCCTCGGCCTCGGCGACGGCGCGCAGGTTCGCGGCCTCGCGCTCGGCCTCGCCGATCGCGGCGCCGGCGGCGGCCTCGGCCGCCTTGCGGGTCGCGACGGCCTCGTCGCGGGACTCGGCGACGATGCGCGCGGCATCGGCCTTGAGACGCTCGGTCTCGACGCGGGTCGCCTCGGTGAGCTCGTCGACCTCGGTGTGCGAGGCGGCGAGGAAGGCGGCGGCCTCGTCACGCAGACGGCTCGACTCCTGGTGCGCGTGGGCGAGCTTCTGCTCCGCATCGGCACGTGCCTCGTCGATGAGGTCCTGAGCCTCGCGCTGGCTCGAGACGCGCAGCTCGGTGGTCTCGCGCTCGACGGTCGCGCGGACGGTGTGCGCCTCACGCTCGCCGGTGGCGCGCACCTCAGCGGCCTCGGCCTCGGCCGCGGACCGGATCCGCTCGGCCTCGCGCTGCGCGCGCTCCACGGCCTCGCCGGCCTGGCGCTCGGCGCCCTCGCGGACCCCCGCGGCGAGGTGCTCCGCCTGCGTCTTGATCTCGTCGGCCTCGCGGCGGCTCTGCGCGAGGATCTCGGCGACCTCGTTGTCGGCGCGGGCCCGCAGCTGCTGGGCGGCGACGTTCGCGCGGGCCACGGTGTCCTGCGCGTGGGTGTTCGCGCGGGCGATGACGTCGGAGGACTGCTCCTCCGCGGATCGCAGGAGCTGCTCGACGCGGGCGCCCAGGCCCTTGTAGGTGGGCTGCTCGGACTCGCGGAGAGCCTTCTGCGCCTCGTCGAGGGAGGATCGCGCCTGCTGTGCCTCGCGTCGCGCCTCGTCCGCAGCGCCTGCCTGCTCGCGAGCCGCGTCCTCGAGGCGTGCGATGTGGGCGGCGACGGCCTCCCGGTCGTAGCCGCGCATCGCAAGCGGGAACGGCAGGTTCTCTTCGGCCATGACTCTCCTCGATTGCGCGGAGGGGGCCCGCGCACGTCTCGCATTCGCCCCTCAGGGTAGTGCCCGTGCGCGGCCCTGAACAAAGTCGCCGACGGCGGCATCGGCCGCAAGTCTCGTAGAGTGAACAGCGAGACGAACGGAGACACACGTGACTTTGCGCACCACCGCGCTGATCGCGGGCGCGCTCGGGCTGCTCCTCCTGATCGGCGGACTGATCGCCGACGCGATGCGCCCGGCGGCCTTCGGCACCCCATCTGCCTCGCTCGACACCTCGGCCGTGCTCCTCGGCCCCGAGATGGTCGCGATGGCGCCGGGCGGCTCGATCACCATCGACGGCACCGGCGAGATCACCGCCTACTCGGGGCGCGTGGAGGACGCCGAGGCGTGGGCCGCCTCGCGCGATGTGACGGTCGTCACGGGCGTCCCCACGTGGGATGACCTGGCCACCGAGCCCTTCGCCGCACCCGAGCCGTCGGCCTCGCCCGCCCCCACGGCATCGGGTTCCGCCGAGCCCAGCGCATCGTCCTCCCCCTCGGGCGAGGAGAGCGCCGCTGCCGAGCCGGACGCGTCGGCATCCCCGTCAGCGTCCGCCGAGCCCGATGCCGAGCCCGCCATCGCGGACATCTGGCGCGACTCGTGGTCCGCCGACGGCGAGCTCACGCTCGAGACCGACGAGCTGCCCATCGGCCTCGCGATCGTGGTCGAGTCCGCCGACGGATCGCCGCTCGGCTCCGTGTCCATGCGCATCGACCGCGTGGTCAACGACGGCTGGGTGACACCTCTCAAGCTGTGGGGCGGGTTCCTGGCGCTCGTGGGCCTCATCGCGCTCGTGATGATGTTCATCGACCACCGCCACGCCGGCTCGAAGGTCGAGACGGCCGTCGCCGGCCGCAAGGCGGCCGCGCCCGCGTCTCCCGGTGGGCGACGCGAGCGCAGAGAGGCCCTCACCGCCTCGGGAGGGATCCCGACGGTGACGGCTGAGCAGGACCCCGCGACGGGCGAGGTGCCCGTGGTGGACGAGGCGCCGGAGGCGACCGCGCCGGGCGAGGACCACGACCGGGAGGAGCGCGCATGAGGCGGCACGCAGCGGCGGCAGGCGCGATCGCGCTCGGGCTCGTGGTGCTCGCGGGCTGCACCCCCGACGTCCCGCCGGCGGTCCCCGCGCCGGACGCGGCGGAGACGTCGGCGATCACCCAGACCCAGGTCGACCGCATCGTCCCGGCGACCTTCGAGGAGCTCGCGGCGGCGGACGAGGCGAAGGACGCGGACCTGCTCGGAGAGCGCGTCGGCGGCGTGGTGCCGCGCGTGCGCGCCGCGCAGTACACGCTCGCGGAGGCGGGGGACAAGGCCGCGCTCGAGACGATCCCCTCGACCATGCAGGCGGTCTACGTGTCCGCCGAGGGGGTGTTCCCGCGCATGATGGTGGGCGTGTCCGAGGCGCCGGAGGACTCGACGCCCGTGGTGCTCCTGTGGCTGCAGGAGGACGTGGACTCCGAGTACCAGCTCCAGGACTGGGCGCACATGGTGCCCGGCGCGACGCTTCCCGCGATGCCGGGCGTCGCGGTCGGCTCGAGCCAGCTCGCCCTCGACAGCGATGCGGTGAGCCCGTCGCCCCAGCAGGTGGTCGACGACTACCTCACGCTGCTCGACGAGGGCGCGAAGAGCGACCTCGCCGACGAGTTCGCGCCCGACACCTTCCGCGACCGCCTGTTCGCGGCGCGCAAGGTGCTCAACACGGCCGCGAAGAAGGGTGACGGCTCGTACGTCGACACCATCACGTCGCGCGCCGAGGACACCTATGCGATCGCGACCGCGGACGGCGGTGCGCTCGTGTTCGCCCCGATCGTCGTGAGGTCCTCGCTGCGGGTCAAGGGCGGCGCCACCGTGTCGATCTCGGATGCGGACAAGTCGCTGGTGTCCGGCAAGCTCAAGGACCGCGTCACGCACACCTATCGTGACCTGGTGGTGATCCATGTCCCGGCCGAGGGCGCCGAGGACGCGAAGCCCGCCGTCGTCGCGGCCGACCATCACCTGATCCGCGTCGAGGCGAAGTAGCCCGGCCGACCCGACTGAGGAGACCCATGACCGACATCCCCGGCGCCATGCGCGGCGCCGTCGACCTGGCCGCGCTCGCGGCACGCTCGCGGCGCGCCGACTCGGGCCTCGCGACCATCGACGAGGCCGCCTTCCAGGAGCTCGCGCAGCAGTCGCTGCAGCGGCCCGTGGTGATCGCGTTCGTCTCGGACGCGTCGCCGCAGAGCGAGGAGCTGGCGCGCACGCTCGAGAGCGCGGCGGCCGCGCTCGGCGTCACCGCCGCGGCCTGCGACGTCGACGCGCAGCCGGCCATCGCGCAGGCCTTCCAGATCCGCGCCGTGCCCGCGGCCGTCGCCCTCATCGGCGGCCGGCCCGCGCCGCTGTTCCAGGGCGCCGCCTCGCGCGAGCAGATCGACGAGGTGCTGGGCCAGGTGGTCGCCGCCGCGCGGCAGATGGGCGCGGCCGAGGGTCTCGCCGACGCGCCGGCGTCGCCCGAGGCGGCGGCCGAGCCGCCGCTGCCTCCGCTCCACCAGGAGGCGTTCGACGCGATCGAGCGGGGCGACCTCGAGGCCGCCGAGGACGCCTACGACCGCGCGCTCCGCGAGAATCCCAAGGACGCCGACGCGCGCGCCGGCCGGTCGCAGGTGCGGCTCATGGCCCGCTCGCGGACCGCGGACCTGGGCGAGGTGCGCGCGGCGGCCGCCGCGCGGCCCGACGACGTCGACGCGCAGCTCGCGGTCGCGGACATGGACGTGCTCGGCGGCATGCTGGACGATGCGTTCGCGCGCCTGGTCGACCTGGTGCGGGTCACCGCGGGGGACGACCGCGAGCGGGTGCGCGCCCGGCTGCTCGAGCTGTTCGACGTGGTCGACCCGGCGGACACGCGCGTGCTGCGGGCCCGCCAGGCGCTCGCCTCCGCGCTCTACTGAGCCCTCCTCCCCGCTGACGCTGACAACGGAATCGGGGACGACGCGCCGGGCCACCGGCGCATCGTCCCCGATGTCGCGGCGTGTCGCCGCGAACTCCGTTGCGACTGTCAGGGAGGGGGTCAGCGTGACGGGCGCAGGACCACCGCGCCCAGCGGCGGCACCCGGATCTCCGCCACCGCGGGGAAGCCGTGCATCGTGCGCGCGTGCGCCTCGACGTGGCCGAGGTTGCCCACGCCCGAGCCGCCGTACGCCTCGGCGTCGGTGTTGAACACCTCGTCCCACCCGCCCGCGAGGGGCAGCGGCAACGCGTAGCGCTCGTGGGGCACGCCCGCGAAGTTCACCACCACCGCGAGCGGGTTGCCCGCATCGTCGAGGCGCAGGTAGGCGAGGGTGTTGCGGCGCGAGTCGTCCGCGTCGATCCACCGGAACCCGCCGGCGTCGGAGTCGCGCTCGAACAGCTCCGGCGCGCCCTTGTAGAGCCCGTTGAGGTCCGCGACCATGCGCCGCACGCCCTCGTGAAGGCGGTCCTCGAGATGCCACCAGTCGAGGGAGCGGCCCTCGGACCACTCGGCGTACTGGCCGAACTCGCACCCCATGAACAGCAGCTGCTTGCCCGGGTGCGTCCACTGGTACGCGAGGAGCGCCCGCAGGCCGGCCATCTTCCGCCAGTGGTCGCCCGGCAGCCGGTCGACGAGCGAGCCCTTGCCGTGCACCACCTCGTCGTGCGACAGCGGCAGCATGAAGTGCTCGGAGAACGCGTACATGAGCGAGAACGTCACCGTGTGGTGGTGGTACGAGCGATGCACCGGGGCCTCGCTCGCGTACCGCAGCGTGTCGTTCATCCACCCCATGTTCCACTTGAGCCCGAAGCCGAGCCCGCCCTGGCTGGTCGGCGCGGTCACGCCGGGCCACGCGGTGGACTCCTCGGCGATCATGACGATGCCGGGTGAGGCCCGGTACGCGGTCGCGTTCGTCTCCTGCAGGAAGGCGATCGCGTCGAGGTTCTCGCGGCCGCCGTGGACGTTGGGCCGCCACTGCCCGGCCTCGCGCGAGTAGTCGAGGTAGAGCATCGACGCGACGGCGTCGACGCGCAGCCCGTCGGCGTGGAACTCCTGGAGCCAGTAGACGGCGTTCGCGACGAGGAAGTTGCGCACCTCGGCGCGGCCGAAGTCGAAGATGAAGGTGCCCCAGTCGGGCTGCTCGCCGCGCAGCGGGTCCGGGTGTTCGTACAGCGGCGTGCCGTCGAAGCGCCCGAGCGCCCACTCGTCCTTGGGGAAGTGGCCGGGCACCCAGTCGAGCAGCACGCCGATGCCGGCCTGGTGGAGCGTGTCGATGAGGTGGCGCAGCTCGTCGGGAGAGCCGAAGCGCGCGGTCGGGGCGTAGTACCCGGACACCTGGTAGCCCCACGATCCGCCGAAGGGGTGCTCCATCACGGGCAGGAACTCGACGTGGGTGAAGCCCATCTCGGACACGTACGCGGTGAGCTGCTCGGCGAGTTCGACGTACCCCAGGCCCTGGCGCCACGAGCCGAGGTGGACCTCGTAGACGCTCATGGCGCTGCGGTGCGGCGCGGACGATGCGCGGCGTTCCATCCACTCGCCGTCGCCCCACGCGTAGGCGGACTCGTCGACCACCGACGCCGTCGCGGGCGGCGTCTCCGTGCGGCGCGCCATCGGGTCGGCCTTCTGGCGCCAGTGCCCGTTCTTGTCGAGGATCTCGAACTTGTACTTGGTGCCGGCGGCGACCCCGGGGATGAACAGCTCCCAGATGCCGGAGGCGCCGAGCGTGCGCATCGCGTGCGTCGCGCCCTGCCAGCTGTTGAACTCGCCGACCACGCGCACGGCGCGCGCGTTGGGCGCCCACACGGCGAAGTCGGTGCCCACCACGTCGCCGAGGACGGACTCGAGCCGCCGCACGTTCGCGCCGAGGACCTCCCACAGGCGCTCGTGCCGTCCCTCGCGGATGAGGTGCAGGTCGAGTTCGCCGAGCAGCGGCAGGAACCGGTACGGGTCGTCCGCCACCGAGCTCGACTCGCCGTAGGTCGCGTGGATGCGGTAGTCCGGCACACCGTCGCCGGGCACCTGCGCCGTCCAGATCCCGTGGTGCTCGTGCTCGGCGGGGAAGCGCCCGTCGAGGGTCTCGATCTCCACCGCGTCGGCGAGCGGGCGCAGCACCCGGATCACGGCACCGCCGGCGACGGGGTGCGGCCCCAGCACGGCGTGCGGATCGTGGTGCGTGCCGCGCGCGATGTCGGCGAGCACGGCGGGGTCCAGGCGTCGAGGCATCAGCACCGTCCAGTCGGGAGGGAAGGGGAGGAGGTCATGAGGGTCGCACCACCGCGACGTGGGACAGCGAGGTGGCGGGGTCGAGCCGGACGTAGAAGTCGCGGCTCCACGTGTAGGTCGCGCCGCCCACGACGTCGTCGACCACCAGCCGAGCGTCGTCGGCGAGCCCGATGGCCGCGAGGTCGAGCGTCACCACGCCCGACTGCACGTGGTGCGGGTCGAAGCTCGCGACGACGATGACTGTGTCGGCCTTCCCCGTGGGCGACTCCTCGGCCGGCACGTGGCGCGAGAAGCATAGGATCTCGGGGTTGGTCGTCGGATGCACCGTCAGGCCGCGCAGGCGGCGCAGCGCGGGGTGCTTGGCGCGCGTGCGGTTGAGCGTCCGGAACAGGCTCGCGATGCCGTAGCGGTCCGCGTCCGCCCAGTCGCGCGGCTTGAACTCGTACTTCTCGTTGTCGATCTGCTCCTCGACGCCCGGGCGGGGCACGTTCTCGACGAGCTCGTAGCCGGTGTAGATGCCGTACGAGGGCGAGCCGGTCGCGGCGAGCACGGCGCGCATGCGCCACAGGGCGGGCCCGCCGTGCTGCATGTCCGGCGTGAGGATGTCGTGCGTGGTCGGCCAGAAGTTGGGGCGCATGTAGAAGGACGAGTCCCCGGAGATCTCCTCGAGGTACTCGCCCATCTCCTCGGCGCTCTGGCGCCACGTGAAGTACGTGTAGCTCTGGTGGAAGCCGATCTTCGCGAGCGTGTGCATCATCGCCGGACGCGTGAAGGCCTCCGACAGGAAGATCACCTCGGAGTGGGCCTCGGCGATCTCGCGCAGCAGGCGCTCCCAGAACGTCAGAGGCTTGGTGTGAGGGTTGTCCACCCGGAAGAGCGTGACGCCCGCGTCGATCCACACCTCGAGCATGTCCTTGATCGCGTGGTAGATGCCCTCGGGATCGTTGTCGAAGTTGAGCGGATAGATGTCCTGGTACTTCTTGGGCGGGTTCTCGGCGTACGCGATGGTGCCGTCGAGCCGCGTGGTGAACCACTCCGGGTGGTCCTTCACCCAGGGGTGGTCGGGGGAGCACTGGAGCGCGACGTCGAGCGCGACCTCGAGCCCCACGCTCCGCGCCGCCTTGACGAAGGCCCTGAACCCGCGCATCGTGCCCAGGTCGGGGTGGACCGCGTCATGGCCGCCCTCGGCGCCGCCGATCGCGTAGGGGCTGCCGGGGTCGCCCGGCTCGGCCTTGAGCGAGTTGTTGCGGCCTTTGCGATGCGTGAGGCCGATCGGGTGGATCGGCGTGAGGTAGACGACGTCGAAGCCCATGTCCGCGATCGCCGGAAGCCGCTTCGCCGCGGTGGTGAACGTGCCGGAGTGCCACTCGCCGGTTCGCTTGTTGAGGCGAGCACCCTCGGAGCGGGGGAAGATCTCGTACCAGGCCGAGAACAGCGCCCGCTCGCGCTGGACCAGGAGCGGGTACTCGCGCGACGTGGTGACGTCGTCCCGCAGCGGTGCCGCGGTGAGGGCGGCCTTGAGCTCGGGGGACGATGCGGGGGCGAGGCGGGCCTCGGGGTCGAGGGAGCCGTCCTCGAGCGACGCGATCGCCCGCTCGAGCAGCGCCTTGCGTGCGGGAGTGTGCCGCACCGTGCTGAGCGCGCGCGTGAGCACGAGCACGCCCTCGTCCAGCATGAGCTGGACGTCGACGCCCGCGTGGACCTTGACCTCGGCGGCGTGCAGCCACGTGGAGACGGGATCCGACCAGGCCTCGACGCGGAAGGAGTGGAGCCCCTCGTGCCGGGGGATGAACGCGGCGCGGTACCGGCTGGTGCCCCAGTCGTCGAGCGGCATCGGCAGGCGCTCGTGGCGGCCGTCGGGCCGGGTCACCACGACGGTGGCGCCCTCGGCATCGTGCCCCTCGCGGAAGATCGTCGCCGTGATCGGCACCGCCTCGCCCACCACGGCGCGCGCGGCCCAGCGGCCCTCCTCGAGGGAGGGCTGGACCCCCACGATGGGGATGCGACCGATGGACGTCTCAGCAGAGGGGGCCATGCCCCGAACCTACTCGGAACTCCGTGCGATGGGTACCTGGGTGGCGCGCGGCGCGTCCCGGCCCGTGCCAGCGGGTTCCGTCCCCGTGAGGGCCTCTCGACGCGGTGCCGGGACCCCTGCGGCTTGCGGATCGCCCATGACGATGTAAGGTGTGGCCCACGGTTGAATGTAACCGCTTGCATCCAAGGGAGGTTGTGCGCGGTCACAGTTCGATAACGGGACGTATCCGAATGGGTAACGCGCGACTCTCCGACTTGCGCAGGCGGGCCCCTGGGATATAGAACTGTGAACGGTCCCAGTAGGGGCGGCCAAGGGTGGCCGCCGCAGTATGAGGCTCCTCACGGGGCCGCGAGGAGTGTCATGACGGCAGCAGCGAGCTGGCCCCGCGTCGAGGGTCTCGCCTATGGAGGCGACTACAACCCCGAGCAGTGGCCGCGCGAGACGTGGGACGAGGACGTGCGTCTCATGCGCGAGGCGGGGGTCAACCTCGTCTCCGTCGGCATCTTCTCGTGGGCGATGCTCGAGCCCAAGGAGGGCCTCTACGACTTCGCGTGGATGGACGATCTGCTCGACCTGCTCCACGCCAACGGCATCGCCGCGGACCTCGGCACCCCGAGCGTCTCGCCGCCGGCGTGGTTCTTCCACCAGTACCCCGAGGCGCGCGTCACCGACAAGAACGGCACCGTGATGGGCTTCGGCTCGCGCGGCATGGCGTCGCACGCCGCCCCCGAGTACCGCGAGGCCATCGCCCGCATGGCCGGCGAGCTCGCGAAGCGCTACGGCGACCACCCGGCCGTGGTGATGTGGCACATCCACAACGAGTACGGCGTGCCGGTGGCCGAGGACTTCGGCCCGCGCGCCGTCGCCTCGTGGCAGCGGTGGCTGCAGGAGCGCTACAGCACCCTCGAGGGGCTCAACGCCGCGTGGGGCACCGCGTTCTGGGGTCAGCGCTACGACGACTGGGAGCACGTGGTCGCCCCCGCCGCGACGCCGACCATCGTCAACCCGGCGATGAAGCTCGACTGGGCGCGCTTCACCGACGATCAGCTCCGCGAGTGCTTCGTGGTGGAGCGCGACGCGATCCGCGCGCACGCCGCGCAGCCGATCACCACCAACTTCATGGCCCACCAGTCGTGGAACACCGACCTGTGGAAGTGGGCCGAGCTGGTCGACGTCGTCTCCGACGACCACTACCTCTGGTCGCCCGACCCCGACGCGCACGTGGGCCTCGCGCTGTCCGCCGACCTCACGCGCTCCGTCGCCGGCGGCAAGCCGTGGATCCTCATGGAGCACTCGACCTCCGCCGTCAACTGGCAGGGCCGCAACACGGCGAAGCGTCCGGGGGAGATGCGCCGCAACGCGCTCACGCACCTGGGTCGCGGTGCCGACGCGATCATGTTCTTCCAGTGGCGCGCCTCGCGCTCGGGCGCGGAGAAGTTCCACTCGGCGATGCTCCCGCACGCCGGTGCCGAGTCGCGCGTGTTCCGCGAGGTCGTCGAGCTGGGCGGCCACCTGCAGGATGTGGCCGACGTGCGCGGCGCGGAGGTCCGGGCCGACGTGGCCGTGCTCTACGACTGGGAGTCGCTGTGGGCGCAGGACCTCGAGTGGAGGCCCTCGGACGACGTCCAGTTCCGTGAGCGCATGCGCGCCTTCTATGAGCGCCTGTGGCGCGACGGCGTGACCGTCGACTTCGCCTACCCGTCGCACGACCTGTCGGGCTACAAGCTCGTGGTGGCGCCCGCCTCGTACCTGCTCACCGCATCGTCCGCCGCGAACCTCACGCGCTACGTCGAGGGCGGCGGCACGCTGCTGGTCAACTTCTTCTCGGGGATCGTGAATGAGAACGATGCGGTCCACGAGGGCGGGTTCGTCGCGCCGCTGCGCGACGCCCTGGGCCTCACCGTCGAGGAGTTCCTGCCGCTGCGCGAGGGCGAGACCGCCGCGGTGCGCTGGACGCGCGGCGACGCGGTCGAGCTGCCGTCGGACGTGTGGCAGGAGGACATCGCGCTCGTGGGCGCCGAGGTGGTGGCGGAGAACATCTCCGGCCCCGGCATCGGCAAGCCCGCGATCACCCGCAACACCCACGGTCAGGGGGTCGGCTGGTACGTCGGCACCCGCCTGTCCGTGGAGGCGCTGACGACCGTGTTCGACGCGGTCTACACCGACGCCGGCATCGAGGCCTCGGGGCTGCCCGAGACGCTCGAGGTCGTGACGCGGCACGGCGCGGCTGAGGACTTCGTCATCGCCGTCAACCACGGTGACGACGCAGCTCGGATCCCGGTGGCAGGCATCGACCTGCTCACGGGTGCCGAGACCGATGGAGAGCTCGAGGTGCAGGGCGGCGGCGTCGCCGTGGTCCGCACCGCGCGCATGTCCGGAGGTGGAGGGGACTGACCCGTGGGGAGGGCCCGGACTGCGTCGGGCCCGATCCCAGACCTCTCGAACACAGCTGAAGACCTGGGGCGCCCGGCAGGGGGTCCCGACTCGGAAGTAACCTGTCGCAGAGACGCGATCTCACCAGAGGCGCGCAATGTGGCTCCACTCTGGAAGGAAGTAACCATGCGTAACACGATCGGAAAGGTGGCCGTGGTCGCGACCTCGGTCGCCCTGCTCGCCGCCTGCTCCTCGGGCACCCCGGCGGACGAGCCCTCGGACGCGATGTCGGCGGAGCCGACCGCCTCCGAGACCAGCGACGCCATCGACGCGTCGGGCCTCACCCTCACCATCTGGACGGACGAGAACCGCCAGCCCGCGATCGAGGCCGCCGCGGCCACGTTCGAGGAGGAGACCGGCGCGACCGTCGACCTCGTCGTGAAGAACTTCGAGGACATCCGTGCGGACTTCCTCGCCCAGGTCCCCACCGGCGAGGGCCCGGACATCACCATCGGCGCGCACGACTGGCTGGGCGCGCTCGTCACGGACGGCGTGGTCAACACGGTCGACCTCGGCGAGAACGCCTCGAGCTTCTCGCAGGTCGCGGTCGACGCCATGACCTACGACGGCCAGGTCTACGGCATGCCGTACTCGACCGAGGCCGTGGCGCTCATCCAGAACACCGACCTGGTCGGTGAGGAGGCGCCCGCCACGTGGGACGACATGATCGCCGCGGGCGAGGAGTCCGGCGCCAAGTACCCGTTCTGCATCAACGTCAACGGCGAGACCGGCGACGGCTACACCATGTACCCGTTCCAGACCTCGTTCGGCGCCCCGGTGTTCGTCCAGGAGGGCGGCTCGTACACCTCCGAGGTCGGCATGGGCGGCGAGGCCGGCGAGGCCTTCGCGACCTGGCTGTCGGAGAACGGCGAGAAGGGCGCGGGCCACCTCTCGACCACCGTCGACTACGCGATCAACAACGAGCTCTTCAACTCGGGCGACTGCGCGTACACCGTGGCCGGTCCGTGGGCGCTCGGCGACTTCGCGGACGTCAACTTCACCGTGAACCCCGTGCCGTCGGCCGGTGGCGAGACCGCCGCGCCGTTCGTGGGCGTCCAGGGCTTCTACGTCTCGTCGCAGTCGGCGAACGCGCTGCTCGCGAACACCTTCCTCACCAACTACATCGCGACCCCCGAGGCCATGCAGGCGCTGTACGACGCCGACCCGCGCCTCCCCGCGTTCGAGGGCGTCGACACCGCGTCGGCCCCGTTCCCGGACGCGATCGCGGGCTTCCAGGCCTCGGCCGAGCAGGGCGTCCCGATGCCGTCGATCCCCGAGATGGGCTCGGTGTGGGACTTCTGGAACGCCGCTGAGGCGAAGATCATCAAGGGCGCCGACCCGGTCGACACCTGGAACAAGATGATCACGGACCTGACCGCGGCCCTCGAGGGCTAAGGGGTCCACCCACCTCGGTGGGGCGGGGCGCATCGTGCCCCGCCCCACCCCGGCGGATCCCCGCCGGAGCGTCACCACCCAGACGGGAGCAGGAGAACTGATGTCGACGGAGACCACCGCGCCGGCGCCGAGCCAGAGCACGGACGCGCACTCGCGGCGCTGGACAGGCCTGGGCTGGGGCTTCATCGCGAAGCTCCTGCTGATGATGATCGTCAACGCGCTCGGCGTGAGCGCGATCATGTCGGCGTGGAACGCCCAGGCATGGGTGATCCTCGGCGCCTCCATCGTCCTGCTCGCGATCGCCGACTGGGTCTACTTCTCGCGGCGCATGCTGCCGATGAAGTACATCTACCCGGGGCTCGTGTTCCTGCTGGTCTTCCAGGTCTTCACGATGATCTACACGGCGTACGTGGCGACCACGAACTACGGCGCGGGCCACAACGTCAGCAAGTCCCAGGCGATCGACGCCGCGCTCATCCAGGCCGAGCGCGAGGTCGAGGGCTCGCCCTCGTACCCGCTCGCCGTGGTGCGCGACGGCGACACCATCGGCTTCGCGATCAGCGAGGACGGCGTGGTCGAGGTCGGCACGGCGGACGAGCCGCTGGCCGAGGTCGACGGCGCGGTCGACGACAGCGGGCGTCCCACCGAGGTCGACGGCTGGGAGGTCGTCCCGGTGACGGATCTCCTCAAGGACCAGGCGCTCGCGCAGGACGTCACGGCGCTGCGCGTCGCGGTCTCCGACGAGGCGGACGACGGCTCGCTGCGCACCCGCGAGGGCTCGACCGCCAAGGTCTACCGCTCCTCGCTCGTATGGGACGAGGACGCGGACACCCTCACCGACGTGGACTCGGGCGTCGTCTACACGCCGAACGACCGCGGCACCTTCGTGGGCGACGACGGCTCGACGCTCCCGGCGGGCTGGTACGTCAACGTCGGCTTCGAGAACTTCACCAAGGCCGTCACCGACCCCGAGTACGCGAAGCCGCTGCTGCGGGTGACCGCGTGGACGTTCGCGTTCGCGGTCCTCACCGTGGTGTCGAGCTTCCTGCTGGGCCTGTTCTTCGCGATCGTCTATAACGACGACCGCCTGCGCGGCAGGAAGACGCTGCGCACGCTCTTCATCCTCCCGTACGCGTTCCCCGCGTTCCTCACGGCGCTGCTGTGGCGAGGCATGCTCAACCCCGAGTTCGGCATCATCAACAAGTGGTTCTTCTTCGGGGCCGACATCAACTGGCTGGGCGACCCCTGGCTCGCGCGGTTCTCGATCCTGTTCGTCAACCTGTGGCTGAGCTACCCCTACTGGTTCCTCGTGTGCACCGGCGCGCTCCAGTCGCTGCCCTCCGAGACGACCGAGGCGGCCAAGATCGACGGCGCCGGCCGCTGGCGCCAGTTCCGGTCGATCACGTTCCCGCTGCTGCTCGTGTCGACGGCGCCGCTCGCGATCGCCTCGTTCGCGTTCAACTTCAACAACTTCACGATCATCTACATGCTCACCAACGGCGGGCCACGATTCGACGATACGAGCGTGCCGTTAGGCGCGACCGACATCCTCATCTCGGCGATCTACCAGATCTCGGGCGTGGCAGGCGGCCGCGCCGACTACGGCCTCGCCGCGGCCCTGTCCATCGTGGTGTTCGTCGTGGTCGGCATCGTCTCCGCGCTCGCCTTCCGCCAGACCAAGAAGCTCGAGGAGTTCTGATGGCCACCACCGCGCCCACGACCAGCTCGACGCACCGTCGCCAGCCCACGCGCCGCTCGCGGTGGTGGCTCGAGGTCGGGTGGAAGTACCCCCTCGCGGCGGTCATCATCTTCTACGCCGCGTTCCCGCTGGTCTTCGTGCTCTCGGCCTCGCTCGACGAGCGCGGCAGCCTCGCCGGCACGCAGCGGCTCTTCGGCTCGATCAGCCTCAACAACTACCAGGAGCTCAACGACACGCTGTTCTGGACCTGGGTGGGCAACACGCTCATCATCGGCATCGCGGCGGCCATCGGCGCGGTCCTCATGGGGGCCGCGGCCGCGTACGCGTTCTCGCGGTTCCGCTTCAAGGGCCGCCGCACGTCGCTGACCGGCCTGCTTATCCTCCAGATGTTCCCGCAGACCGTGGCGTTCGTGGCCGTGTTCCTGCTGCTCATCTCGTTGGGCGAGGTGATCCCGGCGCTGGGCATCAACTCGAAGATCGCCCTGATCTGCGTGTACCTGGGCACCGCGCTCGGCGCGAACACCTTCCTCATGTACGGCTTCTTCAACTCCATCCCGATGGAGATGGACGAGGCCGCGAAGATCGACGGCGCCAGCCACTCGCAGATCTTCTGGGGCATGATCATCCCGCTCGTGCGCCCCGTGCTCGCGGTGGTGGGCCTGTTGGCGTTCATCTCGGCGTTCGGCGACTTCATCCTCGCGAGGATCATCCTCGTGTCCTCCGAGAACTGGACGCTCGCTGTCGGCATGTACCAGTGGGTCTCGGACCAGCTGACGGCGCGCTGGGGCATCTTCTCCGCGGGCACAGTGATCGCCGCGCTGCCCGTGCTGGTGCTCTTCCTCGCGCTGCAGCGCTACATCGTGGGAGGCCTCACGGCCGGCTCCGTCAAGGGCTGACCGGCCTTCCTTCCAGAGAGGAGCCCGGGGCGGGAGACCGCCCCGGGCTTCTCTGCGCCTCCCGCGGCGGACCCGGTGTCCCGTCCTCCCGCCCGGGCGTCCTGCGAGGTGCTGAGTGCTCGAATCCGGTGAGATCGGGCACTCAGCACCTCACAGAGGTGGGGAAGGGGGCGGGGGAGCGCCAGCGGGGAGCGGCGGCACGCGCGCTCGGCACCCGCGCCGCCTCTCGGCCTCTCGACCGGGACCGGTAACAGATCGGTCACGATCCCCAAGCGCCTGTTGCGCCAGGCGATGGTGACGATAACATTGGGACCGCTCACAGCAACGTGCGACATGGCGCGCCCTCAGCGGGACGCGCTGTGCGGCGGCCGAGGCCGTGGGCGTCCGGACATCGACGTCCGGACGGGCCGGACCCCGCCGGCGCTGATCAACGTCGATCCATGGGAAGGAAGCATGAGTCTCAATCTCAGGTCCGCGGCCACGGCCGCATCGGTCGCGCTCGGAGGAGTGGTCCTCGGCTCGGGTATCGCTGTGGCGGCGGTCGACGAGCCCGTCGAGGCGGGCCTCCACGTCGCGAAGGTCGAGGGTCTCGCCTCCGACTTCATCAACGGCGTCGACGTCTCGTCGCTCGTCGCGCTCGAGGACAGCGGTGTGACGTTCCGCGACTTCGATGGCGCGCCCGCCGACCTCTTCGACGTGCTCGCGGAGGCCGACGTCAACTACGTCCGCGTCCGCGTGTGGAACGACCCGTTCGACGCCGACGGCAACGGCTACGGCGGCGGCACGGTCGACGTCGCGCGGGCGACCGAGATCGGGGTGCGCGCGACCGAGGCGGGCATGCGCGTGCTGGTCGACTTCCACTACTCGGACTTCTGGGCCGACCCGGCGAAGCAGAAGGCGCCCAAGGCGTGGGCGGGGCTGAGCGTGGCCGAGAAGGCTGACGCGGTCGAGGAGTTCACCGCCGACGCGCTGCAGGGCATGGAGGACGCCGGCGTCGACGTCGGCATGGTCCAGGTCGGCAACGAGACCAACGGCGCGGTGGCCGGCGTCACCGGCTGGGACGGCATGGCGGAGATCTTCAGCGCAGGCTCGTCCGCCGTGCGCGACGTGCTCCCGGACGCCCAGGTCGCGGTGCACTTCACCAACCCTGAGACGGCCGGCCGCTACGCCGGCTACGCCGCCGCGCTCGACGCGCGCGGTGTCGACTACGACGTCTTCGCGAGCTCGTACTACCCGTACTGGCACGGCGACCTCGCCAACCTCACCGCCGTCCTGTCGGACGTGGCGGACACCTACGGCAAGCAGGTCATGGTCGCGGAGACCTCCTGGGCGTACACGCTCGAGGACGGCGACGGCCACCCCAACGTCATCAAGACCGAGGCGGACCTCGCGGGCAAGTACCCGGCGAGCGTCCAGGGCCAGGCGAGCGCCGTCCGCGACGTCATCGCCGCGGTGAGCGCGATCGGCGACGCCGGCATCGGCGTCTTCTACTGGGAGCCCGCGTGGCTGCCCGTCGGCACGCCCGCCGAGGTGGAGTCCAACAAGCTGCTCTGGGAGGAGTACGGCTCGGGCTGGGCATCCAGCTTCGCCGGCGAGTACGACGCGGCCGATGCTGGCGTCTGGTACGGCGGCTCGGCCTGGGAGAACCAGGCGCTCTTCGACGTCGACGGCAACCCGCTCGAGTCGCTCCGCGTGTTCCAGTACGCGCGCACCGGCGCGGTCGCACCACGCGAGGTCGTCGCGATCGAGAAGCCCACCGTCACGGTCCAGGACGGCGACGCCGTCGTGCTGCCCGGCACGGTCGAGGTCACCTACAACGACTCGTCCGTCGAGGCGCAGGCGGTGACGTGGAGCGACGCCGTCGACCTCATCGCGGGTCCGGGCACGTACTCGATCTCGGGCGTCACCGACGAGGGCCATCGCACCACCGCGACCGTGGTGGTCAGGGCCGTCAATCTCATCGTCAACGGGGACTTCGAGAACGGCGACGCCTCCGTCGCGCCGTGGTCCTTCGAGGCGGACCCGTGGCCCGAGACCTTCTGGGTCAAGGCCGAGCCCGCGAACGTCCACGGGACCTGGGCGGTCAACCTCTTCGACTCCGCAGCCTTCGAGTTCGAGATGAAGCAGGACGTCGCGGGTCTCGAGCCCGGGACGTACACCCTGAGCGCCCAGGCGCACGGTGCGCCCGAGCTCGAGCTGAGCCTGTACGCGTGGAACGATGCGGGCAGCACCGACGCAGGCTTCGGCCTCACCGGCTGGGCCGCGTGGAAGAAGCCGTCGATCGACGTCGAGGTGGGCGCCGACGGCATGCTCCACGTCGGGATCTGGGGCGGCGGCGCCGCGGGCGCGTGGGGTTGGATCGACGACGTCACGCTCGTGAAGAAGGAGTCCGCGACGGCGGACACGTCGGCGCTCGCCACCAAGGTCGCGCAGGCGAAGGCCATCGACCGCGACTACTACACCGAGGACTCGCTCGCGGCGCTCGACGCCGTGCTCGAGCGCGCGGACGTGGTGCTCGCATCCTCGCGCGCCTCCCAGGCGACCGTCGACGCGGTGACCGATGCGCTCGCGGCGGCCATGGCAGGCCTCGAGCTCACGGGCGACGCCCCCGACCCGACCGTCACGCCGGTGGCGCTGACCGTGGTCGAGGGCGACGCGATCGTGCTGCCGTCGACGGTCTCGGTGGTCGCCTTCGACGGCACCACCACGACCGAGTCGGTGACGTGGAGCGCCGCGGTCGGCTGGATCGACGGCCCAGGCGTCTACACGGTCTCGGGCGTGACCGAGAACGGCTGGGCGGCGACGGCGACGATCACGGTCACCGCCCGCAACTGGATCGTCAACCCCGGCTTCGAGACGGGTGACGATGCGGGCTGGACGTTCGCGGCCGACCCGTGGCCAGCGACCTTCTGGGTCTACGCCAACGAGTGGAGCGCCAGGGACGCCTACGCCGTCAACGTGTACGACGAGGCGCCGTTCGGCTTCTCGGTGACGCAGGAGGTCACCGGGCTCGCGCCCGGCGACTACGAGCTCAGCGCCGGCGGCCACGGCTCCGACGAGGGCGCGGCCGGATTGGTCATGGACCTGGTCGCGGACGATGCGACGGGCGCCCTCGCCGCGCCCTTCACCCTGACTGGCTGGGGTGCCTGGGACGACCCGACGCTCGCCGTCACGGTCGACGGCTCCGGCACGCTCACCGTGGGTGCGACGGGCTCCGGCGACGCCGGCGACTACGTGTGGCTCGACGACTTCTCGCTGGTGCGCGTCGCGAGCGAGGCCGTCGACACGTCGGCCCTCGAGGAGGCGATCGCCGCGGCCCGTGCCATCGACCGCACGTTGTACACCGACGCGTCGCTCGCGGCGCTCGACCTCGCGGTCGAGAAGGGCGAGATCGTCCTCGCGTCGGAGCTCGCCACCCAGGCTCGGGTGGACGAGGCGACGGTGCTGGTGACCGAGGCGATCGCGGCGCTCGTCGAGGTCGCGGAGGAGCCCACCGATGAGCCCTCGACCGAGCCGACGACGGACCCGACCACGGATCCCACCGTCGAGCCGACAGCGGATCCGTCGTCGGAGCCGACCGAGGAGGCCGCGGGCGTCGCGATCTCGCTGTCCTCCGCGGCCATCCGCGCGGGTGACACGGTCACGGTCACGGTGACGGGCCTCGAGGTCGAGTCCGTCGAGATCGGCGTGGCGAGCACCTACCGCAAGCTCGCCGACGCGACGGCGGTCGACGGCACGGCGACCGCGACGGTCACCATCCCGACCGACCTCGAGCCGGGCACCCACCACGTGCGCGTGCTCGACGAGGAGGGGACCCTGCTCGGGGAGCTGGCGTTCGAGGTGCTCGCACCGGAGGACGACGGGTTCCTCTCGAGCACGGGTGCCGAGGTGCTGCCCATCCTGCTGGGCGCGCTGCTGCTGCTCGCGCTCGGCGGCTCGCTCTCCCTGATGGGTGCGCGGCGGGAGTCCTGAGGCGCCACGTGCATGCGTGCGGGTCCGGTCCGGGGATGTCCCCGGACCGGACCCGCTGGCGTTGTCCCCGCACCGCGGCGTGCGCGCGCCCTGCGAGGTGGTGAGCGCCCGAGATCTGCGAGATCGGGCATCGAGCGCCTCGCAGGGGAGAGGGCGCGAACGGTCGAGAGAACCCCGGGAGCGCTCCCGAGCGCCTCGCCGCCGCGTGGGCTCGAGATGCGGATTCGTCCCTTCTGTGCCAGTCTGAGAGCGGTCACAGCACCGCGGGCCTCCCGCCCGATCAACGTCGATCGAAGGGACTGATCATGCTGCGCCTCCTTCGCGCCGGAGCGGCCACCGCCGCCGTCGCCGCCCTCGCCCTGCTGCTCGCCTCGCCGGCGGGCGCCAAGCCGCGCCCCACCGCGCCGCTGGAGCCGTCAGGGCCGGTGGATGCCGAGATCTTCGTCGACAAGGTCGAGAACCTGCCCGAGGGCTTCATCAAGGGTGTGGACGTGTCCTCGGTGATCGCGCTGGAGGAGTCCGGCGTGGTGTTCCGCGACGCCAAGGGCAAGCCGCGCGACCTGTTCCGTCTGCTCGCGGACGCGGGGGTGACAGATGTCCGGATCCGCGTGTGGAACGACCCGTTCGACGCCGTCGGCAACGGCTACGGGGGCGGGACGGTCGACGCGGCCCGTGCGGTCGAGATCGGCAAGCGCGCGACCAAGGCAGGGCTGGGCGTGCTCGTCGACTTCCACTACTCGGACTTCTGGGCCGACCCCGGCAAGCAGCAGGCGCCCAAGGCGTGGGCGGGCCTGAGCACGGCCGAGAAGGCGGACGCCGTCGAGGCCTACACTGCCGCGACCCTAAGGAAGATGCGCAAGGCGAAGGTCGATGTGCGCATGGTCCAGGTGGGCAACGAGACCAACAACGGCGTGGCGGGCGTGACCGGCTGGGACGGGATGGCGCAGATCTTCAGCGCCGGCTCGCGCGCCGTGCGCGCGGTGTACCCCGCCGCGCTGGTCGCTCTCCACTTCACCAACCCCGAGACCGCGGGCCGGTACGCGGGCTACGCCGCGGCCCTCGACGCGCGCGGCGTCGACTACGACGTGTTCGCGAGCTCGTACTACCCGTTCTGGCACGGCAGCCTCGACAACCTCACGGCCGTCCTGTCGGACGTGGCCGAGGACTACGACAAGCAGGTGATGGTCGCGGAGACCTCGTGGGTGTCCACGCTCGAGGACGGCGACGGTCACCCCAACGTCATCGATCAGCCGGCCGAGGCCACGGCGTATCCCGTGAGCGCCCAGGGGCAGGCGCGTGCCGTCGCGGACGTCATCCAGGCCGTCGCCGACGTCGGCGAGGCCGGCATCGGCGTCTACTACTGGGAGCCCACGTGGCTGCCCGTGGGCACCCCCGCTCAGCTCGAGCGCAACAAGGTCCTGTGGGAGCGCCACGGCTCGGGCTGGGCGTCGAGCTTCGCGGGGGAGTACGACCCGGACGATGCGGGCGTCTGGTACGGCGGCTCGGCGTGGGAGAACCAGGCGCTGTTCGACTTCGACGGCACCCCCCTGCCGTCGCTGAACGTGTTCCGCTACGTCGACACCGGCGCCGTGACGGACCTCGCGGTCGAGGCGGTCGAGCATCCCGTGCTCACGTTCGAGGACGGCGAGGCCGTGACGATGCCGGCGACGGTCGAGGTGAGCTTCAACGACGGCAGCACGGTCGACGAGGCCGTCGCCTGGTCCGGCTCGGAGGCGTTCATCGCCGGTCCGGGCGAGTACGCGGTCTCGGGCACCACGGCGAGCGGCTACCCGACCGTCGCGACCGTGACGGTGCTCGCGGAGAACCTGGTGGTCAACGGCGACTTCGAGCAGGGCGACGCCCTCCCGGGCTGGGCGCTCGAGGCCGACCCGTGGCCGTCGACGTTCTGGGTCAAGCACGAGGTCGGGTCGCAGAACCTCCGCGGGGAGTGGGCGGTCAACGTCTACGACGGGGCCGCGTACGAGGTCGAGATGAAGCAGACCATCACCGACCTTCCGCCGGGCGAGTACCACCTGTCCGCGGCGGCGCACGGGGTCGCGGCGTTGAGCCTCAACCTCTACGCGTGGGCCTCGGACTCGCCCGGCGGGAACGCCGACTTCTCGCTGACCGGCTGGGCGGCGTGGGACGAGCCGGGGTTCGACGTGACGGTCGGCGCGTCGGGCGTCCTCACCATCGGCATCTGGGGCTCCGGCGAGGCGGGAGCATGGGGCTGGATCGACGACGTTACGCTGACGCGCGCGGCGACCTCGACCATCGACACGTCGGCGCTCGCCGGGCTCGTGCATCGTGCCGAGGCCGTCTCGCGCGACGTGTACACGCCGGAGTCGCTCGCGATGCTCGACGCCGCGCTCGAGGCGGCGCACAACGTGCTCGCGTCGTCCCGGCCCGTGCAGGAGGACGTCGACCAGGTCACGCTCGCGCTCGAGGCGGCCCTCGCGGGCCTGACGCTGATCGACGGCGCCACGCCTCCCGACCCGGCCATCGCGCCGGTCGCGGTCGAGGCGGTGCTGGGCGAGGAGATCCCGCTGCCCGCCGAGGTCACGGTGACCGCGTACGACGGCACCGACTCGACGGAGGCGGTCGCGTGGTCCGGCTCGATCGCGTGGATCACGTCGCCCGGGGTGTACTCGGTCAGCGGGACCACCGCTGGCGGCTGGAAGGCGACGGCCACGGTCACCGTCGTCGACGGCGACCTGCTGGCGAACCCCGGCTTCGAGGCGGTGGACGATGCGGGCGAGCCCGACGTGGCGCCGTGGTCCCTGGTCGCGGACCCCTGGCCCGAGACGTTCTGGGTGCTCGCGGACGACTGGAGCCCGGTGGGCAAGCAGGCGGTCAACGTCTGGGACGACGCGCCGTGGGCCTTCGCGGTGACGCAGGAGGTCGCGCTGCCGGCCGGCGCGTACGTGCTCACCGCGGGAGCGCACGGCGAGGACGTCACGGACGCGGACCTCGCGGTGGCCCTGGTCGCGAGCATCGACGGAGCGGAGCGGTCTGCTCCGTTCAGCCTCACCGGCTGGGGGGCGTGGGACTACCCCGAGCTGGTGCTGGAGGTCCCCGACGGCGCGACCGTCACCGTCGGCGCGAGGGGCTCCGGCGGTGCGGGCGACTACGTCTGGATCGACGACTTCTCGATCACGCCGGTCGCGAGCGACGTCGACACCGCGGCGCTCGCGGACGCCGTCGACGAGGCCGAGTCGCTCGACCGCGACGCGCACGACGCCGCGGCGCTCGCGGCGGTGGACCAGGCGCTCGAGATCGCGCGCATCGTCCTCGCCGCGGATCGCCCCACGCAGGACCAGGTCGACGCGGCGGCGGCGCAGCTGACGGCGGCCCTGGATGCGCTCGGCGAGATCCCCGCGCCCTGCACGGTGAGCTACCGCGTCACGGACGCGCGCGGCGGGTTCCGCGCGACCCTGCAGCTGCGCAACGACACCGCGACCACGATGCGGGGCTGGTGGCTCGCCTGGGACTTCGCGGGGGACGAGCAGCTCACGTCGGCCGAGCCGGGGGACTACCTCCAGGCGGGCTCGAGGGTGGTGCTCGTCGACTCGAGCCGGACGGCCGAGCTCCGACCCGGACGCGCGGTGACCGTGCGGCTCGCGGGAGCGAGCGAGGAGGGCGCGGTCCCGGTCGACGCGTTCACCCTCAACGGCAAGGAGTGCGCGGTGGCCTCATCCCTGGGCCGGGCGGTCACTCACCGGGGTCGGTGAGGTAGAGGCGCAGCGACAGCGCCTCCATCGCCTCGGTCGAGCCCGGCGCGACCAGGGCGTCCGTGCGCTCGTCGAGCGAGTCCCACGCGCTGTCCCACGCGAGGCGCCAGGGCAGGCCCTGGTCCTCGGGGATCCGCACGTCGACGGCGTAGTCGTTGCCGTTGACCACCACGAGCGCATCGGCCTGCGACTCGTCCGACAGCGAGCGCATGAACTGGACCACCCGCGTGTCCGGGTCCTCCCACCACTCCTCGTCCTCGTGCTCGCCGTCGTGGCGGAACCAGGCGGAGTCGGCGCGGAACAGCGCGTCCGTGGGGTTGTAGTCGACGCCGTCGTAGAACCGGCCGGGCCGCAGCACCTTGTGCGCGCGGCGCAGCCGCAGCAGCTCGGCCACCGAGTCCTTGAGCGCGACCTGCCAGTCCTCGAGCTCCCAGTCGAACCAGGAGATCTCGTTGTCCTGGCAGTACGCGTTGTTGTTGCCGCCCTGGGAGCGCCCGAGCTCGTCGCCGCCCAGGATCATGGGCGTGCCCGCGGACAGCAGCAGCGTGCCGAGCATGTTGCGCATCGACCGGCGGCGGGCGTGCAGGATGTCCGGGTCGTCGGTCGCGCCCTCGACGCCGTGGTTGAAGGACCGGTTGTTGTCCGTGCCGTCGCGGTTGTCCTCGCCGTTGGCCTCGTTGTGCTTGTGGTTGTACGCCGTCAGATCGTGCGCCGTGAAGCCGTCGTGCGCGGTGATGAAGTTCACCGAGGCGATCGGCCCGCGCATGCCGTACGGCTCCGAGTGGCCGAAGAGGTCGGAGGAGCCGGCGATCCGCGTGGCGAGCTCGGGCGCGGTGGGGTGGTGCCGCTGACCGGACGATGCGGCGCCCCACTGGAGCCAGAAGGCGCGCGTGTAGTCGCGGAACCTGTCGTTCCACTCGGCCATCGGCTGCGGGAAGTTGCCCACCTGCCAGCCGCCGAGGCCGATGTCCCACGGCTCCGCGATGAGCTTGAGGCCGCTGAGGACAGGGTCGGTGATGAGGCCCACGAGGAAGGGGTGGTCGCTCGAGAATCCCTGCATCGTCCGGCCGAGCGTCGCCGCGAGGTCGAAGCGGAAGCCGTCGACATGCATCTCGGTGGCCCAGTACCGAAGCGAGTCGAGCGCCATCTTGCTCACCAAGGGGTGGCCGAAGTCGAGGGTGTTGCCCGTGCCGGTGGTGTCGTCGTAGTGCTGCGGTGCGTGGGTCTGGCTGCGGTAGTAGACACGGTTGTCGAGGCCCTTCCACGACAGCACGCGGTCGGAGCTCGATCCCTCGCACGTGTGGTTGTAGACCACGTCGAGGATGACCTCGAGGCCGCCCTGATGGAGGAGGTCGACCATCCCGCAGAACTCGTCCTGCACGGCCTGCGCCCCCGCCGCGCGCGCGGCCTCGGTCGCGTACCCCGCGTGCGGCGCGAAGAAGCCGAGCGTCGAGTAGCCCCAGTAGGAGTCGAGGCCGCCGTGCTCGAGGTGCGGCTCGGGCGCGAACGCGTGGACGGGGAGCAGCTCGACGGCGGTGACCCCGAGCTCGTTGAGGTAGTCGATCGCGGCGGGGTGGGCGAGCCCGGCGTAGGTGCCGCGAAGCTCCTCGGGCACGCCCGGCATCGTCTTGGTGAACCCCTTGACGTGGGTCTCGTAGATCACCGTGTCCGTCCACCGCACGCGGGGGTGGGGCGTCTGCCACGGCCCCGACGGCTTGCGCGTCACCACCGAGCGCGGCATGAGCGGCGCCGAGTCCGTAGCATCCCGCGAGCTCAGGAGCGCGCGGGCGCCCGGGTCGGTCATGGGGGTCATCCGGCCCTCGATGCCGCGGCCGTAGGGGTCGAGCAGCAGCTTCGCCGGGTTGTAGCGGTGCCCCTGCTTGGGGTTCCACGGGCCGGTGACGCGGAAGCCGTAGCGCTGGCCCGCCTCGATGCCGGGGATGAACCCGTGCCAGATGCCGTTGCGCGGGCCGCGCAACGCGATGCGGGTCTCGGTGCGGTCGTCCTCCGAGAACAGGCACAGGTGCATGGCGGTCGCGTGCGCGGCGAAGACCGCGACGTTGGCACCGCCCTCCACCAGGTGCACGCCGAGGCGCTGCGGGTTGGGCGACGGCTCGACGGTCGGGGCGCTCATGTCCATATTGTTATCCGACAACTGTGAACGTTCGCAGGTGATTCCCCCTCGCGGCCCGATCTGGCCCGCTCGAGCGCCGCTCGCCGCCCGTTAGGGTGTCCCATATGCGCATCCTGGTGACGGTGAAGTTCGTGCCCGACCTGCAGTCGCAGCGCTCCTTCACGGAGGGCGCGGTGACCCGCACGGGCGACGACGGGACCATGAACGAGCTCGACGAGAACGCCGTCGAGGCCGCCCTCCAGCTCAAGGAGGCCGCGGGCGAGGGCGAGGTCTACGCCCTCACCGTCGGCGGTGACGATGCGGTGGCCGCGGTCCGCAAGGCGCTTCAGCTGGGCGTCGACCACGCGATCCACGTCTCGGACGCCGCGATCGCCGGTTCCGACGTGTTCGGCACCGCGAAGGTCATCGCCGCGGCGGTGCGCAAGGTGCACGACGAGGCGCCGCTCGACCTGGTGGTGACGGGCATGGCCGCGCTCGACGGCCTCACCTCGATGCTCCCGACGGCGCTGGCGGTGGAGCTCGACTGGTCGCAGCTCACGCTTGCCTCGGGGCTCACCGTCGAGGACGGCGCCGCGACCATCGTCCGCCATCTTCCCGATGCTCACGAGACCGTGTCCGCGCCGCTGCCCGCGGTGGTGTCCGTCACCGACGAGGCCAACAAGCCGCCCTACCCCAACTTCAAGCTCATCATGGCCGCACGCTCGAAGCCCGTGACCACGTGGGCGCTCGCGGACCTGGGTATCGACCCCGCGGCCGTGGGCGCGGGTGCCGCGCGCACCGTCGTCGTCGACGCGTCGCCGCGCCCGCCGCGCGAGAACCGCGTCACCGTCACGGACACGGGCGACGCCGGCACGCAGCTCGCCGACTTCCTGCTCGAGAAGGGCCTCGCATGACCACCGTCGCCGTCCTTGTCGAGACCCGCTCCGGCGAGGTCACCCAGCCCACCTTCGAGGCGCTCACGCTCGCGCGCTCGCTCGGCACGCCCGTCGCGGTGTGGCTCGGCGAGGCTCCCGAGGCTCCCGAGGTCGCCCGGCTCGGTCTCTACGGCGCCGCCGAGGTGCGCGTGGTCGCCGTCGGCGACGAGGCACGCCTTCCCGCGGTGGCCGCCGCGGCCCTGGGGGCGGCGACCTCGGACGCGGAGGTGATGCTCATGGTGTCGACCTTCGTGAACAAGGAGATCGCGACGCGGCTCGCGCTCGCCACCGGCGCGGGCGTGGTCGTGGACGCGGCGGGGGCCGAGCTGGTCGACGGCCGGGTCGAGACGATGCAGACGGTGTTCGCCGCGACGTGGAACGTGCGCACGCGCATCGAGGCGGACCGCGCGATCGTGGGCATCCGCCCGAACACCACCCAGGCGATCGCGGGGGAGGCCCCGGGTGCGGCGACGCTGGTGGAGGTGGCGGCCGACCTCCGGCAGGCGCGCGAGACCGTCGTCGTGGTGGAGCCCGTATCGGCGCCCGAGGGCGTCCCGCTCGCAGAGGCGCCGGTGGTGGTGTCCGGCGGTCGCGGCACCGGGGGCGACTACACCCTGGTGCGCGAGCTCGCCGACGTGCTCGGCGGAGCGGTCGGCGCGTCGCGTGACGCGACCGATGAGGGCTGGATCTCGCACGAGCACATGGTGGGCCAGACCGGCACCACCGTGACGCCCGCCCTGTACGTCGCGTGCGGCATCTCGGGTGCGGTGCACCACCGCGGCGGCATGCAGGCCTCTGGCACCATCGTCGCGGTCAACATCGACCCGGACGCCCCGATCTTCGAGATCGCGGACTTCGGCGTGGTAGGCGACCTGGGCGACGTGCTGCCGCAGGCGATCGCGCGCATCCGGGAGCGGCGCGCGGGCTGAGCCCGCTCCGGCTACGTGACCGCGTTGAGCAGGTAGCCGATCGCGACGATGCCCGCGGCGACGGTTGCCACGTAGGAGGCGAGCAGCCGCGTGGTCATCACCTTGCGCAGCATGACCATCTCCGGCACGGACAGGGCGACCACGCTCATGAGGAACGCGATGAGCGTGCCGAGCGGGACCCCTGCGGCGTGCAGGGGAGCGATGAGCGGCACCGCGGTGGCGGTCCCCGAGTACAGCGGGATGCCGACCAGCGCCGCGACGGGCACGCCCCACCATGCGCCGCCGACGCCGACGAGCACCTCGGTGGGCACCCAGCCGTGCACCGCGGCGCCGACCGCCAGCGCGGCGAGGACCCACGGCCACAGCCGCCGCAGCTGCTTACGTGACTCGCGCAGGCCCGCGCGCAGGCGGTCGTCCAGGGTCGGGCGCGCGGGTGGGGCCATGGCGAGCCCGAGCATGCGGGGCGCGGGAGCGGCGCCGCGCGAGCGCCCGCCGAGCACGAGTCCGACGCCGACCGCGAGCGTCACGCCGAACGCCAGGTAGATGGCCGCGGCGCCCCAGCCCGCGATGCCCGCGAGCAGCGCGAGCGCCACGCCGTCGACCAGCGGGCTCGCCACGAGGAAGCTGAGCGTCACACCGGTGGGCACGCCCGCGCGCACGAGCCCCATGTAGAGCGGGACCGCCGAGCACGAGCAGAACGGCGTGAGCACGCCGAGCCCCGCGGCCGCCAGGTTGCCCACGCCGGCGCGCCGGCCGCTGAGCAGAGCCTGGACGCGATCGGGCGTGAGCCACGTGCCGAGCACCCCGACGGCGAAGGTGATGAGCGCGACGAGCGTGAGGATCTTCGCGGACTCGTAGACCCAGAAATGCAGCGCCGAACCCCATCGTGCGGCGAGGTCGACGCCGAGCCCTCCGAGCATCGTGCCCACGGCGGCGTCCCCCGCCACGATGATCGCGGCCGCCGCGCCGAGTGCGCCGAGGAGCCCGCCGCGCAGCCGCGCCGACGGATGAGGGGACGATGCCCGGGTCGCGGTGGCGCTCATGGCCGTGGCGTCGCAGGGAGGGGGAGGGCCCGGGCCAGGAGCGTCGCCGCGTCGGGCGCGACGCTGTAGTGGACCCAGCGGCCGCGCTTGTCCGAGACGAGCAGCCCCGCCTCGCGGAGGGTCTTGAGGTGGTAGCTCAGCAGGTTGGTCTTGACGGGGAAGGCCGCCTGGAGGTCGCACACGCACTGCTCGCCCTGGGCGGCGAGGTAGCGGACGATGCCGTGGCGGAGGGGGTCCGCGACCGCCGCGAGCACCGCCGCCGACGCCGCGGAGAGCTCCGGCGAGTCCTCGCGGGTCGTCATTTCAAGAATCGTTGCATCAACCACATTTGAAATGTAAGCCCGAAGGGTCGCGCGCGCAAGCCCCACCCCCGCCGGACAGTGACAATGGAGTGGGTCCCGGGTCGCGCGCGTGTCGCGGCGTACGGGACGCGGATCTCCGGCGTGTCGCGTCGAACTCCGTTGCCTCTGTCAGGGGGGTGGCGGGGGTGACGGGGGCGACGGGAGGGGGAGGCCGAGGGTCAGCCGAGCAGCGGTGCCCGCTCGCCCACGAAGCCGGGGTTGCCCACGGGCTCGACCCGCGTGCCCTGCGCCTCGTAACGCTGCGCGAAGATGAGCGTGCCGGGCTGGCCGCGCTCGTGCGCGAGGACCATCACTGCGGACTCGTCGCCCTCCTTGCTGGTGAGGCGACCGTCCCACACCACGGCGACGCGCTCGGCGGTGCTCGCCTTGGCCTTGTCGCGCGCGGCGCGCACGGCCTTCTGGGCGTCGACGCCCGTGAAGGTGGTGAGGGTGCGATCGCCCGTGCCGCTCTCCTGCACCAGCGAGACCGCGAGCCCCTCGGGCTTGGTGAGCGATCGCATGCCGTGCTCGAGCACGGCCGCGACGAGGGCGTGGAGCGCCTTGCCTCCAGGGATGCCGGCCATGTCAGTCCTTCCTGTCGATGCTCAGGGAGAGATCCTCCCACCGGTCGACCTCGGCCTCGAGCCGCGCGAGCTTCGCCCGCGTCTGGGTGACGGCGTGCTGCCCGCAGATGAGGTGGAGGGGCGGGTCGGGCTCGTCGGCGAGGCGCAGCATGGCCTCGGCGGCGGCGCCGGGGGAGCCGGGCTGGTTGCCCGGCAGGGAGTGGATGCGGTCCCAGAACGGGCGCATCACGTCCTCGTAGTCCGGGAGGACCTCCTCGTTCTTCGCGCCGGACGGGATCCACAACGTGCGGATCGGGCCCGGCTCGAGGAGCGTGACGCGGATGCCGAGGTGCGCGACCTCGGCGGCCAGCGCCTCCATGAGCCCGGAGATCGCGAACTTCGACGCGCAGTAGTACCCGAGCCCCGCGGAGCCGCGCACGCCCGCGATCGACGAGACGGTGAAGATGTGCCCCGACCGTTGCGCGCGCAGGTGCGGCAGCAGCGCGGTGGTCACCGCGGCGGCGCCCCAGAAGTTCGCGTCCATGACCTCGTGCGCGTCCTCGGCGCCCGATTCCTCGATGGTGGAGAAGAAGCCGATGCCGGCGTTGTTGACCAGCACGTCCACCCGGCCGAAGCGGGCCAGCGCGGCGTCGACCGCGGTCTGGACCGCCGCATCGTCCCTCACCTCGAGCGGGAGGGCGAGCACCGTGTCGGGGAATCGTGCGACCAGGGCGTCGAGCGTCTCGGGGCGCCGCGCGGTCGCGACCACCCGGTGGCCCGCCTCCGCGGCGCGCTCGGCGGTCGCCCGGCCGATGCCGGTCGAGCAGCCGGTGATGAACCAGACGGCCATGCGGGCTCCTTCGCTAGGGGTCTGCCGACACGCTAACGCGGGAAGGTCCCGGGTCGCAGACGGGGACATGCATCGCTGATCGCCAAGTGTTCACCGCGCGGCAACATAAGGTTCACGGCGCCGACGCATCCGGTTCGCCAAGCGTCCCTAACGTGAGGCGGGTGACTATCACCCCACCTAGAACGGCGCGTCGACTCGGCGCGGCCTCTGTCCTGGGCGCCTTGAGCGTCTCGGTCCTGACCACGCTCCCGGCCGCGGCCGAGGGCGTCAGCGACCTGTTCATCTCCGAGTACGTCGAGGGCTCCGGCACCGGCAACAAGGCCATCGAGATCTACAACGGCACCGGTGATGCCGTCGAGCTCTCGGCCTACACGCTCGAGCTCTATTCGAACGGCGCGGCCTCGGCGAGCCAGTCGATGACGCTCGCGGGCACGCTCGCCGCGGGCGACGTCTACGTGGTGTCCCATGCCGCCGCCGACGCTTCGGTGCTGGCCGTGGCCGACGCGACCAACAGCAGCGTGATCAACTTCAACGGCGACGATGCCGTGGTGCTCAAGCACAGCGGCACCGTGATCGATGCGTTCGGGCAGGTCGGTGTGGACCCCGGCTCGGTGTGGCCGGGTGGCGGACTCAACGAGACGCTCACGCGCAACGCCGATGTCTGCGCGGGCGACACGAATGCCACTGACGCATTCGATGCCTCGCTCGAGTGGACCTCCTCCGCGCAGGACGACTTCACCGGCCTCGGCTCGCACACCGCGAACTGCTCCGACGAGCCGGCCGCGGACGTTGCGCCGACGGTCAAGACCGTGGTGCCGGCGGACGGCACCATCGGCGTCGCGACCGATGTCGCTCCCGTGGTGACCTTCTCCGAGGACGTCGCGCTGAACGATGCGTTCTCCCTGGTCTGCGGCGAGGACGACCTCGCGCTCGACGTCACCGGCGAGGGCGCGGTGTACACCGTCACGCCGACCGAGCCGATCGCCGAGGCCACCGACTGCGAGCTCACCGTCGACGCCGGCCGCGTCGAGGACCTCGACGGCGAGCCCGACACGATGGAGGCGGACTTCGTCAGCACCTTCACCACCGTCGGCGCGATCACCCCGATCTCCGCGATCCAGGGCACCACCGACACCAGCCCGCTCGCGGGCCAGACCGTCACGGTCGAGGGCGTCGTCGTGGGCGACTACGAGGGCGCGAGCCCGACGCTCCGCGGCTTCTACGTCCAGTCGCGCGACGAGGACGCCGACGAGGACGAGGCGACCTCGGAGGCCGTCTTCGTCTACAACGCCTCGAACGACTCCGTCGCCGTGGGCGACGTGGTCTCGGTCACCGGCGTGGTCGCCGAGTACCAGGGCCAGACGCAGCTCGGCTCCGCCACCGTCGAGGTGCTGGACTCCGGTGCGAGCGTCACGCCCGCGCAGGTGTCGCTGCCCTTCCCGGACGCCACCTTCGCCGAGCGCTACGAGGGCATGCTCGTCGAGTTCGCCCAGGAGCTCACCGTCACCGAGACCTACCTGCTCGGTCGCTTCAACGAGGTGATGGTCTCCGGCTCCGGCAAGCTCGACCAGCCCAGCGCCGTGGTGGAGCCCGGCGAGGAGGCCGTCGCGCTGCAGAAGGAGAACGACCTCAACAAGATCAAGGTCGACGACTTCACCAACGCGCAGAACCTCGACCCGATGGGGCTCGGCGGCGCTCCGCTCACCGCGGAGAACCCGCTGCGCAGCGGCAGCACCGTGACCGGCCTGTCGGGCGTGTTCACCTACACGTGGGGCGGCACCTCGTCCTCCCCGAACGCGTGGCGTGTGCGCCCCGTGGACGCCGCGGCGGCGACGCCGGACTTCCAGGACGCGAACCCGCGCCCGACGGCGGCGCCCGAGGTGGGCGGCGACGTCAAGGTCGCGGCCTTCAACGTGCTCAACTTCTTCCTCACCACCGGCGCCGGCACCATCTGCGGCCCGGACGGCTACAAGCAGGAGTGCCGCGGCGCGGACTCCGAGGAGGAGCTGGAGCGTCAGACCGCGAAGCTGATCGAGGCGCTCGTCGCGCTCGACGCCGACGTCATCGGCATGGCCGAGCTCGAGAACACCACCGGCGTCGAGCCGCTCGCGTACCTCGCCGACGAGATGAACGAGGCGACGGGGACCGACTCGTGGTCCTACGTCGACACCGGCATCGTCGGCACCGACACGATCCGCGTCGGCTTCCTGTACGACTCCGCCGCCGTGTCCGAGGTGGGCGACTTCGCCATCCTCGACAACTCGGTGGACCCGTCCTTCGACGACGACAACAACCGTCCCTCGGTGGCCGCGAGCTTCGAGGACACGGACGGTGAGACCTTCACGGTGGTCGCCAACCACTGGAAGTCGAAGGGCTCGTGCCCGACCGACGGCGTGAACGCCGACCAGGGTGACGGCGCCAGCTGCTGGAACGGTGCCCGCACCGCTGCGGCGGAGGCGCTGGTGAGCTGGCTCGACGACCACCCGACCGGCGTGGAGGACGACGACTACATCATCATGGGCGACCTCAACTCCTACGGTCAGGAGGACCCGATCCAGGTGCTCCGCGAGGCCGGCTACGTCGAGCTCGCCGAGGACTACTCCTACGTCTACGACGGCCAGTGGGGCTCGCTCGACTACGCGTTCGCCTCCGCCTCCATGGCGGACCAGGTGAGCGACGCCGCGCACCTCCACATCAACGCCGACGAGCCGACCGTCATCGACTACAACACCGAGTACAAGACCGCGGAGCAGCTCGAGAGCCTCTATGCGGCCGACATGTACCGCACGTCGGACCACGACCCGGTGCTCATCGGGCTCGAGCTCGGCACCACCAAGGTCCAGGTGCTCGGCACCAACGACTTCCACGGCCGCATCCTGCCGACCCTCGCGAGCGGTCAGGCCGGCGCTGCGGTGATGGCGGGTGCCGTCAAGCAGCTGGAGTCGGAGTACACCAACTCGGTGTTCACGGCGGCGGGCGACCTCATCGGCGCCTCGACGTTCGAGAGCTTCGTCGCCAAGGACAAGCCGACCATCGACGCCCTGAACGCCATGGGCCTCGACGTCTCGGCGGTGGGCAACCACGAGTTCGACCAGGGCTACGAGGACCTCATCGGGCGCGTGCTCGGCGACTACGACGCCGAGACCAACCCGTACGGCGGCGCCACGTGGACCTACCTCGGCGCCAACGTGCGCATGGAGGACGGCTCGCCGGCGCTCGACGAGACCTGGATGGTCGAGTTCGACAACGGCACGGCGACCACCGAGGACGATGTGAAGCTCGGCTTCGTGGGCGTCGTCACCGACACCACGCCGTCCCTCGTGTCGCCCGCCGGCATCGAGGGCCTCGAGTTCGAGGACGAGGCCGTCGCGGCCAACCGCGCGGCCGAGGTGCTCGAGGGCGAGGGCGCCGACGCGATCATCCTGCTGGTGCACGAGGGCGCGCCGACCACGGCCTACGCGGACGCGGTCGACCCGTCGAACAACTTCGGGAAGATGATCTCGGAGCTCGACGACAGCATCGACGCCGTGATCTCGGGCCACACGCACCTCGCGTACGCCCACGAGGTCCCGGTCCAGGGCTGGATCGACGAGGGTCGCGCCGTGACGAAGCGTCCGGTGGTCTCCGCCGGGCAGTACGGCATGTACCTCGACCAGCTCATCCTCACGTTCGACAACGCGACGGACGAGCTCGCGAGCATCGCGGTCGACACCATCAACCTCACCGAGAAGGCCGACCCGACGTGCACCACGAGCTGCGCGCTCGTGTACCCGGCCGACCCGGAGGTGCAGGCGATCGTCGACGCTGCGGCGGCCGATGCGGCCGTGCTCGGCGCTCAGTCGATCGGTGAGCTCACCGAGCCGCTCTACCGCGCGCGGACGTCGTCGAACGGCGAGGCGCGCGGTGGCGAGTCGACGCTGGGCAACGCGGTCGCGACCGTGCAGCTCTGGGCGACCGAGGCCAACGGCGCGCAGATCGCGTTCATGAACCCCGGCGGTCTGCGTGCGGACCTCCTGGGCGACGCGGCCGGCACGGGCGAGTACCCGACCAGCGTGTCCTACAAGCAGGCCAACACGGTCCAGCCGTTCGGCAACACGCTCTCGACCCTCACCCTCACGGGTGCGGAGATCAAGGCCGTGCTCGAGCAGCAGTGGCAGCCTGACGGGTCGTCGCGTCCGTTCCTCAAGCTGGGGATCTCGGACGGCTTCGACTACACCTACGACCCGACCGCCGCACGCGGCGAGCGCATCCTCCAGATGTGGCTCGACGGCGTGGCGATCGACCTCGAGGCGGAGTACACCGTCGCGGCCAACGCGTTCCTCGCGGCCGGTGGCGACAACTTCACCGCCTTCCGTGACGGCGAGAACCTCAAGGACAGCGCTCGCGTCGACTTCGACGCGATGGTGGACTACCTCGCGGCGCTCGGCAGCCTCGGCACCGAGTACGACCAGCACGCGGTCGGCGTCACCGCCGGCTCGCTCGAGGTCGCCGCGGGCGAGGAGTTCTCGTTCGACCTCAGCTCGCTGATGTTCACGGGTCCGTCCGACCTCACCGACGACAACGTCGTGGTGAGCCTCGGCGGCGAGGTCCTCGGCACCTTCCCGGTGTCCAACGAGATCGTCACCAGCTCCTACGATGACAACGGCACCGCCTCGGTGACCGTCACCATCCCGGAGGGTCTCGAGGGCGAGCAGCTCCTCGAGATCGAGGGCGACGTCACCGCCACCTCGTTCGTCATCGCGATCGACGTGAAGGCGACCGGTCCGGTCGAGTTCACCGCGGCGCCGAAGCCGGCGATCACCGGCCGCCTCACGGTGGGCACCAAGGTGGGCGTCGACCTCGGCACGTGGGAGCCGACCCCGGAGAAGTACACGTACCAGTGGTTCCGCAACGGCGTCGCCATCGACGGCGCGACTCACGCGACCTACCTGGTGCGGGTCAAGGACCGGGGGACGCGCCTGTCGGTGGCGGTCACGGGAACGGCCGACGGCTACGTCGCCACGACCGTGAAGTCGAAGTCGGTGAGCGTGCCGAAGGTCTGGGAGAAGCCCTCCCGGCCCCGGATCACCGGCGCCATGACCATCGGCACCAAGATCCCGGCGCCCAAGGTCGCCTGGAAGCCCTCGCCGGCCAAGGTCACGTACCAGTGGTACCGCGACGGCAAGCCGATCAAGGGTGCCACCCACGCGACCTACCTTCTGCGCAAGAAGGATGCGGGTCACGGGATCAAGGTGAAGATGACCGCCTCGAAGCCGGGTTACCTCACCAGCTCCATCACGTCCTACCGGCGCGGGGTGAAGTAGTCCCCTCACAGGTCCGGTCCCTGGGAACCCCCCGTCCCAGGGACCGGGCCGCACGGCGGGGCCGGGTCGCGAGACCCGGCCCCGTCGCCGTGTCCGGAGACGCCGTGCGCTTCCTAGACTGGGCGGCGTGACGTACCTCGACCACGCGGCGACCACGCCCCTGCGTCCGGCCGCGCGCGACGCCTGGCTCGCCGCGGCGGAGGAGGTGGGCAACCCCTCGTCGCTCCACGCGGCGGGCCGGCGCGCGAGGGCCGTGGTCGAGGACGCGCGCGAGCGTATCGCCGCCGCGCTGGGCGCCGACGCTCCTGAGGTGATCCTCACCTCGGGAGGGACCGAGGCGGACAACCTGGCGATCAAGGGCCTCCATTGGGGGCGGCTCGGGCAGGACGCCATGCGCCGGCGCCTCGTGGTCTCCGCGGTCGAGCATCACGCGGTGCTGGACCCGGCCCGGTGGCTGGCCGAGCGCGGCGACGCCGACCTGGTCGAGCTGCCCGTGGACCCCGCGGGGTGCGTCGATCCCGCAGAGCTCGCCCGGGCCATCACCCCCGACAGCTCCCTCGTGAGCGTCATGTGGGCCAACAACGAGGTCGGTGCCGTGCAGCCGCTCGCCGAGGTGGTGGCGGCGGCATCGGCGCTCGGCGTCCCCGTCCATGCCGACGCGGTGCAGGCCGTGGCCCACCTCGACGTCCACCTCCATCGCAGCGGGCTCGACGCGATGACGGTGTCGGCGCACAAGGTCGGCGGCCCCGTGGGCGTCGGTGCGCTGCTCGCACGCCGCGGCGCGCCCCTGGAGCCGCTCGCTCACGGCGGCGGCCAGCAGCGGTCGGTCAGGTCGGGCACGCTCGACGCGCCAGGCGCCGCGGCCTTCGCCGCCGCGCTGGACGATGCGATCGCCGAGCGGGCCGCCGAGCGCGCCCGCCTCGAGGCGTTGCGCGCGCGCCTGGTGGACCGCGTGCGGGTCGCGGTGCCCGAGGCGACCGTCACGGGACCGCGCGATCCCGCGCATCGTCTCCCCGGCATCGTCCACCTGGTCATCCCCGGTGCGCGTGCGGAGTCGGTGCTCTTCCTGCTCGACGCCGCGGGGATCGCCGCGAGCTCGGGCTCGGCATGCACCGCGGGGGTGGTGCAGTCGAGTCACGTGGCCATGGCGATGGGCTGGTCGGCGGACGATGCGGCATGCACGCTCCGTGTCAGCCTGGGGCGCACCTCGACGGACGTGGACGTCGACGCGCTCGTCGGCGCGCTCCCCGACGCGGTCGAGCGCGCGCACGCCGCGGCGCGCTGAGACTCAGGCGTGCCCGTCGCGCAGGACGATGCGCAGGCGGTCCGAGCGGTACGCACGCGTGTGGAACGTGCGTGGCGTGCCCGCGGGGTCGAGGTTGACGCCGCTGCGGCGCAGCAGGGGCGCGCCGACCTCGATCTCGAGGAGGGTGGCCTCGCGCCGGGGCGCCGCGATCGCGTCGAAGGCGCGCCAGCCGGGACGCAGCGGCGCGCCGATGATGGTCGCGATGCCGAGGGCGGACCAGGTGCCGTCGAGGTGGGCCGCTGCCTCGGCGGGGTCCGCGTCGGTCGCGAGCGAGTAGAGCGAGAGCATGACCGGCGCGCCCCCGACGCGCGAGAGGGTCTCGACGGACAGCCCCTCGTCGACGCCGAGCTCCGTCCGCGCCTGCCGTGGGAGCGGCGCACGCCGCACGCCCAGCACCTCCTCCGCGAAGTCGGTGAGCGGGGCGGAGCCCGGCGTCGGCCGGCCCGACCCGTCGATGTCGATCTTCAGCGGCGGCTCCGTCACGAACGTCCCCGCGCCCTGGCGTGCGACCACGCGGCCCGTCCGGCGCAGCGCCGAGATGGCCTCCCGGATGGTGAGCCGGTTGACCCCGAAGCGTGAGGCGAGCTCGCCCTCGGCCGGGAGGCGGGATCCGGGCTCCCAGACGCCGGCGTCGAGATCGGCGAGCAGCAGCTCCTCCACCTGGACGTGGAGAGGCGTGGGAAGCGACCGATCGATGAGCATGACCCCAGGGTAGGCCCCGGTTCGAGAATTCATCTAGATGACTGCGAAGCGTCACCCGGAGTTCACCTGCGCGTCACCACGAGTTCGGACGGCGTCCCTAGGTTCCTGGCTGTCGGAGTCATCTAGACGACCGGCCACGAACCTCTCACCGAAGGCAGAGACCATGATCCGCTCCCGCAAGGTCGCCGGCGTCGCCGCCGGCGCCGCGTTCGCCGCCGCGCTCCTCGCCGGCTGCTCGTCCGCCAGCGCCGACGACACCCCCGCCGTCCTCAAGCTCGGCGTTCCTCCGGGCGAGGCCGACGCCGACTACCTCGACATGCTCGAGCCCCTCGCCGGCATCATCGAGGACGCCACCGGCATCCCCGTCGAGCTCACCGAGACGGGCGACTACCTCGGCATCGTCGAGGCCATGCGCTCCGACCTCATCGACATGGCGATCTTCAGCCCGTTCCCCGCGGTGCTGGCGCAGAAGGTCGCGGACGTCGAGCTCGTGGCCGCGGCGACGGGCGCGCCGTACTCGTCGCTCATCATCTGCTCCACCGAGTCCGGCGTCGAGACGCTCGCCGACATCGACGGGGACACCACCATCGCGTTCGTCGACCCGGGCTCGACCTCGGGCAACTTCATCCCCAAGCTGGTGCTCAAGGACGCGGGCGTCGACATCGACAACCTCAACGAGACCTACGCGGGCGGGCACGACACGGCCGCGATCGCCGTGATGCAGGGCTCCGCCGACTGCGCCGCTGTCGCGTCCCAGCTGTGGGACTACATGGTCGACGCGGGCGCGCTCGACGAGTCGCTCGTGAAGAAGGTCGCCGAGTCGGACCCCATCCCGATCTCGACCGTCGTGGTCGGCCGCGAGGGCCTGTCGGAGGAGATCTACCAGCAGGTCGCCGACGTGTTCGTCGGGTCGACCGATGCGGACGTGCTCCAGGTCATGGGCGGCGCGACCGAGGTCATCGACCCCGACGATGCGGACTGGACCATCTTCGAGGACGCGGCCAAGGAGCTCGGCGTCAACCTCGAGGACGTCGAATGACGGTGCTCGAGGCCGCGGACGTCACGTTCCGCTACCCCGACGGCACCCAGGCGCTCACCGAGGTGAGCGTCGGGGTCGAGCGCGGCGAGATCGTCGCCGTGCTCGGCCCCTCGGGGGCGGGCAAGTCCACGCTGTTCAAGTGCTTCGCGGGGCTCGAGCGCCCCAGCGGGGGCGCGGTGACGGTGGAGGGCGTTGAGCTCGGTGCCCTCCACGGCAAGGAGCGCCGCCTCGCGCAGCACCGCATCGGCCTGGTGTTCCAGGAGTTCCACCTGGTGGGCCGCGCGACCGTGCTCTCGAACGTCCTGGTGGGGCGGCTCGCGACGGCGAATCCCGTCACGAGCCTCGTCCACTGGATGAGCCGGCGCGACCGTACCTTGGCGGTCGAGCTGCTGACGCGCGTGGGCCTGGGCGACCAGGTGCGCAAGCGCGCCGACTCGTTGTCGGGAGGCCAGCGCCAGCGCGTCGCCCTGGCCCGCGCGTTATCGCAGCGTCCCGAGCTGCTGCTCGCGGACGAACCGGTGGCCAACCTCGACCCGGTGCTCGCCGCCGGCGTGATCGACGACATCGTCCGGATGGTGCGCGAGGAGGGCCTCACCGCCGTCCTCAACCTCCACGACGTGTCGCTCGCGCGTCGCGTCGCCCAGCGCATCGTCGGCATGCGCGAGGGGCGCATCGTCTTCGACCTCCCGGTCGAGGACGTCACCGATGCGCTGCTCGCGGGCCTGTACGCGAACGAGGACGTCGCGGCGAACGCCGCGCACCGTGAGGAGGTGGCGGCATGACCGCGACCATCGACAAGAAGGCGGACGGCGTGAGCACGGACACCCCGGTCGCGGCGCCGAGCCGTCGCGACGAGATCGAGCGCCTCGCGCGCCTGCGCCGGCCCAGCTGGGGCACCGTGGCCGGCGCGCTCGCGGCCATCGTGGTGCTCGGGTGGTCGTCGAGCTCCTCCGGCTTCGACGGCCCCGCGCTGGTCGAGGGCCTGCCCCATGTGGGTGACTTCGTGTCGCGCATGTTCCCCCCGAACTGGGAGGAGCTGCCGATCGCGATCGAGCTCATGATCGAGACGCTCGGCATCGCGATCACGGGCACCGTCTTCGGCACGGTGCTGTCGATCCCGCTCGCCCTGCTCGCGGCGCGCAACGTCTTCCCGCAGCCGTGGATCCGCAACTCGGCGCGCACGTTCATCAACGTGTTCCGTGCGATCCCCGAGCTCATGTGGGCGCTCATGTTCGTGGCCTCGGTGGGCCTCGGCGCCTTCGCGGGAACGCTCGCGATCACCCTCGGCACGTCCGTCGGCATGGCGCGCCTGTTCGCGGACATCTTCGAGACCGCCGACATGCGTGCCTGGGACGCGGCGGCCGCCACCGGCGCGCGCAAGTCCCAGCGCGTGGCGTGGGTGCTGCTGCCTCAGCAGATCCCGACGATGGCCAGCTACACCCTGCTGGTGCTGGACGGCAACGTCCGGGCGGCCTCGCTGCTCGGGCTCGTGGGCGCGGGCGGCATCGGCATGGAGCTCAACCAGCAGCTGCGGCTGTTCGAGTACGGCTCCGTCATGACCATCGTGCTGGTCGTGCTCGTGGTGATCATGAGCCTCGACCTCATCTCCTCCACCGTTCGAAAGAGGTTCGTGTGACCACCGAGACCCTGACCACCCTGGCCAACGCCCGCGACCTCGCGGACGCGGCACCCGGACTGCGGCGCGGCCTGGTGTGGCGCTCGGACGCCCCGCTCGCGGGCGACGAGGCCCCGGCCGGCCTCGCCCCCTGGCCGCCGGCGACCGTGCTCGACCTGCGCGACGCCCGGGAGACGGGCGGCGGTCACCCGTTCGCCGCATCGTCCACCGTCAGGTCCCTGCCGGTGCTCGCGGACGCGGCCCTCGAGGCGGACAACGTGGGCAGCTCGATGCGCGAGCTGTACCAGGTGATGATCACCGGCTCGTCCGCCACGGTGCTGGTGGACGTGGTCACCGCGATCGCCACCGAGGAGGGTCCCGTCCTGTTCCACTGCGCGGCAGGCAAGGACCGCACGGGCGTCTCCGCTGCGATCGTGCTGGCGCTGCTGGGCGTGTCGCGTGAGGAGATCATCGCCGACTACGTGCTCACCACCGCCAACATGCCGGGCGTCACCGCCCGCATGGCGGCCACGTGGGCGGCGATGGCGGAGGCCGCGGGGATCGCGCAGGCGTACGACCTGTCGAAGATCCCCGCCGATGCGATGCTCGCCCCGCGTGACGCGATCGAGGGCGTGCTCGATGCATGGGACGCGCTCGACGGCGGAGTGCACGCGTGGTTCCTCGCGCACGGCGGCGCACCGGAGACGGTCGACGCGCTCAGGGAGCGGCTGCTCGGCTGAGCCGCCTGCACCACTCCAGCCCGCCGGGTCCGGATCGATGCGAATCGCGTCGATCCGGACCCGCCGGCGTCTTCCCGTGCGGAGAGGAGGGTGGTGATCAGGTCCGCGGCGCCCACCCGCGCGTCTCGAGGCCCTCGCGCCACACGCGGTCGACCAGCGCCACGCCCGGCCGGTACGCCAGGTGCACCGGGTCGGGGGCGTCGAGCATGACCAGGTCCGCGCGGGCCCCGACGGCGATGCGGCCGACGTCCTCACGGCGCAGCGCCTGCGCGCCTCCCAGGGTCGCCGCGCGCACGGCCTCGCCCGGCGTCATCCCCATCTCGCGCACCGCGAGTGCGATGCAGAACGGCATGCTCGTCGTGTAGCTCGAGCCAGGGTTGCAGTCGGACGCGATCGCCCACGTGACGCCCGCGTCGCGCAGCCGCTCGATGCGCGGGTACGGCTGGCGGGTCGAGAACTCGGCGCCCGGCACGAAGGTCGCGACCGTGCCCGAGGAGGCCAGCGCCTCCACGTCCTCGTCGGACAGGAACGTGCAGTGGTCGATGCTCGCGGCGCCCAGCTCGACCCCGAGCGCCGCCGCGCCGGACATCGTCAGCTGGTTCGCGTGGAGCCTCAGCCCCAGGCCCGCGTCGCGGCCCGCGGACAGGATGCGCCGCGTCTCCTCGACGTCGAACGCGCCCTCCTCGCAGAACACGTCGATCCAGCGCGCCAGGGGAACGGCCTCGGCGAGCATCGGCCCGGCGACCAGGTCCACGTAGTCCCCGCGCCGGTCCGTCATCTCGGGGGCGACCACGTGCGCGCCCAGGAACGTGACCTCGTCGGTGAAGCGCGCGGCGACCTCGAGCAGGCGCCGCTCGGTCGCGACGTCGAGCCCGTAGCCGCTCTTGATCTCGGCGGTGGTGGTGCCGGAGCGCAGGGCCTCGTCGAGGAGCCGCCGCGTGCGCGACGCCAGCTCCTCGGTGGACGATGCCCGGGTCGCCGCGACCGTCGAGCGGATCCCGCCCGCGGTGTACGGGGCGCCGGACATGCGGGCGTCGAACTGCGCGGTGCGGTCGCCGCCGAACACCGCATGCGTGTGCGAGTCGACGAAGCCGGGGATGACGGCGGCGCCGTCGGCATCGGTGACCGTGTCCGCGGCGGGCGCCTGGGACGTGGCGCCCACCCACGCGACGCGGCCGTCCTCGACCACCACCGCCGCATCGTGCCGCAGGCCCATCGTTCCCTCGCCGTCGTGCATCGTCGCCAGCGCGCCGATGTTGACGATCGCCTCACTCGCCATGTGAAGCCTCCTCGAATGCGTCCCACGCCCTCGTGCGGAGGGCGGAGGAGTCCTGGTACCGGCCGCGGACGATGCTCGCGACCGCATCGTCCGCCGCGGCGGCGCCGAGCAGCTCGTGCGGGCGCACGCCTGCGAGCCGCGCCGAGCGCGGCGCGAGCGCCACGAGGTCGAGCTGCTCGCCCACCTCGATGCCGGTCCGGGCGCCCGGCCGCAGCGAGGTGTGGCCCGCGGTGGTCGCGGCGTCCCACAGCGTGCCGAGGGGCAGCACCCCGCGCCTGCCGGAGGCGAGGCGCGCGCCGCCCTCGAGCCGCCTGACCTCGTCGAACGGGTCGATCACCACGTTCTGGTCGGAGCCGATCGTGAGGCGCGCCCCCGCCTCGTGGAGCTCGGCCGCGTGGCCCAGCCCGTCGCCGAGGTCGGCCTCCGTGGTGGGGCACATCGAGACGCTGACGCGGGCCGCGCCGAGCCGCGCGATGTCCGCGTCGGTGAGGTGGGTCGCGTGGACCACCGTGGTGCGCGCGGACAGCGCCCCGGTGAGGTCGAGCAGCACGGTGGGCGTCATGCCCGTGGCGGCGACGCAGTCCGCGTTCTCCGCGGGCTGCTCGGACAGGTGCACGTGGAGCGGGGCGTCCGCGGGCAGGCCCCCGACCGCGAGCCCGAGGTCCTCGGGCGCGACGGCACGCACCGAGTGCAAGGCGGCGCCGAGCGTCACCTCCGGATGGGAGGACGCGAGCGCGCCGCGGAGCCGGTGCCACCGCTCGAGCCACCGCTCCGCGGTGCCGTCGGAGAAGCGCAGCTGCGCGCCCTCGGGCGCCTTGCCGAAGCCCGCGCGCAGATATGCCGCGTCGAGCAGCGTGAGCCTGATCCCGGCCTCGGCGGCCGCCTCGGCGAGCGCGATCTCCATCGCGTGGTCGGGGTACGGGAGCCCGCCCGGGCGGTGGTGGAGGTAGTGGAACTCGCCCACGGCCGTGTAGCCGGCGGCGACCATCTCGGAGTAGACGGCCGTCGCGACCGCGCGCATGCGGTCGGGATCGAGCGAGCCCGCCACCCGGTACATCGTGTCGCGCCAGCGCCAGAAGTCCCCGCCGCCCGCGTGCGTGCGCCCGCGCAGCAGCCGGTGGAACGCGTGGCTGTGGGTGTTGGCGAGCCCCGGGATCGCGAGGGCCAGCACATGGTCGGCACGCGCGCCGGGCCGGTCGCTCTCGACCGCGATCACGCGGCCGTCGCCGTCGAGGTCGATCAGCGCGTGATCGAGGACCTCGTCGCGCGTGACCAGGCGCTCGCAGGCGATCCTCACGTGAGCGCTCGCAGCACGGTGGTGAGCGCGTCGGCGCCGGCGCGGATGTCCTCGTCGGAGGCCCCCTCGTGCGGCGAGTGCGAGACGCCGTCGGGGTTGCGCACGAAGATCATCGCCGCAGGCAGGTGGGCCGACAGGATGCCCGCGTCGTGCCCCGCGCCGGTGGGGATGCGCGGGACCCCGCCCAGCGCATCGTCCATCGCGTCCGTGAGCGCGGCGTCGAAGGCCACGCGCGTGGAGAAGGACTCCTCGGCGACCTCGACGTCGCAGCCCTCGGCGGCGGCGGCGTTCGCCGCGTCCGTCAGGATCGCGTCGACGAGCGCGCGCACGTCCACGTCGTGCTCCGCGCGGGCGTCGAGCCACAGGGTGACCTGGGACGCGATCGCGTTCGAGCCGCCGGGGACGATGCGCTGCTTGCCGACCGTGGCGCGCGATCGCGTCGCCGGGTCGGCCGCGACGGCGCGGTCGCGGGCCGCGAGGACCACCTCGGCGGCGACGACCATGGGGTCGCGACGCGAGTCGAGCTCCGTGGCGCCGGCGTGGTCGCCGCGCCCCGTGACGGTGAGCCGCCAGCGGCCGTGCGCGAGGATGCTGGTCGCCAGTCCGACCGGCGTGCCGAGCGGTTCGAGCTGGCGGCCCTGCTCAATGTGGAGCTCGACGTACGCCGCGATCCCGCGCAGGCGGGGCTCATCGCGGCCGATCGCGCCGGGGTCGTATCCCGCCGCGGTCATGACGTCCGCGTAGGTGGCGCCGGACGCATCGGCCAGGTCGCGCACGCGGCCGGTGTCGAGCTCGCCGGCGAGCAGCTGCGAGCCCAGGCACGGCACGCCGAAGCGGGCGCCCTCCTCCTCGGCGAAGTTCGCGACCCGGATCGGCCGCGCCGGGGCGTGACCCTCGGCCATGAGCCGCGAGACGGCCGCCAGCGCCGACACGACGCCGAGCGGGCCGTCGAGCGGTCCGCCGCCGGGCACCGAGTCGAGGTGGCTGCCGGTCGCGAGGGCCTTGCCGGTGGCGCCCGCGGGCGCCCAGGTCGCCCACTGGTTGGCGTTCGCGTCGGTCTCGACGGCGAGCCCGAGCGACTCGGCGGTGCGCACGAACCACGCGCGCATCCCGCGGTCCGCGTCATCGAGCAGATGCCGCGACCAGCCTCCGCGGACCGGGTCGGCGCCGACGGGCGCGAGCTCGGCGAGCGCGGCGACGGGGTCGATCACGGTCATGGTGGCAGCCGCCATCAGGCGTCCAGCATCGGCACGCGCAGGCCGCGCTCGCGGGCGACGTCCTTCGCGTGCGCGTAGCCCGCGTCCACGTGGCGCATCACGCCCGTGCCGGGATCGTTGACCAGCACGCGCGCGATCTTCTCCGCCGCGAGGTCGGTGCCGTCGGCGACCGTGACCTGGCCCGCGTGGATCGAGCGGCCGATGCCCACGCCGCCGCCGTGGTGGAGCGACACCCAGGTCGCGCCCGAGGCGGTGTTGAGCAGCGCGTTGAGCAACGGCCAGTCGGCGATCGCGTCCGAGCCGTCCTTCATCGCCTCGGTCTCGCGGTACGGCGACGCGACCGACCCGGAGTCGAGGTGGTCGCGGCCGATGACGATGGGCGCGGACAGCTCGCCGGTCGCGACCATCTCGTTGAACTTGAGGCCCGCGAGGTGTCGCTCCTGGTAGCCGAGCCAGCAGATGCGCGCTGGGAGGCCCTCGAAGTGGACCTTCTCGCCAGCGGCCTTGAGCCAGCGGTGGAGCGACTCGTGCTCGGGGAAGAGCTCCATGAGCGCGCGGTCGGTCTTCGCGATGTCCTCCGGGTCGCCCGAGAGCGCGGCCCAGCGGAACGGGCCGCGGCCCTCCTCGAACTGCGGGCGGATGTACGCGGGCACGAACCCGGGGAACGCGAACGCGCGGTCGTAGCCGCCCAGCTGCGCCTCCGCGCGGATCGAGTTGCCGTAGTCGAACACGTCGGCGCCGGCGTCCATGAAGCCGACCATCGCCTCGACGTGCGCGGCCATCGCGGCGCGGGCGTCGCGCGTGAAGCCCTCGGGGTCGGCCTCGGCGCGCGCGTGCCACTCCTCGACGGTGTACCCGACGGGCAAGTACGACAGCGGGTCGTGGGCCGAGGTCTGATCGGTCACCAGGTCGATCGGGACCCCGCGACGCAGCAGCTCGGGGAACACCTCGGCCGTGTTGCCGACGACGCCCACGGACAGCGCGCGGCCCTCGGTGCGGGCGGCGACGGCCTGTGCCACCGCATCGTCCAGCGACGATGCGACGGTATCGAGGTAGCCGTGCGCCACGCGGCGCTCGAGGCGGCTCGCGTCGACGTCGACGATGAGGCACGCGCCCTCGTTGAGCGTGACGGCGAGCGGCTGCGCGCCGCCCATGCCGCCGGCGCCGCCGGTGAGCGTCAGCGTGCCCCTGAGCGAGGCGGTGCGCGGGTCGCGGCCCTCGCGCTCGGCGCGCTGGCGGGCGGCGGCCGCGAAGGTCTCGTACGTGCCCTGGAGGATCCCCTGCGTGCCGATGTAGATCCATGAGCCCGCGGTCATCTGGCCGTACATCATGAGGCCCTGCGCCTCGAGACGGCGGAACTCGGGCCACGTCGCCCAGTCGCCCACGAGGTTCGAGTTGGCGATGAGCACGCGCGGCGCCCACTCGTGCGTGCGGAACACGCCGACGGGCTTGCCGGACTGGACCAGGAGCGTCTCGTCCGACTCCAGATCGCGCAGGGTGGCGACGATCGCGTCGTACGCCTCCCAGCTGCGCGCGGCGCGGCCGGTGCCGCCGTAGACCACCAGGTCCTCGGGGCGCTCGGCGACCTCGGGGTCGAGGTTGTTCATGAGCATGCGCATCGGCGCCTCGGTCTGCCAGGACTTCGCGGTGATCTCGCTGCCGCGCGCGGCGCGGACGGTGCGGGAGGTGGTGGTCATGGTGGGCTCCTTAGCTGAGCGGGCCGATGGTGGTCTCGACCGCCGCGAGGACGCCGCCCGAGCGGACGGCGGCCACGGCATCGTCGATGTCGGGGGAGACGAAGCGGTCGGGCCCGGGAGCGGCGGCGCGGACGATGCACGCGGCGGCGGCCCCGGTGGCCTCGCCGGGGGCGAGGGGCGCGCGGAGCGCGAGGGCGCGGGATGCGGTCATGAGCTCGATGCCGAGCACGCGGGAGAGCCCGTCGACGGCGGTGCGCAGCTTGCGCGCGGCGTGCCAGCCCATCGACACGTGGTCCTCCTGCATCGCGGACGACGGGATCGAGTCGACCGTCGCCGGCGCCGCGAGGCGCTTCATCTCGCTCACCACGCCCGCAGCGGTGTACTGCGCGATCATGAGGCCCGAGTCGACGCCGACCTCGTGCGCGAGGAACGGCGGCAGGCCGTGGTTGCGCGCGGGGTCGAGCATGCGGTCGATGCGACGCTCGGACATGGACGCGAGGTCCGCGACGGCGATCGCGAGGAAGTCGAGCACGTATGCGACGGGGGCGCCGTGGAAGCTCCCGTTCGACTCGACGCGGCCGTCGAGGGTGACGACGGGGTTGTCGACCGCGGCCGCGAGCTCGCGGTCGGCGACCGTGCGGGCATGCGCGAGGGTGTCGCGGACGGCGCCGGCGACCTGGGGGGCGCAGCGCAGCGAGTAGGCGTCCTGGACGCGCGTGCACTCGGGCGTCTGGTGGCTCGCGACGATGGGCGATCCGGCCAGGACCCGGCGCATGTTCGCGGCGGCGGCGGCGATGCCCGGGTGGGGGCGCAGCGCCTGGAGGTCGGCGGCGAACGGCGAGTCGGAGCCGAGCAGCGCCTCGACGCTCATCGCGGCCGTGACGTCGGCGGTGCTCACGAGCGTGTCGAGGTCCGCGAGCGCGAGGGCGAGCTGGCCCAGCATGCCGTCGGTGCCGTTGATGAGGGCGAGGCCCTCCTTCTCCTCGAGGTGCAGCGGCGCGATGTCGGCGGCGGCGAGGGCGTGGCGGGCGTTCATCGGCGTGCCCTCGGCGTCGCGCACGGGACCCTCGCCGATCGCCGCGAGCGCGACGTGGGACAGCGGGGCGAGGTCGCCGCTGCAGCCGAGCGAGCCGTACTCGTGGACGATGGGCGTGATGCCCGCGTTGAGCATCGCCGCATAGGTCTCGGCGACGAGCGGGCGCGCGCCGGTGCGGCCGGTGAGGAGCGTCGAGAGGCGCAGCAGCGTGAGCGCGCGGACCACCTCGCGCTCGACCTCCGGACCGGAGCCCGCGGCATGCGAGCGCACCAGGCTGAGCTGGAGCTGCGCGCGGCGGTCGCGGTCGATGAAGGTGGTGGCGAGCGCGCCGAAGCCGGTCGAGACGCCGTAGTGAGGCTCGGGGTCGGCGGCCAGCGACTCGACGACGGCGCGCGACGCGGCCATCGCGGCGAGGGCGTCGGGGGAGATCTCGACGCGGGCATCGTGACGCGCGACGGCGACGACGTCGGCGAGGCTCAGCGCGCCGACGCCGATCCGGACCTGCGCGGGGGAGGTGATCGTGCTCATGCCTCTATGGAACTGCGGTGGGGACGCGGGCGGCGGCCGCAGATCGGGGCCCGTGTCTCATATGTGAGACTGGAAGCATGCCCGAAACGTCAGCCCGGTCGCGTCCGACCGCGCCCGCCGTCGACCAGGCGCTCGCGTTGCTCACCTTCCTCGCGCGTCAACGCGGCCCCGTGACCGCGGGCGCGCTCGCCACGGCCCTCGGGATCCCGCGCGCGTCGCTGTACCGGCAGCTCGCCGCGATGATCGCGCACGGCTACGTGGTGCACCTTCCCGAGGAGGGGCGGTACGGGCTCGGGGTCGCGGCCTACGAGCTCAGCTCCGGCTTCTCCCGCCAGCAGCCTCTCGCCCGTCTGGGCGCTCCGGTGCTCGCGGCGCTGGTCGACCGCGTGGGGGAGTCGGCGCACCTCGCCGTCCTCAGCGGGCGCGACGTGGTCTACCTGGTCGAGGAGCGCGCGCCGCGGCGGCCGCCGCTCATCACCGACGTGGGGGTGAGACTGCCTGCGCTCGCGACGGCCACCGGCCGCGCCCTGCTCGCGGCGCTCCCCGACGCCCAGCTGCGGGCGCTGTACCCGGGCCGCGACGCGTTCACCGGCGCCCCGGAGGGTTCGCCGCAGAGCTACGCGGCGCTCAAGGAGCTGGTACGCGAGACGCGTGCGCGAGGTCACGCGCGCGAGGAGGGCGACGTCACCCCGGGCCTCGCCTCGGTCGCGGCGGCGGTGCGCGACCACGCGGGCTGGCCCGTCGCGGCGATCGCGGTGACCTACCCCGCGGACCGGGTGGACGCCGCGCGGCGCGACGAGCTGGTCGCGGCGGTGACGCGGGAGGTCGCCGAGCTCGAGCGGCGCATCGGACGGCGCTGAGGCGAGCCTGCGGCGATGGTGCCGCGGGGCTTCGCGCCGCCGCCCCGCCGCCCCGCCGCGCTTCGCGCTTCGCGCCGCCGCCGCCTCGCCGCCGCGCCGCGCTCCGCGCAGGGGATCTTGAGATTTCCGGGGTGGATCGGCGCTTCGCGCATGAGATCTTGAGGTCGCCCCGGGCTGCGGTGCCCGGGTGCGCCGCGGGGCTGTGCCGCAGGCGGTGCTGCGGGCTGTGCCGTGGCACTGCGCCGCAGGCGACCTCGGTGATCTCAAGATCCCCTGCGCGAAGCCGGTGCGCCGCCGGCAAGTCTCAAGATCCTATGCGCGAAGGCGAGGGCACCGGCGTGGTGCGACGATTCGCGTGCCGGGCGAGCGCCCGTTTCGGGCAGGCCCGGCCGACGCTCCGTGCGCGCCTCGTACACTTGTGGGGTTCATCACCGGGAGGTCCCCATGCGCGTGCTCGCCGCCCTGTCCGGCGGGGTCGACTCCGCTGTCGCGGCCGCGCGCGCGAAGGACGCGGGCCACGACGTGGTCGGCGTGCACATGGCGCTCTCGCGCAGCCGCGCCGAGCACCGCACCGGCTCCCGCGGCTGCTGCTCGATCGAGGACGCCAACGATGCGCGGCGCGCGGCGGACAAGCTGGGCATCCCGTACTACGTGTGGGACCTCAGCGACGAGTTCCACGACACCGTGGTCCAGGACTTCCTGTCCGAGTACGCCGCCGGCCGCACCCCCAACCCGTGCGTGCGCTGCAACGAGCACATCAAGTTCGACACGTTGCTCGAGCGCGGCGTGGCGCTCGGCTTCGACGCGGTGTGCACCGGGCACTACGCGCGGATCGACGTGCGCGAGGACGGCGCGCGCGAGTTGCACCGCGCCGCCGATGCCGCGAAGGACCAGAGCTACGTGCTCGCCGTCATGGGCCCCGATCGCCTCGCGCGGGCGATGTTCCCGCTCGGCACCGTCGCCTCGAAGGCCGAGGTGCGCGCCGAGGCGGTCGCGCGCGGGCTGGGCGTCTCGAACAAGCCCGACTCCTACGACATCTGCTTCGTCGCCGACGGCGACACGCAGGGATTCCTCGCGCGCGAGCTGGGGGAGCGCCCCGGCGACATCGTCGACGAGAACGGCGCGGTCGTCGGCGAGCACGCCGGCGCCTACGCCTTCACCGTCGGGCAGCGCAAGGGGCTGCGCCTGCCCCGTCCGGCCGCCGACGGCGCGCCGCGCTACGTCACCGGCATCGACACGACTCGCAACGTGGTGACCGTCGGCCCCGAGACGCTGCTGAGCGTGCGCACGCTCGTGGGCGAGGACGTCGTGTGGCTCGCGGAGGACGTGCCGGCGCGCGGCGCGACCCCGTGCGAGGTCCAGGTGCGCGCGCACGGCGCACCCGTGCGCGGCACCGTGACGCGGGACGATGCGCGGGTCGCCGTCACGCTCGAGGAGCCCATGCGGGGCGTTGCCGCGGGCCAGTCGCTGGTGCTCTACCAGGGATCACGCGTGATCGGTCAGGCGACCCTGGTCCGTCAGCCTGCGTAGGGCTCGAGGTCGACGTCCTGGACGTGCATGACCTCGCCCCACTCGTCGGGCACGCATGCGTCCGGGATCGTCATGTCGGGGGTGGGCGCGCCCCAGCCGCCGCCGGCGAACACGGTGTCGCCCATCGCGTAGTCCCGGCCGGCGTAGGTCAGCACCTCCGCCGTCGCGTCCCAGGCGGCAAGCTCGCGGGAGAGCACCGGGACCACCGTGAGGCCGTCGGCGTCGCCCTCGCCCACGATGTACAGGCAGCCGTCCCGCAGCGCGAGCGTCCCCTCCATGAGCGCCGCGTCCCCGCCCGAGCCGGGATCCCAGTCGTAGCGGGCCACGGGGCTGCCGGCCGCGTCGAGGCCGTCACCGGCCGGCGCGGCGCAGGCTGTCAGCGCGCCCAGGGCGCCCAGGGCACTCAGTGACCCGAGCAAGATCCCTGCTAACGAGCGCTTCATAGGTCGATGCTCTCGCCGCGCCGCCCCACGCGCAAGGCCGTTCGGGTCACGATCGCGCAACCGTCGGTGCGCCTCCTCCGAGGCCTCGCTCACGGATTCGTAACGTTTCGGATACGAAAGAACGACGCCCGTCGAAACGGTTTGACACGTGCCCGGCGGGGCAATACCTTGAAGCCGATGCGAGAGAGCGCTCTCACAGCGAGAGCGCTCTCACGATCACCCATCAGTACGGACACAAAGGAGTGAACGTGAGCTTCTCACGACGCAAGACCACCCTCGGGTTCGCCGCGGGAGCCGCGACCCTTGCCATCGCCCTCGCGGGCTGCAGCGACAGCAGCGACCCGGAGGCCTCGGGCTCGCCGGCCGGCACCGACGGCGGTTCCGGCTCGGAAGAGCAGATCACCCTGACGCTGGCGACCTTCAACCAGTTCGGCTACTCCGGCGAGTCGGAGGGCGGTGACTACGCCTACGACCTCATCGCGGAGTACGAGGAGCTTCACCCCAACGTCGACATCGTCTACAACGTCGCGGACACCTCGAACACGGCGCGCGAGAACTTCTTCACCAAGCTGGGCCCCGGCGGCCTCGCGGACGTCGAGGCGATCGAGGTCGACTGGCTGCCCGAGGCCATGCAGTACTCGGACCTGCTCGCGGACCTGACCTCCTCCGACGTCGACGGCCGCTGGCTGCAGTGGAAGACCGACGCGGCGACCGACAAGGACGGCCGTCTCATCGGCTACGGCACCGACATCGGCCCGGAGGCCATCTGCTACAACGTCGACGCGATCGACGCCGCCGGCATGGACTCCTCGCCCGAGGCGATGGCCGCCGCGCTCGACGGCGACTGGGACAACTTCATGGAGCTCGGCAAGCAGTACACCGACGCGACCGGCAAGGGCTTCTTCGAGGAGACCCCGGCCATCCTCCAGGCCATGATCGGCCAGCTCGAGGCCCCGTACGAGAGCCCCGACGACGACTCGATCATCGCGCTCGACAACGCCGACGTGAAGGCGATGTACGACACCCTCACGCAGGCCACGGCGGACGGCATCTCTGCCGGCCTCCAGCAGTGGGGCGACGACTGGGCGGCCGGCATGGCCAACGGCGACTTCGCCGTCATGCCCTGCCCGTCCTGGATGCTCGGTGTCATCAACGGCAACGCGCCGGACGGCAACTGGGCGATCGCCGACGCCTTCCCGGGCGGCGGCGGCAACTGGGGCGGCTCGTACCTGACCGTCCCGGCCAGCGGTGCCAACGTCGAGGCGGCGACCGAGTTCGCCGCGTGGCTGACGGCTCCCGAGCAGCAGGCGAAGGCGTTCGCGAACGTGGGTGCGTTCCCGAGCCAGCCCGAGGCCTCGGAGTCCGAGGACGTCCAGTCCGCGACCAACGAGTTCTTCGGCGGCGCCGAGACCGGCAAGATCTTCACCACGCGTGCCGCTGCGGTGACGGTCGCCCCGTACAAGGGCCCCCACTACTTCCAGGTCAACGACGCCATGGTGAACGCCCTGCGTCGTGTGGAGGAGGGCACCATGTCCGCCGACGAGTCGTGGGCGCAGTTCCAGTCCGACGTCGAGGCGCTGGGCTAAGTCGATCCACGGTGCGGGCCGTCTCCCTCGGGAGGCGGCCCGCACCCATCGTCGGCACCGTCATCACCACCAGGGGAAGCACCACATGACCACCACCACCCCCCAGACACAGGCACCGGCGCCTCGCGGCCCCGAGCGCCGGCGCACGCCGCTCACGTGGCGTCAGCGCCTCGGCCGACTCGACGTGAAGCTGTCGCCGTACCTGTACATCGCGCCCTTCTGGATCGTCTTCGCGATCGTCGGGCTCTTCCCGATCGTCTACACGGCGGTCATCTCCTTCCAGGACTGGGACCTGGTGCGCAACACCGGCACCATGACCGGCTTCGACAACTTCGCGTTCGTCCTGCAGGACCGCGAGTTCTGGCTGTCACTGCGCAACACCTTCTCGATCTTCCTGCTGTCCTCCGTGCCGCAGGTCATCATCGCGACCTTCATCGCCGCGATGCTCGACAAGAACATCCGCGCCAAGACCTTCTGGCGCATGGGCGTGCTGCTTCCCTACGTCGTCGCGCCGGTGGCGGTCGCGCTGATCTTCTCGAACATGTTCGGCGACCGCTACGGCCTCATCAACTCGCTGCTCAACGACATCGGCCTCGACAGCATCCGCTGGCACGTCGACGTCATCCCGAGCCACTTCGCGATCGCGACCATGGTCAACTTCCGCTGGACCGGGTACAACGCGCTGATCCTCCTGGCCGCGATGCAGGCCATCCCGCGCGACCTCTACGAGGCCGCCGCGATCGACGGCGCCGGCACCGTGCGCCGCTTCTTCTCGGTCACCCTGCCCCAGATCCGCCCGACCATGATCTTCGTCATCATCACGTCGACCATCGGCGGCCTGCAGATCTTCGACGAGCCCCGCATGTACGACACCAACGGCCAGGGCGGCTCGAACCACCAGTGGGAGACCATCACGCTGTACCTCTACAACATGGGCTGGGTCGACTTCGACTTCGGCCGTGCGGCGGCGGTCGCGTGGATCCTGTTCATCATCATCGTCGCCTTCGGCCTGCTGAACTTCTTCATCACGCAGCGCTTCATCGCGGGCGACACGGTCGCCAAGGCGCCGAAGCGGAAGAAGGTGTCCCAGTGACCACCATCGTCAACCCCCTCAAGCGCGCCAAGCAGGGCGCGAGCGCCGTGTCGACGATGCGCCCCAGCTGGTTCACGTACGCCGCGCTGGCGATCTTCCTCATCGCGTCGGTGTTCCCGTTCTACTGGTCGTTCCTGATCGCGTCGGGCGACCGCTTCACCATCAACGACCCCAACCTGTCGTGGTGGCCCGGCGGCAACTTCCTCGAGAACGCGGCGACGGTCATCAACAACCCGGCCGTCAACTTCTGGAAGGCCCTCTGGAACTCGATCGTCGTCTCGACGTCGGTCTCCGTCTCGACCGTGGTGCTGTCCACCCTCGCCGGCTACGCGTTCGCGAAGCTCCGGTTCAAGGGCTCGGGTCCGCTGCTCGTCGGCGTCGTCGCGACGATGGCGGTGCCGGTCCAGCTCGGCATCGTGCCGCTGTACATCCTCATGCAGAAGTTCGGCTGGACGGGCAGCGTGGGCGCGGTCATCATCCCGGGCCTGGTGACGGCGTTCGGCGTGTTCTGGATGACGCAGTACATCTCGCAGTCGCTGCCCACCGAGCTCATCGAGGCGGCGCGAGTCGACGGCTGCTCGATGATCCGCACGTTCTGGCACGTCGGCCTCCCGGCGGCGCGTCCCGCCGCGGCCATGCTGTTCCTCTTCACGTTCGTGACCAGCTGGAACAACTTCATGTGGCCGTACATCGTGCTCGACTCGAACAACCCGACGCTGCCGGTGTCGCTGTCGATCCTCCAGGCGAACTACTTCGTCGACTACTCGCTCGTGCTCGCGGGCGTCCTGCTGGCAACGGTGCCGCTGCTCCTCCTGTTCATGTTCGCCGGGCGTCAGCTCGTCTCCGGCATCATGGCGGGGGCGGTGAAGGGCTAGGCGCGACATGCCTCGCACGTGCGGCGGGCATGGCGTGATCTCCGCAAGGATGTCCCCATGCCCGCCGACGAGGATCCGATCGTGACCGCTCCGGGGCGGACCCCGCCGCCCACGCTCGAGCTGGTCGCCGCGCGCGCGGGAGTGTCCCGCGCGACCGTGTCCCGCGTCGTCAACGGGTCGACGTCGGTGTCCCAGCCCATCGCGGAGGCGGTCCGCCGGGCGGTCCAGGAGCTGGGCTACGTGCCCAACCGCGCGGCGCGGTCGCTCGTGAGCCAACAGTCGCAGGCGATCGCGCTGGTCGCCCCCGAGGACGTCAACCGCTTCTTCGGCGACCTGTTCTTCGCGGAGATCGTGTCGGGCATCGACGCCCGCCTCGAGGACTCCGACTACGTGCTCAACCTCATGGTCGCCAACCACGACCCGAGCGGGAAGACGATGCGCTACCTCGGCGGCGGTGCGGTCGACGGCGCGATCGTGGTCTCGCACCACACCAGCGACCGGTTCCTGCGGCGCCTCACGGAGTCGCTGCCGGTCGTGTACGGCGGTCGCACCTCGGTCGCGGGCAACGACACCTACGTGGTCGACGTCGACAACGTCGCGGGCGGCGCGCTCGCGACGCAGCGGCTCATCGATCGCGGCTGCACGCGCATCGCCACCATCGCGGGCCCGCTGACGATGCAGAGCTCGATCGACCGCCTCACGGGGTGGCGTCAGGCGCTGGACGCGGCCGGCGTCGCCGCGGGCCCCGTGGTCGACGGAGACTTCACGATGTTCGGCGGGGCCGCCGCCATGCGCGAGATCCTCGAGTGGCGCGAGCCCGTCGACGGGGTGTTCGTCGCCTCCGACCTCATGGCGTCGGGCGCGGTGCCGGTGCTGCTCGACCGCGGCATCCGCATCCCGGACGACATGGCGCTCGTGGGATTCGACGACAGCGCGGCCGCCGTGTCGACGGGCGTCGGGCTCACGACCGTGCGTCAGCCGTCGCGGCAGATGGGCTGGCACATGGCCGACATCCTCATCGACGTGCTCAACGGCGCGGTCGACCTGCCGCGCGAGCTGATCCTGCCGCTCGAGCTGGTGGTGCGCGACTCGGCCTGAGAGACGATGCGGTCGGGCCTACGCCGGCCCGAGGCCCCGCATGAGCAGGCCCCAGGCCTCCTCGACGCGCGCGTGCCGCTGATCGGCGGGCACGCGCGCGACGAGCGCGGCGAGCATGCCGATCGCGAGCAGCATGTCCTCCGCCGTCGTGCCGGGCGCGAGCGTGCCGTCCGTGCGCGCGAGGTCCACCTTGCCGGCGATCGCGCGCGCCATGCGGCGCTCGAGCGCCCGCATCTCGGGACCGTCGTCCGTCGCGGCGTACGTGATGATCGCGGCGGTGCCCTCGATCTGGTGCGTGACCAGGTCGGTGACGTCGCGGAGCGTGGTACCCGGGTCCGCGGCGAGCGTCTCGATCGCCGTGAGGTTCTCGTCGAACACGGCGTACACCAGCGACTCGCGCGTGGGGAAGTGGCGGTACAGGCTCGCCTGTCCCACGCCGGCGCGGCGCGCGACCGCGGAGACCGGTCCCTCCACGCCGTTCGCCGCGAAGACGTCCCGCGCGGCGGCGACGAGCGCGGCGCGGTTCTCGGCGGCCGCGCTGGGCCCGCGATTCGTCTTGGTCGCCATGGGTCGAATGTATAGGGTGGGATGACCGGACAGAGTTGTCCGGTAGCAGAGGGAGCACATGGTCGACACAGCCCCGCCGTCCCGGCGACGCATCGGCGTCACGCCGCACGGCCCGGCCGCGCCGGCCGCCGTCCCTTCGGCTTTCCCCGGAGCCGCCCGCGCATCGTCGCCCCGTCGCGACGTCCGCAGTCTCTCCACTCCCCACCGAGAGGAAGTCATGTCCACCACCCTGCCCACCGGCGACACCAAGGTCGCCGACTGGCTCGCCCACCCCGTCGCCGGCCAGGTCATGCGCGAGATGCTCGCCGAGGCCGGCCAGTCCGAGAAGACGCTCGCACCCGTGAAGCGCTTCTCGATGAACAAGCTCGTCAAGATCTCCGGCGGCCGCTTCAGCCAGGAGCTGCTCGACGGGCTCGTCGCCGAGACCGCGCGTCGCGCGGCCGATCCGTCCGCGCCCGTCGCCGCGGCATCGTCCGACGAGGAGCCCTCGGCTCCCGTCGCCGCCGCAGCGGAGGCCCCCGAGTGGGAGGAGCGTGTCACCGACGGCCGCTTCACCGGCAAGACCGTGGTGGTCACCGGCGCCGGCTCGGGCATCGGTCGCGCCACGGCCGCGCGCGTCGCCCGCGAGGGCGGCCGCGTCATCGCGCTCGACATCTCCGCCGAGCGCCTCACCCAGCTCGCGGCCGAGCTCGACGGGCTCGATGTCACCACCGTGACCGCCGACGTCACCCGGGAGGGCGACATCGCGCGCGTGCTCGAGGCCGCGGGCGACCGCATCGACGCGCTCGCGAACGTGGCAGGGATCATGGACAACATGACCGGCCTGCACGAGGTCGCGGACGATGTCTGGTCGCGCGTGTTCGCGGTCAACGTCGAGGGCGTGATGCGCTTGTCGCGAGCGGTGCTGCCGCGCATGCTCGAGGCCGGCGCGGGGGCGATCGTCAACGTCGCGTCCGAGGCCGGTCTCCGCGGATCCGCCGCAGGCGTCGCCTACACGGCGTCGAAGCACGCCGTGGTCGGCATGACCAAGAGCACGGCGTTCCTCTACGGGCCGTCGGGCATCCGCGTCAACGCGGTCGCGCCGGGACCCGTGATCACCAACATCGAGGCCCGCTTCGACTCGGAGCTCGCGCAGGAGCGGATCACCACCGCGATGGCCGTGCTCCCGGCGCCGGTCGCGGCCGAGCAGCTCGCCGCGTCGATCACGTTCCTGCTCTCCGACGACGGCGTCAACCTCAACGGCGCGATCCTGCCGTCGGACGGCGGCTGGTCGGCGGCCTGACGGAATCGCGCGTCCCGTCCCAGGGGTCGCGCGCGGGGGCCCGGAGCGGATGCTCCGGGCCCTGTCGCGTGTCGAAGCAGGTATCTACGATGGTCGGCATGATCGTCACGCACCGCGGCAAGTCCCCGTCCATCGATCCCACGGCGACCGTCGCGCCGACGGCTGTCGTGTGCGGCGACGTCACGCTCGGCCCGGGGGTGCGGGTGCTGCACGGCGCCGTGCTCACGGCCGAAAACGGGCGCATCACGGTCGGGTCCGACGTGGTGGTGATGGAGAACGCGGTGGTGAAGGCGCGTGCGGGCCACGACGTCGAGATCGGGGACGCCGTGGTGATCGGGCCGCACGTGCACCTCAACGGCGCGCGCGTCGGCGATGAGTGCTTCCTCGCGACGGGTGCCGCGCTCTTCCCCGGCGCGGTCCTCGAGGACGGGTGCGAGGTGCGCATCCGTGGCGTGGTCCAGGTGAACACCACGCTCACCGCGGGAACCGTGGTGCCCATCGGGTGGATCGCGGTCGGGACGCCGGCGACCACGCTTCCCCCGGACCAGCACGAGGAGGTGTGGGCCATCCAGCAGGGGCTCGACTTCACGGGCACCGTGTACGGCGTGGAGCGCGGCGCGACGATGCGCGAGATCGTCCGCGGCCAGAGCGACTTCTACGCCGCTCACGCCGACGACGAGATCGTGGGCTGACCCGCGGCCCGGCGGGGCCTCCGCCGGGCCGCGTGCCTCCCCCGGGGCCGGAACGCTCAGTCGGTGTGCGACTCGGCGACCGCGCTCGCCATCGGCGACAGGTCGTCGTCGAGGCCCGCCGCGACGAGCGCCGCGGCCGCCGCGCTCATCGGCGACAGGTCGTCGTGCACCGCGACGAGGTCGATGCGCACCGGCGGCGAGTCGTCCGCGACCGGCAGCGCGCTCGCCGCGGTCCCGACGCCGATCGCGGCGGCGAGGGCGGCGGCGGCCGCAAGGCCGAGCGCGACCCTGCGGCGCGCGGACGGGCGGACCCCGACCAGCCGCCCGAGGGCGTCGCCCAGGATCGCGATCGCGGCGGGGGCCGTCATCGTGCCTGGCTGAGGCGCGGGAGCGCGGGTTAGGGTGCTGGGAACGGTGGTGGTGCGGGAGCGGCGTGCCTCGAGCATGATGACCTCCTCCGGGTCGGGCAGCTCCCACCGTCCTCGGGGGGAGTCAACGCATGGTCGATGCGCGGTCGACGGCGGGTGAGCAGCCCGCGGAGGCCCCTGCGGTGCGCGTGCTGGGCGACGTCGCGCTCGTGCACGAGGGCGGCACGTCGAGCGTGCCGGGCTCGGGGCGGCGCGCGGTCCTCGCGCTGCTCGCCTGCCACGTCGGCGAGCCGGTCCACCCCGACGCGATCATCGCGGCGCTGTGGCCCGAGGGGGAGCCGCGCAGCGCCGCCAAGGTGGTCCAGACCTACGTGTCGCAGCTGCGACGCATGCTCGCGGACGCCGGCCTCGGCAGGGATGCCCTTCTCACCACGGCGGCCGGCTACGTCCTCGCGATCCCCCGCGAGCGGTGCGACGCCGCGCGGTTCGAGGACGAGGCGGTCGTGCTGATGCGCGCCGGTGCGTCGGCGGCGGTCGCCGCGCTCGACGCGGTGCTCGCCGGATGGCGCGGCGAGCCGTACGCCGGGGTCGCGCTGCCGTTCGCCGAGGAGGAGGCGGCGCGGCTGCGGGCCCTCCACGCGCGGCTCGAGCTCGTGCGGCTCGAGCGGCTCGTCGCCGAGGGCATGCCCGAGCAGGCGCTCGGTCGTCTCGAGGAGCGCGCGGGTGCCGAGCCGTCCGACGAGCGGACGGCCGCCGCGCTCATCGAGGCGCTCGCGGCGCTCGGCCGGAGGGGGGACGCCCTGCGCGCGCACGAGCGCCTCCGGGTCGCGCTCGCCGACGAGCTCGGGGTCGATCCTGACCCCTCGATCGAGCGCCGCTACCTCGAGCTGCTCCGGGCCCACGACGACGTCGCGGCCGCGCCCGAGGCACGCGCCGCGGACGGCGCCGCGCCGCGTCCGCCGTCGGGCGCCGCGGGCCTTCCGCCCGACCCGGCTCCGCTCATCGGTCGCGAGGCCGAGGTGGCGCGCGTGCGCGACCTCCTCGCGCGCCGGCGCCTCGTCACCATCACCGGATCGGGCGGCGCCGGCAAGACCCGGGTCGCGCTTCGCGTCGCGCACGAGGAGTCCGCCGGGCGCGAGGTCTGCTGGATCCCGCTTGCCGGGCTCGCGGAGGAGTCCCGCGTGGCGCAGCACGCGATGAGGGCGCTCGGCCTGCCCGAGCAGATCGCGCGCCCGCCGCTGCCGGTCCTCATCGAACGGCTCTCGCGCGCGGACACCCTGGTGGTCCTGGACAACTGCGAGCACGTCGCCGACGGAGCCGCGCGGCTCGTGGGCGTACTGCTCGACGCGTGCCCGGGGGTCGCGGTCCTCGCGACCAGCCGCACGCCGCTGCACGCGCCGGGCGAGCAGCGCTGGCGCCTCCCCGCGCTCGGGCTGCCCGCGGGCGCCTCGCCGGACAAGGTCGGGGAGTGCGCCTCCGGGCGCCTCTTCGTCGAGCGCGCGCGGAGGGTCGACCCCGACTTCGCGCTCACGGACGATGCGGCGCGCCACGTCGCGTCGATCTGTCGCGCCCTCGACGGCGTGCCGCTCGCGCTCGAGCTCGCGGCGGCGCGCACGGGCGGCCTCGCCCTGCGCGAGCTCGACTCCCGGCTCTCCGCCAGCCTCGTCCTTCTCACGGGCGGCGGCGCGGCGATGCCGCGGCATCGGACGCTGCGCGCGGCCATCGAATGGAGCCATGCCCTCCTCAGCGAGCCCCAACGGCGCCTGCTCGCGCGGCTGTCGGTGTTCGCCTCGACGTTCGGCGCGGACGCGGTGGCCGCGGTGTGCGCGCAGCCGGGCGCCGACGACGCGGAGACCGTGGCGACGCTGGCCGACCTGGTCGACGCCTCGATGGTCGAGCGCACCGAGGACGGAGCGTTCCGGCTGCTCGAGACCGTGCGCCAGTTCGCCGCATCCGGGCTCGGGGACGAGGCTCCGGACCTGTGGACGCGGCACGGTGCGTGGGTCGCGGCGAGTCTCGAGGAGGTCGGTGCGCAGCTGCTGTTCGAGACGGCACGTTGGTACCGCCGGCTCGACGTCCTCATCCTCGAGGCGCAGGTGGCGTTCGACCGTGCGCTCGCCCGCGGCGACGCCGAGCTCGGCGCGCGCATCGCCTCGGGAGCGGGCTGGTCCCTCATCAACACCGGGCGCTACGGGCTCCAGTGCGAGTGGAGCGAGCGCATCATGGCGACGGGGGCGGTGCGATCGTTCGCCCCGGACGTCGGCGGGCACGCGCTCCTGATCTTCGGGGCGACCGCGACCATCGACGGGCGGCACGGCATCGCCCTCGCCCGGCTCGACGATGCGCTCGAGGCGTTCGCGCGCTCGAGCGACGCCACCGGGGCGCTCTGGGTGGACTACTGGCGTGCCGCGGTGCTCGCCGATCTGGGCCGGTGCGGCGAGTCGGTGGCGCTGTCGCGCGATGCGGCCGGCCGCGCGGGCGGCCATCCCGAGATCGAGGCCGCGCTGCATGCGGGCCTTGCGGAGGCGCTCGCCGCCTCGGCGGTCGACTCCGCGGGGGAGCCGCGCGCGCTGCTGGACGAGGCGGCGCGCGCGGACGCGCACGCGCGCACCCTCAGCCGGCGCGCGGGTCTCGAGGAGATCGCCGCGCGCGTCGACATGACGGACGCGCTGCTGTGCGCGCACCGGGGAGATCCGGCCACCGCGCTCGAGCGCTGCGCGGCGGAGCTCCCGCGATGGCGTGTGCTGGGGCGGGGCAACCGGCTCGCGGTCGCGCTCATCGCGGCGGCGCGGGTGGCGAGCGACGCGGGCGAGGCGGGGCGTGCCCGCGAGCTCATCGCCGAGGGTCTCGAGACGCTCGACGATCTCGGGTGGGCGCTGCCGCTCGGCGACGCGGTGGAGGCCGCGGGGGCGGTGACGCCGGATCCGGCGGCGGCGGCCCTCCTGCTCGGGGCATCGTCCGCCTGCACGCGCACGCACCGGTGGCACGTCCCATGCGACACCGCGCGGGCCCAACGCCTCGCCCATGAGCGGCTCGGGCCGGCGCGCGTCGCGGACCTCGCCGCGGAGGGCGCCACGCTGGGCTTCGACGCGCTCATGAGCGCCGCGCGGGCCGCGGTGGCGTGAGGCCCGGGAGGGTGGCCCGGGCCTCACGCGGGGTCAGTCGGTGCTGACCTGGATCCGGCGCGGCTTCGCGGACTCCGCCTTCGCGACGGTGACCGTGAGCATGCCGTCCTTGTACGTCGCGGCGACCTGGTCCGGGTCGACGCGATCGGGCAGGCGGACGGCGCGGTGGAAGCTGCCGAACCGGCGCTCCACCCGGCGGAATCCCTCCGCGCTCTTCTCGTCGTAGAATTCGCGCGTGCCGGACACGGTGAGGACGTTCTCCTCGAGGGAGACGTCCACGTCGTCGGGCTTCACGCCCGGGAGCTCGACGTGCATCGTGAATCCGTCCGCGGTCTCCTCGACGTCGAGCGCGGGGGAGAAGGCCCCGGCGAGCGACGCGTCGCCGTCGCCGAGGAGATGCTGGACGATGCGCTGGAAATCGTCCGGCCACGGGCTCGCGGCAGCGGCCGGAACCGAACGACGAAGAACCTCTCGTGCCATGATCTGAGCTCCTTCAAGGATGGGTGGCCCGGAAGGGATGGCGCCCTCGCGGGCGAGCGCTCACGCGCTCCACCGTCAGGATAAGACTTGAGCGGCCTGCGCTCAAGTCCGATTCACGTCCCTGGTAGAAGCGGTGTCAGTCCTGGTCGTACGGCAGGCGTGCGAGCCTGCTCGGGTGCGAGACCTGGCCGAGCCAGGCGACCACGAGCGTGATGATCGCGGACAGCGCCATGCCGGCGCCGATGTGCAGCTTGAGCAGCAGCGCACCCGTGAGCGCGCCGAGGCTGATGAGCGCGATCGCCCCCGCGCGGCGCTTCCACGGCTGGCCGCCGCCCTTGCCGAGCACGGAGTCGGAGGCGAGGCCGGTGATGGTCGACGTCACCACGACCGTGGTGACGTCCTTGACGGCGACGTGGCGCGCGGCGGCGGCCTGGCATCCCATGGCTGCACCGAGCGCGAGCGTGATCGCGTACTGCAGCGCGGTGCCCTCGTGCTCGAGCAGCGAGGCGGGCACGGCGGCGAGAGCGATGACCACGCCCACGGCGCCGAACAGCACGGTGTGGCGCGGGGTCCACGCGTCGGCGGAGCCGCGCAGCGCGCGCCCGCCGAGCGCCGCGCCGGCCATGAACCCGCCGAGCGCGATCAGGGGCCCCACGATCGGGAGTCCGGTGTCTCCCGCGAGACCCATGCCGAGGATCACGACGTTGCCGGTCATGTTGCCCGTGAAGACGCGGTCGAGGCCGAGGTAGCCGACCGCATCGATGATGCCGGTCGAGAAGGTGAGCGCGAGCATGAGGCCCAGGTGGGCGTTCGCGGGGTTGCGGCGCATGCGGTCGAGCACGGGTCCTCCGGAGGGGTGGGCCCCGGCCGGGGATCCGAGACCGCGTCCCGGGGCGGCTGTAGTCTCGGCCCAAGACTAGGGCACGCCGTGCATCGACCACGGGAGGGAGGCCGCGTGGGGGACTACCAGGGCGCATTGCAGCCCGGCGCGCGCGTGGGCGCGGACACGTACCTCCCGGCGGACCCTGCGCTCGTGCACTGGGGCCGTCTGCCCCGGCGCGGCGACGCCCCCGCGGCCGCGGTCGATCCGGGCGCAGAGCTGACGGTCGACACGGTGAGCCATGAGGGCCTGCTCCCCGACCAGGGAGGCGACCCGCTCGCGTTCTTCACGGGCCACGGCGTCGCCGCCGAGGAGGTGCTCGAGGACGCGGTCGCGATCGCCGCGACGCGCGTCCGCGACGCCTCGGACGGGCCGCACGTGGTCACGGGGCCCATCGAGGTGCGCGGCGCGCGACCCGGGGACCTGCTCGCGATCACGCTGCTCGACGCGACCCCGCGCGTGCCCTACGGCGTCATCTCGAACCGGCACGGCCGCGGCGCGCTGCCGGGCGAGATGCCGGCGGGTCCCGGCGACGTGTCGGTGTTCACGCCGATCGCGCCCGACGAGCGGGGCGAGTGGCGGGGCCGGCTCCCGCTCACGCCCGACGGCGAGCGGTCCGTGAGCTTCCCGCTCGCACCGTTCCTGGGGATCATGGGCGTCGCCACCGACACGGACGCGCGCGCGCACTCCGTGCCGCCCGGCCCGCACGGCGGCAACATCGACATCCGTCACCTCACCGCCGGTGCGACGCTGTACGTCCCCGTGCAGGTCGCCGGTGCGCTCGCATACGTCGGCGACCCCCACTTCGCGCAGGGCAACGGCGAGGTCGCGCTCACGGCGCTCGAGGCGTCGCTGCGCGTGCGCATCCGGCTCGACCTGCTCGACGCGTCCGAGGCGGCGCGCGAGTTCGGCGCGCTCGCCGGGCCGCTCGCCGCGGATGCCACCCACCTCATGCCCACCGGTCTCGACGAGGACCTCGACGAGGCCATGCGCGCGTGCGTGCGCCAGGCCATCGCGCTGCTGGGCGCGCGCTACGGCATGGCGCCGCACCTCGCGTACGCGTACCTGTCCGCGGCGACCGACTTCGAGATCTCGCAGGTGGTGGACCTGGTCTCCGGGGTCCACGCCCGCATCCGCCGCGCCGACTTCGAGGGGGTCCGATGAACATCGTCGTGGAGGGCGGGGCCGAGGCGCCCGCCGGGCTGGTCGAGGCGGTGCTCGCGTACGAGGCCGCGCTCGGCGCGGACGACCTGGACGCGCTCGCCGCGGCCTTCGCGCCGGGGCCGGACACGGTGCGTGGCGACCGGGCCGGCCTGCTCGTGGGTCACGAGCGCATCGCGGGCTTCCGCTCGCGCCGCGGCGGTGCCGGTGCGCGCGAGGTGGCCGAGGTCCGCGTCCACCCGGCCGGGGACGATGCGGCGCACGTCACCACGGTCAACGCGCCCGCGGGCGGCGGTCGCGGGCTGGTCACCCAGCTGTGGAGGCGCGACGGCGCCGGCGCGTGGCGCATCGTCGCCGCGCACGTGACCGCGCCCGCACCGGCGATCGACGGGCGCGTCTGGCGCGTCGTCGGCGCCCCGCTGGTCGCCGGCGCGGACGAGGGTCCGCTCGCGGGCGAGACCGTGGCGGTCAAGGACCTCTTCGCGATCGCCGGCCAGCGCATCGGCGTGGGGGTGCGCGCCTACCTCGCCGAGGCGCCCGTGGAGGAGCGGACCGCCCCCGCCGTGCAGGCGCTGCTCGACGCCGGCGCGGACGTGCGCGGCATCGCGCAGACCGACCAGTTCGCCTACTCGATCGCGGGGCTCAACCCCGACTACGGCACGCCTCCCAACGTCGCCGTCCCCGGCGCGATCCCGGGCGGCTCGAGCTCGGGGCCCGCGAGCGCGGTCGCGCTGGGCCAGGCGAGCATCGGGCTCGGCACCGACACGGCGGGCTCGATCCGCGTCCCCGCGTCCTATCAGGGGCTCTGGGGCCTGCGGCCGACCCACGGCGCCGTCAGCCTCGAGCACGTCGCGCCCCTCGCGCCGCGCTACGACACGGCGGGCTGGCTCACCCGGGACGGGGAGACGATGCGCCGGGTGGCGAGCGTCGGGCTCGCGGGCGCGCCGTCGGTGGAGCCCGAGGCCTCCTATCTCGCGGCGCCCGCGGTCATGATGTCGTGCGCGGCCGGCGTGCGCGACGCCTTCGACGTCGCGCTCGGGGCGCTCGCGGACGCGGGGCTGCGCGTCGCGCCTGTCGACGTGCCCGCGCTCGACGACATGCTGCTGGCGTTCCGCCTCACGCAGTCGGCCGAGGCGTGGGTGTCCGACGGCGCGTGGGTCGAGTCGCATCCCGGGGCCCTCGCGCCGGACGTCCAGGACCGCTTCGACTTCGCCCGCGACGTCACGCACGACCAGGAGGCGGACGCGCTCGCGGATGCGGGCCTGCTCGCCGCGCGGCTCGACCTCGAGCTCGGGGACCGCATCCTGCTGGTGCCCTCGGCCGCCTCCGCGGCGCCGTCGCTCGACGCGGCCGAGCCGGAGCTCGAGGAGCGTCGCCGCGCGACGCTCAGCATCACCGCGATCGCGGGGCTGACCGGGCGTCCGGCGCTGTCGGTGCCGCTGCTCGACACGCCCGACGGGCCGGTGGGGATGTGCCTGGTGGGGCCGGCCGGCTCCGAGCTCGCGCTGGTCGAGGCGGGTCTCGCCCTCGAGGCGCTCCTGCGCAATCCAGGCGAAACATCGTCAGGGCAGACTGTGTAAGTCACATCAACATTCCGGGGAGGCCCCGATGTCCCTGCCAGGCCCGATCGACCCGCCCGCGCGGCTGCTGATGGGCCCCGGTCCCATCACGGCCGACCCGCGGGTGCTGCGCGCCATGTCGGCGCAGCTGGTGGGGCAGTACGACCCGTACATGACGGACACCATGAACGAGGTCATGGACCTCTACCGTGGGGTGTTCGCGACCGCGAACGCGCAGACCCTGCTCGTGGACTCCACCTCGCGCGGCGCGATCGAGGCAGCCCTCGTGTCGCTGGTGTCGCCGGGTGATCGCGTGCTGGTCCCCGTCATGGGGAGGTTCGGCCACCTGCTGGTCGAGATCGCGGAGCGGTGCGGCGCGGACGTCCACACGGTCGACGCGCCCTGGGGCGAGGTGGTGCCGCTCGAGCGCATCGCGGAGGCGATGGAGCGCGTGCGGCCCAGCCTCCTCGCGACGGTGCACGGCGACACCTCGACCACGATGATGCAGCCCTTCGACGGGCTCCGCGAGCTGTGCGACCGCTACGAGTGCCTGCTCTACGCGGACGTCACCGCGACGCTGGGCGGCAACCCGTTCCCGACCGACGCGTGGGGCGTCGACGCCGCCACCGCGGGCCTGCAGAAGTGCCTGGGCGGGCCCTCCGGCTCGGCTCCGGCGACGTTCTCTCCGCGCGCGGTCGAGCTGATCGAGGGGCGCAGGTCCATCGAGGCGGGCATCCGCGTCGACGGCGACCCGGTCGCCGCGCACCCGATCCGCTCGAACTACTTCGACCTCGCGATGATCTTCGACTACTGGTCGCCGCGCCGCCTCAACCACCACACCGAGGCCGCGACCATGCTCTACGGCGCGCGCGAGTGCGCCCGCATCATCCTCGAGGCGGGACTGCCCGCGTATCAGGAGCGCCACTCCCTCCACGGCGCGGCCATGGTCGCGGGCGTCGAGGGGCTGGGCCTCGAGGTGTACGGCGACCGCGCGCACAAGATGGCCAACGTCGTGGGCGTGGTCATCCCCTCCGGGATCGACGGCGAGGCGGTGCGCGGCGTCCTCCTGCGCGACTTCGGGATCGAGATCGGCACCTCCTTCGGCCCGCTCGCGGGACGCGTGTGGCGCATCGGCACCATGGGCTACAACGCCCGCAAGGACGCCGTGCTCGGGACGCTCGCCGCGCTCGAGGCCGTGCTGAGAAGGCTCGGCCACGCGGTGCCCGCCGGCGGCGGCGTCGAGGCGGCCTACGACGTGTACGGGGCCGCGGCGTGAGGCGCGCGCGGCGCGCGGGAGCCGCGGGCGGCGCCTCGCTCGACGACGCACGCGAGGTGATGCGCCGCTGCGACGTCCTCGCGGGCATCTCCTCGATGGATGGCGGGATCGAGCGCGTGTACCTCTCGCCCGAGCATGCGCGCGCCAACGCGCAGGTGGCGGAGTGGATGGGCGCCGCGGGCATGCGCCCGTGGCAGGACGCGGCGGGCAACGCGCGCGGCTCGTACCCGGGCGCGACGCCCGACGCGCCGGTCCTGCTGCTCGGCTCGCATCTCGACACCGTGCCCGACGCCGGCCGGTACGACGGCATCCTGGGCGTGATGATCGCCATCGCCGTGGTGCGGCGCCTGCACGCCAACGGCGTGCGCCTGCCCTTCGCGCTGGAGGTGCTGGGCTTCGCCGACGAGGAGGGGGTGCGCTTCGGGCGCACGCTGCTGGGCTCGTGCGCGGTCGCCGGCACGTGGGATCCCGCATGGCTCGACCTCGAGGACGCCGACGGCGTCACGATGCGCGAGGCGCTCGCCGCGTTCGGGCTCGACCCCGACGCCGTCGGCGAGGCGGCTCTCGACCCCGCGACCCTGGTGGGCTATCTCGAGGCCCACATCGAGCAGGGCCCGCTGCTGCTCGACGCGGGCCACCCGCTCGGCGTGGTCTCGGGGATCATGGGGGCCAAGCGCTTCGACCTCACCATGGAGGGCGCGGCCGGTCACGCGGGCGGTGTGCCGATGCGCCACCGCCGCGACGCGCTGCTCGGCGCGGCGCAGACGGCGCTCGCCGTCGAGCGGGTGGCCCTGGCGCGCGGGGTGGTCGGCACCGTGGGGCAGATGACGGTGGGCCCGGGCGCCGCGAACGTGATCCCCGGCCGCGCGGACTTCTCTCTCGACGTGCGGGCGGCCACCGATGCCGACCGGGACAAGGCGTGGGAGGAGATCCGCGCGCACGCGGTCGAGGCGGCGGGGGAGCGCCGGCTCGCGTTCACCGAGCGCCTGCGGCACGAGGCGCGCGCGACCTCGTCCGAGCGTCGCCTGAGCGAGGCCGTCGAGGCCGGCGTGACCGCGGCGACGGGCGACGCGGAGCCGATGGAGCTGCTGTCGAAGGCCGGCCATGACGCGATGGCGATCGCGTCGCTCACGCCGTACGCGATGCTGTTCGTCCGCAACGGCAACGGCGGCGTGAGCCACCATCCCGACGAGGTCGTATCCGTCGAGGACGTCGCCCTCGCCATCGACGCGTTCGAGGCCGCCGTGCTCGCGGCGGCGCAGCGCGTCCAGGACGGGCTGTCCGCGTGAGCGCGGTGCCAGCGGGCCCCGCCGCGGCCCCGGGTGCTCCGGCTACGGTCGAGGGATGACCTCCCTTCCCTTCCGCCAGGTCGACGTATTCGGCGCCGACCCGTACACCGGCAACCCCGTCGCGGTGATCCTCGGCGCCGACGGCCTCACCGACGCGCAGATGGTCGCGATCTCGGTGTGGACCAACCTGTCCGAGTGCACCTTCGTGCTCGAGCCGACCACCCCCGACGCCGACTATCGCGTGCGCATCTTCAACCTCAGGACCGAGCTGCCGTTCGCCGGCCACCCGACCCTGGGGACCGCGCGCGCGTGGCTCGACGCGGGCGGCGTCCCGCGTGACGCCAAGCGCATCGTTCAGGAGTGCGCCGTCGGCCTCGTCGAGGTGTGGGACGACGGCGAGCGGCTGGCGTTCGCCGCGCCCGCGCGGCGGCGCACGGGACCGGTCTCCGCGGAGGACCTGGCCGAGTTCTGCGCGGTGCTCGGCATCTCCGTCGACCGCGTGATCGGCTCGCAGTGGGTCGACAACGGTCCGGGCTGGGTGGCCATCGAGCTCGGCTCGGTCGAGGAGCTGCTCGCGCTCGAGCCCGAGCTCGCCGGGCGCGAGGGCGAATGGGACCTCGGCGTCTTCGCGCGTCACGCCGCAGGAGAGCACGCCGAGATCGAGGTGAGGGGGTTCTTCACCGGAGGCACCGGCGCGCTCCACGAGGATCCCGTCACCGGGTCGCTCAACGCCTCGCTGGGCCAGTGGCTGACCGAGTCGGGCCGGATCGAGGCGCCGTACGTCGCGGCGCAAGGCACGGCGATCGGTCGGCGCGGACGCGTGCACGTGACGCCGGTCGACGAGCAGCTCTGGATCGGCGGCGCGACCGACGTGTGCGTGCGCGGTGAGATCGAGGTCTGACTCAGCGGGTGTCGACGTCCGCCGCGACGCCGAGTCCCGCGCAGTCGACCGGCTCCGCGTGGTGCGCCTCGAGGTAGTGGGCCGCGCCGCGCGTGCCGCCCACGGTCGCGAGCAGCCCCCGGAGATGGGTGGCGCCGATAAGCACCGGGTGGCCCGGGGTGTCGCCGTCGACGGCGCGCGCGAGCACGCCGGTGTCTCCCGTCCATCGTGCCGCCACGCGCGCGACGGCCTCGGGCGCGAGCGCCGGCAGGTCGACGAGCGTCACCAGGACCGCCTGCGCATGAACCGACTGCGCGGCCGTGAGCGCGACGTGGAGGCTCTCGCCGATGCCCTCGTTCCAGCGGTGCGCGACGAGCGCGTGCGCGGCGCGCGGCAGGAGGTGACGGGCCTCCTCGGCCTCGGCGCCGAGGATCGCGAGCACGGGCTCGCAGCCCGCATCGGCGAGAAGGCCGCAGGCGCGCGGGAGCCACGCGCCCGCATCGTCCCGCGCAAGCGCCTTGGGCGCGCCGAAGCGCGATCCCGCGCCCGCGGCGAGCACCACTCCGACAAGACCGTTGGCCATACTGGACATCGTAAGGAGACACGATGATCGAACCCACCCGCGAGGATCTGCTCGCGTGCCTGCGCGTGGACCGCTGGGCGTCCGAGGTGGCGGCGCGCGCCTACGGCTCGCTGCTCGAGCTCGAGCGCGCGGCCGTGTCCGCGGCGACGCCGCTGACGCCGGAGGAGATCGACGAGGCGCTCGCGGCCCACCCGCGCATCGGCGAGCGCCGCGACGGCGACGATGCGGAGTCGCGCTTCTCGCGCTCCGAGCAGGTGGCCTCCGCCTCCGGGGACGAGGCGCTCGCGAGCCGCCTCGCGGACGGGAACCGCGCCTACGAGCAGCGCTTCGACCGGGTGTTCCTCATCCGCGCGGCGGGGCGCTCGCGCGAGGAGATCGTCGCGGAGCTGGAGCGGCGCCTCGCGAACGAGGACGCCGTCGAGCTCGCGGAGGTGGCGGATCAGCTGCGGGGGATCGCGCTGTTGCGCCTCCGCGCGACCTACGGGGAGGTGGCCGCATGAGCCACGTGACCACGCACGTGCTGGACTCGGTCCATGGCCGGCCGGCGGCAGGCATCCACGTGCGGCTGCTCCATGGGGGCGAGGAGATCGCGACCGGTGCGACCGACGCGGACGGCCGCGTCGCGTCGCTCGGCCCGGACCGCCTGCATCCGGGGACGTACCAGCTGGTGTTCGCCACCGGGGAGTGGTTCGCCGACCACGGCGTCGCGACGTTCTACCCGGAGGTGCGCATCGCCTTCGGCATCGCGGGCGACGAGCACTACCACGTGCCGTTGCTGCTCAGCCCGTTCGGCTACTCGACGTATCGGGGCTCGTGACACGAGCGCTTGTTGCGAGTGCCGGGAATGTTATCGGCACGCCGCGCGATAATAGAGGCGTGAGCATTGAGATCGACATCTGGTCCGACATCGCCTGCCCGTGGTGCTACCTGGGCAAGCGCCGACTCGAGGAGGCCGTCGCCGCCTCGGGCGAGGAGGTGACCCTCCGCTACCGCAGCTTCCAGCTCGACCCGAGCATCCCCGCGGACGAGGCGACGCCGCACGCCGAGGCGCTGTCGAAGAAGTTCAACACCACGCCGGAGCGCGTGCGCGAGATGAACCAGCGCCTCATCGACCTCGGTGCGCAGGCCGGCATCGCGTACGACTTCGACGCGTACATGTCCGCGAACACGCGCGACGCGCACCGGCTCCTGCACCTCGCGCACGCCCGCGGGCTCGGAGTCGAGATGAAGGAGCGCCTCATGCGTGCGCAGATGGTCGAAGGCGCCGTGGTCTCGGACCACGAGGTCCTGGTCGGGCTCGCCGCCGAGGTGGGGCTGGCGGAGATCGAGGCGCGCGAGGTGCTGACCTCGGGTGCGTACGGCGACGCGGTCGACGCGGACATCGCCCAGGCCGCGGCGTACGGAGCGACCGGCGTCCCGTTCTTCGTGTTCGACTCGGCGTTCGCGATCTCCGGCGCCCAGCCGGTCGAGACCTTCGCCCTCGCGCTGTCGAAGGCGCGCGAGGCGCGGGAGGCGCGCGCCGGCGCCTGAGACCTGCGTGAAGCGGCGCCGCAGACGACGAAAGGGGGCCGACCCTGCCGGGCCGGCCCCCTTCGCTGTGCCTGAGATCAGGCGCGGTTGGAGCGGTAGTACGCGATGAGCGCCTGGGTGGACGCGTCCTGCGCGGACAGCGCCGCATCGTCGCCCTCGATGGCGGGCGCGATCTCGAGCGCGAGCTTCTTGCCCAGCTCGACGCCCCACTGGTCGAAGGCGTTGATGCCCCACACGACGGACTGCGTGAACGTGATGTGCTCGTACAGTGCGATGAGCTGCCCCACCACCGACGGCGTGAGCGACGGCGCGAAGATCGACGTCGTGGGCTTGTTGCCCGCGAACGTGCGCGCGGCGACGAGGGCGCCCGTGGTGCCCTCGGCCTCGACCTCCTCCGCGGTCTTGCCGAAGGCCAGCGCCTTGGTCTGCGCGAGGAAGTTGGCGAGGAACAGCGCGTGGACGTCCTGGCCGCCGTCCTCGAGCGGGTACGCCGGGTTGACCACGGCGATGAAGTCCGCGGGGATGAGGCGCGTGCCCTGGTGGATCAGCTGGTAGAACGCGTGCTGGCCGTTGGTGCCGGGCTCGCCCCAGAAGATCTCGCCGGTGTCCGTGGTGACGGGCGAGCCGTCCCACATGACCGACTTGCCGTTGGACTCCATGGTGAGCTGCTGAAGATAGGCAGGGAAGCGGTGGAGCTGCTGCGCATACGGCAGCACGGCGTGCGACTGCGAGCCCAGGAAGTTGCAGTACCAGACATTCAGGAGCCCCATGAGGACGGGCACGTTCTTCTCGAGCGGGGTCTCGGCGACGTGGGTGTCGACGGCGTGGAAGCCGGCGAGGAACTCGCGGAACACGTCCGGGCCGAGCGAGATCGCGAGCGAGAGGCCGATGGCGGAGTCGACCGAGTAGCGGCCGCCCACCCAGTCCCAGAAGCCGAACGCGTTGGTCGGGTCGATGCCGAAGGCCGCGACCTTGTCGAGCGCGGTGGAGACGGCCACGAAGTGGTGCGCGACCGCATCGTCCTTCTCGGCGTCGGTGCCGACGGGGACGCCGGCGGCGCCGAGCGTCTCCCACAGCCAGTCGCGCGCGAGGCGCGCGTTGGTGAGCGTCTCGAGCGTGGTGAAGGTCTTCGACGCGACGATGAACAGCGTGGTCTCGGGGTCGAGGCCCTTGACCTTCTGGCCCATGTCGGTCGGGTCGATGTTCGAGACGAAGCGCGCCTCGATGCCCGCGGTCGCGTACGGCTCGAGGGCCTCGTAGACCATGACGGGGCCCAGGTCGGAGCCGCCGATGCCGATGTTGACGATGTGCGTCACGGTCTTGCCGGTGACGCCCGTCCACTCGCCGGAGCGGACGCGCTCCGCGAAGGCGTCGATCGCGGTGAGGACGGACTGGACGTCCTTGTCGACATCCTGGCCGTCGACCGTGAGCGCGGGGGAGGCGCCGGCCGGGCGGCGCAGCGCCGTGTGAAGCACGGCGCGGTCCTCGGTGGTGTTGATGTGCTCGCCGGCGAGCATCGCGGAGTAGCGCGCGGCGACGCCGGTCTCCTCGGCGAGCTTCACGAGGCTCGCGAGGATCTCGTCCGTGACGAGGTTCTTCGAGAGGTCGACGTGGAGGTCGGCCAGCGGCAACGAGAAGCGCTCGACGCGCGACGCGTCGGCGGCGAACCACCCGCGGAGGTCCGGGGTGAACGATGCCTGGAGGGCGGTGAGCTCGGCCCAGGCGGACGTGGTGGTGGGATCGATCGGTGCAGTCACGGTTGAAAGGCTAGCCGGGTTGCGGACGATGCGCGTGGGACCTGGGTGGGACCGGTTGCACAGGGTGGTGCGCACGGCTAGGTTCCAGGTACGACGCAATGGTGCGAGGCCTGGGGAGGTCGCCATGTCTGAGGGGTCCACGACGGCGCGGGCAGGGTTCTGGGATCGGGGCGGCTTCTGGAAGGCCGTCCTCGTCGGGGTCGGCTACGTGGCGATCAACACGGCCATCGGGTACCTCGTCGTGACGTTCCTCGCCGACTCGGTCGACACCGACGACCTGCTGGGCGACCCGCTGTCGATCTTCCTCGGTGCATGCCTGTCGATCCTGGTCAACGGCATCGTGCTCGCGATCATCGCGCGGCGGCTCGGCTGGTGGGGGCAGATGCTCCGGCAGCCCGCGTCGCTCAGCCGGAGCTGGTGGATGTGGCTACCGTTCCTCGGCGTGCTCGGCTGGAACCTCATGAGGTTCGTCGCGGCGGACTACAGCCAGTTCACCGTGGGGTCGATCGTGATGATCCTGGTGCTGGGCGCGCTCGTGGGCTTCGCCGAGGAGCTCGCCACGCGCGGCCTCGCGGTCAACCTGCTGCGCAGGGCCGGCTACCGGGAGGCCTGGGTCGCGGTGCTGTCCTCGCTGGTGTTCGCGGCGATGCACCTGGGCAACGCGTTCTCGATGGACGTGCCGACCGTGCTCATCACGGTGGTCTACACCTTCTTCTTCGGCCTCGCGATGTACCTGGTGCTGCGCGTGACGCGGAGCCTGATCTGGCCGATGATCCTCCACGCGACCACGGACCCGTCGGGGATGCTGCTCGCGGGCGGCATCGATGAGACGACCGAGGCCGCCGCGACCGGCGGCCTCGCGGCGATCGCGGCGATGGCGAACTACGTGGTGATGATCCTCGGCATCATCCTCGTGTGGTTCATCCGCGGCAGGATCGACCGCTTCCGGGAGTTCGGGCTCGGCGAGCCCGCGGGTGAGGCGTCCGCGCCGGCCGCGGAGGCGACGGCCTAGCGGCGTCCGCGCCAGATCAGGGTCGCCGCCACCAGGCCGGATGCCGTGATCGCCAGCGCGATGACGATGAAGGCGACGTAGCGGGGCTCGGTGACCTCAGGGTCGTAGGGCTGCGAGTCCGACCACGCGAGCGAGAGCCGGACGAAGGCGAGGGACAGCGCGACCCCGGCGGTGCCTGCGGCGACCGCCCAGGCGCGCCTGCGCATCGTGCCCCGCGTCACCCGACGCCTAGCTCCGCGTCGAGCCGGGCGCCCCAGTCGGCGCCGGCGAGCCCGGCGCGATCGAGCAGGTCCGCCCAGTCGTCGCGCGCGTGGTCGAGCGCGTCCTCGAACAGCGAGAGGCTGCCGCGGCCCGACAGCAGCACCGCCGCGTGGATGCGCTCGGGGTCCGCGCTCGGCGTCACCGACAGGCGCTCGAGCGCGCTGACGATGCGCGGCGCCGACCGTCCGAAGTCCTCCGCCGCTCGCTCCGCCACCCGATCGCTCACCACCGCCATGGGCAGGATGGTCTCACGCCGCGTGGCGCTCCTCGACCTCGGGATCGACGTCCGTGCGCGCGGGGGCGAGCACCTGGACCACCACCGCGGCGCCCACGAGCGCCGCGGCGATAGGGACGGCGAACAGGCGGATGCCGCCGATGACGTAGGTGAGGATCCAGAACACGACCTCGTCGCCGGCGCCGGTGGACTGGCCGACGCGGAGCACGATCTCCGGGCCCACCACGATGGCGAACGTGCCGACGAGGACCAGCCCCGCCGCCCACTGGGCGCAGCGTCGCGCGATCGGATGCATGGCTCGACCCTAGCCTGAGCCGTCGCCTGGCCGCCAGGAGGTGCCGAGCGCCCGGATCGGGCGGTTGCGGGCACAGCTACAGGGCGGGCGCGACCGCCCGCCTGCCCGCGACGTACACGCCCGCGATCGCGGGCTGACGCAGGCCCACCAGGAGCGTGAAGAGCTCCTCGAGCGTCGCCTGCTCCGGGTCGTCCGAGCGGATCCCCATGCTGAGCATCCCCTCGAGCGGCTCCCACCGGCTCGTCTCGATGAGGAGGAAGTCCGCGTCCTTGCCGACGTCGAGGTTGCCGAACGCGTGCTCCATGTCGAGCGCCCGCGCGCCCGCGAGGGTCGCCGCGAACAGGAGCTCGGCAGGGTGGAGCGCGGTGCCCGCGTCGCCCTCCTCGGAGATGTGCACCTTGTAGCAGTCGCCCGCGACACGGGAGATGAGCCACTCGTCGCCGGCTCCGATGTCGGACCCCAGCGCTACGTTGACCCCGGCCGCGACGGTGGACCGCCACGGCATCGTCCCGGAGCCCAGGAACAGCTGCGAGGTGGGGCAGTGAGCGATCGACGTGCCGGTCTCGGCCATGCGCGCGAGCTCGCGCGGCTGCGAGTGGACGGCATGAGCGAGCGACGATCGGCGGCCGAGCAGCGAGTGGCCGCCGGTCCTCGAGCCGGGCAGGAAGCGCCCGTCGTAGGTGTCGAGGTAGGCCTCGACGCCGTAGGAGCCGAGCACGGCGGCGATCTCGCCGTCGCCCTTGCGGTTGTTCTCGTTGAGGTGGCTGTGGAAGTAGACGCCGGTCATGCGGGCCTCGTCGTACAGCTCGCCGAGCGCGTGAAGCGTGCGAGGGGTCGCGGAGAGCGAGAAGCGCGGGACCACCGCGACCTGGACGTGCGCCGTGCGCGGGTCGCCCGTGTCGACGGCGTGCCAGCGGTCGATCTCGTCGGCCACGAGGGTGATCGCGTCCTCCTCCGAGGTGAGGAGGGCCGAGGCGGCGGCCGGGCCGACCGTCTGGATGCCACGACCGGAGACGATGCGCAGGCCCGCCTCGAGCGTCGCTCGGTAGAGGGCGTCCTGGGCGACCGGGAACGCGGAGCCGAACACCATCGCCGCCGTGGTGCCCGCGGCGATGCGTCGGCGCGCGAAGTAGCGCGCGGCGCGGTCGGCGAAGTCCGGATCGGCGAACCGGGTCTCGGTGGGGAAGATGCAGTGGTCGAGCCACTCGAGCAGCTGGCCTCCTCCGTGCGCCGCGGTCGCGTAGGACTGCGGGAAGTGCACGTGCGAGTCGACGAAGCCGGGGACCAGGTAGTCAGCGCGCGTCACGGGCGCGTCGGCGTAGGCGGCGGGGAGCGCGGCCCACCCGCCCAGCCACACGATGCGGCCGTCGCCCGCGACCACCAGCGCGCCGTCGGGGATCGACACGAGGTGCGACGCGACGTCCGTCTGCGCGGGCGAGCCCGCGATGTGGAAGACGTGGGCGCGGTACACCCGCGTCCCGTCGTGGTGTGCGACGTCGTTGCCGTCCGCCATGCGAGTGCCCCTCCTCAGCCCCCTCTCAGGGCGGAGGGGACGCGCATCGTCACCGTAGACCGCCCCCGTTTCCACAGCGTTTCGGGCCGACGCGGGGCGCCGTCCCTGGATGGCACGGCGTGTCGCGCACACCGGGCGGAGTTACTCACAGGCAGGCCCTCCTCCTGTGAGTCATTTGTGGGTAAATCTGTGGAGGAAACACACCATCTAGTGGTGGCATCCGGGCGCAGGCCCCATATATAGTGGCGCTTGCTGTCTCTCGTTTCGTCTCTCGAAAGGACGTCCCCATGACGATCTCGGTCTACTCGAAGCCCTCCTGCGTGCAGTGCACCGCCACCAAGAAGGCGCTCGAGCGCGCGGAGCTCGAGTTCCAGATCTTCGACGTCACCGAGGACCAGGACGCGTACGACACGGTCATGAAGCTGGGCTACCTGCAGGCGCCCGTGGTGGTCGCCGGGGACGAGCACTGGTCGGGCTTCCAGCCCGACCGCATCGCCGCGCTGGCCGAGCGGGTCGCCTCCTAAGCGAGCCGCCGCATGGCCTCCTTGGTGTACTTCAGCTCGGCCTCGGGCAACACCCACCGCTTCGTCCAGAAGCTGGGTGTCCCGGCGGACCGGATCCCGCTGTACCCCTCCGAGGAGCCTCTCAAGGTCGACGAGCCCTACGTGCTCGTCCTCCCGACCTACGGCGGCGGCAACGACCGCGGCGCCGTGCCCAAGCAGGTCATCAAGTTCCTGAACGACGAGCACAACCGCTCGTACATCAGGGGAGTGATCAGCGCGGGCAACACCAACTTCGGTTCGGCCTACTGCATCGCCGGCGACATCGTCGCCAGCAAGTGCAAGGTGCCGCACCTGTACAAGCTCGAGCTTTTCGGAACCCCGGACGACGTCACGGCCGTCCGCGACGGATTGGAAGACCTGTGGAAGCAACTGTGATCGACGCCCCGCGCACGGGGATGGACTACCACTCGCTCAACGCGATGCTGAACCTCTACGACGCCGAGGGGAAGATCCAGTTCGACAAGGACCGCGAGGCGGCGCGCGAGTACTTCCTCCAGCACGTCAACCAGAACACGGTCTTCTTCCACTCCCTCAAGGAGCGCCTCGACTACCTCGTGGAGAAGAAGTACTACGAGCCCGAGGTCCTCGCGCAGTACGACTTCACGTTCATCCAGGCGCTGACCGAGCGCGCGTACGCCAAGAAGTTCCGCTTCCCGACCTTCCTGGGCGCCTTCAAGTACTACACGAGCTACACGCTCAAGACCTTCGACGGCAAGCGGTACCTCGAGCGCTACGAGGACCGCGTGGTCATGGTCGCGCTGACCCTCGCCGCGGGTGACGAGGGCCTCGCCACGGCGCTGGTCGACGAGATCGTGTCGGGCCGCTTCCAGCCCGCGACCCCCACGTTCCTCAACGCGGGCAAGGCGCAGCGCGGCGAGTTCGTCTCGTGCTTCCTGCTGCGCATCGAGGACAACATGGAGTCGATCGGCCGCTCCATCAACTCCGCGCTGCAGCTGTCGAAGCGCGGCGGCGGCGTGGCGCTGTCGCTGTCGAACATCCGTGAGGCCGGCGCGCCGATCAAGCACATCGAGAACCAGTCCTCGGGCATCATCCCCGTGATGAAGCTCCTCGAGGACTCCTTCACCTACGCGAACCAGCTCGGCGCGCGCCAGGGTGCGGGCGCGGTGTACCTCTCGGCGCACCACCCGGACATCATGAAGTTCCTCGACACCAAGCGCGAAAATGCAGACGAGAAGATCCGCATCAAGACGCTCTCGCTGGGCGTCGTCGTGCCCGACATCACGTTCGAGCTGGCGCGCAAGAACGAGGAGATGTACCTCTTCAGCCCGTACGACGTCGAGCGCGTCTACGGCGTGCCCTTCGGCGACATCTCCATCACGGAGAAGTACGACGAGATGGTGGACGACGCGCGCATCCGCAAGACCAAGATCTCGGCCCGCCAGTTCTTCCAGACGGTCGCGGAGCTGCAGTTCGAGTCGGGCTACCCGTACATCGTGTTCGAGGACACGGTGAACAACGCCAACCCGGTCGCGGGTCGCATCAACATGTCGAACCTCTGCTCGGAGATCCTCCAGGTCAACACCCCGTCGACCTTCAACGAGGACCTCACGTACGCGGAGACCGGCAAGGACATCTCCTGCAACCTCGGTTCGATGAACATCGCGACGGCGATGGACGGCGGCAACCTCGCGCAGACGGTCGAGATCGCGGTGCGCGGCCTCACCGCCGTGTCGACCCAGTCGGCCATCGATGCGGTGCCGTCGATCCGCTACGGCAACGACCGTGCCCACGCGATCGGCCTCGGCCAGATGAACCTCCACGGCTACCTGGGCCGCGAGCGGATCCACTACGGCTCCGAGGAGGGTGTGGACTTCACCAACATCTACTTCTACACGGTGCTGTTCCACGCGATCGCCGCCTCGAACACGATCGCGAAGGAGCAGGGGACCGCGTTCGAGGGCTTCGAGAACTCGAAGTACGCCTCGGGCGAGTTCTTCGACAAGTACACCGAGCAGGAGTGGGTCCCCGCGACCGCCCGCGTCGCGGAGATCTTCGCGGAGGCCGGCATCTCGATCCCGACGCAGGACGACTGGCGCGAGCTCAAGGCGAAGGTGCAGAAGGACGGCATCTTCAACCAGAACCTCCAGGCCGTGCCGCCCACCGGCTCGATCTCCTACATCAACAACTCGACGTCCTCGATCCACCCGATCGCGTCGCGCATCGAGATCCGCAAGGAGGGCAAGCTGGGTCGCGTCTACTACCCGGCGCCCTTCATGGACAACGACAACCTGGAGTACTTCCAGGACGCGTACGAGATCGGCCCCGAGAAGATCATCGACACGTACGCCGCGGCGACGCAGCACGTCGACCAGGGGCTGTCGCTGACCCTGTTCTTCAAGGACACCGCGACCACGCGTGACATCAACAAGGCGCAGATCTACGCGTGGCGCAAGGGCATCAAGACCATCTACTACATCCGCATCCGCCAGATGGCGCTCGAGGGCACCGAGGTCGACGGCTGCGTCAGCTGCATGCTGTAGCGTCCCGCGCATCGTTCTCCTCGACACACGCAAGAAGGAACTGACATGACCGAGAAGCTGACCCTCGTCAGCCACGTCGACGCCATCAACTGGAACCGCATCCAGGACGACAAGGACGTCGAGGTGTGGAACCGCCTCACCGCCAACTTCTGGCTGCCCGAGAAGGTGCCGCTGTCGGGTGACGTCCAGTCGTGGGCCACCCTCACGCCGGAGGAGCAGACGCTCACGATGCGCGTGTTCACCGGCCTCACGCTCCTGGACACCATCCAGGGCACCGTGGGCGCCGTGTCGCTCATCCCCGACGCGCTCACCCCGCACGAGGAGGCCGTCTACACGAACATCGCGTTCATGGAGTCGGTGCACGCGAAGAGCTACTCGTCGATCTTCTCGACGCTGTGCTCGACGCCCGAGATCGACGCCGCGTTCCGCTGGTCGACCGAGAACCAGAACCTGCAGCGCAAGGCGCAGATCGTCCTCGACTACTACCACGGCGAGGACCCGCTCAAGCGGAAGGTCGCGTCGACGCTGCTCGAGAGCTTCCTCTTCTACTCGGGCTTCTACCTGCCCATGTACTGGTCCTCGCGGGCGAAGCTCACGAACACGGCCGACATGATCCGCCTCATCATCCGCGACGAGGCCGTGCACGGGTACTACATCGGCTACAAGTTCCAGAAGGGGCTCGAGCTCGAGTCGGAGGCCCGGCGCGAGGAGCTCAAGGACTACACGTTCTCGCTCCTGTACGACCTCTACGAGAACGAGGTGCAGTACACGCACGACCTCTACGACGGCCTGGGCATGGCGGAGGACGTCAAGAAGTTCCTCCACTACAACGCCAACAAGGCGCTGATGAACCTGGGCTACGAGGCGCTGTTCCCTGCCAACGTCTGCGACGTCTCGCCTGCGATCCTCTCGGCGCTGTCGCCGAATGCGGACGAGAACCACGACTTCTTCTCGGGGTCGGGCTCGTCGTATGTCATCGGCAAGCACGAGGAGACCACGGACGACGACTGGGACTTCTGATCTCCCGATTCTGACTCCGGCCCGAAACGGCTGGTGAGAGGCCCGGATTCGCAGGATTCTGCGGATTCGGGCCTCTCTTGTGCCTTCTCTCGAGAGACAGAGGAGGACAGCAATGAGCAGGAATGGCCGTTCGATGTGGCACGGGGGTGGCACGCGCACGCCCTTGACCAGAGAGCGGGGTGGCTCGGCATCCGGAACTCGGGTTCGTCGTGCCATTGGGCTCGTGCCATATCGTGCCATATCGTGGAGCTTCATCCTCCAGTGGTCGGGAGAAACTCCTGATCAGGAGGTGTTCAGTGCGCCCCCTGGGTATGTAGTGGCACGGAATGGCGCGCCTGTCCACGTGAGTCCGCTCGTGACTACGGGACGGCATGATGAGCCCCGCACGAAGGATCGATTCGTCGACGGCGAGCAGGGAGGCGTGGGGGAGCCTTCGGAAGCTCCCGTCTGGTCGCTGGCAAGCTCGGTATCCTGCCCCGGACGGTGAGACATACACCGTGCGTACCGAGGACGATGGGCCGCTCACGTTCCTCACAAAGACGGATGCCCGCGCGTGGCTGGCCAGTGTGCACACGAAGATCTCGCGCCAAGAGTGGGAGCATCCTGCCGCGCTCGCTGCGCGACGGCGTGCGGAAGCCTAGGCGGAGCGTGCACGCTCAATCGGCTTCACTGAATACACCGAACGGTGGATCGCGCTCATTCGTGTCGAGCTCAACCGCAGCGGAAGGCGCCGTGCCGTAGGGACGATCCGCGCGTACAAGTGCAAGGTCGATGGTTACCTGATCCCCGAGTTCGGGGACACGCCCGTCCGTGAGATCGACAAGGCCAGAATCCGGGAGATGACGGATCGGCTCGACAGGATCCCGTCGCCGTTGAACCCTCGGTCAAATTTCATCGGCATCACTCGGCCGGTGTTGATCGTGCTCATGATGATCCTTCGGCGGGCCGCCCGAGACGGGATCATCGCTGCGGCGCCGGCCGTCTCCGTTCCGAAGCAGGAATCGGTGCGGCGCGATGAAGACAACGACGAAGGTGGGGTCTGCCCCAAGATCAGTTGACCGGGGTGGTCAGGCAGCGAGGGCCAGGTGTTGGGTAGCGTCAACGGTCTCGCACTCGACGGGCGTCATCCGGCCGAGACGTTCTTGGCGACGGCGTCGGTGGTAGGGCTTCTCGATCCAGGTGATGATCGCCAGGCGTTGGCGTCCTTCACGGCCCACCGTGTTGCGCCCCGGGTCTGGTGGCGGCTCCGGACCCCCGAGAGGATGACGAGCATGCCGAAGTCGGGGAGACCTCGGCCCCGTCTGCGTGGGCGTTCGGCGACGAGCCCGCGCTCATCCAGATCCGGCGGGTGTGCGCGCACGGTGACGTTGAGCCGTGCGCGGCCTTCTCGTCATAGCGCGGGCCGGAGGTGGATGAGCGCGGTCCGGTAGTGCTCGATCGCTTCGGCGGCTGTGGTCGCGGCGTCGCCCGCAGCCACATCCGCTCTGGCTTCTGCGACGGCACGAGTCTGGCGGTCGGTGGTCGCGTGTGTGGCGGACTGGTCGATCTCGAGCACGATCACGGACTTCGCGATGAGTGCGACCAGGTTCGCTTCGCGGTGCAGTGCGGCGCCCTCGAGCGTGGCGGCCGCGGTCCTGAGCTTGACGAAGAAGTTGTTCTTCGCGACCGCCGTGAGGTCGTTGAGCGCGCCTCCTGTCTTGGCAGGGTTGTTCCCGACCAGGACCGTCAACGCGGATGCCGCGGCGTCACGGGTCGCCGCCGGGGCGGTGGGGTCGTCCACGATGCCTTGCAGATGCGCCGCGAGGATGCGGATCGCCCCCGCGGCATCGACGACTGTGATGGATGCCGTAGCTGTGCCGACGCCGGTGTCATCGTCGGTGACGGTGATCGTCACGGTTCGCTCGCCGGTCGTGAGGTAGCGGTGGCTTGCTGAGATGGGGCTGCTGCCTTGGGTGGGATTCACCGTCCCATCGCCCCAGTCGATGCTGCTGGTGTGTGTGTCCTGCGTTCCCGGGTCGGCGAATGTCGCGATGGCGTCGATTTCCAGGCCCAGCAGAGCTACATCGAGGTCGCTCGGCGGGGCCGCCCCGACCGTGTAGCCGGAGCTGTCGCGGATCGTCCCGAAGGTCACGACCGGTGCGACATTGTCGACGTGGACGGTCACGGCGTCCTCCCAGGCGCCACCGTCGTCATCGGTCACGGTCACGGTCACGGTGTACTGGTCGGTGGGGGTTCCCGTCGGGTTGTCGTCGAGGTACCGGTGCGTCAGCTCCGGGAGACCGTCACCCCCGGCCAGCTCGTGGCTTTCCGAATCCGATCCGTCGCCCCAGTCGACGGTCACGGTGTGCGTGTCGAGGGTTCCGGGGTCGCTGAGAGTCCCGGTGAGGGTGGCGACGGCGTTCTCTGCGACGGGTGTCACTGCGAGGTCGAGCACCGCCGGGGCGACGTTGTCCACCCGGGCGGTGGCGGTCCCCTCTCCTTCGCCGCCGTCGTCATCGGTCACCGTCACCGTCACCGTGTACTCATCGGAGGCGGTTTCGGTGGGGTCGTCGTCGAGGTACCGGTGGGTCAGCTCCGGGAGTCCTTCGCCCGCATCCAGCTCATGGCCTTCCGGACCCGTTCCGTCACCCCAGTCGACGGTCACCGTGTGGGTGTCGAGCGTTCCGGGATCTGCGAGGGTGCCGGTGAGAGTCGCGACACCGTTCTCGTCGACCGGTATCACCGCGAGGTCCGTGACCGTCGGAGCGACGTTGCTCACCTCGGCTGGGACAGCCGCGGCTTCCGATGCGCCGCCGTCGTCATCGCTCACGCTCACGTTGACGGTGTAATCGTCCGTCGTTCCGCTCGGGTCGTCGAGGTACTGATGTGTCAGATCGGGGAGCCCCTGACCGGCATCCAGCTCGTGGCCCTCCGGATCCGATCCGTCGCCCCAGTCGACGGTCACGGTGTGGGTGTCGAGCATTCCGGGGTCGCTGAGGGTCCCGGTGAGGGTGGCCACCCCGTCCTCGTCGACGGGTGTCACGGACAGGTCCGATACTGTCGGGGCGATGTTGTCGACCCGGACGGGCGCGGTGTCTTCCCATTCGCCGCCGTCATCATCGGTCACGTTCACGGTCACCGTGTACTCATCTGAGGAGGCGCCGGCCGGATCGTCGAGGTACTGATGGGTCAGGTCGGGCAGAGGGGCGAACGGCGCACTTTCCAGGTGAGCGGGGACATCCGCGTGCGATTGATGCCCGTCTCCCCAGTCGACGGTCACCGTATGGGTATCAAGCGAGCCGATGTCGTAGATGGTGCCCGTGACGGTGGCGAGACCGTTCTCATCCACCGCCGGCGTCACTGACAGGTCCGAAACCGTCGGGGCGACGTTGTCGACCCGGGCGTCGGCGTCGGCCTCTCCGATGCCGCCGTCGTCGTCGGTGACCGTCACGTGGACGGGGTACGTGTAGGAGGGATTCCCACTCGGGCCGTCGTCGAGGTACACGTGCTGAAGTCCGGGCAGCGGGAAGTGAGCCGCAGCACTGGCACCGCGCGCAGGAATCTCTGCCCGCGAGTGCTGTCCGTCTCCCCAGTCGACCACGAGCGTATGTGAGTCGCCGGTTCCCGGATCGATCAGTGTTCCCCGTAGGATCGCGACTCCGTTCTCCACCTTGGGCGAGTCGATTCGGACATCGGTCACGGTCGGAGCGACGTTGTTGAACCTCACGGTCACGTCTTGCGAGGTCTGCGCCACGCCATTGTTCGCATTCACCGTCCAGGTCTTTGTGTTGTTGTCGACGAAGCGAACATCGAGTGTCGGGCCGCTGGCGCACACGCCTCCCGAGGTAGCCCAGCAGTACGTGATGGGACGGCCGTCCGGGTCTGTGGAAGCGCCGGCCCGAAGGGTGATCGTGTCGCCCTCGTTGACGTCATACGGTCCGCCCAGCTCGAGTACGGGGGGAGCAGGCGCGTCGTACACCCAGACGACGTGCAAGAAGCCGTCCTGGTCGTATCGTGCCGTCTCCGGAGAGGTGTACATCCAGTTGTCGTAGCCGCCCGGCGACTGCTTGACCAGGACCGCGACTGTGCGGCCCGGATAGATCAGCGATATCTCCTTCTGAAGGTAGTAGCTGCGCGCGGCCGCATTCGCGCCCGAGAGTTGCGTGAGGAGATCCTTGACGATCGCCTTGTTGTTGCCCGCCGCGTTCCCGGGGCGGCCGTGCGTCGACAAGAACATGTACCGGAAGTCCTCGTCCCATTTGGAATCAAGGTAGAGACCGTCGCCGCCCGTGTCCCACGAGATCTGCCTGTCGCGATCATGCAGCACCCATCCGATCATGGGATAGCTCGGCAGGAAGTGGTCCAGGATCTTCTGCATCGCCTCCCAACGCTTGGCGGCGTCAGCATCGCCAGGCGAAATCTCGTCGACCTCGTTGTTGATCTGGATGCCCCACCACACGAACGCCTCGCTCGCCATTGACTGGAGTATCCCGATGTCGGAGATCAGGGGGTAGTTGTACGCGATGATCGTCTCGATCAGCGAAGCCCCGGGATAATCCATCGCGACGATCCCCAGCTTGGACACCGAAAGCCCGCGATCACCGTCGATCTTCCGAAGCCCCAGCATCCACTCCACCATCAGCTCGTTGATCCCCTGACCCTCATAGCCGATCGCCCCGATCCCGTCGACCCCATTCGCGAAGCTGTGCGGCTTGGCCCCGGTGTTCGCGTTCAGACCCGTGACATAGATGTGCTCCTTGTCGGTATCGGCATCTGCGGCCTTGATGTTCCCGACCAGCTTCTCCGTGTACTCCGGGATGTTGTAGAGGGTGTCGACGGCATCGCCGCCGACCGGTGCCCTTCCACCCGAGAAGAGCGCGGACCAGAGGCCGAACTCGTCGAGATCGGCTGATCCTCCCCAGCCGCCCGCGCCCATCGCCTGCGGGATCAGGACGAGCTTGCCCCGCACCTGACCGAGCGTCGGAACGGTGGTGCTGCCGCCCTGGTCCCACACGCAGCCCTGGTCCTCGAAGCGCTCGATCTGCAACCGCAGCGCGGCCGAATAGGTCGAGTCGACCAGTGCGTTGCGCTCATCCTCCGTGAGATCGCTGTCAGGATCCACCTCGTCCCACTCGTCGTCCACCAGATCGAGGTCACCCCACTGAACAAGCACTGTCTCGCGGGGATTGTCAGAAAGGAAGCCGCATACGGCAGTCATGACATCGTCGCCTGTCATCTGCCGGTCCGTGCCGGGCTCGTTGATGTCGTACGCGTTGTGATGAATCGTGAAGTAGTCGTCGCTGGCGAGCTTGTTGTCGTTCACGCGCACTGCCGCACGGATGTCGAGTTCGCGGATGCCGGAGTCCAGCTGCTCCCGCAGCGTCATTGTTTGCGTCTCGGCGAACCGCGGAAAGTCGTTGGTTACCGTCGACGTAGCCGAGTCATGCGTGCCTGGTATCGAGAGTTCGCTCAACTTGACGTCGTCTGGAAGTGCGCTCATCCAGTAGTCGAGGTTCGCCACACTGTCATCCTCATCGCTGTACCCGCTGGCATCGCCCGCGAAAGCCGCCGGCGCGATCACCCCGGACGTGCAGAGCACGACACCGGTCGCCAGGGCCACCGCCATCAGGGTTCGACGCCGACGCGGCGTCTGTATCCTGTTCCGGTCTGCTCGTCCGATCGAACCGAGCGTGGACGAACCGTGCGAAGTGCGCATGGCGCACCCCTTCCCCATAGGCGGGCGCGGCCCGCGCCAAGACGTCGACCCGCATTATGACGTCAATTGTCCGAATAATGACAGGTATCGCCGCGCTCCACCAGACCCGGGGGCGTCTCCATCGACATCGGGCCGGGGGCGCGACGCCTCGAGTGCCGTGGTCGGAAGGTCGGACGAGTGCAGGTCGCTCACCACTGCGTTGTCTCTGTCGCAGGCCCACGCCGCGCTCCGGCGTGGGGAGACGGCGACTCGCGTACCCGTGGTGCCCGCGCCGCGCCGCGGTGCGACACTGGCGGGATGAAGGATCCCGAGGTGGGCGACGGCGACCGCTGCGAGGTGGTCGCGGGCACGCACCGAGGCAAGGTCGGCGTGGTCGCCGACGTGAAGACGAGCGCCACGGGCGCCGTCACTATCACGGTGGTCCAGGACGACGGCGAGCGGTTCAAGACGCTCGCCAAGAACGTCCGGGTCGTCGACGGCTGAGCGGCTACACGAGCCCGCTGTACCCCACCCACGCGGGCCCGGCGGGCGGCGCATCGTCGCGGGTGACGCTCGCCTGGATGAGGCCGTAGGGCCGGTCGTCCGCGTGGAAGACCTCGTTCTCGTTGGAGATGCCGAACGGCGCCAGGTTGTAGGCGAAGTGGTGCTTGTTGGGCGCGCTCAGGCGCACCTCGACCAGCTCCGGCACCGCCTCGAGCGCGGCCTTGCCCATCTCGTAGAGCGTCTGCTGCAGCGCGAGGGAGTGGAATCCCGCAAAGGTCTCGACCAGGGCGGCCTTGATCTCGGCGTAGGCCTCGTCGAAGTCGAAGGTCTCGACGTCCACGTCGCCAAAGCGCCACCTCGCGACCAGCGAGGTCGCCATGATGCGGTCCGACGTCGGCTCGAGGACGGTGTACTCGTCCTTGAGGAAGCCGTGGAACTCGGAGCCTGAGGACTTGAGCACCACCAGGTCCTTGAGCCCTCCGGTGATCCACAGGCCGCCGTCCTCCACGGTGACGGACACCGTGCGGACCTCCTGGCCCGAGCGCACCCACGAGAAGTCGTGCTCGGTGCCCCCCACGGACACGCGCTCCCACGCGAACTCCTCGAGCTCGACGCGCGCCTGGTCGACGGGCTCGACGTCGTCGACGAAGTGCGCCGCGAGCGCATGCGCGTAGCGCTCGAGCGAGGCCAGGCCGAGGGTCTTCGCGAAGGCGTAGGACGTCTGCTTCTGCGTGTCGGTCGGGAGGACGGCGCCCTGGTCGCCCGTGAGGTGGGCCTCGTCGAACCGCCCGCGCAGGCACGAGCTCACGTTGACGTCGCGGATCTCGTGGCGCGGGGTGTCGCGCACGATGCGCACGATGCGGTTCTCCGCCTTGCCGTACTGGTGGTCGCCCAGGATGATCATGCCTCGCACGCTAGGGCATGTTGATTACATCGACATTTCAGCGTGATGGCAGAGTCCTACGGCCGGGCGACCATAACCCCCGCGGCGTCCTCGACGCCTCCGATCCACACCCGACGCGCGCGCCCCGCGAGCGCCGCGCCGTCATAGGCGCTCACCTTGTTGCGGTGCTCGAGGGAGTCGGCGTGCACCTCCCACGGCTCCTCGGCGGCGAAGGCCACCAGGTCCGCGTCGCGACCGGCCTCGATCGCGCCCTTGGTGGCGAGCCCCGACCATGCCGCCGGCCGCGTGGACATCCAGCCCACCACATCGACGAGCGAGAATCCCCGCATCCGTGCCCCCGTCCAGACGGCCGCGAGCGACGTCTGGAGGCCGGCGATCCCTCCCCACGCGACCCCGAAGTCGCCGCCGCCGGCGAGCTTGAGGTCGGCGGTGGCGGGGGAGTGGTCGGACGCCACGAAGTCGATGACCCCGGAGGCGAGGGCCTCCCAGAGCCGCTCGCGGTTCTCCTCGGAGCGGATGGGAGGGCAGCACTTGTACTGGGTCGCGCCGTCGGGCACATGGGCCGCGTCGAACGTGAGGTAGTGGGGGCAGGTCTCGACGGTCAGGGGTAGCCCCTCCGCCTTGGCCTCGGCGATGAGCGGGAGCGCGGAGGCTGCGGACAGATGAAGGACGTGGGCGCGCGCCCCCGTCTCGCGCATCGCGGCGATGACGGTCTCGATCGCGCTCGTCTCCGCGGCCTGGGGACGCGTGGCCATGAATGCCGCGAAGTCGCGACCGGGTGCGGTGTCGTACGCCTCGAGCACCTCCGGGTCCTCCGCGTGCACGATGAGCAGCCCGCCGAAGCCCGCGATCTCGTCCATCGCGCGCAGGAGCTGCCCGCGGTTGAGATGAGGGAACTCGTCCACGCCGCTGGGCGCGAGGAAGCACTTGAATCCGAAGACCCCCTGGTCCCACAGCGCGCGCAGCGAGCCCAGGCTGGAGGGCACCGCGCCACCCCAGAAGCCCACGTTGACGTGCGTCTTGCCGGCCGCGGCGGACTGCTTCACGGCCAGCGCCTCGGGCGAGACTGTCGGCGGGATCGAGTTGAGCGGCATGTCGATGAGCGTGGTGACTCCGCCCGCCCGCGCCGCGCGCGTCGCCGAGTCGAAGCCCTCCCACTCGGTGCGTCCCGGCTCGTTGACGTGCACATGGGTGTCGACGGCCCCGGGCAGGAGCACCTCGTCGGGCGCGAGGACCACCTCGGGGATGCCCGGGGCCGGCGCATCGGCGGGGCCCACGGCGACGATGCGGCCGCCGCCGATGAAGACCGCGGCCGGCACCTCCCCCGTCGGCAGCACGGCGCGCGCGGCGCGAATGACCAGGTCGTGGCTCATCTCTTCCCTCCGGGGGGTGACAGACTGGCGGGCGTGTTCGAGATCGCGCGCGAGGCGCTGGGGGTGCTGCACGAGGGTGGCGCGCTCGGCGTCGTGGTGGTGACGGCGGTGCATGGCTCGACGCCCCGCGCCCCCGGCTCCGCGATGGCGGTCACCTCGGACGGACGCGCGATCGGCGCGATCTCCGGCGGCTGCATCGAGTCCGAGGCGTACGAGCTCGCGCTCGCGCGCCTCGCGGATCCCGCCCCGGTCGCCGCGACGCTCGGCGGCGAGGGCGACCTGCTGCGCCCCGGGCTCGCCTGCGGGGGAGCCGTCGACGTGGAGGCCTTCCACGTGGGACCGGGCGACCGTGGGCTCGTCGACGCGCTCGAGGCCTCGCTCGACGACGGCGAGGTGACGCTGACGCTCCCGGGCGGCCACCGCATCGTCCGTCCGCGGGCGCCGCGCCTCGTCGTGGTCGGCGCGGTCGACTTCACGCCGGCGCTCGCGGCGGCCGGCCGGGCGCTCGGGTACCGCGTGGTCGTCGTCGATCCGCGCCCGGTCTTCGCGACCAGGGAGCGCGTCCCGGCCGCCCACGAGGTCCACGTCGCGTGGCCCGACGCCTTCCTGCGATCGTTCGCGATCGAGCAGTCCACCGTGATCTGCGTCCTCACCCATGACGATCGCGTCGACGTGCCCGCGCTCGAGGTCGCGCTCGCGTCGCCCGCCGCCTACGTCGGCGCGATGGGCTCGCGGGTCGCCGATGCCCGGCGGCGCCAGCGGCTGCGCGAGGTCGGCGTGGGGGACGATGCGCTGGCCCGGCTGCGCTCGCCGATCGGGCTCGATCTGGGCGGGTCCTCGCCGGCGGAGACCGCCGTCGCGATCCTCGCCGAGGTGATCATGGATCGGGCGGGCGGCACGGGCCGTCGGCTCAGGGACCGCGACGGGGCGATTCATCGGAGATCCGAGGGCTGAGCGTCCCGCACCGGGGTGGGGGCGACGGAGGCGGCGAGCCGCCACACCCGGTCGCGCGTCATCGGCAGCTCCATCGGGCGCGCGCCGATCGCCCGGCGGATCGCGTTCGCCAGCGCCGGCGCGACGGGGTTGTAGGGGGACTCCGACATCGACTTCGCGCCCAACGGGCCCAGGGAGTCGGAGGTCTGCGCGAAGTAGACCTCGGTCTCCGGGACGTCGGCCATCTGGGGCACGCGGTAGACGCGGAAGGCGGGGTTGGTCGGAGAGCCGTGGTCGCCCATGAGCACCTCCTCGTAGAGCGCCGAGCCGATGCCCTGCGCCACGCCGCCCTCGATCTGGCCGCGGCACTGCGCGGGGTTGAGGACCACGCCCGCGTCGGCCGCCTGGATGGACTGGAGGATGCGTACGCGGCCCGTCTCGACGTCGACCGCGACCCGCGCGGCGTGGACGTTGAACGCGAGAGAGCGCACCTTGCCGTCGGTCTCGCCGTGCGCGGTGAGCCCTTCGGACGGCACGGGCGCGCCGCCGTCGAGGAGCGACCGCAGCGCGACCGCCGCCGCGTGCACGGCCTTGCCCGCGACGGTGATGCCGGTGGAGCCCCACGCGCCGGTGTCGTGCGAGGTCGCGTCGGTGTCGGACGTGCGCAGCCGTACGGCTCCGGGCGCGACGCCCAGCGCCTCGGCCGCGATCTGCGTGAGCACGGTGTGGGTGCCGTTGCCGAACTCGACGGTGCCGGCCGCGACCTCGACGGTGCCGTCGGGGAACGCCGTGACCGCCGCCGTCGCGGGATGGCCGCGCGGAGGGATGGTCGCGATCATCGACAGCGCCATGCCCTCGCCCACCGCCCACCCGGGAGGCGCCTCGACGCCGTTGCCGCGTCGCAGCGCCGCCTCGGCGAGGTCGAGGCACTGGTCGAGGCCGTAGGAGCCGAAGATGAGGTCCTCGTGGTGGCGCCGCTCGGTCACCCCGAGCTTGTCGCCGTCGCGCACCGCGTTGCGGCGGCGCAGCTCGAACGGGTCGATGCCGAGCCGCAGGGCGAGATCGTCGAGCGCGGACTCGACCGCGAAGATCACCTGCCCCAGCCCGTAGCCGCGGAACGCCCCGGCGGGGGTCGTGTTCGTGTAGACCACCTCGGCATGCAGGCGCTTGGCGGGGGAGCGGTAGGCCTCGAGCGACTCCGCGCAGCCGTGGAACATCACGCCGATAGCGTGGTTGCCGTACGCGCCGGTGTTGGACAGCACCTCGATGTCCATCGCGGTGAGCCGGCCGTCGGAGTCGGCCCCGAGCGTCGCGGTGACCCGGAACGGGTGGCGCGTCGCGGTGCGCACGAACTCCTCCTCGCGCGTCATCTCGTACGCGACGGGCCGGCCGGTCCGCAGGACCGCCAGCGCGACGATGTCCTCGGTGAAGATCTCCTGCTTTCCCCCGAAGCCGCCGCCCACGCGGGCGGCGAACACGCGCACCGTGGAGGGGTCGAGGTCGAGCACCAGCGCGAGCTCGTCACGGGTGAGGAACGGCACCTGGGTGCTGGTGCGCAGGGTGAGCCTGCCGTCCGCGTCGATCCACCCGATCGAGCCGTGGGTCTCGAGCTGCGCGTGGCTGACGCGCGCGTTCGACCAGGTGCCGGTCGCGACCGCGGTGGCCCGCGCGAGGCCCCTCCCGACGTTGCCGTACCCCCCGCGCCAGGACGCGACGACGTTGCGCGAGGCCTCGGCGACGCCGTCCTCGGGGGTCAGCGCGGGGTGGACCAGGGGCGCGCCGGGGGAGCGCGCCTCCTCGGGATCGAGGACCGCGGGCAGCACCTCGTAGATCACGTCGATCACCGCGCAGGCGGCCTCGGCCAGGGCGGGGGTGTCCGCGACCACCGCCGCGACCCGCTGGCCGCGGAAGCGGACCACGGAGTCGAGGATGCGGGTGTCGCGAGGGTCGTCGAGCCGGTTCGCATGGCGCGCGGTCGAGTAGCGGGTGACGGGCGCGTCCTCATGGGTGAGGACGGCGTGGACCCCCGGCATGGCGAGCGCCGCCGAGGCGTCGATGGCGACGATGCGCGCATGAGCGTGCGGGGAGGCGAGCACCTTGAGATGGGTGAGGCCCGGCACGTCGACGTCGAACGTGTACGGCTCGCGGCCCTGCACCACCCGGTCGGCCGCGGGAGGCCGGACGTCGGCGCGTGCGGAGACCGGCGCATCGTCCCCCGGCGCGTCTCCCTGACCGGAGGGGCAGCCGAGGCAGCCGCCTCCGCAGCCGCGCACCGCGTGCTCCACCGCCTCGCGGATGGGCCGGTAGCCCGTGCAGCGGCACAGGTTGCCCTTGAGGCGGCGGTCGAGATCGGGGAGGTCCTCCTCGGCGAGAGTCGACGCGGTGACCGTCATGCCCGGGGTGCAGAATCCGCATTGGAAGGCGAAGTGGCGCGCGAACGAGTCCTGGACGGGGTGGGGCTCGTCGCCGGGCGCGAGGCCGCCCGCGGTGGTGACGGCACGGCCCTCGGCGCGCACGGCCGGGTAGAGGCACGAGTGCACGGGCGCGCCGTCGACCAGCACCGTGCACGCGCCGCAGTCGCCCGCGTCGCAGCCCTTCTTCACCTCGAAGCGTCCCTGACCGCGCAGGTAGGTGCGCAGGCTCTGGCCGGGCGCGGGGTCGCCCTCGACGGGTGCGCCGTCGACGTCCAGCCTCATGCGAGCTCCTCGGCGACCTCGGCCGCGAGCACGCCCGCGACGTGCCGGCGCCAGTCGGCGGCGCCCAGGGCGTCCGTGTAGAAGCCCGCGGCGGCCCGCGCATCGTCCCGCGCGACGGCGGGCGGCGGGGGCGCGGCGTAGCGCAGCACGGTCGGGGTCAGGGTGGCGGCGGTGACGACGATGACTGTGCGGCCGTCGGCGTGGGCCCGTCCGGTCACGACGGCGCCCGAACGGCCCAGCTCGGCGAGCGCGATCTTGCGCAGCGCGGTGCGGGCGTGCAGCGCATCGGCGCCGATGCGCACCTCGCGGACCAGGTCGCCGTGGGCGAGCGTGGTGGTGCCGTTCCCCGTGGGAAGGCCGGCGACGGGGACGATGCGCTCCTCGCCTCCGGCGGTCCACACCACGGCGTCCGCGTCGAGGGTGACGCACGCGGCGAGCATCGCGGCGGCGGAGAAGCCGCGGCAGATGTTGCCCACCACGGTCGCCTCGTTCCAGATCTTGAAGCTCGCGAGCAGCGCGTTCGCGGCCTCGGCGAAGAGCGGCTGCGCGGCCCAGCCCACGTGGGGTGGCAGCGCGAGGAGGTCGGCGATGGTGCACGTGGCGCCGATGGTCAGCCCGTCGCGGCTCACCTCGAGGCGCGGCCAGCCCATGGCCTGGAGGTCGACCAGCCCGGTGATGTCGCGGTTGGGCTCGGAGAAGAGCCAGGTGCCGCCCGCGAGGAAGCGCTCGCCGGGCGCGAGCACGAGCTCGTCGCGGCTGGTGGGGCGGCGGTATCCGGTCACCGTCGTGAGATCCATGGCGCCTCCCTTCCGAGGCTGGTTCCCGGCGAGTCTGCCATGGCCGAAAGTCACGGTTGTGTCACGGAACCGGGAATTTACGAGGGCGAAACACAACCTCGCATGTTCATGAAATCTACATTCCATACCTTCGTCCCGACGTGCCGGACGCGTGTGTCCGGACGCCGCGGGCGCGACCCCACCACCATGCGCCCCAGCGGACCTCGCGTCGAAGCGAACAGGGAGAAGACATGCGATTCATCATGGGCAAGGCGGGCCGCACGGCCGCCGTCGCGACCGCGGCTCTCACCGCGATCGCGCTCGCAGGCTGCGCGGCGGACGAGGCCGAGCCCGGCGCATCGGTCTCGGGCGGCGCGGACGACGCACCCGCCGCGGTCGAGCCGGGCGCGTACGGGGACTTCACCGTCCAGCTGTCGTGGATCAAGAACGAGGAGTTCTCGGGCGAGTTCTTCGCCGACAGCGAGGGCTATTACACCGAGGCGGGCTTCGCGTCCGTCGAGCTGGTCCCCGGCCCGTCGACGGGCGCCGCCGAGCTCCTGTCCGGCACCGCCGACGTCGCGCTCTCGGACGCCGTCTCCATCGGCGCGGCGGTCGCGGCCGAGGAGGCGCCGCTCAAGATCATCGGCACCACGTACCAGAAGAACCCCTTCACGGTCCTGTCGCTCGCGGACGGCGGCAACATCGCCACCGTCGACGACATGGTCGGCAAGAAGATCGGCGTCCAGGCCTCCAACACGTCGCTGTTCGAGGCGCTGCTGGCCGCCAACGGGCTCACGGATGAGGACGTCACGATCGTCCCCGTCGAGTACGACCCGGCGCCGCTCACCAACGGCGAGGTCGACGGCTTCATCGCCTACCTCACCAACGAGGCGATCACCGTCGAGGCGGCCGGTTACGACACCGTCAACCTGCCCTTCGCGGACAACGGCCTGCCGTTCGTCGCGGAGACCGTGACGGTCACCGACCAGTCGATCGCGGAGAACCGCGACGCGCTCAAGGCGTTCCTGTACGCCGAGATCCTCGGCTGGACCGACGCGGTCAACGACCCGGCCGAGGGCGCCCGCCTCGCCTACGAGGTGTACGGCGCGGACCTGGGCCTCGACCCGACCAACTCCGAGGCCGGCGCCGTCGCGCAGGCCGAGGACCTGGTGGTCTCGGACGAGACCGTCGCGAACGGCCTCTTCACCATCTCGGACGAGCTCCAGACGTCGACGCTCGCGTCGCTCGCGGGCGCCGGCATCGAGCTCGAGGCCGCCGACCTCTTCGACCTCAGCCTGCTGGCCGAGGTGTACGAGGAGCACCCCGAGCTCGTCGCCTACGCGGGCTGATCTGCGGGATCTCCAGTGACCGACGTCACCCAGTCCGGTGCCCGGGGCGAGACCGCCCCGGGCACCGGCCTGCAGATCTCCGGCCTCACCAAGGTCTTCACCTCCGGGAAGAAGACCGTCACCGCGCTCGAGGACGCGAACCTCCACACGGACCGCGGATCCTTCCTCGCGCTGCTCGGTCCCTCGGGCTGCGGCAAGTCGACCATCCTGCGCATCCTCGCGGGGCTCGAGGAGCCCACGAGCGGCACGACGCGGGTCGACGGGCGGTCGCCTAAGGACCTGCGCGCGTACAACGAGCTCGGCATCGCGTTCCAGGACAGCGCGCTCCTCCCGTGGCGCTCGGTCTACCAGAACATCAAGCTCCCGTTCGAGGTCGCGGGCAAGGACGTCGACCACGACTACATCGCCGAGCTCATCGAGCTGGTCGGCCTCAAGGGCTTCGAGAAGGCCAAGCCGTCGCAGCTGTCGGGAGGCATGCGCCAGCGCGTGTCGATCGCGCGGGCCCTGGTGCTCAAGCCGTCGGTGCTGCTGCTCGACGAGCCGTTCGGCGCGCTCGACGACATGACGCGTCAGCGCCTCAACCTCGAGCTCATGCGCATCCTCGCCGCGAAGCCCGCGACAACGCTGCTGGTGACGCACGGCATCACCGAGGCGATCTTCCTCGCGGACCAGGTCGCCGTCATGAGCCCGCGTCCGGGGCGCGTCAAGGAGGTCATGACCATCGACCTCCCGCGCCCGCGCACCCCCGAGATCCAGCGCAGCCCCGAGTTTCACGCGTACGTGGACCAGGCGTCCGAGCTGCTGTTCGGCGCCGGCGGCGCGGCGGTCGAGGACGAGTGATGGAGCGCAGGCTCCCGTCCTGGGCGATCGTGTCGATCAGCACCGCGGCGCTCGTCGCGCTCTGGTGGATCTCTTCCGTGACGATCTTCGCGGACGTCGGCTCCGGCAACACCAAGGCGATCCCGACGCCGTGGCAGGTGGTCCAGGAGTACGGCGCGATCGGCTTCGACTTCTACGTCACCCACTTCTCCGTGACGCTCAACGAGGCGCTCCAGGGCTACCTGTGGGGCAACGGCGTGGCGCTGCTGCTCGCGGGATTCGTCATGGTGATGCCGAAGCTCGAGGGCGCGGTGATGCAGCTCGCCGTCATCTCCTACTGCATCCCCATCGTGGCGATCGGCCCGCTGCTGGTGCTGATCTTCGAGGTGCCGTCGAAGGGCGAGCCCTCCGGCACCGCGATCTTCGTCGCCGCGCTCAGCGTGTTCTTCACCACGGTGGTGGGCTCGCTGCTCGGGCTGCACGCCGCGGACAAGGCGAGCCTCGACGTGGTGCAGGTCTACGGCGGCTCGCGGCTCACCCAGCTGCGCAAGGTGCGCCTAATCGCGTCGCTGCCCGCGGTGCTCACGGCGTTGCAGATCGCGGTGCCGGCGGCCTTCCTGGGCGCGGTGCTCGGCGAGTACTTCGGCAAGGTCGAGACCGGCGTCGGTCCCGCGATGGTGGTCGCGCAGCAATCCCTCAACTCGCCCCGCGTGTGGGGCATCGCGCTGGCCTCGGGCGCCATCGCCCTGACGCTGTACCTGCTGGTCGGGCTGCTCACGCGGCTGTCGACTCCGTGGGCGAAGGGAGCCGCGTGATGGAGCTCACGCAGACGCCGCAGCAGCCCACCGAGCAGGTGGCGCAGCTCGCGGCCCAGGTGCGCAGCCAGGCACGCCGATCGACGCTGAAGTCGCTCGGCAGCTCGCTGCTGACGTTCGCGCTCACCCTCGTGGCGGTCGTGGTGCTCTGGCAGGTGGTGCTGTGGGTGTCCGACCTCTCGCCCTATGTCGCCAAGGGGCCCGTGGACGTGTGGAACTTCTTCTTCGTCGAGGAGGATGCGGCCGCCAACCGGGAGGAGATCGCCACCAACCTCGCTGCGACCCTCCAGGACGCCACCATCGGGTTCGTCGCCGGTCTGCTCCTCGCGCTCGCGGGTGCCATCGGCTTCCGCCTGTCGAAGGGCTTCGAGCACGCCGTCATGCCGCTCGCGCTGCTGCTGCGCTCGGTGCCGCTCATCGCGTTCGCCCCGGTCATCATCATGATCTTCGGGCGGGAGTTCCTGACCGTCGCGGTCATGGGCGGCATCGTCGTGCTGTTCCCGGCCCTTGTGAACATCGCCTTCGGCCTGCAGCAGGCGTCGACTCAGGCGCTCGAGGTGGTCCAGGTGTACGGTGGCAGCCCCATGAAGCAGCTCACCACGGTCGCGCTTCCGGCATCGTTGCCGGCGTTCTTCGCGGCGGTGCGCGTCTCGGTGCCCGGCGCCATCACCGGCGCGCTGCTCGCGGAGTGGCTCGCGACGGGCACGGGCATCGGCGGCGTGATCTACGGCTACTCGACCTCAGCCAAGTTCGATGAGCTGTGGGCGTCCGTGGTCGTCGTGACCGGCGTCTCGCTGGTGCTCTACAACGTGGTCCAGATCGTCGAGAACACGGTCCTCACGCGCATGGGCATGCACCCGTCGAAGCGGGTGTGATGGGAGGCGGCGAGGGCATCGAGGACGCGGCCGCGGCGCGGCTGGGCGCCCGCCTTCGCGAGCTGCGGAAGGCGCGTGGGCTCACGCTCGTGCAGCTGGCCGAGACCACGGAGCTGTCGCATCCGTTCCTGTCGCAGGTGGAGCGGGGCCTCGCGAACCTGTCCCTCCAGTCGCTGCGGCGCATCGCTGTCGCGCTCGAGACGAGCCCGGTCGAGCTGGTCGCGGCCGCCGAGGCGGGCGAGGGCGCAGCGCCCCGTCGCACCGAGGTGGTGCGCGCGGGTTCGCGCCGGCCCACCCCGGAGGGCTTCGCGCGCGGCACCGCGGTGTCGCTCGCGCGCGGGGCACGGCCGTTCACGCCGATCCTGGTCGAGTCGGACGCCCTCGAGCCCGGCGAGGTGTTCGCGCACGCCGAGGACGAGTTCGTGTACGTCCTGTCCGGCGCCGCCGTCGTGGAGACGGACGGCAAGGAGCATCGCCTGGTCGCGGGCGACTCGATCTACTACGCCGGCGGGGTGCTGCATCGCTGGTGGTCGGATGAGGAGTACCGGCTGCTCGTGGTGAAGCAGCAGGCACGCTAGCCGCCGCCGCGCCGCATCATCCACCAGCGCCGCATCGTCCTGCGAGGTGCTGAGTGCCCGAAACGGCCAGCAACGGGCACCGAGCACCTCGTGGGGCGCACGGCGGGCGGGTCGAGGGGGCAGCGTCAGCCGCGCAGCGCGTCGACCGCCCCGCGCACGCGCCCCGCGATCGCGCGGGAGTCGGCGCGCGCCAGCTCGCCGTCGACCACGACGTCGCGTCCCTGCACCAGCATGCGCCGCACGCGCGGCAGCGAGCCGAGCCCGAGCGCAGCGACCGGATCCGCGATGCCGGCGTGCTCGACCTCGTCAAGCTCCCACAGCACGATGTCCGCGAGCTTGCCCGGCTCGAGGGAGCCGATCTCGCGCTCGCGGCCCAGCACTCGCGCACCGCCCATCGTGGCGAGGCGCAGCGAGTCCCGCACCGGCATCGCGCCCGCCCCTTCGCGGAGCCGCGCGAGCAGGGCGGCCTGGCGGATCTCGGAGCCCAGGCGGCCGTGCTCGTTGGAGGCCGCTCCGTCGACGCCCAGCCCCACGGGAGCGCCGGCGTCCACCAGTGCGCGCACGGGTGCGATCCCGGCCGCGAGGCGCGCGTTCGACGACGGGCAGTGCGCGACGCCCGTGCCGGTCGAGGCGAACCGCGCGATGTCCTCGGGCGAGAGGTGGACGCAGTGCGCCATCCACACGTCGGGCCCGAGCCAGCCCAGGGACTCGAGGTAGTCCGTGGGGGACAGGCCGAACCGCTCGCGGCAGAAGGCCTCCTCCTCGACGGTCTCGGCGCCGTGCGTGTGCAGGCGCACGTGCAGCTGCCGGGCCAGGGTCGCGGACTCGCGCAGCAGGTCCGACGTCACGGAGAAGGGCGAGCAGGGCGCGATCGCGACGCGCACCATCGAGTCGAAGGACGCGTCGTGGTATCGGGTGACGGCCTCCGCGGACGCGGCCAGCGCATCGTCCGTCGTCTCGACCGCGAAGTCCGGCGGCAGGCCGCCGTCGGACTCGCCCAGGTCCATGGATCCCCGGGTCGCGTGCAGCCGCAGCCCCAACGAGGACGCCTCGTGCACGATCGACCCGACGATGTCCCCGGAGCCGCGCGGGAAAATGTAGTGGTGATCGCCCACGGTGGTGCAGCCGGAGCGCGCGAGCACGGCCATGGCGCCGGCGGCGGCCGCCCCGGCGGTGCCCTCGTCGATGCGCGACCAGGTCGGGTAGAGCGCGACCAGCCAGTCGAACAGGATCGAGTCCTGCGCCCAGCCGCGCGTGAGCCACTGGTAGAGGTGGTGGTGCGTGTTGATCAGCCCCGGCGTCACGAGCGCGCCGCGCGCGTCGATCCGCTCGGGGAATGCGTCGCGGACGTCGGACGGGGCCGCGCCCTCGCCGAGCGCGACGATGCGCCCGCCGCGGACCGTGATCCAGCCGCGCGCCAGCTCGGTGCCGCGCGCGTCCATCGTCGCGACGTAGCCGCCCTCGATCAGGGTCGGACCGCTCATGGGTGCTCCTCGGCTGGTCGGGGACCTACAGGTCGCTCGCGGAGAAGTGCATCCAGTCGTCGAGGTCGTCCCAGGCGCCGCCCCAGCTCCAGCCGATCGCGGCGAAATCCTTGACGATGCGCTTCTGGGTCTCGATCATCCCGGGTCGCAGCCAGCTCCGGTCGAGGTATGCGCGGGCCAGCTCGGGGAACACGTACCCGTCACGCACCCAGGGGTTGTGGAACGGGTTGATGTCGAGCGCGAGGCCCTTGGCGTGCTCCGACCACACGTCGTAGCCGCCCGTCACCTTGCGGCACTCGAAGCTGATGGTGACGTTCTGGTCGCCGGTGTGGTCGCCGTTGACCTCGTTCCACGTGGTGACGCGCATCTCCTCGATGGGGAAGCGGCGCTCGTACATCTTCTCGAACACGGTGACGATCGCGTCGGCGTGCTCCGCGGACGTGATCATCTCGCCCGTGTGGGCCTGCATGTCGAAGCCCCAGAACGGCATGACGATGTAGGCGAGGTCCTCGGGAGGGACCGGGCACTCGTCGCGCCAGCTCGAGCGGGCCAGCACGTCGTCGGGGATGTCCGACACCTCGGCGAACCACGCATCGTCCTCTGGATCGGGGTAGGCGCCCGGGCGCGGCTCGAGGCGGCGGTCGCGCAGCGCCGCCGGCGTGCCGCCGGGCTCGCCGAGCCCGTTGTCCTGCTTCTCGAGCACGGTGGCGCCCAGCCAGGCGGGCCGCGCGAACGGGCTCGCGGTCACGGTGACCGCGGGTTCGGGGACGATGCTCGGCTCGGGTGTCGCGGTGACGGTCGAGGTCGCGGTGACGGTCGCCGTCGCGCGCGGAGCGGGTCCCTCGGTGGTGGGCGAGCAGGAGGCGACCGACACGGCCACCGCGATCGCGCCGACCGCCGCGACCAGCGCCGCCCGTGTCGCACGGCGAGCGGACAGAGCGTGGCGCGGGGGCATGCGGACAGACTAGTGGGGGTGCTGGAGTGTCGGTAGGCCGTGGTGGGATAGGAGCGTGACCGACCCCCGCGCCCGCCATCAGGAGCTCGTCCAGGAGATCGAGGCTCATCGCCACGCCTACTACGAGCTCGATCAGCCGACCGTCTCGGACGGCGAGTACGACGCGCTCGAGCGCGAGCTGCGCGACCTCGAGGCGCGGTGGCCCGAGCTCGCGACGCCGGAGAGCCCCACCCAGACGGTGGGTGGAGAGACGTCGCCCGACCTCACCACGTACCGCCACCGCGAGCGGATGATGAGCCTGGACAACGCATTCTCGTTGGAGGACGTCGAGGCCTGGCTCGCTCGGGTCGAGGCTGATGCGGGGGTGCAGCGCATCGTCTGCGAGCCCAAGATCGACGGCCTGTCGATCTCGCTGACATACGAGCAGGGCGTCCTGGTCCGAGCGGTGACCCGTGGCGACGGGACCACGGGCGAGGTGGTGACACACAACGTGCCTGGCATCGCAGGGATTCCGCAGACGCTCTCAGGTTCGCCGATCCCGGCTGCGGTCGAGGTGCGCGGCGAGGTGTTCATGCCGATTGCGGAGTTCGGGCCGCTCAACGAGCGCTTGCAGGAGGCCCACGCGAAGGACATGGAGAGCGCACGCATCCCTCGGGACTTCGTGCCGTTGGCCAACCCTCGCAACACGGCCGCCGGCACGCTGCGTCGGAAGGTTCCCGATCCAGATGCGCGGCAGAAGGAGGTCGACAAGGTGATCCGGCCGCTCGCCGTCACCACGTACGCGCTCGGGAGGCTCGATTGGGGCGACTCCGAGCCCGACGCGCGCGTCGCGTCGCAGCACGGCATCTACGAGGTGCTGCGCGACTGGGGCCTTCCCGTGAGCGAGCACGCTCGGGTCGTCGAGGGCATGGCGGATCTGGGGGCCTACCTCCGCGACCTGGAAGCGCGCCGTCATGACCTGGTGCACGAGATCGACGGAGCGGTCCTCAAGGTCGACGACCGCGGCGTGCAGGCCGAGCTCGGCGCCACGAGCCGCGCCCCCCGATGGGCGATCGCCTACAAGTTCCCGCCCGAGGAGGTCCACACCCGCCTGCTCGAGATTCGCGTCGGAGTGGGGCGCACGGGGCGTGTCACCCCCTACGCCGTCATGGAACCCGTGACCGTGGCCGGCTCCACCGTGCGTCAAGCGACGCTCCACAACCAGGACGTGGTCCGGGCCAAGGGGGTGCGGATCGGCGACGTCGTGATCCTGCGCAAGGCCGGCGACGTGATTCCCGAGATCCTCGGCCCGGTGGCGGCGCTCGCCGACGACGGCTACCCGCGCGAGGACTTCGCCATGCCGTCCCGTTGTCCGGAGTGCGACACCCCGCTCCGCCCCATGAAGGAGGGTGACGTCGACCTGCGCTGCCCGAACGCCGAGTCCTGCCCGGCGCAGGTGCGAGGCCGCGTCGAGCACATCGGTTCGCGTGGTGGGCTCGACATCGAGGTCCTCGGCGAGATCGCGGCGGCGGCGCTCACCGACCCGCTCGAGCCCGCGGAGCCTCCGCTTCGCTCCGAGGCGGGCCTCTTCGACCTGACGCTCGAGGACCTCGTCCCGATCAAGGTCGTGGTGCGCGATCCGGATACCGGCATGCCTCGCGAGGACAGGGACGGCAAGGTCAAGGTTCGCGCGCCCTTCCAGAAGGTGGTCAAGCAGTATCCGCCCGAGGCCGAGGGCTTGAGCGTGGCCGAGCGCCGCGCGGCGAAGATCACGCAGATCGAGGTCGTCACGCCGGGCGCGCAGGCCGTCAAGCTGCTCGAGGAGCTAGAGAAGGCGAAGTCGCAGCCGCTGTGGCGCGTGATCGTGAGCCTCAGCATCCGCCACGTGGGACCCGTCGCCGCGCGTGTGCTCGCGGACCGATTCGGTTCGATGGACGCGATCCGAGGTGCCACGGTCGAGGAGCTTGCGGAGGTCGAGGGCGTCGGCGGGGTCATCGCCGAATCGGTGCTTGCATGGTTCGACGAGCCGTGGCATGTCGAGATCGTCGAGCGATGGGCTGCGGCGGGGGTTCGCATGGCGGACGTTCGCTCTGACACGACGGCGACGGCTCCGCAGACATTGGAAGGCCTCACCATCGTCGCGACCGGCTCCCTCGAGGGTTTCACGCGCGACTCGGTCAAGGAGGCGATCATCTCGCGCGGCGGTAAGGCGGCGGGCTCGGTGTCGAAGAACACCGACTACGTGGTGCTCGGCGCGAACGCGGGCTCGAAGGCGGCCAAGGCGGAGGCGCTCGGCGTGCCGATGCTCGACGAGGCGCAGTTCGTGCGACTGCTCGAGGGAGGATCTGCGGCGCTCGCCTGACCCCCTGCCGTCGGCGCGGCCACGTGGGTAGGCTGGCGTGCGAGGGGGGGAGGGAGGAGCGCAGCGACATGAACTCCGCACTCGTCATCGGCGTCATCGCAGGCGCCGTCGTCCTCGTGGTGCTGGTGGTCGTGGTCATCGTCTTCGCGGTGGTCCGACGGCAGGCTCCGCCGCCTCAGGACCCCGGCCGAGGTCCCACGGGCCAGCATCCCGATCCGCTCGAGGGAACGCCGTCCGACACCTCGATCCCGCACTGGGATCGCCGCATCGACCCGAACGAGGGACCACAGTGAGATCTGCCGTCCGAGTCATCGCCCCCGACGAGAAGTCGCGCCTCCAGGAGATCGGCGAGCTCACCGCGCTCGCCTACCTCGCGGACGGGCTCGTGGACCACGCCCACCCGTACCTCCCGCAGCTGCGCGACGCGCAGGCGCGTGCCGAGGGCGCCGACCTGCTCGCGATGATGGACGGCGAGAAGGGCGAGGGCGCGATCGTGGGGACCATCACGCTCGTCCCGCCCGGCAGCCCCTTCATCGAGCTCGCCGACGACGGCGAGTACGAGCTGCGCATGCTCGCGGTGTCGCCCATCGAGCGCGGCCGCGGGATCGGCCGGATCCTCGCCCAGGCGGCGATGGACCGGGCGGTCGAGCAGGGCGCCCGGCGCATCGTCCTGTCGACCATGGAGACGATGCACGTCGCGCACCGGCTCTACGAGCGCATGGGCTTCTCGCGGCGCGAGGAGCTCGACTGGGTGGTGGTCGACAACCCGGACGGCTCTGTCTCGCGCGTCCCGCTCGAGGGCGGGGGCACGCCTGAGGGTGCGGTGCGGCTGCTCGGCTACGCGTGGGAGCCCTCCGCCTGAGCCAAGGGCGGCGCCGTGCGTACGGCGGCGCGCCACTAGACTCGACGCCATGTCTTCCCTTGATCGCTCCGATGTGGCGCGCCTCGCGGCGCTCGCCCGCATCGACATGTCCGACGCGGACCTCGACCGCCTCTCGGGTCAGCTCGCCGTGATCGTCGACGCCGTCGCCAAGGTGGCCGAGGTCGCCGGCGAGGACGTCCCGGCGACGAGCCACCCGATCCCGATGGCCAACATCCACCGCGAGGACGTGGTCCGCCCGTCGCTCGCGCAGGACGATGCGCTGGCCGCCGCGCCCGACGCGGAGGAGGGGCGCTTCCGCGTCCCGCAGATCCTGGGGGAGGAGGCCTGATGACCGCCATCGACTGGACCCGGGCCACCGCCGCCCAGATGGCCGATGCCCTTGCCGCCGGCGAGGTCACCTCGGTCGAGCTGGTGCAGGCGCACCTCGACCGCATCGCCGCCGTGGACGGGCCCGTCCACGCGTTCCTGCACATCGACGCCGAGGGTGCGCTCGAGACCGCCCGCGCGGTCGACGCGGACCGTGCCGCCGGGGTCGAGCTGCCCCGCCTGGCGGGCGTGCCCATCGGCATCAAGGACGTGCTCGTCACCAAGGGCCTGCCCACGACGGCCGGCTCGCGCATCCTCGAGGGCTGGATCCCGCCGTACGACGCGACGGTGACCCGCCGCGTCCGCGAGGCGCGCATGCCGATCCTCGGCAAGACCAACATGGACGAGTTCGCGATGGGCTCCTCGACGGAGCACTCGGGCTACGGCCCGACGCGCAACCCGTGGGACCTCGACCGCATCCCCGGCGGCTCGGGCGGCGGCTCGGCCGCGGCGCTCGCGGCCTTCGAGGCGCCCCTGACGATCGGCTCGGACACCGGCGGATCGATCCGCCAGCCCGCGTCGGTCACCGCGACCGTGGGTGTGAAGCCCACCTACGGCGGCGTGAGCCGCTTCGGCGCGATCGCCCTCGCATCGTCCCTCGACCAGCTGGGCCCGTGCGGCCGCACCGTGCTCGACACGGCGCTCCTGCACGAGGTCATGGGCGGTCACGACGAGATGGACGCGACCTCGCTCGACGAGCCCGTCCCCGCCGTGGTCGAGGCCGCGCTCGCGGGCGCGCAGATGGACCTCACCGGCGTTCGCGTGGGTGTGGTGGCCGAGCTGTCCGGCAAGGACGGCGGCTTCCAGGACGGAGTCAAGCGGCGCTTCGAGGAGTCGCTCGACCGGCTGCGCGCCATGGGCGCCGAGATCGTCGAGGTGTCCTGCCCGTCGTTCGAGTACGCGCTCGCGGCGTACTACGTGATCCTCCCGTCGGAGGCGTCCTCGAACCTCGCGAAGTTCGACTCGGTGCGCTTCGGCCTCCGGGTCGAGAAGAGCACGGTCGAGAAGACGATGCTCGCGACCCGCGCCGAGGGCTTCGGTGACGAGGTCAAGCGCCGCATCATCCTCGGCACCTACGCGCTGTCGGCGGGCTACTACGACGCCTACTACGGCTCGGCGCAGAAGGTCCGCACGCTGGTGCAGCGCGACTTCGACGCCGCGTTCGCGCAGTGCGACGTGCTCGTCTCGCCCACGACGCCCACCACGCCGTTCAAGATCGGCGAGCGCATCGACGACCCGCTGGCGATGTACCTCAACGACATCGCGACCATCCCCGCCAACCTCGCGGGCATCCCCGGCATGTCGCTGCCGTCGGGCCTCGCGCCCGAGGACGGGCTGCCGGTCGGCTTCCAGATCCTGGCGCCGGCGCACGAGGACGCCCGTCTGTACCGCATCGGCGCCGCCCTCGAGGCGTCGCTGACCGCCGAGTGGGGCGGCCCGTTGTCCGCGCAGGCCCCGGAGCTGGAGGTGGCCGAGTGACCACGATGACCTACGAGCAGGCGATGGAGGAGTTCGACCCGGTCTTCGGCATCGAGGTCCACGTCGAGCTCAACACCGCGACCAAGATGTTCTGCGGCTGCGCCAACGAGTTCGGCGCCGAGCCCAACACCCAGGTCTGCCCGGTCTGCCTCGGCCTTCCGGGCGCGATGCCCGTGACCAACGAGAAGGCCGTCGAGTCGGCGATCCGCCTCGGCCTGGCCCTCGGATGCTCGATCCGCGAGTCCTCGCGCTTCGCCCGGAAGAACTACTTCTACCCGGACCTGTCGAAGGACTACCAGATCTCGCAGTACGACGAGCCGACCTGCTACGAGGGCTCCCTCGACGTCGTCCTCGACGACGGCACGGTGGTGACCGTCGAGATCGAGCGCGCGCACATGGAGGAGGACGCCGGCAAGAACACCCACGTGGGCGGCTCCGGCGGCATCCAGGGCGCCGACTACTCGCTGGTCGACTACAACCGTGGCGGCGTGCCGCTCGTGGAGATCGTCACCAAGCCGATCACGGGCATGGGTGCTCGGACCGCTGAGGTCGCGCGGGCGTACGTCGCGACGATCCGCGACATCGTGCGCGCGCTCGGCATCTCGGACGGCCGCATGGAGCAGGGCTCGGTGCGTGCCGACGTCAACCTGTCGCTGCGCCCCAAGGCTGTCGCGGGCGAGTCCCAGGATGCCGTGCCCTTCGGCAAGCGCTCCGAGACCAAGAACGTCAACTCGCTCCGCGCGATCGAGCGTGCCGTGCACTTCGAGGCCGCGCGTCAGGCGTCGCTGCTGCTCGCGGGCCAGCCCGTGGTGCAGGAGACCCGCCACTGGCACGAGGACACCTCCTCGACCACGCCGGGGCGCTCCAAGGAGGAGGCGGAGGACTACCGCTACTTCCCGGAGCCGGACCTGCTGCCGGTGCAGCCGTCGCGCGAGTGGGTCGAGGAGCTGCGGGGCACCATCCCCGAGCACCCCGCCAAGATGCGCGCACGGCTGCGTGAGGCCTGGGGCTTCTCCGACCTCGAGATGCGCGATGTGGTGGCGGCCGATGCGCTGGTGCTCATCGAGTCCACGGTGGCCGCCGGCGCCTCGGCCCAGGCCGCGCGCAAGTGGTGGATGGGCGAGCTGTCGCGCGTCGCGAACGATCGTGAGGTATCGCTACCGGAGCTTCCGGTGACCCCCGCCGCGATCGCCGAGCTGCAGGGCCTGGTCGACGACGGCAAGATCAACGACAAGCTCGCGCGCCAGGCGCTCGAGGGCGTCCTCGCGGGCGAGGGATCGCCGTCCGAGGTGGTCGCGTCGCGCGGCCTCGCGGTCGTCTCCGACGACTCGGCGCTCGAGAAGGCGGTGGACGAGGCGTTGGCCGCCCAGCCCGACGTCCTCGCCAAGATCCAGGACGGCAAGGTCCAGGCCGCCGGTGCGATCGTCGGCGCCGTCATGAAGGCGACGCGGGGTCAGGCCGATGCGGGCCGCGTGCGGGAGATCATCCTGCAGCGCGCCGGCGTCGAGGGCTGAGGCGGGAACCCGAGGATGCTCAGCGAGACCCCCGTTCGCCGCGTCGCGAGCGGGGGTCTCGCGCTCTCCGGCCCCGCCTGCGCGCTCACCTTCGACGACGGCCCCAACGGCCTCGACACGATGCGCCTGCTCGACTTCCTCAAGTCGCGGGGGATTCGCGCGGTGTTCGCGGTGGTCGGGTCGCAGATCGAGAAGCCGACCGACGTCGGCGGCGACGGCACCCCGATCCCGTCGGGCGCGGACGTGCTGCGGCGCATCGTTGCCGACGGTCACGTGCTGTGCAACCACTCGACGTCGTACGAGTCGATGGGGGAGTGGAACGCGCTCGACGTGCGGGACGACATGCTGCGGAACCTCGCGATCATCGAGTCCGTGGTGGGCGACGAGGTGCCGGTGCCCTACTGGCGCGCCCCGAACGGCGCGTGGGGCGTCACCGCGCCCGTCGCGGTGCGGCTGGGGATGCAGCCTCTCGACGTGGTCAACACGATCGAGGACTGGGTCGAGCAGGACCCCGCGGTGCTCGCCTCGCGGCTGAGGCTCGCGATGGTCCCGGGCGAGCTGGTGCTGCTGCACGATGGCGGCGGCAACCGATCCGGGACGGTCGACGCCGTCATCGAGGTGGTCGCCGAGCGGCTCGCCGAGGGCTGGAGCTTCGTGCTCCCCGAGATGCCCTGAGGCTCTCGGCTGGCACGAGGGCCCTCGTGCACTCCGGGCACACGTCTTGACGGCTCCGCAGCTCCGCGGCCCCAGGGCCAGACGGTCGTCCTGCCACACGGCCACACGGCCACACGGCCACACGGCCACACGGCCACACGGCCACACGGCCACACGGCCACACGTGTCCTCGCACATGCCCGGCACATGGGCGTGCGTTGCGGGTGCCGGGACATGGCTGCGCGGCGCCTCCATTCGGGGAGGCGCCGCGGGGCGGGCGAGCTACGTGGGCGTGGGCGGGCAGGCGTCCTCGGGCCCGGTGGCGACGTCGTTCCAGGGTCGGGGGGCGCCGAAGCGCGCTCGTCCGCCTTGCCAGGGTGTCCGTTCGGGATCCACCGATGCTGGGGGTATGAACCAGATCTCGGTGTCGGTGGCGCGGATCTGCCAGCCTTGATCGTGTATGACGTGATGGCAATGGGAGCAGAGCAGCGCGCCGTTCGACAGGTCGGTGCGGCCGCCTTTGCCCCAGAACACGACGTGGTGGGCCTCGGCCCACGCCGGCGGGGCTCCGCATCTCGCGCAGCCGCCGTCGCGTTCGCCGAGGGCGATGCGCTGGGCGGGGGAGAACGGGTAGATCCTCCGTCCGAGCTTCAACGCCTGGCCCTTGTCGCCGATGAGGGCGGGGGTGAGGATCGCGCTCGTGATCATGCGGTGCGTGGTGGTCATGCCGAGGGGCTGGCTGCAGCCGTCGACCTCACCCAGTCCCGTGCCCTGCTCCAGGTCGGTGGCGGTGGCGCGGACGACGACGGTGGTGGTACCGAACAACGCGGTGGTGGTCTCGCAGCCCAGGGCGTGCCGGGCTAGATCGGCGAGCGCGTCGGCGCGCATCTGGTCGGTGGTGCGCTGGTCCAGGCCGGGTACGTCGCGGCTCGCGCGCATCGCGTCCCCGACGAGCTTGTCCAGCGCGGCCCTGAGGGGTGCCGCGGTCTCGGGGTCGAGCTCACCCTGAAGGACGAGCATCCCCGCACGGTTCTCCCACATCCGCAGCGCCCGCTGGCGACGCATCTGGGCTTGCGAGCGTTCGTGCTGCTCCACGTCGAGGGCTGCCTTGAAGCGCGAGACGATCTTGGCGAAGCGGGACGCATCCAATCCCTTGGCGCGCTCCACCAGTCGCGACGCGGCGTCATGCATGGACTCTGCGGCCACGTCGGGGGAGAGCGAGTCGAGCATGGTGATGATCTGGGCGCCGCAGTCGGCCGAGATCTCGCCCCGGTCAAGCGCCGTGGCGACCGCCGGGTACCGGGGCGCCGGCGTGGGCTGGCGAGGCGGCGGCGGGCTGGCCTCCGGGGCCTCGCTCGGTGCGGGATCGTCGGGGTCGTCGGCGGGATCCTCCCCGCGTGGATCGTCCGCCGGCGGGTCAAGCGACTGCCCACCACCGTCGAGCTCTTCCAGCGCATGCCCGACCTCGAGCAGCCGGAACGCCTCCGCCCGCGTGGTGCCCATCGTCGCGGCGACGAGGTCCGCCGCGCTGCGATGGCCGTGATGCTTGGCGAGCCCGCCGCCCGCGACGTCCGACCTGGTCTCGATCTCGCGGGCGGTGCGGGCGAGCACCATGTCGACCTCGCGGGCCAGCCGCGCAGTGTCGCGCAGGCGCTCCACCGCATCCGGTACCCCGTCCGCAGCGGCCAACCGGCGCATCGTCCCCACCGACGCCCTCGCCTCCAGGCACGCGCGACCGAACGCGTCGAACCCGGTGGCGGCGCCGTCGGGATCGGCATCGAACAGGTACGAGGCGTCCATGGATTCATTCCACCACGTGGGTCTGACAGTGCGCGCCCGTCATCCCTCCTGGTAGATGTGGATAAACGGCCTCCATCGAGGCCTGTGGACATCGCCTCGTGGGCATGGTGCGCTCGGCGCGCGGCTTCGCGCGCCAGATGCCGTCGAACGCGCTGCACCGCGGCCTTGACCTTCCAGTCGAATGGAAGGATTACCGTCCTGAGGTGTTGGCACTCCTGAGGAGGTCCCCATGCCGCACGATCACGCGACGGTCGCTCACGACGAGCACGCGCCCCACGACGACCAGACCCAGCACCACGCCGCCCACGCCTACCACGGCACCGACCACAGCGGCCACAGCGGCCACGGAACCGCCCACGCCCACCACGGCACCGACCACAGCGGCCACGCGATGCTCTTCAAGCGGCTCTTCTGGTGGAACCTCCTCCTCGCGGTCCCGGTGATCGCGACGTCGGAGATGGTCGAGGGCTGGCTGGGCTACGACCTCCCCGGCAGCGCATGGATCCCGCCGGTGCTCGGCACCGTGATCTACGTGTGGGGCGGCTGGCCCTTCCTCAGCATGGCCTGGCGCGATGAGATCACCGCGCGCAAGCCCGGCATGATGACGCTCATCAGCCTCGCGATCACGGTCGCGTTCCTCGCCTCCGCAGCGGCCACGCTCGGCATCGGCGATCTCAGCTTCTGGTGGGAGCTCGCCGCGCTGATCGTGGTGATGCTGCTCGGGCACTGGCAGGAGATGAAGGCGGTCGGGCAGGCGAGGGGCGCCCTCGCCGCGCTCGCCGAGCTCCTGCCGGACGATGCGGAGCGCGTCCCCGAGGGCGGCGGGACGGAGCACGTGTGCATCGGCGACCTCGAGACGGGCGACACCGTGGTGGTCCGCCCCGGCGGTCGCATCCCCGCGGACGGCAGCATCGTCAAGGGCGAGGCGAGCCTCGACGAGTCGATGATCACGGGCGAGTCCGCGCCGGTGCCGAAGAAGCAGGGCGACCGCGTGGTGGCCGGCACGGTCGCCACCGACGGCTCGCTCCGCGTCGAGATCACGGCGACCGGCGACGACACCGCGCTCGCGGGCATCCAGCGCATGGTCCAGGACGCGCAGGACAGCCGCTCGGGCACCCGCAGGCTCGCGGACAGGGCGGCGGCGTGGCTGTTCTGGATCGCGCTCGCGGCGGCCGCGCTCACGTTCGCGGTCCACTTGGCGCTCGGCGATCCCGCGCAGGGGCTCAGCGCCGCGGTGTCGGTGCTGGTGATCGCGTGCCCGCATGCGCTGGGCCTCGCGATCCCGCTGGTCATCGCGATCGCGACCTCGACGTCGGCGAAGCACGGCATCCTCGTCAAGGACACGGCGGCTCTCGAGGCGATGCGTACCGTCGACACGGTGCTCTTCGACAAGACGGGCACCCTGACCCGCGGCGAGCACCGGCTGACCGAGGCCGTCGCGGTCGACGGCTGGGACGAGGACCGCATGCTGGTCCTCGCCGCCGCCGCCGAGTCCGACTCGGAGCACCCCATCGGGCGTGCCGTGGTCGCGGCCGCGGCGGACCGCGGCCTCGACGTCCCGAGCGCCGACCGGATCGACACGGTCCCCGGCAAGGGCGTCCGCGCGCGCATCGACGGCAAGGACGTCGCCGTCGGCGGCCCCGCGCTCCTCCAGGAGATCGGCGTCGAGGCGCCGGCACGGCTGGACGATGCGGCGGCCGGGTGGCGCGATAAGGGCGGCGCCGTCCTGCACGTGGTGGTCGACGGCGAGGTGGCCGGTGCGTTCACCACCGCCGATCCGGTGCGCGAGGAGTCGCGCCAGGTGGTCGATGCGCTCCATGCCCGCGGCATCGGCGTCGCGCTCATCACGGGCGACTCGCAGGCCGTCGCCGATGCGGTGGCGAGCGAGCTCGGCATCGATGACGTCTTCGCCGAGGTCCTCCCCGACGACAAGGACAAGGCGGTCGCCGACCTCCAGTCGCGGGGGGCGAAGGTCGCGATGGTCGGCGACGGGGTCAACGACGCTCCCGCCCTCGCCCGCGCGGACGTCGGTCTCGCGATCGGTGCAGGCACCGACGTCGCGATGGAGGCGGCGGGCGTGGTCCTCGCGAGCTCGGACCCGCGCGGCGTCGTCGGCGTGATCGAGCTGTCCCGCGCGAGCTACCGCAAGATGCGCCAGAACCTCGTCTGGGCGACGGGCTACAACGCGATCGCGATCCCGGTGGCGGCGGGCGCGTTCCAGTGGGCGGGCCTCATCATGCCGCCCGCGGTCGCGGCGATCGCGATGAGCCTGTCGACCATCGTCGTCGCGCTCAACGCCCAGCTGCTGAGGCGGGTGAACCTCCGGCCGGAGGAGGACTGACCCCGGACAGTGGCAACGGATCTCGCCGCGACACGCCGCGTCGGGAGGCGATATCGGCTCCCGACGCGGCGTGTCGCCGTCAACTCCGTTGGCAGTGTCAGCGAGGGCGCGCGGGGGAGGGGTCAGCGCGCCGCGAGCTTCTCCAGCAGCAGCGCCTGCGCCACCACCATGCGCTCGATCTCCGCAGGGTCCACCGACTCGTCCGAGGCATGGATGCGCGACTTCTCCATGTCCTCGGGACCCCAGAGCGCGAACTCCGCGGCCGGGCAGGCCTCGTGCAGGGTCTGGAGCAGCGGGATCGAGCCGCCGGAGCCGACCTCGCTGACCTCCATGCCGAAGGCCTCCGCGAGCGCCTCGCGCGCGGCCGCCTCCGCGGGCCCGCCGCCGGGAACCAGGAAGGCCGGCGCCGCCTTGACGCGCTTCACCTCGACCTGCGCGCCCCACGGCGCGTGGGTCTCGAGGTGCGCGACCAGCGCGTCGAGCTCGGCCTCGGGGTTCGAGCCGGGGACGATGCGCATGGAGATCTTCGCGCTCGCGGCCGGGTGGATGACGTTCGAGGAGTCCTTGATCGAGGTGATGTCGACGCCGATCGCGTTGATCGACGGCTTGGCCCAGAGCCGGTCCGAGATCGAGCCGGTGCCGATGAGCGCGACCCCGTCGAGCAGGGGAGCGCCGTCGCGGAAGCTCTCCTCGCTCTGCACCGCACCCTCCCACGTGCCCGTGGACACGCCCTCGACCGCCACCTCGCCCGCATCGTCGACCAGCGACGAGAGCAGGCGCGCGAGCGCCATCATCGCGTCAGGTGCGGCGCCGCCGAACACGCCCGAGTGGAGCGGGTGGTCGAGGGTGCGCACCGTGACGGTGCAGGAGACGTCGCCGCGCAGCGCGGTGGTGAGCACGGGCTCCCCGGCGACCAGGTTGCCCATGTCGCACACGACGAACAGGTCGCACTGGAACAGGTCGGGGTGGGCCTCGACGAACTCCTCGAGGTTGCTCTCCGTCTCCTCCATGCCCTCGAGGATGAGCCGCAGAGTGACGGGCGGCTTCCCGTCGAACGCGCGCAGGGTGCCCAGGTGGGTCGCGATGCCGGACTTGTCGTCGGCGGCGCCGCGGCCGTAGATGCGGCCGTCGTCCTTGACCGTGGGCGTGAAGGGCTCGGTGGTCCAGCCCTGCGTCATCGCGGCCGGCTGCACGTCGTAATGCGCGTAGAGCACCACCACCGGGGACCCGGGCGGGCCGGCGATCTCGCCGTAGATGGGCGGGTAGCCCCACGGCACCTCCATGAGCCGCGCGTCCGCGAAGCCGGCCTCCTTGACCAGCTCGAGCGTGCGCTGCGCCATCGCGTGCACCGGCTCCTCGGGGTAGCCGGGGAACGCGATCGACGGGATCGAGATGAGCTCCTTGAGATCCTCGATGACGCCGGGCATGAGCGCCCTGACCTTGTCCTGCATCTCAGCTGCGGGCATGAGCAATCGCCTTTCGGGAGGGGGGACTAGAAGAACGCGCCGATCACGGCTCCGGCGATGATCGTAGTGACCGAGAGGATCGCCATCGGCACGAAGAAGCTGTGGTCGAGCAGCTTGGTGCCCAGCTTGGTCGACCCGGTCTCGTCGAAGTTGGCGGCCGCGATCTGCGGGCCGTTCGCCGGGAGCGTGTACACGCCGCCGAGGCCGCCCGCCCACATGCCGGCGACCGTACCGACGGGCAGCCCGGCCGCAAGCCCGATGGGCACGATGGTGTTGGTGGCGGTCGACTGGCTGGTGGTCATCGCCGCGACCAGGAACACCGCGAGGGCGAAGATGAACCTCACATCGGTGACCCACTCGCCGACGGTCGACACGATGTACTCCTCGTGCGCCTGGATGAAGGTCGCGGTCAGCCATGCGATCCCGAACAGGGCGATCGCCGCGACCATGCCCGCCTTGAACACCGACTGGTCGGGTACCGAGCCCACCTTGGGCCTCCCCACGAAGATGATGACCGCGCTCACCACGAGCATGACGAGCACGATCGTGGTGGTCATGTCGACGCGCACGCTCTCGCCGTCGACCGTGTACGTGGGCCGCAGGCCCTCGAAGATGCCGAACATCACGATCGCCAGGACGCCGAGCAGGAAGGTGATCGCAGCATTGCGCCCGCGCGAGGTGTAGGTGAGGTGCGCCGTCGAGCTGCCGCCGGCATCGTGGCGCAGCGCGGCGACCGCGCCCGCCTCGATGCGCGCCTGGATCTCCGGATCGTCGTCCATGTCCTTCCACATGCGGTTGACCACGAGCGAGGTCACCACGATGCCGATGACGCACGCGGGGAACGTGATCGCGAGGATCTGCGCGAGCCCCAAGTTGTAGGGCGCGACATCGGTGAAGGTGAGCATCGCCGCCATCGCTGCGGACACGGGTGACGCGGCGAGCGCGATCCCGGACTGCACCACGGTGACGGTGAGCGGGCGCGCGGGCCGGATCCCGTTCTTCACCGACAGGTCGTAGACCACGGGCAGCAGCGGGAAGACGATGTTGCCCGTGCCGGCGCCCGCGCAGAACAGGAAGGCGGTGAGCGGGGCGATGACGGTGATCTGCTTCGGGCGCTTCTCGATCACGCGGGCGGCCATCGCGACCATCCAGTCGATCCCTCCCGCCGCCTGCATGAGCGCGGCTGCGGTGACCACCCCCAGGATGATCGCGATCGCCGACGCCGGTGGTGCGCCGGGGGCCTCGCCGAAGACGAACACCAGCACGAACGTGCCGACGCCGCCCCAGATGCCGACGCCTACCCCTCCGGCGCGCGTGCCGAGCACGATCGAGCCGAGCACCACGATGGCCTCGAGCACGAAGCTGATGGTCATGGTCCGCCCCTCCGGGGCCGCCGGGGCCCTGAATACGGACATTACGCGCGCGCTCCGACAGGCGCCCGTCGAGGGACGATGCCGGGCGTAGGAGGCGCCTCGCACGTATGCTCGACAGGGTGTCGGCGCCACCGGCGGCGCCGGCCGACGGGAGCACGATGATGAGCGCCTCATCGACCGCGAGCACACCCGCGACCTCGTTCACAGCCGAGCAGCTGGCCGAGCTGCTCACGCTGCTGCCCGTGACCGACTCGGTCGAGCTCAAGGCCACGGTGCCGGGCGTGGACCGCTCGCGCGTCATGGACCGCCTGGGGATGGATCCGCTCCAGGCGGAGCTGAGGCAGGTCGCGTTCTTCGACACCCCCGACCTGCACCTCAACTCGCACGGCGTGGTGGCGCGGGCACGGCGCATCCAGCGCCGGCCGGGCGACGTGGTGGTGAAGCTCCGCCCGGTCGACCCCGCGCACCTCGACGACGACGTGCGTGGCGCTCGCGGCTTCGGCGTCGAGATCGACGCGATGCCGGGCCGATTCGTGTGCTCGGCGAGCATGAAGGCTCCGGCCGACGACACGCAGGTCCACCGCGTGCTCCGTCGCGATCGGCCCATCAGGAAGCTGTTCACCAGGGCGCAGCGCGCGCTCGTCGATCGGTACACGCCGGGCGGGGTCGACTGGGACGCGCTCCGTGTGCTCGGACCGGTCACCACGCTCAAGCTGACGTTCTCACCCGACGGCTACGACCGCCCGATGGTCGCCGAGCTCTGGTCCTATCCGGACGGTTCGCAGATCCTCGAGCTGTCGACCAAGTGCGCGCCCATCGAGGCGTTCAACGTCGCGACCGAGACCCGCGCGTTCCTCGCCGGGCACGGGGTCGACATGGGCGCGCCGCAGCAGACCAAGACGCGTACCGCCCTGGAGTACTTCGCGTCGCTCGAGGACTGAGCGCGGCGCTACGCGAGGAAGGCCGCGGCGGCCGCGTCGTACGCCGCGCGGATCTCGGGTCGCGTGTCGACGGCGGGTGCCGCCACCACCGCGAGCGGCCAGTCGGGCCGCGCGCCGGTGAGCGCCCACGCGGCCTGCACCGCGGCGCCGGCGGCCACGTACTCGCCGGGCTCCGGCACCTCGACGGGGATGCCGAACACCTGCGCCGCGATCGCCTGCACCGCAGGGTTCTGGGCCGAGCCCCCGACCAGGAGGGCGCGGTGCGCCACCACCCCCGCGGACAGGATTGCCTCCATGCCCACCGCCTGCGCCGCGAGCATGCCCTCGATCGCGGCGCGCGCCATGTTCTCGCGAGTCGTGTTCGCGAGGGTCATGCCGGACAGCGTCGCCGTGGCGTCCGGCAGGTTGGGGGTGCGCTCGCCCTCGAAGTAGGGGACCAGCGTGAGGCCGCCCGCGCCGGGCTCGGCCTCGAGCGCCAAGGCGCCGAGCTCGTCGTAGCCCACGCCTAGCACGCGCGCGAACGCGTCGAGCACGCGGGACGCGTTGAGCGTGCACACGAGCGGCAGGAACTCGCCCGAGGCCGAGGCGAATCCCGCCACGGTGCCGGTCGCGTCCGGCACGGAGGTCTCGGTCACCGCGAACACGGTTCCCGAGGTGCCGAGCGAGATCACCACGTCGCCCACGGTCGCGCCCAGACCCAGGCCGGCGGCCGCGTTGTCGCCGGCACCAGGACCGACGATGCAGTCCTCGCGACCCGCGACCGAGGCGTGGACGGCGCCCGCGCTCTCGCCCGGCCCGAGCACGCGCGGGACCACCGCATCGTGCCCCAGCGCGGCGATCAGCAGGTCGCGGTCGTACTCGCCCGTGACGGCGCTCCAGTAGCCGGTCCCGGACGCGTCCGAGCGGTCCGTGGTCAGCTCGGACAGCACCGGGCCCAGCGGGGACGAGCCGTCAGGGCCATAGCCGCGCAGGCGCCACGTCAGCCAGTCGTGGGGGAGGGCGACCGCGGCGACGCGCGCGGCATTCTCCGGCTCGGCGTCGCGCAGCCACCGCAGCTTGGTCGAGGTGAACGATGCGACGGGCACCAGGCCGGTCCGCTCAGCCAGCTCGATCGCGCCGACCTCCGCGATGAGATCCGCCGCCGCACCCGCCGAGCGGGTGTCGTTCCACAGCAGCGCGTCGCGCACCACCTCGCCCGCGGAGGACAGCGCGACCATGCCGTGCTGCTGGCCGCCCACCGAGATCGCGGCCACGTCCGCGAGACCGCCCGCCTCCGCGAGGGCGGCGAGCAGGGCGTCCCACCAGCGCTCCGGGTCCACGGAGGTGCCGTCGGGATGCGGCGCGCGCCCGGTGCGCACCACCGCTCCGGTGTCGAGGTCGCGGATCACGACCTTGCAGGACTGCGTGGAGGAGTCGACTCCGGCGACGAGCGTCATGGCGCGGGCCTTTCAGGCGAAGTTCTGGGGCGAGAAGGAGGTGCGCCCCGCCCGCTCCAAGGAGGCAGAGCGGGCGGGGCGCGAGGTGGGAGGAACGATCAGCGGGCGCCCATGAGGTGCTCGACGGCGAGCTGCTGGAGCCGGACGAAGCCGAAGCCCTTGCCGTCGTAGTACGCGTCGGCGTCGAAGTCCTCGTAGGCGGAGGTGTCGGCGAGCAGGTCCGCGACGGTCTCGCCGGCGCCGAGCGTGGTCTGCGCGAGCTCGTGCTGCTTGGTCGCGGCGATGGCCTCCTGGACCTCCGGGTCGGCGCGGAAGGCTGCCGCGCGCTCCTTGAGGATGAGGTACATCCGCATGTTGGCCTTCGCGGACTCCCACACGCCGTCGAAGTCCTCGGTGCGCGAGGGCTTGTAGTCGAAGTGGCGCGGGCCCGCGTAGGACTCGCCGCCGTTCGGGCCGCCGTTCTCGAGGAGGTCGACGAGCGCGAACGCGTTCTGCAGGTCGCCGTGGCCGAACACCAGGTCCTGGTCGTACTTGATGCCGCGCTGGCCGTTGAGGTCGATGTGGAAGAGCTTGCCGTGGTCGAGCGCCTGGGCGATGCCCGCGGTGAAGTTGAGCCCGGCCATCTGCTCGTGGCCCACCTCGGGGTTGAGGCCCACGAGCTCGGGGTGGTCGAGCGTGTTGATGAACGCCATCGCGTGGCCGACCGTCGGCAGCAGGATGTCGCCGCGGGGCTCGTTGGGCTTGGGCTCGATCGCGAACTTGAGGTCGTAGCCCTTCTCGAGGACGTAGGCGCCCAGGACGTTCGCGGCCTCGCGGTAGCGCTCGAGGGCGACGCGGATGTCCTTGGAGAAGTCGTACTCGGCGCCCTCGCGGCCGCCCCACATGACGAACGTCTTCGCGCCCAGCTCGGCGGCCAGGTCGATGTTGCGCAGCACCTTGCGCAGCGTGAAGCGGCGCACCGCGCGGTCGTTCGACGTGACGCCGCCGTCCTTGAACACCGGGTGGGTGAAGGTGTTCGTGGTGATCATGGGGATGGTCATCCCCGTCTCGTCGCATGCCTTCTTGAGCGCGTCGATCGCGGCCCGGCGCTCGGCGTCGGTGGAGCCGAACGGGAACAGGTCGTCGTCGTGGAAGGTCATGCCGTAGGCGCCCAGCTCGGAGAGCTTGTGGATCGCCTCGACCGGGTCGAGCGGCGCGCGCGTCGCGGTGCCGAACGGGTCCGCCGCCGGCCAGCCGATGGTCCAGAGGCCGAACGTGAAACGGTCGGCCGGGGTGGGGGTGAACGACATGCGAGAGCTCCATTCGTCATTGAGCGGGTTAAAATGTTCTCGGAGAAAACATATACCCGCGACGTGTCTCCGTCAAAGCGGCCGGCGCGCCGCGCATCGTCCCTGGTGACGATGCGGCGGGTCGCGGCCCGGCGGCCCGCGCGCGGCCGCGCGGCCCGGCATACTGGCGGGCACGGAGGAGGTGCGATGGACGACGAGCAGGCGAGCGGAGACGCGCCCGCGGAGGCGCGGATCGCCGCCGCGCGCGGCAGCCGCAACGACCACACGCGCCGCCACAACCTGTCCGCGCTGCTCACCGCCGTGCATTACGGCGGGCCGCTGACCCGCGCCCAGCTCACGCGCGACACCGGTCTCAACCGGTCGACGATCGGCGGCCTGGTCGCCGAGCTCGCGGAGCTCGGGCTCGTGCTCGAGGACGCCGCCGCGGAGACCGGCGCCGTGGGGCGGCCGAGCCTCATCGTGCGTCCGCGGACGGATGTGGTCGCGCTCGCGCTGCACCCCGACGTCGACGCGCTCGAGCTCGGCGCGGTCGCGATCGACGGCACGGTGCTCGCGCGGCGGCGCGCCTCGCTCGAGGTCCCGCCGACGCCCGCAGACACGGTCGCGTTCGCGTGGGAGGCCGCCCGCGAGGTCGCGGCCGAGCTCGGCGGCGCCCGCGTGGTCGGCATCGGCGCCGCGGTGCCGGGCCTGGTCGACGCCGACGGCGCGACGGTGGTCGACGCCCCGCACCTGGGCTGGCGCGATGTGGTGCTGGGCGACGCGCTCGGCGACGCCCTCGGGATCCCGGCGACCGTGGGCAACGACGCCAACATGGGCCTGCGAGCGGAGTGGAGCTTCGGCGCCGCGAAGGGCGTCGACACGGTGGTCTACCTCAACGGCTCGGCGTCGGGCATCGGCGGCGCCGCGCTCGTCGGCGGACGCATGCTGCGCGGCGGGCGAGGCTACGGCGGCGAGTTCGGCCACATGATGATCCGCTCCGACGGCGAGCGCTGCTCGTGCGGGCGCTCCGGGTGCCTCGAGACCGAGGTGAACGCGCCGCGGCTCGACGCCGCCGCGCACGACGCAACGGCGCTCGACGGCTACGCCGAGACCCTCGCGGCGGCCATCGCGAACCTCGAGTGCGCGTTCGACCCCGATGCGGTGCTCCTCGCGGGCTACCTGGGCGCCTTGTTCGACGTGCGCCGGTCGCTGGTGACCGAGCGCGTCAAGGCGCTCGCGTTCCGCCCCGACGTCGAGGACGTGGTGATCGCCCGCGCCGCGCTCGGCGGCAACCGGCTGCTCATCGGCGCCGCGGAGCGCGCCTTCGCGCCGCTGCTGCAGGACCCCGCCGGGATCCCCCTGGTGTCGCTCGCATGATCACCGTCGCGGTGCCCTCCGCCGAGGTGGCCGAGGCGCTCGGCGATCCCGGGCCGGATGCGCGCGTCATCGTCTGGAACCCCGCGGACGGCGACCTTCCGGAGGGGGAGCGTGACGGGCTCGCGCTCGTGTGCCTGGCGCACTGGACCGGCGGCCGGAGGGTGTTCGGGCGCCTCGCGGCGTGCCCGGATCTCCGCGTGATCCAGATCGCGTCGGCGGGCTTCGAGCACGCCGCGCCGTTCGTCCCGCCGGGGGTCGTGCTCGCGAACGCGCGCGGGGTCCACGACACGCGCGTCGCGGAGATGACCCTGCTGCTCGCGCTCGCGTCGCAGCGCTGGCTGCCGCGGTTCCTCGACGCGCAGCGGCGCGGCATGTGGGAGCCGGACCAGGGCGCGCCCTCGCTCGCCGACTCGCGCGCGCTGATCGTCGGCTACGGCAGCATCGGCGAGGCCATCGCGGTGCGGCTGCGCGCGAGCGAGGTGCACGTCGAGGGGGTCGCGCGCACGGGCCGCACGGCGCCGGACGGCACGCGCATCCACGCGATCGCCGACGTGCGCGACGTGCTTTCGGGCTTCGATCTGGTCATCATCGTCACGCCCCACACCGAGGAGACGGACCGGCTGGTCGACGCGGGCTTCCTCGCCGCGATGAAGGACGATGCGCTGCTGGTCAACGTGGGTCGCGGCAGGGTGGTCGACACCGACGCCTTGTTGGCGGAGCTCGAGTCGGGCCGCCTCCGCGCCGCGCTCGATGTGACCGATCCGGAGCCCCTGCCCGACGGGCACCCGCTGTTCGCGGCCCCGGGATGCATCGTGGTCCCTCACGTCGCGGGGACGGAGCGGCTGACCGATCGGCGCTACACGGACCTGGTCCGACGTCAGATCGAGGCGCTCGTGCGTGGCGACGCGCCCGTCAACGCCGTGATGATGGGCGCCTTCCCCGCGTAGCCCCACCTGCGCGGGGAAGGCACCGCCCCTCAGCCTGGGCGGATCACGCGCAGATGTGCCGCGCGGCGCCTCACCTGGCTCAGGCTACGACCAAGCACGACCGCGCGCGCGGCGACCGTGACCATAATGTGACCTGGAGCTCAGATGCCCTCGTGCGCGAGCAGCCAGCGCTTGCGCTCGATGCCGCCCGCGTAGCCGGTCAGGGCGCCATCCGCGCCGATCACGCGGTGGCACGGAACCGCGATCGTGAGCGGGTTCCGTCCGATGGCCGCCGCGACGGCCCGGACCGCGCTCGGGCGTCCGATCGCTCCCGCGACCTGCGCATACGTCCACGTCTCGCCCGCAGGGATGGCCAGCAGCGCGCGCCACACCTCGCGTTGGAACGGCGTGCCGGGCGCGACCGCGCCCACCGGGACGTCGCTGGCCGCGCCCGAGAAGTAGGCGCCGAAGCCGCGCTCCGCGCGGTCGAGCACGCCGTGCGCGGCGGGCGCGTCCCAGCGGTCGAGGTCCGGCCGGCGCCGGTGGTCGGCGAAGTACGCGCCGAGCAGCGCGGAGTCATCCGCGATCAGCGTGAGGGGGCCGAGCGGCGTGGCGATGTCGCGCCTCACCATGGGGGTCATGAGATCCGTCCTTCCGTCGTCGCTGTCCACAGGTGCATGGCAGCGTAGGCCCGCCACGGCCGCCACCGTTCGGCGGCCGCGGCGAGCGCCTTCCCATCGAGCCGAGCCGCCTTCTGGAGCACCAGGTCGCCCGCCGGGAACGCATCGGGGTCGCCCAGCGCCCTGAGCGCCACGTACTCCGCGGTCCACGGGCCGATGCCGGGGACGGCCAGGAGCGCCGCGCGCGCGGCGTCGCGGTCGGCTCCGGGGCCGAGGTCGAGCGCGCCGTCGAGCATCGCGCGCGCGGCCGCGGAGATCGCGCGCCAGCGCGCCTGAGGGATCAGGCCGATGGCCGGATCGACCTCGGCGAGCGCCTCGGGATCCGGGAACGCGCGGCTCGGGACGCCGGGGTCTCCTGCGGCGCCTGGCGCGGTCGGGATGCTCAGTTCCGCCCCGAACCTCGCGGCGATCGCTCCGAGCGTCCGCCGCGCGCCCACGACGCTCACCTGCTGCCCGACGATCGCGCGCACCACCATCTCGAACGGTTCCACCGCGCCGGGCACGCGCAGCCCCGGCGCCGCAGCCACCAGAGGTGCGAGCAACGCGTCGGCGGACAGCGCATCGTCCACGGCGACAGGGTCGGCGTCGAGGTCGAGCAGCCGCCGGCAGCGCGCGACGGCGGTGCCGAGGTCCCGGACGTCCTCGAGCTCGAGCGCCGCATGGACGGCATCGGGCGCCGCGCGCAGGGTCACGTGGGCGCCGCCGTGCGGCAGGCGCATCGTCCGCACGTACGCGCCACCGTCCCAGGTCTCGACGCTCGTGACCGTGCGCGCCCCCACGAACGCGAGGGCCTGCTCGACCCCCGCGGGTAGCCGATGCGTGAGCCGGAGGTCCACGCGGACCCAGCCGCCCGGCGCGGGTGCGCCCGCCTGCCGCGAACGCCCGCGCACCGCCGTCGGCGTGAGGCCCCACGCCGTCCGCGCGGCGTCGTTGAACTGGCGCACCGAGCCGAAGCCCGCCGCGAACGCGACCTCGGCCATGGGCATGGCCGTGGACTCGAGCAGCGCGCGCGCATGATGGAGACGATGCGCGATCGCGAGCGCCTGCGGTCCGGCGCCGAGCTCCTCGGTGAGCACCCGCGTGACGTGCCGCTCCGTGTAGCCGAGCCTGAGCGCGAGCCCCGCCACGCCCTCGCGCTCCACCACGCCGTCGTCGATGAGCCGCATCGCCCGGCTCGCGACGTCCGCGCCGACGCGCCACCGCGGCGATCCGGGCGAGTCGTCGGGGAAGCACCGCCGGCACGAGCGGTAGCCGGCGCGCTGCGCGGCCGCCGCGCTCGGGAAGAACGACACGTTCGCACGCGCGGGGGTCCGTGCGGGGCACGACGGTCGACAGTAGATCCCCGTGGTCCGCACCGCGGTGACGAACTGGCCGTCGTAGCGCGCGTCCCTGCTATGGATCACGGCATACCGTGTGTCGTCGTCCCACATGCCCTCGAGCATGACGCATGCGCGACCATGCCGCTGGCGGCGATCGGACATGGGGGTGAGGCGTGCGGACCGCCCCTCGGCGGCGCTCCGCGCGCATCGGACGTGGGGGTCAGGCTCGCATCACGGCGGCATGCACGGCATGCGCGAAGTAGGCGGCGTGCGCGGCGAGCGCCACGCCGTATCCCAGCGCGAGGCTCGCGCGGGCGCGTCGCACCGCGCCGGACTCGCCGCGGCGTATCGCGCGGCGGCTCACATGCCCGAGCGCGATCGCGGCGGGGAACAGGAGGACGGCGCCGGCGACCACCGCCGCGGTGCCGACCCAGTCCTTGCGCTGATCGGGCCGGCGGCCGCGGTAGGGGTAGTAGCCGTGGGGCAGCTCGGGATGCCCCACGTATCCCAGGTACTCGCTCGTCGCGGACGTCATGGCCGCTCCTTCCCCCTCGGGAGGGCGCCGCGCCGGCGTGGGCTTCGGCATGGGCCGTGCGCCCGGGTGGGCGCCCTCGCTGGCGGGACTCACGCTACGGCGCGCATGTGTCGACAGGATGTCGGATGGGAAAGATGTACGTTTCGCACGGGTTGCGAACGGCTCACCCGCGCGCGGCCTCCCGGCCTCGGCGGAGGGCGGCGAGCGCGGCGGCGCGCTCGGTCCCGTGATCGACGATGGGCTCGGGGTAGGCCGGGGTGTCGACCTCGGGCACCCAGCGCTCGACGTAGCGCCGGTCAGGGTCGTGGCGCGTCGCCTGCGACGCCGGGTTGAAGATCCTGAAGAACGGAGCGGCGTCGCGTCCGGTGCCGGCCACCCACTGCCAGTTGAGCTGGTTCTGGGCGTGGTCGTAGTCGAGCAGCGCGCGGCGGAAATGGTCCGCGCCTCTCTGCCACGGGAGATGCAGATCCTTGACCAGGAAGCTGGCGACCACCATGCGGACCCGGTTGTGCATCGTGCCCGTCGCGGCGAGCTGGCGCATCCCGGCGTCGACCAGGGGGAAGCCCGTGCGGCCGTCGCGCCATGCCATGAACGCCTCGTCGGCCTCCGGCCCCGTGAGCCACGAGTCCTCCGGCAGCACGGCGGTCAGGGACTCGCGTTGCGCCCGGGGGTGGCGGAACAGGACATCGGCGTGGAAGTCGCGCCAGGCCAGCTCGCTCTCGAGCTTGCGGGCCGCCTCCCCGGCGACCGCGGCCGTCGCCGCGAGCACCGTGCGCGGGTGGATCTGGCCGAACGCGAGCGGGACGGACAGGTGCGACGTCGAGTCGAGGTCCGGCCGGTCCCGCTCCGCGGCGTAGCGGTGCAGCCCCGACGCCGCGTAGTCCTCCCAGGCCTGGACGATGCGGCGCTCGCGGAACTCGTGGCGCGCGGCGAGAGGGTCGTCGGCGTCGCCGTGGGCGGCGCGCTGGTCGAGGTCGACGTCGGAGCTCACCGGGGTGAAGGCATCCGGGTCCGCGTCGGGCGCCGGGGAGGGCCAGCCATGCTCGCGCCAGGCGTGCGAGAACGGGGTGAAGACGCGGTACTCCGATCCGTCGGCCTTGCGCACGCGGCCCGGCGCCACCGCGTAGGGCGTCCCGGTGAGGCGGAGCTCGCGACCGTCGGCCTCGAGCGCGGCCGCGACGTCCCGCTGTGCGCCGATGCCGGCGGGCGACGCCTCCCGCGCGGCGTGCACCACCGTCGCGCCGTGCTCGCGCGCGACGGCGAGGACCGCATCGGCCGCCTCTCCGCGCCTCACCCCGAGTGCGCCTGCCGTGTCCTCGCGGAGGCTCCAGAGCACGCGCGCGAGGTGCGCGCGACGCCGCCCCGACCACAGATGGACTGCGGGGGACCACGCGAATACCGCGGCGGCAGGGCCGTCCGCCTGCGCGGCGAGCAGCGCCGGGTTGTCCGCGAGGCGCGCGTCGCGCCGTACCCACCACACCGACGTCATGCCCGCTCAACGCGACGGGAGCGGTGGCTGATTCCGGCGGTTCGCTACGGCGCCAGCCCGACCCGGCGCTCGCTCTCGCGCCAGAGCGCGTCGCCGAGCGCGTCGTCACCGAGCTGCGGGTGCGGCCGGCGGGGGAGGACCCGGCGCTCCGTGTACGTCTCGCCGGAGCGCCACGTGGTCCCGTCCGCGCCGTCCATCGCCCACATGAGGTTCGCGGCGCCGAAGTCGGGGGTGCGCAGGAACCGTGCCATCGGGCCCTTGTAGAAGAGCTTCATCGACGCCGTGCCGGTGTCCTTGGCGAAGTTCGATGCGATGTCCCCCGGGTAGATCGCGAGGGCGGTCACCCCGCGGTCGCGGAGGCGCGTGTGGAGGGAGCGCGCGAACAGCATCGTCGCGAGCTTCGCGTCCCCGTACGCCTTCGTGGCCTTGTAGGCGCCCGTCGCGTCGAGATCGCTCAGGTCGAGGCTGCCGTACTTGTCGGCGGCCGCGCTCGCGGTGTTCACGACGGTGGCGCCGCCCGCGACGAGCTCGTCCTCGAGCAGGCGCGTGAGGAGGAACCCCGCGAAGTGGTTCACCTGCATCGTGAGCTCGTTGCCGTCCTCGGTGACGGTTCGGTCCGCGAAGATCCCGCCCGCGTTGTTGGCGAGGACGTCGAGCCGATCGGTGCGGTCGCGCACCCAGTCTGCGAGGGCGCGCACGTCGGTGAGTTGGGCGAAGTCGGCGGCGTACGCCTCGGCCCCCGTGTCGTGCGCCACGCGCGCGAGCTTCGCGGGGGAGCGGCCGGTGAGCAGCACCCTGTCCCCGCGCCGCGCCAGGGCGCGCGCGGTCGCGGCGCCGATCCCGTCGGATGCGCCGGTGATGAGGATGGTGCGTCGCGTCATGGGGGCCTCCTGTCGTGTGCGCATGCTACTGAGGGCGAGGCGGTCGGGTGCGCCCGGCGGCTCCCCGTCACGCAAGCGAAGGGTCCCGCCCGGCACATGCCGGACGGGACCCTGCGAGGCGGTGCGAGGCGTTACGCGACGGCGACCGGCGCGTGCTTCTCGACGTGCGCGACAGCCGCGTTGACGAAGCCGCTGAGGACCGCGGCCGAGGCCTCGTCCTGGAGCGAGCCGTCGGTGCCGAAGGCGTCGGCGCGGTAGTGGAAGAAGGTCTCCGGCTGGCCCATGGTCGGGGCGTCGTAGTGGCCGAGGATCGCGCGGAGGTGCTGCTGCGCCGCGGCGGTCCCGGCTGCACCGATCGACGCGCCCATGATCGCGACCGGCTTGCCCGCGAACGAGCCCTGGCCCCACGGGCGGGCCGACCAGTCGAGGGCGTTCTTGAGTACGCCGGGGATGGAGCGCGAGTACTCCGGGGTCACGATGATGACGCCGTCGACGTCGGCGATGGCCTGCTTCCAGTCGCGCGCGACCTGCGGGTAGTCGGCATCCTGCGCGTAGTCGTAGAACGGCAGGTCCTTGTACTCGAGGAAGACGAACTCGACGTCGTCGCTCGCGGCGAGACCGGGCAGCACGTTGGCGACCTGGCGGTTGATGGACGCGTCGGCGATGGAGCCGACGATGATTCCGATGCGGGTCATGGGAGTCTCCTGTTCAGAGTGGGTGGGAGGCGCCGACAACGGCGTCGGACGGTCATCGCAACGACGGTGACACGTCAACTATTCCAGATGATGACGTATCAACCAAGTCGAGGGTGACGATGCCCTCGCGCAGTCACGATGCGACGGCGCGGCCGGCCTACTGCTGGTCGACGGGCGGGGCGAGCGCCACCGTGTCCACGAGCGAGGGCATTCCTGCGGCGGGGCTCGCCGGTCCGGGCGTCGCGGCGCGCACACGCGCGACCGGGTCCGACGGCACCACCGGGATCGGGCCTGAGGCGCCGACGCGCGCCACATGCGTGACGTACTCGGCCGCGGCGTGGGCCAGCACGCTCGCCTGCGCCGCGAGATCGGGGGTCCGGCACGCGCCGCTCGACTCGAAGTCCTCGGCGCTGACGGTGAGCTGACGTTCGGGCTGGCCCATGACGGCGGCGCCCGCGTCGGTGAGGAAGCTCCGCAGTCGCACCATCGCGAGGAAGGTCCCGGCGCCGGGCGCCGCGGCGCCTGCGATCACGACAGGCTTGCCCTCGAGCGTCGACGGTTCGGCGCAGGCCCAGTCGATGAGGTGCTTGAGCGAGCCGGGCACCGAGCGCCCATGCGTCGGTGCGACCACCAGCAGGCCGTCGACCTCCTCGATCCGTTGCCGCCACGCGACGCCGGCCTCGGGCAGGGGCGTGTCGGCGAACGGCGCGTGGGCCGGCAGCGCGGTCGGCTCCAGCTCGACGATCGTGGCGCCGTCGGGGGCGGATTCGCGGAGCAGGCCCGCGAGCAGGGACGCGGCGCGCGCCTGGGGCAGATGGCCGACAAGCAGGCCGACCGTCACCATCGCTGCCCCTCCCCGCACGGTCGCCGGACCGCCGTGCCCCTGTCGCCACCGTAGGCGTCCGATCGCCGCGATGCACCTGGTGGCGACAGGAGAGTCTCGCGGTCAGTCGGGAAGCGTCTCCGCGTGGATCGCGATCGCGTCGCGCAGGAGCGCGGCGGTGCCGTCCCCGTTCTTGTCGTAGGTCGCGCGGAACCGAGGGTCGTCGACGTACATCCGGCCCAGGCCCGCGTACGCCTCGCGGCCGGGCGTCCAGAACAGCGACACCCAGGCGTGGTGGCGCGCGACCAGCGCCTGCACCTCGGCGGCGGCCGGGTCCGCGTCCGCGGTCGCGAGGCGTGCCAGTGCCTCGGCGATCGCCTCGTGCTCCGCGAGGTGCGCGCGCTGCCCGTCGGGGGCCAGGCGCTTCCACGCGGCGTTCGACCGCGCCACCGCATCGTCCCCCCAGCGCTCCCGCGCCTCGGGCTCGTAGGCGGCGTGGTCGAAACCCTCGAACATGTCGTCGGCGGTCATGGGCAGTCCCTTCTCGATGCGGGTGAGGGAGCGCTCGACGGTGGCGGCGAGCGCGGCGAAGCGATCGCGCTCCGCCAGGAGCGCGGTGTGGTGCTCGCGCATGAGCGCGGCGGTGACCTGTGCATCGTCGGTGTCGACGATGCGCGCGATGGTCTCGAGGGGCACGCCGAGCTCGCGCAGCACCAGGATGTGCTGCAGTCTCAGGAGCTCGGCCTCGCCGTAGCGGCGCCGTCCGTCGTGCGCCGTCCACGCGGGCGGCAGCAGGCCGATCGCGTCGTAGTGACGCAGGGTGCGGCTCGTGAGGCCCGTGGCGCGGGCGACGGAGGCGATGTCGAGGTCCATGCCGACCACGGTAGGAGTTGACGCCACGTCAACGTCAAGCGCCGTTTCGCGGTCCGGGCCACGTAACGTCGGTCCATGGACTACGCCATGTCTGCGCCTCGGGCCGACGAGTTCCGTGCGCTGTACCTCGCCACCGGGTGGGGTGCGCCCACGGAGGACCATTGCGCCCGCGCTCTCGCGGGCAGCTGGGCGGTGTGCAGCGCGCGCGACCCGGAGGGGGTGCTCGTCGGCGTCGGGCGGCTCGTCTCCGATGGCGCGCTGCACGCGTATGTCAACGAGATGATCGTGCGTGAGGACCTCCGGGGATCCGGGGTCGGGACGGAGATCCTGGCCCGGCTCGTCGAGACCGCACGCTGCGCGGGGATCACCCAGGTGCAGCTGTTCGCCGCGCGGGGTCGAGCGCCGTTCTACACGCGCCACGGCTTCGTGTCGCGGCCGCCGGATGCGCCGGGCATGGAGCTCCCCCAGGGAGCGTGACGCGAGGGGTGACGTGGTCCCTCCACGGCTCCTCCGCGAATTCATGCGGGATGCGACAGCGTCACGTCGCGTGGCGCAATGCCTGGCGCGGCGTACCGGCTGTCGCGCGAGGTGCCGACTGTCGCGGCGTGCGGGCTGTCGTGACGTGCCGGCTGTCGCGCGAGGTGCCGGCTGTCGCGACATGCATGAAAACGCGGAGGACGTCCACGCGACCATGGCCATGCCGGCACGCCGCGACCTCGCCTCGCCGTGCCGGCCCCGTTCTCGCATCGTCCCTGTCCACGATGCGGGCACCACGTCCCACGCAGGCGCCCTAGACTCGCGCGTATGACGCAGACTCCCGACATCAAGCCCCGCTCGCGCCAGGTCACCGATGGCCTGGAGGCGACCGCGTCGCGCGGCATGCTCCGTGCGGTCGGTCTCGGTGACGACGACTTCGCGAAGCCGCAGATCGGCATCGCCTCGTCGTGGAACGAGATCACCCCCTGCAACCTCTCGCTGCAGCGCCTCGCGGCCGCGTCGAAGAACGGCGTCCACGCGGGCGGCGGCTACCCGCTCGAGTTCGGCACCATCTCCGTCTCCGACGGCATCTCGATGGGCCATGAGGGCATGCACTACTCGCTCGTCTCGCGCGACCTGATCGCGGACTCCGTCGAGACCGTGATGATGGCGGAGCGGCTCGACGGCAGCGTCCTGCTCGCCGGTTGCGACAAGTCGCTTCCAGGCATGCTCATGGCCGCCGCGCGCCTGGACCTCGCGAGCGTGTTCCTCTATGCGGGCTCGATCATGCCGGGCCACGTGAAGCTCTCGGACGGCACCGAGAAGGACGTCACCATCATCGACGCGTTCGAGGCGGTGGGCGCGTGCGCCGCGGGCCTCATGTCCGAGGAGGACCGCCTCGCGATCGAGAAGGCGATCTGCCCGGGCGAAGGCGCGTGCGGCGGCATGTACACCGCGAACACGATGGCGTCCGTGGGCGAGGCCCTCGGCATGTCGATCCCCGGCTCCGCCGCCCCGCCGAGCGCCGACCGCCGCCGCGACTACTACGCGCACAAGTCGGGCGAGGCCGTGGTGAACATGCTGCGCCTCGGCATCACGGCGCGGCAGATCATGACCAAGGAGGCGTTCGAGAACGCGATCGCCGTGGTCATGGCCTTCGGCGGCTCGACCAACGCGGTGCTCCACCTGCTCGCGATCGCGAACGAGGCCGAGGTCGACCTTACGCTCGACGACTTCGCGCGAGTCGCCGCGAAGGTCCCGCATCTGGGCGATCTCAAGCCGTTCGGCCAGTTCGTCATGAACGACGTCGACCGCGTGGGCGGCGTGCCCGCCGTCATGAAGACCCTGCTCGACGCCGGCCTCATGCACGGCGACGTCATGACCGTCACCGGCAAGACCCTCGCCGAGAACATGGACGAGCTCAAGCCGGCGAAGATCGACGGCCGCGTGGTGCGTGCGCTCAACAACCCGATCCACAAGTCCGGTGGAATCACCATCCTGCACGGTTCGCTCGCCCCCGAGGGCGCCGTGGTGAAGTCGGCCGGCTTCGACGACGACGTGTTCGAGGCCACCGCGCGCGTGTTCGACCGGGAGCGTGCCGCGCTCGACGCCCTCGAGGCCGGCGAGATCCAGAAGGGCGACTGCGTCGTCATCCGCTACGAGGGCCCCAAGGGCGGCCCCGGCATGCGCGAGATGCTCGCCATCACCGCGGCCATCAAGGGCGCCGGCCTGGGCAAGGACGTGCTCCTGGTGACCGACGGTCGCTTCTCCGGCGGCACCACCGGTCTGTGCGTGGGTCACATCGCCCCCGAGGCGGTCGACGGCGGCCCCATCGCGTTCGTGCGGGACGGCGACAGGATCACGCTCGACGTCGCCCACGGCACGCTCGAGCTGCACGTCTCCGACGAGGAGCTCGCCGCCCGCCAGGAGGGCTGGGAGCCCATCCCGGCGCGCTTCACCAAGGGCGTGCTCGGCAAGTACCAGAAGCTCGTGGGCTCGGCCTCGAAGGGTGCCGTCCTCAGCTGAGCCGCGCGGAGACGCCCGGGAGGCCCCGCATCGTCCCCTCGGGGGAATGGTGCGGGGCCTCCCGGGCTTTCGGGCCGCCGCGCCAGCACAAGTCACGGATTCCGGGCTGCTCGCTCACGAGGCTCCGTGTGCATCCGGATCGGGGGAGCGGTGGCGCGTGACTTGTGAGCGCGGCGCACTGTGACCCGGCGCACTGTGACCCGGCGCACTGGGACCCGGCACCGCACGCTTGCGTCTCATATTTCAAGATGGTGAACCACGATGTGAGATTAGGTGCCCCTGTGGTGACACCCGCCCGGACCCGGGCGTAGAGTCGCATCCATGCAGACGATCCTCGTACGAGTTATCGGGCGCGCGGACTAGCCCCGAGACCCACGCATCGTCCGCGCGCCGACCCCGAAGCCGCCAGGCGGAGGGGTTCTTTCATGCGAGGCGGACGCGAGGACCGCCTCACCCCGACCCCCAGGAGAGAAGATGGCTCAGGTTCAGGCCAAGCCGGGCGTGCCCGCGGCCCGCATCGCCCGCCAGGCGCCCGGTGCGTCCACGCTGGCGCGCCCCACGCCGCAGTCGAATCCGGATCCCGCCCTCAACGGCGTCCAGATGACCGGCGCCGAGGCGATCATCCGTGCGCTCGAGTGCGCCGGCGCGACCGACGTCTTCGGGATCCCGGGCGGCGCGATCCTCCCGACCTACGACCCGCTCATGGACTCGCAGAAGCTGCGCCACATCCTGGTCCGCCACGAGCAGGGCGCGGGCCATGCGGCGCAGGGCTACGCCCACGCGACCGGCAAGGTCGGCGTGTGCATCGCGACCTCGGGGCCGGGTGCCACCAACCTGGTCACCCCGATCGCGGACGCGAACATGGACTCGATCCCGATGGTCGCCATCACCGGGCAGGTCGGCGCCGCGATGATCGGCACGGACGCCTTCCAGGAGGCGGACATCGTCGGCATCACGGCGCCCATCACCAAGCACAACGTGCTGGTGACGGACCCGGCCGAGATCCCGCGGGCCATCGCCGAGGCCTTCTACATCGCGAGCCACGGCCGTCCCGGCCCCGTGCTGGTGGACATCGCCAAGTCGGCGCAGCAGGCGACCACCACGTTCCAGTGGCCCGGCCGCATCGAGCTGCCCGGCTTCAACGCGGGCGCCCGGCCGCACCAGAAGACCATCCAGGAGGCCGCGCGCCTGCTCGCCACCGCGCGCCGCCCCGTGCTGTACGTGGGCGGCGGCGTGATCCGTTCGGGCGCATCGGCCGGTCTGCGCAAGCTGGTCGACCTGTCGGGCGCCGCGGTGGTGACCACGCTGATGGCGCGCGGTGCGCTGCCCGACTCGCACCCGCAGCACCTGGGCATGCCCGGCATGCACGGCACGGTCGCGGCCGTCGCGTCGATGCAGAAGGCGGACCTGGTGGTCTCGCTCGGTGCGCGCTTCGACGACCGCGTCACGGGCGCGCTCAACTCGTTCGCCCCGCACGCGACCATCGTCCATGCCGACATCGACCCCGCGGAGATCGGCAAGAACCGCGCCGTCGACGTGCCGATCGTCGGCGACCTCAAGGACGTGTTCGAGGCCCTGGTCCCCGCGCTCGCCGCGGAGCACGAGCGTCACGGCAAGCCGGACCTCGAGGCCTGGTGGGCGCAGCTGGACGACTGGCGCACCACGTTCGCGCTCGGCTACACGCCCACGCAGGACAAGCTGTCGAGCCCTCAGCACGTGATCCAGCGCCTCGGCGAGCTCAACGACCCGGATCGGACCATCTACACGGCCGGCGTGGGCCAGCACCAGATGTGGGCAAGCCAGTTCATCAAGTACGAGCACCCCAACACGTGGATCAACTCGGGCGGTCTCGGCACCATGGGCTTCTCGGTGCCCGGCGCGATGGGTGCCCAGGTGGGCGTGCCCGACAAACAGGTGTGGGCGATCGACGGCGACGGCTGCTTCCAGATGACCAACCAGGAGCTGGTCACCTGCGCGATCAACGAGATCCCGATCAAGGTCGCGATCATCAACAATTCGTCGCTCGGCATGGTGCGCCAGTGGCAGACGCTGTTCTACGAGGGCCGCTACTCCAACACCGACCTTCACACCGGCCACGGCACGCGCCGCGTCCCCGACTTCGTCAAGCTCGCCGACGCGATGGGCTGCGTGGGCCTGCGCTGCGAGTCCGACGCGGACGTCGACGCGACCATCAAGCGCGCGAACGAGATCGACGACCAGCCCGTGGTGGTGGACTTCACCGTCTCGCGCGACGCGATGGTGTGGCCGATGGTCGCCGCCGGCAAGTCGAACGACGAGATCCAGTACGCCAAGGGCATCGCGCCCGAGTGGGACCGGGAGGACTGACCCCATGACGAAGCACACCCTCTCCGTCCTCGTGGAGAACAAGCCCGGCGTCCTCGCCCGCGTGGCCGGCCTCTTCAGCCGCCGCGCGTTCAACATCCACTCGCTCGCGGTGGGCCAGACCGAGCACCCGGAGATCTCGCGCATCACCGTGGTGGTCGACGTCGAGGACCTCCCGCTCGAGCAGGTCACCAAGCAGCTCAACAAGCTGGTGCACGTGCTCAAGATCGTCGAGCTCGAGCACGGCCGCTCGGTCCAGCGCGACCTGCTTCTGGTGAAGGTGCGCGCCGATGCGCGTCAGCGCACCGACGTCCTGCAGATCGTGGACCTGTTCCGCGCCCACGTGGTCGACGTCTCCACGGACTCCGTGGTGATCGAGGCCGTGGGCACCCCCGACAAGCTCGAGGCGCTTCTCGCGGCCCTCGCGCCGCACGATGTCCGCGAGATCGTCCAGTCCGGCACCGTCGCCATCGGCCGCGGCGCCCGCTCCATCACGGAGCGCGCGCTCGACCGGGTCGCCACCGCCTGATCGTCATCCCAAGCAAGTCACCCCAAGAAGGAGATACCCGCATGGCTGAGCTGTTCTACGAGAAGGACGCCGACCTCTCGATCATCCAGGGCAAGAAGGTCGCGATCGTCGGCTACGGCTCGCAGGGCCACGCCCACGCCCAGAACCTCCGCGACTCGGGCGTCGACGTCCACGTCGCGCTGCGCGAGGGCTCGAAGTCGATCGCGAAGGCCGAGGAGGACGGCTTCACCGTCCAGTCCGTCGCCGACGCGACGGCGTGGGCCGACGTCATCATGATCCTCGCGCCCGACCAGCACCAGCGCGGCATCTACCACGACGAGATCAAGCCGAACCTCTCCGAGGGCAAGACGCTCGCCTTCGCGCACGGCTTCAACATCCGCTTCGGCTACATCGAGGCTCCCCAGGGCGTCGACGTCATCCTCATCGCGCCGAAGGCCCCGGGCCACACCGTGCGCCGCGAGTACGTCGCGGGCCGCGGCATCCCGGACATCATCGCGGTCGAGGTCGACGCGTCGGGCTCGGCGTGGGCGACCGCGCTGTCCTACGCCTCGGCGATCGGCGGCACGCGCGCGGGCGTCATCAAGACGACCTTCACCGAGGAGACCGAGACCGACCTGTTCGGCGAGCAGGCCGTGCTCTGCGGCGGCACGTCGCACCTGGTCCAGTACGGCTTCGAGGTCCTCACCGAGGCGGGCTACCAGCCCGAGATCGCCTACTTCGAGGTGCTCCACGAGCTCAAGCTCATCGTCGACCTCATGTGGGAGGGCGGCATCGCGAAGCAGCGTTGGTCGATCTCCGACACGGCCGAGTACGGCGACTACGTGTCCGGCCCGCGCATCATCACGCCCGAGGTGAAGGAGTCGATGAAGGCCGTGCTCGCGGACATCCAGTCGGGCGCGTTCGCGACCCGCTTCATCGGCGACCAGGACGCCGGCGCCCCCGAGTTCAAGGAGCTCCGCGCCAAGGAGGAGAGCCACCCGATCGAGAAGACCGGCAAGGAGCTCCGCGCCCTGTTCTCTTGGTCCGGCGCGACCGCCGACAAGGACTACGTGGACGGCTCCGCCGCGCGCTGATCCCGCTCACCTGAGCCGACGCGAAGGGGAGGTCCCGCCCGGGGCCTCCCCTTCGCCGTGCCTCAGGACGACGCGACGCACGGCTCGTCGCCGAAGCCGCAGGTCGAGCGCCAGTCGCCGAGCGGGGCGAGGTAGGTGTCCCACTCGTCGGCGGTGAGGTCCCTGCCCGCCGAGGCGCAGGCGGCGTCGCGCAGGGCATCGGGCTCGAGGGTCCAGATGCCGATGCCGTCCGCCTCGTCCACTGCCACCTCGAGCCCATCCTGGCGCGGCCAGGCGGGCCAGGCGAACGGCGCGCTCGAGTCGAAGGGGCCAGCCACACGCTCGCCTGTCGCAGACTCGTACATCGTGCTGTGCTGGTCGAGGTCTTCCGAGACGAACACATCCCCGTCCGCGGCGAACAGGAAGGCCCCGATCTCGGCACGCGAGCCCTCGAAGGTGTCGAGCGGCTCGAGCTTCTGCGTGTAGCGGCCGATCATCTGGCCCACCAGAGCGACCACAAGGCCGTCGCCGTTGATCGAGGCGTTCTCGAGCCCTTCGACGAACGGCGAGACTGCCTCGCCCGTCCGGAGATCGAAGACCTGGGCGCCGACGCCGCCGCCCGCGAGGTGGGAGGACACAGCGACGAGCGAGTCGTCCGGAGTGGTCGTGATGTGCGACGCCACTCCCTCGACGTCGATGGTCGGGCCCACGCGCTCGCCGGTCGCGAGGTCGAAGGCCCACACGGTTCCGTCGGGGTCGGCGGCGAGCTGCAGCGTGCCGGAGCCGCTGCGGAAGTTCTCGTCCACCTCCGGTCCCATCGGGTACGTCAGGGTCCGGCGCTGCTGGGTGAGGTCGTAGCGCCCGAAGTCGTTCGTCTGGGGGAAGTAGGCGAGGAGCGCATCGTCCGACGCCCAGCCGGGTGTGCCTTCCGTCACGAGGTCGATGTGGCGCTCGACACGGTCCCGTGCGACGTTCCGTACCTTCCAGTCGCACGGCCCGTCGGGCTGCTCCAGGTGGCACAGCAGCAGCGCCTGGCCATCCGAGCGGTAGCCGTCGCCGATGATGTCGCCGGGGGTGCCGATCACCCGGTGCACCGGACCGTCCCGGTCGAGCGACCAGCGTGTGAGCACGGGGCTGCGGCGGGAGAACGCGAACAGGTCGCCTCCTGCGGTCATGAGGGTCCCTGTCGCTCCGTGCTGGACGTCGAGCCTGTGAGGCGTGGGCCCGCCCAGCTCGAGGGTCCGTTCCTGCACCTCGCCGAAGTAGCCGCCGCAGTAGTACAAGCCGGTCGAGGGGTGTGCCGCCATCGTGGCGCACGCGCCCTCCTGGTCCGATGGGATCGTGACGGTCCAGGCGATCTCCCCGTTCTCGGGATCGAGCAGCGCGACGTGAAGCGGGCCCGAGGTCAGCACACGCCCGTCGCTCATCGCCGCGATCCCGAGGCCCGTCGCGGCGGGGTCGACGGTCCACGCCGCGACGATGCGGCCGGTGGCGGGATCGACGGACCGGATCGTGCCGCCCGAGCCGACGAGGAACGAGCCGTCCGCGGCGACCGCGAGCACGGCATCGTCGCCGGATGCGACGATGCCCGGAACGGTCCGGAGCACGTCGAGCGTGGTGGCGTCCCTCAGCTCGACCGAACCGGAGCCCTGGCCGACCGTCGCCACCACCTCGCCGCCGGGCGAGATCGCGAGCGCGAGCGGGACATCCGCGCTGCCCGGCACCGTTGCGTCCGCCGTGCCGAGCACGGCTTCGCTCGCGACGTCGTAGGAGGTCAGACGCCCGCAGGTCGTCGCGGTGGCGCAGCCGGAGGCCTGTGCCAGCACCACCGCGACGGCGCCGTCGTCCGCGACCGCGACGGCGCGATCGGCGCGCGTGGGGGAGGGATCCGCGATGGACGCCGTCACCGTGAGGTCCGCCGGATCCCGGACCTCAAGCCCCGCCGCGGTGGCGACGACGATCCGCCCGGCACCGTCCGTCGCCCCCGCGATGCCCGAGGAGCCCGGGGTGACGACGGCCTGCACGAGGTCGGGATGCGAGGCGGCCACGTCGAAGAGCGCGGCCCGCGTGCGCGGATCGTCCGGCCAGGTGTTGCCGAGCTCGACCGCGACCAGCGCGGCGGTTTCGCGCGAGGAGCCGACGAGGCCGGAGACCGCGTCCGCGAGGGTCTGGACCATCGCATCGTGCGCCTGCCGCGAGGCATCCCGATGCGATGCGATCGCCATGCCGCCGAGCACGACGGCGGCGATCGCCGCGACCACGCCCACCGCGCCGAGCACCCGCGCCCACCGGCGCGCACGGTGGTCGCGCGCCGCGGACTCCGCGAGGGCAGAGGCCTCCCGGTCACGATGCGCGATGGACTCCGCGAGGAAGTCCCGTTCGACGTCCGCGAGCGCGTCGGCCGTAGCCTCGTGCCAGGCGAGCGCCGCCGCGAGCCGCGACCCGCGGTAGAGGTCGTCGACGTGCCTGCCGCTCGCATCCCACGAGCGAGCGCTGGCGGCGAGGTGCGCGACCAGGCGGTGCGTCTCGGCGTCCTCGTCGAGCCACGTGCTGAGGCGCGGCCACTCGCGTGTGAGCGCCTCGTGCGCGAGCAGGAAGTCGTCGGCGCGTGCCACCAGCAGGCGGGCCGCGACCAGCCGCGCCACCGCCTCGGCGCGCGCCTGGGTCGCATCGACGGCGGAGGCGTCCGCCGCGTGGAGCGCGACGGTGCCCGCGGCGTCGACGTCGACGAGCCGCCGCATCACCGCACGGCACTCCTCACGTTGCCCGGCTGTGAGGTTGCCGAACACGCGCTCGGCCGACCGCGCCACCGCGCCCGCGAGCCCGCCGGTCGCCTCGTAAGCCTCGATCGTCAACGTCGTGCCGTCACGCCGCTCCCACGTGGCCGCGAGTGCGTGCGACAGCAGCGGTAGCGCCGAGTCCACGCGGGACGCATCGTGGAGCACGACGTCGACCAGCCCGTGCTCGATCGAGAGGCCGCTCTGCACCGCGGGCTGCTCGATCACCTCTCTGATGGCGTCGGCGGACGGGGGAGCGACCAGGTGCAGCCCGGAGGTCACCAGGGGCCCGAGGGACGGCAGCGCGGCGCACCCGTCGAGGTGCCGTGACTGGATCGCGACGCATACCAGGGCGCCGGCGGCGTGGGCCGCCGCGAGCGCGAGGCACAGCTCGCTTGCGGTGTCCGGGTCGCCCAGGGCAGCGCCGAGGTCGTCCACGATGATCGGCCTCGAGCCGGCGGTCTCGACGGCCCGCGCGGCCGTCGCGTCCGCATCGAGGAGCACGGGCGCGAGCCCGCGACGACGTAACGCGGGGATCAGGCCTGCGCGGAGGATCGAGGACTTTCCGATGCCCGATGGTCCTGTGACGGTGGCGAACCGCGTGCGTTCGAGCGTGTCGAGGACGGCCGAGACGTCGTCGTCGCGTCCGAAGAACAGCTCCGCGTCCTCGGGTTCGTACTCCGCGAGCCCCTTGTACGGGCAGTCGGGGCTCGGCGGGCGAGCGGCCGGTGCCGCGAGGAGCGCCTCGTCGTGCCGAAGGATCGCCTGCTCGAGGTTCACTAGCGAGGCACCGGGGTCGATGCCGAGCTCCTCGATGAGCAGGCGCTGGGCGCGACGGACCGTGGACAGCGAGTCGGCCTGGCGCTCGCAGCGGTACTGGGCCAGAGCGAGCGCGTGCCAGCGGCGCTCGCGGTACGGCTCGGTGGCGCACAATGCGGCGGCCTGCTCGGCGACCGCGCGGTGATCCCCGGCAGCCAGCCGCGCCTCGAGCAGGTCGTCCTCCGCCGCCGCGCGGAGCTCGCTGAGCCGCTCGGCCTCGCCGTGCGCCGGAGGCCACTCCTCGAGCGCGGCGTACGGCCGGCCCTGCCACAGACCGAGGGCGCGTTCGAGCATGGTCGCGGCGCGCGGATGCTCGTGCCCGGCCGCCAGCTCGCGCGCGCGCTCGATCGCCTCCTCGAACTCGTCCGCGTCCACCTCGAGCCCACCGCCGGATCGCCGCGGGACGATGCGGTACCCGTGAGCCACGGTCACGATCGCATCGGAGCCATACGCCTTGCGGAGGCGGCTGATCGACGCCTGGAGCTGCTTGGCCCATGTTGATGGCGGCGCATCAGCCCAGAGCGCCTCGGCGAGAGAGGCGGCGCTCGCCTCGCTGGGCCGGCTCACGAGGAGCGCCTCGAGCACGGCGCGTTCGCGTGGGCTGACTCTCGGTTCGTCCGAGACGCCCCTTCCCCCGAGGACCGTGACCCTCATCCCTCGAGTGTCGGCGGCGCCCCAAGGCGGGTCAAGGACGGAGGTCGCGACGCATACCGCGCGCATACCGCGCTCTCGGGCGCACATACCGTGTCCATACGGCGGGCGGGTGTACTGGCGGCGATCTGAAAGGAGACCGCCATGTCCATCCTCTGTTCCGCGCGAGGCGTACGCGACGCCATGCTCCTCGTGACCGCCATCGGCGGCATCGTCGTGGTGTCCGGTGCGTGTGCCGCCGCGGGCACGGTGCCGCACCCGCCGTGCGAACCGGCTGCGATCTGCGTCGGGCTGTGGGACCCGTCGACCGGCTACGTCGTCCCCGTGCCTCCTGACGCCGCCGGCGTGGTCGCGTCGGAACGGGGCGCGCTAGGGGTCTCGTACGAGCTCCCCGACGGCTGGTCGACCACGCGGTTGCCCGAGGGGGACGTCATCCTGCGTCTGCCCGAGTGGATCGCGCCGGGGGCACCGGTGCGGCCCACGATCACCGTCTTCGCGGAGCCTCTGATCCCGACCCTGCCGTGCGGCGACACCGCAGATCCCGAGGTCGGCAAGGACCTCGCCTCGATCCGTGGCGCGTTGGTCGCACAGGACGGCGTCGGCGTGGTCTCCGACGAGCGGGTCGAGCTCGGGGGCCTGTCGGGCTACCGGCTCGACCTCGCGCTCGCGGAAGGATGGACGGACACGTGCCCGGCCAGTGCGGGGGTGCCAGGCGTCGCCTACCTCATCGACGACCACGGGACGCATCTCCATCGAACCATCACGGCGAGGTCGCCCGTCAGGCTGTACCTGCTTGATGGTCCCGCCGGAGTGATCGCCGTCGAGGCGGCCGTCCCGGTGGAGCGGGTCGCCTACGACGACTACATGGCGCTCGTCGCGCCGGTGGTTGAGTCGTTGGCATTCGACGTCGAGGAGTAGCCACCCGAGGGAATCCGTCTCGCGATGCGAGACGGATTCCCCAACATGTGGACACTTCCCCTAGGATGAGCGGAGAGCCGCCGGACCCGACGACGGGCGCGGCGCCACCGATCCACCGAGGGAGAACCGATGACCACCTACCGCCTCGCAGTAGTCGCCGGCGACGGCATCGGCCCGGAGGTCGTCGCGCAGGGGCTCAAGTGCCTCGCCGCCGCGACCGAGGGCACCGACATCACGTTCGAGACCACCGAGTTCGACCTCGGTGCGAAGCGCTGGCACGCGACGGGGGAGACGCTCACCGACGCGGACCTCGAGGCGATCAAGGGCCACGACGTCATCCTGCTGGGCGCGATCGGCGACCCGACCGTGCCGTCCGGCGTCCTCGAGCGCGGCCTGCTGCTCAAGCTCCGCTTCGAGCTCGACCAGTACGTCAACCTGCGTCCGTCGCGCCTGTACCCGGGCGAGGTCTCGCCGCTGAGCGAGCCCGGCGACATCGACTTCGTGGTGGTCCGCGAGGGCACCGAGGGTCCGTACGTGGGCAACGGCGGCGCGCTGCGCGTCGACACCCCGCACGAGATCGCGACCGAGGTCTCGGTCAACACCCGCCACGGCGTCGAGCGCGTGGTCCGCTACGCGTTCTCCGTCGCCCAGGGCCGCGCGCGCAAGCACGTCACGCTGGTGCACAAGCACAACGTGCTGGTCCACGCCGGCCACCTGTGGCGCCGCACGGTCGAGGCCGTCGCACCCGAGTTCCCGGACGTCACGTGGGACTACCTGCACGTCGACGCGGCGACCATCAAGCTCGTCACGGCCCCCGCATCGTTCGACGTCATCGTCACCGACAACCTCTTCGGAGACATCCTCACCGACGAGGCAGCGGCGATCTCCGGCGGCATCGGCCTCGCGGCGTCCGGCAACGTCAACCCCGACAAGACCGGACCGTCGATGTTCGAGCCCGTGCACGGATCGGCTCCCGACATCGCGGGTCAGGGCATCGCGGACCCGTCCGCGACCGTCCTGTCCGTCGGCATGATGCTCGACTTCCTCGGTCACAAGGACCTCGCCCAGAAGGTCGAGGACGCGGTCGCCGCCGATGCCGCCGCCAAGGTCGCCTCCGGAGCCGAAGGCAACGGCCCGCGCTCCACCTCCGAGGTGGGCGACGCGATCGCCGCCCGCATCCGCGGCTAGGCTCCATCCCTAAGCAAGCTGGGAGGTGCTGAGCGCCCGAATCCGTCGATTCTGAGCGCTCAGCACCTCGCAGGACGCACCCACAACACCCGCAGGAAGGCCCAGACGTGACCGACACCGCTGCATCGTCCACCGCGGAGGCCTTCCGCGTCGTCCGCAACCCCGACCCCGCCACCGACGCCGAGCGCGCCGAGCGGCTCAAGGACCTCGCCTTCGGCACGCGCTTCACCGACCACATGGCCCGCGTCACGTGGACCGCCGACGAGGGCTGGACCGACCGCCGCGTCGAGCCCTACGGCCCGCTCCTGCTCGACCCCGCCGCCTCGGTGTTGCACTACGCGCAGGAGGTCTTCGAGGGCCTCAAGGCGTACCGCTGGGCCGATGGCTCCGTGCGCACGTTCCGTCCCGAGAAGAATGCCGAGCGCCTCCAGCGCTCCGCGTGGCGCCTGGCACTCCCCGAGCTGCCGACCGAGGACTTCATGGCCTCGCTCCACGCCCTGGTCGAGCTCGACCACGCCTGGACGCCCACCGAGCCCGAGACCTCGCTCTACCTGCGCCCGTTCCTCATCGCGACCGACGTGTTCCTCGGCCTGCGCCCCTCCAAGCGCGTCGAGTACCTGCTCATCGCGTCGCCGTCCGGCCCCTACTTCAAGGGCGGCGTCAAGCCTGTGTCGATCTGGGTCGAGCGTGACTTCCACCGCGCGGGCCCCGGCGGCACCGGCGCGGCCAAGTGCGGCGGCAACTACGCCGCGGCGCTGCGCCCGCAGATCGGCGCGTCCGAGCGGGGCTACGACCAGGTGCTCTTCCTGGACGCGCGCACCAACACGGTGCTCGAGGAGCTGGGCGGCATGAACGTCTTCGCGGTCCAGCAGGACGGCACCGTGCTCACGCCGATCATCAACGGCAACATCCTCGAGGGCGTGACGCGCTCGTCGATCATCCAGCTGCTCGAGGACCAGAACCTCAAGGTGGTCGAGCGCGACATCACCCTCGCCGAGCTGCGCGAGGGCATCGAGTCCGGCGAGATCGCGGAGATCTTCGCGTGCGGCACGGCGGCGCTCATCACGCCGGTCGGCCGCATCGGCGCGGAGGAGTTTGACATCACGGTCGGCTCGGGCGACGCTGGCCCGATCACCCTCGCGACCCGCCAGCGCCTGCTCGACATCCAGTACGGCCGCGCCGAGGACACGTACGGCTGGATGCACCGCATCCTCTGACGGGACGATGCGGGGGCACCGCTCGCGTCGGCGGCGCGGCTCGCGCAAGATGGGTGCTGCAACGCACCCGAGCCGCAAGGAGGCGCCCGTGCCCGTGAAGGATCTCGCCCTGACCAGCCCCGACATCGTCGGGGGCGCACGCATCGAGGACCGGTTCGCCGGCCAGACGGGTGCGCAGACCCCTCGCCTCGTGGTGTCGGGCGTGCCCGCCGGCGCGGTCGAGCTCGCGCTCGTGTGCCATGACCCGGATGCGCCCCTGGCCCACGGCTTCACGCACTGGACGCTGTACGGCATCCCGGCGCGTGAGGGCGAGATCGACGTCGCGGCGGCCCGGCCGGGGCCGAACGACGACGGCGGCGTCGGCTACGTCGGCCCGTTCCCGCCCTTCGGCCATGGCGACCACCGCTACTACTTCTGGGTGTACGCGATGGCGCGGCCCGTGATCGGCGAGCCCTCGCGCGACGCGTTCCTCCACGCCTACGACGACGCGGTGCTCGAGCAGGCACGTCTGGTCGCGACCTACTCGCGGTAGGTGTCCCGCGCGCTGATCGGCGCCTCCAGGTCCTTGGCCGGCGACTGGGTGTCACCTGTGTCGCCTTGGCATCCTCCGCGGATTCATGCGTCTTGCGACGCGGGGCGCGGGGTGCGAGGCGCGCGATGCGGGTGACGCAAGACGCGTGAATCCGCGGAGCGGCGTGACACGGGCTGGGCCGTGCCGCGCGGTGGCGCGCGGCTCAGGCCGGGCGCATCCTGAGGGATGACCACCGCGCCCATCGGAGGAGGAGGCCGCGAATGCCCTGGACCGCCACCCACGGGTCCCGCCGGGACGATGCGCGCTACCGGGAGGCCGAGGCCGCCGTGTGGCGGCAGCACGGCATGCCCGATCCGACAGAGCGCTGGAGCGACGTCGCCGGCCTCGGCATCCGCGTGAGGTCGATGGAGCACGGTGAGGGCCGGCCCGTGGTGTTCGTCCACGGCAACCCGACGGCGGGCGCCAACCTGGTTCCGCTCGTGGGCGCGATGGAGGGGATCAGGGCGATCGTGGTCGACCGGCCCGGATGCGGCCTGAGCGATCCGCTCGACTACTCCGACATGACCCCGGCCGCTCTCATGGACGCGATCGCGCGGTCGCTCGCCGCGGTGGTCGAGCAGAGCGGCGCCGGTCCGGTCGACCTGGTGGGCAACAGCGCCGGCGGCATGGCGGTGCTGGTGCTGGCGGCGCGGCGGCCCGACCTGGTGCGGAGCGTGGTCGTCGAGGGGGTGCCGGCGATTCGGGGCATGCGGCTGCCGCGCGCGGTAAGGGCGAGCGCGATCCCGGCCGTGGCGCGCCTCGTGGAGCGCCATGCGCTCAACGAGCGCGACCTGCGGCGCTCGTTCGCGGCCATGGGGCATGGCGGGCTGATCGAGGCCGGCCGCGTCTCCCGCCCCGACCTCGAGTGGCGCTACGCGCTCAGCAGGTGCACCGACACCTATCGCCACGAGCTCGCGCTCATGAGCCGCGCCGCGACGTGGCGCGGGCTGCGCCCGGAATGGGTGGTCGGACGCGACACGCTCGAGGCGATCGAGGCGCGGTCCCTGTGGGTGGTGGGGGATCGCGACCCGTTCGCGACGCCCGCGCGTGTCGAGGCCTGGGCACGCCATGCGCGCGGCTCCACGGTGCGCATCGTCCGTGGGACCGGGCATCAGCCCTGGTTGGACGATGCGTCCGGCCAGGCCCGCACCATCGCGCGGTGGTGGGCGCGCGCGGAGGCTGTCGCGCGCTGAGCTCGCCCCCCAGAAGTGGGGCCTGACGCGTGTCGGCGGGCGGACGTACCCTGACGGGGTCGCGACGAGCCCAGGGGAGGGCGACGATGACGGAGCTGGTGATCGAGACCGCGGGGCTGACCAAGGTCTACGGGGACACACGCGCGGTCGACGGCATCGACCTCGCGATCCCGCGCGGGGGCGTGCACGGCTTCCTCGGCCCGAACGGCGCCGGCAAGACGACGGCGATCCGGATGTTCGCGACCCTCATCCGCCCCGACGCCGGGCATGCGCGGGTGCTGGGCCACGACATCGTCCGCGCGGCTGACGAGGTCCGCAGCAAGGTCAGCCTCACGGGGCAGTTCGCCTCGGTGGACGAGGACCTCTCGGGTCGGGAGAACCTCCGGCTCATCGCCAAGCTCTTCGGCTTCCGCGGCGCCGCCGCGACCCGCCGCGCGGACGAGCTCCTGGGGGCCTTCGGTCTCGACGATGCCGCGGACCGGCAGGTGAAGAAGTACAGCGGCGGCATGCGGCGGCGCATCGACATCGCCGCGTCGCTCGTGGTGAGCCCCGAGCTGCTGTTCCTCGACGAGCCCACCACCGGGCTGGACCCGCGCGCACGCAACGAGGTGTGGGACATCATCCGTGCCCTGGTGAGGCACGGCACCACGGTGATGCTCACCACGCAATACCTGGACGAGGCCGACCAGCTTGCGGACCGCATCTCGGTGATCGACCACGGCCGGATCATCGCGGAGGGCACGTCCAGCGAGCTCAAGGCTTCCGTCGGGTCGGGGACGCTGCACGTGCGCGTGATGCGTCGCCAGGACCGTGACGCGGCACGCGACATCCTCGCCCGCGAGCTCGGCATCGAGCTCGGCACCACCCACGACCCCCAGGCGCTCGTCGCGGGTCTCGAGGACCGCTCGGGCGTGACCCGGGCGCTTGCCGCGCTCGAGCAGGCGCACATCGAGCTCGCGCAGTTCTCGCTCGGACAGCCGACGCTGGACGAGGTGTTCCTCGCGCTCACGGGCCGGCCTGCAGAGGACGAGGAGGAGGCGGCATGAGCACCACGACGGCGCAGGAGGCGGAGCTGAGGACCGATGCCATCGCATCGGCGCTCACGAGCGTGACCCGCCCTGCGCGACCCTCGGCGCTCGCGACATCGGTGACCTTCGGATGGCGGGCGCTGCTGAAGATCAAGCACGTTCCCGAGCAGCTCTTCGACGTCACCGTGTTCCCCGTGATGATGACGCTGCTGTTCACGTACCTGTTCGGCGGTGCCATCGCGGGGTCGCCGGCCGACTACATCGCGTACATCGCGCCGGGCGTGCTGGTGCAGTCGGTGCTGTTCATCACCATGTACACGGGGTCGAACCTGCGCACCGACATCGACCGCGGAGTGTTCGATCGGTTCCGCTCCCTGCCCATCTGGCGGCCGTCCCCGCTGGTCGGGATGCTGCTCGGCGATGCGGTCCGCTTCATGGTGGCGTCGATCATCACCGCGCTGGTGTGCCTCGCGATCGGGTGGCGGCCGGCGGGCGGCGTCGCAGGGGTCGCTGCCGGGATCGCGCTGGTGCTCGTCTTCGCGTTCTCGCTCGGCTGGATCTGGACCTTCCTGTCGCTGATCCTGCGGACTCCGCAGGCGATCATGGGCGTCGCCGGGTTCACCCTCATGCCGCTGCTGTTCGGCTCGAACATCTTCGTCGACCCGTCGACCATGCCGGGCTGGCTCCAAGCCTGGGTGGACGTCAACCCGGTGTCCGACCTGGTGACGGCGGTGCGCGCGCTCATGGACGGCATCTCGCCGGGCGGCGAGGTCGCGATCTCCCTCGCATGGTCCGCAGGCCTGGTCGCGGTGTTCGGCTCGCTCACGATGTGGAAGTACCGCGACCCGCGTTGATCAGGCATCTCGCCCGCGCCGGGACCAACGGTGGCACTCGGTGCTATTGGGATGCTGAATAATCTTCCGGTGACAATCGCCCAGGACATCGAGCCCCGGACCTACTTCCGATCCTTCGAGTCGGCGCTCGCGGACTTCAAGCCGCCCGCCGAGAACATCGATCAGATCGTCGAGACCGTCCGCGGCCTCCGCTACGAGCACGTGTACATCCCCGAGTCGCGCGCCTTCATCGCCCTCGAGCCCACAGGCGGGGGCAGCCCGGTCGCCTTCATCGCGCACGGCTACATCGCCGTCCACCCCGAGGACGGACAGAACTACTGGGTCGAGCTGCCCGCGCATCAGGCGAGCGCGAAGGGCTTCACCGCGGTGGTCGAGAAGGTGCAGGAGGCGGTCGTCCCGACGTGCGCCTCGTGCTTCACCAACCTGCCGTCGACCGGCCGCTGCGACTACTGCGACTAGTCCCGCCTCTCATACCCGATAATTGAACCGACTCCGAGGTCGGGTGCCCTTTCCTTCCAGTTCCGGGTTCCCGATCTCGGAGTCCTTCCATGTCCGGGCGCGTCGCTAAAGGACCTCGTAGTCGAGCGTGACGTGGCCGCTCGGGAACGTCTCGACCGCGCTGAGTCGCAGGCTGCGCGGGTGCCGCAGCCCCGGGGTCGACGGGCGTCCCTCACCCAGGAGGACGGGCACGATGCGCAGCCGCACGTGGTCGACCAGCTCGGCCTGGAGCAGCGCGCCCGCGAGCATGAGGCTGCCCCACACGATGACGTCGCCGGGGTAGCGCTGCTTGAGCCGGCGGACGCTGTCGCGCGGCTCGCCCGACTCGACGGTGGCAGACGAGTAGTCGCCCCACGGCGCCCGGCTCAGGGTGTTGCTGATGACGTGCTTGGGGGCGCCGTTGATGAAGTCGGCGAGCGGCTCCTCGGCGGTGGTACGACCGGGCCAGTAGGCCTCGAAGAGCTCGTAGGTGCGCCGCCCGAGCACGATCGCGTCCACGCGCGCGAGTAGCGCGAGCTGGCCGGGGTCGATCGGGTCGTCGGGCGGCACCACGAAGTCGAGCCCGCCGTCGGGACCGGCGGCGAAGCCGTCCGCGGTCACGATCTGCTCGATGATGAGGCGACCCACGCGGCCAGGATAGGTCGCGCCGACCGTCCCGCGCCGGGTGCCGGTGTCAGGCGCGCAGCGCGTGAGCCCGACTGTCGCTCAGCCGATCAGGCCGGGGCGCGGTGCGGAGATCCCTCGCGAGGATCACGAGCGCGGCGACCGCCGGGATCGCGGCCGCGGCGTCGACGAACGGCCCGGGGAACCCCATGCCGATCACGCCGTCGTCGGGCTGCGATGCGATCCACTGGGACGTCGCGAGCGCCGCGATCCACGGCACCATCCCGATCGCCGCGATCCAAGCGCTCGCGCGCCAGAGGCGACGGCCCACCGCGCGGTCGCCCGCCGCATCGTCCATCCGCCCGCGTCGCACCCACCACCCGGCGATCAGCGCGCCGGCGGTGGCGAGCATGAGGATGGGAAGCAGGTAGTTGGCCGCGTAGGGCATCGTGTGCTCGGTCGGCAGGGTGGAGGCGGCGGGATCGCGCCACGTGTCGAGCTGCTCTGGGGCTGCGGACGCCACGAACAGCGCGCCGAGCGCGAGGACGATGCGCAGCGCCAGCGATGCCGCCGACATGAGGCGCGAGGCGATGCTCATGGGCTCATCGTCGCTGGTGGAGAGCGCTTCCGCTACGGTGCGCGGGTCACGGTTCAGGCACGGTGCGCGGCGCGGGCGGCTAGGGTCGGGGGCCTATGGGCATCGGCGAGGCGTGGGACCGCATCTGGGCGGACGCCACGTCTGTGGTCGAGGCACCTCCGGCCGCGGTGTGGATCGCGTTGGCAGCGGTGCTCGCGTGCGTCGCGGTGCCCATGCTCTGGCACGCGGTCCGCCACGTGGTGACCCTGGTGCACGAGGCCGGGCATGCGCTGATCGCGACGCTGCTCGGGCGCGAGGTGCGCAGCATCCGCCTGCATGCGGATACGTCGGGCGAGACGGTCTCCCGCGGCGACGCGCGCCGGCTCCCGCTCGCGCTCAAGGCGTTCGCCGGCTATCCCGCGCCGGGCGTCGCCGGCGTCGCGGCGGCGTGGGGCGTGGGCGCCGGGCACGGGATCGCGGTGCTGTGGGCGGCGGTCGTGCTGACGATGCTGGTGATCGTCCGGGTGCGCAACGTCTACGGCCTGCTCGTGGTCGTCGCGATCGGTGCGGGGCTGGCGTGGGCCGCGCGGGCGCTCCCCGATTCGTGGCGCATCGGCCTCGCATGCGGCCTCGCGTGGCTGCTGCTGGTCGGGGCGGTGCGGGCGGTGGTCGAGCTCCAGACGGCGCGGGCGCGAGGGGCGCGCGGGTCGGACGCCGATGCGCTGGCCCGCCTCACGTACGTGCCGGGCGGCGTCTGGGTGGGGATCTTCTGGCTGATCACGGCGGGGTGCCTCGCGGTCGGCGCGTGGGTGCTCGCCGCGCGGTGACCGTGGCGATGATGGTCGCGGCGACATCTTCTGGGTCCTGGTGCTCCCAGAACCGGAGCACCAGCCAGCCTGCTTCCTCGAGCGCGGCGGTGGTCTCACGATCGCGCTCGCGGTTGCGCTCGAGCTTGGGCAGCCAGTAGTCGCTGTGCGCCTGGGGCCTCGTGCCGTGCACCGGGCACGAGTGCCAGAAGCAGCCGTCGATGAACACGGCGACCGCGGTGGGACGGAAGAGGAGGTCCGCGGTGCGCCGGACGCCCTTGATGGGGGCGGCGGCGACCCGGTACCGCAGCCCGGCGGCGTGGACGATGCGGCGCACGGCGAGCTCGGGGCCGGTGTCGCGCTTCTTGTTGGCTCGCATCGAGCGCGCGACTCCTGGGGTGGAGGCCCAGGAATCGCCAGGAGTCATCTGTCGACGGTATCCCTGTGCGATCGTGGCGCGACGGCCTGCAGAGTGCTCCGATGCTCGTCCCAGTGCTTGCCCAGCCAGTCGACCTGTGCATCCTTGAGGGTCACCGAGAGCGGTTCGGCATGCAGCTTCGCGTATTGCGGGTATGTCGCGAGCTCCGGTGCGACGTCGACCCTGAGCCGGGCGGGATCGACGGCGAGCAGGCCGTCGTCGAACAACCGATGGATGTCCCGTCGGAGCATGAGCCCGCCATGGGGCCGGTGCTCGCCGAGGGCTGCGTAGCTGTAGAGGTGCCCGGCGTCGAGCACGCGTTCCGGTGCACGTCCGGTGAATGCGCAGACGTTGCCCTGCTGGGCGAGGATCTGGTCGCGGAACTGGCGCTGGCCCCGGCGCACCCGCACGAGCGCATGCCTGAAGCCGTGGGGGATCGCGACGACGAGCCCGGAGGTGGGCGGGCGAACCACCTCGGGCATGCGACCCGTCAGCCGCGCGAGAGCGCGCAGCGCCCGCTTCTCCATGAGCGCGGCCTGCAGAGCCGACCAATCGATTGGTCGCATCGCGTTGAAGTCGCCGTCATGCACCATCAGGGCACGAACCTCGTCGCCGGTGAGGACGCCGTCGAGCGCGGTCCAGCCTGCGTCGTAGCGGGCTTGATAGAGATCGACCTCGACGATGTCGACGAGGGGTCGGTCGAACTCGAGATGGCAGTCCGGCTTCATGCACCGGTAGCGGGGAAGCTTGGTCTTCCGTTCGCTGACCCGCGTCGTGCGACACCGGGGGCAGCGGTTCAGCATCTTGGGTCCCCGAGTCGTGTCGATCTCCTCGATGACCGAGACGCCGAGCAGCCGTTCCTTGTCCCACACGGCGACGGGGTCCCCAACTGCGAGGCCCTTCGAGTTCGGAACATTGCTGTCCCACGAGTAGTACGCGTCGACCTGGTCGTCGTAGCCGTCGTTGCCTGCGTGGCCGCGATTCTCGCCGGCGGCCATCAGCAGCCAGGCGCGCGGGCCCGGGGGTGTCATGGAGAGCAGCTTGGCACGGCGAACGCCGCCCGCGTCCGAGCGACGCACCTGCATGCGCATCGTCCAGGAATACCCGCGCCCCTACGAGGGTTGCCGCCACCATGACCACCCTCGGCATCATCGGCTCCGGCCGCATCGGTTCCAACGTCGCTCGCGCCGCCACCGCGGCGGGATACGACGTCGTCCTCTCCAACTCGCGCGGCCCGGCCACGCTGGGCGAGCTGGTCGCGGAGCTCGGCGATCATGCGAGCGCCGCCACTCCGGAGGAGGCCGCGCGCCGCGGCGACCTTGTCCTCGTCGCCGTCCCGCTCGGGAAGATCGACCAGCTTCCGGCCGAGGCGCTGACCGGCAAGGTCGTCATGGACGCCAACAACTACTACCCCCAGCGCGACGGCCGCATCGCCGCGCTCGACGGCAACGAGAGCACCACGAGCGACCTGCTGCAGGCGCTCGCGCCCGGCGCCCGCATCGTCAAGGCGTTCAACAACATCTACGCGCACGAGATCCCTGCCGACGCCTCGCCCACGGGCACCGAGGGCCGTCGCGCGCTGCCCATCGCGGGTAACGACGAGGCCGCGAAGAGCCTCGTCGCGAGCTTCCTCGACGCGATCGGCTTCGACGCCGTGGACCTGGGGCCGCTCGCCGAGTCGTGGCGCGTCGAGCGCGACACGCCCGCCTACGGCAAGCGCACCACGGCGAGCGAGCTCGCGGCCATCCTTCCCACCGTGGAGCGCGTGCAGCAGGTCTAGCGGCGCTGCCGCCGCATGTCGCCGGGGCCGGATGCGGCTCGGCGCTAGGCTGGCCTGAACACCAGGGGGCGACCGGCATGATTCCAGGCCAGCAGGCGAATGCGGACCACCGCAACAGCGAGGGGCGCGACCCGCAGCAGGCGGGGGTGTCCGAGCACGGCGACGGTGCCGCACCCCCGGAGCCGAACCGCACGTGGATCGCCTTCGTCGCCATGGCCGTGGTGGTCGGCGCCGCGGTCGTCGGCTGGAACGCGATCTCCGACAAGGGCGACGATGCGGCACGCACGGCGCTCGCGGGGGCCGGAGCAACCATCGCGGACGACGCGACGGACGATGTCACGGTCTCGGTGCGAGGAGACGGCTTCCGCCTGTTCGTCTCGGACGCGACGCCGCGCAACGCGCTCAGCGGCACCGCGTTCGACATCGCGATCGCCGGCGACGCGGCCGCGACCGACGGCTGCAGCCCCATCGACTGGCCCCAGGACGGCGTGACCGCCGTCTCCTGCGTGGACGATGCTGCCGTGGTCCGCGTCTCGACGAGCGAGGGCGACTGGACCGTGACGCCGCCGGCGTACTACGCCGAGGCCCAGTACGCGAGCGATCTCGCGGACCTGGGAGCCGAGCTCGCCGGCGTGGTCCGCTTCGACGCGGGGGAGTAGCCGCCGCGCAGCCATGCGCAGGCGCACATGGCCGCTTGCAGTCTGATTAGAGGTATGTCTAAATAGAGACATGTCGAATCAGCGTGCTCTCATCATCGTCGGTTCTGGTCCTGCCGGGTATACGGCGGCTATCTATGCGGCGCGTGCGGGTTTTGCGCCGTTGGTGGTGGCGGGGTCGATCACGGCGGGTGGGGCGTTGATGAACACCACGGAGGTGGAGAACTTCCCGGGCTTCGTCGAGGGGGTGCAGGGTCCGGAGCTGATGGAGACGTTGCAGGCGCAGGCGGAGCGTTTCGGTGCCGAGGTGCTGTTCGACGATGCGGTGTCGCTGGATCTTGAGGGTCCGGTCAAGACGGTGGTGACGGGCATGTCGGGCACCTACACCGCGCAGGCGGTGATCCTCGCGACCGGGTCGGCGTACCGGGAGCTGGGGCTGGACGATGAGAAGCGGCTGTCGGGCAAGGGTGTGTCGTGGTGCGCCACGTGCGACGGGTTCTTCTTCCGTGACCAGGCGGTGGTGGTCGTCGGTGGTGGCGACTCCGCGGTGGAGGAGGCGACGTTCCTGACCCGGTTCGCGTCCAAGGTGTATCTGGTGCACCGCCGCGGTGAGCTGCGGGCGTCGAAGATCATGGCCGACCGTGCCCATGCGGATCCGAAGATCGAGTTCGTGTGGGACTCCGAGGTGGTCGGCCTCGACGGTGAGGACAAGCTCGCCGGGGTGCGGGTGCGCAACCGGGTCACCGGTGAGGAGTCGACGCTGGCCGCGACCGGCATGTTCGTCGCGATCGGTCATGAGCCGCGCAGCGAGCTGGTCAAGGGTGTGGTCGACACCGACACCGAGGGCTACGTCCAGGTCATCGGCCGCACCACCGCGACCAACGTCTCCGGTGTGTTCGCGTGCGGCGACCTGGTCGACAACCGTTACCGCCAGGCCATCACCGCCGCCGGCTCGGGCTGCGCCGCCGCCCTCGACGCCCAACACTTCCTCGACGGTCTCGCGGATCCCGACGCCGGGCTCGCGCTCGCCGCGCAGGTCTGACCCGGCGAAGGAGCACGTGCCATGTCCACCGCGACCCACCCGGCACGGGAGACGTGCATCGGCAACATCGACGCCTGCACCATCGCGCCCGAGCTCGCGACAGCCGCGGCGGCCATCCTCAAGGCGGTGGCCGACCCGTTGCGTCTGCGGATGATCGCGCTCATGGCGCAGGCGCCGGACGGCGAGGTGTGCGTGTGCGACCTCACCGAGCTCGGGGACGTCTCGGGCCCCACGGTGTCGCACCACCTCAAGACGCTCAAGGAAGCCGGGGTGGTGGTCGCCGAGCGTCGCGGAACCTGGGTGTACTACCGCGTCGCCGCGGCCTACGTGCCGACGGTGAGGGCGCTCCTCGAGACGCTCGTGCCGGCGAGCGCCGCTCGCAGCGCCGCGCACGAGGTCGTCGAGCTCGAGGACGTGAGCCGCGCGCTCGCCGAGGTCGAGGCCGGCCTCACCGGGGTCTTCCCGGAGATCGGAGCGAAGGAGGTCGCGCGCATCGTCCGCGAGTCCTACGCCGCTCTCGCGCGTCGCGCGACCATCCACCAGCACCTGGTGCCGCTCACGCGGCACTTCGCGCGTCAGCGCCTCGAGGACGTCCGCAAGGCCGAGTCGGCCGCCGCGGTCCATCCGCCCCAGGTGCTGTTCGTGTGCGTGCAGAACGCGGGCCGCTCGCAGATCGCCGCCGCGCTCCTCCAGCACTACGCGGGGGACCGGGTGGTGGTGCGTTCCGCCGGCTCGGCGCCGGCGCCGCAGGTCCACGCGAGCGTCCGCCCGCGCCTCGAGGCGCTCGGCGCGGGCGAGGCGGCCTTCCCCAAGCCACTGACGGACGATGCGGTGCGCGCCTCCGACGTGGTGGTCACCATGGGCTGCGGCGACGTCTGCCCCGTCTATGCCGGCACGCGCTACGAGGACTGGCAGGTCGGCGACCCGGCCCTCGCCAGCGCCGCAGGCGTCGACGCCATCGTCGACGACCTCGACGCGCGCGTGCGCACGCTCCTGTCCGACCTCCTTCCCGACCTCACCCTCCCCCCGATCCGAAAGGCATCCGCATGACCGTCAAGCCCTCCGCCCTCTTCGTCTGCGTCCACAACGCGGGCCGCTCCCAGATGGCCGCCGGCTACCTCCGGCACCTCTCCGGCGGCGCCGTCGAGGTCCGCTCTGCGGGCTCGATGCCCGCGGACCAGATCAACCCCGTCGCGGTCGAGGCGATGCTCGAGGACGGCATCGACATCCGCGAGGAGAGCCCCAAGGTGCTCACCGCCGAGGCCGTCGAGGCCTCCGACGTGGTCATCACCATGGGGTGCGGCGACGTGTGCCCGTATTTCCCCGGCAAGCGCTACGAGGACTGGAAGCTCGAGGACCCTGCGGGCCAGGGCATCGACTCCGTCCGTCCCATCCGCGACGAGATCAAGGGCCGCATCCTCACCCTGCTCGAGGAGCTGGGCGTCCAGCCGGTCGCCTGACACGCATCGTCCCTCCTCCCAGGGTCCCTGGTCGGCGCCCGCGGCCTGCCCTAGATTCGAGTCATGTCAGTCGACTGGTCGATCCTGGTCCCGGGCCTCATCATCGCCATCGTGGCGGGTGCGGCGGTGGGCGGGTTCCTCGACCTCTCCCGCCGCGTCGAGGAGCGCCGTACCCGCCGGCGCGCGTTCGCGGACGAGGCGCCGGTCGCGCTGTCGAGCGCGCACGACCTGCTGATCCCGCCTCTCGCGAAGGATCCCTCCTCCCTGGTGCCGCCCGAGAGCCTCACCCGCGGCGTGCGCGAGCAGGCCGTGCGCCTCACGCGCGGCACCGAGCGCCAGCGCGCCGGGGTGCCTGCGATCGACATGGTGCTCGAGATCGACCGAGCGCTCGAGGACCTCGCGGTGCGCGGCCGTGCCCTCGACGGCCGGCTCGCGATCGTCATGGCGGCGGCGCCCCAGACGCTCGAGCAGCGCCTGGTGCTGCGCCTCGCGACCCAGGCCGTCCAGAAGGACCCGGTCCCCGGCGACGTCATCCCGCGCATCGAGAACCCCGAGGCGCAGGCGGCCTTCGAGGGCGACCCGGCGCTGGTGGCGGAGGTCATCCGCTACCGCCGCGCGCAACAGCTGCTCCACGAGGCGCGCGATGCGTTCGTCGATCATTGGTGGACGGTGCGCGACCTGCGCCTCGCCTCCGAGACGCGGCTCGCGACGGCGCGCCACGAGCAGGGGGAGAACGGCCGCCGCGCGGCCAAAGCGCTCGAGCGGGAGCTCGCGGAGGCGATCGCGGCGGACTTCGCGCGCAACTGGGCGCGCATCGATCACGGCATCGCGCTGGCCGAGGTGGCCGATGCCGCTCCCGCCGCGCCACCTGCCGCCGCGAACGCGCCGCATCCGGAGCAGACCCCCGGCGCCGCCGCACGCCCCGGCAGGATCCAGCTCTGATGAGGTGGCTCGGCGGCGGGTTCGTCTTCCTCGCGGAGCTCACGCTCTACGCCGTGCTCGTGTGGTGGCCGGTCGCGGCCATCGGCGGCGCGGTGGGCTGGGTGCTCGCCATCGCACTGCCGATCGCCGTGGGATCGCTGTGGTTCACGTTCCTCTCGCCCAAGGCCCGCCGACCCCTCGGGTCGGTCCCGACGCTCGTCGCGCGCACGCTGCTGCTCGCCGCCGGCTCGCTCCTCTACGCCTCGCTGGGCGCCGGGATCATGCTGTGGGTCCACACGGCGGCGTGGGCGATCGGCACCCCCATCGCCGTGCGCTGGCCCATCGAGGATCCGCCCTCGTCGCCGTGATACCACGGTGATACCGTGGTGCGCATGGCGATGACATTGCGTACGGATTCAGCACTTGAAGCAGCCCTCGAACTCCTCGCACGGGAGGAGGGTCTGTCGCGGCAGGAGGTCGTTCGGCGTGCGGTGCTCGAGCGTGCTGACAAGCTGACGCGGCGCCAGCGGCTCGCGAACTTGACCGATGAGGCGTTGAGCGAGTGGAGCGAGACCCTCGAGCGCCTGGGCCGGGAGTGACCGGTGACCGGCTACATCGAGCTCGATGAGCTCCTCGAGATGGGGCGCCTCGCGGGACTCGGCCCGGTGCGGGACGCGGGACTGCTCGAATCCGCGCTTGCGCGACCCGCGACAACGCTGATGGGCGTCGACGCATACCCATCGCTTGAGCTCAAGGCCGCGGCCCTCCTGCACTCGATCGTGAAGAACCACGCATTGGCGGACGGAAACAAGCGTCTCGGATGGCTCGCGACGGTCGTATTCATCGGGTTCAACGGACAGCGCGTCCAGCTGAGCCAAGCCCAGGCGTTCGACTTGGTGTGGGCGATCGCCGACGGCACCCTCGACGCGGTCGCCGACATCGCCGCGCGGCTCCCGCTGGTCCCGCGGGGCTAGGCTCGGCGCATGGAGACGCAGGCCCTCACCGCATCGTTCACCGTCATCCCGAACCGCCACCCGGCGTCCGCCGAGGAGCGGTGGATCGCGATGGAGAACCCCGTCTTCGGCAAGGTCTTCACGGATCACATGGCGCGCGCGACGTGGCGCGACGGCGAGGGGTGGGCCGACCGCCGCATCGTCGCCCTGTCGCCGCTGCCCATGCACCCCGGTGCGGCGGTGCTGCACTACGCGCAGCAGGCCTTCGAGGGGCTCAAGGCCTACCGTCACGAGGACGGCTCGATCTGGCTGTTCCGCCCCGAGGCCAACGCGGCACGCCTGGCCGCGAGCTGCCGCCGCATGGCGCTTCCCGAGGTGAGCGAGCAGGACTTCCTCGCCGCGATCGAGGGTGTGATCGCCGCGGACCAGAACTGGGTGCCCGGCACGCCGGGGGCGAGCCTGTACCTGCGGCCGTTCGTCATCGCGACGGAGCCGAGCCTGCTGGTGCAGCCCGCGCACGAGGTCGACTTCCTGGTGACCGCGAGCCCCGTCGGCGCCTACCTGTCCACCGAGGGCGACGGCGTCGCCATCTGGGTGTCGCGCGGCTACCACCGCGCCAACCCCGGCGGCACGGGCGAGGCGAAGACGGCGGGCAACTATGCAGCGAGCATGCTTCCCCAGCGTGAGGCGAAGGAGCACGGCTGCCAGCAGGTGCTGTTCCTCGACGCCAAGGAGGACACGTACGTCGAGGAGCTCGGCGGCATGAACGTCATCGCGGTGCGCGCCGACGGGGGCATCGTGACCCCGCGCCTGACCGGCACGATCCTCCCGGGCGTCACGCGCGACTCGATCCTCACGCTGCTGCGCGACGAGGGCCGCGAGGTCGAGGAGCGCGACCTCGCGCTGACGGAGATCCTCGAGGGGCTCGAGTCGGGCGCGATCGTCGAGCTGTTCGCCTGCGGCACCGCCGCGGTGGTCACGCCGATCGCGCGCCTGGTCTCCGACGACTTCGACGTCGCGGTGCCGTCGCGGGAAGGCGAGTCGGTGGCCGATGCGGTGCTCGCCCGCCTCACCGACCTCCAGTACGGCCGCGCGGAGGACCCCCACGGCTGGATGCGCAAGGTGGTCGACGCGCCCGAAGGCTGACCCGCATTCGGCCTGTGGACAGTCCCGAGCGTGTCGGTGGGCGCGCCTACAGTGTTCGCATGTCCGGCCCGATCCCCGCCTACACCCTCACGCGGCGACGCATGAAGAACCTGCGGATGGTGGTGCGGCCGGGCACGGGCGAGGTGGCGGTGAGCGCGCCGCTGCGCACCCCGCAGCGTGAGATCGACGCGTGGGTGCGGTCCAAGGCGGCGTGGATCGAGGCCAAGCAGGCCGAGGCGGCCGCTCAGCCCGCGGCGCTCGCACCCGGCCCCGAGGCCGACGCCCTGCGACGGGCGCTGCGCCCGGTCCTCGCGGCGCTCATCGCGGAGTGGGTGCCGGTGATGGGGGTTCCGGAGCCCACCTGGGGCATGCGGATCATGCGCACCCGCTGGGGCAGCTGCAACACGACGCGGCGCTCGCTGACCTTCAACGTGGAGCTCGCGCGTCACGGGTACCACCTGGTCGAGTACGTGGTGGTGCACGAGCTGGCCCATCTGCTCGAGCCCAACCACGGTCCAGGCTTCTACGCCGTCATGGACCGGCATCTGCCCGGCTGGCGCGAGCATCGCGCTGAGCTCAACGGGCGCGCCGTCGACTAGTCGAGCGGCGCCTCGAGGATCAGCACGCGGGACGGGTCGTCGACGAACGGCATCGACACCCTCGCGGTCGCGGCGCCCGTGCCGCCGATGGACGTGGCGAGCGCGTCGAGGTCGATCGGGTGGCTCGCCCACAGGGGTCCGGGCGTGAGCTCCGAGTAGCCGCCCTGCGTCCCGGGGCCCAGGGGATAGCCGCCGTCATAGCCGAACACGACGGCCGCACGGCGGCCGTCGGGAAGCCATGCGGTGCCCTCGGTCACCAGGTCGTCGTAGCCGGTGAGCGCGAGCGTGTCCCGCGGAGCCGCCTGCGCGCCGACGTCGCCCTCGATCAGCAGGCGGGGGTGGTCGGCGAGGATCGGGCGGTCGGCGACCGCGTCGACAGCCCACTCGAACGTCGGCCCGTACGTGCCCTCGCCGACGGCGCCGGCGCCGGCTCCCGAGACCAGCGCGCCGTCGACCCACCCCGCGTCGCAGGCGACCACGGCCGACCACGCACTCCCGTGGAGGACGCGTCGCGGGATGGTGCACAGCAGCGCCGCCTGCGCATCGTCGCGCGGAGCCTCGCTCCGCGCCCGGGGCACGAAGCCGGTGGCCAACGCGTCTGCGGTGAGCCCGGGCCTCGGGGTCGCGATCGGCATGGTGACCTCGAGCAGCAGCACGCTGAACCCGTCCTCGGACGCGCCGGGCACGCGCATCTGGAACGTGATCGCGCCGGAGGCGGCGCCGTGCGCGATCGCCCACGTCGGCGAGGCCTCCGCGCCGGGCGCCGGCGCCTCAGCGGCGAAGGTGAAGCCCGTCCCGAGCGAGGTGCCGGGCTCGACGGTCATCCCCGGATCCTCGGAGGGCTCCAGCAACGCCGTGCGTCGCGAGCCTTCGACCCACAGCGACGTGCCGTCGTACTGGAGGAAGTCGTGCGCCGCGCCCTCGCCCTGCGGCGCGTCCGGGTCGCTGAGGAGCGCGGTGAGCCCGCTTCCCCACGTGATCTGCACCGGCACGCCGCCGGTCGCGGCGAAGGTCACGTCGAAGTCGAGCCGCGCCCGCTCCGCGCCCACGAAGGCGGTCACCTGCGACATGGGGTCGATCCCGACCAGCCGCCGGTCGCCGACCCATACGGCCGCGCAGTCGACCAGGGCGCCCGTGGCCTGGGACGCGTCGCACACGAGCGCCTCCTGGCGGTCGCCGCTCTCGCCCGCGTGCCGCGGCGTCGCGCTCGCGATGAGCGAGGCCGCGGACAACGGACCCGCATGCGTGCTGGGGATGTACTGCGCCTCGGTCGCGGAGGGCGAGGGCGCGGCAGGCGCCGGTGTGTCGGTGCCGGGCACCCGCGCGGCGCTCACGGCGAGCGCGGCGACCGCCAGCACGCCGATGCCCCCGGCGGCGGACGCGCCGAGCCGCCGGCGACGTCGCGAGCGCACCCGCGCGGCCGCGCGCGTGGCGAGCCCGCCCAGCGACTCCTGGGCACCCGCATCGTCCTCGGCCCCGAGCGCGCGCACGAGCGGGGCGCTCATCGCGTGGTCCTCGCGTGCATCGTCCCCCCGGCGGTCGTGTGCGATCGATCCTGCCAGGTGCGACGGGCCCGACGCGGGAACGCGGCGGCTACGGCGTCGCGGCGCCGGTCCACGTGTCGCGCAACGGCACCTCGAGCACCACGAGGGTCGAGCCGTCGCCCGTGGTCGCCACCATGGGCACCGTGAGCCGCAGGTCCGCGCGGTCGAGATCCTGCTTGGGCTCCCAGCGCTGCTTCACGGTGACGGTGCCGCGCATCGTGTCGCCGGGGTCGAGGGTCGTGAGCGCGGAGACGTGCGCGAGCCCCAGCATCCGCACCGAGTCCGACTTCCACAGGCTCGCGCCCATCATGATCCCGGTGTCGGGGAAGCCCACATACGCCCAGTGGGCGCCGGGGCCGGGCTCGGCCGCGGTCTGCACGTTCACCACGGCGCCGGCACGGTCCACCGTGACCGGGACGTCACCGGAGTTGCGGACCTCCCAGGTCACGTCGAGGTTGCCCGAGGCGGCATCATGAGCCGCGACGAGCCCGGTGCGTTCGAGCACGGGTCCCTCCTCGAGCCACACGGCGTCGCAGACCCAGTAGTTCAGGCCGTACGCGCCCACGTTGGCTCCCTCGAACGCGACGTTCTCCTCCGCGTCGACGTCGCACAGGAATCCCGCCTGCCGCCCGTCAGGAGCGTCATGGAAGGTCCGCGGCTCGGCCGCGGCCTCCACGGTGGGCGGGCCGATGAGCGTCGTGGGGGCGGTGGCGACCGACACGGGCGACGCCGTGGGGGCGGGTGCCGCAGGTGCGGGCGCGACCCCGTCGGAGGGGACCTGCGCGATCGCCACGCCGACCGCCCCGACGGTCGCGAGGGCACCCACGGCGATGCCCGCCGCGCGGCGTCGGCGCGATCGCCTCACTCGGTGCATGACGGGAGGGACCACGAACGCGGCGCGCGAGGAGAACAGCGCCTCGCCCTCGGCGATCTCTCCCTCGAAGACCTGCTCCACCGGACCGCTCATCGCGAGCCCCCTTCGATCACGATGACATCCGCGTCGCTGCCGCCGTCCGTCGCGTCCGCGGGCTCGAGCCCGAAGCCACCCGACGTGCGCTGCAGCGTCTCGACGGCATGCGACAGGTACTTGCGCACCGTGCCCGGCGCGAGACCGAGCTCGTGGGCGATCGCCGCGGCTGAGAGCCCGTCGTAGTAGCGCATCACCAGGCACGTCCGCTCGCGTGGCGGCAGCGCGCGGACGGCGTCCCTGACGGCGCCGCGCAGCGCCGACCCCTGAGCGGGGTCGGGCTCGAGCAGGTCCGCCTGCCGGTCGTCGCGTCGCGGTCGGGACGCCTCGCGCCGATGCGTGTCGATGAACGCGGTCTGAATGGCCCGCTTGACGTACGCGTGCGCGGCCGCGAGCCCGGCCGGGACGCGGTCGCGCCGGAACGATCGCACCAGCGCCTCCTGGAGCAGGTCCTCCGCGACATCCGCGTCACCCGCGAGCAGGTACGCGTACCCGAAGAGCGCTCGGCCGCGCTCCCGCACGAGGGCTTCGAGCGTCTCGGGCCACGTCGCCATGGTGGTACCTCCCCCGTAGGAGAACGTACGGGGGAGCAAAAGTGCGGTGTGCCGCGCGGGAACGGGCCCGCCCGGCCGTGCCGCGTCCGCGCGCGCCATGGGGCACGCGCGGACGCTTTCCGGCGGGTCCTGCGTCCTAGGGGGCGCTGAGCGTCGGCGGCCCGTCCCACTGCGCCTCGAGCACCAGCTCGCGCGCGCCGTTCGCGTCGTCCTCGCGCGCCACCCGGATCGTGATGAACGCGCGGTCGGCATCGGCGAGCTCCCTGCCCGAGGCGTGGCCGATTCCGGAGAGCGTCTCGCCGGGCTGGAGCACCACCACGTCCGTCTCGGAGGCGAGGAAGGCGTAGTGATCGCCCTCGCCGGTCCACCCGACCGAGGTGTTCTCCGACGTCGACATCCAGCCGGCGCCGTCGATCTCGACGGCGATGCCCATCGCCGCCCGGTCGAGGCTGAGCGTGCCGTCCGACACGTTGCGCAGCGTCCAGGCGATGTCGAGGTAGTCGGTGTCGCCGCTCGCGCTCAGCTCCGTGACCTCGATCTGCGGCCCGCCCGGGATCCACACGGTGGGACACAGGGGTGAGGACCAGCCGGGCTCGCCGTCGTTGTCGGGCGCGCCGTTGACGCGGGGGTTGGCCGCATCCCCGATGTGGCACGCGAGGGCCGCCTGGGCATCGGCCCGGGTCTCGCCGGGCGCGCGTGCCTCGAGGCCGTCGAACGCCGGGGTGACCGGGTCGAGCGTGCCTGTCGCGGGCACGGTCGCCGAGGCCTCGAGCAGCAGCTCGTGCGTGCCCACGGCGCCAGCGGGCGGGATGCGGACCTGCACGACGAGCGTCGCGTCGAGCGTGCCGTCGGCCAGCTCCTCGAGGGGCGAGGCGAAGCCCGGACCGTCGAGCTGGTCGGGCGCGAACGTCGACGCTCCCGTGAGGGAGTCGCCCGGCGCGAGGCGCACGATGCGCGACTCTCCCTCCATGTGCGCGGTCCGCTCGGTATCGCCCGACCACAGCGACGTCGCGACGATGCCGCCGTCCGTCATCGCGATCCCCGTCCCCTCGCCGTCCGGATCGGTGGTGAAGGCGAGCGACGTCCCCGCCTCGTCGACCAGCAGCGCCTCGTCGGTCGTGTTCGTCAGCTGCCACGTCACGGAGACGGCACCATCGCCCGCCACGGTGACGGACGCCGCGCTGACCTCGAGCATGGGAGCGTCGCCCACCCACACCGCGCCGCACGAGTCCGCGAGGGACCCCTCGAACTGCTCGCCCCACGGGTTGTCGCTCACCGCGTCGAACTCGCACACGAGCGCGGCCTGGCCGGTGCCGGCCTCGCCCCGCACCCGCGGGGCGGTGTCCCAGCGCAGGTCCTCGGCGGTGACGGCCGCCGCGGTCGGCGTCGGGTCGGCGGGCGCGATCTCGGTGCGGTCGCCGCCCCACGCGGACGCGCCGATGGCCACCCCGGCCACCGCGATCGCGGCGACCCCCGCGGCACCCACGCCGCGCATCGTCCTCGCGCGCCGCACTCGCGACCGCGCCGGCCCGACGACCCCGGCGACGCGGGCGTCGAACAGCTCGCCTCCCGCCTCGGCGCCGCGCGCGAGCGACTCCATCAGCTCGTTGCTCATCGCGTGCCTCCCTTCGTCATGATCACCACGTGCTCGTCCCCGCCCTCCAGCGCGTCCGCCGGGTCGAGCCCGAAGTCGCCGTACGTGCGCTGGAGGGTCGCGATCGCGGTCGACAGGTAGCCGCGCACCGTGCCGGCCGAGAGGCCCAGGTCCGCGGCGATCGCGGTCGAGGACAGCCCGTCGAAGTACCGCATGACCACGCAGGTGCGCTCGCGGGGAGGCAGCGACTGCACCGCCTGCAGCAGCGCGTCGCGGGTGGACGATGCGCCCGTCGGGTCCGGCGCGACGCGGTCGGCCTCGCGGTGGTCGCGTTGGGGACGCGCGCTCGCGCGCCGGTGGGCGTCGATGAGCGCGGTCTGCATCGCCCGCTTGACGTAGGCGTGCGCCGCCTCGAGCGACTCGGGACCCCGGCCCCGCTTGAACGCGCGGACGAGCGCCTCCTGCAGCAGGTCGTCGGCCGCGTCGGCGGATCCCGCCAGCACGAACGCGTACCCGTACAGGGCTCTGCCACGCTCGCGCATCAGCGCATCCAGCGTGTCCGACCAAGCGCTCACCGCGTCCCCCGATCCCGTCGCGTGCATCCTTCCACCGCACAAGACGCACCGCGGGGGAGAAACGCAGGGTCGATCCCTACGGCGATGCGGCAGGCTCGGCGCCCGCGAGCGCGAGCGGAGTCTCGAGGATGAGCACGCGGCTCGGGTCGCCCAGGAACGGCACGTCGACCTGGGCGGTGACCGTGCCGCCCGCCTCAATCGCGGCGACCACCTTCGAGACGTCGATCGGCTCGCCGTCGGTGAGCATGGCGGGGAACAGGGAGTCGTGACCGCCGATCTCCTCGCCCGGACCGATGTCGCGCGCGACGTCGGCGTTGTCCAGGAGCGCGATGCGGCGCCCGTCCGCCGCCCACGCGTTGCGCGCCGTGACCACGCTCGAGCCGAGCCGCCTCAGCGGCGTGGCCGCATCGCGCACGTCGTCCGGCGCCTGCTCGACCAGCAGCCGCCACCCGGCGACCTCGAGCGAGCCCGTGGTCGCGGTCAGCACGCCCCAGCCGACGAGCGGCGCGACGTCGCCCGCCGTGATCCCCAGGGTGCCCGCGTCCGCGACGATGCGCGTAGGCAACCACCCCGCCTCGCACGCCGCCTCGCCCGCGGCGTACGGGAACGAGCCGCCCGGTTCGGCCCGGAGGTCCGGCGGCACCTCGCACAGCAGCGCCGCCTGCGCGCCGTCCCGGCGCTCGCCCGGCAGCCTCGGCGTGAGGTCCGCGACGAGCGTGTCCGCGCTCACGCCCGCCGCCGGCTCGGGCACGGCGGCCTCGGCCTCGAGGAACAGCTCCCGCGTGCCCGAGATCCCGAACGGCTGCACCCGCACCTGCACGCCGACCGTCGGCGCGTCCGCGCCCGTGGCGATGTCCCACACCGCGTCGCGCGGCTCGCCGCGCCCCGGCTCCCTGCCGATGAACCGCGTGGAGCCCTGCACGTACTCGCCGGGCTCGACGGTCACCGGACGCGAGGTGCCGCTGAGCGTCGCGTAGCGCTGCGTGTTGGACGCCCAGAGCGAGCCGCCCGCGTAGCGCCCCTCATCGAAGCCGCGGTCGGTGGTGACCTCGCCGGGATCCGTGAGGAGCGAGACGAGCACGCCGCCCGCGTCCAGCGCGAGCGCGGCCGATCCGCGGTTGCGGACCGCCCAGTCGACGGTGATGATGGCGCGGCCGTCCCCCGTGAAGGTCGTGACCGTGGTGGAGGAGCGGTCGATCGCGATCAGCGGCTCGCTCCCGGCCCACGCCGCCGAGCACGTGGCACGCACCGGGAGATCGTTGCGATCGGACGATGCGGCCCACGGGTTTCCTCCCTCCCTCACCGAGCACAGCACCGCCCGCTGCGCGGGCGCCCGCGCAGCGACGTCTCTGGCGCGTTCGACCACGGTCGCGGTGAGGTCCTCCGCGAACATCGTGGCGGTCACCGTCTGCACCGGCGCGGGCGGCGCCGGGTCGCCGCGGTCGAGGCCCGGCAGCACCGTGGCGGCCGCCCAGACCACGGCGACGCCCGCACCTGCCCACGCTGCCGTGCGGCTGCGCCGTCCGCGCCGCGCGCGCCGCCGCGCACGCTCGGCGACCCCGTCGGCATCATCGGCCTCGCGGCCGGGCGCTGTGCCCGCCTCGAGGGCCTCGACCAGCCCCGGCGTCATCAGGCCCCCTGCCCGTCGGTGAGGGGGACCTCGAGCACCAGGGCGTGCGCGGCATCGTCCTCGAACGGCACCACCACCGCGCCGGTCGCGACGGCTCCCTCCGCGAGCGCGCGGCGCAGCCCGTCCGCGTGGATCGGCGGACCCTCGCTGCGCTGGTCCGGCGCGAGCTCGGCACGGGCGAGCAGCGTCATGCTCGGCTCGAGGCGGACCGTGGCCGTCCCTGGCCTCATGAGCGCGCCGCGCAGGCCCTCGCCCGCCCACGCCGTATCCGCCACCACGAGCCTCCCGAGCACGCTCGCGCGCGGCTCCGCGGCGTCGGCGTCCCCGACGCCCCGTTCGAGGAGGAGGTACCACCCGGTGGTCGCGAGCCGCTCACCGGTGACGTTGGCGACCGCCCACGTCACCGCATCGGGCGTGCCTAGGGGCCCGTCGAGCACGGCGACCTGCTTCCGCGCCTCGAGCACGGGCCCCGCGACGGACCCGGCGCGGCACGCGGCATCATCGCCCCACGCGGATCCCTTCCCGTCCTGGGCGGTGCCCGTGAGGTCGCACAGGAGCGCCGCCTGCCGGCCGTCGACGACCTCGGAGGACGCGGTCCGGGCCTCGAACGAGGCGACCAGGGCGTCCGCGGTGAGCGCAGCCTCGCGCGGCTCGGCCGCGGGGACGCTGCGCTCGACGCGCGCGACCGCGTCCGGTGCGGCGCCGCGCCCTCCCGGCGACGACGTCACGACGGCCGCGGCGACGGTGACCAGGAGCGCGGCCGACGCCGCGGTGATCGCGCCGCGGCGACGCCGGGTCCTGACGATGCGTCGCCGTGCGCCGCGCGCGATGGCGGCGGCCGAGGTGGCGGTCGTGGCGGTCGACGCCGCACGGTCGCCCCCGAGCGCGGCGCGGAGCGGCTCGCTCACCAGCCGTCGCCGATCGTGACCACGTCGCGCGCGAGCGCGCCCCCCGCGAGCGCATCGTGCACGTCGAGCCGGAGCTCGGGGTGCGCGGCGTCGAGGTACTCGACCGCGTGGGTGAGCGCGTCCCCGACCATGCCTGCGTGCAGCGCGGTCTCGCGGCAGATGGCCGGCACGGCGAGCCCGTCGATGTAGCGCATCGCCAGCAGCGCGCGCTCGCGGACCGGGAGCGCGCGGAGCGACTCCTCGACGCGCGGCGCGGCGCTGCTTGCGGTGCGCGCGCCGGACTCCGCCTCGGAGCCGTCGGCGGCCACCCGGACCGCGGCCCGCCTGATCGCGCTCTGCACCTCGGCGAGCGCGCCGTCGACGTCGCGCGGGCATGCGCGGCGCCCGAAGACCGCCGCCAGCGCGTCCTCCACCACCGTGCTCGCGAGCTCGCCGTCACCCGTGAGCGTGCGGGCGTACGCGAGCAGCCCCGCGCCATGCGCGAGCATCGTCGCGTCGAGCACCTTCTCCCAGCGGCTCACATCGCCCCCTCGAGGACGCTTCGATCCTCCCACCGGCGTCGCGCGCGCGCATCGCGGGAGGCGCCTACCCCGTCGGCACCGGCAGCTCGAGCACCAGCAGCAGGTCGTCATCCGCGAGCAGCGGCAGCGCGATCTGCGCGGTGGCCGTGCCGCCCTCCCGGCGCGCCTCGGACGCGTCGAAGTACGCGTGCATGTCGGCCGGCCAGTCGAACGTCGCGTCCCAGTGCTGGAGCGCCACGAGGCGCGAGCCGTCGTCGAGCCAGGCGCTCCGGGGCAGCACGGTGCTGCCGGTGTCCGTCCAGGTCGGTTGATCCTCCGCGCGGGCCTCCGCATCGGGCGCGCTCTCGATCAGGGTCGCGAACGAGTAGACCTGCACCGGCACGCGCTGGACATTGGAGACGATGCGCGTATCGGAGTCGACCGAGGACACCTCATCCTCGGTGAGGACCTCGAAGAGCGTCCCCGCGATCGTGCCGGGCTCGCAGGCCCGGACGCTCTGGTAGTCGAAGCCCGACACGCTCGCGGGTCGGGCCCACGCGGGTGCGCTCAGGTCGCACAGGAGCGCGGCGGTGGACCCCGCGGGCACCTCGTCGCCGCGGGCGCGGGGCTCGAAGGTGGCCGCGAGCGCATCGGGGGCCATGCCGACCTCTCCGACCACGAGCGGCATCGACACCTCGAGCAGCAGCTGACGACGGGAGTCCGGCTGGGCGGAGCCGACCGAGAGCCACGCGGTCACCTGCGCGTCGACCGCCTCGGCGGCGCCCGTCGCGACAGCCCACACCGGGTCGGGCTCCTCGCCGGGCTCGGGGGCGACGGCGTCGAAGGTCACCTGGGTGACCGCGTAGCCCTGGCCGTCGAGCATCCACCTCTCGTCGGACGGGGGCACGATCGCCGTGCGCGTGAGCGGGCCGGTCCAGGCGGACTCGGCGCGGTCGCCCTCGAGTCCGCCGGCCGGCTTCGCATCCGGGGCGAGCTCGACCGCGGCGGGACCGAGGGCGACGGACGCGTCCAGGCCTCGGCTCGAGGCGTTGCGGACGGCCAACGTCACGGACAGGCGAGCGCGATCGCCGTCGATGTACGCGGTGACGCTCGACGACGACTCGTCGACCCGCAGCAGCGGTTGAGCGTCGATCTCCACCGCCGCGCACTCGGCGACCTCCTCGGGTGCGGCGTCCGCGGCGCAGATGACCCCGGCCTGACCCGCGACCTCGGCGCCGTGGAATCGTGGTGAGGCCTCGGCGAGCAGCTCCTCGGCGGTGCGGATGCCGGCCGCGCGGGCGACGGGCTCTGCGGTCGCCGTCGGGCTCGGCGTGCTCGCGGGCAGGGTGGTCGCCGAGGGGCCCGTGGCGCCCAGCGCGACCGCGACCGCGGCGAGCCCCGCGAGTGCGCCGCCCCCGAGCCCGCCGGCGCGGATGCGTCGCCGCCGATGGACCGTCGTCGCGGTCCGAGCCGTCACCGCGTCGAGCAGCTGCGGCGCGGCCGCGCGTCCCTCGTCGGACTCCGCGCCGATCGCGCGCTCGAGCGCCGCGCTCACCGTGCGTCGCCCACCGCGGTGGTCTCGAGCACGCCGCCCTCGAGTGCGTCCTCGACGGTCACGCCGATGCCCGGGTAGACCTCGCGCAGTGCGGTGACGGCACGGGCGAGATCCGAACGCACCGCCGCGGCCTTGAGGTCCACCTCCGACGCGATGGCCTCGACCGCGAGCCCGGCGCCGTACCGCAGCACCACGAGCGCGCGCTCGCGCCCGGGCAGCGTCGCGAGCGCGGCCCGCGCGAGGGACGATGCCTCGGTCGGGTCGTCCGCCGGCGCCAGGGGAGCGGCAGGCACGGCCGAGCGCACGGCCGCGTGCCGCATCGTCCTGCGCACCGACTCGAACGCCGCGTCCGCGTGCTCGGGCACGTGGCCGCGGGAGAACGCCGCGGTCAGCGCGTCCTCGAGCAGGCGGGCGGCCTGCTCGCCGTCGCCGGTGAGCTCGCGCGCATGCGCGAGGAGCGCCTCACCATGCGCCTGCATGGTCGCGTCGAGCATGCGCTGCCATCGCCTCATCGGGCCCCCGTCCCTCGTGTCGCCGATCCTGCCAGGCACGATCGAGGTCCGCCATCATCCGGAGGTGGGAATCTCGCCGTTCCACGGAATGTCGAGGAACAGCTCGCGATCGCCGGTCGCGTCGTCGACGGCGGCCACGCGGATCTGGACGCTGAACCGCAACCGGCCGAGCTCCGCGATCTCGGACAGGGGGACCACCCGTTCACCGGAGATGAGCATGCCGGGCATCACGGTGGCGACCTCGGACTCGGCGCGCACCACCGCGTGACGCGAGGTCGCCGAGGTCCAGATGCTGTTCGCGAAGACCGTCCCGTCCGAGCCGTACACGATGCCACCGTCGTTGAGCGGCTCCGTGTCCGCCGGCCACTCGAACACCAGCGTGGTCCCGCCGGTGTCGAGCTGGAGGGGGAGCTCGCCCGCGTTCTTCGCCGTCCAGCGGACGGTGAGGTTGTCGTGGGCCTCGTCGACGGCGAACGTGACGTCGGCGAGGGACACCAGCGGCGCATCGTCGGTGAGCCAGACCGCCGTGCAGAACGGGTCGATGGCCTCCTGGGCCTGCGGGTCCGTGCGGGGGTTGGCACGATCCTCCAGCGCGCAGTCGACGCCCGCCTGCGCCGATCCGCGGTCGAAGTCCTCCCGGTGCCGTGCGACGGCGGTGGCGCGCAGGTCGTCGGACGTGAGCGCGTCGACGCTGCTGGTCGCATCGATGCGGAAGGCCGCGACCGCGCCGTCTCCCGCGTCGGCGAGCAACCACAGCTCCCGCGCATCGCTCGCGTCGGCGAACGGCACGCGCACCAGCGCGCGCAGGCCGACCCGCGTCCCGGGCTCCACGGCGGAGCCGGCACCGAGCCCGACCTGCGTGGTCCCGCTCTCGGTCGCGCCCGCGGCGAGCACCGTGCTGTGGGCCTCGCCCATGACCGCGAGATCGGCGAGCGCCGCGGCCGCCGTCTCTTCGACGTCCACCGTGGGCTCGATGAGCGGGAGAACCGCCCATGGCACGATCATGAGGTCGGCGTCGGACACGTTCGCCACCCCCCACCTCACATCGGCGGCCGCTCCGTCCTCGACCAGCTCGACCGTGGTCGGCGCCGGGTCGATCTCGACCAGCGGTGCGTCGCCGATCCAGAGCTGATCGCACCGCCGCTCGGGCAGCGGCGTGCACAGCCACGCCATCTGCGCGGCGTCCCGCTGCTCGACGGTCGACTCGCTCAGGAGCTGCTCGGCGGTCGCCGCGGCGCCATGGGCAGGCGCGGCGACGCTCGCCGTCGCCGTGGGTGACGAGCTCGCCGGCGCGACCGGGGCGCTGCCGCCCGTCGCGACCGCCACCGTCGCGACCGCGCCGACCACGAGCGCCGCGAGTCCCGCCGTGCCCACGGTGCGCATCGTCCGAGCGCGGCTCACCTTCCGTGCGGCGGTGCTCATCATGGCATCCGCACGCGCGCCGTACTCGGCATGCGCGGCCTCAGCGCGCCGCGCCATGGCCTTCTCCAGCTCGCTGCTCACCGTGCGCCTCCGTTCGACGTGATGATGACCGTGGACGATCCGCCGCCCGTAGCGGCATCGGAGGGATCGAGCCCGAAGTCGCCGTGGGTGCGCCGCAGCGTCGCGATCCCGTCATGCAGGTAGCGGCGCACCGATCCGGGCGCGAGCCCCAGCTCCTCCGCGATCGCGGTGGCGTTGAGGCCGTCGAGATAGCGCATGACGATGCACGTGCGCTCGCGCGGGGGCAGCGAGGTCACGGCGTCCATGAGCGCGTCCAGCGTGTCGGCCGCGGCGGTCGGGTCGGGCGCGATGCGCTCGGCCTCGCGGTGATCGCGTTGGGGTCGCGCCTGCGCGCGTCGATGGGTGTCGATGAACGTGGTCTGGATCGCGCGCTTCACGTACACATGCGCGGCGTCGATGCCCTGGGGTGCGCCGCGCCGTCGGAACGCGCGCACCAGCGCCTCCTGCACCAGGTCCTGCGCATCGTCCCCGTCGCCCGTCAACACGTACGCATACGCGAAGAGCGCGCCCCCGCGCTCGCGCATCACCGCCTCGAGCGTGTCCCGCCAGCTGCTCACTCGACCCCCTCCGTCGGCACTGACAACGCATCGTGGCGCGCGGGTGTTGGGTCCGAGCCTCCGCCACGCGGGGATAGCGTCATGCCTATGGCACGTGAAGGTGATCTGAGCCGACCCGACGGGCGCATCGTGCACTGGTACGAGGACGGACCCGCGGACGGGGTGCCGCTCTTCTGGCATCACGGGACCCCGAACATCGGCCAGCCGCCCGGACCGCTCATGTCGCCGGCGGCGGACCGGGGGTTCCGGTGGGTGTCGCTCGACCGGCCCGGGTACGGGGGCTCGACCCGTCGGGAGGGACGATGCGTCGCGGACGTCGCCGAGGACGTCGCCGCGGTCGCGGACGAGCTCGGCATCGCGCGGTTCGCGGTGGCGGGTCACTCCGGCGGGGGCCCGCACGCGCTCGCGTGCGGCGCGATGCTGCCCGACCGCGTGCTGGCGACCGTGGCGGTCGCGAGCCTCGCTCCCTACGGCGCGGCGGGTCTCGACTGGTACGGCGCCATGGGCGCGGGAGGGCGGGCCGAGCTCGAGGCCGCGGCCATCGGGCCCGCCGCGCTGCGGGCGCAGCTCGAGGCGGAGTGGGATCCCGAGATGTTCACCGACGAGGACCACGGCGTGCTCGCGGGGGCGTGGAGCTGGTTCGGCGGGATCGTGAAGGCCGCCATGGCGCACGGGCCGGACGCGATGGTCGATGACGATCTCGCGTATGTGACGGACTGGGGGTTCGACCCTGCGGACGCCGCCGCGAACCCGGTGCTCATCGCGCACGGCGGGCGCGACCGCGTGGTGCCCATGACCCACGGCCAGTGGCTGGCGGCGGCGATCCCCGGCGCGGGCTGGCGCGCGTACGAGGGCGACGGGCACGTCTCCGTCCTGCTGCACGCCGACGATCTCTTGGACTGGCTCGCGGGTGCGGTCGAGCACCGGAAGGTGGGCTGACCGAGCGCCACCCCTCCGCGTGCGAGCGACCTACCTGGTGTCACCAAGTTATGGCCGTCTCGGTTGGACAACGCCGAAACATCTGTGTAACTTGTTCCGAGTTGCCAGCGAGCAGCCCGGGAGGGCGAGACGCGGCGACGGAGGCTCCGTCAGGGTCCTGGAGAGCGGTCAGCGAACCGGTCAAAAGGATGTAAGATGGAGAGCCGCTCGGGTCGAGCAGCTCCGACCGAAAGCCGCAAGGCGATTGGACAGGAAGCCCGGACCCGAGTAACATGGAGAAGTTGCCCCGAGCGAGGTCCTGGAAGGGATC
>NZ_BBME01000013.1 GCF_000971395.1 Demequina iriomotensis | reverse complement strand
GTCGCGCTGTCCTCGTAGCGGGCTGCTGACGCCCCGCCGTGTTCCTCTCGCGGTGGGGCGTCAGCGCTCTTCTGGCGGCGTGATGTCGTCCGCGATGCGTCGGAACATGCTCCACCCGCCGTCATACCGCTGCTCCGGAACCGGGAAGCGACGCGCGTCGAGCTGCAGGGACGTGTCCACGATGAACCGAACTAGCCGGTCGTAGATCGCGTCGTCGAGCTCTTCAGCACCGTTCATGATGCCGAAGTGGTACTCGCGTTCATCCGTGTTTCCGATGAAGCTGACGTCGGGGACATGTGCTCGGAAGAACGCGTACTCTCGCGGCTCGACCCCCATCGCGAAGACGCGTAGGTAGTCAGCGATCGAGTGCACGCTGTTCACGAGCCCATTCCAGTCGCGCTCGAACCGCTCAACGCCATGCCGGGCGGGACGCGACGGGTATACGGAGAACTTCGGAGCGCCTGCGCGGGCGTCCTTCGCGAGCGTTGCGAAGGCAGCGCTCAGGTCGCCGATGGAGAGGCGCAGCTCACCTGCATCGCGCAGCTGCCGCGACGTCTGGAGCCAGCCGCGTGCCCGTGCGTTCGTGACGAGGACGATCAGCGAGAGCTCGCCGAGCTCGACGTCGTAGACCTCGCGGACAATCGCGCTGCACGAGTCTTCCGCTGCGCGGAGGTAGTCGAGAATGATGTCGGGCTCCGCGCGGATGCCGTGATGCTTGAAGCCGACGCGAGCCTTGTTGACAGTCTTCAGCCGCTCCTTGCGCCCCTGCCAGCCCTGCGGTGAGTCGAGTGCTGCTACGACGTCGCCGACCGTCTTGTCGAGCTCCGTAGACACCTTCACATCGAGTCGATGAGCAGCGAGAGCGAATGCAGCTTCGACCGCGTCCTGCATCGTGTTGAGCGCGAGGTTCCCGAGCGGTGCGGGAGCTCCCGCCTGCTGCCGCGCGGTTTCGAGCTGGTACTTCACGAGCGAGAGGCGTGCAATGGTCGCTTGGTCCGGCTTCTGGGGTGCCATGCGCTCAGTATGGCGACGACGTCTGACAACGGGTGCCGTTGTGCACGGCGTTGTGCACACTGCCCGCGATTCGGCGTCACTTGACGGTATGGACAAGACGAAAGTGCCCGTGAGTCCCGTACGAAACGGGACTCACGGGCACCCATCGGGACCGCTCAGAACGCCCCTCCGCTAATTCACACGGAAGAGGTCACTGGTTCGATCCCAGTATCGCCCACCACGACGAAAGGCCGTCCGGATGACCGGACGGCCTTTCGGCTTCCCCGCGGACGATGCGAGGCGTCAGTCCTCGCGGGCCGCGGGCGCGTCAGGCGCCGGGACAGCGTCGGGCGCCGGGACGGCTTCCCGGGCCGCGCCGCGCCTCGCGCGCACCACCGCGAGCGCGATGGCTGCGATCACGGCCGCGGCGGCCAGCCACGGCAGCAGCACGCCGATCACCACGAGCGCCGCCGAGAGGAACGCCGTCAGCCCGTTCCAGCCCGACACGAGGCCGCTCCAGAAGCTCTGCGGCGAGTCGTCGACCACCACGACGGGCTCCGTGGTGAGCGACAGCTCGATGGTCGACATCGCGACCTGGTCGTCGAGCCCGCGCTGGCGCGCCTCGAGGCTCTCGAGCTCGGCCTGACGCGAGTCCAGCTCATCCTCGAGCGTGATGATGTCCTTGATGTCCTGCGCGTCGTCGAGCAGGCCCTCGATGCGGGCCGTCGAGGCGCGGAGGGTCGAGATCTGCGCCTCGAGATCGGCTACCTGTCGCGTGACGTCCGCGGAGTCCGTCGAGAACTCGTCGACCGTGCCGAGCGCGCGCAGGTCGTCGACCACCGGATCGAGGCGGTCCGCAGGGATGCGGAGCACCAGCCAGGCCGCGCCGCCGTCGTAGCCGCTGGGCGCCGTCTCGCTGCGGGCGTCGACGCGGCCGCCCGCGCCCTCCACGACGTCGCTCGCATGGTCGGCGGCCGCGATGGGGTCCTCGACCGTCATGTACATGGCCCCGGTGACGATCATCGCGCGGTCGTCGTCGGTCGGCTGCTCGCCGGCCGCGGTGTCCGCGGCCGCCTGCTCCATGTCGGCGTCCGCGCCGCCGGCATAGCCGAGCTCGGACTCGCCGGCCGAGTCGGACGCCCCCGAGCTGCAGGCGGCGAGCCCCCATGCCAGAGCGAGGATCGCGGCGGCGACGGCCCCGCGACGGACGAGGGGCCGGCGGGCGGCGCTGCGTGTGGTCATGGCGCTCATGCTAGGGAGACGGCGGTCGCGGCGGAAGCGTTGGTTACCGTTCCGCAACCATGCCGTGACCAGGCGTGATGTGAGAACGCGCGGGAGCGTGTGCCGGCAGCCCGCGCTGGCGGCGGCGCCGTCGTCGTACCGTGAGGCGTGAGGCTGTTCATCGGGATCATGACGCCCGACTCGGTCGACGACGCCCTGGACGAGGCGCTCGGCGCGACGATGCGCGGTCGCGCGCGGGACGCCGGGCTCGATCGCTGGACGCCGCGCGACGAGCGGCACCTCACCCTGCGGTTCGTCGGCGAGACCGACGCCGAGCCGGCGGTGACGCGTGCGGCGGCCCGCGCGGCCGCATCGTTCGCCCCCGTGCGGCTCCTGGTGGGAGCGCAGGCCGTGCCGTTCACGGCGCGCGTGGTCGCGATCCCCGTGGCGGGAGCGGCGCACATCGCCGCGGGCCTGGACGAGGCGCTCGCCGCCGAGGGCCTGCCCGCACGCGGCCACCCGTTCACGGGGCACCTCACCGTCGCCCGCGCGAGCCATCACCTGCGCGCCGCCGCGGTCGAGCAGGCGCTGCATCACGCGCCGCTCGCGGTGCCGTGGGAGGCGGCGGCGCTGCAGGTCATCGCGAGCATGCCGGGGGGAGCGGCACGTTACGCGGTACGGTCTACCCACGCCTTCGTGGGACGCGCCACCTGACCGGTTGGCGTTCGCGCGCCCGGCTCGCTAGCGTCCCCCTCAGACCCGACGGGAGGCCCGATGCCAGACGCACGCGACGACACGGACCCGGTTCCGATGGCGCCGGGAGGCCCCGCGCCGCAGGACCTTCGCGTGGCTCGCGCGGTACCCGAGCAGCTCGACGAGTTCCAGCAGGTGGAGTACCGCCCCGAGTACCGCGTCGATCTCGAGCGCATCCGGTTCTCGCCCTACTTCTCGCGCCTGTCGGCCGTCACCCAGGTGATCTCGCAGTCGGGAGCCGGCCTGGCGGTGCACAACCGCCTCACCCACTCGGTGAAGGTCACCGCGGTCGCGCGCTCGATCGCGGTGTCGCTCAGCGGCGACTGGGGGGAGCGGGGCGGCCTGGTGCGCGACCTAGGCGGCTGCGACGCCGTGGTGGTGCAGGCGGCGGCCGCCGCGCACGACCTGGGCCATCCGCCGTTCGGGCACCTGGGCGAGCAGACGCTCGACCGGCTCGCGCGCGAGCGCTTCGGGCTCGAGGAAGGCTTCGAGGGCAACGCCCAGACGTTCCGGATCCTGTCCCGGCTCGACGAGTACGACCGCGCCGGCTACGGGCTCAACCTCACGGCGGCCGTGCGCGCCGCCGTGCTCAAGTACCCCTGGACCCGTGAGCAGGGCGAGGGCTGGCGCGGGGGAGCGGGCACGCCGCGCGGCCTCGCCCCACGCCGGGCGGGCGAGGGCGCGCGAAAGTTCTCCGCATACACGCTCGACCTCGACGACATGCTCGACGCGCGACGCGCGTATCCCGAGATCGCGCGCCGCCAGCAGACCGTCGAGTGCTCGGTGATGGACATCGCCGACGACATCGCCTACTCGCTGCACGACCTCGACGACTTCTACCGCGCGGACCTGCTCAACCAGGCCGCCGTCTCGGCCGAGTTCCGCACGTGGATCCGCGACCGCGCCGCGCTTGCGCGCATCCCGCTCGAGGAGCTCCACCGCGCACGCCGCACGCCGGGCCACGGCCTCGAGCTGCTGCGCAGGCGGCTGGTGAGCCACGATCCGTGGATCGCGGGGGACGATGCGTTCGGCGAGTCGGTGGCCCGCGTCGCCGACGAGGTGGTCGACGGGCTCCTGTCGGTGCCCTACGACGGCTCGCTCGCCGCGGACCGCGCACTCGCGGTCTTCATGGCCGGCTGGATCGCGCGCCTCCAGCACTCGATCGTGGTCTCGCGCGACCCGGACATCCGTTCCGGCCACGTGAGCCTCGACGCCACCGCGTTCCACGACGTCGCGGTGCTCAAGTTCCTCCAGGAGCGCTTCGTGCTCCATCGTCCCGACCTCGCGGTGTACCAGCGCGGCCAGGCGAGCGTGATCGAGCGGCTGGTCACCAGCTTCGCCGCGTGGCTCGACGACGACGACGATGTGCGGCGTGCCCCGCGCCGGCTGCTCGACCTGGTCGAGCTCGCGGCGGAGGACTATCGCGGCGTGCGCGAGCGGACCCCCGAGCTCCTGGCCACCACGGACACCGCCGCGCTGCGCCGCTACGCGACGGGCCGCGGCATCATCGACTACGTCGCGTCGCTCACGGACGCGCAGGCGATGTCGGTCGCCAACCTGGTCTCCGGGGCCTCGGAGCGCCTGTGGGACGGCGGTCAGGGGCTCTAGACGATTCGCTCTTCCCCTTGCAAAAAGGGGCGGGTTACCTTGGGGGACATCGACACTCACCCGGAGGTGCTGGGGCGTGCGGACGAGCTCGAGAGCCTCCACACGCTGATCGCGAGCGCGCGCAACGGACACGGCGGTGCCATCGCGCTCGTGGGGGATCCCGGCATCGGGAAGACCACGCTGCTCGAGACCGTGCTCCACGGTGCCGGCTCGGTGCGGATCCTCGCGGTCACGGGTTTCGCCGTCGAGTCGGAGCTGGCGTACTCCGGTCTCCAGCGGCTGGGTCGGGACCTCGCCCCGTACATCGAGCAGATCATGCCGGCGCAGCGTGACGCGCTGCGCATCGCGCTGGGCGAGGCCGCGGGAGCGCCGCCGGAGCGGGCGCTCGTGGGACTCGGCGTCCTGGCGGCGCTGGCGCGGTCCGGTGACGAGTTGCCGACGGTGTGCGTGGTGGACGATGCGCACCTCCTCGATAGGGAGACGGTGGAGGTCCTGGGCTTCGTCGCCCGCCGTCTTGCTGCCGAGGCCGTCGGGCTCGTCCTCGCCGCGCGCGACGACGAGGAGACGATGCGCGCGCTCGCGGGAGTGCCGCGCCTCGAGCTCGGCGGGCTGGCGGGCCACGCTGCGGCGGCCCTGCTGCGCGGGACCGTGGAGGGAGAGCTCGAGCCGGGGGTGGTGGCCGAGGTGGTCGAGCGTACCGGCGGCAATCCGCTGGCGCTCGCGGAGCTCGGCGCCCGGTGGTCCGCCGAGGAGCTCACCGCGGCCACCCACGACGCCGCGCCCGTGCCGCTCGGTCCGCGGCTCGAGGCGCATTACACGGCGGTCGCCGCAGGCCTGCCGGCCGACGGCCGCCGGTGGCTGATGGTGGCCGCCGCGGAGTCCACAGGCGACATCGCGATGGTGCGTGCCGCGGCGGCCTCGCTCGCGCTGCCACCCGACGCCTCGACCCCCGCCGAGCACGCACGCCTGGTCGAGGTCCGCGGAGCCATCCGCTTTCGACACCCCCTGGTCAGGTCCGCCATGTACGGTCTCGCGTCCGATGCGGAGCGGCGTGAGGTCCACGCCGCCCTCCGCGACGCCGCGCGCGAGCGAGGGCTCGCCGCCGTGGCCGCGCAGCACGCCGCGGCCGCGGTCGCCGGGCCGGACGAGGACGTCGCCGCGGTGCTCGAACGCGTCGCCGACGCCACCGGGGCACGAGGCGGCCTCACGTCTCGCGCGCACCTGCTCGCACGCGCCGCCGAGCTCTCGCCGGACCCGGCGGCGGGCGCGCGCCGGCTCGTGGCGGCGGCGGAGGCCGCGATCGGGGCCGGCGCGGGCCTTCTCGCCCGCCAGCTGATCGGGACGGTCGACCCCGGCGTGCTCGACGCCGAGACGCGCGGACGCCTGCGCATGGTCGAGGCGTTCTGCACGGTGTACCTCGCGGACGTCTCACGCATGGGCGAGGTGGTCGCCACGTTCGTCGCCGCGGCGGACGAGTTCCATGGCGTGGCGCCCGCACGCGAGCAGGCGGCCCTGCTCGAGGCGCTCAACTCGGCGTTGAGCACCGAGGAGGGCGCTCGCGGCTGGCCGCTCGCCCGGCTGGCGGCGCGGATGCGGGAGGCCGCGGACGCGGTACCGGGGCATCGTGCCACGGCGCTGCGCGCCGCCGCGGCCTTCGCGCTCGACGACTACGCGACGGCCGCGACGGCGCTGCGGGAGTGCGTCAGCATGCTGGAGGCCCTTCCGGACGAGGAGATCGCGGACTTCGCCTTCTTCGTCGTGGTGCCGACCGTGGGGCTGTTCGACTTCGAAGCTGCCGTCGCGCTGCTCCTGCGCGTCGCGCGCGTCTGCCGCGACCGAGGCGCGCTGAGGGTGCTCGACGCCGTCCTGTGGGTGCTCAGCGCCGTCGAGCTGACGCGGACCCACCCGAAGCGGGCGGCCGCCTACATCGACGAGTCGCTCGAGCTGCGCCGCTCGCTCGGCTACGCCGACGAGCAGACGGTGAACGCCGCGCTGCTCGTGTGGCAGGGTCTGCCGGCGGGTGCGGCCGGGCAGCTCGCCCACGGGATGCGGGAGGCAGGCTTCGGCGGGGTCGCACGCATGGCCGAGGCGGCGATCGCGATCCAGGAGATCGCGGCGGGGGAGTACGCGCTCGCGTACGACCGGCTCCGCCCGCTCACAGGGGCGCCCTACCTCCAGTCGAGCCACCACCAGCTCCCCGAGCTGGTCGAGGCCGCCGTGCGCAGCGGCAACACCACCGCGGCACGCGAGACCGTGGACCGCCTGTCCGCCGCGGCGGCGGCCGCGGACGGCGCGTGGCTCCGGGCGATGGTGCTGCGCGGCGAGGCGCTGCTGGCCGACGCGGACCGGGCGGAGGGTCTCCATCAGGAGTCCCTTGCGCTGCTCGGCGCCGAGGGAGACGTCGGCGACCGCGCTCGGGGTCAGCTGCTGTACGGCGAGTGGCTCCGCCGCAGCCGACGGCGGAACGATGCGCGTCTGGCGCTGCGCGCCGCGCACGCGGGATTCGTCGAGGTCGGAGCGACCGCTTTCGCGGACCGTGCCCGGCGCGAGCTCGCGGCGATCGGGGACAGGTCCGCAGGCGTGCCGGACGCCGGACCGGAGCAGCTGCTCTCCGCACAGGAGCTCCAGGTGAGCAGGCTGGCGGCCCGCGGCGCTACCAACGCCGAGATCGGCGCGGCGCTCTTCATCAGCGCCAACACGGTCGACTACCACCTGCGCAAGGTGTTCCGGAAGCTCGGCGTGACGTCGCGCCGCCAGCTGGCCGACCGCTTCGGCGGCGCGTAGGCGGGCGGGCGCGGGCCGCCGACGGACTACGAGCGATGCGTGGTGCGGGCGCCAGCGTGCTGGGCGCAGGCTGGCCGAGGGAACGCACCAGGGAGGCCGAGATGCCATTCGTCACCACGGACGACGGGACGCAGATCTTCTACAAGGACTGGGGCGGCGGCGGCTCGCCGGTGCTGCTCAGCCATGGATGGCCGCTCAACGCCGATGCGTGGGAGGCGACCGCCTTGTTCCTCGCCATGAACGGTCACCGCGCCATCGCTCACGACCGCCGGGGGCACGGGCGGTCGAGCCAGACCTGGGACGGCAACGAGATGGACACGTACGCCGATGACCTCGCGTGCCTCATCGACCACCTCGACCTCACCGACCTGACGCTCGTGGGCCACTCGACAGGCGGGGGCGAGGTGGTCCGCTACCTCGCGCGGCACGGCACCGCGCGGGTGTCCCGCGCGGTGCTCGTCGGCGCTGTTCCGCCGCTCATGGTCCGCGCCGACGACAACCCGGGCGGGCTGCCCCTCGAGGTCTTCGACGGCATCCGTGCCGGAGAGGCGTCCAACCGCTCCCAGCTGTACCGCGACCTCGCCGACGGGCCGTTCTTCGGGAACAACCGCGCGGGCGACGTGCCCCAGGGCACGCGCGACGCCTTCTGGCTGCAGGGGCTTGCCTCGGGCACGAGGAACGCGTACGAATGCATCGCGGCGTTCTCGGCCACCGACTTCCGGGGGGACCTCCCGGGCATCGACGTGCCCGTGCTGGTGATCCACGGTGACGACGACCAGATCGTGCCGATCGACATCAGCGGACGGCTGACCGCCGCGCTGGTGCCGGACGGGACGCTCGTGGTCTACGAGGGCCGCCCGCACGGGCTCCCCGACACCGATCGCGATCGGCTCCACGCGGACCTGCTCGCGTTCATCGACTCCTGAACCCACCCCACGAGAAGGACACCGCCATGTCCACAGTCCCCGACACCATCGTGCTCATCCACGGCCTCTGGGTCACTCCCCGCAGCTGGGAGGGCTGGAAGGCCCGCTACGAGGCGCAGGGCTATCGCGTCCTCACCCCGACGTATCCGGGCTTCGACGAGGTCGAGGCCATGCGGGCCGACGACTCGGCGATCGCCGGCGCATCGGTCCCCGAGACCGTGGCGCACCTCGCGACCGTGATCGAGGCGCTCCCGACGGCCCCGATCCTCATGGGCCACTCCTTCGGCGGCATGCTCACGCAGCTCCTGCTCGCGAAGGGCCTCGGGGCAGCCGGGGTCGCGATCGGCTCCGCCCCTCCCGAGGGGATCCGCGTCACGCCTCCGTCGCAGGCGCGTTCGCTCTTCCCCGCGCTGAAGAACCCGGCGAACTTCCACCGCGCCGTCGGCTTCACCCAGGCGGAGTGGCACTACGCCTTCACCAACACCCTCAGCCGCGAGGAGTCGGACCGGGTGTGGGAGCGCTACGCGATCGCCGCGCCCGGCAACTGGGTCTGGGCCTACGGCCTGCTCGCCAACTGGCGCCCCGGGCACCAGGAGACGTGGGTCGACTACAGCGTCGATCGCGCGCCCCTGCTGTTCATCGCGGGGGAGAAGGACCACATCATGCCGCCAGCCGTGAACAGGTCGAACGCCAAGCATTGGCGCCGGTCGCCGGCGGTGACCGACTACCGCGAGCTGCCCGGCCGCGACCACTGGACGTGCGGCGCGCCGGGCTGGGAGGCCGTCGCGGACCTCGCCCTCGGCTGGGCCACGGAGCACGCGCGCCGAGCCCCGCTCGCCGCCTGAACGCCACCAGGGAAGGACACCCCCATGAACCGCTCGCCCCGTCGCCTCGCGGCGCTTGCCGCGTTCGCTGTCGGCATCGCGCTCGCCGTCGGTGGAGCCGCCTCGGCGGCGACCGCCGGCCATCGCCCCGCGACCGAGCCCAAGCCCACGATCGTCCTCGTCCACGGCGCCTTCGCCGACTCGAGCGGCTGGGCCGACGTCCAGACCCGACTCGCCAAGGACGGGTACCCGGTGGTCGCGTTCTCCAACCCCTTGCGCGGGGTCGAGCATGACGGCGCGTACCTCGCCTCGTTCCTCACCACCATCGACGGCCCGATCGTGCTGGTCGGCCACTCCTACGGCGGCGCCGTCATCACCCAGGCCGGCGCGACCGATCCCGATGTGAAGTCGCTCGTGTACATCGCGGCCTTCGCGCTGGCCGCGGGGGAGTCCGTCGCCGAGGCGAGCGCCCTCAACGGCGGGAGCAACGACCTGCTCTCGCACATCGACCTCCGCCCGTTCCCCGGTGCGGCCGAGGGCGACGCCGATGCCACCATCGACCCCGCCTGGTTCCCGCGGCTCTTCGCGCAGGACGTCCCTCGCAGGCTCGCCGAGACGATGGCGGCGATGCAGCGCCCGGCAGCGCTCGCCTCGCTGGGGCTGCCGGCGACCGAGGCCGCGTGGGAGACCATCCCGAGCTGGTACATGGTCGCGCGCGACGACCGCATCATCCCGCCGGTGGCCGAGCGGGCGATGGCTGAGCGTGCGGGAGCGACCACGGTGGAGGTCGCGTCGTCGCACGTACCGATGATCAGCCACCCCGGCGCGGTGGTGCGGCTCATCGAGTCCGCGGCCCGCTAGCGCCGCCGCCAGGAGCCGGGCGCATCGTGACGATGCGCCCGGCTCTTCCGTGCGCGCGGCGACTCGAGCACCCGCGGCTCGGTAGCATCGTCCCGTACAACCGAACGTCCGAGGAGTGACCCTGTGCCCAGCGTGAATGCGACCATCGACGGCGTCGAGCGAGAGCTCGAGGCGGGCACGACGGGCACCGACCTGTTCGCCGACCGCAAGGACGTGGTGGTCATGCGCGTCGACGGCGCCCTGTGGGATCTCGCGCGCGAGGTCCCGTCCGGCGCCACCGTGGAGGCGGTGCCGGTCTCCGACCCCGACGGGCTCATGGTGCTGCGCCACTCGACCGCGCACGTGCTCGCGCAGGCGGTTCAGCAGGTCAACCCCGACGCGAAGCTCGGCGTGGGCCCGCCCATCGAGAACGGCTTCTACTACGACTTCGACGTCGAGACCCCCTTCACCCCCGAGGACCTCAAGGCCCTCGAGAAGCAGATGCAGCGCATCGTCAAGGAGGGGCAGCTGTTCGTGCGTCGCGAGGTGACGCGCGAGGAGGCGCTCGCGGAGCTGTCCCACGAGCCGTACAAGTGCGAGCTGCTCACGCACGACACCGACGGTGCCGAGGGTGCGTCGGTCGAGATCGGCGAGGGTGACATCACCATCTACGACAACGTGCGCCGGAACGGCGAGCGCGCCTGGGGCGACCTCTGCCGCGGCCCGCACGTGCCGTCGACCCGCGTGCTCCAGAACGGCTGGTCGCTCATGCGCTCCGCCGCGGCGTACTGGAAGGGCTCGGAGAAGAACCCCCAGCTGCAGCGCGTCTACGGCACCGCGTGGCCCACCAAGGAGGAGCTCACGGCGTACAAGGAGCGCCTCGCCGAGGCCGAGCGCCGCGACCACCGCAAGCTGGGCGCCGAGATGGACCTGTTCTCCTTCCCCGACGCGATCGGGTCGGGCCTCGCGGTCTTCCACCCCAAGGGCGGCATCGTCCGCATGGAGATGGAGGAGTACTCGCGCCGCCGCCACATCGAGGAGGGCTACGAGTTCGTCTACACGCCCCACGCGACCAAGGGGAAGCTGTTCGAGGTGTCGGGTCACCTCGACTGGTACAAGGACGGCATGTACCCCGCGATGCACCTCGACGAGGAGCGCGACGCGGACGGCAACGTCACCAAGCAGGGCCAGGACTACTACCTCAAGCCCATGAACTGCCCGATGCACAACCTCGTGTTCGACTCGCGCGGCCGCTCGTACCGCGAGCTGCCGTTGCGCCTTTTCGAGTTCGGCACCGTGTACCGCTACGAGAAGTCGGGCGTGGTCCACGGCATGACCCGCGCCCGCGGCTTCACGCAGGACGACGCCCACATCTACTGCACCCGCGAGCAGATGAAGGACGAGCTCACCAAGACCCTCGAGTTCGTCCTCGGCCTGCTCAAGGACTACGGCCTCGAGGACTTCTACCTCGAGCTGTCCACCAAGAACCCTGAGAAGTTCGTGGGCTCCGACGAGGTGTGGAAGGAGGCGACCGAGACGCTGCGCGAGGTCGCCGTGGCCTCGGGCCTCGAGCTGGTCCCGGACCCGGGCGGCGCCGCGTTCTACGGCCCCAAGATCTCCGTGCAGACGCGCGACGCGATCGGCCGCACGTGGCAGATGTCGACCATCCAGCTCGACTTCAACCTGCCCGAGCGCTTCGAGCTCGAGTACACCGCGTCCGACGGCTCGCGCCAGCGTCCCGTGATGATCCACCGCGCGCTGTTCGGCTCGATCGAGCGCTTCTTCGCGATCCTCACCGAGCACTACGCGGGCCAGTTCCCCGTGTGGCTCGCGCCGGTGCAGGTCCGCGCGATCCCCGTCGCCGAGCCCTTCAACGACTACCTCGCCGAGGTGTGCGCGAAGCTGAAGGCCGAGGGCGTCCGCGTCGAGCTCGACGACTCCGACGAGCGCTTCCCCAAGAAGATCCGCACCGCCTCCAAGGAGAAGGTGCCGTTCGTGCTCATCGCCGGCGGCGACGACGCGGACGCGGGTGCCGTCTCGTTCCGCTACCGCGACGGCAGCCAGGACAACCAGGTGCCGGTCGACGAGGCGGTCCGCCGCATCGTCGAGGCCGTCCGCACCAAGGCGCAGGTCTGACCGTGCCCGACCGGGTGGACGCGGGAACCATGGCGGGGGAGCCCGACGGGCTCGAACGCCTGTGGACCCCGCACCGCATGGCGTACATCACGGGCGACAAGCCCGCCGATGCGCCGTCCGGCTGCCCGTTCTGCCGCAAGGTCGAGGAGGGCGACCGTGAGGCGCTCGTGGTGCACCGCGGCGAGCACTGCTATGTCGTGCTCAACCTCTACCCGTACAACCCCGGGCACCTCATGGTGTGCCCGTACCGTCACATCGCCTGGTACACCGAGTGCACCGAGGCGGAGCGGGACGAGATGGCGGCGCTGACGCAGCGCGCCATGCGCGTGCTCGCGCATGTGAGCGCCCCGCAGGGGTACAACATCGGCATCAACCAGGGGGACGCGGGAGGTGCCGGCATCGCCGCCCACCTGCACCAGCACATCGTCCCTCGCTGGGAGGGCGACACCAACTTCCTGCCGATCATCGGGCGGACGAAGGCCGTGCCCCAGCTGCTCGACGACACGTGGCGGCGCGTCAGCGACGCCTGGAGAGAGGACCACTAGATGCTCGGCAGGCTCCGGCCGTACATGGCCGCCCTGTGGCAGGCGCCCGCGCGCTTCCTGCTCGCCCGGGGGATCCACCCCAACGTCATGACGGTGCTCGGCACCGTGGGCGTCGTGCTCGGCGCGGTGCTGTTCTTCCCGCACGGCGGGATCTGGCTGTTCTGGGGCGTGCTCTTCATCACGGTCTTCGTGGTGACCGACATGCTCGACGGCACCATGGCCCGCCTGGGAGGCAAGAGCTCGCGGCTCGGCGCCTTCCTCGACTCGACATTGGACCGCGTGGCGGACGCGGCGATCTTCGGCACGCTCGCGTGGGTGTTCATCGACATCGACAGGTCGACCGCGCTGGCCGCGCTGCTGTGCCTCGCGATCGGCTCGCTCGTGCCGTACGCGCGTGCCAAGGCGGAGGGCATCGGCGTCGCCGCGAACTTCGGCCTCGCCGAGCGGTCCGACCGCCTGGTGATCTCCCTGGTCGCGACGGGCTTCTACGGGCTGGGCCTGTTCCCGCTGTGGGTGCTGACCGCGGCGCTGTGGATCCTCACCATCCTCGCCGCGATCACCGTCGGCCAGCGCATCGGCGCCGTCGTCGCGCACGCGCGGCGCCACCCCGAGTGGAACGCCCGCCTCGACGACCCGCAGCCGTACCCGCACGAATGAACGGGCTCCTGTTCGCGTTCCGCGCCTCGCGGTACGCGCCTCGTTCGCTCACCCGCGCGCTCATGTGGGCCGGCTTCACGGCGCAGTGGGCCCGCCACGCCAAGCCTGCCCGCCGCCTCGAGGACAACCTGCACCGCGTCACCGGCCTCGAGGGCCGCGAGCTGCGCGCGCTGTCGCGTCGCGGCATGGCCTCGGCCGCGCGCTACTACGCCGAGACCTTCGAGCTCGGCCGCATGACCGGCGCCACCATCGATGCCCGCGTGCGCGTGGAGGACCCGCACGGGGCCGTCGCCCGCATCCAGGGCGACGGGCGCGCCGTGCTCGCGCTGTCGCACTCCGGGAACTGGGACCTCGTGGGCGCCTACGCGTGCCGGCACATCCTCGGCGTGGTCTCCGTCGCCGAGGTGCTCAAGCCGCGCGAGGTGTTCGACGAGTTCGTGGCGTTGCGCGAGAAGGTCGGCATGCGGATCCTCGGCCACGAGGGCGGCTCCACCTTCCGCGAGCTCATCCGCATCGGCAAGCGCGACGGCGGCCTCATCTGCCTGCTCGCCGACCGCGACCTGTCCGGCACCGGGCTCGAGGTCGACATGTGGGGCCACGGCGTCAAGGTTGCGCCTGGCCCCGCGGCGCTGTCGGCCGCGATCGGCGCCGCGCTCATCCCCGTGCACGTCCACTACGAGCGGCTTCACGGCCGCGGACGCTGGGCGGCCCGCTCCCGGTGGGGGGTGGTGCTGCGCTTCGGGGCGATCCTCGAGCCGGACGATGCGCCGGCGGAGAGCCGCGTCGAGCACCTCACACGCGGCTGGGTACAGTTCATGGGCGAGGCCATCGAGGACCACCCCGAGGACTGGCACATGCTCCAGCGTTTCGGATGGACGGAGAGCGAGAGTTGAGGATCGGCATCGTCTGCCCCTACTCGCTCGACCGACCCGGCGGGGTCCAGCTCCACGTGCTCGATCTCGCGAAGGCGCTCATGGCGCGCGGGCACGACGTCTCGGTCCTCGCTCCCGCCGCGGAGGACACCCCCGTGCCGGCCTACGTGTCGAGCGCGGGGCGCTCGGTGCCGATCCGCTACAACGGCTCGACCGCGCGGCTCACCTTCGGCCTGGTCGCCGCCGCCCGGGTGCGGGAGTGGCTCAAGCTCGGCCACTTCGACGTGGTCCACCTCCACGAGCCCGGCGCGCCGTCGCTCAGCGTGATCGCCATGTGGGCGCGCATCGGCCCCACCGTCGCCACCTTCCACTCGTCGCAGTCCGAGTCGGCCGCCATGCGGCTGGGGAAGCCCTGGATCAAGCCCGGCTACGAGGAGCTGGACGCGCGCATCGCCGTGTCCCCCTCGGCCGCGGCGACCATCCGCGACCACCTGCGCGTCGAGGCCACGCACATCATCCCCAACGGCGTCGACACGTCGCGATACGTCGAGGCGCGGCCGGATCCGCGGTGGCAGGGGCGCGAGGGGGCGCCGACCATCGGCATCCTGGGCCGCCTGGACGAGCCTCGCAAGGGGCTTGCCACGCTGCTCGAGGCGATCCCGGCCGTGCGGGCACGCCACCCGCATGCGCGGTTCCTGATCGCGGGGCGCTTCCCCGACCACATCGCGGCGAAGGCGGCGCGCGCGGGGGCCGAGGTGGTCGGCGAGCTCGACGAGGACCAGAAGGCCAGCTTCATGGCCTCGGTCGACATCTACTGCGCGCCCAACCTGGGCGGCGAGAGCTTCGGCATCGTCCTGGTCGAGGCGATGGCTGCCGGCGCGGCCGTGGTCGCCTCCGACCTGCAGGCCTTCATGGACGTCTCGACCATGGCCGACGGCGGCCATGCCGCCGCCCACCACGCGGTGGGGGACTCCGCCGCGCTCGCCACGGCCGTGAACACGCTGCTCGACGATCCGGAGGCCCGGGCAGCCCTCGCCTCGCGCGGACGCGAGTGCGCGTCCGCGTTCGACTGGTCCAATGTCGCGCCGCGTGTCGAGGAGACGTATCGCGACGCCATTAGGATGGACGCCGAGTTCCATCCCCATCCGACGAAGGACGTCACATCGCCATGAGCACCACCGACGAGACCACGAAGCCCCAGGTAGGAACCGACCTTGTGAAGCGCGGCATGGCCGAGATGCTCAAGGGCGGCGTCATCATGGACGTGGTCACCCCCGAGCAGGCGAAGATCGCCGAGGACGCCGGCGCCGTCGCCGTCATGGCCCTCGAGCGCGTGCCTGCCGACATCCGCGCGCAGGGCGGCGTGTCGCGTATGAGCGACCCCGACATGATCCAGGGCATCATCGAGACCGTGTCCATCCCCGTGATGGCCAAGGCGCGCATCGGGCACTTCGTCGAGGCGCAGGTGCTCGAGAGCCTGGGCGTCGACTACATCGACGAGTCCGAGGTCCTCACCCCGGCCGACTACACGCACCACATCGACAAGTGGAACTACACCGTTCCTTTCGTCTGCGGCGCGACCAACCTGGGCGAGGCGCTGCGTCGCATCTCCGAGGGCGCGGCCATGATCCGCTCGAAGGGCGAGGCCGGCACCGGCGACGTCTCGAACGCGACCACGCACATGCGCAAGATCCGCGCGGAGATCAAGGCGCTCACCGCGCTGCCCGAGGACGAGCTGTACGTCGCGGCCAAGGAGCTCCAGGCGCCGCTGCCGCTGGTCCAGGAGATCGCGAAGACCGGCAAGCTGCCCGTCGTGCTCTTCACCGCGGGCGGCATCGCCACCCCGGCGGACGCCGCGATGATGATGCAGCTGGGCGCCGAGGGCGTGTTCGTCGGCTCGGGCATCTTCAAGTCGGGCAACCCCGCGCAGCGCGCGGCGGCCATCGTCAAGGCCACCACGTTCTACGACGACCCGTCGGTCATCGCCGAGGTGTCGCGCGGCCTGGGCGAGGCCATGGTCGGCATCAACGTCGAAGAGGTCCCCGAGCCGCACCGCCTCGCCGAGCGCGGCTGGTAAGCCAGGTCTGAGCACCGCACGTATGGGCGCCGCGTCGGGGGATCGCATCCACCGCCGCGGCGCCCGCGTGCTGCTCGTGTCCCACGAGGGTGCCGAGCGGCGCCTGCTCATGGTGCGGGGGCACGATCCTCACGACCCGGGCCGCTACTTCTGGTTCACGCCGGGGGGCGGCCTCGAAGACGGGGAGACGATGCGCGCCGCAGCGGTCCGTGAGCTCGCCGAGGAGACGGGGCACGTCCTCCTCGCCGACGAGCTGGTCGGACCCGTGTGGAGGCGCACCGCGGTCTTCGACTTCGCGTCGAGGCCGTACACGCAGTTCGAGGAGATCTTCGTCGGGCTGCACTCCCACGCCGTGGCCCGTGCTCAGGCCGAGGCGGCGTGGACCGACATCGAGCTGGAGACCATCGACGAGGTGGCCTGGCTCACCGAGCGCGAGCTGCGCGAGGCGCCCATCGAGGTGTTCCCCGCGCCGCTGCGCGAGAGCTGGACGTGGTTCCTCGAGTGGGACGGCGTCACGCGAGACCTGGGAGAGGTGGACGAATGAGCACCGTCGGTGTGCTGGCGCTGCAAGGAGACGTGCGCGAGCACCTGGCCGCGGCCACGCGCGTGGGCGCGACCGCGGTGGGCGTGCGCCGCCTGTCCGAGCTCGAGGCCGTCGACGCGCTCATCATCCCCGGCGGGGAGTCGACCACCATCGACAAGCTGCTGCGGGCGTTCGGCCTGTTCGAGCCGCTGCGCGACCGGATCCACGCGGGGATGCCCGTGATGGGCTCGTGCGCGGGGATGATCATGCTCGCCACCGACCTGGTGGGCGGCATCCACGACCAGCAGAGCCTGGCCGCGATCCCCATGACGGTGCGACGCAACGCCTTCGGCCGCCAGGTCGACTCCGCCGAGACCGAGCTGACCTGGGAGCCGGACGGCTCGGTCATGCACGCGACGTTCATCCGAGCGCCGTGGGTCGAGTCCTGGGACCCGGCGGTCGAGGTCCTTGCCACGGTCGAGGGGCCCGAAGGCTCGCGCCACCCGGTGGCGGTGCGCCACGGCAACGCGATCGCGACCAGCTTCCACCCCGAGATCGCTGAGCCGGGCGCCGTTCACGACGACCGCGTCCACCGCCTGCTGCTCGACCTGGTCTGAGCTCCGTCGCTCTGCTCCCGCGCTCCCCGCGTTCCCCGCGTTCCCCGCGCGCTGTGAGGTGCTGACTGCCCGTTCGGGGCGATTTCGGGCACTGAGCACCTCGTAGCGCGCACGGGGCCGGCCGAGCGGGCGCCCGCTCAGCCCTCGATGCCGGGCGGCTCCTCGCCGGTGACGCCGTCGATCACGTGACGGTCACCCAGGTCGGAGTCGAGCTCCACCTCAAGGTTGTCCAGGCAGGCGTCGCCGGGGTCGCGCTTGGTCGAGGTCACCGTGATGGTCACCGTGGTGTCCGTCTCGACCACCTCGGCCACCGGGTCGCCGTTGCAGGTGTCGATGTCGACGATCTGCACGTCGCCGCCGTTCGACCAGCCCACGATCGGCACAGGTCCCCGCACCTCGGTCGGCTCGGATGCCGCGCACCCGGCGAGGACCAGCAGGGACCCGACCAGGAGAATCGCGCGCGGCAGCATCATGGCCCGACGCTAGCGCGCCCGGCCCGCCGCCGCATCGTCCTCTCTCCCACGCACTACACTGGACGGGATTCCAGACCGACATTCGACGAGGAGCACACGTGTCCGGGCATTCCAAGTGGGCGACGACCAAGCACAAGAAGGCCGCGATCGACGCCAAGCGCGGCAAGCTGTTCGCCAAGCTCATCAAGAACATCGAGGTCGCGGCGCGCACCGGCGGCGGCGACCTGGCGGGCAACCCGACCCTGTTCGACGCGGTGCAGAAGGCGAAGAAGTCGTCCGTCCCGAACGACAACATCGACCGCGCCGTCAAGCGCGGCTCGGGCCTCGAGGCCGGCGGCGCCAACTACGAGACCATCATGTACGAGGGCTACGGCCCCAACGGCGTCGCGGTCCTCATCGAGTGCCTCACGGACAACAAGAACCGCGCGGCCACCGAGGTCCGCATCGGCCTCACCCGCAACAACGGCACGCTCGCGGACCCGGGCTCGGTGTCCTACCTGTTCTCGCGCAAGGGTCAGGTGATCGTGTCCAAGGAGGGCGGCGCCACCGAGGACGCGCTCATGGAGGCCACCCTCGAGGCGGGCGCGGAGGAGATCAACGACCTCGGCGAGGTGTTCGAGATCATCTCCGAGGCGACCGACTTCGTCGCGGTCCGCACCGCGCTGCAGGAGTCCGGCATCGACTACGAGAGCGCGGAGGCCACCTTCCTCCCGTCGATGAAGATCGAGCTCGACGTCGACGGCGCCCGCAAGATGCTGCGCCTCATCGACGCCCTCGAGGACTCCGACGACGTCCAGAACGTGTGGGCGAACTTCGACGCGTCCGACGAGGTCCTCGAGGCCGCCCAGGCCTGACGGTCGACCGGCGGCGGGGGACGATGCGCATCCTGGGGGTCGACCCCGGCCTCACCAGGTGCGGCCTCGGCGTGGTCGAGTCCGGCGCGGCGCGCCGGGTGACCATGCTCGACGTCCGCGTCGCCACCTCCCCGTCCAGCCACGAGACGCCCGCGCGTCTCGCTCAGATCGCGACGGTCCTCGAGGCCATGCTCGACGAGCACCGGCCCGAGGCCGTCGCGATGGAGCGCATCTTCGCGCGCTCCGACGTGTCGACCATCATGGGCACGGCCCAGGTGTCGGGCGTCATCATGCTCGCGGCGGAACGCCGCGGCCTCCCGCTGAGCCTCTACACGCCCTCCGAGGTGAAGGCCGCCGTCACCGGCAACGGCCGCGCCGACAAGGCGCAGGTGACGTTCATGGTGACGCGCCTGCTTGGCCTCGAGGAGGCACCCCGGCCCGCGGATGCCGCGGATGCCCTCGCCATCGCGATCGCGCACGCGTGGAAGGGCGGTGCGGCCCCGACGGGCTCGGCGGCGACCACGCCCGCGCAGCGGCGGTGGGCCGAGGCGGAGAAGGCGGCGCGGCGGCGCGGTTGAGCCTCAGCGTCGCACCCATCGGCTAGCCTGTTCGCACAGGTGTTCGAAAGGGGAGGCGCGTGATCGCACAGCTCAGGGGAACCGTCGCTCATGCGGGCGCGACGGCGCTGGTCCTGGATGTCGCGGGCGTCGGGTACCGCGTCCTTGCGACGCCCGCGGCGCTCGCCGAGCTGCGCACAGGCCTCGACGCCACGCTGCACACCCACATGGTGGTGCGCGAGGACTCGATGACGCTGTTCGGCTTCCTCACGGCGGGGGAGCGCGACACCTTCGAGCAGCTCCAGAGCGTCCAGGGCGTCGGCGCGAAGCTCGCCCTCGCGATGCTCGCGGTCCATTCCCCCGAGGCGCTCGCCGGGGCCGTCGCCGCCGGCGACCAGAAGGCGCTCACCAAGGTGCCGGGCATCGGGCCCAAGGTCGCGTCGCGACTCCTGCTCGAGCTCGGCGGCAAGCTGGTCCTGCCGGACGATGCGCCGGGCGCCCCCGCGGCCGACGCACGTGGGGAGGTGGTCGAGGCCCTCGTGGGGCTCGGCTATCCCGCCAAGCAGGCGCAGGCCGCCGTCGACGCCGTCGCGGCCGAGGCGGTGACGGCGTCCGAGACGGGTGCGACCCTGAGGGCCGCGCTCAAGCACCTGGGAGGCACGCGTGGATGACGAGGCGCGCGTGGTCGACGCCGATGCCGACGCGATCGAGCGGTCGAACGAGGCGGCGCTGCGGCCGTCGAACCTCGACGAGTTCGTCGGCCAGCGCGTCGTGCGCGAGCAGCTCTCGCTCGTGCTCAACGCCGCCACCGGCCGCGGGACGCCGCCCGACCACGTGCTGCTGTCGGGACCGCCCGGGCTGGGCAAGACCACGCTGGCGATGATCATCGCCCAGGAGCTGGGCTCGACGCTGCGGCTGACCTCCGGCCCGGCGATCCAGCACGCGGGCGACCTCGCCGCGATCCTGTCCTCGCTCGACGAGGGCGACGTGCTGTTCCTCGACGAGATCCACCGCCTCGCGCGACCCGCCGAGGAGATGCTGTACCTCGCGATGGAGGACTTCCGCGTCGACGTCGTGGTGGGCAAGGGCGCGGGCGCCACGTCGATCCCGCTGAGCCTGCCGCCCTTCACCGTGGTCGGCGCGACCACGCGCGCGGGGCTGCTGCCCGCCCCGCTGCGCGACCGCTTCGGCTTCACCGGGCACCTCGACTTCTACGAGGACGACGAGCTCAAGGCCATCGTCGTGCGCTCCGCGGGACGGCTCGGCGTGTCGATCTCCCACGACGCTGCGCACGAGATCGCCTCGCGCTCGCGCGGCACGCCCCGCATCGCGAACCGCCTGCTGCGCCGGGTGCGCGACTGGGCGCAGGTGCACGGCGACGGCCGCGCGAACATGGAGGCGGCGCGCGAGGCGCTGGCGGTGTACGAGGTCGACGAGCGCGGTCTGGACCGCCTCGACCGCGCCGTCCTCAAGGCGTTGTGCACCCGCTTCGCCGGCGGCCCCGTCGGGCTGTCGACGCTCGCGGTGACCGTGGGGGAGGAGACCGAGACGGTCGAGACCGTCGCCGAGCCGTTCCTGGTCCGCGAGGGGCTCATGAGCCGCACGCCGCGGGGCCGGATCGCGACCGCCGATGCGTGGATCCACCTGGGCCTCATGCCGCCCGCGGACGCCATCGGCGGCGAGACGGGGTCGCGGCTCTTCGACTGACACGGGCGCGGCATTTCGCGACCCGGCTCGCCCACCCCTAGAATCACTCGGGGCTCAAGCGAGCCGAGACCGTGAGGAAACCTGTGGCACGTGTGAAGAACGAGGCGCGTCGTGCGCTCACCTGGCTGGGCGCGATCGTCGTCGGCCTGTATGGACTGCTGGCCGTCGGGGTCGTGACCGGAGGGGCGGCGTGGACGCCGAACCTCGCGCTCGACCTCGCGGGCGGACGTGAGATCGTCCTCACGCCCGTCCTCGCGGAGGGCAGCGACGACACCATCGATCAGGCCGATCTCGACCAGGCGGTCGACATCATCCGGCGCCGCATCGACGGCTCCGGCGTGGCCGAGGCCGAGATCAGCACGCAGGGCCAGAACATCGTGGTCGCGCTGCCCGGCAACCCGTCCGAGGAGACCGTCGCCCTGGTGACCCAGAGCGCGCAGCTGCAGTTCCGCCCCGTGCTCTACGTCGGGACCCCCGCGCCGGTCACCACGGACGAGGCGAGCGCGGAGCCCAGCGCGTCCGCGTCGGCCTCCGCCGAGGCCACCGCCGAGCCGTCGGCCGAGCCCAGCGCCTCCGAGACCGCCGAGGCGGCGGAGGACAGCTCGACCGAGACCTCCGCCGAGCCCAGCGCCTCCGCGTCCGCCTCCGCCGAGCCGAGCGCCGACGCGAGCGCCTCCGCCGACGCGACTGCCGAGCCCGCCGAGGGCACCGACGCCTCCTCGCTCGACTGGATCACCGAGGACGTCCAGGCCAAGTACGACGCGCTCGACTGCACCAAGGCCGAGAACCTCTCGGGCGTCACCCCCGGCGACCCGGCCAAGGCCGACGTGGTCTGCGACGAGACTGGCGTGGCCAAGTACATCGTCGGCCCCGTCGAGATGGACGGCACCGACGTCGCCACCGCGACCTCCGGCCCTGAGTACAACTCGCAGGGCTCGCTCACCGGCCGCTACGAGGTCCGCCTCGACCTCACCAACGAGGGCGGCGACACGTTCGCGGACATCACCGGCCGGATCAAGGACCTCGAGTCCCCGCGCGACCAGTTCGCGATGGTCCTCGACGGCGTCGTGATCTCGGCGCCCGCGGTGTCGACCACCATCACGGGTGGCCAGGCCTCGATCACCGGCTCCTTCACGCAGGAGAGCGCGGCGCAGCTCGCGAACCAGCTGAAGTTCGGCGCGCTGCCCATGACCCTCGAGGTGCAGTCGGAGCAGCAGATCTCCGCGACGCTCGGCGCCGACCAGCTCCAGAAGGGCCTCATCGCGGGCCTCATCGGCCTCGTGCTCGTGGTGATCTACTCGCTCATCCAGTACCGCGCGCTCGGCCTGGTGACCGTCGGCTCGCTCATCCTCGCGGGCGGCATCACCTACGTGCTGATCGCGTTGCTCTCGTGGACCATCGGGTACCGCCTGTCCCTCGCGGGTGTCGCGGGCCTCATCGTCGCGATCGGCGTCACGGCCGACTCGTTCATCGTCTACTTCGAGCGCGTCCGCGACGAGCTCCGCGAGGGTCGCAGCCTCCAGGCCGCGATCGACCACGGCTGGCGTCGCGCGCGCCGCACCATCCTGGCCTCGGATGCGATCAACATCCTCGCCGCCGTGGTGCTGTACATCCTCGCGGTCGGCGGCGTGCGCGGCTTCGCGTTCACGCTGGGCCTCACCACGCTCGTCGACATCCTCGTCGTCTTCATGTTCACGCACCCTGTGCTCATGCTGCTGGGCAAGATGCGGTTCTTCTCGAGCGGCCACCCGTGGTCGGGGCTCGACCCGCGCCAGCTCGGCCGCGACACGATGTACAAGGGCCGCGGTCGCATCGTCCGCACGGACCAGCCGACCCTCGCCGAGCGCAAGGCCGCGGCAGCGGCCGCCGCCACCGGTGACGACGCCAACCCCGCGGGGGAGGAGAACCGATGAAGCTCAACCTGGCGCAGTGGGGCAACAAGCTCCACTCGGGTGAGAAGACCTACCCGATCGTCCAGCAGCGCAAGCGCTGGTTCATCGTCTCGGGCGTGCTCGTCGCGCTGTCGCTGCTGCTGCTCTTCACCAAGGGCCTCAACGCGGGCATCGACTTCACGGGCGGCACCGAGTTCCGCGTCACCGACACCGCGATCACCGAGCCCGAGGAGGCTCGCGCGGTGGTCGAGGAGCTCGCGCCCGGCGAGACCGCGCGCGTGACCATCCTGGGCGAGAACGACGTCCGCATCCAGATCGGCGTGATCCCCTCGGAGACCGCGCGCGAGATCACCTCCGACCTGGCGGACGCGTACGACGTCCCCGAGGACCACGTCAGCTTCACGCAGATCGGTCCCACGTGGGGCGCGTCGGTGGGCAAGGCGGCGGTGCAGTCGCTCGTGGTCTTCCTCATCCTCGTGTCGATCGTGATGGCGCTGTACTTCCGCGCGTGGCGCATGTCGGCCGCCGCGCTCGTGGCGCTGGCGCACGACCTCATCATCACCGTGGGCGTGTACGCGGCCACCGGCATCGAGGTGACGCCGGCGTCGGTCATCGGCTTCCTCACGATCCTGGGCTACTCGCTGTACGACACGGTGGTGGTCTTCGACAAGGTCCGCGAGAACACCGCGAACCTCACGTCGCAGCACCGCTACACGTACGACGAGCTCGCGAACCTCGGTCTCAACCAGACCCTGGTCCGCTCGATCAACACGTCCGTCGTCGCGCTGCTGCCGGTGAGCGCGATCCTCTTCATCGGGTCGTTCCTGCTGGGCGCGGGCACCCTCATGGACATCTCGCTCGCGCTGTTCGTCGGCATGGCGGTCGGCACGTACTCGTCGATCTTCGTCGCGACCCCCGTCGAGGTCGCGCTGCGCGACCGCGAGGAGCGCATCGCCACGCACACCGCGAAGGTGCTCGAGCTGCGCGCGTCCGGCCAGACCGACGTCGCCATCTCGGAGGACGGCGACGTTCGCGTGGGTGCCGTCAACAAGGGCAGCCACCAGGGCGCCGCCGCGCAGCCCAAGCGGAGGAAGCGCAAGGGCTGACCCGGCCCACCCGTGCGGGGGGACGATGCGCGACCGGCCGTCGCGCATCGTCCCCCTCGGCTTTACCAGGGAGAGCATTCGCGCGGCCCGCACGCGGATAGACTGTCGGTCTACCTGCCCTGGAGGTGCGTGTGACCGAGACCCGTCCCTCGACCGGAACGCTCGGGCTCGGCTTCCTCCGGCGGGGGAGCCGCGAGGCCAGCGCGATCGACGGCGTGCTCGACACCTACCGGCGCATGTACCCGCGTGGCCGCACCGGGCTCATCGAGCGGGCGTACAAGGTCGCCGAGGAGGCGCACCGCGAGCAGAAGCGCAAGAGCGGCGAGCCGTACATCACGCACCCGATCGCGGTCGCCCAGATCATCGCCGACCTGGGGATGCCCGACTCGGTCATCGCCGCCGCGCTGCTGCACGACGTGGTGGAGGACACGGACTACCCGCTCGAGCGCATGGAGGCGGAGTTCGGCGGCGAGGTCGCGATGATCGTCGACGGCGTCACCAAGCTGGACAAGGTCAAGTACGGCGACGCCGCGCAGGCCGAGACGGTCCGCAAGATGGTGGTCGCGATGGCGAAGGACATCCGCGTCCTGCTCCTCAAGCTGTGCGACCGTCTGCACAACGCGCGCACGTGGAAGTACGTGGCGCCCGAGTCCGCTCGCAAGAAGGCGCAGGAGACGCTCGAGATCTACGCGCCGCTTGCGCACCGCATGGGTCTCAACGCGATCAAGTGGGAGCTCGAGGATCTCAGCTTCCAGACGCTGTACCCGAAGATCTACCAGGAGATCGTCGACGTGGTCACCGATCGCGCGCCGGAGCGCGAGAAGTACCTCGCCCAGGTGCGCGCCGAGATCGAGAAGGACCTGCGCGGGATGCGCATCAAGGCCGAGATCACCGGCCGCCCTAAGCACTACTACTCGGTCTATCAGAAGATGATCGTGCGCGGTCGCGACCTCAACGACATCTACGACCTGGTCGGCATCCGGATCCTGGTGGAGACGGTGCGCGACTGCTACGCGGTCCTCGGCGCGATGCATGCCCGGTACCAGCCCGTCCCGGGCCGGTTCAAGGACTACATCGCGATGCCCAAGTTCAACCTGTACCAGTCGCTCCACACCACCGTGATCGGTCCGACGGGCAAGCCGGTCGAGCTGCAGATCCGCACGTACGACATGCACCGCCGCGCCGAGTACGGCCTTGCGGCGCACTGGCGCTACAAGGAGAACGCCAAGACCGGCGAGCAGTCCCAGGGCGGCCAAGGCGACATGGGGTGGCTGCGGCAGATCGCCGACTGGCAGCAGGAGACGGCGGACCCGACCGAGTTCCTCGACAGCCTGCGCGGCGAGATCTCGCGCGCCGAGGTCTACGTGTTCACGCCGCGCGGGAAGCTGCTGTCGCTGCCGCAGGGCGCGACCCCGGTCGACTTCGCCTACGCGGTCCACACCGAGGTGGGCCACAAGACCATCGGCGCCAAGGTCAACGGCCGGCTGGTGCCGCTCGACTCCTCGCTCGAGAACGGCGACACCGTCGAGGTGCTCACCACCTCCGACGAGAACGCGCATCCCAAGCGTGACTGGCTCGAGTTCGTGCAGTCGACGCGCGCGCGCAACAAGATCCGCCAGTGGTTCACGCGCGAGCGGCGCGAGGAGTCCATCGAGACCGGACGCGACATGCTCGCGCGCGCGATCCGCCGTCAGCAGCTCCCGATGCAGCGCCTCATGTCGCGCCCGACCCTCCTCGCCCTTGCGAAGGAGATGCACTACGAGGACGTCGACTCGCTCTACGCCGCCATCGGCGAGCACAAGGAGCAGGCGGCGGACGTGGTCACCCGCATGGTCGAGGCCGTGGGCGGCCAGGAGGGCGCCGACGAGGACCTCACCGAGATCACGCGTCCCGGCCTGCCGGCCCAACGGACCTCGTCCCGGCGGGGCGACCCCGGCGTCGCGGTCCACGGCCTCACCGACGTGGTGGTCAAACTCGCGCGCTGCTGCACGCCGGTGCCGGGCGACCCGATCCAGGGCTTCGTCACCCGCGGCTCGGGCGTCTCCGTCCACCGCGCGGACTGCGAGAACCTCGCGCAGCTGCGCGCCCAGAACGAGCGCCTCATCGACGTCGAGTGGACCGGGCAGAACGCGGGCACCTTCCTGGTGCAGATCGAGGTCGAGGCGCTCGACCGCAACCGCCTGCTGTCGGACGTCACGCAGGTCCTCTCGGACCACCACGTCAACATCCTCTCGGCGAACGTATCGACCACGCGCGAGCGGGTCGCGATGTCGAGCTTCCAGTTCGAGATGGCCGATCCGTCGCACCTCGGTGCGATCCTGAGCGCCGTGCGCCGCATCGACGGGGTCTACGACGCCCGGAGGGTCACGGGCGCGAAGCGGCCGTGACCGCGTCCACCAGGGACGCGAGGCGGGGGTAGCCGTCTCCCAGGCGTGAGTCGGAGGCGAACGCGGCGCGCAGCTCGTCCGCGGTCAGGCGCCCGTCCCGCAGCGCGGCCAGGACCGCCGCGAGGGCGGGCCGGGGCGGCTCCCAGCGCAGCGCATCGACGCACGCGCGGGCCGGGGGAGCGACGCGGAGGGGGCCGATGCGGTCCGGCACGGCCGCCGTGACGCCCGAGTGGAGCGCGACGAGGCACCGGCGCGGGCGCTGCTGCCCGCGAGGCCCCACCGCGTGCCAGGTCGGCGGCGGCCGGTCCCGCCATCCGTGGACCCACAGCGCGGCGCTTCCGCTGAGCACGCTCCACCCCGGCACACGCGGCGCCGCGGCGAGCGCCCGCAGGCCGGGCGAGTCGGGGACGTCCGGCGGCCGGGCGGCGCCGTCGGCGACGGGGACCAGGGCTCCCTCGCGCACGGCGCGGGCGAAGGCGAGGGGGCCGAGGTCCGTCGCGCGCAGCAGGATCACCCGCCCAGCGTCGCCCACGCGCGCCGTCGGGGCGAGAGGGGTGTGGACGGAGTGCCCCGGATGCGCGGGAGGCCCCGTCATCGCGATCGACGACGGGGCCTCCCGGAGCACGTGAGCGCTAGAGCGCCTGGATCTGCTGGAGCCACGCCTTGCGCGCCGCCAGCGACTCCTCGAGCTTCTTGGTGGACCTGCCCGCGGCCTTGGCCTCGGCGATCTCGGCCTCGAGCGCATCGATCGCGGAGAGCAGCTGCGCCGCCGCGCCGGTGGCACGCGCCTCGAGCTCGGGGTTGCGCGAGTTCCACTCGGCGTCCTCGGCATCGCGCACGGCCTTCTCGACCGCGCCCATGCGCTTGGTGAGACGCGCGACGTCGCCGCGCGGCACCCGCCCGGCCGCCTCGAAGCGGTCCTGGATGGGACGCAGCGCGGCCTTGGTCGCCGCCAGGTCCTTGATGGGGAGGAGCGCTTCCGCCTCGACCACCGCGGCCTCCTTCGCCTCGACGTTGCCCGCCAGGGCCTCGTCCTCGGCATCGGCGGCGCCGCGGCGCGACTCGAAGAAGGCGTCCTGCGCGGCCTGGAACCGCTTCCACAGCGCATCGTCCACGCTGCGGCGTCCGCGCCCGGCGGTGCGCCACTCGTTCATGAGGTCGCGGAAGCCGCGGGCGCCACGGTCCCAGTCGGTGGTGCGCGAGAGCTCCTCGGCCTGCGCCACCAGGGTCTCCTTGCGGCCGGCGACGTCCGCGTTCGAGCGGTCGAGCTCGGCGAAGTGGTGCTTGCGCGCCTTCTCGAAGGCCGAGCGGGCGTGGGTGAAGCGCGACCACAGCGCGCGCTCGACGTCCTTGGGGATGCGCGCGCCCGAGCGCTGCGCCTCCTTCCACTGGTCGAGCAGGCCGCGCAACGTCGAGGTGTCGTTCTTCCAATGCACCTGGTCCTCGGGCTTCGCGGCGAGGGCCTCGGCGGTGACGACGATCTCCTCGCGTGCGGCCACGGCGGCCTCGCGGGCCACGCGGCGCTCCTCCTGGATGCGGGCGCGCACCTCCTCGGCCTCCGCCTTGACGGCCGCATAGCGCTCGCCGAGCGTGTCGAGGTCGCCCACCACGCTGGGCGGGGTGAGGACGGCCTCGATCGCGGCGATCGACTCGTCGATGTCCTTGGGGGCGAGCTCCGCGGAGGCGAGGCGCGCGTGGAAGCGCTCGACCGAGGCCTCCAGCTCGAAGTACGCGTGCGCGTAGGCGTGCAGCGCATCGTCGTCGGCGGCCTCGCCGACCTCGACGCGCTCCTCGGCGACGATCACGTACGCCTTGCCGTCCTCGACGAGGCCATGCGCGAGCGCCTCCTCGAAGCGCTCCTGCGGCACCTCGGAGGCGACGGGGACCGTGACCACCGTGTGCGTCGCCTGCTTGGCGACGGCGGCGGGGGAGGGGGCCTTGAACGCGCCGGGCTTGGGAGCGCGCGGCTTGGGGGCCTTCGCGGGTGCGGCGTCCGCAGCGGGGGCCGCGGGGGCGGCCTCGGCGGGCGCCTCCGGGGTCTCCTCGACCACGGTCTCGGGGGTGGGCTGGGACTCGGCCGCGGGGGCCTCGGTGTGCGGCGCCGAAGCGTCGGACGACTCGGTCATGAGACGGATACCTCGTTCACGATGACGGACTTGGCCGGGGTGCCATCGGTGTCCCCGGTGATGGTGCCTGCATTGGCAACAGAGACCACCCTATCGGTCCCCGAGGTGAGACGACCGAGCACGGTGTACCCGCCGGCCGCGTCCGAGGGGATGGTGGAGTCCTCGTAGACGATGAAGAACTGGCTCCCCATGGACTCGCCGTCGCCGCCCCTGCGGGCCATCGCGATCGTGCCGGCGGGGTAGAAGTCGTCCTCAGGAGCGTTCTCGACGGGACCGAAGGTGTAGTTCGGGCCGCCCGTCCCCGTGGCGGTCGGATCGCCGCACTGGAGCACGTAGATGCCCGCGGTGGTGAGCCGGTGGCACGACGTGCCGTCGAAGTAGCCCTCCTGCGTGAGCGCGACGAAGCTCGCGACCGCCTGCGGCGCGGCGGCGCCGTCGAGCTCCATCACCAGGTCGCCCTGGTTGGTGCTCACCGTGGCGGTCCAGGTGCGGTCCTCGGCATACGAGGGATCCGGCGGCGCGGCGGAGGCCGCCCAGCCGGTCACGGTCTCGACCTCGACGTCGTCGGAGGCGGTGGCCTCGGGCGACGCGGTGGACGATGCGGCCGGGGCGTCGTCCCGGCCGTCCTGGAGGGCGACGAGCAGGACGGCGAGCCCGCCGCCGAGGAGCAGGGTCGAGGCGACGATGAGCGACGTGAGGCGGATGACGTGCTCGCGCCGGCGGCGCTTGGCCGCGATCCGTGCCTCGTAGGCCTGCTGCTTCCTCTGCGCGGCCGCCCGCGCCTGCTTCTTGGTGGTCATCGAGCCTTCTCCGTGCGGGTGATGTGCCAGGTCAGTGTAGGTCGGGCCGATGCGGAACAATGGCGGGCATGGCACGCGTGCAACCCCTCTCCGGATTCCCCGAATGGACCCCGCAGGAGCGACTCGTCGAGGCTCATGTGATCGAGACGCTGCGCGAGGTCTTCGCGCTCCACGGCTTCGGCGAGATCGAGACGCGCGTGGTGGAGCCGGTCGAGCGGCTCGCGGGCGACTCCGACGCGTCCAAGGAGATCTACGCGATCGGGCGCCTCAACGCGGAGGAGGGCGGCGACCGCCGCGCGAAGGAGGCCAAGCTGGGCCTGCACTTCGACCTCACCGTGCCGTTCGCGCGATACGTCGAAGAGAACCAGGGGCGCCTCCAGTTCCCCTTCCGCCGGCACCAGATCCAGAAGGTGTGGCGCGGCGAGCGTCCTCAGGAGGGCCGTTTCCGCGAGTTCTACCAGGCGGACATCGACGTCGTGGGGCGTGACGCGCTGCCGGAGCACCTCGAGGCGGAGGTCGCGATCGTCATGGCGCGCGCGCTGCGCGCGCTGCCGCTCCCGCCCGCGCGCATGCACCTCAACAACCGCGGCCTGGTCGAGGGCTTCTACCGCGGCGTCGGCATCTCGGACGTCGCCGGCGCGCTGCGGAGCGTCGACAAGCTCGACAAGATCGGGCCCGAGGGCGTGCGCGAGGAGCTCCACGGCAAGGGCGTGGCCGCCACCGCCGTCGACGCGATCCTCGAGCTCGCGGCCATCCAGACTCCCGACGGGTCCTTCGTCGACCTGGTCGAGGCGCTGTGGGACCACAGCCCGATCGTCGACGATGCGGACGCGGCGCGGGCCCAGTTCGAGTCCGGCGCGCGCTCGCTCGCCGTCCTGGTCGACGCGGTCCACGCGGCCGTGCCGGAGACGGCGATCGCGGACCTGCGTATCGCGCGCGGCCTCGACTACTACACCGGTGCGGTCTACGAGACGGTGCTCGAGGGCCACGAGGATCTCGGCTCGATCTGCTCGGGCGGCCGCTACGACTCGCTCGTCGCGGGCGGCGGCTTCCCCGGCGTCGGCATGTCGATCGGCGTGAGCCGCCTGGTGAGCCGCATGCTCGGCGCCGGCCTCGCGACCGCCTCGCGGGCGGTTCCGCAGGCCGTGCTCGTGGCGGTCACCGACGAGGAGCACCGCGCCGCCTCGTCCGCGATCGCGGACCGCCTGCGCGCCCGAGGCATCGCGACCGAGGTCTCTCCGAACGCCGCCAAGTTCGGCAAGCAGATCCAGTACGCCGACCGTCGCGGGATCCCGTTCGTGTGGTTCCCCGGCGCGGGCGACGGCGCCTCGCCCGACGGCGAGGTCAAGGACATCCGCTCGGGGGAGCAGGTCGCGGCCGATGCCGACGCCTGGGCGCCCCCGACCGAGGACCTGAAGCCGCGCATCGTGCGCGGCTAGACTGAGACCCGCTCTTCACAACCCCGCGCTACCCGCGCGTCAGAAAGGCTTCACCTTGCTCCGCACGCATCTCGCTGGAAACCTGCGCGCCGCCGACGCCGGCGCCACCGTCACCCTCGCCGGCTGGGTGGGCCGCCGTCGCGATCACGGCGGCGTCGCGTTCATCGACCTGCGTGACGCCTCGGGCCTCGCGCAGATCGTCATCCGCGAGGAGGTCGCGCACGCGCTGCGCACCGAGTACGTCATCCAGGTCACGGGCGAGGTGCGCCTGCGCCCCGAGGGATCGGCCAACCCGAACATGCCGTCGGGCGAGATCGAGGTGTCCGTCACGGATGTGACCATCCTGAACGAGTCGGCGCCCACGCCCTTCCCGATCGACGAGCACGTCACGGTCGGCGAGGAGGCGCGCCTCAAGCACCGCTACCTCGACCTGCGCCGCCCGCAGCCGCGCGCGAACATCGTGCTCCGCTCCGAGGTGAACAAGGCCGCGCGCCGCGTGCTCGAGCGCCACGACTTCCTCGAGATCGAGACGCCTACCCTCACGCGCTCCACCCCCGAGGGTGCGCGCGACTTCCTGGTGCCCGCGCGCCTGTCGCCCGGCTCCTGGTATGCCCTCCCGCAGTCGCCGCAGCTCTTCAAGCAGCTGCTCATGGTGTCGGGCATGGAGCGCTACTACCAGATCGCGCGCTGCTACCGCGATGAGGACTTCCGCGCCGACCGCCAGCCCGAGTTCACGCAGCTCGACATCGAGATGAGCTTCGTCGATCAGGACGACGTGATCGCGCTGGGCGAGGAGCTCGTGCGCGAGCTCTGGTCGCTCATCGGCTACGAGGTCTCGCTGCCCATCCCGCGCCTCACGTACAACGACGCGATGGCGCGCTTCGGCTCGGACAAGCCCGACCTGCGCTTCGGCCTCGAGCTCACCGAGCTCACGGCGTACTTCGCCTCGACGCCGTTCCGGGTCTTCCAGGCCGAGTACGTCGGCGCCGTGGTGATGCCCGGCGGCGCGTCGCAGCCGCGCAAGACGCTCGACGCGTGGCAGGAGTGGGCCAAGCAGCGTGGCGCCAAGGGCCTCGCCTATGTCCTCGTCCAGGAGGACGGGACGCTCGGCGGCCCCGTCGCCAAGAACCTCTCCGAGGCGGAGCTCGCCGGCCTCGCGGCCGAGGTGGGCGCCGAGCCGGGCGACTGCATCTTCTTCGCCGCCGGTAGGACCGGGGCCTCGCGCGCCCTGCTCGGCGCGGCCCGCAACGAGATCGCGCGCCGCGTGGGTCTCATCGACGAGGACCGCTTCGAGTTCTGCTGGGTGGTCGACGCGCCGCTGTTCAAGCCGGTCGACCTCGACGACGACGACGTGGCGCTCGGCCACTCGGCCTGGACCGCGGTGCACCACGCCTTCACCAGCCCCAAGCCCGAGTTCATGGACACGTTCGACACGGACCCGGGCCCGGCGCTCGCCTACGCGTACGACATCGTCTGCAACGGCAACGAGATCGGCGGCGGCTCGATCCGTATCCACCGCCAGGACGTCCAGAAGCGCGTCTTCGATGTCATGGGCATCGGCGAGGAGGAGGCGCAGGAGAAGTTCGGCTTCCTGCTCGACGCGTTCCAGTTCGGCGCCCCGCCGCACGGCGGTATCGCGCTCGGCTGGGACCGTGTCACCGCGCTGCTGGCCAAGGCCGACTCGATCCGCGACGTCATCGCGTTCCCCAAGTCCGGGGGCGGCTACGACCCGCTCACCCAGGCTCCGGCTCCGATCACGCCGGAGCAGCGCTCCGAGGCCGGCGTCGACTTCGTGCCGGAGCCCGAGGAGGGCGAGGAGGCGTAGGCCTCGTCCGACGTCCGCGAGGGCGGGATCCCGTTCGGGGTCCCGCCCTCGCGGCGTCTAGGCGCGCTGCGAGGTGCTGGCTGCCCGATCCGGGCCCTCGTGGGCACTGAGGACCTCCGGAGGCGCCGCGGCGGGCGCGCGCGAGGCCCAGAGCACGCCGCCCACCACGAGCACTCCTCCGGCGAGCTCGCCCCACCCGGGCGCCTCGCCCAGCACCAGCCAGGCCGTGACGATGCCCACGACGGGCACGAGCATCGAGAACGGCGCGACCGCACCGGCCGGGTGGCGGGCCATGAGCCACACCCAGATCCCCGAGCCCAGCAGCGTGCCGAGGAGCACGGTGTAGGCGAGCCCGATCCACGCGGGCACGGCCGCGGCGGAGAGCGAGGTCGCGAGGGACTCGCCGATGCGGGCGGGACCCTCGACCGCGAGCGACAGCGCGAGCATCGGCAGGGGCGGCACCACCGACATCCACAGCACCAGGTGAAGCGGCTTGTCGGCGCGGGCCTGGCGCGATGCGAGGTTGCCGAACGCCCACCCGAGGGCGCCGAGGAGCACCAGCAGGAACGGCCCGATGGGTGCCGATGTGCCGTAGCTCGCCCCCACGACCACGAGGCCGACGACCGCGACCGCGACGCCGAGGAGGCGCCGTGCTCCCAGCCGCTCCCGGAGCAGCAGGGCGCCGAGCACCACGGTGAACGGCGCGGAGGCCTGCAGCACCAGGGACGCGAGGCCGGTGGGGAAGCCGGCGTTCATGCCGAGGTAGAGGAAGAGGAACTGGAGCGTTCCGAAGCCGAGCCCGTATCCCAGCAGCCAGCGCACCGGCACGCGCGGACGCGGCACCAGCACCACCGTCGGGATCGCGATGAGCGCGAAACGGAGCGCCACCAGGAACAGCGGCGGGAACTGCGTGAGGGATGCGTGGATCGCGACGAAGTTGAGGCCCCACAGGACCGCGACCACGACGGCGAGCGCAAGGTGACGGGCAGGCATGCCGCCAGCGTGGCATCGTCCCTCCATGAAGCACCAGCGCACAGTTCTGAAGCGACCATGTAGGTTGCCTTCATGGAGATCAGGCACCTCGAGCTGCTGCGCGACCTGCGGGAGCGCGGCACGCTCGGCGCCGTGGCCGCGGCGACCTACCGCACGCCGTCGGCGCTGTCCCAGCAGCTGCGGACGGCGGAGCGGGAGCTGGGGGTCGCGCTCGTCGAGCCGGTGTCGCGCGGCCTGCGGCTGACGTGGGCGGGCGAGGTGCTGGCCGACGGGGCGGACGATGTGCTGGCCGCCCTGGCGCGCGTGCAGTCCGCCCTCGACGCGGGCCGGGGAGAGCCGGCCGGGACGGTGCGCATCGGCACCCTTCCGAGCGCGGGCGCGGCCCTCATGCCGGGCCTGCTCTCGCGGCTCGCGGGGACCCGCCTCAGCATCGTCCTCGAGGACTTCGACCTGGCCGAGGCCGAGTACGCGGCGCGCACCCTCGACCACGATCTGGTGATCGCCCACAGCCTGAGCGCGGACGTGCCCGCGGGCGCCGAGGGCCTGTTCTCGCGCGTGGTCGCGCGCGAGCCCATCGACGTCGCGGTGCCGACGGGCCATCCGCTCGCCGGCGCAGCGGTCCTGCGCCCGGAGGACGTGGTCGGCGATCCGTGGATCGCCGTGCCGCGGGGCTTCCCGTTCGCGACGATTCTGGAGCGCCTCGAGGCGGCGACGGGGGCCACCCTGGAGAGGATCGTCGAGATCCGCGACAACCGGCTGGTCGAGTCGCTGGTCGCCCAGGGCGCGGGGCTCGCGCTGCTGCCGCGCTTCTCGACCCCGCCGAGCGGCGCGTACCGGCTCATCCCGCTCGCGGGCGTGCGGGCGACGCGCGCGATCGTCGCGCTCGGCCGACGGGACCGGGTCGCGCGCCACGCGGTGGGCGCGGTGCTCGACCAGCTTGCGGCGGTGGGGGAGTTGCTCGGCTGATCCGCGACCACCTGTCGCTTAGTGCCGGAGCCCGAGCCGCTCGTGGAGCCTCCGCAGCGGCGCGGGTGCCCACCAGTTCCAGTCGCCTAGGAGCGTCATGGTCGCGGGGACCAGGAACAGACGGACGATGGTCGCGTCGAGGAGCACGGCGACCGCGAGGCCCACCCCGACGGCCTTGATCATGAGCAGGTCGCCGAGGGCGAAGCCGAGGAACACCAGGACGATCACGGCAGCCGCCGAGGTGATGATGCGCCCCGAGCGCTGCAGCCCCTTGCGCACGGCGGCGTCGTTCGGCTCCCCGGCGTCGACGTACTCCTTCACGCGGGACAGCAGGAACACCTCGTAGTCCATCGCGAGCCCGAAGCCGAACGCCACGATGATGACGGCGACGAAGGTGTCGACCCCGCCGGTCGAGGTGTAGCCGAGCGCGCCCTCGAGATGCCCCTCGCCGAACACCCACGTCACCACGCCGAGCGTCGCGAGCAGCGACAGCGCGTTGATGAGGAGGGTCTTCACGGGCACGAGGAGCGAGCCCGTCATGAGGAAGAGGATGACGAACGTCGCGAGCGCCACCACGCCGCCCCCGATGAGCGCTCCGCGGGAGATCGCGTCGATGAAGTCGACCTGACCGGCCGCTGCGCCGCCCACGTGGAGCTCCACCGGCGCCTCGAGCTCCCGGATGTCGCGCACCGCCGTCATCGCTTCGGCGCCCTTGGGATCCAACGCCTCGAGCCGCACCCCGACGAAGGTCTCGCCGCCCTGGACGCTCGGCGCGTCGACCGCCGTGACGCCGTCCACCTCGCCCACCGCGTCGAGGTACCCGTCGAGATTCCCGGGCGCCGCCGTCGTGTGGATCCAGATGGCGGGCTCGGCGAGTCCGGGGAAGCCCTCCCGGAACGCGTCGTAGTAGTCGCGCCTCTCGTTGCCGACGGGCAGCGCCTCGATGTCGGAGTCGCGCAGCGACAGGTGCAGCACGGGCGATGCGAGCGCGAGCAGCAGCGCCGCGGCGCCGAGCACCACGAGCCAGGGCCGACGCTGGCCCCAGGCGGCGAGGCGCGAGAACGCGCCCTCCTCCGTGTCGACGTTCGAGGTCGCCGCCAGCACGCGGCGGATGCCGGGCACGTGTGCGAGCACGCCCGGTGCCGCGACCCGGGGCGCGAGCAGGTAGAGCACGGCAGGCACGATGGTCAGCGCGGCGATCATGGCGGTGGACACCACGCCCAGCCCCGCGCCGCCGAAGCCCTTCATCATCTCCGGGTCGAACAGCACGAGCCCGCCCACCGAGATCGCCACCACCAGCCCCGAGAAGGCGACGGTGCGACCTGCCGTGGCCATGGTCGCCACGATGGCCTCGTCGCGCGCCTCGCGAGGATCGCCGCCGCGCCGGTGCATCTCCTCGCGGAAGCGCGACACGATGAGCAGGCCGTAGTCGATCGACAGGCCGATGCCCAGCACCGTCACCACGTTGACGGCGCTCTGGTCGAGGTCGAGAAGGTAGGAGAAGCCGTACAGGACGGCGAGCCCGCCCGCGATCGACGCGACCGCGCCCGTGAGCGGCGTCGCGGCCGCGAGGAAGCCGCCGAACACGAAGACCATCACCACCATCGCGGCCGGCAGCGCGATGAGCTCGCCGGTCACCAGGTCCTCCTCGAGCTGCGTGGTGAAGTCGTCGAACAGCAGGGGGTTCGAGTACGTCGCGACGTGCGCCTCCGCTTGGCTGGTGCGCAGCCCGGCGATCGCATCCTCGACGATGCGCGCGACCTCCTCGTGCGTCGCGAGCGGGTCCTCGTCGCCGAAGGACTCGAAGCGCGTCTCGATGAGGAATCCGGTCCCGGTCGCGTCGACGAGAGCGGCGGCGAGATCCTCGTCGGTACCGGCGCCGAAGGGCGTGACCACCGCCGTCACGTGGGGCAGCGCGGCGATGTCCTCCGCGGCCTCGTCGGCCGCGCGGGCGACGTCCGGCGACGCCACGTCGACCCCCTGGACGTAGGACGTGACCGAGGCCCCCGCCGAGTCGTCGCCGGTCCGGTCGAAGGCCTGGTAGACCTGCCAGGAGTCCGAACCCTGGACCAGCGGCGGGCCCGTGGTGACGCGCGCGAACAGGCCCTCGCCGCCGACGCCGACGGTGGCCAGCGCGTAGAAGGCGAGCGTCCCGAGGACGGCGAGCAGCACCACCATGCGTGGGGCCCGGGCGATGAGGCCCCCCACCCGTGCGAACGGACCCATGCGCTCAGGCTACGGGCGCCGACGACGCTTCGGCCTTTCGAAAACGTTTGTTACTCTGCTCGCGTTCGCGGCAGGCGCGGCGCGGCGAGGGGTCGCGCCGATCACGTCTCGCGGACCGACCGAGACCGAGTCGACCACCTTCTGAGGGCCAACCCGACGATCGGAGATCCCCGATGACCATCACCACCACCCGCGCCCGATCGGCGCGCGCCATCGCCGCCGTGCTCGCCACGGCCGCCGCGGTGGCCGTGACCGTGCCCGCCGGCGCCGCCACGACCGCCACCACCGCATCGTCCACCGCCGCCGCGGTGTCGACGGTGCAGACCGCCGTGCCCACGGCCCTCCAGCCGTCCGACGTCCGCGGCGGCACCAAGCTCTGGGTGACCGGCAAGCGCCTCAAGCTGCGCGAGCGTGCGACCAACGACAGCGCGATCGCCGTCGTGGGCTACACGGGAGCGCGCGCCGTCGCCACCGGCAAGAAGAAGGGCGGCTGGGTCCAGGTGAAGATGGCGGGCATCACCGCCTGGGCGCCCGCGCGCTTCTTCGCGACGTCGAAGCCGAGCGTCGACACCATCGTCGTGGGGACCACCGGCAAGAACCTTGGCGTCCGCAAGGGCGACTCCAACTCCACGGCCGTCGTGACGTACGCCAAGCGCGGCACCACCGGCACGTTCACGGGCGTCGAGGCGCATGGCTGGTGGCAGGTCAAGATCAACGGCGTCTACGGCTGGACCCCGGAGCGGTTCCTCAACGTGGGCGGCTACTACGATCGCGAGAAGCTCCTCAAGCTCGAGCACTCGCAGGTGGGTTACCGCGAGCCGTCCTGGCGCACCAACAAGTTCAACGCGTGGATCGACGGCCACTACGCCTGGTGCCACGTGTTCGTCGAGTGGTCGTTCGCGCATGCCGGCTACGCCTCGGGCGTGCCCTACCGCAAGCACTTCGACAAGTACGTCGAGGACCTGCGCCGCGCGGGCGTGCTCGACACCACGCCCACGGCCTCCGACCTCAAGCGCGGCGACGTGGTGCTCGTCGACTGGTACCCGTACGACGGCCCGACCCACACCGGCACCATCGATCACGTCGACGGCAACACCGTGTGGCTGGTCGAAGGCAACACCGTCTCCGGCACGGGCTCGCTCACGCGCGGCGTCTGGTACCGCCAGCGTGCGCTGGCCGACATCTACGCGGTCTACGACCCGACGGACTACGCCCGGGCGACCATGCAGTGGTAAGCGACCGCCTACGCTGACCTGCATGGATCTGTTCGACGCGGCGCGCACCGATGCCTCGGGGGTGCCCGAGACGCTCGGCAACGCCCCGCTCGCCGTCCGCATGCGGCCGCGGGCCCTCGAGGAGGTGGTGGGCCAGTCCCACCTCCTCACCGAGGGCTCGCCGCTGCGTCGGCTCATCGGCGAGGACGCCGCGGCCACCTCGGTGGTGCTGTGGGGACCGCCCGGCACGGGCAAGACCACGCTCGCGTACCTGGTCGCGGGCAACCGCCGCTTCGTCGAGCTCTCGGCGGTCACGGCCGGCGTCAAGGACGTGCGGGCTGTGGTCGACGACTCGAAGCGGCGCATCGCGACGGGGGAGCGGGAGACCGTCCTCTTCATCGACGAGATCCACCGTTTCACGCGCAGCCAGCAGGACGCCCTGCTGCCCGCGGTCGAGAACCGCTGGGTGACTCTGATCGGCGCGACCACCGAGAACCCGTCGTTCTCCGTGGTCGGCCCGCTGCTGTCGCGGTCGCTGCTGCTGGTGCTCCAGCCGCTCGCGTCGGCCGACATCGCCGCGCTCCTGGCGAGGGCGGTGGACGATGCGCGGGGGCTCGGCGGGCGCGTGACGCTCGAGGCGCAAGCCCGGGACCACATCCTGCGGGTCGCGGGGGCGGACGCCCGCAAGGCGCTCACGCTGCTCGAGTCGATCGCCGACTCGGCCGGCCCGGGCGGGGTCATCACCGCCGAGCTCGCCGAGGCGACCATGGACGCCGCGCTGGTCGCGTACGACAAGTCGGGGGACCAGCACTACGACGTCATCAGCGCGTTCATCAAGTCGGTCCGCGGCTCGGATGTGGACGCCGCGCTTCACTATCTGGCGCGCATGGTGGTGGCGGGGGAGGACCCTCGCTTCATCGCGCGCCGGTTGGTGATCCTCGCGGCCGAGGACATCGGCATGGCGGATCCGCAGGGACTCGTGATCGCCCAGGCCGCCGCAGAGGCGGTGAGCTTCATCGGGATGCCCGAGGGGCGCATCGTCCTGGCGGAGGCCACCACGTATCTCGCGAGCGCGCCCAAGTCGAACCGCTCGTACCGCGCGATCGACGCCGCGATCGCGGACGTCCGCGCGGGTAAGGCGGGCGTGGTGCCCGAGCACCTGCGCGACGCGCACTACGCGGGGGCCGAGCGCATCGGCCACGGCCAGGACTACATCTACGCCCACGACGCGCCGCACGGGGTCGCCGCGCAGGAGTACCTCCCGGAGACCCTGCGAGGCGCGCGCTACTACTCGCCGACCGAGCACGGCTACGAGCGCACGCTCACGGAGCGCCTGCGGACCATCCGCGGGATGCTCGGCAGGGATCAGTAGCCCTCGGGCTTGGAGTCCTTGCCGTCGAGCCACAGGTGGTCCTTCGGGTCGGCATGAGTGCCGCCGGAGCCCACGTGCTTGTCGGAGATCTGGGGCCCCTTGGTGATGACGTGCACCATGGCCATCCCGTGCCCCCGACCGAGGCCGTAGTCCGCCTGGAGCCACTCGAGGATGGGCGTCGCCTTGGTGCCGGGGCCGAACCCTCGCTCGGTGGCGAGGTCGATCAGCTGGCGCGGGGTGAGGCCGGTCTTGGTCTCGACAGCGTCGAGGTACGCCTGGAAGGACATGGGACGATTGTAGGGACGCGTGTCGCGTTCTGCCGGGAACGGCTCCGCCCTGGTATAGTTGTTCAGCCCTCGCGGACGGTTGGCTGCTGTCGCCGCGAACTCAGCACACATCGATCATTTCCTGATGCGCATCCGCGCGCGTCTGGAGCTGTGAAGGAAATCATGACCTCTGTTCAGAAGGCACGTCGCCAGGTCCGCCTGTCGCGCAGCCTCGGGATCGCCCTGACCCCGAAGGCCGTCAAGCACTTCGAGAAGCGCCCGTACCCCCCGGGCGAGCACGGCCGCACCGCCCGCCGCAAGGAGAGCGACTACGCCGTGCGTCTGCGCGAGAAGCAGCGTCTTCGCGCGCAGTACGGCCTTCGCGAGAAGCAGATGACCTCGACCTACGCCGAGGCCAAGAAGGAGACCGGTCTGACCGGTGAGAACTTCGTCGAGCTTCTCGAGATGCGTCTCGACGCCCTGGTGCTCCGTGCCGGCTTCGCCCGCACGATCCTCCAGGCCCGTCAGTCGGTCCTGCACCGCCACATCCTCGTGGACGGCAAGATCGTCGACCGTCCCTCGTTCCGCGTGAAGCCGGGCCAGACCATCCAGGTCAAGCCCAAGGCCGTCACCATGGAGCCCTACATGGCCGCCGCCGCCGGTGCTCACCGCGACGTGCTGCCCCAGGTGCCCGAGTACCTCAACGTCACGCTTGAGAAGCTCACCGCGACGCTGGTCCGCCGCCCGAAGCGCGCCGAGGTCCCCGTGACCTGCGACGTGCAGCTGGTCGTCGAGTACTACGCTCGCTAAAGCGCACCGGTGAGGCCCTCGCGGGCCCGCCAGCAGCGGCCGCGGTGCGCCGCCCCTCGCGGGTGGTGCACCGCGGCCTTTCTGCACGATGCAGGGGAGGCCGGGCCGTCGAGGTCCCGGTCCATCAGGAGAAGGACTAGAACCACGCATGCAGACCTCTGAGATCGCCACCCGGTGGGTCGACTACTTCGCGAAGAACGACCACCACATCGCGCCGAGCGCGTCGCTCGTGTCGCCCGATCCGTCGCTGCTGTTCACGGTCGCCGGCATGGTGCCGTTCATCCCGTACATCATCGGGACCGACACCTCGCCGCACCCCCGCATCGCCTCGGTCCAGAAGTGCATCCGCACCAAGGACATCGAGGAGGTCGGCAAGACCACCCGCCACGGCACGTTCTTCCAGATGCTCGGCAACTTCTCCTTCGGCGACTACTTCAAGGAAGGCGCCATCAACTACGCCTACGAGTTCCTCACGGGACCCGAGGCGGAGGGCAACCTCGGCTTCGACGCCGAGCGCTTCTGGGTGACCATCTGGAACGAGGACGAGGAGGCGTTCAGCCACCTCACCAACATCGGCGTGGCGCCCGAGCGCATCGTCAAGCTCACGCGCGAGGAGAACTTCTGGGACACGGGCCAGCCCGGCCCCGCGGGCCCCTGCGCGGAGTGGCACTACGACCGCGGCCCCGAGTTCGGCCCCGAGGCCGTCGGCGGCACCGTCGACCCGGGCGGCGACCGCTACCTCGAGGTGTGGAACCTCGTGTTCGACCAGTTCCTGCGCGGCGAAGGCGCCGGCAAGGACTACCCGCTCATCCGCGAGCTCGACCAGAAGGCCATCGACACCGGCGCCGGCCTCGAGCGTCTCGCGTACCTCAAGCAGGGCGTCGCGAACATGTACGAGATCGACGAGGTGTACCCCGTCATCGCGAGGGCCCAGGCGCTCTCCGGCAAGACGTACGGCGCGGACGAGGCCGATGACGTGCGCATGCGCGTGGTCGCCGACCACGTGCGCTCGGCGCTCATGCTCATCGGCGACGGCGTCACGCCGGGCAACGAGGGCCGCGGCTTCGTGCTGCGCCGCCTCATCCGCCGCTCGGTGCGCGCCATGAAGCTCATGGGCGTGGACGAGCGCACGATGCCCGAGCTGCTGCCCGCGTCGATCGACGCGATGAGCGCGACCTACCCGGAGCTCGCGGCGAACCGCGCGAAGATCGAGGCGATCGCCTACAACGAGGAGGACGCGTTCCGTCGCACCCTCGTGGCGGGCACGACCATCTTCGACACGGCCGTGGCCGAGGTGAAGAGGAGCGGCTCGAAGGCGCTGTCCGGCGCCGACGCGTTCACGCTGCACGACACGTACGGCTTCCCGATCGACATCACGCTCGAGATGGCGTCCGAGCAGGGCATCCAGGTCGACGAGGCGAAGTTCCGCGAGCTCATGAAGGAGCAGAAGGACCGCGCCCGCGCCGATGCGAAGGCCAAGAAGGGCGGCCACGCCGACGTGGGCGTCTACTTGGGGCTCAAGGAGGCCGAGGGACTCACCGAGTTCCGTGCCTACCAGGAGCTCACCACCGCGACCGAGATCACCGCGCTGCTCAAGGACGGCGTCACCGTCCCCGTCGCGTCGGAGGGCGAGACCGTCGAGGTGGTGCTCCCGCAGACCCCGTTCTACGCGGAGTCCGGCGGCCAGGAGGCCGATTCGGGCGTGATCCGCTCGGCGCACGGCACGCTCGAGGTCATCGACGTCCAGCGCCCGGTCAAGGGGCTCGTGGTCCACACCTGCACCGTGGTCGAGGGTCAGGTCGCCCAGGGCGACCAGGTCTCCGCCGAGGTCGACCCGGAGTGGCGCCGCGGCGCCCGCCAGGCACACTCGGGCACCCACATCCTGCACGCCGCGCTGCGAGAGGTGCTCGGCCCGGACGCGCTCCAGTCGGGCTCGTACAACAAGCCCGGCTACCTCCGCCTCGACTTCTCGTGGCCCTCGGCGCTGTCCGTCGAGACGCGCTCCGAGATCGAGGAGGTCACCAACCGGGCCATCCGCGCGGACCACGCCGTCACGGCGCAGCACATGTCGCTGCCCGAGGCCAAGGAGTGGGGCGCGGTCGCGCTGTTCGGCGAGACGTACGACGAGACGGTGCGGGTCATCGAGATCGGCGGCCCCTGGTCACGCGAGCTCTGCGGCGGCACGCACGTCGACCACTCGAGCCAGGTGGGCCTGGTCGCGCTGTCGACCGAGTCCTCCGTGGGCTCGGGCTCGCGCCGCATCGAGGCCTTCGTGGGCATCGAGGCGTTCCAGAAGCTCGCCGCCGAGCGCGCGCTGGTCTCCGAGCTGACCTCGACGCTCAAGGTGCAGCCGGGCGAGCTCAAGGGACGTGTCGAGAAGGTGCTCGAGCGCCTCGCGGAGGCCGAGAAGCAGCTCGCGGGCTACCGCCAGCAGGCGATGCAGCAGGTCGCGGCCGGGCTCGTGGACAAGGCCGTCGACGTCGCGGGCATCCGCGTGGTCACGCACGTGTCCGAGAACGCCGCCGACGCGGACGACCTTCGCAGCGTGGTCACCGACGTGCGCGCCCGCCTGGGCGAGTCCGCCCCGTCGGTGGTCGCCATCGCGGCGGACGTCAACGGCCGCCCGCAGATCGTGATCGCCACCAACCAGGGCGCGCGCGACGCGGGTCTCAAGGCGGGCGACCTGGTCAAGGCCGCATCGTCCATCCTGGGCGGCGGAGGCGGCGGCAAGCCGGACCTCGCGCAGGGCGGCGGCCAGGACGTGGAGCAGATCCCGGCGGCCCTCGCGGCCGTCGCCTCGACCGTGGCGGCGCGTGCGTAAGGGCGCGCGCCTCGGGGTCGACGTCGGCACCGTCCGCATCGGCGTGGCGGCGTCCGACCCCGACGGCCTCATGGCGTTCCCCGTCGACACCGTGCAGCGGGGCGTCGGGGACGTGCAGGCCGTGGCTGGGCTAGCCGAGGAGCGCGGTGCGATCACCGTGTTCGTCGGCCTGCCGCGCAAGCTCTCCGGCCAGGAGGGCACCAGCGCCGAGGACGCACGCGCGTTCGCGGCGGGGCTCGCGGAACTGACCTCCGCGAGCGTTCGTTTGATCGACGAGCGATTCTCGACGGCCACCGCGGCGCAGGCCATGCGCAGCGCGGGCCGGAACGCCAAGAAGCAGCGCCAGGTCATCGACCAGGCCGCCGCCGTGGTGATCCTCGAGAACGCCTTGGATGTTGACAGGAACGGTAATCTCGAGTCGGTGACGATCGAGGTTCCGCGCAAGGGGAATGATGACTGACCTTTTCGAGGCCGAGGCGACGACGACGACGTCGCTGGACCTGCGACGGCTGCAGCGCAGCAAGCGCCGCGCCGCCCGGCGGCGGTTCACGCTCATCGCGACCGCGGTGGGCCTCGTGGTGCTCGCGCTCGGCGCGTCGACCGCGATGAACTTCCTGCAGGGCTTCGAGTCCACCACCAACGAGGTGCAGGACTACGACGGCCCCGGCCAGGGCAACGTCCAGGTGGTCATCGAGGAGGGCGCCGTGGGCGCCGACATCGCCGCGACGCTGCACGATGCGGGCGTGGTGGCCTCCGAGCAGGCCTTCATCGCGGCGTGGTACGACAACCCGGACTCGAACTCGATCAAGCCGGGCTACTACTTCATGCACAAGGAGATGAAGGCCTCGTACGCGCTCGAGGCGCTGCTCGACCCCGCGAACCGCGACGTCAAGTCCATCACCATCCCCGAGGGCAAGTCGCTCGAGTACTACAAGCAGTCGATCGCCAACCTCACGGGCGCGTCCGTGGAGGACGTGCAGGCCGCCATGGACAACACTGACGCGCTCGGCCTGCCCGAGGAGGCGAACGGCAGCCTCGAGGGCTGGCTGTTCCCGTCGACGTACCAGTTCGACCCGGGCGTCACCCCGCAGGAGATCCTCACGCGCATGGTCGAGCAGACCATCACGGTGCTCGACAGCTACGACGTGGCGCCCGAGGACCGCCAGCAGGTGCTCACGGTGGCGTCGCTCATCGAGCGCGAGGCCAAGCTCGACGAGGACCGTCCCAAGATCGCCTCGGTCATCTACAACCGCCTCGCGATCGACATGAAGCTCGAGCTCGACTCGACGGTCAAGTACGTGACGCAGTCCGAGGGCGCGTTCGCCTCGAAGGACGAGCTCGCGGTCGACAGCCCGTACAACACGTACGCCAACACGGGCCTGCCCCCGACCCCGATCGCGGGTCCGGGCGAGGCGTCGATCGCGGCGGCGGTCAACCCGGCCGACACGGAGTACCTGTTCTTCGTCACGGTCAACCTGGAGACGGGCGAGACGAAGTACGCGACCGAGTACGCCGACCACCTGGCGAACTCGGCCGAGCTCGACGCGTGGGTCGAGGCCAACCAGTCCTCCGACTCCGAGTGAGCGCGGGCAGCCGGCGCGCCGGCGTCCTGGGCCACCCGATCGGGCACTCGCTGTCCCCGGTGCTGCATCGGGCGGCCTACCGTGAGCTCGGCCTCGACTGGGAGTACGACGCGTTCGACGTCCCCGAGGGCGGGCTCGCCGGCTTCCTCGACGGCCTGGACGATGCGTGGGCCGGGTTGTCGCTCACGATGCCGCTCAAGGTCGAGGCGCTGCCGCTCATGGACTTCGTCGAGTCCATGGCCAAGCTCGTGGGCGCGATCAACACGGTGCTGATCCAGGACCTGGGCGGCGTGCGCCAGCTCACCGGCGCCAACACCGACGTGTGGGGCATCCAGGCCGCGTTCCGGGAGGCCGGCGTGGCCCGCGCATCGTCCGGGCTGATCATCGGCGGGGGAGCGACCGCGACCTCCGCGATGGCCGCGCTAGGCGGGATGGGCGTCGAGGCGCCGCTCGTCGCGGTGCGCAACCGCGGGCGGGCGGGCGGGCTGCTGCGCGCGGCGACCAAGATGGGCGTGCGGCCGCGCTTCATCGGCCTCGACGAGGTGAGCGCCATCGCCCGCGACGTCGACACCGTCGTCTCGACCGTCCCGGCAGCCGCCGGCGCCGAGCTGGGCGGCACACTCACCTCGGTGCGCGCGGGCTCCGCGCTGCTCGATGCGGTGTACGACCCGCCGGTGACGCCTCTCGGTGCGGCGTGGGCCGCGCTCGGCGGCACCCGCATCGGCGGCGAGCGGATGCTCCTGCATCAGGCGGGGGAGCAGGTGCGACTCATGACGGGCCGCCCCGCGCCGCTCGACGCGATGGGCGCCGCGCTCTCCTCCGTGTGGAATAGGTAACACTCAACTTTCCCCGGCGCGTGCCGATGGTACGTTCGCACGACTATTTCTGCGCTGAGGGAGCACGGGTGAAGCAACTGGGGAGCATCCTGCTCGAGGACGGCGTGCTCACGGAGGACCAGCTGGTCGAGGCCATCGACGCCCAGCAGCAGCGGGGGCAGTCGCTCGGCCGCACGCTGGTCGAGCTGGGCTTCATCTCCGAGGGCCAGCTGGTCCGCGCCCTGGCCGCGCAGGTCGGCATGGAGTTCGTCGAGCTCGCCGACTACCCCGTGGACCGTGCCGCGGTCGCGCTCGTGCCCGAGGCCGTCTGCCGTCGCCACCATGCTCTGCCGCTCGCCGTCGGCGACGGGATGATCAAGGTCGCGATGTCGAACCCCGGCAACGTGGTCGCGGTCGACGACATCGGCGCGATCACGCGCCTGCGCGTGGTCCCCGTCGTCGCCTCGCACGACGACCTGCTCACGGCGATCGACCGCTACTGCCGCTCGGACGCCGAGCTCCAGAACCTCCAGGGCGAGATCACCGACGAGCCCGACGGCGTGGACCTGTCGGACATGGGCGCGGTCATCGAGGACGACGCCCCCATCGTGCGGTTCGTCAACCTGCTCATCACGCAGGCGATCCAGGACCGCGCGTCGGACATCCACATCGAGCCCGCGGAGAAGGACGTGCGCGTCCGGTACCGCATCGACGGCGTGCTCCACGAGATGCAGCGCGCGCCCAAGGCGACGCAGAACGGCATGATCTCGCGCATCAAGATCATGGCCGACATGGACATCGCCGAGCGGCGCAAGCCGCAGGACGGCCGTCTGTCCGTCACCCACCAGGGCCGCAAGGTCGACCTCCGCGTCGCGTGCCTGCCCACGGTGTGGGGCGAGAAGATCGTCATGCGTATCCTCGACAACTCGACCGCGACCATGGCGCTCGAGGACCTGGGCCTGCGCGAGTCGAACCAGGACCTGTACCGCGAGTCGTACACCAAGCCCTACGGCATGATCCTGGTGACCGGGCCGACCGGTTCCGGCAAGTCGACCACGCTCTACGCGACCCTCAACCAGGTGTCCCGTCCGGAGATCAACGTCATCACGGTCGAAGACCCGGTCGAGTACCGCATCCCCGGCATCAACCAGGTCCAGGTCAACCCCAAGGCCGGCCTCACGTTCTCGGGCGCGCTGCGCTCGATCCTGCGTGCCGACCCGGACGTGGTGCTGCTCGGCGAGATCCGTGACGGCGAGACCGCGCAGATCGCCATCGAGGCGGCCCTCACCGGTCACCTGGTGCTGTCGACGCTGCACACCAACGACGCGCCCTCGGCCATCACCCGTCTGACGGAGATGGACATCGAGCCGTTCCTGGTGGGCTCGGCCGTCGACTGCGTGGTCGCGCAGCGACTCGCGCGCCGCCTGTGCCCGAAGTGCAAGGAGGAGTACGCGCCCTCGGAGGCGGAGCTCGAGCGCTTCCGGTGGGACGGCTCGGACATGCCGACGCTCATGCGCCCCGTGGGGTGCTCGAGCTGCTCGCAGACGGGCTACCGCGGGCGCCTCGCGCTGCACGAGATCATGCCGGTCAACGAGGACATCGAGCGGCTCGCGGTCGCCCGTGCCTCGTCCGCGGAGATCCTCGTGGCGGCCCGCGAGGCCGGCATGGAGACGCTCATCGAGGACGGCTGGGCCAAGGCGATGGAGGGCCTGACGTCCGTCGAGGAGCTGCTGAGAGTTGTGAAATAACTCACAGACTGAACGGGCGTCTCGCGGAATGAGATTAAAGCACTTGGTGCATTTGGTCGATAACGAGGGACAAGACCGTATGTTGTGGAGCGATCAAGGGGGAGGGCCCGATGGAGGGATCGATGCAGGACCGTGAGTCCTGGGCGACGCCGCAGCAGCCGGCTGCGCAGCAGGCACCTGGACAGGTGTCGCTGCACGGCGCCGCGCAGCAGCCCGCGCGGGCCCCGTTCCTCGCCGAGCGCCGCGGCCTCGGGATCCCCGGGGCGCAGCCCGCGCCGCCCACCGGCCAGCCCGTCCCCGGCGCGGCCCCCGCGCCCTACCAGGCTCCCGCCGCGTCCGCCTCCCCGGCCGCCGCGCAGCGCATGTCCGCGGCCCAGGCCTTCGAGCAGGCGCGCCAGGCCCAGCTGGGGCAGCCGGCCGCACCCGTCGCCCCGGCGGTCCCGCGCACCGTGACGCCGCAGTCCTTCGAGCCCGTGGCCGAGGCGCCGGCCAACGAGATCTCGGCGCCTGCGCCCGCGCAGCCGGCCCCCGTCAAGCGGCCCGTCGCGCAGCCGGCCCAGCCGGGTGCCGCGCCCGGCGCCCGCGTCGGCATGTCGCAGAGCCGCGAGGAGGGCGACCTCGACCTCCAGGGCGCGCTCCGGTACATGCTCTCGCAGGGAGCCTCCGACCTCCACGTGACGTCGGGCGCACCGCCGATGATCCGCATCGACGGCGGGCTCAAGCCCATCCCGGACATGCCGCGCATGACGCCCGAGGGCCTGCAGCGCTCGCTCTACGCGATCCTCACCCTCAAGCAGCGCGAGCAGTTCGAGGAGGTGCTCGAGCTCGACCTGTCGTACTCGCTGGTGGGGGAGTCCCGCTTCCGCGTCAACATGTTCCAGCAGCGCGACTCGGTGGGTGCGGTCTTCCGCATGATCCCCTACGAGATCAAGCCGCTCGAGGCGCTCGGCATCCCCGAGGGCGTGAGCAGCTTCGCGGCGCTCCCGCGCGGCCTCGTCCTGGTCACCGGGCCCACGGGATCGGGCAAGTCGACCACGCTCGCCTCGCTCATCGATCTCGCGAACCGCACGCGCTCGGCGCACATCATGACGGTCGAGGACCCGATCGAGTTCCTGCACCGCCACAAGCGCTCGCTCATCAACCAGCGCGAGGTGGGTGCGGACACTCGCTCCTTCAAGAACGCGCTCAAGCATGTGCTGCGTCAGGACCCCGACATCATCCTCGTGGGTGAGATGCGTGACCTCGAGACCATCTCCGTCGCGCTCACCGCGGCCGAGACCGGTCACCTGGTGTTCGCGACCCTGCACACGCAGGACGCCGCGCAGACCATCGACCGCATCATCGACGTGTTCCCGGCCGAGCAGCAGGGCCAGGTCCGCACGCAGCTCGCGACCGCCATCCAGGGCGTCGTCTGCCAGACGCTCGTCAAGCGCTCCGACGGCCCGGGCCGCGCGGTCGCCACCGAGATCATGTTCGCGACGCCGGCCATCCGGAACCTCATCCGTGAGGGCAAGACGCACCAGATCTACACGTCGCTGCAGGCCGGCGCCTCGCTGGGCATGCAGACCATGGACCAGGCCCTCGCGGACCTGGTGAAGCGCTCGATGATCTCGTACGAGACCGGCGTCGAGCTGTGCCACTCGGTGGACGAGTTCAGCCGTCTCGCCGGCAAGTCCATGGGGGCGCGTCTGTAATGGCCACCGCGGTGAAGAGGTTCGAGTACGCGGTCCGCGACCCGCAGGGCAACATCCAGAAGGGCGTCATCGACGCGCCCTCGAAGGATGCGGTCGCCACGCGCCTGCGCGACATGCGCCTCGCGGCGCTGTCGATCGAGGAGGTGCAGACCGGCGGCCTCAAGACCGAGATCAAGATCCCGGGCTTCACCGACAAGATCGGTCTCAAGGACATCGCGATCATGTCGCGCCAGCTCGCGACCATGATCTCCTCGGGACTCTCGCTGCTGAGGTCGCTCACCATCCTCGCCGAGCAGACGGAGAACCCCGCGCTCCAGCGCGTCATCTACGAGTGCCGCGCCGACATCGAGGCCGGCCGCTCCTTCTCGCAGGCGCTCGGCCGCCACGAGAAGGTGTTCCCGCCGCTCATGATCAACATGGTGCGCGCGGGTGAGGTCGGCGGCTTCCTCGAGTCGGTGCTGCTCTCGATCGCCACCAACTTCGAGGACGAGGTCAAGCTCCGCGCGAAGATCAAGTCCGCGATGACCTACCCCGTGGTGGTGTTCTGCATCGCGATCCTCGCGGTGGTGGGCATGCTGCTCTTCATCGTGCCGGTGTTCCAGGACATGTTCGAGAGCCTCGGCGGGGAGCTGCCGTTCCTCACCCAGGTCCTCGTGACGATGTCGGCGATGCTCAAGATCGGCATCGTGCCGCTCATCATCGCGATCATCGTCGGCGTGACGTTGTGGAACCGCAATAAGCACCGCAAGGGCTTCCGTCAGCGCGTCGAGCCGCTGTACCTCAAGGCGCCCGTCTTCGGCACGCTGGTGCAGAAGGTGGCGCTCGCGCGCTTCACGCGCAACCTCGGCGCGATGCTCCGCTCGGGCGTCCCCATACTCCAGTCCCTGGAGATCGTGGGCGAGGCGAGTGGCAACATCGTCATCGAGAACGCGACCAAGGACGTGCGCGACTCGGTGCGCACGGGAAACTCCCTGGCGAAGCCGCTCGCGCAGCACCCGGTCTTCCCGCCCATGGTGGTCCAGATGATGGCCGTGGGTGAGGACACCGGAGCGCTCGACGACATGCTCGACAAGATCGCCGACTTCTACGACGACGAGGTCGAGGCGACCACCGAGCAGCTCACCAGCCTCATCGAGCCGATCATGATCGGCGTCCTCGGCGGGATCATCGGCTTCATGGTGATCGGCCTGTACATGCCCATCTTCAGCGTCTTCGAGCTGGTCAAGTAGCACAACTCAACACAGACTTCGGTGCCTCTTGAGGGCGGCACCGACGGGGCCGGTCCGCCGGCCTGCTTCACCCATGAAAATGCAGTTCTGTCTCAAGGAGAAAACGATGCTTGCTCGCATCCGCAAGTCCATCGAGGAGAAGGACCAGGGCTTCACCCTGATCGAGCTCCTCGTCGTCATGATCATCATCGGCATCCTCGCCGCGATCGCGATCCCGATCTTCCTCAACCAGCGCAAGTCGGCGCACGACTCGGCGATCAAGTCGGACCTCCGCGGTGCTGCCACCGAGGTCGAGTCCTACTACGTCGCCAACCAGAAGTACCCGGCGGCCTACGGCGACTTCTCGGCGAACGTCAAGACCTCGCCCGGCGTCTCGATCACGTACACGACCGCTTCTGGCGCGTACTGCCTCAAGGGCACCAACACCGACGCCAGCCAGGACTGGTACTACGACTCGGACAACGGCGGCCTGCTCTCGGGCACCGCGACCTGCTAAGTCGGTCAACGGCGTCTTTTGGACGCTAGCTGGTGGGTGGGCCGCATCGCACGATGCGGCCCACCCACCGCACCACATCCCCGCAGTTCCCGGAGGGAGGAACCACCATGACGCACGCCGCAACGCAGCGGGACGAGGGCTTCAGCCTCGTCGAGGTGCTCGTCGCGCTCGTGATCATCGGCATCGTCGCCGCAGGGTCGCTGTGGTTCTTCATCAACGGCATGCAGACCTCCTCCAACCTGGACCGCCAGCAGTCCGCGGTCGCCATCGTCAACGCCGCGATGGAGGAGTCCTTCAACTACGACCCGCGCTCGATCGCGACGGTCGTGCCCGGCCTGGTGGTCGGGCGCACGCAGAGCTCGGTGAACGCCTCGTTCACCCAGGGCGCGACCCTCGGTGTCGAGGGCATCTCCGACACCTACCCGCTGTGGGACACCACCGGCGCGACCACGCCCGCCCTCCCCATCAGCGACACCGTCACCGAGAGCGGCGTGGACTACGACGTCTACACGCTCGTCGGTTCCTGCTTCCGCTCGAAGGCCAACGCCGGCGCGAACGCCGACTGCGCCAAGGTGAGCGGCTACACCGCGACCGAGCCGACCGGCACGAACGTGCCGACGGGCTACGCGCGCCTGCTCCGCGTCATCGTCATCGTCACGTGGGAGCCCATCGGCGAGGAGTGCAACGGCCTCTGCGTCTACTCGACCGCGTCGCTCATCGACGGGTCCACCGACCTCGAGTGGAACGATGCGGTCGAGCCGCTCGCGATCCAGGACGACGCCTTCTTCTCGGTCACGGACGCCGGCGTCACCCAGAGCCTCGACGTGGTGCACAACGACACCATCGGCACGTACGGCTACCCGCCGCTCAGCGTGGCGACCTCGTCGAACCCCGGAACGCTGGTGGTGGACACCTCGAACTGGATCGTCAAGTACACGCCGCCCGCGCTCGCCTCGTGGCGTTCGGGCATCTTCGATTACACGTACACCATCAAGGACGCGCGCAACCGCACGTCGAGCTCGATCCTGCGGGTGCAGCTCAACCCCGCCTCGGTCGACGACAGCTTCACGGTGGACTACGGCACGGCGACCGCGATCAACGTCATCGCCAACGACCCGGGCTCGCCGGCCAAGGTGGTCATCGTCTCCCCGCCGGTGCTCGGCACCGCGACCGTGTCGAACACCAGCACCGACAAGACGACGATCACATACACCTCGAGCACGCTCGGCAACGACGTGCTGCAGTACAAGTACATCGACGGCTCCGGCCTCGAGAGCCCCGTCGCGACGGTCACTCTCCGCACCGCGGTCACGCCGCGCGACGTCACCATCGTCGTGCCGTTCCGCGCGACCTCGACGCAGGCGGCGACGACGATCACGTCCAACCTGCGTGGCGCCTTCACCACCTCGAGCGTGGTGCTCTCGACGCAGCCGACAGGCTCGCCGTCCGGCGCGGCGTGGGCGATGAGCGGCTCCGACGTGCAGTTCCAGCCGCCCGTGGGCGTCGTGGGGGAGTGGACCTTCCCGTTCAAGCTCCAGCAGGGCGCCACCGTGAGCGACAACTCCGCCACCGCGACCGTGCGCGTGGAGCCGGTGGCCGTCAACGACGGCACCAGCAGCGCTCCAGGCGCCGCCGTCACGCGCGGCGGCTCCGCGGTCACGATCACCGCAGGCGCCAACGACACGCCGACCACGTGGACGGCGAAGGGGGTCACCGCGGTGACGCTCGGCACGCCGACGAACCTGTCGACCTCGGGAGCGGATGCTCGCTGCGGCTCGGTGAGCTCGACCACGGCGCAGAAGAACGCTGGGCAGATCGTGATCACGCCGCCCGCGTCGAACGTGAGATGGGGATCGTCGAGCAATCAGGTTTGCTCCTTCACCTACAAGCTCACCGGCGGCGGCACCGATTCCACGGCGACGGTGTACTACACGGCGAGCACCAACGTGACACCCTTCGCGGCGACGGACGGCTCCAGCACCAGCCCCGTGGCGACCGTCACGGCGGCGAAGTCGAGCACCACCGCCAGCTACTGGGCGGGTGAGAACGACACCCCGTCCAACTGGACCGGCGACTTCGTCGACAGCGTGACGTTCGGCACCCCGACGAACCTGTCTGGCACCAACCTGAACTCGCGATGCGGCACGGTGAGTACCACGACAGCCCTGTCGGACGCGGGCAAGGTCTCGATCGCTCCGCCGACGAGCACGTGGACCACCAACACCTCCTCGTACATGTGCAGCGTGACCTACACGCTCAAGGTGGGCACCGTCACCTCGACCGGCACCATCTGGTACCGGGTGAACAAGAGCTGATCGCGCCATGGCACCCGTGACGTCCCTCATCACCCGCCTCCGCGAACGCGCGGACCGCGACTCCGGCATGACCATCGTCGAGCTCGTCGTGTCGATGTCGATCTTCACCATCGTCATCACCATCTTCATGGGCGCGCTCATCTCGATGGCACACACCACGTCCGAGGCGCAGCGGCGCGTCGACGCGGCGAACTCGCTGCGCGCGAGCTTCAGCGCGATGGATCGCCAGGTGCGCTACGCATCGTCCATCAACCGTCCCGTGCGCGGGCCCTCGGGTGACTGGTACGTCGAGTTCGAGCTCACCGACCTGCCCGCCGGCCAGGCGCCGCTGTGCTACCAGTGGCGCCTCGACGACGACGCGGAGACGGTCGCGTACCGGACCTGGCGCCGCGACGGCACCAGCAGCGCGTCGAACTGGGTGACCATCGCCTGGAACGTCGCGCGGGTGGGGTCCGGCTCGCCGTTCACCTTCGCCTCGGCGGACGACTCGCGCATGCGCCAGTCGCTCACCCTCGAGCTCGCCGCGACCCAGACGGAGCCGTCCGCGGCGGTCGATCTGTCGACCACGTTCGTCGCGCGCAACAGCTCCACCGCCTCGACCACCAACGCGGACGCCAACAGCGACGGCGTGAGCGACAACCAGGTGTGCATCGCCGGATTGGGCAGGCCATGACCAGGTTCTTCACCCGCAGCGTCCCGACCCGTCGCCCGGCGGCGTCCGACGAGGGCGCGGCGCTCATCACGGCGATGCTCCTCATCATGGTCGTCACCACGTTCTCCCTGGTGATGCTCGGCGTGATCCTGTCGCAGATCAAGCCGACGCAGGTGCTCCAGGCCTCGACCAAGACGGTGTTCGCCGCGGAGTCCGGCATCAACGCCGTTGTGGGCCAGATCCGCAACGCGCGCGGCACGGCCGATGCGCTCGGCAACATCTACGGCGACCGCACCAAGCTCCCGTGCACGGCCACCGGTACGGTCGAGGACGCGGGCGGCGAGGTCGCGTACGAGGTCCAGGTCTCCTACTTCAACTCCGACCCCACGGGGCAGTCGGATGCGTGGCGCGCGGCCAACAAGCTGTCGTGCACCTCCGGGAGCGGACCCTCGCAGGAGCCGGGCTTCGCGCTCCTGTCCTCCTCGGGCAAGGGCCTCACCATCGAGTCCAACCCGGGCGACATCTCCCGCACGCTCGAAGTCGTCTACGCCTTCAACCTCACCAACGTGAACATCCCGGGCGGCTACATCTACTCGTGGTCGGCGTCCTACGTGCCTGACCGGTTCTGCCTCGAGGCCACGTCGCAGGTGAGCGGCGCCAACGTCAAGTACGTGCCCACCGCGGAGTGCGGCGACCGCGACCCGCTGCAGCTGTGGATCTACGACACGGACTACCGGATCAAGCTCGCCACGACCACCATCGACGGCTACACCGGCGACGTGCTGTGCATCACGCGCACCAACACCGCCGGGCAGAACGTCGAGCTCAAGCCCTGCGAGAGCTCCTCCAGCAGCACCCGCTACCTCCAGCTGTGGAGCTGGACCGGTGACGCGACGTGGCGCGGTGAGACGAGCGCGCTGGCCTATGCGAACTACTACCTGGGCGGCGGCTCGGGCAACGTCACCTCGGGTCAGCTGCTCAAGTCGAACAGCAGCGTGGGCTCGGGTGAGGCGGCCGCCTTCGACCCGCTCCCGAGCGTGGGCGCCGGTGCCGCCGGAAAGACCACCAACCAGATCGTCAACTACCTCGAGTTCGGACGATGCGCGGACGTCACCTGGACGCACTGGTACGAGAGCCAGATGATCGTCTACCCGTGCAAGCAGGACCCGAACCCGAGCCAGTCCTCGCTGCTGTGGAACCACAAGTGGTACTACACGGAGCCTGCGCTGAGCGTCGGCTCGTACGGCCCCCAGACCATCCGGGTCAACACGAACTCCAACGGCACGAGCGGCACCAACTACTGCCTCAAGTCGGCGGGCACCGAGGGCGGCTGGGTGACGTTCTCGACCGACTGCTCGAGCACGTCGACCAAGTGGACCCGCTACGCCGACACCGGTAACTACCAGACGTCGTACCTGTTCAAGGACTCGTCGGGTCGCTGCCTCGACCTCGGTCCCGCGCTGTACAACGGCCAGGAGCCGTGGTCGACCATGGTGACCAAGACCTGCAACACGAGCCTGTCCCAGAAGTGGAACGCCCCGCCCGACGTGGTGACCGCCGACCTCAGCGGGTACTGGGAGTACGCGTGGGTCCCGAATTGATCCTCGCCCTGCTCGCGGGTCTGTTCGGCCTGCTCATCGGCTCGTTCCTCAACGTCGTCATCTGGCGCGTGCCTCGCGGGGAGTCGCTGGTGAGCCCCGGCAGCGCGTGCCCGAGCTGCGGCGCGCCGGTGCGCCCTCGCGACAACATCCCGCTGGTGTCGTGGCTGGTGCTGAGGGGACGATGCCGTGACTGCGCCGCACCGATCTCGTCGCGGTACCCGCTGGTCGAGCTGGCGACGGGGCTCGCGTTCGCCGGCGTCGTCCTGGTGTTCCAGGACGATCCGTGGGCGTGGCCGGCCTGGTGGTATCTCGCGGCGATCGGGATCGCGCTGGCGCTCATCGACCTCGACGTGCAGCGGCTGCCCGACCCGATCGTGCTGCCCTCGTACATCGTCGGCATCGTCCTGCTCGGCGTCGCCACCGTGTTCGGCCCCTCCGACTGGCACGATGCGCTGCGGGGCGGCATCGGCATGGTGGTCCTGTTCGTGCTCTACGCGGCGCTGGCGATCGCCAAGCCGGGCGGCATGGGTTGGGGCGACGTGAAGCTCGCGGGCGTGCTCGGCGGCTACCTGGGCTGGCTCGGCGTCGGGCCGCTCGTGGTCGGATCGTTCGCGGCCTTCCTGCTCGGAGGGCTGTGGGGCATCGGCGTCATGCTGCTCGGCGGCAAGTCCCGAAAGAGCCGGATCCCGTTCGGGCCGTGGATGCTCGCGGGCGCCGTGGTCGGCGTGGTCGCCGGCGAGGCGCTCTGGAATGCCTACATGGGGGTGATCTCGTGACGAATCCCTTGAGTTTCACGCGGTCGCTGTCGATGGACCTGTCGATGGTCGTATGCGGAGTACGGCGGTCGACCGAAGCAAAGAAGGATGGACCATGGCAAAGTCACGGTTGATTGGGCTCGACATCGGCACCTCGATGGTGCGGGCCGCGGAGCTCGAGCGGAACGGCCGCTCGGGTCGGATGACGCTCGTCAAGTACGCCGAGCGCGCGCTGCCGCCGGGCGCCGTCGTGGACGCGGCCGTCGTGGCCGAGTCCACGGTCACGGACGCCATCAAGGAGATGTGGAAAGAGGCGAAGTTCTCGAGCAAGGACGTCGTCATGGGCGTCGGCTCGAGCCGCACCGCGGTGCGTGAGGTCGAGCTCCCGCTGCTGCCGATGGACGAGCTTCGCCAGTCGCTCCCGTACCAGGTGCAGGACATGCTGCCGATGCCCGTCGACGAGGCGCTCCTCGACTTCGTGCCCGGCACGACCGTCGCGGGGGAGGTCGGCACCCAGGTGCGCGGCCTCCTGGTCGCCGCCACCAAGGCCGGCGTCAACGCGAACGTCGACGCCGCGGAGAAGGCGGGTCTGCGTCCGACGGTCGTCGACCTCAACGCGCTCGTGCTGCTGAGGGCCGCGCGCGGCGTCGACCCCTCCACCAAGATCGTGGGATGCGTCGACATCGGCGGCGGCATGACCACCGTGACCGTGACCGAGCGCGGCGTGCCGCGCGTGGTGCGCGTGATCCCGACCGGCGGCCAGGACGTCACCAACGCGATCGCCAAGCGCCTGAAGATCCCCGTCTCGGAGGCGGAGGCGCTCAAGCGCCGCCCCGCCAGCGAGCACGCCGCCGTCCCGGGCGGCGAGATGGTGAAGGAGGCGATCGACGAGGTCATCAGCACGCTGGTCGACGCCGTGCGCAACACCTTCGTCTACTACCAGTCGAGCAACCCGGGCACCGCGATCGAGATGGTCGTGCTCACCGGGGGCGGGGCGCTCCTCACCGGCTTCGCGCAGACCCTCGCGAACCGTTCGCGCCTCTCGGTGACGTTCGGCAACCCGCTTGACGGCATCACGGTCGACCCGAAGGCGGAGGGTCGCATCACGGCGCCCGTCGCGATGGCGGTCGTCGTGGGCCTCGCCCAGGAGGTGGCGGCATGAGCGACACCATGACCCGAGAGTTCATCAAGGCCGAGGTCCCCGGCGCCCCGCTGGTGCCGTCGGTCAACCTCTTGCCGCCGCAGGTGAAGGCGCGTCGCCGCCTCAACGCCGTGCGGCTGTGGGTGGTGCTCGGCATGCTGCTGGTGGTGCTCGGCGTCGCGCTCGTCGCCGTCTGGGCCGTCATGCAGAAGCAGAGCGCGGAGCAGGACCTGGTGAACATCCAGGACACCAACCAGGCGCTCCTGACCCAGCAGGGCCAGTACGCCGAGGTCACACGCGTCATCGCCGACCTCGGCGCGGTGACGGAGGCGCGCGACAGCGCGATGCGCACCGAGGTGCTGTGGTCGCCCTACCTCGCGGCGATCTCCTCCGCGACCCCGCTCGAGGCGTCGATCGAGACGTTCAGCGTCACGCAGGACACGCTGTGGACCGGCTCGAGCACGGCCGCCGCGGGCCCCCTCGCGACGCCGGGCACGGTCGGGGCGGCGAGCCTCATCGGTCGGGCCGACACGCTCGCGACGGTCTCCGACTGGGAGGACGCGCTCAACGCGCTCACCGGGGTGGTCGACGTGGACGTGAGCAGCGTGGCGGTCGCCGATGAGGACGGCACCACGTACTTCACGGTCAACGCGACCTTCAGCTTCACGAGCGACGCCTTCGCCGGCCAGTTCACCACGGAGGAATGATGCAGGTTCAGACACTCAAGGTATGGATCGGCGCCACCGTCGCCATCGCGCTCCTCGTCGTGGTGGCGGGCTGGTTCCTGGTGATCAGCCCGACCCTCACGGAGACCGCCGACACCAAGGCGTCCATCGAGTACGAGCAGGACCGCACGCTCCAGCTCACGCAGACTCTCGAGACGCTCAAGGCCCAGTTCGCCGAGATCGACACGTACAAGGCCGAGCTGGCCGCCGCGCGGGCGCAGGTCCCCACGGCCGCGGAGTCGGCGGAGTTCCGCCGCACGCTTGAGAAGCGCGCCTCCGACGCGGGTGTGACCATCATGACGGTCACCGCCGGTGCGTCCGCGGTCGCCCCGACGCCCGCCGCCACCGAGGCGCCCGCGACGACGGAGGAGTCCACCGACGCCGAGTCCGAGGACGCGGCCGCCGAGGAGTCCACGGACGAGGCGACGGCGGAGCCGGAGCCGCAGGCGACCGCGGTCACCACCGCGTCGGGTCAGACCCTCGTGGGCCTTCCTCAGAACATCACCATCGTCGGCACGTACGATGCGGCGCGCGAGTTCATCGCGTCGATGCAGAAGGTGAAGGGTCGCCTGTTCCTCATCGACTCGGTGGCCCTGCTGTCGCAGAGCGACACCCCGGGCGGCAGCGGTCGCCCCGCGACCGTCGAGGGTGACGTCGAGGTGAACATCGGCGGCTCGCTGCTCGTTCTCACCGCCGCGGATGCCGCGGTGGCGGACGATGAGGCGCCTGTGGAGCTCGCTCCGCTGCCGAAGACCAGCAGGAACCCGTTCGTCCCGGTTCCCTGACCTCAGGACCACACGCCGCGGGCGGGGCAGCACCCTTCGGGGAGCCGTCCCGCCCGCGGCGTCTCAGCATCCGGACCGACCGTCCGTTCGTGGAAGAATGACGCCCATGCTTCGATGGCTCACCGCAGGAGAATCGCACGGCCCCGCGCTGGTCGGCACGCTCGAGGGCCTCCCGGCCGGCGTCCAGATCACCAGCACCGAGATCCAGGACGCGCTCGCGCGCCGGCGCCTCGGTGCGGGACGCGGCGCGCGCATGCAGTTCGAGCAGGACCAGGTGACCATCCTCGGCGGCGTCCGTCACGGCGTCTCCCAGGGCGGGCCCGTCGCCGTCATGGTGGGCAACACCGAGTGGCCCAAGTGGGAGACCGTCATGTCCGCCGACCCGGTCCCCGCCGAGGAGCTCACGGGTGCGCGCGCCGCCGCGCTCACCCGTCCCCGCCCGGGGCACGCGGACCTGGTGGGCATGACCAAGTACGGCTTCGACGATGCCCGCCCCGTGCTGGAGCGCGCCTCCGCCCGCGAGACCGCCGCGCGCGTGGCGCTCGGCCAGGTGGCCGAGAATTTCCTGGAGCAGGCCGCCGGCATCCGCCTGGTGGCGCACACCGTCCAGGTGGGCCCGGTCGGGGTGCCGGACGATGCGCCGCTCCCGCCGGCCGACGCGACGCCCGCGCTCGACGCCGACCCCATCCGCTGCTTCCACGCCGAGACCTCGCGCGCGATGCTCGAGGAGATCGACGACTGCCAGAAGGCCGGCGACACGCTCGGCGGCGTGGTCGAGGTGGTCGTGTACGGCGTTCCCGTCGGGCTCGGCAGCCACGTCCACTGGGACCGTCGCCTCGACGCGCGTCTCGCGGCGGCGCTCATGGGCATCCAGGCCATCAAGGGCGTCGAGGTCGGCGACGGCTTCCGCACCGCGGCCCGACGCGGCTCCCAGGCGCACGACGAGATCGAGTACGGCGAGGACGGCGTCGCGCGGCGCACCAACCGTGCCGGCGGCGTCGAGGGCGGCATGACCAACGGCGAGCCGCTGCGCGTGCGCGCGGCGATGAAGCCCATCAGCACGGTGCCGCGCGCGCTCGACACGATCGACACCGCGACCGGCGAGGCCGCCAAGGCCATCCACCAGCGCTCCGACGTGTGCGCGGTGGCGCCTGCGGCCGTGGTCGCTCAGGCCATGGTCGCGCTCACGCTCGCCGACTCGCTGCTCGAGAAGTTCGGCGGCGACTCCGTCGCGGAGGTCCGCCGCAACATCGAGTCCTACGTGGCCGCGATCCCGGAGCACCTGCGCTGATGGGTCCGCGCGCCGTCCTCATCGGCCCGCCCGGCTCGGGCAAGTCGACGATCGCGGCCAAGCTCGCGACGCTCTGGGGCGTCGACAAGCGGGACACGGACGCCGACATCGAGGAGCGCGCCGGGAAGCCGATCCCCGACATCTTCCTCGAAGACGGCGAGGCCCGCTTCCGCGAGATCGAGCGCGACGCGGTGGCCTCTGCGCTGGCCGAGCACGCGGGCGTGCTCGCCCTGGGCGGGGGTGCGATCCTCGCACCCGAGTCGCAGGAGCTGCTCGCCGCGTACGCGGCGGACGGCGGAACGGTCGTCTTCCTCGACGTGTCGCTCGCGGCAGCCGCGCCCCGCGTCGGGCTCAACGCCTCGCGGCCCCTGCTGGTCGGCAATCCCCGCGCACGCTGGGTCGCGCTCATGGACGAGCGCCGGCCCGTCTACGAGCGGCTCGCGACCGTCACCGTGCTCACCGACAAGACGACGCCCGCACAGGTGGCGGCGCGCATCGACGAGGCCGTCAAGGAGCTGTCATGACCGTGTCCCGGACCATCGAGGTCGCGACCGCGGCGCCCTACGTGGTGACGGTGGGCGAGAACCTCCTCGAGGACGTCGCAGCCTCCGTGCCCGCAGCGGCCGCTCGCGTGCTCGTGGTCACCGCGGCGCCGCTGCGCAGGCACGTCGACAACCTCAAGGCGCTCCTGGATGCCAGGGGCCTCACCGTGGTGATCGCCGAGGTGCCCGACGCGGAGGAGGGCAAGACCGCCGAGGTCCTGGCCTTCTGCTGGCAGGTGCTCGGCAAGTCCGACTTCACCCGTAGCGACGTGGTCATCGGCTTCGGCGGGGGAGCGGTGACCGATCTCGCGGGGTTCGTGGCCGCCACGTGGCTGCGCGGCGTCGCCGTGATCCAGGTGCCGACCACGCTCCTGTCGATGGTCGACGCCGCCGTGGGGGGCAAGACGGGCATCAACACCGCCGAGGGCAAGAACCTCGTGGGCGCGTTCCACGAGCCGCTCTCGGTGTGGTGCGACGTCCGCGCGCTCGACACGCTGCCGCGCCACGACCTGGTCGCGGGGCTCGCCGAGGTGGTGAAGTGCGGCTTCATCCGTGACGGCGAGATCTTGGGGCTCGTCGAGGAGCACCTCGACGCGCTGCGCGAGGCGGACCTCGACACCGTGCGCCCGGTGCTGACGGAGCTCATCGGCCGGGCGATCAAGGTCAAGGCGGACGTGGTCGCGGCGGATCTCAAGGAGTCCTTCCTGCGTGAGATCCTCAACTACGGGCACACCTTCGGCCACGCGATCGAGTACACGGAGCGCTACCAGTGGCGTCACGGTGCCGCCGTCTCCGTCGGCATGGTGTTCGCGGCGGAGCTCGCGCACCTCGCGGGCAGGCTCACCGAGGCCGAGGTGGAGCGTCACCGCGCGATCCTCGCGGGCCTCGGCCTGCCGGTGAGCTACCCCGGCCACCGCTGGGACGCGCTGCTCACCGCGATGCGCCGCGACAAGAAGACCCGCGGCGACCTGCTGCGCTTCGTCATCCTCGCCGGGATCGGGAACCCCATCCGGCTCGAGGGGCCGGACCCGGCGCTCGTCCAGGGGGCCTACGCCGCGATCGCGGACTGAAGCCCCGCATCGTCCCCGCGCCCGCTACTGCAGCGGGGTGTCGAGCAGCACGTACTCGATGTTGTCGAGGACGCTCGGGTCCTCGCACGAGTCCGCGACCTTCGTCGCGAGGTCGGGGTCCCGCGTGTCCACGTACACCGTTCCCTCGGTCACGACGCCGATCGCGCAGATCGCCGCGACATCGTCGGAGTTGACACGCAGCGCCTCGGACAGCCAATAGGGCCCGTCGGTCGCCTCACGCGGCCGCAGCGCCTCCGCCATCATGTAGCGCACCGGGTGGTCCCACGGGATCGCGGCGTTCATGGGGACGTGGAGCTCGCTGCGTCCCAGGTAGTCCTCGAAGCGGTCGTAGACCTGCGAGTCCGGGCCGTAGTAGTTGCCGGCGACCAGGAGCACGGGAGCGGGGCGCCACTTCTGGACCCACCAGTCGACGGGCGCGATCGCCGCGAGCACGAGCAGACCGGCGGCGGACAGCCCGGCCAGCGCCCGGCGCCACGCCGGCGCGGTGCTCAGCGCGCCGGCGATGAGCCCGATCGCGAGCGGCGCGAGCACGATGGTGGACATGTGGAGGTACCGCGAGGGGTAGTAGCCCAGGTCCTCGACGAAGCCGCCGACCGCGGCGAACAGCGGCGCCGCGCCGATCGCGAGCCCCGCCACCAGGCCCGCCACGGTGGCCGCCTGCCGGGTGCGCCATCCGAGCGCGAGCTGCAGGCCGAGCGCGACCGCCACGAGCGCCGAGACGAGCGGGTAGCTGTACGGCATCGGCGCGGTCGCCTCGACGTTGGTGGTGACCATCGCGTGGACCTCGTCGCCCGTCTTCTCGGCGAGGCCGAGGAACGTGCCCGCCGTGAACAGCACGGCCGAGAGCACGAACACGACGGCCGAGCCTCCCAGCGCGGTCCATTCGCGACGCGAGGCCGCGCGGAGGTCGCGCCGGGAGAGCCATGCGACGGCGATGCCGAGCACGCCGGGCACGGCCGCGAAGGGCGTCCACGTGAGCATCAGCGCCGTCATCGCCAGCCCGAGCACTGCGAGTGCGACCACGGGGGAGCGGCGCGAGCGGAGCGCGACCAACACGGCGGCGAGCACGAACAGGACCACCACCGACGCGTTGATCTGACCGCGCCACAGGTAGGCGCCCGCGGCGGGCCCGGCGAGGACCACGAGCGAGCCGAGCGCGGCGGCCGAGGGCGCCGCCCAGCGCGGGGCGTGCGCGGGGACCACCGCGGCGGCGAGGGCGCCCGCGAGGTACGCACCCACCGCGATCGCGATCGCCCAGTGGTAGCGGTGCGCGGTGAGCTCCGCCAGGAACTCGGCCGACGAGTTGTCGATCGCCTGCGTGGGCGACACGAAGCTCAGTGTGAGCGCGTGCTCGAAGGGACGCTGGTTGTAGCCGAAGCCCGTGGTGACCACGCCGTTGTTCCACGCGAAGGGCATGACGGTCTTCATGTCGAAGGCCGAGTCGTCCCACATCGCCCACGAGCGGAACGAGGACCCCTCGCGCACCGCCGCGACCAGCAGTCCGCCGAGCCAGAACAACGGCCCCGCGCCCGCCGCGAGGATCACCGAGAGCCGGCCCGCCCCCTCGCCGGCGCGCGGCGCGGCCTCGGGCCATGTCGCGAGGGCCGCGATGAGCAGGACCGCCTCGAGCGCGGTCACCAGGTATTGGAACGGCACGGGCTGGAGCGGAGCGATCAGCAGCACTCCGTAGATGGCCGCCGCCCCGACGATGGACGCGACCGCGAGGGCGGCGCCCGCGCCCCAGCGCGGGGCCAGCCGCACGGTCCACGCGAGCAGCGCCGCGACCGCGAGCACCCAGGTGGGCAGGCCCATGACGGTCGCGACGGCGAGCGCCACGGCGCCCATGATCAGGTAGGCGCGGACGCGACTGCTCACTTGTACCCCCAGGCTTGACTGCCGCGATGCTAGCGGCACCCGGGCCGCGCATCGTCCCTCCCACGCCGCGCATCGTCCCGCCGCTACGCTGGCGGCATGAACGTCCTGGTCGTCAACGGTCCCAACCTCCGCAGGCTCGGCACCCGGGAGCCGGAGAAGTACGGCACCACCACGCACGAGGAGCTGTCGGTGCTGGTGACCCAGTGGGGCGCGGACCTGCAGCTCGAGGTCGAGGTGCGGCAGTCTGACGACGAGGCGGACCTGGTGCACTGGATGCACGAGGCCGTCGACGCGGGCTGGCACGTGGTGCTCAACCCGGCGGCCTTCACGCACTACTCGTACGCGCTGCGCGATGCGTGCGCGCTCGTGTCCTCGGCGGGGCTGGCGTTGGTCGAGGTGCATCTCACGAACCCGCACACGCGGGAGGAGTTCCGGCACACCAGCGTCATCAGCGGCGTCGCGAGCGGGACCATCGCGGGCTTCGGCGTGGACTCCTACCGATTGGCCCTCGAGGCCGTCGCGCGGCGCGTCGGCTAGAATCGTCTGCGGACTAATCCCAGAACCTTCTGTAAGGACACCCCTGTGGCGACTTCGAACGACATCAAGAACGGCTCCGTGCTCAACATCGACGGCAACCTCTGGTCCGTCATCGAGTTCCAGCACGTGAAGCCCGGCAAGGGCGGCGCATTCGTCCGCACCAAGCTGAAGAACGTGCTCACGGGCAAGGTGGTCGACAAGACCTTCAACGCCGGCGCGAAGGTCGAGTTCGAGACCGTCGACCGCCGCGACATGCAGTACCTGTACTTCGACGGCACGTCGTACATCTTCATGGACCCGCAGACCTTCGACCAGATCCCCGTCTCGGAGGCGGTCATGGGCGACGCGACCGATTACCTGCTCGAGAACGAGTCGGCGGTCATCGGCTCCAACAACGGCAACCCGATCTTCCTCGAGCTCCCGGGCTCCGTGGTCCTCGAGGTCACGTACACCGAGCCGGGCCTGCAGGGCGACCGCTCCTCGGGCGGCACCAAGCCCGCGACGCTCCAGACCGGCAAGGAGATCCAGGTCCCGCTGTTCCTCGAGCAGGGCACCAAGGTCAAGGTCAACACCTCGACCGGCGAGTACCAGTCGCGCGTCAACGACTAGTGGCCGCCCGTACCAAGGCGCGCAAGCGCGCCCTCGACATCCTCTTCGAGGCGGACCAGAAGGGCGCCAACGTCCTGGCCCTGCTGGACACGCGCCTGCGGGAGTCGGGCCGCGAGATGCCGCTTCCGCCGTACGCGGAGGAGATCGTCCGCGGCGTGGTCCAGTGGTGGGTCGAGCTCAACACGATCATCCAGGACGCCTCTCCCGAGTGGCAGCTCACGCGCATGCCCGCGGTCGACCGCGCGCTCCTGCGGATCGGCGCGTGGGAGATCCTGTGCAACGACGAGGTCGAGACGCCCGTCGCGATCGACGAGGCCGTTTCGCTTGCCGCCGACCTGTCGACGGACGACTCGCCGTCGTTCGTCAACGGCGTGCTCGGGACCATCGCGCGGGAGGCGCCGGCGCTGCGTCGGGACTGAGCCTGCATCGTGGGGAGGGGCCCGCGCCTTCGGGCGCGGGTCCTTTCTCGTTCCCCTGGGGATAACTGTCGGCTTTGTCCGGTTCGTTGTCGGTGGTGGGTGGTGGACTGGTTCCATGGCCCAGACCGCAGTCGTCGAACCCCTCGTGGAGATTCGCGAGCGCCTCGCGGTGTGCGGCTCGGCCGAGGACTGGGAGATCGACAACCTGGTCCGCGAGCTGGTCGACGTCCGTCGCGCCGCAGACCTGATGCTCGCCGAAGCCGCGGGAAGGGCGGGTGCCCGGTCGGGACCGGGCAGGGGCGGGTTGGCGCGCCGTCAGGGCCACCGCAGCATCGACCACTACCTCGCGAGCCGGACCGGCGGTACGGTCGCGGAGGCCGAGCGCCTGCGACTCCTCGGAACCGCTCTGCTCGCAGAGGGGGACGATGCGGGGGTTCGGCGCCTCCGTCCTCCCTCACCTGACGTGGGTGGCGCGGGAGCGCGAGATCAGCGCCGACGCGTTCTTCCTCCTCAGGGAGGTGCTCATGCGTCACCCCGACGCGTTGGAGGCGGTCGGCGTGGCCGTGGACGATGCGCTGCGCGAGACCCCGCTGGCAGCGGTTCCCCTCGCGCGGCTCGAGCAGGTGACGGTCGACAAGGCGCGGGGCGCCGCCCTCAGCTCGGTTCGCACCCTGGTCGCGCAGGTCGAGGCGGGACTCACCCCCTCACCCGACGCAGAAGCGCAGGACGAGGCTCTGCGCCGGCTTCGCGTGGCGTCCTTCTGTGAGGAGCGCAGCGGCATGATCCGAGTGAGCGCGCTGCTCGATCCTGTGACTGCCGCGCACCTGATGGCTGCCACGGACGGCTACCTCAAGAAGGCGTTCCTCGCCCGCAAGGACGGGGGAGCGGGGGAGGACTGCCGCACCCCCGCGCAGATGCGTGCGGACGCGCTCGGATGGCTCGGCCGCCACGCCACCGCATGCGAGCAGCCGCACGAGTCGGTGACCACGGTGGTCAACGTGAGGATGTCCCTCGAGACCTTGAATTCGCTGGACGGGCGGGCGCGCATCGACGGAATCCGACGTGAGGTCGCGGTCGGCGCCTTGCGACGCGAGCTCACCGAGGCGGGCTACATCCCGACCGTCCTGGGCGGCGAGTCCGAGGTGCTGGACCAGGGTCGGATGGAACGGCTGTTCACGGTGCCGCAGCGCCGCGCGATCGCCGCGCGGGACCGCGGCTGCGGCAAGTGCGGGCTCCAGCCGAGCATGTGCCACACCCATCACGTCATCAATTGGCGGCACGGGGGAGCGACGGACCTCGAGAACGGGCTCATGCTGTGCGCCTACCACCATCACTGGCTGCACGAGGAGCAGTGGCAGGTGGAGAGGCGTGGCGGCCAGCCCTGGTTCGTGCCGCCCGCGTCGGTGGACCCGAAACGTCGGCCGCAACCCGGCCACCTTGCCCAGAGCACGCTCACCGACGCCGACCTGCGCGCGATGAGCAGGCAGGGTCCGTGGTGAGAGCGACCGTCGGGTAGGCTGGCCAGCGCAAACCCAGACATCCTTTAAGGACCGTCCTGCGAGGCGGGGAAGGAGGTCGCCAGGTGACTGGCACCATCATGGGCGCGGCGGATGTGTCGCGCGTCCTCACACGCATCGCCCACGAGATCGTGGAGCGCAACGACGGAGCGCTCGACGTGGTGCTCCTCGGGATCCCGTCCCGGGGCCTCCCGCTCGCGCATCGTCTCGCGCAGCGCATCGCCGAGATCGAGCCCGGCTTCGACGCCGACGCCGCCACCGGCGCGCTCGACATCACGATGTACCGCGACGACCTCTTCAAGAACCCGACGCGCGCCATCGGCACCACCACCGTCCCCGATGCCGGGATCGACGACGCGGTGGTGGTCCTGGTGGACGACGTCTTCCACACCGGCCGCACCATCCGCGCCGCGCTCGACGCGATCCGCGACCTGGGCCGCCCGCGCGCGGTGCAGCTCGCGACGCTCGTGGATCGCGGCCACCGGGAGCTGCCCATCCGCGCCGACTACGTGGGCAAGAACATCCCCACCGCCCGCTCCGAGCGAGTCGACGTCCACGTCGAGGAGCTCGACGGCGAGGACGCCGTGATCCTGCGGAAGGGGGAGTGACGATGCGCCACCTCCTCAGCGCGAAGGACCTGTCGCGCGACGACGCGATCCTCATCCTCGACACCGCCGCGCAGATGGCGGCGACCCAGGAGCGCGAGGTCCGCAAGCTCCCGACTCTGCGCGGCAAGACCGTGGTCAACCTCTTCTTCGAGGACTCGACCCGTACCCGCATCTCCTTCGAGGCCGCCGCCAAGCGCCTCAGCGCGGACGTCATCAACTTCTCGGCCAAGGGCAGCTCGGTGAGCAAGGGCGAGTCGCTCAAGGACACCGCCCTCACGCTCCAGGCGATGGGCGCCGACGCCGTGGTGGTCCGCCACTGGGCCTCCGGAGCCGCCTCGCGCCTCGCGACCTCCGGCTGGATGCACGGCAGCGTCCTCAACGCGGGCGACGGCACGCATCAGCACCCCACGCAGGCGCTGCTCGACGCGTTCACGATGCGCAAGCACCTGGTGACGGACCCGCTGGGCAACGACCTCGCGGGCCTCACCGTCGCGATCGTGGGCGATGTGCTCCACAGCCGGGTCGCGCGCTCGAACGTCCAGCTGCTGCATACGCTCGGTGCCACGGTGGTGCTCGTGGCGCCGCCCACGCTGGTGCCCATCGGCATCGACCCGTGGCCGTGCGACGTGGTGCACACGCTCGACCAGGCGCTCGACGCGTACGACATCGACGCGCTCATGATGCTGCGCGTGCAGCGCGAGCGCATGACCGGGGGAGGGGCCGCCTTCTTCCCCAGCCCCGAGGAGTACTCGCGGATCTACGGCCTCGACGGGGCGCGCATGCGCCGCCTCCCGGACCACGCGATCATCATGCATCCTGGCCCCATGAACCGGGGGCTCGAGATCTCGGCCGAGGCCGCCGACTCGCCCCGCTCCGTCATCGTGGAGCAGGTCGCGAACGGTGTCGCCGTCCGCATGGCCGCCCTGTACCTGCTGCTTGCCGGAGAGGAGGGCGCCGCGTGAGCCGCCCGATCGTCATCGAGAACGCGTCCCTGTACGGGGACACCACCGCCACGATCCTGGTCGAGGACGGCGTCATCACGGCCGTCGGCGCCACGGTCGACGCGCCGGACGATGCGGTGGTGGTCGACGCGACCGGCCTCATCGCGCTTCCGGGCCTGGTGGACATCCACACGCACCTGCGCGAGCCCGGTCGCGAGGACGCCGAGACCATCGAGACCGGCTCGCGTTCCGCCGCGATCGGCGGGTTCACCGCCGTCCACGCGATGGCCAACACCACGCCGGTCGCCGACACCGCGGGCGTGGTCGAGCAGGTGTGGAGCCGCGGCAAGGAGATCGGCCTCGTGGACGTGTACCCCGTGGGTGCCGTCACCGTCGGCCTGGACGGCACGCAGCTGTCCGAGATGGGCGCGATGGCCCACTCGAAGGCCCGCGTCCGCATCTTCTCCGACGACGGCAAGTGCGTGCACGACCCGGTCATCATGCGCCGCGCCCTCGAGTACGCGAAGACGTTCGACGGCGTGATCTCCCAGCACGCGCAGGACCCGCGCCTCACCGAGGGCTCGCAGATGCACGAGGGCGAGGTGTCCGCCGAGCTCGGGCTCGCGGGCTGGCCCGCCGTCGCCGAGGAGTCGATCATCGCGCGCGACGTGCTGCTCGCCGGTCACGTCGGCTCTCGCCTCAACGTGTGCCACCTGTCGACCGCCGGCTCCGTCGAGATCGTCCGCTGGGCGAAGTCCCGCGGTGTCGACGTCACCGCCGAGGTGATGCCGCACCACCTGCTGCTGACCGACGAGTCGGTGCGCGGCTACAACGCGCGCTTCAAGGTCAACCCGCCCCTGCGCACCCAGGCCGATGTCGACGCGGTTCGTGCCGGCCTCGCGGACGGCACCATCGACGTGGTCGCCACCGACCACGCGCCGCACCCCGACGAGGACAAGGACTGCGAGTGGGCAGCCGCGGCCATGGGCATGATCGGCCTCGAGACCGCGGTCGGCATCGTGCAGAAGACGATGGTCGACACCGGCGCCCTGACGTGGCGCGACGTCGCGCGGGTGATGTCCGAGGCGCCCGCCCGCATCGGCCGCGTCGAGGACGAGCACGGCCGCCCGATCGCCGTCGGCGAGCCCGCGCACCTCACGCTGATCGACCCGGCCGACCCGTGGACGGTCGACCCGTCCGCGAGCGCGAGCCGCTCCAACAACTCCCCGTTCGGCGGCATCGAGCTGCCGGGCCGCGCGGTCGCCACGTTCCTGCGCGGCGTCCCCACCCATCTGAGCCCCCGATTCGAAGGAGCGTTCGCGTGAAGGCGGTTCTAGTACTCGAGGACGGCCAGACGTTCGAGGGCCGCGCCTACGGCGCTGTCGGCGAGACGCTCGGCGAGATCGTCTTCAACACCGGCATGACCGGCTACCAGGAGACGCTCACCGACCCGAGCTACCACAAGCAGATCGTCGTGATGACGGCGCCGCACATCGGCAACACCGGCGTCAACGACGAGGACGACGAGTCGCGGCAGTACTGGGTCGCCGGCTACGTGGTGCGCGACCCCGCACGCCGGCCGTCGAACTGGCGTGCGCAGCGCAGCCTCGACGAGGACCTGGTCGCCCAGGGCGTCGTCGGCATCTCCGGCATCGACACCCGCCAGCTGACGCGGGTGCTGCGCACCGCGGGCGTGATGCGCGCCGGCATCTTCTCGGGCGATGCCCTCGCGGCGGACGATGCGCTGCTCGAGCGGGTGCGGAACGCCGCGCCGATGAAGGGCGCGCACCTCGCGGACGAGGTCTCCACCTCGGAGCCCTACGTGGTCGAGCCGGTGGGGGAGCAGACCGCCCACGTGGTGGCCGTCGACCTGGGCATCAAGGCGATGACCCCGCAGCAGATGGCCCAGCGCGGCATCAAGGTGACCGTGGTGCCCTCGACCACCCCCGCATCGTCCATCCTCGCCATGCAGCCGGACGGCGTGTTCTTCTCGAACGGCCCCGGCGACCCGGGCGCCGCCGACGGCACGGTCGCGACCCTGCGCGAGATCCTCGACGCCAAGGTGCCGTTCTTCGGCATCTGCTTCGGCAACCAGATCCTGGGCCGCGCGCTCGGCTACGGCACGTACAAGCTGGCCTTCGGTCACCGCGGCATCAACCAGCCCGTGATGGATCGCACCACCGGCAAGGTCGAGGTCACCGCCCACAACCACGGCTTCGCGGTCGACGCGCCGCTCGACGGCGAGAGCGACAGCCCGCACGGCTACGGCAAGGTGCTCGTCAGCCACGTGTGCCTCAACGACGACGTGGTCGAGGGCCTCGAGTGCCGCGACATCCCGGCCTTCTCGGTCCAGTACCACCCCGAGGCCGCGGCGGGTCCGCACGACGCCTCGTACCTCTTCGACCGCTTTCTCGACCTCATGAAGGGCCAGCATGCCTAAGCGCGACGACATCCAGAGCGTCCTCGTCATCGGCTCCGGGCCGATCGTCATCGGCCAGGCCTGCGAGTTCGACTACTCCGGCACCCAGGCGTGCCGCGTCCTCAAGTCCGAGGGCATCCGGGTCATCCTCATCAACTCCAACCCGGCCACGATCATGACCGACCCGGAGTTCGCCGACGCGACCTACGTCGAGCCCATCACCACCGAGGTGATCGAGCGCGTGATCGCCAAGGAGCGGCCCGACGCGCTCCTGCCCACCCTGGGCGGCCAGACCGCGCTGAACGCGGCCATCGCCGCGGCCGAGGCCGGCATCCTCGACAGGTACGACGTCGAGCTCATCGGCGCCAACCTCGAGGCCATCCACCTGGGCGAGAACCGCGAGCTGTTCAAGGGCGTCGTCGAGCGCTGCGGCGCGGACTCCGCCGCCTCGGTCATCTGCCACACCATGGACGAGTGCCTCGCCGCCGCGGAGCAGCTCCACTACCCGGTGGTGGTGCGCCCGTCGTTCACCATGGGCGGCCTGGGCTCCGGTTTCGCGTACAACGAGGAGGACCTGCGCAGGATCGCCGGCGCCGGGCTCCACTATTCGCCGACCACCGAGGTCCTCCTCGAGGAGTCCATCCTCGGCTGGAAGGAGTTCGAGCTCGAGCTCATGCGCGACAAGCACGACAACGTCGTGGTCGTCTGCTCGATCGAGAACGTCGACCCCGTGGGCGTCCACACCGGCGACTCGGTCACGGTGGCCCCCGCGCTCACGCTGACGGACCGCGAGTACCAGCGCATGCGCGACATCGGGATCGCGATCATCCGCGAGGTCGGCGTCGACACGGGCGGCTGCAACGTCCAGTTCGCGATCGAGCCGAACACCGGCCGCATCATCGTCATCGAGATGAACCCGCGCGTGTCGCGCTCCTCGGCGCTGGCGTCGAAGGCCACGGGCTTCCCGATCGCGAAGATCGCCGCCCGCCTCGCCATCGGCTACTCGCTCGACGAGATCCCCAACGACATCACGGGCTCCACGCCCGCGAGCTTCGAGCCCACGCTCGACTACATCGTGGTCAAGGTGCCCCGCTTCGCGTTCGAGAAGTTCCCGGCCGCGGACCCCGTCCTCACCACCACCATGAAGTCAGTGGGCGAGGCCATGAGCCTGGGCCGCTCCTTCACCGAGGCGCTCGGCAAGGCGCTGCGCTCGATCGACAAGAAGGGCGCGAACTTCCACTGGGACGGCCCGGTGCCCTCCGGCGCCTCGCTCGACGAGCTGCTCGCGGCCATCGAGATCCCGACGGAGAAGCGCTTCATCCAGGTGCAGCAGGTGCTCCGCGCCGTCGAGGCGGGCACCATCACCCTCGAGCGCGTGTTCGACGCGTGCAAGATCGACCCGTGGTTCCTCGACCAGATGCTTCTCATGAACGAGGTCGCCTCGAAGGTCGCGGGCGCCGCGACGCTCGACGCGGACCTGCTGCGCGAGGCCAAGGGACACGGTCTCGCGGACCAGCAGATCGCGGACCTCCGCGGGCTCAAAGTCAACGAGGTGTTCCAGATCCGCAAGGCGATGGGTGTCATCCCGGTCTACAAGACCGTCGACACGTGCGCCGCCGAGTTCGAGGCGCGCACGCCGTACCACTACAGCTCGTACGACGCCGAGACCGAGATCATGCCGCGCGACCGCGAGGCCGTCATCATCCTCGGCTCCGGTCCCAACCGCATCGGCCAGGGCATCGAGTTCGACTACTCGTGCGTGCACGCGGCGCTGACGCTCAAGGACCGCTACGAGACCATCATGGTCAACTGCAACCCCGAGACCGTCTCGACCGACTACGACACCGCGAACAGGCTCTACTTCGAGCCGCTCACGTTCGAGGACGTCATGGCCGTCTACGAGGCGGAGAAGGCGGCGGGCCCGGTCAAGGGCATGTTCGTCCAGCTGGGCGGCCAGACCCCGCTGTCGCTCGCACAGCGCCTCGCCGATGCGGGCGTGCCCATTCTGGGCACCAGCCCCGAGGCGATCGACAACGCCGAGGACCGCGCCGCGTTCGGCCGCGTCCTCGACGCCGCGCAGCTCCCGGCCCCGGCGTACGGCACCGCGCACGGCATCGACCAGGCCATCGCGATCGCCGAGTCGATCGGCTACCCGGTCCTGGTCCGGCCGTCGTACGTGCTCGGCGGCCGCGGCATGGAGATCGTCTACGACCGCGCGCAGCTCGAGGACTACGGCACCCGCATGGACTCGGTGGGCGACCACGCCACCGACGCGCCGCTGCTGGTCGACCGCTTCCTCGACGACGCGATCGAGATCGACGTCGACGCGCTGTTCGACGGCGAGGAGATGTTCCTCGGCGGCGTCATGGAGCACATCGAGGAGGCGGGCATCCACTCCGGCGACTCGGCGTGCGTCCTGCCCCCGTTCTCGCTGTCCAAGGCCGAGCTCGAGCGCATCCGGACCTCGACCGAGGCCCTCGCGCGCGGCATCGGCGTGCGCGGCCTCATGAACGTCCAGTACGCGCTCGTCTCCGACGTGCTCTACGTGCTCGAGGCGAACCCGCGCGCGTCGCGCACCGTCCCGTTCGTCGCCAAGGCCACCGGCATCCCGCTCGCCAAGGCGGCGTCCGAGGTCATGGCGGGCGCGACCATCGCGGAGCTCAAGGCGAGCGGCATGCTCCCCGAGCACGATGCGGCCACGGTCGACATGAGCCAGCGCGTCGCGGTCAAGGAGGCGGTGCTGCCGTTCAAGCGCTTCCGCACGCATGAGGGCATCGCGGTCGACTCGGTCCTCGGCCCGGAGATGCGTTCGACGGGCGAGGTCATGGGCTTCGACGCGACCTTCCCGCTCGCGTTCGCGAAGTCGCAGACCGCGGCTTTCGGCGGGCTCCCGACGGGCGGCAAGGTCTTCGTCTCCACCGCCGACCGCGACAAGCGCTCGATCACGTTCCCGGTGGCGCGCCTGCGCCAGCTCGGATTCGAGATCCTCGCGACCGAGGGCACCGCGCAGGTGCTCCAGCGCATGGGGATCCCGTCGACCGTGGTGCGCAAGCACTCGGAGGGGCGCGGGCCGCACGGCGAGCCGACGATCGTGGACGTGATCCACGAGGGCGGCGTGGACCTCATCATCAACACGCCGTCCGGTCAGGGCGCTCGTGCGGACGGCTACGAGATCCGCGCGGCGGCCACCGCGGCCGACATCGCGATCGTCACGACCACGCAGCAGCTCTCCGCCGCGGTGCTCGCGATCGAGGCGCTCCAGGCCGGGCCGTTCGACGTGCTCAGCCTTCAGGACGCCGCGCGCGCCTGACGGGATCAGCACCTGGGCGCGCCCGCGCGCGCGCCCAACATCGCAGGTAGTGTGTCAATGGCTGCACATTTGGGGCAGCTCTCAAGGAGGTAGGGATGGCGTTCGGCGCCCGTCTCGCGGCCGCGATGGACCAGCACGGTCCGCTCTGTGTGGGGATCGATCCTCACCCGGGTCTGCTCGCGGCGTGGGGCATGGAGGACACGGCGCGTTCGCTCGCCGAATTCGGCGACGCGGTGCTCGAGGCGAGCGCCGGCACGGCCGCGGCGGTGAAGCCCAACGCGGCGTTCTTCGAGCGTCACGGCTCCGCCGGGGTCGCGGCCCTCGAGCACGTGCTCGGCAGGGCCCGCGAGCTGGGCATCCTCACGGTGCTCGACGCCAAGCGGGGCGACATCGGCTCGACGATGCAGGGCTACGCGGACTCGTACCTGCGGCCCGGCGCACCGCTCGAGGCGGACTCGCTCACGGTCTCGCCCTACCTCGGCTTCGGCTCGCTGAAGCCTGCACTCGACCTCGCCAAGGAGCACGGCAAGGGCATCTTCGTCCTCGCGCTCACCTCCAACCCCGAGGGTCCCGGCGTCCAGCACGCCATCGCGCCGGACGGCCGAGCCGTCGCGGCCGTGGTCGCCGAGGAGGCGGCCGCGCTCAACCTCGGTGCCAGTCCCATGGGAGATGTCGGCCTCGTGGTCGGCGCGACCGTGGGAGACGCTGTTCAGCGCCTCGGCATCGATCTCGACCGGGTCAATGGTCCCCTTCTGAGCCCCGGAGTGGGTGCTCAGGGTGCCGGACCAGCGGAATTGTCCCTGGTCTTCGGGAACGCGCGGGGTCGCGTGCTCGTCAATCAGTCGAGGGGCGTGCTGCAGGCGGGCCCCGTCGTCGAGAAGCTGCGCGAGGCCGTCATCGAGGCCTCGACCGCGGCGAAGAGCATCCTGCGCTAGACGCAGCCGACTTTGGAGGGAGAGGCCATGGCCACCCCGGAACTTACCGATGAGCAGCGCGCGGCAGCGCTGGTGAAGGCGACCGCCGTGCGGTCCGCGCGCCGAGTGTTCAAGGAGGAGCTGACGCGTGGCGAGATGTCGCTGGCCGAGGCGATCCGCCGTGCGAAGGCCGACGAGGCCCTCGCGGGCATCCGCGTGCGCGACCTGCTGCAGTGCCTTCCCGGCATCGGCCCCAAGCGCGCGCAGCTCGTGATGGAGGAGATCGGGATCTCGCTCGCCCGCCGCATCCGCGGCCTCGGGCAGCACCAGGTGGATGCGCTCGTCGAACGCGAGCGTCGATGAGTCGACTCGTCGTCCTTGCCGGCCCGACGGCGGTCGGCAAGGGCACCGTCGTGCGCGCGTTGCGCGACATGGCACCCGAGGTCTACATCTCCGTCTCCGCCACCACGCGAGACCCGCGCCCGGGCGAGGTGGACGGCGTCCACTACCACTTCATCTCGCACGAGGACTTCGACGGCCGCGTCGCGGCGGGGGAGTTCCTCGAGCACGCGATCGTGCACGGGCAGAACAGCTACGGCACGTTGCGCGGACCGGTGGACGCCCGCCTCGCGGAGGGCGAGCCGGTCCTGCTCGAGATCGACCTGCAGGGCGCCCGCCAGGTCAAGCGGACCATGCCGGACGCGCACTTCGTGTTCCTCTCGCCGCCGTCGTGGGAGGAGTTGGTCAACCGGCTCGTCGGCCGCGGCACCGAGGGCGAGGAGGAGCGCGAGCGGCGCCTCGCGACCGCGCGGGACGAGATGGCGGCCGTGTCGGAGTTCGACCAGGTGATCGTCAACGACACCGTCGAGCGCGCCGCGGCGGAGCTCCTGTCGGTGGTGCGTGGGACCGGGTAGAATGCCGGGAGTCTTTTTGTCAGAACTGAGGAGTGAATCGTGGCCGGAACCGTCGCCAACCCCATCGGGATCACCAACCCGCCCATCGACGAGCTGCTCGAGAAGGTGGACTCGAAGTACGCGCTGGTGATCTACGCGTCCAAGCGCGCCCGCCAGATCAACTCGTACTACGAGGCTCTCGGCGAGGGCCACTTCGAGAACGTGGGCCCGCTCGTCGAGGCCGACACCACCGACAAGCCGCTGTCGGTCGCGCTGCGCGAGGTCAACCACGGCGGGCTCCTCGAGCTCGGCGACTCCGGCGAGCAGCAGTAGCACCACCCGTGCGCGTCCTCCTGGGCGTCACCGGCGGGGTGGCGGCGTACAAGGCCGCCATCGTGCTGCGGCGTCTCAAGGAGGACGGTCACACCGTCCGCGTGGTCCCCACGGCTGCTTCGCTGCAGTTCGTGGGGCGCGCGACGTGGGAGGCGCTCTCGGGCCTCCCCGCCACGGCGGACACGTTCGACAACGTCCCCGCGGTCGAGCACGTGAGGCTCGGCCAGCAGGCGGACCTGGTGCTGGTCGCCCCCGCGACCGCCGACTTCCTCGGGCAGCTCGCCCACGGCGAGGCGCGCGACCTCCTGGGCAACGCCCTGCTCGCGACGCGCGCGCCGGTGGTCGTCGCGCCCGCGATGCACACCGAGATGTGGGAGAAGGCGTCGACGCAGGCCAACGTGGCCACGCTCCGCGAGCGTGGCATCACGGTCATCGAGCCCGCGGTCGGCCGGCTCACCGGCCCCGACAGCGGCCCGGGACGCCTTCCCGAGCCCGAGGACATCGTCGCCGCCGCCTACGCGGTCGTGGACGGCGGGCCGTTGCCGCCCGGCGCATCGTCCGTCCCCTGGGGCGACCTCGTCGGGCTGCGCATCGTCATCTCGGCGGGCGGGACGCGCGAGCCCATCGACGCCGTGCGCTTCCTCGGAAACCGGTCCTCCGGCCACCAGGGCTTCGCCCTCGCGGAGGCCGCACGCGAGCGGGGCGCCGACGTCGCGGTGATCGCGGCGAACGTCGCGCTGCCGCTCGGCGAGGGCATCGCGCGCGTCGACGTCGAGACCAGCGCGCAGCTGGCCGATGCGGTGCGTGCCGCCGCCGCCGACGCCGACGTGGTCGTCATGGCCGCCGCCGTCGCCGACTTCCGCCCGCGCGAGGTCGCGGCGACCAAGATCAAGAAGGACGGCACGGGCGCGCTCTCGCTCGAGCTCGTCGAGACCGAGGACGTCCTGCGCGCGCTGGTCGAGGAGGCCGTGCCCGGCCGCACCGTCGTCGGCTTCGCCGCCGAGACGGGGGACGATGCGGCGTCGGCGCTCGAGCACGCGCGGGCCAAGGCGCGGCGCAAGGGCGCGCACCTGCTCGTGTTCAACCCGGTGGGGGAGGGGCGCGGCTTCGGCGACGTGCCCAACCGGGTGACGATGCTCGACGCCGCGGGCGACGAGGTCGCACGTGGCGCGGGCACCAAGCTCGCGGTGGCGCATGCGGTGCTCGACGCCGTTGTCGGCGGTCGCCACTAGGCTGACCGCCATGACCTCCCTCCGCCTGTTCACGTCCGAGTCGGTGACCGAAGGGCACCCCGACAAGATCTGCGACCAGGTGTCCGACGCGATCCTCGACGAGATGCTGCGTCAGGACCCCGCCTCCCGCGTCGCAGTCGAGACCATGGTGACCACAGGGCTCGTGCACGTCGCCGGCGAGGTGAGCACCGAGGCGTACGTTGACATCCCGGGCACCATCCGCGCGGTGGTGAACCGGATCGGCTACACGTCGTCCCATGCCGGCTTCGACGGGGACTCGTGCGGCGTGTCCGTCTCGATCGGCGAGCAGTCGCCCGACATCTGGATGGGCGTCGGCAACGCCACCGACTCGGACGCCCAGGAGCTCGGCGCGGGCGACCAGGGCCTGATGTTCGGCTATGCGTGCACCGACACGCCTGAGCTCATGCCGTTGCCGATCCACATGGCGCACGCCCTCACGGCCCGGCTGGCCGAGGTGCGCCGCTCCGGCGAGGTCGACGGCCTGCGCCCCGACGGCAAGGCCCAGGTGACCGTCGGGTACGACGGCGACCGCGCGGTGAGCGTCGACACCGTCGTGGTCTCGACGCAGCACGCCGAGCGCATCGCGACGGATGATCTTCGCGCCGCGGTCGAGGAGCTGGTGATCGCGCCGGTGCTCGCCCGCTACGCGCTCGACGCCTCCGCGCATCGTTCCCTCATCAACCCCACGGGCCGCTTCGAGATCGGCGGGCCCAAGGGTGACGCCGGCCTGACGGGCCGCAAGATCATCGTCGACACGTACGGCGGCATGGCCCGCCACGGCGGCGGTGCGTTCTCGGGCAAGGACCCGTCCAAGGTCGACCGGTCGGCCGCGTACGCGATGCGCTGGGTGGCCAAGAACGTGGTGGCCGCCGGGTTCGCCGCGCGCTGCGAGGTCCAGGTCGCCTACGCGATCGGCACGGCGCACCCCGTGGGCCTGTACGTCGAGACCTTCGGGACCGCCACGGTGGCCGAGGACATCATCGTCGACGCCATCCGCGAGGTCTTCGACCTCCGCCCGGGCGCGATCATCGACGCGCTGGACCTGCGTCGCCCCATCTACCTGCCCACGGCCGCCTACGGCCACTTCGGCCGCGAGCTCCCCGACTTCACGTGGGAGAGGACGGACCGCGCCGGCGATCTCGCGAGCGCCGCGCGATAGCCGCGCTGCTGCCCCGCACTGTCGCGCACGTGTGCGTCGATAGCGACCTGCCGCACCTCGACAGGCCCTTCGACTACGCGGTGCCCGACACGCTCCGGGACGTGGTCCGGGTGGGATCGCGCGTCCGGGTGCGCTTCAGCGGGCGGCTGCTCGACGGGGTGGTGATCGGGCTCGGCGAGGGCAGCGGCTTCGAGGGCCGGCTCCTCGAGATCCGCTCGTCGTCGGCGCTGCCGTCCTACACGCCGGCGTCGATCGCGTTCGCCGAGCAGGTCGCCCGCCGCTACGGCGGCGCGCTGTGGGACGTGCTGCGGCTCATGGCGCCGCCGCGGGTCGCCTCCGTCGAGAAGCGGGACTGGGGCACCGTCGAGCATGACGCGCCGTCCTACCGCGAGGCGGCGGCGACCCTCGCTCCCTTCGCCGCGGCGGTGTCGCTTCCCGCGGACGCCGTCGCGGGAGGCGCCCGGGTGGTGTGGGAGGCGGTCCCGGATCCGAGCAGGCGGCACGGGCTGCCCGTCGAGGCGCTGCTCGCCCCCGCGGCCGAGGTCGCCGCGCGCGGCCTCACCGCGCTGGTGATCCTGCCGGACGCGCGCGCGCTCGCCGCAGCCTCGGCCGCGCTCACCCGTGCGGGGCTCGCGCGGTGGACCGCGCGCAGCGGCGGCCACTTCACCGTGCTGCACGCGGAGGACGGTGCCGCCGTGCGCTTCGGCTCCTACCTCGCGGCGCTCCAGGGCCACGCGCGCATCGTGCTCGGCACGCGGCCCGCCGCGCTCCAGCCGGTGCCGGGGCTCGGCCTGGTGGTGATGTGGGACGAGTCCTCGAGCGTCTACGAGGAGCCGCACGCTCCGTACCCGCATGCGCGCACCCTGGTGGCCATGCGCGCGGACGAGGCGGGCGCGGGCGTGCTGCTCGCCTCCTACGCCCCGAGCGTCGAGGCGATGTCGCTGGTCGCGCACGGCTGGGCCGAGCGCGCGGGCGTGCCCCGCGCGGACGTGAGGACGGCGACGCCGCTGGTCACGCCGGTCGACGATGCGCGCCGCGAGACCGAAGGCGCCACCGGCTGGCACTGGATGCCGGGCTCGGTGTGGCGCCGCGCCCGCGCCGCGCTCGAGCGGGGACCGGTGGGCGTGGTGGTCCCGCGAGCGGGGTATGTGCGAGCGACCGCGTGCGCGCGCTGCGGCGAATGGGCGGCCTGCACGGCGTGCGGCGGACCCCTGAGACGCGAGTCCGCGACCGCGCCGCTGCAGTGCGGCGAGTGCGGTGCGCAGCATCCGGATTGGCACTGCGCGGAGTGCAACGGCGCGGCGACCAAGCAGCTGCGCCAGGGCGTGGAGCGCATCGCCGAGCAGATGAGGGCCATGGCCGGGGGAGTCCCGGTGACCCTCTCCGCGGGCGCGGTCGGCACCGTGCCGGACGGCGAGGTGTCCGCGGGCTTCGTCGTGGCGACCCCCGCCGCGCTACCCGCCGTCGACGGCGGGTACGCGTGCATCGTCATCGTGGGCGCAGAGGTGCCCGCGGGCGGCGGGCTCGGAGCCGAGCTGCAGGCCATGCGCTGGTGGCTCACGGTCGCCGCGCTCGCGCGGCCGCGTGGCGACGGCGGCGAGGTCATCGCGGTCGGCGAGCTCCCACCCGCCGTGCGCGAGGCCCTGGTGGGCTGGAGCGCGGGCGACGCCGCGTGGGACGCGTACGCCGAGCGCGCGGACCTCGCGCTCCCGCCCTCCCGGCGCGCGATCCGGCTGTGGGGCGAGCGACCCGTGATCACGCTGGCGCTCTCGGAGACGCTCGAGGGCGAGCGCCTCGAGCGCCATCGCGACGTCGCGATCGTCCCGGCGAAGGGCGGGGTGAGCCTGCTCGTCACCCGCCGTGCCACGCAGGGCGTCGTCGACGTGCTGCGCCGGCGTCAGCAGGCGTTCTCGAAGGCCGGCGACGGCGAGCTGAGGATGCGCGTGGACGCCCCGCTCGACCCGGTGTCCTGACGGCGGACCCTAGACTGGTCCGATGCGCCTGATCTTCGCCGGAACGCCCGAGATCGCCGTCCCGACGCTGGCCGCCCTGGAGGGCGCGGGCCACGACATCGTGGCCGTGATGACCCAGCCCGACGCGCCCGGCAAGCGGGGCCGGACCCTGCACCCGTCGCCCGTGAAGGCGTACGCGCTCGAGCGCGGCCTCGACGTGTGGACGCCCGAGAAGGCGTCGGCGCCCGAGGTGGTCGCCCGGGTGCGGGACCTCGAGGTCGATGCCGCCGCGGTGGTCGCCTACGGGCAGATCCTGCGCCCGCGGCTGCTCGAGGCGGTGCGGCTCGCGTGGGTCAACCTGCACTTCTCGGTCCTGCCCACGTGGCGCGGCGCGGCGCCCGTGCAGCGCGCGATCATGGCGGGCGACGAGGTCACGGGCGCGTCCACCTTCGTGATCGAGAGGGGCCTCGACACCGGCCCCGTCATCGGCACGTTGACCGAGCGCATCCGCGCGACCGACACCGCGGGCGACCTGCTCGAGCGTCTCGCGCACCTGGGCGCGCCGCTCATGGTGCAGTCGCTCGAGGCGCTGGACTCGGGGGTCGCCCGCCCGTCCGCGCAGAGCACCGACGACGTCAGCTACGCCGAGAAGCTCAGCCGGGACGACGCCTATGTGCGCTGGGAGCTCGCGGCGCACCTCGTCGACCGGCGGATCCGGGGCTGCACGCCCGCGCCCGGGGCGTGGACGACGATGCCCGACGGCAGCGTGGCGAAGCTGGGACCCGTGTCGCCCCGACCGCAGCGCGCCGGCACGGTGCCGGGTCAGCTGCGCGAGGAGGCCGGCGAGGTCCTCGTGGGCACGGGCACCGACCCGGTCGCGCTCGGCTGGATCGCGCCCGCGGGCAAGAAGCCGATGGACGCGGCCGCCTGGTGGCGGGGCGCGCGCCTGGGCGAGGGCGCCCAGCTGGGAGAGGCATGAGCACCGCGCGCGACGTCGCCTACGACTGCGTCATGGCGGTCTCGACCGAGGGCGCCTACGCGAACCTCCTGCTGCCGTCGCTGCTCGAGAAGGCGGGGCTGCACGGTCGGGATGCGGGCTTCACCACGGAGCTCGCCTACGGCGCCTTGCGGATGCGCGGGCTCTACGACGCGATCATCGGCAAGGCGGCCGGCCGCGACGCGCGCGACCTCGATGCCGAGGTGAGGGTCGCGCTGTGGCTGGGCACGCACCAGGCCCTCGCGATGCGCGTGCCCGCGCATGCCGCCGTCAACGAGACCGTGGACCAGGTCCGTCGCGAGCGCGGCGTCGGCGCGTCGAAGTTCGCGAACGCCATCATGCGCCGCGTGACGGAGCGCGATGCCGAGGCGTGGTTCGCGATCGTCGCGCCGGGCGACTCGCGCGGCGCGATCGCGACGCGGCACTCCCACCCCGCGTGGGTGGTCGCGGAGCTCGAACGCGCGCTGGCCGAGGACGGCCGCGCGGGCGAGGTGGTGCCGCTGCTCGAGTCCGACAACTCCCCGGCCAGGGTGACGCTCGTCGCGCGTCCGGGGCTCATCGACCGCGAGGCGCTCATCCAGCAGGCCGGGGGAGAGGCGGGCGAGTACTCGCCCTACGCCGTCGTGCTGCCGGGCGGGCGGCCCGGCGACCTCGAGTCCGTCGCCGAGGCGACCGCTGCGGTGCAGGACGAAGGCAGCCAGGTGGTCGCCGCCGCGCTCGTCGCCGCCCAACCCGTGGAGCCGGGCGAACGGTGGCTCGACCTGTGCTCCGGTCCTGGGGGCAAGGCCGCGCTGTTGGGCGCCCTCGCCGCCGACGGCGCGGCGACCCTCGACGCCGTGGAGCTGCACCCGCATCGTGCCGACCTGGTCCGTCGGTCCACGCGCGCCGTGCCCGAGGGCGTGGTGACGGTGCATACCGGCGACGGGACCACGTGGGGCGAGGACGGGGCGTACGACCGCATCGTCCTCGACGCCCCATGCTCCGGGCTGGGCGCCCTGCGGCGCCGGCCCGAGTCCCGGTGGCGCCGCCAGCCCGAGGACCTCCCCCATCTGATCGAGCTGCAGCGGGCGCTCCTGGCCAACGCCGAGCGGCTGCTCGCTCCCGGCGGGCTGCTCGCCTACATCACGTGCTCGCCCGTGGTCGCGGAGACCCGCGAGATCGTCGCGGGCTCGAGCCTGCGTCAGCTCGACGCGCGCGAGGCGGTCGCGGCCGTCACCGGCACCGCAGCACGGCTGTGGGGCCCCGGCCCGCACGTCCAGCTGTGGACCCACGTCCACGGCACGGACGCGATGTTCCTCGCGCTGCTGGAGAAGCCCGCGGCCTGATCAGCCGGCGGCCTTGCGCACCAGGGCGCGCAGCGCATCGTCCACCTGGTCGTTCATCTCGATGATCGCGAAGGCGGTCGCCCACATGGGGCCGTCGTCGAGGCGGGCGTCCTCGTTGAAGCCGACGTGGCCGTAGCGCGTGCCGAACTTCGACGCGGGCTGGTAGAACACGACCACCTTGCCGTCGCGCGCATACGAGGGGAAGCCGTACCAGGTCTTCGGGGCGAGCTCGGGGGCCTCCTCGGCGACGATCAGGTGCAGCCGCGCCGCGACGTCCCGGTCGACGCCGTCGAGCGCCTCGATGGCCTCGACGCAGGCCTCGAGCTCCTTGGCGAGCCGTGCGGCGCCCTTGAGCCCCTTCGACGCGCGCAGCTCCTCGGCTCGCTGCTGCATCGCGGCGCGCTCGGCGGCGGAGAATGCGCTAGCCATGGTCGACCTCCTGGAGGCGGATGAGGTTGCCCGCGGGATCGCGGAAAGCGGCGTCGCGGACGCCGTACTCCTGGGCGATCGGCTCCTGCACCACGTCGACGCCCGCGGCCTCGAGGCGTGCGAACTCGCCGTCGAGGTCCCCGGTCGCGAGGTTGATGCCGAAGTAGGAGCCCTTCGCGATGACCTCGAGCAGCATGTCGCGCTCCGCGTCGCTGAACTCGTGGCCCACGGCGGGCGGGTGGAGTACCACCGCGGTGTCGGGCTGCCCGACCGGTCCGACGGTGATCCAGCGCATGGCGCCGTGGCCGACGTCGAGGCGGACCTCGAAGCCGAGCACGTCGCGGTAGAACGCGAGGGACGCCTCGGGATCGAGGTGAGGCAGGAAGCTCGAATGGATGCTGATGCTCATGCCCACCAGGCTACGGAGCCGTCGCCGCTCCCGCTTCTCGATTCCTGACCGGTCGCGTGATCCGGCGCGCGATGCACGGGGCCATGCCCGGCAGCACCTCGGCGCCGGCGGCGCGATACGCGCTCGGCGACACGCCGACGAGCTCGGCGAAGCGCGTGCTGAACGTGCCGAGCGACTGGCAGCCGACCGCGAGGCTCACCTCGGTGACCGTGAGGTCGCCGCGTCGCAGCAGCGTCATCGCACGCTCGATGCGGCGGGTCATGAGGTACTGGTAGGGCGTCTCGCCGTACGCGCGCCTGAACTGGCGGCTGAGGTGGCCGCTCGACACGTGGACGCCGCGCGCGAGCGACTCCAGGTCGAGCGGCCGCGCGTACTCGCGGTCGATCCGGTCACGCACGCGCCGCATGAGGACGAGCGTCTCGAGGTCCATACCCGCGATCCTGCCACCGCGCGCTACGCTCGCGATGCGCGGCGGGCGGCCGCGCCCGGCGAAGGAGCATGCGATGCCGTACCAGGACATGGGCCCGCAGGAGCTCGCCTCGTACCGGTCGGCGGCGGTCGAGCCCGCCGACTTCGACGCGCGCTGGGCGGACACGCTCGCGCAGGCCCGGGCGCACGACCTCGCGCTCGACGTCGCACCGGTCGCCCACCCCCTCGCCGCGATCGACGTGAGGGACGTGACGTTCGCCGGCTTCGGGGGCGACCCCATCAAGGCGTGGCTGTTGACGCCGCGCGGCGCCACGGGCGACCTGCCCGTGGTGGTCCAGTACAACGGCTACGGCGGCGGGCGCGGGCTTCCCCACGAGCGGCTGTTCTGGTCGGCCGCCGGCTACGCGCACCTGGTGATGGACACGCGCGGGCAGGGCTCCGCGTGGGGATCAGGCGGCCATACGGCCGACGCGTCGGGCGGCGGTGACGCCGCCGGTCCCGCGCACCCGGGCTACATGACGCGAGGCATCCTCGACTTCGACTCGTACTACTACCGCAGGGTCATCACCGACGCCGTCCGCGCGGTGGACGCGACGCGCCTGCTGCCGGGCGTCGACCCGGCGCGCATCGTGGTGGCCGGCGCGAGCCAGGGAGGCGGCCTCGCGATCGCGGCGGCGGGCCTGACCCCGGTGGCGGCGGCGCTGGTCGACGTGCCGTTCCTGTGCGACATCGAGCGGGGCATGGACGTGGCTGACGAGGACCCCTACCAGGAGGTCTGCCGCTACCTCGCCGTCCACCGCGAGCATGAGGAGCGCGCCCTCGCGACGCTGCGGTACGTCGACGGCGTCCACCATGCGCGTCGCGCGAGCGCACCCGCGCTGTTCTCCGCCGCGCTGCGCGACCCGATCACCCCGGCATCGACGGTGTACGCGGCCTATCACGCGTGGGGAGGCGATGCGGAGATCGCGACGTACCGCTTCAATGGACACGAGGGCGGCGAGCTCTACCAGCAGCGCCGCCAGGCCGCCTTCCTCGCCGACCTCTGGAGCTGAGATGACCGTCCCCGCGGTGACCGTGCCGGGCTCCGGCGACCACCTCGCCGCCCAGCGCGCGGACCTGCTCCGCTTCGCCGCCGGCGCCGCGCGCCCCGAGGGCTTCGGCTGGCTCGACGACGACGGCCGGGTGGATGCCTCGCGGCCCGTCGAGCTGTGGATCACGTGCCGCATGACGCACGTCGCGGCGCTCGGCGCCCTGGCCGCCGAGCCGCCCGCGCTGGGCGGTCCCTCGCGCGACGCGCTGCTCGCCTCGGCCGCGCACGGCGTCGCGGCGCTCACGGACGGCCCGCTGCACGATGCGGCCCATGGGGGCTGGTTCGCGGCGGCCGACGGCGGCGTCCCGACCGACACCGCGAAGCAGGCCTACGGCCACGCCTTCGTGGTCCTCGCCGCATCGTCCGCCGTCGCGGCGGGCGTGCCGGGCGCCGATGCGCTGCTGGAGGACGCGCTCGCGGTGTCGCTCGCGCGCTTCTGGGACGAGGCGGAGGGCCTGTCGGTCGAGGAATGGGACGCCTCGTGGTCCGTCCTCGACGGCTACCGCGGCGTCAACGCCAACATGCACACGGTCGAGGCCTACCTGGCCGCCGGCGATGCGACGGGGGACGATGCGTGGCATCGGCGCGCGGCGCGCATCGCCGCCCGGGTGGTGGGCTGGGCCGCGCACAACGGCTGGCGCATCCCCGAGCACTTCGACGCGGAGTGGACGCCGATGCTCGAGCATCACCGCGACGAGCCCGCGCATCCGTTCCGTCCCTACGGCGCCACCGTCGGTCACGGCCTCGAGTGGGCCCGGCTGCTGCTCAGCGTCGAGGCCACGCTGGGGGAGGCGGCCCCGGGCGGGCTCCGTGACGCCGCGCTAGCGCTGTACGACCGAGCGGTCGCCGACGGCTGGGATGCCGACGGCGCGCTCGGGTTCGTCTACACGACCGACTGGGACGGACGGCCGGTGGTGCGGGAGCGCATGCACTGGGTGCTGGCCGAGGCGGTCAACGCCGCCGAGGCCCTTCGCCAGGCGACCGGACAGGCGGTCTACGCCGAGGACGCCGCCCGTTGGTGGGCCTACGCCGACGCCCACCTCATCGACCATCATCGGGGCTCATGGCATCACGAGCTCGACCCCCACAACCGGCCCGCGGGCTTCGTGTGGCCCGGCAAGCCCGACGTCTACCACGCGTACCAGGCGGCGCTGCTCCCCGAGCTGCCCATCGCGCCGTCGTTCGCGACCGCGCTCCGTGATCGGGGCGGCCTGACGCGCGGCTAGGCTCTCCGCATGGGCATCCAGATCGCGCCGAGCATCCTCTCCGCGGACTTCGCCAACCTCGAGCGCGACATCCTCGCGGTCGCCGACGCGGACTGGCTCCACGTCGACGTCATGGACGGGCACTTCGTGCCCAACCTCACGCTGGGCCTGCCCGTGGTGCAGCGCATCGCGGAGGTCTCGCCGCTGCCCATCGACGCGCACCTCATGATCGAGGATCCCGATCGCTGGGCGCCGCGCTACGCCGAGGCCGGGGCGGCCTCGGTGACGTTCCACCTCGAGGCCGCCGCCGACCCGCGCGCCATCGCCGCGGATCTCCGCTCGCTGGGCGCCCGCGCCTCGTGCGCGATCAAGCCCGGCACCCCGGTGGAGGACGTCCTGCCGCTCCTCGACACGCTCGACATGGTGCTCGTCATGACGGTCGAGCCGGGCTTCGGCGGCCAGGAGTTCATGGAGGGCATGATGCCCAAGCTGCGCGCGCTGCGGGCGGCCTCCGACGCCGCGGGACGGGACCTGTGGATCCAGACGGACGGCGGCATCGCGCGTGCCACCATCGCGACCGTGGTCGAGGCGGGCTGCGACATCGTGGTCGCCGGCTCCGCGATCTACGGCGCCGCCGACCGGGCCGCCGAGATCGCCTCGCTGCGCGACCTCGCCCAGGCGGTGGACCATCGCTGACCCCATGATGCGAGCCGTCGAGCTCGCCGCGAACGGTCCGGCCTGGGGCCCGAACCCGCGGGTCGGCTGCGTGATCGTGGGCGCCGACGGCGCGGTGCTGGGCGAGGGCTGGCACCGCGGCGCCGGCACGCCGCACGCCGAGCCCGCCGCGCTGACCGATGCGCGTGAGCGGGGCAACGACGTCGCCGGCGCGACGGCCTACGTGACGCTCGAGCCGTGCTCCCACACGGGCCGCACCGGGCCGTGCACCGAGGCGCTCGCCGCCGCCCGCATCGGCGCGGTGCGCTACGCGGTCGCCGATCCCAACCCTCAGGCCGCCGGCGGGGGAGAGGTCCTCCGGGCCCGCGGCATCGACGCGGCCCACGCCCCGCTCGACGCCGCGGCGGCGCTCAACCGACGCTGGCTCGGCGCGGTCGAGCGCGGACGTCCGTGGGTGATCGCCAAGTGGGCTCAGACGCTCGACGGGCGCACCGCGGCCGCGGACGGCACCAGCTTCTGGGTCACCGGCGAGGAGGCCCGCGCGCACGCGCATGGCGTCCGCGCCGAGGTCGACGCGATCCTGGTCGGCACCGGCACCGTCCTGACCGACGACCCGTCGCTGTCGGCGCGTCCGCCGCACGTCGAGGACCCGCATCAGCCGCTGCGTGCCGTCATGGGCCTGCGCGACACCTTCGGCGCGAAGGTGTGGCGGGACGAGGACGCGATCGCCGTGCGCTCCCACGATCCCCGCGACGCCCTCGCCGCGCTCGCCGCGCGCGAGGTGCGTACCGTGGTGGTCGAGGGGGGCGGCACCATCACCAGCGCGTTCCTGCGTGCGGGGCTCGTCGACGAGGTCCACGCGTACATCGCACCCGCGATCCTGGGCTCCGGCACGAACGCCGTGGGAGACCTGGGAATCGCCACGATGAGCGGGGCGTTGAGGGGGCGGGACGTGACGGCGACCGCCCTGGGCGTCGATACGCTTGTCACCGCCTTCTTCCAGAGAGGACCGCAGTAGATGTTCACCGGCATCGTCGAGTCCCTCGGCACCGTCACCTCCGTGACCGGCACCGAGGCGACCTCACGGCTCACCATCGAGGCCCCCGGCCTCACCGATCTTGTCCACGGCGAGTCCATCGCCGTCCAGGGCGTGTGCCTCACCGTCGCCTCCCACGAGGGCAGCACGTGGACCGCGGACGTCATGCGCGTCACGCTCGAGACCACGGCGCTGGGCGACCTGACCGCGGGTGACCGCGTCAACCTCGAGCGCGCCACGCCCGCGGGCGGTCGCCTGGGCGGCCACATCATGCAGGGCCACGTGGACGGCGTCGCGACGCTCGTCGCGCGCGACTCCCAGCCCGAGTGGACCGACCTCACGTTCGAGATCCCGGCCGAGCTCACCCGCTACGTGGTCCGCAAGGGCTCGATCGCGCTCGGCGGCGTGTCGCTCACCGTCGCGGAGATCGACGAGGCGCGGGTCACCGTCTCGCTCATCCCGACGACGCTCGCGGAGACCACCTTCGGCGCGATCGCCGTGGGCGACCGCGCGAACGTCGAGGTCGACGTGGTCGCCAAGTACGTCGAGAAGCTCGTGGCGGCGCACGCATGAGCGTCGACGTGATCGCGCTGGTCGAGCGCGCCCTCGCCGACATGCGCGACGGCAAGCCCGTGCTCGTGTCGGACTCGCGCGACCGCGAGGACGAGGCCGACTTCATCATGGCCGCGCAGACCGCGACCGTGGACTGGATCGCGTGGGGCATCCGCCACTCGAGCGGCTACCTGTGCGCGCCGATGCCGACCGAGCGGGCGGACGCGCTCAACCTGCCGCTCATGGTGCCGTCGAGCCAAGACCCGCGCCGCACCGCGTACACGGTCTCCGTGGACGCGGCCGTTGGCGTCACCACCGGCATCTCGGCCGCGGACCGCACCGCGACGCTCACGGTGCTTGCGAACCCCGACGCGACCCCCGAGGACCTCATCCGTCCCGGCCACGTGCTTCCGCTGCGCGCCGTGCCCGGGGGCGTCCTGCATCGTCCCGGCCACACCGAGGCGTGCGTCGACCTCGCCCGCCTGGCGGGCCTCGAGCCCGTCGGCGTCATCGGCGAGATGGTGAACGACGACGGCACGATGATGCGCCAGGGCGATGCGTCCGCGCTCGCCGAGCGCGAGGGGCTGACGTTCCTCACCATCCAGGACCTCATCGAGTACCGGCGCGCGGTGGGCGACCTCGCGCCGCCGATCGCGCCGCGCCCCGAGCGCGTGCTGCACCAGGGCGAGGCGCGCCTGCCCACCCGGCACGGCGAGGTGACGGTCCACGCGTACCGCGACGCCCGCACCGGCGACGAGCACGTCGCGCTCGTGGTGCCGGCGAAGGACGGCACCGTGCCGTACGTGCGGATCCACTCGGAGTGCCTCACCGGCGACGCGTTCGGCTCGCTGCGCTGCGACTGCGGCCCGCAGCTGGACGCCGCGATCGCGCGCATCGTCGAGGACGGCGGCGCGGTGGTGTACCTGCGCGGCCACGAGGGCCGCGGCATCGGCATCGCGGCGAAGGTGCAGGCGTACGCGCTCCAGGACCAGGGCTTCGACACGGTCGACGCCAACACCCACCTGGGCCTGCCCGTGGACCGTCGGGAGTACGGCGCCGCCGCGTCGATCCTGCATGATCTGGGCCTGACGCGGATCCGCCTGCTGACCAACAACCCGGCCAAGGTCGAGGGCCTGCGCGCGTCCGGCATCGACTGCATCGAGCGCATCCCGCACCGCGTGGGGGCGCATCCGGAGAACGAGACCTACATCCGCACCAAGATCGAGCGGATGGGACACCTGTGGGGAGACAACGCATGAGCGGAGCAGGAGCACCGACCGTCGCGGTCGACGCGAGCGGGATGACCGTCGAGATCGTCGCGAGCCAGTGGCACACCGCGGTCATGGACGGGCTGGTCGCCGGCGCGATCCGCGCCGCGGAGGCCGCCGGCGCGTCCTACCGCGTGACCCGCGTTCCGGGCGCGTTCGAGCTGCCTGTGGTCGCGGAGGCGCTGGCCCGCACGGGCGTAGACGCCATCGCGTGCCTCGGCGTCGTGATCCGCGGCGGCACGCCGCACTTCGAGTACGTGTGCGACGCCGTCACGCGCGGGCTCACCGACGTGGCGCGCGTCCACGCGACGCCCGTCGGGTTCGGGATCCTCACCACGGATGACGACGCGCAGGCGCTCGACCGCGCCGGCCTGCCGGGCTCGAGCGAGGACAAGGGCGCCGAGGCCGTCGAGGCGGCCCTCGCGACCGCGCTGGTGATCCGCGGCCTCTGACCTGCTGGTGCCACGCGAGCCGATAGGCTGGCTCGCGTGAAGACGTTCGACAGCCTGTTCGAGGAGTTGCAGCGCCGCGCCGTGGAGCGCCCCGAGGGTTCGAGCACCGTCGCGATGCTCGACAAGGGCGTCCATGCGATCGGCAAGAAGCTGGTTGAGGAGGCCGCGGAGTCCTGGATGGCGTGCGAGCACCAGACGCCCGAGGAGGCCGCGGAGGAGATCTCGCAGCTGCTGTACTGGGCCCAGGTGATGATGGTCGCCAAGGGCCTCTCGCTCGACGACGTCTACAAGAACCTCTAGGGAGAGAAGTGCTCCGCATCGCCGTGCCCAACAAGGGCTCCCTGTCCGAGCCCGCCGTGCAGCTCCTCAAGGAGGCCGGGTACCAGCAGCGCCGCGACCCCCGCGAGCTGGTGCTCGTGGACGAGCGCAACAACGTCGAGTTCTTCTTCCTGCGCCCCCGCGACGTCGCGGTGTACGTCGGCGCCGGCACGGTCCACGCCGGCATCACCGGCCGCGACCTGCTCATCGACTCGGGGGCGGACGCGGTCGAGCACCTCGAGCTCGGCTTCGGCGGCTCGACCTTCCGCTACGCGGCCGAGCCCGGGGTCGCCGCGTCGATCGCGGACGTCGACGGCAAGCGCGTCGCGACGTCGTATCCGCGCCTCGTGGACGAGCACCTGCGCTCGCACGGCGTCACGGCGAGCGTCGTCCGCCTCGACGGCGCCGTCGAGTCCTCGGTGCGCCTCGGCGTCGCCGATGTGGTCGCGGACGTCGTGTCGACGGGCACCACGCTGCGGGCCGCGGGCCTCGAGATCTTCGGCGAGCCGATCCTCAGCTCCGAGGCGATCCTCGTCCGTGCCCAGGACGCGCCCGTCGATGACATCGCGATCCTCACGGGCCGCCTGCGCGGCGTGCTGACGGCGCGCAAGTTCGTGCTCGTGGACTACGACGTGCCGGCGGACAGGCTGGACCAGGCCATCGCCGTGAGCCCCGGCTTCGAGGCGCCGACCGTGACGCCCCTGCACGGGTCGGATTGGCACGCCGTCCGCGTGATGATCCCGCGCAAGGAGATGAACCACATCATGGACGCGCTGTACGCCGTGGGCGCGCGCGCGATCCTCACCACCGAGCTGCTCGCGGTCAGGGTCTGATGGCGGGCGTCGGGAAGTCCCAGCGCCTGCTCAACCTCATCATCGGCCTGTCCAGCACCCGGCACCGCCTCACGCGCGACCAGATCCGCGACACCATCGAGGGCTACGACCCGCTGCCGTACGGCGCTTCCGACGAGGACCGCGCCAAGGCCGAGGCGAGCTTCGAGCGGATGTTCGAGCGTGACAAGAAGGAGCTGCGCGAGCTCGGCGTGCCCATCGAGACCGTCGAGGATCCCGTCCACGGCGATGAGATCGGCTACCGCATCCGTCCCGCCGAGGCGGCGATGCCCGCCCTGGACCTCACGGCCGCGGAGCTCGCGGTCGTGTCGATCGCGGCGGACTACTGGCGCGGCGCCGTGCTGGGCGGCGACGCCCACCAGGCCGTCATGAAGCTCGCGTCCTCGGCCGAGCACGGTCCGCGCGTCGAGCTGCCCTTCGCGGCCCTGCCCGCGGTGTCCAGCGAGGCCTTCGGCGTGCTGGTCGAGGCGGTCGCGGACCGCCAGACGGTGCGCTTCGAGTACTCGTCGGTGAGCTCCGGCGCCGGCACGCGCACCGTCGACCCGTGGCGCGTGGTGCTCCGCGCGGGGGTCGCCTACGTCATCGGCTTCGACCGCGACCGCGAGGCGCCGCGCACCTTCCGGGTCCAGCGCATCGGCGGCGCGGTGCGCACCGTCGGCGCCCCGGGCGCGTTCACCGTGCCCGCGGACATCCCGCTCGGCGCGCTCGCCGAGAGCGAGGACCTGCACGAGGCTCGTGTGGCGCTGCGCCCCGAGTCCGGGCACGCCCTGCGTCGGCGCGGCGACGCCGCCGGGGTCGACGACGGCTGGGAGCTGTACGACGTCACGTACGCCCACGGCGACGCGCTGGTCGCCGAGGTGCTGGCACTCGCAGGCGGGGCGCGCATCGTCGCCCCCAAGGCGCTGGCCGATGCGGTGGTGAAGGCCGCGAGCGCGGCGCTGGAGGTGGAGAGTGCCTGAGCAGGCGACGGACCGGCTGGTGCGGATGCTCGGCATCCTCACGTACGTCGAGCGCCACGGCGATACGCCGTTCGCCGAGCTGGCCGAGCACTTCGGGGTGTCGGTCGCGCAGGTGCGCGGCGACATCAACGCGCTGTGGGTGGCCTCGGAGCCGGGCGACTCGTGGGCGCCCATCGACTTCTCGCCCGAGCTGTACGACGAGGACATCGCGTCGCTCACCCTCAACGACGCCCTCACCCAGGTGCGGCTCTCGCCGCGCGAGGCGGTCGCCGTGGTGGGCGCGCTGTCGACGATGGGCGCCGCCGGAGCGCTGCCCGAGGCGGGCGCCCAGGTGCTGGCGAAGCTGAGGGAGGCGCTCGAGGAGCCGGTCACCGTGGTCGGTGAGGATCACATCGGAGACGAGATCCGCGAGCCCCTGCTGGAAGCGATCCGTCGCTACCGGCGCGTCGAGCTTGAGTACGTCGACGCGCTCGACCGCAGGTCGACGCGCGTGGTGGACCCGCACCGGCTCGTGGTGATCGACGGTCACGCGTACCTCGAGTGCTTCTGCAGGCGCGCGCAGGACTACCGGGTGCTGCGGCTCGACCGCATCGCGACGGCGACGGTGCTCGAGGGTGCGATCGAGCACCCGCCCACCGACACGGCGGGCTTCTCGCTCACGCCCGCGTTCCGCGCGACCGTCGTGGTCGGCCGTGCCGGTCGCTTCGCGATCGAGGACATGCCGGGGGTCGCGATCGAGGACGCGGACGATGCGGTGGTGGCGACGTTCGACGTGGTCGACCCGGCCTGGGCGGCCGGTCGGCTGCTCTCGGTCGCGCCTCACCTGCGCTCGGTGGAGCCGCGTCGGCTCGCCGACGCGCTGCGGCGTCAGGCGACGGCCGTGCTCGACGTCCAGCGCTAGACTGACCGTCAGTCATCCCCGAAGGAGCCCGCGCGCATGCGTTACCAAGAGATCCTGATCATCCTGCTGATCGTGCTGCTGCTCTTCGGCGCGCCCAAGCTCCCGCAGCTCGCGCGCTCGCTCGGCCAGTCGATGAGGATCCTCAGGGACGAGACGAAGACGGACTCGCAGGAGACCGGCGGCGAGACGGAGAGCAAGCCCGCGGCGACGCCCGCGGACGATCCGCGTGACAGCGAGAAGTAGCGCGCGCCGGGGCAACCCGGAGGCGCGGATGTCGCTGGCCGACCATCTGCGCGAGTTCCGCAAGCGGCTCATCCTGTCCGCGGTCGGCATCATCGTCGGCATGGTCGGCGGCTGGCTGCTGTACCCGGCGATCTTCGAGTCGCTGCTGGACCCGATCGTGTCGATCGCCGAGCGTGACGACTCGTTGGTCACGGTGAACTTCAGCGGCGTCGCGAGCGCCCTCGACATGCAGATCAAGGTGTCGGTGGTGCTGGGCATCGTGCTGTCGGCGCCGTGGTGGCTCTATCAGCTGTGGGCGTTCGTCGCCCCGGGCCTGCACCAGCGCGAGAAGCGCTACACCTTCGCCTTCCTCGGCAGCGCGATCCCGCTGTTCTTCAGCGGAGTCGCGGTCGCGTGGTGGGTGCTGCCCCGTGCGGTCGAGATCCTCATCTCCTTCACGCCGGAGGGGGCGGCGAACCTGCTCGACGCGCAGACGTTCCTCACGTTCGCGATGAGGCTGATCCTCGCGTTCGGGCTCGCCTTCGTGTTCCCGGTCATCATGGTGGCCGTGACGTGGGTCGGCATCGTGCAGGCGCAGACCTGGCTGCGCGGCTGGCGCTGGGCGGTGTTCCTCATCTGCCTCGCCGCCGCGGTGCTGACCCCCACCCCGGACGCCGTCACCATGATGGTGATGGCCGTGCCGATGGTGATGCTGTACTTCGGTGCGGTGGGCGTGTGCCTGCTGCGTGACAGGGCGGTGCGACGGAGGGCTGCTTGAGAACCATCGGGATCATCACCAATCCGACATCGGGGTCGGGTCGGGGAGTGCGACGGGGAGCCGAGGCCAAGGCCGCGCTCGCCGCCGGCGGTCACCACCTGATCGACCTCTCGCGCGGATCCTGGGCGGCCTCGTACGAGGCTGGCATGGCGCATCGTGACAGCCTCGACGCGCTCGTCGTGGTGGGCGGCGACGGCATGGCGCACCTGGGTCTCCAGGTGTGCGCCGAGCACCGCCTGCCCCTCGGCATCGTCGCGGCGGGCTCGGGAGACGACATCGCGGCGGCCATGGGGCTGCCGCGCCACGACATCGCCGCCTCCGTCGCGCGCATCGAGGCGGGGCTGCGTGGCGAGACCGTCGCCATGGACGTCGGGAAGGTCGACGGCGCCGCGATCGAGGAACCCGGGCGACCCCGCTACTTCGGGGCGGTGCTGTCCGCGGGCCTCGACGCCGCCGTCGCCTCGTTCGCGCGCGGCATCTCGTTCCCGCGCGGGCCCCTCAAGTACAAGGTCGCGACGCTGCGCGAGGTCCCGCGCTTCCGTCCCTACGGCGTCCGCCTCACGGCGGACGGTCGCGAGCGGACCCAGACCTGCACGCTCGTCGCGGTGGCCAACGCCCGCGTGTTCGGCGGCGGGCTCGTGATCTCGCCCGAGTCGCGCGTGACGGACGGGCGCCTCGAGCTGGTCACGGCGGAGGCGATGTCCAAGCGCGACATCGCGCGGCTGTTCGCGAAGCTCAAGGACGGCAGCCACGTCACCGACCCTCTGGTGCGGATCGAGCAGGTCGACTCGGTGAGCATCGTCGCGGACGCCTCGGGCGCGCCGCTGCCGGCGGCGTTCGCCGACGGAGAGCTCGTGGGCGCGACGCCCGTGACCGTCACCGCGGTGCCCGGAGCGGTCGCCGTCCTGGGCGGCCGCGCACAGTAGCCTGACGGCATGACCAGCCCCGCCGAGCGCTATGCGGCGGCGCGTGCCCGCACGCGCCACGCCGACCTCACCGAGTTCGAGGGCGAGCTGGCGTTCCCCCTCGACCCTTTCCAGCGCGAGGCCTCCGAGGCCGTCGCCGAGGGGCGGTCGGTGCTGGTCGCGGCGCCCACCGGCGCGGGCAAGACCCTCGTGGGGGAGTACGCGGTCCGCCACGCCTTCCGCCGCGGGGAGAAGGCGTTCTACACGACGCCCATCAAGGCGCTGTCCAACCAGAAGTTCCACGACCTCGAGCGCGCCTACGGACCCGCGAACGTGGGCCTGCTGACGGGGGACACCACCATCAACCCGGACGCCGACATCGTGGTGATGACCACCGAGGTGCTCCGCAACATGATCTACGCGGGATCGAGCACCATCGACCGGCTCGGCGTGGTGGTGCTGGACGAGGTCCACTACCTCGCGGACCGGTTCCGCGGCTCGGTGTGGGAGGAGGTCATCATCCACCTGCCCGAGCGCACGTCCATCGTCGCGCTGTCGGCAACCGTGTCCAACGCGGAGGAGTTCGGCGCGTGGCTGCGCGAGGTCCGCGGCGACACGGCCGTGGTGGTCTCCGAGCATCGTCCCGTGCCGCTGTGGCCGCACGTGCTGCTGCGCGAGGGGATCTACGACCTGTACGCCCCGGGCGTCGACCCGCAGGATCCGGGACTGGCGCCGCGGCTCAACCCCGAGTTCGAGGCGGTCGCCAAGCGCGCGCGCTTCGACGACCGGCGCGGCCCGCGCGCCGGCGCCCACCCGACGAGGGGCCAGCGCCGTCCCGCCGCCCGCCGGTCGCCGCCGCGCTTCGCCGTGGTCGACGTGCTCGACCGGCAGGCCCTGCTGCCCGCGATCGTCTTCATCTTCTCCCGCGCGGGCTGCGAGGACGCCGCCGACCAGGTGCGCGCCGCCGGCATGAGCCTCACCACCGAGGCGGAGCGCCGCCGGATCGCGGATGTGGTCGAGCGCCGCTGCGGCGCGCTCCCTCCCGAGGACCTGAGCGCGCTCGGCTACCCGCACTGGCGGGACCGCCTCGAGGCGGGCATCGCGGCGCACCACGCCGGGATGATCCCGCTGTTCAAGGAGGTGGTGGAGGAGCTGTTCGCGGCGGGCCTCATCAAGGTCGTGTACGCGACCGAGACCCTTGCGCTCGGAATCAACATGCCCGCCCGGTCGGTGGTCCTCGAGAAGCTGGTGAAGTGGGACGGCCAGGGCCACAAGGACCTCACGGCGGGGGAGTACACCCAGCTCACGGGCCGCGCGGGGCGGCGAGGCATCGACGTCGAGGGGCACGCCGTGGTGGTCGAGCATCCCGGCTTCGACGCCACCCAGCTGGGCCGGCTCGCCTCGCGACGCACCTATCCGCTGCTCAGCTCCTTCCAGCCGACGTACAACATGGCGATCAACCTGCTCGCGCAGCTGGGCCTCGAACGCGCGCGCGAGGTCCTCGAGATGTCGTTCGCGCAGTACCAGGCGGATCAGTCCGTGGTGGGCAAGGCGCGCAAGGCGCGCGAGCTCGAGTCGACCCTCGCGGGCTACGCCAAGGCGGCCGAATGCGACCGCGGCGACTTCATGGCGTACGCGGCGCTGCGGGAACGGCTGGGCCGGCTGCAGAAGCAGGCGTCCAAGGTCGCCTCGCGCGCCCGCCAGGAGGCCACCGCATCGTCCCTCGCCGCGCTGCAGCGAGGCGACGTGGTGCGCGTGGGCGGCGGGCGACGTGCCGGCCTCGCGACCGTGGTCCAGCCGGACGACGACCCGGTGGCGCCGCGCCCGCTCGTGGTGACCGAGCACGCCCGTGTCCACCGCCTCGCCATCTCCGAGCTCCACCACGGGCTCGAGACCGTCGGGACCGTGCGGATCCCGCGGCGCTTCGACGCACGCAACGCGCGCAGCCGGCGCGAGCTCGCGCAGGTGATGGACGAGGCGCGGGGCGGATTCGAGCTGAGGCGTGCGAAGCGGCGGCCTCCCGAGGCGACGGCGGGCGAGGCCGCGGAGCTCGAGGTGCGGCGCGCGATGCGCGAGCACCCCTGCCACCAGTGCCCCGACCGCGAGGCTCACGCCCGGTGGGCGGAGCGCTACCACCGCACCCTGCGCGACAAGGACCGCGTGGTCGGCGAGATCGAGCGCGCGACCGGCTCGATCGCCAAGGTGTTCGACCGCAGGCTCGCGATCCTCGAGGAGCTCGGCTACGTCGAGCGGACGGAGGGCGTGCCGGAGCTCACGCGTGCGGGCGACATGATGCGCCGCCTCTACGCGGAGAACGACATCGTCATCGCGGAGGCGCTGCGGACGGGCGCCTGGGAGGGCCTCCACCCCGCGGCGCTCGCCGCGGCCGTGTCGACGCTGCTGTACCAGGGGCGTCGCGAGGACGAGGCGCGGGCGCCGCACGTGCCGGGCGGGCCCTCCGGCGTGCTCGGGCGCGCCCTCAAGGACACCGTGCGCCTGTGGTCGACGGTCGACGACCTGCAGAAGGCGAAGGGTCTGCCCGACCTTCCCGCGCCCCATTGGGGCATCGTGGGCCCGATCCACGGCTGGACGCAGGGCAAGGGGCTCGACGTGGTCCTCAAGGGATCGGAGATCGCGCCGGGCGACATGGTGCGCTGGTGCAAGCAGGTGATCGATGCGCTCGACCAGATCGCGGACGTCGCGCCGAGCGCGTCGGTCAGGGCGGCGGCGGTCAGCGCCATCAAGACGATCCGCAGGGGCGTGGTGGCGTACTGAGGCATCGCGTCGCCCTTAGGCTTGCCTGGTGCTGACCGGACTGAGGAACCTCCTGCTCGCCGTGGTCGCAGGGGCCGGTCTCAACCTCGCGTTCCCGGACACCGGCTGGTGGTACCTCGCGCCCGTGTCCGTCGGCCTGCTGTGGTGGGCGCTCGAGCGGGCCACGGCCTGGTCGGGTCTCGCGCTCGGCTGGGCGTACGGCGTCGTCTTCCTGCTCCCTCACCTGTGGTGGGCGAACTACGCGGTCGGGCCCATCCCATGGATCGCGCTCAGCGTGGCCGAGGGCCTCGCGTGGGGCCTCGTCGGTGCGGCCTGGGCGCACGTGCGCAGGTCCGGCATCCTCGAGGCGCATCGGTGGGCGCTCGCCCCGGTGTTCGCGCTGCTGTGGGTGGGGGCGGAGCAGCTGCGCGGCATGGTGCCGTTCGGAGGCTTCCCGTGGGCGCGCATCGGCTACGCCCTGGTCGACGCCCCGGTCGCGCGGCTCGCATGGCTGGGCGGCGTGCCGCTCGTGAGCCTCGCCATCGTGCTCGCGGGTGCCCTGCTGGGCCTGGCCTGGCAGTCGGCGCGGACGCGTCATGCCGTGACGGCCGCCTTCGCGCCGGTGCTCGCCATCGCGCTGCTCGGCGTGGGCTACCTGGTGCCGCTCGACAACCAGGCGCAGTCGGGCACGATGCGCGTGGGCGCCGTCCAGGGGAACGTCCCGGACCGCGGCCTCGACTCCTTCTCGCAGGCTCGGGAGGTCACCGCGAACCATCTCGCGGAGACCCTGGTGCTCGCGGAGGCGACGGCGGACGATCCCGTGGACCTGGTGGTGTGGCCCGAGAACGCCTCCGACATCGATCCGCGCGTCGACGCGGCCACGCAGACCGCGGTGGAGGAGGCGATCGCGGCGACGGGCGCCCCGCTCCTGCTGGGCACGGTCGACTACACGCCGGTGGACGGCCGCTACAACACCATGCTCGCGTACGACGCGGACGCGCAGATCGTCGACACCTACTCGAAGCAGCGCCCCGCACCCTTCGCCGAGTACGTGCCGCTGCGGAGCATCGCGCGGCAGGTCGCGCCGATCGTCGACCAGGTGACCGACATGCTCGCCGGCAGCGGCGCCGCGACGGTGGAGATCCCCGTCGCCTCGCTCGACCGCAGCGTGCGGATCGCGACGCCGATCTGCTTCGAGGTCGCCTACGACTCGATCGTGCGCGACGCGATCGCGAAGGGCGCCGAGCTCCTGGTGGTGCCGACCAACAACGCCACCTTCGGACGCACCGCCGAGAGCACGCAGCAGCTGCAGATGTCGCGCATCCGCGCCATCGAGACCGGGCGGTGGACCGTGCAGATCTCGACCGTGGGCGTGAGCGCGGTGATCGACCCCAGCGGGCGGATCGTGGACGAGACCGAGCTGTTCGACGCCGCGTCCATGGTGGAGCGCGTCGGGCTGCGGACCGAGCTCACGCCCGCGGTGAGGATCGGTTGGGCCCTCGGCTGGGCGCTATTGATCGGGCCCGCGGCGATCGCGCTCGTCGCGGCAGGCCGGCGCGTCGCGGGGAGGTACGACTGGTGACCCGGACGCTCGTCATCATCCCGACCTACAACGAGCGGGACTCGCTGCCGCGGCAGCTCGATGCCGTGCTCGACGCCGCTCCCGAGGTCGAGGTGCTCGTGGTCGACGACGGATCGCCGGACGGCACGGGGGACTGGGCCCAGGAGCGTGCCGGTCGGGACCCGCGGGTCCACGTGCTGCGCCGGACCGCGAAGGAGGGCCTGGGCGCCGCATACCTCGCGGGCTTCGCGTGGGGCCTCGACCGCGGCTACGAGCTGCTGTGCGAGATGGACGCGGACGGATCGCATCGTGCCCAGGACCTGCCCGCGCTGCTCGCCCGCGCGGGCGATGCCGACCTGGTGATCGGTTCGCGGTGGGTCGCCGGGGGAGAGGTGGTCAACTGGCCTCGCCATCGCCGGGTGCTGTCGACCGGTGCGAACACGTATGTGCGGCTCGCCCTCGGGATCGCCGTGCGCGACGCGACCGCCGGCTTCCGCGTGTACCGCGCGGCGGCCCTGCGTGGGCTGGGCCTGTCGGAGGTCGAGTCGCAGGGCTACTGCTTCCAGGTGGACATGGTGTGGCGGATCCTGCGCGCGGGCGGCACCGTGGTCGAGGTGCCCATCACGTTCGTCGAGCGTGCGGCCGGCCAGTCGAAGATGTCCGGCGCGATCATCCGCGAGGCGCTGGTGAAGGTGACGCTCTGGGGCATCGCGCATCGCGTGCGGCAGGCGGCGTCGCTGCTGCGGCGCCGGGCATGACGAAGGGCTCCGCATCCACGGAGCCCTTGGTCGGTCGGGTAGGTCAGCGACGGCTGGCGCGAAGCACCTCGAGGCGCTCCTCGAGCAGCTCCTCGAGCTCGGGGATGGTGCGACGCTCGAGCAGCATGTCCCAGTGGGTGCGCTGAGGCTTCACGTCCTTCTGCTCGGGACGGTCGCCGTCGCGCAGCAGCGCGAGCGCGCCGCAGTGGCACTCCCACGACAGCGGCACATCGGCCTCGACGGAGAAGGGCATCGCGAGGACGTGCCCGTTGGGGCAGTCGTAGTGCACCTCGACGCGCTCGGCGAGCTCGGCGTGGTGGATCGACTCCATCGACTGGGTTCCCAGCCGCATTCCTCGAAGCGCGCGATCGGCCATGGCGTTCTCCTTCCGGCAGGCGGGATGACCTGCACACGGTCCCTAACGAACGCTATTGCACCGTTGTTCCTGATGTCGCGGCGAAAGCAGGGGAGAGGCGCGCGCTCCGGGGCCAGCCCAGGCATGTGCATGCTTCGGCAGGAAAGCGAGATATTCAAGGCATCGAGACATTTCACACGCTCGCGGCTGTATTCACGCATGAATTCGGGTCGAAGCGCCGACTGAGGCGATGTGACGATCACCATAGCGCGGTGGCCCATATTCGCGGAGATTTGGCGTCGAAACCCCTAACACACCTGGTATTAACCACTCCAATTAGGTTATCGGCGCGCGACGCGCCCGGATTATCCGCCCCTCCATGCATGGCGAATTCGGCTTTATGCTCCGGGCCATGCCCATGTGGAATACGCGCAGGATGCGCGTCGATAGCAAGGGCCTTGAGAAGGACGGCGGAGCCGACCTGCTCATGGCCACCGGGGTCGCGAGAGCGGCCGTCGCGACGATGCTCGCCGCCGTCCTCACCGTGATGCTCGCGCCCGCGAGCACCGCGGCCTACGATCTGGGCGGTTCACCGCATGCCGCGAGCGGCACGGCCTCCGCCCGGACCGCCCGCGTGATGGAGACCGCGCCACGCATGGCGCGCACCTCGACCGCCGCGACGCAGCGTGGCACGTATGCCGCCGGCAGCAGGATCACGCTGGTGTGCTACCGCTACGGCGGCGAGGCCTTCGGGCGAGGGAGCGCGAACATCGCGGGCGGGTTCAGCAAGCTCTGGTACCGGGTGTCCGACGGCTTCTTCGTCGCCGACGTCCACCTCGACACGGGCAGCAACCGCCCCGTCACGAACAAGTGCCCGTTGCTCAACTCGAATGTCAACGTGTCGACGTCCTCCTGGCAGCAGATCACGGCTAAGCGGACGGGCGCGCACGTCGCGATCAAGGCGTCGAAGGCGAGAGACGGGGTCTCGGTGAGGCCGCTGCGCGCGACGGGTGCGAGCACGCAGAAGTTCCGGTTCGTCCGCGACGTGTTCGGCAACTACCGCATCGTCAGCGCGACCAGCCGCTCCCAGGTGGTCACGGTCAGGGGTGGCGCCAGCGCCTCCGACGCGGGCGCCGGGGTGGTCACCAAGAAGTGGCGCGGCCTCGACAGCCAGCGGTGGCTGGTGCGCAAGGTGCCGGGCACCGGCGACGTCACGCTGCGGCCCATGTCGAATCCGCGCCTGTGCCTCACCGTGCCCAAGAGCGGCACGGCGAGGCTCACCGTCGCGAGCTGCGGCAAGAAGGGTCAGTGGTTCAACCTCGACAGCGCCGGCACGGCATCGACTTATGTCAACTCGGTGACGAACTACTACCGCGCCACCTACGGGGCGTCGATCGCCGCACCCGGCGGCAAGTACCGCGGCATCTGCCACGGGCTCACCGAGAACTTCATGGCCAAGGTCTACGGCATCGAGGTCGACAACCTCGGCGACTATGTGCCGGGCGGCGGCGACGGCGCGGGCAAGCTGACGCGCCGCGGCCTGACGTGGCACGCGACCAAGTCCGCGGCGGGCCTGAGGACGGGCGACATCGCGGTGTTCAGGTCGCGCACCGCGGGCGCGCTGGGTCACGTGGGTATCTGGTACGAGGGCCGGCTCTACGATCAGAACAACCACACGCGCGGCTACTTCGAAACGGCGCGGGTGTCGCCGTACCCGGTGTCCGGGATGCAGCTGGTCGGGTACTGGCGGGGCTGATCCGCCACCTCCGTATAACGCCGATAATGCGCATTATGTCATTCCGTCGTCGTGAGGCGCCGGAAGGGGCCTTCCCTTCCGGCGCCTCGGGCGCGGCGGTCGGATGGACGATGCGAACGGCACGCTGATCCGTCACGGCATGCCTGCGCGGATCGCGGGTCACGCCGAGTCGGGCCGCGATGACGTCGCGCCGGGCGGCGACGTCGCACATGCCTCGCATGGCGGATCCGTCGGGCGACAGCGGATGACGCGCGGCGAGGCGTCGCGCCCGCATGGACGTCCCGATGCCCGCCCAAGGGCATATCTACCAGGTGTGTCATATCTGCAGGGGGCACCGCTCCCCCGCACCCGCCACGCCGTATCGTGGCGTTATGCCTGGTATATGAGATGCGCCGGTATGATCGTCCCACCGGCGCATCCGTGCGCACCACCCTGAGAAGGCTGGAGGAACCCGCGATGACCTGTGAAGTCGACGCACCGAACGTCCCGACCGGGGCCGCCGATGACGTGGTCGAGCTGTCGTCCCGCTGGCGCGAGCATGCCGCGAGGTTCACGTCGGCGCGGGCGCAGCTCCCGCACGGCGACGGCGCGTTGCTGGTCGACCGTGCCAGCGCGGTGGTCCTCACCGCTCCGCATGGCACGCCGCACTACCGTGCGGGCGCGATGAAGCAGGCCGACCTCCACACCGGCTCGCTCACGCTCCTCGCCGGCGAGGTCGCCAATGTGTCGACGGTGGTCTCGGCGGGGGCGCGTGCGGAGTGGGACACCTGGGACGAGCGCGACGACGAGTTCACGCGGCACCTGCGGGACCTGCGCGAGCCCGCGCGGATGCTCATCGACATCCACGGCATGGGCGACCACCACGGTCCCGACTTCTGCCTCGGCACCGGACCCCGGCCGGGCGCACTCGAGGAGCTCGCGGTCGAGATCCTGCGCACGGAGCTCGAGCCGTTCGAGGTCGCGGTGGACGCCCCGTTCGACGCGCGACCCCACTACACCGTGACCAGCCTCGCGCAGCGCCACCTGGGACTCGCGGGGCTGCAGATCGAGGTGGCTGCGCGGTGGCGCAGCCCTCGTGACGAGGCTGCGGCGCCCGCGGTGTCCGCGCTGGCCCAGGCCCTGACCGCCGTCGACGAGCGCATCCGCGAGGCCGCCTGATCCGCCACCGCACTCGGCATCGCTACCGTGAGGTCATGCGCCTCCCGCTCGTGATCCTCGTGGGCGCCGTGCTCGCCGGATGCTCGGGCCCGACGCCCACGGTCCCGACCGACGTCTCGGCACGTCTCGACGCGGTCGACGCCGCCGTCGACGACTGGTCCGCCGCATCGTCCCTCGCTGCGGCCCACGAGGCCGCCGAGCGTGCCCGCAACCTTGTGGTCGGACCGGCCGGCCCTCTCTACGGTGACGCCGACGGCGATGGCACCCTCGCCGGCGAGGCGAGCGAGGGCCTGCTCCCCGGGCTCGACGGCTCCCCCGGCATCGCCGAGCCTGCCGTCAACGCCTGCGTCGACCGTGACGTGCTCGGCGGATCGTGGGTCGATCCGCGGGCGCGCTGGCAGGAGGCCACCGAGGCGATCGATGCCTGGTCGCCGACCTCCAACACCTTCCCGGCGCTCCCCTCGCATCCGCAGCGGGTGGTCGGTTGGGCCACCCTCACGCTCGAGAGCGACGACCCCGACGAGGCGCACGAGTACGCGGGTCATGCTCGTCTCCACGTGGACGTCACACGCGCCGCGTTCGAGGCCTGCCGTGGGTGACGGGAGCCAAGCTCACCCCTACCAGGCCCCATGACACTGCGTGCCTAGTGCGGAGGTCCCTCGCGTCCGATGCCTCCCGTTCGTACGATGCTGTCCATGCCGCTCGACGAGACCGTCCCCTCCCCTGTGCTGCGCGCCCTCGCGGCGTGTGCGGTCGACGCGCCGCCCGAGGACCTGGCACGACTGTCGCGCGACTCAGACCCGCGGGTCCGTCATGCGGCCGTGCGTCACCCGGCGCTGTCCCCGCGGGCGATGCTCGAGGCCGCCCGCTTCGCCGATGCGCCCACGTGCGAGATGCTCGGCGAGAACCCGGCACTGCCGGTCGGCGTGGTGCGCCTGCTGGCGTCGCACCTCGCGGACGAGGTCCGGCTGGTGGCCGCGCGGCACCCACGGCTCGACCTGACGACGCTCGAGCGGCTCGCCGAGGACAGGTGCGCGTTGGTGCGCGCCGTCGCGGAGGCGGCGCTGACCCGCAGGCTTCGGGGCCTCGCGACCGCGTGACGCGGCGCCCGCGACCACCGATCAGCGGTGCCGGCGGTGGTGGTTCTGCCACGCGACGGTGATGGTGCCGGCGAGGCCGCCCAGCACGAGCGCGATCATGAGGTAGAAGCCGGGCTCGAAGGAGCCGGAGGCGGTGCCGAGGGTGGAGGCGGACGCCAGTGCGACGGTGAACATGAACTCTCCGTTGAGTCGTTCTGCGAGGGTCGATGGATCGCATCGGCCTCGCTGCCAGGCGGGGACCTGCTCCCAGGATATGACCCCGCCCCCGTGGCGCCCAAGCGCGTGTGAGGCGTGTCTCAGGCGTCCTTCGGCTGCGGGTAGAACGCGAGCGTGAGGACCACGGCGATGCCGAGTCCGACCAGCTGTGCCGCGATGAACGGCGCCACCGATCCCGGCGCGATGCCCGCGAAGGTGTCCGAGAACACACGCCCGACGGTGACCGCCGGGTTCGCGAACGAGGTCGAGCTGGTGAACCAGTAGGCGGCGCCGATGTAGGCGCCGACCGCGGGGGCGGCGAGCGCTCCGCGCCCGCTGCGCGCGAGGCTGAAGATGAGCACCACCAGGAACGTGGTGGCGACCACCTCGCCGACGAGGTGCCCGCCCGTCGCGCGGTCGGTGGTGGAGATCTCCGTGCCCACCTCGAACATGACGTTGGCGAGGACGGCGCCCATGACGGCTCCGACGGTCTGCGCGAGCACGTACGCGCCCGCGCGCCGGACACCGGGCCCGTGGCCTGTGCGGCGCGCGAGCAACCAGTCGGCGGCGGTCACCACCGGGTTGAAGTGCGCGCCCGACACCGGGCCGAGCATGAGGATCAGCACGGTGAGCCCGAGCGCCGTGGCGATCGCGTTCTCGAGAAGCTGAAGGCCCACGTCCCCCGGCGACAGCTGCTGCGCCGCGATGCCCGAGCCGACCACGACGGTGACGAGCAGCGCGGTGCCGACCAGCTCCGCGGCCAGCGCGCGCAGCGTGGACCGGCTCACGCCTCCACCAGCCGCGCGGCGATCGCGTCGAGCGCGCCCGGCACCACCGCGAAGTAGGCCCAGGCGCCGCGCTGGTCGCGCGCGAGGAGTCCCGCGTCCGTCAGCACCTTGAGGTGGTGGGACACGGTCGGCTGGGCGAGGCCGACGGGCTCGGTGAGGTCGCACACGCAGGCCTCTCCCCCGCGAGACGACGCCACGAGGGACAGGAGCAGCAGGCGAGTCGGGTCGGCGAGCGCCTTGAGGCGCCGGGCAAGATCGACCGCGTCGTCGGCGGACCGTGGCTCCTTCACCAGCGGCAGGCCGCACGCGGCGTTCATGTCGGAGAGCGGGATCACGCCTCGATGCTAGGGGATATCGATGGCTGTCGATATCCCCTCATCCGGCGCGGCGCGGGTCAGCCCTCCGCGATCGCCTCGAGCTGCGCCGCCACCTCCTCGGCCCAGTCACGGACCGCGGAGAAGTCGCGGAAGTCGCCCTTGGGCGGGTTGAGCACCTTGATCAGCGCCTTCTCCCCCACGTTGAGCTTGTCCCAGTCGAGCGCGCCCGGGAAGCGGGCGTGGTCGTGGGCGCCGATGTCCTTCGCGAAGCCGTCCGCCTCGTCGAGGGGCTGACCCGGCTCCACCACGGTCTCCATGCCCACGGAGAAGAGCCACACGTCCTTGTCCTTGAGCTCGGCCAGGTGCTCCTTGACCAGATAGGAGGCGTCTCGCCGCCAGAGGCCGCCGTAGACGGCGGAGCCGAGGATGACCGCTTCGTAGTAGTGGATGCCCTGGACGTCGCACGCGTCCTGAAGGTCCACCTCGAAGCCGTGGCCCTCGATGTCCTCCGCGATGCGCTGCGCGACCTCGCGCGTGGCTCCGTACTTCGATCCGACCGCTACCAGCACCTTCATGGTGACCTCCTCCGGGGTGAACGGCACCATCGTCCCGTGGCGCGGCGCCGCCGCGACGGGACGATGGTCCCCGACCACGGTCCTATTCGACCACGAGGACCAGGTCGCCGCCCTCGAGCGACTGGGAGGTCGCGATGACCACCCGCGACACGGTGCCCGCGACGGGCGACGTGATGGAGGACTCCATCTTCATCGCCTCGATGACGGCCACCGTCTGCCCGGCCTCGACCTGGTCGCCTTCGCTCACACGGGCCGTCACCAGGCCGGTGAAGGGCGAGGCGATGTGGCCGGGGCGGGACGCATCGGCCTTCTCGCGCTGGACCACATCCACCTTCGCGGTGAGGTCACGCACCTGGATCGGACGGATGGAACCGTTGAAGTTGAAGATCACGGTGCGCTCGCCGTGCGAGTCGGGCTCGCCCACGGCCTCGATGCCCGCGATGATCTTGACGCCGCGGTGCAGCTCGATGACGGCCTCCTCACCCGAGCCGGGCGTGAGCCCGTACAGGTAGTGGAAGGTGTCGATCACGGAGATGTCGCCGTAGTCCTCGATCGCCTGGTCGAACTCCTTGGCGGGCCCGGGGAACAGCAGGTGGTTGAGGCGACGGCGGCGCGGTTCGCCCTCCTGCGCGAGCAGGTCGCGGTCCTCGTCCGTCAGCTCGGCGATCTTGCGCTCCACGGTGCGACCCTGCAGCGCCTTGGTGCGGAACGGCTCCGGCCAGCCGCCCGGCGGGTCGCCGAGCTCGCCGGCGAGGAAGCCGATGACCGAGTCCGGGAGGTCGTACTTGTCGGGGTTCTCCTCGAAGTCGGCCGGGTCCGCGTCGTTGGCGACCAGGTGCAGCGCGAGGTCGCCGACCACCTTGGACGACGGCGTCACCTTGACGAGGTTGCCGAGGATGCGGTTCGCGGCCGCGTACATGTCCTCGATCGCCTCGAACTTGTCCGCGAGGCCCAGCGAGATCGCCTGCTGGCGCAGGTTCGACAGCTGACCGCCAGGGATCTCGTGGTGGTAGACGCGCCCCGACGGGCCCGGCAGGCCCGACTCGAACGGCGCGTAGAGGCGGCGGACCGACTCCCAGTACGGCTCGAGATCCTGCGCGGCCGCCAGGGAGATCCCCGTGTCGCGCGTGGTGTGCTCGAGCGCCGCGATGAGCGCGGACATGGGCGGCTGCGAGGTGGTGCCCGCCATCGCGGCGTTGGCGACGTCGACCGCGTCGACGCCCGCCTCCGCGGCGGCCAGCAGCGTGCCGATCTGCCCGCCTGCGGTGTCGTGCGTGTGGAGGTGCACCGGCAGGTCGAAGCGCTCGCGCAGCGCCGACACCAGCATGTAGGCGGCGGCAGGCCGCAGCAGGCCCGCCATGTCCTTGATCGCGAGCATGTGCGCGCCGGCCTCGACCAGCTGCTCCGCGAGGCGCAGGTAGTAGTCGAGCGTGTACAGCGACTCGCTCGGCGAGATCATGTTGCCCGTGTAGCACAGCGTCGCCTCAGCGACCGCCGTGCCGGTGCCGCGCACGGCCTCGATCGCCGGGCGCATCTGCTCGACGTCGTTGAGCGCGTCGAAGATGCGGAAGATGTCGATGCCGGTGGCCGCGGCCTCCTCGACGAACGCCACGGCGACCTCGTCGGGATACGGCGTGTAGCCGACCGTGTTGCGCCCGCGCAGCAGCATCTGCAGCGCGATGTTGGGCATCTTGCGGCGGAGGTCCTCGAGGCGGATCCAGGGATCCTCCGAGAGGAAGCGCATCGCGACGTCGTAGGTCGCGCCGCCCCAGCACTCGACGGAGAGCAGCTCGGGCGTCATGCGCGACACGTGACCGGCGGCCGCGAGCAGATCGTAGGTGCGGACGCGCGTGGCGAGCAGCGACTGGTGTGCGTCCCGCATCGTCGTCTCGGTCACCGCGAGGTGGTTCTGCTCGCGCAGCGCCTTGGCGAAGCCCTCGGGACCCAGCTCGAGGAGCCGCTGGCGCGAGCCGGGGCTCGGCTCCACCGCGAGGTCGATCGCGGGAAGCTTGTCGGCGGGGCGTACGAACAGCTCCGCGTGCTCGCCGAACGGACGGTTCACCGTCGTGTGGCCCAGGAACGCGAGGAGCTTGGTCGACCGGTCGGGCGTGGTCGCCACCGACAGCAGCTCGGGGTGCTTCTCGATGAACGCCGTGGTGACGCCGCCGGCCTGGAACTCCGGGTTGGACAGCACCGCACGGAGGAATTGGATGTTCGACGTGACGCCCCGGATGCGGAACTCGGCGAGCGCGCGCAGCGCGCGGCGGCTCGCGGTCGCGAAGTCCTGGCCGCGGCAGGTCAGCTTGACGAGCATCGAGTCGAAGTGGCCCGTGATGACGTTGCCCGCCATGCCGGTGGCGCCGTCGAGACGGATGCCGGCGCCGCCCGGCGAGCGGTAGGCGACGATGCGGCCCGTGTCGGGCAGGAAGCCGTTGGCCGGGTCCTCGGTGGTGATGCGCGTCTGGATCGCGAAGCCGCTGACGCGGATGTCCTCCTGGCGGATCCCCATGTCGTCGAGGGACTCCCCCGACGCGATGCGCAGCTGAGAGCTCACGAGGTCGATCCCCGTGACCTCCTCGGTCACGGTGTGCTCGACCTGGATGCGCGGGTTCATCTCGATGAACACGTGCTGGCCGGCGCGCTCGCCCTCGGTGGCGAGCAGGAACTCGACCGTGCCGGCGTTGACGTACCCCAGGCTCTGCGCGAACTTCACCGCGTCGGCGCACAGCGCGTCGCGGATGGCCGGGTCGAGCGCGGGTGCGGGCGCGATCTCCACGACCTTCTGGTGGCGGCGCTGCAACGAGCAGTCGCGCTCGTACAGGTGGACCACGTTGCCTGATGCGTCGGCGAGGATCTGCACCTCGATGTGGCGCGGGCCCAGCACGGCCTGCTCGAGGAACACGGTGGAGTCGCCGAACGCGTTCTCCGCCTCGCGCATCGCCGCCTCGAGCAGCTCGACGAGGTCCTCGCGGCGCTCGACGCGGCGCATGCCGCGCCCGCCGCCGCCCGCGACGGCCTTGACGAACACCGGGTAGCCGATGCGGTCCGCCTCGCCGACGAGGAAGTCGACGTCGCGCGACGGCTCGGAGGAGTCCAGCACGGGGACGCCCGCCTCGCGAGCGGCCTTGAGCGCCGCGACCTTGTCTCCGGCCTTGGCGAGCACCTCCGGCGGCGGTCCGACGAAGGTGACGCCCTCCTCGGCGCATCGGCGTGCGAAGTCGACGTTCTCCGAGAGGAAGCCGTAGCCCGGGTAGACGGCGTCGGCGCCGGCCTGCTTCGCGACGGCGAGGATCGCCTCGATGTCCAGGTAGGCCTTGACCGGGTGGCCCTCCTCGCCGATCTGATAGGACTCGTCGGCCTTGACGCGGTGCTCGGACATCCGGTCCTCGTAGGGGAACACCGCGACCGTGGCGGCGCCGTTCTCTACTGCGGCGCGGAAGGCCCGGACGGCGATCTCTGCACGGTTGGCCACGAGGACTTTGGCGAACATCTGCTTCCCTTCGTCGTTGGGGACATCCTGCCAGGTTTTGCGGGTGCGGGTCAGCAGCCGTCCACCTGGTGAGATGCGGGCGCGCGCGAGCGCCGGGAGGCCCCGGACGATGCGCGGAGAGGGGTCAGCCGGCCTGGCTGCGGCGGGCGCGGCGAGCGGCGAGCTCGTCCATGTCCGGGGCGCGCACCGCATCGTCCGCTCGGTCGGCGGGAAGCGCGGAGAGCGAACCCTCGAGCTCGCGCCACACCTTGCCCAGCGCGATGCCGAAGACGCCCTGCCCGCCCTGCACGAGGTCGATGACCTCGTCGTCCGACGTGCATTCGTAGACGGAGGCGCCGTCCGACATCAGCGTGATGCGGGACAGGTCCTCGACGCCGCGCTCGCGCAGGTGCTCGACGGCGGTGCGGATCTGCTGGAGGGAGACGCCCGAGTCGAGCAGCCGCTTGACGACGCGCAGGACCAGGATGTCGCGGAAGCCGTAGAGGCGCTGAGTGCCCGAGCCGGTGGCCGATCGCACGGTCGGCTCGACCAGCCCCGTACGGGCCCAGTAGTCGAGCTGGCGGTAGGTGATGCCGGCGGCCTTGCAGGCGGTGGGGCCGCGATACCCGGCGTTCTCGTCCAGCGCCGGCAGCCCGTCGTCGAACAGGGTGCCCTGATCGAACCGTTGAGGCATGCGCTGGCCGGGCTCGTCGGTCATCAATCCTCCTAGGTTCAACCTTCAGTCAAACGTTAGGGCTGACAGGGGGTCGGGTCAACGACCGTGGGGTCGTGTCGCGCGACGTCGTCCCTATCCTCCCACCTGGTGCCTCACGACGGCGGAGAACGCGGCGATCGACGCCTCGCCGAACTCGTGCGCGGCCGCCTCGGCCTCTCCCCCGGAACGACGGCGCAACGGCGCCGCGTGCGCCTCGGCGCGATCCGACTCGCGGCGCGCGGCGAGGACCAGCGTGCGCAACGCGCGGACGTCTCCTCCTGCACGCAGGTACGCCGCTGCGGCCACCACGATGGGAAGCACCTCCGCCGCGTACCCGCCGGGCACGGAGGGCGCGACGATGCCCGCCTGCTCGAGCTCGGCCAGCGTCTCGCCCGACACGCCGCCGCGGACGGCCACCTGCGCCGCGGTCAGGTAGTCGTCGGGCGCCTCGCCGATCTCGGCGAGCGTCACCGGCTCGTGCAGCCGTCCGGCGTCGAGCGCGTCGAGCTGCTCCCGGATGACGGTGAGCGGGCGGTAGTGGTCGCGCTGCTGGCGCAGCACGAAGCGCAGCCGCTCGACGTCCGCCGGCGAGTACTGCCGGTAGCCCGAGGGGGTGCGCTGCGGGCTGACGAGGCCATGGGAGTCGAGGAACCGGAGCTTCGACGGCGTGAGCGTCGGGAACTGGCGCTGGACGAGCCCGAGGACGTCGCTCACGCGCAGCATCGGCTCGTGCGAGAGCGCATGCGGCCAGGTCCCGACCAGCGGCGAGGCCGGCGCGGCGACCGGCTGCGAGCCGGCGGGGAGAGGCGAGGGGCGGCGGGCGGCCTGTGCCATCCGTCAGGCCTGGGCGCCGGGGTGGAAGGTGAGCCGGTACTTGCCGATCTGCACCTCGTCGCCGGCCTCGAGCCTGCGCTCGGAGACGTTCTCGCGATTGACGTACGTGCCGTTGAGCGAGCCGTGGTCGCGCACGTAGAACGCGTGCCCGTCGCGGATGAACTGCGCGTGCTCGCGGCTCACCGTGACGTCGTCGAGGAAGATGTCGGAGCTGACGGAGCGCCCCACCGTCGTCACGTCGACGTCGAGCAGGAAGCGCGCGCCGAGGTTGGGCCCGTGGTGGACGATCAGCAACGCGTGGTCCGGCCCGAGCGCGTCGATCGCGGCGTTGTCCTGCTGGCTGGGCGGCTGCGGCGCGCCCTCGTCGGTGGCGGCAGCCGAGTCGAGCGACATCGTGCGCTCTGCGGGGCTCTCGTCATACGTCATGACGCCTCCTTCGGCTCGGGCGGTCGCCCCTCATCCTAGGCCCGTGTCGCCGTCGTGCCTAACCTCGCCACGCCCGGCGCGCTGCGGCGTCCGCGCTCGCAGATCGCGGATGTAGCCGATGCCCGAGTACCAGTACAGCACCGCGGCGGCCGCCGCGCCGACGATCGCGACCGCATGCACCGCCGGGGTGTCGCCGAAGGCCACGACGCCCACGTAGGCGAGCGGGAGGAACACGTAGAGCATCGCGGTCGCCGTCTTTCCCACGAAGGTGACCTGCGGCGACTCGACGTGGTGGTGGTGCGCGATGAGCAGCCCGACGCCCACCATGACGTCGCGCGCGAGCAGCACCGCGACGAGCCACCACGGGATGATGTCCCGGAACGCGAGGCCGAGCACCACCGCGACCGTGAGCAGCCGGTCTGCCGCGGGGTCGAGGAGCCTGCCGAGCCGCGTGACCTGGCCCCAGCGCCGCGCGAGGAAGCCGTCGAGGAAGTCGGTGATACCCGCGGCGGCGAGCGCCACGATCGCCCACGCGTCGCGCTCGGCGCCCAGCAGCGTGCCGAACACGGCGATGAGCACCAGGCGGACGGCGCTGATCGCATTGGGAACCGTCCAGATCGCCGTGGCGGGCACGGGATGGATGGGCCCGGTGTGAGGGTGCTCGATCGCTTCCACGCGCGCCAGTCTAGAGGCAGGTCAGGAGGAGGACTCCTGCTCCCTCACCTTGTCGACCGTCGCGGCGGCGATCCGCGTGGCCTCGTCCTCGCTCGCCCCGCGGGCGAGCTCCTTGGCCTTGATCTGCTCGAACTTGTAGTGGCGCGTGTCCGTGACGTTCTCGTCGTTCATCGTGCACCTCCAGGCGGTGAGGGTCGTCTCCAGCCTAGGCTCCTGCGGTCGCCGACGCGCGACCGAGGACCTGGTGGGCGCCGCGCTCCCCCCACTACCATGGGTTCCGTGAATCCCGCCGAGCTCCCCCGCGCCGAGTCGGCGCTGTGGCGCGCCCTCACGCTCATGGGGCGGAGGCTCGTCGCGGGGCTCGAGCAGCGGCTCCAGGCGGCCGTCGGGGTGTCCGTGCCCGACCTCGACATCCTCATGGCGCTCGACGAGGCGCCCGAGGGACGGCTGCGCGCGGGCTCGCTCGGCGAGATGCTCGGGTGGGAGAAGTCCCGCATCTCGCATCACGTCGCCCGCATGGAGGCCCGCGGGCTCGTGCGCCGGGTCACGTGCGCGGAGGACCTGCGTGGGACGTGGGTCGAGACCGATGAGGCGGGCCGCGAGGCGCTCATCCGCGCGCTCCCGGTGTTCGCGGCGCACGTGAAGGAGGCGCTGGTCGACGTGCTCCCGGGAGACGAGGCGGCCTCGGTGGGCAAGGCGGCGCTGCGCATCCTCGACGCCTCGCCCGCGACCGCATGCCGCGTGGAGATCGACCGGCTCGGGGCCGACCTGGGGCTCCGCGCCGTCGAGGGCGCCGCGGGCCCGAGGTGACCCGCGCGTCGCGCGGGCGCCGGACCGTCAGACCCTAGGCTGGACGCCATGCCCGACCCGCTCCCCCGCTCCGCCGACGTCGTCATCATCGGAGCCGGACAGGCCGGCCTCGCCGTCGCCTACCACCTCGCCCGGCGCGGGCTGACGGTCAGTGAGGACGTGCTCGTGCTCGATCGCGGACCCGGCCCCGGGGGCGCCTGGCAGCACCGGTGGTCGTCGCTCACGTTGGGCGGCACCCACCACCTTCACGACCTGCCCGGCATGTCCGAGGCGGGCCTCTCGTTCTCCTCGGCGCCGACGGACGTCCCCGCACGCGACGTGGTGGCCAACTATTACGGCACCTACGAGCAGCGGCACGGGATCGCCGTCCTGCGTCCCGTGACGGTCACCGAAGTGACGCGCGACGGCACGGGTTACCGCGTGATGGCATCGGCCGGCTCGGCGGTGTCGGAGGTCCGGGCGCGCGTGGTGGTCTCGGCGACGGGCACGTGGACGAGGCCGCGCATCCCCTACGTGCCCGGCCGGGAGACGTTCGCGGGCCGCCAGCTCACCACGGCCGAGTTCGTCTCGGCCGACGCCTTCGCGGGGATGCGTGTCGCGGTCGTGGGCGGCGGCACCTCCGCGCTGACCTTCCTCGACGAGGTCGGCGACGTGGCCGCGCAGGTGCTGTGGTTCACGCGACGCCCTCCCACGTTCCACGACGAGGAGGTCGAGCTCTCGCCCGAGCGCGGACGCGTCGCCGTCGCGATCCAGGACGAGGCCGCGCGCGCGGGCCGCCCGCTCCCGTCCATCGTCTCCGTCACCGGTCTTCCCCGCTCCGCGCTGGTGAGGCGGCTCGAGGCCTCCGGCCGGCTCGAGCGGCTCCCGATGTTCGCGGAGATGACCCCCGACGGCGTGGTCACGCGGGAGGACGTCCCCATCCCGCTCGATGCGGTGATCTGGGCGACGGGCTTCCGTCCCGAGATCGACCACCTGCGGCCGCTCGGCGTCGTGAACGATGCGGGCGGCGTGGCGGTCGAGGACGGCCGCGTGCGCGGCGAGGACGGTCTGTTCCTCGCGGGCTACGGGCCGCAGGCGAGCACCCTGTCCTCGAACCGCGCCGCGCGCGTGACGGCCAGGACGATCAGCGAGCTGCTGGCCTCGGACGGCTAGAGCCCCGCGACCACCTCGTCGGCGACGGGCCACGCCGTGCCGAAGCGGTGCATCGTGACCGCCACGGCCTGCTCGCGCACGAACGGCAGCAGCTCGACCTCGGGAGCGCCGGTCACGGGACCGTCGTACACCGCGAGATCGGGGCGCTGCCTCGGGGCGGCGCCGATCGCGCGGACCCGCGCCCCGTCACCGGCGACGCGTGCGACCAGCGCCTCCTCGGTCTCCACGGTCAGGGCGATGCCCGCGTGCGCCAGCGCCGCGGCGATGCCCCGGGACGGCGCGACGGCGCACGAGACCCCGCCGGCGCCTCCCGCCCGCAGCCGTGCCGCGGCCACGCGGCGCAGCGCGTCCTCGTCGACTCCGTCCCAGCGGATCTCGGTGGCGGCGGGCGCGTAGCGCAGCGCATCGTGCTCGGCCGTCAGGCCGCTGCGGTCCACGGCTGTCCCGAACTGGGCCCGCCACGCTCGCGCATCGGCAGCCGCGGCGGCGCGCACCCACGCGGGCGCGTCGCGCACGATCGCGAGCACCGGCGGCTCGTCGGACTCGACGTCGACGCGGTCCCAGCCCGTGAGGCCGACGAGGTACGACGGGCCGCCGGCCTTGGCGGTGGGCCCGACCACGGAGCGCTTCCAGCCGCCGAAGGGCTGGCGCTGCACGATCGCGCCCGTGATGCCGCGGTTGACGTAGACGTTGCCCGCCTCGACGCGGTCGAGCCAGTGCGCGATCTCGGCACCGTCGAGCGTGTGGAGGCCCGCCGTGAGCCCGTAGTCGACCGCGTTCTGCATCGCGATCGCCTCATCAAGCGTCTCGGCCGTCATGATGCCGAGCACCGGGCCGAAGCACTCGGTGCGGTGGAACCACGATCCCGGCGCGACGCCGGAACGCACGCCGGGGGTCCACAGGGCGCCGGCGCCGTCGACAGGGCGGGGCTCGACCAGCCACGACTCACCAGGCTCGAGCGACGTGAGGGCGCGCAGCAGCTTGCCCCGCGCCGGCTCGATCACGGGACCCATCTGCGTGCTCGGGTCGTCGGCCGCGCCCACCGCGATCGACCGCACGGCGTCCTCGAGCTGCGTGAGGAAGCGGCGGGACGTGGCGACGGAGCCGACGAGGATGACGAGCGACGCCGCCGAGCACTTCTGACCCGCGTGCCCGAACGCGGACTGCACCACGTCCTTGGCGGCGAGGTCGAGATCGGCGCTCGGGGTGACGATGATCGCGTTCTTGCCGGAGGTCTCCGCGACGAGGCGCAGTCCCGGACGTACGCGATGGAACAGCTCGCCGGTCTCGTAGGCGCCGGTGAGGATCACCTGGTCGACCCGAGGGTCGACGAGCAGCGCGTCGCCGAGCCCCGCCTCGATGCCCTCCGGTGAGATGTCGACCAGGCGCAGCGCGTCGCGCGGGACGCCCGCGTCCCACAGGATCTCCGCGAGCAGGGCCCCGCAGCGCGCCGCCTGCTCGGCGGGCTTGAGCACCACGCTCGAGCCCGCCGCCAGGGCGGCGAGCGTCGAGCCTGCAGGGATCGCGACCGGGAAGTTCCACGGCGGCGTCACGACGGTGACGTCGCGAGGCCGCGGCACCGCACCCTCGTACCGATGGAGATCGAGCGACCGCTCCGCGTAGTAGTGGGCGAAGTCGATCGCCTCGGAGACCTCGGGGTCCGACTGGTCGATGGTCTTGCCGGCCTCGCCCATCATCACGGCCACGAGGTCGGTGCGACGTGCCGCGAGCGCGCGTCCGGCCGCGTGGAGGATCGCGGCCCGCTCCTCGGGCCGGCGGGCCTGCCAGGCCGCGGCGCCGCCGTGGGCGGCCGCGACGGCGGCGGTGACCGTCGCGGCGTCCTCGGCACGCGCCTCGCGCAACGTGCCGAGGCCTGCCTCGGACGTCTTGGCCCCCGCCTGGATGCCTTGCGCCCAGGCGCGGCTCGCGGCGATCGACGGATCCGTGTCGGGAGCGTTGACGAAGCCCTCGGCACGCGCGGCGCGCGGCGCGGCACGATGCGAGGCGGTGGCGGGTTGCGCGGATCGCGCGAGGGCCGCACGGAAGCGCGTCTCCTCGCGTGCGAAGGTCGCGGCATCATCGAGGTCGTACAGGGCGGACATGAAGTTGGCCGGGCTCGCGACCTCCTCGAGGCGACGCACCAGGTACGCGAGCGCGACGTCGAACTCGGCCGGATGGACCACCGGCGTGTAGAGCCGCAGCGGACCCGTGTCCTGCGCGACCGCCCGTGCCACGTGCTCGCCCATGCCGAGCAGCATCTCGAAGTCGAGGCCCGCCTCGACGCCGCGTTCGCGCGCCGTGAGCAGGGTGTGCGCGATGTCGAAGAGGTTGTGGCCGGCGACGCCCAGGCGCACATGCGCGATCCGCTCGGGTGTCAGCGCGAAATCGAGGATCCGCTTGTAGTGCGCGTCCGACTCCTCCTTCGAGCCCCACGTCGCGAGCTCCCAGCCATGCAGCTCGGCGTCCACGCGCTCCATCGACAGGTTCGCGCCCTTGACCAGGCGTACCTTCACCGGCGCACCGCCGCGCGCCACGCGGTCCGCCGCCCACTCCTGGAGGTGGTGCATCGCGGCGAGCGAGTCCGGCAGGTAGGCCTGGAGCACGATACCCGCGGTGAGCCGCTCCATCCCGGGACGCTCGAGGATGCGCGTGAACACGGCGACCGTGAGGTCGAGGTCGCGGTACTCCTCCATGTCGAGGTTGATGAAGGCGCCGTCCTTGCGCGCGGCGAGCGCGTACAGCGGGGCGAGGCGCTCGACCACCGCGTCGACGGTGCGGTCGAACGCCCACGGCGAGTGCGGCGCCACGGCGGCCGACACCTTGAGCGACACGTAGTCGACATCGTCCCTGGCGAGAAGCGCACGGGTGCGCTCGAGGCGACGGTCCGCCTCCGCGCCGCCCAGGACGGCCTCGCCGAGCAGGTTGAGGTTGAGGTCGCTGCCCTTCGCCCGCAGCGACGCGAGCGCCGGGCCGAGCCCGCGCTCGGACGCGTCGACCACGAGGTGCCCGACCATCGCGCGGACCACGCGCCGGCATGCGGCCACCACGAGCCCGGGGAGCACGCGCGAGGCGAGCGCACCCGCCTGGAGCGCGACGCGCTGGTGGACCGGCAGGAAGCCATGGTCCCGACGGACGATGCGCCGCAGGTTCGCGGCGGCCACGGCCGTGTCCTCGGGGCGGACGATGCCGTCCACGAAGTCGGTGAGGAACGGCAGTCCCGCGGGGTCGCGCAGCATCCGCGCGAGAAGCCGCGCCGAGCCGTCGATCGGGAACGCACGCGACCGTGCGAGCCAGTCGCGGACCAGGCCGACGGTGTCGTCGGCGGTGTGGAGGCGCTCGGGGGCGAGGGGGGACATCGTCATGGTGCTCCTTGTTCGACGTGACAGTGTGAGGCTCCCCGTCCCCACAGCACCAGCGCCGTGAACTTATGAGTATTCATAAGCGCGGCTTATGCTTGTCGCATGCTCGACCTCACCCGGCTCGTCGCGCTGCGCGAGCTCGCGCTGCGCGGGACCATCGCGGCCGCCGCCGACGCGCTCGGGTACACCGCCTCCGCGGTCTCGCAGCAGCTCGCGGCCCTCGAGCGGGAGGCGGAGGTGCCCCTGACGATCCGTGCGGGCCGCGGCGTGGTCCTCACCCCCGCCGGCGAGCGCCTGGTCGCACGCACGCACGAGCTGCTCGACACGATGGAGCTCGCCGAGGCGGAGCTGCACTCCGAGTCCGGCCGCCTCACGGGTACCGTGCGGCTCGCGGTGTTCCAGTCGGCCGCGCTCACGCTCGTCACGGGCGCGCTGCTGCGGCTGCGCGAGCTCCACCCCGAGCTGCGCGTGCTGGTGACCCAGACGGAACCCGAGGAGGCGTTCGCCGACACCTGGGCCCGGGAGTACGACCTGGTGGTGGCGGAGGAGTACCCGGGCCATTCGGCACCCCACTATCCCGGAGTGGTCCGCCGACCCCTGGTGCGCGACGAGCTGCTGCTGGCGGTGGGCGGCGACTGGGCAGGCGCCACTTCCGTGTCCGATCTCGCCGGCGCTCCGTGGGTCATGGAGCCCCACGGGACGGCGACGCGTCACTTCGCGGAGCAGACGTGCCGGCTCGCGGGCTTCGAGCCCGATGTGCGCTTCGCGAGCTCCGACCTCCAGGCCCACGTGCAGCTGGTGAGCAAGGGGCTCGCCGTCGCCATCCTGCCGGGCCTCATGGTCGCGTACGCCGGCATCGGCGCACGCGTGATGCCGCTCGAGGGCGGTCCGCGGCGCACGGTGTTCGCGGCGATGAGGGCGACGTCACGGCTCGATCCCGCCGTGGAGGCCGTCCGTCAGGCGCTCGAGGCCGAGGGCGGCGCCGGTACCGCCTGACGCTCCGCGACCTGACGCGCGAGCAGCGTGGCGCCCGCGACCGCCGCCGGCATCGCGAGCACGGCACCCAGCGGCAGCAGGAAGACCAGGAAGACGACGGCGCCGAAGGTGGTGGCGCGGACGCGGCATGGGCGCAGGGCCGCCACGCGCGCGCGGCGGTCGACGATGCCGCGCCGCGCCAGCGGATAGGCCGTGAGCTCGATCGCGAGCAGGCGCCCGCCCAGGATCGCTCCCGCGGCGAACGCCACCCCCGAGCCCGCGACCGGCACGAGGCCCACCAGGACGAGCGCCACCGACAGCCCCAGGGAGATCGCGAGCGTGTGAGCCCCCTCGCGCACCGCGCGCGCCAGCCCTGCCGTCCACCGTTCGTCGGGGACGTCGCCGTCGAAGCCGCCGGCCGCCTGGTCCGTCCGTCGCGAGATCGCCTCGAAGAACGGCTGCCCGATCGCGAGCGTGAGGCTGGTGAAGAGCGCCACGGCGACCACGGCGGATCCGACGAGCACCGCCGCGCCCGCGGTGACAGCGACCAGGCCGTGCCACCACCCGGCCTCGGCGCCCACGGCATCGGCCAGCGCCGCGCCCACGCGGTCGAGGTGCGCCGCGAGGATCCCGAGAGCGATGCCCATGACCGCGGCCACCGCCGCTCCTGGCACCATCCCGAGAGCGAGCAGCCGCGGCTCACGCGCCCAGGAGCGCAGGCCCGCGCCCGCGAGCCGGAGGCCGGCGAGCACCTCGGTCGCGGCGCGCGGTGCTTCAGACGGGTGCATGGCGCCGATGCTAGTGAGGAGCCGCCCTCGGGGCTACAGTGACGCGCGCCGCCCCCTCACCGAACCGACCGAGGAGATCCCCATGCATGACCTGGTCCTCCGGCACGTCCGCCCCGGCGCCGCGGCGCCGGCCGTCGACATCGCCGTGGACGGGGGCGTCATCGCCGCCATCGGGCCGGACGCGGGCCCCGGCAGGGAGGAGATCTCCCTCGACGGACGCGTGGTGGTGCCGGGCCTCTGGGACGCGCACGTCCATCTGACGCAGTGGGCCCGCACCCGGGGCCGCGTGGACGTGTCGGGCGCGGGGTCCGTGGCCGAGGCGTGCGCGCTCGTCCGCGCGCAGGAGCGCGAGGGGATGCTCGTCGGGTTCGGCTTCCGGTGGGCGACCTGGGCCGCCGCGCCCGACGCCGAGGCGCTCGACGCCGCGCGGAGCGCCCCGACGGTGCTGCTCAGCGGGGACCTTCACACCGTCTGGCTCAACACGGCGGCGGCGCGGACGCTCGGGTCCGCCCCCGGCCTCCTGCGCGAGGACGCCGCCTTCGCGGTCCAGATCGCGCTCGGCGCGCAGCCGCTCGCGCCGGGGGCCCTCGCCGCGACCGTGAGCGACGCGGCCGCGCGCGGCGTGGTCGGCATCGTGGACCTCGAGATGGCCGACAACGTCGAGGACTGGGCCGCGCGCATCGCCGGCGGCATCGACGCCCTGCGGGTCGACGCGGGCTTCTACGAGCCGCTGCTGGACGCCCGCATCGCGGCGGGCGCACGGACGGGTGCCGTGGTCGACGGCACCCGAGGGCTGCTGCGGCACGGCCCGCTCAAGGTCATCACCGACGGCTCCCTCAACACCCGCACCGCCCACTGCCTCGATCCGTACCCCGGCGGCGGCCACGGCGCCCAGAACGTCCCGCCGGACCATCTGACTCTGCTGATGCGGCGCGCGCACCAGGCGGGCATCGCGTGCGCGATCCACGCGATCGGCGACGCCGCCGCCTCCATCGCGCTCGACTCGTTCGCGGCGACCGGCGCCCGAGGGTCCATCGAGCACGCGCAGCTGGTGGGCGCTCGCGACATCGCACGCTTCGCATCCCTGGGAGTCGTCGCCAGCGTCCAGCCCGAGCATGCGCTCGACGACCGCGACGTCGCGGACGCCCTCTGGGAGGGACGCACCGGCCGCGCGTTCCCTTGGCGCGCCCTGCTCGACGCGGGGGGTCGCCTCGCGCTGGGCTCGGACGCGCCGGTGGCGCCGCTCGACCCCTGGATCGCGATGTCCGCCGCCGTGCACCGGACGCGGGACGGTCGCGCCCCCTGGCACCCCGAGCAGGCGATCTCGGTCGACGAGGCCCTCCGGGCCAGCACCCGCACGCGCCTCGCACCCGGTGAGCCGGCCGACCTCGCGGTGCTCGACGCCGCGCCGTGGGCGGCCGGCCCCGAGGCGCTGCGCCGGATTCCTGTGGCGCTCACGCTCGTGGCCGGCCGCATCACGCACGCGGCACTCTGAGTCAGGCGACCAGCGTCGCGCTCTCGAGCGAGATGTCGACGCCCGCGAGCGCCTTCGAGACGGGGCAGCCCTCCTTGGCGTCCTCCGCGAAGCGCGTGAACTCGAGCTGGTCGATCCCCGAGACCTTCGCGTGGACGGTGAGCATGCTGGACTTGACGCCCACGCCCGCCTCGAACTTCACCTCGGCGTCGACCTTGACCCACGTCGGCGGGGTGCCGTTCTGCTCCAGCGCGAACGAGAGCGCCATCGAGTAGCACGAGGCATGCGCCGCGGCGAGCAGCTCCTCGGGCGTGGTCACCCCTGCCTCGCCCTCCGACCGTGCCCTCCAGTTGACGTCGAAGCTGCCGTTGCCGGAGGCGAGGGTCGCCTTGCCCTGCCCCGTGGTGAGACCGCTGTACCACTCCGCCTGCGCCTTGCTCGAGACCTCCATGGGCCGCTCCTTCGCTCGTTGCCCTGCACGGGTGGACCTCCCACCCCCGGGGTCCACGTTACGGCGCTGTAAAACCTTCGCGCAGGCTCTTGCGCGCCGGGAGCCTCGCTGGAACTCTCGCCTCAAGTTGGACGGTCGTCCAAGTGAGGAGGGACGATGCGCATCCCGGTCGCGGAGAGGCGTGCGGCGCTCGTGGCCGCGACGCTCGCCGTCGTGGAGCGGGACGGCCTCGGCGGCGCCTCGGCGCGAGCGATCGTGGCCGAGGCCGGGATGCCGCTCGGCGCGCTGCACTACGCGTTCCCCTCGCTCGACCACCTCCTCGCGGCCGCGCTCGACGCGGTGACCGACCAGGAGCGCCTCGCCGCCGAGGCGCTGCTCGGCGCCGGGGTGGACGGGTCCCTCGAGGCCACCCTCGCGGCGGGGCTCGACGCGTACGTGTCGCTGCTGATCGCGCGGCCGGCGCGCGAGCTCGCCTACCTCGAGCTCATGCTCCAGGCCTCGCGCGACCGCCTGGACCGGGAGCCCGGAACCGGGCGCTACGCACGCTCCTATGCGGTGGTGGCGGCCCTGCTCGAGGAGGCGGCCGCCGCCACGGGCCACCGCTGGGCGTCCCCCGTGCTCGAGCTCGCCCGACACGCCGTCGCGATGCTCGACGGGATCACCACCACGTGGCTCGCCGATCACGACGACGCCGCCGCCCGCGCGACCGCGCGCTTCCTCGCGGCGGCCGTCGCCGCTCACGCCCAGAAGGAGGGTTGATGCTCACCGAGACCGATCCCACCGTGCTCGCCAGGGTCAACATGCACGCCGTGCTCGGCGCGCTCGTGGCGCTGGCCGAGCACGCGCCGGAGGCCGCGCCGCTGCTCGCGCGGGTCGACCGCCCGACCGCGGTGCGCCTGCGCGCGCCGGGCCTGCCGGCACGTTCGCTCCGGTTCGACCCCGGCGGGATCGAACCGGACGAGCGCGGCGGCGAGCGCGTGGTCACCCTCGCGTTCCGTTCCCCCGCGCACCTCAACGCGATGGTCGACGGGCGTGCGCAGCCCGTCCCGCTGGCGTCGCCCGGCGGCATGAGGTTCCTTACGCAGGTGTTCGCGCCGATCGCGGACCTGCTGGGCCGCTACCTCAAGCCATCGGACGAGGATCTCGCGGACCCGGGGTTCCGGTCGGTGAGCGCGCTGCTGACCCTCCACGTCGCCATCGCGGCGGTCGCGCAGGTGGGCAACGCCGACCGCGCCGGACGCTACTCGGCCGCGCACATCCCCGACGGGCAGATCGGCGTCGAGGTGGGCGACCAGGTGGACCTGCGCCTGATCGCGCGCGGCGGCGCCCTGACCTTCGACGCGTCCCCCGCATCGTCCCCCGCTCGGGCCGTGCTCGCCTTCCGTGACCTCGACGTCGCGGGCGACGTGCTCGCCGGCCGTACGAGCGCGCTCACGTGCATCGGCGACGGCTCGATGGCCATGCGCGGCTTCATCCCGATGATCGACAACGTCAGCCGGATCCTCGATCGCGCCGGCGCCTACCTCGGAGACTGACCCATGACCACCACCGCCCCCGCCGCCCCGTTCACGTACGCCCGGAGCCTCGAGGCGTTCGAGCGCGCCCGTCGCGTCATCCCCGCCGGCATCCCCGGCCACCAGGGCCCGACCGAGGGCTGCTACATCCCGCGCGAGGCGTTCCCGCTGTTCAGCTCGCGGGCCGAGGGCTCCCGCTTCTGGGACCTCGACGGCAACGAGTACCTCGACTACATGTGCGGCTACGGGCCCAATGTGCTCGGCTACGGCGACCCCGTGGTCGATGAGGCCGCCCGCCGCCAGGCCGCGCTCGAGGACGTGGTGACCATCCCGTCGAGCATCATGGTCGACCTCGCCGAGCTGCTGGTGGACACCGTCGCGAGCGCGGACTGGGCGTTCTTCGCCAAGAACGGCGGCGATACCACGACCCTCGCCGTCATGACGGCGCGCGCGGCGACGCGCCGCAAGAAGGTGGTGTTCGTCAAGGGCTACTACCACGGCGTCGCGCCGTGGACGCAGAAGCTCGACTACCCGGGCGTGCTCGAGGAGGACGTCACGCACAACCTGTCCGTCCCGTGGAACGACCTGCACGCGCTCGAGGCGCTGCTGCGGGAGCACCGCGGCGAGATCGCGGCCTTCATCTCGACGCCCTACATGCACGGCAACTTCGTCGACAACGAGCTGCCAGCGGAGGGCTACTGGCAGGGCGTGCGTCGGCTCTGCGACGAGCACGGCGTGGTCCTCATCATGGACGATGTGCGGGCCGGCTGGCGCCTCGACCTCGCCGGATCCGACCACCACTACGGCATCGAGGCCGACCTGCTGTGCTTCTGCAAGGCGATCGGCAACGGCTACAACCTCGCGGCACTGACCGGGCGCGAGAGCCTGCGCGAGACCGTCGCGTCGCTCACGTACACCGGCTCCTACTGGATGAGCGCGGTGCCGTTCGCGGCGTCCATCGCGACCATCGCGCGGCTCAAGGAGCTCGACGCCCCGGCGATATTCCGGCGCGTCGGGACCGAGCTCACCGCAGGCCTGGTCGAGGCGGCGGCGGGGCACGGCCTCACGCTGGTCGCGTCCGGCGAGCCCGCGCTCTTCTACCTCCGGCTCGCCGACGACGACTCGCTCATGCTGCACCAGCGCTGGGTCGCCGAGTGCGTGCGGCGCGGAGTGTGGTTCACCTCGCACCACAACCACTTCCTCAACGCGTCCCTCACCAGGCAGGATGTGGAGCGCACCCTCGAGATCGCGGACCAGGCGTTCGCGATCGTGGCCCGCGGCTAGGAGTCCCCCATGGCCGAGCTCGTCCCCACCCCCCTCGCGCTGCGCACCGAGCGGCTGGGCGTCAGCGCCGTCTACGCCGCGCACGGCCTGAGCTATGCGACCGTCGTCACGGCGCTGCCGCAGTTCAAGGATCGCTACGACCTGTCGGACGACACGGTGTCGCTCATCACGCTCACCGTCGTGGTCGGCGCCGCGATCGGCTCGCTGGTCGCGGACCGCGTCGCCGTGCGCCTCGGCTCCCGCGCGGGCGTGGTGCTCGGTCTCACGCTCCAGGCGCTCGGGCTGGTCACGGTGGCGTTCCATGTCCCCTTCCTCGCGTTCTGGGCGATGCTCGCCTTCTACGGCATGGGTCTCGGCTGCATCGACGCTTCCGCGGCGATGCAGGGCTCGCTGGTGCAGCGGCGCCTCGGCACCCCGGTGATGGCGTCGTTCTTCGCCGCGAACACGGCCGCCGCCATCGTCGGCGCGCTGGTGATGTCGGCGAGCACGGGCACGCCCTGGGGTGCGTCGCTCGCGCTGGGCGTCGCGGGCCTCGCCGCGGGGGCGATCGCCCTCGCGGGGCCGCGGCTCCTCGACCCGGCGCGCGAGCGGGCCGCGGAGCCGGGAGGGACCCGCGCGCCGCTGCCGTGGCGTGGCCTGTGGGCGCTCGGCTTCGTGATCTTCGCGGCGTACACGGCCGACTCGACGGTGGCCACGTGGTCGTCGCTCCACCTCGACGACGGGCTCGGCGCGCCCGCCGCGCTCGTGCCCCTCGGCTACGCGGTGTACGCCGGCGCGACGCTGCTCACGCGACTCGCCGCGGACCGCATCGTGCGCCGGTACGGCCGCGCGCGCCTCGCGGTCGCCACGGTCGGGGTCGCCGCTGCGGGGCTCGTGCTCGCGGGGGCGGTGCCGTCGGTGTGGTCGGCGCTCGCGGGCTTCGCGCTCGCGGGGCTGGGCGTGGGTGCGCTCGTGCCGCTCGCGTTCTCGGCGGCGGGCGACCTGGACCACCGCCGCTCCGACGAGGTCATCGCGCGCGTGAACCTCTTCAACTACCCCGGCGCGGTCATCGGCGCGGTGCTGCCCGGGATCATCGCGGGCGAGGACGGCTTCGGGCTGTCGTTCCTGCTGGCCGCGGTCCTCCTGCTCCCGGCGCTCGCCGCGGTGTCACGGTTCCGCGCGCATGACGACGCGGTGGTCGCCTGATCAGGCGACGGGGTGGTCGAGCAGGCGCCGCAGCGTCACGATCACACCCGCGTCCGTGTTGGCGGGCGCCCGGTAGCGCGCCCGCGCCGCGACGTCGGGATGCGCGTTCGCCATCGCGAACGACAGCTCGGACGCGTCCATCATCTCGAGGTCGTTGAGGTAGTCCCCGAACACCACGGTCTGGGCGGGCGTCACCCCCAGGGCGGCCTGGAGCGCGCGCACCGCGACGCCTTTGTCCACGCCCGTGCGCATGACGTCGATCCAGTGCCGGTCCGACACGACCACCCTGAGAGGGCCCTCGAGGTGCGCGAGCGCCGGCGCCGTGTCGTGCGCCGCGTCGCCGAAGTCGTAGATCGCGACCTTGAGGACGTCGTCGTCGACGCCGTCGAGGGAGTCCACGGTCTCGAGCGCGGCGTAGTAGGGCTCCGCCTTGGACAGGAACACCTCGTCGGTGCGCTCGACGTAGGCCGCACGCTTGCCGCACACGACCACGCCCACGTCGTAGCCCGCGTCGGCGTGGCGGCGGACCGCCGCGATCGCCTCCGCTACGGACTCGCGAGGCAGCGGCGACGCCGAGATCTCGCTGTCGCCCCGACGCACGTACGAGCCGTTCTCGGCGATGACCACCAGTCCGTCGCCCAGGCGCGCGAACTGACGGGCGAGCGTCGCATGCTGGCGGCCCGACGCGGGCGCGAACACGATGCCCCGGTCGTGCATGCGCGCGACCAGCGGCCACAGGGCGTCCGGGATCTCCTTGGCCGCGTCGAGCAGCGTGCCGTCCATGTCGCACACCACGAGCCGGACGTCATGCGGTCCGTCGGGCACGTGGAAGGCATCGGGTGAGGTCATCGTGTCTCCTGGTGGTGGGCGCATTCCAGGGTAGCGCCCGAGTCCCGCGGCACCGGGCGAGGTCAAGCGGTGGTCAAGGGCTCCTCGGATTCCCGCTAGATTCCTCGCCAAGGGGGCGGGGCAGCCCCGGAGCATCTGGGGGAGATCATGGGCGCACCGGTCATCGGCGTCACGTCGTACGTCGAGGAGTCGACCACGGGCGTCTGGCATGACCAGCACGCCGCGTGGCTGCCCGACGCCTACGTCGCTCCCCTGCGGGCCGCGGGCGCGATCATCGCGATCCTCCCGGAGCAGGATCCCGCCGCGGCCGCCGATGCGCTGGCCCGGGTCGACGCGCTCTACCTCACCGGAGGGTACGACGTGGATCCCGCGCTCTACGGAGCCGAACCGCATCCCGAGACCGATGCGCCGCGTCCGGCGCGCGACGCGTGGGAGCTCGCCCTGGTCGCGGCGGCGGACGAGGCCCGCATGCCGGTCCTCGGCGTGTGCCGCGGCGCGCAGCTGCTCAACGTCGCGCGCGGTGGCACGCTCCACCAGCACGTGCCGGACGTGGTCGGCCATCGCGAATACCAGATGGGCGACGCCATCTTCCGGCAGCTCGGCGTCAGCGTGCTGCCGGAGACCGTGCTGGCGACGCTGCACCCCCTCGAGCGCGAGGTGCCCATGTACCACCATCAGGCGGTGGGTCGCGTGGGCGACGGCCTCGTGGTCTCGGCGCGCAGCGTCCACGGCCTCGTCGAGGCGATCGAGGACCCCGACCGCGCGTTCTGCGTCGGGCTCCAGTGGCACCCGGAGCTCGACGGGCTCACCGCGGTGTGGGAGGCCTTCGTGGCCGCGGCACGCGCCTACGGGACGCGCTGAGCACCCTCACAGCGCGAGCGCGATCCTCACGGCCGCGTCGAACTGCGTCTCCCGCTCGTCCGCGGTCATGCTCTCCCCGGTCACCAGGTGGTCGGACACCGTGACCACCGCGAGCGTGCGCACCCCCTCCGCGGCGCCGACCGCGTAGAGCGCCGCCGCCTCCATCTCGACCGCGAGGGTCCCGTGCGCCGTGAGCGCCGCCGTGAGCTCCGGGCGCGCGAGGTAGAAGTGATCCGAGGTGAACACCGCCCCCGCGTGCACGGCGGCGTCGCCGGGCAGCGCTGCCGCGGTCTCGACCGCGGCCCTCGCCAGGCCGAAGTCAGCGAGGTGGCTGAAGCTCACCCCCGGGATGCGGCTCGCGGTCATCCCCGAGTCCGTGTGCGCGCCGGTCGCGATGATGACGTCCCTGACGTGCACGTCGGTGCTCATGCCCCCGGCGGTGCCGACGCGCACGATCTGGGTGACGCCGTACTCCCTGGCGAGCTCGGTCGCGTAGATGGTCATCGACGGCGCGCCCATCCCGGAGGCCATCGCGGTGACGCGCCGCCCCTCCCAGGTGCCGGTGAAGCCGAGGATGCCGCGCACGTCCGTGACGAGCTCGGCGTCGTCGAGGTAGTCGACCGCGATGCGCTCGGCGCGACGCGGGTCTCCGGGCATGATCACGCGGTCGGCGATCTGGCCGCGCTCGGCGCGGATGTGAGGCGTAGGCATGGGTCCACCATAGGACCGGACGGAGCGTCAGCCGGCCCGCTGGAGCGCGATGAAGGCCGCGACATCCTCGGCCGTCGGGATCGATGCCGCCGATCCCGGACGCTGCAGCGCGAGCGCGGCGGCCGCGCCGGCACGTGCCGCGGCGGCGTCGATGCCCTGACCCGCCGCCAGCCCGGCGGCGAGCGCCCCGCAGAAGGTGTCGGTGACCGCGGAGACGTCGAGGGCATGCGCGGCGTACGCGGGGAGGACGCGGAGGCCGGACGCGTCGGAGATGGCGCAGTCGCGCGTCGGCGTGAGCACCACCGCGGTCGCGACGCGAGCGGCGAGCGCCTCGGCGACCTCCCCCGCAGGCGCCGAGACGTCGCGCCCGGCGAGCGCCGCCGCCTGCGGCAGGTCGGACACGAGCACGTCGACGTGCGGCAGCAGCGCTTCGGCGTCGTCGGCGCTCGGCGCGACGTTGAGCACCACCGTGCCGCCGGCGGCACGTGCCGCCGATGCCGCCGCGATCACCCCGGGGAGGGGGGTCTCGAGCTGGAGCAGCAGGACCGGCGTGCGAGCGAGCACGTGGCGTGCGCGGTCGGATAGGTCCTCGAGCGTGGAGTTCGCGCCGGGGAGCTCGATCACGGTGATCTCGCCATCGGCGTCGAGCGCGATGAGGGCCGCGCCCGTCGCGCTCCCGTCGACCTCGTCGACGCACGCCTCGACGCCCGCCTCGGCGAGGCAGCGCAGCAGCATCGCGCCGTGATCGTCGGTGCCCACGGCGCCCACGAAGGTGGTGCGCGCCCCCATCCGCGCCGCCGCGACGGCCTGGTTGAGGCCGATGCCGCCCGGACCCATCTCGAGATCGTGCGCGACGGTCGAGGTCCCGCGCCGCGGCGGCGCGTCGACGAGCACGCGCAGATCGGCGTTGGCGCTGCCGAACACGGTCACGTCGCGGTGCACGCGCCCTCCTCTGCGGCCGCGCCTCGATGCGCGATCCTCGGTACCGATCACCTGGACACTAGGACCTCGACGGGCGTGCCGCAACGCGGCGCGCGAGGCCGCGCGGCCCGCGTGCCGGGATACTGGGCCGGTGACCCTCCTGCGCGCCGTCCTCTCCCCCGTCCCCCCGACCGAACGGAGCCCGCTCGTCGCCCTGCTCCTCCACGGCTTCGGCTCGCACGAGCACGATCTGGTGGGACTCGCTGGCTGGTTGCCGCCACGCCTCCCCTGGGCGTCGCTGCGGGCGCCGCTCGAGATCGGCTACGGCGGTGCGGCGTGGTTCCCGCTGTCGCCCGACGGCGCGATGGATCAGGCGTCGATCGACGCCGCGACCGACGCGGTATGGGCGTGGGTCGACGCTCGTCTCGGCGAGGAGGCGCGCATCGTCCCTCTCGGCTTCTCGCAGGGCGGGCTCATGGCCCTCCAGCTGCTGCGCACGCGCCCCGCTCGCGTGGTCGCGCCGGTAGTCCTCGCCGGGTTCGTGCCCCCGGGCGCGCAGGCGGCGGACGCCGCGCTCGCGAAGTCCCGGCCGCCGGTCTTCTGGGGCCGCGGCGACGCCGATCCCGTCATCTGGCCCGACGCGATCGCGCGTACCCGCGCGTTCCTCGCCGTCCACGCATCGGCCGAGACCCGCGTCTACCCCGGGCTCGGCCACTCGATCACCGAGGACGAGCTGGACGACGCTCGCACCTTCCTGGCGGCGCACCTGCCCGGTTGACGGCGCGGGCGTCGTGGGCTTCCCTGGAAGGCGAGCGCCCCGCGGGGCGCGGGGAGGTGCACGGATGGCACCGCACGAGCACGCGCCGGCCGACGCGTGGGCGGACCACGTCCTCGAGGTCGTGACCACGGGGATGGAGAGCCTCGCGATCCACCTCGGGGATCGGCTCGGCTGGTACCGCGCGCTCGCCGCGGACGGACCGCTCACGGCACGCGCGTTGGCGGACGCCACCGGCACCCACGAGCGCTACGCGCGCGAGTGGCTCGCGCACCAGGCCGCCGCGGGCATGGTCACCGTGACCGCGACGCCGGCGGGGCCGGTGCACGCGTTGCCCACGGGCGCCGCGGAGGCGCTCACGGACCCTCGGTCGCTCGCCTACGCGGCGCCGGCCGCCCGGCTCCTGGCCGCCGCCGCCGCGCAGATGCCCGCGCTGCTCGAGGCCTACCGCACGGGCGGCGGGGTCACGTGGGACGCCCTGGGGGACGATGCGCGCTGGGCCCAGGCCGACGGCAACCGGCCGTGGTTCGAGTCACGGCTCGCGCCGGCCCTCGCCGAGGTGCCCGAGCTTCACGCCGTGCTGTCGCGCGCCGACGCGCGCATCGCGGACGTCGCGTGCGGGGCCGGCTGGTCGACCCTGGCGCTCGCCCGGGCCTATCCCGACGCACGGGTGACAGGCGTCGACGTCGACGCGCCGTCGATCGCGCATGCGCGCGAGCGCGCGGAGGAGGCCGGCCTCGCCGACCGCGTCGACTTCGTCCTCGTCGACGGCGGGAGCCTCGCCGGCGGGTACGACGCGGCGTTCATCATCGAGGCGTTGCACGACATGCCGCGGCCGGTCGAGGTCCTCGACGCCGTCCGTCAGGCCGTGCGCGTCGACGGCGCCGTAGTCGTCGTCGACGAGCGGGTCGAGGAGTCGCCCGCTCCCCCGGGCGACCCGTTCGAGCGTCTCATGTACGGCTACAGCCTGCTCGTCTGCCTCCCGGACAGCATGGCGAACGACACGACGGCGGCGACGGGCACCGTGATGCGCCCCGGCGTGCTGCGCGGCTACGCCGCCGACGCGGGGTACAGCGAGGTCACCGTGCTGCCGATCGAAGCGTTCCCGCAGTTCCGCTTCTACCGGCTCCATCACTGACGGGGCGCGACCCCGTCGAGCAGCGTGAGCAGCGCGCCCGAGCCGCGCACCGCGGCCACGCCCGCGAGGCGCGCCGCGAGCGCGCGATCGGAGGTCACCGCCGTCACGCGGTGACCGTCCCCGGCGAGCGCGGTGGCCTGCGCGACGATCGCATCGTCCCCCGCGCCCGGCGCGGCGACCACCTCGACGCCGGGCACGCCGGGAACGTCCCGCGACCGACCCTCGACCACGGCGACGATGCGCGGGAACCAGCGATCGAGCTCCAGGCCGAGGAGGGCCGCGGGCACCCCCGCCGAGGCGAGCGCCCCGAGGCGCGCGATCAGCCTCCGGTTGGCGCCGCGGCGGTCGCGCCACCACCCGTCCGGCACGGATCCGACCACGTTGGCGGCGTCGACCACCACCGCGGGACGATGCGCGAGGGCGTCGCGCAGCATCGGCCAGGAGGCCGCGAAACCGGGGTGCAGCGGACGCTCCGCGACGGCGTCGAGCGCGATCCACTCGAGCGCGATGCTCTCCGCGTCGGCAGCGACGGGATCGAACGCTCGCGACGTGGTGGCGACGACCGTGCTGTACCGCCACACCTCGAGGTCGAGCACGTGGACCGCCGTCGGCGCGACGGCGTCCCGGGGGACGCCCGCCTCCTCGGCGGCCTCGCGCAGAGCGCCGTCGAGCGGGACCTCGCCGCGATGGAGCGCTCCGCCGGGGATCCCCCACGTGCCGCCGTGATGGCTCCACTCGGCGCGGTGCTGCAGCAGCACGCCCCGCAGCGGATCGTGCGCGAGGAGCCCCGACGCGCCGAACGCGCCCCAGTACCGCGTGCCGTCCGCCGCGTACGCCCAGTTGTCGCCCGGGTCGCGGTCCGGCGGCAGCGGAGGCGGGAGGGTCACGTCGCCAGGCTCCCACATGCGATGCGAGGATCGGTGCATGACGACGCTGCACGATTTCACCGCGACCGCTCTCGACGGCCAGGAGCGTGCGCTCGAGGCGTACCGGGGCCAGGTGGTGCTCGTGGTCAACACCGCGTCGCGGTGCGGCCTCACCCCGCAGTTCGAGGGCCTCGAGGCGCTGTACCGGGAACTCGGGTCCGACGGGCTCGTGATCCTCGGCTTCCCGTGCGATCAGTTCGCCCACCAGGAGCCGGGCAGCTCGGAGGAGATCGCCGAGTTCTGCACGTCGAACTACGGGGTGACGTTCCCCATGTTCGCGCGCATCGACGTCAACGGGCGCGACGCCCACCCGCTGTACCGCTGGCTCAAGGCCGAGACGCGCTCCCTGACCGGCAGCTCCATCAAGTGGAACTTCACCAAGTTCCTGGTGGGCAGGGACGGCACCGTCATCGCGCGCTACGCGCCCACGACCGAGCCCGCGGCGCTCCGCGAGGACGTGCGCGCCGCCCTCGCGGCCTGAGCACCGTCAGCCGAAGTAGCGGCCCGGGCGGTGGTTGATCGCGACCACGAGGTTGAGCAGCACGCCGCCCACGATCGAGCACACGAGCACCCACGAGTCGACGATAGCCACCGAGGCGGCGATCACGCACAGGTCGAGCGCGAGCTGGATGTAGCCGGCGCGCCACCCGCGAGTCTTCTGCAGCCACTGTGCGAGGATCCCGAAGCCGCCCGCGCTTGCGCCGTGACGGAACAGCACGATCATGCCCGTGCCGACGGCGAGGCCCGCGAACACCGCGGCGTACATCGGCTGGATGCCCGAGACGTCGATGAAGCGCGGGTGCAGCCCGACGCCCACGGAGATGAGGCCGACGGCGACCAGGGTCTTGAGCGTGAACGCCCAACCCAGGCGGCGGACGGCGAGCCAGTAGAACGGCAGGTTGATGAGGAAGTACACCGCGCCGAGCGACCAGCCCGTGACGTAGCTGGTGAGGAAGGAGACGCCGGCGAGGCCGCCGGTGACGCCGTCGATCGCGCTCAGCAGGTACATGCCCCACGACATGAGGAAGGCGCCGACCGGGATCGCGAGGACGTCCTCCCACACCGCGTGCGGCTTGATCTCGACGGGCGGCTCGACGACGGTCACGGGGCTCCTTCGGGGACGATGCGGGGCCGGCTCAGCGACCGGGCCGCACCGCGACCCGGGCGTCGGCGGCCGCCAAGGAGGCTACCGCATCGTCCGCCCGTTCCCGGGTGACCGCCCATCCGGCGACGGCCGCCAGCACGCCGGGGACGCACAGCGCGAGCCCGGTCCACGTCGGCGCCGTGTAGCCGAGCCCCGCCGCGATGACCGCGCCGCCGAGGAACGCGCCGAGGCTGTTGCCCATGTTGAGCGCGCTGTGGTTGAGCGCGGCCGCGATGGTCTGGCTGTCGCCCGCGACGTCCATGAGGCGCGTCTGGATCGCCGGCGAGATGGCAGCGGCGGAGCCCCCCACCATGAACAGCCCGATGAGCAGGCCAGGCAGCGTCGCGGCGGTGAGCGCGAGCCCGAGGAGCGACGCCGCGAAGACGCCGAAGAGGATGAAGACGGCGCGAACCGCGCCCGTGTCCGCCATCCGCCCGCCGACGAGGTTCCCGACCGTCATGCCGAGACCGAGCATCACCAGCGCCACGGGCACGAAGGACTCCGAGGCGCCGGTCACCTCGGTCGCGAGCGGCGAGACGTACGAGTACACCGCGAAGAAGCCGCCGAATCCCAGCGAGCCCGTCGCGAGCGCGAGCCACACCGCCGGGCGTCGGAAGGCGCCGAGCTCGCGGCGGACGGTCGCGTGCGGATCGCCGGGCGCGCGCGGCACCCACACCGCGATCGCGGCGGTGGTGAGCGCGAAGATGGCGGCGACCGCGAGGTACGCGACCCGCCAGCTCGTGTGCTGGCCCAGCCACGTGATGGCGGGGACGCCGACCACGTTCGCGATGGTGAGGCCCGAGAGCACGAAGGCGGCGGCGCGGCCGCGCTTGCCCGGCCCCATGAGGTCGGCGGCGGCGAGGGCCGCGATGCCGAAGTAGGCGCCGTGCGGGAGGCCCGCGAGGAAGCGTGCGGCCACCACCGTCTCGAACGTGGGTGCGAGCGCCGAGGCGAGCGTGCCGAGAGTGAACGCGGCGGCGAGCACCGTCAGCAGCGTCTTGCGCGGGAAGCGTGCGGCGCCGGCCGCGATCGTCGGGGCGCCCACGACCACGCCGGCGGCGTAGGCCGAGATCAGCACGCCGGCGCGCGCGAGCGCGGCCTCGGGGTCCTGGGCGTAGAGCGTCGGCAGGAGGTCGCGCGCGATGTCGGGGAGCAGCCCCATCGCGACGAACTCCGTGGTGCCGATGCCGAATCCGCCGAGCGCGAGCGCAAGGAGGGCGAGCCGGGAGCGCGCGGGGGTGAGCTGCATGGAGGCGCCGTTCTGTGATGAGCCGTGAGGGACCGCTCATCGTCGAGCGCGCCAGGGCGCGACGCCCTGTTCGACACCAGTCAACCACTGGACGGACGGATTGCTTCCCTCCGCGTGCTCATTCGTCCAGGATTCGCGCCTCGATCCAGTCGCGCGGGATGCCCAGGCCCTCGACGAGCGCGAGCGCGTGAGGCCGGAGCTCGCGGCACAGCGCGTCGATCTGGTCGCCGATCGCCTTCGAGCGGGCGGTGGTCATGCGGCTGTGCTCGAGGAACCACGCGCGGTCGTCCGCGATGCTGCTGAGCGCGAACAGCGAGCACGTGCGCTCGAGCACGTCGCGCGCCTCGGCGTCCTCGGTCGTGTCGAGGAGCGCGACGAAGGCCGCGAGCGTGACGCGCTCCATGTGCGCGCGGGCGACGAACTGGACGTGCGGCCCGAGGCGGTTGAAGGCCTCGAACGAGTCGCCGCCGGCCTTCGCCGCGGCGCGCATGCGACGCGCGAGCGACTCGAGCGCGTGCCGCTCGCGCTCCTCGAACATGAGCGCGTGCCATCCGCGATCGACGAGCGTCGTCTCCTCGGGACGGCGACGCGCGGTGGCGGCGAGACGGTCGAGGACCAGCCCCGCGGAGGTGCGCTCCATCACCAGCTCCCCCACGGCGCGCGTGGTCGCCTGCACCACGCCGGTGCGGTCGAGCGCGCTCCAGGCGTGGCGGTAGTCGGTGAGCAGGCCCTTCGCGACCAGCTGCATGAGCACCGTGTTGTCGCCCTCGAAGGTCGCGAAGATGTCGACGTCGCCGCGCAGTGCCGTCAGCTCGTTCTCGCTCAGGTAGCCGGCGCCGCCGCAGGCCTCACGCGCCTCCTGCACCGCGCGGTTCGCGAACCAGGTCTGCATGGCCTTCATGCCCGCGGCGAACGTCTCGAGCTCGCGCTGGTCCCGCTCGGTGCTCTCGTCGTCACCCTGGACGTGGACCAGCGCGCCGATGAGCCGGTTCTGGGCGGCACCGAGGGCGTAGGAGCGCGCGAGGAGAGGCAGCAGGCGCCGCTGGTGCACCACGTAGTCGAGGAGGAGCACGCCGTCGGGGCGGCCCGGCGCCGGGAACTGGCGTCGGCGGAGGGCGTGCCGCGTCGCGATGGACAGGGCGCGACGTGCCGCCATGGCGCCGCCGCCGCCCACGCAGACGCGCCCGCGCACGAGCGTGCCGAGCATCGTGAAGAAGCGCCGGTTCGGGTCCTCGATCTCGGACCGGTAGGCGCCGTCGTCGCCGATGCCGCCGTAGCGGTCGAGCAGCATGCGGCGGGGCACGCGCACGTGATCGAAGCGGAGGGTGCCGTTGTCGATCCCCAGCAGACCGCCCTTGTGCCCGTGGTCGCCCGTGGTGACGCCCGGCAGGTCGGCGCCGTCCTCGTCCCGCAGCGGCACGAGCACGGTGTGGACCCCGTGACGCCGCCCGTCCACCACGAGCTGGCCGAACACTGCCGCCATGCCGCCGTCGCGCGCCGCGTTGCCGATGTATGCCTTGGTGGCCGCGGGCGTGGGCGAGTGCACCTCGATCTCGTCGGTCTCCGGCACGTACGTCAGGGTGGTCTCGAGGCTCGCGACGTCCGAGCCGTGCCCGAGCTCGGTCATCGCGAAGCAGCCCAGCAGCTCCATCGAGGTGACGCCCGGCAGGAAGGTGTCGTGGTGCCACGCCGTGCCGAGGTTGGCGATCGCGCCGCCGAACAGCCCGAACTGCACACCCGACTTGATGGTGACCGAGAGGTCGCACATGGCGAGCGTCTCGAACGTGAGGGCCGCCTCGAGCGGATCCGCGTGCGCGCCGGCCCGCGAGGGCACGCCGGCGGAGCCGAAGCCGGCGTCCTGCAGCTCCTGCAGCCGCGCGAGCGTCCAGGCCCGCGACTCCTCGATGCCGAGCTCGACGGGTCGCAGCGCCCCGCCCGCGGGGAAGGTCGCGCGGGCGACCGCACGCTCGGCCGCGTACGGTCCGTCGAGAGCGACGCGCAGCGCGGCTCCCAGCGTGGTGAGCCTCTCGTGGGCGAGCGGTGCGGAGGTCTCGTCGGTCAACGTCATCGTTGCTCCTCGGGTCGCGGGGTCAGGGGGTGAGCGCGCCGGTGAAGCCCGGCGCGAACAGCGCGGTGATGTGCGCGACCACGGCGTCGCGCGGCGGACGCGGGTCGGCGTCCATCCATTGGTCGGCGGCCGCGCGGATGAACCCGACCAGGCCATGGCCCCAGATGGCCGCCGAGGTGGGATCGCCGCCCGTGCGCGCGAGATGCGCGCCGATCGCCTCGGACACGTGCGCGCCCATGATCGCGGGCAGGTTGCCCGCAGGGTCCGGCGCGCCGGTGGCCGCGACCACCGGCACCGCGAGGACGAAGCGATAGATGTGCGGATCGCGCTCGACGAGGCCCAGGTAGGCGTCCGCGAGGTCTCCCGCCATGCGGCCCAGATCCTCGGCATCCGTGAGCTCGAGCGCCGTCGTGAGGCCCGCGTGGATGTACGCGTGCACGGACTCCACGACCGCCGCGTAGAGGCCCGCGCGATCGCCGAAGTGCCGGTAGAGGACGGTCTTCGACGTGCCTGCCCGCGCGGCGATGTCCTCGAGCGCGACGCCGGGGCCGTGGACCCGGATCGCGCGCAGCGCATGGGAGACGAGCTCGCGCCGCCTGTCGGCGCGATGCTGCGCCCACCTGGTATCCCGGCCATCGGAGGACATGCCACCACCATAACCAGTACCGGCGGTATCTGCTACCGTCGGTATCGGATATACACCGAACCCCGGAGGAGCTATGCACCACAAGGTCGTGGTCGTCGGAGGGAACCGCATCCCCTTCGCGAAGGCGGGAGGGCCCTACGCGCAGGCGTCCTCCCACGACATGCTGACGGCGACCCTCGACGGGCTCGTGGCGCGCACCGGTCTGGCCGGCGAGCGCATCGGCGAGGTCGCGGGCGGCGCGGTCCTCAAGCACCCGAACGACTTCAACCTCACGCGCGAGGCCGTGCTCAGCTCGGCGCTCGCGCCCGAGACCCCCGCGTGCGACCTTCAGCAGGCATGCGCGACCGGGCTCGAGACCACCATGTACCTTGCGAACAAGATCGCGCTCGGCCAGCTCGAGAGCGGCATCGCAGCCGGGGTCGACTCCGCGTCCGACGCGCCGATCGCGGTGAGCGACCCGCTGCGTCGGATCCTCCTCGAGGCGAGCCGCGCGCGCACCGCGAAGCAACGGTTCGCCGCGTTCGCGCGGATCCGCCCGCGCCACCTCGCGCCGCTGGCACCCCGCGTCGCCGAGCCCCGCACGGGACTGTCGATGGGCGAGCACCAGGCGGTCACCACCACCCGCTGGGGCATCACGCGCGAGGAGCAGGACGGTCTGGCGGCGGCGAGCCACCACCGGCTCGCCGCGGCGTGGGACCGAGGCTTCTTCGACGACCTGGTGACACCGTACCTGCGGGTGGCGAAGGACGCGATCCTGCGCCCCGACACGAGCGTCGAGCGGCTCGCGGCGCTCAAGCCGGCGTTCGGCGGCCCGGACGGGACCATGACCGCGGGCAACTCCACCGCGCTCTCGGACGGCGCCGCCGCGGTGCTGCTCGCCACCGAGGAGTGGGCGGCCGCGCATCACCTCACCCCGTGGGCCCGCGTCGTCGACGCTGAGGTCGCCGCGGTCGACCACCCCGCCGGGGCGGACCTGCTCCTCGCCCCCGTCGGCGCGACGGGCCGCCTGCTCGCGCGGCAGGGCCTCACGGTCGACGACATCGACCTGTTCGAGATCCACGAGGCGTTCGCCTCGACCGTGCTCGCGACCCTGGCCGCGTGGCGTGACGAGGACTACTGCCGCGGCCTCGGGCTCGACGGCGCCATCGGCGAGATCGACCGGGCGCGCCTCAACGTCACGGGCTCGTCCCTCGCCGTGGGCCACCCCTTCGCCGCGACCGGCGCCCGCATCGTGCCCACCCTGGCCAAGCTGCTCCACGAGCGCGGACCCGGGTCGCGCGGCCTCATCTCGGTGTGCGCGGCCGGCGGCCAGGGCGTCGTGGCGATCCTGGAGGCGGTGTGATGAGCGCGCTCGAGAAGGCCTTCTACTCCCCCGTCGGACGCAAGGTCGCCGCGAAGGCGGGCCTCGCGGAGCCGCCGCGCCTGCGCCGCGGCCGGACCTTCCCTCAGGGCGCCATCGTGCTCGCTCCGCTCGGGCCGTCGACGCTGGTCGCCGAGACGCTCGCGCTGCTGGGACGCGCGCACGAATCCCCCGTGGTCGACGACGGCGACGAGGCTCCCGGCTACGGGGACCGCATCGGCGCGCTGGTGGTCGACGCCACCGACGCCCGCACCGTGTCGGAGCTCGAGGGCCTTCGCGCGGTCCTCAGGCCCGCGGTGCGCGGCATCGAGCGTGCGGGTCGCATCGTGGTGGTGGCGAGGCCCGGCGGCGGCGGCGGCTGGGAGGCCGATGCGGTGGCCCGCGCGCTCGACGGCATCAACCGGACGGTCGCGAAGGAGCTCCGCGGCGGCGCGACGTCGACGCTCGTGTACGCGCACGAGGGCGCGACGCCGGGCGACCTGGTGTCGACGCTCGGCTTCGTCCTCCAGGGGCGCAGCGCGTTCGTCGATGGTCAGGCGTGGCACGTGCGCCCCGCGGCCGTCGCGGCCGCGGCCCTCGACGCGCGCCCGCTCGACGGACGCGTGTGCGTCGTCACCGGCGCCGCCCGCGGCATCGGCGCCGCGATCGTCCGCACCCTCGCGCGCGACGGAGCCGTCATCGTGGCCGTCGACGTCCCCGCGGCGGGCGAGGGCCTCGCGGCGGTCGCGAACGAGGTAGGCGGCACCGCCCTGCAGCTCGACATCACGGCGGACGATGCTGGGGCACGCATCGCCGCGCACGTCGCCGCGCGCGGCGCCCGGATCCACGCGATGGTGCACAACGCCGGCATCACCAGGGACAAGATACTGGTCAACACGGACGCCGCGCGCTGGGGATCCGTGGTCGACGTCAACCTCGCCGCGCAGATGCGCATCAACGACGTGCTGCTCGACCCCGCAACCGAGGGCGGCATGGCCGACCAGGGACGCATCGTCGGCGTCGCCTCCACGTCGGGGCTCGCCGGGAACAAGGGGCAGACCAACTACGCCGCCTCGAAGGCCGGGGTGGCCGGCCTGGTCATCTCGATGGCCCCCGATCTCGCCGCCCGCGGGATCACCGCCAACGCCGTGGCGCCCGGCTTCATCGAGACCGACATGACCGCGCGGATCCCGTTCGTCCAGCGCGAGGTCTTCCGCCGCTCCAACAGCCTGAGCCAGGGCGGGAGCCCCGTCGACGTGGCGGAGACCATCGGCTACCTCGTCGATCCCGCGTCGCAGGGGGTTACGGGGCAGGTGATCCGCGTGTGCGGGCAGAACCTCGTGGGCGCCTGATGTCGCTCGACGTCGAGGTGCTCGACGCGCTGCCGCCGATGGGCGTCGCGTTCGCGCGCGCCTTGGTCCCCAGCCGCCCGGGCGAGGCCCGCATCCCCGCGCACGCGGTGCGCGTCGAGGGCGTGCGCCAGGACCTCGACAGGCTCGCGGCGTATTCCCGGGTGTGCGGCTACACGCTGCGCGACGCGGTGCCCGCGACGTGGATCCACGTGCTCACGTTCCCGCTGCACGTGAGCCTCCTGGGCGATCGTCGCTCCTCGGTGCGCCTCGTGGGCGCCGTGCATGCCTCGAACGCGATGACGATGCACCGGGCCGTCACCTCCGCCGAGCCGCTCACCCTCGAGGTGCGCGCGGAGGGCCTGCGCCCGCACACGCGCGGGGCGATGCTCGACCTGGTCGGCAGGGCGCAGGTCGACGGCGAGACCGTCTGGGAGGGCGTGAGCACGTACCTGGTCGCCGGCATGCGGGTGCCGGGAGAGCCCTCCGGCGTCGCGCGCGAGCCCTACTCGCCGGGATCGCCCCTCGCGCTCTGGCGCCTGGCCCCGGATCTGGGGCGGCGCTACCGCGCGGTGTCGCAGGACCCCAACCCCATCCATACGAGCAGGGTCGCCGCGAAGGCGTTCGGCTTCGCACGCCCGATCATCCACGGCATGTGGACACACGCGCGCGCCATGGCGGCGCTCGAGGGCCGCGTGGGGCCCGCCCACACCGCCGAGGTCGCGTTCGTCAAGCCCGTGCTGCTGCCCGCCACCGTGGGCTTCGGCGCCACCCCCGCTCCCGGCGGGTTCGACTGCGCGGTCACCACGCGCGACGGCCTCAAGCCGCACCTGCTCATGAGCGTGCGCAGCGCGTCGTAGTCGCGCGCACCCTCCGGGACAGGGAACAATCGTTCCCATCAGCTTCCGCCCATCGATGAGGATGTGACGATATGTCCCCCCACGCCCCCACCGCCCTCGACCCCGTCGGCGGCGAGGACCGTCCCTGGTACCAGTACTACGGCCCCGGCGTGCCCCACGCCATCGCCCCCGTGCCGGACCGCTCGCTCGGAGAGATGGTCGCGAACGCGGCACGGATCCATGGGGACAAGGTGGCGTTCTCGAACCTCGGCGGGACGCTGACGTTCCGCGAGGTCGATGCGCTGGCGACGCGCTTCGCGACGTTCCTGCAGCAGGACCTCGGGCTTGCCAAGGGCGACCGCATCGTCATCCAGATGCCGAACCTGCTGCAGTACCCCGTGGCCCTCTACGGCGCGCTGCGCGCCGGCCTCATCGTGGTCAACGCGAACCCGCTCTACACCGCGCGCGAGATGGAGGGCGTGTTCCGCGACGCCAAGCCGCGCGCCATCGTGGTGATGGCCAACTTCGCCGACAAGGTGGCCGGCATCCGCGGCGCGACCAGCATCGAGCACGTGATCGTGACGCAAGCAGGTGACCTGCTGCCGCAGCCCAAGCGCAGCATCGTGAACTTCGTCGCCGCCAAGATCAAGAAGATGGTGCCCGACTACGACCTGCCGGACGCGATCTCCTATCGCGCGGCGCTCGCGCGGGGCAAGGGCAAGCCCTTCGTCGCCCCCGAGCTCACGCAGGACGATGTCGCGTTCCTCCAGTACACCGGCGGCACCACGGGCGGCGCCAAGGCGGCCGTCCTCACGCACGGCAACCTCCTGGCGAACCAGGAGCAGTTCATGGCGCAGATCCGCAACACGCTCGGAGAGGAGCGCCAGTCCGTCATCATCGCGGCGCTCCCGCTCTATCACGTGTTCTCGCTCACGGTGAACTGCATCGGCTTCTTCCGCTTCGGCTCGCACAACGTCCTCATCACCAACCCGCGCGACCTCCCGGGCTTCGTCAAGACGCTCGACGCGTCCAAGCCCGACGGGCTCATCCTGGTAAGCACGCTCGCGGGCGCGCTCCTCGACGCCACGGGCTTCGCCTCGATCGACTTCGACCGCCTCAAGCTCACGGTCGGCGGCGGCATGGCGGTGCGCTCGTCGGTCTCGGACCGGTGGAAGAAGGTCACGGGGCACGACATCACCGAGGGCTATGGGCTCACCGAGGCCTCGCCGGTGGTGAGCGTCAACCCGACGCACATGCCGCCTCGGATCGGCACGATCGGCGTGCCCCTGCCGAGCACCGACGTGCGCATCGTGGACGACGAGGCCAACCCGCTGCCGCTCGGCGAGCGCGGCGAGCTCGCCGTGCGGGGCCCGCAGGTGATGCAGGGCTACTGGAACAACCCCGACGAGACCGCGCGCGTCATCACCGAGGACGGCTGGCTGCTCACGGGCGACATCGCGATCGAGGACGAGGACGGCTTCTTCCGCATCGTCGACCGCAAGAAGGAGATCATCGTCTGCGGCGGCTTCAACGTCTACCCCGGCGAGATCGAGGACGCCGCGATGCTCCACCCGCTGGTGGTCGAGGCCGGCGCGATCCCGATCCCCAACGAGCACTCGGGCGAGGTGCCCAAGCTCTTCGTGGTGCGTCGCGACGAGTCCCTCTCGGAGCACGACCTGCGCGTGTTCCTCAAGGAGCGGCTGACCGGCTACAAGCGCCCGCGCGAGATCGAGTTCATCGACACGCTGCCCAAGAACAACGTCGGCAAGGTGCTGCGCCGCGAGCTCCGCGAGCTCGAGGCCTCCCGGGCGACGGAGTCCCCCGCCTCGTGACCGGGATGCGCACCGTCCTCGCCGCGGCGGTGGACGATGCGCGGCTCGGGCCCGCTGGGCGCGTCACCGAGGTCTACCCCGCGCTCGCCGCGGTCGATCCCGTGCTGCTCGCCGCCGCGGTGCACCCGCTGACCGGGGAGGCGGCAGTCGCCGGGCACGTGGGTGCGCGCTTCATCCTCATGAGCGTGGCAAAGCCCTTCACCCTGGCGCTCGCGGTCGACGCGCATGGCGCCGACAGCGTGCTCGCGCTCACGGGTCTCGAGGCGACGGGCCTGCCCTTCAACGACCCTGCGGCCATCACCGGCAGGCCCGGCGGCCGCACCAACCCCATGGTGAACCCCGGCGCGATCACCGTCGCGAGCCTGCTCACGGAGCCGATGATCCGCGACGGGCTGTCGCGCTTCGCCGGCCGCGAGCTCGGCGCCGACGCCGTCATGGTCTCCGCGATCCAGGCCACCAACGAGCGCAACCGGCTGCTGGCCTCGCTGCTGGCCGAGCGGGGGCTCCTGGGCGCGGGGCTCGAGGAGGCGCTGCGCCTCTACACGCTGCAGTCGTGCGTGGGGGTGTCGATCGCGGACCTCGCGCGCATGGGAGCGGTGCTCGCGCACGGCGGCGTCGACCCGGTCGACGGCGGGCGCGTGGTGAGCGCCGAGGCCGCGCGGCTCGCGGTCGACGCGATGGCGCTCGCGGGACTGTACGAGGCCAGCGGTGCATGGGCGGCCGGCGGCGGGCTGCCGGCGAAGAGCGGCATCGCGGGCGGGCTCGTCATGGTCGCGCCAGGCATCGGCGCGCTCGCCGCCTACTCCCCCGGCCTGGACGGGCTGGGCAACCCCCTGCGCGCTCAGGCGGTCGCGACGGCGATGGCGCCGTGGCTCGCGGAGGGACCGGCCTAGGTCCCACCGCCACGCTCCGCGTTTTCATGCACGATGCGACGCGGGCGCGAGCTACGGGAGCGCCCGCGCGCCCCGGAGCGCCCGCGTCGAGGCGTGCACGCGACTGGCGTGCGATGCGAGTGCAGCACCACCGTGTCGCCTCGTGCATGAATTCGCGGAGGACGGGTGGGCGTCATGCACCGGGTCGGCGCGTGAGGCCTCAGTTCCGGTACAACCCGGACCAGGCCACCGCGGCGCGGGCAGCGAGCGAGGCGGGGACGTCGAGGACCCGCTGGTTCGCGCTGCCGCGGAACGCGAGCGTGAGGTCGCGCCGGGAGAGGTCGAAGGGGCCGTCGACCAGCACGTCGACCTGCGCGAGCAGGGCGCGCTTGTCGTCGGACTCGTCGAGCAGCTCCTCGAGCGTGTAGCCGGTCCAGCACCACACGTCCTTGTCCGGGAGCGCGGCCCGCAGCCGCCGGACCACGGCCAGGCACGTGCCCGTGTTGAGGAACGGCTCGCCCCCGAGCAGCGACAGCCCCTGGACCGCGGGATGGGCGAGGTCGGCGAGGATGCGCTCCTCGAGCTCCGGCGTGTACCGCTCCCCGCAACGGAAGCTCCACGCGTCCTCGTTGAAGCAGCCGTCGCAGGCGAACAGGCAACCTGAGACGTAGAGGCTGCAGCGCACGCCCTCGCCGTCGACGAAGGAGAACGGCTTGTAGTCGGCGACGAAGCCCTGGCTCACCTTCTCCGAGCGCCAGGACGAGCGCACGGGTGCCCGATGCATCGTCCTCACGCCTCGGGGATGGTGAGCCTGTCGACCAGCGCGGGCGGCACCCGCACGTCGCCCGGGAGGTGCTTGACGCGGGCCGCGATCTCCTGGTGGCGGCCGTGCACCATCGGCCGCTGCTGCGGGTTGCCCAGGTAACCGCACGTGCGCTTGACCACGTCGCACGTGCGCGGGTCCTCGTTGCCGCACGCGGGGCAGGCGAAGCCCCGCGCCGTCGGGTCGAAGTCGCCCGCGTAGCCGCACGCGAAGCAGCGGTCGATGGGCGTGTTGGTGCCCAGGTAGCCGACGCGGTCGTAGGCGTAGTCCCACACCGCCTCGAGCGCCTTGGGGTTCTGCTGGAGGACCGGGTACTCGCAGTAGTGGATGAACCCGCCCGAGGTGAGGGGCGCGTACTCGGCCTCGAAGTCGAGCTTCTCGAACGGCGTCGGGTTCTTGCGCACGTCGTAGTGGAAGCTGTTCGTGTAGTAGTCCTTGTCGGTGATGTCCGGCACGGAGCCGAAGCGCTCCTTGTCGAGGCGGCAGAACCTGTCCGTGAGGCTCTCCGACGGCGTCGAGTACACGCTGACGTGATAGCCGCTCGCGGCCTTCCATGCCGCCGCGCGGTCGCGCAGCGTACGGAGCACGCGCAACGTCAGCTCCTTGGCCTCCGGGTTCGACTCCCACGCGCCGCCGTAGAAGGCGGCTGCGACCTCGTAGAGCCCGATGTAGCCGAGCGACACCGTGGCACGGCCGTCGCGGAAGAGCGTGTCGACGTCCTCGGCGGGACCCAGCCGCTTGCCGAACGCGCCATGCACGTAGAGGATCGGCGCGTTGCCCGGCACGGCCTCCTTGCACCGCTCGATGCGGAAAGCGAGCGCATCGTGCATCGTCTCGAGCCGCTCGCCGAGGAGCCGCCAGAACACGCCTTGGTCGCCCGCGGACTCGAGCGCGATGCGCGGCAGGTTGAGCGTGACGACGCCGAGGTTCATCCGGCCCTCGACCACGTCCTCGCCGTCCGCGTCCTCCCATCCCTGGAGGAAGGAGCGGCAGCCCATCGGCGCCTTGAAGGACCCGGTGATCTCGACGATCTTGTCGTAGCTGAGGACGTCCGGGTACATGCGCTTGGTCGCGCATTCGAGCGCGAGCTGCTTCACGTCGTAGTTCGGATCGTCCTCACGAAGGTTGAGGCCGCGCTTCACCGTGAACAGCAGCTTGGGGAAGATCGCGGTGCGTCCCTCGCGGCCGAGCCCGCGGATGCGGATCTGCAGGATCGCCTTCTGGATCTCGCGCTCGTACCAGCCAGTGCCCAGGCCGAAGCCGATCGAGGTGAACGGGGTCTGGCCGTTCGACGTGAAGAGCGTGTTGATCTCGTACTCGAGGGACTGCATCGCGTCGTAGATGTCCTTGCGCGTGCGCTCGCGCACGTAGGCCTCACGCCGCGCGGGGTCCTCGATCCACTCCGCCGCCTCGGACTCGTGCTTCGCGCGGTTGAGCGCGGCGTACGGCGCGAGCAGCTCGTCGATGCGGTTGACGGTGCAGCCGCCGTACTGGCTGGACGAGACGTTCGCGATGATCTGGGAGATCTGCGCCGTCGCCGTCTGGATCGACCGCGGCGGCTCCACCTGGGCGTTGCCGATCCGGAAGCCGGTCGACAGCATCGTGCGGAAGTCGATGAGGCAGCAGTTCGTCATCGGCGCATAGGGGTGGTAGTCGAGGTCGTGGTAGTGCAGGTCGCCCTTCTGGTGGGCGTTCGCCACGTGCGCCGGGAGCATCCGCAGGCCGATGGCCTTGCCGACCATGCCCGCGGTGAGGTCGCGCTGCGTGTTGTAGACCTCGGCGTCCTTGTTGGCGTTCTCGTGCACCACGGCCGAGTCCTTGCTCAGCAGGCGCGTGATCGAGTGGTTGAGGTCCATCGCCTTGCTGCGCGAGATGTCACGGTCGACGCGGTAGTCGATGTAGGCGCGGGCGACCTCGTACTCCCCCGCCTCGAGCAGCTCGTGCTCCACCACGCTCTGGATCTCGTAGATCTTCACCTCGCCGCTGAAGCGCGCCGCGAGCTCCGCGTCGATCCGCGCCACCAGGGCGTCCACGGTCTGCTCGTGGCCCGCGGAGAGGTCGCCATGGACGGCCGCGAAGGCCTTCGCGAGCGCCGCGCCGATGCGCCGGTCGTCGAAGCGCAGCGTGCGTCCGTCGCGCTTGACCACGTGCAACGCGTCCCGTGCACCGTGCTGTGCACCCTCCAGCTCCGTCAGGCTCATGTCCCGCTCCCCTTCCTCTCCCTCGGCGGCCTCACCACTACATGTAGTGGCGCAGCGAACGCGACAACACTAGATCTCGTGGTCTGGTGCGGCTGGGTCCAAGGTCCCTGGCGGTGGTGGCCGCGCGGCGGATCGGGCCATGTGCGTGCGACGACGCTCCGCGCGGAGGCCGCGCGCGTCCGCCTCCACCGGCGTGTCGCTCCACGCACGAATCCGTCATCGTGAGACGCAGATCACACGGCGGCGACCTGCGATACCCCCGGGGTGATGACATCCCTGGTGCGACCGCGCATCGTACCCGAACGGCACCCCGACGCAAGCGGTCGCAGGAACGAAATGCGCGAACCGCCCGTTCTGTCACTCGATAGCGAAGTTATCGTCTTACGAGTGCCCTGCCGCTGGGTGCACCATCGGCCGGGCCGTTGGCGCACGCGGCATGGGCTGTCCTTGTTCCCGACCCTGGAGCCCTGTGCGCAAGAATCGATCGCCCCTCACCCTGCAGTCCGCGACCACGTTCGCGGTCTGCTGCTTCCTCGGCGGCATCGCCGTCGCCCTCGGCGTGCACGAGCACCGCGTCGGCGACGCGGTGGAGCAGGCGCGGGAGCAGGCGCGGCTGCTCGACGAGGAGCGCGTGAAGCTCGAGGCGACGCTCGACAAGGCCCGCGAGATCTCGGAGGTGTCGGCGGACGTCTCGGACGCGGACACGGTGGCCGAGGCCGCGGCGCAGCTCGCGCAGGCGGCCAGCACGGCCGCCTACACGGCGGAGCAGCACCACATCACCGTGAGCGCGACTGCGATCGCGCCGCCGTCCTTCCTCAACCCCGAGGCGGGCGAGACCGAGATGTACGGGCCGTACGCGGCGTCGCCGGTCATCACCGTCGACGCGTCCGCCGTGCTCGGCGAGCTGAGCGCGGAGATCGAGGCGGCCGAGCCGACGGCCAGCGCGGAGCCGTCCGCCGAGCCCAGCGTGTCGCCCAGCGCGTCACCGTCGGCGTCGCCGAGCGCCGAGGCATCGTCCGAGCCCGATGCGTCGCCCTCGTCCGCGGCGACGGACGACGAGGAGGCGGCCGCGCTCGCCGAGATCGTCGATGAGGCCGAGGTCGCCCAGGTGCTGCGCGGCGAGGTCTCGGACCTCGAGACGGTCACCGCGACCGTGGCCCGGCTCGAGGCGGCCGCGAGCCAGCTGGACGTCGCCACGCGGCGCATCGAGGGCACCACCGCGGTCCTCGAGGCCGCCACCGCGGAGGCGACGCTCGAGCAGTCCAACCTGAGCCTGGACGAGCGCGTCGCGTCGATCAAGGGGCTCGCCGAGTCCTCGACAGGGATGCTCGACGCCGTCGACGGCAACGTCGCGGACGACGCCGTCCTCACCGACCTCAGGGTGGCGCGGCAGAACCTGCTCGCGTACGGCGAGGTCGAGATCGATCGCGAGGACAATGCCGCCGTCGACGCGTTGCAGCAGCAGATCGCCGGCGCGACCGAGGACCTCGCGACCGCCGAGCAGGCGCTCTACGAGTCCCACCAGGCGTGGGTGAAGCAGGAGAACAAGCGCCGGGACAAGGTCAACCAAGAACGTAAGGCCGCGTACCGCGAGGCCGTCGCCGCGGCCTACGACAACATGACCGGCGACTACCTCACCGCGGCCGCCGCGCGCCAGGAGGGCTGGTCAGGCGCACCGTCCGGCATCTCCTACTCGAACGGCTACCTGCCGGGCTCCGAGCTGTGCCAGCTGTCGTTCGCGAAGGGCCACTCCCTGCAGTGCGACGCCGCCGCCGCGCTCGAGCAGGCCGACGACGACTACTACGCGGAGACCGGGCGGCACCTCTCGCTCGCCTCGAGCTACCGCTCGTACAGCGCGCAGGTGGCCACCAAGGCGTCGAAGGGCTACCTCGCCGCCGCTCCCGGCACCTCGAACCACGGCTGGGGGATGGCCGCGGACTTCGACGCGGCGTCGGCGACGTGGATGCGCGCCAACGGCGAGCGCTACGGCTGGGTCCACCCGCTGTGGGCGCGGGCCGGCGGCTCGAAGCCCGAGTCCTGGCATCTCGAGTTCGTGGCGCCCGGAGTCTCGGCGAAGCTCCCCGACGAGCCGAGCCTGCTCAAGCACGTCACGAGCTCGCTGAGCGCCTGACCGCGGACCCGAGCCCGGGGTCCAGCAACGCACCCGTCGCGCACATGACAGCATCCGCGCCGGCCGTGCGATACGCGAGGTGGTGCGCCGGTGCGAGCACGCCGCCCACGCCGACGATCGCGACGTCGGCGCCCAGGCGGTCCCGGTGGCGCGCGAGCCTCCCGACCATGTCGAGCCCAGCCCACCGGATCGCGTCGCCGCACACGCCCGCGATGTCGCGTCCCGCACCGGGCAGCGCCGGCGCGCCCTCGGCGTCGACGAGCCGTGCCGGCAGCGTGTTGATCGCGGCGTAGCCGTCCACCACGTGCGCCGTGGCGCGCACGAGCTGCCCGAGCGCCGCATCGTCCGCGAAGTAGGCGAGCTTGAGGATCAGCGGGACATCGCCCAGCTGGTCCTTCACGGCGGCGGCGATGCGCGTGACCGCGGCGGTGTCGAAGCACAGCAGGCTCCCGGTGCCCTCGTTGGGGCAGCTGAGGTTGAGCTCCACCACGGGCGCGCCCGTCTCCGCGACCAGCCGCGCGGCCGCGACATGGTCGGCGAGGTAGGCGTCGCCGTCCCCGCCGTCGCGCCGCGTGCCCTGGAACGATGCGATGAGCAGCTGCCCCTCCCCCGCCGCCGCGACGGCGTCCGCCATGTCCGGCTGCCACGCGTCGGGAGAGCGCGACGGCACGCCGAAGGAGTTCGAGATGCTGGTCGCCGCGTCCAGGTCGGAGTCCGCGAGCACCGTGGCCGAACCGCCGGCCGGCAGGTCGCCGTCGACGTGGACCGCGAGGGTGTTCGGGAACGGGTGACTCTCCTGGTGGCCCGTGCGGACGGTCTTGTAGACGGCGAGGTCGAACCCTTGCCGGAACGCGGCCGCGCAGTACGCGGCGTTGACCAGCGGCCCGGCGGCGATGCCGAAGGGGCTGTGCAGCGGGCGGCCCAGCAGGGAGTGCCCCGGCGGAGCGTCCGGCACGGGCGCAGGCTCGCCGAGGAACGCGCCGAACGGCCCCGCGGCGAGGTTGTCCTCATAGGTGCGGCGCGGGTCGTAGAACCAGGTCATGGTGCCCGAGGCTATCCCCGGCACCGACGCCCGGCAGGGGACCTTGGGCCACCCGGCGGCGCCGGGCGAGGCGCGCGCGCCCGGCGTACGGTGGAACGGGACCGGCGCGCATCGGCCCTGGCTCCGAGGAGGATCGGCATGCCCATCGACTCCAGCGACTTCGACGACTTCGCCGCCCCCTGGTTCACGCTGCCGGACGGCTCGATGGCGCCCGACATCGCCTACCAGATCGTCCACGACGAGGCGATGCTCGACGGCAACGCGCGCCTCAACCTCGCGACCTTCGTAGGCACGTGGATGGACGAGCATGCGAACCGGCTCTACGCCGAGACCGTCGACAAGAACATGATCGACAAGGACGAGTACCCCAAGACCGCGGAGATCGAGACGCGGTGTTGGCGCATCCTCGCGGACCTCTGGCACGCGCCGGATCCGGCACGGGCGATCGGCACGTCCACCATCGGCTCGTCCGAGGCCGCCATGCTCGCGGGCCTGGCCCTCATGCGTCGCTGGCGGGCGCGGCGGCGCGCGGCGAGCGAACCAATCGACCGCCCGAACCTGGTGATGAGCGCCGCGGTCCAGGTGTGCTGGGAGAAGTTCTGCAACTACTGGGACATCGAGATGCGGCTGGTGCCGGTATCCGCCGCGCACCCGACCCTCGACGGCGACGGCCTCGACGCGTACGTCGACGAGCGCACCATCGGGGTGGTCGCCATCCTCGGCGTCACCTACACCGGCGCCTACGAGCCCGTCGCGCGCATCGCCGCCGCCCTCGACGCGCTGGCGGAGCGCACGGGGCTCGACGTCCCCATCCACGTCGACGGGGCGTCGGGCGCGATGGTGGCGCCGTTCCTGCAGCCCGACCTCGAGTGGGACTTCCGGCTCGAGCGCGTCGTCTCCATCAACACGTCCGGCCACAAGTACGGCCTGGTCTACCCGGGCCTCGGCTGGGCGGTCTGGCGCTCGGAGGAGCACCTGCCGGAGGACATGGTGTTCCGCGTGAGCTACCTCGGCGGCGACATGCCCACACTGGCGCTCAACTTCTCGCGGCCCGGCGCCCAGGTGCTGCTGCAGTACTACCTGTTCCTCCGGCTCGGCCGCGAGGGTTATACGGCCGTGCACTCCCACACGCGCGACGTGGCGCGCTACGTCGCGGGCGAGATCGCGGCGATGGGGCCGTTCGAGCTGCTGAGCGACGGCAGCGACATCCCGGTGCTCGCCTATCGGCTCAAGGAGGGATACACCGAGAACTGGACCTTGCACCACCTGTCCGATCGCCTCCGCGCGCGCGGATGGCAGGTGCCGTCCTACCCGATGCCCGAGGACCTCGAGCAGATCACCGTCCAGCGCCTCGTGGTCCGTCGCGGCAGGCGCGCCGTCGCGCGCGACTTCCTCGAGGACTTCCGCGAGTGCGTCGCCTATCTCGACGCTCTCGACGGACCGATCCCCGTGGAGCGGGAGGGCACCGCCTTCCACCACTAGCGCGCCGACGCGGGCTGGCGGGACCGCGGCCCGGGTGGTTCCCTGAGGGCGTGACCACGGTGCTCGACGCGGACTACCTGGTGGTCGGTGCCGGCGCGTCCGGGCTGGCCTTCACGGACGCGCTCGTGTCCTACACGGACGCCACCGTCGCGATCGTCGACCGCCGCGGGGATCCCGGCGGCCATTGGTGCGACGCGTATCCGTTCGTCCGCCTTCACCAGGCGAGCGCGTTCTACGGCGTGGCCTCGATGCTCCTCGGGGGAGGGCGTCGGCAGTCCGCGGGTCCCGAGGCGGGTCTGCACGAACGAGCCTCGGGCGCCGAGGTGCGCGCCTACTGCTCCACGGTGCTCGACACCCTCGTCGCGACGGGCCGGGTCGCGTACGTCGGCGGCTACGAGCACGTCGGCGCCGGCATGATGAGGCGCCTCGACGATGCGGGCGCCGCGTCCGTGCGCGTGCGTCCCGGCGCCCGCATCGTCGACGCGCGGTTCCTCTCCCCCACGATCCCAGCCACGTCGCCGCCGCCGTTCGAGGTGGCCGCCGACACCACGGTGCTTCCCGTCGGCCGTCTCGACGCGTGCCTGGACGCGTCCCGCCTGGTCATCGTCGGATCGGGCAAGACCGCCACCGACGCGGTGGTCCACGCGCTCGGCGCGGGCGTGGACCCCGGGCGGATCACCTGGGTGCGTCCGCGGGAGCCGTGGATGCTCGACCGCGCCGTGGCGCAACCCGACCCCGCGGTGTTCACCGGCATGGCGGCCGCCGTCTGGGAGTCCGCGGCACGGGCCCGGTCGCTCGAGGAGCTCTTTGCGCGCCTCGAGGACGCGGGAGTGATGCTGCGGATCGACCGCGCCGTCACGCCGACGATGGCGAAGACTCCCACGCTCGCGCGGTGGGAGCTCGCACTGCTGCGCGAGGTCGAGGACGTGGCGCGCCTCGGGCACCTCAGACGGGTCGAGCGCCGGGGCCTGTCGTTCGAGGACGGCGACGTGCCCCTGCCCCCGGGGGCCGCCGTCGTCCACTGCGCGGCGGACGGCCTCCCTCGCCCCGCCCCGGTACCCGTGTGGACCACCGACGCGATCACGCTGCAGCCGATCCGCGCCGGGTTCCCCTGCTTCGGTGCGGCCCTCATCGGCTACGTCGAGGCGACACGGTCCGACGACCACGCCAAGAACGCGCTCTGCCCGCCGACGTCCTACGGCGACACCCGCGCGCAGTGGGCGGAGATGACCGTGCGGGGTGCGCGGTCCGTGGCGGCCTACTCGCGCGAACCTGACATCCGCGCGTGGGCGCGCGAGGTGCACCTCAACCCGGCGCGCGTGCCGCAGGGCTACGCCTCACGCGCCTGGGACGAGGCACGCGAGCGCATCGCCCGCGCCGACGCGGCGGCGACGCGGCGCCTCGCGGAGCTCGCGGGCATCGCACCCTGACCGTCAACGCCCGGCGTTCACGGCGAACCCCGAGCCGGCTCCCAGCGAAGTGCCGGGGCGCGGTTCGTACCTTTCCTGCATGAACCGCGCGACCGCACGTCCCCATCCCCTCCGCCGACGCCTCCTGCTCGCCGCCGCCACCGTGCTGCTGGTGCTCGCGAGCGTGGTCGCCTGGGCGCTCGACCGCTACGTGATCGACCACGTCGAGGTGGCCGACGCCTCCGCCCAGGAGGCCGCCGTCGCGGTCGCGGACACCGCTGACGCCGAGGCGCCCGAGGTCACCGTCACCACGGGCACCTACGGCACGGGGGACGATGCGGCGACGTACTTCGTCGCGGACATCGTCCTGAGCGACATCACCCAGCTGCGGTCCGCGTTCGCGGACGATGCGTTCGGCGAGAACATCATCGACGTGCCGTCGTCGATCGCCGCCTCGGTAGGCGCGTCCCTCGCCGTCAACGGCGACTACTACGGCTTCCGCTCCGACGGGATCGAGATCCGCAACGGGGTGGTCTACCGCGACGAGCCCGCCCGCGAGGGTGCGGTGATCTACGCCGACGGCACCATGGAGGTCTACGACGAGACCACCACGACAGCGCAGGAGCTCCTCGAGGCGGGCGCGTGGCAGACGCTGTCCTTCGGACCCGCCCTCGTGGACGACGGCGCCGTCGTGGAAGGGATCGACCAGGTCGAAGTCGACACCAACGTCGGCAACCACTCGATCCAGGGCGACCAGCCGCGCACGGCGATCGGCATGATCGCGGCGAACCACTACGTGCTGGTGGTGGTCGACGGGCGCTCGGACGTCAGTGCGGGCGTGACCCTCGACGAGCTCGCGTCGCTCATGATCGACCTCGGCGCGACCGAGGCGTACAACCTCGACGGCGGCGGGTCCTCGACCATGGTGAGCGACGGCGACGTGATCAACGTCCCCGGCGGCCGCGGCGAGGAGCGAGGCACGTCCGACATCCTGTGGGTGGGTTGACGTGCTCATCGTGATCCCCGCGTACGAGCCCGATGCGCGGCTGGCCGCGCTCGTACGATCTCTCCGCCCGCGACACGACGTGCTGGTGGTCGACGACGGCTCCGGCCCGCGCTACGCGGCCGAGTTCGCGGCCGCGCGCGCCGCGGGAGCCACCCTGGTCGCGCACGGGTCGAACCGCGGCAAGGCGGCCGCGCTTCGCACCGGGATGCGCTGGGCCCTCGCGCACCGGCCGGGGCATGCCGTGGTGTGCGCGGACTCGGACGGGCAGCATCTGCCCGAGGACGTCGAGGCGGTCGCCGCCGTGCTCGAGCGACGGGCCGCTGCGGGGCTCGCCGATGCCGTCGTGCTCGGCGCCCGCGCCTTCACGGGCGACGTCCCCTGGCGGTCGCGCGTGGGCAACCGCGCAGCCTCCGCCGCGATGGCGCTCGTGAGCGGGCTGCGGCTCGGCGACACGCAGACCGGGCTGCGCGGCTACCCGCCGGGCCTCCTCGCGTGGGCCGTGGAGGTGCGTGGCGAGCGCTTCGCCTACGAACTTCGCCTGCTGCTCGAGGCCGCCCGGCACGGCATCCCGGTGATCGAGGTACGCATCGGGACCGTGTACATGGACGGCAACGCGGGTTCCCACTTCCGCCCGCTGCGTGACTCGGCGCGCATCGTCGCCCCGCTCGCGCTGTTCGCGGCCTCCTCGCTCGGCGCGTTCGCGCTCGATGCCGCGCTGCTGCTCGCCCTGCGCGCCCTCACCGGATCGCTCGCGCTCGCGGTCGTGGGGGCCCGGCTGGTCTCCGCCGGCGCGAACTTCGCGGTCAACCGGCGCGCGGTCTTCCGCTCCCACGGTCCGGTGGCCGCGCAGGCGGCGAGGTACGCGGCGCTCGCGGCAGGCATCCTGGTCGCGAGCTATCTCTCCCTCGCGCTGCTCACCCAGCTCGGCGTCCCGCTGCTCCTCGCGAAGGTGATCACCGACCTCGGGCTCTGGGTCCTGTCCTTCGGGATCCAACGCGCCGCGGTGTTCCCGGCCGCGCGCTCCCGCCGCCACGACGTGAAAGACACGCCCGGCTTGCGCCAAAACGACGTCACGGTTTGGTAAAGTCCCGAGCGTGAGCAAAGACGCCACGATCCGCATCCTCCGCCTTCTCGGCGCGTCCGTGATCGCCTCCGCCCTGGGCTTCCAGGCGTGGGCCGATCTCACCTTCGGCACGTTCACCTGGGGACAGCTGCCGGGATACTTCACCCCCCTCGCGAACATCGCCGGGATCATCGCCTTGCTGGCGTCCGCACGCGTCGCACGCCCCGAGCGGCGCTGGGTCACGTTGCTGCGCGTCAACTCGGCGACGTACCTCGTCATCGTCGGCGCCGTCTACTGGGCGCTGCTCGCGCCGTACACGTCGCCCTACTTCCCCTGGGCGAACGCCGTGCTCCACGGCGGCGCGGGTGCGATCCTCGTCGCCGACTGGGTCCTCATCGGCGGGCGACGGCGCCTCCCGCTGGGCACCCTGTGGAGCGTCCTCAGCCTTCCCGCGATCTGGGTGTCGTACCTGTTCGTGCGGGCGTTCCTCGACGGCTGGGTGCCGTACCCGTTCCTGGATCCCGCACGTGGCGCGGCCGCGATCGTCGGTACCCTCGGCGCGATCGCCGCCGTCGGGCTCGTGGTGTCGGCGCTCCTGCGCGTGCTCGCCGTGCTTCGCCCGGCGACGTTCTGGCCCGGGGCCGTGCCCGCGCGCATCGTCCCTCCGCCCCGCTGAGGTCCGGTGGCGCCGCCCGTGGGCACGGCGCCACCGGCGTGCGCTCAGCCGTCGAGCAGCGCGGCCGCGCGACGCGCGCCCTCGCCCAGCGACTCCAGCTTCGCCCACGCGATCTGCGGGTGCACGCGGCCGCCGAGGCCGCAGTCCGTCGAGGCGATGACGTTCTCGGGACCGACGATCTCGGCGAAGCGCACGATGCGGTCCGCGACCAGGTCCGGGTGCTCCACCACGTTGGTGGCGTGGCTCACCACGCCGGGCAGCAGCTTCGTGCCCGCGGGCAGCTCGACGTCGCGCCACACCTTCCACTCGTGCTCGTGCCGGACGTTGCCGGCCTCGAACGAGATCGCACCGGCGTCGATCTGGGCGACGAGGTCGACGATGTGCCGCAGCTCGAGGTCAGTGGTGTGAGGTCCGTGCCACGAGCCCCAGCACAGGTGGATGCGCACCTGCTCGCGCGGGAGCCCCGCGATCGCGTGGTTGATCGCGTCGATGCGGGTCTGGAGGAACGCGCGGTAGTCCGCGACGGACGGCTCGGGGTTGATCTGGTCCCAGCTCTCGGCGAGGGACGGATCGTCAAGCTGCACGGTGAGGCCCGCGTCGACGATGGCCTTGTACTCCTCGCGCATGACATCGGCCCACGCCCAGATGTGCTCCTCCTCGCTCGCGAAGAACGAGTTCCCGATGCGCGCCGCGCTCCCGGGGGCGAGCGACGTGATGAAGCCGGTCTCGATGCCCGCGGCGTCGAGGCCCGCACGCAGGTGCGCGATGTCGGACGCGATCGCGTCATGCCCGCGGTACGACAGCGGGCCGACGGCCTCGGGCCAGAAGGGCGGCTCGCCCATGAGCACGCCGGACGTCGGGTCGAAGTAGGCGGCGGCGAAGCGGACCCAGTCGCGACGGTCCTCCATCGACGTGAGGCGCACGTGCCCGGGCTCGGACCGGACGGGACCCGGGCGGGGCGCGTCGGGCTGCGGCAGGGCGAGGCCCGCGGTGCGCTGGAAGGAGTACGACCACCACGCGCCGAAGTCGTGGGCCGCCGTCATCGCCTTGCCGTACTCGCCGTCGCCGACGATGGTGAGGCCCGCGTCCACCTGGCGGCGGACCAGGTCCACGACGGCCTGGGCCGCGATCTCCTTGTACTCGTCCGTCGGGACGAGCGTGAAGCCGTCCTCGGCGACCTCGAGCGCCGAGGTCGCCGCGACGAGCTCGGGCGAGCGCGGCAGCGAGCCGGCGGTGGTGGTCTGGATCGTCAGGTCGGACATCGAGGCTCCTCAGGTCGCGGGCGAGCGCCCGCATGCGTGCAGGGACTGCCCGCCGGCAATGCCCACCCGGGGTGGATCCGAGGCCTCGTTTGATGCGCGGCGGTGCCGTCCAGTCTGCCCCGAGGGGCCTCCCCGGGCCAAACCGAGCCGTGCCTCGTGCGGTCGCGGCGTGAGATTCCGCACACCATGACGAAACCTGGTCCGCAAGATCCCTACACTTCACGACCGGGCCGCCGATGGTGGCCTGTGAACGCCGCGACCGCTCGAGGGGAGCGGGTGGCTGGAGGAGGAACGGGTGGACTCGCACGACATGGGTGGAGCACCGACGGTCGCCGTCGACCGGGAACGCGTGCTGGACGCGGCGCAGCTGACCATCGAGGACCACTCCTGCCCGACGTGCGCGTCCGGTCGGGTGTGCGACACGATGTTCTTCGCCGCCGCCGTCATCGAGCTCAACCACGAGCTACGGGAGGCGGCCGAGCTGCAGGAGGGCGACGAGGTCATGCAGCGCGCGACCGAGCGTGGCCGCACCGAGGCCGTCGCCCAGTCGCTTGCCGTGCTGGGCCGGACCGAGGGCCAGTACCGCTCCGAGGCCGACGGCGACACGTCCCACCTGTCCTTCGCGCTCGCCGAGGCGCTGCGCAGCACCGCCCTGGTCATCCGGTCCGAGGTGCACAACCCCACGTCGCGCACCGCGCTCGAGATCATGGCGCGTGCGGACGAGGCCTACGAGCTCGCGGAGTACGTCCGCGACGTGTCGAGCCGGTACAAGGACACCAAGGCGGAGGTCGCGGAGGCGCTGTCCAGCGTGGCCGGCGACATCGAGAAGGGCACCGAGGCCGTCAACCGCCTCCAGAGGGCGTCCGACATCTCGACCCCGGTCGACGAGCTCGCCGCGCTCGCGCGCGACACGGACGCCGACGTCCGCTGGTGGGTCGCCCAGAACCCCTCGACCGCGACGGAGACGCTGGCGAGCTCGGTCATGACCGAGCGCCACCCCCTCGTGCTCACGGCGCTCCTGCGGAACCCCCGTCTCCCCGAGGACCGCGTCAGCCTGTTCGTCACGCACCCGCACCACGATGTGGCGCTCGCCGCCCGGCGCCGCCTCGGAGATCCGTCCGGTCGCTGACCCGCGGACCGGCCGCACCGACGCCCCACGCCTCCCACCAGGAGCGTGGGGCGTCGTCTTTCCTCCAGCCGCAAGGATCGTGCGCCACCCGTCTCTCTGCGCTGGTTCCCGCCCCGGAATCGGAGTTTTCGCGCCCGCTTCGTGCATCGTGCGGCACCTATCCTGATCCGGTGATCCCAGTCCCCCGGACGCGCGCCGCGCGCATGCACGCCATCTCTCCCGAGAGCCACGCGATCGTCGACGACGTGCTCGAGTACACGCGCCGCCGCGCGCTGTGGGAGGACATCCCGCTCGACACGCCCGTGCCCCCGGAGGAGCTCGCGAGGCTCGCCCCGATGTCGATCACGCCGGGCGGCATCGGCGCGCAGAACGCGCTCGCCCTGTTCAGCGAGGTGCTCGCACCGACGTGCCTCTCCACGGATCACCCCGGCTACCTGTCCTTCATCCCGTCGGCCCCCACCAAGGCGGCGACGGCGTTCGACCTCGTGGTGTCCGCCTCGTCGATCTACGGCGGCTCGTGGCTCGAGGGTGCGGGAGCCGTCCACGCCGAGAACGAGGTGCTGGCCTGGCTCGCCTCCGAGCTGGGCCTCCCGGGCGGCGCGGGCGGCGTGTTCGTCCAGGGCGGCACCATCGGCAACCTCTCCGCGCTCGTCGCGGCGCGCGACGCCGCGCGGCGGAGCCGCACCGAGCGGGGCCTGCCGCAGCCGACGCGATGGAAGGTGGTGTCGAGCGTCGAGTCGCACTCGTCGATCGCGTCCGCGGCGAACGTCATGGACATCGACGTCGTCGACATCCGCCCCGGGGACGACGGCCGGCTCCACGGCGACGCGGTGGCCGAGGCGCTGGCGGCCCATGGCGACGCGGTCTTCGCGGTGGTCGCGACCGCAGGCACCACCAACTTCGGCATCATCGACGACCTCGCCGGCATCGCCGACGTGACCCGCCGGCACGGCACGTGGCTGCACGTGGACGGCGCGTACGGGCTCGCCGGCGCGCTGGTGCCCGCCATGCGGGAGGCGTACGCGGGCATCGAGCACGCGGACTCGCTCATCGTCGACCCCCACAAGTGGCTGTTCGCGCCCTTCGACGCGTGCGCGCTGATCTACCGCGACCCGCAGGTCGCGCTCCGGGCCCACACACAGCAGGCCGACTACCTCGACACTCTCGCCGACACCCCCCTGCCCAACCCCTCGGACCTCGCGGTCCAGCTCACGCGCCGGGCACGCGGCCTGCCGCTGTGGTTCTCGCTCGCGACGTACGGGACGGACGAGTACCGCACCGCGATCGCGCATGGGATCACCCTCGCGGCGCGCATCGCCGACGAGATCGAGCGGCGCCCGGCCCTCAGCCTCGTGCGCCGGCCTCAACTGTCGGTGGTGGTGCTCCGGCGCGAGGGATGGGAGGCGGCGGACTACGACGCGTGGTCGGCGCGCCTGCTCGCGTCGCAGCTCGCCTTCGTGGTGCCGAGCTCCCACCAGGGCGAGCCCGTGCTCCGCCTCGCGATCATCAACCCGCTCACCACGTTCGAGCTGCTCTGCGAGGTCCTCGACACGTTGGCCTAGGCGTGCGCGCCCTCGCCGACCCGGAGCGCGGTGAGGATCTCCTCGACCTGAGCCTTCGCGTCGCCGAAGAGCATCGCGGAGTTCTCGCGGAAGAACAGCGGGTTCTGCACGCCCGCGTAGCCCGTGGCCATGGACCGCTTGAAGACGATGCACCGGTGCGCGTTCCACACCTCGAGCACGGGCATGCCCGCCAAGGGCGACCCCGGGTCCTCCATCGCGGAGGGGTTCACCACGTCGTTGGCACCGATGACGAGGACCACGTCGGTGTCGGGGAAGTCGTCGTTGATCTCGTCCATCTCGAGCACGATGTCGTACGGCACCTTCGCCTCCGCCAGCAGCACGTTCATGTGTCCGGGCAGGCGCCCGGCGACGGGGTGCACGCCGAAGCGCACGTCGATGCCGCGGTGACGAAGGGAGGCCACCATGTCGGCGACCGGGTACTGCGCCTTCGCGACGGCCATGCCGTAGCCGGGGACGATGATGACGCGGCTCGCGCGCGCGAGCATGTCGGCGACCTCGGGAGCCTTCACCTCGCGGTGCTCGCCCTGCTCCCCCGCGGCGGCCGACGTCCCGCCCTCGGTGCCGAACCCTCCGAGGATCACGCTGATGAACGAGCGGTTCATCGCCTTGCACATGAGGTACGAGAGGATCGCACCCGAGGAGCCCACCAGGGCGCCCGTGACGATGAGCAGGTCGTTGCTCAGCATCAGCCCCGCAGCGGCCGCGGCCCAGCCCGAGTACGAGTTGAGCATCGACACCACGACGGGCATGTCGCCGCCGCCGATCGCGGCGACCAGGTGGAATCCGAGCGCGAGGGCGATCACCGTCATGACGACGAGCGGCACGATGCTGCCCGTGGCGAGGTACCACGCGAGCAGCAGCGCGCTGGCGATCAGCGCGCCGAGGTTGAGGAGGTTGCGCCCGGGAAGCGTGAGCGGCCGCGACTTCATCTTCGCGGAGAGCTTGAGGTAGGCCACGATCGACCCGGTGAAGGTGACGGCGCCGATGAGCACGCCCAGGAACACCTCGACCTGATGAACGGCGTCGGCCTCCTCGGTGAGGTGGGAGTTGAAGCCCACGAGTACGGCCGCGAGCCCCACGAAACTGTGGAGCATCGCGATGAGCTCGGGCATCTGGGTCATCTCGACGGTCCGGGCGCGCCACACGCCCACGCCGGCGCCGATCGCGAAGACCATGGCGATGAGCAGGGCCGTCACCAGCACCGGGCGCTCGCTGTGGTCGAGCGCGAGCACCACGGTCGCCGCGAGGGCGAGCACCATGCCGACCATGCCGAGGATGTTGCCGCGCCTGGCGGTCTCCTGCCGCGACAGGCCGGCGAGCGACAGGATGAAGAGCACGGCCGCGACCGCGTAGGTCGCCTGCGCGAGGCTGACGAGGGTCATGACGCGTCCTTCCGGAACATGCCGAGCATGCGGTACGTGACGAGGAATCCGCCGAAGATGTTGATGCTCGCGACGGCCGCCGCGATGAACGCGAAGGTCGAGACCAGCGCGTCCTCGGAGCCGATCTGGAGCAGCGCGCCGACGAGGATGATCCCGGAGATCGCGTTGGTCTGCGCCATGAGCGGCGTGTGGAGCGAGTGCTTGACGTTCGAGATGACGTAGAAGCCGACGATCACGGCGAGCGAGAGCACCGTGAGGTGGGCGACCGTGGCGTCGTCCGCGAAGGCCAGCAGCAGCAATGACGCGACCGCGCCCGCGCCGTAGAGCCAGTTGCGGCGACGCTGGCGTGCGAGGGCCGCCTCGGCCTCCGCGCGAGCCTGGGCCGCGAGCTCCTCGGGAGTCGGCCCCGGCTCGGCGGCCGGGGCGGGCGCCGCGGACACGGCGACCGGCGGCGGGGGCCACATGATCTCGCCTCCGTGGGCGACGGCCATGCCGCGCTGCACCGGATCGTCCAGGTCGAGCACGAGCGTGCCGTCCTTCGCCGGGGTGACGAGCGCCATGAGATGGACGATGTTGGTGCCGAACAGCTGCGACGTGTGCCGCGGCATGCGGCTGGTGAGGTCGGTGTACCCGACGATGGTGACGCCCTCGGGGCTCACGACCACCTCTCCGGGCACGGTCAGCTCGCAGTTGCCGCCTCCCGAGGCTGCGAGGTCGACGATCACGGAGCCGGCGCGCATGCCCGCGACCATGTCCGCCGTGATGGTGGTGGGCGCCGTCCCTCGCACGAGCGCGGTGGTGATGACCACGTCCGCGTGCGCCGCCTCGGCGGCGTACACGCGCATCGCAGCCTGCTGCTGCTCCTCGGTGAGCGGCTTCGCGTAGCCGTCGGCGCTGATCTCCTGCTGCGCCTCCGGGGCGTGGACGAAGGTGCCGCCCATCGACTCGATCTGCTCGGCCACCTCGGGCCGCACGTCGAAGGCGCGCACCTGCGCGCCCAGCGAGCTCGCGGCGCCGATCGCGGCCAGGCCCGCCACGCCCGCGCCGATGACGAACACCGTCGCGGGCGCCGTCTTGCCCGCCGCGGTCACCTGGCCCGTGAACATGCCGCCGTACTGCTCGGCCGCCTCGATGACGGCGCGGTAGCCCGCGACGTTCGACAGCGTGCTGAGCACGTCGATCGCCTGGGCGCGCGAGATGCGCGGCACCGCGTCGAGCGCGAGCGCGGTGACGTCCCGCTCGTTGAGCGCCGCGAGCAGCTCGGGGCTCGACTGCGGCGCCATCATCGAAACAAGCGTGGCGCCCTCGCTCAGCGCCGAGATCTGCGCGGCGCCGGGCGCGTTGACGCACGTGACGATGTCGGCTCCCCAGGCCTCGCCGGCGGTGCCCAGCGTCGCGCCGGCCTCCGCGTACTGGTGGTCCAGGAAGGCCGCGTGCGTGCCCGCGCCCTGCTCGACCACCACCTCGTACCCCAGCTTGATCAGCCCCGCGACCGAGGCGGGGCTCGCCGCGACGAGCCTCTCCCCCGGCCGGGTCTCCATGGGAACGCCGATGCGCATCGTTCATCCTTGTCCGCCGCAGCGACGCCCCGAGGGGCGCCGCGGCGAGCTGTCGGTCGGGATCGTCTGAACCCGTCTCGCACTCTAGCGGCGCGCACCCGGGACCTTCCTGGTGCGAAAGGCCTGGACCTCAGGCATCCTCCCCGCGCCGGCGCCGGATCGCGCCCGCCGAGACCGTCCCGCCCAGGCCGAGCAGCAGCAGCGCGACCGTGGACCACAGCGCGATCCGCTGCGGGCCGGTCTCGCCGAGCACACCGCCCGTGCCCTCGTCGGACACCGTCGTCTCCGTGGTGCAGGCCTCGTCGCTCGCGCACGAGCCTCCGCCTCCGCCGTCCGGGGTGACGACGTTGACCAGCGTCGAGTCGCCCGTGACCGGGTCGTCGATGGTCACCGAGTAGAGGATCGAGACCGAGCCGCCCGCCTCGAGCGGGCCGGTCCAGGCGAGGGTCGGCTCCGAGTAGCTCACGCCTCCCGCCGAGGCCTCGGCATCGCCGTTGTAGGTCGCGTCGTCGAGCACGTCCGTGAGGTCGTCGGTGAGGGAGGCGGGGTGATCGGCCGTGTAGTCCGCGGTTCCCGTCGACGTCACCGTGATGAGGTAGCTCACCACGTCTCCGGGGTCCGCCTCGGTGGTGTCGACCGTCTTCTCGACCTCGAACATGCGGATCGGCGTGACGACCTGGCAGCCCTCGGGCATGTCCGGGATCGCGGCGGCGACGGAGACCGACCTCCTGGCGAAGCCGAGCGGCATCACCACGGGGCAGTTGGACTCCGGCGGGCCGAGCACCGCGTTCGCGAGCGTGACGTCGCCGCCGGGCGGATCGTCCACCGTCACCGAGTAGGTGATGGTGACGGACTCACCCGCCGCGAGCGGTCCCGACCACGACAGCGTCGGCTCGTCGTAGTCCACCGTGCCCGCGTCGGCCGCGGCGTCGTCGTTATAGGTCGCGTCGTCGAGCACGCCCGCGAGGTTGTCGGTGATGGCGGCCGGCACGTCCTCGGTGTAGTCCCCCGTTCCCGTGGAGGTGACGGTGATCGTGTACGTCACCACCTCGCCGGGCGCGACCGCGTCGACGTCCGCCACCTTGTCGATCTCGAGCAGCCGGATCGGGGTCACCACGTGGCACTCGTCGGGCAGCTCGGCCGGGGGCTCGGGCTCGCGCGGCGTCACCACGAAGCAGTTCGACTCGGGCGGACCGAGCACCTCGTTGTCGAGCGAGGCGTCACCGGCGGGTGGGTCGTCGACCGTCACCGAGTAGGTGATGGTGGCGGTCTCCCCCACCCCGAGGGTGCCGGTCCACGTGAGCGTCGGGTCGTCGAAGCTCACGGTTCCCGTGTCCGCCGCGGCGTCGTCGTTGTACGTCGCGTCGTCCAGGACCTCCGTGAGGTCGTCGTCGATGCGGGCCGGGAAGAGGAAGGTGTACGCCACCGAGCCCGTGTTGGTGACCTCGACCGTGTAGGTGACGGTGTCGCCGACCGTCACCGCACCCTCGGGTTCCGCCGTCTTGACGATCTCCATGGCGCGCAATGTGTGATGCTCGATGCAGTCGGGATCCGTGGACTCCGCGTCGGTGCAGTTGGACTCCTCGGGGCCGAGCACGACGTTGTCGATCTCGCCGTCACCCGTCACGGGCTCGTTCACGGTCATCGAATAGGTGATCGTGACGGTCTCGCCCACGCCAAGCGCGCCGCTCCAGGACAGCTCCGGATCCGCGAACGTCACCTCGCCCTGGTCGGCGGCGGCGTCCTCGTTGTAGGTCGCGTCGTCGAGCACCGCGCTGAGGTCGTCGGTGATCTCGGCCGGGTCCTCCTCGGTGTAGGGCACCTGGCCGATGTTCTCCACCGTGACCGTGTAGGTGATCGTGTCGTCCGGCTGGACGCGGACGCCCTGAGCCGAGGTCTTCTCGATCGCCATCGCGCGCACCGGCACCTCGGTGGTGCAGCCCTCCTCGGTGCCCGCGTCGCAGTTGGACTCCGGCGGGCCCACCACCGCGTTCGTGAGGATCCCGTCGCCCGTGAGCGGATCGTTGACCGTGACGGAGTAGGTGATGGTGACGGTCTCCCCCACGGGGATCGGACCCACCCAGGTGAGCGTGGGGTTCGCGTAGGTGAAGCCGCCCGCCGACGCCGTGAAGTCGCCGTTGGCGGTCGCGTCGTCGAGGATGTCGCTCAGGTCATCCGTGAACTCCGCGCGCGTGTAGGCGACCTGGCCGATGTTCTCGAGCGTGATGGTGTACGTCACGGTCTCGCCCGGCAGGACCTCGCCCGCCGGGTCCGCCGTCTTCTCGATGAGCAGCGCCTTGACCGGCACCTCGGTGGTGCAGCCCTCCTCGGTGCCGTCGTCGCAGTTGGACTCCGGTGGGCCCACGACGGCGTTGTCGAGCAGCCCGTCGCCGGTGAGCGGCTCGTTCACCGTCACCGAGTAGGTGATGGTGGCCGTCTCCCCCGGGTCGAGCGCGCCCTCCCAGCTGAGGATCGGCGCGCCATAGGACGGCGTGCCGACGTCCGCGTCCTCATCGCCGTTGTAGGTCGCGTCGTCGATGACCGCGCTGAGGTCGTCCTCGAAGCTCGCCGGCGCCTCGTCCGTGTAGTCGACCTGGCCGACGTTCTCCACCGTGACCGTGTAGGTCACGGTCTCACCCGGAAGCACCTCGCCCGCCGGGTCCGCGGTCTTCTCGATGAGCAGCGCCTTGACCAGCACCTCGGTGGTGCAGCCCTCCTCGGTGCCCTCGTCGCAGTTGGACTCCGGCGGGCCCACCACGGCGTTGTCGAGCAGCCCGTCACCCGTGAGCGGCTCGTTGACCGTCACCGAGTACGTGACGATGGCCGACTCCCCCGGGTCGAGCGCGCCCTCCCAGTGCAGCGCGGGCGCGGCGTACGAGGCGGTGCCGACGTCGGCGTCCTCGTCGCCGTTGTACGTCGCGTCGTCGAGCACGGCGCTCAGGTCGTCGTCGAAGGTCGCCGGCGCCTCGTCCGTGTAGGCGACCTGCCCGGTGTTCGTGACGGTCACCGTGTAGGTGACGATGCCACCGGGCAGCACCTCCTCGCCCGGGGCCGCCTGCTTGGTGATCTCGAGCGCCTGGATGGGGTTGGGCTCGACGCAGTCCGGGTCCGTGGAGTCCGGGGCGTCGCAGTTGGACTCCGGCGGCCCGACGACCACGTTGTCGAGCACGCCGTCCCCGCTGAGCGGCTCGTTGACGGTGACGGAGTACGTCACGGTCACCGTCTCGCCCACCTCGAGCGGCCCCTCCCAGGACAGGGTCGGGGCGCTGTACGACGGCGTACCGCCGGTCGCCGCCTCGTCCTCGTTGTAGGTCGCGTCGTCGAGGATGTCCGAGAGGTCGTCGCTGAACGATGCGGGGGCGTCGGCGGTGTAGTCGACCTGGCCCGAGTTCGTCACGGTGATCGAGTACGTGATGACGTCGCCGGGCTCGACGGAGCCGTCGCTGTCCGAGGACTTCACGAGCGTGAGCTCGCGCACGGGGACCTCGGTGGTGCAGCCGTCCTCGGTGCCTTCGTCGCAGTTGGACTCCGGCGGCCCGACCACGGCGTTGTCGAGCAGCCCGTCGCCCGTGGTCGGGTCGTTGACGGTGACCGAGTAGGTGATCGTCGCGAGCGAGCCGGCGGCGAGCGCGCCCTCCCAGCTGAGGACGGGCGCGGCGTAGGACGGCGTGCCGACGTCCGCATCCTCGTCGTTGTTGTACGTCGCGTCGTCGAGCACGGCGCTCAGGTCGTCCTCGAACGTCGCGGGATCGTCGGCGGTGTAGTCGACCTGGCCGATGTTCTCCACCGTGACCGTGTACGTCACCACGCCTCCGGGCAGCACCTCGCCCGCCGGGTCCGCGGTCTTCTCGATGAGCAGCGCCTTGACCGGCACCTCGGTGGTGCAGCCCTCCTCGGTGCCCTCATCGCAGTTGGACTCCGGCGGTCCCACGACGGCATTGTCCAGCAGCCCGTCGCCGGTGAGCGGCTCGTTCACCGTCACCGAGTACGTGATGGTGGCCGTCTCCCCCGCCGCGAGGGGCCCGGACCAGGACAGCACCGGCTCGGCGTAGGAGGCGGCGCCGACGTCGGCATCCTCGTCGTCGTTGTAGGTCGCGTCGTCGATGACCGCGCTGAGGTCGTCCTCGAAGCTCGCCGGCGCCTCGTCCGTGTAGTCCGCCTGCCCGATGTTCTCCACCGTGACCGTGTACGTCACGGTCTCGCCCGGCAGCACCTCGCCCGCCGGGTCCGCGGTCTTCTCGATGAGCAGCGCCTTGACCGGCACTTCGGTGGTGCAGCCCTCCTCGGTGCCCTCGTCGCAGTTCGAGTCCGGCGGTCCCACCACGGCGTTGTCGAGCAGCCCATCGCCCGTGAGCGGGTCGTTCACCGTCACCGAGTAGGTGACCGTCACGGAGCCGCCCGCGACGATGAGACCCGTCCAGCTGAGCTCCGGCGCGCTGTAGGCGGGCGTCCCGTCGCTCGCCTCCGCGTCGTCGTTGTAGACGGCGTCATCCAGCACCTCGCTGAGATCGTCGGTGAACGATGCCCCGGGATAGTCGACCTGCCCCGTGTTGGCGACGGTGACGGTGTATGTCACGGTGCCGCCGGGGAGGACCTCGCCCGCCGGGGCGGCGGTCTTGGTGATCTCGAGCTGGGACAGCGGCACCGTCACCTCGCACTCGGGTCCCGCGTCCTCGGCGTCGCAGTTGGACTCCGGCGGCCCGACCACGGCGTTGAGCATGATGCCGTCGCCCGAGAGCGGGTCGTTGACCGTGACCGAGTACGTGAGCGTGACCGTCTCGCCCACCTCGAGCGGCCCAGACCAGGACAGCACGGGTTCGGCGTAGGAGGCGGTGCCGCCGCTCGCATCCTCGTCGTCGTTGTAGGCCGCGTCGTCCAGCACGTCGCTGAGGTCGTCGGTGAACCCGGCGGGCGCATCGTCGGTGTAGTCCGCCTGGCCGGTGTTGGTGATGGTGACGGTGTAGGTGACCACGTCGCCGGGCTGTGCGCTTCCGGCTGCGCTCGAGAACTTGACGATCTCGACGGCCTTGACGGGCACCTCGGTGGTGCAGCCGTCCTCGCTGCCGTCGTCGCAGTTGGACTCCGGCGGGCCCACAACGGCGTTGTCGAGCAGCCCGTCGCCGGTGAGCGGCTCGTTCACCGTCACCGAGTACGTGATGGTGGCCGTCTCCCCCGCCGCGAGCGCTCCCTCCCAGCTGAGGATCGGCGTCGCGTAGGAAGCCGTGCCGACGTCCGCGTCCTCGTCGTCGTTGTACGTCGCATCGTCCAGCACCGCCGTGAGGTCGTCCTCGACGCTCGCCGGCGCCTCCTCCGTGTAGTCCGCCTGCCCGATGTTCTCCACCGTGACCGTGTACGTCACCGTGCCGCCCGCGGCGACCTCGTCCGCGGGATCCGCGACCTTGGTGATCTGCAGGGCCTTGACGGGGACCTCGGTGGTGCAGGGCTCCTCGGTCCCGGTGTCGCAGTTCGACTCCGGCGGGCCGACCACCGCGTTGTCGAGCAGCCCGTCGCCCGCCGACGGATCGTCCACCGTCACGGAGTACGTCACCGACACGACCGCGCCCACCGCGAGCGCGCCCTCCCAGTGGAGGGTCGGCTCGGCGTAGGAGGCCGTCCCCGCGGACGCGTCCTCGTCGTCGTTGTAGGTCGCGTCGTCGAGCACGTCCGTCAGGTCGTCGTCGAAGCTCGCCGGCGCCTCGTCCGTGTAGGCGACCTGCCCGGTGTTCTCGATGGTGACGGTGTAGGTCACGGTGTCGCCGGGCAGCACCTCGTCGTCGGGCGTCGCCGTCTTGGTGATCTCGAGCGCCTGGATGGGGTTGGGCTCGACGCAGTCCGGATCCGTGGTGTCGACGGTGTCGCAGTTGGACTCGGGTGGGCCGACCACCACGTTCGCGAGGGTGCCGTCGCCGCCCGGAGGATCTGTCACCGTCACCGAGTACGTGATGGTCACGCTCTCGCCCACGTCGAGGGGACCCGTCCAGGACAGCACGGGCTCGGCGTAGGACGCCGTGCCGCCCGTGGCGTCCTCGTCGTCGTTGTAGGTCGCGTCGTCGAGCACATCGCTGAGGTCGTCGGTCAGGGACGCCGGGTCCTCCTCCGTGTACGGCGTCTGCCCCGTGTTGGTCACGGTGATCGAGTACGTCACCACGTCGCCGGGCTCGACCGAGCCGTCGCTGTCGGAGGACTTCACGATCGCGAGCTCGCGGACCGGCACCTCGGTGGTGCAGCCCTCCGCGCCTTCCTCAGCGGCGCCGTCGTCGCAGTTCGACTCCGGCGGGCCCACGACGGCGTTGTCGAGCAGCCCGTCGCCGGACGGCGGATCGTCGACCGTCACCGAGTAGGTGATGATCGCGATCTCCCCCGCCGCGAGGGGCCCGGACCAGGACAGCATCGGCTCGGCGTAGGACGCGGTGCCGACGTCCGCGTCCTCGTCGTCGTTGTAGGTCGCATCGTCCAGCACCGCCGTGAGGTCGTCCTCGAACGTCGCAGGATCGTCAGCCGTGTAGTCGACCTCACCGATGTTCTCGACCGTCACCGTGTACGTCACCGTGTCGCCGGGCAGCACCTCGCCCGCCGAGTCCGCGGTCTTCTCGATGAGCAGCGCGCGGATGGGCACCTCGGTGGTGCAGCCCTCCTCGGTCCCGTCGTCGCAGTTCGACTCCGGCGGGCCGACCACCGCGTTGTCGAGCAGCCCGTCGCCGGTGAGCGGATCGTTCACCGTCACCGAGTACGTGATGGTCGCGCTCTCTCCCGGCGCGAGCGCTCCCTCCCAGTGGAGGGTCGGTGCGGCGTAGGACGCCGTGCCGACGTCCGCGTCCTCGTCGTCGTTGTACGTCGCGTCGTCCAGCACCGCCGTGAGGTCGTCGTCGACGCTCGCCGGCGCCTCGTCCGTGTACGCGATCTGGCCCGAGTTGGTGACCGTCACGGTGTACGTCACGGTGTCGCCCGGGAGGACCTGGTCCGACGGGGACGCCGTCTTGACGATGTCGAGGGAGCCGATGGGCACGGTGGTGGTGCAGTCGGGGTCGGTCGACCCGGCCTCGCAGTTCGACTCGAGCGGGCCCACGACGGCGTTGGTGAGCAGTCCGTCGCCCGTCGGGGGGTCGTTCACCGTCACGGAGTAGGTGATCTCGACGCTCGCGCCCACGGCGAGCGGCCCGTACCAGCGGATCTCCGGCGCCGCGTAGTTGGGCACGCCCGTCGAGGCGCTGACGTCGCCGTTGTAGGTCGCGTCGTCAAGCACCTCGGAGAGGTCGTCCTCGAAGTAGGCGAGCAGGTAGGCGGCCTGCCCGGTGTTCGTCAGGGTCACCGTGTAGGTCACCGTGTCGCCGGGCAGCACGCCGTCGGACGGCGACGCGGTCTTGACGATGTCGAGCTGGCGGATCGGCACCTCGGTGGTGCAGCCGTCCTCGGTGCCCTCGTCGCAGTTCGACTCAGGCGGACCCACCACGGCGTTGTCGAGCAGCCCGTCGCCCGAGATCGGATCGTTCACCGTCACCGAGTACGTGATCTCGACCGACGCGCCGACCGCGAGCTCGCCCTCCCACGACAGGACCGGCGACGTGAAGCCGACCACGCCCGAGGGTGCGGCGCCGTCGCCGTTGTACGTCGCATCGTCCAGCACCGCCGTGAGGTCGTCCTCGAAAGCCGCCAGCGTGCCGCCCGCGTAGTCGACTTGGCCGATGTTCTCGACCGTCACGGTGTAGGTGACCGTGTCGCCGGGACGCACCGCGCCCGACGGGGCGGACGTCTTGGTGATCTCAAGCGCGCGCACGGGAACCTCGGTGGTGCAGCCGTCCTCGGTGCCGTCATCGCAGTTGGACTCCGGCGGACCGACCACGGCGTTCGTGAGGATGCCGTCGCCCGCCGGCGGGTCGTCGACCGTGACCGAGTAGGTGATCTCGATGCTCGCGCCCGCCGCGAGGGGACCCTCCCACGACAGCACCGGGTCGTCGAAGCTCACCGTGCCCGCCGGCGCCGCGCCGTCGCCGTTGTACGTCGCATCGTCCAGCACCGCCGTGAGGTCGTCCTCGAACGATGCGGGATCCGCGTTCGTGTAGTCGAACGTGCCCGTGTTCTCGACCGTCACCGTGTAGGAGACGACGTCGCCCGGGAGCACCTCGTCGGTCGGGTCGGAGGTCTTGGTGATCTCGAGCGCGCGGATCGGGTCGGGCTCGATGCAGTCGGCGTCCTGGGATTCCTCGGGATCCGTGCAGTTGGACTCCGGCGGGCCGACCACCACGTTGTACAGGCTGCCGTCGCCGGTGACCGGGTCGTTGATGGTCACCGAGTAGGTGATGGTCACCGTGGCGCCCGCGGCGAGCGCACCGCTCCAGGACAGGGTGGTCCCCGACAGCTGCAGGTCGCCGCTGCTCGCGGTGCCGCCGTTGTAGACGGCGTCGTCGAGCACGTCGCTCAGGTCGTCGTCGAACGTCGCCGGATCGTCCACCGTGTAGTCGACCGCACCATTGTTCGTGACCGTGATCTCGTACGTGACGGTGTCGCCGGGCTCGACACCCTCGGCGCCGTCGGAGGTCTTCTCGAACGCCAGCGAACGGACCGGCACCTCGGTGGTGCAGCCCTCCTCGACGCCGGTGTCGCAGTTGGACTCCGGAGGGCCGACCACGGCGTTGTCGAGCAACCCGTCGCCCGTGAGCGGCGAGTCGACGGTCACCGAGTAGGTCACGGTCACGCTCGCGCCCGCCGCAAGGGCGCCTTCCCAGTGCAGGGTCGGGTCGGTGAAGGTCGCCGTGCCGGACGATGCATCCGCATCGCCGTTGTAGGTCGCATCGTCGAGCACCGCGGACAGGTCGTCGTCGAACGACGCGGGCGCGTCCGCGGTGTAGTCCGCGGGACCCGGGTTGGTGACCGTGACGGTGTAGCTGACCACGTCGCCCGGCAGCGCCTCGTCCGTCGGGTCGACGCTCTTGACGATCTCGAGCGCCCGGATGGGGAGCTCGACGGTGCAGTCCGGCTCCTCGGAGCCCTCGGCGCAGTTGGACTCCTCGGGACCCACCACGGTGTTGGCGAGGAGGCCGTCGCCTTCGATCGGATCGTCGACCGTCACGGAGTAGGTGATGTCGACGGACTCGCCGATCGCGAGCGCGCCCGTCCAGCTGAGGACGGGCTCCGTGTAGTCGACGGTGCCGCTGTCGGCGTCCTCGTCGTCGTTGTACGCCGCGTCGTCGAGCACATCGGAGAGGTCGTCCGTGATCGAGGCCAGGCCGTTCTCGTCGTCGTAGTCCACCTCACCGGTGTTGGTCACGGTGATCGTGTACTCGACGGTGTCCCCGGGAAGCGCCGCATCGGCCGGGTCGGAGGACTTCGTGATGGTGAGGCCCGGGTCCGGCAGGTCGACGTAGAGCGGGTAGTCCTCGACCTCGCCGAGGCTCGTGATGTCGTCCGGGTTCTCCGCTCCGGCGATCGTGTCGGCGATGCGCAGGCGCATGAAGGTCGGATCGACGACGGTCTGGACGGCGTCCTCCGGCACGGTCCAGGTGAGGTTCACCGAGCCGCCCGTGCACTCGACGGCGCCCTGACGCTCCGAGTCGTCGAAGGTGCCGTTGAAGTTCCAGTCGATCCAGCCGGAGACGTACCCCGGCCCGGTACAGGCGACGTCGAGCGAATACGTCTCGCCGTAGTCCGTGTCGACCACGCCGGGCGGCGCGATGCTGTCCTCGTCGGTGACCGCGTTGCCGTTCACGTCATCGTTGTCGGCGTTCGCGCTGCCCAGGTAGATCGCGTCCGAGTCGACGGTCGCGCCGAGGATCGGGGCGTAGCCGCCCGGGGTGCCGAGCACGAACGAGTCGGCCGAGACGTCCGTGGTGGTGCCGCTCGGGACGATGCCGCCCGACCAGGTCGACTGCAGCAGCGCGCCCGCCGAGCCGTAGCTCAGCGGCGCGTCGCCGAAGTCCGACTCGAAGACCACGCCGAGCGCGACGGCCGAGTAGCCGCCGCCGTGCATCTGCACATGCGCGCCCGTCGCGCCCTCCATGAAGCCCACCGCGATGGGCCCGTAGCTGTCGTTGACCTCCGAGCACTGCGTGTCGTTGGACTCGAGCCTCAGGGTGTTGGCGCCCGAGAGCGTCGCCACGGTGGCGGTGGGGCAGGCCCGGGTGCGGTCGATGACGCGCCACGTCGCCGCCTGATCGGGGGTCGCCTCGATGTACTCGCCCTGGCGGAAGTTGTTGCTCTCGGCGTCCGCCACCACCAGGCCGGCGACGTCGACGTTGTTGCCCTGAATGGTGACGAAGCAGCTGAAGTCGAAGTCGACGGTCCCGGCGTTGTCCATGTTCGCGATGCCCGAGACCAGCTCGTTCGCGCCGTCGATGCCGCCGATGTTGTACAGGTTGTCGAGAGCGTCGCCGCGGTAGTCGCCCGGCCGGTACGCGCGGATGGGACCGACCACGTTCGTGATCGTGCACGTGGTCTCGAGGGTGTTGAGGCCGACCAGGCGCGTGTTCGTCACGCTGGTGCCCGAATCGATCTGGGTGCCGTCCGCACCCCACTCGAACCAGTCGATGTACCCCGGGTAGAGGCCCTCGCCTCCCTGCGCGTAGCGCGCCTCCGCCGGCGGCGCCACGACGACGGCCACGGCGAACGAGGTGACCGCGAGCGCGAGAATCGTCGCGAGCGCGGTCACCATCCTCTGAGGCGTGCGCAGCGGGCGCACCTTCCAGCCGACAACACCGTACACAGACCACCCCTAGCTAGCCGCGACTTGAATTCAACGTAAGTCCGAATAGCGAAGTCTGCGACTTATACGGGGGTGTTCTGCAGGTATTTTGCTTTCTCTCGCGCCAGGATGAATTCCGTGCTAAGCGGCGCGGACGGACCTCGCGTCAGTCGCGCTCGACCCATCGGTCGATGGCCCAGACGATTGCGAAGGCGAGCTCCGGGTCCACGCCGTCACGCACGTCGATCGTGTACTTGTCACGGATGGTGATCCACTTCTGCGTGATCTGCACCATGACCTGTCCCGCGCCGTCGCGGAGCGTGTAGTCCTTCTCGATGACGTTGCCCTCGAGCAGCCACTGCTCGCCGGACGCGAGCTCGACGTCGATCTTGTCCCTGACGAACTTGAACGGCTGCGCGTGCAGGTGCGCGACCTGCGCGCCCGACGGGTCCGTGACGTCCATGCGCTTGGGGATGCCCATCATGCGCCCCGTCACGTCCAGCAGCTTGGTGCCGCCCGCGTCGAGGATCTCGGCGCGGGGCCGCGGACCGATCTTCCCGTCCACGAGGAACAGGTCCGCCTCGGTCTCCGGCTCGAGGATGCGGAAGTCGCGGCCTGCGCCGAACTTGCTCTTCATCAGGTACCGGGCATAGCCCTCGGGTGCGACGGGAACGGACATGGCTCCTCCTCGATGAGTGGTGGCCCCACCGTAGCGACGCCACGCGCCGGTGTCAGCAGGCACGTCGCCGCGCGTCAGGCCTCTGTCAGGCGGAGGCCGTCGACGGGCGCGGCCTCCCAGCGCTCGAACGGGTCGTCGGACACCGCCTCGCGGGCGACGGGCGCGAGGCGCTCGAAGTCCTCGCGCGTCGCGAAGATCGCCAGGCCGACGAGCCGGTCGGAGTCCTCGTCGGCGAGCGTGTGGATGGAGATCAGGCCCGCCCGTCCTCGAATCGCTGCGCCGTAGCGGTGCATGGAGTCCACCAGCGCGGCACGATGCTCGGGACGGGGATGGTGGACCGACATCAGCACGAACACGCCCTCACGCTACGCCGCCGGCGTCCGCCTCGCGCTCGAGGAGGAAGAAGTAGGGCCGGCCGCCGTCGAGGGCGCCGCGGCCGGCCATGACGCCCAGCACGGCATCGGCATCGACGCGCACGAAGTGATCGTGGGTGGGCCGCGCGTCGTAGGACATCGCCGCGGTCACCTTGCCGCGATGCTCGCAGTCCGCGAGCCAGGCACCGCCTCCGGCGAGCTCCGCGTCGGCGCGCAGCGCTCCGGCGGCATCCCGGCACACGAGCGGCTGGACGTGCGCGCCGTCGACGAAGTCCTTGCCGTACCACGATGCCCGGGTCAGCATCGCGTGTACGCGATGCCCGGTGTCGATCCCCGTGCCGCGCCACAGGCCACGCAGGTCGTCGGACCTGACCGCGGGAAGCACGTCCCAGAGCGCCGCGAGCTCGTCCGCGTCGCCGTGGCCCGCGGCCGCGATCGCCCGCACCCTGGTCGCCGCGGTGCCGGTCCTCACCGGGGGCGTCGCGGCGTCGCGCGCATCGTCGTGCATCACCAGGACGGGCTTGACCGCCTCGCCCGAGCGCGCCGCCCGCACCGCCTCGGCCGCGTGTCCGAACGGGAAGCGCGTCACCAGCCGCTCGAGCGGGAGCAGCCCCGCGCGCCAGAGCCGGACGAGCATGGGCACGGCCGTCGCCGGAACGGCGTCGCCCTCGATCACGCCGACGAGCGACCTCCCCCACAGGAGCGCCGTCTGGCTCACGGTGATCGCGTTCGCGCCGGGTCGCAGCGCGACGGTCGCGCACATCCCGGGCGCCGCGAGCGCCCCGAGGGCCGCGTCGATCGCCCCCTGCGTGCCGACGGTGTCCAACGCGCGTGTGCAGCGGTGTGCACGGGGGTCCAGTTCCGCGGGCGCGATCGCGACCTGCGCCCCGAGCTCGAGGGCGAGGGCGCGGCGCGCCTCCGACGGTTCGACCACCACGATGCGCGCGCAGCCGGCCGCCCGCGCGGCCATGACGGCGGCGAGGCCGACCGTGCCCGCGCCGATGACCAGGAGCCCGTCGTCGAGGCCTGGACGCAGCACGTTGAGCACGGTCCCCGCGCCGGTCAGTACGCCGCAGCCGAGCGCCGCCGCGAGGGCGAACGGGATCTCGTCCCCGATCGGCACGGTGTTGGCCGCGCGTGCGATCGCGCGGGTCGACCAGGACGACTGCGCGAGCCATGCCGCACCGAGCGGCCGCCCGTCGGCGTCGTGCATCGTGGGCGAGCCGTCAGGCCGGGCGCCGCGGTAGTTGCGCGACGCGAACTCGACGCACGCGGCCGGATGGCGATCGCGGCATCGCGCGCACGTCCCGCACGAGTCGAAGGTGAGCACCACCCGGTCCCCGACCGCGACGTGCGCGACCGCGGCACCGGTCGCGACCACCGTGCCCGCACCCTCATGCCCGAGGACCATGGGATAGCCCACCGGCACCCCGCCGTCGATGGCGGTGAGATCGGTGTGGCACACGCCCGAGGCCGCGATGTCGACGAGCACCTCGTCGCCCCGGAGCGTGTCGAGCCGCACCTCCGTCAGGACGGGATCCTCGTCCCGGGCGCCGACGACGGCGGCGATGGTGGGCGCCTCGATGGTCATGCGTCACCCCTCCGTGCCTCGTCGCACCGCGTCGCGGGCCCGGCCTGCGCGGTGGCACCAGTCTGCCGGGACCGCGGTCCGTTGTCACGCCTTAAGTTAATCGCCATTCACTAGCGGGCGGGGCCGGTGACGTTCCCCGTCTCCGGCCCGACCTTGGCTAAGGTCGCTGGCAGCGACGAGGCGCACGCACGAAGGAGGCCCCATGGAGCAGGTCGACACCGTGGTGGTCGGCGCGGGGGTGGCGGGGCTCGCGGCCGCGCGGCTGCTCGCGGGAGCCGGCGCGCGGGTCGTGGTGCTCGAGGCCCGCGACCGCGTCGGCGGCCGGGTCTGGACCGATCGCACCGCGGGGCACGCCACCGACCTCGGCGCCTCGTGGATCCATGGCGTCGACGGCAGCCCGGTCGCCGCGGCGGCGCGCGCGCTCGGCATGCGGACCATGGAGTTCACCGTCGGCGGCTATCAGGCGCACAGCCGCCCCGTCGCGTACTTCTCCGCGGCAGGCACCCGGATGAGCGCCGAGGACGTGTCGGGCTTCGCCGCCGACGTCGCGGCTGTCGACGCCGCCCTGGCGGACGCTGTCGCCGCCTCGCGCCCGGACGACTCCTATCGCGACGTGACGGAGGCCGCGCTCGCGGCCCAAGAGTGGGAGCCGGAGCGTGCCCAGCGCGTGCGCGACTACCTCGAGCACCGCAGCGAGGAGCAGTACGGCGCGTGGATCGAGGACCTGGCCGCGCACGGGCTCGACGACGACGCGATCGAGGGCGACGAGGTGGTCTTCCCCGACGGCTACGACGCCCTGCCGACGTCGCTCGCGCGCGACCTCGACATCCGGCTCGGCCACGTGGTCTCGCGGGTGGTGTGGTCGCCGTCAGGGGTGCGCGTCGCCTGGGCGGGCGGCGAGATCGCCGCGCGGACCGCGGTGGTGACGGTACCGGTGGGGGTGCTGCGGTCGGACGCGCTCGCGTTCTCGCCCGCCCTGCCCGCCCCGGTGGCGTGCGCGCTGTCGCGACTCGAGATGAACGCGTTCGAGAAGGTGTTCCTGCGGTTCCCGCGGCGCTTCTGGGACCGCGACGTCTACGCGATCCGGCAGCTCGGCCCCGAGGGGCGCTGGTGGCACTCGTGGTACGACCTCACCGGGCTGCATGGCACGCCCACGCTCCTCACCTTCGCCGCCGGGCCCGCCGCGCGCGCGATCGCCGGCTGGGACGATGCACGGGTCGCGGAGTCCGTCATGGCGCAGCTGCGGCGGCTGTACGGTCCCGGGATCCCCGCGCCCGACGGCGTCCGGGTCACCTCGTGGGGCGCGGACCCCTTCGCGCGCGGCTCGTACGCGTACATGAGGGTCGGCTCGTCCACGTCCGACCACGACGCGCTCGCCACGCCCATCGGCGGGGTGCTCCATCTCGCCGGCGAGGCGACGTGGACCGATGATCCCGCGACCGTGCCGGCCGCGATGCTGTCCGGGCATCGTGCCGCGGAGCGGATCCTCGGGCGCGCCGTGCCGATCGACTCGCTCTGGGCGTAGCCATCTCAGGCGGTCCGCTCGGAGAGGGCGAGCGACATCCCGCCGTGGAAGCGCGTGCAGATGACCAGCAGGTCCGCGGTCTCGGCGGTGCCCGTCGCCAGCACCTCGCCGTCGGCAGAGGAGCCGGCGTCCGCGATCGCCGCCGTGACGAGCGCGGGATCGGCGTGCAGCGCGCGCACCACGTCCGCCGCGAGGGTCTCGAGCACGCGCTCGGCGCCCGCCGCCTTGGTGTCGAGCACCACCAGACCCTCCGTGCGGGCGTCGAGCGTGCCGCCGAGGTCGAGGAAGTGCTCGAGCTTCGCCACGTTCGCATCCAGCGCCGCGTCGAGCGTCACCGTGGCCGGTTCCGACGGCGCACCGAGCACATCGGCCGCCGCGGCGGCCGCAGGCTCGGCATCCCGCATCGCGAAGGCGCCGAGCGTCATCGCGAGCGCCCCGGCGATCGCGAGGCCGATGCCCGTCCTGATCGGAGCCGGGGTGGCGGTCGCGGGCGGGGTCGGGGTGGTCATGCGCGGCTCCTCGGGCTCGGGGCGATCCGGCGGATCGGCTGGTCCCAGCCTCCCGAGCGCAAGCCCGCCGCGCATCGTCCCGCCGCAGGCTTCGCGCGTACTGCGGCCGCGGTACGCGGCGCGACCCTAGCCCGACGCGCGGACGGCGCTGTGCGCCCCCTCCGGCGACGTGAGCGTCACGGTCGCCGAGAACGGCGAGGCGAGCGGGACGTAGACGTCGTACGCCGTCACGCGGGACACGCCCTTGCGGTAGGCGAAGCGGATCCCGCGGGTCGGCAGGCCTCCGCCGCCGTCGGGCCGGATCTGCGGCAGCGCGATCGATGCCGTGAGCCGCGCCGCCGCGGCGCCGTCACGCGGGCCGGGGAACACGACGAGGCGCCGTCCCGCCGCGACCGCGAGCACGAAGGGCGGGTCCGCGAGCCGGTCGACCCTGCTCGTCACGGTGATGACGCTCGCCAGGGGCGACACGCGCGTGACGGCCACGAGCTGGAGGTCGGGAGCGACGGGCGCGCTCCAGCCCGCCACGTGCGCCGTCAGGACCGTGGCGCGGCCCAGGGGATCGACCAGGCGCAGGCCCACCTCCACGGGTGACGATGCGTCCGGTCGGGTGAACCACACCGCGAGGGGCGTCCTGCCGTCGACGGGCGCGCCACGCGTCACCACGGCGACGCCGGGCGAGGGGTAGGGCGACGGGTCCGCGGTCGGCGTGCTCGACAGCGCCGCCGGTGGTGCGCCGTCGAGGTCCGGCGGCGTCACGCCGGCACCCGTGCGCCCGGCCACCAGGTGCGGGCCGAGGTCGGTGTCGGCGACCGGCGCCGCGGTCGACGTGCGGGCGACCAGCACCGTGTGGTCGGCCGTCACCGTCTCCACCACCAGGGGGTCGAGGTCGGGCGGGATGGCGGGCGGCACGCTCACCGTGACGATGTCGGAGGCGGCCGAGAGAAGCCCGCGCCAGCCCTTCTCAGGCACCCCGCTCGTATCGGGCTCGGCGACGGTGCGCAGGTACCACGGCCGCCAGCTCGGGGTGAGGGATGCCTCCCAGCCCGCGCGGTACACCGGCTGACCGGTCACGCCGTCCGTCTCGCCGGGGCCGGGCGGATCGGCGGGCGCGAGCGCCACCGCCGGGGCGGGTGCGCCCATCGAGTCGGCGCGGCGCGCGGCGTCGAAGCTCTGGCAGGCGTACACGAGAAACCTGCCGACCGGTACGTCGCTCGCGACGGCGAGGTCGACGCGGAGCCCGGTCGCGGTGACCGCCGGGCGCGCGAGGGGCTGCGCCGGCCGCATGACGCGCGGGGCGATGCACACCTGGGTGAAGTCCGCGGTGGCGGTGGTGTAGGGCCAGGGCGAGTCGGCGCCGGTCGTGGTCGTCGACGTCACCACGAACACCTGGATGGCGCGCGCACCACGGGCCAGCGCGATGTCCGCCTCGCGCGCGTCGCCCGGCACCTCCGCCACGCGCCGGAAGGCGAGGCGGCACTCCTCCGGGTGGTCCACCAGCAGCCGACGCAGCTCGAGCAGCCGGGCGCCGGGCACCACCCCGGGCGCGGGTTCGGGCACGCCGCAGCGCTCGCGCAGCAACACCTCGCTCGCCTGCCAGATCGCGAACGTCTTCACGTTCGAGGCCGGCGGCGCCGACCAGACCACCTTGGCGTGCGAGAGGCCGTCGGCGTCCGGGAGGCTCGCCAACGGGACGCCGGGCAGCTGGACGATCGAGGGCACCACCGGCACGGGGCTGCCGGCGGTGGCGATCATGGCGCGCGAGGGGTCGGCGGGCGCCCACGCCGTGGGGGTCGGCCCCACGGCCACCTCCCGGCGCGCCCAGAGGTCGACGCCCCAGCGCGGGGCGGACCCGAAGTCGAGGGCGGGGAGGGCCACGTGCACCGCGTAGCGACGCGGGTCTCCTTGCACGGGCCCCGCGGCGCCGACGGGCACGCCGTCCGCGTCGAGGGGCGACACCGAGCAGCCGACGCCCATCGGCGCGTCGCCCGCGAACGCGATGGCGCATGTGTGGCGGAAGGCGCCCGGCGGCACGCTCTCGGGGCCGATGCCCGACGGCGGCGGCTGCGCCGGCGTGGACATCGGGTACAGGACCGCCGAGAGCTCGATCGAGGTGGTGGACCTCTCGTGCCACTCGACGAGCACCTCGACGTCGAGGCTCGCCGGGCACTGCGGCGTCCCGGCGAAGGTGCTGACCAGGCGGAGGTTCGCGAGCATCGGCGGGGCCGCGCCGGGCTCGGCGCCGAGGTACGCGTCCTCGCTCCACGGCGACCAGACGCCATGGACGTCCGCCAGCGCGGCGGCGTACACGTCGCGGCGGCCGCCGCTGCCGGGCGGGATGTCGGTGAGGGGGTCGACCGTCGCGTGCACCGTGTCGCCCTCCGCTCCTGCCGGGATCCCCGGCACGCGCCAGCCGTCCGTCTGCGCATCGAACGCGAACAGCGCCTCGGCCTCGACCGCCCCGATCGGCGCGCGCACGGGCGCCACCTGCGTGGTGCGCACGGTCGCCGCCTCGGCCGGCAGGGGCGGCCACGTCGCGCGGACGTTCTCGCGCCACGGCGCGTCGAGGGCGGCGGGAGCATGCAGCGAGTAGCGCGACGCGGTGTAGGGCGCCGGCGCGGGCGTCTGCGCGTGCCGCACCGGCGGCGCGTACGCCGCATACTCGCCGGCCGGCAGCGGGACCTCGACCTTCCAGCCCGGTCCGCCCGCGCGGAAGACCGGCCCCGAGCGGTACGTCGCGGTCACCAGGAACTCCGGATCGCGGGGCAGTTCGATGCGCTGGTCCTCGTCGCCGACCGGGTACGCGGTCCCGAAACCCAGGGCGAGGTTCGCGTAGGTGTCGCCCAGCGCGGGGACGCTGAGCAGCGGCCACGGCGCCGCGTCGATCACGGCGGGCCGGCCGGGGCCGTCGACCCCGACAGGGCCGGTGAGCGCGGCCTGCGCATGCTCGGGCAGCCCCGGTGCGTAGAGGGGCGCGAGGCGCGGCAGGAGCTCCGCGGCCAGCTGCGTCACCAGGCGTTCGGGGTCGGGCGCCTGCCATGGCGGTGCGGCGGTGCCCGATGGCAGCACGGGGTACCAGCCGACGGGCGGGGACCCGCGGCGCAGCCGGTCCACGGCGGCCTTGAACGGGTCCTGCAGGTCGGACAGGAGCCCCTGGTCGGCGAGGTCGTAGTCGGCGCCCGGCAGCTCGGGGCCCGTGGCGGGGAGGCCGACCAGCTCGAGCGGCTCCCAGTCGGCGGCGTTCGCGACCTCGTCGAGCGTGACGATGGTCACCGAGGGGTCGGTCCCGTTGGTGAGGCGCGCGAATGTCGCGCCGGACGTGCGGAGATCGACGCGGGCGCGTCCCGCGACGGCGGAGACCGAGGCGCTCGCGGTGATGGCCTCCTTGCGGCCGTCGCGCCAGCAGAGGTCCACGCGGACCGGGCGGGTCGGGTCGGCGACGAGGCAGTCGAGCACCACGCGGCCCGCGGCGACGCGCCAGTCCACGCGGACGGTCCCGTCGTGCGCGACCTCGGTGGTGGTGTCGGTGTCCCGCGGGTCCTCGCGCCCGGCGCCGCGGGTCCACACCGTGAAGGCGCCGTGCGGCGCGCCCAGTTCGCCGGCGCAGGCCCAGGCGAGCCGGGCAACGAGTCCGGCGCGCTCCTTGCGGCGGTCGATCACCCCGGTCTGCGCCTTCGCGATCTCGCCCCACGGGATCGCCACGGCCTCCCCGCGCAGGAAGGCGGGGTTCGCGATCCGGCCCATCAGTCCACCTCCCACGGTGCTCGCACCAGCGCGATCGATGCGAGCGGGGTGCGCACCTCGGCCGCCCCCGCGGGCCCGTCGGCGTCGGTCACCAGGTCGAGCCGGAGCCGCGTGCCACGGGCGCCGGGGCCCAGGAGCACGATCACGCGCGTGCCGCCGGGGCCGGCCGCGATGCGGTCGACGGGAGCGTCCGGCAGGCCGGGCGCGGCAGGCGAGGTCGCGACCGCGACCGTGAGCCAGGGCCACGGGACGCTCGCCCAGTAGTGGTGCGTGGGATCGGGGTCGCTCGCCGAGGCATGCACCTTCTGGGGCACGGCGCGCGCTCGCCGGACGGGCTCGCTCGACTCGACCACCACCGCGAGCGGCTGGGGCTCCGCCTCCGTGCTCCACAGCACCTGCAGGGCCGGGTATCCGGGCACCTCGGGGGCGCCCAGGCCCGCGGCCTCGAACGCGTCGTCGAGCGTCGCACCCGCGACGTCGCCCACGAGCGCCGCAAGCGCGGACGGGCGCGTCACGCCGCGGCCCTCCGCGCGGGCCTCGCCTATGAACGCCGCGAGCTCCGCCTCGTCCGCGAACCGGCCGGTACGGAAGGGGACGCGGTAGACGATGTCGCCCGTGCCCCCGGCACCCTTGCGCCGGGCGTGCACGTCGAGCAGGTACTCGGTCAGCGGCTCGAAGACGTAGGGCAGCGTCACGGTGAAGGTGGTGCGCGTGAAGCCTCGCCCGTCGACGCAGCCCTCGCCCACCACGAGGTCCTCCACGGCCTCCCGCCACGGCGAGGCGACGCCGAAGGGGTCCGCGGCGCTCGCATACGGCGACGCGGGTTGCAGCCCCACCTCGGGGGTCGCCTCATCCGGCCGGTCGGCCAGCCGGGGGTGGATCCCGGTGGCCGCGTGCACCACCGCGTAGAGGTCGACGTCGTAGGCGTCGAACAGGGCGGCGACGCGCTGGGAGGAGAAGGTGAGCGAGACCCCGGATCGCGTGAACACGCCCGACTCGTGCGCCGCCGGCGCCGTGGCGAGCACCCATGGCGACAGGTCCGTCACCACGTCGGCGGGCACCGCCGCCTTGCCTCGCGTGCGGAAGCGATGGGTCTGGGTGCGGCTCACCGTCTGCACCGCCGGGAGGTCGGCGGGCGTCAGGCCGGCGTCGGGCGCCTGCCCCGTCGGCGGGCTGAGGGGATCGCCGGCGACGGGGATCCAGGAGGCGCGCCAGTCGACCTCGACGGCGTAGTCCGTCCCCGGCGTGAGCAGCGGCTCGCTGCCCGCCGGCTGCGACAGCGCCGTGGTGAGCGCGTGCTGGTCCGCGTTGAGCGTGGTGAGGTCCCAGTCCCGCCTGCGCGTCTCGGAGGCGAGGCGCGCCTCGAGCGCGACCACGTGGAACGGCGGGAACGGCGGGAGGTCCGGCTGCCGATCCCACCCGCAGACGATGCTGGCCGCCTCGCCCTTGAGCCCGTCGAGGCGCACCAGCGCGGGAAGGACCTTCTCCGATGCCATGACGCGTCCCGCCATGCGGCCGGCACGGAACACCGGATCCGCCCAGGGGCGGTCCACGTCGATCCAGGCGTCCGGGAGCGGCACAGGCGAGGGCACCAGATCGGAGGCATCGACGCGCCGCGAGGCGAGCACGCCGCCGTCCCGGCCGCGCGCCTCCACCCGCAGGCCCAGCTCGAGGCCGATGCGCGGCAGGAGCACCAGCATCGTCACGTCCTCGAAGCCGTCGCAGCCCTCGCCGGCGTCGGGGGCGAACGCCACCGCGTCCTCGAGCGGGTCGGGAACGAAGCCCGATGCGCCCCATGCCTCCTCGACCAGCCGCCTCGTGTCCTCGTCGGCGAGCGGCGCCGGCTCCGGGAGGTCGTGGGACGGCGAGCGCAGGATCGCGCCGAGGCATCCCGCGTCGTTGGTCGCCCGGGCCCCGGTGGCGGCGCCCGCGCGCGCGAAGGCGGACAGCGTCGCGGGGTCCCAGGCGGTGTCCTGGCGCGCGGCCGGGAAGTCGTAGAGCGTTCCACCGGCGTCCAGGTGGGCGTGGAGCGGCTCGAGCGCGGCGGCGCCGGCGACGGCGGCTCGCGCGCTGTGCCCGTCGATCCCCGTGGCCGCCCATGCCTCGAACGCCGCGACGCCGTCGCGAGGCCGGCGGTCGAAGCACGCCACGGCGTCGCCGATGACGGCGGCGGGCTCGGTCCCCTGCAGCGCGTCGACGGCCGCGGCGATGCGCCACGGCTCGGTCACCCGCAGCCCGGTGCGTGCGGGCGCGGTGCGCACCGTGCCGGGAAGGTCCGGCCATGCGATCCCCGTGAGGCGCCAGCCGGAGGCGCTGGGGCCCATGGGCTGGCCGTCGAAGGTCCACAGCACGGGTGCGGCCGGCGCGGGCGAGGCGCACACCGTGCCCCACCGACGCGTCACGGTCGAGGTGAGCGCCTCCCCGTAGGGCACGGCCGCGGGGTGGGCGTCCGGCGTCCAGTCGAGCAGCGCGAGCTGGAGCGACGAGGGCTCGGCCTCGCTCGTCAGCACCCACCACGCGCTCGCCACGCCGGTGCCGGGCGTCGCGGGAGGGATCAGCGGGCCGCCAGTGAGTCGCACGGCCGTGACCTCGTACCTCCACCAGTGGTCGCCGATCTGCGTCCACGGGTTCGCGGGCGCACCGGCGTAGCTCCCGAGCACGCCGCCGAGCACGTCGGCCTCGTCGGTCCGGGGCAGGGCCAGGAAGGAGACGACGGGGATCGCGTCGATCGGCACGTCCGCGGGCACCGCGCCGGTCTCGCTCGCCTTGGCGAGCACGCCGTCGACGGGCTCGCCGCCCGCCGCCCCCTCGAGGAGCACGTGGATCGACCGCGCGACCAGGCCGACGCCCGTGACCAGATCCTGGACGGCGGGCGGCTGAGGTGCGGGCTCGGTGCCGATGGTGAGCTCGACCGAGCCTTCGACGCTGAAGAAGAAGAAGTCGACCTTGCCGCGCACCTTGCCGTGGACCCACAGCGCGTCCGTGTCGCCCTGGTAGATGACGTCGAGCTTGGCGCTCGCGGAGATGCTGACGATCCACAGGCGCAGCTCGCCGCTGACCTCGATGATGCCGCCCACGTACAGCGGGTCGGGCGCCAGCAGCGCGTCGAATCCCGCGGCGGCCTTGAAGTAGAGCCCGAGGTCCTCGCGCCCCATGAGCACGGCCTCGATGTGGAACCCGGTGGCGAACACCAGCCCGGTCGCCTGCAGCGGCGGGTCGGTGGGCAGCGCCAGCCCGTCGCCGTGCACCTCGAGGTAGCCCGAGCCCGTGAAGGTGTCGAACACCCTCACCGTGGCGGGATGCTCGTAGGAGCCGAGCTCGAGGTACCAGTGCGCGGTGGTGCGGGTGTCGAAGAAGGCGGTGACGGGCACCTTGACCGACAGGAAGGTGCCGACCGAGTACTCGATCCGCAGCGCGATGAGGATGGTGCCCCGCCCGAGGTCGAGGTCGATGACGGCGATGATCGAGGCCGTGGTGTCGCCGCCCAGCTCCGGCAGGCCCGGCGACAGGACGTCGGCGAGCGCCATCAGCGTGATCTGCGGGCCGGGGACCGAGATCAGCAGCACGCCCTTGAGGTTGAGCGTGAAGCCCGCGTCCATGGTGCCGAGGACGAGGCCCGCGCCGAAGGAGTAGTCGTCCTTGTCGTAGTGCCACGCGTCGGGGGTGAAGAGGTCGTCGTTGCGCAGGTGCGTGATCGCCCAGTCGAGCACCGGCAGATCGGCGTTCGCGTCGTAGGTCCGCGCGAAGTTGATCCCCATGCCGCCGAGGAAGCCGTAGATCCCCAGCCCCGAGGCGCCCAGAAGGATGGGCGCCGGGAACTCGACGGCCGCGCCGAAGAGGATCCCGATCGCGGGACCGCCGCCGGGGTCGGGATGGACGGTGAGCGTCGCGGCGATCCGGATCCCCACCGAGGCCACCGACACGTCGAAGCCGCCGCTGATCTCCGCCTCGGAGATCGAGACGAAGCCGGTGCCGTGGAGCACCCCGGGCACGTCGAGCGTCGCCGCGAGCCGGGAGACGCTGATGTCCGGGGTGCCGTCCCCGGAGAAGGTGGCCCGCACGGTCGCGGTGTCGACGGTGAGGATCCCGAGCTCGATCCCGAGCCCGAACTGCACCTCGACGAACATGGGGTTGTCCCGGCTCACCGTGAACCCGAAGATGCGCAGGATCCTGTCGAGCGGGGAGCGCGCCACGAGCGACCCCTCCGGGGCGTCGATCGTGTAGCCCTGGGCGGGCTCGAACACCGCCCGCGGGGTGAAGCCGGGGTCGGCCGCGCTCCCCCATGCCGCCGCCACGCCGATCGCCTTGTACCGCGCGCTCATGGGCTTGCCGGGCGCGGTGCGGATGATCTTCAGGTTGAAGGCGAAGGTCGCCTCGACGTCGAACAGCACGCTGACCTGGTAGCCGGCGTCGGCGTCGCCCGTCGCGCCGTCCGCGCTGACGATGCCGTCGCTCACCACCAGGCGGCCGCCGTAGAGCGTCAGCCGCTGCGTGGTCATCACCCCCGCAACGCCGAGAGCGATCTCGCCGAGCGCGACCACGGAGCCCGCGGCGGGTGAGAGGTCGCTCACCGCCGACGTCAGCGGGGCGAGCACCGCGAGCGCGCCGACGGAGTCGAGCACCGCGTCGGGGATGCCGTCGCCTCGCTCGCGCCGGTAAAGGCCGTCCTTGTCCGCATCGTGCGCCCGGAACTCCGCCTCCGTCTGCCAGGACTCGCGGTCCTCGCTGAGGCGCAGGCGCACCAGGAAGTCGACGATGCCGTCGGCGGGGTTGTCCTGGTGCTGCTGGTCCGTGAGGCCCAGGCCCGGCTTGCTCGAGTCGGCGGCGCTGGACAGGTCGAACTCGCCCCAGACCTCGGCACGGATCAGGGTGCCGCGCAGCAGCTCGATCCGCACCCCGATGCGCCGGAAGCACGTGGGCTGGGCCGGGCGCGAGGGCGTCACGTCCTTGGAGGTGTGGTCGCCTCCCCAGGTCTCCTTGCTCGCCGCGAGCGCCGCGGCCAGGGTGCGCGGCGGCGCCGCGGGCGCCCACGCGCGTGCGCGCCACCAGGAGCCGTCGGTCTCGATCGGCGGCGCCGGGGTGGGGCCGTCGGGCCGGACCGGGGTGCCGTCGTGCGCGTTGTCCGCGCCGAACGGCTGACCGTCCTTGAGCTGCGTGAAGCCCGCCTTGGCGAGGATCGCCTTCGCCGCGTCCCGCCGGCGGCGGCTGAGGTCGCGGTTGTACCCGTCTTGCGCGGTCTCGTAGGAGGCGTAGCCGTCGACCGTGAGCTCCGTTCCGGTGTCGAGGTACGTGGCCAGGTCCTTGGCCGCGTCGACGTAGCTGCGGGACGCGGCGCGCGCGTCCCGCGCGGGCGACGGCTGGTCGCGCGTGTGCTCGCGGTTGAGCGCCCACGCCGGGTCGTCCAGCTCGGCGCGCGTCGGGTGGTCGAAGAGGAAGTAGCAGTCGCTCACCACCTCCGGTGGACCGCTGATGGCGACCTCGAGATCGCTCGAGAGCGGGTTCGCCTCGCTCAGCGCGGAGAGGTCCAGGGTCACCGCGGCCTCGTCGGCGGCGCCGACGATGGGCACCGCCGAGCTGGTCCACGCGACGGTCCCCGTGATCGGGGGCTCGGGCTCGAGCCGGACCACGGCCGGCTCAAGCGAGTCGATCACCATGCGGTAGGGCGGCGCGGCGGACGTCGGCGTGACCGAGAGTCGCGTGACCGCGCCGCCTCCCCCGCCGCCTCCGACCCCGGCCGCTCGTGACAGAGCGATCGAGAGACGCCGCGTGATCCCCGCCGCGTCGTCGTGCACCGTCACGTCGACCGTGGTGCCGTCCGCATCGGTCGCGATGCTCGCGCGCGTGCCGAGGAGGGGAGCACCGTTGTCGGGGTCGATGGTGACGGTGTTCGCGCCGGACCCCCCGTGGGTGTCGATGAACAACGTCGAGACCGCGGGCACGCTGGCCGTGCCCTGCGCCGGCTCCGCCTCGGGATCCGCGATGGCGACGGGGATGTACGCGCCCTCCTCGGTGAGGACGTGCGCGGAGACGGTCAGCTTGGCCGTGTTCACCACCTCGGCCTCGATGATCGCGGTGACACCCGCGCTCGCGCCGACGCCGATGTACATGTCGCGGGCCGCGGCCGTCACGTACAGGTCGTCGAGACCGGGCGGCTGGACGAAGAGCCTCACCTCCGGAAGGAAGAAGCCCTGCCACGCATCGGGCATGGCACGGGCGCCGGGGGGAATACCCGCGGGACCTGCCGCGTCGCTGAGGTCGAGCACCGCGGAGCGGAACCCGATGCCCACTGTGGAACCCGGGCCGATCGTCGCGTACGGCGGCTCCATCCTCACGAGGTCGTAGATCCGGTCCGTCGGCGGACCCGACGTCGACGCCGCGAGCACATCGAACTGCACCGAGGCGCCCGCGAGCTGCATGAGCCGCAGTCGGAGCCCGCCCACCACCATCCGCACGCGGTCGACGGACGGGTCGGGCAGCAGCCGCGCGTTCGGGGCGTCGTAGACGGCCGGGCTGAGGAACGGCAGATGGACGGCGACCACGGGGCTCTGGAGGATCACCCGCCACCCGCCGTCGTCCACCCCGCCGGTCTGGTGCAGCCCGATCTCGACGGTGAGGTTCGGGTCGCGGAACTCGATGGGGGTGGCGCCCGCCACGCCGCCGTTCGCGCCGAGCGTCAGCGCGGCCGGCGCACGGTACGTGTTGGTCCACACGCGCCAGTCGCCGTCCTGTGTGGGACCGGTCGCCCCCGACGCGCTGAGGGCGTCCTCCAGGACGCCGAGTGCGCCGCCGTTCCTCGCGGCGTCCGGTAGCTCATCCCACTGCGTCACGATGCGCCTCACAGGGCCGGGGACTCGGACTGTGGCATTCCCCAGCCACAGTAGGCCTGCCTGACAAAACGGACAACCGCGCCGACGCGCGGAGGCCCTAGTTGGCGACGGGAGAGAACGTGTCGTACTGCTCGATCACCGCGCGCACACGCGCCATCGCGTCGTCGTCGAGACCCGCGTCCCCGCTGACCTGACGGAGGGCGTCCACGGCGAGGTTGCCGTACTTATGGCCCGCGTCCTCCGGGACTGCCGTGGACAGGATGAGGTCGATCACGCCCTGGAAGGCTGTGACCACCGGGATCCAGACCATGTCCTCGCTCACGCTCGCCGAGCGCTGGCCCGTCTTGAGCCACTCGGGCTCCGCCCAGATCACGCGCGGACCGATCCACACGACGGGGTCGTTGCCGTGCTGGAGGTACGCGACGCGCGGCGCCTCCCAGGGCGACGCGGGCGCATCCAACCCGCCCCACGCATCGGTCCACCGCACGTGCGCGCCGTCGTCGAGCACGGGGAGCGAGTACGGGCTGCCCGCGTCGCGCGCGTCCTGCTGCGCCGACCAGATCGGGGTGAAGGACGGGGTGCCCGCGAGGACGGCGCCCTCGGTGGACGCCTGGAGGTCCGCCGCATCGTCGTAGGCCGACTGGATCCCGAAGCTCCCGAGGCTGAGTCCGTAGACCACCAGCTGGGGTCGGTCGCCCTCGGGCAGGGCCTCCCACCACGCGGTGACCGCCTCGACGAGCGCCGTGGTGCCGTCCTGGGACAGATCCGGGGTGAGCAGCGCGGAGACGGGGCTGCCGGTCGCGCCGTACTGCATCGCGACCAGCGCGGTGTCGCCCGCGTGGAGGTACTCGAAGCCGTCGATCGCCGCGGGGTCGAGCCAGCCGGAGCCGGTGGTGCCCGCGAGCAGCAGCACGGACCGCTCGGCGGCGCCTGTGCGCTCGAGCTCCTCGACGGCGAGCTGGGCCCGCTCCTCGAACGTGCCCGGCACGTCGATGCCGACGTAGACCCGGATGGGGTCCTGGGCGTCCAGCCCGGTGACGGCCGCGATCTCCTCCCGCGTCGGGCCCCCGCCCACGATCTTGGCACCCGCCTGACCCACCTGGTCCCATGCGACCAGGCTGCCCGGGCCGCCCGAGCGCAGCTCGCTCGTGGGCTGCGCGTACTCCGGGTCGTACTGCCGGTTCTTGCTCTCAGACGCCACCGTGAGCAGCCACGAGAGCACCGACAGGCCGATCGAGAAGACCGCGAGCATGGCCACCAGCGTCGCCGCGACGGTCGCGGTGGACGATGCGCGGGGCCGGGTGTCGCGGCCGGGGATCCTGGGCGCGATGAGACGGTGCAGGGCGCGGTACCCGCGCGCGACGCCCCGGCCGATGCCGAACGCGAGCCACGCACCCAGGAGGTAGCCCACGCCCGCGACCAGCCAGTCGAAGCCGCTCGTATCGGGCATCCCGACCGCCTCGCGCACCGAGTTCTGCCAGTCGAGGGCGAACGGCATGATCGCCGCGACGCCGCCGAGCCCGATGAGGGTCACGATCCACGCGGGCGCGTCCGCCGCGTCGGGGAGCCTGCCGCGCGAGAGGCGCGCGATCCCGCGCCACGCGAGGACGCCGACGCCGTAGCCGACGGCGAACGCGAGACCGGAGACGAGCCCCTGTCCCCATGCGGGTCGGGGCAGGAGCGACGGCGTCAGCGAGAGCGCGACGGCCACCAGGCCGGTCACCGCGCCCGCGACGTCGAGCCGGGCGGTCATGCGTGCCACCGTGATCACAGGCATCCTCCCTCGTTGCGCTCACACTAGCGGGCGAATCCGGACGCTTCGGGCAGCGGGCGAAGATTCGTCTCGCGCGCAGACCAGGGTCCTTTCCGGTCCCCGCACGGGACCGGTTGCGCCTACGGTGGTCCCATGACTTCCGAGAGCGTCGAGACCGACGCAGCCGACGCTCCCACGCAGACCTTCGCTGACCTGGGCCTGGACGGCCCGATCCTCAAGTCGCTCCGGTCCGTCGGCTACGAGACCCCGTCCGCGATCCAGGCCGAGACCATCCCGCTGCTGCTCGAGGGCCGCGACGTGGTCGGTCTCGCGCAGACCGGCACCGGCAAGACCGCGGCGTTCGCGCTGCCGATCCTCGCGCGTCTCGACAAGGCGCAGAAGGCGCCCCAGGCGCTCGTGCTCGCCCCGACGCGCGAGCTCGCCCTGCAGGTGTGCGAGGCGTTCGAGCGCTACGCCGCCGAGATCAAGGGCGTCCATGTGCTGCCCGTCTACGGCGGCCAGGGCTACGGCGTGCAGCTCTCGGCGCTGCGGCGCGGCGTCCACGTGGTCGTGGGCACCCCCGGGCGCATCATGGACCACCTCGACAAGGGCACGCTCGACCTGTCAGAGCTGAAGTACCTGGTGCTCGACGAGGCCGACGAGATGCTCAAGATGGGCTTCGCCGAGGATGTCGAGACCATCCTCGCCTCGACGCCCGAGGACAAGCAGGTCGCGCTGTTCTCCGCGACCATGCCGGCCCAGATCCGCCGCCTGTCGCAGCGCTACCTGAACGACCCGGCCGAGATCACGGTCAAGCGCAAGACCACCACGTCCGCGAACATCACGCAGCGCTACCTGGTGGTCGCCTACCAGCAGAAGATGGACGCCCTCACGCGCCTGCTCGAGGTGGAGAACTTCGAGGCGATGATCGTCTTCACCCGCACCAAGAACGACACGGAGACGGTCGCGGAGCGCCTGCGGGCGCGCGGCCTCGCCGCGGCCGCCATCAGCGGCGACGTCGCGCAGGCCCAGCGCGAGCGCACCATCAAGCAGCTCAAGGACGGCAAGCTCGACATCCTGGTGGCCACCGACGTCGCGGCGCGCGGCCTCGACGTCGAGCGGATCACCCACGTGGTGAACTTCGACATCCCGATCGACACCGAGTCCTACGTGCACCGCGTGGGCCGCACCGGCCGCGCGGGCCGCACCGGCGACGCGATCAGCTTCATCACGCCCCGCGAGCGGCGCATGCTCACCGCGATCGAGAAGGCGACCCGCCAGCCGCTCACCGAGATGCACTGGCCGTCGGCGGACGAGGTCAACGCCACGCGCCTCGCGCGCTTCGACGACTCGATCACGGCCGCGCTCGAGCAGAGCGACCGGATCAGCCGCTTCCGCGACATCATCGCCCACTACGTCGAGCACCACGACGTCCCCGAGGCGGACGTCGCCGCGGCGCTCGCGGTGGTCGCCCAGGGCGACACCCCGCTGCTGCTCGACCCTGCCGACGAGCCCAAGCGCGCATCGTTCGCGCCCGAGCGCGCCGCGCGCGACCGGGGACGGGACGATGCGCGAGGCGCGGGCCGCGACGACCGGGGCGGGCGCGCCGCTCGCGGACCCAGCGAGGGCTTCACCACCTACCGGATCGAGGTGGGCAAGCGTCACAAGGTCGAGCCCCGGCAGATCGTCGGAGCGCTCGCGAACGAGGGCGGGCTCGCGCGCGGCGACTTCGGCAAGATCACGATCCTGCCGGAGTTCTCCCTGGTCGAGCTGCCGTCGACGCTGCCGCCGTCCGCGCTCCAGCGGCTCGGCGGGACGCGCATCTCCGGTCGCCTCATCGACATCCGGCCCGACTCGGGCGGGCCGTCGCGGGGCGGTCCGCGCGGCGGGCGCTACGGCGAACGCGGCGACTCGCGCAGCGGTGACCGTGGCGGTGACCGCAGGCCGCGCAAGCCTCGCTGGGACTGACGCGCCGGTAGGATGGAGCGAGTGCCCGACACCCGCTCCCTCACGTCACCGCCGCACGTCATCGACCCGGCCGACCTCGCCACCACGCTGCGCGTGCTGGCCTCGCTGAGCGACGTCGACGAGGACCATCCGGACTTCACCACGGTGCGCAACGCGACCGCCGCGATGATCAAGGCCGTCAAGCAGAGCCGGCGGCGCGAGCGCCGCGCCGCGATCGCGTCCGCGGACTCGGCCGTGGTCGCCGCGACGGCGACGGGCGCCGCGGATCGCATCGACGACGAGACCCGCGGCCTCACGCTCGAGGCGCGGGCGTCCTCCCCCACGGCGGGCACGTACCTCAAGGCGCGCCCGTGCTACATCTGCAAGCAGAAGTACACGACCGTCGACGCGTTCTACCACCAGCTCTGCCCGGCGTGCGCGACCACGGGCCACGCGAAGCGCCACGCGCGCACCGACCTGCGCGGGCGGCGTGCGCTGCTCACCGGCGGGCGCGCGAAGATCGGCATGCACATCGCGCTGCGCCTGCTCCAGGACGGCGCCGACCTCACCGTCACCACGCGCTTCCCGCGCGATGCGGTGCGGCGGTTCGCCGCCATGCCCGACGCGGCGCAGTGGCTCCATCGCCTCACCGTGGTCGGCATCGACCTGCGCGACCCGGCCCAGGTGGTCGCGCTCGCCGATTCGGTCGCGGCCGGAGGGCCGCTCGACATCCTCATCAACAACGCCGCGCAGACGGTGCGCCGCTCCCCCGGCGCGTACGCGCCGCTGGTCGAGGCGGAGCAGGTGCCGGTGCCGCACGGCCTGTGGGAGGAGGGCCGCGGCCCGCAGCTGCTCACGCTCGGCCGCACGAGCGACGCGCATCCCCTCAGCATCGAGTCCTCGGTCGCGACGCACCCGCTGCTCGCGTCCGCCCACGTCGAGGAGATGGGCGTGCACGACGCGCAGCGGCTCGTCGACCTCGCGCTCGCACCCGGCTCGTCGTCGCTCGCACGGCTGGCCGACGGGTCCGCGATCGACGCGGGCGGGCTGGTGCCCGACCTCCACGACACCAACTCCTGGATCCAGGCGGTCGGCGAGGTGACCCCGCTCGAGCTGCTCGAGGTGCAGCTGTGCAACTCGACGGCGCCGTTCATCCTCATCAACCGCCTGCGCGCGTCCCTCGCGGCGGCCGCCGCCGCATCGTCCACCGGCCGTTCCTACGTGGTGAACGTCTCCGCGATGGAGGGCGTGTTCGAGCGCGGCTACAAGGGCCCCGGGCACCCGCACACGAACATGGCGAAGGCGGCGCTCAACATGCTGACCCGCACCAGCGCGCGCGAGATGTTCGACGCGGACCGGATCCTCATGACCAGCGTCGACACCGGCTGGATCACCGACGAGCGCCCTCACCCGACCAAGGTGCGGCTCGCCGAGGAGGGCTTCCACGCACCGCTCGACCTGGTCGACGGCGCGGCGCGGGTGTACGACCCTGTGGTGCGCGGCGAGGCGGGCGAGGACCTCTTCGGGGTGTTCCTCAAGGACTACGCGCCGTCGCGGTGGTGAGCCGATGATCAGGCTTCCCGCGCCCGGGCACCGGGTGGTGGTGCGCTACCTCCTGCCATCGGGGCAGGCGACCGATGCGCTCGGCGAGCTGCTGAGCGCGGATGCCGACACCGTGGTCGTGGACGGCAAGCGCGGCGTCGAGACCATCGCGGTCCGCACGATCGTCGCGGCCAAGCCGGTGCCGCCCGTCACCCGTCGCGCAACGTGACGCCGCGGAGCCGCTGCACGCCCAGGTAGGCCGCGGTGAGCAGGAGCCCCACGTACACGTCGTTCTCGAACCACCCGAAGGTGGTCTGCTGCGCGGGCCCGAACGTCGTCGGGTAGTAGAAGATCGAGATCCCGAGCAGCGCCGTCAGGTACGCCAGCACCGTCGCCTGGGACCAGCGGGCAGGCCGCCCCGCGAGCCGCGCCATCGCGAACGCGACGGCGTAGAACACCCACGTGAGCGGCGTGGTGACGGTGAACGTCGGATCCTCGATCCCGGCGGCCCACGCGTACACGGTGTGCCCTGCCGAGAGGGTGAAGGCCGCGAGGAGGACGCCGCTCTGGTGACGGCCGTAGACGACGAGGCGCGTGGGAGCCGGAGCCGTGCGCGACGTCGCGACGGCGGGCGATGAGGTGGTGGGCATGGTGGTTCCTCTCGGTGAGGGACGGCCCGGTGCCGTCCACCTCCCAGCCTGCGCGGGTCCCATTCGCCGTCCCACCCACAGCGCCCCCACAGCACGTCCACGTCCCTCCCGCCATCGCCGCACGGGCATCGCACCTGTTAGCGTGCCGACGTGGGCCACGACAGCACGCCCGGAGAGTTCGGAGCCGCCCTACGGCGCCTGCGCGAGGAACGCGCGCTCACGCAGGAAGAGCTCGCGGCGCGGTCGGGCATCACCGCGAAGGCCATCGGCGTGCTCGAGCGCGGCGAACGGCGCCGTCCCTATCCGCACACGGTGCGCGCGCTCGCGGACGCGCTGGACCTGGCGGGTGACGCACGCGCCTCGCTCATCGCCGCGGTGCCGGGTCATGCGGCGGCCGCCCCGGTCGCACCGGCCGCGCCCGCCATGGGCCCTGGACCGTTCGTCGCGGCGGGCGCGTTGATCGGGCGCGCGCGCGAGGTCGCGGAGCTGCGTGCGCTGCTCGCCGGCGGCCCGCATCGTCTGGTGACGCTCACCGGCACCGGCGGCGTCGGGAAGACCCGGCTCGCCCTCGAGGTGCTCGCGCTCGAGTCCGGCCGCTTCCCCGGCGGCGCGGCCGCCGTCGACCTCGCCCCGGTGCGCCAGGCCGTGCCTGCGCTGCCGCGCATCGCGAGCGCGCTCGGGCTGCCCGACCTCGTGGGTGACGACCCGCAGGGCGAGCTGGCACGCCTGCTCGCCGGACCGCCGGTGCTGGTGGTCCTGGACAACCTCGAGCAGGTGGCGGGCATCGGCACCCTGGTGGCGGAGCTCCTGACCCGCTGTCCGGCGCTCGTGGTGCTCGCGACCAGCCGCGCCCCGCTGCGGATCCGCGCCGAGCACGAGTACGCGGTGGCACCGCTGGCTCTGCCGGTCGGGTCAGGACTCGACGCCGTGGCGGCGTCGCCCGCCGTGGCGCTGCTGCTCGAGCGGGCCGGCGCGGCGGGCCGCGGCCTGCCGCGCACCGCCGCCGATGCGGCGGCGCTGGCCGAGATCTGCCGGCGCCTCGACGGGCTGCCCCTGGGCCTCGAGCTCGCCGCGGCGGGGCTGCGCGTCCTCACGCCCGCGATGCTCGCGGATCGGCTCGGCGAGGTCGCGCTCGGCGACGGTCCGGCCGATCTCCCTGCCCGTCACCGCACCATGGACTCGGTGCTCGAGTGGAGCATGGACCTGCTCGAGCCCGAGGAGATCGGGCTGTTCGCGCGCCTCTCGGTGTTCGTCGGCGGCTTCACGCTCGCGGCGGCCGAGGCGGTCGCCGCGGCGGGCACGCCGACGCCGGAGGCGCTGCTGCGGCTGGTGGAGCAGTCGCTGGTGGTGAGGGTCCCGTCGCCCGGGCCCGCACCGCGCTTTCGCATGCTGGAGCCCGTGCGCCGGTACGCGATGGCCCGGCTGCATGCCGCGGGCGACGCAGCGTCGGTCGCGAGCGTTCATGCCGACTTCTACGTTGCGCAAGGCCTGGCCGCGGCGGACGCCCTCGAGGGTGCCCTGCTGGTGCCGACGCTCGACCTGCTCGAGGAGGACCACGGCAACGTCCGCGCCGCCTACCTCCGGCTCATCGAGCTGGACCGCGACAACGACGCCGCTGAGCTGGCCGGGCGCCTGTGGCCCTACCTCGCGCTGCGCGGGCACGCGCACGAGGGCCTCGAGTGGCTCGGTCGCGTCGGCGCGGGCGTGTCGGACGCCACGCGCTGTCACGTGGCCGCCGGGCGCCTCGGGCTGCTGCTGCTCACCGGCGACCACGCGGCGATGGCGCGCGAGGCGGAGGGGGCCCGTGCGGCCGTCGGTCGCGTCCGCGACCCTGCCGTCACCTGCGCGGCGCTGACGCTGTTGGCGCAGGCCGAGGTATTCGCGGGCAGGCTCGACGTGGCCGCTCGCACCCTCGACGATGCGGAGGCCCGCGCGCGCGAGGCGGGACGCCCGTGGGTGGCCGCTCATGCGCGGATCGCGCGGTGCCAGCTCGCGCTGGCGGCCGGCGATCTCGCGGTCGCCGCTGCGGAGATCGACGGCGCGGTGCGCGACGCCCGTGAGACCGGCAACCCGTTCACGCTCGCGACGGCGCTCAACGTCCACGCGACGCTGGCGGAGGTGCAGGGCGACGAGCACGCCACGGCGGTGCTGCTGGGCGAGTCCATCGCGCTCTCGCTCGACGGCCGGCTGAGCTGGACGCTCGGCTACGCGCTCCCGGCGCTCGCCGGCCTCGCCGGGCGCGCCGGCGACCTCGAGACAGCGGCCTGGCTCTTCGGTGCGGCGGCGGCGGTGTCGATCGCCGATGCCGTCGACCCGACGTTCCCGGCGGCGCGCGTCCTCGCGGATCGGGGCCTCGCGCGCACCCGCGCCACGCTCGCGCCCGCGACGTTCGCCGCGGCGTGGGCCGCGGGCCGCGCCGCGGACGCCCAGGGCATCGGCGCCCGCAGCGCCGAGGTCATCGACCGCGCAGGCGCCGCACGTAGCGCCTGAACTGCCACGCGCCGACGGTCCGCAGCACCACCCGGACCGGCACCGGCAGCGTCGCGAGCATCCGCGTCCGCTCCTCCGCGTCGGCGTCCTCGAGCACCAGGCCGAACATGATCGGCAGCTCGCGCGTCTTCATCGTCTCGGTGCCGTGCTGTCCCATCTGCCGCCACTCCGCATCCGTGACGTGGCGGTACGCGAGCGGGAGGATCTCGCGCTCCTCGAGATCGAGGTGCTCGAACAGCGCCGCGCTGAACGCCTCCACGAGGGCGGCAAGGCGTTCGCCGTCCTCGACCTGGGCCCGCCCCTCCCACGCGACGAGGGCGGGTTCGACCGCCGCGATGTGGGCATCGACGCCGTGATGCTGCTCCTGCATCGTCTCGACGAGGCCGGTCGACGGCGCGGCGCGCTCCAGCAGCAGCGGCCACAGCACGATGTCCTCGCCGGTGTGATGCATCTCGAGCCCGGCCATGCACAGGCGCAGGTGCTGCGCGACCACCGCCGAGCGTGCGAGGTCGCCTCGCGGCGTCGCCCGGATGTACGCCGGCACGGCCGTGAACTCGCGCCGGAACGCGCGGTGGATCACCACCATCTCCTGGATGTCGGGACGCTGGTCGGGCGGGACGATGGCGGTCATGGCGGCTCCTCCTCAGGGGCGTAGCTGGTACCGCCAGGCTCGCGCGCAGCGTGGACGCGGCCCACCCACAGGACGCCCACATCGGGTCCACATGGCGGGCGGCGTGCCTTGCTGCCGGTCACCTATGGCACAGTGACCGGGTGGATGAATCCTCCCTGGTGAAGCATGCCGAAGCCGTCCGTGCCGCCGCGGAGGCCCGCGCACATCGGAGGCACGTGGCCGCCCAGCTCGCGACCACCGGGGCGCTCGTCGCGACCCGGCGAGAGGAGCTGGCCGAGCGGGAGCGGGCGCTGCAGGTGGAGCAGTCCGATGTCCGCCGGCTGGAGCAGCTGTCGCTGACGAAGGTCTGGGCGACGCTGCGCGGCGACGCGGCGGATCGGCTCGCCGTCGAGCGCGCCGAGGCGGACGTGGCCGCGCTCGCGGTGGCCTCCGCGATCTCGCGGCTCAGCAGCGCCGTCGCTGACGATGCGCGCGTGCGCCGCGAGCACGACGGCCTGCGCGGTGCCGACGAGGCGTACGGTGATGCGCTCGCCGCGTACGAGCTCGCGATCCTCACGACCGGCGGCCGCGACGCCGCGGAGCTGACGGAGATCGCGGAACAGCTGGGCGTGGCCGAGGCCCGTCAGCGCGAGATCACGGAGGCCGTCGATGCGCTGCGGGCCACGCGAACGGCGCTTGACTCGGCGCTCGCGAGCCTCGACAGCGCGGGCGGCTGGTCGACGTACGACACGTTCTTCGGCGGCGGCATCGTCGCCGACATGGTCAAGCACTCGAAGATCGACGCCGCCACGGCTGCCTTCACCGAGGTGAACCGGGCGCTCGAGCGGTTGTCGGTCGAGCTCGCCGACATCGGGGCATCCGCGATCGACGGCGTCGACGTGTCTCAGACGCTGGCGGTGTTCGACGTGCTGTTCGACAACATCCTCAGCGACTGGATGGTCAAGGAACGCATCTCCGAGGCTCAGGCGCGCGCCACGAACCTTCGCGAGCGCCTCGCGCAGCTCGCGGACGATCTCGACACCGATGCGGGCGAGATCGCGGCACGCGTCGACGCGCTGCTCGAGCGCCGCGAGGCGATCCTCACCGCCAGTTGAGCGGAAGGCCGGCGGGCTTCGCCCGCTCAAGCGCGGCTAGGCTTTCATCGTGATCGGCCCCCATCCGCGCATCGTCTCCGGCTGCGTCCACGCCCGCCCGGTCGCCGGTGCCCGTGGGCTCGGCGCGTCGGCGGGCGCGTGATGCGGTGAGCACGATCTTCGATGCGCTGCGTCGCTGGCCCGATGTCGAGGCGCCAGGGCTCGTCGCCGGCGACGCGGCGGATCGGTTGATCCTGGACGAGTCGGCGGGGCTGCGTGCGGCTGCGGGGCCAGGTGACATCGCGGTGATCAACGATGCCTACGGCGCGCTCACCCTCGGGGCGGCGCATGCAGGCGCCCACGGGATACGGGTGCACATCGACGCCATCACCGGGGAGCGTGCGCTCGACGCCAACGCCTCGCGCTTGGGGCTGGCTGACCAGTTCCGCTCCGTTCCCCTCGACGCAGAGCTGGTACGCGGGGCGCGCCTCGTCCTGCTCCGCCTGCCCCGCTCACTCGACGCGCTACGGGACATCGCCGGCCTGATCGCCGCGCACGCCGACCCGAGCGTGGTGGTGGTCGCGGGCGGCCGGCTCAAGCACATGTCGGTGTCGATGAACGAGGTGCTTCGCGAGCACTTCGGGCAGCTGGACGTCAGCCATGCCCGGCAGAAGTCGAGGGTGCTGATCGCCCGTTCACCTCGGGACGGTCGCGATCCCGTGCCTGCCGCCGCCCGGGTCGAGGGCCTCGAGGTGCGCGCGTACGGCGGGGCCTTCGCGGGCGCACGGCTCGACATCGGCACCCGACTTCTGCTCGACAACCTTCCCGATGCTCCGGTCGGCGGGACGCCGGACGATCCCTTCATCGATCTGGCCTGCGGTACGGGGATCATCGGCGCGTGGATGGCTTCCCGCTATCCCGGTGCGCAGGTGTACGCGTGCGATCAGTCGGACGTCGCCGTCGCGTCCGCGCAGGCGACGATGCTCGCCAACGGCATCGAGGACCGCGTCGCCGTGGCGCGTGACGACATGCTGGGCGCCCGGCCTCCCGCGAGCGCATCGTTCATCACGCTGAACCCGCCGTTCCACTCGGCCGCGGCCGTGACCGACCTCCTGGCGCCACGGATGTTCGCCGACGTCGCCAGGGTCCTGCGCCCCGGCGGTCAGCTGTGGTGCGTGTGGAACTCCGGGCTCAAGTACCGGCCGCTGCTCGAACGGGCGATCGGTCCGACCCGGCAGGTCGCACGCAACGCGAAGTTCACCGTCACCGTCTCGACACGGCGGCGAGGTCTGCCCGACCGATCGCTCGTGGCTGGCGGCGGAAATCCGCGCGATAGCGCCGCGTCGATCCGGTGACCCTCGCATGGGCCACGGTTGGGGCTCAGGTCGGATCGGACAGCAGCAGCACCCACGCCCGGCCGGCGTCCAAGCGCGCGAACATGAATGCCGCCTCAGCGCCGTCCGGTGTGTGGATCGCCCAGCCACCCTGGTGAAGCCACCGCCCCGCGTTGGCGGGAGCGGACTCGAGGAGGTCGGCGAGGGCGTGGTCCCCGGCGTCACGGAGGATCTCGAGGGCGCTGAGCAGCGGGATCAGGCGGGCGCACGCCTCGATGACATCCTCGATCGCGTCCTCGTCCGCATGCATGTCGAAGCCGGCCACCAACGAGTCGACCACGGCATCCGCCAGGGCCGGCCGGTCCGGATGCGAGCGCGCCACGGCGCCGTGGACATCCTCTGCGACCGTGGGGTCCTCCGCGTAGAGTTCGCGGAACTCCTCGATCTCGATCCACAGCGGATTGTCGTCAGGCTGGGCGGTGCTCACGCCACCACGGTAGACGCATCCGCTGCGGGCGCGTCGCGTCGAGCGCGGTGTCGATCCGCGCCGCATACGCTGCCGTGAGCTCCGCGGGGAGGGATCGCGCGGCGGCACCTGCTGTCAGCCACGGAGTCATGCGGCCAGGCGGACCGTCGCGCCAGCGGGGCCACAGTGACAGTCACATGGATGGGTTCTCGATAGGCTCGCAGGTCGGCGCGCCCTCGGCGGCAAACCACTTCCCGATCGGCTTCCGTCATGACAACGTATTGACGCCGTCATGACTACGTAGATACGCTGGACGTCGAGTCTTTGGAGGAAGACATGGCCACACCCACTCGTGACGACTACCTGCAGATGCGGATCTCCGCCGAGGCGAAGGAACGCCTCCGCGAGGCGGCCCGGGCCACCGACCAGGATCTGTCTACCTTCGTCCTCCAGGCAGCGAAGAAGGCCGCCGACGAGGTCCTCGCCGAGCGTTGGACCTTCCAGCTGTCCGACGCGGCCTATGACTCGTTCCTCGCGCAGCTCGACGAGCCCGCACGCGTCATTCCGGGTCTTCAGGCGCTCGCAGCCGAGCCGTCGCCGTTCAGCGACCGGTAGCGGGCGACGTAGCCGGTGACTGAATACCTCGGCCCCGTCCACCTCTCCGACGCGCACGACGTCGCGCAGTTCCACTCCTCCAGCCCCGAGCTCAACGCCTGGCTGACCAAGCACGCGCGCGGTTCCCACAAGGGTGGCCATACCCGCGTCGCCGTCGTCACAGAATCTGGAAGCCAGGCCGTGGTCGCGTACTACGCGATCGCGATGGGCTCCGTCACACCCGCGGAGGCCACCACTCGCATGAGTGCCGGCGGTGGTCGCCACCCCGTCCCAGTCATCGTCCTGGCGCGCCTCGCCGTCGACGAGCGCCACACAGGCAAGCGCCTCGGCCGAGCGCTACTGCTCGACGCCATCCGCCGCTCCATCGCCGCCTCGAGTGACATCGGCGCCCGCGCGATCATCGTCCACTGCAAGGACGCCGACGCGAAGGCCTTCTACCTCAACACCATCCCCGAGTTCGCCGAGCTCCCCCACGACCCGATGATGCTCGCGTTGCTGCTCAAGGACGCACGGGCATCGCTCGGTGTCGGCTGATCGCACGTACCGCACGGGAGCAGCACCCGTTCACGAACCGACACACCGGAGTTTCTACGCGACCCGGAGCGCGACAAGACGTGTTCACGATGGGCTCGCAATCCTTCGCCTTGCGTTCCCGAATAGCCGGAGCGCAACCACGGCGCAGTCTCCACGGCCAGCACAGGAGTCCGAAGACCCCCCGCGCGCGCATGGAAGCCGGTCCGAGACGCTATCCACGGGAGTAGCCCCGGTCGCAGATCGACGTGGCAGACCCAGGACGCGGTCGACCCGGTGGGCCGTGATGCGGTCAGGCGAGGCCGAGTTCGTCAACGACCCGTGCGACGCGGTCGCGCTGCTCGTGTGTGAGTCCTTGTATCGGCAGCGGCAGGCTCCGCGGCTGGGCGAGGCCGAGGTGTTCGGCGATCGCGGCAGTGACGCGCAAGCTTCCGAACTCGGCGAACAGCGCCCACAAAGGTGCCAGCCGCTCAGACTCTGCGGTCACCGCCGCGTCGCGCCCTGCCTGCGCGGCACGGGAAATGGCAAGCGCGGGTGCGGGGAGCGTGCCTGCGATGACGGAGTACCAGGCGTCGCATCCCGCATTCAGACCTGTCGCACCGAACGCGTCTCCTGAGACCCCGATCGTGACGTGCTCGGGTACAGCGGCGCGGATCGTTGCGACGTGCTCGGCGGCCTTGCTCGGATCCGTGGGCACGCCGGGGATCTTGATCGACGCGATCCCGGGCAGCTGTGCGATGCGGGCGTACAGGTCAATGGTGAAGGTGAAGTGCGTGGTGCCGGGGTTGTCGTAGACGATGACAGGGAGACTCGTGTGCTCCGTGACGGTGCGGTACAGCTCGAAGACGTCGTCTGCTGTGAGAGCCTGGTAGGTCATCGGAGCCAGCAGGAGCCCTGCTGCCCCCGCCTGCTCCGCTGACGTGACGTGGGTGAGGACATGCGACGTGCGCAGGTCTCCGACGCCGATGATCACGGGCGTCTCCCCCGCGTGCCGCACAGCAAGCCAGGCGACGCGGGCCCGCTCGTCCGCGTTCAGGTAGGCGTACGAACCGGTGGACCCGAGCGCGGTGATCGAGTCCACGCCCGACGCGGCCAGGCGCTCAACCAGACCGATGGATGCCCCCTCGTCGACCTGATCGTCGTGGAACGGGGTCAGGGGGAAGGCAGACAGGCCACGGGTGATGTCGTTGATCATGACCGCGCAGCTTCAGGGCGATGCTCGAGACCGAGGACCGGGTTGCCGTACACGGTCTGCACCTCGGCGATCACGACCCGGTACTCGCCCAGCCACTCTGCGTGGCGACTCTTGGCCAGACGGTGGGTGTCCATGCCCATGAGTTGCTTCAACGCTTCCATGTCGGCCCAGTAGTAGACCTCGGCGTGCAGCCCGGTGCGCTCGTTGTGCCAGGCCTCCTCACCGAGGAACCCTGGGATCTGACGCGCTCGGGCCGCAATCTCGTCATCGATCCGGTGGAACTCGTCCGTGAGGTCGCCTGTCTCGAAGATGAACGTCGAACTGTACTTCGGCGTGGCCGTCATGGGGAGCCTTTCGCGATCGGGACGGGAGCAGCGGTGTGCGGCGGATGGTGGGCACGGTGTTGGCCTTCGCGTTGCGCGCGAACTCGGCCGCCGCGATCTCTGGGGACGTTTAGCTACGCGCGGAGTGCAGGACCACGAGCGGCATGAAAATGGTGTCGACAATGTCGACGATCACCGGATCAGGGACCTCGCGCATGCCCAGGATGAGCTCCTCGCGCAGCAGCACGATCGGCAAGCCCTTGATGCGCGGGTCGATTTCGGCGCTCGGGACCTCGCCCCGCTCGGCGGCGCGCGCGAAGACGACGTCGAGGACGGTTGGGTCGCCAGTTGCGAGCATCGCCCGCACCTCTTCCATGCTGATGGCATCCGCGTCGTAGTACGCGCCGATCATCACGCTGAGGGCTGTGAGCACCCGCGCATGGTTGGCGTTGACGCCCCGCATGAGCGTGATGACGTCTTCGCGCAGCGATCCCGTGTCGGGCGCGTTGGCGCGGATCTGACTTAGGGCATGAGCGATAGCCGCCTGGACCAGACTGCGCTTGTCGACCCAGCGACGCGCGATGACGGGCCGGCTGGTCTCCGCGCGCGCTGCAACCGCGTCGAGCGTGAGGTTCGCGTATCCGCGCTCGGCGAGCTCGTCCCAGGCCGCGTCCAGCAGCGCCCCCTCGAGCGCGGCACCCCGTCTGCGTTGCGGCGTCGTCGTCATGGCGCCATCTTAGCAAGATGCGCTTGCGCATCTTGAAGAGGGCAGGTACAGTCGCCAGTAGATGCGGCGATGCATCTAACAAATCGGCCGGCATCGCCCGGTGACACCGTCCGCGCGAGCCGAACCCCCACCTTGATGCGTTCGCCCACGCGGCCGCATCGTCCCTGCGCACCGAAGGAAATGCGATGACCTCCCCGACCACGTCCCGCCGCCCGGCGGTCCGCGACGCGAAGGACGGCGGCTCGAAGCACATCGTGCTCTTGTTCGTCGGCCTCATGACCGCGATGCTCATGGCGTCGCTGAGCCAGACCATCCTCGCCACTGCCCTGCCGACCATCGTCGGCGAGCTCGGCGGCGTGGAGTCCATGACCTGGGTGGTCACGGGCTACATCTTGGCCTCGACCATCATGATGCCCGTCTATGGGCGCATCCCCGACCTACTGGGCCGCAAGCCTGTGCTCATCTCCGCCATCGTGCTGTTCGTCGCCGGCTCGATCGTCGGTGGCCTCGCCAACTCCATCGGCGTACTGATCGTCGCCCGCGTGCTCCAGGGCATCGGCGGCGGCGGCCTCATGATCTTGTCGCAAGCGGCGATCGCGGATGTGGTGCCCGCGCGCGAACGCGGCAAGTACATGGGCATCATGGGTGCCGTCTTCGCGGTGTCCTCCGTCGCGGGCCCGCTGCTGGGCGGCTGGTTCACCGAGGGTCCGGGTTGGCGCTGGTCGTTCTGGATCAACATCCCCCTCGGCGTCCTCGCGATCATCGCGGCCGTGTTCTTCCTCAAGCTCCCCAAGCGTGAGCGCACCGGCCCGGCCAAGATCGACTACCTCGGCATGACCCTCGTGGCGGCCGCGACATCGGCCGTGGTCCTCGTGTGCACGTGGGGCGGCAGCCGCTACGACTGGGCCTCGCCTCAGATCCTCGGCCTCGGCGCCGCGGCGCTCGTCCTCGCAGGACTGTTCGCCTACGTCGAAACCAAGGCCACCAACCCCGTCATACCGCTTTCCCTGTTCAAGGACCGCAACTTCACGATGTCGACCATCGCGGGCCTGCTCATCGGCGTGGCAATGTTCGGCGTCGTCAGCTACGTCCCCACTTACATTCAGATGGTCTCGGGCGTGAACGCTACCGTCGCCGGCCTTCTCCTCATCCCTATGATGGGCGGCCTGCTCATCGCGTCCACGCTGTCGGGCAACCGCGTCGCCAAGACCGGGCGCTACAAGATGTTCCCCCTGGTCGGCACCATCATCATGGGCTTCGGACTGATCCTCATGGGCACGCTTACCATCAGCACCCCGACATGGCTCATGTGCATGTTCCTCGGCATCTTCGGCGTCGGCCTCGGGCTGGGTCAGCAGATCCTCGTGCTGATCGTGCAGAACTCGTTCCCCAACACCATCGTCGGCACCGCGACCGCGTCGTTCAACTACTTCAAGCAGGTCGGCGCGACCATCGGATCCGCGATTGTGGGCTCGATCTTCGCCAGCCGCCTCACCGAGCAGCTCACCGCGAACCTCGCCGGCATCGACGCATCCGCCAGCGGTGCCGCTACCGGCTCCCTCACCCCCGAGATCGTCGCCGACCTGCCCGACGCGATCCGCACGCCCATCATGCTCGCCTACAACGAGGCCATGATCCCGCTGTTCCTGTGGATGGTGCCCGTCGCGCTCGCCGCCGTCGCTGTCCTCTGGTTCGTCAAGGAGAAGACCCTCGAAACCAGCGTCGAGGGCGCCCCGGCGGTCCCGGTGGTCGCGGTGGACGATGCGGAGGCCGAACTCGAGCGGATCATCGACGGCGAGCTGCTCGGCGCCACCGAGCCGGCCGCTGACACCGCTGTTCGCGGCGAACTCTTCGGGGACCGTCGCTGACCCAGGCACGCCGCCTCTCGCACCCCCAAGCGTGCCACCCCACGCCGAGGCCGCCGACGTCACCCACGTCGGCGGCCTCGGCCACACCCCCCACCCCTCCCAAGGAGCCCGTCCCGATGAAGCAATCCAAGCGCGCCGAGCGGATCCGCGCCCACGCCGAGGAGCAAGGCCTCACCGAACCACACGCCCGCGCCGATCGCCTCAAGGAACGCATCTACCTGACCTTCTCAGGCCTCGCGGTGGTGCTCGCCCTGTCCACGCACGGCCACGTCGAACCCTCCGAGGCCCTCACCACCCTCGCCGTCACCGCGCTCGGGACCCTGCTCGCCGTGTTCACCGCGGACCTCATCTCCCACCTGCTCGCCCACGAGCGCCTCGTCGACACCACCGAGCTCCGCCACGCCGTGCGGTCCAGCTTCGGTGCGCTGTCCTCGCTGCTGCTGCCGTTCATCTTCCTCGGCGTCTCCGCCGCAGGCGCCTGGGACATCACCAATGCGCTCGTCGCATCCGCTATCGCACTCATCGTCGCGCTCGTCATGATCGGCTACCTCGCCGCACGCCAGGTCCAGCTCGGCTGGTGGCAACGCATCGTGGTCCTCGGCGCCGAAGCCGCGCTCGGCCTCGCCGTCGTCGGGCTGGAACTACTCGCCCACGCATAGGCGGCTGCGCTTGACCGTCCAGCGCCGCCGTAGTCGCTGACCCCATCAAGGAGAACTCGCCGTGACTCCCGACGTGTTCCTCGGCACGCTCGCAGCCTTCGCCGAATCGATGCTCGGCATCGGCTTCCTCGTGCCCGGAGAGCTCGCCGTATCCGCCCTGGCCATTCACGCGCACGGCGGCGCCCACGCCGCACTGCTGATCGCAGCCGTCGCCATCGGCGCGTGCTGCGGCGACCACGTCAACTACGTGATCGGACGCCGCTTCGGGCCACGGCTCGCCACCAGCCGCATCGTTCAGCGCATGGGCGCCCACCACTGGGACCGCGGCACCGGCCTGATCCAGCGCCACGGTACCGGCGCCATCGCCATCAGCCGACTCATGCCCGGCATCCGCACCCTCATGCCCGCCATCGCCGGCGTCGCCGACCTCACGTACGCCCGGTTCCTCCTTGGCTCGAGCGTGGGGGCGCTGCTGTGGGCGATCGTCTGGGTGACGGCCGGCACCACCATCGGCACCCTCGCGTCCTCCCCGGTGGCCGTCGCGCTCGCCGCGGCGGGCGCCGCGCTCGCCCTCTGCCTGCGCCGCGTCGTGCTGCGCCGGCGGACCTCCACGCGCAACAACCAGTCACACCGCGAGAAGACGAACGCTGGCACGGACACCGCGCCGCGCCCGGGCACCTAGCGGGGAGCGCATCCCTACCTCGGCTTCTGAGGCGAACTCACACTGGCGGTCTTCACGGTTGTCTCGTGAACATCCGTCAAGCAAGTACCCAAAACGATAGGAAAATCAGCTCCTCGAAGGCAACAAAAAGGCCGCCCTTCCCGGCTTTTACCAGGAAGAACGGCCTTCGTCACGTCGGGCTGACAGTGTCTGATGTCAGCCCATCGTTTACACCTGTGTCGGGGCATCGTTTACACCCCTGGTAGTTCCACGATGGGCCATGGCGGATGCGAATAAGAACCGGGTCATCGTGCTGGCAGTCGTCGAAGGCGGCCTGAGCATCTCCGAGGCGGCCCGTCGCTTCGGCGTGACCCGCCAATGGATCCACCGCCTCCTGGCCCGCTACAGAGCCGACGGACTGGACGGCCTCGAGCCGCGCTCACGCGCCGCCCACACCCCCGCCGGGCGGGTGTCCAACGAGGTACGCGCCCAGGTCGTCGCACTGCGCGATCAGCTCGTGGCCGAGGGCCTGGACGCCGGCGCGGAGTCCATCCGCGACCGCCTCACCCGGCAAGGAGTCACCCCGCCGGCGGCCTCGACGATCTACCGGATCCTGCGCGACGCCGACCGCGTGACCCCCGAACCCCACAAACGCCCCCGCACCAGCTGGCAGCGCTTCCAAGCCTCCGCGCCCAACGGCTGCTGGCAGTCCGACATTGTCCCGCGTCAAGTAGTTGGCAGGATTTCTTCGGTTTCAAAGGTGGGGATGGTCGGGTCGGCCAGCCCCAGGTGGACCTCGGCGGGCCTGTTCCAGGCGATCGCCTCGTGAGGACGGACGTGGTTGTAGTCGGCGCGATACGCCTCGATCTGTGCGACGAGGTCCAGAGCGTCGTCGATCTCGTGGCGGTACAGCCACTCGTACTTCATCGATCCGAAGCCGCGCTCACGCGAGCCGTTCTGGCCGGGCGTGCGCACCCGGGTGCGGACGTGGCGCAGCTCGGGATGAGCGGCGATGAACGCCTCGAACGTGAACGAGCGGAACGGCCCGCCGTTGTCCGTCACGATCGTCACCACCGGGATCAACGGGCCCGTCTCGGGGTCCACGACCGCCAGGTCGCGCAGCGGCCGGCCCAGCATCGCCTCGGCCTCCGCGAGGGCCTTCTCGACGGCGGCGATCGCGTCGTACATGTTCGCGGTCGGTGACACATGGGCGTCGAACTCGAACTTGGACCAGTAGTCGCGGCAGGCGGCGATACGCCAGGTGCCGCCGGCGGTGGTCTCGAACTCGCTGAAGTCCAGCTGCCACACCTGGTTCGGGCCCGTCGGCTCGGTCGCGAACGCCGCCTTGCGCCGGGCCGCGAGCTGCTTGCGCTCCCGCTGGTAGTGGGCCGGAAGCAGGAGCCCTTCGTCGCGCAGCGTGCGCAGCACCGTCGCCTCGGACGTGCGCACGCCGTCGTGGCGCACCAGTGCCCAGATCTTGCGGTGCCCCCACGCCGGATGCGCGGTCGCGTGCGCCACGACGTGCTCACGCACCGCGGTCCGCGCCGGCTGCGGCCACGGACCCTTCGCCTGCTCGCCGGCACGCGCACGTGCCTGCCAGCGCCGCCAGGTCCTCTCGGGCATGTCGAACTTCTCGCAGAACCTCGAGGTCGACATGCCCGCCTCCACGCGGATCATCTCGAGGTCCTCGAAGGGCCCAGGCGGCCCTCCGCGGACTTCTTCCACACCCGGATCTCGACCGCCGCCTCACCCAGGGCCTGCGTCAGCTCCGTGACCTCGGCCTCGAGCTGCGCCTCGCGGGTCGACGGACCCGACCGGCCCGACGTGAGGGCGCTCTTGCCAGCCTCGAGGAAGTCGGCCTTCCACCGGCCGATCGACTGCTCCGAGACCTTCTCCTTGCGTGCAGCATCGGCGATCGACAACTCACCGGCCAGCACTGCCAGGACGATCCTGGTCTTCTTCTCCGCGGGGATCTGCGGGGGTCTTCCCATGACTGACTCTCCGTTCAGGACTCAACTAACAACCCTGCCACTAAGTCTGACGCGCGACAATCATCGCCGAACACGAACTCGACGAAACCCGCGACTACCACCCCAAGAAACAACAAGAGGCCCTCCCCGAAGGGAGGGCCTCTGTCAACGATGCCCCGGGACATCTGTAAACGATGTCCCGACACATCACACACGTCGGGCTGACAGGATTTGAACCTGCGACCCCCTGCAGGGACCGGGCAATTCCCGGTCATTTGCGGTCGTCTTGGAATCTCACGGGTTCCCTCGGATTATTCGGGAGATTGTCGACTCCCTCATTCCGACTGTACCCGGTCATTGCCGGTTGGTCCCGATTGAATCTGATGGGTTCTCGATGGGCCGACCGGCGCGACCCGATCGTCCGAGCCGAATGTCACGCCCGGCGAATGCTGGCCACTTGAAGCGCCCCGGGTTTGTCGGAGAGCCCCCATCAAGCCCCGGGCGCTTCAAACATCACGCGTAGGTATCGGT
>NZ_BBME01000014.1 GCF_000971395.1 Demequina iriomotensis | reverse complement strand
CACAACGGATCTCGCGGCGACACGCCGACGGAACCGGCGCATCGTCCGCTCCTGCACGGCGTGTCGGGACCAACTCCGTTGGAAGTGTCCAGAGGGGGTGGGGGCTAGGAGCGCGCGGCCTCCTCGAAGGCGCGGCGCGGCTCCTGGATGCGGCCCATCGACACGAGGTCGCGACGGAAGAACGCCGCCGCGGTCCAGTCGAGCGCGACGCGGGCCTTGCGGTTGAAGGTCGGGATCGCGAGCAGGTGGTACGTGCGGTGCATGAGCCACGCCGGCCAGCCGCGCAGCTTGATGCCCATCGTGGACGCGACGCCCTTGCCGAGTCCCAGCGAGGCGACCACGCCGAGGTGCTTGTGCTTGTACTGCGTGAGGGTCTGCCCGTCGAGAGCGCGCGCGATGTTCGCGCCGAGGTGCTTGGCCTGGCGGACCGCGTGCTGCGCCGACGGGGCGCACCAGTCGCCCTCGCCCTCGACCAGGTTGGGGACCTGCGCGCAGTCGCCGGCGGCCCACGCGCCGCCGATCGGGAGGCCGTGCTCGTCGATCACCTGGAGCGTCGCCGCGGTGTTGACGTGCCCGCGCGGGCCCAGCGGCAGGTCCGACGACTGGATGACCGGCGACGGCTTGACCCCCGCGGTCCACACCACCGTGTCGGCGTCGAACTCCTCGCCGTTGGAGAGCACCACGTGGCCGTCGATGCAGCTCTCGAGGCGCGTCTCGAGCAGCACGCGCATGCCGCGCTCCTCGAGCTCGGTGACGGTGTAGGCGCCCATCTCGGGGCCCATCTCGGGAAGGATGCGCGGCGCGGCCTCGACCATCACGAAGTTGAAGTCGTCCGCCGACAGCTCGGGGTAGTAGCGCAGCGACGCCTTCGCCATGTCCTCGGTCTCCGAGAACGCCTCGACGCCCGCGAAGCCGCCGCCCACGAACACGAAGGTGAGGAGCTTGCGGCGCAGCTCGTCGTCGTCGGTGGTCGCGGCGCGCGCGATGCGACCGAGCACGCGGTTGCGCAGCGCGATCGCCTCCTCGACGTACTTGAAGCCGATGCCGAACTCGGCCAGGCCCGGGATCGGCAGCGTGCGCGACACGGCGCCGAGCGCCACGACGAGCTCGTCGTACTCGACCGCGATGGTCTCGCCGAGGTCGGTGGTCGCCTCGACGGTGCGCGACGCGTGGTCGATGCGCTTGATCTTGCCCTGGAGGATGCGCGCGCCCTCGAGCTCGCGGCGCAGCGGCACCACCGCGTTGCGCGGGGCGATGGACGATGCGCCGACCTCGGGCAGGAACGGCGCGTACGTCATGTACGGACGCTGGTCGACGACCGTGATGTCGACCTTGTCGCCCGCCTTCCTCATGAGGGTGAGCGCCGTGTACAGGCCGACGTAGCCGCCGCCGGCGATGAGGACTCGGGTGCGTGACATGGTGACACCTCCACGAAGGTGAACCGGGGTCGGCGTCGCGCTGTTCCCGCACCGCCGTCCCGCGGCTGTGCGATCTGGAACCCGGCGATTCTACGCGAACCGCCGGGGACCCGTCACGGCGTCAGCGGCCGACCATCGTGGTGACGTCGAGGAGCTCGTCGAGCTGCGCCTCGGTGATCTCGCCGCGCTCGACGAAGCCGAGGTCGAGGGTCGCCTCGCGGACCGTCAGCCCCTTCTTCACGGAGTGCTTCGCGATCGCGGCGGCGTTCTCGTAGCCGATGACGCGGTTGAGGGGCGTCACGATCGACGGCGAGGCCTCGGCGAGGAACCGTGCCCGGTCGACGTTGGCGACGATGCCGTCGACCGTGCGGTCCGCGAGCACGCGGGCGGCGTTGGCGAGGAGGCGGGTCGACTCGAGCGTGCCGAGCGCCATCACCGGGATCTGCACGTTGAGCTCGAAGGCCCCGGACGCGCCGGCCCACGCGACCGTCGCATCGTTCCCGACCACGCGCGCGCAGACCATGAGCACGGCCTCGGGCACCACGGGGTTGACCTTGCCGGGCATGATCGACGATCCGGGCTGCAGGTCCGGCAGCTGGATCTCGCCCAGGCCCGTGTTGGGGCCGGAGCCCATCCAGCGCAGATCGTTGCAGATCTTGGTGAGCGACACCGCGATGGTGCGCAGCGCACCCGAGACCTCGACCAGGCCGTCGCGCGCGGACTGCGCCTCGAAGTGGTTGCGCGCCTCGGTGATCGGCAGGCCGGTGTCCTCGGCGAGCAGCGCGATGACGCGCTGCGGGAAGCCCGCGGGGGTGTTGATGCCCGTGCCCACGGCGGTGCCGCCCAGGGGCACCTCCGCGACGCGCGGCAGCGCGACCATGAGGCGCTCGACGCCGTAGCGGATGGCGGCCGCGTAGCCGGAGAACTCCTGGCCCAGGGTCACCGGGGTCGCGTCCATGAGGTGCGTGCGGCCGGACTTGAAGACGTCAGCGAACTCCTCGGCCTTGCCCTCGAGCGAGGTCGCGAGGTGCTCGAGCGCGGGGATGAGGTCGCCCACGAGCGCGGAGGTCGCGGCGACATGCACCGAGGTCGGGAACACGTCGTTCGACGACTGCGACGCGTTGACGTGGTCGTTCGGGTGCACGTCCCGGCCGAGAGCCGCGGTCGCGAGCGTCGCGATGACCTCGTTGGTGTTCATGTTCGAGGACGTGCCGGAGCCCGTCTGGAACACGTCGACGGGGAAGTGCGCGTCGTGCGCGCCGGACGCGACCTGGTCCGCAGCGGCCACGATCGCCTCGGCCACCTCCTGGTCGAGCACGCCGAGCTCCGCGTTCGCGCGGGCGGCGGCCTTCTTCACGCGGGCGAGCGCCTCGATGTGGCGTCGCTCGAGCGTGATCCCCGAGATCGGGAAGTTCTCGACGGCGCGCTGGGTCTGCGCGCGGTAGAGGGCGTCGGCGGGCACACGGACCTCGCCCATGGTGTCGTGCTCGATGCGGAACTCCGTTGTCATGGCGCCCAGTGTGGCACGCCCGCGCGGGACCCCTGTCCCGCCTCGCCCCGGATCGCACACGATTCGTGGGGAGTTGCGTCAGGCCTCGAGCTCGGCCCGCGTCGGAGGGTTCGCGCCGGGCCGCGAGCACGTGATCGCGCCGATGCGCGCGCTGCGCTCGAGGACGGCGGCGAGGGTCGCATCGGGGATGGCGCGCAGGGCCGCGCGCTGGCGAGCGCCGAGCAGGCCCGCCTCCCACAGCCCGTCGAGGATGCCCGCCATGAACGAGTCGCCGGCGCCGACGGTGTCCGCGACGTCGACCTCGACGCCCGGCACGCGCAGCTCGCGGCCGTCGTGCACGTGCACGCTCGCGCCCTCGGCGCCCCGCGTCACCACCACGAAGGCCGGGCCCATCGCCGCCCACGCGCGCGCCGCATCGTCCACGTCGCCGCCCTGCGTGAGCCACGCGAGGTCCTCGTCCGAGGCCTTGACCACGTCCGCCTTCCGCACGAAGGCCTCGACGGCCGCGCGCGCGGTGGCCGGATCTCCCATGAGCGACGGGCGTGCGTTGGGGTCGTACGTGATGGTCGAGCCGTGGCGGAGGACCGAGACGATCTTGGCGACGTCCGCGGCGCCCGGCTCGAGCACCGCGGCGATCGAGCCGGTGTGGACCGCGAGCGGCGCGTTGCGCATGCGCACGCCGGGGGACAGGTGCCAGTCGATCGCGAAGTCGTAGGCCGCCGAGCCGTCGGCGCCGAGCGTCGCCGTCGCGACGGAGGTGGCGCCCGGCCCTGCGGATCCGGGGACCAGGTGAACGCCGTTGTCCTGGAGATGGTCCGCGACCATGGCGCCGTTGGGGTCGAGCCCCAGGTGGGTGAGGAGGTCGACCTCGCGGTCCAGGCGCGCGAGCCCGAGCGCGACGTTGGCGGGCGAGCCGCCGGGGTGCGCCTCGGTGCCCTCCGGGCCGACCACCACGTCGACCAGGGCCTCGCCGATCACCAGCACGTGGTCCGTCACAGCGCGTCGTCCTCGTCCTCGTCGGCGACGATGCCCACGACGCCGGCGTCCGCATCGTCCCCTGCGGCGGCGATCCGGGCGTACGCCCCGTCGAGCAGCGACTGGCAGCGCGCGGCGAGCGCCTCGCCGCGTTCCCACAGGCCCAGGGAGTCGTCGAGCGTCGCGCTGCCGGCCTCGAGCCTGGCGACGATCGCGATCAGCTCGTCGCGCGCCTCCTCGTAGCTGAGGTCCTCGACGGGGCGGCCGGCGGGCGTGGCTGCGGTGCTCATGCCGGCTACCGTACCCGGCGTCCGCTCAAGGTTTGAGGGAAATATGCCGAGAACAGCGTCATAGCGCGGGCCGTGGGCCCTCTCAGGAGTTACGTTCCCGGAACAACACGACGAGGTGGACATGTTCAGCGACAGCAACGGACAGCAGACGGCACGCCAGAGCGCACAGAAGGCGATCCCCGACGGCATCACGGACGGCGGTCTCGCGACCCTCGCGCGCTCTCCCGAGGCCAAGGTGCGCGCGGCCGTCGCAGCGCATCCGGACACGCCGCTCATGACGCTGCTCAAGCTCGCCGAGGACGTCTCGGTCGACGTGCGCATCGGTCTCGCGCGCAACCCGCGCGCCTCGATCCCCGTCGAGCTGCGCGAGGATCTCGCCCGGGACAAGAACGTCGACGTCATCTACGCGCTCATCGACAACCCTGCCGTGTCCGAGTCGCTCATCGCGAAGCTCGGTCGCCATCTCCACAAGGAGTACGCCAAGGCCGCGCGTGCGCGCAGCGCGGCCGTCAAGGCCGGGACGTGGGCCCCGTCCGCCGCCGCGGCCGAGGCAGCCGCCGCGGCAGCCGCGAAGGTCGAGGCGCCGGCCGCGCCCGAGGTGCCGTCCTTCCCGACCGTCACGGCCGCGGGCGTCCCCGCACCCGCATCGGCATCCGCGCCGAAGACGCACGACAACGCCGAGCGCGCCGACGCGCTCGACGTGCTGCTCGGCAACAAGCGCTGACCCCCGGCGCCCCTCGGTTCGCTGCGCACGGTCGCCGGTGCGACACGCCGCCTGACGGGGCACGATGCGCGGGTCCCGTCGGCGTGTCGCCGCTCAGACCGTGCGGAGCGAAGGAGGGGACGGGCGGGCTCAGGCGCGCGCCGTCGCCTCGACCTCGCCCCGAGCGAGCCGGATCCGCAGCACGTCGCCCGCGGCGACCTGAGCCGCATCGCGCAGGACCGCTCCGTCGGGCGTGCGCACCACCGCGAAGCCGCGCTCGAGCGTGCTGAGCGGGCTGAGCGCGCGCAGGGTGGCCGTGAGCTCGCGCGTGGCCGCGCCCGCGCGGTCGAGCACGGCCGTCATCGCGCGTGTCGCACGGTCGCGCCCGTGCGCGACCGCGTCCGCGTAGGGAGCGAGCATCGCCTCCGGCCGTGCGAGCACGGGACGGGAGCGCAGGGTCGCGAGGCCGGCGGCCTCGCGAGCGAGCAGCCGCTCGACGGATGATGCCATGGTCACCCGCGCGCGAGCGATCCCGGCCGCCTCCGCGGCGGCGTCGGGCACGATGCGCTTGCCGGCGTCCGTGGGCGTCGAGGCGCGGTAGTCGGCGACCAGGTCGAGCAGCGGCGAGTCCTTCTCGTGGCCGATCGCGCTCACCAGGGGGGTCTCGCACGCCGCGGCCGCGCGCACGAGCGCCTCGTCGCTGAACGGCAGCAGGTCCTCGAACGACCCACCGCCGCGCGCGACCACGATGACGTCGACGTCCTCGATGGCGTCGAGCTCTCGGATCGCCGCAGTGGTCTCGGGGACGGCGCGCGGCCCCTGGACGGTGACGCGGCGGATCGTGAACCTCACACCAGGCCAGCGCCGCGTCGCGTTCTCGACCACGTCGTGCTCTGCATCGCCCTGGGTCGCGCACACCAGGCCGACCACGCGGGGGATGAACGGCAGCGGGACCTTGCGCTCGAGCTCGAACAGCCCTTCGCGCGCGAGCGCCTCCTTGAGCGCCTCGAGCCGAGCGAGGAGGTCGCCGAGCCCCACCTGGCGCACCTCGCGGCCCGCGAGCTGGAGCGAGCCCGAGCGCGTCCACCACTCCGGCTTCGCGTGGATCACCACGCGTGTGCCGTCGACGAGGTCCACCCCGAGCGCCTCGGCCTCGCGCGCGGGCAGGGTCGCGCTGAGCGACATGTTCTCGTCCGTGTCGCGGAGCGTGAGGAACACCAGGTGGCGCCAGCGCTTGACGTTGAGGACCTGGCCCTCGACCCACACCGAGGGCAGCCGCGACACGAACTCCCCGATCTTGGGGGAGAGGTGCCGCACCGGCCACGGACGCTCCGCCGAGGTCCCGCCGGCGGTCGCGGGCAGGGTGTGGGGCGCGGGCGTCTCGGTCACGGCCCTCAGCCTGCCACGTAGGATGGACGCCATGCCCGACACCCCCACCAAGCGCGTCCTGCTGGCCGCGCCGCGAGGCTACTGCGCCGGTGTGGACCGCGCGGTCATCGCGGTCGAGAAGGCCCTCGAGCTCCACGGCGCACCTATCTATGTGCGCAAGGAGATCGTCCACAACAAGTACGTGGTGGAGACGCTCTCCGAGCGAGGAGCGATCTTCGTCGACGAGACGGACGAGGTGCCCGAAGGCGCCCGCGTCGTGTTCTCCGCGCACGGGGTCTCGCCTGCGGTGCGCGAGGCGGCCGATGCGCGGCAGCTGCTCACGATCGACGCCACGTGCCCTCTGGTGACCAAGGTCCACAAGGAGGCCATCCGCTTCGCGCGCGACGAGCGGACCATCCTGCTCATCGGCCACACGGGGCACGAGGAGGTCGAGGGCACCGCGGGCGAGGCGCCCGAGCACACCATCGTGGTGAACTCGCCCGAGGACGTCGATGGGCTCGACGTCCCGGACCCCGAGAACGTCGTGTGGCTCTCCCAGACCACGCTGTCGGTCGACGAGACGATGGAGACCGTGCGACGCCTGCGTGAGCGCTTCCCGTCGCTCGAGGACCCGCCGAGCGACGACATCTGCTACGCCACGCAGAACCGGCAGGTCGCGGTCAAGAAGCTCGCGCCCGAGTGCGACCTGGTGGTGGTGGTCGGCTCGGCGAACTCGTCCAACTCGGTGCGCCTGGTCGAGGTCGCCCTGCAGGCGGGGGCGCGGACGGCGTTCCGCGTGGACCGCGCGACCGAGATCCGCGACGAGTGGTTCGACGGCGTCGCCACCGTGGGCGTGACCTCGGGTGCCTCGGTGCCCGAGATCCTGGTCCGCGACGTGCTGGCGGACCTTGCGGGCCGCGGCTACGAGACGGTCGAGGAGGTCCGCACGGCCACCGAGGACCTCATGTTCTCCTTGCCGCGCGAGATCCGCGCCGACCTCAAGGCGAAGGAGGCCGAGCGCGCGCTGCGCGCCTAGCCCTCGCGCGCGCCGGTCTCGACGGGGACGTCGGCCGCGGTGAGCTCGCGCACCTCGGTGTCGAGCGGCGTCGCGGCGAACTCCGAGTCGAGCTCCTGCAGCGTGCCCATGCGCCGCGCCGAGGGAAGCACGCGACGCTCGAACGCGCCGATGGTGTCGTTGTAGGCCTTGCTCGCCCCCTCGATCGACCGACCGAGCCTCGCGAGGTGATCGCCCATCTTGGTGAGCCGGTCGTAGAGCTCGCGCCCCGTGCTCAGCACCTGCTGGGCGTTCTCCGCGAGCGCCGTCTCGCGCCACGCGTGCGCGATGGTGCGCAGCAGCGCGACGAGGATGGTCGGCGTCGCGATGACGACGCCCTGATCCCACGCCCACTCCTGCAGGCGCGGGTCGCGCTCGAGGGCGAGCTGCAGGAAGGACTCCGCCGGCATGAACAGCACGACGAACTCGAGCCGCGAGTCGACCTGGCTGCTGTACGCCTTGCCCTTGAGCTCCAGCACGCGCTTGCGCACCGCGTCGACGTGACGGTCGAGGGTCTCCTCGCGGTCGATCGACTCGTCGTCGAGATCGAGGATCGCGTCGAACGGCGTCTTCGCGTCGACGACCACGGTGCGTCCGCCCGCGAGGTGGACGAGCATGTCGGGGCGCAGCCGGCGCCCGTCCTCGTCGGTGTCCGTCGCCTGCTCGACGAAGTCGACGTGGTGGACCAGCCCTGCCACCTCCACCACGCGCCGGAGGTGCAGCTCGCCCCAGCGGCCCCTCACCTCGGGGCGTCGCAGCGCGGCCTTGAGGCCCGCGGTCTCGCGACCGACCTTCTCCGAGGCGTCCATGAGCGCCCGCACCTGCGCGGTGAGGCGCGTCTCCGTCTCGAGCCGGGCCTTGTCCGCGTCCGTGGTCGACCGCCGGACCTCGTCCAGCGCCTTCGCCATCGGGTCGACCAGCCGCCGCATCGTCTCCTCGCGCCGCTGGGCCTCCGCGCTCTGCGCCGTGCGCTCGGCCGCGAGGCGTCGCTCCTGGGTCTCCGCGAGGGTGCGCGCCGCATCGGCCGCAAGCACGCGGAACTGGTCGCGCAGCGATTCCTGGGACGCCGCCGCGAGGCTCTCGCGTTGCTCGGCCGCGGCGAGCCTGGCCCGCGAGTCGGCGAGGTCGGCCCGCATCCCCGCCCCGCGGGCCGCCATGAGCGCCGCCCCGAGCGCGCAGCCGACGGCGAGGGACACGAGGGCGATGGTGATCTCGATCATGGCGTCAGCATCGCAGAGGGCTCCGACAACACGACGCGGACGCCTCCCGTCCGAATCGTGGGGATTGTCGCGTGATGCGCCTCACACGCGTCCCATATGGTGAGACGCGGGGTTACTGTTTGGTCACAAAAGGGGGTCAATTCCGGCGGAGAAACACTCCGGTAACCCGAGATTGTTTAGCCTGTCCGAGTTGCACGTCATCAGCGTGCATCCGAGTCGTCGCTCCGACACCCCGGGGAGGCGCCTATCCCAGCCCGCCGCGCGGCGGGCGTCTGTAGGAGGAAAAGTGAAGTTCAGCAAGTCCGTGATCGGCGGTGTCACCCTCGCTTCGGCGTCGGCGCTCGTGCTGGTCGGCTGCTCGTCCACCGGTTCGGATGACGAGGCCACGAACTCGGCCGCACCTGCCGGTGACGCCATCATCAAGACCAACGGCTCCGAGCCGGAGAACCCGCTCATCCCGACGATGACCAACGAGACGGGTGGCGGCAAGATCCTTGACGCCATCTTCGCCGGCCTCGTCTACTACGACGCCACGGGTGCCCCGCACAACGAGGTCGCCGAGTCGATCGAGACCGAGGACTCGCAGACCTTCACCGTCAAGCTCAAGGACGGCTGGACCTTCACCGACGGCACGCCCGTCCAGGCGCACAACTTCGTCGACGCGTGGAACTACGGCGCGAACCTCGACAACGCGCACGCCAACTCGTACTTCTTCGAGCCCATCGAGGGCTTCAGCTGGGACGAGGGCGTCGAGGAGATGTCGGGCCTCACGGTCGTCGACGACCTGACGTTCACCATCACCCTGAAGCAGCCGCAGTCGGACTTCCCGCTGTCGCTCGGCTACTCGGCGTTCTACCCGCTGCCCGACTCGGCCTTCGAGGACATGGAGGCCTTCGGCAAGGCCCCCGTCGGCAACGGCCCCTACACGCTCGCCTCGGCGGACGACTGGAAGCACGACGTCCAGATCGACCTCGCCGTCAACGACTCCTACGTCGGTGAGCGCGTGCCGCAGAACGACGGCCTCTCGATCGTGTTCTACGCGACCCCGGACGCCGCCTACGCGGACCTCCTCGCGAACAACGTGGACGTCATCGACACCATCCCGGACTCGGCCTTCGAGACCTTCGAGGCCGACCTGGGCGACCGCGCCGTGAACCAGCCGGCCGCGATCTTCCAGTCCTTCACGATCCCGCAGGACCTCGAGCACTTCTCGGGTGAGGAGGGCGCGCTGCGCCGTGCGGCGATCTCGATGTCGATCGACCGTCAGCTCATCACCGACACGATCTTCCAGGGCACCCGTACCCCCGCCTCGGACTTCACCTCGCCCGTCATCGACGGCTGGTCGGACTCCATCCCCGGCTCCGAGGTCCTCGACTACAACCCCGAGAAGGCTGTCGAGCTCTGGGCCGAGGCCGACGCGATCTCCGAGTGGGACGGCACCTTCCAGATCGGCTACAACGCCGACGGCGGCCACGCCGGCTGGGTGGACCCGGTCACCGACCAGATCAAGAACACGCTCGGCATCGACGCGCTCGGCAACCCGTTCGCGACCTTCGGTGACTTCCGCGAGCAGGTCTCGAACCGCACCATCGGCACGGCCTTCCGTACCGGCTGGCAGGCGGACTACCCGTCGCTGTTCAACTTCCTCGGCCCGATCTACGGCACCGGCGCGGGTTCGAACGACGGCGACTACTCGAGCACTGAGTTCGACGACCTGCTGAAGGCCGGCTCGGCCGAGGCGGACACCGCCAAGGCGAACGAGATCTTCCAGCAGGCCCAGGAGATCCTCTTCACGGACCTCCCGGCGATCCCGCTGTGGTACTCGAACGTCACCGGCGGCTACGCCGAGACCGTGGACAACGTCCAGTTCGACTGGCACTCGGTCCCGCTGTTCTACGAGATCACGAAGAACTAGCATCCACCTTGGCCCGCCCCGCGAACAGCGGGGCGGGCCATCGTGCGTCTGTCCCCGAGGCCCCGACCGCAGCGACTATGCTCGCGCGGTGCGGGGCCTCGAGCGCGGCTATCCTCACCGTGGGGACGGACACACGCGGCACGCAGAGTAGAATCGGCCACCATATGTTCCAGACGAAGCACATCCGAGGAGCGCGCCCATGCTGATGTATGTGGTCCGCCGCCTCCTCCAGGCGGTCCCGGTCGTGATCGGCACCACCTTCCTCATCTATTTCATGGTCTTCTCGATGCCGGGAGACCCCATCCTCGCGATGTTCGGCGACAAGACGCCCAGCCCCGCGCTGTACGACCAGCTGGCGGCCCAGTACCACCTGGACCAGCCGTTCCTGGTGCAGTACGGCCTGTACATGAAGGATCTCTTCACGGGCAACCTGGGCACCACCTTCTCGGGTGAGTCCGTCGGCGCAGTCCTGTCGCGCACGTTCCCCGTGACGCTGAAGCTCGCGTCGATGGCGATCGCCATCGAGTTCTGCGTCGCCGTGGTCCTGGGCCTGTTCGCCGGCCTGCGCAAGGGCAAGTTCTTCGACAACCTGACCCTCGTCATCGGCCTGATCATGCTCTCGGTCCCGATCTTCGTGCTGTGCTTCCTCGCGCAGTACTTCATCGCGATCAAGTGGGGCTGGGCGTCGCCGACGGTGGGCGCGGATACGAGCTTCTCGAACATGCTCCTGCCGGCGATCGTGCTCGCCGCAAGCCTCTTCACCACATCGATGAGACTCATGCGCGGCACGGTCATCGACACGCGCAGCCGCGACTTCGTGCGCACCGCGTACGCGAAGGGTCTCCCGGGCCGCCGCGTCATCCCCGTGCACGTGCTCCGCAACTCGCTCATCCCCGTCGTCACCAACTCGGCCGCCAACTTCGGCGTGCTCATGGTCGGCGCGACGGTGACCGAGGGCATCTTCAACGTCCCCGGCGTCGGCAACACGCTCTACCAGGCGATCATCCGTGGCGAGGGACCGACGGTCGTGAGCTTCGTGACCGTCATGGTGCTCGCCTACGTCGCCATCAACATCCTGGTGGACCTCCTGTACGCCGTTCTCGACCCGAGGATCCGCTATGCCTAAGCCCGAGCACTACGTCGCACCGTTCGACGAGGACGCCGTCGAGGTCGACAAGATCAAGCTCGACGAGAAGCCGTCGAACCTGTGGCGCGATGCGTGGCGTTCGCTGCGCCGTCGCCCGCTGTTCTACATCTCGCTCGCGGCCGTGGCGGTCATCGTCCTCATGGCGCTGTTCCCGACGCTGTTCACGGACGTCGCCCCGAACGACGACTGCCACCTCGAGTTCAGCAACGCCGGCGCGACCGAGGGCCACCCGATGGGCTTCACCAAGCGCGGCTGCGACGTCTACGCCCGCGTGGTGTGGGGCGCACGCACCTCGCTCGCGGTGGGCCTGCTCGCGACCCTGATCTCCGGCGTCGTCGGCATCATCATGGGATCGCTCGCCGGCTTCTACGGCGGCTGGGTCGACTCGGTGCTCTCGCGCATCGGCGACATCTTCTTCTCGATCCCCTACATCCTCGCCGCCGTGGTCGTCATGACCACGCTGTCGGAGTACCGCTCGGTGTGGACGCTCGCGTTCGCGATCGGTGGCTTCGCGTGGGCATCCCTGGCGCGCATCCTGCGCTCCGAGATCCTGCGGGTGAAGTCGGGCGACTTCGTCATGGCCTCGACGGCCACCGGACGCACCAAGTTCAGCACGCTGATCTCGCACGTCCTGCCGAACTCGATCACCCCGGTCATCGTCTACCTGACGCTGTCCCTGGGTGGCGCGATCGTCGCGGAGGCGACGCTGAGCTTCCTCGGCGTCGGTCTCGGGTCCGAGGTGATGTCGTGGGGCAACGACATCAGCGCGGCCCAGACCAGCATCCGCACGGCCCCGATGACGCTCATCTGGCCGTCGATCTTCCTCACCACGACCGTCCTCGCCTTCATCACGCTCGGCGAGCTCGTGCGCGACGCCCTCGACCCGAAGGCGAGGGCCCGCGGATGACCCAGGAGACCTCTGTGACCGACACCGCTGAGCCGCTCGTCTCGATCAAGGACCTCGAGATCGGGTTCCAGACCGGCAACGGCTTCGTCCAGGCGGTGAAGGGCGTCTCGTTCGACATCTTCCCGGGCGAGACCGTCGCGATCGTGGGCGAGTCGGGCTCCGGCAAGTCGACCACCGCGACCGGCATCATCGACCTGCTCCCGAGCAACGGCCGCATCACCGGCGGCTCCGTGATGTTCGCCGGCAAGGACCTGACCAAGGCGTCCAAGCAGGAGATCGTCCGCGTCCGCGGTCGTGAGATCGGCTACGTCCCGCAGGACCCCATGTCGAACCTCAACCCCGTGTGGAACGTGGGCTTCCAGGTGCGCGAGGCCGTCATGGCCAACAACATGGCCAAGAACAAGAAGGAAGCGGACAAGCGCGCCATCGAGGTGCTCCAGGAGGCCGGTCTGGCCGACGCGGAGCGCCGCATGAAGCAGTTCCCGCACCAGTTCTCCGGCGGCATGCGCCAGCGCGTGCTCATCGGCATCGGTCTCGCGGCGGACCCCAAGCTGCTCATCGCGGACGAGCCCACCTCGGCGCTCGACGTGACGGTGCAGCGCGTGATCCTCGACCACCTCGAGTCGCTCACGCGGGAGAAGAACACCGCGCTGCTGCTCATCACGCACGACCTGGGCCTCGCCGCCGAGCGCGCGTCCAAGGTCATCGTGATGTACCAGGGCAAGATCGTCGAGGCCGGCCCGAGCCTCGAGATCCTGCAGAACCCGCAGCACCCGTACACGAAGCGCCTCATCGCGGCGGCCCCGAGCCTCGCGTCGCAGCGCCTCAAGTCCCAGAAGATCGTGGTGACGGACGCCCCGCAGGGCGACGAGATCGACCTGGTGGCCGCCTCGGCTCACCGCCACGACGTGGTGGAGCACGCGGACCACGGCGGCGTCCCCGCCATCGAGGTCAAGGACCTCACCAAGGTCTTCTCGATCCGCAAGGGCGGCTTCAAGTCCGAGCCGTTCACCGCGGTGGACCAGGTGAGCTTCCAGGTGCCGCGCGGCACCACCATGGCGCTCGTGGGCGAGTCCGGCTCGGGCAAGTCCACCGTCGCCAAAATGGTGCTCGGCCTCGAGACCGCGACCGAGGGCGAGATCCTCATCGCGGGCAAGGACGCGACGGCGCTCGACAAGCGCGAGATGCTCGCGCACCGTCGGCGCATGCAGCCGGTGTTCCAGGACCCCTACGGCTCGCTGGACCCGATGCGCTCGATCGGCTCGATCATCCGTGAGCCGCTCGACGTCCACAAGGTCGGCGACAAGCAGTCGCGCGAGCTGCGCGTCAACGAGGTGCTCGACGAGGTCGCGCTGCCGCGCATGATCGCGTCGCGCTACCCCAATGAGCTCTCGGGCGGTCAGCGTCAGCGCGTCGCGATCGCGCGTGCGCTCGCGCTCAAGCCCGAGGTGGTCATCCTCGACGAGGCGGTCTCCGCTCTCGATGTGCTGGTCCAGGCGCAGATCCTGCAGCTCCTCGCGGACCTGCAGGAGGAGCTGGGGCTCACGTACCTGTTCATCACCCACGACCTCGCCGTCGTGCGCGTCGTCGCCGATGACGTGGCGGTGATGGAGAAGGGCAAGATCGTCGAGAAGGGCAACGTCGAGGAGATCTTCGCGAACGCTCAGACCGAGTACACGCAGAAGCTGCTCGACGCCATCCCCGGCGCGAACATCCCGCTCGGCGCCTAGGCGCCGAGCACGCACAGGGCCCCGGTCCTCCCGCGAGGGAGGGCCGGGGCCCTCGTGCTCCCGCCGGACCTGCTCCCGCCGTACCTGCTCCCGCCGCACGCGCCGAATGGGGCACCCACGGTCGCTTCCGGAGCGCCTCCGCGCCCTAGGGGGCAACCCCGGTCGGCGCGCCGCGCTACTCGGGCGCCGGGATGTCGAGATCGGCCAGCGGATCGTCCTCGTCGCGCGGCGGGGCCTCGCCCACCACCTCGGTGGCGGGACGGATCTTGTCCAGGTCCTTCTGCTCGCGCAGATGCGCGGCGCCCTGGTTGAAGATCTCCTCGACGCTCACGTCGCCAGCCTACGGCCGGACGATGCGCGGGTCACCTCTGCGGGGCGGCGACCGCCGCATCGTCCCGGCGGGCACCGGGACCGTCCGCCGGTAGACTTGTCGCCCGTGGCTCTTACCATCGGAATCGTCGGTCTCCCCAACGTCGGCAAGTCGACGCTCTTCAACGCCCTCACCCGCGCCGAGGTGCTCGCCGCGAACTACCCGTTCGCGACCATCGAGCCCAACGTCGGCGTGGTCCCGCTGCCGGACGCGCGCCTCGGCCAGCTCGCCGAGGTCTTCGGTTCCGAGCGTGAGGTCCCCGCGACCGTGTCGTTCGTCGACATCGCGGGCATCGTCAAGGGCGCGTCCGAGGGCGAGGGTCTGGGCAACGCGTTCCTCGCGAACATCCGTGAGGCGGACGCGATCTGCCAGGTGACCCGCGGCTTCGAGGACCCGGACGTCATCCACGTCGACGGCAAGGTCGACGCGGCGTCCGACATCGAGACGATCAACACCGAGCTGATCCTCGCCGACCTCCAGACCGTCGAGAAGGCGATCCCGCGCCTCGAGAAGGAGGTGCGCGCCAAGAAGGCCGACCCGAACTTCCTCGCCGCGGTCCAGACCGCCAAGGAGATCCTCGAGTCGGGCAAGGCGCTCAGCGCCGGCGCCGCCGCGGCCAAGCTGGACCTCGCGGACGTGCGGGAGCTCAACCTGCTGACGGCCAAGCCGTTCATCTATGTCTTCAACGTGGACGATGCGGTCCTCGCCGACGATGCCAAGAAGGCCGCCCTCGCGGCGCAGGTCGCGCCGGCCGAGGCGATCTTCCTCGACGCCAAGTTCGAGGCGGAGCTCGTGGAGCTCACCGAGGACGAGGCCCGCGAGATGCTGGCCGAGAACGGCCAGAACGAGTCCGGGCTGGACCAGCTCGCGCGCGTCGGCTTCGCGACGCTCGGCCTGCAGACGTACCTCACGGCGGGCCCCAAGGAGGCCCGCGCGTGGACCATCCACCAGGGCTGGACGGCCCCGCAGGCGGCGGGCGTGATCCACACCGACTTCGAGCGCGGGTTCATCAAGGCCGAGGTGGTCCACTTCCACGACCTGCTCGAGACCGGCTCGATGGCCGAGGCGAAGGCCAAGGGCAAGGTCCGCATCGAGGGCAAGGACTACGTCATGCAGGACGGCGACGTGGTCGAATTCAGATTTAATGTGTAGTCGCCGTCTAACATCTGGCGGTTGACGCGGCGGTATGCGCGGTGCGGCAGTGGTTGCCCTGCGGCATGGTTGCGGTGGACAGTTGACTCGTGAAAGTCGAGTTGCTGCATATTGAGAGTTGCCCCGGCCATGCGCACGCGCGGGTGCGTCTGCGGGCGGCGCTCGACGATCTGGGTCTGGCTGCGGTCGAGGTCCAGGAGCAACTTGTCCGTACGTCCGAGCAGGCGGCTGAGACTTCCTTCGCGGGCTCGCCGACGATCCTCGTGGATGGAGAGGACTTGTTCCCTACGGGGCAGTTGCTCCTCGCTCTCGCGTGTCGGGTCTACCCGACGAATGCGGGCCTTGCCGATTGCCCCACCCAGGCCCAGCTTGTCGAAGCCTTGCGGGCGCGGACGGTCTCCTGATCCGATGCGGTTCCGCATCGCGCCGTCGTGGACAACCAGACGTTGTTCGGCTACGGAACGCGGTCGAGTTCAGGTTCAATGTGTAATTGAGCCTCGACCGAAGCTCTAGGTGAGCGGCTCGCCAAGCACTCGGCGTGCGTGGTTTCTTGTCATCTCGTCGGGGTCTTCGCGGAGCAGTGCCGCGACCTCGGGAGTGTCGCGCATGCAAAGAAGCCACCATCGCACGTTGGCGGACCGGTCCGACGCAAATGCGATGACGAGGTCTTCAGGGAGCGAGCGGCGTTTGGCGACGCACGCCCGGACCTCGGCGCGTCGGTCAGCTGCGAGCTTGCGCACCAGGTCCTCAGGCAGATCTTCGTTGCTCACGGCTAGCGACGCCCTCACCTTCACGTCAGGGCCCGAGGCAAGGCGCTCTTGCGTCGCTCGGTCACGAACAACGCATCCAAGTTGCTCGCGCCCGTCCCTCTTCGGGTGGTCAAAGACGGCCTCGAGAACTGTCGACGAGAGTGCGTCGCCTAGCTGGCCGACTGCGGCAGCAAGATCCTTGTCGCCCGTTGCGAGCGCCGCGAGTCGCACCGCGTCGCTCGCTTCGCTGTTCTGCGCTGCCTCCCAACGCACGTGCCAGTTCCGGTGGGAGAGAAGCTGGATCAGTACGTCGTCTGGGGTACCGGCAGCGGCTGCCAGGGCCTCGTCATCGGCAAGGGTCATGTCGAGACTGTAGTGCGATGCGTATTTGGAGGAACATCGTCGTTGCCGGTCCGCAGCGCAGCGTGCTCCCAGAGAGGTTGTTCGGCCACTGGACGCGGTCGAGTTCGGGTTCAACGTCTAGAAATCCGCCTTGACCTTTCTTTTAACAGGAATATATCGTCACTTTTTGTGAAGACTCTGCCGTCGGCGCTTACGCCCTTCGTGAGGTCGGATGTCTCCGGAGCGCTGCTCGCGGAGACGCTTGGTCGCGCCGATGAGGAGTTCTCACTCGCCGAGCTCGGCCGCTTGACGGGTGCCGGTGCGGGCGTGGTGCACAAGGAGGTCGGCCGGCTCGTTGACGCTGGCGTCCTCCGTGATCGCACCGTGGGCCGCAACCGGATGGTGCGCGCCAACACCGAGCACCCACTGTTCGCCCTGATGGAGGAGATCATCGCTGCGACCTACGGACCGGTGCCGGTGCTTCGCGAGGTGCTCGCCGACATCGATGGTATCGACGACGCCTACATCTATGGCTCGTGGGCCGCGCGACGGTCAGGCGAGGCCGGGGAGTTTCCGCACGATATCGACGTGCTCGTGGTCGGAACCGCCTCGCGGCGAGGGTTGTCGGACGCGGCGAAGGCCGCGTCCGAGAGCCTCGGCGTCGAGGTCAACGTCGCTCGCGTCTCCCGAGAGGAGTGGGACGCCGATGATCCGGCACCCTTCCTTGCGACTGTGAAGGACCGCCCGATGGTCGCGCTCCTGAACGGTACGGCCGATGCATGAGCTCCCCGACGCGATCGCGCGGATGCTCGCGTCGGGTCGGCTCGAGCGCGTGGCCATCAACACAGATCACGCGCGGTCGGTGATCACCACGGCGCAGCGCCACCTCGTGACCGCCCGCATTCTCGCCGAGACGGACGACGTCGCGATGGCCTTCACCGCCGCGTACGACGGCGCGCGGAAGGCCTTGGCCGCGGTGCTGGCGGTTCACGGGCTGCGGGTCCGACCCGTGGGAGGTGCGCACCGCAACACCGGACTCGCTGCGGCCGTGCTGATGCCGCAGGCGGTCGAGGAGATCGCCGAGTTCGACTGGATGCGGCAGGTGCGCAACAGCACCGAGTACCCGGAGGACGCGCGCCCCGAGGCGACCCGCGATGACATTCGCGAGGCGATCTCTGCGAGCGATGCCATTGTGAGCGCGTGCGCCGTGGCAATCGGTGCTGCCGCCGAGAGGTGATTCGGCTACGGAACGCGGTCGAGTTCAGGTTTAGCGTCTAGCGTTATTGACGCATCGCGTTATACAATGCTCGCGTGATCAGATCGTTCGGCGACAAGGACGCTGAGCGCCTGTGGCGTCGTGAGCGCGTACCTGCCTTGGATCCACGAATCCAACGCGTGGCGCTTCGCAAGCTCCGCCAACTCGGCTCTGCCGAGACGCTCGAAGATCTTCGGGTCCCTCCGGGCAATCGGCTCGAAGCCTTGAAGGGCGATCGGTGTGGTCAACACAGCATCAGGATCAATGACCAGTGGCGGATCTGCTTCGTGTGGGCCGATGCTGGACCAGAGGAGGTGGAGATCGTTGACTACCACTGACAAGATTCCGCCCATCCACCCGGGCGAGGTTCTCCTGGAGGACTTCATCGAGGGATTCGGGATCACGCAGAACAAGCTTGCCGTATCGATCGGTGTGCCCCCGCGGCGCATCAATGAGATCGTCCACGGCAAGCGTGGCGTCACGGCCGATACCGCTCTGCGCCTGGCACGGTACTTCGGCACGTCCGCGGAGTTCTGGCTCAACCTTCAGTCGCACTACGAGCTGGATCTTGCCGAGGACCGCGCCGCGGATCAGATCGCTGCGATCAAGCCCTTGCAGGTTGCCTGACTGCATTCGGCGGCCGTGAGGTTGTTCGGCTACGGAACGGCGTCGAGTTCAGGTTCAACGTCCAGTACCCCGGCCTCTGCGTGCAGCGCCATGGCGCTGGCGCGATCGTTCAGCAGGCCCTCGTCGCACTTGTAGCACGCGTGCTACGGTGAAGTGTGGAGGCATCCGAGAGCGCCATCGAGCGCCTGTCGCAGCGTGAGTTGCGCAACGAGTCCGGTCGCGTGCTCCGCGCGGTGAGCGAGGGCCGCTCGTTCGTTCTGACCAACGGTGGCGTGCCCGTGGGGCGTCTCGTGCCGCTCGATGCGCCGGCGCCGGCGCTGCCGATCGCGCGTCCCGCGAGGCGCGAGGGCGGCTGGGCGGCGCTGGGCATCCGCCGCAGGGTCTCGGGGCGAGGCCTCGCTGCGACCCTTGACGACCTTCGCGGCGAACGACTGTGACTGCCCCCGCGGTCGTCTACGTCGACACCTCGGCGCTCGGTGCGCTGCTGATCGATCAGGCGGAGAGCGAGGCGCTCCTGGAATGGCTCGACCGCACCCCCTCTGTGCTCGTCTCCAGCGACCTTCTCGAGACCGAGCTGCGTCGCGTGGCGGTGCGCGAGGGGCTCGACCAGGCCGACGTGACGCGGGTCCTTGATGGCGTTGCGCTCGCTGCGCTCGACCGTGCCGTCTATCGCGGCGCCGGCTTCCTGCCGATGCCTTACCTCCGGACGCTGGACGCGCTGCATCTCGAGGCGGCGATGAGACTCGATGCCGCTGCGATCCTCACCTACGACCACAGGCTCGGCGAGGCGGCCCGAGCCATGGGTCTTGACGTGATCGCGCCGTCGGGCTGACCTTTTTCGGCGACGGCACGCCTCCACGTCACGGTTCGACGGCTGGGGACGATGCCGTCGGCTGCGGGCGTCGCGACGGGGTCGCGGGCGCCGACTCGCGCGAAACGCCTACGCGGTGGGCTGGAGCGCGCCGAAGCTGCGGCGGAGGAGTGCGACCGCGCTCTCCGCGGCATCGTCCTCCGCCCACGCGGTGAGCGCGATGTCGAAGCAGGCGAGGGACGCCTGGACGATCGTCTCGGCGCGTAGGTCCCGGTGGTCGCCGTCGAGGCGCTCCGCGACGACGGGTGTGAGCATGCGGGCCCACAGCAGGTGCTTCTCGAGGTTGCGCGCCCGCAGGGCCGGCGTGCTGCCGAGGACCCGCATCGCCTTCCTGCCCTGTTCCTCGTTCCGACCAGGAGTCGCGAGCAGCGCCTCGTAGGACGCGAGCAGCGCCTCCCAGACGGGTTCCTCCGACGGGCGGGCCACGAGCTGATCCCGCACATGCTCGCCCCAGCCGGCTGGATCGCCGATGACGGTGTCCTCCTTCGCGGGGAAGTACCGGTGCACGCTGCGCGGCGAGACGCCGACCGCGGCGGCGATCTGCTCGACCGTGACGTGGTCGAAGCCGTGCTCATCGAAGAGGTCGACGGCGACCTCGGAGATGCGCGCACGGACAGCGTCGCGCGCGATGGCACGCATGCCTCCGGGTCTGGTGATCTCGCTCATAGATCCATCATATCGCGCCACAAGTGGCAGAGACTGACAGAATGGGCGTATTCTGTCGTCAAGTCATTCGAGAAAGGACACCTCATGGAACAGCGCATCCTCGGCAGCCAGGGCCTCGCCGTCTCCGCCATCGGTTACGGCGCGATGGGCACGGCGGTCGGTTACGGTCCGAGCGACGACACCGAGTCCATCGCCGCGATCCGCGCCGCGCATGACCTCGGCGTCACGCACTTCGATACCGCCGAGATGTACGGCTGGGGCGTCGGCGAGCAGCTGCTCGGCGCCGCCCTCGCGCCTATCCGCGATCAGGTCACGATCGCCACCAAGTTCGGCTTCACGCCCGCCTACGCCCCGAACTCGCAGCCCGACCACGTGCGCACCGTCGTCGACAACAGCCTGCGCAACCTCGGCGTCGACCACATCGACGTGCTCTACCAGCACGTGCACGACCCGGCCGTGCCGGTCGAGGACGTCGTCGGTGTGATGAAGGAGTACGTCGACGCGGGCAAGGTGCGGTTCCTGGGCCTGTCCAACACCACGCCGGACAACGTGCGCCTCGCCCACGAGGTCCACCCCATCTCCGTGGTGCAGACCGAATACTCGATCTTCGCCCGCGAGTCCGAGGCCTTCTTCCCCGTGCTCGAGGAGCTCGGCATCGGCCTTGTGGCCTACTCGCCGCTCGCGCGCGGATTCCTCAGCGGCGCGGTCAAGCCCCGCAGCGAGTACGGACCGCACGACTTCCGTCAGCGCATCCCGTGGTGGGCCCCCGAGAGCTACGACGCGAACGTCGCGATCGTCGATCGGCTCACCGCGCTCGCGGCGGAGAAGGGCGCCACGCTCGCTCAGCTCGCGATCGCCTGGCTGCTCGCCCAGAAGGACTACATCGTCCCCATCCCCGGCTCGCGCAACGCCTCCCGCGTCGCCGCGAACATCGCATCGGCCGACGTCGTCCTTACCGGCGCCGACCTTGCGCGCATCGCCGAGATCGCACCGGCCGGAGGCGTGGTCGCGGGACGCTGATCTCCTCTCCGGAGCTCCCGGTAGGGCACCTCGGCCGGCGTGATGCCCGAGGTGCCTGACCGCCGGCGCCGCAGCCGCCGGTGTGACGGACCTCACCGGCGTGGCGTTGCTCACATCGGTTCCCGGCGCCCGCTAGATTTCACGGGTCGTTGACAGACCATGCCCGCTCGCCGGGCTCGAGCGCCCCAGCACGCTGAGGGCCGGCGCCGAGCCCCGAGCCGGGCACGGATGAGCTGAGGAACTCCTGTGAACCGAGCCACGTCGCTCCTGCGCGCCCGCGCGCCCCGGCGCCGCCTTCCGGCGGTCGCCATCCTGTCCACCCTGGTCGCCGCAACGGTGGTGCCCGGCGTCCTGACGGCGCCGCCCGCCGGCGCCGTCGCCGCGACGGGCGGCACCGCCCGCTTCCCGTCCGTCCAGTGGATCTCGTGGGGTGCGTCGGGCTCAACGCTCACGGCTGGTCCCGACGGAAGGATCGTCACCACGGAGTCCATCGCGATCGGTGCGCAGCGGATCGACGTCACCTGCGCGATCGACGAGGTCGCCGGCGACACCATCAAGGCCTACGCGAGCGGCACCTGGCGAGGCGATGGCCTCGACGATCTCTACAACATCGGTGGCACCGGGACCAGCAACGGCCTCGTGGCCGGCGTCGGGAACGTCACCAGCGGCTCGACCGTCACCTTCGACTTCGAGTGCGATGCGGCGCTCGTCGACGGTGCGGCCTCGAGCCCGCTCCCGCTCGCCGGCCTCGTCATGGCCTCGGCCGAGTCGTCGGTGTACTCCGGCAGCGGAACCTGGGAGCGCGTCGGCGCGACCATCTCGAACGCCGGCACCTGGCGCATCCTCGACCGCGTCCGCGGCGCGGCATGCACCAACGACAACTACCTGCGCCGCACCGAGACGGCCACCACCAGCACGCTGATGATGTACGGCTCCAAGTCGACCGCGTGCGAGGCCAGCGGCGGGCCCACGCCCAACCCCATGGCGGTGGCGTTCATGGACGGCGTGAGCGCCGCGACCGACGTGACGCTTCAGGGCCGCGGCAACGAGGCGATCGCGCTCGGAGTCGTCATCGACGTCGACTTCGGCGACGCCCCGACCGGCTACGGCGCCGCCGCGGCGCTGAGCCAGGGTCGCTTCACGGGCGGCGTGCCGGCGCTCTACACCGGCGGCGACGGCCAGGGCGTGTTCACCATCGCCCTCGCCGATCAGCTCGCGCCCGTGCTCCGCCTGGGCCCGACCGTCGACTTCGAGGGCGTCTCGCAGGCCAGCGCGGACGCGGGCGGGGACGATGCGGCGGGCATCGGCGACGAGGACGGTGTCACGCTCGACCCGGCCTACCACCTCACCCCCGGCGGCACCCTCACCATCCCCGCTGTCCGCTGCTACGCCTCGGCCGCCGAGCCGGGGCTCGTGGCCGGCTGGATCGACTTCGACGGCGACGGCGTGTTCCAGGACTCCGAGCGCTCGGATCAGCAGGCCTGCCCGGACGGCGGCGGCACCGTCGACCTTGTGTTCGAGGTACCCGCGACTGCGGGACCGCTCGCGACTCAGACCACGTTCGCGCGGTTCCGCATCGCGCCGACCGCCGCGGAGCTGACCCCGACCGGGTTCTCCTCGGCCGGCGAGGTCGAGGACTACGCGATGACGCTCGAGTGGCCCCCCGCGCCCGGCATGAGCCTCACGAAGACCCACACCGGGGGCGCCGTCGTCGCCGGGCAGACCCTGACGTTCGACCTCGCGTTCACCAACACGGGCAACGTGCCGCTCACGGCCGTGGCGGTGGCCGACCCGACCGCGACCACGTCGGGCTGCACGTGGGCGACCGTCGCCCCGCATGCGACGGTGACCTGCACCGCGGCCGCGACGGTCACGGCGTCGGACGTCGCACGCGGCTACGTGCGCAACACCGCGACGGCATCCGCGACGGACCCCGATGCGGCGCCGCTCGCGCCGGTCTCCGCCGTCGCGACCGTCCACGCCGCCGCGAAGGCGGTCGACGACAGCGACGAGACGCCGCTCGACACCGCGCTGGTGCGCGAAGCCGCCGCGGGGGTGCTCGTCAACGACATCGGCGGCGCCCTGACGGTCACCGGGCACGACGCGATCGCCGCGGCCGCCGGCACGCTCGCGATCGCGGCCGACGGCGCGTACACGTACACGCCCGCGTCCGGCTTCTCCGGCATCGTCACCGCGGACTACTCGATCGAGGACGGTGACGGCGCGACCGACACCGCGACGCTCACCATCGTGGTGCGGCCCACCGCCGACGACGACGCCGACACCGTGGAGGCGGGCGCCACCCTCACGCGCGGCGCGGGGGCGGGCGTGCTGACCGACGACCGCGGCTCCGCCCTGCGCGTGGTGGGAGCGGATCCGGTCCCGGCCGCGGCAGGAGTGCTCGTCATCGATGCGGACGGCGGCTACACGTTCACGCCGGCCGCGGGCTTCAGCGGCACGACGAGCGCGGCCTACACGGTCGAGGACGCCGCCGGGCAGCGTGCCACGGCGACGCTCACCCTCACGGTGACGCCCACCGCCGGTCCCGACTCCGCCGCGACGCGGTCCGGCGACCCGGTGACGCTCACCGAGGCGCAGCTCACGGACGACGATCGCGGCTCGGCCCTCGCGGTGGTCGCCGCGACCGACGGCGCGCACGGCATGGCGGTGCTCGGCGCCGACGGCTCGATCACCTACACGCCCGAGGCCGGCTACTCCGGCGCGGACGTCTTCACCTACACGGTGGAGGACGCGGAGGGCCGGCGCGCGACCGCCCACGTGACGGTCGCGGTGACCCCGGCCGCGCGTGACGACGTCGCGGGCACGGCGGCGGACACGCCCCTCAGCCGCGGCGGCTCCGACGGTCTGCTCGCGAACGACGCGGGTGCGGGCCTCACCGTGGTCGCCTGGGACGCGCTCGCGGCGGGGCAGGGCACCCTGACCGTGGCCGCGGACGGCTCGTTCGCGTACACCCCGCCCGCCGGGTACTCCGGCACGGTGGTGACCACCTACACCGTCGAGGACGCGTCGGGGCAGCGCGCGAGCGCGACGCTCACCATCGCGGTCGACGTCGCGGCGGTCGATGACGCCGACGCGACGGTCGCGGGCGACCCCCTGAGCCGCGCGGCCGTCGACGGCGTGCTCGTCAACGACCTCGGCAGCGCCCTCACCGTCGTGGCGCACGATGCCGTGGCCGCAGCGCATGGCGTGCTCGCCATCGCAGCGGACGGCTCGTACACGTTCGCCCCGGCCGACGGGTTCTCGGGCACCGTGACCGCGGGCTACACCATCGAGGATCACGAGGGCCGCCGCGCGAGCGCGATCCTCACGATCGAGGTCACGCCCGCCGCGGCGGACGATGCCGACGCGACCACGGCTGGGCTCGGCCTGACCCGCGGCGCGGACGCGGGCGTGCTCGCGAACGATGTCGGCAGCGCCCTCACCGTCGTCGCCCACGACGCCCCGGCGGCGGGCGTCGGCACGCTCTCCATCGGGGCGGACGGCGCCTACACCTTCACGCCCGCGGCGGGCTTCAGCGGCACGACGCGCATCGCCTACACGGTCGAGGACTCGTCCGGGGGGCGCGCATCCGCCGTCCTCGCGATCGTTGTCACGCCCGTCGCGGCGGACGATGCGGGGTCCACGCGCGCAGGCGTCCCGCTGACCTTCGCCGAGGCGGACCTCACGGGCAACGACCAGGGCACCGCGCTGCGCGTCGTCGCGACAACCGAGGCCGCCCACGGAACGGTCACGCTCGGTGCCGACGGCTCGGTGACGTACGCGCCCGACGGGGGCTTCGTCGGTACCGACGCGTTCACGTACACCGTGCGCGACGCCGAGGGCGCCGAGACCACGGCCACGGTCGTGGTGACCGTCATCGCGCCGGTGCGGAGCCCCTCCGACGACGAGGACGGGTCGACGCCCGACGTCGACGGTGCGGGCGCCCCGAGCGCCCCGAGCGACCCGGACGTCGCGGGCGCTGGGGGCGGCGCAGGCGCCGAGGGTGCCGGCGCGTCCGGCGAGCTCTCCGAGACCGGCGCCGACGTGGCGTCGCTGCTCGCGTGGATGGCGGCGCTGTTGGGATTCGGCGGCGTCGCGGTGCTCGCGGCGCGTCATCGGACGCTGGGGTGACCCGCGCGGCGGGGCCGAGCCGCCGGCCGGCCCCGCCGCGCGCGCCCCGCGCCCGGACTGTGGTTCAGCCCACTCCCTGATCGGCGATCCGCCACGGGTCGGCGGGGTCCTCCCTCACGAGCACGTAGCCCCACACCGTCCTGCCCTCGGGCATTGACACGTCGCCGTGCCCGAGGCGCCAGTCGAGGTCGAACGTGACGGGCACCATGACCACCTCGACGGTCGCGGGGCGCCCCGACCACGCCGGGTCCTCCACCACGGCGTCCGCGACGTCGACGCCGTCGAGGTGCGCGACCCGGCCGCACCACCGCGCGGTCGCGTCGACCGCGTCGGGCGCGGACAGGGCCTCGGCGGTCGCGCAGTCATGCGCGTCGAGCGCCGCCACGTAGGCGCGCACCACGGCGCCCGCCTCGGCATCGTCCGCGGGGACGGCCACCTCCGCCGTCTGCCACGGCGGGAGCACCGCGAGCGCGGTCGCGGCGACCAGCGCGGTGCCGGCGACCGCGCCCAGGCCGGCGATCAACCGGCTGCGCGTGCTCGTCATGCCGGGACGCTCGCTCGTTCCGCCATCCGCGCCGAACCGGGCTCGAGGCACACGATCAGCAGTGCGACCGTGAGCGGGAGCACGAGCACGCCGACGGACATGAGGGCGAGCACGGTGCCGACGCACAGCAGCGACCACAGGACCCACGCGACGGGCCGTCCCCAGCGCGTCGGCGCGACGCGAGCGGCACCCACCGCGAGCGTCACCAGCAGGGGCACGCTCATGGTGACCAGCCCGCTCACTCCCTCGACCTCGACGAGCGTCGCCGTCGAGAGCGATTGGACCCCGTCGGAATCCTCGGTCGCGCTGCTGTACAGCGGCGCGAGCAGCGCGATCCCGATCACGGCGATTCCATACGCCACGGCGCACCACCACGCGATCGTGGTGCGCATCCGCCATCGTCGGCTCATCGTGGACCCCCCCAACCCTGCAGTCACGCTATCGCCGCACAGGTGTCGAGGGAAGGGGCAGGTCCGACGTTCCCGCGGGCGCTCACCGCGGCTACCGTGGACCCGTGACCGAGAGATCGCTCAGCTTCGGCAAGGCGGCGGCGGACTACGCCAAGGGCCGTCCCGGCTACCCCCTGGAGGCGGTCGACTGGCTCCTCGAGGGCGTCCGCGGCCGCGTGCTCGACCTGGGCGCAGGCACGGGCAAGCTGACGGAGGCGATCCATCGCTGTCGACACGCCGAGGTGATCGCGGTCGACCCCGACCCCGTCATGCTCGCCACGCTCGAGGCGCACGTGCCGCGCGTCGCGACGCGGCTCGGGCGCGCCGAGGAGATCCCGCTCGAGGACGCGAGCGTCGATGCTGTGGTGATGGGCCAGGCATGGCATTGGGTCGATCCCGACACGGCCGCGCGGGAGATCGCTCGCGTCCTGGCGCCGGGCGGCGTGCTGGGGCTCATCTGGAACATCCGCGACGAGCGCAGCGACTGGGTCGCGGCCCTGTCGCGCGCCGTCGGGCATTCCTCGGCGGAGACGATGCTCGCGGCCGGGCCGCCGCGCGTCGGAGCGCCCTTCGGCCCGCTCGAGAGCCGCGAGCTGGCGTGGCGCCGCCCCATCACCATCGACGGCCTGCGCGCGCTCGTGCGCTCGCGCAGCAACTACATCACCGGCACCGAGGCGTACCGGGCGGACCTCGACGCGGCGCTCGAGCATCTCATCTCCCTCACGCCCGAGCTCGCGGGCGACGGCGAGCACGCGATGCCGTACGTCACCTACGCCTACCGCACGCGCGTCGACGTCGAGGCCCCTGCGTCCCGAGGCTGACGCGCGCCTCGCGCTACTCTCGGCATCCCAGCACGAGGAGGACCCATGGCCTGGCGCATGCCGCCCGAGACCGCGCCCCACACCCGCACGTGGATGGCGTTCCCGTGCGAAGGCCCGACGCTGGGCGCGACCGATGCCGAGCGGGAGGCGGGATACAGGGCGTGGACGCGCGTGGCGCACACGGTGGCGCAGCTCGAGCCCGTGACGATGGTGGTCGACCCGTCGGAGACCGCCCGGGCCCGTCGCATGCTCGGCGAGGGGATCGAGATCCTCGAGGCGCCCGTCGACGAGTTCTGGATGCGTGACGTGGGCCCCACCTTCGTGGTGGACGATGCGCGACCCGGCGTCCTCGGCGCGGTGGACTGGGTGTTCAACGGCTGGGGAGCGCCCGCGTGGGCGGAGTGGGAGAAGTCCGCGCGCCTCGGGCGCATCGTCGCCGAGGCCGCAGGCGCCGAGCTCGTCCCGAGCGACCTCACCAACGAGGGAGGCGGGATCCACGTCGACGGCGAGGGCACGGTGCTGCTCACCGAGACGGTGCAGCTGGACCCGCGCCGCAACCCGGGCCTCGCTCGCGAGGACGTCGAGGCGGAGATGGCGGCACGGCTCGGCGCGACGCGCGCGATCTGGCTACCGCGCGGCCTCACGCGCGACTACGACGACTTCGGCACCAACGGCCACGTCGACATCGTCGCGACGCTCGTGGGGGAGGGGCGCGTGCTGCTGCACGGGCAGACCGACCCGGCCCACCCCGACTACGGCGTGAGCGCGGACCTCCGCGACCTGCTCAAGGCGCAGACCGACGCCGCGGGCCGCAGCCTCGAGGTGGTCGACCTGCCCGCGCCCGCGCAGCTGTCGGACGAGCACGGACCCGTCGACTGGAGCTACGTCAACCACTACGTCGCCAACGGCGGCGTGGTCGCGTGCGGTTTCGGGGACGAGGCGGCGGATGCGCGAGCGCGCGAGATCCTCACGGACGCGTACCCGGGACGGACCGTGGTGACCGTCGACGCGCGGGAGATCTTCGCGCGCGGCGGCGGCATCCATTGCATCACGCAGCAGCAGCCGGCGGTGGCGGGATGACCCGCTTCGACGTGGTCGAGGCCTCGATCGCGCGGCTTCGCGGCGCGCTCGAGTCCGGCCACGTCACCAGCGTGGCGCTTGTCGAGGCGTACCTCGCCCGCATCGAGGCGTACGACCGCCCCGGCACATCGACCGCCCTCAACGCCGTCGTGGTCGACAACCCGGACGCGCTCGCGGAGGCGCGTGAGAGCGACGCGCGCCGCGCCCGCGGGGAGGCGCGGGGTCCGCTCGACGGCATCCCGTACACGGCGAAGGACTCGTACCTCGTGCGGGGACTCACCGCGGCCGCCGGCAGCCCGGCGTTCGCGGACCTCGTGGCGCAGCGCGACGCGTTCACCGTCGAGCGCCTGCGCGCCGCGGGGGCGATCTGCCTGGGGCTCACCAACATGCCCCCGATGGCCAACGGCGGCATGCAGCGCGGCGTCTACGGTCGCGCGGAGAGCCCCTACAACGCCGCCTACCTCACGGCGCCGTTCGGCTCGGGCTCCTCCAACGGCTCGGGCACGGCGACCGCGGCCAGCTTCGCGGCCTTCGGGCTGGGGGAGGAGACCTGGTCCTCCGGCCGCGGCCCCGCCTCGAACAACGCGCTGTGCGCCTACACGCCCAGCCGCGGCGTCATCTCGGTGCGGGGCAACTGGCCGCTCGTGCCGACCATGGACGTGGTGGTGCCGCACACCCGCACCATGGCGGACCTGCTCGAGGTGCTCGACGTGATCGTCGCCGAGGACCCGGACACGCGCGGCGACCTGTGGCGCGCCCAGCCGTGGATCGCCCTCCCGACCGTCGCCGCGCATCGTCCCCCGTCCTACCCGGCGCTCGCGGAGGGTGCGGTCGCCGCGCTCGCCGGCGCCCGCATCGGCGTCCCGCGCATGTACCTGGGAACGGACCCCGAGGCCGGCACCGGGGACGGCGGCATCGGCGGCCCGACCGGCACGCGCATCGTGCCCCGCCCGAGCGAGCTCGACCTGTGGGAGGCCGCCCGCCGCGACCTCGAGGCCGCCGGCGCGACCGTGGTCGAGGTCGACCTGCCGATGGTCAGCCGCTACGAGGGCGACCGCGCGGGGGCGCCGACCATCGCCACGCGCGGGCTCGTCAGCCCCGAGTACCTGCGGCGCGAGATCGTCGACCTCTCGGCATGGGCGTGGGACGACTTCCTGCGCGCCAACGGCGACCCCGCGCTCCCGGACCTCACGGCCGTGGACGGCGCGCGCATCTTCCCCCATCCCGCCGGCGCGCTCCCGGACCGCTACACCGGCTTCGACGACGACATCGCCGTCTACCCCGAGGTGGTCCGCGCCGGCCTGCCGGCGCGCTTCGAGGACATCCCCGCGATCGAGGGCGGATTGCGCGGCCTCGAGGAGACCCGTCGCCTCGACCTCGAGGAGTGGATGGACTCGCTGGGCCTCGACGCGATCGTGTTCCCCGCCGTCGCGGACGTGGGCGCCGCGGACATGGATGTGAACCCGGACAGCGCGGACGCGGGCTGGCGCAACGGCGTGTGGGTTGCGAACGGCAACCTGGCGATCCGCCACCTGGGCGTCCCGACCGTGACCGTCCCCATGGGCACGATGCGCGACATCGGCATGCCGGCGGGCCTCACCTTCGCGGGACGCGGCTGGGACGACGTGAGGCTCCTGCGCCTCGCTGCGGGCTTCGAGGCCACGCACGACGAAGGCGCGGGGTCGCGGCGGGAGGAGCCTCCGCGCACCCCGCGCCTCTAGCGCGAAGGAACCCGGCCGGAGGTAGCGCTCCGGCCGGGTCCTGCCTCTGCCCGATCCCCCTCAGTCGAGCGAGTCGATGGCGCCCCGCATCACCGCGAGCTGCTCACGCACCTGCGCAGGGACCTTGGCGCCGTAGGAGTCGAGGAACGCCTCCGCATCGTCGGCCTCGGCGGACAGCGCCGCCTTGTCGAGGCCGAACAGCGCGGCCCACCGATCGTCGGTGACCCCCGCGGCCGCGTGGTCGATCGCGCCCTCCTCGGGGACCAGGCCGAACGGGCTCTGGTCGGCGCCCGTGCGGCCCTCGATGCGGTCGAGCATCCAGGCCAGCGCGTGGATGTTCTCGCCGAAGCCGGGCCAGAGGAACCGTCCGTCGGCGTCCTTGCGGAACCAGTTGACCTGGAAGATCGCCGGGGCGCCGCCCGCGGCCTGCGCCTTCGCGCCCACCTCGAGCCAGTGCGCCCAGTGGTCGGCCATGTGGACGCCACAGAAGGGCAGCATCGCGAACGGGTCGCGGCGCAGCTCGCCCACCGTGCCCTCCGCCGCGGCGGTGCGCTCGGAGGCGAGCGTCGCGCCCATGAAGACGCCGTGCTCCCACGACGCGGCCTGCGACACGAGCGGCACGTTGGTGGCGCGGCGCCCGCCGAAGATGATCGCGTCGAGGGTGACGCCCTGGGGGGCGTCCCAGTCGTCGGAGATGGTGGGGCACTGCGCCGCGGCGACGGTGAAGCGCGAGTTCGGGTGCGCCGCCGGGCGGTCCGCGTCGGGCGTCCAGTCCTGACCCAACCAGTCCGTGAGGTGCGCGGGTGTGTCATCGGTCATGCCCTCCCACCACACGTCGCCGTCGTCCGTGAGGGCGACGTTGGTGAAGACCACGTCCCGCGTCAGGGTGTCCATGGCGACAGGGTTGGTCGACCGGCCGGTGCCCGGCGCGACCCCGAAGAAGCCTGCCTCGGGGTTGATGGCGCGCAGCCGGCCGTCGGGGCCCGGCGCGATCCACGCGATGTCGTCGCCCAGCGTCTCGACCTTCCAGCCCGGCAGCGTGGGCTGCAGCATCGCGAAGTTGGTCTTACCGCACGCGCTGGGGAAGGCCGCGGCGACGTGGAACACGCGGCCGCGCGGGTTGGTGACCTTGAGCAGCAGCATGTGCGCCGCGAGCCAGCCCTCGTCCTGGCCGATCGCGCTCGCGATCCGCAGCGCGAACGCCTTCTTCGCGAGGATCGCGTTGCCGCCGTAGGCGCTGCCGTGCGACCACACCTCGCGCGACTCCGGGAAGTGCGAGATGTACTTGATGGGGTTGCACGGCCACGGCACGTCGGCCTGGCCGGGCCGGAGCGGGGCGCCGACGGTGTGCGCGCACCTGACCCACTCGGTGTCGGGCCCGATCTCGGCGAGCGCGGCGTGGCCCATGCGCGTCATGGTGCCCATCGACACCACGACGTAGGGCGAGTCGGTCACCTGCACGCCGTAGCGCGTGAGCGGGCCGCCGATGGGGCCCATCGCGAACGGCATGACGTACATGGTGCGGCCGCGCATCGCGCCGCGGAACAGGCCGTGGAGGGTCTCGCGCATCGCCGACGGCGGCACCCAGTTGTTCGTCGGGCCCGCGTCCTCCTCCTTGTCCGAGCAGATGAAGGTGCGCGACTCGACGCGCGCGACGTCCTCGGGGTTCGAGCGCGCGAGGTAGGAGCCCGGGCGCTTCTCCTGGTCGAGCGCCACCAGCGTGCCGGCGTCGACCATGTCGCGGATCAGCCGCGCGCGCTCCGGCTGCGAGCCGTCGCACCACACGACCTCCTCGGGGGTGGCGTGGAGCGCGAGGCGCTCGACCCACGCGACGATGCGCGGGTCGGCGCCGTCGGGGGACGTGACGGACACAGGGGCGGCGGGCTCGCGGAGCGGCTGGTCGATGATCGCCATGGTGGTTCCTTACGTGACCTCGGTGTCGGGGGACTGGCGTGAAACTTGGCGCCTGATCTCGACACTATGGGGCCGCGTGCACGACTTGGCGGCAGATCCGGCGTGAAGATTGGCGATTCTTTCGCTACTGTCAAATCCATGCAGGATCTTTCGACGCTCGGCCGGCGGGTGCGGCACTTCCGCACCCGCGCGGGCCTCACGCTCGACCAGCTGGGCCGCGAGCTCGACGTCGCGCCGAGCCAGCTCTCCCTCATCGAGAACGGCCGGCGCGAGCCGCGCCTCACGCTGCTCACGGCGCTCGCCGCGCGGCTCGGGGTGACGGTCGCGGACCTGCTCGACGACGCCCCGCCCAGCCCGCGCGCGGCCCTCGAGATCGCGCTCGAGCGTGCGCAGCAGGGGGCCGCGTACCGCGAGCTCGGGCTGCCCGCGCTGCGCCCCTCGCGCGGCATGGGGGACGACGTGCTCCGCACGCTCGTGGGACTCCACCGCGAGCTCGACCGCCGCGCGCGCCAGGCGATCGCCACCCCCGAGGAGGCGCGGCGCGCGAACACGCGACAGCGCCTGCGCATGGAGGAGGTCGACAACCACGTGCCCGAGATCGAGGCGCTCGCCTCGGAGGACGTCGCCGCGGTGGGGCATGCGGGCGGCGCGCTCACGCACCGCACGGTGAGCCTCATGGCCGCGCGCCTGGGCCTGAGCATCGTCCACGCCGACGACCTCCCGCATTCGGCGCGCTGCGTGCTCGACCTCGAGAGCGGCCGCATCTACATCCCGCCGGCCTCGATCCCGGGCGGGCACGGGCTGCGTTCGCTCGCGCTGCAGGCCATGGCGCACATGCGGCTCGGGCACGGCGAGCCGCAGGACTACGCCGACTTCCTGCGCCAGCGCCAGGATGCCAGCTACTACGCGGCGGCGTGCCTCATGCCGGAGGCCGCCGCGGTGCCGTTCCTCGAGGCGGCGAAGAAGTCGCGCGACATCGCGATCGAGGACTTCCGTGACGCCTTCGGCGTGACGCACGAGGCGGCGGCGCTGCGCTTCACCAACCTCGCGACGGCGCACCTGGGCATCCGGCTGCACTTCCTGCGCGCGGCCGGCGACGGCGCCCTGGTGCGCGCGTACGAGAACGACGCGCTGCCGCTGCCCGTCGACGTCACCGGATCGGCCGAGGGGCAGATCCTGTGCCGGCACTGGAGCGCGCGCCGCGCGTTCGCGCGCACCACCCGCACCACCGAGTACTTCCAGTACACGGACACCCCGGTCGGCACGTTCTTCGAGGCGACCCAGACGGGCACCACCGAGGCCGAGGAGTTCTCCATCACGCTCGGCGTGCCGTACGAGGAGTCGCGGTGGTTCCGCGGCCGTGAGACGCAGAACCGCGCGGTGTCACGGTGCCCCGACCTCAGCTGCTGCCGCCGTCCCGACGCCGACAGCGCGCGCCGGTGGGGCGGCAGGGCCTGGGCCAGCGCCCGCGTCCACGCGCACATCTTCTCGCCGCTGCCGCAGGGCACGTACCCGGGGGTCGACGACCGCGAGCTCTACGAGTTCCTCGAGTCGCACGCCGCGGCGCCCGAGGAGTAGGCCCGAGCAGCGGTCAGCCGAGCAGGCCCCAGAGCGCCGCGGCGATCGCCCCCGCGACCACGGCGATGCCGATCCAGTCGGGGCGGCGCACGATGGACGGGCCCTCGCCGCCGCTCTCGCCCGGGTGCGCCGCGGTCCAGGCGGACGATGCGGCGTGGACCAGCGCGGCGGCGTCGCCCGAGGGGGTGCCCAGGCGGTCGCCGGCGCGGCCGTACTCCGCCCGCGCATCGTCCTTCCGGGCGGCGTCGCGCTGCGCGTGCCGCGCGGCCGTGGCGCTCGGGGCGGGTGCGGAGAACGCGCCGACCTTGAGGCCGTCGTCGCCGACGATCTCGAGCGACCAGCGGGTCTCGAGATCCGCGAGGCGCGCGTAGGGCACGGTCGCGGTCTGGGTGACGTTGTGCACCACCACGCGGTCCTCGTGCGCCGCGACGTGGGGCCTGAGGAACGCGCCGTAGCCGAACAGGGCCGCCGCGGCGCCGAGGCCGATGCCGCCCGTCGCGAGGCTGAAGCCGACGCTCGAGACGTGGATCACGGCGACCAGGACGCCGAGCGCGATCGCGCCCCAGCCCCAGATCGTGGACGAGCGGGCGCGGAAGGTCTGCATGCCGTCATGGTCCCACGCGGGACCGCCGCGGCTCCGCGACCTCAGTCCTCCGACTGGCGTGCACGGAAGGCCGCCTGGGCCGCGCGGTTGGTGCACGTGACGGTGCAGTACTTGCGCGAGCGGTTGCGGCTGAGGTCGAGCACCACGCCCTCGCAGTCGTCCATCGCGCACTGCGAGAAGCGCTGGAGCTCGTCCGCACGGATGACGTCGATCATCGCCATCGCGGTCTCGACCAGGATCCGCACGTCGAGCGGCTGATCGTCGGAGGTGGCGTGGATGTGCCAGTCCACGTCGCCGTGGCGGACCAGCTGGGGGAGCGCGCGCTGCTCCGCGAGGATCGTGTTGATCTGCGGGACCGCGTCGTCGCGGCTCGCGAGGAAGAGCCGCCGCAGCGGAGTGCGGATCGCGCGCACCGGCTCGAGGTCCGCGGCGACGGGGCGGTCCCCGGTGTAGCCGAAGCGGTCGAAGAACTCGACGAGCTCGTCGTACGAGGTGAGGGTGTCGGGCTCGAGCTCGGAGTTGGACAGGAAGACGCCCGACTCGAGCGCCTCGGCCGTGTCATGGGCGAACGTCATTTTGACACATTACCAAACGCGCCGATAGGGTCATGAGCCATGACCGCTATGACTCATGACGCTGCGCGCGTCAACCGTGCGCAGGGCCTCGGCTTCGCGCTGCTCTCCGCCGCGTCCTTCGGGCTGTCGGGAAGCCTGGCGCGCGGGCTCATGGACGCGGGCTGGACGGCGGGTGCCGCGACGCTCGTGCGCGTCGCGATCGCCGCGGTGGTGCTCACGGTGCCGGCGCTCATCGCGCTGCGCGGCCGCTGGTCGCTGCTGCGTCGCGCCGCGGGCACGGTCATCGCGTACGGCGCCTTCGCGGTCGCCGGCGCCCAGCTCTTCTACTTCTTCGCGGTGGGCCACCTCGACGTGGGCGTCGCGCTGCTCATCGAGTACCTGTCGCCCATCGTCGTGGTCGGCTACCTCTGGGCGACCAAGGGTCACCGCCCGGGCCGCCTCACGCTCCTCGGCGCGGTGGTCGCGATGGCGGGACTCGTGCTGCTGCTCGACCTGATCGGCGGAGCCGCCGAGGTGAGCCTCGTCGGCATCGGCTGGGCGCTCGGCGCGATGGTCGGCGCCTCCGTCTACTTCGTCATCTCCGGCTCGACGTCGACCGGGCTCCCGCCCGTCACGCTCGCGTGGGGCGGGCTGGTGGTCGCCGCCGCGATCCTGGGCGTGGCCGCGGCGACGGGCGTGCTGCCCGTCGCGTTCGCCACCGGCACCGTGCACTTCGTCACCGGCGACGTGCCGTGGTGGGTGGTCGTGGCGCTGCTCGGCATCATCACCTCCGCGGTCGCGTACGTGGTCGGCATCGCGGCGACGCGCCGCCTCGGCGCGCGCCTCGGCTCCTTCATCGCCCTCACCGAGGTGCTCGCGGCGGCGCTGTTCGCATGGGCGCTCGTCGGGCAGGCCCCGGCGCCGATCCAGATCGCGGGCGCGGGCCTCGTGCTCGCGGGAGTCGTCCTCGTCAAGCTCGGCGAGCCGGACGAGGCGCTCGCGGTGGCCCCCGAGCCCGCTCTGCCGGGCGCCGACGTGGTCCCCGACACGCTCCCCGCGGGCATCGTCGACGAGGTCGCCCTCGCGGACGGCGGACTCCCGCTGACAGAGGTGACCCCCGAGCGCGCCTGAGACGCGTGGGACGGTCCCATCCGTCACCCCTCTCCCACGGTTCATCCCTGTCGTTGGGAATCGACGCGCGTGCGCCGGTAGAATGACCCGGCGGTCCATGTCGGACCGAGCACCCCTTCAATTCGAATCGAGTTCCCGCATGCCCCTGCGCTCCGATCTGCGCAACGTCGCCATCGTCGCCCACGTCGACCACGGCAAGACCACCCTCGTCGACGCGATGCTCGTCCAGGGAGGCGCCTACGGCGACCACGCCCACGTCGAGGACCGCGCGATGGACTCCGGCGATCTCGAGCGCGAGAAGGGCATCACCATCCTCGCGAAGAACACGGCGATCCGGTACACGGGTGAGGCCGCTCCCGAGGGCGGCGCGACCATCAACGTCATCGACACCCCGGGCCACGCCGACTTCGGCGGCGAGGTCGAGCGCGGCCTGTCGATGGTCGACGGCGTCGTGCTGCTCGTCGACGCGTCCGAGGGCCCGCTCCCGCAGACCCGCTTCGTGCTGCGCAAGGCGCTCGCGGCGAAGCTCCCCGTCATCATCGTCGTGAACAAGGTCGACCGCCCCGACTCCCGCATCGCCGAGGTCGTCGAGGAGACCCACGACCTCCTGCTCGGACTCGCATCCGACCTCGAGGACGAGGTCCCGGACCTGGACGTCGACGCGCTGCTCGAGGTCCCCGTGATCTACGCGTCGGCGAAGGCAGGCATCGCGTCCCTCACGCAGCCGGCCGACGGCACGCTGCCCGAGGGCGACTCCGTCGAGCCGCTCTTCACGGTCATCATGGACCGCATCCCCGCGCCGTCCTACGAGGAGGGCCACCCGCTCCAGGCGCACGTCACCAACCTCGACGCGTCGCCGTTCCTCGGCCGTCTCGCGCTGCTGCGCGTGTTCAACGGCGAGATCCGCAAGGGCCAGCAGGTCGCGTGGGCCCGCAAGGACGGCTCGGTCAAGCAGGTGAAGATCACCGAGCTGCTCGAGACCAAGGGCCTCGACCGCGTCCCCGCCGAGTCGGCCAAGGCCGGCGACATCGTCGCCGTCGCGGGCATCGAGGACATCACCATCGGCGAGACCCTCACCGACCTCGAGGACCCGCGTCCGCTGCCGCTCATCACGGTCGACGACCCGGCGATCTCGATGACCATCGGCATCAACACGTCCCCGCTCGCCGGCCGCGTCAAGGGCGCCAAGGTCACGGCGCGCCAGGTCAAGGACCGCCTCGACAAGGAGCTCATCGGCAACGTGTCGATCCGCGTGCTCCCCACCGAGCGCCCCGACTCGTGGGAGGTCCAGGGCCGCGGCGAGCTCGCGCTCGCCATCCTGGTCGAGCAGATGCGCCGCGAGGGCTACGAGCTCACCGTCGGCAAGCCGCAGGTGGTCACCAAGGAGATCGACGGCAAGCTCAACGAGCCGATGGAGCACATGACCATCGACGTCCCCGAGGAGCACCTCGGCGCCGTCACGCAGCTCCTCGCGTCGCGCAAGGGCCGCATGGAGTCGATGTCGAACCACGGCACCGGCTGGGTCCGCATGGAGTTCATCGTCCCGGCGCGCGGCCTCATCGGCTTCCGCAGCCAGTTCCTCACCGACACGCGCGGCACCGGCATCGCGTCGTCGATCGCGCACGGCTACGAGCCGTGGGCGGGCGCGATCGAGTACCGCACCAACGGCTCGCTCGTCGCGGACCGCTCGGGCGCCGTCACGTCGAACGCGCTCATGGCGCTCCAGGACCGCGGCACCTTCTTCGTGAGCCCCACGGAGGAGACCTACGAGGGCATGGTCATCGGCGAGAACTCGCGCAACGAGGACATGGACGTCAACATCACCAAGGAGAAGAAGCTCAACAACATCCGGTCGTCCACGGCCGAGGAGCTCGAGCGCCTGGCCCCGCCGCGCCGCCTCACCCTCGAGGAGTCCCTCGAGTTCGCCCGCGAGGACGAGTGCGTCGAGGTGACCCCGGAGAAGGTGCGCATCCGCAAGGTGATCCTGGACGGCACGGAGCGGGCACGCGCCGCGTCGCGCCTCAAGCGCCAGAACGCCTGACCCTTCGCCCTACGATGGGCGGCATGGCTCGCATCGTCTCGTCCTATCTGACGATCGCGCTCGTGGGTGCGCTGGTCGCGCTCGTGGGTGCTGGATCCCATCGCGCCTACGGGTGGTTCGGGGTGACGGCGGCCCTGCTGCTCGTCGCGGCGGCGAGCACGTTCGCGCGGACGTGGCGGGGCTTCGGCGGCCTCGGCGCGTTCGCGGGCGTGTGGGTCGCGCTGACGATGGTGCTGTCGACGCCGGGACCGGGAGGGTCCGCGCCGCTCATCCTCTCGGATGCGCGGGGCCTCACCTGGGTGTACGGAGGCGCGCTCGTCATCGTGGCGGCGGGCCTGCTGCCCAAGCGGCTGCTCGTCGGCCGGCCGGCGGTCGCGGCATGACCGAGCGGGACGACGAGCGCCTCGAGGACGAGGTCGACGAGGCGCAGGCGGAGATCGACGCCGAGCTCGACCGGGACGACGACGCACCCGAGGCGTCGCCGGAGCTCGAGGTGGAGCTCGAGCAGGACTACGAGTACGTGCCGTCCTTCCTCGCGGAACCGGCGCCCGAGCGGCCGCTGGGCGCCGACGACCAGGAGACCGCCGTGCTGCCCGCGGTGCCGGCGCCCGCGCCCGAGGAGCAGGACGATGCGCGCGGGACGGCCGCCGTGGAGGAGCCGGCGGAGGAGACGGACGGCGACGCCGTCGAGGGGTCCGACGAGGGGAAGCGGGGCGGCGTGCGCTGGGGTCGATGGGTGCTGCTGCTCGTGGTCGTGCTCCTGATCGCCGGCTACGGCGCGGCGGCGGCCTACGCCGCGCAGCGGATCCCCGCAGGCACCACGGTGCTCGGCGTCGACCTGGGCGGCATGGACCGCGACGAGGCCGTCGCCGCGCTCCAGCCCGCGGTCGAGGAGCTCAACGCGGCGCCGGTGGTGCTGACCGCCGAGGACCGCGAGGCGAGCATCGACCCCGCCGACTCCGGACTCATCGCGGGCGCGGGCGCCACCGTCGACGAGCTCATCGCCTTCAGTCTCTCGCCGTACGACATCCTGCGGTCCTTCACGGGACGCGGCACGGAGGTCGACGTGGTCACGGTGGTCGATCACGATGCCCTGGTCGAGGCGATCGACGGCACGCGCGACGCCCTCGAGATCGACGGTCAGGACGCGAGCGTCGAGATCGCCTCGACGGGAGCCAGCGCCGAGCCCGCCACCGACGGCCTCGCGATCGACCCGGAGGAGACGGCGGACGGGCTGGGCGCGACGTGGCCCGTCGAGACCTACGAGGCGGTCACCATCGCCAAGCCGGCCGCGGTCACCACCGAGACGGCCGAGGAGTTCGTGACCGAGCTCAACTCGGAGATCCTCGCGGGCGACGTCGACATGATCGGGGAGAACGGCGACGCGACCGTGACCGCGGACCAGCTCACGCGGCTCGGCTCGGTGGAGGAGGACGGCGGCGAGCTGGCGCTCGTGGTCGACGGCCTCACGCTGGCCGCCGAGCTGGAGTCCGCCGACCCGGACCTCGTGAGCGCCGCGACCTCCGCATCGTTCTCCTTCACCGCGAGCCACGACATCAAGATCAAGAAGTCGCAGCCGGGCCGTGCCATCGACGGTGCCGCGCTGGGCGAGGCCGTGGTGGCCGCGGCGATGACGCCGGAGCGCGCGGGCGAGCTCCCGTACCAGGACACCGAGGCTGCGGTCACGAGCGACGACCTGGGCGTGACGGACTTCAAGAAGAAGGTGTCGTCCTTCGACACGCCGCTCACCAACGAGCCCATCCGCACGCAGAACCTTGTGGTGGGCGCCTCGAAGGTCGCGGGCACGGTGGTGAAGCCCGACGAGACGTTCTCGCTGCTCGACACGCTCGCCCCCATCACGGCCGCGGGCGGCTACCAGGACGCGCACGTCATCGTGGACGGCTTCCTCACGGACGGCATCGGCGGCGGCCTGTCGCAGATGGCGACCACCACGTTCAACGCGGGCTACTTCGCCGGTCTCGAGGACGTCGAGCATCGTCCCCACACCAAGTGGTTCGACCGCTACCCGGCGGGGCGCGAGGCGACCATCTACGTGGGCGCGCTCGACATGCGCTTCAAGAACAACACGCCCTACGCGCTCGTGCTCAACTCGTATGTCGAGGCCGGCAGGCTGCATGTCGACATCTGGTCGACGCCGTACTTCGAGGTCAAGACGTACGCGTCGGACAAGACCAACTACGTCCAGCCGAAGGACGTCGAGAACTCGCGCGACGACTGCATCGCGACGCCGCAGGGCAACCCGGGCTTCACGATCACCAACACGCGCGAGGTCTACCTCGACGGCGAGCAGGTCGACAAGACGTCGTACACGTGGACGTATCAGCCCGACAACGGGGTGTCCTGCACCGCCGAATAGCGGGAAGGATGCCCCATGGGGCATGGGCGACCGGCCATGGTCGGAGCCCGCTCGCCCGGCGGTATGATGGCCGCACCCCCGTAGATCTCAGCTTGGAGGAGGCGCAGTGACCTACGTCATCGCTCTGCCGTGTGTCGACGTCAAGGACAAGGCGTGCATCGACGAGTGTCCGGTCGACTGCATCTACGAGGGCGAGCGCATGCTCTACATCCACCCGGACGAGTGCGTCGACTGCGGCGCCTGCGAGCCGGTGTGCCCCGTGGAGGCGATCTACTACGAGGACGACGTCCCGGACAAGTGGGCCGACTACTACAACGCGAACGTCGAGTTCTTCTCGGAGATCGGCTCGCCGGGCGGCGCGGCCAAGATGGGTCTGATCGAGCACGACCACGACCTCATCAAGTCGCTGGCCCCGCAGAACGGCTGACCCGGGCGCATGGGCCTGAGCCCTCGCTCGCTGCCGGACTTCCCGTGGGACTCGCTCGCGCCCTTCAAGGCGCGCGCGGCGGCGCACCCTGACGGGCTGGTCGACCTCTCGGTCGGCACGCCCGTCGATCCCACGCCCGCGGTCATCCGTGATGCCCTCGCGGCGGCGGCCGATGCGCCGGGCTACCCGACCACGCACGGCACCGCGGCGCTGCGCGAGGCCGTGGCGGGGTGGTTCGCGCGCCGGCGCGGCGCGCCGGACGTGAGCCCCGACGCCGTCCTGCCCACCGTGGGCTCCAAGGAGCTGGTCGCGACGCTCCCGGCCTACCTCGGGCTCGGCCCCGGAGACGTGGTGGTGCATCCGCGCGCGGCGTATCCGACCTACGACGTGGGGGCCCGCCTCGCGGGAGCGGCGCCGCTCGCGACCGACGATGTCGACGACTGGCGGGGCAACCCCGCGGTCCGCCTGGTGTGGGTGAACTCACCGTCCAACCCCACGGGCCGCGTCGCGAGCGTCGAGGAGCTCGCGGAGGTGGTCGCCGCGGCGCGCGAGATCGGCGCGCTGGTCGCCTCCGACGAGTGCTACGCGGAGCTCGTGTGGTCCGACGCCTCGGTACCGTCCATCCTCGACCCCCGCGTGTGCGGAGGGTCCCACGAGGGCGTCCTCGCCGTGTACTCGCTGTCCAAGCAGTCGAACCTCGCGGGTTATCGCGCCGCCTTCGTGGCCGGCGACCCGGCGGTCATCGCGCCGCTGCTCGAGGTGCGCAAGCACGCCGGGCTCATCGTGCCCGCGCCGGTGCAGGCAGCGATGACGGTCGCGCTCTCGGACGATGCGCACGTCGCCGAGCAGAAGGAGCGCTACCGCGCGCGGCGCGACCTGCTGCTGCCCGCGGTCGAGGCGGCGGGCTTCCGGGTCGATCACTCGGACGCCGGGCTCTACCTGTGGGCGACCCGCGACGAGGACTGCTGGGACACGATCGCGTTCCTCGCGGATCGTGGCATCCTCGCCGCACCGGGGGCGTTCTACGGCGAGGCGGCGCGTCGCCACGTGCGGATCGCGCTCACCGCGAGCGATACCGGGGTGTCTTCCGCATCTAGTAGGCTCGCAAAACGCGAGTAAACCGGTTCTCAAACAATGGGCCCCGGTCGCAGAGGTTTTCGAAGGGGAGAACATGGCGCAGGTGGTGGACGCAAGGCTGACGGTCGACGGTGGAACACGGGAGCTCCCGCTGGAGCGCGCGACCATCGGCAACGACGGCGTGTCCGTCGCGACGCTGCTGCGCGACACCGGCCTCGTCACCGTCGACCCCGGCTTCATGAACACCGCCTCGTGCGAGAGCGCCATCACCTACATCGACGGTGACAACGGCATCCTCCGGTACCGCGGCTACCCGATCGAGCAGCTCGCGGAGAAGTCGACCTTCCTCGAGGTCGCGTACCTGCTCATCCACGGCGAGCTCCCCACCGAGGACCAGCTCACGGCGCTCAACAACCGCGTCGCGCGCCACATGCACGTCCACGAGGGCATCAAGGCGTTCCTCAACGCCTTCCCGCGCGACGCGCACCCCATGGCGGTGCTGTCCGGCGCGATCAGCGCGCTCAGCACGTTCTACCCGGAGTCCGTGGGCCGCTCGCCCGAGGAGATCGAGCTCGCGACGGTGCTCCTCCTCGCGAAGACGGCGACGGTGATCTCCTACCTCCAGCGTCGTGCCCAGGGCGGCGAGCTCATCGAGCCCCGCCGCGGCGGCCACTACGTCGACGAGTTCCTGCGCATCGCGTTCTCGCCCGCGTCGGGCGACATCGACATCGACCCGGCGGTGCGCCGCGCGGTCGATCTGCTGCTCATCCTCCACGCGGACCACGAGCAGAACTGCTCGACCTCCACGGTGCGCATCGTCGGTTCGTCCCACGCGAACATCTACGCCTCGGTCGCCGCCGGCGTCGGCGCGCTCTCGGGTCCGCTGCACGGCGGTGCCAACGAGGCGGCGCTGCGCATGTTCGACCAGATCAAGGAGTCGGGCGACACCATCGAGCAGTTCGTCGCCAAGGTCAAGGACAAGGCCGAGGGTGCCCGCCTCATGGGCTTCGGCCACCGCGTCTACAAGTCGTACGATCCGCGCGGCGCCGTGGTGAAGACGGTCGCGGATCAGCTCCTCACGCAGCTCGGCGGCAACGACGAGACGTTCGACATGGCCAAGCGCCTCGAGGAGATCGCCCTCTCGGACGAGTACTTCATCGAGCGCAAGCTGTACCCGAACGTCGACTTCTACACCGGCCTGCTGTACTCGGCGATGGGCTTCCCGACCACGATGTTCACCCCGCTGTTCGCGCTGGGTCGCATGCCCGGCTGGATCGCCCACTACCGCGAGATGCTCGCGGACCCGCGCACCAAGATCGGCCGTCCGCGCCAGATCTACACGGGCGAGGTGGAGCGCAGCTACGTCCCGCTGGAGCAGCGCGAGTCCTGACACCCCGTGGATTCCCACTGACACCTGTGACGTGGGAGCCGCGCGTGACCGGGAGGGCCGCCTCACGCGGCTCACGGTGCTCGCGCGCCCCAGGCGTCAGCGGGAATCGACGGGGGGCGTGACCGGGAGGAGCCTCACCGCCACGCCGAGCGGGCGTGCCGGGGCCTCGACCTCGCCGAGCCCGGCCCCGCGCGTCCATCCCGCGGCGCCGTCGGCGACCTGCTCGACCGACTCGGTGGCGGCGACCGCGACCGCCCACGCGGCGAAGGCGTCGCGTCCCGCATCGTCCGTCGCGGCGGGCACCACGTCGAGCCACACCTCGCCGTCGGGCGAGCGCAGGGATCGCACCTGGTACGCGCCCTCGCCGAAGTCGCGTTCCACGCGGTCGATGAAGGCCGCGGCCGTGGTGCCGGGACCGGCGGCGACGTCGCAGTCGACGGCCATCGCTCCCGAGTAGCCGCGCAGCGCCGAGGCCCACAGGCGTGCGCGCGTCTCATGGTTGCCGTAGGCGTCGGGGAACGCGGAGCGCTGCACCGTCTGCGCCGCGACCGTCACCGCCATGTCCTGCCAGCCGCCGACCTTGACGAGCGCCCGGTAGAACGTGTCCGCCGAGTAGTAGGGGTCCATGATCTCCTCGACCGTGCCCCACCCCTGCGAGGGGCGCTGCTGGAACAGGCCGATCGAGTCGCGGTCGCCGTAGTCCAGGTTGACCAGGCTCGACTCTTGCATCGCGGTCGCGAGGCCGATGGTCGCGCCGCGCGCGGGCAGGCCCAGGCGGGTCGAGGCGGCCGCGATGAGCGCCGCGTTGCCCGCCTGCTCCGCGGTCAGCGTCGCCGAGGCGTCATCGAGCCAGGCCGTGCATCGTCCGCTCGGCTCGCCTTCCTGCGGCTGGGCCGCGAGCAGGTACATGCCGAACGCCGCGGCGCCGCCCGCGAGGGCGAGCACCGCGAGCGCGGCGCCGGAGCGCCGCCGCGCGCCCACGTCAGTTGGCGTGCAGCGCGGAGTTGAGCTCGATGCCCTTGCCCTCGCGCGCGACGGCCTCGATCACTCCCGTGACCGAGTTGCGCCAGAACATGATGCCGTCCTGCCCCGACAGCTCGCGCGCCTTGACCACGACGGGGTTGCCGTCCTCGTCGGTGCGGCCCTTGAGGGTGACCTTGGTGCCGGCGGTGATGTAGAGGCCGGCCTCGACCACGCAGTCCTCGCCGAGCGCGATACCGACGCCCGCGTTCGCGCCCAGCAGCGAGCGCGCGCCGATCGACACGACCTCCTTGCCGCCGCCGGACAGCGTGCCCATGATCGACGCGCCGCCGCCGATGTCGGCGCCGTCGTGCACCACCACGCCCGCCGAGATGCGGCCCTCGACCATCGAGTGGCCCAGGGTGCCCGCGTTGAAGTTCACGAAGCCCTCGTGCATCACGGTGGTGCCCTCGGCGAGGTGCGCGCCCAGGCGCACGCGGTCCGCGTCGGCGATGCGGACGCCCGTGGGCACCACGTAGTCGACCATGCGGGGGAAGCGGTCGATCCCGTACACGGTGAGCTGGCGGCCGAACGCGCGGTAGCGCAGGCGCACCTGCTCGAAGCCCTCGATCGCGCAGGGCCCGTCCGAGGTCCACACCGCGTTGGTGAGCGCGCCGAAGATGCCGTCCAGGTTGAGGCCGTGCGGCGGCACGATGCGGTGGCTGAGCAGGTGAAGGCGCAGGTAGGCGTCCTCGACCGACGCGGGCGCCGCGTCGAGGTCGATGACCGTCCTGACGACCGTGATCTCGACGTCGCGCAGGTCGTCGGTGCGTTCCGCGGCCTTGAGCTGCGCGGGCGCGGCGTCGCGCGCCTTCGGCTCGCCGAGCGCGGGGGAGGGGTACCACGTGTCGAGCACGGTGCCGTTGTTGTCGAGGGTCGCGAGTCCGAATCCGAAGGCAGGGCGAGTCATGGCTCCCAGGGTACGTGGCTAGGCTGACGGCATGACGCACCTCGACCTGACGGCACCCGTGGAAGAGCTCGCCAAGGCGCTGGTGGACATCCCCTCGGTCTCGGGCAACGAGGACCGCATCGCCGATGCCGTCGAGGCGGCGCTCGCGCCGCTGGCGCACCTCGAGGTGCTCCGCCTGGGCAATGCGGTGGTGGCGCGCACGTCCCTGGGCCGCGCCGAGCGCGTGGTGATCGCCGGGCACCTCGACACGGTCCCGATCAAGGGCAACGTGCCCGGCTCGTGGTCCGCCGAGGGCGACCTCGTCGGGCGCGGGTCGGTCGACATGAAGGCGGGCGTCGCGGTGCAGCTGTCGCTCGCGGCGGCGCTCACCGCGCCGACGCGCGACGTCACCTGGGTCTTCTACGACCAGGAGGAGGTCGAGGCCGACCGGAACGGGCTCGGGCGGATCGCGCGCGAGCGCCCCGACCTGGTCGAGGGGGACTTCGCGGTGCTGTGCGAGCCCACGTCCGGCGTGATCGAGGGCGGATGCAACGGGACGATGCGCGCCGAGGTGCGCATCCCCGGCGTCGCCGCACATAGCGCGCGGGCCTGGAAGGGCGTCAACGCGATCCATGGCGCCGCGCCGCTGCTCGCGGCGCTCGCGGCGTACGAGGCCGAGACGATCACGGTCGACGGGCTCGACTACCGCGAGGGGATCAACGCCGTCGGCGTCCGCGGCGGCATCGCGGGCAACGTCATCCCCGACGAGTGCGTGGTGACGCTGAACTACCGCTTCGCGCCGTGCTGGAGCCTCGACGAGGCGAAGGTGCGCCTCGAGGCGCTCGTCGCATCGTCCGGGGTCGAGGGGCACCACCTGGTCTACACCGACCTGTCGGGCGCGGCGCGGCCGGGCCTCGACGCGCCGCTCGCGGCATCGTTCGCCGCATCGGTCGCGTCGACGGGCGTCGCCGCGCCGCGCGCGAAGCAGGGGTGGACGGACGTCGCCCGCTTCGGCGAGCTCGGCATCCCGGCCGTCAACTACGGGCCCGGCGACCCCGAGCTCGCCCACGCCGACGACGAGCGCTGCCCCGTCGCGGACATCCGGCACTGCCGCGCGGGCCTGGAGGCGTGGCTCACCACCTGAGGAGGACCGATGAAGGAGTACCGCAAGGGGCCCGTGCTGCTGCGCGGGCGCAACGTGCCCGAGTCGTCGACCAGCGAGCGGCTTCTCGACGAGCACCACCGTGCGGAGTGGCTGCACGGCGATCCGTGGCGGGTGCTCCGCATCCAGTCCGAGTTCGTCGAGGGCTTCGGCGCCCTCGCGGAGCTCGGTCCCGCGATCACGGTGTTCGGCTCGGCGCGTTCCGCCCCCGGCTCCGACGAGTACGCCGCCGGGGAGATCATCGGCAGGCTCCTGGTCGAGTCGGGCTACGCCGTCATCACGGGCGGCGGTCCGGGATGCATGGAGGCGGCGAACAAGGGCGCGGCCCAGGCGGGCGGGCTGTCGGTGGGCCTCGGCATCGAGCTGCCCTTCGAGCAGGGCATCAACGAGCACGTCAACCTCGGCATGACCTTCCGCTACTTCTTCGCCCGCAAGACGATGTTCGTCAAGTACGCCGAGGGCTTCATCGCCCTGCCCGGCGGCTTCGGGACCCTCGACGAGCTGTTCGAGTGCCTCACCCTGGTCCAGACGCGGACGGTCAAGCGCTTCCCCATCGTGCTGCTCGGGCACGACTACTGGGACGGGCTGCTCGCGTGGCTCCGGGGCACGCTCGAGGCGGGAGGCAAGATCTCGCCGACGGACCTCGACCTGGTCTACGTGACGGACGACCCGGAGGACGCGGTGCGCCACGTCCTCGCCGTGCGCGCGGACGGCTGACCGGCGGCGCGGCGCACCGGGGAGGGGATTTGGGAACGCTCCCGCTACCGAAGTAGAATGGGGCGCAACGTCGCGACGGACGACGCCTGACTCAGCTCGAGGAGAACCACACGATGGCTGCAATGAAGCCCCGCACCGGTGACGGCCCTATGGAGGTCGTGAAGGAGGGTCGCAGCTACGTGATGCGGGTCCCGCTGGAGGGTGGAGGTCGCCTGGTGGTCGAGATCACGGCCGACGAGGTCAAGGAGCTCGGCGACGCGCTCCACGCCGCGATCCAGTAGCCGTCGCGCATCGTCAGACCTCTCGACCCCGGCATCGTCCACGGACGGCGCCGGGGTCGACTGCTTCCTACTCCTTGATCGCGGTGAGGAGGCCGTCGCCCGCGTCGAGCAGCGCAACCGTGAGGCGCTCGTCCTCCCGCACGGCCTTGAGCGTCTCGCGCACCGCCGTCGTGTCCTTGTCGCGCTGGGCCGGGTCGGGCACGCGCCCGTGCCACAGCGCGTTGTCGATGAGCAGCAGGCCGCCGGAGCGCAGCAGGCGCATCGCGTGCTCGAGGTACGCGGGGTACTCGGACTTGCGCGCGTCGATGAGGACGATGTCGTAGCCGCCGTCCGTGAGCCGCGGCAGCACGTCGAGAGCGCGGCCGGTGATCATGCGTGCGCGCTCGGGGGCGAAGCCGGCCGCGGCGAGCGTGCGGCGCGCGGCCTTGTGATGCTCGGGCTCGACGTCGATCGTGGTGACCACGCCGCCCGGCGCCATGCCGCGCAGCAGGTACGTGAGGGACACCCCGGCGCCGGTGCCGATCTCCACCGCGGTGGTGGCGCGCATCGCCTTGGCGAGCACCTCGATCGCGCGCGAGGCGCCCGGGAGGACCGGCACGCAGCCGAGCTCGTCGGCCACGTCGCGGGCCTCGAGGACCACGCGGTCCTCCTCGATGAAGTCCTCGGCGTACGCCCAGTTGGCCGCCTCGATGCTCATGACCCGTTCCTCATGGGCCCACCTTATCGGGAGGTCCCAGCGAACTCTCAGGTCTCCGTGGGAACATGAAGAGGTCAGGGCCCGTTGTAGCGATGTGAGTCTGGAGGGGAGCACGATGACCGAGACCGTCGTCCCGGCCGAGCAGGGCGCCCCCGCGGGTGCGCCGGAGCTCACGTGGGAGAGCATCGTCGCGAACCATTCGGCGCGCGTGTACCGCCTGGCGTACCACCTCACCGGCAATCAGCACGATGCCGAGGATCTCACGCAGGACGTGTTCGTCCGCGTGTTCAACTCGTTGTCGCAGTACAAGCCCGGCACGTTCGAGGGCTGGCTGCACCGCATCACCACCAACCTGTTCCTCGACCGCATGCGTCGCAAGAAGCGGATCCGCTTCGACTTCATGGCGGACGACGACGCCGCCGTGGCGACCTCCGACAGCTTCGACCGGCACGAGCGCTCGGGTCAGCCCGAGGACGCCTTCGACATGTCCAACCTCGGTGACGACATCATCGAGGCGCTCGCGGACCTGCCGCCGGAGTACCGCGCCGCCGTGGTGCTCAGCGACATCGAGGGCCTGTCGTACGAGGAGATCGCCGCGACGCTCGGCATCAAGATGGGCACCGTGCGCTCGCGCCTGTCGCGGGCCCGTGCCCGCCTTCGCGAGTCCCTCGCGCATCGTGCCCCCACGCGAGGTGACGCGTGACGGTGCGGCACCTCGGCGAGCGGATCCACGACCTGCTGGACAACCGGCTCTCGCGCGAGGCGGCGGCCGAGGCGATGACCCATCTCGAGGACTGCGACACGTGCACGATGCGGTGGAAGGAGCTGCGGGCGGCGCGCGAGGCGCTGAACTCGTCCGAGGCCGGCATCGACGTCCGCTTCGCGCAGCAGCTGCTCGACCGGGACCGGATGGCCCAGATCGCGTCGCACGAGACGCGGCGGGACGCGCGCGCGGCGCGCGGCCGTGACCGGCGCCCCGTCGTCGTGTCGCTGTCGGCCTCCCTCATCCTTGTCGCCGTCACGGGCGCCGCGTATGTCGCCGGCGAGCCCGAGGACATCGATCCTGGCATCACGGCCTCCTCCGAGACCGGCATGCTCAGCGTCGCCCGGATGGACTCCAGCACGATGCGTGGCTGGGTCCCGACGGACGGCTGGATCCACCCGGATTGGCAGTCGAGTGGATTCGAACCCGTCGAGGCCACGGTGAGGGAGACGCCCCAGGGCGCCCAGGTCCTCACGTACACCCTGCTCTCCGACGTCGAGCCCGTGCTCGTCGTCGAGCAGCAGGGTCGCCTCAACTCTGCGCTGGTGGCGGACATGCCGCGCACCACAGCCGAGGGCGTCGACGGTTACGTGGTCGACACGGTTCCCGGTCGCATCGTCTGGCAGACGGGCGACGTCGTGGTGCTTCTCAGCTGCAACTGCGCGGTGGAGACCCTCGAGGACGTGGCGGCCGCCTTCCCTCAGGACGACGAGCACGGCTTCGTCGACCAAGTCCTGGCCGGGCTCGGCGTGTTCGCCGATGCCCTCTCCGGCCGCTAGCCCGATAAGGGAGACACCCCGATGAACGACAACCCGTTCGCGCCTCCGCGCGACGAGTCCGGCTCGTCCGACGAGTCGACTGCCAACCACGACGAGGCCACCACGGTGCGGGTCGAGGACGCCTCTCCCGTGACCAACGACACCGTCGAGCTCACGCCCGCCTACGTCGCGGCCGCACCCACGGGGTCGGCCGCGCCCGCCGCGCCCGCCTCCGTCGAGGCGGCGCCGACCGCGCCCACGGAGGTGCAGCCCTTCATGCCTCCGGCCGAGCCGCCGGTGGACGACACCGCGTATGCGGCCGCGCCCGGCGCGCCGCGCGAGCAGCGCGGCGTGGGCCGTGGCGCCATCGCCGCCATCGTCGTCGCGGCGCTGGTGCTCGCGCTCGGCGCGGGCTTCGGCGGCGCGTGGGCGTACGACTCCTTCGTCGCCGACTCGGGCACCTCCTCGGGCGGCTCCTCCGGCTCGAGCACGTCGACGCTTCCGACGTCGAGCAGCTCGACCATCGCGCGCACCGACGAGAACACGGTCGCCGCGATCGCCTCCGCCGTCATGCCGTCGGTGGTCTCGATCGAGAACATCCAGAACGGCGAGGAGGCCGCGGAGGGCTCGGGCTTCATCATCCGCGAGGACGGCTACATCCTCACCAACAACCACGTGGTCGACGGCTCGGACAACGACACCGTCACCGTGGTGATGAGCGACGGCACCGAGTACCAGGGCGACGTGGTCGGCGCGACGGCCGACTACGACCTCGCCGTGGTCAAGATCGACGCGGACGGGCTGACGCCCCTGGTCCTCGGCGACTCGGACGAGCTGGTGGTGGGCGACGACGTCGTCGCGATCGGCTCGCCGCTGGGCCTCGAGTCCACGGTGACCACGGGCATCGTGTCCGCGCTCCACCGCCCGGTCACGGCCGGCGACACGTCGTCGACCGCGTTCATCGACGCGATCCAGACCGATGCCGCGATCAACCCCGGCAACTCGGGCGGACCGCTCATCAACTCGGAGGGCGAGGTCATCGGCATCAACTCCGCGATCGCGTCGCTCTCCAGCAGCACGACCGAGCAGGCGGGCTCCGTGGGCCTGGGCTTCGCGATCCCGTCGAACCAGGCGCGCCGCACGGCCGAGGAGATCATCGCGACCGGCGAGGCGACCTACCCGGTCGTGGGCGTCCAGCTCGACGGCAGCTACACGGGCGAGGGCGTCAAGGTGGCGGACGCGACCAACGCCGTCGCCTCCGGCGGCCCGGCCGCCGAGGCCGGTATCGAGGCGGGCGACATCATCACCGCGATCGACGGCCGTCCCATCACCCGCTCCGAGGAGCTCATCGTCGCGATCCGCGCCAAGGCGCCGGGCGACACGGTGACGCTCACGGTCCAGCGGGGCGACGACACCCAGGACATCGCGGTCACGCTCGCGGCCAACACCTCGGTCACCTACGAGGACAGCGGCGACGAGCAGCTGCCGCAGAATCAGGACGACGAGGGTGGCCTTGGCGGCCGGCTGTTCCCGGAGCCGTCAGAATAGGTCCATGCTCGATATCAACGGCGGGGAGCTCCTCATCCTCGTGCTGGTCGCCATCGTGGTGATCGGCCCCGAGAGGATGCCGGAGTACGCGAAGCAGCTGCGATCCCTCGTCGTGCGCGGGCGGGACATGTTCCAGTCGAGCAAGGCCACCATCAAGGCCGAGGTCGGCACCGAGGTCGACTGGTCCCAGCTCGACCCGCGTCAGTACGATCCGCGCCGCATCGTCCGCGATGCGCTCAACGAGCCGTCGCCGCCCGCAGGGGCGGCGGCGGCTCGTCGTGCCACCCAGGCCGTGCCGGGGAAGGCGCCGTTCGACGACGAGGCCACCTGACGCATCGTCCCCCCACCCCCCGCCGCCGCGCCCGGGCAGTGGCAACGGAGTTCGCCGCGACACGCCGGTGAGAAGGGACGATGCGGGCCGGCGTCCCGGGGTGTCGCCCCGAGATCCGTTGCTGCTGTCAGGGGCGGAGGGTGCGGGAGCGCTCGCATTGTTTGGAACAATGGCCCCATGACTCGTGTGTTCTCGGGCATGCAGCCCACCTCCGACTCCCTGCACCTCGGCAACTACCTGGGCGCCCTGGTCGAGTGGGTGAAGCTCCAGGACACCCACGACGCGATCTACTCCGTGGTCGACCTGCACGCGCTGACCCAGGCGCCGGATCCGAGCCTGCTGCGCGCGCGCACCCGCCGGACCGCGGCCCAGTACCTCGCCGCGGGCGTGGACCCGGAGCGCTCGCTGTGCTTCGTGCAGTCGCATGTGCCGCAGCACGCCGAGCTCGCGTGGGTGCTGTCGACGTTCACCGGCATGGGCGAGGCCTCGCGCATGACGCAGTTCAAGGACAAGGCCCAGAAGACGGGCGAGTCCGGCGCGAACGTCGGCCTCTTCACCTACCCCATCCTCATGGCGGCGGACATCCTGCTGTACGACACCGACGTGGTGCCTGTGGGCGAGGACCAGCGCCAGCACCTCGAGCTGTCGCGCAACCTCGCCGAGCGTCTCAACACGCGCCTGGGCGAGGGGACCGTGGTCGTGCCGGAGCCGCACATCGTCAAGGAGACGGCGAAGATCTACGACCTGGTGGAGCCCACCAGGAAGATGTCGAAGTCCAACGGCAACCCCAAGGGCGTCATCGAGATGCTGGACGACCCGAAGAGGGTCGCGAAGAACATCAAGTCCGCGACCACGGACTCCGACACGGTGATCGCCTTCGATCGCGAGGCCAAGGCCGGGGTGTCCAACCTGCTCACCATCTACTCGGCGCTCACCGGGCAGTCGGTCGCCTCGCTCGTGGCCGACTACGAGGGGAAGATGTACGGCCACCTCAAGGTCGACCTCGCCGAGGTGGTGGTGAACTACCTCACCCCGTTCCATGACTCCGCGCAGGAGTGGATCGAGTCGCCCGCGAGGCTCGACGCGGTGCTCGCGGACGGCGCGGCGAAGGCCTCGGCGCTCGCCCAGTCGACGCTGGACCGCATTTACGACAGGCTGGGACTGCTGCCCCCGATGCACCGCTGACCTGCTGAGGAGCTCCATGACCACGGAGGACGTCAAGGCCAAGGCCACCGAGGTCGTCGAGCGGGGCAAGGGCTACAAGGAGTGGTGGGACAACTCGTCCTGGGGGCGCGGGATCAAGCGCTTCTCGATCCAGAACGGGCCCGTGCTGTCCGCCGGGATCGCGTACTTCACCTTGGCCTCCGTGACCGCGGGCCTGGTGGTGGCGACCACGCTCGCCACGGTCTTCCTCGCGAACAACGACGAGCTCCGTGCCGAGCTGGTGGACTACCTCGCGACCGCGGTCCCCGGGCTCATCGCCGAGGACGGCCAGAGCGGCATCATCAAGCCGGACGACCTCGGCTCGGGCTCGGCGACCTCGATCGCCGGCATCGTCGGTGTCGTCTCGTTCCTTGTGCTGATCAACACCGCGACCAAGTTCATCCGCGGGCTGCGGACCTCGACCCGCACCATGCTGGGCAAGGAGATGGCGTCGCCGGTGCTCGGGAAGGTGCGCGACGTCGGCGGCCTGTTCGCGCTCGTCATCATCGCGTTGGTGGGCGTCACGATCCAGGTGGTCGCGTCCAGCGCTGCCAGGACCATCGCCGACGCCGTGGGCATCACCGTGCCCGCGTGGGAGATCCGTCTGATCGGGTACGCCGCGGGCGTGATCGCGGACATGCTGTACGTCGCGCTGGTGCTCATGCTGCTGGGCGGCGCGCGTCTGTCGTGGCGGGTGCTGTGGGTGATCGTGCTGGCGGCGCTCGCGATCGGGGTGCTGAGGCTCGGCGTGTCGTTCATCGTGGGCGGCTCGAGCAAGAACGCGGCGCTCGGCGCCTCGGCGGCCGTCATCACGCTCATGGTGTTCGTCGACTACGTCAACCGCATCATCCTCATGTGCGCGGCGTGGCTCGGCGCGCATGACGCCGAGCATCACCAGGGCCAGTTCCATGCCGACAGCGTCGAGCCGCCGACGGTGGTGGTCGAGGGGCCGCGGCGGCACGGCACGCCGGTCACCACCGCGCGCGCGACGGTGCGCAACCCGGACGCGCCCGAGGACTGAAAGCGCCGCATCGCCGCCGCGGCCGCCGGGCCGCCGCCAGAAGTCACGACTCTGCGGCATCGCGTTCGCGTCTCCCCGTTGCGGCTCGCGTCGGATCGCCCGCCATGCGTGACTTGCGACAGAGGGGGCGGCGGAGGGGGCGACGCTGCCCGCGCCGGATGCGGGACGGAGCCGCGCCGGGGGCGCAGGAACGCCGAAGGGCGGGGACGATGCGCATCGTCCCCGCCCTTCGACGTCGAGGCTAGATCGCGCCCGTGGTGAGCGCCTTCTTGACCTCGGAGATCGCCTTGGTGACCTCGATGCCGCGCGGGCAGGCCTCGGTGCAGTTGAAGGCCGTGCGGCACTTCCACACGCCGGCCTTGTCGTTGAGCACCTCGAGCCGGTCCCACTGGCCCTCGTCGCGCGAGTCGAAGATGAACCGGTGGGCGCCGACGATCGCCTGCGGGCCGAAGTACTGGCCGTCGGTCCAGAACACCGGGCACGACGTGGTGCATGCGGCGCACATGATGCACTTGGTGGTGTCGTCGAAGCGGGCCCGCTCCTCGGGGGACTGCAGGCGCTCGCGCGTCGGCGCGTTTCCGGTGGTCATGAGGAACGGCATGATCTCGCGGTAGGAGGCGAAGAACGGCTCCATGTCGACGATGAGGTCCTTCTCCACCGGCAGGCCCTTGATGGGCTCGACGATGATCGGCTTGGCCGGGTTGAGGTCCTTGAGCAGCGTCTTGCATGCGAGGCGGTTGCGCGCGTTGATGCGCATCGCGTCGGAGCCGCACACGCCGTGCGCGCACGAGCGACGGAACGCGAGCGACCCGTCCTGCTCCCACTTGATCTTGTGCAGGGCGTCGAGCACGCGGTCGGTGGCGTGCGCCTCGACCTGGAACTCCTGCCAGTACTGCTCGCCGGGCGCGTGGTCGTCGCTGCCCTCGGGCTTCGAGCGCAGGATGCGCAGCGTGACCAGCATGGCCTGGACCTCGCCGACGGCGGGGGACTCGGCGGTCGCCGTCATCAGTACTTCCTCTCCATCGGCTGGTACTTCGTCACGACGACCGGCTTGGTGTCCAGGCGGACGCCCTCCCCGGTCGCGTAGGCCATGGTGTGGTGCATGAACTTCTCATCATCGCGGGTGGGGAAGTCCTCGCGGTAGTGCCCGCCGCGGGACTCCTGACGCGCGAGCGCGCCGGCCACGACCACCTCGGCGATCTCGAGCAGGAAGCCCAGCTCGATCGCCTCGAGGAGGTCCGTGTTGAAGCGCTGGCCGCGATCGTGGATCGCGACGTCCTTGTAGCGCTCCTTGAGCTCCGCGACGACGCGCGTCGCCTCTTCGAGGGAGTCGGCGTCGCGGAACACCTGGACGTTGCGGTCCATGGTCTCCTGGAGCGCCTTGCGGACGTCCGCGACGCGCTCCGTGCCGGAGCCGCCCACCGTCGCCAGCAGGCGGGTGACGATGCCCTCGACCCGGGCCGCCGCATCGTCCGGGAAGGCCGCGGCCTCCGCGGTCGCGACGGCGTGCTCGGCGGCGGCGATGCCCGCACGGCGCCCGAACACGTTGATGTCGAGCAGCGAGTTGGTGCCCAGGCGGTTGGCGCCGTGCACGGACACGCACGCGACCTCGCCGGCGGCGTAGAGGCCCTTGACGGTGTCGGTGTTGTTGCGCAGCACCTCGCCCTGGACCGTGGTGGGGATGCCACCCATCGCGTAGTGCGCGGTCGGATACACGGGCACGGGCTCGGTGTAGGGCTCGACGCCCAGGTAGGTGCGCGCGAACTCCGTGATGTCCGGCAGCTTCTCGTCGATGTGCGCCGGCTCGAGGTGCGTGAGGTCCAGGAGCACGTAGTCCTTGTGCGGGCCCGCACCGCGGCCCTCGCGCACCTCGTTGGCCATCGCACGGGCGACCATGTCGCGCGGCGCGAGGTCCTTGATGGTGGGGGCGTAGCGCTCCATGAACCGCTCGCCCTCGGAGTTGCGCAGGATGCCGCCCTCGCCGCGCGCGGCCTCGGACAGCAGGATCCCGAGCCCCGCGAGGCCCGTCGGGTGGAACTGGAAGAACTCCATGTCCTCGAGCGGCAGGCCCGCGCCCAGCGCGATCCCCATGCCGTCGCCCGTGAGCGTGTGCGCGTTCGACGTGGTCTTGAAGACCTTGCCGGCGCCGCCGGTCGCGAAGATCACCGACTTGGCGCGGAACGTGTGGATCTCGCCGGTCGACAGCTCGAGCGCGACCACGCCGGCCACGGAGACGTCCTCGCCGGGCGCCGCGGCCTGCGGGTCCTTGTCGAGGATGAGGTCGAGCACGTAGTACTCGTTGAAGAACTCGACCTCCTGCTTGATGCACTGCTGGTACAGCGTCTGGAGGATCATGTGGCCGGTGCGGTCGGCCGAGTAGCAGGAGCGACGCACCGGAGCCTGGCCGTGGTCGCGGGTGTGCCCGCCGAAGCGGCGCTGGTCCACCTTGCCCTCGGGCGTGCGGTTGAACGGCAGGCCCATCTTCTCGAGGTCGAGCACCGCGTCGATGGCCTCGTTGCAGAGGATCTCCGCCGCGTCCTGGTCGACCAGGTAGTCGCCGCCCTTGACCGTGTCGAAGACGTGCCACTCGGCGTTGTCGTCCTCGACGTTTGCGAGCGCCGCGGCCATGCCGCCCTGCGCGGCGCCCGTGTGCGAGCGGGTGGGGTAGAGCTTGGTGAGCACCGCGGTGCGCGCCCGCTGCGAGCTCTCGAGGGCCGCGCGCATGCCGGCGCCACCGGCGCCGACGATGACGACGTCGTACTCGTGGTGGGTCATCGGACATCCTCACAGAAGCTGGGGAGCAGGGACGGGTCGGCGTCGATCGGGCAGGGGTCGAACGTCCAGATCACCAGCGAGCCCAGCACGATGATGCCGAGCACCGCGACGCCGAGCGCGCCGTGCAGGGTCTTGTTGAGCCACGCGCGGTGCGCGTAGTCGTTGATGAGCAGGCGCATGCCGTTGCCGCCGTGGAGCATCGCGAGCGCGAGCATGAGGAAGTCCCACCACTGCCACAGCGGGGCCGCCCACTTGCCGGCGACGAACGCGAAGTCGATCTGGCTGATGCCGTCGCCCGTCATGAGGTTGACGAACAGGTGCGTGAGGATCAGCACCACGAGGACCGGGCCCGAGAGGCGCATGAAGCGCCACGACCACTGCTCGGCGCCCGGGCGCACTCGCCCGGACACGATGCGCGGCTCCTTGATCTTGGGCCCGGGCACGAACTCGGGGGACGATGCGGTCATCAGGCACCTCCGAACACGTGCATGAGGTGGCGGGGCAGGAAGCCGACCATGAGGATCGCGAAGAGGATCCAGACGGCCCACACCAGCTGCTTCTGGTGGCGCAGCGCCCACGTGGAGTGGTCCACGGCGATGATGCGCAGGCCGTTGAACGCGTGCAGCAGGATCGCCGCGACCAGCCCGGCCTCGACCAGGCCGTAGAGCGGCGTCTTGTACGACCCGATCACCTCGTTGTACGCCTCGGGGGACACGCGCACGAGAGCGGTGTCCAGGACGTGGATGAGCAGGAAGAAGAAGATGGCCACGCCGGTGACACGGTGGACCACCCACATCCACATGCCTTCATGGCCTCGGTACAACGTCGTCGGTGACACAGGACTCCTCACAGCACTTCTCCGGGCTTGCCACGCATCCTAGTGTGGTCGCCATGACTGAATCGACCATGGGGGAGCCGATCGTGTCGGATATCGTGCATGATTTCATCACCGTCATCCCGGCGGGCGGCGTCGGATCGCGGTTGTGGCCGCTGTCTCAGCCCCACCGGCCCAAGTTCCTGCTCGACCTGCTCGGCAGCGGCTCGACGCTGCTCCAGGACACCGTCGCGCGCGTGACGCCGCTGTCCGAGCGCGTCCTCATCGTCACGGGCGAGCGGCACGCCCCGGCGGTGGCGGACCAGGTGCCGGACGTGCCGGGCGCCAACCTGGTCACGGAGCCGAGCCCACGGGACTCGATGGCGGCCATCGCCCTGGCGGCGGCGCTCATCGAGCAGCGGTGGGGCGCCTGTGTGATGGGATCGTTCGCCGCGGATCACCTCATCCCGGACGCCGCATCGTTCCGCGCTACCGTCGCCGAGGCGGCGCGAGTCGCCCGCACGGGCAAGGTGGTCGTGATCGGCATCGAGCCGACCGAGCCGTCGACGGCCTTCGGGTACATCGAGATGGGCGGAGCCCTGGAGGGCGAGGCGCGCGACGTGATCGCGTTCACGGAGAAGCCCGACGCGGAGACCGCGACGGGGATGCTCGCGCGCGGCGGCTACGCGTGGAACGCGGGCATGTTCGTGGTGCGCACGGATGTGCTGCTGGGTCACCTCGACCGTCTCCAGCCGACGCTCGCGAGCGGCGTGCGCGAGATCGCCGCGGCGTGGGACGGCCCCGAGCGGGCGCAGGTGCTCGGTCGCGTGTGGCCGACGCTCACCAAGATCGCCATCGACCACGCGATCGCGGAGCCCGTGGCCGCGCAGGGCGGCGTCGCCGTGGTGCCCGCGAGCTTCGAGTGGCACGACGTGGGCGACTTCGACTCGCTGGCCGAGCTCTCGGGCGCGGCGTCCGAGGCCGTGGCCATCGGCCGCGAGGCGCCCGTCGGCGTCGTCGGCGCACGCGCACCGCTCGTGGTCGGCGGCACCAAGCCCGTGGTCGTGGTGGGGGTGGACGATGCGGTGGTGGTCGAGTCCGAGGAGGCGATCCTGGTGACGGTGCGTTCCGCAGCCCAGCGCGTGAAGGATGCGGCGTCGGCCCTCGCGGATGCATGAACGTTGCAGAATCGTTGCGGCGGCGTCATCAGTTGTGCATCTTTCGTAACATGGCGTCCGTACGATGACCCGTACGACCCCCGCCCGGTGGCAGCCGGGCGGATCACCAGAAGAGGGAATCACCTGATGAAGAACATCATCCGTGTGGGCGCCGTCGCCGCTGTGTCGGCGCTCGCCCTTGCCGCGTGCGCCTCGGCCCCTGAGGACGAGGGCACCTCGTCGGCCGACGCCACCACCGGCGCCGCCCCCGCCGAGACCGTCGACTTCAAGGCCTGCATGGTCTCGGACTCGGGCGGCTTCGACGACAAGTCGTTCAACCAGTCCGGCTACGAGGGTCTGACCCGCGCGGAGTCGGAGCTCGGCATCGAGATCGCTTCGGCTGAGTCGACGACCGACGCGGACTTCGCGCCGAACATCGAGGCCCAGGTCGCCGCCGGTTGCGACCTCATCATCACGGTCGGCTTCCTGCTCTCGCAGGCCACCGTCGACGCGGCGCTCGCCAACCCGGACGTCAGCTTCGCGATCATCGACGACCTCGCGGACAACGACTACGACGGCACCACCGATGCCGAGAACATCAAGCCCATCACGTTCGACACCGACGAGGCCTCGTTCCTCGCGGGCTACGCGGCCGCGGGCGCCTCGGCGTCGGGCACGCTGTCGACCTTCGGCGGCATGAACATCCCGTCCGTCACCATCTTCATGGACGGCTTCCTCGCCGGCGCGAACTACTACAACGAGACCATGGGCGGCGACGTCAAGGTCCTCGGGTGGGACGGCACCGACGGCCAGTTCACCGGCGACTTCTCCGACCAGTCCAAGGGTCAGAACGTCACCGACGAGTTCCTGAGCCAGGGCGCCGACGTGGTCATGCCCGTCGCCGGCCCCGTGGGCCTCGGCGCCGCCGCGGCCGTGCAGTCGGCCGGCAACGCCTGGCTGATCGGCGTGGACTCCGACTGGACCGTCACCACCGACTACGCGGACATCGTCCTCACCTCGGTGCTGAAGAACATCGGCAACTCGGTGTTCGACACCATCGCGGCCACCGTCGAGTCCGGCTTCTCGGCCGAGCCCTACCTGGGCACGCTCGAGAACGAGGGCGTCGGCGTGGCGGACTTCGCCGAGGGCGTCGTGCCCGAGGACGTCCTCGCGGAGCTCGACACGATCAAGGCCGGCATCATCGACGGCTCGATCTCGGTCGACGTCTCCTAAGACACACCTCATCGGGGGCGCGTCGCGGGCCTGGCCTGCGGCGCGCCCCTCGCTGTCTCCGCTAGTAGGCTCGGTGAAGTCCGAGCAAAGACGTGGGAGGACCCCCAGTGAAACTCGAGCTTCGCGGCATCACCAAGCGCTTCGGAGACTTCACCGCGAACGACCGTATCGACCTGCTGGTCGAGCCGGGCACGGTGCACGCCCTGCTGGGCGAGAACGGCGCCGGCAAGTCGACCCTGATGAACGTGCTGTTCGGGCTGTACGACGCCGACGAGGGCGAGGTGCTGCTCGACGACTCCCCGGTGGTCTTCGACGGACCGGGCGACGCGATGGCCGCCGGCATCGGCATGGTGCACCAGCACTTCATGCTGGTGCACCCCTTCACGGTCGCCGAGAACGTCATGCTGGGCCACGAGGACGTGCGCGGCCCCGCGAAGCTGCTCGACCTCGACGCGGCCCGGACCAAGGTCCGCGAGATCTCCGACCGCTTCAACTTCAACGTCGACCCCGACGCGGTGATCGAGGACCTGCCGGTGGGCGCGCAGCAACGCGTCGAGATCATCAAGGCCCTCTCCCGCGACGCCTCCATCCTCATCCTGGACGAGCCCACCGCCGTGCTCACGCCCCAGGAGACCGACGAGCTGCTCGGCATCGTCAAGGACCTCCGCGACGCGGGCACCTCCGTGGTGCTCATCACCCACAAGCTGCGCGAGGTCCAGGCCGTCGCGGACACCATCACCGTGATCCGTCGCGGCAAGGTGGTCGGCACCGCCGAGCCGACGGCCTCGCAGGAGGAGCTCGCCTCGCTCATGGTCGGGCGCGCGGTGTCGATGCGCGTCGACAAGACCGCGGCGCAGCCCGGGGAGACGATGCTCACGGTCGAGGGGCTCACGGTGGTCGACGACGCGGAGATCGTGCAGCTCGACGGCGTCTCCTTCGAGGTGAAGGCCGGCGAGATCCTCGCGATCGCGGGCGTGCAGGGCAACGGCCAGACCGAGCTCACCGAGGCGCTCATCGGCGTGGTGGCCGCGGACGCCGGCTCCGCGATCCTCGACGGCGACGTCATCACGGGCAAGTCGATCAAGGACGTCCTCTTCAGCGGCATCGGGTTCGTGCCCGAGGACCGCACCGAGGACGGCATCGTCGCGTCCATGACCATCGCCAACAACCTCATCCTCGACGTCCACGATCAGGCGCCGTACGCCAAGGGCTTCGCGCTGCAGCCGAAGGCCATCGCGGACGAGGCGCGCAAGCACGTCGAGCAGTTCGACGTGCGCGCGACCTCGATCGAGCAGACGGCAGGATCGCTGTCCGGCGGAAACCAGCAGAAGGTGGTGCTCGCGCGCGAGCTGTCGCGTCCGCTCAAGCTGCTCATCGCCTCGAACCCGACCCGCGGCCTCGACGTGGGGTCGATCGAGTTCGTCCACAAGCGCATCGTCGCCGAGCGCGACGCCGGCGCGGCCGTCATCATCGTGAGCGCCGAGCTCGACGAGGTGGTCGCGCTCGCCGACAGGATCGCCGTCATGTACCACGGGAGGATCGTCGGCATCGTGCCGCCGGACACCGACCGCGACACGCTGGGCCTCATGATGGCCGGCGCGCACCAGGAGGAGGTCGCGTGAGCGAGCAGGGCCAGAGCACCACGGAGCCCGACGCCGAGGTGGCGGCGCCCCAGGAGAGCCGCTCGCGGCAGGTCCTGAGGGAGATCGCCGAGAGCTCGAGCATGGTCGTCTTCATGGCGATCGTCGCGTCGATGATCATCGGCGGGCTGCTCATCATCTTCGCGGACGAGGCGGTCCGCGAGTCCGCGGGCTACTTCTTCTCGCGCCCGGGCGACACGTTCTCCGCGATCGGCGACGCGCTCGGCTCCGCCTACTCCGCGATGTTCAACGGCGCCGTGCTCAACCTCCAGGCCGAGTCGTTCGCCGGCATGATCAAGCCGTTCACGCAGACGCTCACGATGGCGACCCCGCTGATCTTCGCGGGGCTCGGCCTGGGCCTGGGCTTCCGCGCCGGCCTCTTCAACATCGGCGCCCAGGGCCAGATCCTCATCGGCGCGACGGTCGGCGGGTACATCGGGTTCGCGTGGGACCTCCCGTGGGGCCTGCACCTGCTGCTCGCGGTCCTCGGCTGCGCGCTCGGCGGCGCGCTGTGGGGCTTCATCCCCGGCGTGCTCAAGGCCAAGCGCGGCGCGCACGAGGTGATCGTCACGATCATGCTCAACTACATCGCGCTCTACCTGGTGGCCTGGCTCCTGTCGCTCGAGGCGTTCCAGCGCGAGGGCAGCGACAACCCGATCTCGCCCATCGTCGCCGAGACCGCGCAGTACCCGAAGATCCTCGGCGTGCAGTTCAACCTCCACCTCGGCTTCGTGCTCGCGCTCGCGTGCGCGTGGGGCGTCTGGTGGCTCATGGAGAGGTCGACGCTCGGCTTCCGCCTGCGGGCCGTGGGCGCCAACCCGAGCGCCGCGCGCACCGCCGGCATGAGCATCGGCGCCGCGACCATCCTCACCATGGTGATCGCGGGCGCCCTCGCGGGGCTCGCGGGCTCGGCGCCCGTGCTCGGTACGCAGAAGTTCCTCACGGACGCGGTCGCCGGCTCGCTCGGCTTCGACGCGATCACGGTGGCGCTGCTCGGCCGGTCGCGGCCGCTCGGCATCGTCCTCGCCGCGATCCTGTTCGGCGGCCTCCAGGCCTCCGGGCCGTCGCTGCAGGTCAACGCGGGTCTCCCGGTCGACATCGTGGTGGTGATCCAGGCGCTCATCGTGCTGTTCATCGCCGCTCCGCCCCTGGTGCGCGCCATCTTCCGGCTGCCCAGCCCCGCCCACGAGAAGGAGGTGGCGGCATGACCGCGACCGTCGCCGATGCGCCCGCGGCCCCGGCCCCGAGCGCGCCCATCCCCGCGAAGCGGTGGGGAGCCTCGATCGCGCTCGGCGTCATCGCGCTGATCTCGCTCGTCATCTTCGGCCTCGGCACGCCGACCGGCTCGTCGACCACCTTCGTGGTCGCGCGCAATACCGACTTCGTCCACCTGCCCACCTACACGGCGCCGTCGCGCCTCGCCGCGATCGTGCTCTCGGTCCTCGCGCTCGCCCTCGCGGGCTGGGCCGCGTACCGCGCCAACCAGCACCGCAAGGTCGGCGTGTGGCTGCCCGTGGTCTACGGCATGGCGATCATGGGCGCGCTGCTCACGTGGGCGGGCGCCGGCCGCGACGCGACCAGCATCCAGCTCACGGGCCTGCTCACGAGCTCGCTGTTCCTCGCGGTGCCGCTCGTGTTCGGCGCGCTGGCCGGCACGCTGTGCGAGCGCTCGGGAATCATCAACATCGCGATCGAGGGCCAGCTGCTGGCGGGCGCGTTCCTCGCGGCGCTCGTGGGGTCGATGGCGGGCAACGCCTACGTGGGCCTCATCGCGGCGCCCGTCGCGGGCGCGCTCGTCGGACTGCTCCTCGCGATCTTCGCGACCAAGTACTGGGTCAACCAGATCGTCGTGGGCGTGGTCCTCAACATGCTGGTGGTCGGCCTCACCAGCTTCTTCTTCTCGACGGTCATGACCGAGAACGGGGACCTCAACCAGGCGCTCGGCATGGCGCGGCTGCCGATCCCGCTGCTGTCCTCGATCCCGATCATCGGACCCGTGCTGTTCAACCAGAACCTCCTGGTCTACATCCTCTACGTCGTGGTCGCCGCGATGCAGATCATGCTGTTCAAGTCGCGCTGGGGCCTGCGCGTGCGCGCCGTGGGCGAGCACCCGAAGGCGGCCGACACCGTGGGCATCAAGGTCAACCGCACGCGCGTGCGCAACACCGTGCTGGGCGGCGCGATCGCCGGGCTCGGCGGCGCCTTCTTCACCGTCGCGTCGGGGCTCGCCTTCGGCAAGGAGATGACGTCGGGCAAGGGCTACATCGCGCTCGCCGCGATGATCCTCGGCCGGTGGAGCCCCCGCGGTGCGCTGGCCGCGGCCCTGCTCTTCGGCTTCGCCGACGCGCTGCGCGCCCAGCTGGGCACCATCGGCTCGCCCATCCCGTCGCAGTTCCTGGCGATGTTCCCGTACATCGCGACCATCTTCGCCGTCGCCGGCCTCGTCGGGCACGCCCGCCCGCCGGCCTCCGAGGGCATCCCGTACAAGAAGTAGGACCATGGACGTCGACTGGGACATGCTCCGCGCTCGCGCGCGGCAGGCGAGCGAGCGCGCGTACGTGCCGTACTCGAAGTACAGGGTGGGCGCCGCCGCGCTGACCGACACCGGCGAGGTGGTGACCGGCGCGAACGTCGAGAACGCGAGCTACGGGCTGACGCTGTGCGCCGAGTGCGCGCTCGTATCCAAGCTCCATACCGACGCGCTCGGGTCGCGCCTCGTGGCCTTCGCGTGCGTCGACGCGGCGGGTGCGCCGCTGCAGCCATGCGGCCGCTGCCGCCAGCTCCTGTACGAGTTCGGGGGACCGGGCCTTCTCATCGACGGACCCGACAGCACCCTCACCCTGGACGATCTACTCCCGTGGGCCTTCGGGCCCCAGCACCTCGAGGAGGGCTGATGGCCGAGCGCCACGACGCCGTCGACGTCATCCGCACCAAGCGCGACGGCGGCACCCTGACCGATGACCAGATCGACTGGGTGGTCGACGCGTACACGCGCGGCGTCGTCGCCGACGAGCAGATGAGCTCGCTCGCGATGGCGATCCTCCAGCGCGGCATGTCGCGCGCGGAGATCGCCCGCTGGACGGCCGCGATGATCGCGACCGGCGAGCGCCTCGACTTCTCGAGCCTGTCGCGCCCCACAGCCGACAAGCACTCGACCGGCGGCGTGGGGGACAAGATCACGCTGCCGCTCGCGCCGCTGGTCGCGGCCTGCGGCGTCGCGGTACCGCAGCTGTCGGGACGCGGCCTGGGCCACACGGGCGGCACGCTCGACAAGCTCGAGTCGATCCCCGGCTGGCGCGCGGACGTCTCCAACGCGGAGATGCTGCGCCAGCTCGAGGACGTGGGCGCCGTGATCTGCGCGGCCGGAACGGGCCTCGCGCCGGCCGACAAGAAGCTCTACGCGCTGCGCGACGTGACGGGGACGGTGGAGGCGATCCCGCTCATCGCATCGTCCATCATGTCCAAGAAGATCGCCGAGGGCACCGGCGTGCTGGTGCTCGACGTCAAGGTCGGCACGGGCGCGTTCATGAAGGACATCGACCAGGCGCGCGAGCTCGCGCGGACCATGGTGGACCTGGGCACCGACGCGGGCGTGGTGACGTCCGCGCTCCTCACCGACATGTCGACGCCACTGGGCCGCGGCATCGGCAACGGCCTCGAGGTGACGGAGTCGCTCGAGGTGCTCGCGGGGGGCGGGCCGGCCGACGTGGTCGAGCTCACGCTCGCGCTCGCGCGGGAGATGCTCGCGGGCGCCGGGGTCACCGACGTCGACCCCGCCGAGGCGCTCAGGGACGGCCGCGCGATGGACGCCTGGCGGCGCATGATCGCCGCGCAGGGCGGGGACGTCGACGCGTCGATGCCCGCGGCGCCGCATGTCGAGGAGGTCCGGGCGGACCGCGACGGTGTCATCACCCGGATGGATGCGATGGGCGTGGGCGTCGCGGCATGGCGCCTGGGCGCCGGACGCGCGCGGCTCGGGGACAAGGTCGAGGTCTCCTCCGGCGTCTTCCTGCACAAGGTGGTCGGGGACGAGGTCAGGGCGGGCGACGTGATCATGACCCTCCACACCGAGACCGAGGACCGCATGCCGCGCGGGCTCGCCGCCCTGACCGAGGCATGCGAAGGCGCCGGCACGCTCGACATCACGCCGGGCGGCTCCGTGACGCGCGAGATCCTCCTCGACTCCGTGGGTGCGCGGACGGTCTAGATGTCCTGGACGCTCACCTCCGCCGTCGCCCGCGTCGCGGGCCTCGTGGGGGTGTCGGAGCGCCGTCCCGCGGAGGAGCCGGCCGCGACCGAGAGGCTGTTCACACGCGCCTTCCAGCGCGCGGTGGCGGTGGCGTCCGCGGCGGACGCCAAGGCGCTCGCGGTGGCGCGCGACCAGATGGGGGACGATGCTCCCGTCCTGTTCCGCGCCGTGGCCTCGGGTGCGCCGCTGTCCGCCGTCGCGGCGTTCGCGGCCGCGTGGGACGGCCTCGACGCGGAGGCGCGCGAGGCGATCGCCGACCCGGTGATGCGCCCGCAGAGCCACGTGCGGTGGGTGCATGTCGAGGCGCGGCAGGTCGATCAGACCACGTGCGGCGCCGCCGTCATGTCGGCGATGCTCATGCAGGGTGATCCCCTGGTCGCGCTGTGGGTGGTCACCGGCCGCACCCTCGCCGACTACATCCCCGCGGAGGTGCTCGCGGTGATGGCGGAGGATCTCCCCACGCGCGGCCTCGACGAGCGCTGGCATGCGCTCCAGCGCGTGCTGCACCTCCACACCACCACGTCGGCGCTGGGCCCGGTCGCGTGGCCGCGATCGCTCGGGACTCCGCCGTGGAAGGTCGACGAGCACACGCGCTTCGCCGGGCTGCGGTTCCGCGGCGCGCTCGTAGACGACTCGACGCCGGAGGCGCTCGCCCCGTTGCTCGCCCACGTGCGTCGCGCGGTGCATGACGGCATCCCGGTGCCCTTGTACGCGTCCGGAGACTCGAGCCTCGGGCTCGACTCGGTGATCCCTCGCCACGTGGTGCTCATCGTCGGCGACACGGGCGAGGGCTTCCTGGTCTACGAGCCCGGCACCGCGCGGATCCTGCCGATCGCGGACGCGGAGCTGCGGCCGGGCGCGGGGCGGCAGCCCGCGCTCGGGAACTGGTCGCGCGCCTCGTGGGTGGTCCTGCCCGTCCCGAGGCGCGGGTAGCGCCCCCGCGCTCCTCGATGGCGCGGCGGCCGCGCGCCGCGACTAGCCTGGCCTCATGACCCTCACCTCTGACGAGATCCTCGCCCTGCCCAAGGTCGTGCTGCACGATCACCTCGACGGCGGCCTGCGCCCCGCGACGCTCATCGAGCTCGCCGCGGGGATCGGCCACGAGCTTCCCTCGACCGACCCCGACGCGCTCGCGCGCATCTTCGCGGAGAACGCAGACTCGGGCGACCTGGTGCGCTACCTCGAGGCGTTCGCGCACACCACCGTGGTGATGCAGACCGCCGCAAACCTCACGCGCGTCGCACGCGAGGCCGTGCTCGACCTCGCCGCCGACGGCGTCATCTACGCCGAGCTCCGCTACGCGCCCGAGCAGCACGTCTCCGGAGGGCTCTCCCTCCAGGAGGTCGTCGAGGCGGTGCAGGCGGGCATCGAGGAGGGCGTCTCCGAGGCGCTCGAGGCCGGCTACGCGATCCGCGCCGCCGCCATCCTCGACGCGATGCGCCACCTCGACCGCTCGGTCGAGATCGCGGAGCTCGCGCTCGCGAACCGCGGCCGGTGCTGCGTCGGCTTCGACATCGCCGGCCCGGAGGCGGGCTTCCCCGCGTCGAACCACCGCGAGGCGTTCCAGCTGCTGCGCGAGCACCACATGCCCGTCACCATCCACGCGGGCGAGGCCGACGGCGCCGCCTCCGTGGGCGAGGCGCTCGGCCTGGGCTCGGCGCGCCGCATCGGCCACGGCGTCCGCATCCACGAGGACATCGAGGGCTTCGGCGGCGAGGAGCTGGTGCTCGGCGTGATCGCGCAGCACGCGCTCGACCTGCAGATCCCGCTCGAGTGCTGCCCGACCTCGAACGTCCAGACGGCCGCCGCATCGTCCATCGCGGACCATCCGATGCACGAGCTGCGCAACCTCGGCTTCGCGGTCACGGTCAACACCGACAACCGCCTGGTCTCGGGCGTGTCGATGTCCTCCGAGTTCGCCGCGCTGGCCGCGGTCGGGTGGGACAAGGAGGACCTCTTCGAGGCGACGCTGGCGGCCGCGTGGGGCGCGTTCCTGCCGTACGACGAGAAGGCGGACCTCGCCGAGCTGGTCATCGAGGGCTACGGCCTCGAGCTGTAGCGCGCCGCCGGCCGCGGAGCCGGGGGAGGTGCTGAGCGCCCGAACGCGACAGCGATGGGCGCCCAGCACCTCCGGGCACGCGTCAGCGGGCGAGCTTGAGGCCCACGACGCACCCGACGATGCCGAGGATGAGCGCGATGCGGAGGACGCTCGCGGCCTCGGCTCCCGTCACCATGGCGTAGCCGACCGTGAGGGAGGCGCCGATGCCCACCCAGACGGCGTAGGCGGTCCCGGTGGGGAGGGTGCGCATCGCGTACGCGAGGCCTCCCATGCTCGCGACGAGCGCGAGCGCGAAGACGAGGCTGGGGACGGGTCTGGAGAGGCCCCCCGAGCGGCCGAGGGCGGTGGCCCACACGGCCTCGAGGATCCCGGACAGGATGAGGACGATCCACGGCATGACGTGCTCCTGGGGCGTCGTCTTGTCGCGTTCCGGGTACGTCGCTGCTCGTCCGGGAGGCCCATCGCGGGCCGCTGGTCTCGAGGGTCGCACACCCGTGCGCGGGTGGCAAGCCCGCGCGCGCCCTAGGCTGGAGCCATGACTCTCACCCGCGCCGAGCTGGCCCGCTACGTCGACCACACCCTTCTCAAGCCCGAGTCCTCCCCGGCGGACGTCGAGGCGCTCATCGCGGAGGGGGCCTCGCTCGGGGTCTTCTCCGTGTGCGTGTCGCCGTCGATGCTGCCGGTCGCGACGCCGGATGGTCTCGCCGTCGCGACGGTGTGCGGCTTCCCGTCGGGCAAGCACCACTCATCGGTCAAGGCCGCCGAGGCGGCGCTGAGCATCGAGCAGGGCGCGGACGAGGTCGACATGGTGATCGACGTCGCGGCCGCCCTCGCGGGGGACTTCGCGGCGGTCGAGGCGGACATCGCCGCGGTGCGCGCCGCGGTTCCCGCACCGAAGATCCTCAAGGTGATCATCGAGTCCGCCGCGCTGACCGACGAGGCGATCGTCGGGGCGTGCCTGGCCTCCGAGGCCGCGGGTGCCGACTTCGTGAAGACGTCGACGGGCTTCCACGCGACGGGCGGCGCGACGGTGCACGCCGTGAAGCTCATGGCGGACACGGTCGGGGGGCGACTGGGCGTCAAGGCCTCGGGCGGCATCCGTACCTGGGACGATGCGGTGGCGATGATCGAGGCGGGCGCGACCCGGCTGGGGCTGTCCGGCACCGCCGCGGTGCTCGACGGGGGCGAGGCCACGGGCTCGTACTGAGCCCGCCCGCCGGGGCGCGCACGTCGACGGCCCACCCCGCGATCCGCCGCGCCGAGGCGCGGGGTGGCGTGAGTCGCGTCGAGATTGCCTGCCATGGCAATCCTGAGGATTGTCATGGCAAGCAAGTCGGGCGAGAGGTGTGCCTTCGCGCCGATCAGATCCCGAGCGCGGCGGCCACGTCGGCGCGCAGCGCCTCCATGGTGTCCGCCGCCGCCGCCTTCGCTCCGGTCACGTCGTCCTCCTCGACCGGGACCACGACCTCGAGGTATGCCTTGACCTTCGGCTCGGTGCCCGACGGGCGGATGATGACGCGTGCCCCCGAGGCGGCCGCGAGGTGCAGCCCGGTGGTGCCGGGAAGCCCGCGGAAGCCCTGCGACATGTCGTCGGTCGCGACCACAGGCGAGCCCGCGAGCGTCGCCGGGGGCGACGCCATGAGCCTCGCCATGGTGGCCGGGATCTCCGCGAGGTCGGCGTAGCGAGCCGAGACCTGGGACGTCAGGTACACGCCGTACGCGCGGGCGAGGTCGTCGATCGCATCGGCGAGCGTGCGGCCCGCGGCCTTGAGCTCGGAGACGAAGTCCGCCATGAGGAGCGCCGCGGAGACGCCGTCCTTGTCGCGGACCAGGTCGGGCGCGACGCAGTAGCCCAGGGCCTCCTCGTAGCCGAAGGCCATGCGCGGCGTCCGGCCGATCCACTTGAACCCCGTGAGCGTGTTCGCGTGCCCGAGCCCGTGGGCCTCGGCGATGGCGTCGAGCTGCTGCGAGGACACGATCGAGTTCGCGAGCACGTGCGAGCCCGCGGGCGTGCGCGACGCCACGCGCTCGCCGAGCAGCGAGCCCACCACGTCGCCGTGCAGCATGGTCCACCGCCCGTCGACCAGGGTGGCGACCGCGCAGCGGTCCGCGTCGGGGTCGTTCGCGATCACCACGTCGGCCTCCACGCGCTCCGCGAGGGCGAGCGCCAGGTCGATCGCGCCCTTCTCCTCCGGGTTGGGGAAGTCGACGGTGGGGAAGTCGGGGTCCGGCTCGGCCTGCTCCGCGACCGTGTGCACGTCCGTGAAGCCGGCGGCCGCGAGCACGCGCTCGACGGTCTCGCCGCCCACGCCGTGGAGAGGCGTGAGGACGATGCGCGTGGCGGCCCGGCGCGAGGCGACAGGTGCGACGTCGCCGCCCAGCGCGGCGACCTGCGCGACGTAGTCGTCGACCACGCCCTCGCCGAGCTCGCGCCAGCCCTCGTCGGCGCGGGGCACGGACTCGACCGACGGGACCGCCGCGATGCGCGACGCGATCGCCGCATCGTACGGCGGCACGATCTGCGCGCCCTGGCCCTCGTCGGTGACGATGCGTCCACCCAGGTAGACCTTGTAACCGTTGTCCTGCGGCGGGTTGTGCGACGCGGTCACCATGACCCCGGCGTCCGCGTCCAGCAGGCGCGTCGCGAAGGCGAGCACCGGGGTGGGGAGCGTCCGGGGGAGGAGCAGCGCCTCGTGCCCGGCGGCGGTCATCACGGCGGCGGTGTCGAGCGCGAAGGCCGACGAGCCGTGGCGTGCGTCGTAGCCGATGACGATGCGGCCGGGCCCCTCGACCCCGAGCTCGCCGAGCGCATCGGTCATGTAGCGCGCGAGCCCCGCGGCGGCGCGGATCACCACGGCGCGGTTCATGCGGTTCGGGCCCGCGCCGATGCGGCCGCGCAGGCCCGCGGTGCCGAACTCGAGGAAGCCCCGGAACCGGTCCTCGAGATCGGCGAGGGCGTCGGCGCCGCCGGCGACCGCCGCCTCGAGGACGCCGGCGAGCTCCTCGCGCGTCGCATCGTCCGGGTCGTCCTCGATCCAGGCCTCTGCCCTGGCCAGCAGCTCCTCCATCACATCCCCCTGACGATCGCCGCGAGCAGCGCGGAGATCCGCGGACCCGCGGCGTTGCCGGCGTCGAGCACCTCCTGGTGGTCGAGCGTGTCCCCGCCGATGCCCGCCGCCAGATTGGTGACGAGCGACAGGCCGAGCACCTCGAGGCCCGCCTCGCGCGCGGCGATGGCCTCGAGCACCGTCGACATGCCGACGAGGTTCGCGCCGAGGATCGCCGCCATGCGCACCTCGGCGGGGGTCTCGTACTGCGGGCCGGTGAACTGCGCGTAGACGCCGTCCGGAAGGTCGGGGTCGATGCTCCGCGCGAGCTCGCGCAGGCGCGGCGAGTACACCTGGCTCATGTCGACGAATGTCGCTCCCTCGAGCGGGGTCTGGCCGGTGAGGTTGATGTGGTCGGCGAGCAGCACCACCGACCCGGGCCCGACCTCGGGGCGCGTCGAGCCGCACCCGTTGGTGAGCACCAGGCGGGTGCAGCCGGCCGCGGCGGCCATGCGGATCGCGTGCGCGACCTTCCCGGCGTCGCGCACCTGGTAGTAGTGCTGGCGCGCGCCGAGCACGAGCACGCGCTGACCGCTGGGGGCGACGAGCGAGCGGAACACCGGGTGATGCCCGGGCACCACGTGGGCGTCGAAGCCGGGGATGTCGCTCGCGTCGACGCGCGCCGTCTCCTCGCCGATGAGCTCGGCGGCGCCGCCCCATCCGGAGCCCAGCACGAGGGCGATGTCGTGGGTGTCGACGCCGGTGGCGGCGGCGAGGGCGGCCGCGGCCTCCGCGGCGAACTCGGTGGCAGATGTCATGCGACGAGCCTAGTCGGGGGCGGCCTGGCGGGCGCGGTCGGGGGCGTGCCCGGGGGTGCGGTTAGATGGAGCCATGTCCCCTCGCGTCGTCATCGTCGGCGGCGGTCCGGGCGGCTACGAGGCGGCCCTGGTGGCCGTCAAGGCCGGTGCCGATGTGACGCTCGTCGAGCGTCAGGGCCTCGGCGGCAATGCCGTCCTCACCGACGTCGTCCCCTCCAAGACCGTCATCGCCACCGCGGAGTGGCTCACCATCGCGCACCGCGCGCCGGAGCTCGGCATCAGGCGTCCCGACGGCGCCGATCTGGCCTCCTCGCTCACGGTCGACATGGCGCAGGTCAACTCGCGCATCAAGGGCCTGGTGCGGAAGCAGTCGGCCGACATCGCGTCCCGCCTCGCGTCGAACGGGGTCCGGGTGATCGAGGGCGAGGCCCGCCTCGCGGCGCCCCACCGCGTCGTCGTCGGGGGCACGGCCCTCGACGCCGACGCCGTGCTCCTCGCGGTCGGCGCCCGCCCGCGCATCGTCCCCGGCTGCGCGCCGGACGGCGAGCGGATCCTCACGTGGACCCAGCTGTACGACCTCACGGAGCTGCCCGAGCACCTCATCGTGGTCGGCAGCGGCGTCACCGGCGCCGAGTTCGCAGGCGCCTACAACCTGCTCGGCAGCCGCGTCACGCTCGTCGCGTCGGGCGACCGCGTGCTCTCGCGCGAGGATCCCGACGCCTCGGCACACCTCACCGAGGTGTTCAAAGAGCGGGGCATGACGCTCGTGGGAGGCCGCGCATCGTCCGTCACCAGGGACGATGCCGGGGTGCGGGTCGCCCTCGAGGACGGCACGGTGCTCGAGGGCAGCCATGTCCTCATGGCGGTCGGCTCGGTGCCCAACACCGAGGGGCTCGGCCTCGAGGAGGCGGGCGTCGAGCTCGACGAGCGCGGGCTCATCCGCGTCGACCGGGTCTCGCGCACGACGGCGCGCGGCGTGTACGCGGCGGGCGACTGCACGGGCGTGCTGCCGCTCGCGAGCGTCGCCGCGACGCAGGGCCGCATCGCGATGGCGCACGCGCTCGGCGACGCGGTGACGCCGCTCGACCTGCGCAGGGTCGCGTCGAACGTGTTCACGGTGCCGGAGATCGCCGCCGTGGGCGCCTCGGAGGCCGAGCTCGAGAAGCGGGGCCTCTTCTACGAGGTCTCCCGGCTCGACCTCGCGCGCAACCCGCGCGCGAAGATGCTCGGGATCGACGAGGGCTTCGTCAAGATCTTCGGCCACAAGGTGACCGGTCAGGTCTTCGGCGCGGTGGTGGTGGGTCCGCGGGCGAGCGAGCACATCTACCCGCTCTCGCTCGCGGTGGCCCAGCACCTCACCGTTGACGACGTCGCGGGCGCGTTCACGGTCTACCCGTCGCTGTCGGGCACCATCTCCGAGGCCGCGCGGCGCCTGCATCGCATCACCGACGAGGCGTAGCGCCGGGCGGCTCGTCAGCGCGTCGAGTGCGAGCCGACGAGCATCGTCGCGAGCATGAGCATCATGGCCGCGACGCACGCGGCGAGGACGATGAGCGCCCACCACCACGCGACCGCCACGGCCAGCGCGACCGCGAGGGCGAGGCCGACCACCCAGAGCGCGGCCATGGAGAGGCCGAACCGCGTCGCGGCGGCCTCGTCGGTCGCGAAGCGGTCGAGGTGGTGCGCCGGATCGGTCGCCGGCCCGCGCACCCAGGCCTTGTGGCGGTTGGTCTGCGTCGCGCCGAGCCAGGCGAACATCCCGGTGGCGGCCAGCGCGAGCGTGCCGCCGAGGGCCGCGAAGCCGACCGTGTCCGTGTCTGCGGCGAAGGTGCCGCCGGCGGCGACGGCACCGAGCGCCGCGAACGTGGCGGCGCCCCACGCCGCGGCGCGCCCGACGGGCATGGGGTGGTTGGTGGTGGTCTCCTGCGCGAGCGCGTCGGCGGTGACCCACCCGAGCGCCGCCGCCGCCAGGAGGCCGAGCCCGAGGATCGCTCCCGGGCGGCCGTCGATCACGTTGACCGCGACCAGCGTCGCCACGGTGGCGGCCGCGGCCGCGACCACGGGCAGCAGCGTCGCGCGGACCACGAACCCCGGCTTCGGGCGCACCTTGTGGCGTGCGTGAAGCACGGCGACGGGCTCGGGCCGTCCCGATGCGGCGCTCGAGGGCGCCGTCTCGCCGAGAAGCTCATCGAGCGGGCCGAGCTCCTCGATCGCGCGGCGGGCCGCCGCGACGGGGGAGAGGCCGTCTCCCTCGAGCTCCCCGGTGCGGGCCATGAGGTTGGCGCGGATCTCCTCCTTGAGGTCGCGCGCCTCGGAGGTCATCTCGACGTCCGCGAAGGCCTCGTCGAGCAGACGGTGGATGTCGGTGTTCATGGCAGATCCTTCACGTCGAGGAGGGTGTCGATGATGCGGCGGGTGGCGGTCCAGGCGTCCACGCGCCCTCGGTAGACCGCGCGCCCCGCGTCGGTGATGCGGTAGTACTTGCGGCGCCCGCCCTGTGACTCGTCGCCCCAGTAGGACTCGACGAGGCCTTCCTTCTCCAGGCGCCGGTAGGCGGCGTAGAGCGTCGCCTCCTTGATCTCGTGCTCGCCGCCCGCGGCGTCGCGGATCGCCTTGTGGATCTCGAAGCCGTAGCTGTCGCCGCGGCGGAGCACGCCGAGCACGATCGTCTCGGTGTTGCCGCGCAGGAGGTCGGCAGCGAACGCGTCTGTCTGTGTCACATCGAGTACTGTAACAGATCGACTACTGGATGTGACAAGACGGCGTGCGTCGTCGTGGCCCTTGGGGCGGCTGGGAGCCCCCGACATGTTCCCGGCGAGGTGCGCAGTGCTCGAGAACGACGGATCTGAGCGCTGAGCGCCTCGCCGGGCGCGCGCTTATCCCAGGTCGAGGACGAGGTCGTGGGTTGCGAGGGCCGTGGCGAACGAGGTGCCGGACACGGTGCGCGGCTCACCGTGCGCGTCCAGCGCATGCACGTCGACGCCGAGCGCCGTCACCTCGACACCGTCGGACGCAGACTCGCTCCACGGGCGCCTGCCAGCCGCGACGGCGCCGACCCCGATGACCGATGCGTAGCGCGCGGGGTAGTCGGGGGCGAGGAACCGCACGTTCCCGGCCGCGGCGACGATGGGCGTACCGAGGACTTCGGCACGTCCCACCGCGGCCGCGAGCGCCGGGCTGCCGCGTCGGCATCCCATGCTGATGGAGACCACATCGACGTCCGCATCGAGAGCGGCCTCGATCCCCGCCGCGAGGTCGTCCGCGGTCGCATCCGCGCCCACGTCGACACTCACGACGTCCACGTCCTTGGGTGGCAGCGCGTCGTCGTCTCCCGCGACGCCGAGGAGCACGGAGAGCACGAGTGTTCCGTGCTCGCCCGACACGGTGGGCGACTCCTGGTCGATCGCGTAGGCCTCGAACTGCGGGGCGTCGACGATCACCCCGGTGTCGACGAGGCCGATGACTGTTGGGCCTGCCGGTGTCGGGGCGCACGATGCGAGGACAGGGGCCGCGCACGCGGCTGCGGCGGCCACCGCGATGGCCCGGCGGGTCGACGCGGCCATGGCGGACCTCACGGCCAGTCGAGGGGGCGGCCTTCGAAGGGGCGCATACCCACCTCCTCGAACGCGCGAGCGAAGAGCGGCGAGTACTGCTTCGGCCAGCCTGGCTCACGTGGGATGACGGCGGTCGCGGCCCAGACGAGCTCGCGGAGCCAGTGGCCGCTGCCCCATACCCGGAACCCGCCGACGAATTCCGCGTCATCGGCCTTGTGCTCGAGAGCGACGATGATGCGCTCGAGGCATTCGAGCTCGTGCGCGAGCACCGTGTCCTCAACATTGTCGGGGCCGTACTCAAGCGGGTCGTAAGCGAACTGGGCCGCTTCGATGCTGTCCTGGACCTCTTCGTCGCTGGCGCGGTAGTGAAGCAGGTCCACGTCGGCGAAGGAGTAGACCGCCGAGATCAGGTCGGGCTCGACCCACTCGTCGCGAAGCCGCTCGATATGCCGCTCGAACGCGAAGGGTTGCGCGCCCAAGGACTCGAGAAGCGCCGAAGCCTCGGTCACTGTCGGTGAGAAGGGGATGTGGTGCTGCGCCCGGTACTCGGCTGCAGCCGCACCCACGTCGCTCGTTGCCATGTCTCTCCTTGTTCATGAAGTCGCGCGCAGGTGGCTACGACGGCAAGCCGTAGAAAGCGTGCATGTTCGGTCGGTGCATGTATGGGTGGTAGTGGCGCAGGTACCCATCCTTGTGGGCAGGATGCCACTCAGGGCTCCTCGACGGATTCAACTTGCGCGCCAGGCTCCGCGCGTATGCGGCCGACGTCGCCCACACATCCCAGCCCTTGCGGCCCCGAGCGAGCGCCTGCGTGGCGGTGAGGCCCGAGGGGCTGATGTACACCTTCCCGTTCTCGCGGACGGCCGCGTAGTAGTAGCGACGCTTCGAGGCGGAGCGGCGGTCGTTCTCCTCGAGGATCTTGCTGACGGCCTTCGCGGTCTCGAGGGCGAGCGCGCCCGAGATCACGATCGCGGCGCCGACGGCCAGGTAGTACAGCGCCGTGCTGAGCGAGATCGCGGCGAAGGCGATCGGGATCACGAACGCGATCGAGGGGCTCGCCGCCGTGGAGTCGTAGTGGAGCACCTCGCCGGTCGTCGTATCGGTGAGGTCGAACACGGCGCGCTCGACCGTCGACTCCCGGATGTCGACGCCGTACACATCGGTCACGTGCAGACCGTCGACCGTCTCGGAGACTGTCATCGTCCCGTTGCTTGACCCGGCGGCCAGGTCGAGGCGCATCATGAAGTCGCTGTCGGTCGCCGAGCGCGCGACGATCCCGATCCCGTCGAGCCCGACCTCGACGGCTTCCGCGTCGAAGCCCTCGCCGGCGAGGCCTTTGTCGACAATCTCCTCGCCCGACATCCCGGCGAACCGGTCCCGCGGGTCGGATGCGTGCGCCGGCGGACCGCCAGGTCCCGCCGCTGCCGCCGGAGTTGCCTCGCCGCTGCCCGCGACAATCGCGAGCACTGCCACGAGGGCGAGCGAAATACGTGGTACGAGCCTCATGATCCCCCTTGGATGGTCCGTCGCAGCGACGCTAACCCGGAGCTCGGGACGGGCTCAATCGGCCCGGCTCATCCTGTGGAGAACCCACGTCCGATCCCGCCCGGCACTGCGAACGGAGTCGAGCGCGACCCGCCGTCAGTCGAGGCGCGGAAGGTGACGACACGCCGCCACAGGCGCCGACGGTCGGCATCTCTCGCGGCGACGCCTCTCCACGCACCGACGCGGATGGTGACGTCGCCATGGACATCGTCGTGCTGATCGGCGCCCCTGGTGCGGAGAGGCGCCTCGCACGTGTGGAGAGGTGTCTGGGGGTGGAGGGGGAGGACGATGACGGCGAGCTACGCGAAGAGCTCCTGGCCCACGTAGGCGCCCTCGGCGCCCAGCGCCGAGCCGGGCGCGACGCCGCGCGGCACCGCGAAAAGCGCCGAGCCGGTGGTGCGCAGGTACTCGACGGTCATCACGTCCGAGCTCGACAGCGCGTTCTGGACGGGCACGAACTGCTCGCGCGGGTCGCGGACGTACGCGAGGAAGAACAGCCCCGCGTCGAGACGCCCGAGCTCGTCCGCGCCGTCGGTGAAGTTGTAGCCGCGGCGCAGCATCATGGCGCCGCCGTGAGCGCTCGGGTGGGCGAGGGCCACGTGCGAGTCGGGGCGGATCAGCGGCGCGTCATCGCGGCCCGTCGCCGCGAAGTCGGGCGCGGTGAACTCGGATCCGCCCGACAGCGGCGCTCCCGAGCCCTTGGTGCGGCCCACGGTCGCCTCCTGCTCCTGGAGCGACGTGCGGTCCCAGATCTCGGCGAGGATGCGGATGCGCCGTGCCACCAGGTACGAGCCCCCGGCCATCCAGTCCTGGCCGTCCGACGCATCGGCCCACACCCACCGGTCCACCAGCGCAGTGTCCTCGGCGCGAAGGTTGGCCGTGCCGTCCTTGAACCCCATGAAGTTGCGCGGGGTGTCCTGCTCGCGCGTGGTCGAGGAGGTGCGGCCGAAGCCGAGCTGCGCCCAACGGATCGCCGCGTCGCCGAACGCGATCCGCGAGAGGTTGCGGATCGCGTGGACCGCGACCTGCGGGTCGTCGGCGCAGGCCTGGATGCACAGGTCGCCGCCCACGAACCGCTCGTCGAGGGTGTCGCCCGAGAACTGCGGCAGGTCGATGAGCTGGTCGGGCCGCCTCGACGCGAGCCCGAAGCGCTCGTCGAACAGCCCGGGACCGAACCCGACGGTGATGGTCAGGCCCGAGGCGGGCAGGCCGAGCGCCTCGCCCGTGTCGTCCGGCGGCGCGGCGTACGCGCCTCCCGCCGCGCCCGACCCGAGCTCCGAGCCGGCCATGAGCCGCGCTGCGGCCTCCGTCCAGCGGCGCAGCAGCGAGACGACGCGCGCCGTCGAGTCGGTGGTGATGTCGAAGGCGGCGAAGTGCAGGCGGTCCTGCTGCGGCGTGACGATGCCGCTCTGGTGGGCGCCGAAGAAGTCGTAGGCGCTCGTCTGCGGGGACGATGCGGCGGTCCGGCCCGCGGCGAAGCCGCCGGCCGTCAGCGCGGCGGCGCCGGCGACCGCGCCGGCGGCTCCCAGCGCGGTGCGACGCGAGAGGCCGGAGCCCTCTCGCGCATCGTCCGCCGGCGCGGGGGTGCCCCCGCCCGCCTCAGGGGCGGGGGCGGGGGCGTCCGTACGGTCCTGCGTCATGCGGCGAACCTTAGGCGACGGCCGCGGCGGTGAGGCGCGACAAGGGCTCGCCCAGGGCGTCGACCGCGCGCGCGAGCTCGACGATCTGATCGTCGGTGAGCTCGGTGTAGAGCACGAAGCCCTCGTCGACCGAGCCGTGCTGCGCGAGCAGGCCTTCCAGCTCCGCGAAGCGCGAGTCGAGCTCCTCGACCAGGGCCGGGTCGGACTCGGCGACCACGTCGTGGAGCACGCCGTACGCGACGGACGCCCCGTCGACGTTCGCCTGGAAGTCCCACAGGTCCGTGTGCGACCAGATCTCCTCCTCGCCGGTGATCTTGCCGGCGGCGACCTCGTCGAGCAGCTCCTTGGCGCCGTTGCCCACCTGGAACGCGTCGATGGCGAAGTCCTCGGCGTTCACGCGTGCGGCGAGATCCGCGGTGTCGGCGGCGAGCTTGTCGGCCAGCTCCTCCCGCTCGGCGGAGGTGAGGTCGTAGCCCTCCGCCGGGGGCCACAGGTTCTTCTCGATGCGGTGCCAGCCGGTCCACGACTCGCCCTCGGCGAGGTCCGCCTCGCGGGCGTCCATCATGGGATCGAGGTCGCCGAAGGACTCGGCGACGGGCTCGATGCGCTCCCAGTGGACGCGGGCGTCGGCGTAGAGCGCGCGCGCCTCGTCGTCGTCGCCCGCGGTGTAGGCCGCGAGGAAGGCGTCGGTCTTGTCCTCGAGGGTCTGGATCTGGTCGCGGACGTAGAGCAGGTACTGCTCGCCCGCCGCAGCGAGGAGCTCGGCGTCGTCGCCCGAGAAGACGTCCTCACCCGAGTCGGTGACGGTGAACGCGGCCTGGATGCCGTCGCCGGTCATGCCGGGCTTGCACTGCGTGAGGTAATCGCCTGCCGGCACCTGCACCACGAGCTGACGCGTGATGCCGGGCCCCACGTTCTCGACCTCGGAGATGATCCGCAGGCCGTCGGAGGCGAGCAGGTAGAACTCGGTGACGTCGTCGCCGGAGTTGGTGACGTCGAAGACCACGGTGCCCGACGGCACCTCGGTCGACGCGACCTTGCACTCGTCGGCGGTCGACTCGACGGCGATCGCCTCGTCGTCGGCGGAGGCGTTGGGCACGCACGCGGTCAGCGCGAGGGCCGACAAGGCGGCTCCGGTCGCGGCGAGAGGGCGTGCGAGGGCGGGGCGGGGCATGGGTGATCCTTCGGCGGGTCGGGGTGGTGGGGTGGGACGGCTGTCAGGCGCCGGCGGCGGCCAGGTCGGGGGACGATGCGGCGGGTGCGGTCCGTGCGGCCCTCGGCGGTCCGCCGCGGAAGGCCATCCCGATGAAGATCCACATGACGGGCACCACGTACGCGACCCACGCGACGGCCTCGAGCACCGTGGTCTGCGGCGAGAGGTTGAAGATGCCCTTGAGGAGGGTGCCGTGGACGGAGCCGGCGGGCACCGCATCGGACACGTCGAACGCCAGGGTGTGGAGGCCCGGGAGGATGCCGGCCTCCTGAAGGTCGTGGACCCCGTAGGCGAGGACCCCGCCGGCCACGAGGACGAGGAACACCCCGGTCCACTGGAAGAACGTGCGCAGGTTGACGCGGACGGCGCCCCGGTACATGAGGAAGCCGAGCCCGACGGCGGTCGCGATGCCGAGCGACGCGCCCGCGATGGGTGCCCAGGTCGACCCGGCCGAGGTGATGCCGGCCCACAGGAACAGCGCGGTCTCGAGGCCCTCGCGCCCCACCGCGAGCAGCGCCATCGCGACGACGGCGCCCTTGCCCACGGCGATCGCGTTCTCGAGCGCACCCTCGAGCTGTCCCTTGAGGTGGCGGGCGTTGCGGCCCATCCAGAAGATCATCCAGGTGATGAGGCCCACGGCGACGATGCTGAGCGCGCCTCCGATCGCCTCCTGAGCCTCGAATGAGAGCCCTTGGGGGCCGAGCGTGAGCAGCGCGCCGAGCCCGATGGAGACGCCGGCCGCGATGCCCACGCCGAACCACACCTGGCGCAGCAACGGGCGCCGGTCGGTGCGGACCAGGTACGCCACGAGGATGCTCACGACGAGCGCGGCCTCGAGGCCCTCGCGCAGGCCGATGAGGTAGTTGGCGAGCATCGACGCGCCTTCCGTTCGGGGACGGTAAGGCGTGCCTTACCCGTGCTCCCGCGAGCGTAGGGGCGCCGCCTGGGCAGTGTCAAATATAGCCAACGTCATCGTTGCGTAAATCCTCGGCGGCGAGGCGTCGCCCCTGGTAGGCGCACCACGCAACGGTGGCGCAGCGTGCCGGAAAGCCGGCGGCGGGAGGTCAGGCCTCGGCGTCGACGATCTCGCAGATCGCCGTGCCGGCCGAGACCCCCGCGCCGACGGAGGCTGACAGCGAGCGCACGACGCCCGCGCGGTGGGCGGTGAGCGGCTGCTCCATCTTCATGGCCTCGAGGACCACCACGAGGTCGCCCTCGGCGACGGTCGCGCCCTCCTCGACCGCGACCTTGACGATGGTGCCCTGCATGGGGGATGCGAGCGTCGCGCCGGTGGCGGAGCGCCCCGCGCCGTTGCCCGTCCTGCGCATCGGCCGGCGCCCCGCGGCGCGCGCGTTGGCGCGACCTGCACGCGCGAGCGACGCTGGCAGCACCACCTCGAGCCGCTTGCCGCCGACCTCGACCACCACGCGTTCGGTGGCCTCGACCTCGTCCTCCTCGGGGGCCGAGGGGGACGATGCAGGCGGCGCGGCGAGGGTCGCGAGGGTGGCGGTGAACTCCGACTCGATCCAGGTCGTGTACACGCCGAAGTCGCCCGAGGCGGCCGCGAACTGCGGTGCGTCCAGCACGGCGCGGTGGAACGGCACCACGGTCGGGATGCCCTCGACGGTCATCTCCGCGAGCGCGCGGCGGGCCCGGGCGAGCGCCTGGTCGCGCGTCGCGCCCGTGACGATGACCTTGGCGATCATCGAGTCGAAGTTGCCCGACACGGTGTCGCCCTCGGCGACGCCCGCGTCCACGCGGACGCCGGGGCCGGAAGGGAAGCGCAGGGTGGTGAGGCGGCCGGGGGCGGGCATGAAGCCGTTCGCGGGGTCCTCGCCGTTGATGCGGAACTCGATCGAGTGTCCGCGGGTCTCGGGCGCGAGGTCCGCGATGGACCCGCCCGCCGCGATGCGGAACTGCTCGAGGACCAGGTCGACGCCGGTGACCTCCTCGGTGACGGGGTGCTCGACCTGGAGGCGCGTGTTGACCTCGAGGAAGCTGATGGTGCCGTCCACGCCGACGAGGAACTCGCACGTGCCCGCGCCCTGGTAGCCGGCCTCCTTGAGGATCGCCTCCGATGCCTCGATCAGGCGGGCGTTCTGGGCGTCGGTGAGGAACGGCGCAGGCGCCTCCTCGACCAGCTTCTGGTGGCGGCGCTGGAGCGAGCAGTCGCGCGTCGAGACCACCCGGACGTTGCCGTGCGCATCCGCGAGGCACTGCGTCTCGACGTGGCGGGGACGGTCGAGGAAGCGCTCGACGAAGCACTCTCCGCGGCCGAAGGCCGCGACCGCCTCGCGCGTGGCCGAGTCGAACAGCTCGGGGATCTCGTCGAGCGTGCGCGCGACCTTGAGGCCGCGTCCGCCTCCGCCGAAGGCCGCCTTGATAGCGACGGGCAGGCCGTGCTCGCGTGCGAAGGCGACCACCTCGTCGGCCGACTCGACGGGATCGGGGGTGCCGGGCACCAGCGGGGCGCCGGCGCGCTGCGCGATGTGGCGTGCGCTGACCTTGTCGCCGAGCCCGTCGATCGCCTCGGGCGAGGGGCCGATCCAGGTGAGTCCGGCGTCGATCACGGCACGCGCGAAGTCCGAGTTCTCCGCGAGGAAGCCGTAGCCGGGGTGGACGGACTCGGCGCCCGAGCGGCGCGCGGCGTCGATGATCTTCGCGATGTCGAGGTAGGTCTCACGTGCGGTCGCGCCGCCGAGCGCGTACGCCTCGTCGGCGAGGGAGACGTGCGGCGCGTCGCGGTCGGGGTCCGCGTAGACGGCGATCGAGCGCAGTCCCGCGTCCGCACAGGCGCGGATGATGCGGACGGCGATCTCGCCACGGTTCGCGATGAGCACGGAGGAGAAGGCGGTCACCCCGAAACGGTAGCGCGGGGCCTGACGGCATCCGGCGCACGCGGCGGTACCGGGACCTAAGTCTGTGCGCGCCTCTAAGCGCGTGGCGCCTGGCTTGTGGGGTTCCCACAAAGGATTGCCGGGCTCCGCCGCCCTACGGGCGCGTAGGTTGTGCCGCGCCTACAAACGCGCGGGGAGCCGGGGTCAGCCGCGCAGCTCGTGGAACGCGACTCCCAGGTCCGCGAGGAGGTGGCGGAGGAGCGGCAGGCTCACGCCGACCACGCCGTGGTGGTCGCCCTCGATCGCCTCGACGTACGGCCCGCCGAGCCCGTCGACGGTGAAGGCTCCGGCGACCCGCAGCGGCTCGCCGGTCGCCACATAGGCGTCGATCTCCGCGTCGGTGAGAGCCGCGAAGCGCACCACGGTGGACGAGGTGGCGCCGAGCGTCCCGCTCGTGCCGCCCTCGCGGTCGTCGACCAGCCAGTGCCCGGTGTGGAGCACGCCGGTGCGGCCCCGCATCGTGCGCCACCGGCGGACCGCGGTCGCGGCGTCCGCGGGCTTGCCCAGGATCTCGCCGTCGAGCTCGAGCATCGAGTCGCAACCGAGCACGATCGCCTCGCACTCATACTCCGCGACCACGTGCTCGGCCTTGGCGCGCGCGAGGGCGAGCACCGCATCTGCCGGGGCGAGGGCCTCGCCCGCGACCGCCGCGGCGGCGCGGGCCGCGTCCAGGGCGGCGTCCTCGTCGACGTCGGACACGATGACGTCCGGGTCGACGCCCGCGGACCTGAGGGTCGCGAGGCGGGCGGGGGACTGCGAGGCGAGCAGGAGGGGGACGGGCATGGGTGCGAGCCTAGTTGCTCGGGTGCGGACGCTCCGCGTCCTGGCGGGACCCGCAGGTCCCGCCAGGACGCGGAGCGGGTCAGGCGGTGGCGTCCCCGGCCAGCTCGGGCTCGAGCGCCGCATCGGCATCCTCCGCGGGCTCGGCGCTGAGGGAGCGCTCGCCGCGCGGCAGCGCGATGAGCATGATGACGGCGGTCACGCCCGCGATGATCGCGGAGATGAGCATGGAGTGCTGGTTCGCGTCCATGAACGCCGTGCGGGCCGCCTCGGCGATCGCGGCGCCCGCGTCGCCCATCTCCGCGGTGACGGCGATCGCGCCGGCGAGCGAGTCCTGGACCACGCCCGAGACCTCGGCGGGCAGCTGCTCCGCCACGGGGGCGATGTTCGAGGTGTAGGCGTTCGCGATCATCGAGCCGAGCACCGCCACGCCGAGCGAGGCGCCCAGCTCGCGCGTCGTGTCGTTCATCGCGGAGCCCATGCCCGAGCGGTTGCGCGGGACCGAGGACATCATCATGTTCGTCGCCGGGGTCATGACCATCGCCATGCCGAGCGTGACCGTGCTCATCGCGATGAGGAAGTCCCAGTACGACGGCACCGTGGGCCACGTCGTCATGAGCAGGAAGCCGCCCGCGATGATGACGAGCCCGGGGACCACGGTCCAGCGCGTGCCCACCTTCTCGACCAGCTTGGGGATCATCGGGCCGACGATCATCATGGGCAGCATCGACGGGATGAAGGCGACCGACGTGGTGAGGGCGCTGTAGCCCATCACCAGCTGGAAGATCTGGGTCATGCCGAAGAAGGCGCCCATCATCGCGAAGAACGTCAGGGTCACCGAGACGACGGACAGCGAGAACCGCGAGCTGCGGAACAGCGCGAGGTCGATCATCGGGAAGCGTGCACGTGCCTGCCACGCGAGGAACAGCGCGAGGGACACGCCCCCGGCGACGGCCGCCACCACCGTGAGGGCGTCGTCCCACCCGTGCGAGGGCACCTCCATGATCGTGTAGACGATGCCCGCGAGCGCGACCGTGATGAGCGCGCCGCCGAGCCAGTCGACGGGCGTGCGCTTCTCGTCCACCGACTCGGGGACGATGCGCGCGGTCACGGGCAGGGCGACGAGGCCGAACACGGCGCCCAGGAGGAATGCCGCGTGCCAGTCGAAGAAGTGCAGCAGCACGCCGGTGAGGACCGAGCCGAGCATCATGCCGACGCCCGCGACCGCCGACCAGATCGCGATGGCCTTGGGGCGCTCCTTCGACGGGAAGACCACGTTCACGAGCGAGAGCGTGGTGGGCATGACGAGCGCGCCGCCGATGCCCATGAAGGCGCGCGAGGCGATGAGCTCGCCGCCGGTCTGCGCGAGGAAGGGCGCGTACAGCGAGGCGATCACGAAGATCGCGAGGCCGACCATCATGGTGCGCTTGCGCCCGTAGCGGTCGGCGATCGCCGCCGCGACGAAGAGCAGCGAGGCGAACACGAGCGCGAAGGCTTCGACCACCCAGGTCATCTGCAGCTGCGTGAGCTCGAACTCGACCGCAAGATCAGGCAGCGCGAGGTTGAGGCTCATGTTCGCGATCATCGCGGTCATGAGCGCGAAGCACAGCGTCGCGAGGATCGCCCAGCGGCGGCGGTAGGTGCGCTCGGAGATGCCCTCGGCGAGGGCATCGTCGAGGCTCGACGCGGGCGCGGCGGGTTGCTTGGACACGGAGGTCTCCTGGGAGAGGGGGAGGGGGACGTCCCGACGGTGGGATGTCCGCTAGGGTACTTCTAGTGACGCGAACTATCAAGTTCGTGTGAGGCGAACTATGTGACGAGGGCGGCATGGACCGGGACGTGGCGATCACGGGCATCCTCGAGCTGCAGCGGCAGGTCATGCGGGCTTCGATCCGCGACCACTCGCGGACGCTCGTCGCCGAGGGGCTCACGCCCGTGCAGTTCCACCTGCTGGTCCTCCTGCACGGCCAGCCGGGCGTCGCGACCGCGGACGCGGCGGACACGCTCGGGCTCAAGCCGAACATCGCCACCGGCGTGGTGCAGCGCCTCGTGGATCGCGGATGGATCGAGCGCGCCTCGTCGCCCGAGGATGGCCGGGTGCGTCTGCTGTCGCTCACGGCCGCGGGAATCGCGCTCGTCGACGAGGCGATCGACGAGGCCGAGCGCGGGTTCGTCTCACACCTGGGCGCGCTCAGCGACGAGCAGGTCGCGCAGCTGCACGGCATCCTCGCCACCATCGTCGCCGACGGCGGCGGCCGCCTCGACTGCTGACGACGCACCCGGGTTCGCTATTTGTCGCGTGGACAATTGCCGCGGGGTGTATATCTGATGTGTCGCATTGGTCCGTACAAAGGGCCTGTATAACGCGGCTATAGTGGGCTTTGCCGAGGGGATGCGGCGAAGGGGGGAGCACCATGAGCGAGCGCGATGACCTGCTGGAGGCGGCGTGCGAGTCGCTGGTCGTCTTCCTTCGGAAGTCGGTGCCGTCGCTCGCGGAGACCGTCTCCCACATGGGGCTCACGCTCCACCAGTTCCGCGCCGTCGTGATCCTGTACGCCGAGGACGGGTGCACGACCACGGACCTCGCGGAGGCGGTCGGCGTCCACCCCTCGGTCGCCACCGGCATCGTGCAGCGCATGGTCCAGCGCGGCATCTTCGACCGCCACGAGGACCCGACCGACCGTCGCATCCGCAGGCTCACCCTCACGCCCGAGGGGCGCGACCTCGCGATGGAGATCGTGGGCACCGCGCGCATCCAGCGCCGCGCGCAGCTCGCCGCCCTGGACGACGCCCAGCTCGCGCTCATCCGGGACGCGCTCGATGCGATGACGGCGGGCCTGCCTGCGACGCGCGCCGCGGTCTGACCCGCGCGGCGACGCGCCGAGCGGGCCGATGCGCGGGCCGTTGCCTAGCCGTCCTGCGGGCTCACGCGCCCCCGGCGGGTGCCGACGATCGCGGCCATCGCCAGTGCACCTACCAGGAGTCCCTGCACGACGACCCAGCGACCGGCCGGGCCCGGCCGCGCCGTCGCCATGACATGGCCGTTCGCGCGTGAGGCCATCACGGTGCCACGCGAGGCGAACGACATCGCCGATCCGATGCTCGCGGTGCTGGCGATGCTGAACGCGGACCAAGCCGAGCCGATCGACCCGATCGACGCGAAGCTCCCCACCGACAGGATCGACAGCGTCGAACCCTTGCTGGCGATCGACAGGAACGAGTCCTCGGAGGCGATGGACCATCGGGACGGCATGCTCCCATGGTGGAGCACGCTGTCCCACCACGCCAGGGGGAGGGCTCAGCGCGGCGCGTCGTCGGGCGCCACGGAGTCGCGCGCGATCTCGAGGGCCGCCTTCCACGTCGCCGGGAGCTCGCGGACGTAGCCGAGCGCGGTGTGACGATGTGCGAGCACCGGCGGGTAGGCGCCCTGCGCGTCGATCCCGACGCTCCGGCACAGCCACATCGCGCGCGGCACATGGAACTCCTGCGTGCAGACGATGACGCTCGCGAGTCCCAGGGCGTCGCGGGCGTTCCGCGCCGAGGCGCGGGTGTCGTGGCCGGATCCGTCGCGCACGAGCGCCTCGCGCGGCACGCCGAGGGCGAGCGCGGTGCGCTCCATCGCCTCGGTCTCGTCGAGCCCCTCGCGGTTGCTCGCGGCGCCGGTGAGGACGAGCAGGGGCACCAGCCCCCGGTGGTAGAGCGCCGCGCCGGTCTCGACCCGCTGACGCAGCGCGCGCGACGGGCGGCCATCGGGCCACACGCGCGCGCCCAGCACCAGCGCCGCGTCCGCCGGGACGAACGCCTCCGACGCGGTCGGATGCCGCCGCCCCAGGGACGATGCGCGGGCATAGGCCTGCGGCGCGGCGAGCGCCGCGAGGGCGGCGCCGGCGGCGGCTGCCACGGCTCGCATCGTCACCCCGCCTCCGGCGCGCGCCCGCGCGCGAGGTCGACCATCGACTTCGCGATCGCTGGCACCTCCCGGACGTGTCCGAGCAGGGTGTGGCGCGTCGCGGTGGGGGACGGGTAGGCGCCCTGGGCGTCCATCCCGACCTGGTCGCACAGCCACACCGCGCGGGCCTGGTGGAACTGCTGCGTCGCGACGATGACGGAGCCCAGGCCGTACTCGTCGTGCGCGCGCACGCACGAGGAGTACGTGTCGAGGCCCAGCGGGTCCTCGACGATCGCCTCCGCCGGCACGCCCATCGACTCCGCGAGACCGCGCATCACGGTCGGCTCGCCGAAGCCCGACGAGTCCTCCCCGTCGCCGCTCATGAGGAGCGTGTCGACCGCGCCCGACCGGTACAGCTCCGCCGCGACCGTCACCCGGTCGAGGAGGAAGGGCGACGGGCTGCCGTCGGCGCGCACCCCCGCGCCCAGCACGAGCGCGGCGTCAGCATGGGCGAAGCCGGTCGCGGCGGCGGGGCGCACCGCGGCCGAGGTCTGCGCGGTCACCACGACCCACGGCGCGGCCAGCAGCGACGGGATCGCGACCAGCGCCGCGACCTTCCAGCGGTGCCGCGGATCGAGGCGCGCCCGGGCCATGTCAGCGGAGCGAGTGGCGCCAGGCGCCGTCGCCGCGGCCGAACGGGAGCGGGCCGTGGTCGCCGCGCATCGTCCGCGAGCGGTCCATCCACGCGGAACGGGGGTCGCCCGGCTGCTCCGCGTCGTCGCCCGCCGCGACCATCGCGGCCGCGGCGGCCACGAGCGCGGCCAGCTCCGCATCGTCCGGCGTGCCGCGGACGACGCGGAGGCCCGCGGCAGCGTTGACCGCGTCCTCGCTCACAGGGGGATGTTCCCGTGCTTCTTGGGCGGGAGCGCGGCGCGCTTGCTGCGCAGCGCGCGCAGCGCCCTGACGATCTGCCCGCGCGTCTCGGACGGCTCGATCACCGCGTCGACGTAGCCGCGGTCGGCGGCGTCGTAAGGGTTGACGATGCGGTCCTCGTAGTCCTCGACCAGCGCCTGGCGCTCGGCCTCGACGTCGCCGCCCGTCGCCGCGACGTCCGCGAGGGTGCGGCGGTGGAGGATGTTGACGGCGCCACCCGCGCCCATGACGGCGATCTGGGCGGTGGGCCACGCGAGGTTGACGTCCGCGCCGAGCTGCTTCGACGCCATCACGATGTACGCACCGCCGTAGGCCTTGCGCGTGATGACCGTGATGAGCGGCACGGTGGCCTCCGCGTAGGCGTAGATGAGCTTCGCGCCGCGTCGGATGATGCCCTGGTGCTCCTGGTTCACGCCCGGGAGGAAGCCGGGCACGTCCACGAGCGTGACGATGGGGATGTTGAAGGCGTCGCATGTGCGCACGAAGCGGGCGGCCTTCTCGGACGCGTTGATGTCGAGCGTGCCCGCCATCTGCATCGGCTGATTCGCGACGATGCCGACGGAGTGGCCCTCGACGTGGCCGAAGCCCACCACGACGTTCGGCGCGAACAGCGGCTGGACCTCGAGGAACGCGCCGTCGTCGACCACGGCCTCGATGAGCGCCGTCATGTCGTACGGCTGGTTGTCGCTGTCGGGCACCAGGGTGTCGAGCGCGAGGTCCGTCTCGTTCGGCTCGAGGTCGGCCTCCCCGTCCCACGTCGGCGGGTCGGTGAGGTTGTTCTGCGGCAGGTACTGGAGCAGATGCTGGACGTACTCGATCGCGTCGTCCTCGTCCTGCGCGAGATAGTGCGCGACGCCGGACCTCACGTTGTGCGCCTGGCCGCCGCCCAGCTCCTCGAACGTGACGTTCTCGCCCGTCACGGACTTGATGACGTCCGGGCCCGTGATGAACATCTGCGACGTGCCGTCCGCCATCACGATGAAGTCCGTCAGCGCGGGGGAGTACACCGCGCCGCCCGCGGACGGGCCGAGGATGATCGAGATCTGCGGGATCACTCCCGACGCGGCGACGTTGCGGCGGAAGATCTCCGCGAACTGCGTGAGCGCCGCGACGCCCTCCTGGATGCGCGCGCCGCCGCCGTCCGAGATGCCGATGAGCGGCACGCCGGTGCGCAGCGCGAAGTCCTGGATCTTCGCGATCTTCTGGCCGTGCACCTCGCCGAGCGAGCCGCCGAACACCGTGAAGTCCTGCGAGTACACCGCCACCTGGCGGCCGTCGATGGTGCCGTAGCCCGTCACCACGCCGTCGCCGAACGGACGGTTCCGGTCGAGCCCGAAGTTGCGGCTGCGGTGGCGGGAGAGGCGGTCGAGCTCGGTGAAGGAGCCCTCGTCGAGCAGCTGCTCGACGCGCTCGCGCGCCGTCTTCTTGCCGCGCGCGTGCTGCTTCTCCTGCGCCGTCGCCTCGGGGGCGGTGACGGCGGCGTCGACCTTCTTGCGCAGGTCCTCGAGCGCGGACGCGGTCGTCTTCGCGGGCCTCATCGGTGCCACTGTTCTCCTTGGGGGGTAGGACTGGCCGCTAGCCTAGCCCGGTGAGCACACCCGGGGCCGATGCGGCAGCCGCGTCGCGCCGTCCCCTGACCGAGGCGGCGCTCGCGTCGCTGGTGCCGGGCACGCTGTCCCGCCTCGTCGTCGTGCCCTCGTCGCCCTCGACCAACTCGCGCCTGCTCGAGGCCGCCGCGCGCGAGCCGGGGGAGTGGCCCCACCTGTCCGCGCTGGTCGCCGACCATCAGACGGCCGGACGCGGGCGCGCGGGCCGCGCGTGGGTGACGCCGCAGGGGGCGGCGCTCACGGCGTCGTTCGTGCTGAGGCCCGCGCACGTCGCGCGCGTGGACTACGGCTGGGCGCCGCTGGTCGTGGGGCTCGCGACGGTGCGTGCGCTGCGCACGCTCGGCGTCGGCGCGTGGCTCAAGTGGCCCAACGACGTGGTGGTCGAGTCCGGCGCGCGCGAGATCGCCGGCTGGGGACGCTGGCGCAAGGCCGTGGGGATCCTGTGCGAGACCACGGCGGACGATGCGATCGTGGCCGGCATCGGGATCAACGTGTCCCAGGCGCCGGCCGAGCTCCCCGTGCCCCACGCCGCGTCGCTCGCGTCGCTGGGCGCGACGGGGTTGGACCGCGTCGCGCTCATGCGTGCGCTGGCGGCGGAGCTGCGCGGCGCGGTGGCGCTGTGGGACGCCGGCGCCGACCTGCGCGCCGAGGTCGAGCGCGTCACGGCGACCCTCGGATGGGACGTCGCCGTCGACGTGCCGGGTGGCGTGCCCGTGGCCGGCCGGGCCGTGGCGCTGTCGCCTGCTGGCGCGCTCGTGGTGCGCACCGCCGGCGGCGAGGACCGCATCGTCCACGCCGGCGACGTGCGCGTGCGGCGCGGCTGACGCGCTCCTGCGTGGCACCCGCTTCGCGCCGATGGCGCGGTGTGCCAGGCATGTCCGGGGGTGCGCAGGCCTCGCGGCGGCGGCGCCGACGACGTCTCGGCGCGGTCACGCGGTGATAACGGAACGGTCACGGCCGGCCGCCTGTGTCACAGGTTGTGCGCGCTGATCGACAGGTTGTGCAGGCCGGTGCTGCCGGGCCGGGGCACGCTGATTGACTGCCGTTCAGCACACCGGCGGTCGCTGTGGCCGTCCTGGGTGCGAGCCACGACCGCGCATCGCGCGGCAACTGGACCGGCGCCGCCGGTCGACGAGGAGATACCGATGCAGTCAATGATGACGAAGGGGACACGCATGAGGCCTACGCAGATCAAGGGCGTCGCGGCATTCGCGGGCCTGGGGATCGCGATCACGCTGGCGGGTTGCACGGGCAGCACGTCCGACGATGCGAGCCCGTCCGCCGAGGCGGCGACCGGTTCGTACACCACCAGCGAGGTCACCGACGGCACCACCACGTTCGTCAAGGTGGACAACCCGGGTGACGGCCCCGACCTCACCTACGGCGTCGACAGCGGCGTCACCCTCATCGACGAGGAGATCGACGGCGCGACCTACGCGTTCAAGGACATGAACGGCAACGGCACGCTCGACACGTGGGAGGACTGGCGCGTCGACTCGACCGACCGCGCTGCCGACCTCGCGTCGCAGATGACGATCGAGCAGATCGCCGGTCTGATGCTCTTCAGCTCGCACGAGCGCTCGCCTGCCGACGGCCTGACCGACGCGCAGAAGGAGTACCTCGAGGGCTCGAACCTCCGCGCGGTGCTCAACGCCGCCGGCTCGGACGCGGCCACCACCGTGCCGTGGGTCAACGAGATGCAGGCCTTCGTCGAGACCCTCGCGGCCGACTCCGGCATCTTCGTGCCCGTGAACTTCGCGTCCGACCCGCGCTCGACCGCCGGCTCCGGCGGCTACAACGCGGACGGCGCGGACATCTCGCGCTGGCCGTCGAACCTGGGCCTCGCGGCGACCTTCAACGCGTCGTTCACTCAGCAGTTCGGCGAGATGGCCTCGGCGGAGTACCGCGCGCTCGGCATCTCGACCGCGCTGTCGCCGCAGGTCGACCTCGCGACCGAGCCCCGCTGGAGCCGCGTCGGCGGCACGTTCGGTGAGGACTCGGCCCAGGCCGCCGAGCTCACTGCCGCGTACATCGACGGCTTCCAGGGCTCCGAGGGCACCGACGAGTGGGGCACTGAGTCCGTCAACGGCATGATCAAGCACTTCGCGGGCGACGGTCCGGGCGAGGGTGGCCGCGAGGCGCACACCGAGTCCGGCAAGTACGGCGTGTACCCGGGCGACAACCTCGACGAGCACGTCTCGGTGTTCTCGGCGGCGCTCGACTCGGCCGCGGTCATGACCGCCTACTCGATCGCTCTCGACGCGGACGGCGAGCCGCTCACCGGCGCCGAGCGCATGGGCACCGCGTACGACTCGGGCCGCATGGAGATCCTCCGCGGCGACCTGTCCTACGAGGGCGTCGTCGTCACCGACTGGGGCGTCATGACCGGCATCACCGACGAGGGCGCCTTCATCGGCACCGCGTGGGGCGCCGAGGACCTGACCCCCGCCGAGCGCTACGTGCAGGTGCTCGCCAACGGCACCGACATGTTCGGCGGCGTGAACGACGCGACCTACATCCTCGAGGGCGCCGAGCTCTGGCAGGAGAAGTTCGAGGCGGGCGAGCTCGACATGGACGCGGACACCCGCTTCCAGCTCTCGGGCGCCCGCATCCTCAACATGTCCTTCCAGACGGGCCTGTACGAGTCGGCCTTCCTCGACCCCGAGGAGTCCGCGGCGGTCCTCGCCTCGGATGACAAGGTCGAGGCCGGCTACAACGCGCAGCTCGCGTCGATCGTCATGCTGAAGAACTCCGGCGTGATCGGCGACGGCACGGACTGGTCCGACAAGACCGTCTACATCCCGCAGTCGTACGACATCGGCATCGGCGGCCTGTTCGGCCCCGCCGCCTACACCGAGGGTCCGACCATGGACCTCGACGTCGCCGCGCAGTACTTCGGCACCGTCGTCACCGACGAGGTCGAGTACGAGGAGGACGGCACCACGGTCAAGAGCTACACGGCTCCCGACCTGAGCGACGTCGACCTGGTGCTCGTGGGCATGGACTCCCCGAACTCGGGCGGCACGTTCACCAACGCGGGCATGACCACCAACGAGGACGGCACCAAGACCTGGACGCCCATCACGCTGCAGTACGGCGAGTACGTGGCCGACGGTGACAACGTCCGCAAGGTCTCGATCTCGGGTGACATCCTCGAGGACGGCACCGTGGAGAACCGCTCGTACTTCGGCAACACCGCGTACATCACCAACGCGGCCGACCTCGACGCCTTCGAGCGGGCCGCCAAGGCCGTCAAGGACAGCGGCAAGGACATCCCCGTCGTGACCGCGCTCAAGGCCGTGAACCCGACCATCCCGGCCGAGTTCGAGGGCAAGTCGGACGCGATCCTGGTCAGCTTCGGCACCTCCGACCAGGCTCTCTACGACATCGTCACCGGCGCGTTCGAGCCCTCGGGCCGTCTCCCGATCCAGTTCCCCGCGGACATGGACACCGTCGAGGCGCAGTTCGAGGACGTCGCCAAGGACATGACCCCGTACACGGACGCCGACGGCAACGCGTACGACTACGGCTTCGGCCTCAACTACTCCGGAGTCATCTCCTAAGTAGGCACGCAGTACCAGGGATGTGGCCGGCGGCAGCGCCGCCGGCCACATCCCGCCCACCACACGTCCCGCCGGGCTCAGGCTCGAAGCGAGGTACGGTGGGCGACCCCGACCGCGGGAAGGCTCCGCGGCTCGACACCAGTAAGGAGCAGAAAGAATGAACAAGAAGCTTCAGGCCACCGGCCTCGCGATCCTCCTCGCCGCGACCGGAGCCTTCGGGCTCGCCGGGTGCTCGAGCGACAGCAGCGACGCGGGCGCCTCCGCCGATGTCGCCGCCGAGGAGCAGACCACGGTCGACGTCGCCACCGACCTCGAGACCGCCCGCCAGGCGGTCCTCGACGCGCTCGCGGACGACGACTGGGCCCAGGTCATGCTGGCCAGCGACGTCTCCGCGCCCACCATCAAGTACGGCCTCATGGTCATGCCCTTCGTCGCCACCGACGCCGCCTCGCGCGTCACCGGCACCGTGACCATCGACGGCGGCAACTTCGTGATCGAGGCCGACTCGGCCGCCACCGGCCAGACCTGGCAGATCGACCAGGACGGCACCATCACCGAGGTGACCGAGTAGGCGCACGCCTGCTCCACGCACCGGGAGCGACGGGGGGACGATGCGCACGCGTCGTCCCCCTGTCGCCGCCGCGGCAGGTCCGTCCCGTCGGGACGCCGCCGCACCCTGTACAGCTGTGAAGGAGACCCTGTAGTGAACGCACGCCCGAGGAAGGACGCCGCTCCCAAGAAGCGGATGTCCAACAAGGCATACCTGTCGATCTGGATCCCTGTTCTGTCGTTCGTGGTCGCGCTGACCATCGTCGCGAACATGGCCCTGATCATCGCGGGCGGCTGGGTCGCCTCGCAGTTCGGCAACGGCACGTACGAGTTCACCAACTCGGCCGAGTCCGCCAGCTGGGACACCTCGTACTACGACGCGGACTACGCGGACATCGACGAGGTCGACGCCGCGGCGCATGCGCTGGTCGAGGAGATCGCGGCGGGCGGCATGGTCCTCGCGAAGAACCAGGACGACGCGCTGCCGCTCGGCTCCGGCTCCGCCGTGACGATGCTGGGCCGCGCGGCTGCCGACCCCGTCTTCGGTGGTTCCGGCTCGGGCTCGGTGGACACCAACTCGGCCATCACGCCTCGCGTGGGCCTCGAGAACGCCGGCTTCTCCATCAACGACGCGATGTACCAGACCATCGAGGCGTACACCGCGGACACCAAGCGCGGCTACATCGAGATGGACCGCCCCGACATCTCGACGTACGACATCGGCGAGCTGCCGGTCGACCAGTACGAGTCGCAGGTCGCGACGTTCTCCGACTACGACGACGCGGCCGTGGTCTTCATCGCCCGCCCGGGCGGCGAGGGCGGCGACCTCACCACCGACATGACCGGGTGGGACGAGAACGCGGTCGAGGGCCAGCACCAGCTCGAGCTCAACCAGGACGAGAAGGACATGATCGCCCTCGCGGAGGAGAGCTTCGAGACCGTGGTCGTGGTGGTCAACGCCTCGACCACCATGGAGCTCGGCGACCTCCAGCAGGACGACGGCGTCGACGCCATCATCCTCGCGGGCTCGCCCGGCGCCACCGGCTTCGACGCGCTCGGCGGCATCCTCTCGGGCGACGTCAACCCGTCGGGCCGCACGGTCGACACGTGGGCCGCGGACTTCACCGCCGACCCGACGTTCCAGAACTTCGGCAGCTACTTCTACGACAACATCGAGGCGTCGTACCCGGTCTCCGCGACCGAGTCCGCGACCTCGAACGCCGCCGTCACCACCAACGCGCCGTTCGTCAACTACGCCGAGGGCATCTACGTCGGCTACCGGTACTACGAGACCGCGGCGGCCGAGGGCTTCATCGACTACGACGAGGCCGTGGTGTACCCCTTCGGCTACGGCCTGAGCTACACCGACTTCGCATGGGAGATCACGGGCACCGAGGCGGGTGACGTCGACGGCACCATCGCGGTCACCGTCGAGGTCACCAACACCGGTGACGTGGCCGGCCGCGACGTGGTCGAGCTCTACTACACCGCGCCGTACACCCCGGGCGGCATCGAGAAGTCCGAGGTGGTCCTCGGCGGCTTCGACAAGACCGGCGTGATCGAGCCCGGCGCGTCCGAGTCCGTCACCATCGAGCTCGCGGTCGAGGACATGGCGTCCTACGACTACCAGGACGCCGCGGCCTACGTGCTCGAGGCCGGCGACTACGCCTTGTCGGTCCGCACGGACTCCCACACCGTGGCGGAGGGCACCGAGCCCTTCACCTACACGGTCGACTCCGACATCGTCTACTCCGGTGAGGACCACCGCGCGTCCGACGCGTCCGAGGTCACCAACCAGTTCGACGACGTCTCGGCGAACTTCACCGCCGACGGCGCCGACGGCACCGTCCAGATGATGTCCCGCGCGGACTTCGCCGGCACCTTCCCGACCGCGCCGAGCGCCGAGCAGATGGTCGCCTCCGACGCGACCGTCGAAGGCTTCGAGGCGTGGGACTACGCCGCCGCCGCGGACGCCTTCGAGGGCGACATGCCCACGACCGGCGAGCGCTCCGACCTGTCGCTCATCGACATGCGCGGCCTGGCGAAGGACGACCCTCAGTGGGACGAGCTCCTCGACTCGCTGACCGTCGGCGAGATGACCGACATGCTGCTCAACGGCGCGTACCAGACCGCCGCGATCGGCTCGATCGGCAAGCCCACGACGCTCGAGCCCGACGGCCCCGCCGGTTTCTCGTCGTTCATCAACTCGTCGATCAACGGCACCGCGTACCCGTCGGAGTTCCTCATCGCCCAGACCTGGGACGTCGAGCTCGGCGCCGCCATGGGCGAGATGCTCGGCAACGAGGCGCTCCAGAAGGGCATCAACGGCTGGTACGCGCCCGCGGTGAACCTGCACCGCTCGCCGTTCGCGGGCCGCAACTTCGAGTACTACTCGGAGGACCCGTTCCTCTCGGGCGCGATGGCGACCTCGGTGGCCAACGGCGTCGCGAGCAAGGGCGTGTACGTCACGCTCAAGCACTTCGCGCTCAACGACCAGGAGACCAACCGCGTCGACAACGGCCCGGCGACCTGGGCGACCGAGCAGACCATCCGTGAGATCTACCTCAAGCCCTTCGAGATGGCCGTCAAGGGCGTCACGATGGACGTCACGTACATCGCGGACGACCAGGGCACGATCGAGGAGACCACGATCGGCCTGGGCGGCATCATGAGCTCGTTCAACCGCATCGGCGCCACCTGGACCGGCGGCTCCGAGGCGCTCATGACGAACGTGCTGCGCGACGAGTGGGGCTTCGAGGGCTTCGCGATCACGGACTTCAACCTGTACCCGTACATGAACCCCAACCAGGGCATCAGCGCGGGCACGGACCTCACGCTGACGTTCCAGCCGTCGAAGTCCTTCGGCGACACGTCCTCCGCCAAGGCCGTCACGGACATCCGCAACGCGACCCACAACATCCTGTTCACGGTCGCGAACTCGAATGCGATGGACGGCCTGGCGCCGGGTGCGACGGTGGACTACACGCCGCCGACCTGGGTCTACATCCAGATCGTCTCGACCGTGGTCGTGGGCCTGCTGGTCCTCGGTGGCGTCTTCATGGTGGTCCGCCGCGTGCGACGCCACCGCGCGACGCCCGCCGCCTGACCCACCCGTCACCGGCGTCGGGACCGCTCCCTCAGCGGTCCCGACGCCGCCGCGGACACGCCCCGTCGCGCCGTCAAGGCGCGGCGGGGCTTTCGTCGTCGTCCCTCCTAATCCGGTCCGTCACGCGGCCGCGGCGCACCTGGCGCCGGGAGGTGCGACACGCGCGCGGCGCGCCTGCGGACAGAACGTGCGGCGCATCGGGCAGGTTGTGCATCCAGGCCCGTGGGGCACTGGCGGAGCGGGCTTAATTGACTCACGGCAACGACTCGCGATCCGCGCGGGACGTCGACGAGAACAACGGAGTTGCGATGACCAGCCGAGGCACCCACGCAGGCGAGACGAGCCGGCCCACCGCCGTGCCCGCCGCCCGCGACGAGGTCCCGGCCGCATCGTCCACCCGCATCGCGCGGGCCTCCACGCCCCGCTCGCCGGAGCGGGGCGTGAAGAAAGGAAGCGTCACCATGACCACCGAGCTCACCCTCCTCGAGAAGGCTGCGCTGCTCAGCGGCGCGAGCGTGTGGGAGACCCGGGCCGTCGAGCGCGCCGGCATCCGCGCGCTCAACCTGTCCGACGGCCCGCACGGCATCCGCAAGCAGCTGGGCTCGGGCGACCACTTGGGGCTAAACGGATCGGCGCCGGCGACGTGCTTCCCGACGGCGGCGACGGTCGCGAACGCGTGGGACGTGTCCCTCGCGGAGAAGGTCGGCGAGGCGCTCGGCGCGGAGGCCGCGAGCCTCGACGTCGACGTGGTGCTCGGCCCCGGCCTCAACATCAAGCGCTCGCCGCTGTGCGGCCGCAACTTCGAGTACTTCTCCGAGGACCCGTTCCTGTCGGGCAAGCTCGCGGCGGGCTACGTGCGAGGCATCCAGTCGCAGGGCGCCTCGGCGTGCCCCAAGCACTTCGCCGCGAACAGCCAGGAGCACCGCCGCATGGCGAGCGACTCCGTCGTGGACGAGCGCACGCTGCGTGAGATCTACCTCACGGCCTTCGAGATCGTGGTGCGCGAGGCGCAGCCGCGGTCGATCATGTCCGCCTACAACAAGATCAACGGCGAGTACGCCCACGAGAACGCGCACCTGCTGCAGGACGTGCTGCGCGACGAGTGGGGCTTCGACGGTGCCGTGGTCTCCGACTGGGGCGGCTCGAACGACGCGATCGCGGCGGTCAAGGCCGGCGGCACGCTCGAGATGCCGTCGCCCGGGCTCGACTCGGCGCGCCAGCTGCTCGCGGCCGTCGAGGCCGGCACGCTGACCGAGGCGGAGATCGATGTGCGCGTCGCGGAGATGCGCACGCTCGTGGACCGCATCGACCCGGCGCTCGCCCGCGAGGTCGACGCTCAGGCCCACCACGAGCTCGCGCGCCGTGTGGCCGAGGCGAGCCACGTGCTCCTCAAGAACGACGAGGCGCTGCTGCCGCTCGCCGCCGGCACGCGCGTCGCGGTGATCGGCGACTTCGCCCGCACGCCGCGCTACCAGGGCGCCGGCTCGTCGCTGGTCAACCCCACGCAGCTGTCGACCGCGCTCGAGGCGCTCGAGGGATCGTCGCTCGACGTGGTCCGCTACGCGCAGGGCTTCCGCCGCACGGGCGGCGCCGACGAGGCGCTCGCCGCGGAGGCGGTCGAGGCCGCCCGCGACGCCGACGTGGTCCTGCTGTACCTGGGGCTGGACGAGACGAGCGAGTCCGAGGGCAACGACCGCACGCACATGGAGCTGCCGCTCAACCAGGTGGAGCTGCTCAACCGGCTGCGCCAGTCGACCGACCGCATCGTCGTGGTGCTCGCGGCCGGCTCCGCGGTCGAGATGCCCTGGATCGACGACGCCCGCGCCATCCTCCACGGCTACCTGGGCGGACAGGCGGGCGCCGAGGCGACCGTCAACGTGCTCACCGGCGAGGTCAACCCGTCGGGCCGACTCGCGGAGACCTACCCGCTGCGCCTCGCCGACAACCCGACGCACGCGTACTACCCGGGCGAGGAGGAGAGCGCGGAGTACCGCGAGGGCCTCTACGTCGGCTACCGGTACTACTCGACCGCCGAGGTCCCGGTGCTCTTCCCGTTCGGCTACGGGCTCAGCTACACCACCTTCGAGTACGGCGACGTGACCGTGGACGATGCGGGCGCCACCTTCACGGTGACGAACACCGGCGCGGTCGCGGGCGCCGAGGTCGCGCAGCTCTACGTCGGGCGCGTGTCCGCGGGCGTGCACCGTCCCGTGCGCGAGCTCAAGGGCTTCCACAAGGCGCTCCTCGCGCCGGGCGAGTCGGTCACCGTCACGATCCCGTTCGACGAGTACACGTTCCGTCACTTCAGCGTGGAGAACGCCTCGTGGACCGTGGAGGCGGGCGAGTACCAGATCGGCATCGGCGCCTCGGTGGAGGACATCCGCGCCTCCGCACGCCTCGAGGTCGCGGGCCGCGAGCCCGTGGTCACGGACGCCGCGTCGCCCTACGCCACCGGTGCGGTGACCGACGTGTCGGACGCGGATTTCGCCGCGCTGCTCGGCCGCCGCCTGCCGACCCTCGAGGACGGCCGCCGCGCGCTCGAGGCGAACTCGCCCCTGCTCGCGATGCACCAGGCCCGCAGCCCGCTGGCGCGCCTGGCGGCGCGCGTGCTGCGGTCGCTGATCGAGCGCTCGCAGCGCAAGGGCAAGCCCGACCTCAACCTGTACTTCCTGTACAACATGCCGTTCCGCGCCATCGCGAAGATGACCAACGGATCCGTGTCCATGGAGATGGTCGACTCGATCGTCGTCATGGTCAACGGGCGTCACCTCGCCGGGCTGGGCGGCATCGTCTCCGGCTTCTTCCGCAACGCGCGTACCAGCAGGCGGCTCGCCGCCGAGCTCGCCTCCCCGGGCGACGCCGGCGCACCGCAGTCCCCGTCCACCGACGCCGCTCGCACGAGCGCCTGATCGACCCCCGAGAGAGAGCACCGATGTTCAAGCCCCTGATCCGCATGTGGCGTAGCTTCGAGGAGCGTCGCCCGAACACGGCCCAGTTCCTTGTGTTCTTCCTCCTGAGCAACGGCGTCACCGCGCTCCAGCTCGCGCTGATGCCGCTGTTCAAGGCGATCTTCAACCAGACGTCCCTGGTGGACACCTCGTTCCAGGTCTGGCCGGTCGGCTCGAACGTCGACGGTTCGCAGTACTACATCTTCGACTACCCGGCCGGCGAGCTGCCCGACGGCGGCGGCGGCCTCGCGTACTTCCTCGCGGTGCAGATCACCATCGGCATCGCGCAGGTCATCAACTTCTTCCTGCAGCGCAACATCACCTTCAAGGCCAACAACTCGGTCGCCAAGGCGGCGTTCTGGTACGTGATCGCCTACATCCTCATCACCATCGGCGCGGCGGCCGCGCAGGGCTTCTACAAGGCGCCCATCTACACCCTGTTCATGGACACGTGGGACATGGGCGCGACGGGTCAGACCATCGCCGACGTCATCACGATGATCATCAACAGCGCGATCGCGTTCTGGATCTTCTTCCCGATCTTCAAGGTCATCTTCAAGCAGGTCCCCGAGGAGGTGGAGGCCGGCCCGGTCGAGACCGAGGGCGGCACCTCCGACGAGACCCGTGCGCTCAACGGCTGACGCCGGGAAGTAGAGTTCTCCCTCATGCCCCTCCTCACCGCGGTCGTCCCGAGCTACAACTCGGCCGACTACATGGAGCGCTGCGTCGACTCGCTGCTCGTCGGCGGCGCCGACGTCGAGATCCTCATCGTCAACGACGGCTCGCGCGACGCCACCGGCGCGATCGCCGACATGTACGAGGCCCGGTACCCGGGCCGCGTGCGGGCGATCCACAAGCCCAACGGCGGTCACGGGTCGACCATCAACGTGGGTCTCGCGGAGGCCCGCGGCCGGTACTTCAAGGTGGTCGACTCGGACGACTGGGTGGACGCCGATGCGCTCGTCGAGCTGCTCGCGACGCTCGGCCGCCTCGAGGCCGAGGACGGCGTCGACATGGTGGTCTCGAACTTCGTGTACGAGAAGGAGGGCCGGGCTCGCACCAGCGCGGTGCGCTACCGGCGCGTCCTTCCGCAGGGGCGCGTGTTCGGCTGGGACCAGGTGGGCAGGATGCGCAAGACGCAGTACCTGCTCATGCACTCGCTGGTGTACCGCACGCAGCTGCTGCGGGACATGGGTCTCGAGCTCCCCGAGCACACGTTCTACGTCGACAACATCGTCGCGTACATGCCGCTGCCGTACGTGCAGCGCCTGTACTACCTCGACGTCGACCTCTATCGGTACTACATCGGTCGCGAGGGCCAGTCGGTCGCGGAGCAGGTGATGATCTCGCGGCTCGACCAGCAGCTCCGGGTCAACACGATGATGATGGAGCACGTCGCGCGCGAGGTGTCGCCCGGGCACCCGGCGTACCGCTACATGACGCACTACCTCGAGATCGTGTGCGCGGTGTCCTCCACCCTCCTGCTGCGCTCGGGGACCCGCGACGCGCTGCTCACCAAGGAGGCGCTGTGGCGCGGCATCCGCGAGGAGGACGAGCTCCTGCATCGTCGCCTGCGCCGCGGCGCGCTCGGTCAGATCATGCACCTGCCCGGGCGCGGCGGACGTCGCGTGACGCTCGCGGCGTACCGTGCCGCGCAGTGGCGCGTGGGCTTCAACTGACGCGCTCGCCTACCATCCTCGTATGACCGATCTCGTCGTCGTGGGCGCCGGCCTGTTCGGGCTCACGGTCGCGGAGCGCATGGCCGAGCGGGGCGCGCGCGTGCTCGTGGTCGACCGTCGCGACCACATCGGCGGCAACGCGTACTCGTGCGCGGATCCCGACACGGGGATCGAGGTCCACCGGTACGGGGCGCACCTGTTCCACACGTCCAACGAGCGCGTGTGGGGGTACGTCAACCGGTTCACGGCCTTCACGCCGTACGTGCATCGCGTGTACACCACGCACCGCGGCGAGGTGTTCCCGATGCCCATCAACCTGGGCACCGTCAACCAGTTCTTCCGCGCGGCCTACTCGCCGGACGAGGCGCGCGCCCTCATCCGCGAGCAGGCGGCGGAGCTGGGGGAGCGCGAGCCGGAGAACCTCGACGAGCAGGGTGTGAGGCTCATCGGACGGCCGCTGTACGAGGCCTTCATCCGGCATTACACGGCGAAGCAGTGGCAGACGGATCCGCGCGAGCTGCCCGCGTCGATCCTCACGCGGCTGCCGGTGCGTTACACGTACGACAACCGCTACTTCAACGACCGCTTCGAGGGCCTGCCCGTCGGCGGCTACACCGCGTGGTTCGAGCGCATGATCGACCATCCGCGGATCGACGTGCGGCTCGGCGTTGACTTCCTCGATCCCGCGGCGGAGGTCTCGAAGGCGTCCACCGCGGGCCGCGTCCCGGTCCTGTACACCGGTCCCGTCGACCGCTACTTCGGCGACGTCGAGGGCCCGCTGGGGTGGCGCACCATCGACTTCGACTGGGAGGTGCTGCCCACGGGCGACTTCCAGGGCTGCCCGGTGATGAACTACGCCGACGAGGACGTCCCGCACACGCGCGTCATCGAGTTCCGCCACTTCCATCCGGAGCGCGCGTACCGCACCGACCGCACGATCATCGCGCGTGAGCACTCGCGCTTCGCCGACGCCGGCGACGAGCCCTACTATCCGATCAACACCGCGGCGGACCGCGAGCGGCTCGCCGCGTACCGCGCGCTCGCCGCCGCGGAGCGCGGCGTCCACTTCGGCGGACGCCTCGGGACGTACCAGTACCTCGACATGCACATGGCCATCGCCTCGGCGCTCGCGATGGTCGACAACACCCTCGCGGCGGCGGTGTAGGGGCCTCAGCTCGGGATCGGCACGAGCATGCGGAGCACGAACCAGCCGTCCTCGACGCTCACGGTCAGGCTGCCGTCGTAGCGCTCCGCCACCTGGCGGATGTTCTTGAGCCCGTAGCCGTGATGGTGGGCATCGTCCTTGGTCGTCGCCGGCAGGCCCTCGACCAGGGTCAGCTGGCCGCCGAACCAGTTCTCGAAGCGCAGCAGCGCGAAGTGGCCCTGGCGGTACACCGCCACCCGGATGAGCCGGCGCTCGCGGTCGGTGACGGGCGCGGTCGCCTCGATCGCGTTGTCGAGAGCGTTGCCGAACACCGTGACGATGTCCATGACCTCCATGAAGTCGACCACCGCGCCGTCGACCACGCTGGTCACGGTGATGCCGTCGAGCTCGGCCTGCTCGGTCTTGCTGGCGAGCATGGTGTCGACCACGGCGTTGCCCGTGTCGACCGAGGCGGACGTGTAGCCGCGGATCGAGCGTTCGAGCTGGTCGACCATGCCGGAGCGCACCGCGGCGTCGGACTCGTTGCGGATGGCCGTGATGTAGTGCTTCATGTCGTGATACCGGGCGTTGACCGCCTCGCGCTCGTGGCGCGAGCGCAGGTACTGCTGGTGCTGGTGGCGCAGCAGCGAGTTCATCGACTGCACCTCGACCGCGCGGAAGAGCTGCAGGCGCTGGCTGCGCATCGCGTACAGCGCGATGAACCCGGCGAAGTCCACGAGCGTGCGGATGTAGAAGATCTCGCGTCCGTCGCGCCCGCTGAACGGCGTGTCCTCGCTCACGAAGCTGAGGTTGGACATGAGGAACGTCACGAGCGCGATCGACAGCGTCGACGCGAGGATGCGGCCGTCGATGCGGATGACGACGCCGGGAGGGAAGTTGCGCCGCTCCGCGAACCATGCGGCCACGGCACAGCCGCCGTAGATGATGACGATGAGCGCGATGCGGCGCGCGTTCCACTCGTGCTCGCCGAAGAAGTGCTGGTCGAGCTGCCATTCGAGGGAGGCGACCAGCTCGCCGAGCACGAAGGCGCGCGCGACCAGGTCGCCGGCGCCCTTCGCGTCGGTGTCGGCGCACAGCCAGATGAGCCCGTACATCGTGCCCGCCGCGAGCACCATGCCGAGCGACCATAGCCCCAGCGGGAGCGTGCCCGCGAGCTCCTGCACGCCGATGAGGACGCCCAGGCCCGCGGCGAGCGCGAGGGCGAGCGGCACCTTCGACAGGCGCCGCGGCACCAGGCTGATGTAGATCACGCACGCGCCCCACTCCGCGACGGCGGTGAGGACGCGAGGGATGTCCTGGAGCGCGTCCTCGATCACGAGCGCTGCCCGTCGACGTACGCGGCGAGCGCGTCCATGAAGGACTTCTTGCGGGGGCGGCTCACCTGGAGCTCCGCGCCGCCCACCATGACGCTCACGCTCTGGTCGACGCGCTTCACGTGGCGCAGGTTGACCAGGTAGCAGTTGTTCGAGCGGAAGAAGCCCAGGTCGCCCAGCTCCTCCTCGAGGGCCTTGAGCGTGCCGGAGAAGGTGTAGCTGCGGTCGAGCCCGTGGACCGTGATGCGGTGCTTGACCGACTCGACGTAGACGATCTCGGAGGGGTCGAGCCGCACCACGGAGTTGTTGATGGTGAGCGTCACCGAACGGGTCTCGCGCTTGCGCAGGCGCGCGAGCGATCGCGTGAGCTCCTGCGTGAACGCGAAGTAGGGGACGGGCTTGAGCAGGTACGTGAGGGCGTCCACCTCGTAGCCGCGGATCGCGTACTGGCCCATGTTGGTGACGAAGATGATGAGCACGTCGGTGTCGATCTCGCGGATGCGGTGCGCGGCCTCGAAGCCGTCCATGTGCGGCATCTCGACGTCGAGGAACAGGATGTCGAACTGCGGACGGTAGCTCTCGACCGCCTCGCGTCCGTCGGCGTACGTGCGGATGTCGAACTCGAGCTGCTGCTCCTCGGCGAAGCGCGCGAGGTGGTTCATGAGGGTGTCGCGGTAGGTCGCGTCGTCCTCGACGATTCCGATCCTGATCACTGCGCTCCCTCGCGCGGGCTCTCCTCACCCGCAGCCGTCGCCCCAGTCTAGGAGGCGTCCCCGATGGGCTCGACCAGCTCCGGCCCCTGGTTCCGCACGTTGCCCACGGCCGCGCCCACCGCGTGCCACGCCAGCTCGGGCGCGGGCGCGCCCATCGCCGCGAACAGATCGTCGGGCGACGATGCCGCGTCCAGCCACGCGTCGGCCTCCTCGGGGAGCAGCATCACCGGCTGGCGGTCGTGGATCTCCTGCATCGCCTCGCGCGCGGCGGTGGTCACCACGGAGCAGGTCGCGAGCCAGGGCGCCTCGTCGCCCAGCGCCTTGTCGCGCCAGAACTCGAACAGTCCGGCGAGGGCCAGCGGGGACCCGTCCGCCGTGTCGATGAAGTACGGGGTCTTGCCGTCCGCGCCCGCCTTCCACTCGTAGTAGCCGCTCGCCGGGATCAGGCAGCGCCGCTTCGCGAAGGCCGAGCGGAATGACGGCTTCTCCGCGATGGTCTCCGAGCGCGCGTTGAACATGCGCGAGCCGATGGCCGGCTCCTTCGCCCACGACGGCACCAGGCCCCAGCGTGCGAGCTCGAGGGAGCGCCCCGCCTCCTTGCGCGCGACGACGATGCTCGTGTCCTGCATCGGCCCGATGTTGTAGCGCGGGGCGAGCCGCGCATCGTCCGCCACCACCGCGATCTCGAAGGCGTCGATCAGCTCCTGCTCGGTGAGGAAGTTCGCGTAGCGTCCGCACATGCCTCCAGCCTAGGCGCGGGGGCCGACACGGCCACCGGAGAGGCACCTGCCAGCGGTTTTCCTCTCCACAAGCCCTTGTCCCTTTTGTCCGGTTCGATGTAGCGTCGCCGCCATGGGGGGCGAGGCGCAGGCGCGGATCGAGGACGAGGTGCGCGCCCGGATCCGGGCGACGGGGGTGGACCCGGTGCGCGAGCCGCGCGCCGTCGAGGCGTTCGTCGCGCAGGCGATCGACGCGTGGGACGAGCGCGCGCTGCTGGGCGGCGCCCCGCCGGTGCCGGACCGCGCCGGGCTGGCGCGCACGGTCACGGATGCGGTCGCGGGGCTCGGCCCGCTCCAGCCCCTGCTCGACGATCCGACGGTGGAGGAGGTGTGGGTCAACTCGCCTCACGAGGTCTACGTCGCGCGCGGCGGGACCAGCGAGCTCACCAGCATCCTGCTGTCCGCGGAGGAGGTGCGCGCGCTGGTCGAACGGATGCTCGCGCTGGCGGGGCGACGGCTGGACCTCAGTTCGCCGTTCGTCGACGCCGCGCTGCCCGGCGGCGAGCGCCTCCACGTCGCGATCCCGGACGTGACGCGCCGGCACTGGGCCGTCAACATCAGGAAGTACATCGCGCGGGCCTCCGACGTGGAGGACCTGGTCGCGCTGCGCACCCTCACGCCCGCCGCCGCGCGATTCCTCGCCGCCGCCGTGCGCGCCGGGCTCACGGTGCTCGTGTCGGGAGGCACGCAGGCGGGGAAGACCACCACGCTCGGCGCGCTCGCAGGGGCGATCCCGCCGCGCGAGCGCGTGATCACGTGCGAGGAGGTGTTCGAGCTTGCCCTGCCGCTGCGCGACGTGGTCGCGCTGCAGTGCCGCCAGGCCTCCCTCGAGGGCACCGGTGAGATCTCGCTGCGTCGCCTGGTGAAGGAGGCGCTGCGCATGCGTCCCGACCGCATCGTGGTCGGCGAGGTGCGCGAGGCCGAGGCGCTCGATCTGCTGATCGCCCTCAACGCCGGTCTGCCGGGGCTGTCGACCGTCCACGCGAACTCGGCGCGCGACGCGCTCGCGAAGATGTGCACGCTGCCGCTGCTCGCGGGCGACAACGTCTCCGATCGCTTCGTGGTGCCCGCCGTGGCCTCCGCTATCGACCTGGTGGTCCACGTGGGCCTCGACGCGGACGGCACCCGCCGCGTGCGCGAGGTCCTCGGCGTCTCGGGACGCGTCGAGGCGGGGGTCATCGAAACCGCGGAGATCTTCGCGATGCGCGACGGCGCGCTGGTCCGCGGCGGGGGCTTCCCGCCCCATGCCGAGCGGTTCGCGGGCGTGGGCCTGCCGCTGCACGAGGTCCTGGCGGCCTGACGTGGACGCGCTGCTCGGACTCGTCGGCGGACTCGGGCTCCTGCTCGTCTGGCTCGCGTGCTGGGAGGTGCCCGCGCCGCAGCGGCGGCGACCGCGCGCGCGCCGCGAGGCGCTCGAGGACCGCCTCGTGCAGGCGGGCCTCGTCGGCGTGACGGCCGGCGCATTCGGCGCCGCCACGGCCGGGGTGGGCATCGCCGGCCTCGTCGTCGCGTGGTCGGCCACGGGCTCGGTCGCGGTCGCCGTCATCGTCGGGGCAGGCGGCGCCTACGCCCCGCACGCGGCCGTCGCGGCACGCGCACGGGCCCGACGCGCACGATTGCGCCGGGCGTGGCCCGAGGCGGTGGACACGCTCCTCTCCGGCATCCGCGCGGGCCTCGCGCTCCCCGAGGCCGTCGCCGCGCTCGGCGAGCGCGGCCCCGAGCCGTTGCGCCCCGCCTTCGCGGGCTTCGCGGAGGAGTACCGGGCCTCGGGCGCCTTCGGGCCGTCGCTCGACGCGCTCAAGGCGCAGCTCGCGGACCCCGTCGCCGACCGCATCGTCGAGGCGGTGCGCCTCGCCCGGGACGTCGGCGGCACGGAGGTCGGCGCGGTGCTGCGGTCCCTCGCGCAGTTCCTGCGGGACGATGCGCGCACGCGGGGCGAGCTCGAGGCGCGCCAGGGCTGGACGGTGAGCGCCGCGCGGCTCGCGGTCGCGGCGCCCTGGTTGCTGCTCGCGATGCTCGCGACGCGGCCCGGCGGGCTCGCGGCCTTCGACTCGCCCGCCGGGGTCGCGGTGCTGCTCGGGGGAGCGGCGGCGTGCGCCGGGGCGTACCGCCTCATGCGGGTGTTCGGGCGCTTGCCCGTCGAGGCGAGGGTGCTCCGATGACCGCCGCGATCGCTGTCGCGCTCGCCGTCGGGATGGCGCTGATCGGCTCCTGGACGGGGTCGCGCCGCTTCTCGCTCGAGCGCCGCATCGCGCCACGGCTCGCGGGCGGCCGTGCCCGTCCTCGGTCCGGCGCGGCGGTGGCGAGGTTCGCCGCACCGCTGTGGTCCGACGCGCTGCGCCTCGTCGAGCGCTGGGGCGCGCCGACCGCGGATCTCGAACGGCGCCTGGCCCGCGCCGGGTCGACGGTGACCCCGGCCGGGCATCGTGCGCGCGTCGCGGGCGGTGCCGCGGCGGGCCTCGCGGCCGGCGTGGGGCTCGGGCTCGCGCTCGCGGCCGCCCGCGCGGCGGGACCGGTGCCCGTTCTCGTGGTCGCGGCCTGCCTCGCTGTCGCCGGCGCGCTCGCGCCCGACATGCTGCTGGCCCGGCGCGGGCGATCCCGCGCGGCGCGCATCCGCGTCGAGCTGCCCGCCGCCGCGGAGATGCTCGCGCTCGCGGTCGTGGCGGGGGAGGCCGTGCCCTCGGCGCTGGCCCGCGTGGTCGCGATGTCCTCGGGGCCGCTCGCCGCGGAGCTGGAGGCCGCGCTCGCCGAGGTGCGCGCCGGGCGCACCGTCGCCCACGCGCTCGACGCCGTGGCATCGCGCGTCGGAGAGCCCGTCCTGGTCTCGTTCTGCGACGCGATCGTGACCGCGCTCGAACGCGGCACGCCGCTCGCGGAGGTGCTCCACGCGCAGGCCGCGGACGTGCGCGATCGCGAGCGCCAGGCGCTGCTGGCGGAGGGCGGCCGCCGCGAGATCGCCATGCTCGTCCCGGTGGTGCTGCTGATCCTGCCGGTGACCGTGGTGTTCGCGTTGTACCCGGGGCTCGTGGCGTTGCGGGTCGGGGGATAGACGGAGGAAGGGGGATCGATGAGGACGATCAAGGAGGCGCTGCGCGACGATCGCGGCGACGTGCCCGGCTGGGTGCTGGTGACGCTCATGACCGCAGGGCTGGTCGCCACGATCTGGGCGCTCGCGGGCCCGGCGCTGGGCGACCTGTTCACGTCGGCTCTTGAGTCCGTCACGAGCGGCTGACGCGGGCGGCGCCGTCGTCGAGTTCGTGCTCGTCGCGGCGCTGGTCGTGGCGGTCGCGCTCGCGGTCCTGCAGCTGGTGCTCGCCGCGCACGTCCGCAGCACGCTCGCGGCGTGCGCCGCGGAGGGCGCGCGCGTCGCGGCCGTCGTGCGGCAGGGGGACGATGCGGGGGGCGAGCGGGCGCTCGCATGCGCCTCGGCCTCGCTGGGCACCGAGGTCGCGGTCGCCGTCGCGCACGAGTCCGCGGGAGGCCGCGCGACCGTGCGCGTCACGCTCACGGGGCGCGCACCGGCGCTGTCGCTGTGGCGCGGCGGCGACGTCAGCGCGAGCGGTCGCGCGCTTCTGGAGGGCACCGATGCGGCGTGACGGAGGCGCGGGCGCCGACGCGGGATCCGCGACGGTCGAGTTCGTCGCGGTCACGCTGGTGCTGCTCGTGCCGCTGCTCGCGCTCGTGGTCGCCGTGACCCGGGTGCAGGCGGGGGCGTACGCCGCCGAGGCGGCGGCGACCGCGGCGGCACGCGCCGCCGTCGTGGCGGGACTCGCCGCGGTCGACGGGGGAACGGACGATGCCGCGGCGCTCGCCCGCGCGCAGCAGGACGGCTCGATCGCGGCCGCGCTGGTCGCCGAGGACTTCGGGCTCGCCGACCCTCCCACGGTGGAGCTGCGGTGCGACGGCGTGTGCCTCGCACCCGACACCGTGGTCACCGCGCGCGTCGCCGTGCGCGTCCCGCTGCCGGGCGTGCCCGCGTTCGTGCGGGCAGCGGTCCCGGCGCACGTCACCGTCGAGGCCCTCGCGTCGAGCCCCGTCGACGGGTACACACCGTGAGGCGCGACGACGAGGGCTCCGCGACCGTCCTCACGATCGGCCTGCTCGCGGTCCTGGTGGCCGCGCTGCTCACCGTCGCCGCGGTGACCCACCTCCAGCTCGAGCGCTCGCGGCTCGCGCATGCCGCCGACGAGGTCGCGCTCGCCGCCGCGGACGCGATCGACATGGACGGGTACTACCGCACCGGCGCGGTGCGCCTCTCCGGCTCGGAGCTCGAGGCCGCGGCACGGGACCAGCTCGCCGCCTCGGCCCGTCGCCAGGGCCTCGACGGCGCGGTGCTGGTCGCCGCATCGTCATCCGACGGCACCACCGCGGAGGTGACGCTCGCGATGCGGGCGCCGGTGCTGTTCGGCGCGGAGTGGCTGCCTGGGCGGGTGGATCTCTCCGCCTATGCCTCCGCGCGGGCGGTCGGCGAGCCATAGGCGAGGCGCCCGCGCGATGCTCGGCGGGCCGCGTCAGTCCTTGCCGAAGAGGTCCCAGAGAGCATCCGCGATCTTGTCGCTCAAGCCCGTCGCGTCGTCGACTATCGTGCCGACCGAGTAGCCGGCAGCGAACGCGAGGCCCGCCCATCCCGCGCCCGAGCCGGGCGGGAGCGGACCCCAGAACGACGGAACGTTGTAGACGACCGCGTCGGCGACCGGCACCGTCCTGGTCGACTCGACCACCACCTGGGCCGACCTGTCGACCTTGAGGTCGACGATCTCGTCACCCGAGGTCGGGGACCTCCGCCCGCTCCGGTCACGAGAGATCACGGCGTCCTCGCGGATCCAGATGGTCGTGCCCCAGTTGCAGGGGCATGGGTTCTCCGGCGTGTCCTGCACGCACACGCATGGCGCGATGATGATCCAGCCGCTGCTTCCTGGCCGTCCGTCGATCAGCACCCCGGACACCGTCGTCGTGGTCGCGGCGATCATCCTGCGCTCCGTGAGCTCCTTGGCGTCCATGCGTGTGATCCCCCTCGTCGGCATCGTGCGTTCCCGTTCTCGTCTCGAGGCTCGCGCAGCTCGGTCGATGGCCGGTCGACGCGCGGTCGACGGCGCCTCGTCGCAGTTCCGGCCGTGTTCCTTGCACGTCAGGCACTTGGTCCCATGCAGGGGTGACTCGAGAGGCATACCGTGAAACACATGGTCCGCAGGCCGCCGGGAGACGGCAGCGGAGCCCATCCACAGGCCCCACAAGGGCGTTCACCTCAGGGAGAGGGAGTACCCCGCCATGACCACTGAAGCCGTCAACAACGACACGATCCAGGACGACGCGGGCGACCCCCGCGCCCACGCGTGGCGTGGCTTCACCTCCGGCGCCTGGTGCGATGGCATCGACGTCCGCGACTTCATCCAGCTGAACTACACCCCCTACGACGGTGACGACTCATTCCTCGCCGGCCCGACCGAGCGCACCACCGGTGTGTGGGACAAGCTCTCGGCGATGTTCCCCGAGGAGCGCGAGAAGGGCGTCTACGACGTCGACTGGGAGACCCCGGCCTCGATCACCGCGCACGACGCGGGCTACATCGACCAGGACAACGAGATCATCGTGGGCCTGCAGACCGATGCGCCGCTCAAGCGCGCGATCATGCCGTTCGGCGGCTGGCGCATGGTGGTCAAGGAGCTCGAGACCTACGGCTACCCGGTGAAGCCGGAGCTCGAGGAGATCTTCTCCAAGTACCGCAAGACCCACAACGACGGCGTCTTCGACGCGTACCCCCCGAACGTCCGCGCGGCCCGTTCCTCGCACATCGTCACCGGCCTGCCGGACGCGTACGGCCGCGGCCGCATCATCGGCGACTACCGCCGCGTCGCCCTCTACGGCGTCGACGCGCTGATCCAGGGCAAGAAGCTCGAGCGCATCGAGCTCGACATGGAGCGCTCGACCGAGGACATCATCCGCGACCGCGAGGAGAACTCCGAGCAGATCAAGGCGCTCAAGGAGCTCAAGGAGATGGCCGCCAAGTACGGCTTCGACATCTCGGGCCCCGCCCAGAACGCCCGCGAGGCCGTCCAGTGGCTGTACTTCGCGTACCTCGCCGCGGTGAAGGAGCAGAACGGCGCCGCGATGTCGCTCGGCCGCACCTCGACCTTCATCGACGTGTTCGTCCAGCGCGACCTCGAGGCCGGCGTCCTCACCGAGAGCCAGGCCCAGGAGATCATCGACGACTTCGTCATCAAGCTGCGCATCGTGCGCTTCCTCCGCACCCCGGAGTACGACGCCCTGTTCTCGGGCGACCCGACCTGGGTCACCGAGACCATCGGCGGCATGGGTGAGGACGGGCGCCCGCTCGTGACCCGCACGTCGTTCCGCTACCTGCAGACGCTCTACAACCTCGGCCCGGCGCCCGAGCCGAACCTCACCGTGTTCTGGTCGGACCGCCTCCCGCAGGGCTTCAAGGACTTCTGCGCGAAGGTCTCGATCGACACCTCGGCCATCCAGTACGAGTCGGACGAGCTCATCCGCCCCTGCTACGGCGACGACACCGCGATCGCGTGCTGCGTGTCCGCGATGGCCGTCGGCAAGCAGATGCAGTTCTTCGGTGCGCGCGTGAACCTCGCCAAGTCGCTGCTGTACGCGATCAACGGCGGCCGCGACGAGATCTCGGGCAAGCAGGTCGCGCCCGTCTCGGCCCCGCTGCTGGACGAGGTCCTCGACTTCGACCAGGTGATGGAGGCCTACGACAAGCTCCTCGACTGGCTCGCCGAGACCTACGTGGACGCGCTCAACTGCATCCACTACATGCACGACAAGTACGCGTACGAGCGCATCGAGATGGCGCTGCACGACCGTACGATCCTGCGCACCATGGCGTGCGGCATCGCCGGGCTCTCGGTCGCGACCGACTCGCTCGCCGCGATCAAGTACGGCAAGGTCCGTCCCGTCCGTGACGAGTCCGGCCTCGCGGTCGACTACGAGGTCGAGGGCGAGTACCCGACCTACGGCAACGACGACGACCGCGCCGACGACATCGCGGTGGACCTGGTGGGCCGCTTCATGGAGAAGATCCGCCAGCAGCCGACGTACCGCAACTCGCAGCACACGCAGTCGGTCCTCACCATCACGTCGAACGTGGTCTACGGCAAGCACACGGGCAACACCCCGGACGGCCGCCGCACGGGTGAGCCCTTCGCCCCGGGCGCGAACCCGATGAACGGCCGCGACGTGCACGGCGTGATGGCCTCGGCCCTCTCCGTCGCCAAGCTGCCCTACGCCGACGCGCAGGACGGCATCTCGCTGACCACGTCCATCGTCCCCTCGGGGCTGGGCCGCACCCGCGACGACCAGGTGAAGAACCTGGTGGGCATCCTCGACGCGTACAACGTGTCGCAGGGCTTCCACGTCAACGTCAACGTGCTCAACCGTGAGGTCCTCGAGGACGCCATGGAGCACCCCGAGAACTACCCGCAGCTCACCATCCGGGTCTCCGGCTACGCGGTGAACTTCGTCCGTCTGACCCGCGAGCAGCAGCTCGACGTGCTCTCCCGCACGTTCCACGCCGGGCTGTAGGCTCCGCCTCTCCACAGACTGGACACCCGCGGCGCCCCGCTCACCGCACCGAGCGGGACGCCGCGGCCCTATCGTCGCTTCAGGAGGTCCCCGCCATGCCTGACAACACCATCCCCGTCCCTCTGCTCGCCTCGCCTCCGATGGAGGTCGCGGACGAGGAGATGGCCGCCGCCGAGCGGATCGTCGATCACACCACCGGCTCGGTCCACTCGTGGGACTTGGTCACCGGCGCCGACGGCCCCGGCACCCGTATGGCGCTGTTCATGGCCGGCTGTGGCATGCGCTGCCAGTTCTGCCAGAACCCCGACACGTGGCGCATGCGCGACGGCAAGCGCCACACGGTCGACGAGGTGATGCAGAAGGTCGAGCGCTACGAGAAGGTGCTCAAGGTCTCGGGCGGAGGCATCACCGTCTCCGGCGGCGAGCCGCTGCTCCAGGCGAAGTTCGTCATGGAGGTCTTCCGGCGGTGCCAGGAGATGGGCATCCACACCGCGCTCGACACCGCGGGCCTGCTGGGCGCCCGCCTCTCCGACGCGGACCTGCAGGCCATCGACCTCGTCCTCCTCGACATCAAGTCCGGCCTCGCCGAGACGTACACGCGCGTCACGGGCCGCCCGCTGCAGCCGACGCTCGACTTCGCGCGCCGCCTGTCCGACCAGGGCCGGACCATGTGGATCCGCTTCGTGCTGGTGCCGGGGCTCACCGACGCGGTCGAGAACGTCGACGCCGTCGCGGACTTCGTCGCGACCCTCGACGGGGTGGCGCGGGTCGAGGTGCTCCCGTTCCACCAGCTGGGCCGCGACAAGTGGGCCGCGACGGGGGAGCCGTACCTGCTCGAGGACACCCCGACGCCTACGCCGGAGCTGCTCGAGCGCGTGCGCGGCCAGTTCGCGGCGCGCGGCATCACCGTGATGTGACCGGGGTGGGAGCCTGACCCATCACGCGTGCGTGTCGCCTCTTCCCCGTCAACCTGGGTGGCGTGTGTCGATTCAGGTGCGCACGCGGAGCGAATCTGGGCGAATCGTGTCGCTCGGCCGGTCCATGGTGGGTGGGGTGCTGCATCACCGTCGAAGCCGTGGCTGCTGACACGATCCGACCAGATTGACCTGTTCCGGAACGCGGGATCGACACGTGTCCGCCAGGTTCCCCATCCGACGCGGGGCCGCGTGGCCGACGCGGGCACGCAGAAGGCCGGAACCCCGCAGGGCCCCGGCCTCCCCGACAGCGGTTACGCGGTGAGCGCCGCCGCGAGCGCGTCGAACGCCGCGACGTAGGCGTCCACCGACGCGTCCGAGTGGACCACCGAGAGCGTCCACTCCTCCTCGCGGCCCGGCGTCATGAAGATGCCGTGGTTCATGTTCCACAGCCATGCGAGGTCGCACAGCTCGGCGTCCTGGGCGTTCTTGAAGCCCTCGTAGTCGGTGATCTTCTCGGTCGAGAACGTCACGCAGCCCTTCGAGCCGATGCCCACCGCGTAGCCGGGGAGGTCGTACTTCTCGATGACCCCCTGGCAGCCGGCGACGATGCGGTCGTTGAGCTCGGCCAGACGCTCGTACGCGGCCGGCGTGAGGACCTCGAGCAGCGACGCCTTCGCGGCGGCCATCGACAGCGGGTTCCCGTTGTACGTGCCCACCTGGTAGACCTTGCCGCTCTCGACCACCGACATGACCTCCTCGGAGCCGCCGATCGCGCCCGAGGGCAGGCCGCCGCCGAGCACCTTGGCGAGCGTCACCAGGTCCGGCGTGACGCCGAACTTCTCGGTCGCGCCGCCCGGGGCGATCGCGAGGCCCGTCTTGACCTCGTCGAAGATGAGCACGATGCCGTGCTTGGACGTGATCTCGCGGACGGCCTCGAGGTAGCCCGGCTCGGGCAGCACCACGCCGAGGTTCATCATGGCGGCCTCCATGATCACGCACGCGGGGAGGCGGCCCTCGGCGGCGAGGCGCTCGATGCGGCGCTCCATGGCGCCCGCGTCGTTGAAGGGCACCGCGACGGTCATGTCGACGGTCGCCTGCGGGATGCCGGCGCCGTACGCGAGCGACGCGTAGTCCTCGCGGTCGCCGATCTTCGCGTACTCCACGCCGATCGACACCATGACCGTGTCGTGGTGGCCGTGGTACGAGCCGAAGATCTTCATGACGGTGTCGCGGCCCGTGTAGGCGCGCGCGATGCGGATCGCGTCCATGGTCGACTCGGAGCCCGAGTTGGTGAAGCGCCACTTCGGCAGGCCCCAGCGACGCGCGAGCTCGTCCGCGACGTCGATGACGTCCTCGGTCGCGGCGGCGAAGTGCGTGCCCAGCGGGTAGCGCTTGGCGAGCGCCTCGCCGATCGCGGGGTGCGCGTGACCCTGGACCATCGAGCCGAAGCCGTTGTGGAAGTCGTAGTACTCGTTGCCGTCGACGTCGGTGATGCGGTCGCCCGCACCGGACTCGATGTAGATGGGCCACGGGTCGCGGCCCTGGTAGCTGGATGCGACGCCGCCGGAGAGGTGCTCCGACGCGTGGGCGTACATCGCCTTGGACTTGGTGGTGCTCGCGTTCAGCAGCGCGGTCTGCTCCTCGATGAGCTGCGCGATACGGGCGCGGTCGAGCGTGACAGGCATGACTCCTCCACCCGACCGGCCTGGCGACGGGCATCTTCATGAGGTGAGGTTCGCGACCGCCCGCCGGCCTGGCGCTGGGGTCGCACACCCGGGGAGTGCATCTCCGACGGTAGCCCATGCGATGTTTCCGGTCCATGACGCCGGACGATGCGTCGCCCGCCCGGGCGCCGCCCGCCGCCGTGTCCGAAGCGGCTTGCGCGCCGCGTCCCGCGTGCGGTTCGATGCGGCACAAGCCCTTCCCAGTCAGGAGTGATACCCGTGGCCACCACGGTCTTCGAGCGCCAGCCGGCTGCCGCATCGTCCATCGCCACCATGCTCGAGGGCTCGCGCCTCGACCCCTTCTGGACGGACGATGCGCCCGGGCCCGCGCGCCCCGCGCTCGCGGGCAGCCACCGTGCCGACCTCGTCGTCGTGGGCGGCGGCTACAGCGGGCTGTGGACCGCGATCCTGGCGAAGGAGCGCGACCCCGGGCGAAGCGTGATGGTGCTCGAGGGGCGACGCGTGGGCTGGGCGGCGTCGGGACGCAACGGCGGCTTCTGCGAGGCGAGCCTCACGCACGGTCGCGAGAACGGCGAGGCGCGGTGGCCCGACGAGGTCGACGAGCTCGACCGGCTCGGGATGCAGAACCTCGACGAGATCCAGGACACGGTGGCCCGCTACGGCATGGACGTCGATTGGCAGCGCACCGGCGCGCTCGCGGTCGCGATCGAGCCGCACCAGCTCGCGTGGCTCGAGGGCGACGGCGTCCTCGACGCGGAGGCGACGCGCGCGCTCGTGAACTCGCCGACCTACCTGGGCGGGCAGCTCAGCCCCGACGACACCGCGATGGTCCACCCCGGCAAGCTCGCGCGCGAGCTGGCGCGCGTCGCCGAGGAGCTGGGGGTGGAGATCGTCGAGCAGTCCCCGGTGGTGGCGCTCGAGGACGGACCGGTGGTCCGGACGCGCGACGGCGTGGTCCGTGCGGGCAAGGTCGCGCTCGCGACCAACGTGTTCCCGTCGCTGCTGAGGCGCAACCGGCTCATGACCGTGCCGGTCTACGACTACGCGCTCATGACCGAGCCGCTGCCCGCGGACCGGCTGGCCGAGATCGGCTGGGAGGGCCGCCAGGGCGTCGCGGACATGGCCAACCAGTTCCACTACTACCGGCTCACCGCGGACGACCGCCTGCTGTTCGGCGGCTACGACGCGATCTATCACGCGGGCGGCCGCGTGCGTGCCCGCTACCAGGACCGCCCCGCGTCCTACGAGAGGCTCGCGAGCCACCTGCTCACCACCTTCCCGCAGCTCGACGGGATCCGTGCGACCCATCGCTGGGCCGGCGCGATCGACACGAGCACGCGCTTCTGCGCGTTCTGGGGCACGGCCCGCGGCGGCGACGTCGCCTACTCGCTGGGCTTCACGGGCCTGGGTGTCGGGGCCACGCGCTTCGGGGCGAACGTCATGCTCGACCTGCTCGCGGGCGAGGAGACGGAGCGGACGCGTCTCGCGATGGTGCGCGAACGGCCCCTGCCGTTCCCGCCCGAGCCAGTCGCGAGCCTCGGCATCAACGCGACCCGCTGGAGCCTGGACCGCGCCGACCATCGCGAGGGGCGGCGGAACCTGCTGCTGCGGGGCCTCGACGCGCTGGGCCTAGGCTTCGACTCGTGAACCCGCCGTCCGCCCGTGCCCGCCGCTGACCTCGGCTGGGCCGTCGCGTCGGGCGCGGTCCTGGTCGCCGTCGAGCTCGCACGCTCCGTCCCGGCATGGCTGCGGGTCCGCGGCTCGCGCAGCGTCGCGGGTCTCTCGGCCGTCTCGCTCGGCGTGCTGCTCGGCTCGATCCCCGCATGGTTCGCGGTGGCGCTCCTCGCCCAGGCGTGGGGCGTGATGGTCGCGACCGCCGTGTGGGCCTTCTTCCACGCGCGGTTGTGCGCCGAGGCGGCGCGCCTCGCGCCCGCGTTCCGCGCGACGATGCTCCGCGCCGCGGGGGGCACGGTCGCGGGCCTCGCGCTCATCGGGATCGTGGGCGAGGCGGCGGGCGCGCTGCGTCTCGCGGTCGGCATGTCGCTCGTGGCGGTCACGGCCGCGTACTCGCTCCCGGCGCTGTGGTCCGGCATGCGGGCCGTCGACGTCGCCGGCATCTCCGTCGCGGCGACCGCGGTGAGCGCGCTCGAGGGGGTCATCTACGTCGTGGTGGGCCTCGGCTGGACCGGCACCGTGGTGGTGCCCAGCTATCTCGCCTTCGGTGCCCTCGCGATCGCCTCGAACGCGCCGCGATGCTGGCGCGCGGTGGCGCACCGCCGGCGCGCGCCGCGCGGGCGGGAGGCCGACCTGCTCGGGCTAGGGTTCGACGCATGACCCTCGAACCCGGCGTCCCCGTCGACCTGCGCACCCTGGCCATCGAGACCGAGCCCGTCGAGGCTCATGCCGTCGAGTCGGGCGCGCCCGTCGCCGGCGCGGCCGCCCTCGCCGAGATCGGCGAGATCGAGGTCGGGGTGTGGGAGATGACGCCGGGCGTCGCGACCGACACCGAGGCCGACGAGGTGTTCGTGGTGCTCGCAGGTCGCGCGACCATCGAGTACCTCGACCCGGCGCTGCCGCCGGCCGAGATCGGCCCCGGCTCGATGGTGTGGCTCACGGCGGGCATGCGCACCCGGTGGACGGTCACGGAGACGTTGCGCAAGGTCTACGTCGCGGGCTGAGCCCGGCGACGCCCGGCCTGCGCCTCAGGCGTGCCGCGACAGCAGCGCGATGTGCAGCGCGGTCTGCGTCTCGCCGTCCTCGAGGTCGACGTCGAGCAGCGTCGAGATGAGCTCGAGGCGCTGGTAGAAGACCGACCGCGAGAGGTGCGCCGCCCGCGCCGCCGCGGTCCGGTTGCCCGGGTGGGCGAGCGCGGCGCGCAGCACCCGCTGGAGGTCGCCCGCCGTGCGCTGATCGTGCTCGACGATCGGCGCGAGCATCCTCTCGCCATGGTCCAGCAGCCGGTGATCGTCGCGCAGGCTGCTGAGCAGGCGTGACAGCGGGCGGCGCTCGACCCACAGCACCTCGCCGGCCGCGGGCTCGCGCACGTTGTCGAGCGACTCGTGCAGCGACAGCGTCGCGGCGTCCACGTCGGCCGCCTCGCGTCCCACCGTGATGCCGATGCGCGCGCCGTCGCGCAGGGTGCGCTGCAGCGAGGCTACCGCCGCATCGTCGAGCGGACGATGCGCGGGTCGCGACAGCAGCACGACGGTCACCGCCGCCCCGCCCCGCGCGGGGACCGGGAGCGCGCGTGCCCGCGCGCCGGCGCCGAGCGCCCACGACTCGATCTCCGCGGCGGTGGGATCGCCGCCGCGCAGCGCGAGGCCGTAGAGCAGGCGATCGACCACGGGGACGCCGGCGGCCTCGAGCCGCGCGGCCATGGCCTCGGGGGTCGCGAACCGGCCCGCGAGCAGGGGGTCGAGCACGTGGCGGCGCGCCAGCGTCGCCCACTCGTCGCGTCCGCCGTCGGCGAGCCTCCCGAGCGCGAGCGCGACCGCGCCCTGAAGCAGCACGTTCCGCCGTCCCGCGGCATGGTCGGGCCCCGGAAGCGCGACCAGGAAGCCCCAGCGCTTGCCTCGCGCGTCGACCGGCACCACGAGCCAGCCGCCGCCGTCGCGGTGCGCCGCGCGCGAGCGCCGCTCCCAGTCGCCCAGCACGGCGGCCTCGGCGCCGACGGGGACCTCGGCGATGAGCGCCTCGTGCGCGAGGCTCTCGAGCACCACCGGGGCGCCGAGCGCGCGTGCGAGCTCCCGCACCACGTGATCGGCGGGTGCGCCGCGCAGCGCGAGCGAGGTGAACACCTCGCGGACCTCGTCTCGCGCCCGCAGCGCCGACATCTGGCCCGCGATGATGCGGCTGTGCCCCGCCTCGGTGAGGGTCACGAACCTCACCTCGCGGTGGAGGATCACGAGCGCGAGCCCGTGCTGGCGCGCGGCCTCGACCACGGCCGCCGGCGGCGTCGTGTACCGCGTGCCCAGCTCGAGGACCAGGGCGGACACGCCAGCCTCGGCGAGGCTCGCGACCAGCTCGGTCAGCCCTGCATCGTCATCGGGCCACGCCGTGCCCATCGACAGCAGCAGCTCGCGCCCCTCGAGCATGCGCGCGATGTCGGCGCGCTCCGACGTGTGGATCCATCGCACGGGCGCGTCGAGCAGCGCGCCCCCGACCAGCACCTCGGGCCTGCCCGCGCGGAACGCGGGGTCCTCGAGGAGCTCGGTGACGGAGGGCAGCGCGGCGAGCGCCGCCCGCCCCGGACGATGTGTAGGGGACCCGGACAATTCGCGACGGTCGGAGACGTCCATCGGCCCATCGTATGTGTGAATCTAGCCACCTAGCGCACATCGGCGCGCCCGGCAGAGTGTCCGGCGCGCATGCGAAGGGAGAGCTGTGAGCCTGATCCGTCATCACATCGCGGGAGCCGAGGCGGGAGCCGGGGAGCGCACGGGGGACGTGTGGAACCCCGCGACGGGCGAGGTGGTCGCCCAGGTCGCCTTCGCGACCTTCGCCGAGGTTGAGGACGCGATCGCCGCGGCGAAGGCTGCCCTCCCCGCGTGGCGCGCGAGCGGCCTCATCAAGCGGGCCGACGTGTTCTTCCGCCTGCGCCACCTGCTCATCGAGCGCCAGGACGAGCTCGCGGCGATCATCACGCGCGAGCACGGCAAGGTGCTCGCCGACGCCAAGGGCGAGATCAGCCGTGGCATCGAGAACGTCGAGTTCGCGGCCGGTCTGGTCCACCACCTCAAGGGCGAGCACTCGCAGCAGGTCGCGCGTGGCGTCGACGTCCACTCGGTCAAGCAGCCCGTGGGCGTGGTCGCCGCGATCACCCCGTTCAACTTCCCCGTGATGGTGCCCTTGTGGATGGCGGCCTCGGCGATCGCGTGCGGCAACACCGTCGTGCTCAAGCCGAGCGAGAAGGACCCCTCGGCGTCGATCTTCCTCGCGCGCCTGTTCGAGGAGGCGGGCCTGCCCGCGGGCGTCCTCAACGTGGTCCACGGCGACAAGGTCGCCGTCGACACGCTGCTCGACTCGCCCGAGGTCAAGGCCGTGAGCTTCGTCGGATCGACCCCGGTGGCCCGCGCGATCTACGAGCGCGGCACGGCGCAGGGCAAGCGCGTGCAGGCGCTCGGCGGCGCGAAGAACCACATGATCGTCATGCCGGACGCGGACCTCGACGCGGCGGCGGACGCCGCGGTCTCCGCGGCGTACGGCTCGGCCGGCGAGCGCTGCATGGCGATCTCGGTCCTGGTCCCCGTGGGCGAGGAGACGGCCGATGCGCTGGTTGCGAAGGTGGCCGAGCGTATGGCGGGCCTCACCATCGGCGACGGCACCGACCCCGCCTCGGAGATGGGTCCGCTCATCACGCGCGAGCACCGCGACCGCGTCGCCTCGTACGTGACCGGCGCCGCGGCCGAGGGTGCGACCGTCGTGGTCGACGGCACCGCGCAGGAGTTCGAGGGCGACGGGTTCTTCGTCGGCACGTCGCTCGTGGACCACGTCAAGCCCGGCATGAAGGTCTACGACGACGAGATCTTCGGCCCCGTGCTCGCGGTGACCCGCGCATCGTCCTACGACGAGGCCGTGGCGCTGGTCAACGCGAACTCCTTCGCGAACGGCACCGCGATCTTCACGCGCGACGGCGGCACCGCCCGCTCGTTCGAGGTCGACATCGAGGTGGGCATGGTGGGCGTCAACGTGCCGCTGCCGGTGCCGATCGGCGCGTACTCGTTCGGCGGCTGGAAGCAGTCGCTGTTCGGCGACTCGCACATCTACGGGCCCGAGTCCGTCCACTTCTACACGCGCTCCAAGGTGGTCACCACGCGCTGGCCCGAGCCCAGCGAGTCGCAGATCGACCTCGGATTCCCGTCCAACCACTGAGGGGGAGAGATGACCATCGAGCAGGACGCCATGACCGGCGCCGAGGCCCGCGTTCGGGCCGATGACCGCCAGCACGTCTTCCATTCGTGGAGCGCGCAGGCGCTCATCGACCCGCTGCCCGTCGCGGGCGGCGAGGGGTCGGAGTTCTGGGACTACGCGGGCAACCGCTTCCTCGACTTCGGCTCGCAGCTGGTGAACCTCAACCTGGGCCACCAGCACCCCGACCTCATCGCGGCCATCGAGAGGCAGGCGCGGGGTCTCGCGACCATCCAGCCGTCCTTCGCGAACGATGTGCGCGGCGAGCTCGCGCGCCTCATCACCGAGGTGGCGGGGGAGCGCTTCCAGAGCGTGTTCTTCACCAACGGCGGCGCCGACGCGAACGAGAACGCGGTGCGCATGGCGCGCCTCGTCACGGGCAAGCGCAAGGTGCTCGCGATGTACCGCAGCTACCACGGCAACACGACGACGGCGATCTCGCTCACGGGCGACCCGCGCCGCTGGCCCAACGAGCCCGCCGACGGCTCCGTGGTCCACTTCTTCGGGCCGTACCTCTACCGCTCCGCCTTCCACGCGGAGTCCGAGGCTCAGGAGACCGCCCGCGCGCTCGAGCACCTCGAGCAGACCATCGTCCTCGAGGGGGCGTCGACCATCGGCGCGATCCTCATCGAGACCATCGTGGGCACCAACGGTGTGCTGGTGCCGCCGCCGGGCTACCTCGCCGGCGTGCGCGCGCTGTGCGACAAGTACGGCATCGTCTACATCGCGGACGAGGTGATGGTCGGCTTCGGGCGCACCGGCGAGTGGTTCGCGTACCAGGCGCACGGCGTCGAGCCGGACCTCGTCACCTTCGCCAAGGGCGTGAACTCGGGTTACGTCCCGCTGGGCGGCGTGGTGATCTCGAAGGACATCGCCGCGGCGTTCGACGAGCGCGTGTTCCCCGGCGGGCTCACCTACTCGGGGCACCCGCTCGCATGCGCCCCCGGCGTCGCGACGTTCGAGGTGTTCCGCCGTGACGGCATCCTCGAGCGCGTCAAGGACCTGGGCTCCCGGGTGATCGAGCCCACGCTTCGCGGCTGGCTCGAGAGCCACCCGTGCGTGGGCGAGATCCGCGGCACCGGCCTGTTCTGGGCGATCGAGCTGGTCCGCGACAAGGAGACCCGCGAGCCCCTGGTGCCGTTCAACGCCGCCGGCGCGGACGCCGCCCCCATGGGCGTGTTCGCGAAGGCGTGCAAGGACTCGGGGCTGTGGCCGTTCGTGCACTTCAACCGCACGCACATCGCGCCGCCGCTGATCATCACCGAGGACGAGCTCCGGCGCGGCCTCGCGGTGATCGACGCGGCTCTCAGCGAGGTCGACGCCCTCATCGCCTGAGCCGCCATTCGCGCTGTGAGGTGCTCAGTGCCCGTTGCGCTCGCATTCGAGCACTGAGCACCTCGCAGCGCGCCTGCGGGCGCAGCGCGCTCAGCCGAGCAGGCCCGCTGCGCGCAGCGCCGCCCACAGCTGCGCCCGGCCGGCGACGGTCGCGAGGTCCTGCCCCAGCAGCTCCTGCGCGGTCGCGAGCCTCGCCCGGACGGTGTGCCGGTGCACGCCCAGCGCGCGCGCCGCCGCGTCGTGCGCGCAGTCCGCCGCGAACCACGCGGCGACCGTCGCGACCAGGTCCGTGCCCTGCTCGGCGTCGTGCTCCGCGAGCGGCGCGAGCGCGGCCCGGGCGACGATGCGCGCCTCGGGACCGTCGAGCAGCGTCAGCACGCCCGCTCCGGGCAGGTCGGCGAAGCGCGTCACGGGCGCGAGGCGGCGCTCCCGCGCGGCGCGCGCCTGGGACAGCGCCTCGGTCACCGCGCCGAGCCCGACCGGAGTCGACACGCCGACCGTGCCGCCGTGGCGCAGCACCAGCTCGTCGAGCAGCGCGGCGTCCTCCTCGGCCAGGAGGATCACCAGGTCCCCGCCCTCGCGCGTGTGCAGCAGCGGCACCCCGCGGGCGTCGAGCCACCGGCCGGCGCCGCCCGCCGCGGCGAGGCGCTCGTCGGCGACCGCGAGCACCACCGGCGCGTCCGGGAGGGGGGCACCCGAGGCCCGCGCGACGTCAGAGGCGAGCGCGACGTCCCCGCGCGTGAGCGCCGCGAGCACGCCCGCGGCGAGCGTCTCTCGCGCCTGATCGAGGTCCTGGCGCTGCTCGAGGGCGAGCGCCGCCATCGCGACCACGGTGGTGACCACGGCGCGGTGCTGCTCGTCGAGCTCGGCCGCGCCGATCGCGAGGACGGCGCGCAGGCGCCCGCGTTGGCCGAGCGTCTGGAGGTGGAACTCGCGCGAGCCGATCGTCGCCCCGGAGGTCGCCTGCACGCCGCGCACCAGCATCGTCCCGGCGTGCTGGCGCAGCGTCGCCACGGTGGTCGCATCGACGCCGCCGCCGGGGTGCTCGTGCACCAGCGCGTCCGCGTCGACCAGGCCCACCCACGCGCCGAGCCGCCGGGACAGCTCCGCGAGCATGGAGCGCAGCCCATCCGGCTTGAGGGCCGCGACCGCGACGGCGCGTTGGGCCTCGAGCGCCCACGAGCGGCGTTCGTACGCGACCGCCGCGAGCGACTCCGCGTTGGCGCGCGCGAGCGCGATGAAGGGGGTGTCGTACGGCACCTCCCACAGCGGCAGCCGCGCCTCGAGGCACGCCTCGACCAGCGCATCGGGGATGCCGTCGCGCACCACCTCGGTGCCGAAGCCGAGCCCGAGGATGCCCGACCGGGCGAGGCGGCGGACGTAGGAGGCGTACGGGCGGGCATCGTCCCCGACATCGTGGAACTGCGTCCCGGTGGTGAGCAGGACCATCCCGCCGGCGAGGAAGGGGGTGGGATCCGCGAGGTCGGAGCTGTGCACCCAGCGCACCGTCGCATCGAGCGCGCCGGGAGCGACCTCCTCCTCGGGCGTAGCGAGCCGCAGATGCAGCTCGGGACGGGCCAGCAGCGCGCGGATGGTCGGTGTTGCCATGACGCGAGCCTGCCAGCGTGGACACTGCAGGGCAAGCAGTTGTACATCGTGGCGAGTGCGCGCGGCGAGGCCGCGCGCCTAGCGTCGCAGCCATGACCACCCTCGACACCGACGCCGCCCCCGCGCTGGGCGGACCGATGCTCGCCCAGGAGCGCCGCCTCGTCACCGCGATCCCCGGCCCCCGTTCGCAGGAGCTGCTCGCCCGCAAGGCGGCCGCCGTCGCCGCGGGCGTGGGCCACACCGCCCCGATCGCGGCCGTCGCGGCCGGCGGCGGCGTCGTGGTCGACGCGGACGGCAACTCGCTCATCGACCTCGGCTCCGGCATCGCGGTCACGTCGGTGGGCAACGCCCACCCCAAGGTGGTCGAGGCCGTCCAGCGCCAGGCCGCGCAGTTCACCCACACGTGCTTCATGGTGTCGCCCTACGAGGGCTACGTGGCCGTGGCCGAGGCGCTCAACCGCCTCACGCCCGGCGGCTTCGCGAAGAAGTCAGCGCTGTTCAACTCGGGCGCCGAGGCGGTCGAGAACGCCGTGAAGATCGCCCGCAAGGCCACCGGCCGCCAGGCGGTGGTCGCCTTCGACCACGCGTACCACGGCCGCACCAACCTCACCATGGCGCTCACCGCGAAGTCGATGCCCTACAAGAGCGGCTTCGGTCCCTTCGCGGCCGAGGTCTACCGCGCGCCCATGTCCTACCCGTACCGCGACGGCCTCGCCGGGCCCGAGGCGGCGGCCAAGGCGATCTCGGTGATCGAGAAGCAGGTGGGCGCCGAGAACCTCGCTGCGGTCATCATCGAGCCGATCCAGGGGGAGGGCGGCTTCATCGTCCCTGCGGAGGGCTTCCTGCCGGCGATCTCCGCGTGGTGCACCGCCAACGGCGTGGTCCTCATCGCGGACGAGGTCCAGTCCGGGTTCGCGCGCACCGGCGCGATGTTCGCCTCCGAGCACTTCGGCCTGGTCCCCGATCTCGTCACCACCGCCAAGGGCATCGCCGGCGGCCTCCCGCTCGCCGCGGTGACGGGCCGCGCCGAGATCATGGACGCCGCGCACGCCGGCGGGCTGGGCGGCACGTACGGCGGCAACCCCATCGCGTGCGCCGCGGCGCTCGCGAGCATCGAGGTGTTCGAGACCGAGGACCTGTCCGACCGCGCCCGCGAGATCGAGGCGCTCATGACCGCGCGCCTCGAGACGATGCAGGCGGCCGACCCGCGCATCGGCGACATCCGCGGTCGGGGCGCGATGATCGCGATCGAGCTGGTCGACCCGGCGACCCAGGCCCCCGCCGGCGCGCTCGCCGGCGCGGTCGCCAGGCGCTGCATCGCGGACGGCGTCATCGTGCTCACGTGCGGCACCTACGGCAACGTGCTGCGCTTCCTCCCGCCCCTCACCATCGACGACGCGCTCCTGTCCGAGGGCCTCGACGTGGTCGCCGCCGCGCTCGCGGCCGAGGTCGCGGCGTGACCGCCGCAGCGGAGCGCGTGCTCCTCGACGCCGTCCCCACGGGCCTGTACATCGCGGGGGAGTGGACCGGCGCATCGTCCGGCGGCACCCTCGACGTCACCGACCCCTCGACGGGAGCCGTGCTCGCCAGCATCGCCGACGCGACGCCGGACGATGCGCGGCGCGCCCTGGACGCGGCCGTCGCCGCGCAGGACGCGTGGGCCGCGACGGCGCCGCGCGTGCGCGGCGAGATCCTGCGCAAGGCGTTCGAGCTGGTGCGCGCGCGTGCCGAGGACTTCGCGGTGCTCATGACGCTCGAGATGGGCAAGCCGCTCGCGGAGGCCCGCGGCGAGGTCGCGTACGGCAACGAGTTCCTGCGCTGGTTCTCCGAGGAGGCCGTCCGCATCACCGGCCGCTACGGCTCGAACCCCGAGGGCACCGGGAACATGATCGTCTCGCAGCGCCCCGTCGGGCCGTGCTACCTCATCACGCCGTGGAACTTCCCGCTCGCGATGGCGACGCGCAAGATCGCCCCGGCGCTCGCCGCCGGCTGCACCGTGGTGGTCAAGCCCGCCGCGCTCACGCCGCTCACCACGCTGCTGCTGGCCTCGGTGCTCGAGGAGGCGGGGGTGCCCGCCGGCGTGGTCAACGTCATCACCACGTCGCGCTCGGGTGCGGTGTCCGAGCCGCTGCTCGCGGACCCGCGCCTGCGCAAGCTGTCCTTCACCGGATCGACCGAGGTGGGCCGCGCGCTCATCAAGCAGGCCGCCGACGGCGTGCTGCGCGTGTCGATGGAGCTGGGCGGCAACGCGCCGTTCCTGGTGTTCGAGGACGCGGACCTCGACAAGGCCGTCGAGGGCGCGCTCATGGCGAAGTTCCGCAACATCGGCCAGGCGTGCACGGCGGCCAACCGGTTCATCGTGCACGCGTCGGTCGCCGACGAGTTCGCGCGCCGCGTCACCGCCCGCGTCGCGGAGATGAAGGTGGGCCGCGGCACCGAGGACGGCGTGTCCATCGGCCCGCTCATCGACGACCGCGCGGTGGCGACCTCGCTCGCGCTCGTGGACGATGCGGTGGCCAAGGGCGCCTCGGTGGCGACGGGCGGCGCGGCGATCGACGGGCCGGGCTCGTTCGTGCAGCCGACCGTGCTCACGGGCGTGCAGCCCGGATCCGAGATCCTCAGCACCGAGATCTTCGGCCCCGTCCTCGCGATCGCCACGTTCGAGACCGAGGAGGAGGCCATCGCCCTCGCGAACGCGACCGAGTACGGCCTGGTCTCGTACGCCTTCACGCAGGACCTGGCCCGCGGCCACCGCCTCATCGACAGGCTCGACACCGGGATGATGGGCCTCAACGCCGGCGTGGTCTCGAACGCCGCCGCGCCGTTCGGAGGCGTCAAGCAGTCCGGCATCGGCCGCGAGGGCGGGTTCGAGGGCATCCACGAGTACCTGTCGACCAAGTACACCCTGATCCCGGCGGGCTGACCCGCCCGCCGCATCGTCCACCCCTCAACCGCAACGCAAGGAGACACATGTCCGGCTACGCAGTAGTGAACCCGGCCACCGGCGAGCGCCTGGCCGACTACCCGACGATGTCCGACGGGGACGTCGAGACCGCCCTCGCGGCGGCCGACGGGGCCTACCGGGGGTGGCTGCGCTCGTCCACGGTCGAGGAGCGCGCCGCGCTGGTGCGCCGCGTGGCCGAGCTGCACCGCGAGCGCCGCGAGGAGCTCGCCGCGATCATCGTGCGCGAGATGGGCAAGCCGCTGTCGCACGCGCTCGGCGAGGTGGACTTCGCCGCGGACATCACCGAGTACTACGCGGACAACGCCGAGAGGATCACGGGCGACACCCCGCTCGAGATCCTCGGCGAGGGCACGGCCGTGATCCGTCGCAGCCCGCTCGGTGCGCTGCTCGGGATCATGCCGTGGAACTTCCCCTACTACCAGGTGGCACGCTTCGCGGCGCCGAACATCGTGGTGGGCAACGCGATCGTGCTCAAGCACGCGCCGCAGTGCCCCGAGTCGGCCGCGGCGATCGCGCAGATGTACGCCGACGCGGGCTTCCCCGAGGGCGTCTACGTCAACGTCTACGCGTCGAACGACCAGGCCGCGACGATGATCGCCGACCGGCGCATCGCGGGGGTCTCCGTGACGGGCTCCGAGCGTGCGGGCTCCGCGGTCGCGGCGCTCGCCGGGCAGCACCTCAAGAAGGTCGCGCTGGAGCTGGGCGGCTCCGACCCGTTCATCGTGCTGTCGACCGACGACCTCGACTCCGTGGTCGCCGGCGCCGTCGAGGCGCGCATGGACAACTCCGGGCAGTCCTGCAACGCGCCCAAGCGCTTCATCGTGATCGACGGGCTGTACGACGAGTTCCTGGCGAAGTTCACCGACGCGATGGTCGCGTGCACCGCGGGCGACCCGTTCGCGGAGGAGTCGGTGATCGGCCCGCTGTCCTCGCTCGCCGCGGCGGAACGTCTCGATGCGCAGGTCTCCACGGCGGTGGCCCAGGGTGCGACGTTGGTCGCGGGCGGCAAGCGCGACGGTGCGTTCTTCGAGCCGACCGTGCTGACCGGCGTCACGAAGGACATGGACGTGTACCGCGAGGAGCTGTTCGGCCCCGCGGCGGCGGTCTACAAGGTGGCGTCCGAGGAGGAGGCCGTCGCGCTCGCGAACGACACGGCGTACGGGCTCGGCTCGTACGTGTTCACCACCGATCCCGAGCAGGCGGAGCGCGTCGCCGACGCGATCGAGGCCGGCATGGTCTACGTCAACTGCGTGCTCGCCGACAGCCCCGAGCTGCCCTTCGGCGGCGTGAAGCGGTCCGGCACCTCGCGCGAGATGGGTCTCCTGGCGGCTGACGAGTTCGTCAACAAGAAGCTCATCCGCGTCGCCTGACGCGCCCCGCGCCCGGCGCGCGCCCCTGCTCTCCTGGGGGTGCGCGCCGGGCGCTGTCGTGTCTGTGCGCGGGCGCGGGCGGGGCGCCTGCGGCGTGGGTGCGATGGCCGCGGCTGCTGCGGATTCGGGACGGGTTTCCGCACAGTGGCAGCGCCTGGTGTGATCGGCTGCTGACGAGCCAGAGGCCGAACCGGAGGGCGAGCCGGGTGACGCGAGGGCTGCGTGCGATGCGCTTGGCGGCCCGATCGCAGTGTCGTCTGCCGCTGACGCGATCGGCCGCGCAGGTCCGCAGGATCCGATGCCGTTGTCGCGACGGGCGTCGTGGCCTATACCCCCTGGGGTATGCTGTGCGGCATGGTCAGCATCCGCCGTGGCGCCCTCGCCGCCCTCGCCCTCATCCTCGCCTCGACCCTCGCCGCCTGCTCGCCCGCCGAGAGCGGCCCCGTCGCCTTCGACGGCTCGCACGTCTCCTCGACGCGATTCGCCGACGCGGTCGCGGTCGACGGGGTGGTGGTGATCGACGTCCGCACGCCGGCGGAGTATGCGGAGGGCCATCTCCCCGACGCCGTCAACATCGACGTCTCCGACGCAGGCTTCGATGCCGCGATCGCCGAGCTCGACCCCGCGGGGGACTATGCGGTGTACTGCCGCTCGGGCAGCCGGTCGCGCGCCGCGGTCGACCGGATGGCGGCCGCCGGGGTCGAGCGCACCGTGGGCCTCGAGGGCGGCATCGGCGCATGGGCGGGCGACGTCGTGGTCGGCTGACCCGGCGCCCCGGGCGGCGCGGTGTCAACCCCGCGCAACCCGGCTTCCGGGGCCCGTGCAAGGCCCGCATCGTGCCCGCGACAAGTGTCGAACACCCCTGATCAATATACCCCATGGGGTATAAAATCCCTGGTAGTGGGCCTATGGTCCCCGGGACCTCTGCCCCGCGAGATCCGCGCGCCGCGCCCCTACCGTGAAGGACATGGGGATCGAGGCCCGGAGGGGGCCGGCACCCGGCACTAGGAGCCAGACGAAGATGACTACCACCGCACCGGAGAGCGCGACCACCGACGTCGCGACCGCCATCGACACGCTCGTCGCGAATGCGCAGGAGGCGCTCGACGCCTACAGCGTCTTCACGCAGGACGACGTCAACCTGCTCGTCAAGAAGGCCTCGGTGGCCGCCCTCAACCAGCACGGCGAACTCGCCGTCCTCGCGGTCCAGGAGACCGGCCGCGGCGTGTTCGAGGACAAGGCCGTCAAGAACATCTTCGCGTGCGAGCACGTCACGCACTCGATGGGCCCCATGAAGACCGTCGGCATCATCAACGAGGACCCGATCAAGGGCATCACCGAGATCGCGGAGCCCGTCGGCGTCGTCGCCGGCGTGACCCCGGTCACCAACCCCACCTCGACCGCGATCTTCAAGTCGCTCATCGCGCTGAAGACCCGCAACCCGATCATCTTCGCGTTCCACCCGAGCGCTCAGCAGTCCTCCGTCGCCGCCGCCAAGATCGTGCGCGACGCGGCCATCGCGGCCGGCGCCCCCGAGAACTGCATCCAGTGGGTCGAGACCCCGTCGCTCGAGGCGACCGACCTCCTCATGAACCACGACGGCGTCGCGCTCATCCTCGCGACCGGCGGCAACGCCATGGTCAAGGCGGCGTACAGCTGCGGCAAGCCGGCCCTCGGCGTCGGCGCGGGCAACGTCCCCGCCTACGTGCACAAGTCGGCCGTGCTCGAGCGCTCGATCAACGACCTGGTGATCTCGAAGGCGTTCGACAACGGCATGGTGTGCGCCTCGGAGCAGGCCGTCATCCTCGACGCCGAGATCTACGACAAGGCGCTGTCGCTGTTCGACCGCCTCCACGCCTACAAGGTCACCCCGGCGGAGAAGGCGAAGCTCGAGGAGTTCATCTTCGGCGTCACCGCGTCCGGTGAGAACTGCGCCGGTGCGAAGCTCAACCCGAACGTGGTGGGCAAGTCGCCGCAGTGGATCGCCGAGCAGGCGGGCTTCTCCGTCCCGGAGGAGACCTCGATCATCCTGGCCGAGGTCTCGACCGTCGGCGAGAGCGAGCCGCTCACCCGCGAGAAGCTGTGCCCGGTCCTCGCCGTCCTCAAGGCCGACTCCACCGAGCAGGGCCTCGACTACGCCGAGCGCATGGTCGAGTTCCACGGCCTGGGCCACTCGGCCGCGATCCACGCGACCGACGACGAGCTGATCAAGGACTTCGGCAAGCGCGTCAAGGCCATCCGCGTCATCGTGAACTCGCCCTCGAGCCACGGCGGCATCGGCGACATCTACAACGCGTTCATGCCGTCGCTGACGCTCGGATGCGGCTCGTACGGCCACAACTCGGTCTCGAACAACGTCACCGCGGTCAACCTCATCAACGTGAAGCGCATCGGCCGGAGGAACAACAACATGCAGTGGTTCAAGGTGCCGGCCAAGACCTACTTCGAGCCCAACGCGATCCAGTACCTGCACGACATGAACGGCGTCGAGCGCGTCACCATCGTCACCGACGCGACCATGACCCGCATCGGCATCGTCGACAAGGTCCTCGACGTCCTCAACCGCCGCAGCAACAACGTGTCGGTCCAGATCATCGACAACGTCGAGCCCGAGCCGAGCGTCGCGACCGTCCGCAAGGGCGCCGAGACCCTCCGCGCCTTCAAGCCCGACACCATCATCGCCGTCGGCGGCGGCTCGCCGATGGACGCCGCGAAGGTCATGTGGCTGCTGTACGAGCACCCCGAGGTCGACTTCGCGGACCTCAAGGAGAAGTTCTTCGACGTCCGCAAGCGCGCCTTCCAGTTCCCGAAGCTGGGCGAGATCGCGAAGCTGGTCTGCATCCCGACCACGTCGGGCACCGGCTCCGAGGTGACGCCGTTCGCGGTGATCTCCGACCCGGAGAACGGCCGCAAGTACCCGCTCGCGGACTACGCGCTCACGCCGACCGTCGCGATCGTGGACCCGGTCCTCACCGCGAACCTCCCCTCGCGCGTCGCCGCGGACTCGGGCTTCGACGCCCTGACCCACGCGACCGAGGCGTTCGTCTCCGTCTACGCGAACGACTACACCGACGGCCTCGCGCTGCAGGCCATCACGATGGTCTTCGAGTACATCGAGGAGTCCGTCACGGTGGGCGGTGGCGCCGTCAAGGCCCGCGAGAAGATGCACAACGCGGCGACCATCGCCGGCATGGCCTTCGCCAACGCCTTCCTGGGCCTGGTGCACGCCATGTCGCACGTGACCGGCTCGACGTTCCACGTCGCCCACGGCCGCACCAACGCGATCTACCTGCCCCACGTCATCCGCTACAACGGCAAGGTCCCGACCAAGCCGGCCTCGTGGCCGAAGGCCGAGTCCTACGTGGCTCCCGAGCGCTACCAGACCATCGCGAAGCACCTGGGCCTCCCGGCCTCGACCCCCGAGGAGGGCGTGGAGTCCTACGCCGCCGCGGTGGAGGCGCTGCGCGACAAGGTGGGCATCGAGCGCTCGTTCAGCCAGGTGGGCGTCGACGAGGCCGACTTCATGGCCTCGCTCGACACGCTCGCGATGAACGCGTACGCCGACCAGTGCGCGCCTGCCAACCCGCGCCTTCCGATCCTCGAGGACATGAAGGTGATGATGGAGGCCGCGTACTACGGCATCACCTGGGACGACGTGAAGGCCAACCGCAAGGCCGAGGCCGTCCCCGCCACCAAGGCCCCCGCCAAGAAGGCGGCCAAGAAGGCCTGACCCGATCCGGCTCCAGGGCAACCCCCTGCGAGTCCCTCCCCAGGGCCCCGACACCCACCGGTGTCGGGGCCCTGTGCCGTTCCCGGGCTCCCGTCGACGCCCGCGTCCTGCGGGACGATGCGCCGGCTGCCGCATCGTCCCGCCGCGCCCGGGCGGGGGTCCCGCGGGCGGTGAAACATCGCGCGCCTCGAGCTGTAACACGGCGTTTACCTATCGTCCGATAGAGTCCCCGCATGACGACACAGACGACCCCGCGATCGGTCATGGTGGCGAACCGCGCCGAGATCGCGTGCCGCATCTTCCGTTCGGTCACGGCGTGGGGTGGCACGACTCTCGGCGTGTACACCGACGACGACCGCGGCAGCCTCCACATCGAGCAGGCCGACCGAGTGGCGCGGCTCGAGCGGCGCGGGGACCTGGACCCCTACCTCGATGCGGAGCAGCTCATCGACGTCGCCATCGCGCACGGCGTCTGGGGCATTCACCCCGGCTACGGCTACCTCTCCGAGAACCCCGGCTTCGCGGCCGCGGTGGAGGCCGCGGGGCTGGTCTTCATCGGGCCTCGCCCGGAGCAGATCGCGCTGTTCGGCGACAAGCAGGCGGCCCGCGAGCGGGCGATCGCCGCGAGCGTGCCGACCTCCGCGGCGACGCCGGAGCTGCGCGACGCGCAGGACGCGACGGCGCGGGTCGCGGAGATCGGTCTGCCGGTGATCGTGAAGGCCGCCGCGGGCGGCGGCGGCAAGGGCATGGCCGTCGTGCGGACCCTCGATGAGGTCGCCGACGCGTACGAGGGCGTCGCCCGCATCGCCGCCGTGGTCGGCGGAGGGGTGTTCGCGGAGCGGTACATCGAGCGGGCGCGGCACGTCGAGGTCCAGATCTTCGGCGACGGCGACGGCGCCGTGGTGACGCTGGGCGACCGCGACTGCACGCTGCAGCGCCGCAACCAGAAGGTGGTCGAGGAGGCCCCCGCGTTCGGTCTCGCGCCCGACGTCCGCGAGCGGCTCCACGCGACGGCGCGCGAGCTCGGGGCGAGCGTGGGCTACCGCAGCGCCGGCACCGTCGAGTTCGTGCTGGACGCGGAGACGGGCGAGGCGTCCTTCCTCGAGATCAACACGCGGCTTCAGGTCGAGCACCCCGTGACCGAGGCCGTCACCGGCGTGGACCTGGTGGAGTGGATGATCCGCCTCGCCTCCGGGGACGCGAGCTTCCTCGCTCCGTACGCCGCGACGGGCCAGGTGCCGGTCTCAGGCGCCGCGGTCGAGAGCCGCGTCTACGCTGAGGATCCCGTCGCGGACTTCCGCCCGAGCCCCGGCACGGTGACCCGCATCGAGCTGCCCGGGGGCGCGCGCGTCGACACCTGGGTACGCTCCGGCACCGAGGTGGGCATGCGCTTCGACCCCATGCTGGCCAAGGTCATCACCGCGGGCACGGACCGCGCCGAGGCGTGGGCACGTCAGGCGGACGCGCTGGCGGCGACCCGCATCGACGGCGTGCACACCAACCTCGCGCTGCTGCGCCGGATCGCGGGCGACCCGGTCGTGGCGGACGGCGCGCACACCACCGCGAGCCTGGGCGGCGAGATCACGGCCCCCGCGGCCGGCATCCGCGTCGAGGACGCGGGCTTCCTCACCACCGTGCAGGCGGGGCCCGGCCGGACGGGGCTGTGGCACATCGGGGTGCCGCCGTCGGGACCCATGGATGACCGCAGCTTCACGCTCGGCAACCGCATCGTGGGCAACGCCCCCGGCGCCGCCGGCCTCGAGTGCACCGTGACGGGGCCGTCGTTGTGCATGGCCGGCGACGTGCGCGTGTGCGTCACGGGCGCGCCGGTGCCGGTCACGGTCGACGGCCGCGCCGTGCCGCAGTGGGAGGCGATCGACGTCCCCGCGGGCTCCGTGCTGACGGTGGGCCGCGTCGAGGCGGGCCTACGCGCCTACGTCCTGGTGAGCGGCGGCTTCGACGTCCCCGAGTACCTGGGATCGCGGGCGACGTTCACGCTGGGACGGTTCGGCGGCCACGCCGGACGCGCGCTGCACGCCGGCGACGAGCTTCCGCTCGGGCCCGGGTCCGTCGGGGGGGCGCTCCCGGTCGACGCGGAGCTCGAGCGTCCCGCCATAGGCGCCTCGTGGGAGATCGGGGTGCTCGACGGGCCGCACAGCGCCCCGGACTTCTTCACACCAGGGGACGTCGACACCATCCTGTCCGCCGCCTACACGGTGCACTTCAACTCCGATCGCACCGGCGTGCGGCTGGTGGGCCCCAAGCCCTCCTGGGCGCGCGCCGACGGTGGCGAGGCGGGTCTGCATCCGTCGAACATCCATGACACGCCCTACTCGGTGGGCGGCATGGACTTCACCGGTGACACCCCGGTGCTGCTCGGCCCCGACGGGCCCAGCCTCGGCGGGTTCGTCACGCCCGTCACCGTCGCGAAGGGGGAGCGGTGGAAGCTCGGCCAGCTCGCGGCCGGCGATCAGGTGCGGTTCGTGCGGCTCGAGCCCGCGATCCCCGAACAGCCGGGCTGCCCGCGGGGCGTGCTCGCCGACCGCGACGGCGTGGTGGTGCGCCGCCAGAGCGACGACAGCCTGCTGATCGAGCTCGGTCCTCAGGAGCTCGACCTCACGCTCCGCGCGCGCGTCCACGTGCTGCAGCAGCGCGTGCGCGACGCGGCGCTGCCGGGCCTGCGGGACCTCACCCCCGGCATCCGGTCGCTCCAGGTCACGTTCGAGGACCCCGCGCATGCCAACATCGGGGCGCTCGAGCGGCTCCTCGCGCTCGCGGCGGACGTCGCGGACGCCGAGGATCTGGTGGTCCCGAGCCGTCACGTGCGCCTGCCGATGTCGTGGGACGACCCGGCGACGCGCGAGGCGATCGCCCGCTACGAGGCGGGCGTCCGCGACGACGCCCCATGGAACCCGTGGAACATCGAGTTCATCAGGCGGGTCAACGGCCTGGACAGCGTCGACGATGTCTACCGCACGCTCTTCGAGGCCGAGTACCTGGTGCTGGGCCTGGGCGACGTGTACCTGGGCGCCCCCGTCGCCACGCCGCTCGACCCGCGTCACCGGCTGGTCACCACCAAGTACAACCCCGCCCGCACGTGGACCGCGGAGAACTCCGTCGGCATCGGCGGTGCCTATCTGTGCATCTACGGCATGGAGGGGCCCGGCGGCTACCAGTTCGTGGGCCGCACCACGCAGGTGTGGGACAGGTGGGCGTCCTTCGCGGGCGCCGACCGCGCGAGCGACGGCTCGCGCCCGTGGCTGCTCGAGTTCTTCGACCGCATCACGTGGTACCCCGTCGACGCGGACGAGCTGCTCCGCCTTCGCGCCGACTTCGCCGCGGGCCTCTGGCGCCCCGAGATCACCGAGGGCGAGCTCTCGCTCGCAGACCACGCGCGGTTCCTCGACGCGAACGCCGAGTCGATCTCCCGCTTCCGGACCGCGCAGCGCCGGGCGTTCGCGGAGGAGCGCGACCGCTGGACTGCGGCGGGGGAGTTCGACCGGGACGTCGAGCCCGCCGTTCCCGCGCCGCCGCCGACGCTCGCGGAGGGCTGCGTGGGCGTCGAGGCGCCGTTCGCGGCCAACGTGTGGAAGGTGCTCGTGTCGGAGGGGCAGCGGGTCGAGGCCGGCCATACCGTCGCTGTCGTGGAGGCGATGAAGATGGAGACCAAGGTCCTCGCGGCGCAAGCCGGGACCGTCGAGGCGGTGCTCGCACCCGCGGGCGCCACGGTTGCACCGGGCGACGCGATCGTGTCGCTTCGGACGGAGGCCTGACGTGGTCGCGGAGCTCGACGGCTTGCTGGCGGTCTCGGGGCGCCCCCTCGCGTTGCACGGCTTCGTGGTCGGCTACGAGCCCATCAGCGAGGCCGTGTCGATTCGCGGCGGCCGGCGCGATCGCTACCTCCTCGAGCCGGTGACGGCCGCGGCGGTCGAGTACGCCGACGGCTGGGTGCTGCTCGACGCCGGCTTCAACCTCGCGCACGTGCGCGACGAGGCCGCGCGTGCCGCGCACTACAACTATGAGGGCTACACGCCGATCGTCCCGCCCGGCGACCCGCTTCGGGACGCCCTCGGGCGCGCGGGCCTCGGGTGGGACACGATGGCCGGCTGCGCGATCAGCCACGCGCACGTGGACCACACAGGACTCGCGCCGAGCCTGCCGCCCCACGTGCCCGTGCTGGTGCAGCGCCGCGAGTGGGAGTGGGTGCGCGACGGCGCGTCACGCCCCGAGTTCGTCATCGCGTCGGACCTGCTCGACGCGGAGGCCTCGGTGCGCGTCCTCGACGGCGACACGCCGCTCGCACCCGGTCTCACCGCGCTCGACACCGGCGGCCACACGCCCGGCCATCAATCGTTCCGTGTCGACCTTCCGAGCCGCTCCGTGGTGCTCGCGTGCGACGCGGCCGACCTGCGGGCGAACGTCACCACCCGGACGCCGTGCGGGTGGACGCCCGAGGAGGACGGCGATGCCCGCGCTCAGCGGGCGATCGACCGGCTCGCAGACCTCGACGCGTCCGGCATCGAGGTGTGGCCGGGCCACGATCCCGAGTTCTGGGCGTGGGCCGCAGCGATGCGCGGGGAGCGCGTGCGGGTCGAGTGACGCCTGCGCGCGGCCGGGTGGGTCAGCGGCGTGCCGCGAGGATGCGCAGCGTCGCCTGCTCGATGCCGTCCGCGACGGTCTCGGCGTCCAGCCGCGGATCGTCGGCGCGCCGGAGGATCACGCCCTCGACCAGCGAGAACAGCAGCGCGGCCGTCGCCGCCGGGTCATCGACGTCGGCCTGGCCCGCGGCGATCGACCGCCGCAGCAGCGCGCCGTACGCGCCGACCAGCTCCTGGCGCAGCGCCTGGAACGTGCCGAACATCGGCTCGTTGGTCTCGGGCAGCAGGTAGAGCGCGCCGATGTTCGACGGCCCGGACGCGAGCAGGTGCACGTCGAAGCGGACGAGCGCCAGCAGCTGCTCGAGCGGGTCCGTGGAGGTGTCGGCGAGCAGCTCGCGGGCCTTGTCGATCGACGGACGGGCCGTCTCGATCAGCAGCTCCTTGAGCATCGCCGCCTTGTTGGGGAAGTGGTAGTACAGCGACGGCTGCTTGATGTCGACCGCGGCCGAGATCTGACGCGTGGTGGTCGCCGCGTACCCCTGCTCGACGAAGAGCCGGGCCGCCGCGTCGAGGATGCGCTCGCGTCCCACGGGCTCCTTGCCGTGCGGGCGCGAGCGACGCGGGGCGTCGGTGGGGGTCGAGGCGGTGTCGGTGTTCGTCATGGCGGATCGCCCCCACAGTAGCGCCTGCGGACACGCGCGACAGGGGTGCCTCGCACACGAAATCGAGCGGAAACAAAGGGTCCCTACACTAGCCCTGTACCTATCGACCGAAAGGTGGAGCCGTGACCGATGACCGTGGAGCGGGGCGCCGCTCGAGCACCGCGACGCTCACCCAGGCGCGCGACGACGCGCGGAGCCGCGCCGACACCGCCGTCGAGGCCATGCCGTACCTGCCGCCGGCCTCGTCGCCGTACACGCCCGCCGACGTCGATCCGTCCACGCTCGTGTGGGCGGAGACCGTCGCCGGACCGGGCTACACGCACATGACGGTGGCGCGGGGCACGCGGATCCGTCTCGAGGACGTCACCGGAGACGCGTGCGCCCACGTGGTGGTGCTCAGCGCCCTCAACCCGGGGGAGCGGCTCAACGTCGCGGACACCCAGAAGATCCCGTGGCAGGCGTACCTGGGTGCCGGCCACCCGCTGCTGTCGGGCGACGGGCGCGTGCTCGCGACCGTGGTCGCCGACGCTGCGGGCGGCCACCACGACGCGTTCTGCGGCGTCACCACGATCGCCGGGAACATCGAGCGCTACGGCGCGGGCGCCGCGCACACCGCCACCGCGGCGGGCCGCGAGCTGCTGCTCCTCGCCGCGGCCAAGGAGGGCCTGACGCCGCGTGACGTGCCGCCGAGCGTGTCCTTCTTCAAGGGTGTGAGGGTCGCGCCGGACGGCGCCCTCGAGTGGACCGGCGACGGCGGCGCGGGCGCGACCGTCGACCTGGTCGCGGAGATGCCCCTCACCGTGCTCGTGGCGAACGCCGCGCACCCGCTGGACCCCGCCGAGGGCTACCGGACGGGCCCCGTGCGCGTCCATGCCTGGGCCGCCGCCGCATCGTCCGCCTCCGACCCGTGGTGGACCGCCACGCCCGAGCGCACGCGCGCCTACCTCAACACCCAGCAGCACCTTCTCGCCAGGGGGATCCGATGACCGTCACGTGGGCCACGTACGAGGCCGAGTACTTCGACCGTTCCGAGCCGTACGTTCAGGGCGCGATCGTCCTCGATCAGGAGATCGCTCCGCGAGCCGGCTGGTCCGCGCCGATCCGCGCCGGTCACGTGCTCACGCTCGTCGACGTCGGCGGCAACCAGTCGGGCGACTGCCTCATCTACGACGCGTCCGACCACGACGTCCGCTACAGCGCGCAGGCGACGCTCGCCGCGCAGCGCAACGCCTACCTGGTGGACGGCTCGGTCCTGCGCGACCAGGAGGGAGCCGCGCTCATGACCGTCGTGGGGAATGAGGTCGAGCGCCAGGACACCATCGGCGGGGCCTGCTCCAAGGAGTCGAACACGCTCCGCTACGGGCACCACACGCTGTTCCACCACGCGTGCCGCGAGAACTTCCTGCTCGAGGGCGCGAAGCACGGCCTGGGCCCGCGCGACCTCGTGTCGAACATCAACTGGTTCATGAACGTGCCCGTCGAGGCGGACGGGACCCTCGGCATCGTGGACGGCATGTCGGCTCCGGGCAAGCGGGTCGCGCTGCGCGCCGAGCGTGACGTCCTCGTCGTCATCTCCAACTGCCCTCAGGTCAACAACCCGTGCAACGACTTCAACCCGACCCCGTTGCGCGTGATCGTGACGGACCCGGCGGTGGCGGCGTGAGCGCGGCCGATGCGGTGGCGCGCTTCTCGGCGGCGATCGCGACGACGGAGCGGCCCGAGGCGTGGATCCACCTGGTCCCCGCGGCGGAGCTCAGGGCCGCCGCGGCGGAGGTCGACGCGGCCGTCGCGGCCGGCGCCCGTCTCCCGCTCGCCGGCCGGCTGGTGGCGGTCAAGGACAACATCGACGTCGCAGGATGCCCGACCACCGCGGCCGCGCCGACCTACGCCTACGCGCCGGCCGCAGATGCGCCCGCGGTCGCGCGGCTGCGCGCGGCCGGTGCGATCGTGGTCGGGAAGACCAACCTCGACCAGTTCGCGACGGGGCTCGTCGGGACCCGTTCGCCCCACGGTGCGGTGCGCCACGCCACGGACGCGACGCGCATCAGCGGCGGATCGAGCTCGGGCTCCGCCGTCGCGGTCGCGCTCGGCCTCGTGGACCTCGCGCTCGGCACCGACACCGCCGGCTCCGGCCGGGTGCCCGCCGCGCTGCACGGGCTGTGGGGCCTCAAGCCCACGCGCGGCCTGGTGCCCACCACCGGCGTGGTGCCGGCATGCGCCTCGCTCGACTGCGTGACGGTGTTCTCCGCCGACCCGGACCTCGCCGCCGCCGCGGTCGCGCTCATGGAAGGTCCCGATCGGGAGGACCCGCTGTCGCGCCGCGCACGCGTCGGCACGGCGCTCGCCTCCCGTGCGCGCATGCGCGTCATCGTGCCGACGGAGGCGGACCTGGGCGCCCTGGCTCCGGGATGGTCCGATGCGTTCGACCGGGTCGTCGCGGCGGCCGCGGCGGCCGGCATCGAGGTCGTCGAGAGGTCGATCGCCCCGCTGCTCGACGCCGCGCGCATGCTCTACGAGTCCTCCTTCGTGGCGGAGCGGTACTCGGCGGTGGGCGCCCACATCGAGGCGCACCGCGACGCGATCGGCGAGGCGCTCGACCCCACGGTCGCGGGCATCATCCTCGCGGGCGGCGGACGCTCGGCGTCGGAGCTCTTCGCCGACCAGCGCACGCTCGAGGCGTACCGCGCCGCGGCGTCCGAGCTGCTGTCCGATGCCGCCGCGGTGCTCACGCCCACCACCACGTGGCATCCCACCCTCGCCGAGGTGGCGGCGGATCCGGTCGGCGCGAACTCGCGCATGGGCAGGTTCACCAACTTCGCGAACCTCCTCGACATGGCCGCCGTCGCGTTGCCCGCCGGCCGCGCAGGCGCGGACGCGTTCGGCGCGATGCTCACGGGCCACGCGTTCAGCGACGCGCGCCTCCTCACGCTCGCGCGCCGGATCTCCGCCGCGGTCGAGGCGGGCCCGTCGCGCACGGACGTCGCCGCGCGCGGTGGGGACGGCGCCGAGCCGGACGAGCTCGACGTGTTCGTGATCGGCGCGCACCGCGAGGGGCAGCCTCTTCACCACCAGCTCTCGGACCGAGGAGCCCGGCTGCTCGGGCGTGCGCGCACCGTGAGCGAGTACCAGATGTACGCTTTGGGCACGGTTCCCCCCAAGCCAGGGCTCATCAGGACCGCCTCGACGGGCGGTGCGATCCTCGGCGAGGTGTGGCGGCTCCCCGCCGCGGGATTCGGTGCCTTCGTGGACGAGATCCCCTCTCCGATGGCCATCGGCAGCGTCGCCCTCGAGGACGGACGCGTCGTCAACGGATTCCTGTGCGAGCCGCACGCGACCGACGGCGCGATCGACATCACGGCCTCGGGCGACTGGCTCGCCTGGCTGCGTTCCCAGACGGGCGAAACGCAGTCGTAACACGGCCCGCGATCCCGTGTAACTATTGACCGATAGGTTCGCGGTACCGTTCCACGGAACGGCCCCCCGAACTCTCTTCGAAGGAGCCAGCAGTGAACCGCCGCACCACCTTCGCCCTCGCCGGAGCCGCCGCTCTCGCGCTCGGCCTGACCGCGTGCTCGAGCGCCGAGGAGACCCTTCCCGGGCAGTCCGCCGGCTCCTCGGACGCCGCCGACCTCGACACCGCGCTCGACATGGGCCTGTCCTCGGACATCTCCGCACCCGACCCGAGCTCCGCCTACTCGGGCTCCGAGATGAACCTGGTCCTCGCCGCCTACGAGGGCCTCCTCAAGTACGCCACCGGCACCGAGGAGGCGGAGATCGTGCCGTCGCTCGCGACCGACTGGACCGTGTCCGAGGACGGCCTCACGTACACCTTCACGCTGCGCGACGGCGTGACCTTCGCGGACGGCACCCCGTTCACCTCGGCCGCCGTCCAGCCGTCGGTCGACCGCATGGTGGCGGAAGGTGCCTCCGGTCCGGGCTACATGGTCGGGGGGATCGCCTCGATCGAGACGCCGTCGGACACCGAGGTGGTCTTCACCCTCGACGCGCCGAACGATGCGTTCCTCGACTACCTCGCCTCGCCCTTCGGTCTCAAGATGATCTCGCCCGAGGCGCTGACGGCGCATGGGGACGATGCGGAGTGGTTCGCCGCGAACTCGGCTGGGACCGGCCCGTTCCAGTACGCGAAGTTCGATGAGGGTGTGAGCTACCAGCTCGCTGCGAACGAGTCCTACTGGGGCGACACCGGCGGCTACGAGTCGATCGAGTTCCACATCCTCGACTCGACCAACACGATCCAGCTGCAGCTCGAGAGCGGCGAGCTCGACGGCTACATCGGCTCCGCGAACAAGCCGCTGTTCGACGCCCTGAGCGCGAACGACGCCCTCCACGCGTACACCTACCCGTCGATGATGGCGCCCGTCGTGTACCTCAACCCGGGCCACGAGATCCTCGCCGATGCCGAGACGCGCCAGGCGCTGCTCAGCGGCGTCGACTGGGACGGCATCGTCCAGTCGGTCTACGGCGACCTCGGCACCACGTCGACGGGGGTCTTCCCGTCGACCATGGTCGACTCCTCGCTCAACCAGACCGGCATCACGTACGACGCCGACGCCCTCGCGGCGCTCGCCGAGGGCGGCCTCGCGGGGCAGTCGATCACCATCAGCTACCCGTCCTACGTGCCGGGTGGTCAGGACATCGCCGACAACCTCGCGGCCCAGCTCAACACGGTGGGCATCAAGGCCGAGTCGGTCGGTCTCGAGTCGAGCGCCTACTGGTCCTCGGTGTTCGACCCGGAGAAGGCTCCCGACATCACGCTCATGAGCATCTTCCCCGACGCCGCCCACCCGGACACCTGGGCACGTCTCCTGTACTCCTCCGAGGGCGGGCTCAACCTGTTCTACCCGGAGATCGACGGGCTCGACGCCGCGCTGGACCAGGCGGTCGAGACCGGCGACCACGAGCTCTACGGTGACGTGACCTCCCTGGTGGCGGGCTCCGGCGACTACTACACCGTCGCCGACCTCAAGGTCTCGGCCGCGTTCCAGGCCTCGATCACGGGTGCGGACTCGGCGAGCTACCCGCTGCTGGGCATCACCTTCGACTTCACGCAGCTGTCCCCGGGTCAGTAGGACCCATCCCCCCGCGGGATCCTCGTGGCGGCGGCCATCCCCCCTGCCGCCGCCACGAGGCCCGCCCCCCTGGTGAAGGAGTGGCCCCATGGCCGATACGACCGTGCTCACGGTCTCCGATCTCACCGTCACGTACCGCGGCCGCGGACGCGTGGTGGCCGCGGTGTCGGACGTCAGCCTGACGATCGACGCGGGACGATGCCTCGGCCTCGTCGGCGAGTCGGGATCCGGGAAGTCGACGATCGGGGCCGCGGTCCAGGGGATCATCCCCGCGGACGGCACCGCGGAGGCGACGGGGCGCATCGCGATCGCCGGTCGCGAGCTCGCTCCGCTCACCGACCCCGCGTGGTCCGAGGTCCGGGGCCGCGAGGTGACCTCGGTGTTCCAGGACCCCATGCGCTCGCTCGACCCGACCATGACGATCGGACGGATGCTCAACCGGTACACGGGATCCGCCGAGGCGTCGGTGGCCGCGCTCGAGCGCGTGCAGATCCGACGCGCGGGCGAGGTACTCAAGAAGTATCCCCACCAGCTGTCGGGCGGCATGCGCCAGCGCGTGATGATCGCGCTCGCGCTCGCGCCCGGACCGCGCCTGCTGATCGCGGACGAGCCCACCACGGCGCTCGACGTCTCGGTGCAGGCGGAGGTGCTCGGGGTCCTGCGCGAGTCCATCGAGGACGCCGGGTGCGCCGTGCTGTTCGTGACGCACGACCTCGGGGTCGCGCGGCACATGTGCGACGACATCGCCGTGATGAAGGACGGCACGGTGGTCGAGTCCGGGCCGGCCGAGGACGTCATCGCGCGACCGAGCGACGCGTACACGCGGCGCCTCATGGCCTCGCGGATCACGCTCGACACCGACCGCACGCGGCCGGTGGGCGCACCGGAGGGCGCCGTCGTCGCCTCCATGGAGGACGTGCTGCGCGGTCTCGAGCGCCCGGCGCTCGACGTCGCGGCGGCGTGGTCCGCGGGCGACCTGACGTGGCAGGACTTCACCGGACCCACCGCATCGGTCGGCGCCGCGAGCGGGCGCGAGGACGTGCACCTCGTCGAGCATGTCACGCGCGCCTCGCTCGCGGTCAACGAGGTGAACAAGACCTACTCGACCCGCGTGCGTGGGCGCCGCGTCGACAACCACGTGCTCAAGGACGTCTCGTTCGAGATCGGCTACCGCGAGGCGGTCGCGCTCGTGGGGGAGTCGGGCTCCGGCAAGTCGACCCTGCTGCGCATCGCCGGAGGGATCGAGACGGCGGACACGGGCACGGTCGACGCGCAGGGTGTGGCGGGCGAGGGTACCCAGGTGGTGTTCCAGGACGCTGGCGCCTCCCTGACCCCCTGGCGCACCGTCGACGAGCTCCTGCGCGAACGCATCGAGCACACGAGGACCGGACGCGGACTGTCGCGCGCGCAGATGCGTGACATGGCGCGGAGCACGCTCGAGCTGGTCGGGCTCGACGACTCGGTGCTCGACGCGCGCCCGACCCAGCTGTCGGGCGGTCAGCAGCAGCGGGTGGCGATCGCGCGCGCCGTCGTGGTGCCTCCGTCCGTGCTCCTCTGCGACGAGCCGACGAGCGCGCTCGACGTCTCGGTCGCGTGCTCGGTCCTCAACCTCATCAACCTGCTGCGTCATTCGCTGGGCATCTCCATCATGTTCGTCACGCACGATCTCGCTGCGGCACGGCTGATCGCCGACCGGGTGCTGGTCATGACCGGTGGCGAGATCGTCGAGACCGTGCCCGCCGAGCGGCTCGCCCAGGACATCACCACCGATTACGGACGGAGGCTCGTCGATGCCGTTCTCGCGTAGGCGCACGCTCGAGCGTGTCGAGGCGGCGCCGACAGCGCGCCGCGACAGCGCATGGTCCGCGCTCGGGCCGGGGGAGAGGACCTCGCTCATCGCGATGGCGGCCATCGTCCTCGTCGCGATCATCGGGCCCACGCTGATGCCGTACAGCCCGATCATCCCCTCGGGCTCCCAGCTCCTGCCGCCGCTGTCCTCGGGCCACGTGCTCGGCACCGACGTGCTCGGCATGGACATGGCGACCCGGCTGGTCGCGGGCATGCAGCGCAGCCTGCTGGCGGCAGTCCTCGTCACGGCCGTGTCCGCCGCGATCGGCACGTTCATCGGGGTGGTCGCAGGCTTCCGAGGCGGGTGGCTCGACTCGGCGCTCATGCGGTTCACCGACCTGTTCCTCGCGTTCCCCGCGATGATCATCGCGATGGCGATCGCCGCCGCGATCGGGCAGTCGCTCGGGTCCGCCATGATCGGCATCATCGTCGTGTGGTGGCCGCTCTACGCCCGCCTGGTGCGCGGCGAGGTGCGCCGCGTGGTGGCGCTCCCGCACGTGCAGGCCGCGCGGGTGTCGGGGGTGCGCGGCTGGCGGCTCCTGTGGCGCCACGTGGTGCCGGCGGTCATGCCGACCGTGGTGGTGACCGCGAGCCTCGACATCGGCGCCGTCGTCATGACGCTCGCCGCGCTCTCGTTCATCGGCCTCGGCACGCCCGCGCCGGCCCCCGAGCTGGGGCGCATGGCGTCGGACGGCATGAAGTACTTCCTCAACGCCTGGTGGGTCGCGGTGCTCCCCAGCGTCACGATCGGCCTCGTCGCGTTCGTGTTCAACTATGCCGGCGACGCCCTGCGCGTGGTCCTCCGGCGGACGGGTGTGTGACCATGCTGGTGTTCGTCGCCAAGCGACTCGGCTCGCTCGTGGTGGTGCTGTTCTTCCTCACGCTGCTGGTGTTCACCCTGGGCAAGGTCGCCGACTCCGATCCCGTGCGGACCTACGTGGGTGTCAACGCGAGCGCCGAGGCGGTGACCGCGGCGCGTGAGGAGCTCGGGCTCGACGACCCGGTCCCGGTGCAGTTCGCGAGCTTCCTCGGCGGAGCGGTGCACGGCGACTTCGGCATCTCGCTCGCGTCCAAGCGGCCCATCGCGGACGAGCTGTCCTCGCGGCTGCCGGCGACGCTCGAGCTGGCCGGCTGGGCGCTCATGCTCACCGTGGTCATCGGGGTGTCGCTCGCGTCGCTGTACTCGCGCCCCGGACGCGTCGGCGCGTTCCTGCGGTTCGTGTTCTTCTCCGCGGCGTCCGCGCCCTCGTTCCTCATCGCGATGCTCTCGGTGCTCGTGTTCTACAAGTGGCTCGGCGGCGTGCTGCCGGCCGCGGGCCGCTCCTCGTACGGTCCGTACGAGGACGGCACCGGCTTCTACGTGATCGACGGGATCCTCCACGCGAGCCCGACCTACACGTGGGACGCGATCCAGCACCTGCTCCTGCCCGCGCTCGCGGCCTCGGTCGGCGCGGGTGTCGCGCTCGCGCGCGTGCTGGCCGACGGCATCTCGTCGTCCCTGTCCTCGCCGTGGGCGCGGACCGCTCGCGCGCTCGGCGAGAACGAGGGCACCATCGTCCGCCGCCATGCCCTCCGCAACGCCTCCTCGCCCGCGCTCTCCCTGCTCGCGGTGCAGGCGGGCTTCATGGTGTCGAGCCTCGTGGTGGTCGAGCAGGTGTTCTCGTGGAACGGCCTCGGCTCCTACCTCTCCGGCGCGATCGGCGTCGGGGACTTCCCCGCGATCGCCGCGGTCTGCCTCATCCTCGGCGCCGTCTACGTGGTGCTCAACACCCTCGTCGACGTCGCGCTCGCCGCGGTCGACCCCCGCGTCCGCCTCTCCTGAACCGAAAGGACCCCCCATGCCGCTCCAGGTGACCGACTGGTCCCCGCACGACGCGCTCACGCCCGTCGGCAACGTCACCCTGCTCGTCGTCGACATCCAGGGCGGAGGCGCGACGCCGCACGTGTCGACCCTCGGCGGGATGACGGGCCAGCAGGCGCGCCGTCAGCGCGCGATCGACCTGGTGAACGCGTTCCGCGCCAAGGGCCGGCCCGTCGTGTTCCTCCAGGAGGTCCACAAGCCGTCGCTGATCGACATCGGCCGCGAGCTCGACGGCGCCGAGGGCGCCCACTGCGTCGAGGGTTGGGAGACCACCGAGCTGTACCCGGGACTCGAGCCGCTGCCGCACGAGTACCTGGTCCAGAAGCGCCGCTACTCGGGCTTCTACGGCACCGAGCTCGACATCGTGCTCAAGGGCTACGCCACCGACACCATCGTGATGATCGGCGGCCTGACCGACGTGTGCATCCACTACACGGCGGTCGACGCGCACCAGCTCGACTATCGCTTCCGCACCGTCAGCGACCTCGTGGGCGGATCGTCCGACAAGGCGCACGATGCGGCGCTGCGGGCCATGAAGTACCTCCAGCGCGACTCGCTGGTGACGGCCGATGCCGCGCACGCGTGGCTCGACTCGCTGCCGGACGCCCCGATGCCGGGCGCCGACGCGATGGAACTGAAGCGCTGAGACGGGAGAACCACATGAACATCCACGGCAACCCCGTCCTCGTCGTCGTCGACTTCCAGGGAGGCCCGCTCGACGGGAGCCCCGGCCAGCAGGACGGCTTCGATGTGCGCACGCAGCGCGACCGCGCGGTCGCGATGGTCGACCTGGCCCGCGAGAAGGGCGTCCCGGTCGTGTGGATCCAGGAGGTCCACAAGCCCCACCTCATCGACATGGGCCGCGAGATGGACGGCTCCGAGGGCCCGCACTGCATCGAGGGCAGCCCGTACACGGAGCTCGCGTCGGGGCTCAAGCCGACGCCCGACGAGTTCCACATCCGCAAGCGCCGCTACTCGGGCTTCTTCGGCACGCAGCTCGACATCGTCCTGCGTGCGTACAAGGCGGACTCGGTGATCCTCATCGGCGGCTTCACGGACATCTGCATCCTCTACACCGCGGTCGACGCGCACCAGCGCGACCTGTTCCTCAACGTCGTGACCGACGTGGTGCACGGTTCCTCCCAGCAGGCCCACGACGATGCGCTCGACATGATCGCGTACATGCAGCGCCGGTCCCTCGTCACGTCCGCCGAGACGATGGAGTGGCTCGAGTCCGTCGAGCGCGTGTGAGCGGCATCGACCGTCGTGCGCGCACCACGCTGTGGATCCTCGCGTCGGGGGTGTTCGCGGCGACGCTGGGCAACATGCTGGTCCCCGGCGTGCTCCCGGCGCTGTCCGAGGAGACGGGGATCTCGATCGGCGACATCGGGCGCTCGAACGCGGTGTTCGGCCTCGCGTACGCGGTCGCCGCGCCGACCCTCGCCATCCTGGTGCGCCGGATCAGCCCCTACACGGTGCTCACCATCGCGCTCGCGCTCGAGGCGGTGACGCTGCTCGCCGTCGCGGCGGCCGGATCCGCCGAGCAGCTGGCGGCCGCCCGGATCGCGCACGCGATCACCGTCGCGGGGGTGGTGCCGATGTGCACCGTCCACGCCGGGTCGATCGTCGCGCCCTCGCTCCGGTCGCGCGCGCTGTCGATCTCGTTCGGCGGCATGGTCGTCTCGTCGCTCATCGGCGCTCCGCTGGGCAACACCCTCGCGGGCGCGATCGGCGCGCGTGCCTCGTTCATCGCGGTGGCGATCCTGCTCGTCGTGGTCGCGCTCGTGGCGCTGCGCGCGTCGCGCTGGCAGGCCGGACTGGTGGCCGATGCGCGGGCGAGCCACGCGGCGGGGGGCATGTCCGGTGCGCTCGGCACGTGGGCGTGGATCACGCTCGGGGCCGTCTTCGCGACCGCGGCCATGGAGGGTGCCGCGACGAGCGGCCTCAACACCTTCGTCTCGCCGTTCCTCACCGACGCGGTGGGTGCGACCGGCACCCCGCTGTCGCTCCTGCTGCTCTGCTACGGGCTCGCCGGTCTCGCCGGCAACGCGCTCCTGGGCGCGATCGCCGATCGGGTGGGACCCGCGCGGGCGCTCGTGGTGGTCGCGGCGGCCGCGGCGGCCGCGGTCGCGGGGCTCATGATCGTGGACACGGCGTGGCAGGCGGCCGCGTTCCTGCTGGTCTGGGGCTTCTGCTCGTGGGCCATCAACCCGCCGCTGCAGTCGCTGATCATCGGCCACTCCGGCAGGCACCTCACGCTCCTCGTCGCGGTGAACTCGTCGGTCATCTTCACGGGATCGTCGCTCGGCGCGGCCGTCGCGGCCGCTCAGGTCGACGCCGGCGGGCTCGCATCGCTGCCGCTGACGGCGGGGGCGCTGTTCCTCCTGTCGGCGCTGGGCGCGGCGGTCGCCTGGATCGCGTCGCGCAGGGTCGCGGCACAGCGCGCGCACGATGCTCGCCCGGCCGCGCTCGAGCACGCCGTCCCGCCGCCCGCCGCCTGACGTCCCGGCGCCGGCGGCGCCGCGATCAGCCGATCCGGCCGTCGAGGTCCTTCGCGGCGCGGCCGGCCTGGAGCACGGCTCGCGCGTGGACCGCCTCGACCATCGCGCCGGGGTCCGTCAGCGGATCGACGTCCCACAGCACCACGTCGGCGAGCTTGCCCGCCTCGACGGAGCCCAGGTGGTCGGCGAGCCCGAGCAGACGGGCTCCCTGCATCGTGCATGCGTGGAGCGCCTGCAGCGGTGTCATCCCGGCGTCGACGAGGTGGCCGATCTCCGCGGCGTTCCTCCCGTGCGGGTGGATGCCGGCGTCGGTGCCCATGGCCACGGGCACGCCCGCCTCGATCGCGCGGCGCGCAGAGTCGCGGCCGCGCTTCTGCCACTCGAGCTTCTTCGCCACGACCTGCGGTGGCTTCCGGGCGGGGTCGGGCGACATCGACAGCGTGGACAGCGTCGGCACCAGGGTGGTGCCACGCCGCAGCATCGCCTCGATCAGCTCGTCGGACATCTCGTAGCCATGCTCGAGGCTCGTCACGCCGCCGCGCACCGCGGCGAGTGCCCCCTCGTTGCCCTGCGCGTGCGCCGCGATGGGCCGGCCGCCGCGGCGCGCGAGCTCGGCGACCATGAGTCGCACCTGCCGCTCGGGGACGCCCAGGTCGTCAGGGCTGTCGTCGGGCGTGCTGATCCCTCCCGTGGTGCAGATCTTCACCACGTCGGCGCCCGTGCGCACCAGCGTCCGGATGGCCTTCACCACCTCGTCGTCGGAGTCGACCACCCCGACCGAGGGGATCGGCTCGAAGTCGGTGTACGCGGCCAGGCTTCGGTTGGCGCGCACCGGGTCGGCGTGGCCGCCGGTGGGGGAGAGCATCGTGATCGCGACGTGGAGGCGGGGGCCGGCGATGAGCCCAGCCGCGACCGCCCGTCGGTAGCCGGGAGTGAGACCCGCGAGGTCGCGGGCGGCCGTGACGCCCGCCTCGAGGGTGAGGCGCATCGACTCGGCGGTCGCGAAGGCGTGCTCCTCCATGAACTTGAGCCGATCGGCCTCCTCGGTGGAGCCGTTCGGCATGGTGAGGTGGACGTGCGTGTCGACGAGGCCGGGCGTGAGGAAGAGCCCGTCGGCGTCGAAAGTCGCGTCCGCGCGGGCGGCGGCCGGTCCCACCCCGATCGCGGCGATCCTGCCGTCGACGATCTCGACGTCGGCGACACGAGGCCCGGCGCCGGTGCCGTCGATCACGGTGGCGCCGACGATGCGGGTGGTTCCCTGCTGGACCGGGGTGGAGGGCAGACGCGCGGATGACATGAGGTCCCTTCGGATGCGGTGCTGCGACGAGCCTAGCGCTCGATAGGTGAACATCGTGTTTCGGAGGCTGGGCGCCTACGATGGCCGCCATGACCGCCCCGCTCCGCCCCCGCATCGTCCTCATCACCGCCGCCGCCGCGCTCGGCCTGTCCCTCACCGGCTGCGATGACGCGCGCGACGCGATCGCCGACGCGACCGCGGGCGCCAAGGACGCGGTCGAGCAGGCCGAGGAGCTGAAGAAGCAGGCCGAGGACAGGGTCGACGAGGTCCAGCAGCAGGTCGAGGACGCCAAGCAGACGCTCGACGAGACCACCAAGAAGGCCGAGGAGCTCAAGGACGCGGTCACCGGCGGCTGAGCGCACGGCGGCTGAGCGCCCGGCGGCCGAGCGCCCGGTGGCCGATCGCGCCCCGGAGCGAGCCCGCGCGAGGTCCCGCACGCGCGCCACTAGACTTGACGCTCGTGGCCACCGACTTCGCGACCGAGATCCATGAGCTCCGCTCGACCTTCTCCCAGATCGAGGCGGTGACCGACCCGACCCGGCTCAAGGCGCGCATCGCGCAGCTCGAGGAGGAGGCCGCGGCGCCCGACCTGTGGGACGACCAGGAGAACGCGCAGGCGGTCACCAGCCAGCTGAGCCAGGCCAACTCGGAGCTCGAGCGCGTCACCCGCATGGGCGCGCGCATCGACGACCTCGAGGTGCTGGTGGAGCTCGGCACCGAGGGCGAGGACGAGGACACGCTCGCCGAGGCCGACGCCGAGCTCACCAAGCTCAAGACCGACCTCGCCGCGATGGAGGTCCGCACGCTCATGACGGGCGAGTGGGACGAGCGCAACGCGGTCGTCACCATCCGGTCCGGCGCGGGCGGCGACGACGCCACGGACTTCGCCGAGATGCTGCTGCGCATGTACCTGCGCTGGGCCGAGCGCCACGGCTACGGCACCAAGGTGCTCGACACCTCCTACGCCGAGGGCGCCGGCATCAAGTCGGCCACCTTCGAGCTCAACGCGCCCTACGCCTACGGCACCCTGTCCGTGGAGGCCGGCACGCATCGTCTCGCGCGCATCAGCCCGTTCGGCTCCGCGGACAAGCGCCAGACGTCCTTCGCGGCCGTCGAGGTGATCCCGCAGATCGAGTCGACCGACCACATCGAGGTCCCCGAGTCCGAGATCAAGGTCGACGTGTTCCGCTCGTCGGGCCCCGGCGGCCAGTCGGTCAACACCACGGACTCCGCGGTGCGCCTCACGCACCTCCCGACCGGCATCGTGGTCTCGATGCAGGACGAGAAGTCGCAGATCCAGAACCGCGCCGCCGCCATGCGCGTGCTCCAGTCGCGCCTGCTGCTGCTCAAGAAGGAGCAGGAGGCCGCGCAGAAGAAGGAGCTCGCGGGCGACATCAAGGCGTCGTGGGGCGACCAGATGCGCTCGTACTTCCTCTACGGCCAGCAGCTGGTCAAGGACCTGCGCACCGGCTACGAGGTCGGCAACCCGCAGATCGTGTTCGACGGCGACCTCGACGGCTTCATCGACGCGGGCATCCGCTGGCGCCGCGCCGAGCAGAAGGCCGCCGAGCACGCCTGACAGCAGCAACGGAGCTGGTCCCGGGTTGCCGGCGTGTCGGGGGACGATGCGCGGGTTGAGCCCGGCGTGTCGGGACAAGGTCCGTTGCAGGTGTCAGACGGTTCGAGCATCGTCAACTGTCACGGAGTGACGAACCGGACACGCCGGAAGCGGCGCGCCTCCCGGGACCCCGCCGCCGCGGTTCCTACGATGCTGAGGTGGCGCGGGTCCTACCCCTCGCGCGCGCAGCACTCATGATTCGACTCGACAACGCCACCAAGGTCTACAAGCGGGGCGCCCGTCCCGCGCTCGACTCCGTCTCCGTGGAGATCGAGCGCGGCGACTTCGTGTTCCTCGTGGGCTCGTCCGGATCGGGCAAGTCGACCTTCCTCAAGCTCATCCTGCGCGAGGAGCGCCCCACCGGCGGCGACGTCTACGTCGCGGGCCGGCACCTCAACAAGCTCTCGGCGTGGCGCGTGCCGCACCTGCGCCGCGAGATCGGCGCCGTGTTCCAGGACTTCCGCCTGCTGCCGAACAAGACGGTCTACCAGAACGTCGCCTTCGCGCTCCAGGTGATCGGCAAGAGCCGCCACCACATCCAGTCCACCGTGCCCGAGATGCTCGACCTCGTCGGGCTGTCGGGCAAGGAGCGGCGCATGCCGCACGAGCTGTCCGGCGGCGAGCAGCAGCGCGTGGCGATCGCGCGCGCGTTCGTCAACCACCCGCCCATCCTGCTGTGCGACGAGCCGACCGGGAACCTCGACCCCGGCACGTCCGTGGGCATCATGCGCCTGCTCGACCGCATCAACCGCACGGGCACCACGGTGCTCATGGCGACGCACGACGACGAGATCGTCGACCAGATGCGCAAGCGCGTCATCGAGCTGCGCGGCGGCGAGCTGGTCCGTGACCAGGACCGCGGCGTCTACGGGCTGGAGCGCGTGTGAGGCTCCGGTTCATCTTCGGCGAGGTCTTCAACGGCCTGCGCCGCAACACGACCATGGCGCTGTCCGTGGTGCTCGTGACGTTCGTGTCGCTCATGTTCGTCGGCGCGGCCGCGCTCACGCAGATGCAGATCGACCAGCTCAAGGACGACTGGTACGGCAAGGTCGAGATCTCGATCTTCCTGTGCCCCGAGAGCTCGCGCAACGAGCAGTGCGCCGAGGGCCCCGTCACGGTCGCGCAGGAGGACGACATCCGGGCGGTGCTCGAGGACGGCGCGCTGCAGGACCTGGTCCAGAAGGTGTACTACGAGTCGCGCGAGGAGGCCTACGAGAAGTTCGTCGCCAACGACGACGAGGGCATCTGGTCGTCGCTCACGCCGGAGCAGATGCAGCCCAGCTTCCGCGTCAAGCTCGCCGACCCCGAGCAGTACCAGGTGGTGGCCGATGCGACCGAGGGTCTCCCCGGCGTCGACGTGGTGCGCGACCAGCGTGAGATCTTCTCCGAGCTGTTCCGGTTCCTCAACGCGGCCACCGTGATCGCGGCGGCCCTCGCGATCGTCATGCTGATCGCCGCGATGCTGCTCATCACCACCACGATCCGCCTGAGCGCGCTGAGCCGGCGTCGCGAGACGCAGATCATGCGCATGGTGGGCTCGTCGCGCTCGCTCATCCAGATGCCGTTCATGCTCGAGGGCGCGGTCGCCGCGACGGGTGGCGCGCTCCTCGCGATCGCCGGCCTGTTCTTCGGCGTGCGGTACATGATCGACGACTGGCTCAAGAGCTCGGTCACCTGGGTCCAGTACATCGGGGCGCAGGACGTGTGGAACGTCGCACCCTGGCTGCTGGTCATCGCCGTGGGTCTCGCCGCCGTCGCGTCGCTCGTGACGCTGGGGAGGTACACGCGCGCATGAGGCGTTTTCGCACCCCGATCGTCGCCTCCGTCGCGACGCTGCTGGTCGCGGTCCTCACGGGCACGCTCGTGTCCGGCGCCGGCGCCGAGGGCGGCTTCCGGTACGCGTCGAGCTACGACGACGACATCGAGCGCGCGAAGGACAAGTCGGCCGACTACGAGTCGCAGCTCGAGGACCTCGAGGCGGCTCTCGAGGACACGAGCAAGGAGATCGTCGAGGCCTCCCGCAAGCTCGAGAGGACCGAGGCGAAGCTCCCCGCGGCGCAGAAGGCGCTCGACGCGGCCAACGAGAAGGTCGACGAGGCGATCCTGCAGCAGAAGCTCACCGCCGACAAGCTCGAGGCGGCCGAGGCGCAGGACAAGGCCATCTCACAGCAGATCGCCGAGGACGAGGACCGCATCGGCGAGCTCGAGCAGATCATCGCGGCCCTCGCGCGCGCGCAGTACCAGGGCGTGGGCGATGACGAGGCGCTCAGCCTCGTGTTCGGCGCGAGCACGTCGCAGGAGTTCATCGACGAGTTCGCCGCCGAGCACAACGCCTCGCGCGTGCAGTCCAACGCGCTCGCCGACGTCGAGGAGATCGCGGCCGTCAACCGCAACCGCGGCGCGCGTCAGGAGGCGGTGCGCGACTACATCGTCGAGCTCAAGGCCGAGGCCGATGCGCTGGTGATCGAGACCGAGCGCCTGCAGAAGAAGGCCGAGGAGAAGAAGGCCGCGCTCGACGCGCTCATCGCCGAGCAGCAGGAGATCAAGGCCGACCTCGAGAAGAAGAAGGCCCAGGAGCTCGAGCGTCAGCAGGAGATCGCGGCCAAGCAGGACGCGATCCGCAACCAGATCAAGAACCTGGTCAAGAAGAAGCTCGCGGAGGAGGAGGCGGCGCGCAAGGCCGCCGAGGAGGCCGCGCGCAAGGCCGCCGAGGAGGCGGCGAAGGCCCAGAACAACTCGGGCGGCTCGTCCGGATCCGGCGGCTCGTCGAGCTCGGGCGGTTCCGGCGGCTCGTCCAGCTCCGGAGGGTCGCTCACCAAGGGCATCCTCGCGTGGCCGTCGCCGTACCACGTCGTCACGTCGAGCTACGGGATGCGCTACCACCCGATCCTGCACTACTGGCGCCTGCACGCCGGCACGGACATCCGCGCCTACTGCGGCACGCCCATCTACGCGGCGCGCGCCGGCAGGGTGCAGTGGGCCACCTACCAGTACGGGCTCGGCAACTCGGTCCTGGTGGACCACGGCTACTTGGGCGGCAAGTCGCTCATGACCAGCTACAACCACCTGTCGAGCTTCGCCGTGAGCTCGGGTCAGTACGTGACGAAGGGCCAGCTGGTGGGCTACTCGGGCAACACCGGGACGTCGGCGGCGTGCCACCTCCACTTCGAGGTGTACGTCAACGGCGACACCACCGACCCGATGCAGTACATCGGCTGAGCGCGCCGTGCAGGCCGGTAGACTGGTGCGTCGCGCCCGTCGACCGGCAGGCGCGCCGGGACCCGCGCGAGGAGGTGGAGCATGGCCGAGAGCGGCCTCAAGGTGATCGCGACCAACCGCGCCGCGCGCCATGACTTCTTCATCGACGACGTGCTCGAGGCCGGCATCGTCCTCACCGGCACCGAGGTGAAGTCCCTCCGCCAGGGCCGCGCCGTGATCGGCGACGGCTACGTCTACGTCGACGGCGGCGAGGCATGGGTCGAGAACCTCCACATCCCCGAGTACTCGCAGGGCACGTGGACCAACCACGCCCCGAAGCGCAAGCGCAAGCTGCTGCTCCACGGTCACGAGATCGAGGACCTGCAGCAGCGCACGCGCGAGAAGGGTTACACCATCGTGCCCCTGCGCCTGTACTTCCTCGACGGCCGGGCCAAGCTCGAGATCGGCGTCGCGCGAGGCAAGAAGATGCACGACAAGCGCCAGTCGCTGCGCGAGAAGCAGGACAAGCGCGAGGCCGAGCGCGCCTTCGGCACGCAGCGCCGCGTCAACCGCTGACGCGGGGACGATGCGCGGGTCGCGTCCGCCGTCGCGTCGAGGTTTCGGCATGATGGGCGCATGGTCCGCATCGTCCTGCCGTTCCTGTTCGCCCTGGTAGCGGCGTTCGTCCCCGCCGCCGCGCACGCCGCGGCGCCCGATGGTGGGCGCAGCGTCGAGCGGTGGGAGGCGTCCTACTCGCTCCAGCCCGACGGCTCTGCGGACGTGTACGTCCAGATCGACTTCGACTTCGGTGACGAACCGGGCCACGGGCCCTACTGGACGCTCCCCATCCGTCAGGCGACGGACGACCCGGACCTCGACCGCGTCTACGACATCACCGACGTCGACGCCGCCTCGCCGTCCGGCGCCCCCGCGAAGGTGTACCTCGAGGAGGGCGACGACTGGCTGGTGGTGCGCGTGGGCGACGAGAACGTGGGCGACGTCTCGGGCGTCCAGACCTATGTGCTCACCTACACGATCCACGACGTCATGAACGCGACCGAGGCGGGCGACGAGTTCTACTGGAACGTCATCGGCGACTCGTGGGAGACGCCCATCAGCGACATCACCGTGACCGTCCTGGGGAAGGCCGACGTCACCGACGCGACGTGCTTCGCGGGCCCCGCCAGGGGGACCGCCCGCTGCGACTTCTCGGCGTTCGCGGGTCCCGGCGCGGAGTTCTCGCAGGCGTCGCTCGGGGCCGGCGAGCCCATGTCGGTGGTCGTGGCCTCCCCGGCCGGGACCTATGCGACGGAGCCGGTCCTGCGGGAGAGCAGCGATCTCGCGCACGCGTTCCGTATCACCCCGTGGACGGTGGGCGGCTTCCTGGTGGTCCTCGTCGCCGGGCTCGTCCTCGTGGTGCGGCGCATCCGTTCCACGGGCGCCGATCTCGAGTACGCGGACTTCGCCCCGGGGGTGGGTCCCGTCGGGGGAGAGGCGGCGGCGGTGCGCCGGCGCGACACGCGGGCGCAGGTCGCGGTCGCGTTCGCGCCGCCGGACGGCCTGCGGCCCGGCCAGCTGGGCACCTTGATCGACGAGCGGGCGGACGTCCGGGACGTGACCGCGACCATGGTCGACCTGGCGGTGCGCGGCTACCTCGTGATCGAGGCTCTCGAGGGCGACGACTACGCGCTTGTGAGGCAGCGCGAGGCGGACGATGCGCTGTACCCCTACGAGCAGATGCTGTTCGACGCGATCTTCGACGGTCGCGACCGCGTCACCCTCACCGAGCTGAAGACCACCTTCCACGCCGACATGGCTCAGGTGCAGGCCCAGCTCTACCGGAACGTCACGACTCACGGCTGGTTCCGCTCCAACCCCACGCATGCGCGCGGCACGTGGGCGGGCGCCGGGATCGCGCTGCTGGTCGCCGGCGTGCTCGCGACCATCGCGGCGGCGAACCTCACCACGATCGCGCTCGTGCCCCTCGCGCTCGTGGCGCTCGGCATCGTGGTGCTGGCGACCACGAAGGCGGCGCCGGCGCGGACGCCGGAGGGTAGCAGGATCCTCGCGCAGGCGCGGGGCTTCGAGCTCTACCTCGGCAAGGCCGAGGCGGATCAGCTGCGGTTCGAGGAGGGACACGACCTCTTCAGCCGCTACCTGCCGTTCGCCATCGCCTTCGGGGTCGCGGAGCAGTGGACCAGGAAGTTCGAGGCGCTCGCGGCGCAGGGCGCGCAGCTGGCCGAGCCGACCTGGTTCCACGGCTACGCGTACGGCTACTTCTGGATGCATGCGGCCGGGTTCGGTGCGCGCATGAACCAGTTCACCGCTCTCGCCGATGCGGCGATCAGCGCCCCCACGCCCGGTTCGTCGGGGGGCTCGGGCTTCTCCGGCGGCGGAGGGTTCTCGGGTGGTGGCGGCGGCGGAGGGGGCGGCGGAGGCTGGTGAGCCGCGCATCGTCCCCCGGCGCGCTGGGAGGTGCTCGGCGCCCGTTCGTGGCCGCATCGGGCGCTCAGGACCTCGCGGGAGGGCGAAGAGGGACGGGCAGGACGCGAACGGCACGCGGCCCGCATCCCTGACGGGATGCGGGCCGCGGCGTCAGCGGGAGCGGATCAGGCCTGAGCGGCCTGCTCCTCCTCCTCGGCGTGGGGCACGGGGTGCTCGCGCTCGAGCGCGGACCCCTCCACGTCGACGTTGGGCAGGAGCTTGTCGAGCCAGCCCGGGAGCCACCACGCCTTCTCGCCCACGAGGTGCATGAGCGACGGCACGATGACCATGCGGACCACGAACGCGTCGAACAGCACGCCCATCGCGAGGCCGAAGCCCATGGGCCGGATCATCGCGATGTGCGAGAACACGAAGCCGCCGAACACCGAGATCATGATGATCGCGGCGGCGGTGACCACCGCGCGCCCGTGGCGCAGGCCCGCGACCACCGAGCGGCGCGCGTCGGTGCCGTGGACGTACGCCTCGCGCATGCCCGTGGTGAGGAACAGCTGGTAGTCCATCGCGAGGCCGAACAGGATGCCCGTGAGCAGGATCGGCAGGAAGCTCAGGATCGGGCCCGGGTCGTGCACGCCGAAGATGGCGCCGCCCCAGCCCCACTGGAACACCGCCGTCACCATGCCGAACGCCGCGAACAGCGAGAGCACGAAGCCGAGCGTCGCGATGAGCGGGACGATGAGCGAGCGGAACACCACCACGAGGATGATGATCGACAGGCCGACGACGATGGCGAGGTAGACCGGGAGGGCCTCGTCGAGCTTCTCGGAGACGTCGATGTTGCCGGACGCCTCGCCCGCGACGCCGATGACGGTGCCGTCCTCGAGCGGGGAAAGCTCGCGCAGGTCGGAGACCAGCTGGACGGTGGACTCGCTTCCGGGGCCTTCGACGGGGATGACCTGGAACGCGAGGAAGCCGTTGTCGGCCGACGCCCCCGCGGGCGCGACCGCGCTGATGTCGTCGTTCTCCATGAGCGTGTCGACCACCGCGACCTGGGCGGCGAGGAGGTCGTCATCCGACACGGCCTCGGGCAGGTCGGCGGTCACCAGCAGCGTGCCGTTCAGACCCTCGCCGAACTTCGCGTCGACGGTCTTGTACGCGATGTACTGGGTCGAGTCCTCGGGCTCCTGCGTGCCGTCGGGCAGGCCCAGCCGCATGGACATCGCCGGGATGGCGACGATGAGCAGTCCGACCACCGCGGCGGCGAAGCGCAGGAGCGCCGCGCCGGTGCGCATCGGCTGGACGGGCGCCTCGGCGTGCTCCGCGGCGCCGCGCGTCGCACGGGCCTTCCTGCCGAGCACGCGCTCGCCGATGAGCCCGAGCACCGCCGGCGTGAGGGTCACGGCCACGAGCACCGCGATGCCGACGCAGAAGGCGCCGACGGTGCCCATGATGCCCAGGAACGGGATGCCCGTGATGTTGAGCGCGAGCAGCGCGACGATGACGGTCGAGCCCGCGAACACCACCGCGTTGCCCGACGTGCCGTTCGCGAGGCCGATGGACTCGTGGAGGTCCATGCCGCGCCGGTACTGCTCGCGGTGGCGGTTGATGATGAAGAGGGAATAGTCGATACCCACGGCGAGCGCGAGCATGACGCCGAGCACCGGCGTGACCGAGGACATCTCCACGACGCCGGAGAACGCGAGCGCGGTCGCGACGCCGACGCCCACGCCCAGCACCGACGTGATGATGGGCATGAGCGCGGGCCAGATGGCGCGCATCATCACCATGAGCACCACGAACGCCAGCAGGACGCCCACGACCTCGCCGGCGCCCATGACGCCCTCGACGCTGGTGGCGATGTCCGCGGAGAAGTTCACGGTGATGCCGTCCGGCGTCGCCGCGCGGACGTCGGCGATGATCGCGTCCTTGTCCTCCTGGACCACCTCGTACACGTTCGTGTCGAACTGGATGATGCCGAGCGCGGTCGTGCCGTCCTCCGACACGGTGGTGATCCCCGCGGCGGCCGAGGCCAGGTCCGTGCCGAGCGCGAGCTGCGACTCCTGCGCCTCGAGCTCCGCGAGCCCGTCGGTGATCTGCGTCTGCTGCTCGTCGATCTGAGCCTGCTGCTCGTCGATCTGAGCCTGCTGCTCGTCGATCTGCGCGAGGCCGGCGTCGATCTGCTGCTGCTGCGCCTCGAACTGCGCCGCGGCGAGCTCGTAGGTGCCGGCGTCCTGCGCCTGCTGGATCGCGGCGTCGAGCTGCTCCTGGCCCGACTCGAGCTCGGCGCGTGCGGCGTCGAGCTGCTCCTGGCCCGCGTCGAGCTGCGCCTGGCCGTCGTCGAGCGCGGCCTGACCCGCGTCGAGCTGCGCGCGGCCGTCCTCGATCTGCTGCGGGGCGGCCTCGAGCTGAGCGGTCTGCTCCTCGAGCTGCGCCTGCGTGGCGAACGGGTCGATCACGCCGGTGACGGCGTCGACGGACTCCGCGGCGGCGAGCGCGTCGCTCACCTGCTGCTGCTGCTCGTCCGTGAAGGGCTCGCCGCTCTCGGTCTGGAACACCGCGCGGGACGAGCCGCCGGCGAGCTCCGGGATCTCCTCGGTGAGCTGGTCGGTGACCTTCTCGGTCTCGAGGCCCGGGATGGAGAAGCTGTCGGTGAGGGTGCCGCCGAACGCGACGAACCCTCCGCCCGCGACGGCGAGCGCAAGGATCCACGCGACGATCGCGACGATCGGCCGCATGGCCGACGCGCGGCCGATGCGGTACAGGAGGTGGGCCACAGGGAGAGCCTTTCTCGTGGGAGGTCCTGGGGGACTGGCGACGATGCCGGGATGCGCCGCGCGGCCGCGCGGGCGTGACCCGGGCCTGTCGGCGCATCTGGGACGAGTCTAGGACACTCCTGCGAGTTTCACGACAAGTGTTGGTTATCACTTGGTGAATGGCGCGAGCGGTGCCACAATCGCGCCGTGGACGCACGCATCGTCAGGACCCGCCGCCGCCTCCAGGAGGCCCTCTTCGCGCTCGCGCGCGAGCGCGGCGTTGACGACGTCTCGGTGAGCGACATCGCGGCGCGCGCGGGCATCAACCGGTCGACCTTCTATCAGCACTACTCCGACAAGGAGACGCTGCTCGCCGACGCGCTCGACCTCAAGGCGCAGGAGGCGGGCGCGGATCTCGACCCGCTCGTCTTCGACGCGGGTCCGCCGCCGGCGCTCGTGCGCTTCCTCGCGCACGTCGAGGAGCATGCGGACCTGTACACGCGGGTGTTCACCGAGCCGGGGTACGGCGCGGTGCTCGCGCGCCTGCGCTTGCGCATGGGCGACGCGATCCGAGGTCTCGCGCCGCAGGTCGACGAGCTCGTGAGGGCGGACCTGCCGGTCGACGTCGTCGCCGCCGGCATGACCGGCATGGTGCTCGGCGTCATGGGCGAGTGGCTCGCGATGGAGCAGCGCCCTCCGGCGGCGGCCGTCGCCGACTGGGTGTGGCGGATCGCCCTGGGCCTGCCCGTGCCCGGCGGCGCATCGTCCGCGTGACGGCTGCTTGGGCGTTGTCGGACCTGCCGGTAGACTGGAACCACAACTGCACAGGGGATGATCGGTTTCGACGTGTGTTTACTTCCGGAGGGAAGCGGGCCGAGAACGCAGAGTTATCTCGTAAACGACCTCTGCAACCTATAGGTGCCGATTCCAAGCGCACCGACTTCGCCCTCGCTGCCTAAGCGAGCGCCATGAAGTCCGTCAGCCCGGGGGTGTTCCCGACCCGGATCCTGGCGTCGACCAGGGAACTCGCTTCAGTCCTTCGTCATCGGGGACTGCGGGACTTCTAGATGACTGAGCCCGCTCACCACCTGCCTGATGGTGGGTGAGGGGCTGAGAAAACCTTCTTCAGGCTGCGCCCGGAGAAGACTTCGGTTTGGACATGCGGACCCGGGTTCGATTCCCGGCATCTCCACTCATCCCTGTCGTTCAGAACGGCCGCCACCCCGTCGGGGTCGGCGGCCGTTCGTCTGCCCGCCACCGCCGCGCGTCGGCGTGGATCCGCCTGCACCCTTTCGTCGGAAACGTCGGGATAGTACGTTTTCCCGTAGGTGCGGCGCTCTCTCGCTGATCGCCCGCTCGCAGACCTGCCGATCCCAGGGCCTACGAACAGGAGATCAACGATGATGACAGTTCCACGCCGCCTCGCCGGCATCGCCGCGGTCGCGGTCGCCGCGACCGCCTTCACCCTGGCCGCGCCCGGCGCGGCGCTCGGGGGCTCGAAGGGCGGCCACGACAAGCACGGCCACGGGAAGGGCTCGGGCCATCTCCAGAGCGTCCAGCTCCTGTCCTTCAACGACTACCACGGGCATCTCGAGTCCCCCGACGGCGACGACTTCTACGACACCGACGAGGTGGGTGGAGGCGAGTACCTCGCGACGATGCTGAACGACCTGCGGGAGGACGCCCCCAAGGGTCGGTCGCTCACCGTGGCGGCGGGCGACCTCATCGGCGGGTCGCCGTTCCTGTCGGGCCTGTTCCACGACGAGCCGTCCGTGGAGTCGCTCGAGGCGATGGGCCTCGACGTCTCGAGCGTCGGCAACCACGAGTTCGACGAGGGCACGGACGAGCTGCTGCGCATGCAGCACGGCGGCTGCCACCCCGTCGACGGGTGCTACTTCGCGGACGATCCCTACGACGGCGCCGCCTTCCCGTGGCTCGCGGCGAACGTGGTGAAGAAGGACGGCTCCGGCACGCTGCTGCCCGGCACCACCATCAAGAAGGTGGACGGCATGAGGATCGGCTTCATCGGCATGACCCTCGAGGACACGCCGACTCTGGTGAGCCCCACCGGCGTGGCGAGCGTCGAGTTCCGTGACGAGGTCCGGACGGCGAACGCCGAGGCCAAGAAGCTCAAGCGGCGGGGGGTCGAGGCCATCGTCGTGCTCCTGCACGAGGGCGGGATCCCCGCGGGCGGCGGCGTCAGCGACTGCGACCAGGTCTCCGACCCGATCCGCACCATCGCCGAGCGCATGTCGCCCGCGATCGACATGCTCGTCACCGGCCACACCCACGAGCCCTACGTCTGCTCGATCGACGACCCGGCGGGCCATCCGCGCCTGGTGACCTCCGCCGCATCGTACGGCCGTGTGGTGACCGAGACGACGCTGGTCCTCAACCGCCGCACGGGCGACGTGGACCGCGCGCGCACCACCGCGGTCAACCACATCGTGGCGGGCGTGGCGGCCGATCCGGCGATCACGGCGATCGCCGAGAAGTGGGACGCCCTGTCGGGGCCGCTCGCGGCGCGCGTGGTCGGATCGGTCGCCGAGGACATCACGGGAGACTCGAGCGGGAACCGCGGCATCGAGACGCCGATGGCGGACCTGGTGGCCGACGCGATCCTGTGGGGCACCGACGGCGCGGACGAGGGCGGCGCGGAGATCGCCTTCACCAACGTCGGCGGCGTGCGTGCCAGCCTGCTGGTCGCGCCGAAGTACGAGGAGGCGAGCGGCGAGGTGACCTACGCCGAGGCGTACGACGTCAACCCGTTCGGCAACCTCATCGTCACGGTCGACATGACGGGCGCGGACATCGAGGCGGCCCTCGAGCAGCAGTACGTCCCGACCCGTGGCCGCCCGTACCTCGCGCTGGGCGTCTCGGAGGGCTTCACCTACGCGTGGGACGACTCGCAGCCGCAGGGCGGCAAGGTGGTCGAGGGCTCGATGATGCTCGACGGCGAGGCGATCGACCCGGCGGGCACCTACCGCGTCGCGATGTACAACTTCCTCTCCGGCGGCGGCGACGACTTCGACGCCTTCACGTTGGGGACCGACCTGCTCGGCGGCCCCGAGGATCTCGCGAACTTCGTGGCGTTCCTCGAGGCCAACCCCGGCCTCACGGCGCCCGAGGACCGCGTGGCCGGGCTGTGACGCGCTGACGCGGCGGCCGGGGTCGGGGGAGTGGGCCCTCGACCCCGGCCGCCGCGCGCCGCGTCCGCCCTCTCCCGCCCGCTCCCGCCCGCGCGCGCATCGGCGTGCGGTGCGACCATGGTCGAGGTGGCTCATGCCCTTCTACCGGGATCTCAACGCAGCCGACGCCGATGACCGCAGGACCATCGAGCGCCTCCTCCTCCTTCGCGCTCAGATGGCGGATCCCGACCACGGGATCCCGGAGAAGACGCTCGAGGGGACGCTGCTGCTCGCCTCGTGGAACATCCGCGACTTCGACTCCGCGTCCTTCGGCAGCCGGAGCCGCGAGGCGATGCACTACATCGCGGAGATCATCGACCGCTTCGACATCGTCGCCGTCCAGGAGGTCAACCGCGACCTCACGGGCCTGCGGCGCGTGCTCGAGCTGCTCGGGCCCATGTGGAAGTTCCTGGTCACCGACGTCACCGAGGGGGTGCCCGGCAACCGCGAACGGCTCGCGTTCCTGTACGACTCGCGCAAGGTCCGGCTCGGCGGCATCGTCGGGGAACTGGTGCTGCCGGGCGACGCGCGGCAGCTCGCGCGCACGCCGTACATCGTCGCGTTCGTCGCGGGGTGGGCGCGCTTCTTCCTCACCACGGTGCACATCACGTGGGGCACGGACGATGCGGCGCCCGCGGAGCGCGTCGCCGAGATCGACGCGGTGGCGGGTCTGCTCGCCGCGCGCGCACGCGAGCGCGACGCCTGGTCGCGCGCGATGGTGCTGCTGGGGGACTTCAACATCTTCAGCACGGACGATGCGACGTTCGGCGCGCTGACCCGCCACGGCTTCGAGGTGCCGACGGAGCTGGTCGCCGCCGCCTCCAACGCGGGCCGCGACCGCCACTTCGACCAGATCGCTTTCCTGCGGGACCCCGAGCGGCTGGTGGGCACGGGGCGCGCCGGGGTGTTCGACTACTACCAGTCCGTGTTCACCGAGCAGGACCTCGCCGACGTCTACACCGATCTCAGGACGGCCTCGGGGGAGCGGCCCGCGGATCCGCGCCGCTACTACCTCACGCAGTGGCGCACCCATCAGATGAGCGACCATCTCCCGCTGTGGTGCGAGATCACCATCGACTTCTCCGCGGCCTACCTCGAGCGCAGGCTCGCGGGCGCGTCGCGCGGCGACGCGGGCATCGTCGCGGCGGGCCGTGCCGCCGATCCGGCCGCGCCCCGGACCTAGGTACCTGCTCGGACGCGTCGGCAGCGCCTACCGTCGAGACGTGCTGACTCTCCCCGATACCGTCGATGCCCAAGCCGACGCGTCCGTCGCCAAGTCGCGCCTCGCGCGCACGCCCCTGCGCTTCCTGGTGGCCGGCATGCTCGCCGGCATGTGGGTCGGCACCGGCGTGATCCTCATGTGGTCCGCCGCGGGCCCGCTCCATGTCGCGGGGCACCCGCTCGAGCGCCTCATCGGCGGCTCGGTCTTCGCGATCGCGCTCACCACGGTGGTGTTCCTGGGCGGCGAGCTCGCGACGAGCGCGATGATGGTGCTCCCGCTCGGCGCGCTGCGCCGGCGCATCTCGTGGCCCCGGGCCGGCGGGCTGCTGCTCGGCATCTTCTTCGCGAACATGGCGGGCGCGTTCGTGTTCTCGTGGGTGATGGTCCAGGCGGGACTGTTCACGGGCGCGACGGGCCAGTTCGCGGCCGACACGCTCGCGCTCAAGATCTCCCACACGCCCGCCGAGCTGTTCTGGCGCGGCGTGCTGTGCAACATCATGGTGTGCGGCGCGATCTGGGGCGTGACCCGCCTGAAGTCGGAGGCCGCGAAGGCGATCATCATCTTCTGGTGCGTGCTCGCGTTCATCGCGGGCGGCTACGAGCACGTGGTCGCCAACATGACCGTGTTCGGCGTGGGTCTCATCTCGGGCGGCGACGTGTCGCTCGCGCAGTTCGGCACCAACATGCTCGTGGTGGGCCTGGGCAACCTGGTGGGCGGTGCCGTGGTGATCGGTCTCGCCTACGCGTTCGTGTCGGGCAGGACGCGCGTCGACGAGGCGGACGATGCGCCGGGGGCCGCCCTGGTCGCGGAGGCCGAGGCGGTCCTCGAGGACGCTCCGACCCGCTGATCGTCCCCGCTCAGCGGCCCATCGCGACGCGCTCGGGGCAGTCGAACGGGTCCCGGGCCGCGAGGCCCACGCGGTTGAGGTAGCGCACCACGATCCCGTAGGACTCCACGAGCGACGTCTCGGTGTACGGCACGCCCAGCGTGGCGCAGTGCTCGCGCACGATCTCGCGCGCGCGGGCGAGATGAGGCCGCGCCATCGACGGGAACAGGTGGTGCTCGATCTGGTAGTTGAGCCCGCCCATGAGGATCGACATCGCCCAGCCGCCGCGGATGTTGCGGCTGGTGAGCACCTGCTTCGACAGGAAGTCGAGGCGCGCGTCCGCGGGCACGATCATCATGCCCTTGTGGTTGGGGGCGAACGACGCCCCCATGTAGACGCCGAACACGGCCATCTGGACGCCCACGAACGCGAAGGCCATCCCGAGCGGCAGGAACCAGAAGATCGGCACCAGGTACAGCGCGAAGTGGAGCGCGATCGACGGCAGCTCGATCCACCGCTCGCGGCGCGTGCCGGCGGTCACCAGGTCCGCGACCGAGCGGTAGTGGAGGTTGAGCCCCTCGAGCGTGAGCAGCGGGAAGAAGAGCCACCCCTGGCGGCGCGTGATCCAGCGGATCGGGCCGCGCGCGGTGGCGGCGTCCTCCTCGACGAAGGAGATGGTGTCGCGCTCGATGTCGGGGTCCTTGCCGATGCGGTTGGGGTTGCCGTGGTGGCGCGTGTGCTTGCGCATCCACCACTGGTGGCTGATGCCCACGATGATCGTGCTGAGGACGCGGCCGAGGCGGTCGTTCGCGGGGCCGGAGGCGAGCACCGTCCGGTGGGACGCCTCGTGGCCCAGGAAGGCGACCTGGGTCAGCACGATGCCGAGCGCGGCGGCCATGACCAGCTGGAACCACGAGTCGCCGAGCAGGACGATGCCCGTGACGACGCCGCCGAGCGCGAGCGCGAGCGCCGCGCCGTACACGCCGTAGAAGACGTACGAGCGCTTCATGAGGCCCATGTCGCGGATGGTCGCGGAGAGCTCCGCGAAGGTCGACGTCATCCGGTTGACGGGGAACGATGCGGGCTGCGGCGACGCGGACATACCTCTCCTGGGCGGTGGGGGACGACTTCCCAGTCGAGGACAGGCGCGGGCGCCGGTGGTGCGGATGCCGTAACCCTACGCGACCGTAGGTTACGTGTCAGCGACCCGCGCGAGATCGTGCGGAGACCAGCGATGACGCCGTCTACGCGGAAGCCGCGTCGCCGACCGTCACCCGGATCTGGGATCCCCAGGGGTCGAGCACGGTCACGGTGCGGCCGTCGTCGGCGACCGTCGCGCCGCGATGCGCGACGCGCTCGCGCAGCGCGCCCAGATCGTCGACCGAGGGCAGCACGATGTCCATGGTGCCGAGGCCCAGCGAGGCCGCGCGCGGGCCCGCGCCGCGGGAGTTCCAGGTGTTGAGGCCGATGTGGTGGTGGTAGCCGCCCGCGGAGACGAACAGCGCGCTGCCCATGTCGAGCACCTCGTCGAAGCCGAGCGCGCCGACGTAGAACTCCTTGGCGGTCGGGATGTCCCCGACCTGGAGATGCACGTGACCGACGCTCGCCGCGGCGGCGGGCGCCGCGAGCTCGGCCTCGGTGAGGTGGGTGTCGAGGAAGCCGTTGACGTCGATGTGCTCGCTGCCCATGAGAGGGCGGCCCGCGGCGTCGCGCCGCCACGCGTCGCGCGGGCGGTCGAAGTAGAGCTCGACGCCGTTGCCCTCCGGGTCGTCGAAGTAGAACGCCTCGCTCACCAGGTGGTCGGCCGCGCCCGTGTAGGAGCCGGGCGCCGCGCGCGCGACGCGCAGCACGGCCGCCGCCAGGCCTTCGCGCGAGTCGAACAGGACCGCCGTGTGGAACAGGCCGGCGCCCCGGCGATCGAAGCGGGGCAGGCCTCGCGTGCGGGTGAGGGCGACGGCCTCGACGCCTCCGCGGCCCAGCACGCGGCGGTCGCCCTCCGCGCTGATCTCCTCGAGGGCGAGCACGTCCCGGTAGTACGCGAGCATCGTGTCGAGGTCCTCGACGCGCAGCTCCACGGGGCCCATGCGGGTGCCTGCCGCGATGCGATCGTCCACCGGTCCTCCTTCTGCCTCGCGGCTGTCCGGTGGCGCAACGTCCGTCGTGCCCGTGAGATTCCCGCCCGGTGACATGCCTGGAAGCGGCGCTACGCTGACGACGTGAGCATCGAACCGGCACCGGCGCTGTCGCTGCGCGGGCTGACCAAGCGCTTCGGTCAGACGCTCGCCGTCGCCGGTGTCGACCTCGACATCCCCGCCGGGTCCTTCTTCGGCGTGGTCGGTCCCAACGGGGCCGGCAAGACGACCACGCTCTCGATGGCCACCGGGCTGCTGCGGCCCGACGCGGGCACGGTCGCGGTGCTCGGCGTCGACCTGTGGGCCGCGCCGGAGACCGCCAAGCCGCTCCTGGGCGTGCTGCCCGACGGCCTGCACACGTTCGACCGGCTCACCGGCGCGGAGCTGATCTCGTACGCCGGGCGCCTGCGGGGCCTCGACCGCGAGGTGGTGCGGGAGCGCCGCGACGATCTGCTGGCGGCGCTGGACCTCGAGGACGCCGGCGGCACGCTGGTGATGGACTACTCCGCGGGCATGACCAAGAAGGTGGGCCTCGCGTGCGCGCTGGTCCATGCGCCGCGCGTGCTGGTGCTCGACGAGCCGTTCGAGGCGGTCGACCCGGTCTCCGCCGGCGCCATCCGTCGCATCCTGCAGGCCTTCGTCCAGACGGGCGGCACGGTGGTGCTGTCCTCGCATGTGATGGCGCTGGTCGAACGCCTCTGCGACCACGTCGCGGTGGTGGGAGCGGGGCGCATCCTCGACTCCGGCACGCTCGCCGAGGTGCGCGGCGCGACCGGTGACCTCGAGGGCCGGTTCGTCGAGCTCGTGGGCGATGTCCGCGACCAGCGGGACCTCACGTGGTTGCGGCTGTCGTAGGCATCCGCCTGCGCACCGCGTGGCACCTCGCGCGGCGCGAATGGTGGCGCGCGCTCGTCGCCGGGCTGGGGGTGCTGTGGGCGCTGACCATGGCCCCATGGCTCGTGTGGGGCCAGGACGCGCTCGCGCGCCAGGGAGGTGCCGTGCGCGCCGACCTGCTGGTCGGGGCGGTCGCGCTCATCACCGTGGGGTGGGCGGTGCTGCCGCTGGTGCTGTCAGGGCTGGACGACACCCTCGACGCGAGCCGCTTCCGCGCCCTCGGCGTCTCGGCGCGCGCGATCATGCCCGGCCTCACCGTCGCGGCGTTCCTCACGCTGCCCGCGGTGTTCTTCGCGCTCGCGCTCGCGGTGCTGGGGATGTCGTGGCGGTCGAGCGGTGCGGCGGTCCTCGCGGTCGCGCTCGCGGGGCTCGCGCTCGCCTACGGCTGCCTCGTCATGGGCGCGCGCGTGAGCGCCGCGTGGGCGTCCCGCGTGCTGTCGTCGCGGCGGGCCAAGCTCGCGACCTTCGCGGCGCTCGCCTTCGGGCTCGCCGTGGTGGCCCCGGTTGCGTTCGTGCTGTTCCGCGACGGGCTCTCGGCGGTGATCGAGACCGACGTCGACCTCCTTCTCGAGCGCATGGCGGCCACCCCGCTCGGCGCGGGGGCGGCCGCGCCCGCGTACGCGGCCGCGGGGGACTGGTGGGGCGCCGCGTGGCGGATCGCCCTGCAGGGCACCTGGCTCGCACTCCTGCACGCGGTGTGGCGCGTCAACGTCGCCCACCAGCTGGTGTCGCCCTGGGGGCGGGGCGGCGGCGCGCATCGGCGGCACGACCGCGTGCTGGATCCGGCCCGCATGCACGTGAGGCCGCGCGACCCGGCGACCGCGGCGGTCCATGCGCGGCTGCTGCGCGCGTGGACGGGCGACCCGCGCTACCTCGCGTCGCTCGCCGGGGTGCTGCTGCTGCCCGCCACCTTCTTCGTGCTGGTGATGCCCGTGTTCGACCTGGACCGGCGGTGGTCGTACCTGGTGCCCCTGGTGCTCGCGGCGACCATCGGGTGGGGGCGCCACAACGACGTCGCGTTCGACTCGACGGCGCTCTGGCTGGACGTCGTCTCGGGGCGCATCGGCCAGGCGGTCATGCGGGGCCGCCTGGCCGCGACCGCATCGTGGTCCCTGCCGCTGCTCGTGGCCGTCGCGGTCGCGACCGTCGCCTGGACGGGCGCGTGGGTCGACGCGCCGGGGCTGCTCGGCGCCTGCGTGGGCGTGCTGGGCGTAAGCCTCGGCGTCGCCGCGCTCTCCGCGGTCCTCATGCCCTACCGCGCCCCGGCCCCGGGCGCCAGCCCGTTCGGCTCCGAGGTCGGGGCGGTGGGGGCGGGGCTGCTCGCGCAGCTGGTGTCGTCGGTGGTGCTGCTCGCGATCGTGCCGTTCGTCGTGGTGCCGTTCGTGCTGTCGCTGACGGTGGCGCCGGTCTGGGGCTGGGTGGCGTGCGCGATGGGCGCCGCCCTGGGCATCGGCGGGTACGCGGGCGGGGTGCGCGCCGCCGGCGCCGTGTACGACCGTCGCGCCGGCAGGCTGCTGGCCGCAGTCGGCTGATCGCGCGGGAGGCCCCGCGTACGATGGGCGGCATGAGCGAGACCCTTGAGCCGATGACGCAGCCGCAGGGCGGCACCGCGACGATCGAGCGCACCGACACCCGCGAGCTGGTCGAGCCGGGCGATGCGGAGCGCTTCGCGCACTACGTCAAGAAGGAGAAGATCCTCGAGTCGGCCATGAGCGGCGAGCCGGTCATCGCGCTGTGCGGCAAGGTGTGGGTGCCGGGTCGCGACCCGAACCGCTTCCCGGTGTGCCCGGCGTGCAAGGAGATCCTCGACGCGGCCTTCGGCAACGAGGGCGACGAGTAGCGTCCGATTCCGTCACGCGGCCGTACGCTGGGGCCGTGGGCACCCAGGAACGACTCGACCCCCAGGCGGGGGTGGGCACGCGCGTGCGCGAGCCGTGGGTCACGGTCGTGTGGAACGACCCGGTCAACCTCATGAGCTACGTCACCCGGGTGTTCCAGGAGTACTTCGGGCTCGCCCGCCACGAGGCGGAGGCGCGCATGCGCGAGGTGCATGAGAAGGGTCGCTCGGTGCTGAGCAGCGGGAGCCGCGAGCAGATGGAGATCCACGTCCAGGCCATGCACGGCTACGGGCTGTGGGCGACCCTCGAGCGGAGCGACGGGTGAGGGCTTTCGCCGAGCGCGACGGCGCTGCCGTCGCGGCGCTCGACGAGGAGGAGCGCCTGGTGATCGCGCGCATCGTCGCCGACGTGGGGCTGCTGCTGGGCGCCGAGTCGTTCGGCTCGGAGCCGCACTCGACGCTGCCGCATCGCGAGGACCTCGCGGAGAGCCTGCGCTTCCTCGACGGGGTCGAGGACGATCCGGTCGAGCCCGAGGATCCCGCGCTGCTGCGGCTGCTGCCGAATGCGGCGCCGCGCGACCGCGAGGTGGCCGACGAGTTCCGGCGGCTCACCCAGGAGGACCTGCGGGCCACCAAGATCGCCCGCCTGCGCCGCCTGTGGGACGACCTGAGCGCGGAGGCGACCGAGTGGGTGGTCCCCACCGAGCAGGTGATGCCCATGGCGGCGGCCCTCACGGACGTGCGCCTCGTGGTCGCCTCGCGCCTCGCGCTCGCGAGCGACGAGGACGCCGAGGCGCTCCACGCGGAGATCGCCCGCGCCGCCGAGGCCGCCGAGCAGGGGACCGAGGCGGAGCCGCCGGTCGATCCCGAGCGCCTCTGGCTCGGGATGCTCTACGACGCCCTCACGTGGCTCCAGGAGTCCCTGGTGTCCGTGAGGCTGGGAGGAACGGCATGAACGACGCGCCCATCGGTGTGTTCGACTCGGGCGTGGGCGGCCTCACGGTCGCGCGCGCGATCATGGACACGATGCCGCACGAGGCGGTGCACTACGTGGGCGACACCGCGCACGGCCCGTACGGCCCGCTCGCGATCGCGGAGGTCCGCCAGCACGCGCTCGACATCATGGACGCGCTGGTCGCGGACGGCGTGAAGACCCTCGTGATCGCGTGCAACACCGCCTCCGCGGCGGTGCTGAGGGACGCGCGCGAGCGGTTCTCGCGCGAGCGCGGCATCCCCGTGGTCGAGGTGATCCTGCCGGCGGCCCGCCGCGCCGCCACCCTGTCGCGGTCGCGGCACGTCGGCGTGATCGGGACCGTCGCGACCGTCACCTCCGGGGCGTACGAGGACGCCCTCGCGGGAGCGCCCGACCTCACCATCACCAGCCAGGCCTGCCCGCGCTTCGTCGACCTGGTCGAGGCGGGGGAGACCTCCGGCCCCGAGGTCATGCGCGTGGCGCGCGAGTACCTCGCGCCGCTCCAGGACGCCGGCGTCGACACGCTGATCCTGGGCTGCACGCACTACCCGCTGCTCGCCGGTGCCATCTCGTACGTCATGGGTCCCGACGTCACGCTGGTCGACTCGGCGTCGGAGACCGCGCGCGACGTCTACCGCGTCCTCGCCGCCAACGGGCTCGAGAGCCCCGCGCATCGTCCTCCCGCGCACCGCTTCTACGCCACCGGGCCCCGCGACCGCTTCGAGGCGCTCGCGCAGCGATTCCTCGGCCCCGTGGTGAGCCAGGTGGAGCCGTTGCCCGCCGTGGAGGCGGCGTCGTGAGGCTCACCGTCGTCGGCAGCGCGGGCTCCACCGCGGGCCCGGACTCGCCGGCCTCCTGCTACCTGCTCGAGGCGGACGATGCGGCGGGACGCACGTGGCGCATCGTCCTCGACCTTGGGTCGGGTGCGATCGGGCCGCTGCAGCGGCACTGCGACCCGACGCGCGTGGACGCCGTGCTGGTGTCCCACGGCCATCCCGACCACTGCGCCGACCTGGCCGCGCTGTCGGTCCTGCGCCGGTACGGCCCCGCAGCGGACGAGGAGCTTCCCCCGCTGCCCCTGTACGGACCCGAGGGACTCGACCGGCGCATCGTGCAGGTCTCCGGATCCGAGGACGCGGCTGCGGCGGACACCTTCGACTTCACCGCGGTCGGCGACGGCGACACCGCCGCGGTCGGGCCGTTCTCCCTCACCTGGGCGCGCGCCTGGCATCCGGTCCCCGCGGTCGCGGTGCGCGTGGCCGGACCGTCCGCGATCACCGAGGGCGCGACCACGCTGGTGTTCACCGGCGACACGGACCGCTGCGACGACGTCCTGGGTCTCGCGCGCGGCTGCGACGTGCTGCTCGCCGAGGCGGGCTGGGCGCACTCGCGCGTCAACCCCGAGGGCATCCACATGAACGGCACGCAGGCGGGCACGCTCGCGCGCGACGCTGGCGTGGGCGAGCTCATCGTCACGCATGTCGCCTCGTGGGTGGATCCCGCCGCGACGCTCGAGCTCGCGGCCGTCGCGTACGGCGCCCCGGTGGCGCTCGCGACCCCGGGCGAGACCCACGTCCTCTGACCCCCACCCTCGGACACTTCCAACGGAGCTCGTCCCGGTTTCCCGGCGCGTCGCACCGCGTGACCGGTCCCACCCCCGGCGGGTCGGGACCAGCTCCGTTGCCACTGTCGGGGAGGTGGGGGTGGGTGGGCGCGGATAGGCTCGTCACCATGACTGTGACTCGCGCCGACGGCCGCACCCCCGACCAGCTCCGCCCCGTGTCCTTCGAGCGCGGCTTCCAGAAGAACGCCGAGGGCTCGTGCCTCGTGACGTTCGGCGGGACGCGCGTGCTGTGCTCTGCCTCGTTCACCGAGGGCGTGCCGCGCTGGAAGAAGGGTTCCGGCGAGGGGTGGGTCACGGCCGAGTACGCGATGCTGCCGCGCGCCACCAACACGCGCAACGACCGCGAGTCGGTGCGCGGCAAGATAGGCGGGCGCACGATGGAGATCAGCCGGCTCATCGGCCGCTCGCTGCGCGCCATCATCGACGTCAAGGCGCTGGGCGAGAACACCATCGTCCTCGACTGCGACGTGCTCGACGCCGACGGCGGCACGCGGACCGCGGCGATCACCGGCGCCTACGTCGCGCTCGCGGACGCGATCGCGTGGGGCAAGGCCAACGGCGCCATCAAGGCTAACGCGAACCCGCTGACCGGCTCGGTGTCCGCGATCTCGGTCGGCATCATCGACGGCGTGCCGATGCTCGACCTGCCGTACGTCGAGGACGTGCGCGCCGAGACGGACATGAACGTGGTCATGACCGGCGCGGGCGGGTTCGTCGAGGTGCAGGGCACCGCCGAGGGAGCGCCGTTCTCCAAGGACGAGCTCGACGCGCTGCTCGCGCTCGCGACCGCGGGCAACGCGGAGCTCGCGCTGCTCCAGGCCGTCGCGCTCGAGGGCTGAGCGTGGCACGCCTCGCGATCGCGACGCACAACGCCCACAAGGTCGATGAGATCTGGGCGGTCCTCGCGCCAGCCCTGCCCGGTCTGACCAGGGAGGACGTCGCCTCGGCGAAGGAGCTCGACGCGCCGAGCCCCGTCGAGGACGGCACGTCGTTCGCCGAGAACGCGCTGATCAAGGCGCGCGCGCTCGCGGCGAGCAGCGGGTTGCCCGCGATCGCCGACGACTCGGGCATCGCGGTCGACGTCATGGGCGGCGCGCCCGGCATCTTCTCGGCGCTGTGGAGCGGCCGGCACGGCGCCGACCGCGAGAACCTCGAGCTGCTGCTCGCGCAGATGGCCGACATCCCCGATGCGCATCGGGGTGCGCGCTTCGTCTGCGCGGCGGTGCTGGTGATGCCCGACGGCCGTGAGGTGGTCTGCGAGGGCGTGGTCGAGGGCGAGCTGCTGCGGGCGCCGGCGGGGGAGGGCGGCTTCGGCTACGACCCGATCTTCCGGGCGCACGGCGAGACCGTCTCGAACGCCGAGATCTCGCCCGAGCGCAAGAACGAGATCAGCCACCGTGGCCACGCGTTCCGCGCGCTCGCGCCGCACGTCGCCGAGGCGCTCGCCGGCTGAACCTGGGAGGGATGCGCCCCGCGACCTCAGGTGAGGGCGCCGCAGTGAGCGAGCGCCTGGCGCAGCAGCACGTGCTGGCCGCCGGCCATCTCCGCCGCGATCTCGTCGCTCGCGGCCTCCTCCGGCGTGAGCCACGTGAGGTCCAGCGCGCCCTGCTGGGGCTCGCAGTGGCCGTCGACGGGCACCACGTAGACGAGCGCCACGGCGTGCTGCCGCGAGTCGTGGAACGGGGTGAGGCCCTTGGTGGGGAAGTACTCGGCGACGGCCAGCGGTGCGGGCGACAGCGGCACCTGGGGCATCGCGGCGAGGCCCAGGTCCTTCTCGAGGTTGCGCACGATCGCGTCGCGGATGCGCTCGTGATACAGCACCCGACCAGCGACGATGGCCCGCGAGATGACGCCGTCGATCGCCCGCAGCAGGAGTCCGACCTCGGTCACCTCGCCCATGGGATTAATCCGGACGGGGACCACGTTGACGTACACCAGCGGGAGCTCGGAGCGGACGTGCTGCAGCTCGCGGTCGGACAGCCAACCGGTGGGTTCGTCGGGGAGCTCGGCCATGTCGGTCATGAGTCTTTTCTACCGCGTGGCCGCGCGTGGTCCGTCATCCGCGCCGTGGCATGACAACCTGGATACCGAAACCCGTGCCGACGACAATGCTAGAATACCCCCTAGGGTATATATGCCAGAGAGAGGAAGCTATGGCCACCGTTGAGCTGACCACCGATACCTTCGACGAGACCGTGAGCAAGGACGGCATCGTCCTCGTGGACTTCTGGGCCGAGTGGTGCGGCCCCTGCAAGCGCTTCGCCCCCATCTTCGAGCAGTCGTCGGACACCAAGCCCGAGATCGTCCACGCCAAGGTCGACACCGAGGCGCACCAGGACCTCAGCGTCAAGTACGGCATCACCGCGATCCCGACGCTCATGGCCTTCCGTGACGGCGTCATGGTCTTCAACCAGGCCGGCGCGCTGCCGGGCCCTGCCCTCCAGCAGCTCATCGGCGCGGTCGAGGGCCTCGACATGGACGAGGTCCGCGCGAAGATCGCCGAGCACGAGAGCGCCTGAGCCCTCACGGCCTGAGCGACGGCCCGACCTCCCCCCCTAGGGGAGGTCGGGCCGTCGCCGTTCGGGGGGACGATGCGCGGCGGCTCAGGTGCGCCCCGGGCTCGGCGTGCGGCTACGCCGCCTGCGCGGCGACGATCGCGACGATGCCGAGCGCGATCACCGCGACGGCGGCGGCGATCCCGAGCAGCCGCACGATGCGCGGCGGGACCCGCGCGCCGACGGCGGCTCCCGCGACGGCGAGGCCCGTCTGCCACAGGAGCGACGCGGCGCCGGCGGCGACCACGAACACCGCCGGCTCGTACGAGGCCGTGGTCACGGTGGTGACCACCGCGGCGAGCGCGAGGAAGTACACCACCGTCGCCGGGTTGAGCGCGGTGAGCCCCACGAAGCGCGCGAAGACTCGCCAGGGGCGGCCCCGGACGGGCTCGCCTGCATCGGCCACGGGCGGGCGCAGCGCCCCGCGCAGCATCATCGCGCCGATGCCGATGATGACCGCGCCCGCTACGACGCCGATGGTGGTCATCCAGGGCTGGAGCGCCTCGGCGACGAACGCGCCCGCGGCGACCGCGACCGCGCAGTAGGCGAGGTCGACCGTCGCGACGCCCGCGGCGGCAGCGAGGCCGCTCCGGAGCCCCTGCATCATCGCCTCGCGCAGGATCAGCACGCCGATCGCGCCGAGCGGCATGGCCACCGCGAGGCCCGCGACGAAGCCCGCGGCCGCCAGGGTGAGGAGATCGTGCGTCACGGAGTCATTGTGGCGCGGACCTGGTCGGATGCCACAGATCCCGCACCGGCGGGGCCGGTGCGGGATCGATCGTGCGCGAGGGGGGACTTGAACCCCCACGCCCGAGGGCACTGGAACCTAAATCCAGCGCGTCTGCCAATTCCGCCACTCGCGCGCGGGGACCAGGATACGGGCCGATGCCCGCGCATCGTCCCTCCCGCGCGTGTCAGTCGATCTTGAGGTCGCGGCGCAGCTTGGCCACGTGGCCCGTCGCCTTGACGTTGTACTGCGCGAGCGCCACCGTGCCGTCCTCGTCGACCACCACGGTCGAGCGGATCGACCCCTCGACCTCCTTGCCGTAGAGCTTCTTCATGCCCCACGCGCCGTACGCGTCCTGGATCGCGCGGTCCTCGTCGGAGACCAGCGTGAAGGTGAGGCCCTCGGCCTCGCGGAACTGCGCGAGCTTCTCGGGGGAGTCCTTCGAGATGCCCACGACCTCGTAGCCCTCGGCGTGGAGCCGGTCGAGCGAGTCGCGGAAGTCGCACGCCTGCGTGGTGCAGCCGGGGGTCATCGCGGCGGGGTAGAAGTACAGGATCACCTTGCGGCCGCGCAGGTCCGCGAGGCGGAAGGTGCCGGAATCGGTGGAGGCGGAGAAGTCGGGTGCGGGGTCGCCCACGGCGAGTCGGGTATCGGTCATGGGCACCACCGTAACTGCGGGGTGCGAGAGCGCGGGCGTCGCGTGCGGGGACGCGGTGCCGATTTCACATTCTCGGAGAAGTCGGGTAATGTCTTCTCTCGCGCCGCGGTAGCGGACGATGCGCCTCTAGCTCAACTGGCAGAGCAGCTGACTCTTAATCAGCGGGTTCAGGGTTCGAGTCCCTGGGGGCGTACCACGGGCATCGTGCCGGTTCCTCGTGAAGCGATTCGCGAGCGGGAAGGTCAGGCCTCGATCAGGGCGGTTCCGCCACTCGTCACGGGTGGCCGGACCGCCCTGAGTCGTTTCCGCGCTCAGCCCCGGCGATGCCGTCCTCCTGCACGTCTCCGTCGTGGACGCCGACGCGGCCGCCGTCGCCCGACCGCACGCCTAGGCTCGCGCCATGACGATCGATCAGGCGGTGCTCGGCTTCGCCGCGGTGGCGCTGCTGCTCACCATCGTGCCCGGCATCGACACCACGCTGGTGCTGCGCTCGACGCTCGTCGGCGGACGGCGCCAGGCCGCGGCCGCCGCGCTCGGCATCACGCTCGGGCTGTTCGTGTGGGGCGCCGCCGCCGCGGTGGGCGCCGCCGCGCTGCTCGCAGCCTCCGAGCAGGCCTTCCGGGTGGTCACGCTCGGCGGCGCGGCGTACATCGTCTACCTGGGCGGACGCATGCTGTGGCGGGCCGTGCGAGGGGACGATGCGACGGTCGCCGACGCGCCGCCGGCGGCCCGGCGCGGGGTGGGAAGGGCGCTCGCGACCGGCCTCACCACGAACGTGCTCAACCCCAAGATCGGCGTCTTCTACATCGCAACGATCCCGCAGTTCATCCCCGACGGGTACGCGCCGCTCCCGGTCGGGCTGCTGCTCGCGGCCGTGCATGCGGCGCTGGGGCTCGTGTGGTTCGCCCTCATCATCCTCGGTGCGGGATACGCGCGGCGGTGGCTCGGGAGCGCGCGGGGCGTGCGCGCGGTGGACGCCGTGGCGGGGACGGCGCTGGTGGCGATGGGGGTCCGGCTCGCCCTCGCGCACCGCTGAACCGCGCGCCGGAATCCTCCGAATCGCGCGATCTGCCGCGATTGCCACTGGCCAAGCGCCGTTCCGTGCGCTAGAAGTAGAGGCGTGGACAAAACGGACGAAGGCGGACCTTTCGGTCCGACGGAATCCTGCAGGTGTCCGCAGGGTGCGAGCTTCGGGCTCTCCGCTCGCTGAGCGAGGAGCCGGTGCACGCGCCGTCCAGGGGGGATCACAGCACGGGGGTATGTGATGGGCGACGCTGAGAGGGCTGGCGACAGCTCGATCTTTTCGGGCCGGACGGTGTTCATCACCGGGCACAGCGGATTCATCGGGGCGTGGCTCGCCACGGTCCTCGATCATCTGGGGGCGACCGTCGTCGGGTACTCCGTCGACGACGACCCCTCATCGGCGACGCGCGCCGCGTGGCTCGCGGACGAGGGCGTGCAGCGCATCACGGGTGACGTTCGCGATCGCGGACGGCTGTTCGCCGCGCTCGAGCTGACGCGACCGGACATCGTCTTCCACCTCGCGGCGCAGGCGATCCTGTGTCGCGGCTTCGACGATCCGCACCTGACGTTCGACGTCAACCTCAACGGCTCGCTCAACATGCTGGAGGCCGAGCGCATCGGGCTGGTCCCGGCGCTCGTGCACGTGACCTCGGACAAGTGCTACGTCCCCATGGCGGCGGACGGCGGCATGCTCACCGAGGACAGCCCCATCGGCGGCCGCAGCCCGTACTCCGCGTCGAAGTCCATGGCCGAGAACATGTTCCGCGAGTTCATGGACCTCCCGCGGCTCGGCGGCGCGCCGCACCGCTCCGCGTCGGTCCGGCTCGGCAACGTCATCGGCGGCGGCGATGACGCGGACCGCCTGGTCCCCAACTGCGTCCGCTTCTTCCAGCAGGAGCGCGTGTTCGCCGTGCGCGACCCGCTCGCCGTGCGGCCGTTCCAGCATGTGCTCGACGTGGTCGACGGATTCGTGCGCCTGGGGGCTCGCCTCCTCGCCGCGCAGGAGGAGACCGTCCACGCCCTCAACTTCGCACCTCCGACGGCGGGCCACACCGCGGGCGAGATGGTGTTCGAGCTCGCACGCGCGTGGGGCGACGAGGCGCTCATCAGCCCCGAGCGCGACGTCTGCGGCTTCCTCGAGGACAAGCTGCTGTGGCTCGACGGCTCGCGCGCCGCGGAGCTGCTCGACTGGCACCACGCGTTCGACCTGCGCCGCTCGGCCGAGCGCATCGTCGACTGGGTCCGCAGCGTCGACGCGGGCGCGACCGCGGCCGTGACCACGCGACGCCAGGTGGCCGAGTACTACCTCGAGCCCGTCCGCGCCATCGAGGCCGCCGCCTGACCCGTCGCCCGGCGCGCCCGCCTCTCGCTCGGCCCCGTTCCGAGACACGAACGCCCGGTCCGTACGGACCGGGCGTTCGCGTGCACCGCGCGTCAGCCGAGCTCGCCGTCCGAGCTGAACACCAGGCCCACCATCACCTGGCCCTGACGGAGGGCGTTCTTGGTGAGCGGGCCGCCGGCGTCGAGCGAGTCGAACTGGGCGACCTCGAGCCCGTACTCGTCCTCGAGGCCCAGCTGGCAGAAGGGGCGCTCGGGGCACTCGGGCGGTCCGCCGAGCGAGATGGTGCCGCACGTGTCCGCGAGCTCGGTGAGCGACGTGACGCCGTACTCGTCGGCGAAGGCGGTGGTGACGGCGAACGCGTTCTGGTCCTGTGCGGCGGACGCCGCGCCGAACACCAGACCCGCATCGGCCGCGAGCGGCTCGAGGGCCGCGACCGTCGCGTCGATGTCGCCCGAGGCGACGGCCTCCGCATCGGCGCCGTTCGCGGCGAGGTTGAGGTACTCGGTCACCGTCGCGGCGTACTCGGGCACCACCTGGATCTCGCCGTTCTCGAGGGCGGGGAGGTAAGTCTCGCGCGAGCCGATGGTCCGGACCTCGGTCTCCCAGCCGGCCGCGGAGAGCACGGCCGCGTAGATCTCCGCGACCGTGATGTTCTCCGAGAAGTTCGCGGCGCCGATGACGATCGAGCCGGAGCCCTCCTTGGGCGCCGTGATCCCCTTGTCCTCGACGTACAGCTCCGCGGCCTCCTGCGAGGTCGAGCGGTCGATGTCGACCGCCTTGTTGAGCTGGATGAGGTCCTCCGTGGTGAGGACGGCCGACACGGCGTCGAGCGCCGCGACCACCGCATCCGACGCGGCATCCGCGTTGATCGCCGGGATCACGTTGTCGGCGTTCTGGAGCATCTTGTCGTCGTCGAGGACCACCAGGTCGTCGCCCGGGACGGGCTGGCAGGCGACCGCCATCGGCTCGTCGCTCGTCGCGGCGGACGAGCCCGGCGACTCGTCCGTGCCGGTCCCTCCTGACGAGCATCCGGCCAGCAGCAGGGTGGCGGCCGTGGCCGCCACGATGATTCCGTTGGTGCTTCGCATGTCACTCCTCGGATCGGGGGTCTCATGGGGCGCAACCGGAGCCACGTCCCGGTTGTTCCCATGCGGCACGGTTTCCAGGGTATTCACCATTCGGTCCCGTCGCGAGGGCGGATGGGTGCCGCGCGGGGCACGAGGCGCGGCTCAGGCGGCGACGACGGCCGCACGCCGCAACGGCGCGGGGGTGACGGCACGCTGCGCGCGGGCGAGGAGCGCGTCGATACCGAGGCACAGCACGGCGATGAGGACGCCGCCCGCGAGCACCTGGCCGTAGCGCTGCGTGGCGACGCCCGTGTTGATGATGACGCCGAGCCCGCCCCCGGCGACCAGCGCCGCGAGCGGGACGGTGGCGACGGTCTGCGTGGTCGACGTGCGCAGCCCGGCGGCGATGAGCGGCACCGCGAGCGGCAGCTCGACGCGCAGCGCCACCTGCAGCCGCGTCATGCCCTGCCCGAACGCGGCCTCGCGGACGTCGGCATCGACGTCCGCCATGCCCGTGAACGTGTTGGTGAGGATCGGCGGGAACGCGAACAGCGCGGCCGCGATGATGACCGCGCGGTTGCCGAAGCCGATCGCGGACGCCGAGAACAGCGTGAGCAGCGCGAGGGTCGGCATCGCGCGCGAGACGTTCGACACGACGGTGGTGACCCCGCCGCCCCGGCGGATGTGGCCGAGCCACAGGCCGAGCGGCAACGCGACCGCGGCGGCGATCCCGACCGCGGCGAACGACATGTACAGGTGCTCGAGGGTGAGCGCGACGATCGAGTCCTGCTGGAACCGCAGCGAGCCGTCGAGGGCGGTCCCGAACATGCCGTGGGAGCCCACCCAGCTGAGCGGGTCGGTGAGGTAGGCCCACGCGTCGCCGATGGTGCTCACGCCGCGGCCCCCCGGACGCGCGCCCGCGGCGCGCGAACCCTGTCGCGGCGCGTACGCGCCCACGGCATCGCCCAGCGTGCAAGGAGCACGATCGCGAGGTCGAGCACCAGCGCGAGCGCGAGGCACAGCAGTGCGCTCGTGGCGATCTGCGCGCGGTAGTTCGACTGCATGCCGCGGAACATCAGCTGCCCCAGCCCGCCGTAGCCCACCACCACGCCGACCGTGACGAGCGCGACCGTCGACACGGTCGCGATCCTCAGGCCCGCGACGATGCTCGGCAGGGCGTTGGGGAGCTCGACGGTCAGCAGCAGCCGGGTGGGGGAGTAGCCGAGCCCGCGCGCGGCGTCGACGACGTCGGGGTCGACCCCCTGGAGCCCGACGAGCGTGTTGCGCACGAGCACGAGCAGCGCGTAGGCGACGAGGCCGATCAGGACCGTCGTGCGGCCGATCCCGGTGAAAGGCGCGAGCAGCGCGAACAGCGCGAAGGACGGCACGGTGTAGAGCGCGCCGGTGAGCCCGAGGATCGGTCCGGACAGCCGCGGCGAGCGCCGCGCGAGCATCGCGAGCGGCAGCGCGAGCGCGATGGCGAGGGCCATCGCCTCGAGCGTCAGGGTGGTGTGGATCGCGAGGTGCTCCCACACCTCGTCGCCGCTGCGCCGCAGGTAGTCGAGCGACAGCCAGGGGTTATCCACCCCTCGACCGTACACGCCGCGCATCCGGCGCGGTCGGGCCGTCGCGCTACGGTGGACCGATGGACACCACCGGGATCCGGCTCGAGCGGGTGCACAAGGTCTACCCCGACGGCACCGTCGCCGTGGGCGCGCTCGACCTCGAGGCGCGCGCGGGGGAGGTGCTCGCGCTCGTCGGCCCGTCGGGGTGCGGGAAGTCGACCACGCTGCGCATGATCAACCGCCTCGTCGAGCCCACCTCGGGGCGGATCCTGCTCGGCGGCGAGGACGTCATGGGTCAGGATCCCGTCGAGCTGCGGCGCGGCATCGGCTACGTCATCCAGCATGTGGGACTGTTCCCGCACCGCACCGTCGCGCAGAACGTCGCGACCGTGCCGGGGCTGCTCGGTTGGGACAAGGAGCGCACGCGCGCGAGGGTCGACGAGCTCCTCGAGCTCGTGGGCCTGCCACACGCGACCTACGGGGCGCGCTATCCGCACGAGCTGTCGGGGGGCGAGCGTCAGCGCGTCGGCGTGGCCCGCGCGCTCGCGGCGCGGCCGCCCGTGCTGCTCATGGACGAGCCGTTCGGCGCCGTCGACCCGCAGGGCAGGCGCCGGCTCCAGCGCGAGTTCCAGGCCCTCCAGCGCGAGCTGGGCACCACCGTGGTGATGGTGACGCACGACATCCGCGAGGCTGTCCTGCTCGCGGACCGCATCGCCGTGCTGTCGAGGGGCGGGGTGCTCGAGCAGCTCGGCACGCCCGGCGAGGTGACGGGTGCGCCCGCCAACGACTTCGTCGCGGACTTCCTGGCCGACTTCGGCGAGGCGCCCGCGGCCTGACGGGTCGCATCGTCCCCGGACGATGCGCGCGGGGCTCAGCGCCAGCGGCCCCGCCGCGGTGCCCGACGTGCCATCAACGCCAGCGGCCCCGCCACCACGGCGTCTTGATGCCCGCGGCGGCGCGTTCCTCGCGCTCGGCGCGCTCCTCGGCCTCGAGCTGGGCGCGGCGCCTGCGGCGCCGGCGTCCCGTGGTGACGATGCGGTAGAACACCGCGGCCATCGCGATGAGCACGAGCACGACGAGCCACGGGACGAAGATCGCGACGAGGCTGAGCGCGACCGCGGTGGCATCCTCGGCGAACGATGCGACGGGCGCGCCGGTGCCCGCGGTGGCGGCGTTCACGGACGGGCGCGACGCGGACTTCGCGGCATGGACGCCGAACGCGATCAGCGCGCCGACGATGCCCGCAATGAGCGGGTTGTCCTTCCAGAACTGGCTCTGCTCGACCACCTGGGACGCGGCGGTGGCGGCGAAGATCACGCCTCCGACCAGGGGCCGCACGAGCGACTGCAGCAGGTCGTTGATGTGGTCGACGCCGGGGATCTTGTCGAGCACCAGCTCCGCCGCGAGCAGCAGCAGGCCGATGATGATCGCGGGCCACGAGGCGAGCCAGTCGAGCTGAGGGCTCAGCACGATGAAGTCCGTGAAGCGCGCGAAGAGCCCGACCATGACGAGCGGGATGAACGCGTTGAGGCCCGCCGCGGCGGCGAGCCCGGCTCCTGTGAGCCCTGCGAGCATGTGTCCTCCTTCGTCGTGCGCCGCGTCGGCGCCCTCGCAAGGATAGTCGGCGCGTGCGGGAACGCCGAAGGCCCCGGCGCGAACCGCCGGGGCCTTCGAGATGGGGTGGCTAACGGGACTTGAACCCGCGGCCCTCGCGACCACAACGCGATGCTCTACCAACTGAGCTATAGCCACCATCGTCCCTCGCGGGACGGAGACCAGTGTACCGGGTCTACGAGGCTGCAGGTGACGCGTCGGGGGCGACGCGGGCCGCGGCCTCCTTCGCCTGGTCCGAGTCCGGTCCGGGCAGCGGGACCAGCACGGTCTCGCGGTAGTAGCGCAGCTCCGTGATCGAGTCGCGGATGTCGCCGAGCGCGCGGTGGCCGCCGGTCTTGGCAGGGGCCTGGAAGAACACGCGCGGGTACCAGCGGCGGACCAGCTCCTTGATCGAGCTGACGTCGACGACGCGGTAGTGCAGGTGACCGATGACGTCGGGCATGTCGCGCTCGAGGAACATGCGGTCCATGCCCACCGTGTTGCCCGCGAGGGGCGACTTCCCGGCGACGGGGACGTGCTGCTTGATGTAGGCGAGCACCTGCTCCTGAGCGTCCTCCATGGTGGTGCCGTGCTCGAGCTCGGGCAGCAGCCCGGAGGTCTCGTGCATCGTGCGCACGAAGTCGCCCATGCCGGCAAGCGCGGCATCGGACGGCTTGATCACCACGGAGACGCCGTCTCCCTGGATGTTGAGGTCGGAGTCGGTGACGAGGCAGGCGACCTCGACCAGGGCGTCGGCGCCCACGTCGAGGCCCGTCATCTCGCAGTCGATCCAGACGAGGGGGGTGTCGGTCATGCCCTTCACCCTATCGAGCCGCACCGACGCCGGCCGCCGGGCGATTCCCGATGACACATGGTGGACGAGCGACGAGGGTGACCTTTGCGCGCCTCGCGTCCGCCGCATCGTCCCCTCCTTTCACTCATGTCATCGGGAATCGCGGGGTTGACACGCGTCCACCCGCATGGTTGGTTAGTTAGTGAAGTAACTAACCAATGAACCGGGAGGCGTGGTGGACGACGGCCGGCCGCTGTTCCAGCAGATCGCTGAGGCGCTCGAGGCGCGCATCCTCGACGGGTCGATGCCCGAGGAGTCGCAGGTACCGTCGATCAACGAGCTCGCGGCCTTCCACCGCATCAACCCGGCCACGGCGCTCAAGGGCGTCAACCGGCTCGTCGACGCCGGGGTGCTCTACAAGCGCCGCGGCATCGGGATGTTCGTCGCGACCGGCGCGCGCGCCGTGCTGCTCGCGGCGCGCCGCGACGAGTTCCGCGACCAGCACCTGCGGCCGCTCATGCGGCGCGCCGCGACGCTCGGGCTCGCACCCGAGCAGCTCATCGACATGATCAGGAAGGAGGCGGATCGATGACCGCCATGATCGAGGCGCAGGGCCTGAGCCGAAGCTTCGGGTCCGTGCACGCCGTCCGCGACGTGACCTTCGCGGTCGAGGAAGGCGGGGTGACGGGCCTGCTCGGGCGCAACGGCGCGGGCAAGACCACGCTCATGAACCTCGTCTCGGGGCAGGACTTCGCGTCGGCCGGGACGGTGCGCGTGGCAGGGGAGGACCCGGTGGAGAACGCCCGCGTGCTGACGCGGCTGTGCTTCATCAAGGAGTCGCAGAGCTATCCCGACGCGTATCGCGGGCGGCACGTGCTCGCGATCGCGGCGAGGTTCTTCCCGCACTTCGACGCGCACCTCGCGACGCGGCTGGTCGACGACTTCGACGTGCCCGTCAACAGGATGATGAAGAAGATGTCCCGCGGGCAGCGGTCCGCCGTCGGCGCCATCGTCGGCATCGCCTCGGGGGCCGAGCTCACGATGCTCGACGAGCCCTACGCGGGCCTCGACGCGGTGGCGCGGCACGTCTTCTACGACCGCCTGCTCGCGGACTACGCGCGGCGGCCGCGCACCATCGTGCTGTCGACCCACCTCATCGACGAGGCCGCCGACCTCCTCGACCACGTCCTCGTCATCCACCAGGGGAGGCTCGAGATCGACGCGGCCGCCGAGGACCTGCGCGGCACGGCCGTGCGGCTCGTCGGCCGCGCGAGCGACGTCGACGCGTTCGTCGACGGGCGCGAGGTGCTCGGACGCGAGAGCATCGCCGGGATCCACTCGGTCACGGTCGCCGGCGTCGACGCCCAGGGGCGGGAGCGCGCGGCGGCGGCGGGGCTCGAGGTCGCCCCGGTGTCCCTTCAGCAGCTCATCGTGCACCGCACCGGCGCACCCGTCCACGAGGAGGTGGCGTGATGACCACGCTCGCCGCGCAGATCCCCGCCCGCCAGCGCATCGCCGCCGTGATGCGCCTCCACGTCGCGAACCCGTGGCCCACCGTCATCCTGCCGTGGATCGTTCTCCTCGGCGTCCACGCGCTCACGTGGTCCATCTGGGCCCTCATCTCCCACTACGCCGGCGACACCCTCGAGCCCGAGGCGTTCCGGTACGCCGGCGGTGTGTCGTGGCTGGTCATCTACATGATGGTGATCGCGATCCAGGCGATGAACGCGGGCTTCCGGTTCGCGCTCGGCCTCTCCGCGACGCGGCGCGACTACTACGTCGGGACGGTCGCCGTCTTCGGGCTCATGGCGCTCGGCTACGGCATCGGCCTGGGGCTCCTCGCGCTGGTCGAGCGCGCGACGGGCGGGTGGTGGCTGGACGGATCCTTCTACGCCCCCGCGTACCTCTACGACGAGCCGTTCGCGGTCGTCGCCTTCCACTACGTCGCGCTGTACCTGCTGTTCACCTCGATGGGGTCGCTCATCGGCGCGATGTTCGTGCGGTGGCGCGCGTACGGTCTCTACGCCTACTTCGCGGGCCTCGCGCTCGCGGTGGTCGCCTTCGTGTGGTGGCTCGTCGGCGCGGGCGGGGACGCCTTGGTCGGCTTCCTCCGCGACAACCCGCTCGCCGTGGTGATGGCCTGGACGCTCCCCGTGAGCGCCGTCCTCGCGCTCCTCGGCTGGCTGGTGATCCGGCGGGCGCCCTCGCGCGGCTGACACGCGAACGGGCCCGCGCATCATCCCCCTCAGCGATGCGCGGGCCCTCACGCGTCTCCACGTGGAGCGGGAAGTGAGCATTCACATTCCGCGTGGGCACCATGGTGCCGCGCCCGGGCCCCGCTGCGGTACGTGACCGAGGATCCGTTACATAACCGTGACCGTGGACCGCTTGTGAACCCTCACAATGTGAGCGCTAATATGCGAATGCACGGCGCCGATGGAGGCGCCGTGGAGCAACGCGCTCGATCCGGCAACGACGCCGGGCAGGACAGGGAGGTTCTGACCATGAAGAAGCGTTTCCTCACCAGCATGGCGCTCGCGGGGGCCGCGGCCTTCGCGCTCACGGCGTGCTCCTCCGACGGCGGCGACACCGGCAGCAGCGGTGACGCATCCGGCGACACCGGTGGCGGTGGCGGCGGCGACACGATCGTCGTCGGCTTCGCGCAGACGGGTTCGGAGTCGGGTTGGCGCTCGGCCAACACCGAGTCCATGAAGGCGGCCTTCTCCGAGGAGAACGGTTTCGAGCTCGTCTTCAACGCGGCGGACAACGACACTGCCGCGCAGATCGCCGCGGTCCGCGGCTTCATCAGCCAGGGCGTCGACGCGATCGTGATCGCGCCCATCGTCGAGGACGGCTGGGACGACGTGCTCCAGGAGGCCAAGGACGCCGGCATCCCGGTGATCCTCGAGGACCGCACCGTGTCCGCCGCGGCGGACCTCTACGCGGCCTGGATCGGCCTCGACTTCGAGGCCGAGGGCACCAAGGCCGGCGAATGGGCGGCCGCCGAGTTCGGCGACACCGAGACCAAGATGGTGGTGCTCGAGGGCACCACGGGCTCCGCGCCGGCGAACGACCGTGCGACGGGCTTCGACGCCGCCATCGAGGGCACCATGATCGAGAAGATCGACTCGCAGACCGGTGACTTCACCCGTGACGGCGGCAAGTCCGTCATGGAGGGCTTCATCCAGAACTACGGCGTCGACAACATCGACCTGGTCTACGCGCACAACGACGACATGGCGCTGGGTGCCATCGAGGCGATCGAGGCCGCCGGTGCGACCCCGGGCGAGGACATCAAGATCATCTCGATCGACGCGGTGCACGACGGCATGCAGGCGCTCGTCGACGGCAAGATCAACTACATCGTCGAGTGCAACCCGCTCCTGGGCGACCTGGTCGCGGCGGCCGTGACCGGCGTGGTCAACGGCGACAGCGTGGAGGCGGTGCAGTACGTCGAGGACCTGGCGTTCGACCAGGCCGCGGCCGAGGCGGCGCTGCCGGACCGCAAGTACTGATCCCCTCAGGATCGTGACCTTGTAGGCGCGGGCTCCACCTGCGGGGGTCGGCTCAGGCCGGCCCCCGCAGCGGACCCGCGGCACCGAGCAGAAAGCTGCCCCCTCATGACTGTGGACATCGACGTCCCACCGATCGTCGAGATGCGCGGGATCACGATCCGGTTCCCCGGCGTGCTCGCCCTCGACGGTGTCGACTTCACGTTGCGGCCCGGCGAGGTCCACTCGCTCATGGGCGAGAACGGCGCCGGCAAGTCGACCCTCATCAAGGCGCTCACCGGCGTGTACGGGATCGACGCAGGCTCGATCACCGTCGCCGGCGAGCGCCGGACCTTCTCCACCGCGGCCGATGCGCAGGACGCCGGCATCTCGACGGTGTACCAGGAGGTCAACCTCTGCACCAACCTCACCGTCGGCGAGAACGTGATGCTTGGGCACGAGCAGCGGCGCGGCACAGGAATCGACTGGAAGGCGACGCACCGCGAGGCCGCCCGCCACCTCGAGAGCCTCGGGCTGAGCCTCGACACCCGATCGATGCTCGCGAGCCACTCGATCGCCATCCAGCAGCTCGTCGCGATCAGCCGCGCGATGGTGCTCGACGCCAAGGTGCTCATCCTCGACGAGCCGACGTCGAGCCTCGACCGCGGCGAGGTCGAGCAGCTGTTCGGCGTGATCAGAGATCTTCGCGGCAAGGGCGTCGCGATCCTGTTCGTCTCCCACTTCCTGGACCAGGTCTACGAGATCTCGGACCGCATCACCGTGCTGCGCAACGGCACGCTGGTCGGGGAGCACCCGATCGCCGAGCTGCCTCGCGACGCGCTGGTCACCAAGATGATCGGCCGCGAGCTCGAGGACCTCGCGGCCATCGCGAACTCGTCGCATCGTGTGATCGACCGCACCGGCACGCCGGTGGTGAAGGCGACCGGGCTGGGCAAGCGGGGCGTGCTCGAGCCCGCCGACCTCGAGATCTACGAGGGCGAGGTGGTCGGCATCGCCGGCCTGCTCGGCTCGGGCCGTACCGAGCTGGTGCGGCTGCTGTACGGGGCGGACCGCGCCGACGAGGGCGAGGTCGAGGTCCACGGCAAGGGGACCAAGGTGCACCAGCCGCGGCACGCGATCGAGCACCGCATCTCGCTGTCCTCGGAGAACCGACGCGAGGAGGGCGTGGTCGCGGACCTCACCGTCGCGGAGAACATCGTCCTGGGCATCCAGGCACGCCAGGGCTGGATGCGCAAGATCCCGAAGAAGGACCAGGACGCGGTGGTGAAGGAGTACATCGAGGCCCTCGGCGTGCGCCCCGCGAACCCGAACGCCCTCGTGGGCAACCTCTCGGGCGGCAACCAGCAGAAGGTGCTGCTCGCGCGCTGGCTCGCGACCGCGCCGGAGCTCCTGGTCCTCGACGAGCCCACGCGCGGCATCGACGTCGGGGCCAAGGCCGACATCCAGCGCAAGGTCGCCGAGCTCTCGGCTCAGGGACTCTCCGTGATCTTCATCTCCTCGGAGCTCGAGGAGGTGCTTCGATTGGCGCAGAGGGTGGTGGTCCTGCGGGACCGCAGGAAGATCGGCGAGCTCGACGCGGCGGACACCGATCTCGACACCCTCATCGACTACATCGCCAACGCGGGCGAAGGGAGCGCGGCATGACCGCCATCTACCGGCATCGGCTGTTCTGGCCGATCGTGGCGCTGGTGACGCTCATCGTCATCAACGCCGTCGCACGGCCGCAGTTCATCAAGATCCGCGTCCAGGACGGCGAGCTCTACGGCCCGCTCATCAGCATCCTGCGCGACTCGGCGCCTCTCATGCTCGTGGCGCTCGGGATGACCATCGTCATCGCGACCCGTGGCATCGACCTCTCGGTCGGCGCGATCATGGCCGTCTCCGGCGCGGTCGCGCTCACCATCATCGACGGGGCCGAGGACCCGGGCAACGTGGGCACGGTGCTGATCGCGTGCATCGTCGCCGTGCTCGTGTCGCTGGTGCTGGGCGCGTGGAACGGGTTCCTGGTCTCCGTGGTCGGGATCCAGCCGATCATCGCGACCCTGGTGCTGATGCTCGCCGGCCGCGGCGTCGCCCTCCTCATCACGGGCGGATTCATCACCACCGTCAACTCCGAGCCGTACTCCTTCATCGCCTCGGGCTACCTGTTCGCGCTGCCCTTCGCGTTCCTCATCGGGGTGGTGGCGATCGTGATCCTCAGCCTGGTGGAGCGCCGCACCGCGCTCGGCGTGCTCACCGAGGCGGTGGGCATCAACCCCGAGGCGAGCCGCCTTGCGGGCGTGCGCTCGCGCAGCATCATCTGGGGCGCCTACATCGTGAGCGGCACGCTCGCGGGCGTGGCGGGCCTCATCTACGCCTCCAACATCAAGGCGGCGGACGCCAACGCGGCCGGCGTGTTCATCGAGCTCTACGCGATCCTCGCGGTGGTGCTCGGCGGCACGTCCCTCAACGGCGGCAAGTTCTCGATCGCCGGCACCGTGGTCGGCGTGCTCATCATCCAGACCCTCGACTCCACCATCCTCTTCCTGGGCGTCTCGTCCGCGCAGAGCCCGGTGTTCTTCGCGATCGTCGTGGTGATCGTCGTGATCGTGCAGTCCGCGCGGCTGAGGGACGGCCTCGCCGCGCTGACCGCGCGCGTGCGATCGCGCGGCGCAGGGGTCCAGGACAGCGACAAGGTGGAGGTGGCGTGATGGCCGCGATGACGATGACGCGCGCGGAGAGCCGCCCGAGCGACGACGGCCCGTCCCGGGTTCAGACGTTCCTGAGCCGCCACGGCGGCATGATGCCGTCGTTCGCGGCGGTCTTCATCCTCGTCCTGCTGTTCATCGGAGGCGAGATCTTCCTGCGCGGCGACTTCATCAGGCCGCTCACCATCTCGAACCTCCTGATCGACAACGCGTACCTGCTGGTGCTCGCGGTCGGCATGACGTTCGTGATCCTCACGGGAGGCATCGACCTGTCGGTGGGCTCGGTGATGGCGTTCACCGGGATGCTCGGCGCGAAGCTGCTCGCGGAGGGGCTGCCCGTAGGGGTCGCGGTGCCGGCCATGCTGCTCGGCGGCGCGGCGATCGGCCTCTTCATCGGGGTCCTGGTGCAGTACTTCGGGGTCCAGCCGTTCATCGCCTCGCTCGCGGGCCTGTTCCTGGGCCGCGGTCTCGCGTTCATCGTGAGCCTGTCCTCGATCAAGGTCGAGAACGATGCGGTGCTGTGGCTCCAGTCGACGCGCATCAAGATCGGCGACTGGGTCATCACGCCGACGGGCATCATCGCGCTCGTGACCGTGGCGATCGCCGCCTTCGTCCTGCACCTCACCCGCTTCGGGCGCACCATCTACGCGATCGGCGGGTCGGAGCAGTCGGCGCGGCTCATGGGCCTCAAGGTCGGGCGCGCCAAGATCGGCGCCTACGTGATCTCCGGCACGTGCGCCGGCCTCGCGGGTCTGCTGCTGACGGCGTACTCCAACGCGGGCTACCCCCGCAACGGCATCGGCACGGAGCTCGACGCGATCGCCGCGGTGGTGATCGGCGGCACGCTGCTCACCGGCGGACGCGGGTTCGTGCTCGGCTCGATGATCGGCGTGCTGGTGTACGGCACCATCAAGACGATCATCAACTTCATGGGTGCCGAGCAGGCGTGGATGCAGATCATCGTCGGTGCGCTGCTGCTGCTCTTCATCGTGGTGCAGCGCGCGATCGTGGCCCGTTCGGAGGGCCGCCGTTAGCCCTCTTCCAGCCACGTTGCACGCCGCACCTCGTCCTCACCCCGATAATGGGCGCGTGGACGGGGTGCGGCCTTTGCTCGAGCTCACCGGCGCGACGGTGCGCTTCGGTGCCGATGCGGCGCTCGATCACGTCGACTTCCGGCTGTACCCGGGCGAGGTGCACTCGCTCATGGGGGAGAACGGCGCGGGCAAGTCGACGCTCATCAAGGCGATCACGGGCGCGCTCGCGATGGACGAGGGCGTGCTGCGACTCGCCGGGGAGGCCGTGGCCTTCGCGACGCCCCACGAGGCTCAGCTCGCCGGCATCAGCACGGTCTACCAGGAGATCGAGCTCCTCCCCAACCTCTCGGTGGCAGAGAACATCTGCCTCGGGCGCGAGCCGCGCCGGGGCGCCGTCATGTCGCGGCGCCTCATGCGCGAGCGCGCGGGCGCGGCGCTCGCCGAGCTCGGGCTCGAGCTGGACCCCGCCTCGCTGCTGGGCACGCACTCGGTGGCCGTCCAGCAGCTGGTCGCGATCGCACGCGCGATCTCGGCAGACGTCCGCGTGCTCGTGCTCGACGAGCCGACCTCGAGCCTCGATCTCGACGAGGTCGCCGAGCTGTTCCGCGTGATCCGCGAGCTCAAGGCGCGCGGCGTCGCGATCCTCTTCGTCTCGCACTTCCTCGACCAGGTCTACGAGCTCGCCGACCGCATCACCGTGCTGCGCGACGGCGAGCTGGTGGGGGAGTACCTCACGGGCGAGCTCCTGCGCATCGACCTGGTGCAGAAGATGCTCGGGCGCACCGTGTCCGAGCTGCGGTCCCGCGAGCGCGCGGCGGAGGACGATGCGGAGGCGGGCGCCGGCGCGATCCTGCGGGCGCGCGGGGTCACCGTCGCGCACGGCGTGGTCGAGGCGGACGTCGAGCTCGCCGAGGGCGAGGTGCTCGGGGTCGCGGGTCTGCTCGGCTCGGGGCGCACCTCGCTCGCGCACGCGCTCACCGGCGTCGCGCGGCTCGAGTCCGGCGAGATCCGCGTCGAGGGCGAGAGCGTGCGGCTGGACTCGCCGCGGCATGCGATCACGCTCGGGGTCGTCTACTCGTCGGAGAACCGGCGCCGCGACGGCATCGTGGCGGAGCTGAGCGTGCTCGACAACATCACGCTCGCGCTCCAGTCCGAGCGGGGCGTGTTCCGGCGGATCCCCCCGGCGCGCCGGCGCGAGCTCGCCGCGAGCTGGGTCGACGCACTCGACATCCGGCCGCCCGACCTCGACCGTCCGGTGGGGACCCTCTCCGGCGGCAACCAGCAGAAGGTGCTGCTCGCGCGGCTGCTCGCGCTGTCGCCGCGGCTGCTGGTGCTCGACGAGCCGACGCGCGGGATCGACGTCGGCGCCAAGGTCGAGATCCAGAACCTCGTGGGCGAGCTCGCCGACAACGGCATGTCCGTGGTCTTCATCTCGGCCGAGCTCGAGGAGGTCCTGCGAGTCGGGGACCGCGTCGCGGTGATGCGGGACGGGCGCATCGTCGAGACCGTGGTCGCGGCGGACGTCACCACCGACTCGCTGCTCGCGCTCGTCGCGCAGCCCGGCGAGGACGAGGAGTAGGCGTGGCGAAGCAGGGCAGCGCGAAGGCGGCGAACATCTTCGACGTCGCGCGCCTCGCGGGGGTCTCCCACCAGACCGTGTCGCGCGTGCTCAACGGCATGCCCAACGTGCGGCCCGCGACCAAGGAGCGGGTCGAGCAGGCGATCGCGCAGCTCGACTACAGCCCGTCGCCCGCGGCGCGCGCGCTCGTCACGCGGCGGACGCGGACCATCGGCCTCATCACCCCGAGCGCGGTGGACTACGGCCCGGCCTCGATCGCGATGCACTTCAACCTCGCGGCCCGTGCGGCGCGCTACAGCGTCGACGCCGTCAGCACCGTCGACAGCGAACCCGCCGCGGTGCGGGCCGCGGTCGAGGGCCTGCTGCGCCAGCGCGTCGACGCCGTCGTGGTGGTGGTGGCGTACGCCGGCGCGCTCGAGGTGGTGCGCGGGCTCGACCTCGCCATCCCCGTCGTCGCGGCGGCGTCGACCGCGCGGCGCGACCCGCGCATCGTCGCCATCGACCAGTACCGCGGCGCGCGCTCCGCCGTCCAGCACCTCGCCGAGCTGGGGCACGAGCGGATCCTGCACCTCGCGGGGCCCGCGCAGGCGCCCGATGCGACGGAGCGTGCGCGGGGATGGCGCGACGAGCTCGGCGCGCGTCGCCTCGAGGTGAGCGAGCCCGCCCACGGCGACTGGACCGCCGCGAGCGGGCACGCGCTCGGGCTCGAGCTGGACGTGGCGCCCGGCGACGCGGTGTTCGTCGGCAACGACCAGATGGCGATCGGCGTGCTGTCGGCGCTACGCCAGCGGGGCCTGCGCGTGCCCGAGGACGTGAGCGTGGTCGGGTTCGACGACATCCCAGAGGCCGGGTATCTGTACCCGGCGCTCACCACGGTCCGTCAGGACTTCGAGGCGCTCGGCCGGCAGATCATGCAGAAGGTGCTCGTCGCGCTCGAGGAGCACGACGGCGAGACCTCGGACACGCCGCTGCCCACGCGCCTCGTGGTGCGAGGCTCGACGCGGGCGGCGGCGGACCGGTAGGGCTCAGTCCTCGTCGGCGGTGAGCGCGGGACGCGCCTTCCACGAGGCGCGCGTGTACTGCGCGGGCCAGTAGTCGATCTCCGTGCCCAGGTCGTGCGCCGCGCGCAGCGGGAAGTGGGGGTCGCGCATGAACTCGCGCCCCACGAACACCGCATCGGCCTGGCCCGACGCGACGATGCGCTCCGCCTGGTGCGCGTCGACGATGTGCCCGACGGCCGTCGCGGCGATGCCGGAGCGCTCCCTGATGGCGGTCGCGTGGGGCACCTGGTAGCCGGGCGCGACGGGGATCGGGACCCCGGGCACGAGCCCGCCGGTGGAGGTGTCGACCAGGTCCGCGCCGGCCTCGCGCAGCCACTGCGAGACCGTCACCGTGTCGTCGAGCGTCCATCCCTCGGGCTCGAGCCAGTCGGTGGCCGAGACGCGGACGAACACGGGCACGTCCTCGCCGGCGACCTCGCGCACTCGACGCACCACGTGGAGCAGCAGGCGCGCGCGGCCCACGAGCGGCCCGCCCCAGCGGTCCTCCCGCCGGTTGGACAGCGGCGACAGGAACTGGTGGAGCAGGTAGCCGTGCGCGGCATGCACCTCGAGCACGTCGAAGCCCGCCTCGAGCGACCGCCGTGCGGCCTCGCCGAACGCGTCGACCACCGCGGCGATGCCGTCCTCGTCGAGCGCGGCCGGGGCGGCGTACCCCTCGTAGGCGACCGCGGACGGAGCGACGGTGTCCCACCCGCCCTCGGACGCGGGCACCGAGCCGGTGCCGCTCCACTCGCGGTACGTCGAGGCCTTGCGGCCGGCGTGCGCGAGCTGGATCGCGGCGAGCGAGCCCTGCCCGTGGATGAAGGCGACGATGCGCGCCCAGGCGTCGCGCTGCGCATCGTCCCAGATCCCCGTGTCCCACGGGGAGATGCGGCCCTCGGGAGCGATCGCCGTCGCCTCCGCCATCACGAGCCCCGCGCCGCCGCGTGCGAACGATCCGAGGTGGACGAGGTGCCAGTCCTGCGGGACGCCGTCCTGCTCCTCGCACGAGTACTGGCACAGCGGGCTGACCCACAGCCGGTTGCGCGCCTCGACCGAGCGCAGCGTCAGCGGGGTGAACAGGGCAGACGTCATGAGGTTCCTTCGTCGGAGGGCTGGATCCGCAAGAACGCGCGGCGCGCGTCGGTGATTCCGCGAGCCGGTGGGCTCAGGCGCGCGCGAGCGCGAACCACAGCGGCGGGATCATCGACAGGATCGTGTCGACCGCGACCTGCGGGTCGAGCGGCTCGGGGCCGTCGAGCCACACCCGCAGCGCCCCGGCCGTGCCCTGGGCCACGAAGGCGGCCGCCATGGCGAAGCGCGGCCCGTCGCCGCGGGCAACGTCGACGCCGTGGTCCCGCGCGAACCTCAGCAGGCTCGCCTCGACGTGGCCGGCGAGCAGCTCCGTGAGCGCCGAGCCGTGCTCGCCGTCCGCGTGCGCGAGCCCGCGCCGGTAGACGGCGGCATGGGCGAGCACGTGCTGCACCAGGACCAGCTCGCCGGCGCGCCAGATGTCCTCGATGTCCTGCGGCGCGCGGTCCACGCCCGCGAAGAACTCCTCGCGGATCGCGTCCAGGTCGCGCACGAGCACGGAGGTGAGGAGCGCGGCCGGCGACGTCGCGTGGTTGTAGAAGGTCGCGCGCGTCACGCCGGCGACGCGCGCGATCTCCGTCACGGCGACGCGTTCGATGGGTCGCTCGGCCGCGAGCGCGAGGACCGCCTCGGCGAGGGCGTCCGCGCTGCGCGCGAACCGCGGGTCTGTGGTCACGCGGACCAGCCTAGCCAGTGGGATCCCGTCCGGGCGGCGGTACGCGCGGGCATCGGCGCAGTTACCTGGGGGCACGCCCGCACGATGCGTGGCGCCCCCGGCAGGACTCGAACCTGCAACCTACGGATTAGAAGGCCGTTGCTCTATCCATTGAGCTACGAGGGCCGGCGGTGGTCGCCGCGGTCACCAGGGTAGTGCCACCGCGCGGGCGGGCCGAGGCGCGGTGCGCGTGCGGGCGCTGAAGCCGCGCCATCGCCTCCCGTGCCGCCTGGTACATGGCCCCCGCGCTACGCTTGACGCATGGTTCTGAGAGGGTGCGCCGTCGCATGAGCATGCGACCCATCAAGACGTGGTCGTACCCCGGCAACCTTCTCGATGCCCTGGTCGACACCCGCCGCGTGGTCGCGGGGGTCCAGCTCCCCCTGCCGACTGCCGGGGTCGAGGACGCCCGCGAGACCATCCGGCGCATGCTCGATCAGCTCGACCATCACCTCATCCCGCGCGTGCGCGAGGAGGCCTCGCCGGCCATCGTGGTCGTGGCGGGCTCGACCGGCGCCGGCAAGTCGACGGTCGTGAACGCCCTGGTAGGGGAGCAGCTCACGCCGTCGGGCGTGCTGCGCCCGACCACCCGGGTGCCCCATCTGTTCCACCACCCGCTCGACACCCAGGTGCTCACCGACGTGGCGCAGCGCTGCAAGGTGATCGCCACCGAGGCGATGCCGCGAGGCCTCGCGCTCGTCGACTCGCCTGACCTCGACTCCATCAGCGGGGAGAACCGCGAGATCGCGCACCTCATGATGGAGGCGGCCGACCTGTGGATCTTCGTCACCACCGCCGCGCGCTACGGCGACGCCGTGCCGTGGCAGGCGCTGCGCGGGGGTGCGGACCGCGGCGCGTCCATCGCGATCGTGCTCAACCGCGTCACCGTCGACGTGGCGGCGCAGGTGCGGCGCGAGCTGGTCGACCGCCTCGCCTCCGAGCACCTCGAGACGCTTCCGCTGTTCGTCATCCCCGAGGACCCGACGCGGCAGGCGACGGTGCCCCGCGACGTGGTCGGCGGGCTGGGCCGGTGGCTCGACTCGGTGGCGGCCGCCTCGGCCACGACGATCGTCGAGCGCACGCTCCACGGCTCGGCCGAGTCCCTCAAGGAGTGGCTCGAGACCCTCGCGGAGGCGATGGACGATCAGTCGGCGGCCGCGAAGGACGTGCGCTCCGAGGTCCGCCGCGCCGCGGCGCAGGTGTCCCAGGAGGGCGGGGAGCGGTGGTGGGAGACCATCCCGACCGGCGCCCTCACGGCACGCTGGCAGCAGGCGACCGCCGACGGCGGTGCGCTCTTCAAGCTGCGCAACACGCGCTGGGTGCGCCGGCGCCACGCACGCGAGCAGCGCGACGAGCTGCTTCACGCTGTCTACCGCGACCTGCTCGAAGCCGTCGAGTCGCGACTGGTCTTCGCCGCATCGTCCGTCGCGGAGGCGATGGAGGACGCGCTGCGGCGCGCCGAGACGGGAGTGGGGCCGTGGCTCGCGGAGCGGCGCGACCCGCGCGACGCCCGCCAGGCGCGCGAGCGCCAGGCGGCCGATGCGGCGCGGCGCTGGGTGCACCGGTGCCAGGAGATCGTGCTGCAGCTTCCGGGCGCCGAGCACGGCATCGCTGTGATCGGCGAGCCGGGCCTCACCACCACGCTGGCGAGCGCCGCCCTCGGCATCGAGCAGGCGCGCACCGCGCTCATGATCGTGACGTCGCAGGCGGTGGGCGATGCGGTCGACGAGGCGCGCGCGGAGCTCGACGCGGCGCGCCGCCACTGCGTCAACCGCGAGTCGCTCGACATGATGAAGCCGACCGACATCCCGTCGCTCATGCCCGACTCGTCCGCCAAGATCCGCCTGCGCCGCGCGGAGCTGAGGGGGCTGCTGTGAGCGTGAGCTTCGAGGAGGTCGGGCCGCGGGACGAGACCGCGCTGCTGCGCGAGCGCGTCGACAGGCTGCGCTCCTCGCTCGAGTGGGCGCGCGAGGCCATCCCCGCGCCCATCCGCGACGAGCTCCATGCGGCGGTCGACCGCTGCGACGAGCGGCTCGAGCTGGGCATCGACTGGACCGTGGTCGCGCTCGCGGGCGGGACGGGCTCGGGCAAGTCGACGCTGTTCAACGCGGTCGTGGGAGTCGAGTTCGCGGTCTCGGGCGTCGCGCGTCCCACCACGTCGCACGTGAGCGCCGCGGTGTGGGGGCACGACCGTGCGGATGCCCTGCTCGACTGGCTCGGGGTCTCGGTCGACAGCCGCCTGCGGCGTGACGACACGCCTCTCGCGGAGGACCCGACCCTCACGGGGCTGATCCTGCTCGACCTTCCCGACCACGACTCGGTCAACCCGCACAATCGCGAGGTGGTCGACCGGATCCTGCCGCGCGTGGACCTGCTGGTGTGGGTGGTCGACCCGCAGAAGTACGCCGACAACGCCATTCACGAGGGCTACCTGCGCGAGGCCTCCGCGACGGGCCAGCCGTCGCTCGTGGTGCTCAACCACGTCGACCGCCTCAGCACGGAGGATGCCTGGGACGTCGCGCGCGACCTGCAGCGGCTGCTCGCCGAGGACGGCATGCACTCCGTGCCGGTCATGCCGGTGAGCGCGCGGACGGGCCAGGGGGTCGACGTGCTGCGTGCCGAGCTCGAGGGCGCGGTGCAGGCCCGGTCCGTCGCGGCCGATGCGGTCGCGGCCGATCTGGTGGACGCCGGGCGCACGCTCGAGCGCGCGCTCGCTCGCGACGCCGACCCCGAGCTGCCCGACGTCGCCGAGCTGGTCGGCTCGCTCGCCAAGGCCGCGGGCGTCGACGCCCGCGCGGAGGCTGCGGCGGCGGTGGTCGCGGGACGCGCCGCATCCGTGCCGCGCCAGGAGCCGATGCGGCTCGAGGTGGTCGACCGGGAGCGGCTCGACTGGGTGGACGCTGCCTCCGAGGGCCTTCCCGTGCAGTGGCGCGTGGTCATCGACGAGGCGATCACGCCGGCCGAGGAGCTCACCGTGCTCGTGGACCGCGCGCTCGCGGCCGTCGTGTGGCCCGTCGCGGATCACGCGCCATTGTTCCGCCGGCGTGTGCGCGCCGCGGCGATCCAGAAGGAGATGCTGCGGCTCGGGCGCGAGGCGGTGCGCGAGGCGGTCGAGCCGGCCGTCGTGCGGCCCACGGACCTCATCCACCAGGCGTACCGCAACCTCGACGAGCTCACGGTCATCGCACGCGCGGCGGCGCCTGAGCGGCCGGAGGCCGGCGCCGACGAGGCTGAGGGTAGCGCGGCGGGGGCCGGCGCGGCGGAGCCGGAGGGCATCGGCGGGCAGACCGACGGATCGGCGGCCGCTCCCGAGCCGGACCAGCCCGCGCTTCCCGCCGACATCTGGGAGCCCGTGACGCGGCCCGAGGACGGCGGACCCGCGCGCTGACCGCGCTGTGCGCGCCGATCGCGCTGTGCGCCCCTGGGGTGCGTGGTCCCCGGACCCGCGCGCCCCGGCGGTCCTCCACAGATGCACGCGACCGACGGTGCGCCGGTCCGCTCTCGGCCCACCCTGGGAACGCCGCACCGTGCGGCTCCAGGGAGGAGAGCATGAACGAGCTGACCATCACAGTGTCCGGGTGGGTTGCCACCGACGTCCGCCTGTTCCAGGGGCAGGGGGACCTCGCGATCGCGTCGTTCCGCCTCGCGTCGACACCGCGCTTCTACGACCGCGAGCGCTCGGTCTGGGTGGACGGCGTCACCGAGTGGTTCACGGTGCGCGCGTTCCGCGGCGCCGCGCTCACCGTGACGAAGTCGATCGAGAAGGGTATGCCGGTGGTCGTCACCGGCCGGATGCGGACCAGCACGTGGGAGGCGAAGGACGGACCCCGCGTCGACCACGTCATCGACGCGAGCGCGCTGGGTCCGGACTGCATGCGCGGCGTCGCGAGCTTCTCGCGCGCCACGGGTGTCGCCTCGCTCGGGGAGGAGGACATGGGCGCCGCGGCGGGCGCGATCGCGGCGTCCCACCCCGAGGGTGAGGAGGTGCCGCCGTCGGAGCACCTCGACCCGCGGATCGGCACCGCGGACGAGCCGCTCGACGACGACGAGGAGGCGATGGCGCCGGCGTCCTGAGCCCATGCACGGCGGCGGGTGGGGGACCGCCCGCGCCCGCCGCCGCATCGTCCTCCCGTAGGCTAGGGGGCGGCATCCGGGCGCCCGCGCGCCCGCACGGTTCTACCGACGGAGCAGCAGTGGCAGAGTTCATCTACACCATGCAGAAGGCGCGCAAGGCGCACGGCGACAAGGTCATCCTCGACGACGTCACCATGGCGTTCTACCCCGGCGCCAAGATCGGCGTGGTGGGTCCCAACGGCGCAGGAAAGTCGACCATCCTCAAGATCATGGCCGGCATCGAGGAGCCCTCGAACGGCGAGGCGCGGCTGTCGCCCGGCTACTCGGTGGGCATCCTCATGCAGGAGCCGCCGCTGAACGAGGACAAGGACGTCATCGGCAACATCCGCGAGGGCGTCGGCGAGATCTACGGCAAGCTCGAGCGCTTCAACGCGATCTCCGAGGAGATGGCGAACCCGGACGCGGACTACGACACGCTCCTGGCCGAGATGGGCACGCTCCAAGAGGAGCTCGACCACGCCAACGCGTGGGACCTCGACGCGCAGCTCGAGCAGGCGATGGACGCGCTGCGGTGCCCCGCGCCGGACGCCGACGTCACGGTCCTCTCCGGTGGTGAGCGTCGCCGCGTCGCGCTGTGCCGCCTGCTGCTCGAGAAGCCCGACCTGCTGCTCCTCGACGAGCCCACCAACCACCTCGACGCCGAGTCCGTGCTGTGGCTCGAGCAGCACCTCGCCAAGTACCCCGGCGCGGTGCTGGCGGTGACCCACGACCGCTACTTCCTCGACCACGTCGCGGAGTGGATCTGCGAGGTCGACCGCGGTCGCCTCTACCCGTACGAGGGCAACTACTCGACGTACCTCGAGAAGAAGCAGGAGCGCCTCCAGGTCCAGGGCAAGAAGGACGCCAAGCTCGCGAAGCGCCTCAAGGAGGAGCTCGAGTGGGTCCGCTCGAACGCGAAGGGCCGCCAGACCAAGTCGAAGGCACGCCTCGCCCGCTACGAGGAGATGGCCGCCGAGGCGGAGCGCACCAGGAAGCTCGACTTCGAGGAGATCCAGATCCCGCCGGGCCCGCGCCTGGGCTCCGTGGTGATCGAGGCGAAGAACCTCAAGAAGGGCTTCGGGGACCGCACGCTCATCGACGGGCTGTCGTTCTCGCTGCCGCGCAACGGCATCGTCGGCGTCATCGGCCCCAACGGCGTCGGCAAGACGACGCTCTTCAAGACCATCGTGGGCCTCGAGCCGCTCGACGACGGCGAGCTCAAGGTCGGCGAGACCGTGCAGGTCTCCTACGTCGACCAGAGCCGCGGCGGCATCGACCCGAACAAGTCGCTGTGGGAGGTCGTGTCCGACGGCCTCGACTACATCAACGTGGGCAAGGTCGAGATGCCGTCGCGCGCGTACGTGAGCGCGTTCGGCTTCAAGGGCCCGGACCAGCAGAAGCCGGCCGGCGTGCTGTCCGGCGGCGAGCGCAACCGCCTCAACCTCGCGCTCACGCTCAAGGAGGGCGGCAACGTGCTGCTCCTCGACGAGCCGACCAACGACCTCGACGTCGAGACCCTCGGCTCGCTCGAGAACGCGCTGCTCGAGTTCCCGGGCTGCGCCGTGGTCGTCTCGCACGACCGCTGGTTCCTCGACCGCGTCGCGACGCACATCCTCGCGTACGAGGGCACCGAGGAGGACCCCTCGAAGTGGTTCTGGTTCGAAGGCAACTTCGAGTCCTATGAGGCCAACAAGGTCGAGCGTCTGGGCGCCGACGCGGCCCGCCCGCACCGCGTGACGTACCGCAAGCTCACGCGCGACTGACGCTGGTCGAGAGCCCCCCGGTGCCCGGCGCCGGGGGGCTCTCGCGCGCCCGGCGGCGCACAGCCTCGCCACCCACCCCCTCGCCAC
>NZ_BBME01000015.1 GCF_000971395.1 Demequina iriomotensis | reverse complement strand
TTCTTTCAGAAAGGCCCCCGACAATGTCGGGGGCCTTTCGCTTTTTCAGGCATGATGCCGGGCGTCACGGCGCCGTCGCCTGGCGGAGCCGAGCGAGGCGCTCCTCGGGGCTGCCCGTGAGCTCGAGGACCGCGGCACCCGTGAGGGAGGCCGCGTCCGCCTGCTCGAGCAGCGCATCGTTCATCGCCTCCCGCAGCTCGGGGTCCTCGTCCTCGGACACATGGATCCGATCGGCCGCGGACAACGGCAGCACTACCCAGAGGTCGACGTGCGCGAGGATCGCGTCGGATCGTGCGAGCCCGGTGCGGAGCATCGTCGACGACCGCCCCCGGCGCCCGAGGCCGACGAGCGCCTCGAGGTAGGCGGCGAAGTCCATGGGCCCCCGCTCCGCGATCACGTCGGCGCCCGCGGGCTGCTCCTCGAGCCGCGCGGCGGCGATCTCGAGCTGCGTGGCGAAGAGGCCTGCATCGAGCTCGTCGAAGGCGTCGAACGCCATCTCCTCGTACGGATCGGGGAGGACCTCGTAGCCGGGGTGGAGGCGCGCGAAGTCGGCGATGAGCGTGCTCTTGCCGCTCGCGTGCGTGCCCGAGACCACGATCCGCATGCCTCATGACGGTACGCGAGAAGGCGGGCGGTGGCGGCGGATCAGCTCCCGGACACCGCGGGGAGCTCGGTGAGCGTCACGGGGATCACCACGAGGCTGAGCGCAGGGGCGTCGCCGGACCGGTCCGTGAGGCCCGCCTGCAGATCCGCGGCGGGCGGCGGCTCGCCGGGGCCCTCGATGACCACGCGGATCTGGTCGCTGGTGACGCTCACGCTCTGGATGACGAACTCCGTGTCCTCGCCCAGCCAGTCCTCCACGGCCTTCTCCGCCAGCCGCTCCTCGCTCGAGGTCGAGAGCTGGCCGTCGGTGCGGAGCATGAGCGGCAAAAGCAGCAGCCCCGCGAGGATGACGAACGGCGCGAGCGTGAGGAGGACGCGCTTCGGGTCCGCACGAAGCACCGAGGCGCGCGCGAACCCTGTGCCGATGAACACCGCGCAGGCGGAGAGCACGATCGCGACGAAGTTGGTGAGGAACAGCAGCAGCGCACCGCCGGCGTCGCCGACGCGTCCCGCGCTGAGGCTGACCCCGACCACGGCGAGCGGCGGCACGAGCGCAACGGCGATCGCGACGCCGGCGATCGACGAGGACACCCGGGTGTTGACCGTCGCGAAGGCGCCCGCCGCGCCCGCCGCGATCGCGACGAGCATGTCCACCACCGTCGGCGCCACGCGCGAGGTGATCTGCGAGTTGGTGGCGAAGGTGATCGCCACGGGGGACCACGCCGCCAGTCCGTAGGAGAGGACCACGGCGACGGTCATGCCGCTGCCGACCAGGACGGCCGAGTGGAAGGCGCGACGAGTCCAGCCGTTCACCACGGCGCCCGCGAGCGCCACGATCGGCGTCATCAGGGGGGCGACCAGCATCGCGCCGATCACCACGGCGGTCGAGTCGGCGAGGATCGCGTACGTCGCGATCGCGACGGACAGCACGAGCATCACCCACCAGGTGCCGATCTTCGAGAGCCGCCCGGGGTTCTCGAAGTAGAGCGCCTCGATCTGCACGGCCCGCGCATCGTCCCCCACGTCGGACAGGTGCACCCAGTCCCACAGCACCTCGCCGATCGAGGCGCGGGCGGGGTCGAGCGTGCTGCCGGACTCGGCCCGCCTGAGGCCCCAGGCGATGAGCACGAAGCCCACGATGATCGCGACGGCGGCCGAGGAGACGATCGCGGTGCTGGCCACCTGCTGGGGGAACTGCGAGGCGAGGACGCCGAGCGTGAGCGCCACGCCTCCGCCCGCGAGCCGCGTGACGCGGTCGGGCCGGCCGCGCCGCACGGCGGCGCTCACCACCACGATGAGCCCGCGCACGGCGACATAGAGGCCCAGGACCAGGACGAGCACGCTGAGGCTGAGCGCCTCGCCGGTCGGGTCCCACCAGGCGAACACCGCGAGCAGGGCCGTGAACGCGAGCGTGAGGAGCCCGCGGAACCCGGCGAGCACGCGGTTCACCCGACGGCCGAGCCAGCGCCGGCCGGTGGCCGCGTAGAAGAGGTCCATGAGCGCCGTCGCGCCCAGCCCCGCGACGGCCATCGCCTGGACCAGCCACGTGGTGGCGCCGGGCAGCATGAGGACCGCGCCGCCGGCGGCGACCAGCACGATGCCGCGCAGGGACGCCCCGTTCGCCAGGGCGTGAACGATGTCCCTGGTCTGGTCGCGGAGCCGCGGGATCGCCTCGTGGGATGCGCCGTCCATCGTCACCTTCTCTCGGGCACAGAGTAGGGCCAGCGACGGCCTCCGCGCGCGCGATGGGCCGCATGGCGTGCCCCGTGTCGCCCGGAGTGTCGTATCATTCTTTACAACGTTGCAAACTGACCATGACTCAACGACGAGGAGGCCGTCCGTGTCCGAGGACCCCATCCCCAACCCGATCGTGCTGCAGCGCGCCGACCCGTGCGTCCTGCGCCACGAGGGCCAGTACTACTTCACGGGCTCGTACCCGTTGTACGACCGCATCGTCCTGCGCCGCGCGGAGCGGCTCGAGGACCTGCAGACCGCGCCCGAGGTCACCATCTGGACCAAGCACTTCGAGGGTCCGCAGGCGAACCTCATCTGGGCGCCCGAGCTCCACCGCGTGAACGGCGCCTGGTACATCTACTACGCCGCCGCCGGCATCGACCACCCGCGCGCGGACATGCCGGACACCGCCGAGACGTTCTGTCACCGCGTGTTCGTGCTCGAGTGCACGGACGAGGACCCGATGACGGGCGAGTGGGTGGAGCGCGGCCAGGTCGACACGGGCTGGGAGTCCTTCGCGCTCGACGCCACGAGCCTCGTCAAGGACGGGGTCCAGTACCTCGTGTGGGCGCAGCAGGACTTCGAGATCCGCGGCAACTCGAACCTCTACATCGCGCGCATGGAGAACCCGTGGACGCTCGCGACGCCGGCGGTGATGCTCACGCGGCCGGAGCTCGACTGGGAGACCGTCCGCTTCTGGGTCAACGAGGGCCCGTCGGTGCTGCAGAGGAACGGCAGGCTGTACCTCAGCTACTCGGCCTCCGGCACGGGGCCGGAGTACGCGATGGGCCTACTCACCGCCGATGCTGACGCGGACCTTCTCGACCCGGCGAGCTGGACCAAGAGCCCGACGCCCGTGTTCACCAGCGCCCCCGAGAACGGCATCTACGGCCCCGGCCATAACTCGTTCACGGAGGACGAGCACGGCGAGACGGTGCTGGTCTTCCACGCGCGCACGTACGTCGAGCTGGAGGGTGACCCGCTGTACGAGCCCAACCGCCAGGCCTGCGCCCAGGTGCTCCCGTTCGACGCCGCGGGCGAGCCGGTGTGGGGCAAGCCCCTCCCGCTCACGCGCCCGGCGCCCACCTCGATCGACGTCCTCCCGCCGGAGGGCATGACCGAGGTCGCGCCCGCGTAGCACCCCCACCACCTCCGGACACTGGCAACGGATCTCGCGGCGACACGCCGCGCCGGAGGGCACGATGCGCGGGTTCCGTCCGCGTGTCGGGACCAGGTCCGTTGCCATTGTCAGGGTGGGGAGGCGGGAGGGTCAGGCGAAGGGGTTCGGGGTGAGCGTGTACTTGGTCTGCAGGTACTCGTGGATGCCCTCGGCTCCGCCCTCGCGGCCCAGGCCGGACATCTTCCAGCCGCCGAACGGCGCGGCCGCGTTGGACACCACGCCCATGTTGAGCCCCATCATCCCGGTGGCGAGGCGCTCGATCATGCGCTGCCCGCGCGCGAGCGACTCCGTGTAGACGTAGGACACCAGGCCGTACTCGGTGGCGTTGGCGAGCGCGACCGCCTCGTCCTCCGAGGAGAACGGCACGATGGCCAGCACGGGTCCGAAGATCTCCTCGCTCAGGATGTCCGAGCCCGGCGCGACGTCGGCGACCACGGTCGGCTCGAAGAACGTGCCGGGGCCGTCGATGGCGTGACCTCCGGTGCGCAGCGAGGCGCCGCGCGCGACGGCGTCCGCCACCAGCTCGCGGGCCTTCGCGACCGCGCGGTCGTCGATGAGCGGCCCGATCTCGACCCCATCGTCGGCGCCGCGGCCCACGCGCAGTTCGGCGACCCGTGCGGTCACCCGCCGTGTGAACTCCTCCACAACTGACGAGTGCACGAGGAACCGATTGGCCGCCGTGCACGCCTGGCCGATGTTGCGGAACTTCGCCGCCATCGCACCGTCCACCGCCGCGGAGAGGTCCGCATCGTCGAACACGACGAACGGGGCGTTGCCGCCCAGCTCCATGGACGTGCGCAGCACTCCGCCGGCCGCCTGCTCGAGCAGTCGCACGCCCACCGGCGTCGAGCCGGTGAAGGACAGCTTGCGCAGGCGCGGGTCCCGGATGATCGGCTCGGACACGGCGCCGGACCGCGCCGTGGTCAGCACGTTCACCACGCCCGGCGGCAGCCCGGCGTCCTCGAGCAGGCGCGCGAACAGCAGCGTCGTGAGGGGCGTGAGCTCGGCGGGCTTGATCACCACGGTGCAGCCCGCGGCGAGCGCCGGGGCGATCTTCCGTGTCGCCATCGCGAGCGGGAAGTTCCAGGGGGTGATGAGGTAGCACGGGCCCACCGGGTGCTGCGTGACGATCATCCTGCCGTGACCCTCGGGGCTGGGCGCGTACCGACCGGACACCCGCACCGCCTCCTCGGCGAACCAGCGCAGGAACTCGCCGCCGTACGCGACCTCGCCGCGCGCCTCGGCGAGCGTCTTGCCCATCTCGAGGCTCATGAGCAGCGCGAACTCCTCCTTGCGCTCCATGAGCAGGTCGAACGCGCGCCGCAGCACCTCGCCGCGGACGCGCGCGGGCGTCTCCGCCCACGAGGGGAACGCCTCGCACGCCGCGTCGAGCGCCGCGCGGCCGTCCTCGACGGAGGCCGAGGCGATCTCCTTGATCACCGCACCGGTGGCCGGATCGCGGACCAGCAGGGTCTCCCCGCCGGATGCCGGGCGCCACCGGCCCCCGATGAGCAGCGCGTCGGGGACGCGGGAGAGCAGGGTCTCCTCGACGGTGAGGGTCATGGGTGTCCTTTCACGGAGGGCTGGAGGGACGATGCGGGGCGCGCCGCCGCCCAGACGGCGACGGCGACGCCCGAGGCGACGGCGATGACGATCCCGAGGTGCGCGGCCGTGGGGCCGACGAGCCCGGTGAGGGGCGAGCCGGCCACGCCGCCGAGGAACTGCGCGGACCCGGTCAGCGCCGAGGCCGCGCCCGAGGCGACCGCGGTGGCCTGGCCCCACGAGTGCGCGCCGGGCAGCACCAGGCCGGTGCCGGCGGCGAAGGCCATGGACGCGAGCCACCACAGCGCCTCGGGGGCGCCGAGCGACGCGGCGGCCCACAGCAGCACGCCGCTCGCCGCGCTGATCGCGAGTCCCCAGCCCAGCGGGCCCGCGGGGTGACGGCGGCGCACCAGCCGCCGGAACGTCATGTTCGCGAGCAGCACGGCCACGGCGTTGGTGCCGAACACCACGGCGAACGCCGTGGCGGAGCGGCCGAGCTCGCGCTCCACGATGAACGAGGCGGTGGCGATGTACGCGTAGAAGCCGAACGCGTGCGCGCCGAGCGCGAGCGCGGCGCCCGCCACCTCGCGGTCGCGCGCCGCGCGCGTGAGGCCCCCGGTCACGGCGCGGACGCCGCCGGCGGAGCGCCGGGCGGGCGGCAGGGTCTCGGGGACGGTCAGGGCGAACACCAGGAGCAGCACGCCGCCGAGCGCGGCGAGCACCACGAAGTCCGCGCGCCAGCCCCACGCGCCCGCGATCGCGGCGCCGAGCAGCGGCGCGATCACCGGCGCGATCGACGTCACCATCGCGAGGAAGCCGATGCGAGAGGCCATGGCGTGCGTGTCCGAGGACAGGTCGCGCACGATGCTGCGGGCGACCACGATGCCCGCCGCGCCGCACAGGCCGGCGAGGGCGCGCACCGCGACGAGCATCTCCGGCCCGGCGGCGAGCGCGTCCAGGCCCGACGCGAGGGTCCAGCCGGCGACGCCGAGCAGCACCACCGGACGCCGGCCGAGGCGATCCGAGAGCGGCCCCCAGACGAGCTGACCCAGGCCGACCCCCAGCAGGAACAGCGTGACGCCGCCCTGGGTGAGCGAGTCCGAGCCGCCCAGCTCCTCCTGCACCGCCGGCAGCGACGGCGTGTAGATGTCGACCGAGAGCGGGGCGAGCGCGGTGAGCGTCGCCAGGACGGGCAGCACCCGCGCCATCGGCGGTGCCGAGGTGTGCACCGACGTCACTCCTCGAGGATCGCGACCAGGTCGCATTGGATGAGGCAGCCGCCGTCGAGCGTCGCCGCCATCGACTGCCGCGCCGGCCTGTCGTCGGGGTCGGGGAACATCGCGACCCACTCGCGGTTGAGCGCGTCGCGGTCGCGGTAGTCGGCCAGCCAGAACGTCATCTTCACGATGTCGTCGAGCTGGCCGCCCGCCGCCGCCATGAGGGAGCGCACCTGCATGAACACGTTGACGCACTGCGCCTCGAGCGAGACCGGCATCTCCCGGGTCCCGGGGTCGCGGCCCGTCAGCACACCGGAGTAGAGGTGCGGGCCGATGCGGCTCGCGGCCGGGATCGGGTTCGCGTGGGAGAACCCCTGCAGGTCGATGCTCTGGCGGCGGCGCATGAGGTCAGCCTCCTACAGTGCCGGCTCGGCGACCACGGTGTTCTCGATGAACCCCAGGCCGTCGATCTCCGCCCGCACCACGTCGCCGACCCGCAGCCAGCTCCCGGTCGGCGCGCCGATGCCCGCCGGCGTGCCGGTCGCGAGGATGTCGCCCGGCATGAGCGTCATCACCTGCGACAGGTAGGCGATCTGCTCGTAGATGTCGTAGATCATGTCGTCGGTCCGCCAGTCCTGGCGCGTCTCCCCGTTGACCGTGAGCGTCATGCGCAGGTCGAGGGGGTTCGCGACCTCGTCGTCCGTGGTGAGCCACGGGCCGATCGGGCCGTGCGTGTCGAAGGACTTGCCGAGCGTGAACGTGGGGGAGCGCTTCTGCAGCCAGTCGCGCACCGAGACGTCGTTCGCGACCATGTAGCCCGCGATCACCGAGCGCGCGTCCGCCGCGCCCACGTGGCGGCACCGCTTGCCGATAACGACGGCGAGCTCGACCTCGTAGTCGAGCGCGTCGGACACGATGGGCTTCTCGATGGGCGAGTACGGACCCGTGAGGCACGAGGTCTGCTTGTTGAACCACAGCTGGCTGGTGGGGATCGGGATCCCGGCCTGCCGCGCCTCCTCGGCGTGCTCCTTGTAGTTCATGCCGATGCCGAGGTACTTCTGCGGCTCGTCGATCGGGGCCAGCAGGGTCACCTCCGCCAGCGGGTGGGTGTCGCCGGCGGCCGCCTCGATCGCCTCGCGCAGCTCGCTCAGCCGGGGCAGGATCTCGCGCAGGGAGGCGCCGATGCCAGCGACGCCGGAGATCTCGGTGACCGTCGCATCATCCACGCGACCCAGGCGGACGGCGCCGTCGCCGATGCGGTAGCGGGCAAGCTTCATGGGTCAGTCCTTCGTCTCGGAGGGGAGGGTGCCCCAGACCTGCTCGGTCAGGGGCGTCATCTGGAAGCTGAGGTAGCGCCACGCGCCGTCGTCGCAGCGGCGGATCACCTGGGTGACCTGGCCCGTCATCTCGCGGGAGGTGCCATCGGGGTTGCGCAGTCGGTTGGTGAGCAGCCCCGTCATGATCGCGACGTCGCCGAGCACGCGGATCTCGAGGTCGCCCCGCCACATGTCGAGGTACGGCCGGCGCGTCGCGGTGTGCTCGAGCAGCATCTCTTTGGAGTGCACCAGCCCGGGCGCGTGGATGTGCACGAGGGCGTCGTCGTAGAGGTCGCCGAGCGTGTCCAGGTCGACGTCGATGAGGGCCCGGCGGCGGCGCTCCTCGAGGGCGAGCAGCTCCGCCCGGATCTCCGGCGAGGCGGGGGTTGCATCCGTCATATCAATCCTTCGTAGGTGCCGCCGTCGAGCTGCAGGTTCTGCCCGGTGATGTAACCCGCCTGCACGGAGCAGAGGAACGCGCACGCGTCCCCGAGCTCCTCGGGGCGGCCCAGGCGGCGGGCGGTGACCGTCGAGGCGATCGCGGCGTACGCCTGCTCGCGCGTGATGCCGTCGCGCTCCATGCGCCGCCGTGCCATGAACTCCTGGCGCGGGGTGTCGATGCGCTCGGGGAGCAGGTGGTTCACCGTGACGTTGTCGGGCGCGACCTCCTTGGAGATCGACTTCGATACCGCGGTGAGCGCCGCGCGGGCCGACGCGGACAGCCCCATGTCCGCGGCCGGGCTCTTGACCATCGCGGACGTGATGTGGACGATGCGCCCGAAGCGTCGCGCGCGCATGCCCGGCAGGTAGGCGCGCATCAGCTCGACCGCCGGGACCGAGTTCTGCGCGAGCGCGCCGTGGAGCGCCGCGGCGTCCCATTCGTCGTACGGCCCCGGGCGGGGCCCCGCGTTGTTGGTCACCAGGATGTCCGCGTCGGGCACGGCGGCCACGATGGCCGCGATGCCCTCCGCGGTGGTGAGGTCGGCGGCCACCCGGTCCACGCTCGCCCCCGGCACCGCCGCCCGGAGGGACGATGCGGCGGCGGCGAGCCGCGCATCGTCCCGTCCGTTGAGCGTCACGTGCACCCCCTCGCGCGCGAGCGAGGTCGCGCACGCGAGGCCGAGCCCCTGCGAGGAGGCGGCGACCAGCGCGGTGCGGCCGGAGATGCCGAGGTCCATCAGGCGGTGACCCCCTCGACGGCGCCGTCCCCCACCGGCGCATCGTCCACGAGCCACGTGCGGAAGCCTGTGGTCTCGCCCGCCTCGAAGCCGGGACGGGGCTGGCCGACCATCGCGTGGTACTTCGAGAAGATCGCGTCGGCCTCCTCGAGCGGCAGCACGTCCTCGATGTCCTCGAAGGACTCGCAGCCGGTGCGCTCGGCGACCATGCGGCGGATGACCTCGTAGCCCTCGCCGCGGTGCGCCATCACCATGCCGTTGACCTGGGGCAGGCGGGCGGCCTCGAAGTCCACGAGCGCATCCTCGACGGACATGGTCGCGAGCCGGGACGCGAGCGCGCCACCGTCCACGATGGCCTGGCACGCGCCGTTGCCACCGCGCGGGTACATCGCGTGCGCGGCGTCGCCGATGAGCACCACGCGGCCATCGTGCCAGGTGTCGAGCGGGTCGTGGCGGATCAGCGGGAACAGGTAGACCTCGCGGTTGTCGCGGAGCATCTGCTGGACGTCGAGGAACGGGATCTTGACCGTATCGAAGAGGGGCAGGATCTCGTCGACCGAGCCGACCTGGTTCCAGTCCTCGACCGTCTCGTCGCGCTCCCGCTCGACCACCCAGTTGACCAGCACCTTGCCGGTGCCCTCGAAGTTCTCGGCGATCGGGTAGACGATCATGGACGCGATCTGCGGGGCGCCGATGTGGAGGATGGTGTGACCGTCGCGGAACGGCTCCATGAGCGTGGTGCCGCGGTACATGGTGATCCCGGAGTAGTGCGGCTCGGCCTGGTGCGGGAACATCTGCTTGCGCGCGACCGACTTGATGCCGTCGGCGGCGATGAGGAGGTCGGCACGCTTGGTCTCGACCGTGCCGTCGGCGTGCTGGAGGTCGAACTCGACCCCGCCCTCGATGTTGCGGTACTCGAGCAGTCGTGCGCCCTGGACCACCGTCGCGGCGCCCATGCGCTCGAACAGCACGTCGAACAGCATCATCTGCAGGTAGCCGCGGTGCACGAACCGCTGCTCGTGGACGTAGCCCATGTGCACGCCGCACTTCTCGGCGTAGATCTCCTGGCCGTGGTTGTTGAAGAAGATCGAGTCGACGGCATCGACCGACATCTCCTTGAAGCGGTCGTACACGCCCAGCTCGATGAGCTCCTTGGTGCCGTACACCTTGACGTCGATGCCCACGCCGAGCGGCTTGAGCTCCTGCACCGTCTCGTAGATGGTCGGGCGGAAGCCCTGCTGGTGCAGGCGCAGGGCCATGGCGAGACCTGCGGGGCCAGCTCCGATGATGGCGATGTCCATGGTGTCCTCTTCTGTTCCGGGGTGCGGGGACGGCGCTCAGGCCGTGATGGGCTGGAGCTCGTCGATGAGCTCGGTGAGGAATCGGGTGGTCGCCGCCCAGGCGCGTGCGGCGTTGCGCGGGTGGTACGCGACCACATGGGGCATGGGGGAGTGCGCAGCCTGGGGACTGGTGAAGGCGTGCCGCGTGCCGCTGTAGAGGTCGAGCTCCCAGTCGATCCCGGCGTCCGTCATCTGCTCCTCGAGGCGCGCGCGCATCTCCGCGTCGGCCATCGGGTCCTCCGCGCCGATGCACAGGAGCACGCGGCTGCCGAAGTGCGCCGACTGCCAGCCGGGGACCAGGAGGTCGAGGCCCGGGTGGATCGCGATCGCGGCCCTCACGCCGCCACCGGTGCGCAGGTGCTCGAGCGCGCTCGAGCCGCCGAAGCAGTACCCCATCGCGATCACCCGCGTCGGGTCGACCTCGGGCTGCGCGATCGCGGCGGCGTGGGCGGCGGTGACGCGGCCGTGCCATCGCGACCGATCGGCGACCATGCCGCCGATGAGCGGGCCGATCTCCTCCTCGCTCGCGGGCGTGAGGCGATCGCCCCACACGTCCGCGGCGAGCACTGCGACGCCGAGCCCGGCCAGCCGATCCGCGATCGCGAGCGTGTCCGCCGTCAGCCCGAAGGCGTCGTGGAAGAGGACGATGCACGGTAGCGGGCCGTCCGCGGCGGGCGCCTCGGGCACCACCAGGCGCCCGAGCATGCGGGTCCCCTGGTGCGAGTACTCGATGTCGCGGGCGAGCATCGCGGGCGCGGGTGTCTGCATCGGGCCTCCTGACGTGGCCGCGCGCCGCGCGCCGCCGTGGTCGCCGGCGCGGGGCGCGGGAGGGGACCGTGGTGGCGAGGCTTCGCTCGACCGTGAACGTAGGAGTCACCGTAGGCGATATCACATACGATTTCAAGTGTGATGGGGTGGAGGTCCCGGTTCTCGGGCGGGCTGGCTCGCTGGGCCGGCTGGCTCGCCGGCCGGCTTGTCCGGGTCGGCTGGCTCGCCGCCCAGCCGCCCTGCCGGGCCGGCTAGCTCGCCGGGGCCGCGCTCGGGCCCTCGGCCGCCTCGCCTGCGGCGCCGACCCGGTCGGCGATCGCGGTGAGGTGCTCCTTGAGCCGCGTGAAGGACTCCTCGGCGCGCGTGATGCGCTCGAGGTCCTCGTGCGGCAGGGTCGAGAACGCCTCGGCGACGGCCAGGGCGAGGCCGGAGTGGAACGATCGGTGGACCTCGAGGCCGTGGGCGGTGACCGAGACGATCGCGGACCGGCCGTCGCCGTCCGCGCGCCGGCGCGCCACGAGGCCGTGGGCCTGCAGCTTGCGGATGTGGTCGCTCACCATGGCGCGCGAGACCCCCATCGCGGCCGCGAGGTCGCTGGGGGTGACGCCCGCGGACCCGGCGGCGACGATGCGGCGGAGCGCGCTCGCCTGCGCCGGCGGGAGCGTGGGCAGCGCGGACGTGGTGCGCGAGATGTAGGTGCTGAGCGCCCACAGCGAGGCCATCGTCTCGGCGAAGGCGGTCGCCTCCGCGAGCCGCGCGAGATCCGCGTCCTGCTCCATGGGTTCCTCCTCGAACTCTCCCGCGCACGCTAGCAGGGCCTCCGCCGGATGATGAAGGTCTCTTCATCAAAGTGCTTTACCTTGCTTAACTACTGTGGCTACCATGGCCGCACCCCGGGGGAGGGGGCCGCATCGGCGCGGTCTCCGCCTCGGGCCCGATGGAGGGCACCGTGGCATCAGTCGTCTCAGCGGCCGCGCGCCGGGTGCACCCCGGCCGGAACCTCGCGCCGCCCGGGTGAGGAGCGCGGGAGCGCAAGCACCGCATCGTCCCCCCATCCCCCGCACAGAGAAGGCTCGACATGCCTGTCATCGATATCAACATCCACCACCTGCCCGAGGACCTCTTCGACAACCCGACGATGCTCGACGGCTTCCTCTCGACCGCCCCGCGCGGCTTCGGGGAGATCGCGACCGTCAAGGAGATGGAGGACGGCCGCAAGCAGCTCATCCTCGAGAAGCCCAAGGGCTACCAGAACCTCAACTACGTCGAGGGCGACTACTCCGTCGACGCCAAGCTCCGCGCCATGGACGAGGCCGGCGTCGACTACGGCATCATGCGCGTGCCCGTGTGGCAGGAGTGGCTCCGGCTCGACACCTGCAAGGCGGTCAACGACAACGCCCACGAGATCGTCGCGAAATCGGGCGGCCGGCTGTTCTCGACCGCGTGCGTGCCGCCGTGGGGCGGTCAGGCCAACATCGACGAGCTCAAGCGCTGCCTCGACAACGGCGCCGTCGCGGTCCAGCTCGCGTGCCACTACGGGCAGCTCTACCTGGACGACGAGGCCTTCGAGGAGTACCTCTCCGTCATCGACGACCTCGACGTGCCGGTCATCGTCCACCACACCCCGCTGCCGGTGGAGTGGCGCTCGATCATCGACTACACGAACTTCCGCCGTGAGTTCGGCCGCATCCAGGACCAGGCCACGGCCGTGGGCCGCGAGCTGTTCTCGGGGATGTTCGACAGGTTCCCGAACCTCAAGTTCACGCACACGATGTTCGGTGGCAACTGGTTCGCCAACACTGCCCTGCTGACGCCGCATCGTCCCCCGAAGGCCGAGGCGATGCAGCGGCTCGACCCCACGGGCGGCGAGGCGATCAAGAGGTACCTCGAGAACAACATCTTCTTCGACATGACCCACCCGCACTCGTGGGGCAAGGAGCAGGTCGAGGCCGCGCTGCGGATCAACGGCGCGGACCACTACATGTTCGGGTCGAGCTTCCCGGTGTTCTACTCCTGGATGAGCCAGGGGGTCTCGTTCGTGAAGGACGAGCTCGACATCTCCGACGCGGACCGCGAGGCGATCCTCTTCGGCAACGCCAAGAAGATGTTCAACCTGCCGGTCTGATGTCCCGCCCGCCCCGACAGTGCGCACGGATCTCGCAGCAACACGCCGTGGATCTGGGACGATGCGCCGGCTGCGTCCGGCGTGTCGTGACCGAATCCGTGCGCACTGTCAGGGCGGCGACCGGGTCTTTGCCGAATCGGGACCTTGGTCCCTTGATCGGCTCTAGTCATCCCTCTCCATTCCCTATACGATTTCGCACACGAGGCCGTGTGGGGTTTCGGGGGTCACTCCTCCGGAACCCTCCGGCAGGCCAGGCGCACATCGCGGTGCGCACAGTTCGCAACGACGCGACGAACGGAGCTTTCCCAGCATGACCGACACCTCGACCACCGAGACGCCCCGCGGCGCGGACGTCGCCGCGGCCGCCGCGACCCACGCGGAGAACACCACCAAACGCGCGCTTCCGTCGTGGCTCACCGGCGGCAGCGGGGTCGCGCGCTACGCGGTGATCATCGTGTGGGCGCTCATGATCGCGCTGTACGGCGCGCTCCTGCCGGACACCTTCCTCAACGCCGGCACGTTCGCGACGATCCTCGGCAGCCAGCAGGCGCTCGTCTTCCTCGCGGCGGCGCTCCTGTGCACCATCATCGTCGGCGAGTTCGTCGACATGTCCCTCGCCTCGAACTTTGGGCTCGCGGCGATCCTGGTGCCGGTGCTCACCGTCAACCACGGGTGGAACGTGTGGCTCGCGGCCGTCGCCGCCGTCGTCGCCGCCACCGCGGTGGGGGTGCTGAACGCGTGGCTCGTGGTGAAGGTGGGGGTCAACACCATCGTCGTCACGCTCGGCATGGGCACCTTCATCACCGGCATCGCGCTGTGGTCGAGCAACCTGGTGCCCGTCGCCGGTCTGCCCCGAGAGTTCTCGCAGATCGCGCTCTACAAGATCCTGGGCCTGCCCGTGAGCTTCTACCTGGGCCTCATCCTGATGCTCGCGTTCGCGTACCTGCTCGCGTTCACGCCGCTCGGTCGCAACATGCGCTTCGTCGGCGCCAACCGCGAGGTCAGCCGCCTCGCCGGTGTGCCCGTCACCCGGATCCGCTTCCTCGCGTTCGTCGCGGGCGGTGCGATCGCGGGCGTGGGCGGCGTGCTCACGGCCGCGGCGTCGGGCGGCTACGACCCCTCGGTCTCCCACAGCTACCTGCTGCCCATGTTCGCTGCCACGTTCCTCGGCACCGCGATCCTGCAGCCCGGTCGCTTCAACCCGCTCGGCACGCTCATCGCGGTGTACTTCCTCGCGACGGGTGTGCTCGGGCTCCAGCTGCTCGGCGGCACCTCGTGGGTGTCCTCCGTCTTCTACGGAGGCGTCCTGGTGATCGCCGTCACCATCTCGACGGTCCTGTCCCGCAGGGCCCGCTGAGGGCGCGACCACCGCGTCACCGTCCACCATCATCCACGACGCACCACCGCAGTCCTGATTGTCAACGTAGTCAAGAAGGAGTACCACCGATGAAGTCCCCGGTTCTCACCTCCGCCCGCCGCCTGCGCGGCATGGGTGTGGCGAGCGCGCTCGCGATCGCCACCCTCTCGCTCGCAGCGTGCGCGTCCGACACCGACCCCGGCGCGGAGACCTCCGGCTCCTCCGCAGCGGAGCCCACGACGGCGACGTCGGAGCCGGCCGCGCCCACCTCGGCGCTCGCCGAGTACATGGCCCCGATGGATGCCTACCCGCTTCCTGAGGAGCCGATCGACGCGAGCTCGCTCGAGGGCAAGACCGTCTACTACATCCCGATCACGCAGCAGTCGCCGCAGTTCGCGATCACCGGCCCTCAGGTCACCGAGGCGCTCGAGTCCGTGGGGATCAACGTCCAGACGTGCAACGGTCAGGGCAACCCGACCGAGATCGGCAAGTGCATCACGCAGGCCGTCAACGCCGACGCGATGGCGATCATCGGCGACGCGATCTCGTACGCCATGGTCTCCCAGGCCTATGACGACGCGAGGGCCGCGGGCATCCCGGTCATCGTGGGCAACCAGAAGCCCTACCCCGAGGCGCCCGCGGACGAGACGCTCGCGTACGTCGAGGGCGCCGGCGAGCAGATGTCGACCATGCTCCTGCAGTGGGCGGGTGAGGACTCCGGCGGCGACGCGGACATCCTCATCAACCAGACCGCGGACGGTATGACGCCCGGCCTCTACATGAAGGCGGCGATCGGCGCGCTCGAGGGTACGTGCCCCGGCTGCACCACGACCATCAACGAGGTCACGTCGGCCAGCTTCGACCTGGTCCCGTCGTCCACCTCCGCGGCGCTGCTCAAGGACCCGGATGTCGACTACGTGGTCGCGCAGTTCGCTCAGTTCCTCCAGCCCACGCAGCAGGGCATCACCACGGCGGGCAAGACCACGGACGTGACCCTGATGACGGGCTCGGCCCAGCTCGGCGCGCTCCAGGCGCTGCAGGGCGGCAGCCTCCAGGTCGCGGCCGGCCAGGCCTCCGCGTTCCACGGCTGGGTCTACGCGGACGCGTCCATGCGTCTCGCTCTCGGTCTGGAGCTCCCGGAGTACACCATCCCGGTGCGACTGTTCACCGCGGACAGCATGGCCGACGTCGACCTCTCCGAGGAGGGCGAGACCAGCGGCTCGTGGTACGGACCCACCACCTTCAAGGACGACTTCAAGGCCCTGTGGGGAGCGGCGTGACCGTGGCACAACACCAGGAGGCGCGGGCGGTCACGCCCGCGCCTCCGGCGCCGCGCCTGCGCGTGGCGTCGCTGAACAAGACCTTCGGGGACAACCGCGTCCTCACCGATGTGCGCCTCGAGGTCGCACCGGGCGAGCTCCACGCGCTCGTCGGGCAGAACGGCTCCGGCAAGTCGACCGTCGCGAAGATCCTCACGGGGATCTACACCCCCGACCCGGGCGCGTCGGTGGAGATCGACGGACGCGCGCTCGACCTTCCGGTGCTGCCGCAGGAGTCGCGCGCCCACGGCATGGCGGTGGTGCACCAGAGCCTGGGCCTGGTCGACGAGTTCTCGGTGTTGGAGAACATGCGCGTCGGTCGTCTGCGTGGTTCCCGTTTCACGCGCCGTATCGATTGGGAGCGCGAACGCCAGGAGGCGGAGGCGGTGTTCGCCCGCATCGGTCGCCGCGTACCCCTCCACGCGCCCGTGGGCTCGCTGCTCGAGGAGGACCGCGCGACGGTCGCCATCGCGCGCGCCCTCCAGGATGCGACCCCAGGCACGGGGCTCATCGTCTTCGACGAGTCGACCCGCGCGCTGAGCCGCCGGTCGCTCGAGCACTTCTTCGCGATCCTCGACGAGATCGTCGCGACCGGCACCTCGGTGCTGATGATCACGCACCGTCTCGAGGAGGTGGTCGGCGCGGCCGACCGCGTGACCATCCTGCGCGACGGCCGCTCCGTCGTGTCCGGCCGCGAGGTCGGCGACATGACCGAGGCGGAGCTCACCTCGCTGATCCTGGGACGCAACCTGGGCGACCTCGACGCCCGGGAGCACCTCGAGCTGGGTCCGGACACGCCGAGCATCGCGGTCGACGGCGTCACGGGTCTCGCCGTCCGTGACGTCTCGTTCACCGTCCGACGCGGGGAGATCGTGGGCCTCACCGGGCTCGGCGGCTCCGGCTACGACGACCTTCCCTACCTCCTTGCCGGCGCGAGCCGTGCGGAGGCGGGCGCGGTGGTCCTGCCGAGCGGTCGGCTCGCGCTTGCGGGGCTCGACTCCGTCGCCGCGATCGACGCCGGCATCGCGCTCGTGCCCGAGGGGCGTGAGCACTCGGGCCTCGCGATGCACGAGTCGGTGGCCGAGAACATCGCGTTCGCGCAGACCGCCCGCGCCGGCTCACCGCTCGCCCCCGTGTCGCGCGCCAACGAGCTCGCGCTGGTGGGGGAGTGGTTCGACAAGCTCGGCGTGGTGCCGCGCAAGCCGCACGCCCTCGTGAACACGTACTCGGGCGGCAACCAGCAGAAGGTGTTCATCGCGAAGTGGCTCGCCACCGACCCGACCTTCCTGCTGCTTCACGAGCCCACGCAGGCCGTCGATGTGGGAGCGCGCCACACGATCGTCGAGGCGATCCACGCGATGGCGGAGACCGGGCTGCACGTCCTCGTCGCTGGCTCGGATGAGAACGAGCTGGCGCTCCTGTGCGATCGCGTGCTCGTCTTCGAGGAGGGACGGATCGCGCGTGAGCTCGCGGGCCCGTGCTCGCCCGACGACATCGTCGAGGCGATCTACGCGGGCGGTTCACGGGCGCAGCTGCGCCCCCGCGGGCACGGCGCCGGTGCGCCTCGGCCCTCCGGCGCAGCGTCCGAGGGGCACGCATGACCACCGAGCAGGACCGCGACCTCGACGGCTCGTTCTCCTCGGCGCGGGTCACCGCGCGCGAGGAGGCCGTGACGCTCACCGCGCGCACCTACCGCGACTTCCTCTACGAGCTCGAGTCGTCGACCCTCGCGCCGTGGCGCGGGCTCGGGTACGAGGAGTTCTCGCGCCGCAAGCGCGAGCCCGACTTCGTCCAGGCCCTGCTGGGCGACTGGCAGGCGCTCTACGAGGAGCCCTTCGCCGGCATCACCACCGGCGGCGAGGTCCGCGACGACGTCTGGGCGCTCGGCGACGCGCGGCCCAACCCGGCGGCCCCGGTCGCCGCGGCGGAGTCGCTGCTCGCCGTGCTCGGGGACGAGGCGCGCGCCGCGGTCTCGTACCCGCTCGACGCGCCGCAGTGGCGCGCGTGGTCCAACCCGGAGTTCGTCATCCACCGCGTCGGGCTGCGGCTCGAGGAGCTGCCCGAGCCCGCGGTGCGCGCCGCCCTCGCGCTCGTCGAGGCCTCGCTGAGCGCGCCCGGCTACGCGCGGGCGCGGGAGGCCATGGGGCTCAACGGCTACCTCGGCGAGCTCACCGGGCTGCCGACCCTCATGAACGATCGCTCCTACTGGATCGCGCTGTACGGCACGCCGTCGGTGGACGATGCGTGGGGCTGGCAGCTGTTCGGCCACCACCTCGCGCTCAACGTGGTGTTCGTGGGCGGGCGGGAGGTGATCGCCCCGGTGTTCATCGGTGCCGAGCCGGCGCTGTCCGACGGGGCCCGGCCGCCGCTGTTCGCGGACCGTGAGGCGCTCGCGGTGTCGCTGGCCTCGTCGCTCACCGACGCGCAGCGGTCCGAGGCGGTCGTGTACGCCTCGGTGCTCGACCCCGCGATGCCCGAGGGGCGTCTCCACCCCGCCGACGAGCGCCACGTCGCCGGCGCGTTCCGCGACAACCGCATCGTCCCGTACGAGGGGCTCCGTGCGGACCGTCTGTCGACGGCGCAGCGCGCGCTGCTGCGCGGGATCGTCGGGGACTTCCTCCTGTTGCTTCCCGACGATCAGCGGGCGCTCGCGCTCGCGGACGTCGAGCGCCACCTCGCGGACACCCACCTCGCCTGGTACGGCGCGACCGACGGATCGCAGCCGTTCTACCTGCGCATCCACGGGCCGTCCTTCCTGGGCGAGCTCGACCACCACGCGGGGGTGTGGCTGTCGAACCGGGTGCCGCAGCGCTTCCACGTCCACACCACGCTGCGCCTGCCGCACGGCAACGACTACGGCAAGGCGTTCATCCGCCAGGCCCGCCTCACCTGACACTGACAACGGAGTTGGCCGCGACACGCCGGTGAGGCGGGCGATGCGCCGGTTCCGCCCGGCGTGTCGGCCCGAGATCCGTTGGTGCTGTCACGAGGGGGCGGGCGCTGGGCGCCCGGATTCGCACGATGCGGTGCGCGCGGGGTCGTGGGGCGGCGGCGGAGCGTCGGGGAGACCGGCGGACGGTGCCAGACTGATGCGTCGCGCACCGTGTCCCCCGAGAGAAGAGAGACTCATGATCGCCGTCCCCCGCCCCCACGGCGCTCACCTCGTCGGCTCCATCAACCTGCCCGATGCCGACACCGTGATGCGCACCGCCGCCGCGGAGCTGGGCGACCGCCTCGCGCGGATCCCCGACGGCGAGGTGGGCGAGCGCTTCCACTGGGTCGCGTTCCAGCCCGACCGCCTCGCGCAGACGCCGGGCCTGGGCCGCGAGGGCGACCATCCGATCATGGTCGGCACGCTCGACATCCGGAAGATCACGGTGCCCGAGGACCTCGACCTTGACGCGCTCGAGCTCGCGCCGCTGGGCTACGCGGAGGCCGCGCTATCCTCGTGGGCGGTGTTCGCGCGCCTCCAGGACGAGGGCGTCATCCCCGCGACCACGCGCTTCCAGGTGTCGCTGCCGACGCCGGTGGGCGTGGTCGGCTCGATGGTGCGCGCCGCCGACCGGGCGCGCTTCGAGCCGGTGTACGAGCGCGCGCTGTTCAAGGAGCTTGCGCAGATCCTCGAGGCGATCCCGCACGAGAGGCTCGCGATCCAGTGGGACAACGCGCTCGAGTTCGGCTACCTCGAGGGTGCGGGCTACCGCGGCTCGACGGACCGCGGCTGGTTCGGCGAGGACGTGCTCGGCGCGCTCGCGGTCCGGTCCGCGCGCCAGGCGGCGCAGGTGCCGTCCGCCGTGGCGCTCGGCTATCACCTCTGCTACGGCGACATCGGCGAGAAGCACTACGTCGAGCCCACCGACGCGGGCTTCCTGGTGCGCTTCGCCCAGAATCTGGTCGAGGACGTCGACCGCCGCATCGACTGGATCCACCTGCCCGTGCCGATCGAGCGTGACGACGAGGCCTACTTCGCGCCGCTCGCCTCGCTCCGGCTGCCCGCCGAGACCGCGCTGTTCCTCGGGCTCATCCACCGCCAGGACGGCGTCGAGGGCGCGGAGCGCCGCATCGCGGCCGCATCGTCCGTGGTGAGCGGCTTCGGCGTGGCGACGGAATGCGGCATCGGTCGCGCGCCGGCCGACGCCGTGGCGGGCCTGTTCGCGCTCCACCGCGAGGTGTCGGAGGCGTTGTAGCGAGCCCTCCCCCGAGTTCGCTCAGCACGGTCCGGGCTCCGACGCGCCGCTGAATCGGGGCGCAAGCCGCCGCCTCGCCCGCGTGTCGCGCCTGAGACCGTGCGCAGCGAACTTGGGGGCGCGAGGTCAGCGGGCCTCGTTGCGCTCGCGGTCGTACTCCTTGATGGCGTTGAGGTTGTTGACCTCGTGCCGTCGCGCCGCGGTCTCGATCATCTCCGGGTCGGCGCCGCCCTCGATGAGGTCGAGGATCGCGTCGTGCTCCGAGATCGACGCGAGCGCGCGCCCCGGCGCGTAGAAGAACGCCGAGCGCCGGATCACGTCCATGCGCGTCCACTCGTGGTGGACCAGGTCGACCAGGCGGTCGTCCCCGCAGCGCGAGCACAGCAGCTCGTGGAACTCGCGGTTGAGCTTGCCGAAGCGCATCGTGTCGAAGCTCGCGAGCGCGTCGGCGGCGGCCTTGTTGACGCGCCGGGCCTCAGCGATGTCGTCGGCGTCGAGGTGAGCGGCCGACAGCGCCGTCGCGAGCCCCTCGAGGCGGGCGAGCAGGCGCATCGAGCGCTCGAAGGCGTCCGTGTCGAACGTCTTCACCAGGGCGCCGACGTTGGGGACGATGTCGACCCAGCCCTCGGCCTCGAGGCGCCGCAGCGACTCCCGCCAGGGCACGGACGAGATACCGTGCTCGCGCGCGAGCTGGTCGATGACCAGCCGGTGGCCCGGCCCGTAGGCGCCGTCCATGATCCGATGCTTGAGGATGTCGTACGCCTGGTCAGCCTTGCTCACGGCCACTGCCGGTCCTCCCTACCGCTGCAACGATGAAGCGCGACGGGCGACGGCCGCGCCGCTCTCCCCGTGCGCAGCGCCCGAGTGGCGATCGTATCGCACATCACATCCGATCCTTCGGCGAATTCCCCGCTATCTCAGTCAGCAGCCGCGCGAGCACGGGGTCCTTCCCGGCGCCCGCGCGGGTGAGCACCAGGGCCCGCAGCGGCCGGGGCTCGGGGACGATGCGCCGCAGGGTGAGATCGAAGCGCGCGAGGCTCGCGCGGTCGGGGTCGGGGAGCACGGCGCGCGCGATTCCCGCCTCCACGAGCGGCACCGACGTCTGGATGGTCTCGACCGTGCGGATCCGCGCGGGGCTGACGCCGTGGCGTCGGAACGCGCCGGCCACGGCCTCCGGCAGGCTCGGCACCGCCGCGGTGCCGCGGGGCATCACCACGGTCGCGCCGTCGAACGATGCGAGGGGGAGGGGGTCCGGCGCATCGTCCTCTCCCGGCGGGAGCGCGGCGACCAGGGGGACCTCGCCCCAGTCGACGATGTCGAGCACGCCGCGGTGGCGGCGCGCGAAGCGGTCCGCGTCGGCGACCATGATCGCGGCGAGGTCCGCCTTGCGCTGCTGGATCATGTCGATCGCGGTCCACGGCGGCGGGTCCACCAGGCGGATCTCGACCTCCGGGGCGACCTCGGCGTAGGCGCGCAGCAGGCGGGGGACGCGGTGCCACAGCAGCGCGGGCACGGCCGCCATGGTGAGCGCGCCCGCGGTACCGGCGCCGAAGCGCGCGAGCGCCGCGACCATGTCGTCCACATCGCCCAGCACCCGCGCGGACTGGTCGAGCAGGAACCGCCCCGCGCTCGTGGGCTCCACGCCGCGCGGGGTGCGGGTGAGCAGCGGCACGCCGACCTCGGCCTCGAGCTTCTGGATCGCGACCGACAGCGGAGGCTGCGACATGTGCAGCGCCTGGGCCGCGGACGTGAGCGAGCCGGCCTCGACCACCGCCGCGAAGTACCTGAGGTGGCGCAGCTCCATAGCGCTGAGGCTATCGCGCCAGGCCTGCCATATGCCAGACCTATACCGCGCGAAGGGAAACGGTAGTTCCCAGGCGCGGCGCGCATCGTCATCCTGGACGGGTCAACGCCGACACGTAAGGACCCGTCATGACCCTCCCCAGCACCAACGAGGACGCCCCGTTCGAGATCACGCGTGCGAGCCACGTGCGGATGGGCTGCACCGACCTCGAGAAGAGCCGCGACTTCTACCGCGACACCGTCGGCCTCGTGGTGACCGAGGAGACGGACACCGCGATCTACATGCGCGGCCTCGAGGAGGCGGCGCACCACTCGCTCGTGCTCGAGTGGACCCCCGAGGCGAAGGCCCACCGCGTGGGGCTGCGGGTGAAGCGCGAGAGCGATGTGCTGAACGCGGAGAGGTACTTCAAGGCGGTCGGCATCGAGCACGAGCGGGTCGAGGTCGACCACCAGGGCCCGACGCTGCGCTTCCGCGATCCCGTCGGCACGCTCATGGAGGTCACCTCCGAGATGAGCCTGGTCGAGCGCAAGATGGCGGCGTTCGACGAGTTCGTCGCGGGCGCCCCGCAGCGCCTCGACCACTACCAGGTGGTCACCTACGACGTGCAGGAGGCGACCGACTTCTGGACCGGCCTCGGCATGCGCATGTCGGAGTACACCGCGAAGGACGGCACCGACGAGCTGTGGGGCTCCTGGATGGAGGTCAAGGGCAACACGCATGACCTGGTGTTCACCAACGGCCGCGGCCCGCGCCTGCACCACTTCGCCTACACCGTGCCGGACGCGACCCACATCATCCACGCGGCGGACGTCGCGGGAGCGCGCGGCTTCGGCCAGGAGATCGACCGCGGCCCCGGCCGCCACGGCATCTCCAACGCGCTGTTCCTCTACCTGCGCGACCCCGATCAGCACCGCATCGAGCTGTTCACCACGCACTACCAGTTCATCGACCTCGAGGATCAGCCCATCCGGTGGGACGTCTCCGACCCGCGCCGCGCGCAGCAGTGGGGGATGCCGGCCTCGCGTCGGTGGTTCTTCGAGGCGAGCGAGTTCCCGGGCGAGGTGGTCACCGAGCCCATGCTCACGGCCACGCCCGATACGCTCGAGGATTACCTGGCCATTCACTGATGGGGCCCCGCATGACGACGCTGTCTCCCTCCCTGCGCGAGCGCCTCGAGAAGGCGCCCGTCGCGGGCCTGTCCGCGCAGCTGCGCAAGCGCGGCTACGAGTCCATCCACATCGACGGCGTGCGCGCGCTGCCCGGCGCGGGCAAGCTGATCGGCACCGCCCGCACGCTTAGGTACGTGCCGCATCGTCCCGACCTGTTCGCCTCGCATGGCGGCGGCCAGAACGCGCAGAAGCGGCTGTTCGACGCCGTCGACGCGGGCGAGGTCATCGTGATCGAGGCGCGCGGGCTGGCGGGCTCGGGCACGCTCGGCGACATCCTCGCGCTGCGCGCCTTCGCGCGCGGCGCCGCTGGCATCGTGACCGACGGCGGCGTGCGGGATCACGATGCGGTGGCGGCGGTGGGCGTGCCCGTCTTCGCCGCCGGCGCTCACCCGGCGGTGCTCGGCCGCCTGCACGTGCCGTGGGAGCACGATGTCGCGGTCGCCTGCGGCGGCGCGACGGTGCTGCCCGGCGACATCATCGTCGGCGACACCGACGGCGTGGTCGTGATCCCGCCGTCGATCGCCGCGGAGGTGGTCGACGCCGCCCTGGCTCAGGAGGAGGAGGACGCGTGGATCGCCGAGCGCGTTGCTGAGGGGCATCCGCTCGAGGGCCTCTTCCCCATGAGCCAGGAGTGGCGCGACCGCTACGAGGCCGGCCTCGACGGGTGACCCCCCTCATGGCCGGCGACGGGATAGGGGGCGGCGGGCGAGGACCCGGCCGTCGCCCCTCACCCGGCCGTCGCATCGTCCTCACCGCCATCCCACACTGACAGGAGCGCCGTTGCTTCCCCCCGAGACCATCACCGCGATCGCCGAGGAGCTCGCGCGCGCCGACCGCGAGCATGGCGTGATCGAGCGGATCACCGCGCGCCACCCCGAGGCGACCGTCGAGGACTCCTACGCGATCCAGGGCGTGTGGCGCGACAAGGGTCTCGCGGACGGGCGGCGCATCGCGGGCCGCAAGATCGGCCTCACCTCCAAGGCGATGCAGGCCGCGACCGGCATCACCGAGCCCGACTACGGCGTGATGTTCGAGGACACGGTGCTGGCCTCGGGCGACTCGCTCGCCCACGCCGACTACTCGAACGTGCGCATCGAGGTCGAGCTCGCGTTCGTGCTGTCGCGCCCGCTCGCCGGTCCCGGCTGCACGCTCGAGGACGTCATGGCGGCCACCGAGCACGTGGTGCCGGCGCTCGAGGTCCTCAACAGTCACATCCGGCTCGAGGGCCGGACCATCGTCGACACCATCGCGGACAACGCCGCGTACGGCGCCATGGTGGTGGGCGACACGAGAGTGGCGCCCGGCGACGTGGACCTCCGCTGGGTCGCGGCGCTGCTGTCGCGCAACGGCGAGATCGAGGAGACCGGCGTCGCGGCGGGCGTGCTCGGACACCCGGCGACCGGGGTCGCGTGGCTCGCGAACACGCTCGCCCCGCATGGCGACCGTCTCGAGGCGGGGGAGATCATCCTCGCGGGCTCGTTCACCCGGCCGATGTGGGTGCATCCGGGCGACACTGTTCTCGCCGACTACGGACCTCTGGGGGTTGTCGAATGCCGCTTCGTCTAGACCCGACCCTGGCCACCCGGCTCGCGCGGGCCGGGCGGCCGCTCGCCGGCATGTGGGTGTGCTCGGGCTCGCCGCTGGTCGCGGAGATCTGCGCGGGCGCAGGGCTCGACTGGCTGCTCATCGACATGGAGCACGGGCCCAGCGGCCTCGAGTCGGTGCTGGCGCAGCTGCAGGCGGTGGCGGCGTACCCGGTGACGCCCGTGGTGCGCGTCGCGAAGAACGATCCGGTGCTGATCAAGCAGGTGCTCGACCTGGGCGCGCAGAACGTGCTGGTGCCCATGGTCAACAGCGCCGACGAGGCGCGTGCCGCGGTCGAGGCGGTGCGCTACCCGCCGCGCGGGCGGCGAGGGGTCGGATCGGCGCTCGCGCGCTCGGCGCGGTGGAACCGGGTCCCGGGCTACCTCGAGGACGCCGACGAACACGTCGCGCTGTTCGTCCAGGTGGAGACGGCCGCCGCGGTCGAGGCCGCCGGTGAGATCGCCGCGGTCGACGGCGTCGACGGCGTGTTCGTGGGGCCGTCCGATCTCGCGGCCTCGATGGGGCTGCTCGGGCAGCAGTCTCATCCCGAGGTGACCGCCGCGGTGCGGCGCGCCTTCTCCGCCGTGCTCGGTGCCGGCAAGCCCGTGGGCGTCAACGCCTTCGACCCGGAGGTGGCGCAGGGGTACCTCGACGCCGGGGCGACGTTCGTGCTGCACGCGGCGGACGTCGCGATGCTCGCGCGAGGCTCGGAGGCGCTCGCGGCCCGCTGGGTCCCGGCGGCGGAGGACGGGCCCACGGCGTCCTACTGAACCCGGCGTTCGACCCGACCCGGCGGTGTGGGGGAGGCCGGCTCGCCCGCGCGGCGGTGTGAGACGGGGCGGGGTTGCGCGCGCGGTGGTGTGGGGGAAGGCCGGCTCGCGCGCGCGGTGGTGTGTCTTCGTTCGGGTTCTGCACCTGTGGCTGAAACACCGTGGGCTGCCGCGCGCCTCCGAACGTGCGACTCGGTCTCGCGGCGAGCCCGTTTCAACCCTCGCTGAAGCACTCGAACGGGGACACATCGCGCCGCGACGTGCCGCCCCGCGCAACCGCACCGCGCAGATCGCCGCCTTCATCGAGCGGGCGCACGCGCGCTCCCCTAGGGTGCGAGGAGAGCCCCTTCTCCCGCGACACCAGGAGCGATCGTGCCCGAGCCCATCCCGAACCCGATCGTCCTCCAGCGCGCGGACCCGTGCGTGCTGCGCCACGAGGGCTGGTACTACTTCACGGGCTCCTACCCGCTGTACGACCGCATCGTGCTGCGGCGCGCTGCGCGCCTCGAGGACCTCCAGGCGGCGCCCGAGGTGACCATCTGGACCAAGCCCGACGCGGGCCCGCAGAGCAGCCTCATCTGGGCCCCCGAGATCCATCGCGTGAACGGCGCCTGGTACATCTACTACGCGGCCGCGCCGAACATGGACGTCACCTTCGACGTCCCCGACGCGGATGACACGTTCAACCACCGCGTCTACTGCCTCGAGTGCCTCGACGATGACCCGCTCACCGGCACCTGGACCGAGAAGGGGCAGGTCGACACGGGCTGGGAGTCCTTCGCGCTCGACGCGACGAGCTTCGTGAAGGACGGCGACCAGTACCTCGTGTGGGCGCAGCAGGACTTCGCGGTGAAGGGACACTCCAACCTCTACATCGCGCGCATGGAGAACCCGTGGACGCTCGCGACGCCCGCCACCATGCTGTGCAAGCCGGAGTTCGACTGGGAGATCGTCACGTTCTGGGTGGCCGAGGGGCCCAGCGTGCTCCAGAGGAACGGGAAGCTGTACCTCACCTACTCCGCGTCGGCGACGGGCATCGAGTACGCGATGGGGCTCCTCACCGCGGATGCGGACGCCGACCTCCTCGATCCCGCCTCCTGGACCAAGAGCCCGACCCCGGTCTTCACGTCCGCGCCGGAGAACGGCATCTACGGCCCGGGCCACAACAGCTTCACCGAGGACGATGTAGGGGAGACCGTGCTGGTCTACCACGCCCGCACCTACACGGAGCTGGAGGGCAACCCCCTGTGGGAGCCCAACCGCCAGGCGTGCGCGCAGGTGCTGCCGTTCGACGGCGACGGCGAGCCCGTGTGGGGCAGGCCGCTCCCGCTCACGCGCCCGGCCCCGTCGGGCGTCGAGGTCCTCCCGCCCGACGGGACCATGACCTGAGCCGCCCCGCCTCCCGACGGGGCCGGGCGGGGCGAGCCGAGGGAGAGGGCGAGAACTCCGTTATAGGCGCAACGTCCCGCCTTTTGTTGTATGCCGCCAACTATTGTGATTCGGACACGGGGTGACGCAGGACCGCCCCGGACGAACGATCGCATCGAGCATGCGCGGGCGAAGGCCGCCCGCGGCTCCCGACCGTTCCGGCCACCGTCGGCCGCACCTCACCAGACTCCCCGGAAGGGATGTGCCATGAGCGCACCTACCACCGCCACGCCCGCCACCGGCGGCGGGTCCATCCTCGCCTCGCTCAAGCGCGGCGTGTTCTGGAACTACGGCGGGCTGTACTTCTTCTACTTCGCCATCTGGCAGATCTTCTTCTCCTTCCACGGCCTGTGGTTCAAGCAGGCGGGCATGGGCGAGGGCGACATCGGCCTCATCAACACCGTGATGGCGATCACGGCCCTGTGCCTCCAGCCGCTGTACGGCTACCTCCAGGACCGCCTGGGCCTCAAGAAGCACCTCTTCTCCTTCGTCGTCCTGTGCGGCGCGATGGTGGGCCCGTTCTTCGGCCTCGCCTTCCCGTCGCTGCTGCAGTGGAACGTCACGGGCGCCGCCGTCGTCGCCGGCATGTACATGTCGCTCGTGCTGCTCGCCGGCGTGTCCGTGGTCGAGGCCTTCAACGAGCGCGCGAGCCGCGCCAACAAGTTCGAGTACGGTCACGCGCGCCTGTTCGGCTCGATCGCGGGCGGCACCATCACCGCCATCGGCGGCTGGATCTGGACGCACGTCAACCCGGACTCGATCTGGTGGGCCGCATCGTTCTGCGCGCTCGTGCTCGGCGCGCTGCTGTTCGTCGCGAAGGTGCCGCACCAGGCCGCCGAGAACGCCGCGAAGGGCGAGGGCTCCGAGGCGAAGGTCAGCAAGGACACCATCAAGGGCCTCGTGCGCAACCGCAGCTTCGTCGGCTTCGTGGTGCTGATGTTCGGCACCGCCGCGCTCTACGACGTCTTCGACCAGCAGTTCTCCATCTACTTCGAGCAGCACGTCAACCACGGCGACCCCGTCTCGCTGTTCGCCAACGTGGTCACCATCCAGATCTTCGCGGAGGCGGCCGTCATGCTGGTCGCGCCGTGGTTCGTCAACAAGATCGGCGCGAAGCGCGGCCTGCAGCTGTTCGCCGCGATCCTGGTGGTCCGCGTGCTCGGCTCGGCGATGGTCACCACCACCGAGGCGCTCATCGCGTGGCGCCTGCTCGCGGCCATCGAGATGCCGCTCATGCTCGTCTCGGTGATGAAGTACATCACCCGGATGTTCGACGTGAAGATCTCCGCGACGGCCTACATGCTCGGCTTCGGCGTCGCGAAGTCCATCGGCGTCGCCGCGTTCTCGCTGCCCTTCGGCCACGCCTACGAGACCATCGGCTTCGCGGACGCCTACCTGGTGATGGCCGCCGTCATCATCGGCGTCACGGTGATCGCGAGCCTGCTCATGCGCAACGACAAGCGCCTCGAGGACGCGGACCGGCGCGACCCCGAGGAGCGCGAGCTCGTCGCCGCCTGACCACCGCGGGACGATGCGCCGGCCGCCCGGCCTGGGAACCTACCCAGGCCGGGCGGTCGCCCCGTAGTGTGGGGGCGCCGAGGGTCTGAGGGAGGTCCGATGCGTCGCATCGTCGTGCTGTCGTCCATCGCCGCAGGGGCGGCCGTCCTGGCGGGGTGCACCCCCGCCGCGCAGGAGGCGCCGTCTCCGGGCGCATCGTCCACCACCGCGTCGGTGCCCGCCGTGACGGCGGACGCGTCCGCCGCCGCCGCGCCGAGCCCCGGCACCTCGGTGGTCGCCGGCGAGCCCACCACGGCCTACATCGCGCGCGCGAAGGCCGCCGAGGTCACGGTCCTCACCGAGCCCGGTGGCGCCGAGCAGGTGGAGATCGCGGCCGCGGACGTGCTCACCGTCCCCGACCAGACGCCGCTGGTGTTCCTGGTCGACCAGATCCAGGGGTCATGGGTCGAGGTCTATCTCCCCGTGAGGCCGAACGGCACCACCGGCTGGATCTCCGCCGACGACGTGGTGCTGAGCGCCACCGACTTCCGCGTCGACGTCTCCCTCGCGGACTTCGAGCTGACGGTCTGGAACGGCGACGACGTGGTGCTCGCGACCGAGATCGGACTCGGCACGGACGAACTCCCGACCCCAGGCGGCGTCTACTACGTGCGCGAGCTGCTGCAGCCGCCGGACCCGGACGGCGCCTACGGCCCCTACGCCTACGGGCTGTCGGGCTTCTCGCCGGTGCTCGACGAGTTCGCCGGCGGCGACGCGGTCATCGGCATCCATGGCACGGACGACCCGGGCTCGATCGGCGAGGCCGTCTCCCACGGCTGCATCCGTCTGCCCAACGACGTGATCACGGAGCTGGTCGAGGACATCGGCATCCCGCTCGGCACGCCGGTGTACATCGAGGGCTGACCGGGAACGGCGAAGCCCGGGGGAACGGACCGCTGAGGTAGGTCCGTGCCCCCGGGCGGGCACACCGGGGATCAGCCGGTGTACGTGGCCACGCCGGTGACCGCGGTCGCGGGCGGGGCGTCCAGGACGACCACGATGTCCGTGGGCGGCTCCGAGTTGCACTCGGGCGTGGCCGGCGGGTACGTGACCGTGAACTCCTTGGTCGGGTTGACCTCGATGATCACCTGGGTGTCGGGCTCGCGGGTCCAGCCGTAGTTGCCGTCGCCGACGGGCTCCCACTCCTCGGTGGCCGCGTTGTACTCCCAGCTGGGCCAGGCGATCGCGACGCCGTCCTCGTCGACGTCGGCGCCCGGCCACAGGATCCGGCCCGAGCCGATGTCCACCGTGGTGGTCCAGTCGAGGGCCGCGTCGGTCGGGTGGACGAACCGGATGGTCGCCGTGCCGTCGTCGGTCGACAGCCCGTCCGGGTCGTCGAGCACGATGTCGTACGTGAGGTACGGCGCGTCGGCGGTGCACTGCTCGCCCAGGAGCGTGCCGTCGATCGACGGCTCCTGCGGCTCGCCGGCGCAGCCGTCGGTGAGCTGGTCCTCGATCGTGTACTCGACCGCCAGCTCGCTGGCACCGCCGGCGAAGGCGTGTCCCGCGGCCGCCACGAAGGTCACCGTGTGGGTGCCGGGCGTGGTCGCCGGCTCCTCCTGCGCGGTCGCGTGCTCCGCGGTCACGGCGCCGAGCGCCCCGGGGGCGTCGCACCTCGCGGGCGTCACGTCGATGGAGGCTGCCGCGTCCTCGCAGGGGACGACCTCCTCGAGGTCCACCTTCATGTAGAAGGTGCCCAGGTCCTCGACCGTGTCGACCACCCACTCCCACACGCCGTCGACCAGGGCCGGGGCGTACGTGGTGAGCGTGCCGGTGCGCCACTTGGTGTACGAGCTCACGCCGCACACGGGCGCGCCGTTCCAGTCGCCGTAGGCCGTGGTCGCCTCCATCGCGCAGTCGCCGTGCTCGTCGACCTCGACGCCCGCGGGCAGCTCGGCCTGGACGCCGTCGACGTTGAGGCAGAGGTCGGTGGGCGGCGGGGCGCACGTGCCCTCGTCGTCGACCTCCATGCCCTCGGGCACCTCGGCCTGGTCGCCCTCGATGTTGGCGCAGACGTCCACGGGCGGCGGCGTGGTGCAGCGGCCCTTCTCGTCGACCTCCATGCCCTCGGGCACGGTGGTCTGGTCGCCGGGGAGGTTGGTGCAGACATCGACCTTCGGCGGCTTGCACTTCGAGCAGGTGCCGTCGCTGTTGGCCGTCCACCCGGACGGCGCGGACGTCTGGATGCCGTCGATGTTCGAGCACACGTCGATCTCGGTCGTGCCGCAGTGCTCGGCCTTCTCCTCGGCGGTCATGGCGCGCGTCTTGGTCTCGGTGGAGGTGGAGGATGCGGTGGCGGGCTTCCACTCCCACGCCGTCGCGTCCCAGGTCCAGTCCGTGGTGGTGACGGTCCGCGTCTTCTTCACGGTGGACGTGCCGCACAGGTAGTCGGAGATCTCCCAGCTGCCGGTGGTCACCCGGGGCTCAGGCTTCGCCGGCTTCTCGCGCTCGCCGCACGACACCGAGCCCTGCCAGTGGTGGTTGGTGCCGGCGACCTGGATCCAGGTCACCGCGTACTGCGACCAGCCCGGCCACTGCGGGTGGGAGGCGAACGTGAACGTCTGCGTGCCCGACCACGTGCCGTAGCCCTTGTGGAAGTTCAGCGTCTTCGTCGCGCCGGTCGCGGTGTTCTTGATGGTGACGTTGACGTCCTTGGCCTGACCGGACGGCAGCGTCGCGGGGTACTCGACCGTGAGAGCGGCGCACGTGGGCGCGTCGTAGGTCCAGTCCCAGTCGAACGTGCGCCCGGTCGGGCAGGTCGCGCCGCCGCTGTAGCTGCCGTCGCGCGCGGTGGTGCGCCACGTCACCTGGTCGAGCACGTAGGACTGCCCGTGGCGGTCCTTGAACCACGTCCCGGTGGTCGCCGAGGCGCTCACCGCGATGGGGTTCTTGCCGCTCTTGAGCGTCTCGTCCACGTACGGGGTGCCGGAGTACTTGCAGACCCACACCTTCGCGGTGCCGCCGTCCCCGCCGGTCCCGCCCTGCGTCGCCTGTGCGGCGGGCGCGACCCCCATGATCATCAAGGCCGTCGCCACCATGGCGACAGCCAGCTCCCTCAGCTTCATGTCGTCCTCCCGACCTGGGAGGCTGACCGACGCCCTCAGCGATGTCGGTGGTCCTCCAGGTCGCCCCCATGCTCGGGCCGGGCCTCGGGGCCGTCAAAGGTGTGGCGACCGTCACATCAACGCATGTGCCGTGGATATACGGGCGTGAAGGATGTGACAGAAGTGAGAGCGTTATCGGCTCAAGTCTGACCCCGCCGCGGCCGACCGCACGCGAACGTGGCACGGCGTGTCGCAGGTGCATCGTCGCTGGTGCCCCGCGTGATCGCGGCGGGCGAGAGGCGCGAGAAGGGCGCGGCAAGGGTGCCCGGCGGTACCTCAAGCCGGGTTGAGATAACGTGTGTCCATGATCGATCGCGCCCACATGCTCGCCGCGCTCGCGGACGCGCATCGGCTCGCGATCGTCGACGCGCTCGCCGCGAGCGACCTCGCCCCGGGCGAGCTCGCCTCGCGCAGCGGCCTCGCGTCGAGCCTGCTCGCGCACCACGTCCGCGTGCTCGAGCGCGCGGGCGTGGTCGCACGCCGCCGCTCCGACGCCGACGGCAGGCGCTCGTACCTCACGCTCGTGTGGTCCCCGCTCGTGGTGGCGACCGTGGAGGCGGAGTCGCGTCCCGAGGGTCAGCCGGCGCCCGCGCGCGTGGTGTTCGCGTGCGCCGCCAACGCCGCGCGCTCGCAGATGGCGGCCGCGATGCTCGCCGCCGAGCGCATCGTCCCCGTGGCCTCGGGCGGCACCGACCCTGCCGGGCGCATCCACCCGCTCGCGCTCGACGAGCTCGACCGGCGCGGGCTTGCGCCGGCGGCCTTCGCGCCCGCGCGGCTCGACGATGTGCGACGCGAGGGCGACCTGCTCATCACGGTGTGCGACCTCGCCTACGAGGAGTGCGGCGGCGACGCCCACTGGTCCGTGCCGGACCCCGCGGCCGAGGGCACCACGCGCGCGTTCGCGGCGGCGTTCGACGCGCTCGCGCCGCGCGTGCGCCGGCTCGCGGCGACGCTCGCTCAGCCCGTGTAGCCCGCCGTGCCCGGCACAGGGTCCGCGCCGCCGACCCCCGCTACGCCGGAGCCGCCGCCGCCGTCGACGCCTCCCACATCGGTGCCGCCGTCGTCCGTCGGCTCCGGGGTGGGCTCGACCACCACGTCGCACGCGACGCCCGAGTCCGTGCCCGTCCAGGTCACGGTGGTGGCGCCGTCCGCGAACGAGTACCCGTCCGCGGCGATCGCGGTGACGATGAGGAGGTCGCCGTCCGTCGAGGTCTCGTACGTGTAGCCCTCGCCCGGCTCGGGCAGCGTCCAGGACGCGTTGTCAGGGCCGCACGGGTCGGTGAGCGTCGGCTCCTGCGGGGTCACCTCGACGGTGCACACCACCTCGCCGCTGAACGCGCCGGGGAAGAGCTCCTCGCCGTAGTGCGCGTCGACCGACCACGTGTAGTTGACGTCGGGCAGCTGGTCCGCGGCGACCACGCCGTGGAAGCCGCGCAGGTCCCCGTCCTCGTCGTCGAGCGTGGTGAGGTACTCGCCGTCGATGTAGACGTCGAAGGACCAGTCGAACAGCCAGGAGTTGAAGCCGTCCTCGGGGTTGTCCGGCGTGCCGTAGGTGAGGTCGAGGTTCATCTGCGTGCCGCACGAGACGTTGACCACGCCCATCGGCGGGTCGACCCCGGGGGCGAGCTCGCCGGACGGGGCGGTGGCGATCACGGCCGCCCCCGCGGTGACGAGCATGACGGCGCCGGCGAGCGCGGACGCGCGCAGCAGATTCATGGTGGCCTCCCTCGAGCCTGCTCTCATCATGCGTCCGATGTGCCCGGTTCGCGCGGTGAGCGCCGCTCGCCCCGGGCCCGATGTCCCTGGCACGAGCGCGGCGCGCGGGTGGAAGAATGGCCCGCGTGACGACGACGGCCTCGCAGTCCCTCGCCCCCGCCGACGCCGCGGACCTCGCGGCCTCCCTCGCGCGCGCGATGGAGGGGGAGGTCGACACGGGCGCGCGCCGGCGCGCCGAGTACAGCACCGACGCGTCGAACTACCGGATCCCGCCGCGCGTGGTGGCCTACCCGCGCGACGCGGACGACGTGCTCGCGGCGCTCGCGGTCGCGCGCGAGGCACGCGTGCCGGTGACGATGCGCGGTGGCGGCACCTCGGTGGCGGGCAACGCGATCGGCACGGGCATCGTGCTCGACGTCAGCCGCCACATGAACCGCATCCTCGACGTCGACGTCGAGGCGCGCACCGCGCGCGTGCAGCCGGGCGTCATCCTCTCGGACCTGCAGAAGCGCGTCGCGGGCGCCGCGCTGCGCTTCGGCCCGGACCCGAGCACCTCGACCCGCGCGACGCTCGGCGGGATGATCGGCAACAACGCGTGCGGTCCGCACGCCGTCGCCTTCGGCCGCACGGCCGACAACGTGGTCGCGCTCGACGTGGCCGACGGCCTGGGACGCCGCTTCGACGCGGTGCGAGGCGGCGTCGGGGCGGTGCCGGGGCTCGAGGACCTGGTGAAGGCGAACCTCGCGCTCATCCGCACCGAGTTCGGCCGCTTCTCGCGCCAGGTGAGCGGCTACTCGCTCGAGCACCTGCTGCCCGAGCTGGGCGGCGACCTCGCGCGCTTCCTGGTCGGCACCGAGGGCACCCTCGCGACCGTGCTCGAGGCGACCGTCGCGCTCGTCGACGTGCCGCCGGTGCGCCTCACCGCTGCGTTCGGCTACGCGGACATGCCCGCGGCGGCCGATGCGGTGGTGCCGATGCTCCGCCACTCGCCCCAGGCGGTCGAGGGGCTCGACGCGCGCCTGGTCGCGCGCGTGGCCGGGGCGACCGGGCCCGTGCCGGACCTCCCCGCGGGAGCGGGCTGGCTGTTCGTCGAGGTGGGCGGCGCGACCGAGGAGGAGGCGCGCGCCACGCTCGCCGCGCTCGCCGCGGACTCCGGCACCGACGCCTGGCGGGCCGTCGACGACCCGAGGGAGGCCGCCCGCCTGTGGGCCATCCGCGCGGACGGCGCGGGGCTCTCGGGCCGGACGCCCGACAACCACGAGGCCTGGCCGGGCTGGGAGGACGCCGCCGTCCCGCCCGAGCGGCTGGGGCAGTACCTGCGCGACTTCGACGCGCTCATGGACCGCCACGGCGTGGTCGGGCAGCCCTTCGGGCACTTCGGCGACGGTTGCATCCACGTGCGCCTCGGGATCCCGCTGCAGGAGGACGGCCGCCCCCTGCGCGCCTTCATGGAGGACGCCGCGGCACTGGTCGCCTCGCACGGCGGCTCGCTGAGCGGCGAGCACGGCGACGGCCGCGCCCGCTCCGAGCTGCTCTCGGCCATGTACAGCGCGGAGGCCGTGGACCTCTTCAAGGGCGTCAAGCATCTCTTCGACCCCGAGAACGTCCTCAACCCCGGCGTCATCGTCGACCCCGACCCGCTCGACGCGCACCTGCGCCGCCCGGCCGCGCCGCGCACCCCGAGCATCGGCCTCGCCCTCGAGCACGATCACGGCGACCTCGCGGAGGCGCTGCACCGCTGCACGGGCGTGGGCAAGTGCCGCGCGGACTCCATCGGCTCCGGCTCGGGCTTCATGTGCCCCAGCTATCAGGCCACGGGTGACGAGAAGGACGTGACGCGCGGCCGCGCCCGCGTGCTGCAGGACGCGCTCAACGGCACGCTCATCGGCGGCCTCACCGCGCCCGAGGTGCGCGAGAGCCTGGACCTGTGCCTCAGCTGCAAGGCGTGCAGCAGCGACTGCCCCAGCGGCGTCGACATGGCCGCCTACAAGTCCGAGGTGCTCCACCGCACGTACAAGAACAAGGTGCGTCCGGTGACGCACTACTCGATCGGGTGGCTGCCCCGCTGGCTCAAGGTGGTGGGCCTCGCGCCGAGGCTCATCACGGCGGTGCTGCGCCCCGCGCCGATCCAGCGGATGGCGGTGTCGATCGCCGGCATGGACACGCGCCGGCGCCTGCCCGCGTTCGCGGTGCCGTTCCGTCGTTCCGAGGTCGCGCGCACCCGTCGCGCCGATCCCGACCGCGCGACCCGCCTCGACAACCTCGTGGTGCTGTGGGCCGACAGCTTCACGGACGGGCTCGACCCGCAGATCCCCACGGCGGTGGTCGAGGTGCTCGAGGACGCGGGACTCGACGTGGTGGTGGTCGCGGGCGACGCGTGCTGCGGCGTCACCTGGATCTCGACCGGGCAGCTCGACGGCGCCAAGAAGCACCTCGAGCACCTGCTCGGGGTGCTCGGGCCGTGGGCGGTCAACGGCGTGCCCATCGTGGGCGTCGAACCCAGCTGCATGGGCGTGCTGCGCGGCGACCTCACGGAGCTGCTGCCCGAGGACCCGCGCGCGCATGCGGTCGCGTCGCACACCTACACGCTCGCGGAGGTCCTCACGGGCCGCGCCCCCGCCAAGCCCCGCGAGGACTGGCGCCCGCCGAGCCTCGAGGACGTCACCGCGGTGGTCCAGCCGCACTGCCACCAGTACTCGGTGCTCGGCTACGCCGCCGACCGCGAGCTTCTCGCCCGTGCGGGCGCGACCGTCACCGAGACGGCGGGCTGCTGCGGCCTGGCCGGCAACTGGGGCACCGAGAAGGGCCACTACGACACGTCGGTCAAGGTCGCCGAGAACTCGCTGCTGCCCGCCCTGCGCGAGGCGCCTCCCGGGAGCATCTACCTCGCCGACGGCGTCAGCTGCCGCACGCAGGCCGACGACCTCGCGGGCGTGCAGGGCCGCCACCTCGCGGAGCTCCTCGCGGAGCGCCGGGCGTCGCGATGAGCGCGCCCGTCCGCTTCGCGGTGGTCGGCACGGGCTGGCGCACCCGGTTCATGCTGCGCCTCGCCGCGATGGCGCCCGAGGCGCTCGAGCCCGTCGCCGTCGTGGGACGCACGCCGTCCCGCGCGCGCGACGCCGTGCGCGAGGCCCGCGTGGACGCCTCGCCGCACACCGCGCACCTGGACGATCGCCTGGCCGTCGACGGTCTCGACCACGCGCTGAGCCTCCGCCCCGACTTCGTGGTCGCCGCCGTCCCGTGGGAGGCGAGCCCCGGCGTGATCCGCGACGTGGTCGCCGCGGGCGTGCCCGTGCTCGCGGAGACCCCGCCGGCACCGGACCTCGACGGTCTGCGCGCGCTGTGGGACGCCGTCGGCGCGAGCGGACTGGTGCAGGTCGCCGAGCAGTACACCCGCATGCCCGGCCATGCTGCGCGCATCGCGCTGCTCGAGCGCGGCGTCATCGGCGCGCCGCACACCGTCGAGCTGTCGTCGACGCACCTCTATCACGCGGTCTCGCTCATGCGGACGATGCTCGGGGCGGGCGACGCGTCCCGCGTCACCGGGGCCACCGTGACCGCGCGCACGTTCACCGCGCCGATGGTCGACCCCCTCACCCCCGCCGGCTGGACCGGCTCCGGCGAGCCCGAGCCGCGCACCACCACCATCGCGACGCTCGACTTCGGCGACGGGCGCATGGGCCTGTACGACTTCGTCGACAACCAGTGGTGGAACCCCTACCTGCACCGGCGCATCGTCATCCGCGGCTCGCACGGCGAGATCGCGGACGACGCGGTGCTGCGCCTCACCCCGGACGGGCCCGTGGGCTCGCGTCTCGAGCACCGCCGCACCGGCCACGACCTCAACTTCGAGGGCAACGCGCTGTGGCACAGCTCGTTCGACGGGGAGGTGGTCTACCGCAACGCGTGGCACGCGTCCCGCATGTCGGAGGACGACCTGGCGGTGGCGCAGATCCTGCTCGACACGGGGCGCTGGGCGCGCGGCGAGGGGCCGGAGCCGTACCCGCTCGCGCAGGGCCTGTGGGATCACGCGTTGGGCCTCGCGATCGTGGAGTCCGCGCGCACGCGCGCCGACGTGGTCGTCGCGGACCAGCCGTGGGGGTGAGCCGCGCGTCCGCGGCGCTGCTCGCGATGGCACTCGCGCCATCCGGCGGCTGACCCTGCAGGTAGGGTGCGCGTGTGGGTCGGGGGATGAGGATCGTCATCGGCATGCTCGCGTGCGGCGTCCTCGCGACCGCGCTCGGCTGGCCGTTCTACGTCGCGCCTGCGCACGATGAGCCGCGCGATGTCGACGCCGTCTACGTCATCGGTCCGCCGACGGACGAGCGGATCGCGTTGGCGGAGGGCATGGTCCGCGACGGGCTCGCGGACACGTTGGTGGTCTCGCTCGGCGAGGATCCGGTGGAGCGATCCCAGCGACCGGCCGCCGTGCGCGCGTGCGAGGAGCCGCAGGACTTCGCGGTGCTGTGCTCGGAGCCCGACCCGTTCGCCACGCGCGGCGAGGCGCGCTGGCTGCGCGACCTGGCGGACGAGCACGGCTGGGATGCCGTCGCGGTCGTCACCACCACCCCGCACCTCACCCGGACGCGGGTCATCATGGAGAGGTGCTGGGACGGGGACCTCGCATACATCGACTCGGAGGAGAGGCTCTGGCCATGGCAATGGGCGTACCAGTACGCGTATCAGACGGCGGCGTTCGCGAAGGTGGCCGCGCAGGACGGATGCTGAGGCGAGCGGTCGCCCTCGCCGGGGCGGCGCTGCTGCTCGCCGGCTGCTCGAGCACGCCTCCGCCGCCGGACGAGCTCGCGCGCGAGATGTTCGACCTGGCCAACGAGGAGCGCGTCGCGGAGGGCGTCGCGCCCGTCGAGTGGAGCGACTGCCTCGAGGAGAAGGCGCTCGAGCGCGCGGAGCCCTTCATCGACAACCCTCAGCTCGAGCATGACGTCCTGGTGTCGACGTGCCACGAGGGCGCGAAGGCGGGCGAGAACCTCTCCCGTGCGGACCTGCCCGCGGCGGACGTGGTGGACGCCTGGATGAACTCCGCGGGCCACCGCATGAACCTCCTCGACGCCGACTTCACCATCGCGGCGGTGGGCTGCGTGGCCGCGGATCCGGGACCTGAGGGCCAGGACAGCGGCATGCGCGCGTGCTCGTTCCTCTACGAGGGCGAAACCCCCGACTGAAACCCCTGGTCCGCATCGATCTTCTCCAGATCGGAATGCCGCGAACAAGAAAATAGCGACATTCCGCCCGCACGGTGCTAGCGTCAGGGGAGCAGCCGCGCGGTCAGGGGGGCCACGCGGGTGGAGGGGGTTGAGGGACCATGTTTGGTCGTGCCGTCGTAGCGACACTTCTTGCCGGCGGACTGGCGCTTGCGCCAGCGGTCGCGGTCGCGAGCACCGAGCCGCCGCCGGACTATCCGAGCGGAGGGCCGCGCATGGCGTGCGCCCCGCTCTTCACTCCGCCCGGCAACCCGTTCATCGTGGTCATCACGGGCCCCGAAGGCGCCGAGGCCACCATCCAGGTGACCAACGACGGCGGCGACGCGATCATCGCGGGCAGCGTGACGTCCTCGCCTCGGGCGATCGTCGACGGCCGGGTGATCTTCAACATCACCACCGCCGCGGATGCGACGTCCTCCACGGTCGCCACGGGATTCGTCGACGGCGTCGAGGTGGGGACGTGCCGCATCGGCCTCATCGAGGTGCAGAGCGGCCCGACGCCGTCGCCGTCGGAGAGCACGCCGGAGCCCTCGGAGTCCGGCAGCACGCCCGAGCCGAGCGAGATCACCGTCGTCGAGAACGCGCCGCCCACCGACACCACCACGGGTGCGGTCCTGTCGGGCACGGGCTTCGACGGCGTTCCCATGGCGGCGGGTGCGGCGCTGCTGCTGGTCGCAGGCGCGGCCGTCGTGGTGGTCGCCGCGCGTCGCACCACGTCGAGGCAGAGCGAGTAGCGAGGAGACCGGCGCGCCGCGCCGACGGAATCACACGATGAAGCTGACGGGGGGTCGGTGATGTCGGTAGCGGTTGCCGCACCCGTGCGGGTCACGGTGCGCCCCTGGGAGGTCTCTCTCCAGAGGCGCATCGCCGTGACGGACGCCTTCGTGATCGGCCTGGTCATGGTGATCGCGCACGGCCTCCGGTTCGGGTGGGACCCGTTCGTGGGGCTGATGGGTCCGTCTGGCCCCGCGCCGTGGTGGCTGACCGTGTCGATCTCCGCGCTGTGGCTGCTGGAGCTGTCGTGGACCCGCTCGCGTGACATCCGCATCGTGGGCACGGGTCCGGAGGAGTACGAACGGGTGGCAGCGGCAGGCTGGCGGACCTTCGCCATCGTCGCGATCATCGGCTTCCTCACGCAGTGGGGGATCAGCCGCGGATACCTGTTGTTCGCGATCCCGCTGGGCACGCTCGTGCTCTTCGGGTATCGGCGTGCGTGGCGGCTGTGGCTGCAGGAGCAGCGCAACCTGGGCCGCATGCGCCAGCGCGTGGTGCTCGCCGGGCCGCAGCGCACGGTCGAGCAGATGATCCGTCGCCTCCGCCGCAGCGAGAAGGACCACCCCTACGAGATCGCCGGCGTGTGCCTGTCGGGTTCGCCCACCGCCGCGCTCGCCCCTGACATCGGGCCGATGCGGGTGCTGGGTCCCATCGGCGACGCGCCTCGCCTCGCGGGCGACGTCGAGGCGGAGTTCATCGTGCTTGCCGGCACCGAGGAGGTGTCGCTGCGCGAGGCGCGCAAGCTCGAGTTCGCGCTCGAGGACACGGGCGTCGGGCTGATCGTCGCGCCGACCGTCGCCGACGTCGCGATCCCGCGCGTCGCGGTGAGCGAGGTCGCGGGGCTGCCGCTCATGCATGTCGACCCGCCGCGCTTCACGGGTCCCACGCGGGCGCTCAAGTACGGGGCCGACAAGGTGAGCGCCGCCGTGATCCTCGCGATCGTCGGGCTGCCGATGCTGGTGATCGCGCTCGCGATCACGCTCACCAGCCCCGGGCCGGTCCTGTTCCGCCAGCGCCGGGTGGGGCTGGGGCACGAGCACTTCGAGATGCTCAAGTTCCGCTCGATGTACGTCGACGCAGAGGAGCGCAAGGCCGAGGTGATGGCGGCGGAGGACGACGGCAACGGCGTGCTCGCCAAGCGCCGGGACGACCCGCGGGTGACGTCGGTCGGGCGCATCCTGCGCCGCTACTCGCTCGACGAGCTCCCGCAGCTCATCAACGTCCTCAAGGGCGACATGTCGCTGGTCGGGCCGCGCCCGCCGCTGCCCGCGGAGACCGAGCTGTGGGACGAGGACGTGTCGCGCCGTCAGCTGGTGCGTCCCGGCATGACCGGGCTGTGGCAGGTGAGCGGCCGCTCGAACCTCTCGTGGGACGAGAGCGTGCGCCTGGACCTGCACTACACGCAGAACTGGACGCTCGGGCTCGACGCCGTGATCATGCTCCGCACCGTGCGTGCGGTCCTGGCCGGCAAGGGGGCGTACTGATGGTGCCCGGGCGAGGTCTCGCGCGCATCGTCGGGCGAAATATGGCTATTGAGCAGTCTGCGCACGTTGTGCTTGGATAACCACGTCATGTGAATGACGTCCGAAGGTAGGGGGGCCACGGATGGATATGGAACGTGTACTGGTGACCGGGGGCGGGGGCTTCCTCGGTTCTCACCTGGTCGACAGGCTGATCGCCGAGGGGCACGAGGTCCTCTGCGTCGACAACTTCTTCACCGGCTCGCGCCGCAACATTGACCACCTGCTGGGCCACCCGCGCTTCGAGCTGCTCCGGCACGACGTGACGTTCCCGCTGTACGTCGAGGTGGACCGCATCTACAACCTCGCGTGCCCGGCGTCGCCCATCCACTATCAGCGCGACCCCGTGCAGACCACCAAGACCAGCGTGCTGGGCGCCATCAACATGCTGGGCCTGGCGAAGCGCCTGCACGTGCCGATCCTCCAGGCGTCCACCTCCGAGGTGTACGGCGACCCCGAGGTCCACCCGCAGGACGAGTCGTACTGGGGCCGCGTCAACCCGGTCGGGACGCGCGCGTGCTACGACGAGGGCAAGCGGGCCGCGGAGACGCTCTTCTTCGACTACCGCCGCCAGCACGGGCTCGACATCAAGGTCATCCGCATCTTCAACACGTACGGGCCGCGGATGGACGCGAACGACGGACGCGTGGTGTCGAACTTCATCGTGCAGGCGCTCAAGGGCGAGCCGATCACCATCTACGGCGACGGCTCGCAGACCCGCTCGTTCTGCTACGTCGACGACCTGATCGACGGCATGGTGCGGCTCATGGGGACCAAGCCCGGATTCACCGGGCCGGTGAATGTGGGCAACCCCGTGGAGTTCACGATCGCGGAGCTCGCGGAGGCGACGGTGCGGCTCACGGGCAGCCAGTCCAGCATCGAGTACCGGCCGCTCCCCGCGGACGACCCTCGCCAGCGCAAGCCCGACATCGGCATCGCGCGGGACGGCCTGGGATGGACGCCGCACGTGCCGCTCGAGCAGGGCCTCGAGAAGACCATCGCGTACTTCCGTGGCGTCCTCGAGGCGCAGCGGCCGCTCGACCGGGCCGCGTGAGCCGGCGCGCCGCCGGCCTCCCTGTCACCACGACGTCGACCACAGCTGAAGGAACCGATGCCATGTCGCTCTCACCCGCCACCCAGGACGAGGCCACCATCACCGCCCTCCCGATCTCCGTCATCGTGTTCGCCAAGAACGAGGCCGAGACCATCGGCAACACCCTGTCGCACCTCGACGCGTTCGAGGACGTCGTGGTGATCGACTCGCTCAGCGAGGACGGCACCGCGGACATCGCGCGTGCCGCCGGCGCGCGGGTGGTCGACTTCGCGTGGAACGGCGAGTACCCGAAGAAGAAGCAGTGGAGCATGATGCACGCCGGCTCGAAGCACCGGTGGGCGCTGCTGCTCGACGCCGACGAGTTCCCGAGCGAGGAGATGGTGGACGAGCTCCGGGAGCTGCTGCCCGAGCTCGAGAGCGGGCGGTACGGCGCCTACGAGATGCACCTGCGCTACCGCTGGGAGGGCGAGTTCCTCAAGCACGGACACCGCGTCACCAAGCGCTCGCTCGTGGACCTCGAGCAGAGCTTCTTCCCCGAGGTGGACGATCTGTACGCGCCGGGCATCCGCGAGATCGAGCTGCACTTCCAGCCGCAGACCGAGCTCCCGATCGGGATGATGCGCACCCGCCTGGTGCACGACGACCGCGACCCCGTCACCAGCTGGTTCGCGCGCCACAACCACTACTCCGACTGGGAGGCGCACCTCCACATGCACCCCCAGGCGCGCCGCGACCTCGCGACCAAGCGCACCGCGAAGGGCGAGTTCTGGGATCGCGTGCCCATGAAGCCCCTGGTGTTCTTCGTCTACTCGTACATCGTTCGCCTGGGCTTCCTCGACGGCCGCCGCGGCTTCGACTACGCGTTCGGCCTCGCCGCCTACTACTGGCAGATCGGCGTGAAGGTGAGGGAGCTGCGGCGGCGCGAGCTCGCCGGGGCATGACCTGCCCCACCCCTGCGCGGCTCTCGGTCCTGCAGGTGGTGAACACGCTGGCCGTCTCCGACGGCGGGCCGGCGCGGCACTCGCTCGAGGTCAACGCCGCGCTCAACGCACGCGACGACGCGCGAGCGCGGCTGCTGTGGTTCCGCGGCGCGGCCCATGCGTCCCACCTCGCCGACGGCGTGCCCGCGCACGTGCGGACGGCGGAGCGCCCCAGCGGGCCGCGCGAGGTCTGGCAGCGGGTCGGCGCGTCCGAGGTGGTGGTGATCCACGGCATCTACCTCCCGTGGGTGCCATGGGTGGCGCTCGCGTGCCGGATCCGCGGCGTGCCCTACGTGGTGATGCCGCACGGCGTCTTCACGGGGTATCAGCGGCGGCAGTCGCGCCTGAAGAAGGCGGTGTTCGACCTCCTGGGCGGCCGCGCCGCGCGGCGCGGCGCGGCGTCCTTCGTGGTCGCGACCGAGGACGAGCGCGGCGAGCTCGCTCAGGCCTACCCGGGCATCGCGGCCGTCGCGGTGGGGGTCGGCACCGCTATGCCTGAGTCGCCGGCCGCGGGAGAACGCCACGAGCCGCTGCGCCTCGTGACCCTGTCGCGGATCGCGCCCAAGAAGCGCATCGACGTCGCGATCGAGGCGGTCGCGCTGCTGCGTGAGCGCGGGGTCGAGGCGAGGCTCACCGTCGCCGGTACGGGGGATCCCGAGCTCATGGCGACGTTGCGCGCCCAGGTGACGGAACAGGACCTCGAGGAACGCGTCGAGCTCGCGGGCGAGGTACGCGGGGGAGCGAAGGGCCCGCTGCTGTCGGGCGCGGACGTCATGCTCGCGCCCAGCGAGGACGAGAACTTCGGGATCTCCATCGCGGAGGGGCTCGCGCATGGCCTCCCCGTCGCCGCGACGCGCTTCGTGGGTGCGGCGCTGCCCGCGGACGGCGTCGCTGGCCGCGTGATCGCGGAGGTGTCCGCGGAGCAGCTCGCCGATGCTGTCGAGGAGCTGCGCGCGACGCCCGACTTCGCACGGCTGCGCGCCGGCGCGCGCGCGGTCGCCGCGGAGCACTACGCCTGGGAGGCGGTGGGCGGACGCTGGCACGATGCGCTGGTCGCCGCCGCGGGGGCGACCGGCCGGGCGGTGCCGGCCCCGGCTGCCGCGGGTGGCCGCGGATGACCGTCATCACCGGGCGTCGCGAGGAGGCCGCCGCAGGGCGCTCGGGCGGCCTCGCCCGCGTGCGCGCGCTCGCGGTGCGCGCCGGGCGAGCGGTGCGCGTGCGGCTCCAGGACCTCGCGGCCACGGCTGTCGTGGACGCGCACGCGGTCCTCTCACGCAGGCCGCTCGTCGATCGCGGCGGCTACGGGATCGTCACCTACACGTCACACGGCAAGCGTGCCGGGAAGGCGTGGCGCGCGGCGGTGTCGATCGGGCGCGGCGTCGAGCGGCCTGCGCGGTTGATCCTGTGGCTCGAGCCCACGGACCTGCCTGCGGTCAGCGGGCGGCGATGGGACCGGTTGCGCGCGCGCGGGCTCGAGGTCCTCGAGGCGCGGCCGGGCCTGGGCCCGCACACCAAGTACTTCGGCGCGCTCGAGCTGGCCGTCGCGAGCGGGCGGCCGCTCGTCACCGCGGACGATGACGTCATCTACCCGCGGCGCTGGCTGGCGGACCTGCGGGCGGCGCAGGAGGCGGAGCCGCGCGGAGGCATCGTCACGTGCTTCCGGGCGCGCGCCATGACCGCCCCGAGGGGCGCTCCGTCCCGCTACGACGCGTGGCCGCTCGCGACGGCCGCGACCCCCGCGGAGGACCTGTTCCTCACGGGCGTGTCCGGCGCGGTGTACCCCAGCGGCTTCGCGGCGCTCGCGCTCGCGCGCGGCACGGACTTCCTCAACCTGTGCGCGCGCGCCGACGATGTGTGGCTGAACCGCCTCGCGCGCGACGGCGGTTTCACCATCCGCCTCGCGGACCCGGTGAGCGTCGACTTCGCGGCGGTGGCGGGCACACGGAACACGGGGCTCAGCCGCGGCAACGTGGTGCGGGACGAGAACACCGCGCAGATCGAGCGCACCTTCGCCGGCATGGCGGGATGGCCCCGGGGCTGAGCCGCGGATCCGCGCCGCCGCCCGGGCCTCAGGCGCGGCGGTAGAAGCGCCCGATGAGCGACGCCGTGCGCTGCGACGCGCGCATGCGCCGCAGGTCGCGCTCGCTATGGCTGCGGACGGGGCCGTCGGCGTAGCCGAGGTAGGCCTTCGCCGCCTTCGACGGGGGTGTGCCGCGCAGCGCGTGGCGCACGAAGCGCCCGCGCCACGGCTTGTGCGGGCCCACGGCGTGGGCGAGATACTCGCCGCCCGGGGCAAAGTCCATCGCGGCCTGGCCCGCGGCGCCGATGGAGACGTCCGTGATCATGAACGCCATGTTCATGGCGTCCTGGTCGGGCGTCGAGAACAGGCTGGTGGCGTGGCCCGCCTTGAGCCCGGCCTCCTTGCCGAGCGCATCGCGCGCATCGGTGCACAGTCGCTGCCACGTCTCGAGGAACACGCGCGCGGAGCGGGCGGTGCTGACGAAGCCGCCGTTGAAGTAGACGTCCATGGGCCGGACCTCCGCGAGGCCCTTCTCCGTGAGGTGCCGGCGCCACAGCGCGCGCATCGGCGCGCTGCGGGGCAGGTGCGCGTTGACATCCTCGACCACGCACACGTCCGCGCTCTCGAGCCACGGCGCGAAGTTGCCCCACGGGCACTTGAGGACGATGTCGGGGTCGATGTAGGCGACCACGTCCGCGTCCGGCGCGTGCGTGTCCAGGACCTCGAGCATGAAGTCGGGCTTGTAGAGCGTGAGGTGCATCGGCGTGGTGAGCGGCACGAACCTCACGTCGAAGCCCGGCGCGACCGTCAGCGAGGTCGAGCCATCGGCGGCGGTGGCGCCGGGCTCGGCCCACGCAGGCGCGGGTCCGCGGACGCCGACCACCAGCTCGCCCGCGAAGCCGTTCGACGCGAGCGAGTTCGCCAGCGCCGCGACGCCGTGGTGGTAGTCGCCCTCGTAGAGAGTGCACAGCACGATGCTCACGATCGGTCCCCCCTCAGTCGTGCCTCGATCATGCCGCGCGCCGGCGGCCGTGTGAAGGGGCTCACGCGCGGTGCGCCCGCGGCGCGCCCTCTCGCGCGGGTGCCGGCCTCAGCGCCTGGTCCACCGCGGCGCCGAGCGCGTCGCGGTGGACGCTCCACGGCAGCTCGGCCGCACGGGCGAGCGCGGCGGCGCTGCTCGCCTCGCGCAGGTCCCTGTCCTGCGCGAGCGCGGCCAGCCGCGAGGCGATCGCGTCGGCGTCCCGGATGGGGACGATCCATCCGGGGGCGCCCTCGCCCGCGCGGTCGCCGACCAGCTCCGGGCCCGCGGTGTGGTCGGTCGCGATGAACGGCGTGCCTTGCGACAGCGCCTCGGCGAGCACCAGGCCGAAGCCCTCGAACAGGGACGGGAGCACCAGCACGTCGTGCGCGCGCATGAGGGCGAGCACCCCGGTCAGCGGCAGCGAGCCGATGTGGGTGACGCGGGCCAGCGCCGTACGGAGCGCGGCGTTGCCGGCGTCCGCCGGGCGCCCCACCACGGTGAGGGCGACGTCGCCGCCCAGCGCCGCGACCGCATCGAATAGGTACGAGATCCCCTTGCGCTGCGACAGGCCGCCGACGTAGAGCACCTTGAGCGGACCGGTCGAGGGAGTGCGCGCCTCGCGCGTGGGCTCCGGCACGCCGTAGGGGATCACGGAGACATCGAGCGCGTGCGCGCCCGGCGCGGCCTCGAGGGTGCGCCGCGTGAACGAGCTGGCCACCACGATGGTCGACGCGAGCTCGATCTCCCGGTCCTTGCGCGCGAGCTTGTCGGGCGGATCCTGGAGCCCCGCCATCGTCGAGGCCCACGCGGGCCGCCGCTCCGCCTCCTCGCCCAGGATCCGGCGCGCCTCGCGCCAGTAGCCGATCGGGAGGTCGTAGATGCGCGGCAGGCCCAGGTCCCGCGCAGCCTCGAAGCTGGTGGCGGCGCAATCCTCGTAGAGGTAGACCCCGTCGAACGTGCCCGTGCGGAGACGTGCGGCGACCGCGGCGTCGATCGCCTCGCCGCGGCGGCGGATCGAGAAGTAGCCGTCGCGCATGTCGACGCGGACGATCCGCTGGCGCTCGAGCAGCAGCCGGGTGGCCTCCGGGACGGGGTGCGTGCGGATCGCGCTCGCGAGGCGCGGGTCGAAGGAGCGCCGCCCGAGCTCCCCGCGCAGCCGCGCGGGGGCCCGGCGCGCGAGCCGGGTGGTGTCGAGGCCCACGTGGAACTCGGCGAGCAGGCCGCGCTCGTGGAGCGCGAGCGCGGCCTCGCGCACGTTGGCGTTGGCATTCGGGTGGCCGAGGATGACGCGGCTCATGCATGGACCTCGCTCGAGAGGTGGGCCTCCACGGCATCGGCGGTGGCCTCCCACGAGGCGAGGGTCAGCCCGGGAGCCTCCAACGCGCGGGTCATCGCCGCTCGCGTGGGCGCGGACACGCACAGGTCGCGCGCCGCGACCGCGTACGCGCAGACCTCGGACGCGGTGAGCGTCAGCGCTCCGGCGGTGGCCGCCTCGTGCAGGAAGCGGTCGGTGTCCGGGCCCCCGTTCGTGACGGTGGGCAGGCGGTGGTCGAGGCATGCGGCGAGGCTGCCGCGCTTGCCGCTCGCACCGTCGCCGAACGGGCAGAAGCCCACGTCGGCCGCGCGCAGGGCGAGCGCCGCATCGTCCGGCGCCGCCTGCGCGAGGACCACCGCGGGGACCTCCGCGCGGGCCGCCAGCGCGCGGGCCGTGGATTCGTCCTTGCCCACGTACAGCAGCCGGATCGGCGCATCGGCGCTCGCGTTCGCCAGGGCCGCCTCGAGGTACGCGAGGCGGCCGGGGTCGAGGTGACCGAACACCGCCGCGTACAGCGCGGCGGCATCGAGCCCGAGCGCCTCGCGGGCGGCCGCGCGCGTCGCGGTCGACTGCGGCAGGTTGGACGGCACCGGTACCAGCGTGACGTGGTCGGTGAACGCGCCGATGCGACGCATCCCCAGGGCGCAGTTGGCGAGCACGCCGTCGGCGCCGCGCGCGAGGGCTCGCAGCTGACGGCGCTGGTAGGCCCACATGAGCGTGTGGGACCACGAGCCGCGCGAGACGTAGGTCTCGTGGGCGAAGAGCAGCAGCTGCGCCGTCGGCGCGGCCCTGCGAAGGCGGCGCATGAGCGTGAGCAGCTCCGGGTTGAAGCCGTACGCGCCGTACGCGAACTGCTCGAACTGCAGCACCAGCAGGTCGGGCGGTGCCTCTCTGACGGCCTCGACCACGCCGGTGAGCCGCCGCAGGGGGCGATCGCCCCACGCGTCGATGTGGGGCGAGGGGTATCCGTGGCCCGAGGTGGTGGCGCGGGTGAGGATGCGCACGTGGTGGCCGCGGTCGCTCAGCGCGGCGGCGAGGCGCGCGGTGTGGTCGCCGATGCCGTTGAAGGGGACATCGGCGGCGGGGAACACCAGGTCGATGCGCGCCACGTCAGCCTCGCCTCGGGCCGGGCGCGGCGAGGGTGCGGGCTGTCGAGCCGGGCGCCTCGGGAGCGTCTCCGGGCGGGGGATCGAAGCCGCGGCCGGTCAGCACCAGCAAGGTGACCATGATCGCGAAGCCGCCCTGGGTGCTCGGCTGCTGGGTGACGCCCACGAACAGGAGCGTCGACGCGAGGATGGCGAGGACCATGAGCCGGTCGGGCGGTGCGGAGCCGCCGCGCACGATGATGTGGAGCAGCGCCCACACGGCGCCGGCGAGGGCGATGAATGCGAGCGCGTAGCCGAGCACCCCGAGCTCGGCGACGTACTTGTCCTTGTCCACCTCTTCCCACGAGGTGCCGAGCCGCTGCGAGCCCAGAGGTGAGTACGCGCCGGCACCGGCGCCCCACAGGTCCATGGGGCTGGTGATGAAGCCGAAGATGCTGTCGAGCACGCGGCCGCCGCTGTCCTCCTGCTTCGAGGCCTGGTCGACGCGGTCGGAGAACGCCTCGAGGACCGTGGCGAACACGCGGTTCGCGACCATGAGCCCGACCCCGACGGCGGTGAGCATCCCCAGCACGGCCATCGCGGACCGCACGGTGAACCGGCGGGCGGCGATGTAGAGCAGCACCACCACGAGCGCGACGCCCACGATCGCGATGGTGCGCGAGCCGCTGATCGCCGACATGAGCGCGAGGGCCCCGAGCGCGAAGCCGTGCAGGGTCCGGCGTCGCGTGCCGAACGTCACCCGCGAGACCGACACCGCCAGCCCGAGCGAGATGAACGAGGCGAGACCCATCGGCGCGGTGAAGGTCCCCGAGGGGCGCACCACGCCGTCGCCGTTGACGAAGTTGGCGGACTCGGCGACGGTCTCCTGGTTGATGACCGCGTCGGGCGCCGAGAGCACCTGGGTGATGACGATCGGCAGGCTGATGAGCGCGAGGATCGCGATGGCGTCCGTGAGCGTGTCGAGGATCGAGCCGTCGGCGTAGGTGAGGGTGAAGACCAGCAGCATCAGGCCCGACAGGTAGCCGCGCATGCCCATCGCCAGCGTCATCGGGTCGATGGTGCCGAGGATCATCGCGATCGCGCCGTGGATGCCGAGGATCAGCGCCCCCGCCCACAGGAGCGGCCACCAGGGGTGCCGTCGGCGCGGGAGCCCTTGGATGTAGAAGGCGAGCAGCGCGCCGACGAGCATGACGTCGCGGCCGATGTAGAAGACCTCGTCGAGAGCGCCGGGGCCCCACTTGCGGGCCGCCCCCTCGAGCACCCACAGCACCAGGTAGCCGACCACCACGCGACGCGCGGCGATGCGGGTGACGATCTCGAGCGTCTCGTGGGACACCGCGCGGGTCATCAAGCGGACGCGAGGGGCCGTGGCGGACACGCGCGCGGGAGGCGCCGCGACTGATGCGCGCATCTTCGACCCCCCTCGTCAATGCACGGAGACCGGGAGCCCGGGTCCGCGCTGCGGTCGGGTGGTCTTCCCGCCGATGGTAACCGTGCGCAGCTGCCTCTGCCTAGGGCCGGGGGCGGCATCGTGGGAGGGTACGGGCGCATGGATCGCAAACGAGGGCGAAAGCGATCTCTGGGAGGAATCGCCGGATACGCCTATGCTGTCTCGGAGAAGGGCGGGAGGGGGACCCGGCATGGAGTTTCGCGACTATCTGGGGGTGTTGCGAGCGCGGTGGCTGGCCATCGTGCTGTGCGCCGTGCTTGCGGGAGGGATCGCCTACTGGTGGTCCGACTCCCAGCCACGCGTCTACCGCGCGTCGGCCGAGGTGCTCGTCACGCCGGTGGGCAACGTGACTGCGGACGGCCAGTCCGTCAACGTCGACCAGCGGATGTCGGTCTACACCGAGCTGGCGACGTCGGATCAGGTGGCGGCCGCCGTGGTGAAGATGGACGGCATGAACGGCACCGCGGATCAGCTGCAGGGGCGCGTCTCCGTGTCGGGATCCGCCGAGACCGCGATCATGAAGTTCACCGCGAGCGGGCGCACCCCGGAGTCGGCCCAGGAGCTGGTCAACGCCTGGATCGACGCGACGTTCCAGGTGGTGAGCGACATCGAGCGATCGTCGCTCGGGATCTCGAACCCTGCACGCGCCGTCATCAACGTGATGGTGCTCCAGCAGGCGCGCCTCCCCGTGGTGCCGGCCTCGCCCGCGATCAAGCAGAACACCGCGATCGGCGTGCTGATCGGCCTGGTGATCGGGCTCGCCTACGCCTTCACGCGCGCCGCGCTCGACCGGCGCCTGCGCTCCCGCAACGATGTGGAGCTGCAGTTCGGCGTGCCCGTGGTGGGCACGGTGCCGTGGGACGGGGCGGTCGCGAAGCGCGGCCCGCTCAACGCCGTGCCCGCGTTCGCGTTCACCGAGGCGATGCGGCAGCTGCGCACCAACCTCCAGTTCATGGACGTCGACCATCCGCCCCGCGTGCTGGTCATCACCTCGCCCGTGCCCGGCGACGGCAAGTCGACGATGTCGATCATGCTCGCGGCGGCGATCGCGGAGTCGGGGCGCGACGTGGTCCTGGTGGACGCCGACCTTCGCCGCCCGACGCTCGCCAAGGCGCTGGGCATCACGTGCGAGGCGGGGCTCACCTCGGTGCTCGCGAACCAGGCGTCGATCTCCGAGGTCATCCAGCCCGTCGGCGACTCGGGCCGCTTCAGCGTCATCACCGCGGGGGTGATCCCGCCCAACCCGTCGGAGCTGGTCGGGTCCGACACCATGCGCGCGCTGCTGTACTCGTTCCCCGAGGACACGATGGTGATCGTCGACAGCCCGCCGCTGGTGCCGGTCTCGGACGGCGCGGTGCTCGCCGCGCGCACCGATGGAGCGCTGGTGGTGGCGCGCTCAGGCGCGACCAGCTCGGACATGCTCGAGGAGGCGCTGCGCATCCTCGAGCGGGTCCAGGGCCGCGCGCTCGGCGTGATCCTCGACGGCGTCGCCCCGGTCGGGCCGCGGGTCAAGCACTACGGCTACAGCTATGGCAACGCCGCGACGCCGGGCCTGTCGACGCTCACCGCGCCGATCGCGGCGGAGGCCACCCTCTCGGAGGGCGGCGTGGCGGCAGCGACGTCGCCGCCCGAGGCGGTGCTGAGCGTCGGCGACGACCTCAACGGCCTCGTCGGGAGCGACGACGAGCTCGCGTACGGCCCGGCGCCGGACGGCGACGACCTCGCGACGGAGCATGCCGGCGAGGACGATGCGCCGGACCCCGCTGACGCCGCGCCCGAGGAGCTCCTGGGTGGCGACGGCGGCGGTCCGGGCGGCGACGCGGTCGAGGTCGCCGTCGGCGGGAGCGGCGTGGAGGACGGCGACTCGATGCGCCTCGCGCACCTGGGCCGGCTGTTCCGGTCCTAGCCAGCGCCCCGCAGCCAGGCGTCGATCTCGGCGACCGCGCCGCGGATGAGCACGTAGGACTCGTGGTAGGCGGCCTCGTCCTGGCGGTACGGGTCGGGGACGTCGTCCAGGTCGTAGCCCGCGAGCACGGCACGATGCGCGGCGACGGCACGCGGCACGTCCGCGAGCCGCTCCTCGGGCGTCGCACCCTCGAGCACCGCACCGGTGCCGGCCGCGGCGGCCAGCTCCGAGAGCGTGAAGGTGCGCTTGAGCGCCGAGGGGCCGGTCGACACGGCCAGGCGACGGTGCTCGGCGGTCATGGTGATGATGAGGTCCGCCTCGCGCATGAGGCCGTCGGTGAGCAGGCGCGCGTGGTGGCCCGCGCCGTCGATGCCGTCGCGCGCGAGCTCCGCGAGCATCGGGTCCGGGATGCCGTGGCCCACCAGCGCGTGGGTGCCGGCGCTCGCGACCGTGGCGTGCGAGCCGAGCGTGCGGGCCAGCAGCAGCTCCGTCGCAGGTGACCGGCAGATGTTGCCGGTGCACACCGTGAGAATCGTCGGCATGGTGCTCCTCGCCTCGTCGGGGACGCGGCTCGACCCCGACCCATGAGGATACCTGACCGGATGCGGTCCCAGCAGGCCCGAATCGATGCGCACCCATGTCCGAATCACCCGGTTCTGCGTATTCTCGGAGGCAGGGACGCGGGGCCGCGGCTGAGGGGCGGCGGCGACCGGCGGGACTGGGGGCACGGATGGCTGAGGGTGGGCGCAAGCGTCGGCGGCGCTGGCCGTGGATCGTCGCGGGGGTGGTGGTCGCGATCCTGGTCGCGGGCGGCCTCATGGCGGCCGATGCGTGGCGTGCGTATCAAGCGTCGGAGGACCTGTCCTCGCACTCGACGGACGCGCGCGCCGCGCTGATCGCGCGCGACGCCGACGCCTTGCGGGCCGAGGTCGGCGGGCTGCAGGACGCCGCGCATCGTCTCGAGGACGCGACCGACGGTCCCTTGTGGGCGGCGGCTGCCGTGATGCCGTGGGTGGGGGACCAGGTGCGGCCGGTGCGTGCGATGGCGGAGTCCTCGGTCGCGATCGCCGACGAGGCGCTCGCCCCGCTCGCGGAGCTGGCCGACCTCGATGCGCTGTCCGGGCCGAGCATCGTCAAGGGCCGCATCGACCCGTACCTGCTCGAGCCGGCCCGCGAGCCGCTGGGGCAGGCGGCCGCGACGCTCGTGGCCCAGGAGGAGGCGCTCGGTGCGGTGTCGCTCGCCGGGACCGAAGATTTTCTCGCGGACCAATACCGCGACGCCGCCGACCAGGTGGGGGAGATGGCGGCGCTGGTCGACGGCGCGCATCGTGCCGCGGAGCTGCTGCCGACGATGCTCGGCGGCGAGGAGCCACGCTCGTACCTGGTGATGGTGCAGAACAACGCGGAGCCGCGCGCGACGGGCGGCATCACCGGCGCGGTGGTGAAGCTCAACGTGGACGACGGCCAGATCTCGCGCGGCCGCTACGTCGCGTCGAGCGACCTCATCGCGGCGCGGACCGCGGAGCCCGTCGAGGGGCTCACCGCGGAGGAGGAGCAGACGTTCTCGGTGCAGATGGCGATGTACCCCCAGGACGTCAACTTCACCCCCGAGTTCCCGCGCGCGGCGGCGCTGGTGACGGAGTTCTGGTCGCGGAAGTACGGCGAGGACGTCGACGGCGTGCTCGCGCTCGACCCGGTGGTGCTGGGCTACCTGCTGCAGGGCGCGTCGCCCGTCGACGTGGCCGGCGTCGCGCTCGATGCGAAGACGGTCGCGCCGCTCATGCTCAACCGGGCCTACCTGGAGATCGAGGACGCCTCCGCCCAGGACGCCTTCTTCGCCGAGGCGGCCGGCGCGCTGTTCCGCGAGGTGCTGCGCGGGGCGCCGGGGCTCGGCGCGGGCATCGAGCGCGCGATCGACGAGCGCCGGCTGCTCATCTGGTCGGCGGACGATGCCGAGCAGGCCGTCCTCGCGGGCTCCGAGGTGGCCGGGGACTTCCTCGACGGCGACTCCCTGGGGGTGTTCCTCAACGACGGCTCGGGCTCCAAGATCGGCTACTACCTCGACGCGGCGGTGACGGTCACGGACCACCTGTGCACCGACGGCACGGTGGCCGGGCAGACCGTCGCGGTGTCGCTCGACCACACCTTCGACGGCGACGTCGCGGACCTGCCCGCGTATGTCGCCGGCGGCACCTTCGTGCCCGCCGGCCAGTTCGCCGCGAACCTGCTGGTGGTGCCGCCGCCGGGGCTGACGCTCGTGTCCGCGACGCTCGACGGGGAGCCGCTGCCGCTGCAGGCGGACACGGTCGAGGGCCGGACGGTCGCGACGGCGCGCGTGGAGCTCGCGCCGGGGAACGGGCTGGTCGCGCAGTACGAGCTCGAGGGTCAGGGCGGCGCGGTGGCCGCGTCGGGCGTGGTGGTGACGCCGGGGCCGCGCGCCACCGAGGTGGTCCGGGTGGACGATGCGGCGGCCGGGTGCTGAGTCCCATTCGGCATCATCCGTGGTGAATATCCCTTTTCCCCTTTTCTTCCCGTCTGTTCCGTTCTAGTCTCGCTTCAGCGGGTCCTATGGGGGCGGGCCCGCGGAGGGGGAGTCGTGACGGACTCGGTCGCGCGGCACAGCGTCGCCATCGTCGGCATCAACTATCCGCCCGAGCGGACGGGCATCGCACCGTACACCGGCGCGCTCGCGCGCGGTCTCGCGGCGCGCGGCTGCGACGTGGCGGTGACCACGGCGCAGCCGCACTACCCGGAGTGGCGCGTCCACGAGGGCTACCACCGCTGGAGCAGCGACGAGCTCGACCACGGGCTCGAGGTGCACCGGCGGCTCCACATGGTGCCCAAGCATCCGCAGGGGATCGCGCGACTCGCGTCCGAGCTCGCCTTCGGCGGGCGGGTCGCGCTCGACGGCAAGGTGGGGCACCCCTCGGTGCTGCTGCTCGTGTCGCCCGCGCTGTTCTCGACCGCGATCCTCCAGGCGCGGGCGCGGCTGCGCGACCGGCGCACGCAGGTGGTGGTGTGGGTGCAGGACCTCTACGGCAAGGGCGTGAGCGAGACCTCGGGCGGCGGTGCCGCCGAGAAGGTGATCCGCGCGGTCGAGGGGCGTGTGCTGCGCGATGCGGACCGCGTGGTGGTGATCCACCAGCACTTCAAGGACACCATCTGTCGCGAGTACGGGGTCGACCCCGAGCGCGTGAGCGTGGTGCGCAACTGGACGCACCTCGCGCCGTGCGTGCCCGCCGACCGCCGCGAGGCGCGCGCCGCGATGGGCTGGGGCGAGGAGCCTGTGGTGCTGCACGCGGGCAACATGGGCGTGAAGCAGGGGCTCGACCACGTGGTGACGGCGGCGCGGGTCGCGGCCGAGCGCGGCGCGCGGCTGCGCTTCGTGCTCGTGGGCGACGGCGGCGAACGGGCGCGCCTCGAGCGCCTCGCGGCCGGGCTGCCCAACCTCGACTTCGTCGACCCGTTGGACGACGACCTGTTCCGCAAGGCCCTCGCCGGCGCCGACGTGCTCCTGGTGCACGAGGCCCCGGGCGTGTCCGAGATGGCCGTGCCCAGCAAGCTCACGTCCTACTTCGACGCGGGCCGTCCCGTGCTCGCCGCGACCGACCCGTTCGGCATCACGGCGGCCGAGGTGCATGCGGCCGATGCCGGCGTGGTGGTGCCCTCGGGCGATCCCGAGGCGCTGGTCGCCGCGGCGCTCGACCTGGGCGGCAACCGCGTGCGCGGCGACGTGCTGGGCGCCAACGGCCGGGCCTACCGTGAGCGCGTGCTCTCGGAGACGTCCGCCGTGGACGCCTTCGCGGGTCTGCTCGGTGTCGAGGACCGGCGCAAGAACCGCTCGTCGCTGCCGTTGCCCTTCCCGGACCGCCGTCGCGGCGGTGCGCCGGTCGAGGCGCCCGCGCGGCACGAGCCGCGCGTGGCGTAGCGCCGGGCGGCGGGCCCGTGGGCCCGCGCCTCAGCCGCGCAGGCTCGCCGCGTGCTCCTGGTACCAGGCGTAGGTGCGGCGCAGGCCCTCCTCGAGGGGGATCTGCGCGGTCCACCCGAGCGAGGTGAGCAGCGACACGTCGAGCAGCTTCTGCGGGGTGCCGTCGGGCTTGGAGGTGTCCCACTCGGTGGCGCCGGTGTAGCCGGTCACTGTCGCGATGGTCTCGGCGATCTCGCGGATGGTGACGTCGGTGCCCGTGCCCACGTTGACCTGCGACGGGCCGTCGTAGTGCTCGAGCAGGTGGAGGCATGCATCGGCCATGTCGTCGCTGTGGAGGAACTCGCGTCGCGGCGTGCCCGTGCCCCAGTTGGTGACGGTGGTCGCGCCGGATCGGGCGGCCTCGTCGTAGCGGCGGATGAGCGCGGGGAGGACGTGGGAGCCCTGCGGTGAGAAGTTGTCGTGCGGCCCGTAGAGGTTGGTGGGCATCGCGGAGATCCACGCCTTGCCGTGCTGGCGGCGCGCGGCCTGGATGTGGAGGATGCCGGCGATCTTCGCGATCGCGTACGCGTCGTTGGTCGGCTCGAGGTGGCCCGTGAGCAGTGCGTCCTCGGGGATGGGCTGCGGGGCGTGCTTGGGGTAGATGCAGCTCGAGCCCAGGAACAGCAGCCGCTCGACGTCGTGGGCCAGCGCCGCGTCGATGACGTTGGTCTGGATGCGAATGTTGTCGCTGAGGAAGTCGACCGGATAGGTGCTGTTCGCGAGGATGCCGCCCACCTTCGCGGCGGCGAGCACCACGTAGCGCGGCTTGGTCTCGGCGAAGTAGGCGAAGGTCGCCTCGCGGTCCTTGAGGTCCAGCTCCGCCGAGGTCCGTCCCACCACGTTGGTGAAGCCGGCCCGTTCGAGCCGACGCACGATGGCCGAGCCGACCAGCCCGCGGTGGCCCGCGACGTAGAACGTCGCGGTGCGGTCGAGCGGCGCCGGAGTATACTCGACGCTGTCGGGCGCGGTCACTTCGCGACCTTGATGGTGTCGTCCGTGGTCCACGAGGCGAGGTCCACGGTGTCGATCCAGTCGCCGCCCTTCTCGAGGGCCTCGATGTCGGCGTCGACCATGAGCTTCGCGAGCTCCTTGCCGTCGATGGTCGGGGTCCAGCCGAGCTTGTCCGCGGCCTTGGACGGGTCCCCGATCAGGGCGTCGACCTCGGTGGGGCGCAGGTAGCGCTCGTCGAACTTCACGAACTCCTGCCAGTCGAGCCCGGCGTGGCCGAACGACGTCTCGAGGAAGTCCTTGATCGTGTACCCCGTGCCCGTGGCGAGCACGAAGTCCTCGGGCTCGTCGACTTGCAGCATGCGCCACATGCCCTCGACGTACTCGGCCGCGTAGCCCCAGTCCCGGATCGAGTCGAGGTTGCCCAGGTAGATGTCCTTCTGCACGCCGGCCTTGATGCGCGCCACCGTGCGGGTGATCTTGCGCGTCACGAAGGTCTCGCCGCGGCGCGGGGACTCGTGGTTGAACAGGATGCCGTTGACGGCGAACAGGTCGTAGGCCTCGCGGTAGTTCTTGGTGATCCAGTAGCTGTAGAGCTTGGCCGCCGCGTACGGCGAGCGCGGGTAGAACGGCGTGGTCTCGCTCTGCGGCGGCGGCGTCGCACCGTACAGCTCCGACGTCGACGCCTGGTAGAAGCGCGTCTGGATGCCGGAGAGGCGCACGGCCTCGAGGAGGCGGATCGTGCCGGTGCCGGTGGTGTCGGCGGTGTGCTCGGGCTCGTCGAAGCTCACGCGCACATGCGACTGGGCGGCGAGGTTGTAGACCTCATCGGGGTTGATGGTGGCGAGCAGCGTCACCATGCGGGCGCCGTCCGAGAGGTCTCCGTAGTGGAGGAAGAGCTTCGCGTTGGGCTCGTGCGGGTCCAGATACAGGTGGTCGATGCGATGCGTGTTGAACGTGGACGCGCGCCGGATCAACCCGTGCACCTCGTAGCCCTTGGCGAGCAGCAGCTCCGCCAGGTACGAGCCGTCCTGACCCGTGATGCCGGTGATGAAGGCAACCTTGCTCATTGAATCGTCCCCCCTTGTAGCCAGATTCGTGATGAGACAGATGACCGTGACGAAGGAGCTCAGCACTGCGCGGGTGAAACGTCGCGCATGTCCCGGTAATCGCAGAGTAGTGCAGGTTCATCGACGGTCGAGAGGGGCATCGTGCGCCTGCTGCGCCACACCCGCCGTGTCGCCGACGGAGATCCACCCCGCGACCGTCGACACCATGTCCCGGATGATGCGGTAGCTCGCCTGATACTCGGCGGCCTTGCCTCCGTACGGGTCGGGGATATCGCCGGAGCGCGACCCGACCATGTCCTGCAGGTGGTGCGCGCCCATCGCGGGCACGCGCGCGATCCGCTCCGCGACGCTCTCGCCAGGCGGGGGCGGCACCGCCTGCGCGAGCGCCGCGAGGTGGCCCAGCACGAAGGTCCGCTCGCTCGCGTCGGGCGTCATGAGCGCGACGTACTGCCGCTGGCGCTGCGCCATGGGGATGATGAGGTCCGCGCGGTCGACCATGGCCCGCGTGATCCTGCGGGCACGATGCGCGCGGCCGTCGAGGCCGTTCGCGCGCAGCTCCTTGCGCATCTGGCGGGGGATGGCGTCGCCCTCGTTGGCGGCCGTGCCTGCGCTGATGACCTCGACCTGGTCGGGAAGGTGGGTCTGGAGGAGCAGGGCGGCGGCGGGGGAGCGGCACAGATTGCCGCTGCACACCATCAGCACGGTCGCCACTGGACACCCTCCTGGCGACGCGCCGGGGTGGCGTCGCCGTTCGCCACATTGCCGGCATGGTCATCTTTGCAGGCAATTTGCCAAAGCGAAAGGGTCTGGCGCCTTCCTCTCGGCAAGGCGCCAGACCCTTGGGGTTCGTTGCTAGCCGACCAGTGCGAGGGAAGGCTCGTGCGGCTGAGTCAGCAGCCGGCGCAGGTACTCGCCATAGCCAGACTTGGCATAGGTGTCGGCGCTTTCCAGCAGGCCCTCGTCGCTCAGGAACCCGCGGTGCCACGCCGCCTCTTCCGGGGAGCCGATGATGAGGCCCTGGCGGTGCTGGACCGTGTGGACGAACTGCGTGGCCTCGAGCAGCGATTCGAAGGTGCCGGTGTCGAGCCAGGCGGTCCCGCGGTGAAGCACCTCGACGGCGAGCCGTCCCTGCTCCATGTAGGTGCGGTTGACGTCGGTGATCTCGTACTCGCCGCGCGCGCTCGGCTTGAGATTGCGAGCGATCTCGACCACGTCGTTGTCGTAGAAGTAGAGGCCGGGAACCGCATAGTTCGACCGCGGCGCGGCAGGCTTCTCCTCGAGCGAGATCGCGCGGCCGCGCGAGTCGAACTCGACCACGCCGTACGCCGTCGGGTCCGCCACCCACGCGGCGAAGACCGCGGCACCCTTGATGTGGTCGAAGCGCGTGAGCTTCGACCCGAGGCCCGGACCGTAGAAGATGTTGTCGCCGAGCACCAGCGCGACCGAGCCGTCCCCGATGAAGTCCGCACCGAGCACGAACGCCTGAGCGAGCCCGTTCGGCTGCTCCTGGACGGTGTACGAGATGGAGATGCCGAACTGCGAGCCGTCGCCGAGGAGACGCTTGAAGGCGTCGGCGTCGTGCGGCGTCGTGATGATCAGCACCTCGTCGATGCCCGCGAGGATGAGCGTCGACAGGGGGTAGTAGATCATCGGCTTGTCATAGACGGGGACCAGCTGCTTGCTGGTCCCGAGCGTGATCGGGTGAAGCCGCGTGCCTGAACCGCCAGCGAGGATGATGCCCTTCATCTGTCGCTCCCTATCGTCCGAGTCGCTGATACTTGAGTTCGGTCTCGAGCTTCTGCGCGCGCCACCAGGGCTCGTTGTCGCGGTACCAGGCGATGGTTGCGGCAAGCCCGGCGCGGAAGTCTCCGTAGAGCGGCGCCCAGCCCAGCTCGTCACGCAGCTTGGTGGCGTCGATGGCGTAGCGGAGGTCGTGCCCGGGACGGTCGGCGACGTGCTCGTAGTCGTCGGGCGCGTGGCCCATGAGCTCGAGGACGGTTTCGATGACCGTCTTGTTGTCGACCTCGCCGTCGGCGCCGATGAGGTAGGTCTCACCCGCACGCCCCTTCTCGAGGATCGCCCAGACCGCGCGGTTGTGGTCGTCGACGTGGATCCAGTCGCGGACGTTCAGCCCCGCGCCGTAGAGCTTCGGCTTGACGCCGTCGATGAGGTTGGTGATCTGGCGGGGGATGAACTTCTCGACGTGTTGGAACGGCCCGTAGTTGTTCGAGCAGTTCGAGATGGTCGCCTCGAGCCCGAAGGATCGCACCCACGCGCGGACCATGAGGTCCGAGCCGGCCTTGGTCGACGAGTACGGCGACGAGGGGTTGTACGGCGTGTCCGGGGTGAACTTGTCCGGGGTGCCCAGCGGGAGGTCGCCGTAGACCTCGTCGGTGCTCACATGATGGAAGCGCACGCCGTGCCGTCGCGCGGCCTCCAGCAGCTGGAACGTGCCGATGAGGTTCGTCTGAACGAACGGCGTCGGGTCATCCAGCGAGTTGTCGTTGTGGGACTCGGCCGCGAAGTGGACCACCGCATCGTGCTCGCGCACCAGGGAATCGACCAGCTCAGCGTCCGCGACGTCGCCCTTCACCAGGGTGGCTCGCGGATCCTGAGGAACCGACGCCGTGTTGCCTGCATAGGTGAGCAGGTCCAGCACCGTCACCGACACCTCGGGCCGCATCTCGAGCGACAGGCGCACGAAGTTCGCACCGATGAACCCGGCCCCACCCGTGACCAGGAGCCTCATCGCGCGACCTCCGCACCGGCGCAGGCCATGGCGTCGGCGAAGCTCGGCAGGAAGCCCCGTGCCGATGCCTCCGCAAGCGTCGCAGCGGAGGCGTCCTTCGGTGAGAGCTGGAAGGTCAGAGCCTCGCCGTTGCGTCCGACGGTCGGCCACTCGATGCCGATCGCGGGATCGAGCGGGTTGATCTCGTGCTCGCGCTCGGGAGCGTACGGAGTGGAGCAGAGGTACATGACGGTGGAGCCGTCCTCGAGTGAGAGGAATGCGTGGCCCAGGCCCTCGGAGATGTAGATCGCCTTGCGGGACATGTCATCGAGAAGGACAGAGTCCCACTGGCCGAAGGTGGGCGAGCCCTCTCGCAGGTCCACGACGACGTCGAGCACGGCGCCCTTCGCGCAGGTGACGTACTTCGCCTGGCCCGGAGGCACATCTGCGAAGTGGATGCCTCGCATCACGCCAGCGGCCGAGACGGAGCAGTTCGCCTGCGCAAGCGGAAGCTCCTTGCCCACGCTTGCGGCGAAATGTCCGTCCTTGTACCATTCGAGAAAGATGCCGCGTTCGTCGCCAAAGTGGCGCGTGGTTATCTCCCACGCGCCATCGATGGATAGCGCTCGATAGCTCATCGTGCCCCTCAGCAGATTGATGTGCGCACATTCTAGCCGCTCGCCTACACTGCCTGACCATGCGTGTTGAGGGACAGACGTGGGTAGTGGTAGGCGCGTACGGCATGCTCGGCGTCGACATGGTCGAGGTCGCGAGCGATGGCGGCGCGACCGTGGTTCGCCTGGGGCGCGACGATGCCGACATCACCGACGTCGATTCGCTTCGCGCAGCGGTGCCCGAGTGCGACGTCATCGTCAACTGCGCTGCCTACACGGCGGTGGACCAGGCCGAGGAAGATGAGGCCTCTGCCCACGGCGTGAACGCGGACGGTGCAGCAAACGTCGCTCAGGTCGCGATCGAGCGTGGTGCCCGTCTGGTCCACGTCTCCACGGACTATGTCTTCGCGGGCGATGCCGATGCGCCGTACGGCGAGGATGCTGCGCGCGCGCCGCTCTCGGCCTACGGTCGCACCAAGGCCGCCGGTGAGGTCGCTGTCGAAGCGAGCGGGGCGGATGCCCTGGTCGTGCGGACCGCCTGGCTCTACGGCGCGCATGGTGCCTGCTTTCCGAAGACGATTGCGCGCGTGGCTGCGGAGCGCGGACAACTCAAGGTTGTCGACGACCAGGTTGGTCAACCGACGTGGACGCGAGACCTCGCCGAGTTCATCGTGGGATTGCTGGCGGCCGGCGCCCCCGCGGGCATCTATCACGGCACCTCGAGCGGGCAGACCTCGTGGTTCGGCTTCGCCGATGCCATCGTCGCGGCCAGCGGCGTGCCCTCCACGGTTGAGCCGACGGACTCGACGGCGTTCGTGAGGCCCGCGCCGCGTCCCGCCTGGTCGGTGCTCGGACACCGCGCGAGCCTGCAGGCGGGCGTCGCCCCTATCGGTGACTGGCGCGAGCGCTGGGATATTGCCGCATCGTCGGTGCTCGACGCTCGATGACGCGCCGTCATGCCTCGTCCATCCGCCCTCGCCGCGTCTGGCCGTGGGTGGTCGCGGGCGCCGTCGGGGTGGCGATGATCGGGGCCGCGGCGTTCGTCTGGGACGGGCTCCAGCTGCTCCACTCGAAGGATGCCCTCACCGAGAACGCCGCCGCCGCGAAGGACGCGCTCACGGACGGCGACCCGCAGGCCCTCACCGTCGCAGTCGACGATCTCGAGACGGCGGCGCGCGACTTCGCGGGTGCCACCGACGGCCCGCACTGGTGGATCGCGTCGCAGATCCCGTGGGTCAAGGACCAGGCGCGGCCCCTGGTGGCGGCTGGCCGCGCGGTCGAGGCGCTTGCCGCCGACGCGCTCGCGCCGCTTGCGGCGATGGACAACCTCGACGCGCTCGCGGTGCCCGGCTTCGAGGACGGCCGCATCGACCCCTACACGCTCGAGCCGTACCGCGCCGCGCTCGCGCAGGCGTCCATGACGCTCGAGGCGCAGGACGATGCGTTGGCCGCCGTCGACCTGTCGCGCACCCGCGACGAGGTCGCCGAGCCCTTCCAAGACCTCCGCGCGCAGCTCGCCACTGTTGGCGACCTGGTCGAGGGCGGGCACGTCGCGGCGGAGCTCCTGCCGACGATGCTGGGCGGCGAGGGCGCGCGCACGTACCTGGTGATGGTGCAGAACAACGCGGAGCCGCGCGCGACGGGCGGCATCCCCGGCGCGGTCATCTCGCTTGCCGTCGACGACGGGCGCATGGAGATGAGCACGTACTCGTCGGCGGGCCCTCTCACCAAACCCGAGGGCGTCGGAGGCCTCACCGACGACGAGGCCCGCATCTTCGGCGACCTCATGGAGATCTACCCCCAGGACGTCACGTTCACCCCCGAGTATCCGCGTGCGGCCGAGCAGATGACACGCTTCTGGGCGGCCGAGTACGGCACCGAGGTCGACGGCGTCATCTCTGTGGACCCGGTCGCGCTCGGTTGGATGCTCGAGGGCGCCGACCCCGTCGAGGTGGGGCCGTTCTCGATCACGGGCGACAACCTCGCCCAGGTCATGCTCAACGAGTCCTACCTCGAGTACCCGGACCCGCAGGACCAGGACGCGTTCTTCGGCCGCGCCTCGTCTGAGCTGTTCGGGCGCATCGTCTCCGGCGACGGCACCGCCCTGGAGGGCGTCGAGAGGTCCATCGAAGCCGGCCGCTTCATGGTGTGGTCCGCGCACGAGGACGAGCAGGATCTCCTTGACCGCACCGCGATCGCCGGTGCCTTCCTCGAGCGGGACGATGCGGTGGGCGTGTTCGTCAACGACGGCAGCGAGTCGAAGATCGGCTACTACGTCGACGTCGAGACGACGTTGACCAACCGGATGTGCACCGACGGATCGCTCGCGGGACAGACGGTCGACGTGACGCTCACGCATACGTTCGACGGCGATGTCTCAGCGCTTCCTTGGTATGTGAGCGGTGGCGGGAACAAGGTGCCCGAGGGGGAATTCGCGGGCAATGTGCTCGTCTTTCCCGCGGTGGGAACCGGCGTGACGAATCTCACTGTCGATGGTGGGACCTCCGGCCTGGCTCCCGAGATTCTCGATGGCCGGGCCATGAGCGAGGTTTGGGTGGAATTGGCCCCTGGGCAAACCCGGACACTCTCCTACGAAGTGGACGCGCTCGCCTCCGGGCTGCTCGCATCCGATCTGGTGGTCACTCCGGGAGCGAAACCTAATGTTTACGCAACCCGTGCCGAATACCTGGTAGACGGCTGTTAACCTATCCACCGTCTAGCAACCGGTCGCCGCTGAGGGCACCGAATGATCTGGGAGGCTCATTAATGAAGTTCCGTACCCTTGCGACCACCGCCATCGCCGCGGGCGCGCTCGCCCTTGCCCCGACCGCCGCGTTCGCCTACGGCGAGTCCGCTGGTGACATCACGGCCCCCGGCACCCTCACGGCAGGCGGCACCACGACCGTCGGCGTCTACGGCAACGAGTTCGACGTCGTGTACATCACCATCACCATCGCGGGCCACACCTTCAAGATCGGGCACCCGTACCCGATCGTCGCCGGCACGGTGACCTCGGAGTCCTACACCATCGCTGAGGGCGAAGTGGGCGCGAACTTCGATGTCGAGATCCCCGAGGACGCGACCGGCACCGTCGGCATCACCTCGTACGTCAACGGCGAGGTCGTCGACACCGCGACCATCGAGCTCGCCACGGACGCCGCCGCGGCTGACGAGCTGTCGAGCACCGGCTTCGAGAACGGCGGCCTCGTCGCGGGCGCGGGCGTGCTGCTCGTCGCCGGCGCGGGCGCCGTCACCATCGCGGCCCGTCGCCGCGCGGGTGCCAACGCGTAACTCGCACCAGCCTCACGAGGCCCTCTCCCGCCTTGGCGGGAGAGGGCCTCGTTGCTTGTGAGGTGCATTCCTCCACTCGCCCTCCTCGGCCCGCCGCTTCGATCCCACTGCGTAGGCATCCGTGTGACCGACGCATGGGCCGGCATTCGGCAGAGACCAGGCCAGACAGCCGGTCGCAGCCTGCCCAAGGCGCGGGTGCGTGACCTCAGAAGTGAGCAGCGAAGAGGAAAGGCGCCCCACCGATGACGGTGAGGCGCCTCTCCTCGTGGCGTAGCTCCGCGGGTCAGCCCGCGTTCGCGGCCTCCGCATAGGTATAGGAGTAGCCGTAGCGCCCGTAGCCGTAGGCGTCCGGACCCTTTGTCGGGAGCATGGTGAGCACCACCCCGGAGAGTGGCGCGCCCACGGTCTCGAGGGACTGGATGGCACTGACGACCTGCGGCGCGTGCGCGCGACCCGCGGCGACGATGAGCACGGTGCCGCCCACCAGACGCGCCAGGACTGCGGCGTCCGTGACGGGGAGCAGCGGGGGTGCGTCGTAGAGCACCACGTCGAATTCGCTGTCGAGGCGCTGGATGAGCGACTCCATGAGCGAACTGCCGAGGAGTTCCGAAGGGTTCGGTGGGATGGCGCCGGCAGGAAGGACGAACAGCTCGCTGCGGCCCCAACGCTGTACGGCGGTCTCAAGGTCGACGCGCCCGATAAGGACGTCGGTGAGGCCCACCGCGCTCTCCACCCCCATGTAGGAACCCGCCTTGGGGCGGCGCAGGTCGGCGCCCACGAGCAGGACTCGTGCGCCTGCGTCCGCAAGCGTGATCGCAAGGTTGGCGGTGGTGGTGGACTTGCCCTCGGACTGGATCGAGGAGGTCACCACGAAGGAGCGCTCGGCGCGGCCGGCGTCGAGGAACTGGAGGTTGGTGCGCAGCGTGCGGAAGGACTCGGCGCGAGGGCTCATGGAGTCCTCGTGGACGATGAGCGGGCGCTGCTTGGCCTTGGGATCGAAAACGATGCCGCCGAGCACGGGAGCGTCGGTGATGCGCTCGATGTCGCGTTCGTTGCGGATCTTGGTGTCGAGCGTCGCGCGGAGCAGCGCGAAGCCGACGCCGGCCGCAAGGCCGAGGATCACGCCCAGCGCGGCGTTGAGCGGGCGCTTGGGCGACGTCGCATTGGTCGAGACCTCTGCCTCCTGAACGACCGAGAGTCGCACGGGAGAACCTTCGATCGGGTCGGTGGTCTCGATATCCTCCACGGTCACGATGAGCTGCTCAGCGGTGGCCGTAGCCAGTGTGGCGGCGAAGACGGGGTCCTCGTCGTTCACTGTGACATTGATCACGGTCGTGTTGAGGGGCGTCGAGGCAGAAACCTGATCACGGAGCTGCGCAACGGAGCGCGGAAGCGCGAGGTCGGTGATGACCGGCTGGAGGACGGCCGAGGTGGTCACGAGGTCGGCGTAAGTCTTGACGCGCTGCTGGGTGAACGAGTTGCCCTGAGCAAGATCTGAGACGTTGGCGGAGTTGCTCGTCGACACGAATACCTTGGCAGATGCCGTGTACGTGGGGGTCGCAAGGTACGAGTAGCCGATGCCGGCACCCGCGCCCAGTAGCGTGAGCACGATGATCGCGATCCAGTACTTGCGCAGGATGCGAAGGTAGTCCTGAAGTTCCACAGCTCTCCTCTGGCCTGCGCACCCCCGGCGCCGCCGCGAGCATTCTTCCACGTATACAAGGCGGGGCCACGCGGCGCGGCGCGGATGTCCGTCGGTGGCCAGCCTCGCGGGTACCCTTGCGGCATGAGGCTGGGGGCGGCTGTACTTCCGCGCGCATCGGCGCAACAGATGCACGGTAGGAGCGGCTGGTCGCGAAAGTACCTTTTGCGGCTTTTGCTCTCCGATCTCTTCGTCGTCACTCTGATCATGGTGATGGCGCAGGCTGCCCGGTTCGGCTGGAACCCCCTCGAGCGAGTATCGGGCGACCTCGCTCCGCCGTACCTCCTGGTGACGATCGCGATCGGCGCACTGTGGATGCTAGAGCTTACGGCGACGCGCTCGCGCTCGGCGCGGATCCTCGGGCACGGCCCGCAGGAGTTTCAGCGTGTCATCGCTGCCGGTTTCTGGACCTTCGCGATCGTCGCGATCGCGGCGTTCCTGCTCAAGCTCGACATCAGTCGTGGCTATCTGTTCTTCGCGATCCCCTTCGGGACTATCGTGCTCCTCATATATAGGGCCGCGTGGCGATTGTGGATCCACTCGCAGCGCGACGCCGGGTACCTGCAGGCGCAAGTCCTGGTCGTGGGACCGCTCCGGACATCGCAGCAGATGGTGCGACGGATCAATGGCGCTCGCCGCGCTGGCTACCACGTCGTGGGAATCTGCACTCCTCCTGGGGACTCAGCGACAGAGGTGGACGAGGCCGAGGGAGTACCAGTTCTCGGTCCGCTGGGTGATCCTGTGCTGCAAGCCGCAGCCATAGGCGCGGAGTTCATCCTCTTGTCTGGCAGCGACGCCATGTCCCTGCGAGAAGCACGCTCTCTCGGCTGGTCGCTCGAGGGTTCGGGCATCGGTCTGATCGTCGCACCGTCGATGGTCGACGTTGCTGGGCCCCGCGTGCAGATGTCTCCCGTTGAGGGCCTTCCACTGCTGCACGTCGAGGAGCCGCATTTCAGCGGGCCCAAACTGGCGCTCAAGTCAATCGCAGACAGGGTGGGTGCCGTCCTCGCGCTAGTGATGCTGTCGTTGCCCATGCTCGCCATCGCCGCCGCAATTCGCATCACGTCGCCTGGGCCGGTGCTGTTCCGGCAGGTTCGCGTGGGACGCGACCATCAGCTGTTTGAAATGCTCAAGTTCCGCTCGATGTACACGGACGCGGAGGTGCGGCTCGCTGACCTCGAGGGTTCGAGCGACGGCAACGGCGTTCTCTTCAAGATGCGTCAGGATCCGCGCGTGACGCGCGTCGGCAAGGTGCTTCGCCGCTACTCGCTGGACGAACTCCCACAGCTCATCAACGTCCTGCGAGGTGAGATGTCCGTGGTGGGGCCGCGACCGCCATTGCCGAGCGAGACCGAGTTGTGGGATGAGCGGACCGCCAGACGCCAACTGGTACGCCCCGGGTTGACCGGACTGTGGCAGGTGAGCGGCCGTTCCGACCTCTCGTGGGAAGAAAGCGTCCGGCTCGACCTCTACTACACCGAGAATTGGAGCTTGGGCGGGGATGCGTTGATCGTCGCGAGGACCGCATGGGCGGTGCTGGCAGGCCGGGGCGCCTATTGACACGCGGATGACTACTTTGCAGGCAAGGAAAGACCATTGCGACCCAGGCGGCGCAATGGAGGATTGGATAGGACTTCAGTGAAGATCGCGATCATCGGCACGCGCGGCTACCCGAGTTACTACGGTGGCTTCGAGACAGCCGTCCGCAAACTGGCGCCGTTCCTTGCCGATCGTGAGCACGATGTAACGGTCTATGGTCGTCGCGGCGGCACGAAGGCCGACGACCCCACGCGCGATCCGCGTGTGAGGTCAATCGAGACGCCAGGCATCGAGAGCTCGGCACTCTCCACTCTTTCCCACGGCTTGACAGCGGTGCTGCACGCCCTCGTCAAGCGGCCAGATGCGGTACTGGTGATGAACGTCGCTAACGGATACTGGCTGCCGCTGCTGCGTTTGGCGCGCATCCGCACGGTGGTCAACGTCGACGGTATCGAATGGGAGCGGGCGAAGTGGTCGCGCCTTGGCAAGTTCGTCTTTCGTCTTGGGGCGCGGCTCACCGCGACTCACGCCACAGTGCTCGTGGTGGACTCGGTAGAGATCGGCAAGACGTGGGAGCAATTATTCGGTGCAACGACGACGTTCATCCCGTACGGAGGCGAAGAGGTCGCCGAACTTCCGCTCAAGGATGAGTTCGCGAGCGGCGAATACGTGCTGGCGGTGGCGCGCTTCGTTCCTGAGAATACGATCGAGGAGTTCTTCGACGCCGCCGAACTGATTGCGGCGGAGAGGCCGGTCGTGATCGTCGGGTCGAGCGGCTACGGCGGCCCACTCGATGAGCGAGCAGCCGCGCTCGCGGAACGCCACGCGAATGTCCATTGGCTGGGGCACGTCAGCGATGACCCGCGCTTGTTCGCGTTGTGGCAGCACGCGGGTGCGTACTTCCATGGGCATAGCGTCGGCGGCACCAATCCGGCCTTGGTGCAGGCAATGATGTGCGGCGCTCCGGTAGTGGCCCGAGATACCAAGTACTCGAGGGAGGTTCTTGCCGATTCTGCGCGATTCGTAAAGCCGGTGCTCCACGACATCGCTGAGGCTCTCTCCGAAGTTGCACAGTCGCGTGAAGCGCAAAAAGCCCTCGGCTCCGGGGCCCGTGAGCGCGCTCTGAAGCACTATAACTGGCAGGGTGTGTGCGAAGCCTACGAGACTGCGCTTCTCCCGGGGAGTGCTCATGACGTGGTCGGAAACGGACCATGAGTGCGCAAATCGCGGTCGCAAATGCATTGCCGGCGGCACTTGACCACTACGCACGCGAGCTTGGGCAAACTCTCGAGCGCATCGGCGTCACAGACAGTCTGCTTGGCGTGTCTCCAGTCGAGGGGCTCGATGGATTCCGTGGCCGGGCGCGCATGCTCACGAACGCGCTGGCAAATCGCTCGCTCAGATCGCGTCATGGTGGACCCGTGCTCGACTTGTGGCCCTCGCTTGGATTGCTCGAAGCACGGTCCGTCAGCGCCCCGCGCTCACCGCAGCTACTCGTGTTGCATGACCCGGTGCCGCTGCGACGGCAGGTCGGATTCGGGCCGTTGGTCACGCGATGGGCGGCTTCAGCACCATCGAAAAAGCGCCCGACAATTGTCGTGCATTCTCATGCCGCGGACAGGGTCGTTGAGGAACTGTTGCCGCAGCATGTTCGTCGCTTCGCGTTGCACCCAGTGCTTAGCCACGAGCCTATCGGTGCCGAATCCCTGTCGAATACTGTGCTGATCGCGGGGCAGTTCAAACCGGCCCGTGACGTCGAACTTATTGCGGCGCTCGGCAGGCTCCTGCCACAGCATGGGCTTCGTGGCCGAATCGTTGGCCGCGGTTGGCCCGACCTCGCAGGTTGGGAAGTCGAGAACCGATTTGTTCCGGAGAGTGAGCTCGATGAGCTTCTTGCCTCGGCATCCGCCGTCGTCCTGCCTTACTCGCACTATTTCCAGAGCGGCATCGCTGTTCGTGCACTCGAGAACGGCACCTTGACGGTGGGCCGTCGGACGGACTTCCTCGAGGTGCTTGTCGGTCGACGTTCGCCTTCACTCGTGGACTCGGGCACGGCACACGCCTATGCACGAGCGATTGTCGAGACGGTGTCCCTTGATCGCTCTGGCGCCACCCAGGCGCTCGGTGACTTCAGACGCCGTGTCGACGAGTCATGGAATGCGCTGCTGGGAGAACTGGCGGGTGATTACCGTGCCTAGCCCGATCAACACGGTCGAGGACGTACATTCGGTCACGAGCCCGCCTGTCTCGGACGAAGACGCCCATGTAGAGGCCCAACCAGCGGGGGCAGGCGCACCCGCTCTCCTGCTACTCGGGCTCTTCGTCATCGCGACGGTGGTGTCGTTGCAGGTCGGCGACCTATTTGGCGTGATCGCAACCCTCGCGGTCGCCATTGCTGCGTTGATCGTGCCTCTGGTTGTAGCGGTTCAGCGGAGCCACGATCTCGCGCCATTCTTGGCCGTCCCAACGGTGCTCTCGGTACTCCAGAATGTCTACCTGCTGCCGGTGGCGGGTCAGGTCAGTACCGATGCCATGCAGGCTGTGATCGTATTCAATTGGGCCTATGCCGTTGTGCTCGTTCTCGTGCTCGCAGCCATTGCGGGTCGAGGCAGAACTGTCGAGAACGAGCGTGTCGGTCGGCTCAAGCGCGTGGGCGCATGGTCGCTGGCGGTAGTGGCATTCTATGGCGCTGCGCTTGGCCTTCTACACGGTGCTTCGCCGATCGCGATGCTCGCGACAACACGCAACCTTACGGCCCCGTTCCTGTTCCTTCTTATCGGTCTCTACGCCAGCCGGCGCGCGAGTGCAAGGCGATACGGCTTCTACATCAGCGCGCTCGGTGTCGTTTCAGTAGCATTCGGAGTCTACGAGAGGTACCTGGTCCCGAGCTTCTGGATAGACGCGGGGATCGCGGAGCTCTGGTCCAAGAAGGGCATCGAGGTCAATGCGGGGACCGGGCTGCCGAGCAATTTCCATTCGTCCGAGATGCTGGGTGGGGAGCAGCTTCGGCGCATGGTCGGAACGTTTGCGGATCCGGTGAACTTCGGAACATTCCTTTTCGCCGCGTTCGTCCTCTCGTGGTACTTCAGGCGACGGTTCGTTGCGCTCCTCATGCTGCTCGCCGCCGTACCTGTAGTGTCCAAGGGCGCGTTTCTCGGTTTCCTCGTCTACGCCACCGTGTGGACGCGCTACTTGGCTGATCGTGTGGTGTTCGTCTTGTCGTTGGTGACCACCGTTGCCGCTGGCGTGGTGTTCTATGGATTTACTCAAAGTAGTTCCACCGGCAGCACGACAGCGCATATCAATGGCCTGTTCGCAGCGTTCTTGGAGCTGCCAACTAACCCATTCGGGCACGGCGCCGGGCGAACCGGCGTCCTTGCGGGGCTGTTTGGCGAGGGAGCCGAGTCAGCGGTTACCGAGAGTGGTCTCGGGGCGATCGTGGGCACGCTGGGAGTTGTCGGCGTCGCTGTGTTCACCGTATTTCTGGTCGGGCTCGCACGGGCGTGCCTGAGCATCGTCGACTTGCGCGCGCGCGTGGCAACGACGGCGCTCTTGCTAGCTTTTGTCCTCAACATGATGTTCAACGAAGTCGCGCTAAGCCCAAATTCCTGTGCGGTGTACTTCGTTGCGCTTGGCTTGCTCATCGGACAGTCCTTGTCGAAGTCAGAACCTGCTCGCGCTGCTTTGCCGCGCCCGTTGGCCGGGGCCTCGCGCCGGCGACGAAGCGCCGGACGTCGCTCCGGATTGCACGGGAGCGTGCAGTAGGTGGCGGCCCCGCGCGGCGCAAGTGCGCGCCGGGATGTCTTCGCGACTGTACTTTCGTCTGGGCTTGCAATCGGGGCTCAGTTCGTCGCGATGGCCGTCTTGGGGAGAGTGCTCGGTCCCGCAGAGTTCGGTTCGGTAGCGGTCGCAACGGCTATCGCGGCGCTGGTGCAGACTATTCTCTACATGGGTCTGCCAGAAGTTGAAATCCAGCTTCACGAACTCTCGCGGCGCCTCCACTCGACCCTATGGTGGGTCAATGTGGGCGTGGGGCTGGGCCTTGGCGTGATCGTAGCTTCGTCCGCCTCGGCAATTTCGGGATTCTACGGCGAGCCCGATTTGGCCAGCGCACTAATGCTCGTCGCGTTTGCGCCGGTGCTCTTGGGGACGCACGTGCAGTCGCGCGTAGCGCTCATCAGGCTGGGCAGACTCCGTGCTCTTGCATGGTGCGAGGTATCCGCCGGCGTGGTGGCGGCGACGGTTGGTGTCGTTCTTGGATTGGCGGGCGCCGGGTACTGGTCAGTCGTGGCGATTCCCGTAACCCAAGCGTTGGTCGTTTCTGTCGCTGTGATCGCGGTCGCGGGCTGGCGCCCCGGACGCCCTGGTCGGCTTGGTGACGCGCGTGACGTGCTCGCGAACGGCGCGCGCATGTTCGGAGTGCAAACGCTGAGGAACTCGGGACGACTCATGCTTGTTCCTGCCGTGGCAACAGCGCTCCCGTCGCACGCGGTCGGACTGCTTGACCGAGCGCAGCAGTTTGCCACTGTTCCGGTGACATCGGTTCTGAGCCAGTTGTCACGTGTGGCAGTGCCTCGCCTCGCACGTGACAGTGGCGCGGAGCTGTCTCGCCGCTGGCTACGCGTCCACCTGGCCGTGACCGCGGGCTCGGCGGTGATGTTTCTTCTGCTGGCAGTCTTGGCAGATCCGGTCGTCATGCTCGTGCTCGGTAACGGATGGAACGAGGCTGTGCCGCTCCTCCAGATCCTTGCGCTCGCGTCGCTCGCGCGAGCCTCGGCGCTATCCAGTGACTGGGTGCTGGCTGCATCGGGGCGGTACGCAGTGCTGTTGCGATTCAACGTGATAGCGCAGCCACTGGTGCTGGCATTCGGAGTGCTAGGACTTTTCGGGGGAGTTCGTGGTGTAGCAATTGGCACGTGTGCGGGCGCCTGGATCGCGACCGTGGTGCAGCTCGCGGTGACCGCGCGGATTGTCGGTACGTCGCAGTGGACCCTCTGGCGAGATACTGCGATCGCGATCCTCGGCATCGGTGCGCCTGCAGCAGGATGTGCTGCGCTCGTGTCGAGCCAGGTGGACGGGGTTCTGCCCACACTCGGAGCGGCTCTGGCGGCACCGATCGTTATCGCATGCGCGTTGGTACTCGGCATAGCGCCGTTGCGCGAGTACGCAATGTCCAAGGTAGGCCGACAAGCGGGCGGGCGGTCGTCTATATGACCGTGCATCTGGCTCCCGTCCACGCGGTGGCGCAAGCGAGACGTGTGAAGCGCGGACGCCTGCGAGTCGACTTGCATTTTCCAGTTGCACTAGGAACGTGGGGGAACCAATGAGCACAGAATCGAGAATGGTCTTCGTCGGTGGCCTGCACCGCAGTGGAACCACGCTAGTTGCGCGGATCCTTGCCGAGCACCCTGACGCTGCAGGCCTGGTGGACACCGGCGTAATGGAGGACGAGGGCCAGTTCCTACAGGACGTCTATGTCGATGACGCGCGCATGGGGACGCGCTGGGGCCGGGCCCGCGGTCAAACCTTGGCGTGGTCGCGACATCCGCTGGCCCACTTGACGGAGGTCGACGCGCGACGGATCCCGGATGGACGTGAGCGGCTCACCGCCGCATGGGCGCCCTATTGGTCGGTGTCTGGTGCATCGGTGCTCGTCGAGAAGACGCCCAGCAACATCATGAAGACTCGGTTTCTTCAAGAGATCTTCCCCGACGCGCGCTTCGTTGTAGTTATGAGGAATCCGATCGCTCAGGGCTTGGCCGTGCGAAAGTGGGCGCCGCGGGCGATGCAGATAGGCTTGAACTTTCACCGAGCAGTTGCGCACTGGGACCGCGTGCACAAGTCGTTCGAGATCGATCGTCCCTACTTGCACAAGGTGTTCGTTGTCTCCCACGAGGAGCTTGTTGCCGAACCCGAGCGCGTCATAAGGTCGTTGGACGATTTCTGTGGGCTCGCGCCCCGAACTCACAGCGAAATCGAGGTGCGCGACGAGTCTCGAAAGTATTTCGACTACTGGGATACGATCGGGAAGGGTCCAAGGGCTGTGGGACGCTTCGAGCCGCTGAACCCCATTCAACGGCGTCTCAGCTTCATTCCGCGGCTCCTCGAGACCTTCGTGGCTCCGGTATTCGGCCCCCGCAATCATCGGGTGCTCGCCCGAGAGTTCGCAGCAGGTATCCGAGCGCGCGGATACGATATCGACGATCACAACGTCTTCCCGACTATCGCTCAACTCAACCCGTAATCCGTAGATCGCGGAGGATACCGATGTGCGGAGCGCGTTTTTGGACGATGCCATGCGGAGACAGGGTAGTTCGCAAGTCGATGCCGCGGGTGCGGGGGATGATCGCGGCAGCGGCTGACACGTGTCACGTCGCTATCGCGCCGCTGCAGACCACCCTTGCGGCATAGGCCGTGTGATCCCAACGCCGGCAGGCTAGCGTGAGCGCCATGATCGCGATTACACCATGTCCACGCGGAAGCACGGTCGGGCGTGGCTGACCCCGATGACGATGAGGATGGTGCGCCGCGCGACCGCCGCCGCATCTGGCCCTGGGCAGTCACGGCACTAGCTATCGCGATCATCGCCTGGGCTGGTGCCCTCGCGTGGGACGCGCTCCAGCTCGCTGGCGCCGCGCGCGACGTCAAGCAGCAAGCATCGGCGGCCCAGGCAGCGCTCAAGGAACGCGACGCCGCCACACTCAGCGCCGAGGTCGAGGCACTGCAGCGGTCCGCGGCCACACTGGCCGCGGCTACGGACGGCCCGCACTGGTGGATCGCGACGCACCTGCCCTGGGTCAAGAACCAGGCGATCCCCGTCGTCGCCGTGGGCGAGGCTGCGACCGTCCTCGCCGACGATGTCCTTGATCCGCTCTCCGACCAGGCCGTGATCGACGCCCTCGAGGTACCCGGCTTCGAGAACGGGCGCATCGACCCGGACATCTTCGCGGCAGCCCAGGCGCCAATGACCCAGGCCGACGACGCTCTCGCGGCGCAGATAGACGCGCTGGCCGCCCTCGACCTCTCCCGCACGGACCAGCTCATCTCCGAGCGCATCATCGACCTCCGCGACCAGCTGCGCGAGGTGGGCGACCTAGTGCACGGTGGTCGCGTCGCGGCCGAGCTCCTTCCACCCATGCTCGGCGGCGAGGGCGCGCGCACTTATCTAGTCATGGTGCAGAACAACGCCGAGCCCCGCGCGATCGGCGGCATACCCGGCGCGATCCTTGAGCTCAAGGTCGACGAAGGCCGCATGGACCTGGGGGAGTACGTCGCCGCCTCGAACCTGGTCGACCGCGACGGCGTCGGCGGCCTCACCGCGGACGAGCAGCGCATCTTCACCGACCGCATGCAGGTCTACCCCCAGGACGTCACCTTCACGCCCGAGTACCCGCGTGCGGCCCAGATGCTGACGCGCTTCTGGCAGGCCGACGGTCGGGATCCCGTCGACGGCGTCGTCTCCGTCGATCCGGTCGCGCTGGGCTGGATGCTCGACGGTGCCCCTCCCATCGAGGTGGGCGACTTCACGCTGCGATCGGGCAACGCCGCGCGCGTGCTCCTCAACGAGACGTACCTCAAGTACCCGGACCCCAAGGACCAGGACGCCTTCTTCGCCGATGCGTCCGCGGCGCTGTTCGACGCCGTCGCGTCCGGCAAGGCGACGGCGCTCGGCGGGGTCGAGCGCGCCATCGAGGCCGGGCGCCTGCTCGTGTGGTCCGCCGACGCGGACGAGCAGCGGAAGCTCGCCGACACCGGCATCGCCGGTGCCTTCCTCGAGCAGGACGATGCGCTCGGCCTCTTCGTCAACGACGGCTCCGGCGCAAAGATCGCGTGGTACATCGACACCGACACCACGGTGACCGACCACCTGTGCACAGACGGCTCCCTGGCGGGCCAGACCGTCGAGGTCACCTTCACCCACACCTTCGACGGCGACGTCGACGCGCTGCCGTCCTGGGTCAAGGGCACCGAGATCACGGTGCCCGCTGGCCGGTTCGCCGCGAACGTGCTGCTCTACCCGGCTGCGGGAACTTTCGTGGCGGCGGTGCGCCACGACGGCGAGGCCGCAGCGATGAACCCCGAAGTCCACGACGGTCGAAGCGTCGTCGAAATGTGGCTGAATATCGGCCCGGGGGAATCCACCACGCTCGATTTCGACATTGACACCACAGCGACAGGCCTGCTAAGACCATTGTTCGAGGCGACTCCCGGCCCGAAACCCAATGTTTACACGGCTGCCAAAGACGGCAATTCGGACAAATGTTAAAGTGGCCACGTCCGCCAACGCGTGTGTTTTGCGCCGCAACCTTGGAGGTAACAATGATCGTGCGTACTGTCGCCACAGCCGCACTGGGCACCGCGATCGCGCTGGCTCCGGCCGTCGCCGCATCGGCTGAGACCTATCCGGCTCCCGAAGGCAGCCTTACCTGCAGCGTCACCCAGATCCCCGTCGATCAGACCTTCACGTGCACCATCACGTCGACCGGTGACTACGCGCAGCTCCAGACGGTCTTCTCCGGTGACGACGCGACGATCGCCGGCACCGTGACGTCTGCAGAGGTCGCGCTGGACGGGACCGCGGACTTCACTGTCACCGCCCCCAGCATCGTCGGCACCATCGGCATCACGGGCATCGTCGACGGCGAGGCGATCGACACCGCGTCCGTCGAGGTGGTCGCCGAAGACACGGGCGGCACGACCACCGGCGTCGCAGGCGCGGGCGGTGGCGGACTCTCCGGCACCGGCTTCGAGAACGAGGGCCTCGCGATCGGCGCGGGCGTCCTGCTGGTCGCCGGCGCCGCGACGGTCTACATCGCGGCTCGCCGCCGGGCGAACCACTCCTGATCTCCAGTTCGTAGGGCCCCGCTCGCTGAGGCGAGCGGGGCCCTACGTGCGTGAGGGGGTGAGTTGCGTGCGGTTCGGCGAACCGTAGCTCGCCTCCCGGGCTACCGCCGCGCCCGCTCGCTGCGCTCGTTGCTGTCGTAGCGGTACCCGTAGCGCCCGTAGCCGTACGCATCCGGGCCTTTGGTGGCGAGCATCGTGAGGACGAGCCCCGACAGCGGCGCACCCACGGTCTCGAGGGACGCGATCGCACTGTCGACCTGGTGCGAGTGCGTCTTCCCCGACGCGACCACGAGCACGGTCGAACCGACCAGTCGAGCGAGTACCGCGGCGTCTGTGACGGGCAGCAACGGTGGCGCGTCGTAGAGCACGTAGTCGTAATCCGCATCGAGGCGGTCGACCAGCCGCTCCATCAGCGAGCTGCCGAGCAGCTCCGACGGGTTGGGCGGGATGGATCCGGCGGGCAGCAGGTAGAGCTCCGAGTGGCCCCATCGCTGTACCGCCGAGGTCAGATCGACGCGGCCGATGAGCACGTCCGTGAGTCCGACGGCGTCCTCGATGCCCATGTAGCTCGCGATCTTGGGGCGGCGCAGGTCGGCGCCGACCAGCAGCACCCGCGCCCCCGCATCGGCGAGCGTGATCGCGAGGTTCGCGGCGGTGGTGGACTTGCCCTCGGAGGGCACCGACGAGGTGAGCACGAACCTCTTCTCGGGACGGTCGGCGTCGAGGAACTGGAGGTTGGTGCGCAGCGTCCGGAAGGACTCGGCGCGGATGCTGAGCGCGTCCTCGTGGACGATGAGCGGGCGCTGGCGTGCATGCGGGTCGTAGGCGATCCCTCCGAGCACGGGCGCATCTGTGATGCGCTCGAGGTCGCGCTCATTGCGCACGCGGGTGTCGAGCGCAGCGCGGATGAGCGCAATCCCCACGCCGAGCGCGGCGCCCACGACGAGGCCTAGGGCGACGTTGAGCGACTTCTTCGGGCTCTCGGGGTGCTGCGGGACCTCGGCCTCCTGCACCACGGTGAGCCGCACGGGCGAGCCGGCCTCGATGTTCGTGGTCTCGATCTCCTGCACCGTCGCGATGAGCTGGTTCGCCGTCGCGGTCGCGAGCGAGGCCGCGAACACCGGATCCGCATCGTGCGCCGTCACGTCGATGACCGTGGTGTCCAACGGTGCCGTGGCGCTCACCTGGAGACGCGCACGCGCGACGGGCCAGCTGAGCGCGAGCTCCGAGAGCACCGGCTGCAGCACGGCCGACGTCTTCACCAGGTCTGCATAGGTCTTCACGCGCTGTTGGGTGAAGGAGTTGCCCTGAGCAAGTTCGCCTACGCTCTCCGAGTCCGCGGTGGAGACGAATACCGTCGCGGAGGCGCCGTACGTGGGCGTCGCAAGCATCCCGTAGCTCAGGCCCACCAGACCGCCGAGCGCCGTCAGAGCGACGATGACCACCCAGTTCTTGCGCAAGATGCGGATGTAGTCGCCCAGCTCCACTCGTGCCTCCCGAGGGCCGAAGATGGCATTTGCCGCAATTGTCACACGGACGCGGCCGATGCGGGAGGGGCCTCGCCGAACTGGTTGGCATATTGATTTGTCCAGGTATGGTGGGTTTCGTGACCGCGGGAGCGCAGCACCGGATCTCCGCCGCCGAACGCATGTACGGCGGTCAGGGCTGGGCGGGCAAGTATCAGCGGCGGCTGTTCGTCTCCGACGTCTTCGTGGTGGCGCTCGTCATGGTGGGTGCCCATGCAGCGCGCTTCGGCTGGGATCCCCTCTACCGGGTCGCCGGCCCGTCCGCCCCGGCGTACGGCGTGGTGAGCGCCGTGATCGCAACGATGTGGGTGATCGCGCTTGGCGCGACCAAGTCGCGCGAGCCGCGCGTGCTGGGGCATGGGCCCCAGGAGTTCCAGCGGGTGGTCGCCGCCGGGTGGTGGACCTTCGCCGTCGTCGCCATCGTCGGCTTCCTCACGCAGTGGGACCTGAGCCGCGGCTACCTCATCTTCGCGCTGCCGCTCGGCACGCTCATCCTGCTGGTCTACCGGCTCGCCTGGCGCAACTGGATCCACGCGCAGCGCGATATGGGCAGGCTGCGCGCGCAGGTGCTGGTGGTCGGACCTGTGCGCACGTCCGAGCAGATGATCGCGCGCCTCACGCACAAGCCGCGCGCGGGCTACGCCGTGATCGGCGCCTGCGTGCCCGAGGGCACCGATCCGGCGCTCCGCGACCTGGAAGGGGTCCCCGTGCTCGGCGCGGTCTCCGAGGCGGTCGAGATCGCGAAGCGCGCGAACGCGGAGTTCGTGCTCATGTCGGGAACTGACGAGGTCTCGCTGGGGGATGCACGCCGCATCGGCTGGCAGCTCGAGGACACGGGGATCGGTCTGATCGTCGCCCCGGCGATGGTGGACGTGGCGGGGCCGCGGGTGCTCATGAGCCCGGTTGAGGGCCTTCCCCTCCTCCACGTGGATACAGCCCAGTTCCACGGCGCGAAGTACATCGCCAAGGAGATCTACGACCGGGTCTCCGCAGCGTTGATGCTCGCCTTCATCGCGGTGCCGATGCTCGCCGTGGCCGCGGCGATCAAGCTCACCAGCCCCGGTCCCGTCTTCTTCATCCAGCAGCGCATCGGCAAGGACGGCAGCCCTTTCGGCATGTACAAGTTCCGCTCGATGGTTGCCGACGCCGAGCGCCAGGCGGCCGACGTCATGGGCGGCGAGCTCACGCCCTTCTACAAGAATGAGGACGACCCGCGCATCACGCCGCTCGGACGGTTCATGCGCCGCTACTCGATCGACGAGCTCCCGCAGCTCATCAATGTCCTCAAGGGTGATATGTCCATGGTGGGGCCTCGGCCGCAGGTCGCCGCCGAGGTGGCGCACTACGGCGACCTTGCGCGTCGGCGCCTGCTGGTCAAGCCCGGGATGACGGGCCTGTGGCAGGTCTCCGGGCGGTCATCGCTGACGCCCGCCGAGTCCATCCGCCTCGACGCGTACTACGCCGAGAACTGGAGCATCGGCGGCGACGCGGTCATCATCATGCGGACCATCGCAGCAGTGCTGGGGAGCTCAGGGGCGTATTAGCGGACGAGGCAGTCTCACGGCGGGGGTGTCCATGGCGGGTGCGGAGGTCGGGTCTATCCCCGAGGCTGCAGATGCATCGTCGCCGCGCGGGGACGATGCGGGCGGGAAGCGTGCGGATATCCAGGCGTTGCGTGCGCTCGCCGTCGCGCTGGTGCTTCTCTTTCATCTGTGGCCGACCCGCGTGCCCGGGGGGTTCGTAGGCGTCGACGTCTTCTTCGTGGTGTCTGGCTTCCTCATCACCGGCGTGCTGATGCGCGAGCTTTCACGAGATGGCCGAATCTCGCTCGCGCGGTTCTGGGCGCGGCGTGCGCGGCGACTCCTTCCCGCCTCCCTTCTGGTCCTTGCCGTCACGCTTCTCCTCACCGTGACCTTTCTGCCGCAGACGCAATGGGCCGTGACCGCACCGCAGGTCATGGCGTCGGCGCTGTACGTCGAGAACTGGTTCCTTGCGCGGCAGGCAGTCGACTACTGGGCGACCGAGGGCGGGGCGTCGCCGGTGCAGCACTACTGGTCGCTCTCTGTCGAGGAGCAGTTCTACATCGTGGTGCCGGTGCTCATAGTGATCATCGCCGCCGTGATGCGGCGCCGTCCGTCCGGCGGCGTTCGCGCGCTCATCATCGTCGTGACCGCGCTCTCCTTCGCGTTGACGGTGCTCTACCCGGCCCGTGCGAGCGCCGCCTTCTACTTCGTGACTCCCACCCGGGCATGGGAGTTCGGAGTAGGTGCGCTGCTGGCCTTCGCCCCCGCGTCGCAAGGCTGGCGGCGAACTCGGGGGTTGGTCGCATGGGCGGCGGTCGCCGGCATCGTGGGGGTCGCCTTCATGCTCGACGGCGACACGGTATTCCCCGGTTGGGCCACGCTGCTGCCGGTGCTCGGCGCAGGTGCGGTGATCGCGGCCCGGGCAGACGGTGGCTGGTCGCCGATGATCGTCGGCCGCGCGCGTCTCGTGCAAGGTGCGGGCGATATCTCATACTCGATCTACCTGTGGCACTGGCCGCTCATCGTCGTCGCGCCGTGGGTCCTGAACCGCCAGCTTCAATGGTTCGACAGGGTCGGCATCGTGATGGCCACCGTGATGGTGGCTGTGGCGTGCTATCGGTATGTCGAACAGCCGGTTCGCACCCAAGGGTTCCTCATCCGACGTCCTTCCTCTGTCTCGCTGGTCGTCGCGCTCGCATCGTCCTCCGTGGTGGTGGCGGCTGGCGGGGCCGTCGTCGTGGGAGTCGAGAACACCAAGGCGCGCGACCGTGCCGTCGAAGCCTCCATCGCAACCGTGGTGGGCGACGCCCACGGCTGCTACGGCGCCGCCGCCATCGCGAACGGGCCCGACTGTGCGGACCCGGTGCTCGACGGAGTGGTCGCGCCTTCTGCGCTCACGGCAGTCGATATGGCAGCGAAGGTGTGCTGGGGCGAGAACGAGTCCGGGCTGGTGCCGTGTGAGTGGGGAACGGACGCTGCGCACGCGACCGAGACCGTTGCGCTCGTGGGCGACTCTCACGCTTCTCATTGGCGGCCCGCGCTCGTCGCGGTCGCGGAGCAGCGCGGGTGGCGCATCCTCGAACTCACCCGCGCCAGCTGCCCTTTCAACCTCGCGAGCAGGTCGGGGCCCGGGATTGCTGCGGCGACATGCGACGCGTGGAACCGCGAGGTCTCGAGGTTCCTCGGCGCCGAGCCGGGATTGTCGCGGGTGTTCACCGCCGGGTTCTCGCAGCAGGAGTACCTGGCGGATGGTGCCGCCGCCTCGTACACGGCCGGTGTCGATGGCTACGTCGACGCGTGGGCGGGCCTGCCGTCGACGGTCCATGTCGTCGCCCTTCGCGACGTCCCACGCCCGTTGCACGACGTCGTGGACTGCGTCGATGCACTCCCCGACGTTGCGACGATGCTCGAGTCGAACTCATGCTCGCTGCCCGAGGACGTCGCGCTGCTCGAGGACCCGATCGTCATGGCTGTCGTTGAGGCGCCGGGGAGGGCCACGCTCCTCGACCTGACCGAGTACTTCTGCCAGGAAGGGATGTGCGACCCGGTCATCGGCCACGCGATGGTCTATCGCGATGCGCACCACATCACCACGGGCTACGCCCGTTCCCTCGCGCCCTACCTTGCTGCCGGGCTCGAGGTGGGGGCCGATCGCCAGCTGGTGACCGCGGCAGCCGGCTGAAGCACATCGTCAGTCGACGGCGAGGCGAGCCAGCCAGCGGGACAAGTCGCGTCCGGTGAGATGCTTGAGCGCCTGTGTCTCCTGGGCGAAGGCAAGTCGTATCTCGACGGGCAAGGTCGCGGCATCGGGCATCGGCGGCGGTGTGCGTCCCGACGCGTTCGCCCTGCCGAGCAGATCGCGCACGCGCGCGCGTGCCGCGCGAGACGGCACCACGCGGTGTACTAGACGCTTCGCTCGTCCTCCCTGCCGGAACGTCATTGCGGAGAGGCGTGTGCTCCGGGGCACGGTGGCGACGTTCGATGCACGGGCGGCGGTCCACCCCGTCGGGTCTCCGTCATGGCCGACGGCCTCCAGGATTCGTGCGAATATCCGAGCGCCCACGTCGGGGTTCACCAGGTCCTCGAACAGGAAGGTGTGAACGTGGTGGCCCTCGCCGGACCAGCGTTGCAGATGGCGGTGATAGAGCCCGGTCCAGGCAAGCTTGTTCGAGGGGTCCGAGCGGCGATCAGCTGTGCGGATGCTCCGCTCGAGAGCGTCGCCGAAATCCGAGCCGCCCGCGGCCGCAGCCGCATCGACCTCGCGCGCGAGCGCGCCGGCGAAAGACGCGGGCTGATCGCGACCACGCGCTTGATTCATCAAGAACTGCGAGTAGGCGCGGCCCAGGGGCTCGCGGAGTATCGCGACGACGGGCAGCGCGCCGACGGTCTCGCGCACGCGACCCGGCGCCCAGAGCGAAGGCAGGCAACCAGGGTCGATCTCACCCCGCAGGGTGCCCGAGGCTTCGGCGAATCGAGCCAGATACCATTCCTCACCACGGGCGAAGACGTTCTCCTTGCTGAAATAGTAGGTCTCCTTCGGTGTCGGCAAGGCGATGTCGCCTTGCTCGAGCATCCAGTCATGGAGCGACGTGGTTCCGGCCTTCTGAGCGCCGATGCAGAGGAAGTCCACCAGCCTCATGCGATCCCTCCTCGGCTGCGTTCGTCGTGCGCCATCGGTTCGGATGCATCGTGCGGGTCGCCTGCCTTGCCACCTCGCACTGAGCGCGCGTAGGTCGCCAGGGAGCTGATGTCCGTGCGAGTGCGGCGCGATGCGGCGATGCAGGCGCCTGCGCCTGCGCACGCGAGGGCGCATCCGAGGCTGAGTGTGGCGAGGTCGTCGAGCCCGAATGGGCGCGCGGCGGCTGCGCACAGCGCGGTCGGGAGTGCGAACGTGAGCAGCGCTCGTGCCTGCGGCCGCACCAGCGCGAGCGAGTGGAATCCGGCGGCCCGAGCCGCGTAGATCGCCGCGCACGGCCAGTAGGCACACCACGCGATCGCCGAGGCGACGGCTACCCCCTCGACGCCCCAGGGGAGTCCGGCGAGCGTCGCTACCGAGACGGCCGGGATGGCGAACGCGCCGAATCGCAAGGAGGCGCGCGCGTTCCCGGAACCCAAGAACAGCCATTGCATCGACTCGCCCAGGGCCTGGAAGATCGCGGCGATGGCGACGAACTGGAGGATCTCGCCCGCGAGCGACCAGCCGTCGCCGAGTGCGACCCGCGCGACCTGGGGTGCGAGCGCTGCGACAACGGCCAGGGCAGTCGCCAACCCGTACGCCACCGGTAGCTGTGCCCGTCGTGCATAGCGCTCGATCAGGTCGGGCGTGTCGCGCACCCGCGAAAGCACCGGCACCGCGACCCGTTGAAGCTGCTGCACGCCCATCCCGACGGGGAGCTGTGCCACGCGTGTGGCGCGTTCGTAGGAGCCCAGCGCAGCAGGCGCCACCGTGAGACCCATGACGGGGACGATCACCGAGCGCGAAGCATTGCGCAGCACGTTATAGGAGAAGATGTGCACCGCGACCTTGACGATAGGGCGGACCTCGTCGTGCCACGCGCCCGGCCTCGTCGGGATCCAGCGGGCGACCGCGATGAGCGCGACCCCTGTCAGCGCGGGCTCGGCCATCGCCTGCGCGGCGACTCCCGCATAGGGGTACCCGACCGCGGCGAGAGCGAACGCGGTGCCGACCGCGATGACCTGGGCGCCGAACTCGACAGTCGCGATCGTGCCGAATCGAAGCTCGGTCACGAGCTTGAGGCTCGACTGCTGCCGCAGGCCGACCATCACGGGGATGAGAGCCGTCCACCGCAGAACCTCGCCGAGGACGGGGTCCTCGTAGAGGTGGCCGAGCGCGTACGAGCAGGCGAACACGGCGGCACCGGATGCCGCTCCGATCGCCGTGTTCGCGAGGAACAGCGACGACCGGGCCCGCTGGGAGAGCGGTGGCGCCTGCGCGATCGCCATCGGCAACCCGAACATCACGATCATCGTCGCGAAGGAAACGATGGCGGTGGCGATCGCGACGGTGCCGAACACTTCCGGTACCACCAGCCTCGCCATGACCATGAGGCTCACCGTTCGCACCGCGAAGATGCCGGCTTGCGAGATGACGACGCTCAGAGCGCCGCGCGCGCCTTGCCGCGCGAGGCCTTGAGGGCTATTCGGCGCCATGCCGCGCCCGCGCCACGTCGGCAGCCGTTCCGATCGCGTGGATCACGGCACGTAGCCGGTGATCTCGAGCTCGCGGCCGAACATCTCGCCGATCCGTGCGATCTGCGTGTCGGTGAGCACATCCCGGTAGGCGCGCCGATCCGCCCGATGCGAGGACTTCGCCCGCGGGAGCTCGAGCGGCTCGCCGAGCTCGAGGCGCGCACCGATCTCCGCAGCGCTTTCCCTCAGGTCCTCGAACCTGAAGAGCCTGTCGACAGCGACCTCGCCGTCGATGGTGAAGATGTCGACGTTGCGTTGAAGCCGGGTACACGCCTCGGACGCGAGGAATGCGTCCATCGGAGGACGGTCCGGGCCCTGGTGGGTCCAGTAGTACATCGAGATGACGGCATCCCACGGATTGCGCACGAATGCGAACTTGAAGTAGGAGTTCCAGACCTCCGAGCCGACCGTGCTGCGGATCCTGCGCGCGGGCATGTGGTCGAACAGCTCAGGCCTGCGCCGTTTGACCACGAGCGTCGCCACGTTGCGCGTGGTGTAGCGGTGGTAGGGGATGAGGTAGTTCTGTGCCCCGCTGCCTCCCACAGCCTCGCGCAGCTCGTCGTTCTCGTCTCCAGGGTGAGGTGTCACGATGTCGTCGGGCCCGCAGGTGGCGCTCAGCGCGAGCTCGAGGCTCGAGCCTGCGGTCTTGCGGGTGCGGACGAAGATGTAACGGTGCTCGTGGGAGACGATCATGGTGGTCTTCCTCCGACGTTTGGGAGCCTCGGCCCTGGTCTCGTCGCCTCATCGTGCATGGACTCCCGCTCGCCTCGCAAGGGCGGCGCGCTGACGGCTTTTCATACTGTTCGTCCGAATCGAGATCTGATTACGATGAGACTCATCGAACGGAGGGGCGCTGAGTGGACGTCAGGCGGGTCGAGCGATTCGCTCACGACGGTTGCGCGGCCGGCTCGCGCGTCCCGCCCGCGGAAGCCGCGTGCCGCTGATGCGTGTCCTCGTCTGGACGCGTGCGTTCCTGCCCGCCTCCGAGACTTTCATCCGTGCCCAGTCCGATGCGCTGCGTGGCTGGGACGTTTCCTGCGCGGGCCTCACCGCTGTCGAGTCGCCGTTGCGTCGCGCTCAGGACCTCGCGCTCTACGGCACCGGGCCGCTCGACTCGGCCCGAGCGGCGCTGGCGCTACGTGCCGGGCGCAGCGGGCGCATCGTCCGGCTGCTCGCAGAGCTGCGACCCGACGTGGTGCATGCGCATTTCGCGTCAGCCGCGTACCCGTTGCTGCGTGCCGTCGAGCGCGCGCGCGTGCCGCTCATCGTGACCGTTCACGGCCACGACGTCACGGCGGCCCTGAGTGGGGGGTCGGCCCTCGGGCGGTGGCTCCGGAAGCGGCGTGTGCGCGCCGTGCTCCGTCGCGCCGACCAGGTGGTCGCGGTGTCCTCCTTCATCGCCGCGCGCGCGATCGAGGCTGGCGCGCCCGCCGAGCGTGTCACGGTGCGCTACATCGGCACCGACGTCGAGGTGCCTCTCGCGGGAGACGACGAGGAGCGCGACGTGATCTTCGTGGGCCGCCTGGTCGAGAAGAAGGGGGTAGGCGATCTCATCGATGCGCTCGCGGTGCTTGCGGATCGCGGCATCGATGTGAGTGCGACGGTGGTGGGCGACGGGCCGATGCGTGCAACGCTGGAGAAGCGCGTGCGCGAGCAGGGCCTTCGAGTCGAGTTCGTCGGGTCGCGCCGCCCTGCCGAGGTCCGCGACCTGTTGGCGCGCTCACGCATGTTCGTGGGGCCGTCGAAGACGGCGCCGAACGGGGACGCAGAGGGGTTCGGCATGGTGTTCATCGAGGCCGCCGCTGCGGGCCTTCCCGTCATCGCCTATCGGCACGGCGGTGTGGTTGAGGCGGTCGCTGATGAGCGGACGGGCCTCCTCGCGCCCGAGGGTGACATCGAGCAATTGGCTGGACGTATCGCGCGCCTGCTCGACGATGACGAGCTGTGCGCGCGCATGGGCGCGGCGGGCCGCATGCGCGCACGCTCCGAGTTCGATCTGATGCGTAACACGGCAGCCCTAGCCGAGCTCTATGCGTCGTTCACGCGCGACGGACACGGACGGGTCGCCGGTGCACGGTAGTGACGCGCTGGGCACGGACACGGCGGCTCCGGCTCAGCCGCGGGCTCCGGCGCCGTAGACCGTGCTCGTCCGCCTCCTCCATGGTCCCGACCGCTGCACGGTGAGCCGCGTAGCCGACTCCCATCGTCATCCAGAACACGAGCGCCGTGGGAGGCAGCCAGAACGCACCCTCGACCGTCGACGCCACCGCGTATGCGGCGACACCATAGCCTGCGCCGCGCGCGACGGCCGAGGGGCTCTTGTGAAGGGTGCGCCACGTCCTCAGGACCACCGCGAGGAAGAGGGCGAGCGCGATGACGCCCCCCACCATGTACACCGCGCCGTACGTGATCTCGTATGCGCCGCCGCTGTAGGCCGCCACGCCGTCCGGTCCCACCAGCACCGCGATCGGGTTGCTGGCGGACGATTCGATCAGCGCGACCAGGCGCGGAGTTCGGCCCGCTGCGTTGACGAGCGAGTCCACATCGGGTGTCTGGAACAGCCGCGTGGTCAGCTGCGGGAAGAAGCCGAACAGCACAGGAATTGCGAAGAGGAGCCCCGCGCCGAGCATCACGCGCGCTGCGGCGCCGGCAGGCGAGGCCGCGCGGGTGAGCACGAACCTGAAGAGGATGTACGCCGCGAGTCCCAGCCAGACGCTGCGGGAGAGAGTGAGCATCCCCAGCACCAGGAACGCCGTGAACCCGACGAGCCGCCACCGCCCCTTCATGGCCTCGTGCGCGACACCGAAGATGAGGATGAGGTTGACCCCGAAGATGTTGCCGTTCTGATAGGTCGCGAACAGCTTCGAGCTGCCCTCGACGCGGTTGTCCTTGCGCAGATACCACTCGGGTCCCGACTGGAAGTCCGTGAGGTTGACTGTGATCCCAGGCAGGGCGACGGCGTTGACGCCCAGGACGTACTGCGCGACCCCGTAGGTCGCTAGGGCCGCGAAGCCGATGACGTAGATCCGTGCGAGCATCTCGATCTCGCCGGGGCGGCGGGCGCTCGCAACCACCGCGAAGAACATGAGGGGCGCGAAGACGAGGGAGAAGGCGAAGCCGAAGTCGAAGGTGCCCAGGACCGCCGACACGATCGTGCGGACGGCCATGTACGCGATCAGGAGGCCGACGAGACCGTTGAGCCCGGTATGCGGCACGCGGTTCCTCGCGAGGACCGCGATCGCCCCGATCGTCAGGAGCCCGAGGAACAGGATGTTCCCCAGCGTGACGGGAATGTCGCCCACCTTGACCCCGGCCTTCGGGATGACGAGGTTGACCGCGGCGACCACCGCGACATACGCGAGCATGAATCGCCTCATCGCGCGGCCCCGTCGAAGGTTTGCTGCAGCGACGCGCGGATCGCGCGCTCCAGGCGTGAGACCACCGCGTCGTCGCCATAGACCGCTGGCGCGTGTGCGGTCTCCTCGCGCAGCTGCGCGAGCCGTGCCGGATCTCGGACAAGCGACCCGAGGGCCTGTGCGAGGGCATCCGCATCCCCCGCAGGCACGAGGAGACCGCCTCCGACGCGTCGGACGATCTCCGCAGGTCCGCCCTGATCGGTCACGACGACGGGCCGTCCAGCGCAGAGAGCCTGCACCACAGTCTGCCCGTAGGGCTCCGGATCGATCGATGTGCTCAGCACCACATCGGCCCACTCGAGCGCAGGCGCAATGTCGTCGACGTGGCCGACCAGGTCGACGGTGCCGTCGCTGGCGGCAGCGCGTGCCGTGATATCGCGGAGGTAGTCCTCCTCGCCGAACTGAGGGGCGCCCGCCACACGAAGAGACACGCGCACCCCTGAGTGCTGAGCGCGAAGCCGCGCGATCGCCTCGATCGCGACATGGATCCCCTTCCACGGCGCGACGCGGTTGAGCGACAGGACTCGCAGCTCGCGGTCGCCGGTGAATGGCGACGAGGCTCCGTTGCCCTCGACTCGCCGAGATCCGCTGACCGAGTACGTGACCTCCAGGGGCACGTGTGCGAGCGACGCCGGGACGGTCGAGGCACTCCATTCACTGTTGGCGAGAACCGCGTCGAAGCCGGGCAGCACCAGGCGCGTATACAGTGCTTTGCGCCAGCCAGGCATCGCGGCGCGTGTGAAGCCGATGCGCAGGAGGCACAGCCGTGGGCGGACGCGGCTGCGCGACAGCCGGAGGGCCAGTGCGGCGCGAAGGCTGTTCGCGACCACGACGTCGGGAGCGAGGGCGTCGAGGGCGTCGCGCAGCGCCCGAGCTCGGCGAATGGCTGACGCTCGGCCGGTTCCGGGACCGAGCGTCACCACGTCGTGGTGTGCGGCACGGAGCCGTGCAGTCAGCGGTCCGTCCTGCAGGATGACGGCGCTTCGTTCGAGGTCGCTCGGGAGGTCGAGGTACTGGGCGAGCGCCAGCTGACCGCCGCCGAGTGCTCCGGAGTGGTCCACGAAGGTCACCTTCAGCCCGTCCTTCATCGCGTGGCCTTCCAGGTGGAGAGGTCACGCCCCAAGAGGTCCTCGAGGCGTGCGACGTCGGGCGCGAACCATGCCCGGATCTCCGCCTCGAGCGCGGGCGAGATCGCCTCGCGGGGCTTCTCGACCCGCATCTTCCCCTTGAGCGTGCGGACCGCCGGGGTGTCGTGCTCGAGCAGCATCATGCGTGCGGCATGCATGGGCTTCACCAGCGCCTTCGGCGGGTGCAGCAGCGCCTTCGACAGTGCGGGGAAGCGTGGCGCATGCGCCTGGTGCACCGGCGCGAACTCCGTGCGTCCGTCCCGTGGGAGGCCCAGAAAGTCGAGCGCGCGCGCGTACGCCGCGGCAGGGTCGGCGCGGAGGTCGTCGAGAAGCAGCACCAGGCGCTGGTCCTCGGGCGCCGCCGCGAAGAACCGCTCGACCTGATCTGCGAACGCCGCGACCCTGCGATAGAGCACCTGGTCGCCAACCGCGCCGGGTGGGAGCCCGTGCCCCTGTTCGCGGGCGTCCTGAAGCCTCCATGCCGCCTCGAAGTCCTGCAGGTCCTCGCAACGTACGTAGTACTGCTCCCCGTGGAAGGCCTGCACCACCTCTACCGGGTCGCGCAGCATCGCGATGAACCGTGCCTCGGGAACCTCGCCCAGGACTGCGGGGACCGCTGCCGAGGAACGCAGGTAGCTGGTCGATCCCTCACCGATCACGGCGTGGGTCGCAGGATCCGCGGCGGCGAACAGCGCCCGGTACTCGGCCAGGTTCGCCGGCACCATCTCGTGGCGGCCCTTGGGGATGTCGGTCGCCCAGAAGTGCGGCTCCTTCGGTTGTGAGAAGAACACATCGGGCCGCTCGCTCAGGTACTGCGCGAGCGCCGTCGTGCCGCACTTGGGTGCGCCGACGATGAAGGTGTTCGGCATCGCGGTCATCGGGACACCGCCGAAGCCTGCGCGGAGCGCTCGAGCACGGTGTCGACGCGCCGCGCGACGTGGTCCCAGTCGTAGCGTTCCCGCCACGACGCAGCCGGGGTCACCGTGCCGAGCTCGGCCGCACCGCGCATGCCTGCGGCCCACTCGTGGGGGTCCGTGGGGGAGCCGACCGGCACCCCGGCGTCGCCGACGATCTCCGCGATGCTCGGGCACCCCGCCCAGTAGGCGATGGGCGTTCCGCAACTGACGGCCTCGAGTGCGGGCAGGCCGAAGCCTTCTAGCGTCGATGGCATCACCAGTGCCGCGGCCGCCCGGTAGATCCCTGCAAGCGTCTCGTCGTCGACTCCGGTGACCACCTCGACTCGTGGCTCGACGCCGAGCCCGGCGGCGAGCTGACGGACCGCGGTCGCGTGGGGGGTCACCGCGACGAGCCGCGCATCGCGATCGACGGCGAGCGCGGCGAGCGCGGTGATGAGGTTCTTGTGCGGCTTCGTGTTGCCCACGTAGACGAACGTATCCGGGTCGCGCGTCGAAGCGGGGTCGGGGCGGAACGCGGGGGAGCAGCCGTTGCCGACGTCGACCACCTCGACGTGCGCATCGTCCACCCATGACTCGATCGCGCGGCGCGAGGTCTCCGAGACCGTCATGACCACCCGGGTCCGCCGGACGGCTGGGCGTACCACCCGCGAGTAATAGGCGCGCTTGAGGGGCGTCGCCTGTTCCGGATCTTCGAGATGGATGAGGTCGTGGATGGTGAGGAGCTGCGTCGCGCGCGTCGGTCCCGCGGCGTACCCAGGGGAGTAGAGGCGGTCGTCCTCGCGCAGGCGCCACCGCGCTGGCCGGAGCGCATCCAGCGTCGTCGTCGGGTTCCCATGGAGCCGGGGCACCGGTGTCCAGGCAGCCGTGAGCCGTGGCAGCACCTCGGATGCGAAGCGTCCGATGCCGTGGGCGCCCGCGTAGCGGGTGTCGACGTAGAGGGTCATGCTGCGTGCTTCACCGCGCCGTCGACGGCCGCGGTGATCCTCGCGTCGAAGGCCGCGGCGTCGAAGTGGCGGGCGCGCTCCCTTGGTCTGGCCATGTCGAGGTCGACGGCGGAGAGGATCGCGGCGGCGAAGCCGCGTGGCGAGTCGTCCTCCGAGAGCGTCCCGCCGCCGGTCAGCTCGACAGACTCGTGGGTCCCGCCATCGGGGTTGGCGACCACCGCCGTGCCCGAGGCGATCGCCTCGACCGGCATGATCCCGAAGTCCTCGACGGCGGGGAACACGAACACCGCCGCGGCCTCGTAGAGCGCGTAAAGGAGAGGTGTGGAGGGAGCCACCACGAAGGTGACGGGAACGCCGACCTCCGTCGCGAACTGCCGCAGGGAGGCCTCAAGCGGCCCAGCTCCGGCGATCACGGCGGGCAGCCCTGCAAGCGCGGCCGCTTCGATCACCGCGTCGAGACGCTTGTACTCGACGAACCTCGACGCGCCGAGGACGAAGCAGTCCGGGAGGGCATCGAGCGCCAGAAGCTCATCCTCGGTGAGCTGACCCCGCCAGGTGGCCTGCTGGATCCGCGCCACCTCGACAGGCGGATGAACGACGTCCGCGTCGCGCTGCCACGCCTCCTCGATGCGGTCGCGCACGAAGGCGCTGTTGGCGATCACGCCGTCGAGCTCTCTTGCACGTCGACGGTCGAGCCGTTTGAGCATGGGTGCTGCCGCACGCGCCTGAGGCGTGCGTCCGCGCGCGTCGTACTGAGGCGCCCAGACATAGCGGGCCGGTGTGTGGACGTAGGCGATCTTCGGCACGCGTCGGTCGTGCTCCGTGACGTGATGCGCGAACAGGTGGCTGCTCGCGAGGATCCAGTCGAAGTCGCCGTCGTGGCGGTCGCGCCATGTCGACGGCATGAAGGGCAGCGCGACGGCCTTGCTGTGCCACAGCGGACTACGCGCCAGCCAGGTCTCGTGCACCGTGCGGCCGGCGTACCTCGCTCCGCGCGTCTCGTCCCAGAGGCACAGCAGCTCGGCATCGGGGAAGGCCTGCATGAGGCGGTCGACCACGTTCTCGGATCCTCCGCGCGGTGCGATCCATTCGTGCACGATCAGCCCGTGGTCCATGCGTCGCGCCCTCCTCGCAGCTCGCGCGCGCCGGGTGCCGCCGCGCTCCAGTGCGCTCTCAGGGTGCCATGAATCATCGCAAAAAGTGCATAGTGGGACGCGAATCGCCTGGCAAGCCAGGTTGCAGCGGCCGGATCGTGCCGCCATCGACACCGCCCGATAGTGTGGCGCGCGTGGAGCCGAGCGTCCTGAGCGCCGCCGATGCGGTCGACCTCGCCCATGCGCTCGTGACGGCCGTGGGGGAGGCCCACGGGGTGCGCGTGCTCCTCATCAAGGGCCCCGGCGCGGCCCACCACGGCCTGCGGCCCGTGCGCACCAGCGCCGACGCGGACGCGCTGGTCTCGCCCGCGGACCTGGGGACGATGCGCGCGGCGCTCGAGGCCGCCGGCTGGCACGAGCGCGAGGGCTCCGAGCTCTCGCACCTCTTCGCGACCCACTCGGTGACGCTCATCCACCCCGGCTGGCCGTGCGACATCGACCTGCACACCCGCTTCCCCGGCTTCCTGCGCGACCCCGCCGAGGTGTTCGAGGCGCTGTGGGAGCGCCGGGAGCCTCTCACGCTCGGCGGCGCCCAGGTGAGCATTCCCGACCGCGCGAGCGCGATCCTCATCGCGGGCCTCCACGCGCTGCGCACCCCCGCCCAGACCACCCGCCACGGCGCGGAGGTGCGGCTGCTACTGGCGCGCGTGCTCCCCACGCTGGACGATGCGGCGCTCTCGGACCTCGCCACCCTCGCCGCCGCGACGGGCTGCCAGGACACGGGCCGCCCGTTCCTCGAAGGGTTCGTGCCGCTGCCGCCGTCCACGCCCGCGCGCGTCGACCCCGCGCTCGACTTGTGGCGCCTGCGCACCGGCGCGGGCGGCGTCCCCGCCGCCCTGCATTGGCAGATCATCACCGCGGCGCCCTGGCGCGAGCGCCCGCGCATGCTCTGGGTGGCGCTGTGGCGGCCCGAGAAGGACCTGCGCCGCGATCACCCCGAGATCGGGCCCGGCCGCCTCGCCCTCGCGCGCGGCAGGCTCGCCCGCCTCGGGCGCGGGCTGCGCGGCGCGCCGCGCATCGTCGCCGGCGTGCTCGGGTCACGGCTGGGGCGCACCGACCGGTCGCTCACCCGGCCCGGCAACCCCGACGCGGAGGCGCGGCCATGACCCACGCTTCGTCCCTCCGGCGCACGCCGGGCCTCGCGGAGGTGGTCCACCCCGACCGTGCGGTGGTCCTCAACCTGCCGCGCCTCGAGGAGCAGCAGTCGCCCTACCTGTTCGAGGCCGTCGCCTACGAGATCTGGTCGCGCATCGACGGCACGCTCACCGAGGCCCAGATCGCGGCGGAGCTGGCCGCGGCGCACGGCCAGGACCGGGCGACGGTGGCCGCGGCCGTCGAGGGGTTCGTCGCGCAGCTGCGCGAGCTGGGACTGGTCGAGGCGGCGAGCGTCCCCGGGTCCGTCGAGGGTGCGCCCCTAGACTGACCGCACGGGGGACGTGAGGAAGAGGGATCCATGGAGCTCCAGGACTACCTGCGGGTCTTCCGCGCGCATTGGCTCGTCATCGTCGCGGTGACCGTGCTGGGCGGCCTGCTCGCGTTCGGCTGGACCCTCACGCAATCGAAGGTCTACACCGCGACCGGCTCCGCGATCATCACCACCGGCGCGAGCCAGGACCTCGGCAGCGCGCTCGTGGGCGACAACTACGCCAAGTCCCGCGTGAAGAGCTACCTCGACATCGCGAAGTCCCGGAAGGTCGCGGAGTTCGCCGCGGGAGAGCTGGGCCTCGACGCGAGCCCCGACGCCCTCATCGCGCGCGTCACGGTCACCAACCCGCTCGACACCGCGGTGCTACGCGTCGCGGCGAAGGGCTCCTCGCCCGAGCAGGCGCGCGACCTGGCCGAGGCGTGGATCGCCGGCATGACCGCCGTGGTCGCCGACCTCGAGAACGAGGGCGCGACCGACGACGTCACCTCGGTGGTCGCCCTCCAGACCCTCGACAGCGCGGTCCTGCCGTCCGCGCCCACCTCGCCCAACGTCCGCCTCGCGGTCGCGCTCGGCCTGCTGGTGGGCCTCGCGCTCGGCATCGGCTACGCGCTGGTGCGCGCCGCGCTCGACCGCCGCCTGCGCAAGAGCGAGGACATCGAGCGCGAGTTCGACGTCCCCGTGGTGGGCGCGCTGCCCTTCGACGCGGGTCTCCCGCGCGATCCCGCGTACAGCGCGAGCAAGGACTTCGCGATGAAGGAGGCGGTCCGCCAGCTGCGCACCAACCTCCAGTTCATGGACGTCGACAACCCGCCGCGCGTCCTGGTGATCACCTCAGCGCTGCCCGGCGACGGCAAGTCGACCGTCGCGATCATGCTCGCCGAGGCCATCGCGGACTCCGGCCAGGACGTGGTCCTGGTCGACGCGGACCTGCGCCGCCCCGTCATCGCCAAGAAGCTGCGCCTGGTCGAGGGCGGCGGCCTCACCGACGTCCTCGTGGGCCGCGCCACCACCAAGGAGGTGCTGCAGGCCTACGGCGACACGCGCCACTTCTTCGTGCTCGCCTCCGGCGCGATCCCGCCCAACCCCTCCGAGCTGCTCGCCTCCGACGCGATGAAGTCCCTGCTCTACGGCTTCCCCGAGCACGCCACCATCATCATCGACACCCCGCCGCTCATCCCCGTGACCGATGCGGCGGTGCTGACGGCGCGCACCGACGGCGCGCTGGTGGTCGCCCGCTCGGGCAGGACCACCATCGACGTGCTCGACCGCGCGCTGCAGAACCTCGACAAGGTCAAGGGCCGCGCGCTCGGCGTCATCCTCAACTCGGTGCCGCGCAAGGGCGCCCACAAGGACCAGTACGCGTACTCCTACGAGTACAAGCAGGCTCCCGTGGCGGAGCAGGCGCCCGCGCCCGCCCCGGAGGACGATGTGCACGTCGCTCCCGCGCCCGAGGCGCCCCGCGCGCCCCGGGGGCCCAAGAGCCCGCCGCACCACGCATCGTCCCGCCGTCCGGCGGACACGCGGCCCGAGGGTCTCCTCGACTGGGACCACGTGGTCGCGCGAGGCAACGCGACGCCGGCGGCCGGCGAGGCCTGACCGGATGGCGGCTGAGGGGCCCGCCCGACTCCGGGTGCTAATCGTCGACACCCGCAACTCCGGCCGCTCCGCGGCGGGGGAGAGGATGCTGCGCCGCCACCTGCAGGGCCACGGCGTGAGCGCGGACAGCATCCGCGTCACCAGCGCGGGCCTCGACGCCGTCGACGGCGAGCCGATGCTCGAGGCGGCCCGCATCGAGATCGAGCGCCACGGCGCGAACGCCGCGGGCTTCCGTACGCGTTCGCTCAGCTCCGCCATCGTCGACGCCGCCGACCTCATCATCACGGGCACCAAGGACGAGTGGGACGTGCTGGCCTCTCGCCATCCGCACGTGTCGCGCCGCGCGTTCTCCCTGTCCGAGCTCGCCTTCCTCTACGACGGCGCTGTGCGCGCCGCCCCCCTCGCCGAGCATGCCGCGATGCTCGCCCGCCGCCGCGACGCCGCTCGCTCTATCCCGCTCGACTTCGAGCTCCCGCCCATCGAGCACTACGTGGAGCACGTCTCCCAGCTGGGCGACCGCATCGACCAGGCGGCCGCGTGGGTCTCTTCGATCTGGGCCGCGCTGCTGCCCGCGCCCACCGTGGCCGAGCCGAGCGCCGACGCGATGCGGCTCGACGCCTTCGGCGTCCGCGTCGCGGTCGACTTCGCCGGCGCCGACGTCGCGCCCGTGGTCGCCGCCGCGCGGCGGATGTGGAGCCGCTGCCTGGTGGCCGGGGAGGACGATGCGCCGGTCGAGGCCGCGCTCGAGGTCACCGTCGACCGCGATCCCGCGGTACTGGCCGAGGCGCGCGCACGCGGCGGCCTCGCGTACGACGACCCCTCCCACGCGATCCACTTCCTCACCAGCTCCATCACCGTGCGCGCGATCGAGCGCCGCGTCGGCGGGCCGGTGCTCATGCATGCCGCGGGGATCGCGTCGCCGACGGGCGAGGTGGTGGGCTTCATCGCGCCGTCGGGGACGGGCAAGACCACGCTCGCGCGCACGCTCGGCGCGCACTACGGCTACGTCACCGACGAGACCCTGGCGGTCGACTCGGGGCTCGGGGTCCTCGCCTACCCGAAGCCGCTGTCGATCCTCGACCGCACCGTCGGCGGGCTCAAGGAGGAGTGGGGGCCCGAGTCGCTCGACCTCGTGCCCGTGCCGGACGCACCCCTGCGCCTCACCCGCTTGCTGCTGATCGAGCGTGACATCTACGCGGACCGGCCTGTCCTCGAGGAGCTGCCCCTGCTCGAGGGGCTCGCGCACCTGTCCGAGCAGATCAGCTACCTCGCGCGCCTGCCGCGCAGGCTCCACACGCTTGCTGACATGGTCGAGGGCGTCGGTGGCCTCGCGCGGCTGCGCTACCGCGAGGCGCGCGACGTCATCCCGCTCATGCCGCAGCTGTTCGGGCGGGCCGCCTGATGCCCGCGACGGAGCTGCCCGGCGGCGCGCGCGTGCGCTCCGTGTGGGACGACGCGATCGAGCGCGACGGCCAGATGCTGGTGCTCGCGGGCAACGAGGTCTCGCTGCTCTCGCCCGTCGCCACCGCGCTGGTCCACGCGGCCCGGGACGGCATCACGCTCGACGCGCTCGGCGCGCGGCTGGTCGAGGACTTCGGCGCACCCGAAGGTCGCGACCCGGGCGAGGTGCTGCGCGAGTTCGTCACGGCGCTGGTGCAGCGCGGCGTGATCGTCATCGAGGGCTGATCCGCGCATCGTTCGTCCTGGTATGACCGGCTTTCGGGCGTTTCGTTCCGTTGCCCGTGGCGGCGTGCGCGCCTAGGGTGGGAGGACCGCCGGGTGAGGGTCCGGCGGACGAGCTGAGGGGTTCGTCGTGAGCAGTGCTGAGGGCGGCATCTCGCGTCGCCGGGTGGTCCAGGGCGCCGCGTGGCTCACGCCTGCGGTGATGATCGCGACCGCGTCGCCGCCGGCAGCCGCGTCGACGGTGTCGCCAGCGTTCTCAGGGATCTGGCTGTCGAGCACGAGTGACGGCGGGCGGTTCACCCTCGCGCGGACCGATGCGCTGTCCGGCATCACCGTGACCTCGGTGATGGTGACGTTCAGCGTGGCCAAGTGGCCGTTCTTCATCCCCGGCCTGTACTTCCCGGCGTCGGCGTCGGCATCGGGCTGGAACGTCAGCGTCGCCAACGGCGGCTTCACCGGGGCGACAGCCTCGGTCACCCTGACCCGCACCAGCGGGTTCTTCGGCACCTTCGACTACGCGCTCACCGGCGTCTCCCGCGCGCCCTCGGTGCTCACGGTCACCATCACCTACGCCGGCGTCTCGAGCGGCACCACGGTCCTCACGCTGACCCGGTGAGGCGCGCCACCCCTGGCGCGGCCGCATCGTGCCCTCTATCCTGAGCGCGCGGGGTGAGCCCGCATGCTGAGGAGCATCATGGAGTCACGCGTCGAGGGGCGCGGCGCGCTGTCGCGCCGCAGGGTGATCGCGGGGGCGGCGTGGGCCGCGCCCGTCGTGCTGGTGGCCGCCGCGGCGCCCGCGGCGGCGACGTCGCCGGAGCCGACGCTCGCGCTGAGCCCGAGCGGATCGTCGGTCGCGCACAAGTCGAAGACCTTCACGCTGACGGGGCGTGCGTCCAAGCCGCTCGCCGGCGGCTTCTACGTCGCGGTGTCGCTCTCGAAGCCCGGCGCCACGCTGAGCGTGCCCGCGGGCTCGGCCTGGGGTGTGAGCGGCATGGTGCTCACGCACGCCGCGTCGGTCGCCGCGAGCGGCGCCGTCTCGGTGACCTTCACCGCGACCTGGGGCCGCAACGACCACATCGCCGAGGTGACGGCGGCGCTGAGCCTCTACGACGCCGCGGGCACGCTGATCGGCACCGCCGCCGCGGCCTGACCTGGCGCGCCCGCATCGTCCCTTTTATCCTGGTGGCGGAGCCGGGGGTGCGGGATGGACGAGCGCGAGCGCGACGGCGGCGGGATCTCCCGCCGCGGGGTGATCATCGGCGGGGCCTGGGCGGTTCCCGTGGTCCTGGTCGCGACGGCGCCGGCGTCGGCCACGGTGTCGCCGGAGAACCCGCTCGACGGCTCTTATGTGGTGGGCTCCGAGTCCGGTAACGACGACCTCTACCTGGTCACCATCCATCTCCCCGAGGGCGTGGTGCTCGAGGGCGCGACGCTCACCGTGCACTGGGAGCCGACCAACGGGAACGGCGCGACCGTCGAGGTCACCTCGGGCGGCTCCGCGGGAGGAACCTCGTGGCAGCCCGGCGCGACGGACGACCCCGACGTGGTGTTCATCGCCCCGGGGCCGATCACGTCGGACGACCAGTTCCTGGTGACCTTCGACAAGGGGCAGAACGGCAGCACCTGGACCGCGACGCTGTCGGGGACGGTGGATGGCCAGGACGCGTCCGCCACGTACGTGGGACAGCTCTGACGCGCAACATCCGTGCGCGAATCGGTGCATATCCGACAATATGCGCTTAGCCTGGCCCTACGTGATCGCTCCCCACCCCACCGAGGAGGCACCATGGCCGAGGCGTCCGGCGACGGCATCAACCGACGGAGGATCCTGCAGGGCGCGGCGTGGACGGCGCCCGCGGTGCTGGTGGCGACCGCCACCCCGTCCGTCGCGTCGAGCTCGTTCGTCCTCGAGTTCACCAACGTCCAGGTCAACGACAACACCGGCAACCGTGCCCAGATCCAGTTCCTCCTGCAGAACTTCACCACCCCGGACACGCCCATCACCGATATCTATGTCGAGGTGACGTACAGCGGCTCGGGCACGCTCGAGGGGCCGGGCGACCCGTGGGAGGTCACGGGCGACGGCAGCCCGTGGATCTTCTCCGACGGAGACCTTCCCTCCAACGGGGACACCGCGTTCGCGCTCTTCTACATCGAGCCGTTTGTCGACGGCGACACCCTCACACTCACCGCATATGGGACGGCGAACGGCGGCACCCTCAGCACGTCGAGCGTGACGCTTCCGTAGGGCGCGTTCTTCCAGGACCTTCGCTGCGCGGAGATGACGCCGTGATGCCTCATACTTGAGCGCGTGACGGAGATCTCGCGCAGGCGTGTGGTCGCCGGGGCGGCCTGGGCCACCCCGGCGATTCTTGTCGCCGCCTCCACGCCCGCCCTCGCGGCGTCCGGCGGCGGCGGGCCTTCAGGCGCTCCCGCGGGCGTCGTGTCGCTCGGCGCGCAGTCGCACTACCAGGATCACTACTGGGTCGCGGACCTCGGCGCCAACGTCAAGGCCAAGGTGCTCGGGTTCTACGCCCAGCTCCGGCCCGACGCGGGCCAGACCACGGCGGTGGCGATCAGCTCGCTCACGCTCACCGTCGTGGTGACCAAGGCGGACTCGGCGTTGCGGTGGGGGATCGGGAACGCGCTCGGCGGCACGAGCACGTGGCGCGCGGTCGGCTCGCCCACCGTGTCCGGGCACACCGCGACGCTGGTGCTGACCTACGCGGGCGCGCTCCCGTCGCAGGCCTACGAGGGGATCAACCTCGACAACTTCTGGTTCGAGGTGAACAACGCGAAGGCCGAGATCGCCGCGTCGCTGTCTGCGACCGACGCGAACGGCAGGACGCTCACGGCGTTCTACGGTCCCGCCTGAGCGCTCAGGCCGCCGCGCGACCTCCCCTCGCCTCGGCGCGCGCCTCGACGCGCGCGAGCACCCCGCGCACCGCATCGTCCAGGTCCGAGCCCTCGACCAGAAAGCCGTCGTGCCCCACGTTCGAGTGCAGCAGCGTGACGCCCTCGCATCGCGGGAGCGCCGCGGCGAGCCGCTCGGAGTCGCTCAGCGGGTAGAGGCGGTCCGAGTCGATCGCGACCACCAGCGCCTCGCCGTCGAAGTCGGCGAGAGCGGCCTCGACGCCGCCGCGGCCGCGCCCCACGTCGTGGGTGTTGATCGCGTGCAGCATCCGCAGGTACGTGTTGGCGTCGAAGCGGCGTGCGAGCTTGTCCGCGTGGTGGTCGAGGTAGGACTCGACCGCGAACACGCCGCCCGGGCGCAGCACGTCGCCCTCCTGCGCGTCGCGCCCGAAGCGCCCGTTGAGCTCCGGCCCCGAGCGGTACGTGGTGTGCGCGATCGCGCGCGCGATCCCGAGCCCCGTGTGCGGGCCGTCGCCCGGGGCGGCGTCGTAGTAGTCGCCGCCGCGGAAGTGCGGGTCGAGGCGGATGGCCGCGCCCTGGGTCGCGTGCCACGCGATCTGGTCCGCGGTGGTCGCCGCCGTCGCGCCGATCGCCCCGATGGCGCGCACGCGATCGGGGAAGGTCGCCGCCCACTCGACCGCGCGCATGCCTCCCATCGACGGCCCGATCACCAGGGCCCACGCGTCGATGCCCAGGTGGTCCGCGAGCCGCGCCTCCGCCACCACCATGTCGTGCAGCGTGACGTACGGGAACTCCGATCCCCACGGATGCCCGTCGCTCGGGTGGGGGTGGGCCGGCCCGGTGGTGCCCTGGCAGCCGCCCAGCACGTTGGCGCTCACCACGAAGTACCGGTCGGTGTCGATCGGCCGCCCGGGCCCGACCAGCCCGTTCCACCAGCCGCCCGTGAGGTGGCCGTCGCCCGCGTCCCCGGCGACGTGGCTGTCGCCGGTGAACGCATGCGCGACGTAGATCGCGTTGTCCTTGGCCGCGTTGAGCGCACCCCAGGTCTCGTAGGCGAGCGTGACGTCGATCCCGCCGCGCGGATCGGCCTCGAGCGGCAGCCACCCGAGGTCGACGAACCTGCGGCTCCCCGGGTGGTCGCCGGGCCGCCAGGCGGACGATGCGGGGATCGGGCCCAGCGCGGCCGTCGCCTCCGCGCGCGACGGGGTGGAGCCCGGCGACCACGCCGTCTCGACATGGTCGCCGCTCATGCGAGGGCCGCCCGCGCATCGTCCCGCCGTGCGCCGACGGCCGCCGCGGCCTCGAAGCCCAGGAAGAGGTCCCCGAGGATGTCGTCGATGTGCTCGATGCCCACCGCGAGGCGCACCAGGCCCGGCGTGACGCCGGTGCTGCGCTGCTGGTCCTCGGTGAGCTGCGAGTGTGTGGTGGTGGCGGGGTGGATCGCGAGCGAGCGCACGTCGCCGATGTTGGCGACCAGCGAGTGCAGCTCGAGGGCGTCGACGAAGGCCTGGCCGGCCTCCTTGCCGCCGGCGATCTCGAAGGCGAGCACCGCGCCGCCGCCCTTGGGTGCGTACTTGCGCTGGAGGTGGTGCCACGGGCTCGAGCTGAGGCCGCTGTACGCGACGGACAGGACCTGGGGGTGGCCCTCGAGGAAGTCGGCCACCTGGACCGCGTTGCTCACGTGACGCTCGAGGCGCAGGCTGAGCGTCTCGATGCCCTGCGCGATGAGGAACGCGTTGAACGGAGAGATCGCCGCGCCGGTGTCGCGCAGCAGCTGGACGCGGGCCTTGAGGATGAAGGCGAGGTTCGCGCCCAGCGGGCTGCCGACCCCGAGATCGCGCGCGTAGACCAGGCCGTGGTAGCTCGGGTCGGGGGAGTTGTACTGCGGGAACCGGTCGGGCTGCCGCGCGAAGTCGAACGTGCCGCCGTCGACGATGACGCCGCCGATCGCGGTGCCGTGCCCGCCCAGGTACTTGGTGGCGGAGTGGGTGACGATGTCCGCGCCCCACCGCAGCGGGTTCACCAGGTAGGGGCTGGCGACGGTGTTGTCGACGATGAGCGGGACGCCGGCCTCGTGCGCCACCGCGGCCACCGCCTCGATGTCGAGCACGTCCTGCTTGGGGTTGGAGATCGACTCCCCGAAGAACGCCTTGGTGTTCCCGCGGGTGGCGCGGCGCCACGCCTCCGGGCTGTCCGGCTCGTCGACGAACGTCACCTCGATGCCGAGCCTGGGCAGCGTGTACGCGAAGAGGTTGTACGTGCCGCCGTACAGCGACGGCGAGGCGACGATGTGGTCGCCCGCCTCCGCGAGGTTCTGGATCGCGAGGGTGTTCGCTGCGCTGCCACTGGCGACCAGCAGTGCGCCCACGCCGCCCTCGAGCGCCGCGATGCGGTCCTCGACGGCCTGCTGCGTGGGGTTGCCGATGCGCGTGTAGATGGGTCCCAGCTCGCCGAGCGCGAAGCGCGCCGCCGCCTGGTGGGTGTCCTCGAAGACGAAGGACGTGGTCTGGTAGATCGGGAGGGCGCGGGCGCCCGTCGCGGCGTCGGGGGTCTGGCCGGCGTGGATCTGGAGGGTCTCGAAGGCCCAGTCGTGCGTGGTGGTCATGGTGGCTCCTGTGTGTGGTCGCGTGTCCTGCTGGTTTTTGGCGGGGCGGGGCCGCGCCTCCGGGCCAGGTGTCACCGACCGCCGGGCGTGCAAGCGCGCCGACCGTCCGCGACCCCGGAGGGCGCGGTGCGACACGTGCGAGCGGGCCCGTGATCAGGGGGTAGGGCCTACGGTCACCCCTCCGCCTCGGCGGTGGGGTTCGCGGCCGGCGCCCTCACGGGCGCACGCCTAACGTGCGCGGGTCAGCGGCACATTCGACGGAGCATGGGTGCGACTGTAGGGGGTCGGCGCCGGGATCCGCAAGGGCGCGTCATCCCGGGTTCGCGCCCGGTTGCTGCCGAAGTGCCCCTTGCGTCCGGCCTGGGTGGCGCCTATACCTGGGTCAAGCACCAATCGCCATCCCCGGAGCGTGGAGCAGCCGATGACCGGATCGTCGAACCGTCGCCTTGCCGTCTTCCTGCACTTTCACAAGGCGGGAGGCTCCAGCGTCGTCGAGCTCGCGCGGCGCAACGGCGAACGCTTCCACTCCCCTCATGTCAACGGGAACCCGCTCGACGCGCACGGGAAGATCCACCGGCCGTGGGACCTGTCCGACAGGGGTCTCGACGCGTACGTCGACACGCTGCTGGACGAGGGCGTCACCTTCCTCGCGACGGAGTGGGCGGTGCCCACCCTCGAGGTCCTCCGCGGCCGGCCCGACGTCCAGGTGGTGACCGTGATCCGCGAGCCGGTCGCGAGGCTCGTCTCGAACTTCCGCTACGACCGCGCGAAGGGCTACACCGAGCACACCGACGTCCTGTCCTTCGTCGACGACCACATCGCGCTGCACACGTCGACGGACTACTACACCAAGATGCTGCTCGGCCGGCGCTGGTGGGAGGACGCCCCCCGCGAGGACCAACTCGACGCCGCCGAGGCTCGGCTCGCGCATGTCGACGCGGTCGGCGTGCTCGAGGCTCCGGGCTGGGTCGAGGACATCTGCGCGACGCTCGGCTGGGAGCCGTCGGCCGTGAGCTCGAACCCGCATCGTGCCAGCCTTCCCTCGCGCGCGAAGAGCGCGGCGCGGTACCTCGGTAGCGGTCGGCTCGACCTCGCGGCCCGGATGTTCCAGGCGCCGCCCGAGGTGTCCGCCGAGCAGCGGGCGCAGCTGCGCGAGCGGTGCGCGCTCGACCTCGAGCTCTACGACCGCGTGGCGCGGGCGCGTCTCGGGGCGGCGGGGACGGCGGACGCCGCGGCCTGAGCGGGCGCGAGCAGCGCTCGCCATTGACACGGGCCGGGCGATATGACCCAATGTGGAGTGATGCGGCACACCCAGGCGCCGCTTCCACGAGGGGGGAATCGTGGCCAAGCCTGCTGAGGCGTCCGTGCCCGCGCCGGGTCGCGCGGGGCGGCGGTGCGGGCCATGAACGTCTCGATGAACGCCCTCCGCATCCTCGCGGCGATCCTCGTGGTGGTGAGCCACGTCCGCGCGATGTTCTTCGTCGACTTCGTCGACGCCGCGGATCAGGGCCTGGTGGCGCAGACGCTGTACGCCTCCACGTCGCTCGGCCACCAGGCGGTGATCGTCTTCTTCGCACTGAGCGGGTACTGGGTCGGAGGTGCGGCGATGCGTGCCGTGCGGCGCGACCCGCCGTCGCTCGGGCACTATGCACGCGCCCGCCTCACGCGCTTGTGGCTGGTGCTCGTCCCGGCGATCGCCCTCACCGAGCTGCTCGATCGCGTCGGAGCCGCGATCCGCCCGGACAGCGACGTCTACCAGGGGTCATCCGCCTACCACACGGTCGTCCCGGTAGGTGGGCCGCTTCCGAGCCTCGACGCGGTCGACGCGCTGGGCAACGCCGTGTTCCTGCAGCGGCTCTACGTGCCGGCGCTCGGCACCAACTCGCCGCTGTGGTCGCTCATGGCGGAGTTCTGGTACTACCTGCTGTTCCCCGCAGCGTTGCTGGTGCTCAAGCGCGGCGCCTCATGGCGCGTGCGCGTCGCCGCGGTGCTCACCCTCGCGGCGGGCATCGCCGTGGTCTCGTTCCCGACCGAGCCCCGTGCCCCGGGCGTGCTGGCGCTGTTCCCGGCGTGGCTGCTCGGCGCCGCGGTCGCGTGGCGCCGCGACGCCATCGCGGAGGTGCTCGACAGGATCGGCGGTCCCGTGCTCGCCTCGGTGCGGGCGATCCTGGTGGTCACGGTGCTCGCGTGCGCCGCCGTGGACACCACGCGCGGCACCCGCGCCACAACCCTCGCCCTCGCCCTGGCGACCGCCGCCATGGTGGCCTCGTTCATCACGGACATCCGCTCGCCGCGCGCGCGGCGCATCGTCGCCCCGGTCGCGACGTGGGCCGAGTGGTCGTACTCGCTGTACGCCACCCACATGCCGGTCGTGGCGCTGCTCGCCGCGCTCATCGTGCCGCTCGCGAGCGATCGGTGGGCGCTCACCCCGGTGACCTACCTGGGTCTGCTGGGCATCACCCTGGTGCCGGTGGCCGTCGCGCTCGGCTTCTACCAGCTGTTCGAGCGGCACACCGACCGCGTGCGGCAGCTGGTCACGCCCAAGGGGTCGCGCCGGGACGCGCGCCGTGAGGAAGCACCTGCGGTCGCGTCCGGCGAGCAGTGAGCCGAACTCAGAGCCCTCGCTCGAACTCGTCCATGAAGGCGATCATCTGCGCCGCCTCGACCAGGAAGCCGTCGTGGCCCACGGGGGAGTGCACCACCTTGATCCCGTTCGATCCCGACAGCGCCGCGTCGAGCCGCTGCGAGTTCGCCATGGGGTACAGGCGGTCCGAGTCGATCGCGATGACCAGCGCGGGATCGGTGTAGCGCGCGAGGGCGGTCTCGACGCCGCCGCGGCCGCGGCCCACGTCATGCGACTGGATCGCCTGCGCGAGCCGCACGTAGGTGTTGGCGTCGAAGCGTCGCGCGAGCTTGCGCGCGTGGTGCTGCAGGTAGCTCTGGACGGAGAACAGCCCGCCCCTGCCCAGCGGGTCGCCCTCGCCCTGGTAGCTGCGGTCGAAGCGGTCGTTGAGCTCGCCGGCGCTGCGGTACGTGGTGTGCGCGATCATGCGCGCGATGCCCATCCCCACGTGGGGGCCGTCGCCGTCGGCGGCGTCGTAGTAGTCGCCGCCGCGGAACTTCGGGTCCGCCTGGATGGCGGCCAGCTGGGCCGTCGACCACGCGATCTGGTCCGCGGTGGTCGCGCCCGTCGAGCCCACCGGCGCGATCGCGCCGACGCGGCCCGGTGCCATCACGGTCCACTCGAGCGCGCGCATGCCGCCCATGCTCGGACCCGTCATGAGCCTCCACCGGTCGATCTCGAGGTGGTCCATGAGAGCGATCTCCGCGCGGGCCATGTCGCGCATCGTCACGTACGGGAAGCGGGAGCCCCACGGCCGCCCGTCCTCCGGGTGCGCGCTGGACGGGCCGGTCGAGCCCTGACAGCCGCCGATGACGTTCGCGCACACGATGAAGTGGCGGGCCGGGTCGATGGGCTTGCCCGGGCCCACCATGGCGTTCCACCAGCCGCCCGTGTGGTGGCCCGGCTCGGCGGGGCCGAACACGTGGCTGTCGCCCGTGAGCGCGTGCGCGACGTACACGGCGTTGTCCTTGGCCGCGTTGAGCGTGCCCCAGGTCTCGTAGGCGAGGGTGACGTCGGGCAGCGTGCCCAGGGGGTCGGCCTCGAGGGCGAGGTCGCCCAGGCTGAGGAACAGCCGGCGCCCCGGGTGGTCGCCCTCGCGCCATGCCGCGCTCGCGGGGATGGGTGCGCCCGCGCCGGGCCCCTCGTCGGCGGCCTTCGCGTCGGTCTCGATGCCGTCGTCGTCCATGGCGTTCAGCCTAGAGGGCGCAGGCGGGCGCGCGGCGCCTCCCGTGCCCACGCATCGTCCCGGGCCCTAGCGGCGTCGGAGCGTCGCCGCGACCCGGGCGCGGAGGCGCGGTCCGTGGACGCCCGCGACGGTGCGGTAGCTCAGGCCGCGCCGGCGGCTGCCGGTCGCCGCGAACCTCACGGGTGCGAGCGCGTTGACCGCCTCGTACAGCGCGAGGGAGCCGACGAGGACCGCCGCCACCGTGACGGCCCAGCCGAGCCAGCCGACGATCCCGACGCTCATGAGCGCCGCTCCGACGAGGATGATGAGCGGCTGATGCACCAGGTACACCACGAGCGAGCTGTCGACCAGCCACGTGATGGTCCTGCTGGGGCGGTCGAGCCGGGCGGCCGCGACCTTGAGGGCGAGGACCGTCATCGCGAGGCCGCCGACGGTCCACGAGGCCGCGTGGACGGCGTTCACCGCGGCCGACTCCCGCTGATCCACGAGCTCGATCCATAGCACCGCGCCGACGGTGAGCGCCGCGACCGCCGCGACCCATCGGGTCGAGAGCGACAGCGCGGCCGCGAGGGTGGTGGGGGACATGCCGAGGAGCCCGCCCAGCACGAAGGCGGGCGCGAACATGATGAGGTTGCGCGTGAGCAGCGAGTGCGTCAGCGCCTCGGCGTTGCTCGCCTGCCACGCGGCGAGGCCGAGGATCACGGCGACGCCCGCCGCCGCGGCGAGCGCGAGCGCGACCGAGTGCGGACGGGCCGTGAAGGCCTGCGAGACGCGCGTGGCGAGTCGCAGGGCGCCCCGACGGACGGGCGTCGCGGCGATCAGCGCCAGCGCCGCCGAGTACAGCAGCAGGTTGAGCAGGAACCACAGGTGCATCAGCCACCTGCTCGACGGGGCGGCCGCGGTGGTCTCGACCGCCGCGAGCGCACCGGCGAGGTCGCCCGTGCGCGCCCAACCGATCAGCGCCCACTGGATCGGGTTGAGCAGCAGCATCCCGAACAGCAGCGGGAAGCCGAGCCGGACCGCCCGCCCGCGCAGCCAGGCGCCCGGAGCGCGGCGTCCCAGGATCATGGTGCTGAAGATGCCTGCGACCACGAAGAATGCGGGCATGCGCCAGATGTGGAGGAACTCGGCGAACGCGTCCAGCGACGGCGACTCCGTGGGGCTCTGGATGAACCAGGGGATCCCGCTGAAGGCCTGCGCCGTGTGGAACGGGATGCCCAGGAGCATGAGCGCGGCACGGAGCCCATCGAGGTACTCGATGCGTCCGCTGGCGGTGCCCGGGGCGGCGGCCATGCGCACACCTTGTCACGGCGATAGCGGACAGTCCAGGTATTTCATGCGTCGCGAGCATTTCGGGCGGATGCGGCGGCCGGAGGTCGGCTCGAGGTGCCGCCCGGGTCTTCCCCCGACGGCCCTCCGCGCCTAGTATCGGTGGCGGACGTGACTCGTGTGACGGATGTGACAAGGGCGGTGGATGTGACGGCTGGGCTGAAGCGGGTGCTCGCGCTCGCGGCGATGTTCGCGATCGCCAGCGCCGTGGTGGTGGCGGCGCCGCATCGTGCCCGCGCCGACGAGTACCCGGGCCAGGCCGAGATCGACGCTGCGCGCGCCGCGGCGAACGACGTCGCGTCCGGCATCGACGAGCTCGATGGCGCGATCGCGCAGCTCGCGGCCGCGCGCGACGAGGCGGAGACGAACGCCCTGGTCGCCGGCGCCGACTACATGGATGCGCAGGAGGCCTCGGACGCGGCCGACGACACGCTGGTCGCCGCGGAGGCCCGTGCCGAGCAGGCCGAGAAGGACCTCGCGGAGGCCCGTGCCAACCTCGCCTCGGTCGCGCAGGCCGCCTACCGCGACGCCGGCTCGATGAGCCAGATCGGCGCCGTCGTGGGGGCCGAGACCGTCGACGACGTCATCGCGCGCTCGGAGGCTTTCACGCGCGGCTCCGACGAGGCGGACATGTGGGTCCAGCGCGTCAAGGCGGCCGAGCTGGTCGCCTCGACCATGCACGAGTACGCCGACGAGGCTGCCACGGAGGCGCAGGCCGCCGCCACGGAGGCCAAGTCCGCGTACGCGGAGGCGCAGGACGCCCAGGCCTACGCCGAGCGCGCCGTCGAGCAGGCCAATGCCACGCGCGCCGATGCGGTGGTGCGCCTCGCGGAGCTGCGCGGCGTCACGGTCCAGCTCGAGGAGGAGCGCCAGGCCGGGCTCGAGGCCGCGCGTGCGGCCCAGGCCCAGGCCGAGGCGCAGGAACGGCTCGAGGCCGCCGAGCAGGAGGAGCAGGAGCAGTCCCGCCCGCGCCCCACGGCGACGAGGACCTCCGAGCCCGAGCCTGACTCCACCAAGACGTCGACCCCCAAGCCGACCAAGACGTCCGAGCCTGACTCCACTAAGACGTCGGAGCCGGAGGAGACGAAGACCTCCGAGCCCGAGCCGACCAAGACCTCGACCCCCAAGCCGACCAGCACGCCCGAGCCGGAGAAGCCCGCGACCACGTGGCGCTCGACCGCGGCCCAGGGCGTGGCGGCGGCGAACGCGGCGATCGCGCTGTCGGGCAAGCCCTACCTGCTGGGCGGCGCCGGCCCCACGTACTACGACTGCTCGGGGCTCACCTCGACCGCGTGGAGCTCCGCCGGCATCTACATCACGCGCACGTCGCGCTCGCAGTACGCCGCGACGTCGCACCTCGCGTACTCGCAGCTGCGCCCGGGCGATCTGGTCTTCTGGGCGACCAACACGTCCGACCCGTCGACCATCTACCACGTGGCCATGTACGTGGGCGGCGGCATGGTGATGGAGGCGTCGAACCCGTCGCGCCTGTCGGGCACGCGCGGGCTCTACGCGTGGGGCAGCGCGAACCTGATGCCGTACATCGGCCGCCCGTAACCCCACCCCCGGCGGGACACTTCCAACGGAGTTGGTCCCGGGTTGTCGGCGTGTCGGTGCGCGAAACCCGGTCGTGCCCGGCGTGTCGCGGCGAATTCCGTTGCCAGTGTCAGCGAGCCGGGCGGGGCGGGCCAGGGCGGGGCGGGGCGGGGCATGCGAAAGGCCCCCCGGCGATCCGAGGGGCCTTCCGCGTCACAGACTCAGTGGTCCTGCGGCGGGTGCAGGGGGTTGAGGGTCGCGAAGGGCGTGCCCTTGGCGCGCTCGAACGACGAGCGGATCTCGTCCTCCGCCTCCTCGCGCGACACCCAGTGGGCGCCCTCGACGGACTTGCCGGGCTCGAGGTCCTTGTAGACCTCGAAGAAGTGCTGCACCTCGAGACGGTGGAAGTCCGAGACGTCGGTGAGCTCCTGGCGCCACGTCTGACGCTGGTCGCCGACGGGCACGCACAGCACCTTGTCGTCGCCGCCGGCCTCATCGCGCATGCGGAACATGCCGAGCGCGCGGCAGCGGATCTGGCAGCCGGGGAACGTGGGCTCCTCGAGCAGCACCAGCGCGTCCAGCGGGTCCCCATCCTCGCCGAGCGTGCCGTCGATGAAGCCATAATCATCGGGGTAGCGCGTGGAGGTGAACAGCATGCGGTCGAGAACGATGCGACCGGTGTGGTGGTCCACCTCGTACTTGTTGCGCGAGCCCTTCGGGATCTCGATGGTGACGTCGAATTCCATGCCTGGCGTCCTTACGGGTTAGGTCAGAGGTCCTGGTGAGGAACGGTACTAGTGTGGCGCAAGTTCGGAGGTCGTGGGTGCGCAGAATCATCGCAGCGGTGACGCTGGGCCTGCTCGTGCTCGCCGGCGGCTACCTCTACCTCGACGCGCAGGACGTGGTCCCCGGCTGGATCACCGCCGCGCCGCCCGCGGAGCCGCAGGCGCCGTTCGTCACGCAGCAGCCCGTCACGGTTGCGAGCCCCGCGCCCGTCGAGGCGGTCGCGGGCCTCGACCCCGATGCGCCCCGTCCGTCCGCCGCCGCGGTCCAGGCCCTGGTCGACCAGGTCCGCGCCGACGACCGCACGGGCGAGTCGACGAACGTGTCCGTGGTCGACTACCTCGACGGCACGGTCTACGCCGACCTCGACGCCGCGGACCCGCAGGTGCCCGCCTCGACCACCAAGCTCCTCACCGCGATCGCCGCCGTCGCCGAGCTCGGAGCCGACTTCACCACCACGACGACGGTCGCGTGGGTGCCCGCGACCCGCACGCTCACGCTCGTGGCCGGGGGCGACGTCATGCTCGCCGCCGACCAGGGCCACCACGGCGACGTGGACGATGCGGAGGACGCCGCCGACGGGTGGGCCGGGCTCGGAGATCTGGCCGATGCGGTGCTCGAGGCGCTCGGGGACGATGCGACGGGCGCCGTCCGCGTCCGGATCGACGACTCGGACTTCCCGGGCCCTGCGTGGCCCAAGGAATGGCCCCAGTACGCCTTCGACATGGGCTACGCCGCGCCGGTCTCGGGCCTCGCGGTCGACGCCGCGCGCCTCACCGACGACAACTACGCGAAGCGCGCCGCCGACCCGTCCCTGCACGCGGGCGGCGTCTTCGCCGAGGCCCTCGAGGCGCGCGGGCTGACCGTCACGGGAGACGTGACCCGCGCATCGTCCCCCGTGGCGGACGATGCGCGCGCCCGGGAGGTCGCGGCGGTCGAGTCCGCTCCGCTGTCCGAGGTCGCGCGGCACCTTCTCTCCGTGTCCGACAACACCGTGGCGGAGCAGGTCGCGCGCGTGCTCGCGCTCGAGACGGGACGGCGCGCGACCCCCGGCGGCGAGGCGAAGGCGATCGTTGCGTCGCTCAAGGCGATCGGCGTCGACGTCGCGGGGATGGAGCTGTACGACGGCGCGGGCTTCTCCGACCGGAACCAGATCTCGCCCGCGACCATGACGAGCGCGCTGCTCGCGGCCCGGGACGAGCCGGAGCTCGCGGCGCTGCTCGACTGGCTGCCGCTCGCGGGGCTCGAGGGGACCGTCTCGACGCGCTACGAGGGGCTGCCGCCCGCGGGCTACTGGCGTGCGAAGACCGGCTCGCTCACCGGGGTCACCGCGATCGCCGGCGTGCTGGTCACCGCGGACGGCCGTCCCCTCGCGGTCGCGATCCTCGCGGACGGCATGCCCTACGGGCAGGAGCGGCCGATGGGGGCGTTCGACGACCTGCTGGGCGCGCTGGCAGAATGCGGCTGTGCAGGATGAGGGCGACAGGGTGACGGGACCCCATCCCGCGGTGGCCGCGTGCCGCGTGGCCGTGCGCGACGCGCTCGGCGACCTCGAGCTCGGGACGCGCGTGTGGGTCGCCTGCTCGGGCGGTCCCGACTCGCTCGCGCTCGCCGCCGCCGTCGCGTTCGCGGCCCGCAAGCAGGGGCTGTTCGCCGGCGCGATCATCGTCGACCACGGGCTCCAGCCCGACTCGGCCGTGGTCGCGGAGCGTGCGGCACGCGAGGTGAGGCGGGCCGGGATCGACACCGTGCGCATCGAGCGCGTGACGGTCGGCCGCGCGGGCGGCATGGAGGCCGCCGCTCGCGAGGCCCGGTACGCCGCGCTCGAGGCACGCGTGGTCGCGGAGGGCGGGCTCGACCCGCTCCTGCTCACGGGCCACACCATGGACGACCAGGCCGAGACGGTCCTGCTCGCGCTCGCGCGCGGCTCCGGCGCGCGCGCCCTGGCGGGCATCCCGGCCCGGCGCGGGCGCATCGTCCGCCCGTTCCTCACCATCCGCCGCAAGGACACCCTCGCGGCGTGCCAGGCGCTCGACCTCGACCCGTGGCACGACCCGTCGAACGCGGTCGACGACGGCCCGCGCCGCTCGGCGCTGCGCACGCGCGTCATGCCGTCGCTCGTGGAGGTGCTGGGCCCGGGCGTCGTGTCCGGCCTCGCGCGCTCCGCGGCGCTGCTGCAGGCCGACGCGGACGAGCTCGACCGGCAGGCGCGCTCCGCGATGGCGGTGCCCGTCGCATCGTCCCCCGTGGGGACCGCCGCCACGGGCGACGCCGAGGAGTGGCGCTGCGACATGCTCGCCGCGCTGCCCGACGCGATCCGCACGCGCATGCTCAAGATGCTCGCCGAGAACAGGGGCGCGGGACCCATGACCGCGACCCACGTGGCGGCGCTCGACTCGCTGGTGATGCAGTGGAAGGGCCAGGGCGCGATCTCGCTCCCGGGCGGCTACGAGGCGCGGCGCGAATATGGCAGGCTGGTCATCAGCCACCCGGGACATAAGGAGAGGCCAGCGTGAGCTTCCAGTACGACATGAGCGACTTCTCCGAGGTGCTCGTGAGCGAGAACGCGATCGGGCGCAAGCTCGACGAGATGGCCGCCGCGATCCGGGCGGACTACGAGGGTCAGGACCTGCTGCTCGTGGGCGTGCTCAAGGGCGCCGTCATGGTGATGGCCGACCTCGCGCGTCGCATGCCGCCCGCGGTGCAGATGGACTGGATGGCCGTGTCGTCCTACGGTTCCGGCACCAAGTCCTCGGGCGTGGTGCGCATCCTCAAGGACCTCGACGCGGACCTCACGGGGCGCCACGTGCTCATCGTCGAGGACATCATCGACACCGGCGTGACGCTGTCGTGGCTCACGGGCAACCTGCGCTCGCGCGGGGCCGCCTCGGTCGAGGTCGCGGCGCTGCTGCGCAAGCCCGAGGCCGCCGTGGTCGACGTGCCGGTGCGCTACCTGGGCTTCGACATCCCCAACCAGTTCGTGGTCGGCTACGGCCTCGACTTCGCGGAGGACTACCGCACGCTGCCGTTCGTGGCGGTTCTCAAGCCCGAGGTCTACGGGGACAAGTAACCCCTTCCCCTCCCGCCTCTACGCTCCGCACGGTCTGAGGTCCGCCACGCCGGTGATGCGGGGCGGATCGCCCATCGCGCCCGGCGTGTCGCGGGCCAAACCGTGCGCAGCGAATTCCGCGCGTGTGTACATAGGGCCACACGTCTCGCGCGTGGGGCGGTTTCCACGGCCCACAGGACCGCCCCGCGGTTCCCCAGGCCCGCGCGACGCGACCACGCGACAACGCCGGTGCCTGGAGTGTCGGTGCATGGATCCGATGCGCGCGCTGCTCTTGGCGAACGGGGTCGCTCGCTACAAGGACCTCGTCACTGCAGGCGTTCCGCTCAACAGGATCAGGGACCAGGTGGCCGCGGGACGGATCCTGCGGCCTCACCGCGGGGTCTACGCTCTTCCCACTGCCGACCCGATCGACGTCGCTGCCGCCCTGTTTCGCGCCGAGCCGTGCTGCATCTCGGTGCTCGCGCGAGCGGGTATCCCGGTCGTCCCCCGCGCAGCGAAGCCGCACCTCGCTCTCCCCGATGATCGCAGCCTCGGCCGTCCCGGCCTGCGGGATCTCGACGCTGCGGTCTTCCACTGGTGCGACCGCTACACACGTGAGGCGATGCGTCGCGTCCCCGTGGCGATCGACGTGGCGAGCAGGTGCCTCGAGCTGCCCGGGTTGCTGGCGGCAGCCGATGCCGCGCTTCGGGCAGGCAAGATGTCGCGGGCACAGATCCGAGCGTTCCGAACGGCGCCGGTGGCGACCCGCGCGTGGCTCGCGAAGCACGCTGATGCACGCAGCGAGTCGCCGCTGGAGTCCGTCACCCGCGCAGCGCTGATCGAGGGCGGCTTCAACTTCGACCTTCAGGTGCAGATTCTCGGGGTGGGACGTGTCGACTTCGTCGTCGAGAGACGGCTCGTGATCGAGTGCGATGGGTTCGCCTTTCACTCGGACAAGGAGAGCCATGCCGAGGACCTACGACGAGGACGCGCGCTCACCACCCAGTCGATCCCCCACCTGCGCTATGTGTGGGACGACGTATGGAAGTCCTCGGACGAGATCATCGCCGACGTGCGGGCGGTGCTGTGGCGGCTCGGATGCGCCTGATGCCGCCGGCGATATTCGCTCCGCACGGTCGCGGTTCCGCCGCGCCGGGAGTCAGGCGTAGTGCGAGGCTTCCGCACGGCGTGTCGCGGCTTCGACCGTGCGGAGCGAACTGGGTGGGCAAGCCCTGAGCGAAACCTTTCCGTCGTGTCGGAAGCACCGCGTAGAGTCGGGGGCACGATGAAGAACGTCCTCAACATCCGCCTGATCATCTTCTACGTCGCGGCCGCGCTGCTGGTCGCCTGGGTCGTGTCCGGGCTCCTGTCCCCGCGCACCCAGCAGGTCGACACCTCGGTGGGCCTCGACATGCTCGAGCAGCAGGTCGCCGACCAGGTGAAGATCGTCGACGGCGACCAGCGCGTCGAGATCACCCTCATCGACCCCGAGGACTTCCCCGACGGCGTGCCGTCGGAGTGGAGCGACTACCGCGGCAAGGTCGAGTTCTTCTACGTCGAGCCGCAGGGCACCGAGATCGTCGACGCCGTCAAGGACGCCGACCCGAAGCAGGGCTACAACTCCGAGGTCCCGCAGAGCTCCATCTGGGCGTCCATCGCGTTCACGTTCCTGCCGATCCTCCTGCTCGTGGGCCTGTTCTGGTTCCTCATGTCCAACATGCAGGGTGGCGGCGGCGGCCGCCTCATGAACTTCGGCAAGTCGAAGGCGTCGATGGTGACCCCCGACACGCCGACCGTGAAGTTCGAGGACGTCGCCGGCGTCGACGAGGCCGTCGAGGAGCTCAAGGAGATCGAGGAGTTCCTCGAGAACCCGGCCAAGTTCCAGGCCGTGGGCGCCAAGATCCCCAAGGGCGTGCTGCTGTACGGCCCGCCCGGCACCGGCAAGACCCTGCTCGCGCGCGCCGTCGCCGGCGAGGCGGGCGTGCCGTTCTTCTCGATCTCCGGGTCCGACTTCGTCGAGATGTTCGTCGGCGTGGGCGCGAGCCGCGTGCGCGACCTGTTCGAGCAGGCCAAGAAGAACAGCCCCGCGATCATCTTTGTGGACGAGATCGACGCCGTCGGCCGCCACCGCGGCGCCGGCCTGGGCGGCGGCCACGACGAGCGCGAGCAGACCCTCAACCAGATGCTGGTCGAGATGGACGGCTTCGACATCCACACCAACATCATCATGATCGCGGCGACCAACCGCCCCGACATCCTGGACCCCGCGCTGCTGCGCCCGGGCCGCTTCGACCGCCAGGTGGGCGTCGACGCCCCCGACCTCAAGGGTCGCGTCAAGGTCCTTGAGGTCCACGCCAAGGGCAAGCCCATCAGCCCGGAGGTCGACCTCGACGCGCTCGCACGCCGCACCCCGGGCTTCACCGGCGCCGACCTCGCGAACGTGCTCAACGAGGCCGCGCTGCTCACCGCCCGCCGCGAGAAGCAGCTCATCAGCCCCGACGAGATGGACGAGGCCATCGACCGCGTCATCGCCGGCCCGCAGAAGCGCACCCGCGTGATGAACGACCACGACAAGAGCGTCACCGCGTACCACGAGGGCGGCCACGCCCTGGTGGCGGCCGCGATGCGCCATACGGATCCGGTCACCAAGGTCACGATCCTCCCGCGCGGCCGCGCGCTCGGCTACACGATGGTGATGCCGCAGGAGGACCGCTACTCCAAGACCCGCAACCAGCTGCTCGACAACCTCGCGTACGCGATGGGGGGGCGCATCGCGGAGGAGCTCATCTTCGGCGACCCCTCGACGGGCGCGTCGAACGACATCTCGCAGGCCACCGAGATCGCGAAGCAGATGGTCACCGAGTACGGCATGTCGACGCGCATCGGCTCGGTCCGCCTCAGCGGCAGCTCCGGCGAGGTGTTCCTCGGACGCGACATGGGCCACGGGCGCGAGTTCTCCGAGTCCGTCGCGGCCACCGTGGACCAGGAGGTCCGTGCGCTGCTCGACAACGCGATGGCCGAGGCCACGCTCGCGCTCACGCTCAACCGCGCGGTGCTCGACAGGCTCGCCGAGGCGCTCCTCGAGAAGGAGACCCTGGGCGAGACCGAGCTCGCGGAGATCTTCGCGGACATCGAGCGCATCCCCGCGCGCGACGAGTGGATCTCGGGCTCCTGGATCGAGGCCGCCCCGGCGTCGGTCAAGGGCGGGGCCATCGTGACGCACGCCAAGCCGGTGGCGGCGGACGATGCGGCGGTCGAGGCGCGCGACGGTGCCGACGGTGTCGACGCTGCCGACGAGGACGCCGTGCCTGCGCCCGAGCTCGTCGAGCCGAAGGACCAGTGACGGTGTCGGTCGACAAGCCCCGCATCGAGGCGGCGGTCCGGGAGATCCTGGCCGCCGTCGGCGAGGATCCCGACCGCGACGGGCTCCGCGACACCCCCAGCCGCGTCGCGCGCGCCTACGAGGAGTTCTTCAAGGGCCTGCACGAGGACCCCGCGGACGTGCTCAGCGCGGTCTTCGAGCTCGGCCACGAGGAGATGATCCTGGTCAAGGACATCGAGCTGTACTCGATGTGCGAGCACCACCTGGTGCCGTTCCACGGCGTCGCGCACGTCGCGTACATCCCCGGCACGGACGGCCGCATCACCGGCCTGTCCAAGCTCGCCCGCCTGGTCGACGTCTTCGCCAAGCGCCCGCAGGTCCAGGAGCGCCTCACCACGCAGGTGGCCGACGCGCTGGTGGACGAGCTCGGCGCGCGCGGCGTCATCGTCGTGGTCGAGGCCGAGCACCTGTGCATGTCGATGCGCGGCGTCCGCAAGCCCGGCTCCCGCACGGTGACGAGCGCGGTGCGCGGCATCATGCGCGACGCCGCCACCCGTGCGGAGGCCATGAGCCTGATACTCGGACGCTGAGATGCAGCCGGCGGAGCGGGGTGCACGGACGCTCGTCATGGGCATCCTCAACGTCACGCCCGACTCCTTCTCCGACGGGGGCCTCTACGCCGAGGTCGACGCGGCCATCGCACGCGGTCTCCAGCTCGCCCACGACGGCGCCGACCTGGTCGACGTGGGCGGCGAGTCCACGCGTCCCGGCGCCGCGCGCGTCACCCCCGACGTGGAGCGCGACCGCGTGGTGCCCGTCATCCGCGCGCTCACCGCTGCCGGGGTCGCCACCAGCATCGACACGATGAACGCGTCGACGGCCCGCGCCGCGGTCGAGGCCGGCGCGAGCGTGGTCAACGACGTCTCGGGCGGACTCACGGACGATGCGATGGCGGCCACGGTCGCCGACCTTGCCGTCGACTTCGTCGCGATGCACTGGCGCGCGCACTCGCCCGCGATGGACGCGCTCGACGCGTACGAGGACGTGGTCGCCGAGGTCGGCGCCGAGCTCGACGCGCGCGTCGACGCCCTGGTCGCGGCCGGCGTCGCCGAGCAGCGCATCGTCCTCGATCCCGGCTTGGGCTTCGCGAAGGTGACCGACTCGAACTGGCCCCTGCTCGCGAACCTCGACGCGTGGGCGCGCGGGCGCCGCGTGCTGGTCGGCGCGAGCCGCAAGCGCTTCCTGGGCGCCGCGATCGCGCGCGACGGCGTCGACGCCGCCGACCCGACGGCCCGCGAGCACGCCACCACCGCGGTGACCGCCCTGGCAGCGGCCGCAGGCGCGTGGGGGGTCAGGGTGCACGATGCGCGGGCCGCGGTCGACGCGCTGCACGTCGTGTCGGCTTGGGAGAACGCGCGACGACCGGAAGGATGGGCCCCATGACGACGCCTGCCATCACCCCCTACGTCAAGGACGGGATCGAGCTCGATCAGATCATCGTCCAGGGCATTCGTGTCACCGGCTTCCACGGGGTGTACGCCCCGGAGAAGGAGTCGGGGCAGCTGTTCCTCGCGGACGTGGTCGCCCACGTGTCGACGCGCACGGCCGCCGACAAGGACGAGCTCGCGCGGACGGTCAACTACTCCGACATCGCCGATCGCACCGCCGAGGTGCTGGGCGGCGACCCGTCCGACCTCCTCGAGACCGTCGCCGAGCACATCGCCCGCGCGATCCTCGAGATGGAGGGCGTCCAGGCCGTCGACGTGGTGGTCCACAAGCCTCAGGCGCCGCTGCACGTCGAGTTCCGCGACGTCATGGTGAAGATCCGCCGCGACCTGCGCTCGGGCACGCTGTGGGCGGGCAAGCGCATCGGCTCGTCCGCGGGCGGCGCCGGGGACCCGTACAGCTCCGGGCCGCGCGAGGCCGAGCCCGCCGACGCCGAGCCGATCCAGCCCGTGACCGGCTACCTGGGTCTCGGCGGCAACATCGGCGACGTCGACGCGACGTTCCGCGAGGCGCTGTGGGAGCTCCACCGCATCCCGGGCATCGAGGTGCGGCGCGTCTCCTCGCTGTTCCGCACGCGGCCCATCGGCGGCCCCGAGCAGCCGGACTTCCTCAACGCCGTCATCGAGGTGCAGACCTCGCTCGCGCCGCGTGCGCTGCTGGCCGCGTGCCAGGGCATCGAGGTGGTGCACGGTCGCGAGCGGCACGAGCCCAACGGGCCGCGCACCCTCGACCTCGACCTGCTCGCCTACGGCGACGTCTCGCTCGACGAGCCCGACCTGGTGGTCCCGCACCCGCGCGCCGCCGAGCGCGCGTTCGTGCTGCAGCCCTGGGCGACGCTCGCCCCCGACCACGTGCTGCCCGGCGGCGAGCGCATCGGCGACCTCGCGGCCGAGGTGGGCACGGACGGCGTCGAGCTCGTGGCCGCGCGCTGGCCCGCATCGCCGGAGCCCGCATCGCCGGAGCCCGCGGCGCCGCAGGGGTGACGATGCGCGGGAGCCGGGCCGCACGGGCCGCACGGGCCGCACGGGGCGCATCGTGACGCCTCTCAGCCGTGTGCGCCTGGTGATCCTCGCGATCGCGATGGGCGTGATCGCGTGGGCGATCGCGCGCATGGCGGTCACGTCGGGGCGTACTCCTCTGGCCGTGCCGTGGACCGTGGTGCTGGTCGCCGCGCTCGTCGCGATCGCGGCGCTGTGGCTCGCGTGGACCGTGCGTCAGTACCGGCGCGGGAAGAACCCGGGCCTCAGCGGGCTGCGCGCGGCCCGCACCGCGGTGTTCGCGCAGGCGTGCTCGTACACGGGCACGATCATCGCGGGCGCGTTCAGCGGCTACGGGCTCGCCATCGCGATCGAGTGGTCGCACGCGCCGCGGCGCGAGGTCGCAATCTCCGCGTTCGTCGCGGCGCTCGGCGGCCTGGTGCTCGTGACCGCGGGCCTCATCGCCGAGCACTGGTGCAAGGACGGCGGCGACGGCGACGACAAGCGCGGCTCCCAGCCGGCGTGACCGGCCGGATCGCCCACCCCTGGCACACTGAACCCATGAGCTGGTACGAGAACTCCGCCGCTCCCTGGGTGCCCGTGTCGCGCACGCTCATCACCGCGCGGCTGGTGCCGCTGTGGATCGCGGTCGGCCTGCTGGCGCTGGGCGGCGTGGTCGTGGCGCTCGCGGTGGCTCAGGCGTGGGTGCTGGCCTTCCCGCTCACCCTGCTCGCGCTGGGCGCCTGGAGCACGTGGGTGGTGATCCGCCAGGTCACGGCCCACGCGTGGGCCGAGGGTGACGACGACCTGCTGGTCCGCAAGGGCCGCATGTTCCGCTCCGTCACGGTGGTGCCGTACGGCCGCATGCAGTTCGTCGACGTCAAGGCGGGGCCGCTCGAGCGCAAGCTCGGCATCGCGACCGTGCAGCTGCACACCGCGTCGCCCGGCACGGACGCGTCGATCGCGGGCGTGCCCACCGACGAGGCCGCGCGCCTGCGCGACCGCCTCACCACGCGCGGCGAGGCGAGGCTCGCCGGGCTGTGAGCACGCCGTCCGTCTTCACCGCGCCGCGCGAGTGGACGCGCCTCCACCCCGTGTCGCCCTTCCTGGGCGGCTGGGCGGTGCTGGGCCTTCTGTTCGCCTACGTCATCCACCAGCGCCTTCCCGACTGGGTCGCGGGCGACGACGAGGACTGGGAGTTCTTCGACCGCTTCCCGCTCATCGGGCTCGCGGTCGCCGCGATCCTGGGGCTTGCGATCACCCTCGCGCTGTCCGTGTGGCGGTGGAGCCGCACGATGTACCGCATCGGCGACGATGCGGTCTACCTCCGCCAGGGCATCGTCACCCAGCAGCAGCGTCAGGCGCGGCTCGACCGGCTCCAGGCCGTCGACGTGGTGCAGCCCTTCCTCGCGCGCGTCTTCGGCTTCGCGGCGTTGTCCGTGCAGGTCGCCGGCGGCGACCGCGCGGGGGTCGAGCTCAAGTTCCTCCGCCTCGGCGACGCCGAGGCGCTGCGCAACGAGATCCTGCTCCTCGCCGCCGGCCTTCGCGCCGCGGACGATGCGCGGGAGGGGGAGGCCGCGCCCGGGGACCCAGCGCCCGGCGACCCCGCGCGCGCCGCATCGTCCCTGCTCGACCACCTGACGGAGCGCGCCCAGGCGCTCCAGGACCCCGGCGCGGTGCTCGCGGGACGCGAGAGCGTCCGCACCTCGGTCGCGGCGGCCGAGGAGCGCGAGGTCTACAGGGTCCCGTTCGGGCGCCTGCTGCTGTCGACTGTCTTCTCCGGACCCGCGATCTTTCTGGCGCTCATGCCGGTGACCGCGCTCGTCGCGGCTTTCGGCTTCCACTACGACCTGCTGGGCGTGGTGCTCGCCGCGATCGGGACCAGCCTGTTCGCCATCATCGGTGCGCTCGGCGCCCTGCTGGGGTTCTTCTGGACCCGCATCAACGGCGGTTTCGGCTTCGCGGCCGCCGTCTCGGCCGACGGGCTGCGGCTCCGGCACGGTCTCACGGAGACTCGTCGCCAGACCGTGCCGCCGGGCCGCGTCCAGGCGATCCGCCTCCACCAGCCGCTGCTGTGGCGCGGCAAGGACTGGTGGCGCATCACCCTCAACGTCGCGGGCTACGGCGAGAACGACGAGTCGGTCTCCGTGCTCCACCCCGTCGCGACGCGCGAGGAGGCGATTCTCGCGGTGTGGCTGGTGCTGCCCGACCTGGGCGACCCCGACCCGCACGGCACGCTCGGGCATGCGCTCAGCGGCGCGGGCGAGCAGGGCGGCTTCCTCGCGAGCCCGGCGCGGGCGCGGCGCCTCGACCCGCTCCAGTGGCGCTTCCGCGGCGTGCGCGCCACCGACCGCGCGCTGCTGATCCGGCGCGGGCGGTGGGAGCGCGAGCTCACGGTGGTGCCGCACGAGCGCACGCAGTCGCTCGGGCTGACGCAGGGCCCGCTGCGGCGCGCGCTGCGCCTCGCGAACGTCGAGGTCCACTCGACCCAGGGCCCCGTGCGGCCCGTCGCCGCGCACCTCGACGTGGACGACGCGATCGCGTTGCTCGACGCGCAGGCACGGCGGGCCCGCGACGGCAGGCGGCGCCAGACGCCCGAGCAGTGGATGACCGCCGTCGGGCTCGACACGGATGTCCCCGCGACGCAGGGAGGAGACCGCGATGGATGACGTCCGCGGACACGCGATCAACGGGAACACGCGACGCCCGGGTCGCCTGCGCATCGGCCTCGTGGGCGCGGGCCGGGTGGGGGCCGTGCTCGCCGCCGCGCTGCGCGAGGCGGGCCACGAGATCGTTGCGGCGTCCGGCGTCTCCGACGCGACCCTGTCGCGCATCGACGCGCTGCTGCCGGGGGTCCCCGTGGCGGACCCGGACGAGGTGGTGCGGGCCGCCGAGCTGGTGCTCCTCACCGTGCCGGACGATGCGATCGGCCCGGTCGCGACCGGCCTCGCCAAGGTCGAGGCGTGGCGGCCCGGGCAGCTCGTCGTGCACACGTCGGGTCGCCACGGCATCGAGGTGCTCGCGCAGTCCGCGACGCCCGGCATCGTGCCGCTCGCGATCCATCCCGCGATGACCTTCACGGGCACGTCCATGGACCGCTCGCGCCTCATCGACGCGGTGTTCGCCGTGACCGCGCCGCCCGGGATGCTGCCCATCGCGCAGGCGCTCGTGGTCGAGATGGGCGGCGAGCCCGTGGTGGTCGAGGAGTGGGACCGCCCGCTGTATCACGCGGCCCTGGTGCACGGCGCGAACCACGTGGTCACCGCCGTCGCGCAGGCGAGCGGGGTGCTCGCGCGCATCGGCATCGAGGAGCCCGCGCGCGTGCTCGGGCCGCTCATCCACGCCTCGGTCGACGGCGCGTTGCGGGACGCGCCAGGCGCGGTGGCGACCCTCACGGGACCGGTGGTCCGCGGCGACGCCGGCACGGTCGCGGCGCACCTGCGTGCGCTCGACGGGCAGCCGGAGGCGCTCTTCGCGTATCGTGCCATGGCGCGCGCGACGGCGGACCTCGCGCTGAGCGGGGGCCGCATCGGTCCGGCGCAGTACGCCGACCTCATCGCGACGCTCGGCACCGACGGGATGGGAGATTGATGCGCATCGTCCACACGGCGAGCGAGCTGCGGGGACCGGCATCGCGGCCGGCCAGGCGCGCGGGCGACCGCGCCTCGCGGGCGGTCGTCATGACCATGGGTGCGCTCCACGAGGGTCACCTGGCGCTCGTGCGCGAGGCGCGCGAGGCCGCCGACGAGGTGGTGGTCACCGTCTTCGTCAACCCCCTCCAGTTCGACGACGCGGAGGACCTCGACCGCTACCCGCGCACCCTCGAGGCCGACTGCGCGCTGCTCGAGCCGCTCGGCGTCGACGTGGTCTTCGCCCCCTCCGTCGAGGAGGTGTACGCGGGCGGCGAGCCCGTGGTGACGGTGTCCGCGGGGGCGATCGGCGAGGTGTTCGAGGGCGCGCATCGTCCCGGCCACTTCGACGGCGTGCTCACCGTGGTCGCGAAGCTGCTCAACCTCACGCAGCCCGACCTCGCGTACTTCGGTCAGAAGGACGCGCAGCAGGTCATCGCGGTGCGCACCATGGTGCGCGACCTCAACTTCCCCGTCCGCGTGGTCGCGGTGCCCACCGTGCGCGACGCCGACGGGCTCGCGCTGTCCTCGCGCAACGTCTTCCTCTCTGCCGCGGAGCGCGAGCGCGCGCTGGTGCTGTCGGCGTCCCTGCGCGAGGCCGAGGCGGCGGTGCGCTCCGGCGCGGGCGTCGCGGGCGCGCTCGCGGTGGGTCGCGCGGTGCTCGCCGCGCAGCCCGGGGTCGAGGTCGACTACCTCGAGTTCCAGGACCCCGTGACCGCTGACGTGGTGCCCGAGGGTTACCGTGGAGAGGCGGTGCTCGCCGTGGCGGCCCGCGTGGGCGAGACCCGGCTCATCGACAACGTGGTGACGCGCTTCCGCTGATCCGCCCCGTCCGACACTTCCAACGGAGCTGGTCCCGACACGCGGGGGCCAACCCGTGCATCGTGACCCGATCTCCGGCGTGTCGCGGCGAACTCCGTTGGCACTGTCCAGATTCAGAAGGCTTCCCATGACCTCGCTCCAGCGCCCCATGATGATCTCCAAGATCCATCGGGCCACCGTGACCCAGGCGGACCTGCACTACGTCGGCTCCGTCACCATCGACGTCGACCTCATGGAGGCGGCGGATCTGCTGCCCGGCCAGCAGGTCGACATCGTCGACGTCACCAACGGCGCGCGGCTCACCACCTACGCGATCCCCGGAGCGCGCGGCTCGGGCGTGCTGTGCATCAACGGGGCGGCCGCCCACCTGGTGCACGCCGGCGATCTGGTGATCATCATCGGCTACGGCATGCTCGCCGACGCCGAGGCGCGGACCTTCGAACCGCACGTGGTCTTCGTCGACGGCGACAACCGCATCGTCGAGCTCTCCGACGAGCCGGGCCTGGTGCCCGACGACGCCGCGGGCCTCGAACCCTCCGGGCTCCCCGTCCACGAGTTCCACTCGCAGGGCTGGGACGCCTACCCGACCTCTTGACACTGGCAATGGAGTCGATCCCGACACGCCGGTGAGGATGGACGATGCGCGGATCGGGGGCGGCGCCGCGTCGCGAGATCCGTTGCTGGTGTCAGAGGCGAGGGGCGGGGCCGAGGTCCCGCATCCGCACCGCTAACCTGGCCTGATGACCGCCTTCGTGCGCAGCCTCGCCGCGCCTCAGCCCGGCTGGACCATCGAGACCGACGTCATCGTCGTGGGCTCCGGGATCGCCGGCCTCACCACCGCGCTGGACCTCCGGGAGCGGGTCGACCGCGTGCTCGTGGTGACCAAGGGCGTGCTCTCATCGGGGAGCACGGTGTGGGCCCAGGGCGGCATCGCGGCGGCGCTCGACCCCGAGGACACCCCCGAGGAGCACCTCGAGGACACCCTCGTCGCGGGCGTCGGGCTGTGCTCCGAGGAGGCCGTCCGCGTCCTGGTGACCGAGGGCCCCCACAGCGTCCGCAAGCTGCTGCGCCGCGGCGCGCAGTTCGATACCGGGCCCGACGGCGACCTCACGCTCACCCGCGAGGGCGGCCACCACCGCGACCGCATCGTGCACGCGGGAGGCGACGCGACGGGTGCCGAGGTCTCGCGCGCGCTGGTCGAGCAGCTCGAGGCGGTGCGCAACGACCCGGGCATCGAGGTGATCGAGCACGCCATGGTGGTCGACCTCCTCACGGCCGCGCCCGACGCGGACGGTCGCCCCGGTCCCGTGTGCGGCGCGACCATCCACATCATCGGCGAGGGCCAGCGCGACGGCGTGGGCGCGGCGCTCGCGAAGGCCGTCTTCATCGCGACGGGCGGCATCGGCCAGGTGTTCCGCTCGTCGACCAACCCCGCCTCGTCCACGGGCGACGGCCTCGCGGTGGGCCTGCGCGCGGGCGCCGCGGTGGCGGACGTCGAGTACGTGCAGTTCCACCCGACCGTGCTGTGGCAGGGAGCGAATGCGCGCGGCCAGCTGCCGCTCATCTCGGAGGCCGTCCGCGGCGAGGGCGCGTACCTCCTCAACGGCGCGGGCGAGCGCTTCATGGTCGGCACCCACCCCATGGCCGAGCTCGCGCCCCGCGACGTGGTGAGCCGCACCATCGTCGAGGAGATGCGCGATGAGGACGCCGACTCCGTCTTCCTCGACTGCCGCCACCTCGACCGGTCCTTCCTCGAGCAGCGGTTCCCGTCGATCTGGGCCTCGCTCAAGGACCACGGCCTCAACATGGCGCAAGACCTCATCCCGGTCGCGCCGGCGCAGCACTTCCACTCCGGCGGGATCCTCACCGACCTGCACGGGCGCTCGACACAGAAGGGCCTCTACGCGATCGGCGAGGCGGCCTGCACGGGCGTGCACGGCGCCAACCGCCTCGCCTCGAACTCCCTGCTCGAGGGGCTGGTGTTCGCGCGCCGCGCCGCGCGGGACGCCGCCGCCGCGGTCGCGGAGGGGCTGGTGAGCCAGCTCGATCCGGTCGAGCGGGCGGGCGAGTCGGCCCTGGTCCCGGCGACGATGCGCGCCCGGGTGCAGGGCATCGCCCACGAGGGTGCGGGCCCGGTCCGCGACGGCGACGGGCTCGACGACGCGGTGGCGAGGCTCGACCGCATCCGCGCGCGCTTCCACACCGACCCGGTCGCGCGTGTGGCGCCGCAGACGGCGGAGTGGGAGACCACGAACATCGTCGCCGCCGCCTCGGTGCTGTGCCAGGCCGCGCTGCTGCGCGAGGAGTCGCGCGGCGGGCACCAGCGCGCGGACTTCCCCGACACCGATCCCGCGTGGGCCGTGAGGCTCGCGGCGCGGCTGTCGCCCGACGGCGACCTCGAGTTCATGAAGGCGCCGCTCGAGCTGGGGGAGTAGGGCCGCGCGTCGCGCGGGCCAACCCTGCTCCGACCCCACGCGCCGCCCCCACTGGCAGACCCCACAGGCCGCCCCCCACAGGCCGACCCCGCGGGAATGGGGCGTTCACGGTCGCTTCGGACGCGCGGATGCCTCGCATGGGGCAACGGCGGTCGCTCGCGACGCGTGGCCGCGACGCGCGACGCTCAGCGCCCCATGGGGCTCATGGTGAGACGGAGAGCGACCGTGGTGGCCCCATTCCGCAGGCGGGCCACCACGGCCGAGCGACCGCTACGCGTTCGCGGGCTGGAACGCGCCGGTCGCGAGCTCGAGGCCTGGGACCGCCTCGACCAGCGTGAACATGCCGCCGTCGAGCGTCGCTGAGTCGAAGCCGTGCTGCGCGAGCACGCGGTGCGCGTAGTACGAGCGCACGCCCGACGCGCACAGGACGCGCACCGGCCGGTCGCCGGCCAGCTGACGCACGCCGTCGAGATGCTCCCGGAGGTGGGTGTGCGGGAGGTTGACCGCCTCGGGCAGGTGGCCCATCGCGTACTCGCGCTCGGAGCGCACGTCGAGGATCAGCGCCTCGGCACGGACCTGCTCGAGGTCCTGGAAGCGCCACACCCGGGTGGTGCCGTCGAGGACGTTCTGCGCGAGGAAGCCCAGCATGTTGACCGGGTCCTTGGCCGAGCCGAACGGCGGCGCGTACGCGAGCTCGAGCTCCGCGATGTCGGCGGCGGAGAAGCCCGCGCGCAGCGCCGTCGCGAGCACGTCGATGCGCTTGTCCGCGCCGTCGGGGCCCACCGCCTGCGCGCCCAGCAGCCTGCCGTCGAGCGAGAAGACCCCCATGAGGTGCAGGATCTGCGAGCCGGGGAAGTAGCCCGCGTGATTGCCCGGGTGGGTGTGGACCACGACGTGGTCGATGCCGGCGGCGTCGAGCATCCGCGGCGAGGCGCCCGTGGTGGCGGCGGTAAGACCGAACGCGCGAACAATGGCCGTGCCGAGCACCGGCTGAGCCGCGTCGGAGCGTCCCATGATGGAGTCCGCGGCGCGGCGGCCCTGGCGGTTCGCGGGGCCGGCGAGCGGCACAGGGCCCACCTGGCCGGTGACGCCGTGGCGCACGGCGGTCGCGTCGCCCGCGGCCCAGATGTGAGGATCGGAGGTGCGCTGGAGCTCGTCGACCACGATCGCGCCGCGGTCCGTCACCTCGAGGCCCGCCTCCGCGGCCAGCGCGGAGCTGGGCGTGACGCCCACCGACACCACGACGATGTCGGCGGGCACCTCGGTGCCGTCGCCGAGCGCGACGGTGACCGCCGCATCGTCCCCGCCGGCGCGCACGCCGGTGGCCGCGACCCCGGTGCGCACGTCGACGCCGTGCGCGCGCAGCTCCTTCTCGACGAGCGCGCTCATCTCGGGAGCGAGCGGCGGGAGCACCTGCGGCGCGAGCTCGACCAGGGTGACCTCGAGACCGCGGTGGCGGAAGGCCTCGGCCGTCTCGAGCCCGATGAATCCCGCGCCCATGACGACCGCGCGCCTCGCGGAGGCGGCGCGCGCGGCCAGGGATCGCGCCTCGTCGACGGTGCGCAGGTGGGTGACCTGGGGCAGGTCCATGCCGGGGATCGGGGGGAGGATCGCGTCCGCGCCGGGCGAGAGCACCAGGGCGTCGTATGCGAAGGTCTCGGTGCCGCCCGGCGTCGCGACCAGCACGGTCTGCGCGGAGCGGTCGATGCCGATGACCTCGTGCTCGATGCGGACGTCGAGGTCGAGCTCGGCGCGCAGCGACTCGGGGGAGTGGAGCAGCAGGTACGAGTCCTGCTCGATCTCGCCTCCCACGTGGTAGGGCAACCCGCAGTTCGCGAAGGAGACGTAGCGGCCCTTCTCGAACACGATGATCTCGGCCTGCTCGTCGAGGCGGCGCGCCCGCGCGGCGGCGCTCATGCCGCCCGCGACTCCGCCGATCACCAGGATGCGCATGAGTGGTCCTTCCGTCGAGGGTTCGTGGACCAGGCTAACAGATACCCCTGGGGGTATATTCCGACCTAGGTCCCGGTGCTCCCGACCAGGGACGATGCGCGGCGTCAGGCCAGCGACATGAACATCTTCTGCAGGCGCTCGCGCGCCTCCGTGGTGTCCTCGTCGGTCCGGATGCACTGCTCGAGGCCGGTCGCGATCATGGTGAAGCCCGCGCGGTCGATCGCCTTCGACACGGCGGCGAGCTGCGTCACCACATCGGCGCACTCGCGCCCGTCCTCGATCATCTTGAGGACGCCGGCGAGCTGGCCGTGCGCGCGGCGCAGGCGCTTGACCACGGGGTCCATGTCCTCGGGGCTCAGGTGGATCTCGGCCATGGCAGTCCTCCCATGTGGTGCGTGACGGCGAGGTCCCAGCATACCCCGAGGGGGTATATGCACCAGGAGGGTGACCGCCGCGGGTGGGGCCACAATGGGGCCATGACTCGCATGCCGCACCCCGAGGAGCTCGCGGTCGCCGCCGCGACCGTGGCCCCGCTCGACGCCGACGCGCTCGCGCGCATCGTCCGCACGTCGCTCGACGAGGACCTGGGCGGCGATCCGGGGCGCGACGTCACCACGCAGGCGACCATCCCCTCCGACGTGCGCGTCGCGGGCGTGGTCGCCGCACGCGAGGCGTGCGTGCTGGCGGGCGTCGACGCGATCGAGGAGACGATGCGCCAGGTCGCCACGCGTCACGACCTCGAGGTGCCGAGCGTGGTCCGGGAGGCCGCCGACGGGGACAGGCTCGCGCCCGGTGCGGTGATCGCGCGTCTCGAAGGTCCGGGCCACGTGGTGCTGATCGCCGAGCGCACGCTGCTCAACCTCATGTCGCGGGCGTCGGGCGTCGCGACCCATACGCGGCGGTGGGCCGATGCGCTCGCGGGCACCGGCGCGCACGTGCTCGACACCCGGAAGACCACCCCCGGGCTGCGCGAGATCGAGAAGTACGCGGTGCGCGTGGGAGGCGGCGTCAACAAGCGCATGGGGCTGTTCGACTGCGCGATGGTGAAGGACAACCACATCGTGGCGGCCGGGTCGGTCGCGGCGGCGATCGCGCGCATCGGCGACGCCTACCCCGACGTGCCGGTGCAGGTCGAGGTCGAGGATGCCGCGCAGGCGGTGGAGGCGATCGCGGCGGGCGCGCGGTTCCTCATGCTCGACAACATGGACCCGGCGACGATGCGCGCGCTGGTGTCGCAGGTGCGCGCGGGTGAGGCGGCGACCGGGAAGGTGTGGCTCGAGGCGACGGGCGGGCTGACGCTCGCGACCGTGCGCGACGTGGCGGAGACGGGGGTCGACTTCATGTCGGTGGGGGCGCTCACGCACTCGAGCCCGATCGTGGACCTGGGCCTGGATCTCGCCTGAGGCGTGCGCCCCTGCGGCGCAGGGCGAACCCCTTCCCGTCGAGATTGCTTGCCATGACAATCCTCAGGTTTGCCATGGCAAGCAATGTCGACGGGATGCATGACGTCCTGCGCTGTGCCCGGACGGCATGCCTGCGCGGAGCGCCGCGGTAGCAGGCGCCACGTAGAATTGCCCGCGTGACCGAACAGACCGCGCCCGCCCCCGAGACCATCGACGACGTCCCCGAGCAGATGCGCGTGCGTCGCGAGAAGCGCGACCGACTGATCGCCGAGGGCGGCGAGGCGTACCCGGTCACCGTGCCCCGCACGCACGAGATCGCTGAGGTAAAGGCGCAGTACGCCGGCCTCGAGGACGGCGAGGAGACCCAGGACGTCGTCGGCGTCGCGGGCCGCGTGGTCTTCATCCGCAACACCGGCAAGCTGTGCTTCGCGTCCATCCAGGACGGCGAGGGCGAGCGCCTGCAGATCATGCTGAGCCTCGCGGAGGTGGGCGAGGAGTCGCTGGCCGCCTTCAAGAGCACCGTCGACCTGGGCGACCACCTCTTCGCCCGCGGGCGCGCGATCAAGTCCCGCCGCGGCGAGGTGTCGGTGTTCGCCTCCGAGTGGGCGATCGCCGCGAAGTCGCTGCGCCCGCTGCCCACGCTGCACAAGGACCTCGCCGAGGACACCCGCGTGCGCCAGCGCTACGTCGACCTCATCGCCCGCCCCGTGGCGCGCGACACCGTCCGCAACCGCGCCAAGCTCAACCGCAGCCTTCGCGAGAGCCTGCACTCGCGCGGCTACATCGAGGTCGAGACCCCGATGCTGCAGACGCAGCCCGGCGGCGCGGCGGCGCGCCCGTTCGTCACGCACATGAACGCGTACGACATCGACCTCTACATGCGCATCGCGCCCGAGCTCTTCCTCAAGCGCGCGGCCGTCGGCGGCATCGAGAAGGTCTTCGAGATCAACCGCAACTTCCGCAACGAGGGCGCCGACAGCTCGCACAGCCCCGAGTTCTCGATGCTCGAGGCGTACGAGGCCTACGGCAGCTACGACACCATGGCCGAGCTCACCCAGAGCCTGGTCCAGGGCGCCGCCGACGACATCTTCGGGACGCAGGTGGTGACCCTCGCCGACGGCTCGGAGTACGACCTCTCCGGCGAGTGGCGCACCATCTCCATGTACGACTCGCTCTCGGAGGCGCTCGGCGAGGAGATCACCCCCGCCACCTCGGTCGCTCAGCTCGAGGCGCTGTGCGACCGCTTCGAGGTCTCCGTCGACCCCAAGCGCGTCAACCACGGCAAGCTGGTCGAGGAGCTGTGGGAGCACCACCTGGGCGACACGCTCCACCAGCCGACCTTCGTCCGTGACTTCCCGGTCGAGACCAGCCCGCTCACGCGAGACCACCGCACCAAGGACGGCGTGGTCGAGAAGTGGGACCTCTACGTCCGCGGCTTCGAGCTCGCGACCGCGTACTCCGAGCTGGTCGACCCCGTCATCCAGCGCGAGCGCTTCGAGCAGCAGGCCCGCATGGCGGCCCAGGGCGACGACGAGGCGATGCGCCTCGACGAGGACTTCCTCACCGCGATGGAGTACGCGATGCCCCCGAGCGGCGGCATGGGCATGGGCATCGACCGCCTGCTCATGGCGCTCACGGGCCTCGGCATCCGCGAGACCATCCTGTTCCCGCTGGTCAAGCCGACGGAGGACTGACATGCCGGTGTGGCAGCAGGTCCTCGTGGGCATCATCCCGTCCATCGGCGTCGGCGCGATCTTCTGGTACGTCATGCGCGGCGTGATCCGCGCCGACCGCAACGAGCGCGCCGCCCTCGCCGAAGCCGACGCTGCGGCCGATGCGGCGGCGGCCTCACCGTCGGACGATGCGGCGGCGGGGACGGGTCGGGCGCCCCAGGCCTCGGCCGGGTCCTGACCGCGCCGCGCCCTCAGCGCGCGGCGTGTCGGGGGGCCTGATCCTCGGCCATGAACGCGAGCACGCCCGCGCCCGCGACGCACGCGAGGGCGAGCAGGCCGAGCGCGGTCGCGACCCCGGCGAGCGGAGGCAGCATCGCAAGGATGACGGCGACGGCGGCGATCAGCCCCAGTGCGCGTGAGCTGCGCTGCTCCGTCCTCATGCCGGCTCCCGTTCGCAGGTTCTCTCCTATGGTGTGAGAACGCACGCTACCCGCGCGAGCGTGCCAGGGCAATGGCCGCCGCGAACCCGCTGGTGCGGCGCGGGTCCGGCGTGTCGTGGGGCTTTTCGCGAGGCGATTATCGGCGCCGCCCGGGGCGGTCGGCCGATTTTCCTCGACTTTCCGAGGAATGCGTTTTCCATAAACGGTGTGAATCGAATTGACGCGCATGCGTCCACAATGCGAATATCGGGGCACCTGCTGAGGAAGGAAGCTGCCGTGGCGCAGAAGGTTCAGGTTGTGCTGGTCGACGACATCGACGGCTCCGCGGCGTCGGAGACGGTCTCGTTCAGCCTCGACGGCGCCTCGTACGAGGTCGACCTCAACGAGGCGAACGCCCAGAAGCTCCGCGACGCGCTCGCGCCGTGGGTCGCCGCAGGTCGCCGCACCGTCTCGCGCAAGCCTGCGGGCCGCGCCCGCCGTACGGGCACCGGTCCCTCGGCCGCCGCGATCCGTGCGTGGGCGAAGGACAACGACGTCGAGGTGCCCGAGCGTGGCCGCATCCCCGCGAAGGTGCGCGAGGCGTACGACGCCGCACAGTGACGCTCCTGTGGGGCACCTATCCGGCCGCGGGTCTCGGCACCCCGGCCGGAGCGGGTGAGGGCATCTGGCGCTCGGCCACCCCTGACTCGGTCGCGTCCGAGCAGGTCCTCGAGCTTCCCGCGCCCTCGTTCCTGGTCGCGCACCCGCGCGAGCCGCTCGTGTACGTCGCGTGCGAGCTGCCCGCGAGCGAGCTGGCTGTGCTCGACGTCTCGCGCCCGGCCGCGCCGCGCATCGTGCATCGCGTCGCCACCGGCGGCGCCGACGCGTGCCACCTGCTGCTCGCGCCCGACGCGCGCACGCTGTACGTGAGCCACTACTCGAGCGGCGACCTCGCGGTCCTGACGCTGGGCGAGGACGGGCTCCCGACCGACGATGCGCCGGCGCAGCTGCTCGGGCACGCCGGAACGGGCCCGAACACCGCCCGTCAGGAGGGCCCGCACGCGCACTCGGCACTGATCGCGCCCGGGGGGCGCCACGTGCTGGTCGCGGACCTCGGCACCGACGAGCTGCGCCGCTACCGCATCGTCGAGGGCGGCCTGCTCGAGCCCGACGGCATCGCGGCGACCCTGCCTCCCGGCGCGGGGCCGCGGCACGTGGCGACGCGCGGACACCTTCTCTACGTCACGTGCGAGCTCGATCACCAGCTGCGGACGCTGCGGTGGGACGACGCATCGTCCACCGCGGACATCATCGCCGAGCGGCCCTCGACCCTGGTCGCGCCGCGCAGCGCGGAGCTGCAGGACGCGCATGTCGCGATCGTGCGTGGGCACACGGGCGATGTGCTGCTCGTGTCGGTTCGCGGCGCGGACGTCATCTCGATCTTCGACGTCGCGCCGGAGGGCGAGCTCGCCTATCGGGGCGCGTTCGACGCAGGCCGGTGGCCCCGCTACTTCGCGGCGCTCGGCGATCGGCTCGTGGTGGGGGAGGAGCGCGGTCACGCCGTGCGCTCGTACGCGCTGGCCGACGTGGTGACGATGCCGCCCGAGCTGGGCATCGGCGAGGTGGTGGAGCTGCCGCACGCCGTGGGCGAGGTCACCAGCCCGGCCTGCGTGATCGAGGTCTGACCCGCGCTGCCCGGCCCGCCCGGACACTGCCCGGCCCGCCCGGACACTGCCCGGCCCGCCCGGACACTTCGAACGGAGTTGGTCCCGGTTCCCCGGCGTGTCGCGCCCAGATCGGGCGACACGCCGCATCGTCCCGGCGAGATCCGTTGCCAGTGTCCAGGGGGAGGGGCGGCGGGACCTTGGGCCAGCGCGGTCGCGCCCGGCCCTACTAGGCTGACCGCATGACCTACACACTGATCCTGCTCCGCCACGGCGAGAGCGAGTGGAACGAGAAGAACCTGTTCACGGGCTGGGTCGACGTCCCGCTCAACGACAAGGGCTGGGGCGAGGCCAAGCGCGGCGGCGAGCTCCTCAAGGAGGAGGGCATCCTCCCCGACGTGGTGCACACCTCGCTGCTGCGTCGCGCGATCATGACCGCGAACCTCGCACTCGACGCCGCGGACCGCCACTGGATCCCGGTGAAGCGGAATTGGCGCCTCAACGAGCGCCACTACGGCGACCTCCAGGGCAAGAACAAGGCCGAGACCCTCGAGCAGTTCGGCGAGGAGAAGTTCATGATCTGGCGCCGCTCCTACGACGTGCCGCCGCCGGAGATCTCCGCCGACAACACGTACACGCAGGAGGGCGACCCGCGCTACGCGGGCGAGCCGACCCCCAAGACGGAGTGCCTCAAGGACGTCCTTGAGCGCGCGCTGCCCTACTGGGAGTCTGAGGTGGTCCCGGACCTCAAGGCCGGCAAGACCGTCATGGTCGCGGCGCACGGCAACTCGCTGCGTGCGATCGTCAAGCACCTCGACGACATCGCGGACGACGAGATCGTGGGCGTCAACATCCCCACGGGCATCCCGCTGGTCTACCACCTCGACGAGGAGACCCTGAAGCCCACCAACCCGCGCGGCACCTACCTGGACGCGGAGGCCGCAGCGGCCGCCATCCAGGCCGTCGCGAACCAGGGCAAGAAGTAGCAGCGCGACCCGCGCGATCCGGAGGGCCCCCGACCGTCAGGTCGGGGGCCCTCGTGCTCTCGCCAGCACCCGTCATACCCGCTAATCTCCGCATATGGAGCGTGCTGAGGGGCCGCGATGGAGCAAGCGTGCCGCTGCAGTCCTGCGATCGCGGAGGACCGGCGGCGCGCTCCTGCTCGCCCTCGCGGCGGTGTGCGCGTTCTTCGCATACGGGTTCGCCGACTTCGACGCTCACCTCGGGGCGGGCGCGCACACCGCGACGGCGTGGGTGCGGGAGGTCCACGTCGGCGAGGACCACGTCGAGGTCGAGCTCGCCTACCTCACGTGCGAGGGGCGCACCATTGTGACGACGACGACGGACGTGGCTGGCGAGCCCGAGGTCGGCTCGTCGCTGGACATCCGCTACTCGCTCGACGACCCGGAGTACTACGTGCGCGACGTCGCGCTCGGATCGAACGTGCTGAGCACGGTCGGCTTCGCCGCCTTCGGGGCGCTGTTCACGGTGCTGGGGGTCCTCACCTGGCGGCGGCGGACGCCGCTGTGGTCGCCGCCCGGCGAGTCCCCGCTGGTCGGGTGACCCGCGCATCGTCCCAGGAACGACGGAGGCCCCGACCATGCGGTCGGGGCCTCCGTGCCGTCCGGCGCGCGCTTCCCGCGCGCACCGCGCGTCAGATCTTGGCGCTCGAGTCGGAGACGTCGCCCGTGACCAGGTAGACGATGCGACGGGACACACCCACGGCGTGGTCGCCGAAGCGCTCGTAGTAGCGGGCGAGCAGCGCGAGGTCGAGGGTCTCCTGGGGCGAGCCCTGGTACTCCCCGTCCACGATGGCCTTGTAGGCGCGCGAGTGGAGGGCGTCGAGGTTGTCGTCGTCCGACACGATCGCCGCGGCGACGTTGAGGTCGCGCGTCTCCAGCAGGCGGACCGTCTCGGACGCGGCCTCCTTGGACGCGGCGGCCATGCCCTCGATGATCTCGCGGTGCGAGTCGGGGATCGCCGATCCGGGGTAGGCGCGGCGCGCGGCCTCCGCGATGTGCTGCGCGAGATCGCCCATGCGCTCGAGCGACGCGGAGATCCGCAGCGACGAGATGATGGTGCGGAGGTCGAGCCCCACCGGCTGCTGCTGCGCGATGAGCAGGACGCAGCGCTCGTCGACCAGCTGCTCGAGCTCGTCGAGCTTCGCGTCCTTGGCGATCACGCTCTGGGCGAGCTCGACGTCGGACTTGAGGATGGCGTCGGACGCGTCCGTGATCGCGGTCTCGACGTGACGCGCCATCGCGATCAGGTCGTCCGCGAGCTCCGACATCTCGGCATTGAACAGGGTGCGCATGGCTCTCCTTCTGGCTGTGCAGTCCCAGTCTGGCATCACTGCCAGGGGCCTTGGTCAATCCGCCCGGGGACCTCGGTGAACAATCGGTGCCTCGCGTGAACATTGGGTGAACGTCCGGGGGCGTGGTTACTGTGTCGCCATGAGCCCGGAGGTGTGGATCGCCGCGATCGTCGGCGCCGCCATCGGCGCCCTCGTCGTGTGGCTGGTGCTGCTCGTGCGCGAGCGCAACGCGACCATCGCGTCGACCCTCGTCCCGCATCGGACCAGGCAGCTCATGAGCGCGCTGCAGTCCGGCACCGTGGTCGTCCGTCGCGACAGGCGGAGCGCCTACAGCAACAGCGCGGCGGCTGCGCTCGGCGTCGCGCGCCCCGACGGCGCGCTCAACACCGACCTCGCGGACCTGGCGGAGGAGGCGTGGCGGCGCGACATGGCGCTCGAGGACGAGATCGCGGTGCACCGCGGCGTCCTCACCACCCCGCGCTTCGTCCACGTGCGCGTGACTCCGCTCGACGACGAGCTGTGCCTCGCGGTGGTCAACGACAACACCGAGTCGCGCGCCGCCGAGCAGTCGCGGCGCGAGTTCGCGGTCAACGTCTCGCACGAGCTCAAGACGCCCGTGGGCGCGCTGAGCCTGCTCGCGGAGACCATCGAGGACGGGGCCGACGACCCGGAGCTGGTGCGCCGGTTCTCGAAGAAGATGCGCAAGGAGTCGCGCCGGCTCACCAAGCTCATCCAGGAGATCATCGAGATCTCGCGGCTCCAGGGCGGCGGCTCCGTGCTCGAGCACGAGGAGCTCCACCTCGAGGGCGTGGTGCACGAGGCCATCGAGGGCTCGCGGCTGGGCGCCGAGACCAAGGCGATGCGCCTGGTCACCGATGTGCGGGAGCGGCCCATCGTCATGGGCGATCGCGACCTGCTCGTCATGGCGCTGCGCAACCTCATCGACAACGCGATCGCCTACTCGGACGAGGGCACCGAGGTGGTGGTCTCCATGACCGCGCGCGACGGCGTCGCCTCGGTCGCGGTGATCGACAAGGGCATCGGCGTCGACCCCAAGGACCAGGAGCGCATCTTCGAGCGCTTCTACCGCGCCGACCCGGCGCGCTCGCGCGAGACGGGCGGCACCGGGCTGGGCCTCAGCATCGTCAAGCACATCGCGCTTCAGCACTCCGGATCGGTGGCACTGTGGTCCGAGCCGGGCGTGGGCTCCACCTTCACCTTCAAGCTCGCCGTACACCGGGAGGGAACATGACCGAGGCACGGATCCTCGTCGTCGAGGACGAGGAGTCGTACCGCGACTCGCTGCAGGTGCTGCTCGAGCGCGAGGGCTTCTCCGTCGCGCTCGCGGCCACCGGGACCGCAGGCCTGGAGGCGTTCGTGCGCGACGGCGCGGACCTCATCCTGCTCGACCTCATGCTGCCCGGCATGTCCGGGCCCGAGGTGTTCAAGGCCGTGCGCGAGCGCTCGGACGTGCCGGTCGTCATGGTGACGGCCAAGGACGATCAGGTGGACAAGATCATCGGCCTCGAGCTCGGCGCGGACGACTACGTCACCAAGCCGTACTCCGGCCGCGAGCTCGTCGCGCGCATGCGGGCAGTGCTGCGCCGTTACGCGAGCGGCGCTCGCGACATCGCCGACGAGCCCGAGCGGCTCACCGTCGGCGGCATCACGCTCGATCCCGAGCGCCTCCAGCTCACGCGCGACGGGCAGACCCAGTCGCTGCCCCCCAAGGAGTTCGCGCTCCTGCACCTGCTCGCGCAGAACGCGGGCCGCGTGCTGCCGCGCCAGGTCATCATCGACCGCGTGTGGGGCTCGGACTACTTCGGCGACACCAAGACGCTCGACGTCCACATCAAGCGCATCCGCAGCCGCGTCGAGGCGGACCCGGCCGAGCCGACGCTCATCCAGACCGTCCGCGGGGTGGGCTACAGCTTCGAGGGGTGACCCCGGGGGGCGGCGCCCGGCGCCATCGTGCCCGGCGCCAACGCGCCCGGGCGGCGCGAAACCGGACGATGCGGACGCGGGCGCGCCCATCATCGTCACGTTTCGATCACGGCGCCGGGCAGTTCATCGGATGTTCACCCTGAGTTCAGAAAGCGCCCCGTGGCCCGTTACCTGGCGTCCCTAACGTGAGGGTCATCCGGCAATGAGCCGGGATCACAAGAAGACGTGAGGAAATCGAACGTGAAGCTTGCCATTCGTACCGGCGCGGTGTTCACCGCTGCCGCGCTGTCGCTCTCGCTCGCCGCCTGCTCGGCCTCCAACGAGGAGCCGCCGGCCGGCTCGAGCACCGGCTCGGAGTCCGCCACGGAGACCACCGAGGCCATGGCCGAGCTGTCCGGCAACCTCCAGGGTGCCGGTGCCTCGTCGCAGGAGTCCGCGATGGACGCGTGGCGCGCCGGCTTCCAGTCCGCGAACGCCGACGTGACCGTGGGCTACGACCCGGTCGGCTCGGGCGGCGGCATCGAGCAGTTCCTCGCCGGCGCCGTGCCGTTCGCCGGCTCCGACGGCCTGCTCGACGAGTCCGAGTACGCCACCGCGGTCGAGCGCTGCGACGGCGAGGGTGGCGCCTACCACCTGCCGATGTACATCTCGCCCGTCGCGGTCATCTTCAACCTCGACGGCGTGACGTCGCTCAACCTCGACGCCGAGACCATCGCGAACATCTTCGACGGCAAGATCACCACGTGGGACGACGAGGCCATCGCGTCGCAGAACGAGGGCGTCGAGCTCCCGTCGTCGAACATCACCGTGGTCTACCGCTCCGACTCCTCGGGCACGTCGGACAACTTCACCGACTACCTCGAGCAGGCGTCGGGTGGCGCGTGGCCGTACGAGGCGACCAAGGAGTTCTCGACCGCCGCGAGCCAGTCGGTCGGCGCCGACGGCACCTCGGCCGTGGTCGACACCGTGACCTCCACGGCCGGCGCGATCGGCTACGCCGACGCGTCGCGTGCGGGCTCGCTCGGCACCGTCGCCCTCAAGGTCGGCGAGGAGTACGTCCCCTACTCGGCCGAGGCCGCCGCGAACATCATCGCTGCGTCGCCGCTGTCCGACACCGCCAACGGTGACAACGACCTCGCGTACGCGATCGACCGCACCACCACGGACTCCTCGGCCTACCCGCTGACCCTGGTGAGCTACCACATCGTCTGCTCGCAGTACGACGACGAGACCGAGCGTGCGCTCGTCACCGCGTTCGAGAAGTACGTCGCCTCGGAGGAGGGCCAGGCGGCCGCCTCGGAGGCCGCCGGCTCGGCCCCGCTTCCCGCGGACCTCTCGGCGCACGTGACCGCGATCCTCGACGAGATCGCGGCGGCCTGACGGCCTCGTAGGACCTGACAGGTGGTGGGCTCACCCTCGACGGGTGAGCCCACCACCTTGCCCATTACGATGGGGCCGCAACCAAGGGAGACCCGAGCGTGACGACCACAGATCAGTCGCCGGAGACAGCGCCGCCGAGCGATTACGGCACCCATCCCGGCGCAGCCGCGAACCATGCGTTCAAGTGGGTCTCCACCGGCGCCGGGTCCCTCATCCTCATCACGCTCGCGGCGGTCGCGACGTTCCTCCTCATGGAGGCGTGGCCCGCGGTCTCGATGCCCGCGGCGGAGCTCGGCGAGTCCGTCTCCTTCATCAAGCCGGAGGACGGCCAGAGCCTCCTCGAGATCGTCGGCTACCTCGTCTACGGCACGATCCTCATCTCGGTGATCGCGCTGCTGCTCGGGACGCCCGTCGCGATCGGCATCGCGCTGTTCATCTCGCACTTCGCCCCGCGCAAGCTCGCGCAGGGCCTCGGCTACCTCATCGACCTGCTCGCCGCGGTGCCGTCGGTGGTCTACGGACTCTGGGGCGTCGCGGTGCTCGTGCCGTTCCTCCAGCCCTTCTACCAGTTCCTCGCGGACTACCTGGGCTGGATCCCGATCTTCGCGCCGCCGGAGTCCGGCGAGGTGTTCACCGGCCGGGTGGCCCTTTCCGCCGGCATCGTCCTCGCCATCATGATCATCCCGATCATCTCCGCCGTGTCGCGCGAGGTGTTCCTCCAGACCCCGAAGCTGCACGAGGAGGCCGCCCTCGCGATGGGCGCCACCCGGTGGGAGATGATCCGCATGGCGGTGTTCCCGTTCGGTCGCTCCGGCATGATCGGCGCGACGATGCTGGGGCTGGGTCGCGCGCTCGGCGAGACCATGGCGGTGCTGATGATCATCAGCCCCGGGCTCACGTTCTCCGCGAACATCCTGCAGCCCAACCAGCACAACACCATCGCCGCGTACATCGCGCTGCAGTTCCCCGAGGCCAACGCGCTCGGCGTGAACTCGCTCATCGCGATGGGCCTCGCGCTGTTCGTGATCACCCTGCTCGTCAACATGCTCGCCCGCTGGGTCGTCAGCCGTCGTAGCGAATTCTCGGGAGCCAACTGATGGCGACATCGACCATGCCCCTGGGCGCCCTGTCGCGCTCGCGTCGGCTCAAGAACGCCGGCATGACCGTGGTGATCTACGGCGCCTTCGCCGTCGCGGTGATCCCGCTCGTGTGGCTCGCCGTCACCGTGGTGGTCAACGGCATCGACCGCTTCTTCATCTCTGATGCGGAGGGGCTCGACGCGGGCTTCAACCTCGAGTTCCTCCAGCAGAGCATGCGCGGCGTCTTCGGCTCCGAGCCGGCGTTCGGCGGCATCCTGCACGCCATCTGGGGCACCGTGATGATGACCCTCGCGGCGACGGTGATCTCCGTGCCGGTGGGCCTCCTCACCGCGATCTACCTGGTCGAGTACGGCAGCGGCTGGCTCAAGAAGGCCATCACCTTCTTCGTCGACGTCATGACGGGCATCCCGTCCATCGTCGCCGGCCTGTTCGCCTACTCGCTCTTCGCGGTGGTCGCCGGCCCGGGCACCAAGCTCGGCATCGTCGGCGCGATCGCGCTGTCGGTGCTCATGATCCCCGTGGTGGTGCGCTCGTCCGAGGAGATGCTGCGCCTCGTGCCCAACGAGCTGCGCGAGGCCTCCTACGCGCTCGGCGTGCCCAAGTGGCTGACGGTCCTCAAGGTGGTGGTGCGCACAGCCATCGCGGGCATCACCACGGGCGTCACGCTCGCGATCGCGCGCGTCATCGGCGAGACCGCGCCGCTGCTCGTCGCCGTCGGCGTGACCGACTCGATGAACTTCAACCTCTTCGACGGCCGCATGATGTCGCTGCCGGTGTACATCATCTCGGAGTACGAGAAGGGCGTGCTGCCCTGCAACACCGCGACCTGCATCGGCGAGATCACGCAGTACCGCGCATGGGGCGCGGCCCTGGTGCTCATCCTCATCGTGATGGCCCTCAACCTCATCGCCCGCCTCATCGCCCGCTTCTTCTCCCCCAAGACCGGCCGCTGAGCCAGAACCCGGAGACACCGTGTCCAAGCGCATCGACGTCAACAACCTGAACGTCTACTACTCGAGCTTCCTGGCGGTCGAGGACGTGTCCCTCGCCATCGAGCCCAAGTCGGTGACGGCGTTCATCGGCCCCTCGGGCTGCGGCAAGTCGACGTTCCTTCGCACCCTCAACCGCATGCACGAGGTCATCCCCGGCGCGCGCGTCGAGGGCGAGGTCCTGGTGGACGGCGTCAACCTCTACGGGGACAACGTCGACCCGGTGACGGTCCGCCGCCACGTCGGCATGGTCTTCCAGCGCCCCAACCCGTTCCCGACGATGTCGATCGCGGAGAACGTGCTCGCGGGCGTCAAGCTCAACAACAAGCGCATCTCGCGGTCGGACGCCGACGACCTGGTGGAGTCGTCGCTGCGCGGCGCGAACCTCTGGGAGGAGGTCAAGGACCGCCTCGACAAGCCCGGCTCGTCCCTGTCCGGCGGCCAGCAGCAGCGACTGTGCATCGCGCGCGCGATCGCCATCCAGCCCGACGTGCTCCTCATGGACGAGCCGTGCTCCGCGCTCGACCCGATCTCGACTCTCGCGATCGAGGACCTCATGCAGGAGCTCAAGGACGAGTACACGATCGTCATCGTCACGCACAACATGCAGCAGGCCGCGCGCGTGTCGGACCGGACCGCGTTCTTCAACATCGCGGGCACGGGCAAGCCCGGCAAGCTCATCGAGATGAACGACACCCCGGTGATGTTCTCGTCGCCGTCGGAGAAGGCCACCGAGGACTACATCTCGGGCCGCTTCGGCTGAGCCGCGCGGCGTCACCACGCACGAAGGGCCGATGCGCAGCGCATCGGCCCTTCGTGCATCCATCTCCCTGGTGAGGGACGATGCGGTGGTTCAGCGGTGCGGCAGCACCACCGGTCAGAGGCTGTCGAGCTCCGGCGCGTACTCCGGCAGCGTGCCGTCGAGCACGGGCACCTGCTCGGTGACCTGGCCGGCGGTCTCGGTCTGGAAGGATACGTCCTGGAGCAGGCCCGGCGCGGCGGTCGAGGTGCCGGTGACGGCGGCCTCGCCCTCGTCGCCGCCGAGGCGGACCGTCGCGCCCGCGGGCACGTCGATCGAGGCGATCTCGGCGCCGTCGATGCTCGCGGAGACGGTGACGTCCTCGTCGCCCGCGTTGCGCAGCGATCCCGTCAGCACGGCGGCGGAGCCCTCGGCCTCGGTGATCACCAGCAGGTTCAGCCCCGTGACCTCGCCGATCTCGACGCTCACGCCGTCCGAGGCGTCGTACGCCATCTGGGTGGTGATCGGGTTGATCGTGCTGCAGCCGGCGACGGTGAGCGCGAGCGCGGCGGCGAGGGGGAGGAGGCGTGCGGGGTGCTTCACGGCGGGACCTTTCCGGGGTGACGTCACTGGAAGGATAGTGGCTCCGCGTGACAGCGGGCCACCGCGCGCACGAGGGCGGGGATCCTAGCGGTCCGGGAATTTGCCCCGATAGGGACCAACGGCCCATCACCAGGCATGATGCGCCTGTTATTGGGGTTTTGCGAACTGGTAGAATGGAGTTCCGTCGAGAAGGGGATTACTCCACCATGAACTTCGTCGTTGGCGAGACCGTCGTCTACCCCCACCACGGGGCGGCCCAGATCCAGGACATCAAGAAGCGCATCATCCGCGGCGAGGAGAAGACCTACCTCAAGCTCAAGGTGGCGCAGGGTGACCTGACCATCGAGGTGCCGGCGGAGAACGTCGACCTGGTGGGAGTCCGCGACGTCGTCGACCAGGCGGGACTGGAGAAGGTGTTCGGCGTCCTGCGCGAGCCCTACATCGAGGAGCCGACCAACTGGTCGCGCCGCTACAAGGCCAACGTCGAGAAGCTCGCCTCGGGCGACGTCATCCGCGTGGCCGAGGTGGTCCGCGACCTCTCGCGTCGCGACACCGACAAGGGCCTGTCCGCCGGCGAGAAGCGCATGCTCCACAAGGCGCGCCAGATCCTGGTGAGCGAGCTCGCTCTCGCCGAGAAGTGCGACGAGGCCGCCGCGGAGACCCGTCTCGACGAGGTCCTCGCCTCGTGACCGTCGCGGCCGTCGTCACGGCCGCCGGCTACGGGACCCGGCTGGGGTCCGACCTTCCCAAGGCGCTCGTCGTCGTCGCGGGCGCGCCTCTCGTGGTGCACGCGGTGCGGCGCATCGCCCGGGTCGCCGCGCGCGTCGTCGTGACGGCGCCGCCCACCCATCTGCCGGACTTCGAGCGCGCGCTCGCGGGCCTCGACGTGACCGTGGTGCCCGGCGCCGCGACGCGGCAGGAGTCCGTCAACGCGGGCCTGGCGGCGCTGCGGCTCGCGTCCCACGACATCGTCCTGGTGCACGATGCGGCGCGCGCCTTCCAGCCCGTGGCGGCCATGCGCGCCGTCGTCGCCGCGATCGAGGACGGCGCGGACGGCGCCGTGCCCGTGGTGCCGGTGGTCGATACCCTGGTGACCGCGCCCGCGCCGGACGGCTCGCTGGGCGAGCCCGTCGACCGGGCCGGCTTCCGCATCGTCCAGACCCCCCAGGCGTTCCGCGCCGCCGTGCTGCTCGACGCGCATGCGCGCGGCGGTGACGCGGCGACCGACGACGCGTCGCTCGCACGCGCCCTCGGGTACCGGGTGGTGGCGACTGCGGGCCACGAGTGGGGCGTCAAGGTGACGCATGCGGGCGACCTCGCGCTCGCCGAGCACATCGCGGCGCTGTCCGCGGAAGAGGAGACGGTGTGAACGCGCTGCCGCGGACCGGCATCGGCGTGGACGTCCACGCGTTCGGCGGCGACCGGCCGCTCATGGTCGCCGGGCTCGAGTGGCCCGGCGAGCCCGGGCTCGAGGGGCACTCCGACGCCGACGTCGCCGCTCATGCAGCGTGCGACGCGCTGCTGTCTGCCGCCGGGCTCGGCGACCTCGGATCGAACTTCGGCACCGCGCGTCCCGAGTGGGCGGGCGCGGCCGGGGTGGCGCTGCTCGCGGAGTCCGCGCGCCTGGTGCGTGAGGCGGGCTTCACGATCGGCAACGTCGCGGTGCAGGTCATCGGCAACCGTCCCAAGCTCGCGCCGCGGCGCGCCGAGGCGGAGGCTGCGCTGACGGCCGCATGCGGCGCGCCCGTGACCGTGGCCGGCACCACCACCGACGGACTGGGGCTCACGGGGCGCGGCGAGGGCGTCGCGGCCATCGCGACCGCGCTCATCGTCGAGGCCTGACCGCCGCGCGACGGCGAGACCGTCGCATCGTTCCCGGCAGCACGCGACCGGTAGCCTGGGCGCGTGACCCTGCGCCTGTACGACACCGCCACCCGCGAGGAGCGAGACTTCGTTCCGATGACCGCCGGCAAGGCGGGCATCTACCTGTGCGGTCCCACCGTCCAGAGCGCGCCCCATGTGGGCCACCTGCGCAGCGCCGTCGCGTTCGACGTGCTGCAGCGCTGGCTCGAGCGCTCGGGCTACGCGGTGACGCTGGTGCGCAACGTCACCGACATCGACGACAAGACCCTCGCGAAGGCCGCGGACGCCGGCTGGGAGTGGTGGGCGTGGGCGCTGCGCTACGAGCGCGAGTTCCAGGCCGCCTACGCGGCGGTCGGCGTCAAGGCGCCCGCCGCGGAGCCGCGCGCGACCGGCCACATCCCCGAGATCCTCGGGATGATCGAGCGCCTTGTCGCGAACGGCCACGCGTACGAGCAGGGCGGGTCGGTGTACTTCGACGTGCGCTCGTTCGTCGGCTACGGCGCGCTCACCCGTCAGGCGCTCGACGACCTGTCACCGGCGCAGGACGCCCCGCTCGAGGACAAGCGCGACACCCACGACTTCGCGCTGTGGAAGGCGCGCAAGGACGATGAGCCCGCGACGGCCTCGTGGGACTCGCCCTGGGGGCCGGGCCGCCCGGGCTGGCACATCGAGTGCTCGGCGATGGCGCACCGCTACCTGGGCGAGGAGTTCGACATCCACGGCGGGGGCCTCGACCTGCGCTTCCCGCACCACGAGAACGAGCAGGCGCAGTCGCGGGCCGCGGGCTACGGCTTCGCGCGCCTGTGGATGCACTCGGCCTGGGTGACCCAGTCGGGCGCCAAGATGTCGAAGTCGCTGGGCAACGGGCTGCTGGTGTCCGAGGTGCTCGCCGAGCACGAGCCCGCCGCGCTGCGCCTCGCGCTCGCGGCTGTGCACTACCGGTCGATGCTCGAGTACTCGCCGTCGACGCTCGACGAGGCCTCCGCCCAGTGGGCCCGCTTCCAGGGCTTCGTCGCGCGGGCCTCCGAGAAGGTGGGCGCGCCGTCGGCCGCGACGGTCGCGACCGCCGAGCTGCCCGCCGCCTTCGTCGAGGCGATGGACGACGACCTGGGCGTGCCGCGCGCGCTCGCGGTCATCCACGAGACGGTGCGCGCGGGCAACGCCGCGCTCACGGCGGGGGACGATGCGGCGGTCGCGGCGGCGCTGCTGGCGGCGCGGTCGATGCTCGACGTGCTGGGCCTCGACCCGGGCGCCCCGGAGTGGGCGGGGGAGAAGGCGGGCGCCTCGGACGCCGCGATGGGCGCCCTGGACTTCCTGGTCAAGGCGGACATCGAGGCGCGGGCGGCGGCGCGTGCCGCGAAGGACTGGGCCACCGCGGATGCCATCCGCGACCGCCTGGCCGGCGCCGGCATCGTGATCTCCGACGGCGCCGACGGCGCCCGCTGGTCCCTCGCCTCGGAGTCCTGACCCCACCCCTCCCGGACACGTCCAACGGACCTGGTCCCGGGTTGTCGGCGTGTCGCGCGGGAGCGGGCCTGCCTCACCCGCGTGTCGCCGCGAGATCCGTTGGCAGTGTCACGGGGTGGGGCGCCGGTGCGCATCGTCCCCTATTACCCTTGTAGCCATGGCTGGTAACTCGAAGCGCCGCGGCGCGACCCGTAATGCAGGCTCGAAGAAGGGCGCGCAGGTCGGCACGGGCGGGCACGGACGCAAGGCGCTCGAGGGCAAGGGCCCTACCCCCCGGGCGGAGGACCGCCCCAACCACAAGGCCTACAAGGCGAAGGTGCGCGCCGAGAAGGACGCCGCCAAGGCGTCGCAGCGACCGGCGAGGTCGACGCCGCGCGACCGCACGTCGGGTGCCACCGACCTGGTCGTGGGCCGCAACAGCGTCCTCGAGGCGCTGCGCGAGGGCATGCAGGCCACCATGCTCAGCATCTTCAACCGGATCGACGCGGACGACCGCATCACCGAGATCGTGTCCCTCGCCGTCGAGCACGGCGTCACGGTGCGCGAGGTGACCAAGGCGACGCTCGACACCCTCGCGGACGGCTCGCCGCACCAGGGCGTCGCGCTCGAGGTACCGCCGTACCAGTACGCCGAGCCGCAGGACCTCCTCGAGGCGGCGTCGCCCGTGCGGATCATCGCGCTCGACGGCATCCAGGATCCCCGCAACCTGGGCGCGATCGTGCGCTCGGCGGCGGCGTTCGGCGCCTCCGGCGCGCTCATCCCCGAGCGCCGCGCCGCGGGCATGACGGTGGCCGCGTGGAAGGTATCCGCGGGTGCGGCCTCGCGCCTCCCGGTCGCGCGCGCGGTCAACATGGTCCGCACGCTCGAGGAGTACAAGAAGGCGGGCCTGTTCGTGCTCGGGCTCGCGGGCGACGGCGAGGTGGACCTGCACGAGTCCAACCTGCTCGACGGCCCGCTCGTCATCGTGGTCGGCGCCGAGGGCGAGGGCCTGTCGCGCCTCGTGCGCGAGGCCTGCGACCAGGTGGTGTCGATCCCGATCGCCGCGACCACCGAGAGCCTCAACGCGTCCGTCGCGGCCTCGATCGCGCTGTACGAGGCGTCCAAGGCGGCCGCGCGGGCCTGACCCGCGTCGCGCCCGGGCGAGGCTAGAAGCCGGACTTCTCGCCCGCATCGTCCTCCGCAGGGGACGATGCGGCGCGCGCCGTGACCTCGCCCGACAGGGGCGAGCGCTCGGGCGCGGGGAGGCGCGTCGACTGGCGCCGCACCTGCGGGGGCTCGCTGACCTCGGGCGCGGGGACCTCGCCCCACGCGTACGTGTTGTCGTTCTCGAACGGGTCGCGCGCCTCGAACTCGGTGCCGACCTCGTCGGTGAGCGCGGGCAGCTCGGCGGTCATCTCCGCGAGGGAGCGGCCCAGCACGGCGCGCTCGTCGGGGCGCAGCGGCAGCACGTTCTTCACGTACGAAGCGGTGGCCACGGGCATCGGCACGTCCTCGCCGGCGGCCTCCGCGAGGTACCAGCGGTGGTCGAGGACCTCGTGGAACACCTGGGCGGGCTCGAGCTTGCCGCGGAGCTCGCGCGGCACGGCGCGGACCGTCGGCTCGAAGATGCTGGTGAGCCAGGCGTGCGCGCCGAAGGCCTCGTCCTCGCCGATCTCGGGGTGGACCAGCCGGAACTCGTCCAGGTCGTTGAGCAGGCGACGCGCCTGGTTCTCCTGCACGTCGAGACCCGTGAGCCGCATGAGCCGACGCGAGTGGAAGCCGGCGTCGACCACCTTGGGGCGGATGCGCAGCCCTTGCCCGTCGGGGGTGGAGAGCATGTCGAGCTCGCCCACGTCGAAGCCCATCTCGTTGAGCGCGCGTACGCGCTCGGCGACACGCAGCGGCACGTTCGCGTCGAACGTCTCGGTCGCGGTGAGCGCGGCCCACAGCCTGCCGTACTTCGACTCGAGGCGCTCGCCGATCTTGAACGGGTCGATGCCCTCGTCGAGGTCCTCGTTCGCCTGCAGGTCGAGGATCTCGCCGATGATGTTGGTGGTCGCGATCTCGAGGTCGTAGGACCGCTGGCCGTCGGTGAGGGCGTCGTGGATGTCGCCGGTCTCGGCGTCGACCAGGTAGGCGCTGAACTCGGACGCGTCGCGGCGGAAGAGGGCGTTCGACAGCGAGACGTCGCCCCAGTAGAAGCCGTTGAGGTGCAGGCGCACCAGCAGCACCGAGAGCGCGTCGATGAGGCGGTTGAGCGTGCCCTTGCGCAGCGCGGTCGAGAACAGCGCGCGGTAGGGCAGGGAGAACGCGAGGTGCTCGGTGACGAGCGCGGCCGACAGCTCCTCGCCCATGGGCGTCCTGCGCTGGGTGACCACCGCGACCGCATGGACGCACGGCGCCTCCATGCGCTCGAGGTCGCGCAGCATCTGGAACTCGCGATGCGCGATCTCGCGGTTGGTCTCCTTGACCGCGAGCACGGTGCCGCCGTGACGCACGAAGCGCACGACGTGACGCGACAGTCCGCGGGGCAGCGCGGCGATGACGTCCTCGGGCCAGGCGGAGAGCGGGATGTCCCATGGCAGCTCCATGAGCGCCGGATCGGCGGCCCCGGTGATGTGCGGCATGGTTCCAGCGTAGCGAGGGCGTGCCCTCGCCCGGACAGCGGCAACGGAGTTCGGCGGCGCGCCCCGGCGCGCCGCCCCCGATCCGGCGCGACACGCCGGCGAACCGGGACCAGCTCCGTTGGCAGTGTCCGGGAGGGGAGACGACAGGAGGGCGGCCCCTGACGGGGCCGCCCTCCTGGTGGAACGCTGAGCGTTAGTTCGCGAGCGTGCGCGAGGCGTCGGTCTGGACCACGTGGGTCGAGATGCGCTCCTGCGTGGCGGACGAGAACACGTGCTGCTCGCCCTCGCGGATGGTCACCCAGATGGTGTCGCCCTTGCCGGGGACGTCGCGCGGGTCGACGCGGACGATGCCCTCGCCGGTGCCGCCCACGACGTTCTTCGAGCCGGTCGCGAGCGGGGTCGGGATGGTGCCGTACACGAAGGCGTCCGAGCCGAGCTCCTCGACCACGTTGACCTCGACCGGGAAGGCGCCGGGCGTGTTCGGCGCGACGCGGTCGAGCGACTCCGGGCGGAAGCCGAGGATGACGTCGCCGCCGTCGGCCTCCGACATGTTGGCGAGCGTGTCGCGACGCAGCGGGACCTTCGAGTCGCCGACGAGCGCGTGGCCGTCCTCGACGCGGAAGGTCGACAGGTTCATGGCCGGCGAGCCGATGAAGCCCGCGACGAACACGTTCTGCGGGGTGTCGTACATCTCGCGCGGGGTGCCGACCTGCTGGAGCACGCCGTCCTTGAGGACCGCGATGCGGTCGCCCATCGTGAGGGCCTCGACCTGGTCGTGGGTCACGTAGACGGTGGTGGTGCCCAGGCGACGCTGAAGCGCGGCGATCTGGGTGCGGGTCTGGACGCGGAGCTTGGCGTCGAGGTTCGACAGCGGCTCGTCCATGAGGAACACCTGGGGCTGGCGCACGATCGCGCGGCCCATGGCGACGCGCTGACGCTGACCACCCGAGAGGGCCTTCGGCTTGCGGTCGAGGTACTCGGTGAGGTCCAGGATCTTCGCGGCGGCCTCGACGCGCTCGCGGATCGTGGCCTTGTCGACCTTCGCGATCTTGAGGGCGAAGCCCATGTTGTCCGCGACGGACATGTGCGGGTAGAGCGCGTAGGACTGGAACACCATCGCGATGTCGCGGTCCTTGGGCTGGACGTGCGTGACGTCGCGGTCGCCCACGTAGATGCCGCCCTTGTCGACGTCCTCGAGGCCGGCGAGCATGCGCAGCGAGGTCGACTTGCCGCAGCCGGACGGGCCGACGAGCACGAGGAACTCGCCGTCGGCGATCTGGAGGTCGAGCGAGTCGACCGCGGGACGCTCGGTGCCGGGGTAGATCCGCGACGCCTTGTCATAGGTAACGGTGGCCATGGCCGTGTTTCCCTTCACCGGCAGGTACGTGCCGGACGATCCGTAGTGAAGAAATGCCGTTGTGGTGTCCACAGTGACACTGCCGGGGTCCTCCCGGCCCGCCCATCATGACACAGCCCGGACGGGACCCGGCACCCCCGCAGGTCCCACGCGGGTCGAGCCTGGACGATGCGCCGGTAGGTTGGGTCCATGGCCGGGCTTCAGCGCGAGGTAGGTGACGTCGTCGGCGGCTATCGCGTGCAAGGGCGGCTGGGCTCGGGGGGCTCGGGCTCCGTGTACCGCGTCGTGGATGAGGGCGGCCAGGAGGCCGCGCTCAAGCTGGTCGACGCGCGCGAGGACGAGGTCGCGGCCGCGCGCCTGGCCCGCGAGGTGCGCGCGCTGCAGTCGCTGCGGCACCCCGCCGTGCCCCACATCCTCGACGCCGAGCTCGACGACGCGGAGACCTTCGTGGTCTTCGAGATCGTGCCCGGGGAGACGCTGTTCGACCACATCCGCCATCACGGCCCGCTTGCAGGGGAGGCGCTCGCCGCGTTCGCCGAGCGCACCGCCTCGGCCCTCGAGGCGGTCCACGCGGCCGGGGTGGTCCACCGCGACGTCACGCCGTCGAACGTCATGATGGGACCGGACGGCCCCGTGCTCATCGACTTCGGCCTCGCGCACCGGACGGAGGACGCGCGACTCACGCGCGAGGGGCTGGTGAGCGGGACGCCCGGCTACGTCGCGCCCGAGGTGATCGACGGTGCCGAGCCGGGCGCGCAGGCCGATCGGTGGTCCTGGGCCGCGACCGTCGCGTTCGCGATGACGGCGCAGGCGCCCTTCGGCTCCGGCACGGGCGCGATCAGCCGGACCCTCGAGGCCGAGGTGCGGCTGCCCGACGTCCCCGGCGCGGCGACGCTGCGCGCGGCGCTCGGCCGCGACGTCGCGGCGCGTCCCGGCATGCGCGACGTGGTCGCGGCGCTCAGCGGGGCCACCGACGTGCTGCCCGCGCTCCCGCCCACCGCGGTCGCGCCGGTCGGCCTCGCGGAGGCGGCGTGGGGCGCGGACGCCGAGGCGACCGCAGTGCTGCCCAGCGGCGAGCACGTCCCGGTGCACGATGCGGCGGCAGGGTGGGGCGACCAGGACGGCCTCGAGCCCGACGAGCCGGCGTGGGAGGACCTGGTCCCCGAGGACGACGAGGGCTACCTCGAGCCCGCTCCCCGGCGCCGGCTGCTGCTCCTGCTCGCCGCGCTCGTGGTGATCGCCGCCGCCGCGCTCGCGCCCGTCGTCACCGCGCTGGTGCTGCTCGGCGTCGCGATCCTCGCGCGCGGCGTGCAGCGTCGCGAGCTCGCGCTCGAGGCCGCCGATGCGCGTCGCGGCAGGCGCCGCACCACGGACACCGTCGTGCAGACCATCGGGCTCCCGTGGCACGTGCTGCGCGCCGCGGTCGAGACCATCCCGGCCGCGCTCACGGCTGCCGCCGCGGGCGGCGGCGTGGCGGCGGGGGCCTGGTGGCTCGTGGGCTCGGGCAGCCTGGGCCTGAGCGCGGACGCCGTGGAGTACGCCCAGGCGGGAGCGCTCGCGCTCGGCGCCGCGGCGGCCGTGGTCGCGATGGCCTACGGACCGTTCATGCGCGAGACCCGCGCGGGCGCGCATCGCCTCGCCGCGGCGGTGTCCCCGACCGCCGGTCTCGCGGCCGCGTGGGCGCTCGTCGCGGTCAGCGCGGTCCTCGTCGCGGGCATCGCCGTGTACGCGCACGTGGGGATCTGGTGGTGGCCGCTCACGGTTAGCATGGGCGCATCGTCCTGACACCCCGGAACACGCAGGCGACCTCGGGCGTTCGCCCGGCAGCGAGGCACGGGTGACGAAGGGACCACGATGAGCTCGGAGATGACGGAGACGACCGCGACCGCAGGGCGCTGGGAGACGGTGCAGCCGTGGCTCAGCACCGTGGTCCGGCTGGCGATGGCGGGCATCCTCGTCGCCGCCGCCATCCCCAAGATGCTCGACATCCCCCAGTCGATCATCGCCGTGCGCGCGTACCGCCTGCTCCCCGAGGCCATCGTGCCGTTCGTGGGCACCATGCTCCCGTTCTTCGAGCTGCTGCTCGCCGTGTTCCTCCTGGCAGGCCTGTTCACCCGGACGGCGTCGATCGTGTGGCTCGTCATGATGGCCGGCTTCGTCACGGGCGTGATCTGGGCGTGGGCGAACGGGCTCAGCATCGACTGCGGATGCTTCGGCGGGGGCGGCGACGTCGCCGAGGGCACCACCAACTACCCGCTCCATATGCTCGAGCGCGCCGGCTTCATCGTGCTGGGCACGTACCTCGCGATCTGGCCGCGCAGCCGCTACTCGCTCGACGGCTGGATGAAGGCCGCCTGACGAGCATCGTCTAGATTTCATGTGACACCCGACCGCAGAACCCTGGAGAGATCGATGTCGAGCAAGGACCAGAAGACGGACGCGCGCGCCGCCGCCAAGGCGAAGGCGCAGGCGCAGGTGCGCGCACAGGAGCGCAGGACGATGCTGATGATCGTCGCGGGCTCCGTGGTGGGCATCGCGGTGTTCGCCGGCCTCATCCTCTTCATCGTCAACCAGGGCAAGGTGGAGCCGCTCGGCACCGAGGGCGCGACGGCCCCCGCCGCCGCGGACGCGACCGGCGGCATCCCCGTCGGCACGGGCGGCGTGGTGGGCGAGGACGTCGCCACCGACGCACCGCGCGTCGACGTCTACCTCGACTTCATGTGCCCCATCTGCAACGTCTTCGAGCAGACCAACGCCGAGGACATCGACGCGATGCGCGAGGCCGGCGAGATCCAGGTGTACTACCACCCGATCTCGATCCTCGACCGCTACTCGAACGGCACCAGCTTCTCGACCCGCGCGGCGGGCGCGGCCGGCGTGGTCGCGCACCTCGCCCCCGAGGCGTACCTCGACTTCACCACCGCGCTGTTCGCCAACCAGCCCGAGGAGAACTCGGACGGGCTGAGCGACGAGCAGATCGAGCAGATCGCCGTCGACGCGGGCGTGCCCGCGGACGTCGCCGCGAGCCTCACGGACGATGGCATGCGCAAGTGGGCGACCGCCGCGACCGAGCAGGCGTCGATCGACGGCATGCAGGGCACGCCGACCATCCGCGTCTCCGAGACCGGCGACTTCGCGGACGGCGTCATCCTCAACGACCAGAGCAACGAGAACTCGCCCTCGGTCGACTACTTCACCGCGGGCAACTTCAAGGCGTACATCGAGAGCCTGGGCTAGCCCGCAGCAGCCGAGCGCCGCATCGTCCCCTGCCGGGGGCGGTGCGGCGTCGGCGTGTCCGGCCCCGGTATCCTGGGTGCCCTGCTGGCATGGCGCAATTGGTAGCGCACCGCTCTTGTAAAGCGGTGGTTGCGGGTTCGAGTCCCGCTGCCAGCTCCACTGTCACCCGTCGGGACCGAGCGTCCCGCACGGCGGGGGAGCGCTCAGAAGAGGGCGGAGCCGTCCGGCGGTGCGCCCCAGCGGACCGGCGCGGCGTCCTGCTCCTCGAGGAGCGCGTTCACGCGCGAGAACGGCCGCGAGCCGAAGAAGCCGCGGGACGCGCTCAGCGGGCTCGGATGCGCGCTCTCCACCCGCGGCACGTCCCCGAGCAGCGGCGCGAGGGCCTGCGCCTGGCGACCCCAGAGGAGCGCGACCAGCGGCCCTCCCCGCGCGGCGAGCGCCTCGATCGCGATCGCCGTGACCGCCTCCCAGCCCCGGCCCTGATGCGAGCCCGCCTCGCCCGGCCGCACGGTGAGCACGCGGTTGAGCAGCATGACGCCCTGATCGACCCACGGGGACAGGTCCCCGCTCGCGAGCTCCTCGCCGGTGTCGGCGCGCAGCTCGCGCGCGATGTTGGCGAGCGAGCGCGGCATCGGTCGCCCGGGGGCGACGGAGAAGCTCAGCCCGACTGCATCTCCCGGCGTCGGGTACGGGTCCTGCCCGACCAGCAGCACGCGCACGTCCGCGAGAGGCAGCGCGAACGCGCGCATGACCGACTCGGGTGCCGGCAGGTACGCCTCGCCGCCCAGCTCCGCCGCGAGCCGCTCGAGCGTGGGCGCCGCGGGGGCGAGCACGCCGGCCCAGTCCCGCGCCATCGAGTCGAGCCACTCCGCGTGCATGGCGCTCACCCTAGCGACGGGGGACGATGCACCGCGCGCCTGTGCTCGACGCCTCCCGCGCGCGATTACTGTGGAGGCGACATGAACGAGGAGACCACGGACGCGGACGTCGCCACGGCACCGGTGTCGGTGCTCGACGCGCGCGCGCTCGAGATCCTCGCTCTCGAGCGGCGGTGGTGGCGCTACGCGGGTGCCAAGGAGGATGCCGTACGCGACGCGCTGGGCCTCAGCGCGACGCAGTACTACCAGGTCCTCAACGCGCTCATCGACACGCCCGAGGCGCTCGCGCAGGATCCCGTGCTGGTCCAGCGGCTGCGTCGCGTGCGCGACGCGCGGGGGCGTGGACGCGCGGCAACAGCCCGCGCACGAGGGTGAACGGTAGGGTGTCCGCGTGACGAGCGACTACCAGCCCGACGAGTTCGACGAGATCGCCGCGAGCGGCGGCCCCGTGGGGGTCCACCGCGCGCCGCGCCCGTGGTGGACGGTCGCGCTGGTGCCTCTCGTGGTGTTCGTGGTCGCGGGGCTGGTTGCGTTCGTGGTGGCGCAGCTGTTCTGGAACACCGGAGTGACGCCCGCCTCATCCGCCAGCGAGTCGCCCACCGTGGAGGCGACGGTCAGCGGGGAGGCGAGCACCGAGCCGAGCGCCGATGCGTCCGAGACCACGTCGCCGGAGCCGAGCGAGGAGCCCTCCGAGACCGCCGAACCCGAGCCGGTGATCGACTACGACGCCTCGATCGCCGTGCTCAACGGCTCGGGCATCACCGGGCTCGCGGGCACCCAGGTGTCGATCCTCGAGGGCGCCGGCTTCGCGACGCTCTCGGCGGACAACCTCTCCGGCGAGATCCCGACCGCGAACCGTGTGGTGTACGGCGACGATGCGATGGCGGACACCGCGGCCGAGGTCGCATCGCAGCTGGGCATCGACACCGTCGAGCAGGGCACGCCCACCACCGACGTCGACGTCGAGGTGCAGCTGGTCTCCGAGCCGTAGGCCCGGCCGCTCCACGCCCTCGGCGAACACTGCTCAGGGCGTTTGCACTCTCCCGGGGAGAGTGCCAGAATCGGCGTTAGCACTCGGCCTACCCGAGTGCTAAGAGACCTAGGGTTCTCCGCCGAGGTGCGGGGTGCGGCGTGACGTGAACGCCGGACCGCGCATCGTCCGTCGCGGGCGGTGGGAACCGTCATCTTCGAAAGAGGACATACCCCATGGCAAAGATCATCGCCTTCGATGAGGAGGCCCGCCGCGGCATGGAGCGGGGCATGAACGCCCTCGCCGACGCCGTCAAGGTCACCCTTGGCCCCAAGGGCCGCAACGTGGTGCTCGAGAAGAAGTGGGGCGCCCCCACGATCACCAACGATGGTGTCTCCATCGCCAAGGAGATCGAGCTCGAGGAGCCCTTCGAGAAGATCGGCGCCGAGCTGGTCAAGGAGGTCGCCAAGAAGACCGACGACGTCGCGGGTGACGGCACCACCACCGCCACCGTGCTCGCCCAGGCGCTCGTGCAGCAGGGTCTGCGCAACGTCGCCGCCGGCGCCAACCCGATCGCCCTCAAGAAGGGCATCGAGAAGGCCGTCGAGGCCGTCACGGCCGAGCTGCTCGCCGCCGCCAAGGAGGTCGAGACCAAGGACGAGATCGCCGCGACCGCGGGCATCTCCGCCGGCGACCCCGCGATCGGCGAGCTCATCGCCGAGGCGATGGACAAGGTCGGCAAGGAGGGTGTCATCACCGTCGAGGAGTCCTCGGCTCTGGGCCTCGAGCTCGAGCTGACCGAGGGCATGCGCTTCGACAAGGGCTTCCTCTCGGCGTACTTCGTCACCGACCCGGAGCGCCAGGAGGCCGTCCTCGAGGACGCGTACATCCTGCTCGTCGAGTCGAAGATCGGCTCCGTCAAGGACCTGGTCCCCGTGCTCGAGAAGGTCATGCAGACCGGCAAGCCCCTCGCGATCATCGCGGAGGACGTCGAGTCCGAGGCCCTCGCGACGCTCGTCGTCAACAAGATCCGCGGCACGTTCAAGGCCGTCGCCGTCAAGGCGCCCGGCTTCGGCGACCGCCGCAAGGCGATGCTGCAGGACATGGCGATCCTCACCGGCGGCACCGTGATCTCGGAGTCGGTCGGCCTCTCGCTCGACAACGCGGGCCTCGAGCTCCTCGGTCAGGCGCGCAAGGTCGTCGTCACCAAGGACGAGACCACCATCGTCGAGGGTGCCGGTTCGGAGGAGCAGCTCGCGGGCCGCGTCCGCCAGATCCGCTCCGAGATCGACAACTCCGACTCGGACTACGACCGCGAGAAGCTCCAGGAGCGCCTCGCCAAGCTCGCCGGCGGCGTCGCCGTCATCAAGGCGGGCGCGGCCACCGAGGTCGAGCTCAAGGAGCGCAAGCACCGCATCGAGGACGCCGTCCGCAACGCGAAGGCCGCCGTCGAGGAGGGCATCGTCGCCGGTGGTGGCGTGGCCCTCATCCAGGCCGGCACCACCGCGTTCGAGGGCCTCGAGCTCGAGGGTGACGAGGCCACCGGTGCCCGCATCGTCGAGGCGGCCATCACCGCGCCGCTGCGCCAGATCGCGATCAACGCCGGCCTCGAGGGCGGCGTCGTCGTGGAGAAGGTCAAGGGCCTCCCGGTCCACTTCGGCCTCAACGCGGCGACCGGCGAGTACGTCGACCTGCTCGCGGCGGGCGTCAACGACCCGGTCAAGGTGACCCGCTCGGCGCTGCAGAACGCGGCGTCCATCGCGGCGCTGTTCCTCACCACCGAGGCGGTCGTCGCCGACAAGCCCGAGCCCGAGCCGGCCATGCCGGCCGGCGGTGGCGACATGGGCGGCATGGGCTTCTAAGCCCTCGCCTCTCGGCTGAAGCCAGCGCGCAGGCCCCCGTCCCGGGTTCTCCCGGGCCGGGGGCCTGCGTCGTCTCCGGGGCACGATGCGGGCGGCGGCCCGGCGGCCCGGCGGCCCGGCGGGCGGCGCGCGAGGTGCGCGGGGGCGTTCAGCGACGCTGGGCCGCGGTCACCCGCAGCCCCGAGGCGCGCAGCCGCGTGATGAGCTCGCGCGTCGAGACCTCGACGGCGCCGAGCCCGGCGAGGTCGCCGCGGCGCTCGATCGGGTAGTCGTAGTGGTCACGGTCGAAGGCCCGGGGCGGGATGCCCGCGCGCGCCGCGAACTCGTGGAGCTCCTCGAGCGACGCGTCGGACACGAGGTGGCCCCACACCGTGCCGTGGCGCGGCCACAGCGGCGGGTCGATGAGGATCACGCCCCGAGCCTAGGATGCGGCGGACCTGGACGTCCCGCGAACCGCGGATCCGGCACCGTCGCCAGCACGGCGTGTCCCGAGCCCGGGGTCAGCGGCTGAACAGGCGTGACGCGGTCGCCTCGGCCTCCTCGTAGGAGCGGGCCGCGTTGCCGAGCGCCTGGGTGATGGCGTCGAGCGCGGACTCGACGTGCGCCTGCGCACCCCGCCAGCGCTCGCGCACGTCGCCGAACGCGGAGGCCGCGCCTCCGCGCCACGTGCTGTCGAGGCTGGTGAGCTCGGCCATGAGGGAGGCGACCTCGGCGCGGATCGCGTCGGCGGTGCGGGCGGCGCGGGCGGAGGCGGCCGAGACCTCGGCCGCATCGACGTGGTACTGCATGGGTCCTCCTCGGGATCGGGTGATCCCGACGCTAGGACGCGTGCGGCCCGGGGCGGCGTGGGCGCCGGCGACCTGTGGAGGGCTCAGCCGGCGTCCGCGGCGGTGGACATCGCCGCGATGGCCTTGTCGAGCCGCGCGAGCTCGGCGGTGAGGTTCTGGCGGGCCTGCGCCTCCCACGTGGTGCCGAGCGGGCTCGTGTAGAGGCGGTCGCGCGACAGCAGCCGGGCGACGATCGCGCGCCTGCTCGCCAGGAACCGGTCCTCGGGGATCTCCGCGTACTCCTCGCGCACATCCGTGATGTAGGCCTTGTACCGCTGCGGATCGGACGCGAGGATCGCGAGATCGGCGTCCGAGAGCACCGCGGCGTCGGGGCTGTCCGGCACCGTGACGTGGCGCGCGAGGCCCTTCACCATCGCGGCGACCGCGTCGATCTTCTTGTCCGGGACGCCCAGGTCGCGTAGCTCCATGCGGGCGTACTCGGCGCTCGCGTCCTCGTCCTCGCCGCCGCGCGCCGCGTAGGCCGACTCGGAGTCGGAGGCGAACACGGCGCCGTGGTACCAGGCCGCGAGGCGTACGCAATGCGGCAGGCGGGTCTCCTGCTGAAGCTCGTCGACGCGCGTGAGCAGCTCGACCAGGTGACGCACGTCGTGGAACCGGCGCGCGGGGTTCTGCCAGCGCGTCAGCAGGCGCGCGCCCGCCTCTGCCACGTCCTCCTCGGACGCGGTGGCGCCCGCCGCGATCGCCTCCCGCACGAATGCGGGGAGGAGCCAGGCGGGCGTGGTGGCCGTGGGCATGTTCACCTCGAGTGGTTCCGGGATTCCCTCTACGCCTCCAGTCTGCCCACATCACACCGTCCGAGGCAAAGCCCCGGCGGGCGCGTCGCGGCCAGGGGCCGCTGTCCCCGGCTGCGGCTAGAATCGTGCGGGGTGCCGAGCAGCGGTGCCCTCGAGGACGAACGAGGTAGATGTGCCCACTGGCAAGGTGAAGTGGTTCGACTCCGACAAGGGGTTCGGATTCATCGCGAGCGACGACGGCGCGGAGGTCTTCCTGCACGCCTCCGCGCTGCCCGCAGGCACCACGGTCCGCCCGGGTGCCAAGGTCGACTTCTCCGTCGCGGACGGTCGTCGAGGCCCGTCCGCGCTCAACGTGACCGTGGTCGAGGCCGCGCCGTCCGTCGCCGCGAACCTGCGCAAGAAGCCCGAGGAGATGACGGTCATCGTGGAGGACCTCATCAAGATGCTCGACGGCGTCTCCAACGCCCTGCGCAAGGGGCGCTACCCCGAGCCGGCGCGCGGCTCCCAGGTCGCCGCCGTGCTGCGTGCCGTCGCGGACCAGCTGGACGTCTGATGGCCAAGGATGCAGTGCTCACCGAGGCCGTCGACCTCGCGCGCGAGGTCGCGGTGGAGCTCGCGGGTGACGATGCGCTGGTGGGCGACCACCTGACCGTCACCACCGTCGAGGACCGCCTGGTCACGCACCTGTTCGCGTGCACGATGCCCGGGTATCGCGGGTGGGTGTGGTCCATCACGCTCGCGCGCGCGCCGCGCCAGAAGGCCGCCTCCGTGTGCGAGGCGCACCTGGTGCCCGCGGACGATGCGCTGCTCGCGCCCGCGTGGGTGCCGTGGGCGGACCGGGTCCGCCCCGGTGATCTCGAGGCGTCGATGGTCCTGCCCTACGTCGCCGGCGACGGCAGGCTCGTGCAGGGCTACGAGGCCACCGGCGAGGAGGACGAGGACCGCCTCGCCAACTGGGAGCTCGGCCTGGGCCGCCCGCGCGTGCTCGGACCCGACGGCCGCACCGAGGTCGCCGACCGCTGGTACCGCGGCTCGCACGGCCCGAGCGCCGCCTCGGCCATCGCCTCGGCCTCGCCGTGCTCGACGTGCGCGTTCTTCATCCCGCTCACCGGCTCGATGCGCCTGCGGTTCGGCGCGTGCGCCAACGAGTGGTCGCCGTCCGACGGTCGCGTGGTGAGCGTCGACCACGGGTGCGGCGCACACTCGGAGACCGACATCGAGCGCGGTGCCACGCAGTGGCCCGACCCCGACCCGGTCTTCGAGAACGACGTGCCCGTCGCGCTCGACCTCACGGCCGAGCCGGAGCCGGAGCTTGAGCCTGAGCCGGAGGTCGTCGACGAGGCGCCCGCGCCGGAGGCCGAGCCCGCGCCCGAGGTCGCCGACGAGGCGCCCGCGCCGGACGCCGCCGAAGCGGACGTATCCGCGGACGCGCCCGCCGACGAGGCGCAGGCCGAGGACCCGGAGCGCCAGGCTGACTGAGGCCGCGAACCCGGCCTCCTCGAGGCACGTCGCGCGCGCGCTCGCCGCGCGCGTGTACGTGCCCACCTTCGTCGCCGAGATCGGCATCGGCGCGATGCTGCCCGTGCTCGCCCTCACGGTCATCGACATGGGGCACACGGCGGCGTTCGCCTCGCTCGCGGTCGCGGCCTATCAGCTCGGGCGGCTCCCCGGCTCGGCGCTCGGCGGGGCGCTCGCGCATCGGCTCGGCGCGGCCCACGCGGCGCTCGCCTCGCTCGGAGTCCTGGGCCTGGGCGCCGTGGTCGCCGCCCTCGAACCCGATCTCGCGGTGTTCCTGGCCGGGACCGTGCTCGTCGGCCTGGGCCACGCGGCGTACCACGTCGCCCGTCAGGAGCAGATCCTCGGCGTGATCCCCCGGGAGCGGACGGCGCGCTCGCTCACGTCGCTGGCGGGCGTGTGGCGCATCGGCAACTTCATCGGCCCGCTGCTCGGCGCGGGCGTGATCGCGGCCTGGGGCGTCACCGCGACGTACTGGCTGGGAGCGGCCTGCATCGCCGTGGCCATGGCGCTCCTCGCGCTGGTCGGGATGCGCGGCGACCGGCGCATCGTGCCCCGCCGGGACGGCGTGGAGCTCGGCGAGCTGATCCGCGCGCATCGGCGCACGCTCTCGACGCTCGGGCTCACCGTCGTCGCGACCGGGGCGCTGCGGCAGGCGCGGATCGCGGTGATCCCGCTGTGGGCGTCGTACGTCGGGCTCAGCCCCGAGGTGTCGACCCTGATCTTCTCGATCTCCGCGGGCATCGACATGCTCCTCTTCTATCCCGCGGGGGCCACGATGGACCGGCGCGGCCGCCTGTGGACCGCGATCCCGTCCTCGCTCCTGCTCGCGGCGGGCTTCCTGCTGCTGCCGCTCACGCACGGCGCGGCGCAGGTGACGGCCGCGGCGCTCGTGCTCGGCGTCGGCAACGGCTGGGGCTCGGGGCTCGTGATGACGCTCGGCGCGGACGTCGCGCCGCGCCGCGGGCGATCGATGTTCACGGGAGTGTGGATGGTGCTGCAGGACGTCGGCGGGCTGGCCGGTCCCGCCCTCGTCTCGGCGGGGGCGCTGATCGCCCTGCCGGTCGGCTTCGTCGCGGTCGGCGGCATCGGTCTCGCGGCGGCGGCGGGGCTCGCCGCATGGGTGCCGCGCCGGCCGCCGGCGCGCGCGCACCGCGTCGACTGACCTAGCGGAAGTTCTCCGTCGCGTACCACGTGGTGCCGTCGGAGGTGACGGCGGAGCCCGCGCCGAACTGCGTGTACGCGGGGTTCATGAGGTTGGTGCAGTGGCCGTACGAGTACACCCAGTTGACGTGGAGCTTGTTCATCGCCGCCGACTCGGAGATGCCCGTGGAGCGGTAGGTCACGCCCACGTTCTCGGCGCCCGGGCGCGAGGGGTTGTGCGCGAGCGCGTCGGCGAGCGCCTCGGTCGACGAGTCCTTGGCGGCCATCGACTGCGACCACGAGGTCGCGGCGGAGGCGAGCGCGCTCGACCAGATGAGCGGCGCGATGCCGGCCTTGGCGCGCTCCGCGTTCGCGGCGCTCAGGAGGCCGCTCACGCTCGAGGCGCCCGACGGCGCCTGGGGGTTCGCGCAGTAGGCGGCGAAGTCGACCGTCGCGGGGGCGCTCGCGGCCGGGGCGCCGGTCGAGCCCGTCGATGCCGTCGAGCCCGTCGACGGGGTGCTGGCGGGCGCAGCCGTGGTCGCGCCGGACGATGCGGGCGTCGCGACGGGAGCGGGGGTGGGCTTCGGCTTCGGCTTGGTGACCTTGACCGTGTGCACGCGGGGGGCGGCCACCGCATCGTCCGCGGTGATCGCGTCGAGCGCGGGGACGGTCACCGTGTCGAGCACGGGTGCCTCGATCGCCTCCTGCGCGTAGGAGGCGGAGGCGGGTACGAAGGTGTAGGCGCCCACGAGGGCGGTGGACGCGATCACGACCGGCAGCCCGCCGAGCAGGATGGCCGGAGCGTGACGACGTCGTCGGCGCGTGTGCTCCAGCACATCCTGCGTCTCAGTCATGTCAGCAATCTCTCCACGAGGTAGTCCATCGACTGCACCAGGCGCCCGACGTCGTCCGGGTCCACGGCGGGGTACACGCCCACGCGGATCTGATTCCGGCCCAGCTTCCTGTACGGGTCAATATCGACAACCCCTTGAGCGCGCAGGTGACGTCGCAGCTCCGCGCTGTCGACGCGCTGGTGCAGATCGATGGTCGCAACCACGGGGGAGCGCAGGCCAGGGTCTGTGACGAATGTCTCAGTCCATCCGGTTCGTCCCGCCCACGCGTACAGGAGGTCCGACGAGGCCCGCGAGCGGCCGGCGGCGAAGCCGAGGCCGCCGCCCGCGAGCATCCACTCGAGCTGCGCGCGCATGAGCACCAGGGTCGCGACCGCCGGCGTGTTGAGGGTCTGGTCCGCGCGCGAGTTGTCGAGCGCGACCTTGAGAGACAGCGACTCGGGGATCCACCGGCCGCTCGCGGCGATCTCCTCGATCCGCGCGATCGCGGCGGGGGAGACGATGGCGAACCACAGCCCGCCGTCCGCGGCGAAGCTCTTCTGGGGTGCGAAGTAGTAGACGTCGGCCTGGGCGATGTCCAGCTCGACGCCGCCCGCAGCCGAGGTCCCGTCCACCACGGTGAGCGCGTCGCCGATGCCGGCGGGCCGCTCGACGGGCACGCACACGCCGGTCGACGTCTCGTTGTGCGGCCATGCGTACACGTCGACGCCGTCCTCCGCCTCGGGCGCGATCGCGCCTCCGGCCTCCGCGGTGCGGATGGACGATGCGCCCAGGTGCGGGGCCGCATCGGTCGCCTTCGCGAACTTCGAGCCGAACTCGCCGAACGCGCAGTGCTGCGCCCTCTCGCGCACGAGCGAGAACGCCGCGGCGTCCCAGAACATCGTCGAGCCGCCGTTGCCGAGGATGACCTCGTACCCGTCGGGAAGCGCGTAGAGCTCGCCGAGCATCGCGCGGATGTCGCGCACGAGCCCCTTGACGGGGGCCTGGCGGTGGGAGGTGCCGAGCACGCCGGGCTGGCTCGCGACCAGGGCGGCCACCTGCGCGTCCGTGACCTTCGACGGGCCGGAACCGAAGCGTCCGTCGAGGGGCAGCAGGGCAGGCGGGATCGTGATGATGTCCGTCATGGCATCACTGTAGTGGCGGGGGTGCTGGCATCATGGCGGGCGTGTACCGCCTTCAGCCTGCCCTTCAGAACTACGCGTGGGGGATGACCGAGGTCCTCGAGGACCTGGTCGGCCTGCCCGTGTCCGGCGCCCCCGTCGCGGAGGCCTGGTGGGGAGCTCACGCCTCGGCGCCCGCGCTCGCGACCGCGGCGCACCACGCCGGCGCGGACGAGGTCGGGATGCTGCCGGGCGCGACCGAGCCGCTCGACGCGCTCATCGCGCGCGCCCCCGAGACGATGCTCGGACCCGCGCTCGCGGCGCGCTGGGAGCGGCTGCCGTACCTGCTCAAGGTGCTCGCGATCGCCAAGCCGCTGTCGCTCCAGGTCCACCCCACGCTCGACCAGGCCGAGGCAGGCTTCCGCGACGAGGAGGGGCGCGGCATCCCCGTCGAGGCGGCGACCCGCACGTTCAAGGACCGCTCGCACAAGCCCGAGATGATCGTCGCGCTCACGCCGATGACGCTGCTCGCGGGCTTCCGGCCCGCGTCCGCGGTCGCACAGGACCTCGTGTGGCTGGGTCAGCCGTGCACGCGCAGGTGGGCGGAGGACCTCGCGAACGCGACCGAGCCGACGATCGCGCTCGGCGAATACATCCAGCGGGTGCTGCGCGATCCCGAGGCGCCCGCGGCGCTCGCGGCGCTTGTCGAGGTCGGCGGACGTTCGGGGGTGCCCGAGGCGCTCGCCGTCGCCTCGGCCGCCGCGCTCGAGTTCCCGGGCGACCCCGGCGCGCTCGTCGCGATCGCGCTCAACGTGGTCCGCCTCACCCCCGGCCAGGCGTGCTTCACCGGCGCGGGGGTCATCCACTCGTACCAGTCGGGCGTGGGCGTGGAGATCATGGCCAACTCCGACAACGTGGTGCGCGCGGGCCTCACGCCCAAGCCGGTCGACATCGACCTGCTGGTCGAGCTCACCGACGGGACGCCCACGCCGCCGCCCGTCGTGGTGCGCGAGACGGAGGGCGTGCTGACGCGGTACCCGGCCCCCGTCGACGAGTTCAGCCTCGCGCTCGTCGAGCGCGGCAGCGCCGCGTTCGAGCCCGGCCCGCGCATCGTCCTCGCCGTCGACGGCACCGCGTCGGTCCACGGCGAGAGGGGCTCGGTGAGCCTGCGCCGCGGCGAGGCCGCGTTCGTCCCGTACGCCGACGGCCGCCTCATCGTGGACGCCGTGGGCTCCGCGGTGGTGGTCGAAGCGCCTATCTCGAGGTAGCGCTCACCCACTAGCCTGGGGCGCATGACGATGCGCATCTCTGTATTCGGCACCGGCTACCTGGGGGCTACTCACGCGGCGGGCATGGCCGAGCTCGGCCACGAGGTCATCGGGGTCGACATCGACCCCGCCAAGATCGAGCGCCTGCAGCGCGGCGAGGTCCCCTTCTTCGAGCCCGGGCTGCCCGAGCTCCTGCGCAAGCACGTGGAGTCCGGGCGCCTGCGGTTCACCACCGACGCCGCGGAGGCCGCGGAGTTCGCGGACGTGCACTTCATCGGCGTCGGCACGCCGCAGAAGAAGGGCTCGTACGCCGCCGACATGACGTTCGTTGACGCCGTCATCGACACGCTCGCGCCGCTGCTCACGCGCCCTGCGGTGATCCTCGGCAAGTCGACCGTGCCGGTGGGCACCGCGGCACGCCTCGCGGCGCGCGTGCGCGAGCTGGCGCCGGTGGGCGACCAGGCGCAGCTGGGGTGGAACCCCGAGTTCCTGCGCGAGGGCTTCGCGGTGGAGGACACGCTGCGCCCCGACCGCCTCGTCATCGGCGTCGAGTCCGGCCGCGAGGGCCGCGTCGAGGCGGTCGCCCGCGAGGTCTACGCCGACGCGATCGCGCGCGACACCCCGTTCCTGGTGACCGACCTCCCGACCGCCGAGCTGGTCAAGGTCAGCGCCAACGCGTTCCTCGCCACCAAGATCTCCTTCATCAACGCGATCGCGGAGGTCTGCGAGGCGACGGGCGCGGACGTCATGCAACTCGCCGACGCGATCGGGCACGATGCCCGCATCGGCCGCAAGTTCCTGGGTGCGGGGCTCGGCTTCGGCGGCGGCTGCCTGCCCAAGGACATCCGCGCGTTCATGGCGCGCGCGGGCGAGCTCGGCGTCGACAGGGCGCTGACGTTCCTGCGCGAGGTCGACGACGTCAACCTGCGGCGCCGCGAGCACGTGGTGAGCCTGGTGAAGCGCGAGCTCGGCGGCTCGCCCGTCGGCCGCCGCGTGGCCGTGCTGGGCGTCGCGTTCAAGCCCGAGTCCGACGACATCCGGGACTCGCCGGCGCTCGACGTGGTGGGCCAGCTCCACCTCGCCGGCGCGGACGTCCGCGCGTTCGACCCCGAGGCGATGGCCAACGCGGCCACGGTGTGGCCGACCATCACGTTCGCCGACAGCGCCGCGGAGGCGCTCGCGGATGCGGAGGTGGTGGTGGTGGCCACGGAGTGGAAGGAGTTCCGCGGGCTCGATCCTCACGCCGTGGGCGACGCCGTCGCGGGCAAGATCGTCATCGACGCGCGCAACTGCCTGCCCACCGAGGCCTGGATCGACGCGGGCTGGCGCTACATCGGCATGGGCCGGTACGCCTCCTGAGCTCATGACGGACCTCATCGACACGACGGAGATGTACCTCCGGACCATCTACGAGCTGATCGAGGACGGCGTGACGCCGATGCGCGCACGCCTGGCCGAGCACCTGGGCCACGCCGGCCCGACGGTGTCGCAGACCATCGCGCGGATGGAGCGCGACGGGCTCGTGGTCGTCACGCCCGACCGTCACCTCGAGCTCACGGCCGAGGGAGAGGCGGTCGCGACGCGCGTCATGCGCAAGCATCGGCTCGCCGAGCGGCTGCTCACGGACGTCATCGGCCTCGACCTCGCCCACGTCCACGACGAGGCGTGCCGCTGGGAGCACGTCATGAGCGAGCGCGTCGAGCGCCGGCTGCTCGAGATCCTGGGCGAGCCGACGGTGTCGCCCTACGGGAACCCGATCCCGGGGCTCGACGAGCTGGGCATCGACGCCGAGCCGGGACCGCGCGCCGACAGGGGCCTCACGGAGCTCGTCGACGCCGGTGTGACGCAGGTCACAGTGACCCGCATCGGCGAGCACCCCCAGGCGGACCTCCAGCTGCTGCGCGAGATGGTCGAGAACGGACTGCTGCCAGGCGCGACGGTGGAGCTCGCGGCGGAGGGCGAGCACGTGGTGATCTCGCTCGGTTCGACCCGGGGCGTCTTGGGCCGGGATCAGGCCCGACACATCTTCGGCTTGCCTTCTTAGCGTTCTTTGATAAATTTTCGGTAACAACGACGGCCTGCAGGGCATGGAGACCATCTCCGCCGCGCCCCCCACAAGAGGCAACGCTCGAAGATGACGCGAGCGTAGGGGTGCAGAAACATCGACGCGCACGGGGCGCGGAAGGAACGAAAACTTTGAAGTACGGATACATGCGCGCCAAGACGCGCGCGGTGGCCGCGGCCACGGGTGCAGCACTCGTGGTGGTTCCCCTCACCGGAGCCGCAGCCGCCGCCCTTGTGACCGACGACTCGTCGGACACCGGCACCCGTCTCGACGCCGCCGCGTACACCTCCGATGTCGCCGACATTCCCGAGGTCACCACCGCCGCGAAGAAGAGCGCGTACGAGATCGACACCCCGACCGTGAAGGTCAAGGTCCCGCCGCCGCCGGAGCCCGAGCCTGAGCCCGTGGTCGAGGAGCCGACCGCCACCGTCGAGGAGTCGACCGAGTCGACCACCACCACCGACACGAGCACCGCGACCGAGGTCTCGAGCTCCGAGTCCACCACCGCGGCGTCGGCGGACGTCCAGGCCGCGATCAGCGGCTCGGCCGTGATCGCCGAGGCCTCGAAGTACGTGGGCGTGCCCTACGTCTCCGGTGGCTCGTCGCCGTCGGGCTTCGACTGCTCCGGCTTCGTCTCGTACGTGTACGGCCAGCTCGGCATCTCGCTGCCGCGCTCGTCGGGCGCCTACTTCTCCGTCGGCACCCAGGTGTCGAGCCCCCAGCCCGGCGACATCATCGTCACCCCGGGCCACGTGGGCATCTACGCCGGCCCCGGCCTGCAGATCGACGCGCCGCGTCCGGGCAAGACCATCCAGTTCCGCGCGATCTGGCAGTCGAACCCGCAGTACCGCCGCGTCACCTGATCCACGCATCGCGCGAGGGCCGTCACCGTCTCGGTGGCGGCCCTCGCTGCGTTCGGGCCGCGGTCGCATCGTCCCGGCGCGCCCCTCGGCGTCCTGGGAGGTGCTGAGTGCTCGAAATTGGCCAGATTGGGCACCCAGCACCTCGGGGGGTGCTGCGCTCGGGCCGCGGGCGCATCGTCCCGGCGCGCCCGGGAACCGGGATACCGTGGACCCATGCGTACGACGATGGTGCCGAACCTGGGACGTGAGATCTCGCTGGTGGGTCTGGGGACCTGGCAGCTCGGTGGCGACTGGGCCACGGTGGACGATGCGACGGCCCAGGAGGTCCTGAACGCCGCGGCGGACGCGGGCACGCGCCTGTTCGACACCGCCGACGTGTACGGCGACGGCCGCTCCGAGAAGGCGATCGGCCGCTTCCTCGTGGGGCGCGAGGACCGCGACGAGTTCACGGTCTTCACCAAGATGGGCCGGCGCGCGGATCCGCACGTCCCGTCCGAGTACAGCCTCGACAACTTCCGTCGCTGGACGGACCGCTCGCGCGAGAACCTCGGCGTCGACACCCTCGACCTGGTCCAGCTGCACTGCCCGCCCACGCCCGTGTTCTCGGACGCTCGCGTCTACGACGACCTGCGGACCCTCCAGCAGGAGGGCCGCATCGCGCGCTGGGGCGTGAGCGTCGAGCTGGTCGACGAGGCCCTCGCGGCGCTCGAGCAGCCGGACCTGGCGACCATCCAGATCATCGTCAACATCTTCCGCCGCAAGCCGCTCGAGCGGGTGCTTCCCCTCGCCGCGGAGCGGGGCGTGGGCATCATCGCCCGCCTGCCGCTCGCGTCGGGGCTGCTGTCGGGCAAGTACGACGAGCACACCACCTTCGCGCCGGAGGACCACCGCACCTGGAACCGCGACGGCTCGAAGATGAACATCGGCGAGACGTTCTCGGGCATCCCGTTCGAGGTGGGCGTCCAGGCGGCACGCGAGGTCGCCGCGCTCACGCCCGAAGGCTGGACCACGGCGCAGATGGCGCTGGGCTGGCTCGCGCAGGTGGGGGTGGCGACCATGATCCCCGGTGCGTCCAAGGTGGCCCAGGCCCGGTCGAACGCCGCGGCGGCCGAGTTCCCCGAGCTGTCCCCCGAGGTCATGGAGCGCCTCGAGGGCATCTACGAGACGTACTGCCGGGAGCACGTGCACGGGGTCTTCTGAGCGTCCGGTCCGGCGATCGCGGGTGGCACGATGCGCGAGGACCGGTTCTCGCAGCCGGTACCCTGGTGCGCGTACCCCGATGCAGGCGCCTGTAGCTCAGGGGATAGAGCACCGCTCTCCTAAAGCGGGTGTCGCGCGTTCGAATCGCGCCAGGCGCACCACGGCCGCGGCGCGGCCCCGTCAGCCGAGCGGCCAGCCCGTGTACGCCTCCGCCAGGTAGGTGCGGCCCGCCTCCGACTCGACCACGGTGCGGAGCTCGCCGAGCTGACGCGCGCGGTCGAAGTCGGTGGCGCCGGGGACGGTGTGCAGCATGCTCGTCATCCACCACGAGAAGTGCTGCGCCTTCCAGATGCGGGCGCGCGCGGCATCGGCCCATCCGTCGATGAGCGAGGCGTCCGCTCGCTTCAGCAGCGCCTCGAGCGCACGTGCGAGGAGGACCACGTCGGCGACGGCGAGGTTCATGCCCTTCGCGCCGGTCGGCGGCACGGTGTGCGCGGCGTCCCCGACGATCGCGACGCGGCCCGCGCGCAGGTCGCGTGCGACGAAGGAGCGGAAGCGCAGCACGTCGCGCTGGAAGATCGGCCCCTCGACCAGCTCGGTGCCGGGCACCCGGCGCTGCAGCTCGTCCCAGATCTCGCGCTCGCTCATGGCGTGCGGGTCGGCGTCGGGGTCGCACTGGAAGTACATGCGCTGGACGGTGGCCGAGCGCTGGCTGATGAGCGCGAAGCCGTCGGGGGAGTTCGAGTAGATGAGCTCGTCCGCGCTCGGCGCGGCCTCGCAGAGGATCCCGAACCAGCCGAACGGGTACTCGCGGAACAGGCCCGCGTGCGGACCGCTGATCGCGTGACGCACCACCGAGCGCGAGCCGTCCGCGCCGACCACGAAGTCGGCCTCGATGTCGACCACCCCTCCGGCGGCGTCGGTGGCGACCACGCGCGGGCGCGTGCCGTCGACGCCCTCGATCGCGGTCGCCGTCGTGCCGAAGCGGATGTCCTGACCGTCCGCGAGGCGGGCCGCGAGGAGGTCCCTGAGCGCCTCGTGCTGCGGGTAGAGCCACACCGAGCGCCCGACGAGGCGGTGGAAGTCGATCCGGTGCCCGGCCCCCTCGAAGCGCAGCTCGATGCCGTCGTGGCGCATGCCGACCGAGTGGACGCGTGAGCCGGGGATGGTGGCGAGCAGGTCGACCGTGCCCTGCTCGAGGATGCCCGCCCGGATGGTCTGCTCGATGTCCTCGCGCGAGCGCGCGTCGACGATGATCGACGCGATGCCCTCCGCGGCGAGCAGATGCGAGAGGACCAGGCCGGCGGGTCCCGCTCCGACGATGGCGACCTGGGTGCGGACGGTCGGGCTCATGCTGTCTCCTTCGACGTGATGCGTCGCCATTGTGGGACGGTGCGCCTCGTCGCGGGAGCGAACTCCCGTTGAACGGGAGTCCGAATCGTTCAGCCGGCGCCCAGCGCCCGCTCGACCGCGCGCGCGGCGCCGCGCAGCTCCTCGAGCGCGAGGGCCGTCGGAGCCTCGCGCGGGAGGACCACCGACAGCGCCGCCGTCGCGCGGCCCGCGGCGTCGCGCACCGGCACGGCGACGCCGGTCGAGACCACGTCGACGTACCCCGGCGCGATCACGTGCCCGAGGCGGCGCACCTCGGCGAGCGTGCGGCGTACCGTCGCCGGATCGGTGGGCGTCGCGGCCGTGAGACGGCGCAGGGGACGGGTGAGCACGCGCTCCTGGACGGCGCGGTCCGCGAACGCGAGGAGCACCAGCCCCGAGGACGCCGCGTGGAGCGGCAGGCGTCCGGCGATCCGGGTGATGTTCGCCCCGGCCTCCGGGTGGCTGAGGCGTTCGAGGAACAGCGCCTCGTCCTGCTCGAGGATGGCGAGCTGGGTGTGCTCGCGCACGCGCGCCTGGACGCGCTCCATCGCGGGCAGCGCCGCCTGGCGCATCCGGAGCGCGTGCGACGAGCGGGTGGCGAGCGCCCACAGGCGCAGCCCCACGCTGACCCGCCCGTCGCCGTCGCGGTCGAGCAGGCCCGCCGCCACCAGGTCGCCCACCACGCGATGCGCGGTCGACGACGGCAGCCCGGCACGCCTCCCGATCTCCGCGGCGGTCTGCACGGTCCTCGTGGGCGTGAACGTCTCGAGGACCCGGACCAGCCGGTCGGTGACCGAGTCGCCGGTCGGGGAGTTCGCCACGTCGGCAGGATGCCACAGCGCACGGCGGTAGCCTCGGACCATGTCGACGCCGACCCCCGCCTCCGCCACCCCCTGGGCCGCGCTCGACGCCGATGCGGTGGCGGAGCTCCTCGCGCCCGGCGGCGCGCGCTGGTGGCTCTCGGGTGGGGCGGCGCTCGACCGGTGGCTCGGGGCGCCCGTCCGCGTCCGCGAGAACATCGACGTCAGCACCCTGCCCGGCGACCTCGACGCACTCCTCGACGCGCTGCCCGCGACGTGCAGCGCGTGGGTGCCCGACGGCGACGGCGTGATGCCGATCGCACAGGCGGAGGACGATGCCGACCTCCAGCCGGTCCTCATCAGGGACGATGCGACGGGTGCCTGGGTGCTGCGCGTCAACGTCGAGGACGGCGCGCCGCGGGCCTGGGTCTACCGACGCGACGCGCGGCTCCAGCTCCCGTGGGAGCGCGCCGTGCTCGACATCGGGGGCATCCCCACCGGCGCGCCCGAGGTGCAGCTCGTGTGGAAGTGCTTCAGCCCGCGGCCGGAGGACGATGCCGACAAGGACGCGGTGCTGCCCCGCCTGTCCGAGGAGGCGCGGGCGTGGTGGGAGCGGGCGCTCCTCACCGTCCACCCTCACTCGTCGTGGACCATCCCCGTGCGCAGCCCGATGTTCCCGGCGCGTGCGAGCTGGAACCGCCCTCAGCGCTGAGCGTCGTCGGTGAACTCGCCGCTGCTCACGGCGCGCAGCACGAGGCGCCGGAACCACCGCTGCGCGGGTGAGAGGTTCATCTCGCGGCGCGTGTACAGGGACACGGGCGAGCTGGTGCCGGGCCATGGGAGGTCCGCGACCTCGAGCGTGGGGAACCAGCCGCAGAACACGTCCGCGACGTGCCTGGGCAGCAGCGCGACCAGGTCGGTCGAGACCAGCACGGCCGGCACCGTCGAGTGCTCCTCGACGGTGAGCGCGACCTGGGGGACGAGCCCGTGCTCGACCAGCGCCTGGTTGGGGAACACGTGGCCCCCGCGCGCGGACACCCGGATGAACCGGCGGCCCTCGAACATCGCCGGACCGGGCTCGGGAAGCGGGTGATCCCGCGAGACGAGCGCGACGTACTCGACGCCTCGCACGGGTGTCCGCCAGAGGCGCGCCGTGTCCATGACGGAGACGGTGAGCGCGACGTCGAGCGCGCCGCGGACGATCTCCTCCTCGGCGGCGCCGGCGTCGAGGCGCCTCACCACGAGGTGCGGGCTCGCGGCCGCGCGGGACAGCGCGGCCATGAGGGGCGGAAGGAACGTCTGCTCGCCGATCGAGGTGAGCCCGAGCACCAGCTCGCCGTCGAAGTCTTGGGGGACGAAGTCGGCGCGGTCCGCGACCGTCGCGTCGATCTGGGCGAGGGCCTCGTGCAGCGGGCCGAACAGCTGCGTCGCGCGCGGCGTGGGCACCATGACGTGCCCCTCGCGCCGGAACAGGTCGTCGCCGAACCTCGTGCGCAGCCGCGCGAGGGTGTAGCTCACGGTGGGTTGCGTGACGTGGAGCCGGTCGGCCGCGCCCGTCAGGCTGCGCGCCTCGTAGAGCACCACGAAGGTGCGCAGCTGGTTGAGGTCCGCCACCGACATGCATCGATCCTCTCTATGGGGCGGTCTGGCCGAATCTATTGGACCACAGTTCGGCGCGGACCTAGGCTGGCGGCAGACCCGCAAGTGACAAGGACGCCACTCGTGCTCAAGGACATCCCCGACACCGACCCGGACGCCCCGGCGCGCCACGGCGAGACCACCGGAGGCTTCGAGAAGACCGCCGGCTGGCTCGACTGGTACGACGGCCCGTCGGCCCCGACCTTCCGGCTCCCGGCGGGCGCCGTCGACGCCCACTGCCACGTGTTCGGCCCTGGCGCGCAGTTCCCGTTCGCGCGCGAGCGGAAGTACACGCCGTGCGACGCGTCCGCGGCGCAGCTGTTCGCGCTGCGCGACCACCTGGGCTTCGAGCGCAACGTGGTGGTGCAGGCCACGTGCCACGGCGCCGACAACCGGGCGCTCGTCGACGTGCTGCGCCGCAGCGAGGGCCGCGCGCGCGGCGTCGCGACGGTGCGCCGCGACGTCACCGACGCGGAGCTGCACGAGCTGCACGCCGCGGGCGTGCGTGCCGTGCGGTTCAACTTCGTCAAGCGCCTCGTGGACCGCGTGCCCACGGATGCCCTCGACAGCATCGTCGAGCGGATCGCCCCGCTCGGCTGGCACGTGGTGATCTACTTCGAGGCCGCGGACCTCCCCGAGCTCTACGACTTCTTCTCCGCCATCCCCACGGACGTGGTGGTCGACCACATGGGCCGCCCCGATGTGGCGAAGGACGTGGACGGCCCGGAGTTCGCGCTGTTCCTCCGCTTCATGCGCGAGAACCCGAACGTGTGGACCAAGGTGACGTGCCCCGAGCGGCTCAGCGCCGCCGGTCCCGTCGCGCTCGACGGCGAGCAGCATGCGTACGCCGACGTGGTGCCGTTCGCCCGCCGCGTGGTCGAGGAGTTCCCCGACCGCGTGCTGTGGGGCACCGACTGGCCGCACCCCAACCTCACGGACCACATGCCCGACGACGGGCTGCTGGTCGACTTCATCCCCCGGATCGCCCCGAGCCCCGAGCTGCAGCGCAAGCTGCTCGTCGACAACCCCCAGCGCCTGTACTGGCCGGAAGGAGCATGACATGGCACTCGACAAGCCCTACAAGGACATCCCCGGCACCATCATCTTCGACGCGGAGCAGGCGCGGAAGGGCTTCCATCTCAACCAGTTCTCGATGTCGCTGATGAAGCCCGAGAACCGCGAGCGCTACCTCGCCGACCGCGCGGCCTACCTCGACGAGTGGCCGCTCACCCCGGCGCAGCGTCAGGCCGTGCTCGACATGGATCTCAACGCCATGATGGCGGAGGGCGGCAACATCTACTTCCTGTCCAAGATCGGCGCCACCCACGGCCTCAGCTTCCAGCAGATGGCCGGGTCCATGACGGGCATGAGCGAGGCCGCGTACCGTGACATGATGGTCGGCGGCGGGCGCCGCCCCGAGGGGGTGCGGCTCAAGGACCTCGACGGGTGGACGCCGCCGTCGACGGAGAAGGCCACGACGATGCGCGAGGACCCGCGCGCGCGGTTCACCTCGGCGCTGTTCACGTCGCACGTGCCGGCGATCGGCGCGGCGATCGACCTGGGCAAGACCGAGGAGCCGTACTGGCGGAAGATGTTCGCCGGCTACGAGTGGACCAAGCGCTGGGCGAAGGAGAACACGCCCGACGTCATCATCCTGGTCTACAACGACCACGCCACGGCCTTCGACTCGACCATCATCCCGACCTTCGTGCTGGGCACGGGGGCCCACTACCCGGTCGCGGACGAGGGCTACGGGCCGCGCCCCGTGCCGGACGTCCACGGCCATCCCGAGCTCGCCGCGCACATCGCGCAGTCCGTGATCCAGGACGACTTCGACCTCACGCTGGTCAACCAGATGGTGGTCGACCACGGGCTCACGGTGCCGCTGTCGCTCGTCTTCGGCGACGTTGACGAATGGCCGTGCAAGATCATCCCGCTGCCCGTCAACGTGGTGCAGTACCCGGTGCCGTCGGGGCGCCGCTGCTACGAGCTCGGCAAGGCGATCCGCCGCGCGCTCGATAAGTGGGACGGGGAGCCGCTGAACGTGCAGATCTGGGGCACGGGCGGCATGAGCCACCAGCTCCAGGGCCCGCGTGCGGGCCTCATCAACGAGGAGTGGGACAACGCCTTCCTCGACCACCTCATCGCCGACCCGCTGGGCCTCACCGAGTGGCCGCACATGGAGTACGTCGACGAGGCGGGATCGGAGGGCATCGAGCTGGTCGACTGGCTCATCGCCCGCGGCGCGATGGACGATCAGTTCGAGGGCGGCGCGCCCAGCGTCGACCACCGCTTCTATCACGTGCCCGCCTCGAACACGGCGGTCGGGCACCTGGTGTTGAGCAACCCCGTCGCGCAGCCCGCGCCCGCCGAGGAGCAGCTCCCGCAGGAGGTGCATGCATGAGCGGGGACAAGGTCCGCATCGCGGTCGTGGGCGCCGCCGGCGCGTTCGGACGCAAGCACCTCGACGGGCTCATGCAGATCGAGGGCGCCGAGGTCACGGTGGTGAGCGGCACCCGACCCGAGCCGACGCAGGCGGTGGCGGAGAGGTACGGCGTCCCCACGGCGCTGCTCAGCTTCGAGGAGGTCCTCGAGCGCGACGACGTCGATGCGGTCATCCTCGCCACGCCCACCGGGATGCACGCCGCCCAGACGCAGGCCGCGCTCGCCGCGGGCAAGCACGTCCAGGTGGAGATCCCGCTCGCCGACTCGCTCGCCGATGCCGAGGCGACGCTCGTCGCGGCCGAGGCGTCGGACCTGGTCGCGATGGTGGGCCACACCCGTCGCTTCAACCCGTCCCACCAGTGGATCCACCGGCGCATCACCGCCGGCGAGCTCGCGCTCCAGCAGATGGACGTCCAGACCTACTTCTTCCGCCGGACCAACACCAACGCCCAGGGCGAGCCGCGCTCGTGGACCGACCACCTGCTGTGGCACCACGCCGCGCACACCGTCGACCTGTTCGCCTACCAGGCGGGGCGCATCGTCCAGGCGAACGCGCTCCAGGGACCGCTGCACCCGGAGCTGGGCATCGCGATGGACATGTCCATCCAGCTCAAGGCGGAGTCGGGCGCCATCTGCACGCTGTCGCTGTCGTTCAACAACGACGGCCCGTTCGGCACGTTCTTCCGCTACATCGGCGACACGGGCACCTACGTCGCGCGGTACGACGACCTGGTCGACGGGAAGGAGCAGGCCATCGACGTGTCGCACGTCGACGTGAGCATGAACGGCATCGAGCTCCAGGACCGCGAGTTCATCGCGGCCATCCGCGACGGCCGCGAGCCGAACTCCTCGCTGCGCCAGGTGATCGACTGCTACCGCGTGCTGGGCGACCTGGAGCGGCAGCTCGCGTGATCCTGCCCCGGATGGGCCTCGGCTGCATGGAGCTGAGCCACGCGTACGGCGTCGCGCCCGCACCCGAGGACGGCGTCCGCATGCTCCGCGCCGCGCTCGACGAGGGCGTGGGCCTGCTCGACACCGCCACGCTCTACGGCGGCGGGCGCAACGAGGAGCTCGTGGGGCGGGCGCTCCGCGGACGCCGGGACGATGCGCTGCTCGCCAGCAAGGGCGGGATGGCCCTGGTCGACGGGGTCAAGGTCATCGACGGCAGGCCCGCGACGCTCCGCGCGCAGGTCGACGCCTCGCTCGCGCGCCTCGGGGTCGAGCGCATCGACCTCTACTACCTGCACCGCTGGGACCGGGCGGTCCCCATCGGGGAGAGCGTAGGCGCGCTCGCGGAGGCGGTGGCGGCGGGGAAGATCGGCGCGATCGGGTTGTCGGAGGTGTCGGTCGCGCGCCTGCATGATGCGCTCGCCGTGGCCCCGATCGCCGCGGTGCAGAACGAGTACTCGCCCTGGAGCCGCAACCCCGAGCTCGGGATCCTCGAGGCGACGCGCGCTGCCGACGTCGCGCTCGTCGCGTTCTCGCCCGTCGCGCGCGGGTTCCTCGCGGACGCCGTCGCGGACCCTGCCGCGTTCGCCCCGAAGGACATCCGCCGCGCGATGCCGCGCTTCCAGCCCGCGCACTGGCCCGCCAACGCCGCCCTGCTGCCCGGGTGGCGTGCGCTCGCGGCCGAGGCGGGCTGCACGCCCGCGCAGCTCGCGCTCGCGTGGGTGCTGTCGCGCGGGCCTCACGTGGTCGCGATCCCGGGCACGACGCGCCTCGACCACGCGCGCGAGAACAGCGCCGCCTCGACGCTCCACGTGGATCCGGCGATCCTCGCGCGCGCCGGGGGGCTGGTCGGCACCGCGACCGTCTCGGGGTCCCGCTACGCCGCGGCGCAGGCGGCGGAGGTCGACGCGGAGTCCTTCGACGAGGTGGCCTGACGCGGAACCTGCCGATGCGCCGGGGCCGTGACCTTCGCCCCGGCTCCGCGCCGGGACGCGCGCCTACCGTGGTGGCATGGTCGGGATGGTCCGGCGTCATCTCGAGACGGTCGTGCTGATCGTCTCGAGCCTCCTGCTGGCCGGGGGCGCCGTCGCATGGTGGACCTCCGCCCCCGACGCCGCGACCGCGCTGTGGGTCGCCGGCACCATCCTCGGCCTCATCCTCGCGCTCGCGGCCACCCTCGACGCGGCCCGCCATCGCCGCCCCACCGTCGACGTCATCGCGGTGCTCGCGCTCGCGGGCTCCCTCGCGGTGGACGAGCCGCTCGCCGGGGCGATCGTCACGCTCATGCTCGCGACCGGGCAGGTGCTCGAGGCGCGCGCGGACGCGCGCGCCCGGCGCGAGCTCGGTCTGCTCACCGCGCGCGCCCCCGGGACGGCGCGACGCGTCACGGACGCGGGCATCCTCGAGGTCCCCGTGGACGATGTCGGCGTGGGGGAGCGGCTGCTGGTCCGCGCCGGTGAGGTGGTCCCGGTGGACGGGAGGCTCGTCTCCGCGGCGACGTTCGACGAGAGCGCGCTCACGGGCGAGCCCGCGCCCGTGTCGAGGGACGCGGGTGACGACGTGAGGTCGGGCGTGGTCAACGCGGGACCGCCCGTCGAGATCGTCACCACGACCGCGGCGGCGGACTCCACCTACGCCGCGCTGGTGCGCCTGGTCGAGGAGGCTCAGGCGCGCTCTGCGCCGTTCGTGCGCAGCGCCGACCGCTGGGCGGTGGTGTTCGTCCCGGTCACGCTGGTGCTCGCGGGCGTCGCGTGGTGGGTGGCGGGCGACCCCGTGCGCGCGGTGGCCGTGCTGGTGGTCGCGACCCCGTGCCCGCTGCTGCTGGCGGCGCCGATCGCGCTCGTGTCCGGCCTGTCGCGCGCCGCGCGCATGGGCGTGGTGATCAAGGGCGGTGGAGCGCTCGAGCGGCTCGCGGCCGCGACGGTCATGGTCGTGGACAAGACGGGGACCCTCACGCGCGGGCGGCCGGAGGTCGCGGACATCGTCACCGCCGGCGGCGACGCCGACGAGCCCCTGCGGCTCGCGGCGAGCCTCGACCAGATGTCCGCGCACGTGCTCGCCGGGCCGATCGTCGCCGCGGCGCTCGCGCGCGGTCTCGCGCTCGAGCGGGCCGGCGAGGTCGAGGAGATCCACGGTCAGGGAGTCGTCGGCACGGTCGCAGGGCGGCGGGTGCGGGTGGGGCGCGCGGGCTGGATCCTCACGGGGGACGCGCCGCCGTGGGTCGCCCGGGTGCGGCGTCGCGCCGCGCTCGACGGCTCGATGACGGTCCTGGTCGAGGTGGACGGCGTCGCGGCCGCGATGCTGACCCTGCAGGACCCGATCCGCCCCGATGCGCCGCGCATGGTGCGCGCCCTGCGCGAGGCGGGGATCACCCGCGTGGTGCTCGCCACGGGGGACCGGCCGGACGTCGCGCAGGCCGTGGGGCGCATCGTCGGCGTGGACGAGGTGCTCGCCGACTGCACGCCGGCCGACAAGCTCGCCGCGCTTGCGCGCGAGGCGGAGCGCGGCGCGACGGTGATGGTGGGCGACGGCGTCAACGATGCCCCCGCGCTCGCGGCCGCAGGGGTGGGCGTCGCGCTCGCCGCCCGGGGCGCGACCGCATCGTCCGAGGCGGCCGACGTGGTCCTCACCGTGGACCGCATCGACGCCCTCGCCCGCGCGAAGGCGGTCGCGGTGCGCTCGCGGAGGATCGCCCTCGAGGCCGTGGCGATCGGGATGGGGTTGTCCCTCGTCGCGATGGTCGCGGCGGCGCTGGGCCTCCTGGGGCCGACCGTGGGAGCGGCGCTTCAGGAGGTGATCGACGTGCTGGCGATCGGGATCGCGTTGCGCGCCGTGATGCCCGGCAGGGAGCGCACGCGGGCGCTCGGCGCCGAGGAACGCGCGGTGCTCGAGCGGCTGCGGGTCGAGCACGACGGGTTGGGACCCCTGGTCGAGCGCGTCGCGACGGTCGCGGACGCGCTCTCTGTCCAGGCGCCCGACCTCGCGCCCGTGCGCGACCTGGCGCACGCTCTCGAGACTGAGCTGCTGCCTCATGAGCGCGCGGACGAGCAACGGCTGGTGCCCATCGTCGCCCGCGCGCTCGGCACGCGCGAGGCGGTCGCCGCCCTCAGCCGCACCCATGCGGAGATCGAGCATCAGGTGGCGCGGTTGGGCCGCCTGCTCGACGGCGGCGACGACGACGCGGAGACCGTGGTCGAGGCGCGACGGCTGCTGTACGGCCTCTACGCCGTGCTGCGGCTGCACAACGCGCAGGAGGATGCCGACGCCTTCGGCCTGCTCCCGGCGTCCGGCGGGTGACGAGCCGTGGCGGTCGCACGGGCGGACGCCCTGATCGTGGGCGGAGGGGCCGCGGGTCTGTCGCTCGTGTGCCACCTCGCCGCCGCGCGATGGGACGGCCGCCTCACGCTGGTCGACGACGGCGCGCGACCGCCCGCGACGCGGGCGTGGGCGTGGTGGTCGCGCGGGGACGGGCTGACGGACCCGCGTGCCGCGGCGGCGCTTCCGCGCGCGCTGGTCGCAGGTCCCGGATGGGAGCGGCGCATGAGCCTCGCCCCGTACGCGTACCGGCTGATCGAGGGTGCCGCGCTCGAGGCGGCGGCGCAGGCGGCGATCGCCGGCCGGCCCACGTGGAGGAGGGTGCGCGGTCGCGTCGTCGCGGTGACGGCGGACGATGCGGGGGCGAGGGTCGCGGTCGAGTCCCCGGGCGGCCCGGTCGAGCTCCGCGCGCGCCGCGTGCTCGACTCGGTGGGCGTCGGCGCGACCACCGCGCCGCGCGAGGCGTGGGCGCTCGACTTCCTGGGCGTGCGCCTGCGCTCGCCGGCGCCCGTCTTCGACCCCTCGACCGTGACCCTCATGGACTTCCGCACCGACCAGGAGGACGGGGTCGCGTTCATGTACGTGCTTCCGAGGTCGCCGTACGAGGCGCTCGTCGAGCGCACCGTCTTCGCGTCGCCGGGCAGCATCCACGCGCACGAGCCCGCGCTCGAGCGCTACGTGCGCGCCGTCGTGGGCGGCGCGGGCGCCGTGACGCTCGGCCGCGAGCACGGCCGCATCCCGCTGCTCACGGCGCCGCCCGCCCGGCCCGCCGGCGCCGTGGTGCCCATCGGCGCGCACGCCGGCCTGGTGCGCGCGAGCACCGGATACGGCTTCGCCCGGATCCAGCGCCACAGCGCGGCGCTCGCCGGCGTGCTCGCGACCGGCGGGGACCCGGCGCGCGCCGCGCCCCCTCACCGCTGGCACCGCGCGCTCGACGCGGCGCTGCTGAGGCTGGTTCGCGAGGACCCGGACGGCGCACGCGACGTGCTCGGCGCGATGCTGCGCCGCAACCCGCCGGGCCGGGTGCTCGCGTTCCTCGACGAGGACGCGTCGGCGCTCGCGCAGCTGCGCCTGTTCGCCTCGCTGCCCGAGTTCGCCCGCGCGGGCCTGCGCTCGCTCGTGCCGCACCTGGGTGCGCGGTGATGCTGCGCGGCCCGCGCATCGTCCGCGCGTACCCTGCTCCCCATGGGATCCGTGCCTGAGAGCCGCCGCGGCGCGCCCGCGCGCGGCGCGAGCAGGGCCCCGCATCTCGCGGGCGAGGCCGCCGCCGACCCGTCGGCGCTGCGCTCGCACAACCTGGGCATCGTCATGCGCATGCTGCGCGAGCACGGCACCCTCACGCGCAAGGACATCGAGCACGCGACCGGGCTGGTGCCGGCCTCGGTCACCAACCTGATCGCCGATCTCGCGGCGCGCGGGCTGGTGCGCGACCAGCGCGCCGGCGGCATCGAGGCGCGCGGCCGCGGGCGTCCACGCGTGACGGTCGAGCAGGTCCCCGACCGCTGTCTGGGCCTCGCGGTGCGCATCGAGCGCGAGCGCCTCACGGCCGAGCTGCACTCGAGCGCCGGCCTGCTCCTTGACTCCGCCTCCCGCACGGTGTCCCATGGCTGGGGCCAGCCGGGCGATGTCGCGGACGCGATCGCCGCGCTCATCGCGCGCGCGGAGTCGCTCGCGGCCGAGCACGGCGGGGTGCTCCTCGCGTGCACGGTCACCGCCCCGGGACCGGTGGGCGGCGACAACCGCATCGCCGACACGCTCGACTTCGGATGGGGGCACCTCGACCTCGTGGGGCTGGTGCGCGCCGCTGGTGCGCCCGAGTCGCTGCGGATCCAGGTGATCAACGACTCGCGCGCCGCCGCGCTCGCCGAGCACTGGGCGCTTGCGCGTCCGCGCCCCCACGTCACGCTGTACGTGGAGAGCACGTCGGGACCGAGCCTCGGCGGCGGGATCGTGGCGGACGGCCGGATCCTCGCGGGCGGCCGGGGGTACGGCGGGGAGATCGGCCACATCACGGTCGACTGGCGCGGGCGATCGTGCGTGTGCGGCGCGATCGGATGCGTGTCGACCTATGTCGGGCCCGACGCGCTGCTGACGTCCGCCCGCCTCACCGATCTCGCGCAGATGGCGGGGCGCGCCGCGGCCCTCGATGAGCTCCGCGCGCGTCTCGACCGCGGCGAGAAGCGCGCGGTCGACGTCGCGCTGCGCGCGGGGGACATCCTGGGGGCGGCGCTGCGCTCGGCGTACGACGTGGTGAACCCCAGCGCCGTGGTGCTCGGCGGCTATCTCGCGGGCCTGCGACGCTGGCTCGAGCCCGGCATCCAGATGCAGCTCGCGCCGCGCAGCGAGAAGCTCGCGCCCGTGACGGTCGAGTCGGGAAGGCTCGGGCGGCGCGCGGGCCTGGTCGGCGCGGCGCGTCACGGGCTGCAGCCGATGTTCGAGGACCCGACGGTGGTCCCGCTGCTCCGCGCGGACGATGCGGCCGCCGGCTGACACTTTCAACGGACCTGGTCCCGGGTCGGCGGCGTGTCGCCGGGGTATCGCCGTGGATCGCCCGCGTGTCGGCCCGAGATCCGTTGCCAGTGTCAGGTGGTGGAGGGCATGGCTGACACGTCATCTTGCTGGAACCATGTATTGTCGACAATATTGTCGGTGAGGTGCACCGGTCGGCAGCGTGGCCGGCGGGAGGCCGCCGGTGACGGCGCGCCGGCGCCAGGGGAGGAGTGCCATGGTCGCGGACGTCCGGGTGATCGAGGAGCTCAAGGCCGCGATCCTGCGCGGGGACTTCGCGCCGCGTCAGCGGCTGGTCGAGATCGAGCTGTGCGAGCAGTTCGATGCGAGCCGCTTCGCGGTCCGCGCGGCGCTCCAGGCGCTCGAGGCCGACGGCCTGGTCGAGCGCCAGCGCAACCGCGGCGCGCGCATCCGCGAGATCGGCATCGACGAGGCCATCGAGATCACCGAGGTGCGCCAGGTGGTCGAGGGGCTGATCGCCCGTCGCGCCGCCGAGCGGGTGTCCGATGCGGAGGCCGAGTCGCTCGCCGCGATCGGCCGCGCGATGCATGCGGCCGTCGCCGCGGGCGAGGGGGTCGAGTACAGCGACCTCAACGCGCGCCTGCACGCGTCGCTGCGCGACATCGCCCGTCACGAGAAGGCGAACGGGATCATCGCCCACCTGCACGGGCAGATGGTGCGCCACCAGTTCGCGCTGTCTCGCGTACCGGGGCGCTCGAAGGTGTCCGTGGTCCAGCACCAGGCGATCATCGACGCGGTCATCGCGCGCGACGGCGACGCCGCCGAGACCGCGATGCGGGCGCACATCGCGTCGGTCGCGGACGCGCTGCGCGGCATCGGCTGAAAGGGCTCCGGGCCGCGGGTGGCGCGGTCCGCGCCGCCGTGACCACACCGTTACCAATTTCGTCTACAGAATTGTCGACAATCTTGCTAACGTGACGCATGCGGCGCTCTCAAGGGTGAGGGCGCTGGTCTCAAGGAGGAGCCCATGCAGATCAAGTCCCCGACGTCCCGGGTGCGTACCGCGTTCGGCGCGGTGGCCGCCTTCGGCGTCCTCGCGCTCGCGGCGTGCAGCTCGGAGAGCCCCACGCCGGCCGAGTCCTCGGGCGCGCCCGAGCCTGCCACCAGCGACTCGGCCATGACCGAGCCCATGGAGATGACCGACATCACCGTCGGCGTCATCCCGATCCTCGACGTCGCCCCCCTCTACCTCGGCGTGCAGGAGGGCTTCTTCGAGGACGAGGGCCTCAACGTCACCCTCGAGCTCGCGGAGGGCGGCGCCGCCATCGTCCCCGGAGTGGTCAGCGGCCAGTTCCAGTTCGGCTTCAGCAACGTGACGTCTCTGATCCTGGCGACGGCGAACGACCTGGGCCTCCAGTCGGTCGCCGCCGGCGTCTCCACCACCGGCGACGTCGAGAACGACTTCGGCGGCGTGCTCGTCAAGGCGGACTCCGGAATCACGGGCTATGCGGACCTCGCGGGCAAGAAGGTCGCGGTCAACACGCTCAACAACATCAACGCGTCGACCGTGAGCAAGGCGGTCAAGGATGCGGGCGGCGACCCCTCGACCATCGAGTTCGTGGAGCTCGCGTTCCCGGACATCGTCCCCGCCGTCCTGTCGGGCGACGTCGACGCCGGCCAGGTGGTCGAGCCGTTCCTCACCGCGGGCCTGGGCCAGGAGCTCACCAACCTCGGCTCGAACTTCGCGCTGACGGACCCGAACCTCATGGTGGCGGAGTACTTCACCTCCACCGCGTACGCGGGCGAGAGCCCCGAGGTGGTGGCGGCGTTCGCCGCGGCCATGCAGGAGTCGCTCACCTACGCCAACGAGAACCCCGACGCGGTCCGCGCCGTGCTCGGCACCTACACGAGCATGGACGAGGCGACCATGGCGGCGGTGATCCTGCCCAAGTGGAACAGCGAGATCGACGCGAACACCGTCGACCTCCTCGCGGAGCTGGCCGTCGGCGACGGCTACCTCGACGAGATCCCGGACGTCTCCGTCCTCAAGTGATCCACGGTCGGGGCCGCGGCGCTCGCCGCGGCCCCGACCGCCCACCCCCCATCGGAATCAACGAGGATTCGGAGGCTGACACGTGACCTCGAGCCCGGCCACGCTGGCACCACCCGCCCGTCGCGGGCCCACCGCACGCACCCGCAGATCGCCACGACGTCACGACGTCTGGCTCGGCATCGCGGGCGTCGCGATCGTCCTGGGCGTCGCCGAGACGCTCTCGCGCACCGGCATCGTCAACCCAGCGTTCCTGCCGCCGGTGACCGAGATGTACGCGAAGCTGTTCGAGCTCCTGGGCGAGGGCGACTTCTGGCACGCGCTGGGCCTCACCGTCCGCGGCTGGGCCATCGGCCTCGCCGCCGCGATGGTCCTCGGCATCGTGCTCGGCTTCGTCATCGGCAGCGTCCCGTTCCTCCGGGCGTTCACCAGCTCGACCATCGAGTTCCTGCGTCCGATCCCGTCGGTCGCGCTCATCCCGCTGGTGGTGCTGCTCTTCGGCACCAAGCCGCAGTCGGCGTTCCTGCTGGTCGTCTACGCGGCGGTGTGGCAGGTGCTGGTGCAGGTCCTCTACGGCGTCGCCGACGTCGACCCGGTGGCCCGCGACACCGCCCGCTCGTACCGGTTCGGCCCCCTGCGCATCGCACGCTCGGTCATCTACCCCACCGCGCTGCCGTACATCATGACCGGGTTCCGGCTCGCGGCCGCCGTCGCGCTGATCCTCGAGATCACCGCCGAGCTGGTCATCGGCGTCCCCGGGCTCGGACGCGAGATCGGCGTGGCCCAGAGCTCGGCGGCCTACGCCGAGACGTACGCGCTCGTCATCGTCGTCGGGCTCATCGGAGTCGCGGTCAACCTTCTCGCCCGCCTGGTGGAGCGCAAGGCGCTCTGGTGGCACCCGTCCGTCAGGAGCGAACACTCGTGAACGTCGCCGGCCTCGCCCGCAGGACCCTCATGGTCCTCGGCCTCCCCGTCATCCTCCTCGCCGCCTGGTGGATCGCCTCCGCCGGCTCCACGAGCCCGTTCTGGCCGCCGCTGTCAAAGATCGTCGCGACGTTCCCCGACGTGTGGACGTGGGATCGGATCGTGGAGGACGTGTTCCCGAGCCTCGCGCGGCTCGGCATCGGCTTCGCCATCGCCGTCGTGGTGGGCGTCTCACTCGGCACGGCTATCGGGCTCATGCCGAGGCTGCGTGCCCTGTCCGAGCCGGTGCTCGAGTTCTTCCGGGCGATCCCGCCGCCGGTGATGGTCCCCATCATCGCGATCTTCGCCGGCTACACCGGGTGGCTCGGCAAGATCATCACGATCGCGCTCGGGTGCCTCTGGCCCATCCTGCTCAACACGGTCGAGGGCGTGCGCGGCCTCGAGCCGGTGCTCGGCGACACCGCCAAGAGCTACCACCTGAGCCCGTGGCGCCGCTTCGTCTTCGTGGTCCTGCCCGGCGCGAGCCCCCGCATCTTCGCGGGCGCCCGCCAGGCGCTGTCCATCGGCGTGATCCTCATGGTCATCTCGGAGCTGTTCGGCGCCAATGCCGGGATCGGCGCCGCGATCGTCCAGTTCCAGAGGAGCTTCGCCATCCCCCAGATGTGGACCGGCATCATCGTGCTCGGCCTCATCGGTGTCCTGCTCGCCGCCCTGTTCAAGGCCGTCGAGAACCGCATGCTCGCCTGGTACCTGGGCCAGCGTCAGATCGAGCGAGGAGAGTAAGCATGTCCTTCACCACCCCCCTGGTCGCGCGCCTCACGGAGCAGTCGCCCGCCGACGCCCCGCGCGACGAGGCCGTCGCCCTCGACCTGCGCGGCGTCCAGAAGACGTACGACACCCCCGGCCGTCCGCAGGTCGAGGCGATCCGCCACCTCGACTTCTCGATCCGCAAGGGCGAGCTCGTGTGCGTCGTCGGCCCCTCGGGTGCGGGCAAGACCACGCTGCTGCGGTCCATCGCGGGTCTGCTCGAGCTGACCGCCGGCGAGGTGGTGCTCGACGGCAAGGCGGTCACGGGTCCGCCGCTCGGCATGGCGGTGGTCTTCCAGGAGTACGGCCGCAGCCTCTTCCCGTGGATGACCGTCCGCCAGAACATCGAGCTGCCGCTCAAGGAGAAGGGCCTGGACAAGGCGGCGCGGCGCGAGAAGGTCAACCGTGCGCTCGAGGAGGTGGGCCTCACCGAGGCCGCCGACCAGCACCCCTGGCAGCTCTCGGGAGGCATGCAGCAGCGCGTCGCGATCGCCCGCGCGATCGCCTTCGAGCCGAGCGTGCTGCTCATGGACGAGCCCTTCGCCGCGGTCGACGCGCAGACGCGCGCCGAACTCGAGGACCTGGTCCGCTCGCTGTGGAAGCACCTCGGGGTCACCGTGCTCTTCGTCACCCACGACATCGACGAGGCGGTCTACCTGGGCGAGCGCGTCATCGTGCTGTCGAACCGCCCGACCGTGCTCATGGAGGACGTCATCGTGGACCTGCCGACGGAGCGCGACCAGCTCACCACGCGATCGCACCCCCACTTCGGCGAGCTGCGCGGCCATGTGTACTCGCTCATCCAGCGCGCCAAGCGCGGCGACCGCCCGGACGCGCCGCTGCCGGGGGCGTGACGTGGAGACCGTGATCCTCACCGACCCCCCGCGGCCGTCGCGCGAGACCGTCGAGGCCTTCGCGAGCATCGGCGTCGCGACGGTGCACGAGGCGATGGGGCGCACCGGCTCGATCTCCGCGCTGCGGCCCATCCAGCAGGGGGTGCGCGTCGCGGGCACCGCGGTGACCGTGATGAGCTGGCCCGGCGACAACCTCATGATCCACGCGGCGATCGAGCAGTGCGGTCCCGGCGACATCCTGGTGGTCACCACGCGCGAGCCGTCCTCGCACGGCATGTTCGGCGAGCTGTTCGCGACCGGGCTCCAGCGCCGCGGCGTGGTCGGCGCGCTCATCGACGCCGGGGCGCGTGACACGCAGGAGATGCGTGACATGGGCTTCCCGGTGTGGTCGCGCCACGTCAACGTCATGGGCACCGTCAAGAGCACGCCCGGGGCGATCAACGTGCCGATCGTTGTCGGCGGGCAGGTCATCGACGCCGGCGACATCGTCGTGGCCGACGACGACGGCATCGTCGTGGTGCCCCGCGAGGGCGCGGACGATGCGCTGGCGGCCTCGCGTGCGCGCCTCGCCAAGGAGGAGGCGACGCGTCAGGCGTTCCTGGGCGGCGAGCTGGGGCTCGACCGGTACGGGATGCGCCCCGTGCTCGCCGACCTGGGCGTGACGTACCGCCGCCACCCGGAGGCTGACGCGTCATGAGCGGCATCCCGTGCGCGCTCATGAGGGGCGGGACGTCGAAGGGCGGGCTCTTCCTCGCCGCGGACCTTCCCTCCGACGCGGCCGCGCGGGACGAGCTGCTGCTGCGGATCATGGGCAGCCCCGACCTCCGTCAGATCGACGGGCTCGGGGGCGCGCACCCGCTCACCAGCAAGGTGGGGGTGGTGTGCCTGTCCGCGGACCCGGACGCCGACATCGACTACCTGTTCCTCCAGGTCGCGGTCGACCGGCCGGTGGTGTCGACGTCGCAGACGTGCGGCAACATCCTCGCCGCGGTGGCGCCGTTCGCTATCGAGCGCGGGCTGGTGCCGGCGCTCGACGGGCGCACCGTGGTCCGCGTGCGCATGGTCAACACCGGCGCGATCGCCGCGCTGACGGTGCGCACGCCCGGAGGCGAGGTGACCTACCAGGGCGACGCGGAGATCTCCGGCGTGCCCGGCACCGCCGCCCCGATCGAGGTCGCGCTCGACCCCGCGGCAGGCGCGCTCCTGCCGACGGGCAACGCGATCGACCGGATCGCGGGCGTCGAGGCCACGCTCATCGACAACGGCATGGCGTCGGTGCTGGTCCGGGCTGCCGACCTGGGTCTCACGGGTGGCGAGGAGCCGGCCACCCTCGAGGGCGACCCTGAGGTGGTGCGCCGGGTCGCGGAGATCCGCGCGGCGGCCTTCCCGCTCATGGGCATCGAGGGGACGCCCGAGACGACCACGACCCCCAAGATCGTGCTGCTCTCGGCGCCGGCGGAGGGGGGCACTCTGCGCACCCGCAGCTTCATCCCGTTCCGCGTGCACGAGGCGATCGGCGTGCTCGGCGCGGCCTCCGTGGCGGCGGGCGCGCGCCTTGCCGGCACGGTCGCCGCCGGGCTGGCGCAGCTTCCGGAGGACGATGCGCCGCTGAGGATCGAGCACCCGACCGGCTTCCTCGACCTCTACGTCGATCCGGATCCGAGCGATCCGTCCCGCGTGGGCGAGTCCCGCGTGGTCCGCACCGCGCGGATGATCATGGACGGCTCCGTCCATCCCCGCCCCTGACCGACCCCGTCCCACCCCTCGTTCTCTAGGAGTCACCCGATGACGATGCCGCAGGGCCACATCGCCCACCTCGGCTACGCGCAGCTCAACACCCCCGACCTCGACGCGACGGTGTGGTTCTTCGAGAACATCCTCGGCATGACCGAGACGCGTCGCGTCGACGGGATGTCCTTCCTGCGCGCGTACGACGACTACGAGGAGTGCTCGATCGTCGCCGTGCAGGCACCCGCGGCCGGGGTGGGGCGCACGGCGTTGCGCGCGTCGAGCGAGCGCGCCCTCGAGGAGCGCGTGGTCGCGCTCCAGGACGCCGGGCGCGGCGGGCGCTGGGAGGACGGGATCGCGGGACGCGGGCGCACCTGGGTCACGGCCGACCCCGACGGGCATGAGCTCGCGCTCTACTACGACACCGTCTGGTACGAGGCGCCCGAGAACCTCGCTGCAGGCCTCAAGAACCAGGCGCAGGCCAAGCCCAACCGCGGCATCGGCGTGCGCCGCTTCGACCACATCAACTACCTCGCCGCGAGCCCCGCCGAGAACGCCGACTTCCACATGGAGCTGCTCGGAGCGAGGCCCACGGAGCAGATCCGCATGGAGGACGGCAGGATCGCGGCGAAGTGGCTCACCTTCGGCCAGAAGTCGTACGACGTGGTCTACACCGAGGACTGGACCGGGGCCAGCGGCCGCCTCCACCACCTCGCCTTCGCGACGGACACGCGCGAGGAGATCCTCCGCGCCGCGGACCTGTGCCTCGACCTTGGCGTCCACATCGAGACCGGCCCGCACAAGCACGCCATCCAGCAGACCTTCTTCCTCTACGTGTTCGAGCCCGGCGGCAACCGCATCGAGATGTGCAACCCGCTCACGCGCCTCGTGCTCGCGCCAGACTGGCCGCTCGTCACGTGGACCGAGCCCGAGCGCAAGCGCGGCCAGGCCTGGGGCCTGGGCACCATCGAGACCTTCCACACGCACGGCACGCCGCCCATGGAGGGGCAGGACACGCGGGTCTACCGCCCGACCGGGATGCTGGGCATGCGCCCCAGCGGGGACGCGCGCCGATGACCCGGGTCGCCCTCGTCGGGCTCGGTGAGGTGGGCCGCGTGTTCGCCGAGGACCTGCGTGCGCTCGGCGTGACGGACCTCTCCGCGTGGGACACCGCGTTCGCGGACGATGCCTCGCGCGCCTCGCGCAACGCCGCCGCGCTCGGGCTCGCGCCCGCCGGCTCGGCGGCCGAGGCCGTGGCGGGCGCCGACCTGGTGGTGTCCGCGGTGACGGCCATGAACTGCGTGCCCGCCGCATCGTCCGCCGCCGCCGGCATCGACGCCGGCGCGTGGTTCTTCGACCTCAACTCGAGCTCGCCCGGGCACAAGCGTGAGGCCGCCGACGCGATCCACGGCGCGGGCGGTCGCTACGTCGAGGCGGCGCTCATGTCGCCCATCGAGCCTCGCCGCCTCGCCTCGCCGTTCCTCCTGGGGGGACCGCACGCAGCGGGCTTCGGCCGGGCCGCCGCGGGCTTCGGCATGAGCGAGGCCCGGGTCGGCGCGCCCGAGATCGGGGTCGCGGCGGCGACCAAGCTGTGCCGCTCGGTGGTGGTCAAGGGGCTCGAGTCGTTGCTGTCGGAGTCGCTGCTCGCGGCGCGTGCGTACGGCGTCGAGGACCAGGTCCTCGCGTCGCTGTCCAACATCCTCCCCGAGGCCGACTGGGAGGCGATCGCCGGCTACTTCGTGTCGCGCTCGCTCCAGCACGGCGGGCGTCGCGCGGAGGAGATGGAGGAGGCCGCCGCGACGGTGGCCGATGCGGGCGTCGAGCCGTGGATGGCGCGCGCCACCGTGGAACGGCAGCGGTGGGCCGCCCGCTACGGCGACGTACTGCCGCAGCCGAGCACGCCCGCGTTGATCGACGCGGTGCGCGAGGCCGCCGGGCTCGCGGGGACCAGGACAGGGGAGGGCTCATGATCATCGACTGCCACGGGCACTACACGACCGCTCCGGCGGCGCATGCCTCCTGGAGGGACGCCCAGCTCGCCGCCTGGGAGGCGGGCACGGCGGCGCCCGCGTACCCGTCGATCTCCGACGAGGAGATCCGCGGGACCATCGAGTCCAACCAGCTGCGGCTCATCCGTGAGCGCGGTGCCGATGTCACGATCTTCTCGCCGCGGGCGTCTGTCATGGGCCACCACCAGGGCGACCTGTCGACGTCGATCGCGTGGACCGAGGCGTGCAACGACCTCATCGGACGCGTGGTGGGCCTGTTCCCTGGCACGTTCGTGGGGGTCGGGCAGCTGCCGCAGTCGCCGGGCGCGTCGCTCGACGCGTCGCTGCGCGAGATCGACCGCCGCGTGGGCGAGGGCTTCATCGGCTTCAACCTCAACCCCGACCCGTCGGGCGGGCATTGGACGGCCCCGCCGCTCACCGACCGCTACTGGTACCCGCTCTACGAGCGGCTGGTCGAGCACGACGTGCCCGCGATGGTCCACGTCTCCGCCTCGTCGAACGCGGCGTTCCACGCGACCGGGGCGCACTACATGAACGCGGACACCACCGCGTTCATGCAGCTGCTCCAGGGCGACCTGTTCGCGGACTTCCCGAGCCTGCGCCTCGTGATCCCGCACGGCGGGGGAGCGGTGCCGTACCACTGGGGCCGCTACCGCGGGCTCGCGGACATGCTGGGCAAGCCGTCGCTCGACACGCACCTCATGGGCAACGTGTTCTTCGACACGTGCGTCTACCACCAGCCCGGGATCGACCTGCTGCTGTCCGTGATCGACCACAGGAACGTGCTGTTCGGATCGGAGATGGTCGGCGCCGTGCGCGGCATCGACCCCACCACCGGACACTACTTCGACGACACCCTGCGCTACGTCGAGGCCGCCGCGCTCGCGCCCGAGGACCGGGAGGCGATCCTGTCCGGCAACGCCCTGCGCGTCTACCCCCGCCTGGAGGCGGCCCTCACCGCCCGCCAGTGACCCCGCCCTGACAGTGGCCGAACCTCCTGACAGTCACAACGGAATCGAGCGCGACACGCCGGTGAGCGGGGCCCTCGCGGGCGTGGACGCCGGGGTGTCGCGGTGAGATCCGTTGCAAGTGTCACGGGAAGGGTCTGGGTCCGAGGTCCGAGGCGGCGCGGGGTCACGCCGCATAGCGTGAACCGACCCAGGAGGACCCGTGACCGAGCACGCCCGCGCGCCCCGTGCCGCGTGGCTGGTGCTCGCCGCGGGCATGGCGCTCTACTTCGTCGCGATCGTCAACCGCACCGCGCTCGGGGTGGCGGGCGTGGCGGCGCTCGACCGGTTCGGGATCGAGGCGGCGTGGCTGTCGGTGCTCGCGGTCGCGCAGGTGGCCGCGTACGCAGCGCTCCAGCTGCCCGCCGGCGCGCTGCTCGACCGCTGGGGCGCGCGACGCCTCATGATCGGCGGGGCCCTGCTCATGGCGCTCGGGACGGCGCTGCTCGCGCTCACCGCGAGCCTGCCGCTCGCGATCGTCGCGCGCGTGCTCATCGGGGCAGGCGACGCGCCGATCTTCATCTCCGCGTGCCGCCTCATCCCGCTGTGGTTCCCCGCCAGGCGTGTGCCAGTGCTGGTGCAGACCACCGGGCTGGTGGGTCAGGCCGGTCAGCTCGCGACCTCGCTCCCGGTCGCGTGGCTCCTGCGCGACCTGGGCTGGAGCGCCACGTTCGGGGTGCTCGCGGGCGCCACGCTCGCGGTGGCCGCGCTCGCCGCGCGCAGCATCCGCGTGCCCGTCGCCGCGGGTACGGCCGCGACGCCGTCCGTCCGCGCATCGTCCCTACGCGAGTCGATCCGCGACGCCACCCGCCCCGCCGGCACGCGGCTGGGCTTCTGGACGCACTTCCTGTCGCTGTGCTCGGCGAACACGGTCGCGCTGCTGTGGGGCGTGCCGTTCTTCGTCACCACGCAGGGGCTGGACCTCGGGCAGGCGAGCGCGCTGCTCATGGTGATCACGCTCACCAAGATGGCCGCGGGCCCGCTCGCGGGCGCCTTCACCGCGCGGCACCCGCTGCGGCGCAGCTGGCTGGTGCTCGGCTCGGCCGTCGCGACGCTCGCGGCGTGGGTCGCGATCCTCGCGCCGTCGACCCCGCGCCCGACGTGGGAGCTGGCCATCCTCATGGCCGTGATCGGCGCGGGAGGCCCGGTGTCGCTCATCGCCCTCGACTACGCGCGCACGTTCGGGCCGGAGCGCGCGATGGGCACCGCGACCGGCTTCGTCAACGTCGGCGGCTTCGTGTCGACCATCCTCGGCATCGTGCTCGTGGGCGTCGCGCTCCAGCTCGCGTCGCCGCCGGGGGCGACGGAGTACACGCTGGGGGAGTACCGCATCGCGTTCGCGACGCTGCTCCTCCCGTGGGTCATCGGGGTCGGCGGGGTCCTGCGCAACCGGCGGCTCACGCGCGCCGCGATGGCGCGCGGGGGAGTGGTGGTGCCGCCGCTGCGCGAGGCGCTCAGGCGCCTCCGATAAGGGACGATGGTGACGATCACATCGCCGGTTTGACGTGGAGGCCGGGGCGGTCCCACAATCCTCGCAACAGTGCGTGTCGGCTGCACAAGTCGGCGCGCACTGTCCTTTTTCCCGGGCGCCGACGGGGCCCTCGCCCGGTTGCTCCTGGTAGGTCCGTTTGGTCCGCGACCCGCGCGCCGCGGCGGGGCTCCGACGGCGGCGTGGTGTGCTGAGCCGCCGTGACCTGACCGTTACCGTAGGACGGTGGTCGACTACATCGGGCGCGCGCTCGTCGCGGACGCCCTGCGCGAATGGAGGGAGCAGCTCCAGCAGCTCGCGTCCGTCTCACCCCTGCGCGATCTCGCGGCGAGCGAGACCACGCTCGTCGACCTGCGCGGATCGCACCCGGGCGGCCTCGCCCCCCTGTTCGCCGGCCGCGCCACGTCGCTCGCCTCGCTGATCCGCGACCCCGAGCACTACGCCCAGGCGCTCCACCGCGTGCGCGTCATCCGCGAGAACGCGGACCGCGTCAAGGCGGCCACGGGCGTGTGGACCGCCGCGATGGTGATAGGCACCGTCACGTGGACGGAGGACGGGCGTCGCCGCGAGATGCCGCTCGTGATGCGGCCCCTGCACTTCGAGCCCGCCCGCCAGGGCGACGTGCTCCTCACGATGCTCGACCAGGTCGCCGTCAACCCCGTGTTCGTCGCCGAGGCGCGCGAGCGCGGCGCCGGGGCCGGCCTGCCCGCCGTCACCCCGGCCGCGGGTCCGGGCGTGGAGTTCGACCCGCGCCCGCTGTGGCAGCACGTTCGCACGCTGGGCGACTTCTTCCCCGACATCGACGTGGTGGACCGTCTCTTCGTGGGAGCGTTCGACGACCCGGAGCAGCGCCTGCTCGACGACCTCGACGACATGGACGCCGTCATCGGCGCGTCCGACGTGCTCGCCGCCACCGCGGGCGACCGCGAGGCTCAGGCCATGCTCGCGCAGCCGCTGCCGGCGTTCCCGGTGGGCGATCGCGACCCGTTCGCCGAGCGCGGCGTCGGCGACCTCGACGACGCGGGCTTCGCGGCGCTCGACCTCATCGCGACGGGCCGCTCGGTGTTCCTCCAGGCGCCGCCCGGATCCGATCCCGCGGGCACCGTGGCCGCGATCGTGGCCGATGCGGCGGCCTCGGGCCGCGCCGTGATGGCCGTGGGCGGCACCGAGCAGGCGGCCCGCACCGTGGCCCGTCGGCTCGACCGCGTGGGCGCCGCGGATGCGTACGTGTCGGGTGCCGTCGGCTCGTGGAACGAGACCGCGCGCCGCCGCCTCCTCACCTCGATGACGATGGGCATCGACGAGGTCGACGACGAGGCCCTGCGCGGCGCCGGCGAGGCGCTGCTCGCCGCCCGCCACGAGCTCCAGGGGCGCATCGACGCCCTCCACCGCCCGCATCGTCCCTGGGACGTGAGCGCCTACGACGCCGTGCAGGCCGTGGTGCGGCTCATCTCCACCGCTCCCGCGCCGCAGACCCAGCTGCGGCTCGGGCCCGAGGCCGCCGCGCTGGTGGCCGAGCATGGCTTCGCGTCGGTCGCGCACGCCATGGTCGAGCGGCTGCGACCCGAGAGCGCCGCCGAGGCGCCCGAGCCCGAGCCGGAGCCGGTCGCGACCACGCTCGTGCCGTGGTGGTCGGCGGTCACCGATGACCCGGCGGAGGGGGCGCGGCTCGACGAGGCGCTCGCGACTCTCGTGGTGCGCCACCTGCCTAAGATGCGCGCCGAGGCGCAGATCGCGGCCCACGAGACGGGCATGGACGAGGCGCCGACCATCGCCGCCTGGGCGGATCAGGTGGGGCTGTTCACCGACCTCCGCGTCACGCTCGAGATCTTCTCGCCCGCCGTGTTCCACCGATCGCTGCACGATCTGGTGGCGGCGACGGCACCCCCCGGCACCCCGCAGGCAGGCGAGCTCGCCCGCCGCGACCGTCGCGCGCTGCGCCGGCGCGCCGTCGAGCTGCTGCGCCCGGGCCGCAGCAAGGACGACCTCCACCAGCACCTGGTCGCGGCCCACGCGCAGGCCTTGCGGTGGCGCGCGCACTGCTCGGCCGGCGGCTGGCCCGTGGTGCCGGACGACTTCGACCTCTACTCGGACCGCATCGACCAGGTGCTGCGCCTGTGGTCGCGCATCGCGGTGCCCGTGGCGACCGTGTCGGGCGAGCCCGAGCTGCTCGACCAGCCCTGGGATCGCGTGCGCGAGATCCTCGAGCATCTCGCCGAGGGCGTGCCCGGCACCCTCGAGGCCGCGGAGACCCTCCCGGTCGAGCGCAACCTCGAGGACGCGGGGCTCGCGCCGCTGCTCGCGGAGCTGCGTGCGCGCGAGGCGGCACCGGAGCAGGTCCGCCGCGACCTCGAGTTCGCGTGGTGGGCGTCCGCCTTCGATGCGATCGTCTCGGCCGACTCCCGCCTCACCGAGGAGGGGGCGATGGGCCGCGTGGTCGAACGCTTCCTCGTGTGCGACCGCGAGTTCGCGGACTCGCGCGTCGGGCCGCTCATGCGCGCCGTCGCGGAGCGCCGTCGCCTCGCGATCGCGCGCCACCCGGAGTCCGCGCGAGACCTCTTCGCGACCCTGGTCGAGGGCGCCGACGCGCCGTACCGCGAGCTGTGGCGCGCCCACCCGACGCTGGTGACGGCGCTGCGGCCCGCGGTCGTCGCGACCGCCGAGCAGGTGTCGCGGCTCGCCCCGCCGTCACGATGCGTCGACCTCGCCGTCGTGTTCGGCGCCGAGTCGCTCGCGCTCGCCGAGACCGTGCCCACCCTGGCGCGCGCGCGCCAGGTGGTGGTCGTGGGCGACGGCGAGTCCGCCACCCGCAGCGCCGTCACCGCACTGTCGCGCCTGCTCCCGCGCCTGCCCCTGCACGCGATCCCGCAGCCGCGCGATCCGCGCGTCACGGGCGTGCTCGGCACGCTCGCGTACGGGCGTGCGCTGAGCTCCCTGCCGTCCGCCGGGCATCCGCATGCGCTCGCCGTCACCGTGCTCGACGCGCGCGGCACCGCCGTCGCCGGCGAGCGTGCCGTCGAGTCCACGCGCGCGGAGGTGACCGCCGTCATCGAGCACGCGGACCGCGTGGTGCACTCGATGCCCCGGCGCACGCTCGCGGTCGTCGCGGGCAACGAGCTTCACGCCGCGCGCCTGCGCGAGGCCCTCGAGGACCGGGGCGCACGTCTCGCGGAGTCGGTCGACGTGGTGACGCTCGGCAACGCGGCCGGCCTCGACGTCGACGAGGTCATCCTCACGCTCGGCTACGCCCGGGACGCCGACGGCACCCTGCCCGCGCGGCTCGGCGTGCTGTCCGAGGAGGCGGGCGCGCACGCCCTCGCCCAGGCGCTGGTCGCGACGCACGAGGGCGTGACCGTGGTGACCGCGCTCGGCGTGGACGATCTGGCGGCCGTCGCCGAGGGCTCCGACACCGAGGGCGTCGACGGGCTCCGCGACCTCCTGGTCGCCTCGGACGGCGAGCCCGTCCCGGCCGAGCGGCCCGAGCCGGCGCCGGGCGACTGGCTGCTCGCCGACATCGCCGGCCGGCTGCGCGCCCAGGGCTATGCCGTCCACGTGCGCTACGGCGCGGGCGCCGACGCGATCCCGCTCGTGGTCGGCGGGCGTCACGATCGCGGCTACAGCGTCGCGGTGGTGACCGACGAGGCGGCGCGGCTGGGCGGCGCGAGCGTCCGCGACCGCATGCGTCACCAGTTCGCGAGCCTCGAGGCGCTCGGCTGGGTGGTCGTGTCGCTGTGGACGCTCGACGTGTTCATGGACCCCGAGGCGGCGGTCGCCGCCATCGTCGACGCCGTGGAGAGCCAGCGCGCGCCGCTCGTGTGGGAGCAGCCCTCGCTCGACCTCGGCGTCGAGACGTCGGCGATCCGCGTGCCGCACGAAGAGGTCTTCGACCTCGACGCGGTCTCGGAGGTGCTCGAGGACGATGCGACGGCCGAGGACGAGCCCGAGGCGGAGTCCCCGCCGGTCGAGGCCCCCGACGTGACGCTCGGGATCTCGGTGATGCTCGCCGAGCAGATCCTCGCCGACAAGGTCGAGACCCGCGCGCTGGCGGTCCAGCAGGAGCTCGACCTCGACGCGCTCGACGTCGAGGCGCAGGATGAGGAGATGACGGACCCCACGATCCCCGAGGACGCCTTCGACGAGCCGGAGATCGAGCCGGAGGCCGACGCGGCCGAGGAGCAGGTGGAGGAGCCGGAGGCCGACGACGCCGAGCCCCAGGCGCCCGAGGCGACCCCTGCATCGTCCACCCCGGTCATCCGCCCGGCGTCACGCGCGGCGGGACGCCCGCTCATCCCGACGCGGGCGAGCGAGGACCTCGACGAGGGCTGGGGCGGGTCGCACGGCGGCTCGAGCCGCGACGACGAGATCAGGCGCGAGAAGCCGCCGCACTGGTGAGCGCGCTCCGGCGCGGGTGAGCCGCGTCAGGAGGCGCTGGACGAGGCCTTCGACTCCGAGCGGGAGTCGGTGCGGTAGAAGCCCGAGCCCTTGAAGGTCACGCCGACGGCGCCGAAGCGCTTGCGCACGGGCGCGGTGCACTCGGGGCACTCGGTGAGGGCGGCGTCGTGGATGGACTGGACCGCATCGAACGCGTGGTCGCACGCGGTGCACGCGTAGGAGTACGTAGGCATGCGGGCCATTCTACGCGGGCAGCGCGTGTGCCCCCTCGGGGGTGATCACCATGTCGACGCCCAGGTCGTGGCGTTCGCGCGGCAGGGGGTCGCTCACGCCGTCGCGAACCTCGTTCGCGAAGGTGAGCGCGATCACCGGCGTGCTGGGGCGGGCCTCCATGAGCGCGCGGTCGTACCAGCCGCCTCCCTGGCCCAGGCGCGTGCCGGTCGTGTCGACGGCGAGCGCGGGCACCACGATGACGTCCGCCTCGGCCAGGGTCTCGGAGGGGAGGAAGTCGCCGCTCGGCTCCGGCGGCCGGCCCGGCGCGCGCTCGACCAGGTCCTCGACGCCGCGGTAGACGCCCCATCCGCGCTGGAGGCCGTCGCCGAGCAGCGGGACGAGGACGCGCACGCCGCGTCGGTGGAGCGCCTCGATGAGCGGCCCCGTGCCGGGTTCGTGAGGACGGGAGGCGTAGACAGAGACGCAGCGCGCCTGCTGGATCGAGGTCAGCGCGAGCACATGGTCGCGAAGAGCGGCGGCCGCCTCGTGGCGCCGCCGCTCGCTCCGCTGGAGCCTCTCACGTCGGATCTCTGCCCTGAGGTGCGCCTTCGCCTCGTCCGGTTCGAGTGCGCGCACAGAGCTGTCGGACATCGGCGTCATGGGATCCATTGTGCCAAAGTTCGGTAAATCTTTGTTCCACCCTCGGGCATGTCCTTAGGCTTCGCACATGCATCGTCCAGGAGGAGAGCTGCTCTCCCGCACCCTCGACCAGCACCGTGACGCGCTCACCCGGGCGCTCGCCCCGATCCCGCCGCTAACGGTCCTGGTGGGCGATGCCGCGGGGGCCACGCTGGTCGAGCCGCTCATCGCGACCGCCGCCGTCCCCACGCATGATGTCGCCTCGTGGGACGGCTACGCGGTGCGCGCCGCGGACGTGCCGCTCGCTCCGAGCCTCCCCGTGGCGCACGAGGTCTCCTTCGCCGACCGCGGTCCCCGCCGGCACCTGCCCGGCACCGCGGCGAGGCTCGCCTCGGGCATGGCGATGCCGGTGGGCGCCGATGCGGTGGTGCCGCTCGCCGCGACCGACGGCGGCATCGCGCGCGTGGCGATCTCCGGCACGGTCGCCTCCGGCACGGGCATCCGGCGCGCGGGCGCCGACGCCGAGTCCGGCCGCCTGCTCGTGCCCGCGGGACGGCGCCTGGGCGGCCGCGAGCTCGCGCTCGCCGCCTCGCTCGGGCACGCGCGCCTCACGGTGCGTCCCGTGCCTCGCGTGGTGGTGCTCGCCACCGGCGGCGAGCTCGTCGACGCCGGGTCCGGGCGTCCGGGCGTGCCGGAGGCGACGGCCCACCTCGTGGCCGTCGCGGCGCGCAACGCGGGAGCGCAGGCCTTCCGCGTGGGACCCGTGGCGGACGATGCTCGCACGCTGCGCACCGCGCTCGAGGATCAGCTGGTGCGCGCCGACCTCCTCATCGTCACGGGCGGGCTGAGCGGCGGCCAATCCGACACGGTCGTGGACGTGCTGCGCAGCCTGGGCACGGTGGATGATGTCGCGCTCGCGTTCGCGCCCGGCCCGCACCACGCGTTCGCGATGCTGGGCGAGGACGGGGCCCGTCAGGTGCCCACCATCGCGCTGCCCGGCTCGCCGGTCGCGGCCGCGCTCGCCTTCGAGGCGTACGTGCGGCCCGCGCTGCGCCGGATGTGCGGCTTCACCGAGGCGGTGCGTCCGGGGGTGCGGGCGCGCCTCGACCGCGGCTGGTCGTCGCCCGCCGGCGTGACGCAAGCCGTGCCCGTGTGCCTCGGCATCGACCGCGAGGGGACCGTGACGGCCACGCCGGCCTGCGAGCCGGGCGACGTCACGCTCGCGGCGCTCGGCGACGCGGACGGGATCGCGTGGGTCGAGGCCGCCACCACCGAGGTCCGGGCGGGCGACGTCATGCGCTGCAGCGTGTGGGACGACTGATGCCGCGCGACCCCGAGCTCGCGAGCGACGGGGTGCTGCTGCGCGCGCTGCGCCCGCGCGACGAGGCGGAGTGGATGGACCTCCGCGCCCGCAACCGCGACTGGCTGCGGCCCTGGGAGGCGACGCTGCCACCCGAGGGGCGCGCCTCGGACATGTCGTTCCGCGCGTTCACCCGCCTCGAGCGGCGCCAGCGCCGCGAGCTCACGGCGCTGCCCTTCGCCCTCGTGGTCGACGGCGCGCTCGTGGGCCGGGTCGCGGTGGCGGGCATCCAGTGGGGCGCGCAGCGCTCGGCGTCCCTCGGCTACTGGATCGACCAGCACCACGCCGGTCGCGGCATCGTCACGCGCGGCGCCGCGCTCGCGGCGACGTATGCGTTCGGGGTGGGACTGCATCGTCTCGAGATCGCGATCCGCCCGGAGAACGGCGCGAGCCGCCGCGTCGCGGAGAAGCTGGGCTTCACCGAGGAGGGGCTGAGGCGCTCGTACCTCTACATCGACGGCGGCTGGCGGGACCACGTGATCTTCGCCAGGACTCAAGACGAGCCGCGCATCGGTCGATATTGGGACGTCGACGGCTGACACGCCGCGCGCCCTCCGCGTGTCGCGGCCCCGGCGGCCGTACCGTCGTGCCATGCCTCCCGCTGGACTGCTCGCGATCATCGCCCTGGGTATGGTGCTCGCCTATGTCATCCCCCAGCGGATCCGCGAGCGCGGGGACTACGCGCTCGTGCGGACCGAGGACCGCTACTCCGCCGAGATGCGGGTGGTGAAGACCACCGCCGAGCGCGTCAAGCGGGCCGTGTCCCGCGCGTCCTCCGACGCGGCCGAGGTCCCCCTGCTGGTCACCGGTGCCGTCCGCGCCTCCATCGCGAGCCTCGGGGCGGACTCGATGTCGCGGCCCGCCGGCCCGATCGACAAGGCCGCGACCTCCGCCCAGCGTCAGCTCATCGCGATGCGCACCGACCGCGCCTCGGCCCTCGCCGAGCGCAAGGCCCGCGCGCGTCGCCGCGCCCGTGTCGCGCTCGGCGCGGGCGCTCTCGCGGCCACGTCGTGGGTGCTCGTGCCGTTCACCGCCGTGCCCGCCGTCGTCGGCGCGATCATGACCGCGCTGTTCGCCGGCGTGGTCGTCTTGGGCGCCCGCGCCGCCGCCGCTCAGCGTCGCGTCGACGCGCGACTCGCCCTGGTCGCGCGCGAGGTCGGTGCGGCCGCGACCGCCACGCAGGCGCTGCGCAAGGTCACGCGCGAGCGCGCCGCCGGCCTCGACTCGCAGCCCTCCGACGTGGCCACGCAGGCCATCAAGGTGGTCACGTCCGCGGACATCGCGCCGCTGTCGGTGCCCGTGCCCGTGGTCGAGCGCCCCGTGGTCGAGGCGCCTGCGGTCGAGGAGTCCGCCGCGTGGAGCCCGCGCGAGCTCCCGGCCCCCAGCTACACGCTCAAGGCGGAGGTGCGCCAGGCGCAGGCCCGTCCCCTCGAGGACGGCGACATCGCCGCAGCCTCGTACCGCGAGGACGCTCGCGCCCAGGCGCCCGAGACCGGGTCGCTCGACTCAATCCTCGCGCGCCGCCGCTCCGCCTCCGCGTAACCCTCCCGCGGACACTTCCGG
>NZ_BBME01000016.1 GCF_000971395.1 Demequina iriomotensis | reverse complement strand
CCATTCACGAAAGCCCCCCACACCCGTGGGGGGCTTTCGTCGTATCCGGGTGGGTCTCCCGAGAGCGCCCTTTCGATCCCGACATTCCGGACGTACCCTGGGTGCCGTACGTGCGCAAAGGGATCAAGGGGATCCATGCTCTCGATTCGGTTGATCGGCCAACCTCGGCTGGTGCGTGACGGCCTGACCCTCCCGGGCCCGCGGGGGGCCAAGTGCTGGGCCCTGCTCGCGCGGATCCTCCGCTCGCAGGACCCGTTGTCCCGCCAGCAGCTGGTCAACGAGCTCTTCTCCGAGGCGGATGATCCGATGGGGGCGCTGCGGTGGTCTCTCGCCGAGCTGCGCCGGCGGCTCGGGATGCCGGAGGCGCTGCTCGGCAACCCGGTGATCGCCGGGCTGGATGCCGGCACGGAGGTTGACGTCGCACAGGTGGCGTCCGGGCACCTGCTCGATCCTGTGCCGCGCGGAGAGCTGCTCGAGGGCATCGAGGTGCAGGCCTCGCCCGCGTTCGACACCTGGCTCCTGGTTGAGCGCCAGCGTGTCGCCGGAGACGTGATCGGAGCGCTGCGCAAGGAGGCGCTGCGCGCGATGTCGGCGCATGATCACGCGCGGGCCCTCACCCTCGCCTCGGCGATGGTCGACACGGCTCCGCTCGAGGAGGGCCCTCACGTGCTGCTCGTGAAGGCGTTCGTGGCGGCGGGGGACAGGCTCTCCGCGCATCGTCACGTGGCCGCCACCGAGGCGGCGTTCCTGCGGGAGCTCGGCGTTCCTCCGAGTGCGGCGCTCAGCGCGGCCGCCCGCCCGCCGGTGACGCCGAGCACGGCGGGGGTGTCGTCGATCGCCACGGCCGAGTCGCTCCTCACCGCCGGGCGCGCGGCCGTCGGTGCGGGTGCCGCCGGCAGCGGCATCGCGACCCTGCGCGGAGCCGTGGCTGCGGCGGAGGGGGCGGGCGAGGGACGTCTCGCGGCGACGTGCCTCTTCGAGCTCGGCAGCGCGCTGGTGCATGCCGCGCGCGGCTATGACGACGAGGGCGCCATCGTGCTCGATGCCGCCCGCGCCGAGGCGACTGCGGCAGGAGAGCAGGAGATCGCGGCGAAGGCCCTCACGGAGCTCGCGTATGTGGACGTCCTGGCGGCACGCCGGGAGTGCGCCGTGGAGGGGCTCGCGCTCGCCTGGGACGTCGCCGCGCCCTATCCGCGCGTGCGGGCCGCGGTCGCCGCATACGACGCGGTCCACCTGTCCGACTGGGGACGTCTCGACTCGTCGCTCGAACGCTTCGATGAGGCGATCGACCTGTGCCGCGAGACCGGCAGCGTCAAGCGCGGCATCTGGGCGATGGCCCACGCCGCCCGAGCGGCGTACCTGTCCGGCTGGCTCGCGGCCGCCGAGCGGTGGGCCAAGGAGGCGCAGCGGCAGGCGCAGAGCGAGCGCTGGACCGCGATCCGCCCGTGGCCCGAGGCCTGGCACGCTCACGTGCGCCTGGCCAAGGGTGAGGAGCCGAGCGCGGTGCGCGCCGATCTCGAGTCCTCGTATGCGCTCGCGCGCCAGCTCGAGGACCCTTGCTGGGAGGGCGTGACGGCCAAGGTCATGGGCCTCACCTACGTCGCCGAGGGGGACGTCGACGCGGCGATGCCGTGGCTCGAGCACGCGGGCACCGCGTGCCGCCGGATCAACGACTCGTACAAGTGGCTCGAGGCCGAGGTGCAGGTGACGGACGCCGAGGTCGCCCTCCGGCACGGCGACGGCGATCGCGCGCGCACCCACGCCGAGATCGCGCTGCAAATCTCCGCGCGCGGCGACATGCCCCTGCTCCTCCAGCGTGCCGAGCAGGTGCTCGAGCAGCTTCGGGGCAAGGTCGCCCAGCCCGCCTGACGCCCGCGCACCGGCGAGATCCCTGGAAGTGCCCCTATTTCTGGGGTATTTCCCTCATGTGGCCTACGTCACACGACCCTTCACACGCCCGCGGCGCACTCTGAACTCGACACCGCATGTAGCGCAGTGAAAGGAGGGTGTCATGTCCATCTCGATCACCTCAGACCTCGGCTACCGGCTCGCCGAGGACGGGACCATCGCGCACCAGGCCGAGCTCGAGGAGCTCGCCGAGGCGGTCAAGGGCTTCGCACCCGGCGCCGCCGCCGCGCTCGTCGATCGGGCCGGCACCGAGATCGCCCGGCTCCGGGCGTGGGCCGTGGCACGGTCCGCGCTCATGGGGCGGGTCGCCGATGCCGCCGCGGACCTCGAGTCCGCCACCGCGGGCCGCGGAGCCTTCCGGCTCGTGGCCTGACCAGAGCTTCACCACCGACGGAGAACAAGGAGAGATTCATCATGTCGGTCGCACCTACCGCCCATGGCGTCCCGGACGTCACCGATCTTCGACACGGCGTGCGCGACTCGCTTCGCGAGGTCGCCGACCGCTTCGCGGCCGGCCGCAGCCGTCGCCACGAGCGCCGCGCCTGGCGCCGCGCGAGCCGCATGCCGGCCGCGGACGTGATCATGCGCAACCTGGGCGACTCGTTCCAGATGCCGCTTCACGCGCGACTCCTGTGAGCCCGCGCGAAAGTCAGAACCTTCGACAGTCCTGGGAGGGACCCGTCATGACCGCCACCGCACACCGCGGATACGAGCTGGGCGTCGGGGACGACGCGCCTCACCGCCACCTCATGGACCGCCTGCGCCGCCACCGCGACGCAGCGGCCGAGGCGCGGCACCGAGCGCGTGCCGAGCACCGCCGCCAGCGCCACGACCTCCACGAGCGTGAGCTCGAGCACGACCCGAGGGATCAGCGGGCACGCCACACCCTCGAGTCGGGAGGCATCAGGCCCTTCATCATCGCCTGATCCACCGCGGGACGGGCCGATCTCGCCGAGAGGCGACGTCGCGCCGGTCCCGGACAAGTGAAGAACGCAGGGACGATGCGGCACCGGAGGGTGCCGCATCGTCCCTTGTCATGTCAGGAGGCGGGCGCGCTCGGCGGCTCGCCGCCGGGTCCGCCCGCGGGACGGCCGCCGCCGCCCATCGACCCCGCCGTGGGGGCGGTCGCGGTGTCGATGGGCACCGTGAGCGTCGCGGTGAAGCCATCAGCGGCCGAGCCCTTGAACGCGCCGATCTGGTGGACGCCGCCGTCGTCCCCGAAGACGTTGTCGGTCGCCAACGAGAGCTGCGCGAGGTTCGCCGCGGAGCCGTCGTAGTCGGAGAGCCCGTACACGGGATCGAGGACGTTCTGCGGGAACGCCATCTGCGAGGTGGCGATCGCCTTGGTCGAGTCCTCGATGTCGTCGACGCTCGGGTAGACCTCGAAGTGGATGTGGGTCCAGCGGCCCGTGTAGCAGCCGGGCATCACGGACGTGAAGGTCACCTCGCCGTTCTCATCGGTCACCTGGACGCCACGCAGCCACGTCTCCTCGGTCACGCCGTCGGAGTACATCGAGTACAGCCCCGCGGCGCTGCAATGCCACGCGTACACCGCCGCTCCCACGAGCGGAGCGCCGCCGTTGGCCATGTCGAGCACGGTGAAGGTGAAGTCCAGCGGCACGCCCGGGACGGGATCGCCGCCGCCCACGGAGCTGCGGATGTCGCGCCGCACGATGCCGGACTCCTCCAGCACGTCCGGGCCGTTGGAGCCGTCGGCGGGGTAGGGGCCGGCGGTCTCGTCGGGGATCTCGATGAGGGAACCCGTGGACGATGCGCTGGAGGCGGCGCCGTCGCTCGTTCCGGGCGTGCAAGCGGCGAGCGCCGCGGCGCCCGCGCCGAGGCCGAAGAGCCCGACCACGCCGCGGCGGCTCATCAGGGTCCGCAGATCGAACGAGATGCCCTGGTCGACCACCTCCTCGTCCGGGCGCGCGAGCAGGCGTCCCTCGTAGGCCGGGCCATGCGGGGTGTCGACGGGTGCGGGGATACGGGACATGCGACGAGGCCTTTCTCGGGGGACGGTGAGGTCGGCGGGGCCGATCCAGGGCCAGTCTTGCGCCCGTGCCTCCAGGTTTGCTGGGAGGTTGCGTCGAGGCCTCCGCCGCATCGTCCGCCGGGTATGCCACAATGGCCCCGATGCGTACCGCGATCATCATTCTGTAGCGCGTCGGGCCGAGCCCCGACGCGCAGCCTCCCGCACCCCTGGGAGGCTTTTTTGTTGGGACGCGGGCCACGCTGGATTCAAGGAGCTGACGACGATGACGGATCTCACGGTCGAGGTCTACGACACCACCCTGCGCGACGGCGCGCAGCAGGAGGGCATGAACCTGTCCGTCGCGGACAAGATGGCGATCGCCCCGCTGCTCGACGAGCTCGGCGTGGGGGTCATCGAGGGCGGATGGCCGGGCGCGGTCCCGAAGGACACCGAGTTCTTCGCGCTGGTGAACAAGGAGCTGTCGTTCCGCCACGCGCAGTTCGCGGCCTTCGGCATGACCCGCCGCGCGGGGACCACCGCGGCCTCCGACCCGCAGGTGCGGGCCCTGCTGGACTCCGAGGCGCCCATCATCACGCTCGTGGCCAAGTCCGACATCCGCCACGCCGAGCGCGCGCTGCGCGTCTCGGGCGACGAGAACCTCGCGATGATCGAGGAGACCGTGGCGTTCCTCGTGGGCGAGGGTCGGCGCGTGGTCCTCGATGCCGAGCACTTCTTCGACGGCTACCGCTTCGATCCCGCGTACTCGCTCAAGGCGCTGCTCGCGGGCGAGGCCGGCGGCGCATCGTCCCTGGTCCTGTGTGACACGAACGGTGGCATGCTGCCCGATGACGTCACGCGGATCGTCACGGAGGTGCGGGCGCGGACCGCCGCTCAGCTGGGCATGCACGCGCACAACGACTCGGGCTGCGCGGTCGCCAACTCCATGGCCGCGGTGGCGGCGGGCGTGACGCACGTGCAGGGTTGCGTCAACGGGTACGGCGAGCGCACGGGCAACGCCGACCTCATCGCGGTCGCCGCGAACCTCGAGCTCAAGCGTGGCGTGGTCGCGCTCCGCGGCGATGGGCTGCAGGAGTCGACGCGCATCGCTCACGCCATCTCGGAGATCACCAACATCGCGCCGTTCGCCCGCCAGCCCTACGTGGGCGCGTCGGCGTTCGCGCACAAGGCGGGTCTGCACGCGTCGGCGATCAAGGTCGACCCGGACCTGTACCAGCACACCGAGCCGTCGTACGTGGGCAACGACATGCGCATGCTCGTCTCCGAGATGGCGGGCCGCGCGTCGATCGAGCTCAAGGGCAAGGAGATGGGCTTCGACCTCGAGGGCCAGCCCGAGCTGCTGGGCCGGGTGACGGACCGGGTGAAGAACGCCGAGGCGCAGGGGTACACCTTCGACGCCGCGGACGCCTCGTTCGAGCTCCTGCTGCGGTGGGAGCTCGGCGATGCCCCCAAGTACTGGGAGACGGAGACGTGGCGGGTGCGCGTGTCCTCGGCGCCGGGCAACCCGCGCGACGCCGACGCCGAGGCGGTCATCAAGCTCCGCGCGGGCGGCGGCCAGCGGTTCGTCACGGTGGGCGAGGGCAACGGCCCGGTCAACGCTCTCGACCACGCGCTGCGGAGCGCGTTGGCCGGGGCCTACCCCGAGATCGGCCGCTTCGACCTCACCGACTTCAAGGTGCGGATCATGGACGCCGCCCACGGCACCGATGCGGTGACGCGTGTGCTCATCACCACCGTGGACACCGAGACGGGGAACCAGTGGCGGACCGTCGGCGTCGGGCCCAACATGGTCGAGGCCTCGTGGGAGGCGCTCACCGACTCGCTCTTCTACGGGCTGCTCAAGGCGGGCGTGACGCCCAACCCGTAGGCCGCATCGTCCCCCCGTGGTCGGGACGGTCGAGCGGAGCGGGGGAGAATGGTCCGCATGCATGGTGAGTACAAGGTTCCTGGCGGCAAGCTCGTGGTCGCGGACGTCGAGGTCGAGGACGATGCGATCGCGGCGGCGGTCATCGCGGGGGACTTCTTCCTCGAACCGGCCGAGGCGATCCTCGACATCTCACGCGCCCTGAGCGGTCTCGCGGCCACCGCGACGGTCGCCCAGATCGCGGCCGCGGTGCAGCGGGCCGCCGGCGACGCGACCTTCATCGGCTTCTCGCCTGAGGCGGTCGGCATCGCGGTGCGGCGCGCGCTCGGTCACGCGACCAGCTGGCACGACCACACGTTCGACGTGATCCACGACGTCCCGCGCGACCCCTACATGCAGATGTCGCTCGATGAGGTCCTCTCGGAGGAGGTCGCGGCAGGCCGTCGCGGACCCACGCTGCGTGTGTGGGAGTGGGGCAGCAACGCCGTGATCATCGGCTCGTTCCAGTCGTGGCGCAACGAGATCGACGACGAGGGCGCGGCCAAGCACGGCATGACCGTGGTCCGCCGCGTCTCCGGCGGCGGCGCGATGTTCGTCCAGCCGGGCAACACCATCACCTACTCGCTGCACGTGCCGACGTCCCTGGTCGAGGGGCTGAGCTTCGAGCAGTCGTACGCGTTCCTCGACGACTGGGTGCTGGGCGCGCTGCGCGACCTCGGCATCGAGGCCACGTACGTGCCCATCAACGACATCGCCTCGCCGGCCGGGAAGATCGCCGGCGCCGCGCAGAAGCGCTACGCCGCGGGCGCCGTGCTGCACCACGTGACGATGGCGTACGACATCGACGCCGACGCGATGCTCGAGGTGCTCCGCATCGGCCGCGAGAAGCTCTCCGACAAGGGCACCAAGAGCGCCAACAAGCGCGTCGACCCGCTGCGCAGCCAGACGGGCATGGAGCGCGCGGACGTCATCGACTCGTTCCTCGACCACTTCCGCGGGCGCTACGCGACGCGGCCGGGCGGCGTGACCGAGGCGGAGATCGCGCTCGCGCAGGAGCGCGTCGAGTCGAAGTTCGCGACCGAGGAGTGGCTCAAGCTCGTGCCGTAGGCGCGTCAGGATCTGGCGACGTGCCGGGAGCCCCTCCTCTAGAGGTGCACGCCCGCGAACGTGCCGATCCCGTAGGTGATCGCCATCGCGAGCGAGCCTCCGAGCACGTTGCGGAGGATGGCACGCAGCCGGGGTGCGTGCCCGAGCCGCGCCGACACCGTCCCCGAGATCGCGAGCGCCACGATGACGACGGCGAACGTGAGCGGGATCTTCAGGGCATCGGGCGCGAGCACCGCGCTGAGCAGCGGGAAGATGCCGCCGAGCGTGAAGGCGGTGAGCGACGCGTAGGCCGCGTGCCACGGGTTGACCAGCTCCTCGGGATCGATGCCCAGGTGCGCGCGCGCATGCGCCGCCAGCGGATCGTGCGCGGTCTGCTCGATCGCCGCCTGGCGCGCGGTGGCCTCGGACATCCCGGTCTCCATGTGGAGGCGCGCGAGCTGGTCGAGCTCCCAGTCGGGGCGGTACTCGTGCCACCGCTCCTCACGCTCGAGCTGCGCCTTCTCCGCGTCCCGCTGGCTCGATACCGACACGTACTCGCCGACGCCCATCGAGAGGGCGCCGGCGGCGATGCCCGCGACCGCCGTGGTGAGGATGACGGTCGCATCGTCCGTCGCGGCGACCACGCCGACCAGCAGCGCCGCCACCGACACGATGCCGTCGTTCGCGCCCAGGACTCCGGCCCGCAGCGCGTTGAGACGCCCGGAGACGGCCTCCTCATCGGGGAACGATGAGGTGGCATGGGCAGGCGCGTCGGTCACGCGTCCAGGGTAGGAACCGCGACGCGCGCGCGCCAGGGAGTGAAACCTTGCCTAACTTCTCACCGCGCCGCGCGGGTGCGGCTCACGTGCGCACCGCACGCACCTCGACCGCGAGGCGCAGGACCCTGCTCGCGCGCTCCGCCCACACGATCGCGTCGCCCATCGAGTGCGCCTCGATGAGCCAGAACCCGCCCTGCTGCTCCTGCGAGGGCAGGTACGCGCCCACCGTGGTCTCGGCGCCGTGAGGGTCCGCGCGCACCACGCGCGCCTCAGGCGCGGGATCGAAGCCCGCTGCCATCACCCAGGCACCCGCGTCGCGCATCTCGGCGTTGAGGGCCTCGAGCTCGGCCATGATCTGCGGGAGGTCGTCCGGCACGGCGTCCGACTCCTGGTCGTAGTACATGGCCAGGTGGTACTGCGGCATGCGTCCTCCTCGGAAGCGGCCCCCTCGCCTGCATCGTCCCCGACAGTCTCACACCGCGCGCGCGGAGGCGCGAGCGGACGGGGCCGCGCCGTGGCTCAGGCCGCGGGCCGTGGACCCATGACCGCCGTGCCGACGCGCACCATCGTCGCGCCCTCGGCAACCGCCCACTCGAGGTCCTGGGACATGCCCATCGACAGCTCCCACGCGCTCGACAGGTCCATGGCGCCCTGCTCCGAGCGGATGAGCGCCCGGTCGCGCAGCTCGCGCAGGCGCGCGTAGCCCTCGCGCACGGCGGCCTCATCCGGCGAGTTGAGACCGATGGTCATGAAGCCGATCACGGTGAGGGCGGGCAGCGCCTGGACCGCCGACGCGATCGCGAGGGCCTCGTCAGGGTGCACGCCGGCCTTCGACTCCTCGCCGGAGACGTTGACCTGGATCATCACGTCGAGCTCGCGCTCGGCCTCGAGGCACAGCCGCGAGAGGCGTTCGGCGAGCCGTGCCGAGTCGACGGTCTGCACGCAGTCCGCGTACCGCACCGCGACCGCGGCCTTGTTGCGCTGCAGCTGCCCGATGACGTGGATCCTGGCGCCCGCCGCGCGGAGCGCGTCGCCCTTGGCCTCGAGCTCCTGCATGCGCGACTCGCCCACGAGCGTGCCGCCGGCGCGCACCACCGCCACCGCCGCATCGGCGTCCCACGTCTTGGTGGCGACCATGACGCGCGCGCCCGATCCGGCGCGGCCCCACGAGGCCTCGGCGATGTGGACGCGCGCCTTGACCTCCTCGAGCGCGGCGGCGTGGTCCCAGCCGGCGGGAGCGGGGGAGAGGCTCATCAGGAGTCCTTCGCGATCGGGGCCGTCACCGCGTGGGTGACGGCGATGAGGTCGGCCGGGGCCAGGCCGATGTCGAGGCCGCGCCTCCCGCCCGACACGTACACGGTGTCCCACAGCTCGACCGTCTCGTCGACGGCGGTCGGCAGCACCTTGCGCTGACCGATGGGTGAGATGCCGCCGACCACGTAGCCCGTGGCCCGTTCCGCGTCGGCGGGGGGCGCCATCTCCGCCTTCTTGCCGCCGAGCGCGTGCGCGAGCGACTTGAGGTCGAGCATGCCGCTCACCGGCACGATGCCGACGGCCAGCTGCCCGTCGACGTACGCGCAGAGCGTCTTGAACACCTGGTCCGCGTCGACCCCCAGCGCCGCCGCGGCCTCGAGCCCGTAGCTCAGCTCCGAGGCGGGATCGTGCTCGTACGGGTGGAGGGTGTGGTCGACGCCGGCCTCGATCAGCGCGTGGACGGCGGGCGTCGCGCCTCCGGCGGCGTGCTTGCGGGACATGGGTTCATTGTGGACGATGCGGCGGTTGGCGACCGCGCGCCCTGCGCCCGGGTACGGTTTCCGGGTGAGCGAGACCCTGACCGACGTGCAGATGTGGACCGACGGCGCCTGCAAGGGCAACCCCGGGTTGGGCGGCTGGGGCGTGTGGATGAAGGCCGGCGGGCACGAGCGCGAGCTCTTCGGCGGTGAGAAGGTCACGACGAACAACCGCATGGAGCTCACCGCGGTGATCGAGGGGCTCAAGGCGCTCAACCGCCCGTGCAAGGTGACGCTCCACGTCGACTCGCAGTACGTGAAGAACGGCGCCCAGACCTGGATGAAGGGCTGGAAGCGCAACGGCTGGAAGACCGCGGACAAGAAGCCGGTGAAGAACGTCGAGCTGTGGCAGGCGCTCGACGAGCAGCTGGGCCGCCACGACATCACCTGGGTGTGGGTGAAGGGCCACGCGGGCGACCCGGGCAACGAGAAGGCCGACGAGCTCGCGAATCGCGGCGCGGCGGCCGCGCGGTAGCGCTCCCCGAGTCGCTAGCAGGGGCGATAGATTGCGGGGGTGAGCCTCGACATCGTCAGTCCGGCCGACGGCCGGCGCCTCGCCACCGTTCCTCTCACCAGCGCGGCCGAGGTCGCGAGCCACACCGCGCACGCGCAGCAGGCGTTCGCGTCGGGGGTCTGGTCGGGCCTGGCCCCGCGCGAGCGTGCGGCGGTGCTGCTGCGGCTCGCGGATCTCATGGAGCGCGACGCCGACGTGCTCGCCCGCCTCGACATGGAGGACGCGGGCAAGCCCATCGCGGAGTGCCTCGCGAACGACGTCCCCGGCGCGGTCGAGTCGATCCGCTGGTTCGCGGAGGCGGCCGACAAGGTCGCCGGCGCCGTCCCCGCGACGCCGCCGGACGTGCTCGCCTTCACCGAGCGCGAGCCCTTCGGCGTCGTGGCGGCGATCCTCCCGTGGAACTACCCGATCGCGATGGCGGCGTGGAAGATCGGGCCGGCGCTCGCGGCCGGCAACTGCCTGATCCTGAAGCCCGCCGACACGACGCCTCGCTCCGCCCTGCACGTCGAGGCGCTCGCGATCGAGGCCGGCATCCCGGCAGGGGTGCTGAGGGTGCTCACGGGCGACGGTCCGACCACGGGTGCCGCGCTCGCGGCGGATCCGCGCATCGGCGCGCTGTCGTTCACCGGCTCGACCGCGACGGGCCGATCGATCCTCGAGGCCGCGGCGCGGTCGAACCTCAAGCGGGTGAGCCTCGAGATGGGCGGGAAGAGCCCGCACGTCGTCATGGCGGACGCGCTCGCCTTCGGCGATGCGCTCGTCGACGGGATCGTCGAGGCCGCGTTCCTCACCTCGGGCCAGAACTGCACCGCGGGCTCGCGGATCCTCCTCCACGAGTCCATCCGGGACGAGGTGGTGGCGCGGCTCGCCGCCGCGGCACGCAGCCTCGTGGTGGGGCGGCCCGAGGACCCCGCGACCCAGGTCGGGCCCGTCATCTCCGCGGCCGCCGCCGAGCGCATCGTCGGCGCGATCGATGCATCCGTCGCGCGAGGCGCCGTCGCGGTGGCGGGCGGCGGCGAGGTCGCGGTCGCCGAGGGCGGCCGCTACATCGCGCCGACCATCCTCGCGGGCGTCGCGCCCGACGATCCGATCCTGCGCACCGAGATCTTCGGTCCCGTCACCACCGTGCAGACGTTCCGCACCCGCGAGGAGGCGATCGCGATGGCGAACGACGTCGACTACGGCCTCGCCGCATCGGTCTGGACCAAGGACGTGGACGAGGCGATGGCGGTGGCGCGCGGGGTCCAGGCCGGCATCGTGTCCGTGGGGGCGTACAGCGAGGGCGACCTGACCGTCCCCTTCGGCGGATGGCGGCAGTCGGGCTTCGGGGGTGCCGAGAAGTCGCTCGCCGCGTTCCACCAGTGGACGCGCGAGAAGACGGTGTGGATCCAGCTGGGCTAGTCGAGGCTCCGGAGCAGCTCGATCTCGGCGACCATGCGTGCGCGGAGCACCCCGCCGCGCGCGGCGAAGTCGCGCTGACGCTCGACGTACTCGCGCTTGCCCTCGGGCGTCTCGACCGCGATCGGCGGGAGGCCGAACGACGAGACGTCGTAGGGCGAGGCCTGCATGTCCACGCGGCGTACCTCGAGCGCGAGCGCGAACGCCTCGAGCTGGAGCACGCTCGGGATCGCGGGCGCCAGCCTGGCCGCCCATTTGTACAGGTCCATCGTCGCGTGGAGGCAGCCCGGCTGCTCGAGCGCGACCTGGCTGGCGCGCGTGGGTCGCAGCCGGTTGAGGGGCACCGCCTCCGGGGTGAAGAAGCGGAACGCGTCGAAGTGCGAGCAGGCGATGGGGTTGGCCTCGACCACGGCGTCCGTGCCGTCCTGGCCCAGGCGGAGGGGGAGCGGGTGACGGATGTCCTCGCCCACGCGGTACGCCATCGCCCATTCGTGCATGCCGAAGCATCCGAGCCTCGCCGGACGGTCCGCGGTCGCGCGCAGCAGGCCCTCGACGAAGTCGACCGCCGCGCCGCGGGCGGCCATGAACGCCGCCACGTCGACCTCGGTGCGCCCGTGCTGTGTCCGGTAGTGCTTCCACCCTGCATGCTCGGGCGCATCCTCGAGCGCCACACCGGCCCCGGGGTGCCAGCGCCGCAGGTGCGCTGGGCGGGTCGAGTAGTACTCGAACAGGAAGTCCTCGATCGCGTGCCGCTCGCCGCGCCCCTTGCGGTCGCGGTGGCCCGCGGTCAGCGCATCGGCGGCCTCGGCATGCGCCGCCGCGACCGGCGCCCACTCGGCGCGGGCGAGCGTGCGGGTGGCGAGGGCGGGCATGCGTCCTATTGTCGCGCGCGCGTGCGGGTGCCGGTCTCGCGCCTCTTCACGTACGCGTTCGAGCTCTTGCCGTCTCCGGCTGGCCGGGACTGAACCTGGTAGGACGGGTGCGCCTGCATGAGATCCTTCAGCTTGCCGAAGCCCCAGGTGCGCGAGTCGAAGTCGGACGCGAGCCGTGACAGATTGCTCCCGACGGTGCCGAGGTTCGCCCAGCCGTCGTCGCCCGCGGAGGCATCGACGGCCTCGTACAGCAGGCGGTCGAGCGTGCTGTCGCGCTTGAGGGCGGGCTTGGCCGCGTCGGAGGTCGTGTCGGCCGTCGGAGCGAGGTTCTCCACATAGACGAAGGTGTCGCACGCCGCCACGAACGGCTTGGGGGTCTTGCGTTCTCCGAAGCCGTACACCGTGAGCCCCTGCTCGCGGATACGCGCCGCGAGCCGTGTGAAGTCGCTGTCGCTCGAGACGAGGCAGAACCCGTCGAGGTTCCCGGCGTGGAGCAGGTCCATCGCATCGATGATGAGCGCACTGTCCGTCGCGTTCTTGCCCGACGTGTACGCGAACTGCTGGATCGGCTGCACGGAATGGTCGAGCAACGCCGCCTTCCACGAGGCGAGGCGCGTGGTGGTCCAATCACCGTACGCGCGGCGGACGCCCGCCGTCCCGTGCTTCGCGATCTCGGCGAGCAGCCGTTCGAGATGCTGGGCGCTCGCGTTGTCCGCGTCGATGAGCACGGCCAACCGTGCCCCTCCCGCCGAGCCTGCCATCGTCGTCCCTTCGTCCGTCAAGGAGGTCGTCTCCCGCGAACGTACCAGGCGTCACCCTCCCTCTTCCCACCACCGCAGCACCCGTAGCGCGCGCAGGGTGTTCCAGCGCGAGGGCCGCCCGTCGCCGTCCTCCATGACGAACGGCACCTCGCCGCGATGGGTGTTCTCGAGCGGCCACGTGCCGCTCGACGATCGCCGAGCGCGCAGCATTTCGACGGCGCCGGCGAGCCGCGGGTCGCGCGGGGCGTCGGCCATGCGGAGGTGCTCGAGCGCGCGCAGGACGTCGTAGTGCCAGTAGGTGGGGAAGGAGAAGCGCTGGAAGGCAGGGTCGATCACCTGGCCCGAGCGGCGGCCTCGCATGAGCCCGCGCGCGAGCAGGTACTCGCGGGCGTCCTCGGCCGCCTCGGCTGCGGCGGAGGTCGACCCGAACGCGCGGCGTTGCGTCTCCAGCGCCTCGAGCGCGCCGATGGTCGAGTGGACGCTCGACCGGCGCGACAACGACGGCGGGTCGCAGTTCCAGCCGCCGTCCTCGCGGTGATCGGCGACCAGCCGCTCCACGAGAGGCGACATGTCGTGGCCGAAGTACGCACCCAGGTGGATCGCCGTCGCGAGCGTGCAGGCCTCGTCCTCGCCGTCGAGGAAGGCCGCGTCGTTGTCCTCCCACCGCACCGCGGCGAAGGCGTGCTCGGCCGCCTCGCGCACGGGCCGCGCGTCCGGATCGGCGCCCAGCAGCGTGAGCAGCACGAGCACGTGGGCCGTCGAGGTCCACGGCTGGCCGTCATCGGTCTCGCGATCGCCGTCCGGGAACCATGCGCCACCGGCCCACGAGCCGTCCTCGCGCTGGAGCGCCAGCAGCCGCGCTCCCCAGCCCTCACGAGCGACGCGGGCGCGCTCGCGAGCGACCTCCGCGGGCTCGGCGTCCAGCAGGTCGTGCATCGTCTGCCAGCGGATCGCCGGATCGCCGGACATGAGCCAGTCGGCGACGCTCACGATGCCGCCGCCTGCGACACGCGGCGGTCAGCCCGGTCTCCCGCCGCGTTCGAGACGCGGGTGAGCCCGCGCTCGAGCGGTCCTTGACCCTGCCACCGGCGCCACGCCCACGCGCTCGCGAGCAACGCGGCCTCGAGCGCGACGAGCGCGACGTTCGAGGGCTCGTACACCATCGTGCTGCCGACGGCGGCGATGACGAGCAGGTGCGCCACGTAGCCGGTCAGGGCCATCGAGCCGAGGGCCTCGATGGGGCTGAGCAGCGGTCGCGCCCGCGGTGCGAGCCAGCAGCACGCGCCGATGGTCCCGGCCGCGACGGCCGTGTTGGCGACCATCTCGAGCGGCGTGTACGTGTGCGCCCCGAGGTCCGTGATCGGGCCCTCGCCGGCGAGCACGCGCACGGCGACCGCGATGGCGGCGACCGACACGCCCGCGCCGAGCAGCGCGACCTGCGTGCGCGTCGAGCGCAGCGCCACGCAACCCAGCGCGAGCCCGATCAGGGCGTAGCCGATCCACGACATTGCCGGGTAGTGGTAGCTCCACAGCCGCCCCACGACCGGTGCGGCGGACCACCAGCCCTCGGGCTGGAGGGCGGCGACCAGCACGCGCCCGACGGCGAACGCGACGCCGCCCGCGGACAGCAGGACCCATGTCGGGGCACGCAGGAGCGGGATCGCCATGAGCATGATGAGGCCCAGGTTCACCAGGACGATGTCGACGCCGGTGGCGAGCTGCGTGAGGAGCAGCCCCAGCACGATCAGCACCCCCGCGCGCGCCGCGACCCTCGCGCGCGTGCGGCGCACCGCCGCCGCATCGTGCCTGCCGCCGGCGCCGACGAGCATGAGGGTCATGGTGACGCCGGCCAGCACGGCGAACAGGGCGGACGGCCGTCCGTGCGCGAGCAGCAGCCACCCCCAGCCGTCGGCGTCTGCACCGCGCGTCCCGTCGTCGCCGACGTGGGCTGCGACCATGCCGAGCACCGCGAAGCCGCGGGCGACGTCGAGGCCGATGATCCGCGTGCTCACTCCGACGACGCCCCTTCGGTGCCGAGCACGCCCTCGCCCCAGGCGTAGTGAGCGCCGAGGCATTCGTGCGCGACGTCGCCGAGCGACTGGTCGCCGAGCCACGGGCGCGCGACGGGGTCGAACACGCTCGTCTCATCGATCCCGCGGAGCGCGGCGATCACCTCGAGATGGCTCGCGGCCAGCAGCGCGCGGACCTCGGCGTACGGACGATGCGCGTGCGCGGCGACGAGCGCGGCGTTGAGGTCCGCGAGGCGATCCCAGCCGTAGCCGTCGGCGGGGAACGCGGGCGTCGCGCCGCGCGCCTCGGCGTCGAGCCACACGAGCAGCAGTCCGTGCCAGCCATGCAGGTGCGCGAGCACGTCCGCGACCCGGGCGCCCCCGTCCCAGCCCGGCGCGACCGGTCCGTCGGGCGTGGCGTCGGTGCGGGACAGCAGCGCGGCCAGCGCCGCATCGGCCTCCCGGATCAACGCATCCATGCTGGTCGGGGTCATGCTCAGCATCGTACGGTCAGGCGTGCGCCCCGGATCGGGCGGCCACCGTGCGACGCACTAGGCTGGAGCCCATGCGTATCGCCCGTTTCACCACCGGTTCAGAGCCCCAGTACGCGATCGTCGACGGGGAGGCGGGCAACGAGGAGCTCGTGGTCCTCACCGGTGATCCCATGTACACGCCGGGCACCGTCACCGGTGAGCGGATCAAGCTGTCCGACGACGTCCGTCTGCTCGCGCCCGTGATCCCGCGCTCGAAGGTCGTGTGCCTCGGCCGCAACTACGCGGACCACGCCAAGGAGCTCGGCAACGAGGTCGACGAGATGCCGCTGCTGTTCCTCAAGCCCAACACCGCGGTCATCGGTCCCGACGATCCCATCGTGCTGCCGCACTACGCCGAGGACGTCCAGCTCGAGGCAGAGCTGGCGATCGTGATCTCGCGCGTGTGCAAGGACGTGAGCCCAGAGAACGCCGAGCAGTACATCTACGGCTACACGTGCGCCAACGACGTCACGGCGCGCGACGTCCAGCGCGCGGAGAACCAGTGGTTCCGCGGCAAGGCGTTCGACACCTCGTTGCCGCTCGGCCCGTGGATCGAGACGGAGCTCGCGCACGACGACGTCCATGTCTACGGCCGCATCAACGGCGCGGAGGTCCAGCAGGGCCACAGCGCGGACATGATCACGGATGTCGCGACCGTCGTGTCGCTCGTCTCCGAGGTCACCACGCTGCTGCCGGGAGACGTCATCCTCACCGGCACCCCCGCAGGCGTCACGACGCTGAACCACGGCGACGTGGCCGAGGTCGAGATCGAGGACCTCGGCGTGCTGCGCAACCCCGTCATCCGCCGCGGCTGAGCCCGGCAGCCCACCCCTGCATCGTCCCGTCGTCAAGGAAGTACACATGAGCAAGGTTCGCGTCCGCTTCTCCCCGTCGCCCACCGGCCTGCCCCACGTGGGCATGGTCCGCACGGCGCTGTTCAACTGGGCCTACGCCCGGCACACCGGCGGCGACATGGTGTTCCGCATCGAGGACACCGACGCCGAGCGCGACTCGCAGGAGAGCTACGAGATGCTGCTCGACGCGATGAGCTGGATGGGCATCGACTACGACGAGGGCCCGGACAAGCCCGGCCCGTACGGCCCGTACCGCCAGTCCGAGCGCCACGACCTCCACGCCGACGTGGTCGCGAAGCTGGTCGAGGGCGGCTACGCGTACGAGTCCTTCTCGACCCCCGAGGAGGTCGAGGCGCGCCACCTCGCGGCCGGACGCAGCCCCAAGCTCGGTTACGACGGCTTCGACCGCGACCTCACCGAGGAGCAGAAGGCCGCGTACCGCGCCGAGGGCCGCGAGCCCGTGCTGCGGATGCGGATGCCCGACGAGGACATCGTGGTCGAGGACCTGATCCGCGGCACCGTCACCTTCCCGGCCGGGACGGTCCCCGACTACGCGATCGTGCGCGCGAACGGCATCCCGCTTTACACGCTCGTCAACCCGGTCGACGACGCGCTCATGAAGATCACCCACGTGCTGCGCGGCGAGGACCTGCTGTCCTCGACGCCGCGCCAGGTGGTGCTGTGGCGCGCGATGGTCGAGCTCGGCATCGCGGACGCGGTGCCGGCGTACGCGCACATGCCCATGGTGCTCGGCGAGGGCACCAAGAAGCTCTCCAAGCGCGACCCCGAGTCGAACCTCTTCCATCACCGCGAGCGTGGCTTCCTCCCCGAGGGGCTGCTCAACTACCTCGCGCTGCTGGGCTGGTCGATCGCCCCCGACCGCGACGTGTTCACCGTCGAGGAGATGATCGCGGCGTTCGACATCGCCGACGTCAACCCCAACCCCGCGCGGTTCGACCTCAAGAAGGCCGAGGCGATCAACGGCGACCACATGCGCATGCTGCCCGCCGGCGAGTTCGCGGTGCGGGTGCTGCCGTACCTGCACGCGGCCGGCTACGTCTCGTCGCCCGAGGTCGCGGGCCTGTCGCCGCACGAGGAGCAGACGCTCGCCGAGGCGATCCCGCTGGTGCAGACGCGCATGAACCTGCTCGGCGAGGCGCCGGGCATGCTCGGCTTCCTGTTCGTCGACGACTCGGCCGTGGTGGTCGAGGGCGCCGCCCGCGCGAAGCTGCCGGAGAACGCCGCGTCCATCCTGGACGCCTCGATCGAGGTGCTCGAGGCGCTCGAGGACTTCTCGCCGGAGGCGCAGCAGGACGCGCTGAAGGCGAAGCTGGTCGAGGAGATGGGCATCAAGCCGCGCTTCGCGTTCGGCCCGCTGCGCGTCGCCGTCACCGGCCGCCTGGTGTCGCCGCCGCTGTTCGAGTCGATGGAGATCCTGGGCAAGGAGCACTCGCTCACGCGCCTGCGCGCGCTGCGCGCGACGGTGTGAGGCGGGCCGCATGATCCGCGGCGTCCTGTTCGACGTCGACGACACGCTCGTCGACACGCGCGGGGCGTTCCGTCATGCGCTCGCCGCTGTCGCGGACGAGTACCTGGGCGACGTCGACCATGCCGACCTGCTGCGCGTGTGGCGGGAGGACGCCGGCGGCTGGTACCGCGCCCACACGCGCGGCGAGGTGAGCTACCGCGAGCAGCGGCACAGGCGCGCCAACGCGCTGCACGCCGAGTTCGGCGGGCCGCTGCTCGACGACGAGGGCTACGACGCGTGGAACGCGGGATTCGAGCGCGCCTTCCGTGCAGGCTGGGTGGCGCACCGCGACGCGACCGGCGCGCTCGATGCGCTGGACGATGCAGGGGTTCCGTTCGGCGCGCTGTCCAACGCCGCCCACGCGTACCAGACCGAGAAGCTCGCCGCTGCGGGCCTGTCGCGCGTGCCGATGCTCGTGGGCGTCGACACGCTCGGCTTCGGCAAACCCGATCCTCGCGTGTACGCGCTGGCCTGCGAGCGGCTCGGGCTGGCGCCGTCCGAGGTGGCGTACGTGGGCGACGAGTTCGACGTGGACGCCCAGGCCGCGGTGGCCGCGGGCCTCGCGGTCGGCGTGTGGATCGAGCGGCCGGGCGCGCACTCGCGGGATGTCGACGGGCTGTGCGGGGACGGTGCGCCCCGTGACGGCCTGGTGCGGATCGCGACGCTCGCGGAGCTTGTCGGGGTCCTCGGGCGGTAGGCGACGCCGGCGCGGGGCCCTCGCGCCCTGTGGCGGCCGCCCGGCGTACCGTGTGCCCATGGTGAGGTATCTCGGCGTGGTGGTCGCAGCATCGTGCCTGCTCGCGGCCTGCACCTCGGCCGAGGCGGGCTATCTCGCCCGCCAGCGTGACGTCGGCGAGATCCCGGGGGAGCGGATCGCGCTCGAAGGAGCGATCGAGGAGAAGGGCAACGGTTGCCTCATGCTCGCGCTCGACGACGGCACGTCGCCGTGGATCGTATGGCCGCCCGGTGCCGAGCCGGGTCTCACCGACGCGCGTGGGAGCGCGGGCGTGATCGACGGCGTGGCGTACGGCGACGGCGACCACGTCGAGGCGACGGGTGCGCTGGTCTCGCTGAGCGATCTGCCCGACGGCGACGACCCGAACGGGTACTTCGGCGGCCAGGGCGGATTCTGCGATGCGGACGTCGCCGGCGTCGCGGTGCTCGACTCGATCGCGCATGTCGGCGGGTAGGGCGTTCTGCGGAGCCGCCGCGGCCGTGGCGCTGCTGGCGGCGCTCGCCGCCTGCGCGCCGACCGGACCCGACACGAACCCCACCGGCTACCTCGCGCGCCAGGACGAGCCCGGCACCATCCCGGGCGCGCGGCTCGTGGTGCGCGGGACCGTGGTGGCGCTCGACAACGGCTGCCTCATGCTCGATCGTGACGGGGGAGGGGTCCCGTGGATTGTGTGGCCTCCGGGCACGATGCCGGGCGATGGCGCGACCGCCGACGTCGCCGGTACGGTCTACGCGGACGGCGACGAGGTCACCGGCACCGGCACGTCGGCGGTGCTCGCGGATCTGCCAGGGGGGAACAGCGACGCGACCTACTTCGGGGCGCAGGGCCACCACTGCGGCGCGGACTCCGCCGGAGTCATGGTGCTCGACTCGATCGCGCATGCGGGGTGAGCCGATTTTGGAATCCGCGCCGTTGTCGGGTAGAGTTGTTCACCGTTCCGCTGGAACGCAGTGGGCTATGGTGTAACTGGCAGCACGACGGTTTCTGGTTCCGTTAGTTGAGGTTCGAATCCTTGTAGCCCAGCTTCTGCAGACAAGAGGCCCCGCCTGATGGCGGGGCCTCTTGCGTTGTCCGGAGCGATCACGCGACGGCGAGCGTCACCGCCCGGCCGTCCCAGCCGGCCGTGATGGCGTCCCCCTCGCGGACGCGCCCGTCGACGATCTCCTTGGCGAGCTCGTTGAGCAGGCGCGACTGGATGAGGCGCTTGAGCGGTCGAGCGCCGAACGCGGGGTCGAAGCCGTCCTGCGCGAGAGACGTGCGCAGCGCATCGTCCACCGAAAGGCGGATGTCCTTCGCCGTGGCGAGCCGCGCGATGGTCCTCTCGAGCTCGGTGCGGACGATCCCCTCCATGGCGCTGGGGTCGATCCGGTCGAAGATCACCACGTCGTCGAGCCTGTTGAGGAACTCGGGGCGGAACGCTCGTCGCAGCACCCCGTGGAGCGACGCCTCGAGCGCACCCCGGTCCGAGCCGTCCCAGGCGAGCACGATGTCCGAGCCCAGGTTCGACGTCATCACGATGATGGTGTTGGTGAAGTTGACGGTGCGGCCGCGGCCGTCGGTGAGGCGGCCGTCGTCGAGCACCTGGAGCAGGACGTTCCAGACGTCCGGGTGGGCCTTCTCGACCTCGTCGAACAGCACGATGCTGTAGGGACGCCGACGCACGGCCTCGGTGAGCTGGCCGCCCTGGTCGTAGCCGACGTAGCCGGGCGGCGAGCCGATGAGGCGCGACACCGCGTGGCTCTCCATGTACTCGGACATGTCGATGCGGATCATCGCGCGCTCGTCGTCGAAGAGCTGCTCGGCGAGGGCGCGCGCAAGCTCGGTCTTGCCCACGCCCGTGGGACCCAGGAACAGGAACGAGCCGATGGGCCGGTTGGCGTCCGCGATGCCCGCGCGGGCGCGGCGGATCGCGTCCGCGACGCTCGCGATCGCACGATGCTGGCCCACCACGCGCTCATGGAGGCGGTCCTCGAGGTGGGAGAGCTTGCCCGACTCGTCCGTGAGGAGCTTCTCGACGGGCACCCCGGTCCAGCGCGCGACCACCGCGGCGATGTCCTCGCCGGTGACCTCCTCGCGCAGCATGCGCTCGTCAGCGGGGATGGCGTCGAGCTCGGCGCGGGCCCTCGCGATGTCCGCCTCGGCGGCCGGCATCTCGCCGTAGCGGATGCGGCCCGCTCGCTCGAGCTCGCCGTAGCGCTCGGCCCGCTCGAGATCGCCGCGCAGGCCCTCGAGCCGCTCGGTGGCCTGCGAGACGCGCACGATGAGGTCCTTCTCCCGCGCCCAGCGCATGGTGAGGGCGTCGGACTCGGCGCGCAGCCGTGCGATGTCGCGGTCGATCTCCTCGCGCCGGGCCTTGGCGGCCTCGTGCTTGTCCTTGGCCACCTGGGTGCGCTCGATCTCGAGCTGCATGATGCGCCGCCGTGCGCGGTCGAGCTCGATGGGCATCGAGTCGAGCTGCATCTTGAGCGCGGACGTGGCCTCATCGATGAGGTCGACCGCCTTGTCGGGGAGGAACCGGTCGCTGATGTAGCGGTCCGACAGGCGTGCGGACTGCACGATCGCCTCGTCGGTGATCTTCACCCCGTGGTGGACCTCGTACTTCTCCTGGAGCCCGCGCAGGATCGCGACGGAGTCCTCGATGCTGGGCTCGCCCACGTACACCGGCTGGAAGCGGCGCTCGAGCGCGCTGTCGGTCTCGACGTGCTCGCGATACTCGTTCAGCGTCGTCGCGCCGATCATGCGGAGCTTGCCCCGCGCCAGCATGGGCTTGAGGATGTTGCCCGCGTCCACCGAGCCCTCGGCGCGGCCCGCGCCGACGATCGTGTGGAGCTCGTCCACGAACAGGATGATCCTCCCCTCGGACTCCTCGACCTCCTTGAGGACGGACTTGAGGCGCTCCTCGAACTGGCCGCGGAAGGCCGCGCCGGCGACGATCGAGCTCATGGCGATCTCGATCACCCGGCGGTCCTTGAGCGAGGAGGGGACGTCCCCGGCGACGATGCGCTGGGCCAGGCCCTCGACGATGGCGGTCTTGCCGACGCCGGGTTCGCCGATGAGCACGGCGTTGTTCTTGGTGCGGCGCGTGAGCACCTGCATGACGCGACGGATCTCCTCGTCGCGTCCGATGACGGGGTCGAGCGCGCCCTGCTCGGCGAGGGCGGTGAAGTCCTGCCCGAACTGCTCGAGCGCGCTCTGCTGCTCCTGCTGGACGGGAGCCGCGGGCTGTGCGGTCATGTGAACCTCCTGATGGAATGCCGGTATCTCGTTACTTGAGTCAACTACGCTCAACTTTACATAACTCCGCGAACGTTGGCAATGATGACCGTTCGAGGCCGCTGCGGCGCGGCGGTACTGTGGCGGGTGACTTGTGCTCGAGCAGGAAGCGGGGTTTCCGTGGGGTCAGCAATGCGCCGGGTGCGGCGCCTGCGCGAGGCGAGGGCGCGGTGGCGTGAGGCGATCGACGCAGCCGGGCCTCCGGGGAAGAAGGGTCGCCGTCCGGTCCCCAGGCCGCCGACTGCGGGGCGGGTGCGCGCGCTCGCTGGGCGCAGCTACCGCATGGCCACACCTGCGCATGTGCGTGATCTGTCGTCGGCCGTCTTCGAGGACGGGCGTGCCATCCCGTTCGCGACGCCGCTGATCTCGCGTATGCCTGAGGTGGGCTTGGGCGTGTTCCGCGACGGCCGGATCCTGACCGACCTGGGCTTCCCGACGACCCGCGGCGGCGACCTGCTCATCGATGCGGTCAATGTTCACGAGCGATCCGCGGGGCGCGACTATGAGCGCGAGATGCGGCTGTCGGCGCCAGCGCGGCTCCCGGGTGTGACGGTCAACCTCAGCTCGATCTTCACGCGCAAGAACTTCGGCCATGCGGTCCTCGACGGTCTCTCCCGCCTCGGTGTGCTGCTCGAGGCCGGATTCGAGCTCGATCGTGTCGATCGGATCGCGGTGCCGCAGTTCCGCACGGCGGGGATCGATCTGATGCTCGCGCGTCTCGGCTTCGAAGGCGAGCGCGTGATCACGTTGGAGCGCGGCGCCAACCTGGTGTGCGACCGATTGGTCCAGACGACGTTCCCCGGGCGTCCGCGCAACTACAGCAGCGCGCCGGCCACGATGATGCGTGCCGCCGCACGGCCGGACCTCTCGGGCGCGCGGCGCCGGCTCATGATCCTGCGGGAGGGGGAGAGGCGCACCGTCGAGAACCGCGACGAGGTGGCTGGGCTGTGCGACGAGTTCGACCTCGAGCTCTACGATCCCCGCGCATCGCGGTTCGCGCTCGACGACTTCGCTGCGGCGGAGCTCATCGTCGCCGCTCACGGTGCTGCGCTCGCCGACGCGCCCGCGAGCCCTCCTGGTACCGCGGTGGTCGAGCTCATGCCCGACGGACATCGTCATCCGTACTTCGCGACGCTCGCGATCGCTTCGGGGCAGCGGTACCGCGCCCTCGACTGCGCATCGATCGGCGATGAGGCGCACGCGAACTTCAGGGTCGACGTCGCGGCGCTGCGTCGAGTGCTCGATCGGTTGTGACGCCCGCGCGCGAGGGTGCGCCGCCTCTGCGCGCCGTGCCAAGTCACGGCCCTCGAGGCCGTCGACTCGGGACTGCCGCGTGAGTGCTCGCTGGGATGCTCGCTGGCTGTGACTTGTGGTCGGAGGGAGAGGGCGGCCGGTGCGGACGGCGGGCGGCTGGCGGCTGGCGCGACCGTCGCGCGCGGCGGGTCGCGCCCGCATGGGTGTACCGCTCGCGCTTAGGGATAGAATCGCCCCTGGTGCGAAGCCGACTTGGGCGGCACGGGGGCGCGGATTTGGAATCTGCGCGGACCATGCTGTAAAGTTTTATCTCGCGCCAGCCGCCCGGTAAGGGTGACTGAAGCAGCTAGGGGCCCCGTTGTGTAGCGGCCTAGCACGCCGCCCTCTCAAGGCGGTAGCGCGGGTTCGAATCCCGTCGGGGCTACCATCCGAACCCCCTCGCCCTCGCCGGCGAGGGGGTTCTCTGCTTCCCCGGCGACCTCGTGCATCGTCCTGCCACGTTGGAAATGTCGGGTCTGCCCAATCGCAGGGTGCCCGTGTTAGCGTCGGGAACCATGCCGTGCCCTCGCGTGGAAGAGGCCGCGGGAGCCCGCGCATGACGCTCGGCCCCGCGTTCGACACCGTGCTCGCGGCCGCCCGCTCAGGAGAGGACTGGGCCTGGACGGCGATCTACGCCGACCTGTCGGGACCCATCCGCGGCTACCTCGCCGGCAGGGGTTCTCCCGAGCCCGAGGACGAGGCGTCCGAGACGTTCCTCCACATCGCCCGCAACCTGGGCGGATTCCAGGGCGGCGAGCGGGAGTTCCGCGCCTGGGCGTTCTCGATCGCGCATCGACGGATGGTCGACGCGCATCGGCGCGCGCGCGTGCGCCCCGTCGCCGCGGCCGGCTCCGCCGACGAGGTCTCCGCCGCCGAGCTCGCGCCCAGCGCCGAGCAGCAGGCGCTGCTGCGCGACGGCCTCGACGGTGCGCGCGAGATCCTCGCGGGCCTCAGCGACGACCAGCGGCAGATCATGCTCCTGCGCGTGGTCGGAGGGCTGTCCGTCCGCGAGGCGGCGCACGTGCTCGGCAAGTCGGAGTCCGCGGTCAAGGTGGCGCAGCATCGTGCGATCGGCGCGCTCAGGAGGGCGCTCGACCGGCAGGTGTGACGCCGGGATGTAACCGTTCCGGCGACGCGTGCGATTGCAGTGCCGTGAGGGGATCCACCGGCGAGGACCGGGACATCGACAGGCTGCTGCGGGGCGACGCACCCGCCGCGCTGGCCGATGCCGTCCCAGCGATCGAGGCGCTTCGGCGTCTCGCGCCCGGTGCCGCACAGGCCGATGCTGCACGCATCGGGATCGCCCTCGCGACCGTCGCCGCGGACTCGCGCATCCCCCTCAGTCGCGAGTCCGCGGCGACCGGCGGCCGCTGGCGGTCGCGCACGGCGTCGGCGGGAGCGCTCGCGCTGCTGATCGGCGGCGTCGCGGCGGGCGCGGCGGCGGCCGACCCGGCGGCACCAGGCGACCCGCTCTACGAGATCGACCTCGCCTTCGAGCGCCTCGGCATCTGCCGGGGCGGACCGGCGGAGCGCCTCGCGGAGTCGTTGCGGCTCGACGGCAGGGGAGACCTCGGGAGTGCGGTCGAGCACGCCGCGGGCGTGGCCGAGGTCGACGCAGACGCGAGCGAGGAGCTCCTCGCCGCGGCACGGCGGCTGCGCGCGGATGCGTCCGAGACGTCCGAGGAGGTGCGCGCGAGCGTGAAGGACCTGCTCGACTGGATGGCGGAGGCGGACTTCTCCGCGCCGGACTTCTCCGTCGAGGACTTCGACTCGGGCGTGATCGAACGGGCCAGGCGGATCCCCGCACCGAAGGTCGATGCGCCCGCGGCGGACGACGACGTCGCCCCCGCGCCCGTGGCGGAGGAGCCTCGCACCTGGTCCCGGGCCGAGGACCGAGCGGAGCCCCCCGACCCCGTCGCGCCTCCGCAGGCGGACGGCGTCGCTCCCGAGGACGCGGCCGAGGCGCCGGCGGCCTGGAAGCCCGACGGCGAGGCGTGGCGCCAGGGTGCGGACGGCTGGGACGGCGGGTGGTCCGGCGGCGATGCACAGGACTGGGACGGTCGCTGGGAGGGCTCCCGGACATCACGAACATCAGGAGGTGTCGGCGCATCCCCCATGCCCGACCACCAGAGCGGCTCCGATCAGGCGTTTTCCCCAAATCAGCCGTAGGAGTGCACCGCTCCGGCGCCCCGGGACCCGGCAGGTCCCGGGGCGCCGTCGTGTGCCGGGCCGATCCGGTCCGGGCGTTCCGTCCGGATTGCGGGACTCGGGCCGGGCCGTGTTAGCGTCTGCGGCCATGCCTCGACCTCGTTCCGCCCTCCACCGCACGCGTGCGGCCCGCGCATGAGCCTCGGTCCGGCGTTCGACTCCGTGCTCGCGGCCGCGCGTCACGGCGAACAGTGGGCATGGGCCGCGCTCTACCGCGAGATTGCGGGCCCGGTGCGGGGCTACCTCGCCGCTCGACGGTCCCCGTCGCCGGAGGACGAGGCTGCGGACACGTTCCTTCACGTCGCCCGGTCTCTCGCCAGCTTCGTCGGCGACGAGTCCGACCTGCGCGCCTGGGTGTTCTCGATCGCGCACCGGCGCATGATCGACGCGTTCCGGCGCGCCGGTCGGCGACCCGAGGCCGCGGTGGACGACGATGCGCTGGCGACCGCGCTGCGCGACGTGGTGCCGAGCGCCGAGCAGCAGGCGCTGCTCGTCGAGCAGAGCCAGGCGGTCTCGCAGATCCTTGCGCCCCTGTCGGAGCGGCAGCGCGACGTGCTCCTCATGCGCGTCGTGGCGGGCCTGTCCGCTCGCGAGGTCGCGGCGGCGCTGGACATCAGCGAGGCGTCCGTCCGCGTGACCCAGCACCGCGCGCTCGCGGTCCTGCGGCGCGAGCTCGGCGCCGCCGTCGCATCGCTGGTGTAACACTTCGGCCGTGCCCGGCGATGAACCGGATATGACGCACGACAACCTCGACGAGCGCGACGCCGCACGCCTGCTCGACGGCCATCGCCCCGCGGGCCTCGACCGCGTGGCCGACGAGCTGGAGGCCCTGCGCGCCCTCAACGTCGCGCCGACGGACGACGATGCGGCGCGTGCCGGAGCGGCGCTCGCGAGCATCGCCGCCGCCCAGGCCGTCGAGGCGCCCCCGGCGCCGGCATCGTCCCGCCGGACCACGGGTCGGGTGCGCGCCGCGTTGGCAGGCGCGGCCGCGCTTCTGGTCGCTGGCCTCGTGGGTGGCGCCGCCGCCGCGGACGGCGCGGCCCCGGGAGACGCGCTCTACGGGCTCGACCGGGCGCTCGAGCGCGTCGGGCTCGGCGGCGGCGGTACCGAGGAGCGGCTCGCCGAGGCGCGTCGCGTGACCGACGAGGGTGCCGACGAGGACGCGCTCGCGCTCGTCGACGAGATCGTCGCCGAGGTCCTGTCCGAGGACGAGCTCGCCGCGCTCGACGCCCCCGCAGACGAGGCTGACGACGTCGACGCTGATGACGCCGGCACGGCGACCGAGGGCGATGCCGCCGCCGGAGCCGAGACCGGGCACGGCGTGTCCGACCAGGTCCACGAGTGCCTGCGCGACATCCTCGACTGGATGTCGACCACGGACGCGGAGGGCCGCGAGTTCGGCCAGGGCGTGGCGGAGCGCTACCGCGACCTCCACCTCGCGTGGCGCGAGGACCGCGAGGACCGCGAGTACCGCGAGCACGGCGAGCGCCGTGACCGTGTCGAGGCGGTGGCCTCGCCGGAGGTGGCAGCCCCGGCCGACGGCGACGATGCGGAGGGCGTCGACGGTGAGGCCGCCGATCCCGCCGAGCGCGACGCCGTCACGTCGCAGCCGAAGGCGACCGAGCGCCGCGAGGCCGCCGGCGAGCCCGAGCGCGCGGATGCCTTCGAGAAGAGCTCCGGCGCGACGCGCCAGGATCAGGGCAAGAGCGCGCAGAAGAAGGCGGGCGAGCGGAACGGCACCGTCGATCGGTCGTGGGCGGACCGGCGCGGCGAGCGCGGGGTCTCCGACGCCGCTCGCGGCGGTCGCGCGGAGGAGCGGGCCGCCGCGGCGCGCTGATCCGAGTCAGGTCGCGCGGACAGCGACGTCCTCGAGCGTCGCGAGTCGCGTGCGCCACAGCTCCCGCAGGTGCGCCGGCGGCACGCCGCACGCCGGGTCGTCGGCGTGCTGACGCGCACGCCGTCTGGCCATCGCTCGATACGCGGAGTCGCGCCACGGCCGCGGGACGATGCGCATCACGGCCGCGGCGCGCCACGGCCAGGGCAGGCCCCGGGCGATCGCGACGAGGGCGTCGGTGCGCATGAGGGCGCGGCGACCGTCCCAGACGACGATGGTCGAGCCGGCGAGATCGTGGTCCAGCCCCGCGACGTCCAGGACCGCGCGACCCACCTCGCCGGCCGATCCCGCGATCCGGAACGCGCCGTCCCGGTCATGGGGCAGCAGCCAGGCGACGAAGCCGTTGCACAGGCCGCACTCGCCGTCGAAGACCACGATCGTGTGCATCGTCCCAGGCTAGTCCCGGGCGGCGCCGTTGTGGCTCAGGCGGCGGCCGCGAGCGCGCGGAGCCGCGCACCCCACGCGCGCGCCGCGTCGAGCTCGCCGACTCCCAGCAGCGCGCCGGGCTGCGAGGAGCTCGTGTGCAGGTGCACGGTGAATCCGCGAGGCTCGTCGAGCAGCGTCAGCCCGTCGGCCGCGAGCGCGTGCGCGATCGCCGTGGCGGCCCCGTGTCCCAGGGGCCCGCGCACGCGGGTGTCGAACGCGGCGGCGAGGCGAGGGCCGCGCGGGAGGGTGTCGAGCCACGCGCGCATGGAGACGTGTCCGAGGTCCGCCTCGAGACGCAGCTCGCCCTGCGGCTTCGCGCGCGCGGAGGCGCGCGAGCGCTCCGACGGCGGGCCCAGGCCGTGGACGGGTGCGCCCGCGACCACCAGGTGTGCGGACCGGACGACGTCGGGGGTGGCGTCCGAGGTGGTCAGGGCGCGGGCTCCCTCGCCCAGCCCAGCGGCGATCGCGCGCGCGATCGCCGCGGTGTTGCCGTAGAGCGACTCGAAGACCACCACGTCCATGCCGTCAGGGTGGGCCGTGCAGCGCGCGCGCGACAGGGACCAAGGTCACCGCGGCCCGCCGCGGGGGAGCGGGAGGGGTGGCTCTACGCGATGACGGTGCGCTGGAGCACCTCGGTGAGCTGACGCGCCGCGTCCACCACGGCGCCCGCGTGGACGGCCCCGGGGGCGGTGGTGAGCCGCTCGACGGGACCCGAGATCGACACGGCGGCGATCACGGTGCCGGCGGCGCCCCAGACGGGGGCGGAGACCGAGGCGACGCCGGGCTCGCGCTCGCCGGCGCTCTCGGCGTAGCCGTTCTGGCGCACGCGCTCGAGTTCGGCGGCGGTGAACCTCGCCGTCGCGAGGCCGCGGTGCATGCGCTCGGTCTCGGACCATGCGAGCAGGATCTTCGCCGCGGAGCCGGCCGTCATGGTCATGGTGGTGCCGACCGGGATCGAGTCGCGCAGGCCGATGGGGCGGTCCGCCGCGGCGATGCAGATGCGCTCGTCGCCGTGCGGGCGGTAGAGCTGCGAGGACTCGCCGGTGCGGTCGCGCAGGACCGTGAGGACGGGCTGCGCGGCGGACACGAGGCGGTCCTCGTTCACCGAGGCGGCGAGCTGCGCGAAGCGTCGTCCCAGGACGAAGGCGCCCGACGCGTCGCGGCCTACCAGATGGTGGTGCTCGAGCGCGAGGGCGAGACGATGCACGGTCGGCCGCGCGAGGTGCGTCGAGGCGACCAGCTCGGCGAGGGTCGCAGGCCCCTGCTCGAGGGCGCCGAGGATCGCCGCCGCCTTGTCAATGACTCCGACTCCGCTATGATTGTCCACGGACCGATACTAGCGTCTCAAAACATGAGATGTCGACGTGGGCGAAGGAGAGCGCGATGGGAACCACCCTTGCCGAGAAGCTGTGGGAGAGCCACCTGGTCAGGAAGGGTGAGGACGGCGCGCCCGACCTCATCTACATCGACCTTCACATGTGCCACGAGGTGACCAGCCCGCAGGCCTTCGAGGGCCTGCGCCTCGCGGGCCGCCAGGTCCGCCGGCCGGACCTCACCATCGCGACCGAGGATCACAACACCCCGACGCTCGACATCGACCTGCCGATCGCGGACGAGACCTCGCGCATCCAGATCAACACGCTGCGCTCCAACGCGGCCGAGTTCGGCGTGCGCATCCACTCGCTCGGCGACGCCGACCAGGGCGTCGTGCACGTCGTCGGCCCGCAGCTCGGCCTCACGATGCCTGGCATGACGGTGGTGTGCGGAGACTCGCACACCTCGACGCACGGCGCGTTCGGCTCGCTGGCCTTCGGCATCGGCACGTCCGAGGTCGAGCACGTGCTCGCGACCCAGACGCTCCCGCTCAAGCCGTTCAAGACCATGGCGATCAACGTCGACGGCGAGCTGCCCGAGGGTTCCACCGCCAAGGACATCATCCTCGCGATCATCGCGAAGATCGGCACCGGCGGCGGCCAGGGCTACGTGCTCGAGTACCGCGGCGACGCGATCCGCGCGCTCTCGATGGAGGCGCGCATGACGGTCTGCAACATGTCGATCGAGGCCGGCGCCCGCGCGGGCATCATCGCCCCCGACCAGACCACCTTCGACTACGTCGAGGGGCGCCCGCACGCCCCCGAGGGCGAGGACTGGGACGCCGCGGTCGAGTACTGGAAGACGCTCGTCACCGACGAGGACGCGGTCTTCGACACCGAGGTGAACCTGAACGCCGCGGACCTCGAGCCCTTCGTCACGTGGGGGACCAACCCCGGCCAGGGCCTGCCGCTGTCGGCCGACGTCCCGAACCCCGACGACATCGCCGACGAGGTCGACCGCGAGGCCGCCGCGAACGCGCTCGAGTACATGGGCCTCACGCCCGGCACGCCGCTGCGCGAGATCGCCATCGACACGGTCTTCCTGGGCTCGTGCACCAACGGCCGCATCGAGGACCTGCGTGCCGCCGCCGAGGTCATCCAGGGCCGCACCAAGGCCGAGGGCGTGCGCATGCTCGTCGTCCCCGGCTCGGCGCGCGTCCGCCTCCAGGCGGAGGCCGAGGGCATCGACCAGATCTTCAAGGACTTCGGAGCGGAGTGGCGCAACGCCGGCTGCTCGATGTGCCTCGGCATGAACCCCGACCAGCTGCGTCCGCAGGAGCGTTCGGCGTCCACGTCGAACCGCAACTTCGAGGGGCGGCAGGGCAAGGGCGGCCGCACCCACCTGGTGTCGCCGCTCGTGGCCGCCGCCACCGCCGTGCGCGGCACCCTGTCCAGCCCCGCCGACCTGGTCGACGCCCCCGCGGCGCTCGTCTGACCGTAAGGAGAACCGACATGGAGAAGTTCACCACCCACACGGGCGTCGGCGTCCCGCTGCGTCGCTCGAACGTCGACACCGACCAGATCATCCCCGCCGTCTACCTCAAGCGCGTCACCAAGACGGGCTTCGACGACGCGCTGTTCGCGGCATGGCGCGGCGACTCGGAGTTCATCCTCAACCAGGAGGCCTACAAGAACGGCAGCGTCCTCGTGGCGGGCCCCGACTTCGGCACGGGCTCGTCCCGCGAGCACGCCGTGTGGGCGCTCAAGGACTACGGGTTCAAGGTGGTCATCGCCTCCCGCTTCGCGGACATCTTCCGCGGCAACTCCGGCAAGCAGGGCCTCCTCGCGGCCGTCGTGTCCCAGGAGAACATCGAGCTGCTGTGGAAGCTGCTCGACGCCGAGCCGGGCAAGGAGATCACCGTCTCGCTCGAGCACCGGACGGTCACCTGCGGCGAGCTCACGGTCCCGTTCGAGATCGACGACTACGTGCGCTGGCGCCTCATGGAGGGCCTCGACGACATCGGCCTGACCCTCCAGCACGAGGAGGACATCACCGCGTTCGAGGCGACCCGCGCGCCCTGGCGCCCGACGACGCTGCCGGCGAAGCACCTGCCGAGCGTCGAGATCGAGGCCGCGCGTCCCGTCGAGGCGTAGCCGCCGCATCGTCCCGTCGAATCCCGATGGTGGATGTGACGCGGGTCTTCCGGTGTGAAGGCTGGGGCTGCCCCGGCCTTCACCCAGGAGCGCTCCCGTCCCATGCGTCATCGGGATTCGTCGCGTCTGGCAGAGTCGGGGCATGACGCCGGTCGCACCCGAGGTGCCGATGCTGCGAGCGGACGCGCGCACCGCGTCTCGCGTGACGGCCGCCGTGCTGGTGTGCGGCGCGGCCGTGCTCCTCCACGCGACCCCGCTCGCGCCGTTCGGCTTCATCGCGCTCGCGCTCGGGGTGGCGCTCGGGTTCGCCGAGGACCGCCGCCTGGGGCGCGACCTGGGGCTCGTCGCGCTGGGGCAGGTGATCATCGCGACGATCTCCCTGGAGGCGGACCTCTCGGACGCCGGGATGCTGCGCTTCGCCGTCGCGTTGTCGCTCGCCGTCCTGGTGCCGACCGCGATCAGCCGGTGGGGCTTCCGCGACGATGCGATCACGTTCCCCGTCGCGACGGGCCGGCGGTGGACACGCACGATGTGGACCTACCTCGCGGTGGTCGTCGCGGTCGGGTACCTGCTCCTGCCGTTCTACTTCATCTCCTCGGGCGCGTACCTCAACTGGCCCGAGCTCGACGGCGGCGGCGAGATCGCGCGGCTGTTCGTCGGGGTCAACGCGGTGGGGCTGTGGGACGAGCTGTTCTTCATCTGCGTCGTGTTCGCGCTGCTGCGCCGCCACTTCCCGATGGCGCTCGCGAACGTCCTGCAGGCGATCGTGTTCGTCAGCTTCCTCTGGGAGCTCGGCTACCGCGAGTGGGGACCGCTCATCACCATCCCGTTCGCCCTGGTCCAGGGATGGATCTTCGCGCGGACGAAGTCGCTGCCGTACGTGGTGACGGTGCATCTGCTGTTCGACGCCGTCGTCTTCGCGGTGCTCGTGCACGCGCACCACCCGGAGCTGTTCGACGTGTTCGTCACCGCGCCGTGACGAGCCTGGACGTGCTCGTGGCGCGCGCGGCCGGGCTCGCCTCGGAGCGCCGTGCGATCGTCGGCCTCACGGGGATCCCGGGCGCGGGCAAGTCGACGCTCGCGCGGGCGCTCGTCGCGGCGCTCGAGGCCGACGGGGTGCCGGCCGCCTCCCTCCCCATGGACGGCTTCCACCTCACCGCGGCCGCGCTCGCGGCGCGAGGCCTCACCGACCGCAAGGGCGCGCCCGACACGTTCGACGTCGACGCCTACGTCGCGCTGCTCGCACGGGTCCGCGCGGGGGAGGTGGTGCTCGCGCCCGACTACGACCGCGAGATCCACGACGTGGCCCCGGAGCGGCTCCCCGTGCCCGCGGAGGCACGCGTGGTGGTCACGGAGGGCAACTACCTGGGCCTCTGGCCGCGGGTGCGGCCCCTGCTCGACGAGCTGTGGCTCCTCGACGTGACGTGGGCCGTCGCGCGCGAGCGGCTGGTCGCGCGCAGGGTCGCGACCGGCCGGGCGGAGGACGATGCGGTGGCCTGGGTCGACGCGGTGGACGCGGCCAATGCGCGACTCGTCGCGGCGACCCGGACGCAGGCGGATCTGCTCGTCTAGCGTCCGTCCAGCCAGGCGCGGGTGCCGAACGACCCGAGCGACTCCGCGACCACCGAGGCGGCGACCCGGAGGTCCTCCGGAAGCCGCGCATCGTCCCTCCCGTGCGCGGCGATGCGCCACGCGAGCGCGCCGTGGAAGAAGTCGCCGGCGCCCAGCGTGTCGACCACGGGGGAGACGGCGACCGCGGGGACCTCGCCGTCGCCCGCCGCGGTCCGGTACAGCATCGAGCGGCCCCCGCGGGTGATCACCGCGGCGCCGACTCCGAGCCGGGACAGGTGCGCGAGCACCGCGGCGGGCTCGCCGGAGGTGCCCGGTGGCGCGTAGTCGCCCGAGACGACCGCGATGTCGCAGGCCGCGACCATGGCGTCGGTGTGCGGCTTGTGGCTGCCGGCGTCGAGGATGACGGGGATCCCGGCGGCACGGGCGCGCGCCGCGAGCGGAAGCGAGATCTCGGGGAAGTAGCCGTCGATGAGCAGGGCGCCGAACCCGTCGAGCGGCGGCCCCACCGTGGGGAGCAGCCCGCCGCCGGTCGCGACCCCCGAGGGCGACACCACCGCGCGGTCCCCGGTGGCGCGCGTCACCATGATCGAGGCGGTGACGGGAGGGCCGTCGTAGGTCGCGGCCTCGACGACGGCGACCCCGCAGCGGGACAGATCCGCCCGCATCACCTCGGTCAGCTCGTGACGCGGCAGGGCGGTGACGAGCGTGGGTGCGCCGCCGCAGCGCGCGAAGGCCACCGCCGCGTTCGCCGCGGGCCCGCCCGCGCACACCTGGAAGTCGAGCGCGGCGACCTTCTCGTCCGCGGCGGGCAGCCGGTCGACCAGCTGCACGATGTCGAGCGTCGCGAGCCCGGCGAAGAGAGCGGTGGCGGTCACGCCGTCAGCGTAGCGACCGTGCACGATGCGGCCTGGGCGGCGGGCATGGGGGAAGATAGGCGCCATGACCGACTCGATCCGGGTGACCGGCGGACGCCCCCTCACGGGCGAGATCACCGTCCGTGGCGCGAAGAACTTCGTCTCCAAGGCGATGGTGGCCGCGCTGCTGGGCTCCACGCCCTCGACCCTGCGCAACGTGCCTGATATCCGGGACGTCGCCGTCGTCTCCTCGCTCCTGCGCCTGCACGGCGTGGGCGTGGACTACGACGTCGACTCCGGCGTGCTCGCGATGGACACGTCCAGCCTGGTGCGGGCCGACGCCGCGCAGATCGCGGCGCACGCGGGATCGAGCCGCATCCCGATCCTGCTGTGCGGGCCGCTCCTGCACCGCCTCGGCGAGGCCGTCATCCCCGACCTCGGCGGCTGCCGCATCGGCGACCGTCCCATCGACTTCCACCTCGAGATCCTCCAGAAGTTCGGCGCGACCGTCACGCAGATGGAGGATGGCCTCTATCTCACGGCGCCGAACGGGCTCACGGGCATCAAGCACAAGCTCGAGTACCCCTCGGTCGGCGCGACCGAGCAGCTGCTCCTCACCGCCGTGATGGCCGAGGGCATCACGCACCTCGAGGGCGCGGCCGTCGAGCCCGAGATCAAGGACCTCATCGACACGCTCCAGAAGATGGGCGCCATCATCTCCGTGTCGACCGACCGCTCGATCACCATCGAGGGCGTCGACCGGCTGCGCGGCTACGACCACACGGCGCTCACCGACCGCATCGAGGTCGGTTCGTGGGCCGCCGCGGCGCTCGCGACCGCGGGCGACGTCTTCGTCCACGGCGCGCAGCAGCGCACGATGGGCATGTTCCTCAACGTCTTCCGCAAGGTCGGAGGCGAGTTCGAGGTGGTGCGCGACGGCATCCGCTTCTACCACCCCGGCGGCGACCTCAGCTCGATCGCGCTCCAGACCGACGTGCACCCCGGCTTCATGACCGACTGGCAGCAGCCGCTCGTGGTCGCCCTCACGCAGGCCAAGGGCCTCAGCATCGTCCACGAGACCGTCTACGAGAACCGCTTCGGCTTCACCGACGCCCTCAACCAGATGGGCGCCCACGTCCAGCTGTTCCGCGAGTGCCTCGGCGACGTCGCGTGCCGCTTCGGCGCGCGCAACTTCCAGCACTCGGCGGTCATCTCGGGCCCGACCCCGCTGCGGGCGGCCGACATCGAGGTGCCGGACCTGCGCGGCGGCTTCTCGCACCTCATCGCCGCGCTCGCGGCGGAGGGCACCTCGACCGTGCGGGGCATCGGCATCATCGACCGCGGCTACGAGAACTTCCGCGGCAAGCTGGCGGCGCTCGGGGCGGAGGTCGAGTAACCCGTGCCCACCCCTCCGTCACGCTTCTATCGCAACGCCGCGAGGCCCCTGCAGGCCCTGCTGACGTCCGCGACCCGCAAGGACTGGCACGGTGCCGAGCACCTGCCCATGGACACGGGCTTCATCGCCGTGTCGAACCACGTGTCCTACGCGGACCCCCTCACGCTCGCGCACTTCCTCTACAACAACGGCCACCCGCCGCGCATCCTCGCGAAGGAGAGCCTGTTCCGCGCGCCGTTCATCGGCTGGTTGCTGCGCGGCTTCGACCAGATCCCCGTGCACCGCGGGACGTCCCGTGCGGCCGAGGCCGTCGACGCGGCCGTCGACGTGCTCGAGCGCGGCGACATGATCGCGATGTTCCCCGAGGGCACCCTCACGCGCGACCCCGAGCTGTGGCCGATGGCCGCGCGCACCGGCGTGGCGCGGATGGCGCTGTCCACGGGTGTGCCCGTGGTCCCCATCGCCCAGTGGGGCGCGCATCGTCTGCTGCCGCGCTACGGCAAGATGATCCACCCGGTCCCGCGCAAGACGATCACGGTGGTCGCCGGCCCCGCCGTGGACCTCGATGACCTGCGCGGCGGCGATCTCGACACCGCCACCCTGCGCGAGGCCACCGACCGCATCATGGCTACGCTGACAGGCATGGTCGCGGAGATTCGTGGGGAGACGCCGCCGGAGAAGCCGTACGACATGCGCGCCAAGGGCGACGGGAGGCCCGCCCGATGACGCGGGCGGCGGTGCTCGGCGCGGGCGCCTGGGGCACCACCTTCGCGGCGGTCATGGCCGATGCGGGCACCGACGTCACGCTGTGGGGTCGCGACGCGGAGGTGATCCGCTCCGTCCGTGACGATCGGCGCCACGAGGCCTCCATCCCCGGCGTCGAGCTTCCCGTGGGCATCCACGCGACGACGGACATCGAGGAGGCGCTCGCGGACGCGGACATCGTCGCGGTCGCAGTCCCGGCGCAGCACGTCCGGCAGATCGTCGCGCCGTTCGCGGGCCTGGTGCCGTCGGGCGCGGTCGCCGTCTCGCTCATGAAGGGCATCGAGAGGGGCACCCACGCACGCATGTCCGAGGTCCTCTCCGAGGTGTGGTCGCTCGCACCGGAGCGCGTCGCCGTCGTGTCGGGACCGAACCTCGCACGCGAGATCGCGCAGCGTCAGCCCACCGCGACCGTGGTGGCCGCCGCCGACGCCGAAGCCGCGGAGCTGGTGGCCGCCTCCACCGCATCGTCCTACTTCCGGCCCTATACGAACGACGACCTCGTGGGCGTCGAGCTGTGCGGCGCCTACAAGAACGTCATCGCCGTGGGCGTGGGCATCACCGACGGCCTCGGCTTCGGGCACAACACCACGGCGACCGTCATCACGCGAGGGCTCGCGGAGATCACGCGGCTGGGCCTCGCGATCGGCGCCCGACCCGAGACCTTCTCGGGGCTCGCCGGCATGGGGGACCTGATCGCGACCTGCGCGTCGCCGCTGTCGCGCAACCACACCCTGGGCGCGCACCTGGGGCGCGGCAGCTCGCTCGACGAGGCGATCGCGCTCACGCGCGGCACCGCCGAGGGCGTCAAGACCGCCGCCGCGGTGCAGCAGCTCGCCGGCGAGGCCGGCGTCGACGTGCCCATCTGCGACGGCGTCGTGACGATGCTCGCGGGCGAGGCTCCCGTCGAGGCTGTCATCGAGGCGCTCATCACCCGGCCGCGCAAGGCGGAGGTCGACTGATGGCCAAGCCCACCGTGGCGATCGTCTTCGGCGGCCGGTCGACCGAGCACGGCGTCTCGTGCGTGACCGCGGGCGGCGTGCTGGGCGCGATCGACCGCGACCGCTGGGACGTCGTCGCCATCGGGATCACCCGCGAGGGCCGCTGGACGCTCGCCTCGACCGAGCCGGGCGACTGGCGCATCGTCGACGGCGCCATGCCCGACGTGCCGCGCTCGCACGCCGTGGTGCTCCCGCCGTTCGAGGCGGGATCGCGCGAGTGGCGCGTGGTCGAGGACGGCACGATGCGGTCGCTCGGCGAGATCGACGTGGTGTTCCCGCTGCTTCACGGCCCGTGGGGTGAGGACGGCACCGTGCAAGGGGCGCTCGAGCTGGTCGACGCGCGCTACGTCGGCTCGGGCGTGCTCGCGTCCGCCGCGGGCATGGACAAGCAGTTCATGAAGACGATCTTCGCCGACGCGGGGCTGCCCGTGACGCCCGACGTGGTGGTGACGCCCGTGCACGGCGTGGCCGCGCAGCGTGAGCGGATCGAGGCGCTGGGGCTGCCGGTGTTCGTGAAGCCCGCGCGCGCCGGATCGTCCATGGGGATCTCGAAGGTGTCCTCGTGGGACGCGCTCGAGGCCGCTGTCGCCGACGCGCAGAAGCACGATCCGAAGGTGCTCATCGAGGCCGCCGTGGTCGGGCGCGAGATCGAGACCGCGGTGCTCGCGACCCCGGGCGGGCTGCTCACCTCGCCGCCGGGGGAGATCATCACGGGTGGGGACCACGACTTCTACGACTTCGACGCGAAGTACCTGGACGAGGCCGCGGTGACGCTGCTGTGCCCGACGTCGCTCGAGCCCGCGGTGGCGGCGACGGTGGCCGACTACGCCAAGCGCGCGTTCCGGGCCATCGGCGCGGAGTCGCTTGCCCGGGTCGACGTCTTCGTTACGGACGCCGGCGGCGTGGTGGTCAACGAGATCAACACCATGCCGGGCTTCACCACGACGTCGATGTACCCGCGGATGGCGGCCGCGGCGGGGATCTCCTACCGCGAGCTGATCGAGACGCTGCTCACCGTGGCGCTCGAGAGGCCCGTCGGGCTGCGCTGACCGCTCCAAAGCCCTGACACTGGCAACGGATCTCGGACCGACACGCCGGCGATCCGTGGCCACACCCACGCGACACACCGCCGACCCGGGACTCACTCCGTTGCGAGTGTCACGGGGAGGGGAGGGGGCTCAGCGGCACTCGAGGCCGTTGGACGGCGCGCGCGACACGGCCGGCGACACCTCGGCGAGGACGTCCCCGAGCGCGTCCTGAGCCCGCTCCTTGGGGACCAGCAGCTCGACGGCGGGGGAGCGGCCGAAGCTCACGGTGCGCCACCGGTCGCCGTCGTCGATGACGAGCCAGTCGACCGCGACCCCCGACGCGTCGATCGCGAGGCACTCGTCGGTGGTGGGACCGGGCGGCTCGACGCCGCAGCGCATCACCAACGGATAGTCCTCGCCCCACGACGCGGTCGCCTGCGAGGTGGTCTCGTGGTACTCGAGCCCGCCCACCACGTCGGGCACCGCGAGCATGACGCGCGCACAGTCCGGGTCCGCGGCGTACGGCGCGGGATCCACGGGCAGGGGGCTCGCGCAGGCCGCGAGCGTCGCCGTCGCCAGCACGGGAGCGAGCAGGGCGAGAGGGCGGGCCATGGGGAGAGCCTAGGCGTCGCGGGACGATGCGCGGGACGCCGCCGTGTCAGCTCGCGCCGTCGACCACCACGCGGTCGCGGCCCTCGCGCTTCGCGCGGTACATCGCGGCGTCGGCTCGGCGCAGCGCCGACGCGAGATCGTCGCCCTCGGCCACCACCGTGACCCCGTAGCTCACCGTCGGGAAGTCGGGTGCGGCGGGATCGCCGGCCTCTCCGTACTCGCGCCGCAGCGCCTCCACGCGGGCGGTGGCCACCTGCACGTCCGACGTGGCGAGCAGGAGCGCGAATTCCTCGCCGCCCACGCGTCCCGCGATGTCGCGCGGTCCCATCGCATGGCGGACGGCCGAGGCGAACGCCTCGAGCGCGCGGTCGCCCGCCTCGTGGCCATGCGCGTCGTTGACGCTCTTGAAGTGGTCGAGATCGGCGACGACCATGGTCGAGCGGCCGCGCCGTGCGGCGACGCGGGCCGACGCCCGACGCTCGAACTCCGCGCGGTTCCACAGGCCGGTGAGCGGGTCGCTCGTGGCCCGGATCTCGAGGTCGAACACGCTCTCCGCCAGGCTCATCTCCGACATGGTGAAGGTCACCACCACGAGCGCGATGATGAGCGCGATCGTGGTCTGGGTGGTCCCGACGGTCCACGCGAAGACCGGATCGTGAGGACCGACCACCAGGTACAGGAGCGCTCGGAGCGTGTAGAAGGCGGCGAGGGCGCACACGCCGATCCCCAGTACGACCGTCGCGCGATCCGCCCGCGACCCGGCGTAGCGTCCCCCGCTCTCGCGGCGCTCGCGGCTGACGCGACGCATCTCGAACGCGGCGAGCCACAGATACGTCGCCATGCTCACGAAGAGGGCGGCGTTGCCCGCCCAGACGTTGGTCGACGGATGCTCGAGCATCGACATGAGCACCGTCACCGTCGGGCCGACGGCCACCGCGCGCCACGGGGTCGCGCGACCGCTGAGGGAGCGGGCGGCGCCCCAGGTGCAGGCGGCGGCGAGCGCCGACAGGATGTTCGCCACCGGGTTGGCGGCGACCTGGGCGTCCGTGCCGTTGAACAGGTACAGCGCGGTGCCGACGCCCGAGGTGACGAGCGACGCGGTCCACCACGCCGAGTACCTCGAGCGGTCGCGCCGGTACACCCCCACGTACGACAGCACGAGCAGGGTCGCCGCCACGGCGGCCAGCGCGACACGCAGCGTCAAGGGATCGAGCACGGCCGTACCCTAGCCGCACCCGTGCCCGCCGGGTATGAGCCAGGTCACACCCCGGGGCGCGGTGTAGCGTCGCCTGGTGATCGCGCTCCGCTCTCTCCCGCATCGGCGCGCGTTATCGCTCGCGTGGCCCGCGATCGTCGGCAATGTCACCGTGCCGCTCGTCGGGCTCGTCGACACCGCCATGCTCGGCCACTTCTCGGACGCCACGCACATCGGCGCGGTGGCGCTCGGCTCCACGGTCCTGAGCGCGGTGATGTGGCTCGTCGGCTTCCTGCGCACCGGCACCACGTCGCTCGTGGGCCGCGCGCTCGGCGCGGGGCAGGACGATGCGGCGGTCGCCCACGCGCAACGCTCGGCGCTGCTCGCGCTCGCGCTCGGCGCGGGGGCGCTCGCGGCGCAGTGGGTCGCCGTCCCCGCGGTCATGGCGCTGCTGGCGCCCGCGGGCGAGGTGCGCGACCTCGCGATCCAGTACGCGTGGATCCGCGTCGGCTCCGTGCCGGCCGCCCTGGTCACGCTCGTGATCTCCGGCTGGTTCGTCGGCGCCGGCGACACGCGGCGCCCGCTGGCGATCGTCGCGACCGTCAACGTGGTCAACCTGGGACTCGACGTCGCCTTCGTCGGCGGGCTCGGCTGGGCGTCGGCCGGCGCCGCGGCCGCGACGGTGATCGCGGAATGGCTGGGTCTCGCCGTCGCCGTCGTGCTGTGGTGGCGCGCGGCGGGGCCGTCCACGCGGGCCGCGGCGCGGCGGTGGCGCGGACGGGGGCTGAGGTCGGGGTGGAGGCGCCTGGCCTCGATGAACACCGACCTGCTGGTGCGGACCGCGATCCTCTACGCGGTGCTCACGTTCGTCACGGCGTACGGCGCGCGGCTCGGCCCCGACATCCTCGCGGCCAACGCGATCCTCATGCAGCTCATGCTGCTCGCCAGCTACGGCCAGGACGGCTACGCCCACGCGGCCGAGGCGATGGTGTCGCGCGAGATCGGCCGGCGCGACGTGCCGGCGTTCCATCGCGCGGTGGCCGCATCGGCCCTGCCCGCCGTCGCGATCGGCGCGGCGTTCACGCTCCTGTACCTCGTCGCCTCGGGGCCGTTCATCGGGGTCCTCACCTCGATCCCGTCCGTGACGGAGGCCGCCGACCGCTATGTCGGCTGGGTCGTGTGGCTGCCCCTCGCATCGTCCCTCGCCTACCTGTTCGACGGCGTGTTCCTGGGATCGGGGCGCACGCGCGCCATGGCGGTCACGATGGCGGCCTCCGCGGCGCTCGTATTCGTGCCCGCGCTGGCCGCGGGCATCGCGTGGATCGGCGACCCCCGCAACGACGACGTGTGGCGCGCGTTCCTGCTGTTCAACGTCGCCCGCGGCGCGTTCCTGGCGATCGCCTACGCCCGCGTGACGCGCCGCGGGGCGTGGCTCGCGGCCGTGCACGCCTGACCCTCCCCGCCGGACCCTCCCCGCCTGGACACTGCCAACGGAGCTGGTCCCGACACGCGGGGGCGGGGGCGCCCTCTCGGCCGTGAGCGCGGCGTGTCGCGGCGAACTCCGTTGCCGCTGTCAGGCGGGGGTGTCAAGAAGTCTTGACATCATGTCAAGTCCGGCTTACGTTCGAGATGTCAAGAACCTTTGACATCGGGAGTCGCCATGACCATGACCGAACGCACCGTGTGGGCCACGCTCGTCGTGTTCCCGCTGGTCGGCATCGTGTACTTCACGGTGATCCTCACGCAGGCGGCGGACCGGCCGATCGAGGACGTCTCCTGGGTCGCGCCGATGCTGTGGGCCTGGGGCGCGCTCATCGTGCTCATCATCGCCGGCGTGATCGCCTCGGCGATCGCCACGGGCGTCCGCGCGGAGGTCGCGGGGGAGAAGCCGGACTTCGAGGACGGCGACGTGCGCGACAAGGAGATCGAGCGCATCGGCAACGCCCGCGCGTACACGATGGCCTCGTTCGGAGGCATGGCCGCGACCGTCCTGCTCATGCTCGACGTCGACCGCTTCTGGGCGGCGAACGCGCTGTTCCTCGCGGGTCTGCTCGCCGGGATCATCGCGGCGGGCAGCCGCATCCACGCGTACCGGACCGGGCTGTGATGGGCCGGTCCACCCAGGTCACCAACGCGATCCGCGCGCTGCGGTTCGCGCATGGGGAGATGACCCAGGCCGAGCTGGCGGCACGCATCGGCGTGACGCGCCAGACGGTCATCGCCATCGAGCAGCGGCGCTACTCGCCCTCGCTCGAGATGGCCTTCCAGATCGCGCGGGCCCTCGAGGTGCCCCTCGACGCGGTCTTCCAGTACCCCGAGGCGGAGCAGGCCTAGCCGCTCGTCACCGCACGCCCCGCACGGCCGCGCCGCGGCCGGGGCGAAGCGCACCCTCCCACGGCCCTCGGCGGCCGGACCACGAAAGGCGGTGAGCGTCCCATGAGGGCCGTCACCTACGACAGCTACGCAGGACCCGAGTCGCACGAGCTGCGCGACATCCCGATTCCCGAGCCGGGCGAAGGGCAGGTGCGCATCCGCGTCACCGCCGCCGGGCTCAACCCCTGGGACTGGCACATCTATCGGGGCGACCCGTGGCTCGCGCGCGTCAGCTTCGGGCTGCGCTCGCCCGGACAGCGGGTGGTGGGGGCCGATGCGGCGGGCGAGGTCGACGCGCTCGGTCCAGGCGTCGAGGGGCTCGCGGTCGGCGACCGGGTGTTCGGCTTCCTCGGCTTCGGCGGGTGCGCCGACTTCGCGGTCGCGGAGGCGTCGAAGATCGCGCGGACCCCCGCCGGCGCCACCGACGAGGAGGCGGCCGCGGTGCCGATCGCCGCGGTCACGGCGCTCGGCGGGTTCGCCGACGGCGGTGGATGCGAGGGCAGGAGCGTCCTGGTGATCGGCGCGTCGGGGGGTGTGGGCCACCTGGCGGTGCAGATCGCACGGGTCCTCGGCGCGCGCCGGGTGGTCGCGGTGTGCTCGGGCGCGAACGCCGCGATGGTGTCCCTGCTCGGCGCGGACCGCGTCATCGACTACACGCGTGAAAACGTGCTCGACTGCGGCGAGGTCTTCGACGTGGTCTACGACACGGTCGGGACCACGCGCCTCACGCGGCTCAAGAGGATCATCGCCTCCGACGGCGTGTACCTCGCGGCCGGAGGCCTGGGCGGAGGGCCGCTGCTCGGCCCCGCGTGGGCGATCTTCTCCGCGAAGGCGGCGAGCCCGTTCGCCCGCCGCCGCGTGGTCGTGGTCGGGACCGAGCCGACCACCGAGCACCTGAGCAGGGTCGCGGCCTGGATCGAGGAGGGCTGCGTGCGCCCCGTGATCGCCGGCGCGTACCCGCTGGAGCGCACCGCCGAGGCGTTCGCGCGGCTCGAGGCGCAGCATGTCGCGGGCAAGCTGGTGGTACAGGTGGCCTGATGCCGCGGTGGGCCGGGGCGCGATCCCGGCCCACCGAGGTGCCATCAGGCGGCGAGCGGCGTGTGGGCGTAGACCGCGCGCACCTTGTCGCGGTTCCGGGTGGCCCAGGCCGCTCCCTTGGGAGCGACGGCGGCGAGCGCCGCGATGGCGACCACGGCGGCCCCCTGGAGCGCGGGGGCGGCGAGGCCGGTGACGACCCCCCTGAGGACGAACGCCTCGGCGAATGCGAGCCCGAGGATCGCGAGCGAGGCGAGGATCGCGAGCTCGTTGCGCCAGGCGAGGGCGACCACGACGGTGGCGAGGGCCGCGCACGGCACCATCACCGACCCGACGAACCAGGCGATGTCGAGACCGTGGACCTCGATGAACGGAACGGCGTCGCCCCACATCAGGTCGCGCGTGAGCGTGCCGCCCCCATCGGTCCAGGTGATCGCTCCGCCCATGAACCAGGCGAGCGCGGCGACCTGGACCGCAGCGAAAGCGACGAGCAGCAGAGTGAGCGCGCGGTAGGTGGTGCGCATGATCGATTCCCCCCGCGGGAGGAGGCGCGAGCGCGGGATCTGGTGCCCGCCGGAGACTCGGGCGCCTCGGCCCGCGCCACTCAGGATCGGCGGTCGCGAGGACGTGGTCAATGCCGGGAATGCCCCCATTTGTGGTGGTCGGCCACCCCTATTTCTGGGGACAGCGCGACGTGCTCGCGCATCGTCCCGCCGCCCGCACGGCGGCGGCCTCCGCCGCCCGTAGCCTTGACCCATGACGACGATCGGCGAGATGGGGGAGGACGCGCTCATCGCGGCCTTCGCCCCGAGGCTGCCCGTGTCCGATGCCGAGATCCTCGGCCCGGGCGACGATGCGGCGGTGGTCGCGGTCGATGGCGACCTGGTGGTCTCGTCCGACATCCTCGTCGAGGACCGCCACTTCCGGATGGACTGGTCGACCCCCGAGGACGTCGGGTGGCGCGCGGCGATGCAGAACCTCGCCGACATCGATGCCATGGGCGCCGTGCCGACGGCGCTCCAGATCACGCTCGCCGCGCCATCGTCGTTGGACGCCGACTGGGTGATGCGCTTCGCCGACGGCGTGCGCGAGGCATGCGAGCCCCACGGCGTCGGCGTCGTCGGCGGCGACCTGTCCGGCGCCCGCGAGGTCTCGGTGTGCGTCACCGTGCTGGGGGAGACGCACGGCACCGAGCCGGTCACCAGGGCCGATGCGCTGCCCGGCCAGGTGGTCGCGGTGTCCGCCCCGCTCGGCGCGGCCGCGGCGGGCTACGTGCAGCTGACCGAGGGGCGTCGCATCGACGAGGAGACCATCGGGCTGTTCCTGCGTCCGCGTCCGCGCATCGGCGCCGGGCTCGAGGCGGCGCTCCACGGCGCGACCGCGCTCATGGACATCTCCGACGGCCTGCTACGGGATGCGACCCGGATCGCGCGCGCGTCGGAGGTCGGGATCGACATCCGGGCGGAGGGCGTGCCGGTGCACGAGGGCGCGCGCTTCGCGGCGCTCGAGCTGCAGATCGATCCGCGGCCGTGGGCGCTCACCGGGGGCGAGGACCACCACATGCTCGCGGTGTTCCCGCGGGAGTCCGCCGTACCCGCCGGCTGGACGGTCGTGGGCGAGACCACGGACGCGTTCGCGGGTGTGCGGCTCGACGGCGCGGTCCCGGACTCCCTCGGGTGGGACCACTTCGGCGGCTGAGCTCGGGCCGGGCCTGCCTCGCGGGCGCGTCGCCGCGCGCGGCCGACACGCATGTCGGGGCGTTCGTGCACCGATCCGGCGGGGCGGTCGGTCGCGGCACGCATGACGGACCAGGCGGCGGCGGGTCCGCCGCCGCGGAGCCGAGACCGATGCACGTGCGGCACCGCGTCACCCCGCCATCGCCACGGCCTGCGGTCGGGCAAACGAAAACGGACGTCCTCGGAGGAGAGGACGCCCGTCTCGGGGTGGGGTCGGCTGTCAGCCGCGCCGATACGCGCCGGAGCGCGCATCCATCAGATGGCGCGCTGGACCTTGCCGGCCTTGAGGCACGAGGTGCACACGTTGAGTCGCTTGGGGGTACCCGCGACCACGGCACGCACGCGCTGGATGTTCGGGTTCCAGCGACGCTTGGTGCGGCGGTGCGAGTGCGAGATGCTGTGACCGAAGGACGGTCCCTTGGCGCAGACGTCGCAGGTGGCAGCCACGATAGTTCTCCTAGTTTCTGGCGCGGACCGGTGATCCGGACCGCAAAGCTTGGGGGCCCGGGTGCTCGGGCAACCGCAATAGATTAACCGAAGAACCCGGATCACGGCAAACCCGACGATGCGCGAGGCGCGTACCGGGAGGGATGTCCACGGTGTCGGTGGGCCGTGCCACGATAGTACGCGAGCGGCGACCCCGTGCCGCCCCAGCGTCGGAGGTGACCCGTGAGCGAAGCGCATGCGCTGCGCCGCTGGCTCGGGTCGGGCCTCGACGCCGTCCGCCGCTCGCGGGGCCACCTCGACGCGATCAACGTCTTTCCCGTGGCGGACTCGGACACCGGGACGAACGTCTACCTGACCCTCCAGGAGGGCAACCGGGCCATCGCGCGCCTGCCCGCCGACGCGTCGCATCGTGACGTCGCCGCGGCGTTCGCTCGCGGCGCTCTGCTCGGCGCCCGCGGCAACTCCGGCGTCATCGTGAGCCAGTACCTGTCCGCCCTGCTGCGGGTGGTCGACGCGCACGGCGGGCTCGACACGGTGGACGCGACCGGGATCGCGGAGGCGCTCTCGCGCTCGTCCGAGGCGGCGTACGCGGCCGTGGGCACGCCGGTCGAGGGCACCATCCTCACGGTCGCGCGCTCCGCCGCGCGTGCCTCGACCGCGGTCGCGGCACGCGGAGGCTCGCGCGAGGAGGCGATCGTCGCCGCGGTCGACGGCGCACGGGAAGGTCTGCGGCTCACCACCGAGCAGCTGCCGAGCGCGCGCGACGCCGGGGTCGTCGACGCCGGCGCGGCCGCGCTCGTGCTCCAGCTCGAGATGCTCGCCGAGACCATCGCGGGCGCCGACGCGCTCGCGCACCACCCCGAGGTGGCGTGGGAGCTGCCGGGCCACCGCCACCGTCGGGTTCAGCCGGGCCACCCCGGTCACGGCGACGAGCATGGCGGAGCCTACGAGGTCATGTTCGTCGCGGACCGCGACGAGGGCTCGCGCGCCGAGATGGTCGAGCGTCTGCGCGCCGTGGGCGACTCTGTCACCGTGACCTCCGGCATGGGACTGCTGCATGCCCACGTGCACAGCGACACGCCGGCCCAGGCGGTCGCCATCGCCGAGGACGTGCAGGCGCACCAAATCGTGGTGCGGTCGATCGCGATGAGCATGGTGCAGGACCGCGCCGCCACGGGCGTCGTCGCGCTGACCACATGCCCCGGCCTCGCCGAGCCGCTCGCGGATGCGGGCGCGGTGGTGCTCGTCGTGCCGGATCCGGGCGCGCTGCGCAAGCGCGACCTGCGCCGCGCGGTGCGTGACGCCTCGGGCGCCGAGGCCATCGTGATCGCCGGCGACGCCGCGCTCCGCGGCGCCGCGCACGAGCTCGCCGACAAGCGCGGGAAGCCCGACCTGGTCATCATCGACGCGACGCATGAGGCGCACCTGATCGCCGCGGTCGCGGCGTCGGCGCTCGCGACGCCGGGAGAGGACATCGAGGCGCTCATGCGCGCGGCGGTCGACGCGACCGTCGTGGGGGAGAGCACCGGCGATGCGCTCGACAGCAACCTCGATGCGCTCGTCGGCCCGCAGACCGACGTCGTGACGCTCGTGCTCGCGCGAGGGATCGACCCGTCCGTGGCCGACGAGGCGCGCGCCTCGATCGAGGCCCGGGCGCCCGGCGCCGAGGTCGCCGTCTACCGGGGCGGCCAGGAATGGCCTCCTGTCCTGATCGGGGTGGAGAGGGCGCCGGCGTGACCGGGCGCCTCGACGAGCCGCTGAGCAAGGTCCTCGGCACCCGCACCGCCGGATCCCTGGAGAAGCTGGGGCTCGCCACGGTCGGCGATCTGCTCCGCCACTATCCGCGCCGCTACGGCGCTCCGGGCGAGCTCACGCGCCTCGGCGAGCTCCGGGAGGGCGAGCACGTCACGGTGATAGCGCAGGTGCGGACCGCGACCGTGCGGCAGATGCGGTCGCGCGGCGGCGCGATGCTCGAGGCCGTGGTGACGGACGGGCACGACACCCTCCAGCTGACGTTCTTCGCCAAGCGCGCGGGCGTGCTCCGGCTCCACGAGGACAAGCTCCGCGCGGGCCGTCGCGGGCTCTTCACCGGCACCGTGGGCGACTACCGCGGTCGCCGGCAGCTCACGCACCCCGACTACCTCATCGTGGGGGTCGACGCCGCGGACGAGGACGAGGCGCTGGCGGAGGCCTCCCGCCCGATCCCGATGTACCCGGCGGCCGCCGCGGTGCCCACGTGGCGCATCGGCCGGGCGGTGCGCGCCGTGCTCGACCCGCTCACGGAGGCCGACGTCCCCGACCCCATCCCCGCGGAGCTGCGCGAGCGGAGGGGGCTTTCCACGCTGCTCGAGGCGCTGCGCCTGGTCCATGTCCCGGACAGCGACGCCGATCACCGGCGGGGTCGCGAAAGGCTGCGCTTCGAGGAGGCGCTCGTGCTCCAGACCGCGCTCGCCCGCCGCCGCGCGGATCACGATGCGCTGTCCGCCACGGCACGGCCCGCGCGCGCAGGCGGTCTGGTCGACGCGCTCGACGCGCGGCTCCCGTACGCGCTCACCGCGGGCCAGCACGAGGTGGGTGCGACCATCGCGGCCGACCTGGCGCGCGAGACCCCGATGCTGCGGCTGCTGCAGGGGGACGTCGGCGCCGGCAAGACCGTGGTCGCGCTGCGCGCGATGCTCCAGGTGGTCGACGCCGGCGGCCAGGCGGCGCTGCTCGCACCCACGGAGGTGCTCGCGGCGCAGCACGCAAGGTCGCTGCGCGACCTCCTGGGACCGCTGGGAGACGGCGGGATGCTCACCGCGGCAGACGACGCGACGCGCGTGGTGCTGCTCACGGGGTCGCAGGGGTTCCGGGAGCGGCGTGCTGCGCTCGCGGAGGCGGCGTCGGGTGCGGCGGGGATCGTGGTCGGCACGCACGCGCTGCTGGGCGACACGGTGCAGTTCGCGGACCTGGGCCTCGTCGTGGTCGACGAGCAGCACCGCTTCGGCGTCGAGCAGCGCGACGCGCTGCGGGCGCGCGGCCGTCAGGTGCCGCACACGCTCGTGATGACCGCCACCCCGATCCCGCGCACCGTCGCCATGACGGTGTTCGGCGATCTCGAGACCTCGGTCCTGGCGGACCGGCCCGCGGGCCGGCAGGAGACCCTCACCCACCTGGTGCCGGCAGGGAACGCCGCATGGATCGACCGGGTGTGGGCGCGGGTCCGCGAGGAGGTCGACCGGGGCGGCCGTGCCTACGTGGTCTGCCCGCGCATCGACGGCGACTCCGAGGAGGAGGCCGAGGAGACGCCGCTCGACGCGCTCGCGGACGATGCGGGGGAGGCGCCCGACGCATCGTCCCGGCCGCCGCTCGCGGCGGTTCTCGACGTGGCCGAGGCACTGCGCGCCACGGACGCGCTCGCGGGGATCGGGATCGGCGTCATGCACGGGCGCCTGACGCCCGAGGAGAAGGACCACGCGATGGCGGCCTTCGCCTCGGGTGAGGCCCCCGTGCTGGTCGCCACGACCGTGATCGAGGTGGGCGTCGACGTACCCGCGGCGACGGCGATGGTGATCCTCGACGCTCAGCACTTCGGCATCTCCCAGCTCCATCAGCTGCGCGGTCGCGTGGGCCGCGGCGACAAGCCGAGCGTCTGCCTGCTCGTCTCGCACGCGCAGGAGGGCACCGTCGCGCACGAGCGCCTCGGCGCGCTCGCGGCCACCACGGACGGCTTCGCGCTCGCGGAGAAGGACGTCGAGCTGCGCCGCGAGGGCGATGTGCTGGGCGCCGCGCAGTCGGGCGGGCGCAACTCGCTGCGCCTGCTGCGCGTGGTCCGCGACGCGAAGGTGATCGAGGAGGCGCGCGCGGAGGCGGCGGCCCTGGTGGGCGCCGATCCGACGCTGGCCGATCATCCCGGGCTCGCGGACGCGATCGCGGATCTGCTCGACCCGGAACGCGAGGACTTCCTGACGCGGTCGTGACGCCGCCGGTGTCATCGCGTGCCGTGGTCCCGCATGACAGCGTTTACAGTTCTCTGCATGACGGAAGCCATCAGCGCCGATCGTCAGCTGTCCGCCCTGCGCGACCTCGCCGAGCGCGAGCTGGTCCAGGGGATCCTGCCGTTCTGGGAGGCGCATGCCTTCGCCGAGGACGGGACCCTGCGCGGCGGAGTGAGCGACGATCTGGACTATCTCGACGACCTCCCGCGCCACGCGGTCCTCGCGGCGCGGATCCTGTGGACCTTCTCCGCCGCCGCGGATGCGGTTCCGCACGGGCGCGACCGTCTCCTCGCGACCGCGCGCCGCGCGCTCGATCAGCTCACGGGCCCCATGTGGGACGCGCAGTTCGGCGGCGTGTACTGGTCGGTCGACGCTCAGGGAGCGGTGCTCGACGAGCGCAAGCAGATCTACGCGCAGGCCTTCACCATGTACGCGCTCGCGCGCTGGGCGAGGGTCGCCGGTGACGCGGACGCGCTCGCGCGGGCCCTCTGGCTCGCCTCGACCTTGGACGGCGCCGCACGCGACCGCGAGTTCGGCGGCTACGCCGAGGCACGGGCGCGCGATTGGACGCCTACGGAGCGCACCGCGCTGTCGGAGCTCGACCCCGACGTGCCGAAGTCGATGAACACCAACCTCCACGTGCTCGAGGCGCTCACGGAGCTGCTGCGCGCCTCGGTCGACCCCGCCGTGGCGGAGGCGCTCGAGACGCTCCTGCGCACCACGCTCGACTGCATCGTCGCCGAGGCGCCGTTCGCGCATTGCGCGCTTTACTTCGACGAGGACTGGGACCGTCGTTCCGACGGTGTGTCCTACGGCCACGACATCGAGACGTCGTGGCTGCTGTGGGACGCGTGGGAGGCCCTGTCCGCGCACGGGCTCGAGGACGCAGACCTCGAGTGGCGCACGCGCGAGGCCGCGCTCGCTCTCGCGGAGGCCGTGCGCACGCACGGCGTCGCCGCGGACGGCGCGGTGCTCTACGCGGGCGGGCCGGACGGGCCTACGGACCGTGACCGGCACTGGTGGCCGCAGGCCGAGGGCGTGGTGGGCTGGCTCAACGCGTTCCAGCTCGCCGGGCGCTCCGAGGACCGGCGCGCCGCGATCCGCGCGTGGGACTTCATCGAGCAGCACGTGGTCGACCGCGAGCACGGCGAGTGGCACGCGCGCCTCGACGAGCGCAACCGGCCGCTGTCTGGAGGGACGGGCGACCTCAAGATGGGGCCATGGAAGTGCCCCTATCACAACGCCCGCGCGTGCCTGGAGGTGCTCCGCCGCATCGACGCGTGACCCCTAGGCTGGTCGCGTGACCAGGATCATCGCGGGCCGCTGGGGCGGACGTCGCATCGCCGTGCCGCCGCGCGGCACCCGGCCCACCACGGACCGCGTGCGCGAGGCGGTGTTCAGCCGCCTCGACCACCAGGACCTCCTGCGCGGCGCACGGGTGCTCGACCTGTTCGCGGGCTCGGGTGCGCTCGGGCTCGAGGCGGTGAGCAGGGGTGCCGCCTCGGCCACCCTGGTCGAGGCCGATGCGCGTGCCGTCTCCGTCCTGCGCGGCAACGTGCGCGATCTGGGTGCGGCGGGCGCGGTGACCGTGGTGAAGGAGCGCGTACGCCCGTACCTGTCGCGCGCGGGGGAGCCGTTCGACGTGGTCCTGCTCGACCCTCCCTACGACATCGCGCGCGAGGACCTCGCCGCGGTGCTCGTCGCCGTGGGCGACAGGCTCGCGGAAGGCGGCGTCGTGGTCCTCGAGTGGGCGTCCCGCGCGGGCGACGCACCATGGCCGGAGACCCTCGAGCCGGTCGCCTCGAAGGCCTACGGCGAGACGGCGATCCACTATGCCGCCCGGTTGGAGCGCGAGGGCGACGGCGGTAGCGTCGAGCCATGACCACCGCAGTGTTCCCCGGTTCCTTCGACCCGATGACCTGGGGCCACGTCGACATCGCGACGCGTGCCCGCTCGATGTTCTCGAAGGTGGTGATCGCGGTCGCGCACAACTCGACCAAGTCGCCGCTGCTGGACCTCGACACGCGCGTCGAGCTCGCGCGCCGGGCGGTCCAGCCGCTCGAGGGAGTCGAGGTGACCGCGGTCGACGGGCTGCTGGTCGACTTCTGCAAGGACATCGGCGCCGGGGTGATCGTCAAGGGGCTGCGCGGCGGCGCCGACTACGACTATGAGCGCCCCATGGCGCTCATGAACCGCTCGCTCACCGGCATCGAGACGGTGTTCATCACCGGCGACAACGCGCTCAGCCACGTCGCCTCCTCGCTCGTGCGCGACGTCGCGCGCCACGGGGGCGCGATCGGCCGGTACGTGCCGGACGGCGTGGTCGACGCGGTCGCGGCGGCGCTCGCGGCCGAGCGCGCCTGAGGCCGGGCGCGCCTGAGGCCCGAGCGCGCCTCGCCCCCCGCATCCCCGCCCCCCGCCGGAATGGGGCGGTGATGGTCGCTTCGCCCGGCCGCGTGCGCGCCATGGGGCATCGGGCGCCGGGTGTCGGGGGACGAGGCGCGGCCGACTGCGAGTGCCCCAAGGGAGGCAGCGGTGGCGCGATAGCGACGCTGAGCGCCCCATTCGGAGATCCGGCGGCGCGAGGCGTGGCGCGAGGCGCGGCGCCGCGGAGCACGCGCGCATGCGAGAATGGTCCGTCGGCCGGCCCACCCGGGTTGGCCGAAACCGCCCGCATCGCGTACAGTTGTGGGCTGGCCCTGCCGACAGGCGAGGCCGAGGTCCCCGCGGACCGGAACGACCAGGAGGCGCGTGTGGCTCACACTTCACGCCCTGCACCCTCGCCGTACACCTTCTCTGTTCGAGACATCGTGCGGCGCCCGGGCGCGCAGCGCATCGTCTCTGAGGTGTTCCCGGCCCCCGCGGTCCTCGGCACCGATCTGATCGGGGTGCCCGAAGGCGCGGAGGTGCGGCTCGACCTGAGCCTCGAATCCGTGCAGGAGGGCATCTGGGTCTCCGGAACCGTCAACGGGACGGCGATCGGGGAGTGCGGACGATGTCTGGACCAGGTGCGGCAGGAGATCGCCGCACCGGTGCAGGGGCTGTTCGAGTACCCCGACGCGCGCAACGCGGGCGAGGACGAGGACTCGGAGGACGTCTTCGGATTCGATGGTGAGAACCTCGAGCTCGAAGAAGTGGTGCGAGACGCGGTGGTGACGAGCCTCCCGTTCACACCGCTGTGCAGCCCGGACTGCCCGGGCCTGTGCGACCAGTGTGGCGCGCGGCTCGCGGATGATCCGGACCACGCGCACGAGGTGCTGGACCCGAGGTGGGCCGCACTCCAGAGTTTTACCGACGAGAAAGAGAGTTAGCCGTGGCTGTTCCGAAGCGCAAGATGTCGCGCAGCAACACGCGTGCACGTCGCTCGCAGTGGAAGACGACCGCTGCCAACCTTTCGACGTGCCCCCAGTGCAAGGCCGACAAGCTGCAGCACACTGCGTGCCCCACGTGCGGTGCCTACAACGGGCGTCAGTACGTCGAGGCGCTGCGCACCGAGCACGCGGGCTGACGCCCGCGCGCGGTGGCGTGACGCGAGCGTATGAGCATTCCGGGGCAGCAGTCAGCTGACGCCCTGATCAGCAGGTTGGGTGTCCATGTGGACCCCGACCTGCTGGTGCTCGCGCTCACGCACCGCTCGTTCGCGTACGAGGCCGGAGGCCTCCCGACGAACGAACGACTGGAGTTCCTGGGCGACTCCGTCCTGGGAGTGGTGGTCACCGACCGCCTCTACCACGCCCACCCCGACCTGCCCGAGGGCGAGCTCGCGAAGATGCGGGCCGCCTGTGTCTCGCAGCGGGCCCTCGCGGTCGTCGCCCGTGAGATCGGGCTCGGCCCCTGCATCCTGCTGGGCAAGGGCGAGCGCGCCACCGGCGGGAACGACAAGGACTCGATCCTGTGCGATGCCTTCGAGGCGGTCCTCGGATCGATCTACCTCAGCCACGGCATCGACGTCACGCGCGAGGTCATCCTCCGCCTGCTGGGCCCGAGCCTCGCGGCCGCAGCCACGTCGGGCGTCGCGCTCGACTGGAAGACGTCGCTGCAGGAGGCCTGCGCGGAGCGCGGCCTCGGAAGCCCCGTGTACTCCGTGACCGGCGAGGGGCCGGACCATGCGCGCCGCTTCACCGCCACGGTCCTCATCGCGGGCGAGCCCAAGGGCTCCGGCACAGGCACGGCGAAGAAGCACGCCGAGCAGGACGCCGCGGCCGAGGCGTACGCCGCCCTCACCACCGCCGACTGACGCGGCCGCATGCCTGAGCTGCCTGAGGTCGAGGTGGTCCGTCGCGGCCTCGCCTCGCTTGTCGCGGGCGCGCGCATCGCCGACGTCGACATCCGCCGCGACTCATGCGTGCGGCTCCTTCCCGGTGGCCCCGCCGAGTTCGCCGCCGAGGTCCGCGGCCTGACGCTGTCGCGCCTCGTACGCCGCGGCAAGTTCCTGTGGGCCGAGCTCGCCCCCGAACCCGGGGACGATGCGCCCCTCCTCGCGCTGTCGGCCCACCTGGGCATGTCGGGGCAGTTCCGGGTCCACGTCGACGCCCCTGAGCCGCACCGGCACTGTCGCGCCCGCCTGACCCTGACGGACCCGGCGCTGACGCTCGACTTCCTCGACCAGCGCACGTTCGGCTACCTCCACGTCGAGCCGCTGGTCGCCACGCCCGACGGCGGACCCGGGGGCGAGGGCACCGTGCTCCCGCTGCTGCCCCTCTCGGTCGCCCACATCGGGAGGGACGCGCTCGACCCCGCGCTCGATCACGCTGAAGCGTCGCGCGCGCTCCGGCGCGGCACGCGCGGCATCAAGCAGGTGCTGCTCGACCAGACGGTCGTGAGCGGGATCGGCAACATCTACGCGGACGAGGCGCTGTGGCTCGCCCGGGTCCATCCCGAGCGTCCCGCCGAGGCCGTCACCGCATCGTCCGCCCGCACGCTGCTGGGCGCGGCGCGCGAGGTCATGTCGCGCGCCCTCGCACAGGGCGGCACCTCCTTCGACGCGCTCTACGTCAACGTCAACGGTGAGTCGGGCTACTTCTCGCGCTCGCTCGAGGCGTACGGGCGGGAGGGCGAGCCGTGCTCGCGGTGCGGCTCGCCGCTGCGCCGCGCGACCATCGGGGGTCGCTCGACCCACTGGTGCGCGCGCTGCCAGCGGCGTTGGTCTGCGCGTCGCGCAGGTCCTGGGTCCTAGGACCGCTGTAGCATCTCCCTTATGTCTGACATCACGGTGCTGGTGCTCGACGACCACGAGGTCGTCCGACGCGGAATCTGCGACATCCTCGAGCGCGCGGACGGCATCGCCGTCGTCGCCGAGGCCTCGACCGTGGCGCAGGCCGTGCGCCGTGCCGAGGCCGTGCGCCCGCAGGTCATCCTGTCCGACCTGCGGCTGCCGGACGGCACGGGCCTGGACGTCATCAACCACGTCCGCGCGAAGCTGCCCGACACCCACATCGTGGTGCTGACCAGCTACGACGACGACGAGGCGCGTGCCGCGGCCCGCAACGCCGGCGCCGACGTGTTCCTCGCCAAGACCGCCGACTCGCACGAGGTCCTCAAGGCCGTCCGCGACGCCGCCAGCGGCCGTGAGCACGGCCAGCACATCAGCGTGCACGAGGACGACGTGGTGGCCCGCCTCACCCCGATGGAGCGCCGCGTGCTCGACCTCGTGGGCGCGGGCCTGGCCAACCGCGAGATCGCGGAGAAGCTGGGCATCGCGGAGAAGACCGTGAAGAACCACGTCACGAGCGTGCTCGCGAAGATGGGCCTGCAGCGTCGCACGCAGGTGGTCGCGTGGGCGACCGCGAAGCGCGCGCACTCCTTCCGCGGTTGACCCCCACCTGACAGAGGCAACGGAGTTCGGCGCGACACGCCGGCACAGACCGGGCCGGGAGCCGCGACACGCAGGCGAACCGGGACTCACTCCGTTGTGAGTGTCAAGCGGAGGGCTAGCGGCCCGCCGCCTCCACGTTCCACTCCGCCACCGTGCCCGGCCGCGCCGCGCCGGGGCGCGAGGGCGCGAGCGTGAAGGTGCCGTTGCGGCGCAGCGCACGGTTCGCCAGGTTCGACGTGCCGGAGTGCCGGTTGGTCGCGCCGCCGGGGCCGATGCCGTCGTCGGACACGGTGACCGCCACACGTCCCTCGTCGCCCGAGATCGCCATGTAGACCGAGGTCGCCTCGGAGTGGCGCGCCACGTTGGACAGCAGCTCGCGGACCACCGCGACCACGTCGTCCGACAGGGACGGGTCGCCCGCGATGGCGTGGGAGACCTGCGCCCAGTCGACCTGGATGCGCGGCGCGAAGCCCAGCGAGTCCGTCCCCATGACGATCTCGCGGCGGATCCGCTCCGAGATCGGCTCCGAGGTGCGGTGCCCCGCGAGCGAGCTCATGACGCCACGGACCTCGCGCTGGGCGCGCTTGACGTGGTCGAGCGTGCGGAGCAGGCGCGTGGACAGCCGCGGCTCGAGGTCGCCCGCGATCGACTCGATCTGCATCGCGGTCGCGAACAGCTCCTGCGACACGAAGTCGTGAAGGTCGTCCGCGAGCCGTTGCCGCTCTTCCAGGAGCGTGGTCTTGCTCTTCACGTGCTGGAGCTCGGCGACGGACAGCGCCATGGCCGCCTGCGTCGCGAAGCGCTGCGCGATCTCGAGGTCTTCGAAGGAGAAGGAGGGCATGCCGCGGTCGCGCCACAGCATGAGGAGCCCGACGGGACGATGCTCGGCCGACAGCGGCGCGTACATCGTGGGGCCGAATGACTGGACCGCCTCGAGGACGATGCTCCCCGGGGGCTCGGTCGCGATGACGCCCTCGCCCGAGCGGATCGCCTCGATCGCGCGCCCCTCCTGGGGCAGCTCGAGCCCGAGCAGCTCGGAGGCGCGCGGGCCGGCGGTGATCTCCATCGTCCACGTCTCGTCCATGCCGGGGAGCACGAGCGCGACGTTCACGGCGCCCGCGAGGTCCTTCGCCGACCTCACGATCGTCTCGAAGACCTCCTCGTCGCCCGGATCCGCGAGCAGCGCGGTGGTGATGTCCTGCGAGGCGGTGAGCCACCGCTCGCGCGCGAGCGCCTTCTCGTACAGCACGGCGTTGTCGATCGCGACGGCGGCGGCGGCGGCGAGCGCCGCGACCGCGGCCTCGTCCTCCGGCGTGAACTCGCCGGGCTTGCTCGCGAGGTAGAGGTAGCCGAACACGCTGCCGCGCACGCGCAGCGCCGTGCCCAGGAACGAGCCCATCGGCGGGTGGTGCTTGGGCATGCCCTGGAACGCCGGATGCTGCGTGAGGTCGGCGAGCACCAGCGTGCCCTCGTCGGGGATCTGCCCGAGCACGCCGACGGCGTTCGGTGCGCGCCGGATGTGGTCCCACACCCCTTCGGGCATGCCCGTGTAGTGGAAGTCGACGCTGATGCCCTCGTCGTCGAGCACGTTGATCGCGGCGAACTTCGCGCCGGTCTGCGCGACGAGCGCCGTCAGCAGCATGTCGAGCGTGTGATCGAGGTCGAGCTCGAGGTTGAGCGACACGATCGCATCGGTCATCGCGTCCGACAAGCGGGGCTCCTTGCGGGGGGACGGTTCAGTCATCGAGGCTCACCACCGAATCCGCGAGGTCGAGCAGCGCGAGGTCGTGGGTGACGAGGACAACCGTACGGCCCTCGCGGCGCATCCGGGTCACCATCGCCCGCACCGCGTCCGCGCCCGCATCGTCCAGGTGCTCGGCGGGCTCGTCGATGAGGATCACGGGCGCCGGCACGAGGCTCGTGCGCGCGAGGAGCAGCCGCCGGCGCTCGCCGCCCGACACGGTGCGCCCCCCGGCGCCCAGCTCGGTGTCGATCCCGTCGGGCAGGCCCTCGACCCAGCCGTCGAGCCCCACAAGCGCGAGGGCGTCCCACGCCTGGGTCTCGTCGACGTCCCCGCGCGCCACGCGCAGGTTCTCGAGCACCGTGGTCCCGAACACGTGGGCGTCCTCGGCCGTCATCGCGACCACCGCGCCGGTGAGGGCGGGCGAGGACGATGCGCCGCCGACGCGCACCGTGCCGCTCGCCGGCGGCAACGCGCCCGCGAGGGTGGCGAGCAGCGTCGTCTTCCCCACACCTGAGCGTCCCACCACGGCGAGGACCTCGCCCGGCGCGACGTGCGCCGTCACGGGCCGCGTGGGCGTCATCCCGGGCCAGGCGACGCTCAGCGCGTCGAGGGAGAGGGACGATGCGCCGGGCGCCGGGACCGCGGCGTCACCGGCGGCGCCCGTGGTCGCGGCACCCGCGTCCTCGGTGAGCTCCGCGAGCCGGCGCGCCGCGGCGGCCGAGCGGTAGTACTGCTGCACCGCGGGCGGCACCGTGCCCACGGCCTCGAAGGCCGCGAGGGGGAGCAGGGCGACCACCGCGGCGAGCGGGCCGTCGAGCTCGCCCGCCTGGACCGCCAGCACGCCGAGCCCGACCAGCGCGACCAGCGCGATCCCGGAGAACAGCGCCTGGGAGCCGGCGGCCCACGCCGCCGGGCGGGCGGCGAGCTCGTGGGCGTGCTCGGCCTCCCGGTCGGCGCGGGCGAGGGCGGCGGTCGCCTCGTGCGCCGTGCCCCAGGCGCGGTGCTCGGTGGCGCCGTCCATGGCGGACAACGCCGCCGCCGACACCTCGGCGCGGGCGCGGGTGCCGACGACGGCCGCGATGCGCGCCGACCGCGCCGTCAGCAGCGCCGGGACCCCGCCCGCGAGGACGAGGCACAGCGCCAGCACGGCTCCCGCCGGGGGCAGGATGACCGCGACGATCGCGACCGCGATCGCGGAGACGGACACCGCCACCGCGAGCGGGATGACCGCACGCACCAGCACGTCGCCGATCGCGTCGAGGTCGGCACCCATGCGCGCGACGATGTCCCCGCGGCGCAGGCCCAGGATCACGCGCGCGTCGGAGCGGGCGAGGCGATCGTAGGCGCGCTCACGCAGCGTCACCACGCCGCGCAGGGCGGCGTCGTGGCTGGCGAGGCGCTCGAGGTAGCGGAACAGCCCGCGCGAGATCCCGAAGAATCGCACCACGGTCGCGGCGAGCGCGATGTCCGCGGGGGAGGGCATCTGCGCGGCCTTCGCGATGAGCCACGCGGCGACGGCGGCGAGCCCCACCGCGGAGCCGAGCGCCATCGTCCCCGCGAGCACCGCGCGCACGACGGCCCAGCGGGACACGCCGGTGTCGCGGATCGCGTCGCGCAGGACGGCGAGGTCGGAGCGTGGTGCCGCGCTCATGCCGTCGCCTCAAGCCGGGCGGCGGTGACGTCGACCACCGCATCGGCGGCGGCGAGCACCTCCGCCTCGTGGGTGGCGACCACGACCGTGGCGCCGCCGTCGGCGAGCGCCCGCATCCCGGCGATGACCTCGGCGCGGGAGGCACGGTCGAGGTGCGAGGTGGGCTCGTCGAGCAGGACCACGGCCCGGCCGGACTCGAAGGCGCGAGCGAGCGCGGTGCGCTGACGCTGGCCCAGCGAGAGCGTGCGCCCGGCGGGTCCGAGGTCGGGCCGTTGAGGGACCCAGGCGACGTGCGCGAGCCACGAGGGCTCGTCGACGGCGGCGTCGGCGCTCAGCACCGCCGTGCCGTCCACGCTGACGGCGCCGGCATCCGGCGTGAGCAGCCCGGTGAGCGCGAGCAGGGCGGTGGACTTGCCGTCGCCGTTGGGGCCCCGCAGCGCGGTGATCGTGCCGGGGGACGCCGTGAACGAGAGCGCGGCCGGCGCCAGGCGTGTGCCCGCCGGGGTCGCGACCGAGAGGCCCGTCACGGTGAGCGGGAGGCCCCGCGGGTCGGGCGCCGGGCCGAGCGTGGCCCTGGAGGGCGCGGCGTCCGCCTCGTCGAGCAGCGCGAACGCTGCATCGGCCGCCGCCAGGCCGTCCGCGGAGGCGTGGAAGTGCATGCCCACGTTGCGCAACGGGAGGTAGACCTCCGGCGCGAGCACGAGCACGGCGAGCGCGGTCTCGATGCCGATGCCGCCCGCGACCAGGCGGAAGCCCATCGTCACGGCGACGATCGCGACCGCGAGCGTGGTGAGCAGCTCGAGCACCATGCCTGACAGGAACGCGACGCGCAGCGAGCCCATCGTCGCGCGGCGCTGCGCGTCGCCGAGCTCGCGCACGCGCGAGGCCGGGCCGCGCTCGCGCCCGAGCGCCTTGAGCGTGGGCAGCCCTTCGATGAGGTCGAGCGTGCGCGCCCCGAGGCGCTGCATCGCCGCGAGGTGGCGCTCCGAGCGCTCCTGCGTCACGAGGCCGACGAGGATCATGAAGACGGGCACCAGGGGCAGCGTGGCGACGACGATGACCGCAGAGAGCCAGTCGAGGCCGAGCACCACCACGATCATCACGGGGGTCACCGTGAGCGCGAGCGCGAGCTGGGGCAGGTACCGCACGAAGTAGGGGAGGAGGTCGTCGAGCCCGCGCGTGACGAGCGTCGCGGCCTGGGCGGTGCGGCCGCCCGTGTCCCAGCGGGGTCCGCGTGACGCGACGTGCGCCACCACCATCTCGCGCAGCCGGGCGACCACGCGCACGCCCGCGCGGTGCGCGAGACGCTCCTGGAGCCACGCGATGGCGGTGCGCGCGAGCACCACCGCGGCGAGGGCGGCGAGGCCCGTCGCGAGGGTGCGGGTCCCCTCGGGGATCAGGCGACCCCACCAGTGCAGGCCGTCCTCCGTGAGCGGGGCGGGGGCCAGCACCGGTGCGAGCAGGCGCGCGATCAGCAGCGCCTGGGCGAGGATGAGCAGGGCCGTCAGAAAGCCCAGGCCCGCCGTCACGAGGATGTAACGGCGGGCCGGGCCGATCCGACGGATGAGCCTCGGATCGAGCGGCTTCAAGGAGCGTCAGCCCTTCGTGAAGGTCAGCTCGGTGTGCTCGGGGATGTGCTCGAGCGACAGGCGCTTGCGGAACACCCAGTAGGTCCATGCCTGGTACGCGAGCACCACCGGGGTCATGATGACGGCGACCCACGTCATCACGGTGAGCGTGTAGTCGGTCGAGGACGCGTTGTCGACGGTGAGCGAGTTCGCCGGGTCCAGCGCCGGCATGACGTTGGGGAACATCGCACCGAAGATGAGCGTGACGGCCCCCACGATCGCGATCGCGTTGGCGATGAACGCCCAGCCGAAGCGACCCTTGAGGGTCGAGAACCACGCCCCGACCAGCGCGACCGCGGCCAGCGCCACGGCGGCCCAGGTCCACGTGTTGCGGGAGTAGGCGAGCTGGGCCCAGACGGCCCAGGCGCCCGCGACGGCGATCGCGACGAGCGACGCCTTGCGCGCGAAGGCCTCCGCGCGCTCACGGATCTCGCCGTCCGTCTTGAGCGACAGGAAGATCGCACCGTGCGACAGGAACAGCGACAGCGTCACCAGCCCGCCGAGCAGGGCGAACGGGCTGAGCAGGTCGAAGAAGTTCCCCACGTACTGGTGGTCGGCGTCGAGCTCGACGCCCCGCACGAGGTTCGCGAAGGCGACTCCCCAGAGGATGGAGGGCACCCACGCCGAGCCGATGATCACGTAGTCCCAGCGCGTGCGCCACGTCTGGTCGTTGATCTTCCCACGGTACTCGATCGCCACCGCGCGCACGATGAGCGCGACCAGGATGAGCAGCAGCGGCAGGTAGAAGCCTGAGAACATGGTGGCGTACCACTCGGGGAACGCCGCGAAGGTCGCGCCGCCCGCGGTGAGCAGCCAGACCTCGTTGCCGTCCCACACGGGGCCGATGGTGTTGAGGACCACGCGGCGGCCCTTGTTGGACCGGCCGATGATCGGCATGAGCATGCCGACGCCGAAGTCGAAGCCCTCGAGGACCAGGTAGCCGGTCCACAGCACCGCGATGAGGATGAACCAGAATTCTGCAAGTTCCATGAGCGGGGACTCCTCAGTACGCGAACGACAGCGGCTTGAACGCGTCGTCGTCGGTTCGGACGGTGGGCTCCTCGACGTGCGGCGCGCCCTCGCTGGCGTACCGCTGCATGAGGCGGAACCAGAACACGGCGAGGATCGCGTACACGACGGTGAACGTGATCATCGAGGTGAGGACCTCGCCGGCGCTGACCGAGCTCGAGTAGCCGAAGAGCGTCATGAGCATGATCTGATCGGACCCTGTCGGGTTGGGCGCGACCACGAACGGCTGGCGGCCCATCTCGGTGAAGATCCAGCCGAAGCTGGCGGCGAGGAACGGCATCGGCAGCGACACGAGCGCCAGGATCTTCATCCAGCCCTGCGTCACCACCCCCTTCTTGCGGGTGAACCACAGGATCCCCAGGGCGAGCGCCGCGGAGAAGGCCGCGAGCCCGATCATGAGGCGGAAGGACCAGTACGTCACCGCGAGGTTGGGCCTGTACTCGATCTCCTCGCCGTCGGGCGTGGTGGCGCCGTAGCGCTCGGCGTAGATCTCCTGGAGGTCGTCGAGGCCGGTGACCTCCGCGCTCCAGTCGCCGGTCGCCAGGTACGAGGTGAGGCCGGGGATCTCGATGAGGTGCGTCACCGAGGAGGGGTCGTCTCCGGCGAGATTGCCGATCGCGAGCAACGAGAACGGCGCAGGCTGCTCGGTCTCGACGAGCCCCTCGGCCGCGGCCATCTTGATGGGCTGCTGCTCGAACATCAGCTTCGCCTGCACGTCGCCCGTGATGATCACGGCGATGCCTGCGAGGATCATCGTCACCGCGCCGAAGCGCGCGGCCGTGCGGTACATCGGGAGATCGGCGTGATCCGCGGCCTCCCGGTGGCGGCGCACCATCCAGTAGACGGCGATGCCGGCGACGAACGTGCCGGCGACCAGGAACGCCGTCGCGATGACGTGCGGGAACGCGACCAGCGTCGTGTTGTTGGTGAGCACCGCGCCGATGTCGGTCATCTCGGCGCGACCCGTCTCGGGGTTGTACTCGGCGCCGACGGGGTGCTGCATCCAGGAGTTCGCGGCGATGATGAAGTACGCCGACAGCAGGGAGCCGATCGAGAAGCACCACACCGACAGCAGGTGCAGCTTCTTGGGCAGTCGGTCCCACCCGAAGATCCACAGGCCCAGGAACGTCGACTCGAGGAAGAACGCCAGCAGCGCCTCCATCGCGAGCGGCGCGCCGAACACGTCGCCGACGAACCGCGAGTACTCGGACCAGTTCATGCCGAACTGGAACTCCTGGACGATGCCGGTCGCGACGCCGAGGGCGAAGTTGATGAGCAGCAGCTTCCCGTAGAACTTCGTGAGGCGGAGCCACTTCTCCTTGCCGGTCCGGACCCATGCCGTCTGCATGATCGCGACGAGGAGGGACAGACCGATCGTGAGCGGCACCAGGACGAAGTGATAGACGGTGGTGATGCCGAACTGCCAGCGCGCAAGCTCGAGCGCTTCCATGGGCGGGGACCTCCTAGGTTGCTTAAGCAGAGAAACTAGTGCGGAGAGCGGCCGACCGCATCGGGACGATGGTCCCGGCTCTCCCGCACGCACCAGCATCGTCGCGTGGCGCACGTCCTCTGGCAGGGATCACGCCGTTGTGGCGGCGCGCAGATCCGCGACGCCGACACGCGGATGCCCGGGATCCGAGCGGCCTGTGACACAATGGCGGGCAGGTCAGACGTCCAGCCACACCGGACGCCAACCGCGCGACAGACGCAGCAAGGACGCAGCAGCCAGTCTCGACCGATCTCGCCGGCCTACAGGCCGGAGGCGGGAAATCGGGGATAGGCGCTCACCATCGCCGCTGTCCGCCGCGACCAGCAGACTTCCGTGGCCACGCATCGTGAGCCGCGAACGACGATGATGTCGGGACCGCGTGTGGGCGGTCTCGATTCGAGGTACCCGCGTGAGCGAGGAAAACACCACCCCCGACAGCCCCGTGGCCGCGCCCCTGTTCCAGGCGCCCGAGCCCACCCGTTCGCGCCGCGCCTCGGCGCCGGCCGGCCCACCCGTCGCGGTGACGCCGCCCGCGGCGTCGCCGTTCTCGGCGCCCGAGCCCGCGGCGCCCGCCGCATCGTCCTCCGCCGACGCCGAGGACAAGCCCAAGCGCAAGCGCTCGAGCGCGAAGAAGAAGCCCAAGGCCGACAAGCCGGCGGACGGCGCTGCCGAGCAGCCCGACGCGGTCGAGGCCGCGGCAGATGCGGCCGATGCCCCTGCCCAGGGTGAGGGCGGCTCCGACGACGACTCCGACGGTGACGGGGCGGCGCGCCGTCGCCGCCGCCGCGGAGGTCGCGGTCGCGGCAAGAAGAAGCCCGGCGAGGCTGGCGAGGCGGCCGAGGGCGCCGAGGACGCGCCCGCCGACACGGCCGAGGCCGAGAAGCAGTCCGACGAGGCCGACGACGAGGGCGCCGACGGCTCCGGTGCGGACGGCGAAGGCGAGGGCGGCTCCCGTCGCCGGCGCCGCCGCAGCCGCGGCTCGCGCTCCGGGTCGGGCTCCGGCTCGACCGGCGCATCGTCCTCGAACGACGACCAGCTCCAGGGCTCGACCCGCCTGCAGGCCAAGCGCCAGCGCCGCCGCGACTCGCGCGACGGCCAGCGCCGCCGCCCCGTGATCTCCGAGGCCGAGTTCCTCGCGCGGCGCGAGTCCGTCAAGCGCTCCATGGTGGTGCGCGAGAAGGACAGCCGCGTCCAGATCGCCGTGCTCGAGGACGATGTGCTGGTCGAGCACTACGTCTCGCACCAGGCGCAGCAGTCGATGGCCGGCAACGTCTACCTGGGCCGCATCCAGAACGTGCTGCCGGGCATGGAGGCCGCGTTCGTCGACATCGGCCGCGGCCGCAACGCCGTGCTGTACGCCGGCGAGGTCAACTGGGATGCCGCGGGCCTCGAGGGCAAGGCCAAGCGCATCGAGCTCGCGCTCAAGCCCGGCGACACGGTCATGGTGCAGGTCACCAAGGACCCGATCGGCCACAAGGGCGCTCGCGTCACGTCGCAGATCTCGCTCGCGGGCCGCTTCCTGGTCTACGTGCCCGGCGGCGGCGTCACCGGCATCTCCCGCAAGCTCCCCGACACCGAGCGCAACCGCCTCAAGAAGCTGCTGCGCGAGGTCATCCCGTCCGACGCCGGCGTGATCGTGCGCACCGCCGCTGAGGGCGCCTCGGAGGAGGAGCTGCGCGCCGACGTCGAGCGTCTCAAGCGCCAGTGGCAGACCATCCTCGACGAGTCGAAGCCGGGCACCAAGGCGCCCAAGCTCCTGCGCGGCGAGCCCGACATGGCGATCCGCGTGGTCCGCGACATCTTCAACGAGGACTTCGACTCGCTCACCATCCAGGGCGACGACACGTGGAACTCGCTGTCCATGTACGTGGGCCAGGTGGCGCCGGACCTCATGCCGCGCCTGCACAAGTTCGCGGGCGACCGGGATGTGTTCGCGGAGTCGCGCATCGACGAGCAGCTCGCGAAGGGCATGGACCGCAAGGTCTGGCTGCCCTCGGGCGGCTCGCTCGTCATCGACCGCACCGAGGCGATGACGGTCATCGACGTCAACACGGGCAAGTTCGTGGGCAAGGGCGGCACGCTCGAGGAGACGATGACGCTCAACAACCTCGAGGCGGCCGAGGAGATCGTGCGCCAGCTGAGGCTGCGCGACATCGGCGGCATCATCGTCATCGACTTCGTCGACATGCTGCTCGAGGCCAACCGCGACCGCGTCCTGCGCCGCCTCATCGAGTGCCTGGGCCGCGACCGGACCAAGCACCAGGTGGCCGAGGTCACGTCGCTCGGCCTGGTCCAGATGACCCGCAAGCGCGTGGGTCAGGGGCTGGTCGAGGCCTTCTCCGAGACCTGCGAGCACTGCAAGGGACGCGGCTTCCTGGTCCACGGCGAGCCCGTGGCCGAGGCGAGCGAGAAGCAGCCCGAGACGCGCCGTTCGCGCGGCTCGCGCGGCGGCCAGCAGCACCAGCAGAAGCAGCAGGGCGGCTCGCAGGGCGGCCAGCAGCAGCCGAAGCAGCAGCCGGAGCCCAAGCAGCCCGAGCCCGAGCAGCACCACGGCCCGGTGCAGGGGGAGACCCACGCGCTCGACGACCGTGAGGAAGCCCGTGCCGCCGTCAAGGCGACGCTCGCCTCGATCGCCGCCGCCGCCGAGAAGGCGCACCACCACGACGAGGTCGTGACGGACGCCGGGGACGCCGAGCGCGTCATCGACGTGCCGATCGTCCTGCCGGAGCCCGAGCAGGCGGCCGACGACCAGTAGGTCCGCCGCCTTCTGTGCACGAGGCGCGTCCCGCGAGGGGCGCGCCTCGTCGTTTCTTGGGGGTTGCGCCCTGCGAGGTCCTCGGCGCTCGGATCGCCCCGCGGTCGGGCGCTCCTCACCTCGCACGATCGCCGGCAAGCTCCGTTGACATCGCGCGAGCGTCGCCGATACCGTTCGATCTGCCACGTCGGTCAACTGTGATCGCCGGTCGGGCGGATGCGCGCGGACCAGGGGGGATGCCAAGTCATGTCGCACACCAGAACGCGTTTCATCGCAGTGCTCGTCGCCATGGTGATGACGCTCGTGGTCGCCGTGTCCGTGGCGCCCGAGGGGCGAGCGGCGTCGTCGTCGTTCAGCTCGACGACCACGACGGTGACGCAGTACCGGTCGCACACCCAGTCGATCTACCTCTCGAGCGTCAAGGCATGCATCCACTACCGCGTCGGCGCCAACATGACGTCCACGTTCCGCGCCTACGCCCGGCCGTACAGCCCCTACGAGGCGTACATCGTCGAGTCGCCCAAGACCGTCGTTGCTGATCCGCGCATCGCGGTGTGGGCGACGACCACCTGCTCGAGCACGACCCCGGTGAAGCTCTCGAGCCTGGAGTCGAAGATGGTCGTGCGGCACCAGGAGTGCAAGCCCAGCGGGCTCTCGCTCAGCGCCTCGGCGCCGTGGAGCATCGGTGCGTCCGCGACCTACTCATGCACCTCCACGAAGTCGGCGTCGAGGAACCAGGTGAACCGGAACGCGTTGTCCTCGTACGCCTTCTACAACACAGGCAAGTCGATCACGCTCAACTTCGGCAAGCTGCCGCTGCCCTCGGCCAACACCGTGGCCGTGTGGCCCGACTCCACGACAGCGAAGTCGTGCATCAAGGTGGGTGTGAACCTGGTCATCGTCCGTGGAAGCGCCTTGGACGACCCCAAGCTCAAGGACGCCACGCTCTGCACGACCAAGCCGATGCCGTGGTGACCTGCGGGCCTGCCTCGTGCGGATCCCACCGTTGTCGCATGGCGTGGGCGCACCCGCGTCGAACGGTGCGTCCGCGGTCGAGTGCCAGCCGGTAGAATCGTCGACGTGCACGCCATCGGCGGCGTGTCGGGCTCCACGCGATCCGCACCGTCGGTGCGGTGCGGGGAGCGACCCGCCGAAGGGGCCGCCCGGTTTGACCGGGGCCGGGTGCAGCGGGTACATTTGTACGTCGGCGCGCCGAGCGCTGAGGCCCTGCCTGCGCCCTCTGGGGAGCGGCTGCGGCAGGAAATCTGACCCCGTTCGGGGTTCATCAACGAGTTTCACGAGGAAAAATCATGGTGTACGCGATTGTGAAGGCCGGTGGCCGCCAGGAGAAGGTCTCCGTGGGCGACATCGTCGTGGTCGACCGTCTGAAGGCAGACGCCGGTTCGACCGTCGAGCTCGCTCCGGTGCTGCTCGTCGACGGTGACAAGGTCACCGCCGACGCGAAGGCGCTGGCCAAGGTGAAGGTGACCGCCGAGGTCGTCCGCGACGAGCGGGGCCCGAAGATCACCATCCTCAAGTACAAGAACAAGACTGGTTACCGCAAGCGCATTGGTCACCGCCAGGACCTCACGCGCCTCAAGGTCACCGGCATCAAGTAAGCGAGGAGACACTCATGGCACACAAGAAGGGCGCGAGCTCCTCGCGCAACGGTCGTGACTCGAACGCCCAGTACCTGGGCGTGAAGCGCTTCGGTGGTCAGGTCGTCAACGCCGGCGAGATCATCGTCCGCCAGCGTGGCACCCACTTCCACCCCGGCCTCAACGTCGGTCGTGGCAAGGACGACACCCTGTTCGCGCTGACCGCCGGTGCGGTCCAGTTCGGTCAGCGTCGGGGCCGCAAGGTCATCGACATCGTCGAGGCGTAAGCACCTCGCACACAAGCTTTTCCAGTCAGGGGCGGCGCCGCAAGGCACCGCCCCTGACTCATCTCTAGGCTGGGGACGATGCGGGGGAGACCCGCGGCATCGTCCGGTCCGGCCGCCTTCAGGAGGCACTCATGGCATCGTTCGTCGACCGCGTGACGCTGCACGTCACGGCGGGCAACGGTGGCCACGGCGTCGCCTCCGTGCACCGCGAGAAGTTCAAGCCGCTGGGCGGCCCCGACGGCGGCAACGGCGGCCGGGGCGGCTCGGTCATCCTCGTGGTCGACCCGCAGGTCACCACGCTGCTGGACTACCACCACGCGCCGCACCGCACCGCCGAGAACGGCAAGCAGGGCGCCGGCGACATGCGTCACGGCGCCAACGCCGCCGATCTGCGCCTGGGCGTGCCCAGCGGCACGATCGTGAAGTCGCGCGAGGGCGAGTTCCTCGCCGACCTCGTGGGCGAGGGCGCGGAGTACGTGCTGGCTCAGGGCGGCCGCGGTGGGCTGGGCAATGCGGCCCTCGCGACCCAGAAGCGCAAGGCCCCCGGCTTCGCGCTGCTCGGCGAGCCGGGCGAGGAGGCGTCGGCCGTCCTCGAGCTCAAGTCGATCGCCGACGTCGCGCTCGTGGGCTTCCCGAGCGCCGGCAAGTCCTCGATCATCGCCGCGATGTCTCGCGTGCGCCCCAAGATCGCCGACTATCCGTTCACCACGCTGGTCCCCAACCTGGGCGTGGTCGAGTCCGGCGGCACCAAGTACACGATCGCCGACGTGCCCGGCCTCATCGAGGGCGCCTCCGAGGGCAAGGGCCTCGGCCACGACTTCCTGCGTCACATCGAACGCTGCTCCGTGATCGCGCACGTGCTCGACACCGCGACCCTCGAGACAGAGCGCGACCCGCTGCGCGACCTGGACATCATCTCCAAGGAGCTGCGCGCCTACTCGGGAGACGAGGCGATCAGCGGCGTCCCGCTAGCCGAGCGCCCCCAGATCGTCATCCTCAACAAGGTCGACATCCCGGACGGCAAGGACCTCGCCGCCATCGTGCGCCCGGATCTCGAAGAGCGCGGCATGCCCATCTTCGAGGTGAGCGCCGTGAGCCACGAGGGTCTGCGCGAGCTGGGCTTCGCCCTCGCCGCGATGGTCACGGAGGAGCGCGCGAAGGTGCCGGTGCTGGAGAAGGCGCCGATCGTCCTGCGGCCCAAGGCCGTCGACGAGTCCGGGTTCACCGTCACCCACGTGCGTGACGGCGCGGAGGACTACTACCAGGTGCGCGGCGCCAAGGTCGAGCGCTGGGTCAAGCAGACCAACTTCGCCAACGACGAGGCCGTGGGCTACCTGGCCGACCGTCTCGCGAAGGCGGGCGTCGAGACCGCGCTGTTCAAGGCCGGCGCGACCCCCGGCTGCGAGGTCGTCATCGGCCCGCGCCAGGGCGGCATCATGTTCGACTGGGAGCCCACCATGATGGCGGGCGCCGAGCTCCTCGGTCAGCGCGGCTCCGACCTGCGCATCGAGCAGCACGAGCGTCACCACCGCGCCACGCGCGCGGAGAAGCGCCAGGAGTTCAAGGAGAAGATGGACGCCCGCGCAGAGGCCCGCAAGGAGCTGTGGACCGAGCGCGACGCCGGCCACTGGACCGATCCCTCCCAGGACGACGAGTAGCCTTCTCGCAGGTATCCGTCCCCCGGGAGGTCATGTGAGCGAGGCGCGCACGGCGGTGGCGCAGGCACGGCGCATCGTCGTCAAGGTCGGGTCGTCGTCGCTCACGGGACCGGGCGGGCAGCTCGACGAGGCGCGCCTCGGCGCGCTCGTCGACGTCCTGGGCGCGGCGCGGCGCGAAGGCCGCGAGGTGCTGCTGGTGACGTCCGGCTCGATCGCGGCGGGCATCGGCCCGCTCGGGCTCGCGGCCCGCCCCACCAACCTCGAGCTCCAGCAGGCCGCCGCCTCGGTGGGTCAGGGCAAGCTGGTCCACGCGTACACGGTGGCGTTCGCGCGGTTCGGCCTCACGGTCGGTCAGGTCCTGCTCACCGCGGACGACATGGTGCGTCGCGCGCACTACGGCAACGCACGCCGCGCGCTCGAGTCGCTGCTCGCGCTCGGCGTGGTGCCGATCATCAACGAGAACGACACGGTGGCGACGGACGAGATCCGCTTCGGCGACAACGATCGCCTCGCCGCGCTCGTCGCCACCGCGGTGCGAGCCGACGCGCTCGTCCTCCTCACCGACGTCGACGCCCTCTACACGGCGGCTCCCGGCACCCCGGGCGCCCGCCGCATCGTCTCCGTCGCGGGTCCGGAGGACCTGCACGGCATCGACATCTCGCGCCGCGGCTCCGCCGTGGGCACCGGCGGCATGATCACCAAGATCGAGGCGGCGTCGCTCGCGACGGCCTCGGGCGTCCACGCGGTCCTCGCGGCGGCGCACGATGCGGCGCGCGCCGTCGCCGGCGAGGACGTGGGGACGCTGTTCCTGCCCACGGGCAAGGCCGAGACCACGCGTCTGCAGTGGCTCGCGGACGCCGCCAAGACCCGCGGCGGCATCGTGCTGGACGACGGCGCGGTGCGGGCGCTGCGTGGACGCCAGGCGTCCCTGCTGGCGGCCGGCGTGGTGGAGATCCGCGGCGACTTCGAGGCGGGGGAGCCCGTCGACCTGCTCGCGCCGGACGGCGCGCTGGTGGCCCGCGGCTTCGCGGGCTTCTCGTCGGACGAGGCGGACCGCATGAAGGGGCTGTCGACGGAGGCGCTCGGCGAGGTGCTGGGCGAGGCCTACGCGCGCGAGCTCATCCACATCGACCACCTCGTGGTGCTCTGACCCGCCCCGCCCCGCCCTGTCCGACACTTCCAACGGATCGAGTCCCGGTTCGCGGGCGTGTCGCGGCCGTGTTCGGGCGACACGCCGCGCACCCGGGACCAACTCCGTTGCTGGTGTCAGGGAGTGGGGCGGGGATGGTGCCACACGGGCCTGGGCAGGCACCTTCGGGGCTTCTACACTCGACAGACATGACCGAGACCGCGATCCCCACCGACGTCGAATCCGCCGTCCTCGAGGCGTGCCGGCGCGCCAAGCTCGCGTCGCGCGCGCTCGCGACCGCCACGACGACGGCGAAGAACGATGCGCTCCACGCCATGGCCGACGCGCTCGTCGCGCAGGCGCCGCGCATCGTCGCCGCCAACGCCGAGGACCTCGCGCGGGGGCTTGGCAACGACATGAGCCCGGGCCTGCTCGACCGCCTCGCGCTCGATGAGGACCGCATCGCGAAGATCGCCGAGGCGCTGAGGTACGTCGCGACGCTCCCCGACCCGGTCGGTGAGGTAAAGCGGGGCTCGACGCTCCCCAACGGCATCCGGATCATCCAGAAGGCCGTGCCGATGGGCGTGGTCGGCATGATCTACGAGGCGCGCCCGAACGTGACCGTCGACGCCGCCGGATTGTCGCTCAAGTCGGGCAACGCGGCCGTGCTGCGCGGCGGCTCGGCGGCCGCCGCATCGAACGAGGTCATCGTCGAGGTGCTGCAGGACGCGCTCGAGGAGGTCGGCCTGCCGCGCGACGCCGTCCAGTCCATCGACGCGTACGGGCGCGCCGGGGCGAAGGTGCTGATGAACGCGCGAGGGCTCGTCGACGTGCTCGTGCCGCGCGGCGGACGTGACCTCATCCAGACCGTCGTGCGCGAGTCGACGGTGCCCGCGATCGAGACGGGGGAGGGCAACTGCCACGTCTACCTCGACGCGTCGGCGCCGCTCGAGCGCTCGCTCGCGATCGTGCTCAACGCGAAGACGCACCGCGTAGGGGTGTGCAACGCGGCCGAGACGCTCCTGGTCCACAAGGACGCCGCGGACAACCTTCCGGTGATCCTCGAGGCGCTCCACGAGGCGGGCGTGACCATCCATGCGGACGATGCGGCGGCCGACCTCGCGCCGGCGAACGTCCCGACGGTTCCCGCCACGGAGGAGGACTGGGCGACGGAGTACCTGTCGCTCGACCTCGCGGTCAAGGTGGTCGACTCGATCGACGAGGCGATCCAGCACATCGCGCGCTACTCGACCGGCCACACCGAGGCGATCGTCACGAACGACATCGACGCGTCGCAGCGGTTCGTCGCGCACATCGACTCCGCCGCCGTCATGGTCAACGCGTCGACGAGGTTCACCGACGGCGGCGAGTTCGGGCTGGGAGCGGAGATCGGCATCTCCACGCAGAAGCTCCACGCGCGCGGGCCCATGGGGCTCGGCGAGCTCACCACGACCACCTGGGTCGCGTACGGCGAGGGTCACATCCGTCCCTGACCTCCGGCGGCGCATCGGCGGGGCCTTCGCAGGTGCCATAATCGCGGGAGACAACAGGAGGAGTCCCTATGATCACCGAGGCCGTCGAGACCACGTCGCACGTCGTCACCGAGCTGCCCATCCCGGCCGAGGCGATCGGCCTGCTCGCCTTCGTGGGCCTCATGGGCCTGCTCTTCGTGACGTACGCGTTCCGGAGCGTCGGCACGCGCCACTGACGTGACCGCGCCCCTCGCTCGCGTGGGTGTGCTGGGCGGCACGTTCGACCCGATCCATCACGGCCACCTCGCCGCAGCCTCGGAGGTATGCGCGCGGCTGGGACTCGACCAGATCCTGCTGACCCCGGCGCATGCGCAGCCGTTCAAGCAGGGCTACGACACGGAGACGCCGGCGCATCGGCTCGCGATGTGCGAGCTCGCCGCGGCCGAGGACGAGCGGTTCGCCGTGTCTCCCGTCGACATCGAGCGGGGCGGCGTCACGTACACGGTCGACACCCTCGCGGACCTGCGCGAGCAGCGTCCCGATGCGGAGCTGTTCTTCATCACGGGCGCGGACGCGATCGCGCGCCTGGACGAGTGGCGCGAACCGGACAGGCTGGTCGAGCTCGCCACGTTCGTGGGGGTGACACGGCCCGGACATGCGTTGGCTGAGAGTGCGTCGCCGCATATCCTGGTGGAGGTCCCCGCTCTGGCGATATCGTCTACCGATGTGCGCCGCCGGGTGAGGGCCGGGTTGCCTATCCGCTACCTTGTACCGCGGTCCGTGGCCGACTACATCGCAGTGAACGGGCTCTACTACGGAGGACTTGATGACTGACCAGGGCAGGCCTTTGTCGCGCAGAGAGCGTCGCGAGGTCGAGGCCAGGATGGCCGCCCCGGACCAGCCGACCACCCCGATCCCGTCCGCCGTCGCAGGACCCGCCACGCACCCCGACGGCACGCCGCTCACCCGCAAGGAGCGCCGCGAGATGGAGCGCGCCGAGCGGCCCATGGAGACGTGGACCCGCGAGGAGGAGCTCATCGCGACCGGGCAGCTGCCTGCGATGACGCCCGAGATGCTCGATGCGCAGGAGCTCGTCATGCGGCGCCGCAGCGAGCCCGCCGAGGAGGTCGAGCCGGAGGCGCCTGCGGATGCAGTCGAGCCTGAGCCCGAGCCCGAGCCCGAGCCGGCGGTCGACGTAGACGTCGATGCCGACGCGGAGCCGGCCGCGGACGATGCTGTGGTTGAGCCCGAGGCGGAGGTCCACGATGCTCAGCCCGAGCCCGAGCCCGAGCCCGAGCCCGAGCCCGAGCCCGAGCCCGAGCCCGAGCCCGAGCCCGCCCGTGTGCAGCTGACGTCGCCGTGGGAGGGCTTCGCCGCCGAGGTCGCGGCCGCGCACGAGCCTGTCGTCGACGACGAGCCCGAGCCCGACGACGAACCCGAGCCGACCGACGAGTTCGTCACGGAACCGACCCCCACCGGCGCCATCGAAGCGATCCCGGAGGAGTACCGTCACCTCTTCCCGCCGGGCTCGCTTCAGGCGCAGCGCCTCGAGGAGCGCTCGCCTGAGACGGGCGACGGCGGAGTCGCGCCCGTGCAGGACACCGAGCCCGCTTCCGAGCCCGAGCAGCAGCAGGACGCCCACGAGGATGCGCGTGAGGACTCCGCGTTCGCGGACGCTCCCGCCGAGGACCCTGCGGCCGAGATCCGCCGCCTGACCGCGGAAGCCATGGCGGGCATCAACGCGACGCAGCAGATCCACCGCGCGCCGGCCTGGGTCGACGCGCCCGCCGAGGACGGCGACCTGTCCATGCACGACGAGCCGGACGCCGCCGAGGACGATGGCGACGTCGCCGACGTGCTCGATGAGCAGCGCTCCGACGCGCTCGACCCCGCCGAGGTCTACGCGCAGGCGGCGCAGGAGGCGGCTCTCGGCTTGGGCGAGACCGTCGCCGCGCCCGTCGAGGTCGAGGACGCCGCGGAGGACGAGGCGCCCGCGGAGGCACCCGTGCCGGCCGGCGTCCGCACGCCGACGGGCGGCGCGCCCATCGTCCCCGCCGGGCTCCGTCCCGTGGCGCCGGCGGCGGCGTCCGCTCCCACGGTGTGGGACTCGCATCCGCTCGCGCAGGCGCAGCCGCGCGAGGTCGCCGACTACGCGCCGTCGCAGGACATCCCCGTCCCCGACTTCACCAAGATCATGCACGGCTACGCGTCGAGCGAGACCTCGGCGGGCACGGCGCCCGCGGGCCAGGTCGGCGACGGTCCGAGCGCGACCGAGGTCCCCCTCTCCGAGCCGATCCGGCGCCCGCTTCCCGAGGAGCACGAGGAGGGCGCGCACCACTTCGCGTGGGCGCACCTCGCGGTGATCGGGGCGGTGGCGTTCCTGCTCGGAGTGCTCGTGTGGCACCTCACGGGGAACGCGGGATGACGGCCACCGAGCGGGCGCTCGCCCTGGTGCACGCCGCCGCGCGTGCCGCGGATGCCAAGAAGGCCGAGCAGATCGTCGCGCTGGACGTCTCGGCGCACCTGCCGCTCGCGGACGCGTTCGTCATCGCCTCGGCGTCGAACGAACGCCAGGTCGCCGCGGTCGCCGAGGCGATCGAGGAGGAGCTCCGCGAGCTCGGCGCCGATGCCGTCCGTCGCGAAGGCGTGCGCGAGGGACGCTGGGCGCTGCTCGACTTCAACGACGTCATCGTCCACGTCATGCACGACGAGGAGCGCGGCTACTACGAGCTCGAGCGCCTGTGGAAGGACTGCCCGGTCATCGACCTCGGGCTGGGGGAGTGACCCGGATCTTCCTGGTCCGTCACGGCCAGACCGACTGGAACCGCGAGGGCCGGCTTCAGGGGTCGACCGACATCCCGCTCAACGCGACGGGGCGCGCGCAGGCCCATGCGGCCGCATCGTCCCTGTGGCGTGCGCTCGGCGACGATGCGGTGGTCGTGTCCTCGCACCTCGACCGCGCGGCCGAGACGGCCCGGATCATCGTGGGCGACCGACCGGTCGCGCTCCACCGGGACGCGCGTCTCGCGGAGCGGCGCTACGGCCCGTGGGAGGGGCTCCTGGGGCACGAGCGCGCGGAGCGCTTCCCTGACGAGGACGCCGCCTGGCGGGCAGGGTACGAGCCCGACTTCGACGGCTACGAGACGCACGCCGAGGTGGCCGCGCGCATGACCGTCGCCGCGGAGGAGTGGTCCGCGCGCGTGAGCGGCGACCTCGTGCTGGTCGCGCACGGCTCGTCGGGACGCATGCTCCTGCTCGCGCTGCTCGGGCTCCCCTTCGAGGGCCGCACGCTCGGCAGCCTCCACAACGCCGCGTGGTCGCGCCTGGTCCCCGCGGCGAGCGGCGGCTGGTCGCTCGAGGCCCACAACGTCGGCGCGCCGCCCCCGGGGAGGTCGCTGTGACCGTCCTCGTGCTCATGCGCCACGGCCGGACCGCCTTCAACGCCGAGGGCCGGCTGCAGGGCTCGCTCGACGTGCCGCTCGGCGACCAGGGGCGGGCCGACGCCCGGGACGCCGCACGGGCGCTCGTCGGCGCCTACGGCATCCCGGACCGCATCGTCACCTCGCCGCTCCTGCGCGCCGCGGACACCGCCGCGGAGCTGTCCGCGGTGACGGGCGTGCCCGCACGGCCCGATTCGCGGCTCACCCAGCGCTCGTACGGGGCGTGGGAGGGGCTCACGTGGGACGAGGTGCGCGAGCGTTGGCCCGAGGGCTACGAGCGGCGCATGCGGGGCCTGGACCCCGAGATCGCCGGCTGGGGCGAGGCGCCGGACGTCGCCGCGCGCGTCGCGGCGGGCCTGGTCGAGGCATGCGAGGGCGCGCGGCTGGTGGTCGCAGTCAGCCATGGTTCCGCGATCATGCTCGGCTCGCTCGCACTGCTCGGGCTCGACGTCCGCTCGCAGGTGCTCGGCAAGCTCCCGCACGCGCACTGGAACGTGCTCGAGGGCATGCACGGCCGCTGGTCGATGGTCCGCTACGGCCACTCCGCCGCATCGTCCCTGGCAGAGTCGCTGCCCGAGGCCGATTAACACTTGGTCAAGGATCTGGGCTAGTATCTATCTCGCTCTCAAGAGCACGGAATCCGCAAGGATGACGGGGCTGTGGCGCAGCTGGTAGCGCACCTGCATGGCATGCAGGGGGTCAGGGGTTCGAGTCCCCTCAGCTCCACGAAGTGTTGAGACAGCACTTGATCGAAAGGCCGCCCTTCGGGGCGGCCTTTCGTGTTTCCCGGGCATGATGCGACGGTCCGGTCCGCGCCGAGCCGTCCCCCCAAGTGTTATAGTTCATCTATAACAACTGTGCTTTCTGGGAGGCTGAGATGAGCAAGGCCGTATCGCGTGCCCTCGTGGTCGGTGTCGTGGTTCCGGCGGTGGCGTGCCTCGCGGCGGTCGGGGTCGAGCTCGCCGTCATGGCCGAGCTGCCGGACCCTGTCGCGACCCACTGGAGCGGCTCCGGTCCGGACGGCTTCTCGCCGGCCTGGGCGGTGCCGCTCATGACCGCGCTCGTCGCGGGCGTCCTGCCGCTCGTGCTCGGCGCGTCCGCGCTCCCGGCGCTCCGGCGCGGGCTGCGCGGCTTCACGCTCGACCTGCTGCCGGCGGTCGCCGCAGGCCTCTCGGTGTTCCTCGGCACGCTGCTGGCCGGGTCCCTGGTGATGCAACGCGGCCTCGAGGACGCCACCGCGGCGCCGGGCGTGGGCGGCGTCATCGCGCTCGGGCTGGGCGCCGGCGCCGTCGTCGGCGTGCTGGGCTGGCTCGTCCAGGCGCGCGAGCCGTGGACGCGGCGCCCCGCGGCGCCCGCCGAGGCGATCGTGCTCGAGGCGGGGCAGCGAGCCGCGTGGCTCGGCCGCGCCGAGATGGGACGCGGCCTGGTCGCCTTCCTCGTGCTCGTCGCCGTGGCGCTCGGGGTCACCGCCGTCGCGATGTGGGTGATCGGGGACGGCGCGGCCGCGGGCGTGTTCACGGGCGTCGCCGCCCTCGTGAGCCTGCTGCTCATGACGTTCACGGCGTTCACCGTCCGGGTCGACGCCGCCGGGCTCACGGTGACGTCCGGTGCGCGGCTCGTGCGGATGCGGGTGCCCGCCGAGGATGTCGCCCAGGCCGCGGCGGTCGAGGTGACCGGGCTGGCCGAGTACGGCGGTTACGGCATCCGTCAGATCCCGGGCGCGACCGCCGTGGTGCTGCGGTCGGGTCCCGCGCTCGAGGTCACGCGACGCTCCGGCAGGCGCTTCGTGGTGACGGTCGACGACGCCGCCACCGCGGCCGCCGTGCTCGCCGCATCCGCGGAGAACGCCCATGCTGCTCAGGGTTGACCCGGGGGCGGCGTCGCCGCTCTACGACCAGATCGCGGCGGATGTGCGCCGCCAGGCGAGCGACGGCACGCTCGCGGCCGGCGACCGGCTCCCCTCGGCGCGCGAGGTCGCGGCCGCCCTGGACGTCAACCTCCACACGGTCCTCAAGGCGTATCAGGTCCTGCGCGACGAGGGCCTGGTCGAGATGCGCCGCGGGCGCGGCGCGGTCGTCTCCGATCACGCGCGTGCGCTCGCGGCCCTGAGGGGCGAGGCGAGGGCGCTCGCGGCCCGCGGCAGGGAGCTCGGGGTGGGTGCGGATGCGCTCGCCGCGCTCGTGCGGGCGGCGGTGGACGAGGGCTGACGCGCGGCCCGCCCGGGTCCGTCAGCCCAGCAGGCCGAGCTCCGCGAACGCGGACGCGATCCCGCCGCGCTCGGGGCCCGGGGTGACGCGGTCGGCCGCGGCGAGCACCGCATCGTCCGCGCCCTCGATGGCCACGCCCAGGCCCGCGTACGCGAGCATCTCGACGTCGTTGAGCCCGTCGCCGAACGCGATCACGTCCTCGCGTGCGAGGCCGAGCCGCGCGACCACGGCGGCGATGCCCACGGCCTTGTGCACGTGGGCGAGGAAGATCTCCCCGGCGCCCGGGCCGAGGTCGGGGATCGACGACGGGATGACCGCGACCTCGGGGCCGATCGCCGCGGCGATCTCGTGGACCGCGACCTCGGCGTGGAAGGTCGTGATCTTCCCGAACGCGACGTCGGCGAGGTCCTCGGCCGCGGTGATCGCCGCGGTGATGTCGCTGCGCCCGGTGGCCGCCTCGCCGCGCTGGGGCAGGTGCGTGCTCATCGCGGCGAGGGTCGCGGGGCGGGCGTGCGTGGAGTGCGGTCCCTCGAGCAGGAAGAGGGCCCCGGCGTGGTCGAGCGCCGCGATCGCACGCGTCGCGAGCGTGGCCGGGAACCGCGTGTCGAGCAGGACCTCGTCGCCCAGGACCACGTACGCGCCGGCGCCGGCGACGTAGCCGTCGAAGCCCGCAGCCGTGATGCGCTCCGGCAGGAGCGACACGGGGCGTCCGGTGCAGAGGAGCACCAGGTGGCCCGCCGCGCGTGCGGCGCGGACGGCGCGCTCGTGCTCCTCGGGCACTACGCCGTGGTGGGCGTATGTCCCGTCGACGTCGAGGAAGATGGCGCGAGGGGACGATGCGGCGGTGGGGGAGGTCACCCCCTCACCCTATGAGGACGCCACGTCCTGCCGTCCCCAGAGCGGCACGCCCTGCTCGGAGGTGACGGTGAGCCCCCAGGTCCAGGCCTCGGCGGTCGGGTTCCACGCGGGCGTGATGACCCCGGTGAACGTGGCATCCGCCGTCGTGATGGTGAGGTCCTGGTCGCCGGAGAGCTCCCACGTACCCTCGACGCCGCCCGAGACCGTGCCGTCCGCCTCGAGCGTCGCGGGAGCGGACGTGGGCGCGAGCGGCGAGATCACCTTGTCGAAGGTCACCACCTGCCACGTGCCCACCGCATCGTCCGCGCTCACCTCGACGAGGCTCTCGCCGGCGTAGCGCTCGGGCGAGACCACGGGCCAGCCGTCGGCGTTCATGTGCATCTGGTGGACGCGGACCTCGTGCATCTCGCCCGTGCCGGGGAAGCGCGAGTGGAACACCAGGAACGACTCGCCCGTGTCCGGGTCGTCGTACCACGAGCTGTGGCCGGGGGACACGTAGCCGGCGTCTCCGCCGATGCCCGGGCCGTCCGCCCACTCGTGGCCGCCGATGAGCTTGACGCCGTAGGGCTCGATCGCCGCGTCGTCGAAGAACGAGCCGTCCGGGCCCGCGATGGCCGACGCGTCGTTGCCCTCGGCGTCCAGGTACGGCCCGTCGGGGTTCTCGGAGCGCATCACGCGCAGCTCGTAGCCGCCGGAGGCGTCGAGACCGCCGAACGACAGGAACAGGTAGTAGTAGCCCGTCTCCTCGTCGTAGCGGATGGTCGGTCCCTCGATGCGGACGTGGTTGCCGCCGAGCAGGTGCGTGCCGTATCCCTGGCCCGCGAGCGGCATCCCCGTCGTCGGGTCCATCTCGAGGATGAAGATGCCGCCGGAGTACGAGCCGTAGACCATCCAGAGGTTCCCGTCGGCTTCGTAGAACGCGTCGGGGTCGACGGCGTTGGGCATGACGGTCGCGTCGTACATCTCGCCCGCGTTCTCCGACTCCTCGTCGGACATGCCCGACCGCAGCAGGATGCCCTCGTCCTCGTAGGGGCCCCCGACCTCGTCGGCGATCGCAAGGCCGAGCGCGGACAGCGGCGAGTCGCCCCGGCACGAGTTGTAGTACATCGCGTAGCGGCCGTCGGGCAGCTGGACCACGTCGGCCGCCCACAGCGTGCCGGACTGCGCCCAGTCGAAGGTCTCCTCGAGCTCCGCGCGGATGTCGTCGAACAGGCCCGCCGCGTCGGCATCGTCGACGCTCGTGCTGTGCTGCGTCCACGACATGAGGTCGGTCGTGTACGCGGAGGCGGCGTGGGAGCCGAAGACCCAGATTTCCTCACCGGACGTCACCACCGACGGGTCGTGGACGGTGACCTCGGCGAAGGTGGGCGCCTCGAGCTCGGGCAGGCCGCCGGACGATGCGCTGCACGCGGACAGCGCGAGGGTTGCGGCGGCGAGGGTGGCGGCCGCGGCGGCGGCTCGGGTGCGGGTCACGGAGGGCTCCTGTGCGTCGTCGGACAGTGTGCTCGGCGGGGACCGCGCCGAGGGCTGCCGCGACCCTACAACGTTGTAAATGGGCGGGTCAAACCGCAGGCCGGTGCGCCGGGAGGCTGCGCGCCCGGGTCCGAGCATGGCGAAGCGGGGGGCGCCGGGGGAGGCGCCCCCCGCTCCTGGGGACGGGGGAGATCAGGCCGTGGCGAGGGCTGCGATCTCCTCCGGGGTCAGGGCCGAGGTCCACACCGCGACCTCGTCGACGTCGCCGGCGAACGGTGTGTCCCACCAGTTGACGCCGATGGCGAAGCGGCCATCAGGGCTGGTGAGGACGTTCGGGAAGCCGGTGCCGGTGAAGGCGGCCTCGCCGTCGAGATAGACGCTGACGTCGCCGCCGTCGACCGTGAACGCGACGTGCGTCCACTCGCCCACGGGGATCTGCGCGCCGGTACCCGCGTCGTACCACGCGGAGCCGGACCACAGCATCGTGCTCTGGCTGACGCCGTCGTGGCCGCGCGGGACCAGGCTCACCCAGTGGTCGCCGTCCGCCGCCGCGAAGAACGCGGTGGTGTACTGCGTGAGCGCGGACGGGCGCAGCCACATGCTGACCGTGTAGGTGTCGCCCTGCACGAGCCCGTACGGCAGCTGGATGCCGCTGGCGCCGTCCAGGTGGACAGCCTGGCCCGAGACGCCGTCCTCGACGAAGGCGGCGTCGCCGCCGGTGGTGTCGATGCGGTTGCCTGTGGTCCACGCCGTGCCGCCGTGTGCCGTGGAGTCGGCCAGGTCGCCGTCGAAGGACCAGCCGCCGATCTGGACGGCTGCCGGCCGCGCCAGGACCACGACGGTGAACGCGACCGTCGTCCTCACCTTGCCGTTGACGATGGTCGCCATGAGCGTCACCGTCGCGTCGTCCTCTCCGGCGGCGGGGCGCGTGACGTCGCCGGTGCCGGACAGGTGCGCCTCGTCGGAGGACGCCCACGAGAGGGTGGTGCCGCTGGTGCCCGTGGTCGGCAGGGTCAGGTCCGCCGTGACCGCGGAGGTGTCGCCCAGGTCGAGGTCCGCCACCACCGCGGCGACCGCGTCCTTGGGCTTGAGGACGTCGACCTGGCGGCCCCACAGGGAGTCGCCGGTCGCGTCCTGCACCGTGAGGCCCACCGTCCACGTCTCACGCTGGTCGTCCCAGACGGGCGCGAACACGCCCGTGTAGGTCCCATCCGAGGTGCGAAGCGTCGCGGTGCTGTCGCCCGACAGCCTCCACGTGCCCGTGAGGTCGCCCGAGATGCGACCGTTGGCCGCGAACGTGACGTCGACCGGCAGGTCGGGCTCGGCGCTGATCTCGGTGCCGAGGTCGATGATCTGCCAGGTGCCGGTGACCTCGTTGCCCTTGATCCGGCGGTCGCGCTCGCCCGCGTAGCGGAACGGCGCGACCACGGGCCAGCCGCCCTCGTTCATGTACATCCGGTTCACCCGGACGTTGTGCTTCTCGCCGGTGCCGGGGAAGCGGGAGTGGAGCACGATGTACGAATCGCCCGTGGCGGGGTCGTCGTACCAGGACGTGTGGCCGGGGGAGACGTAGCCGGTGCCCTCGCCCGTGCCGGGATCGCCCACCTCACGGGTGAACGTGTAGCCGTCCATGATCTTCACGCCATACGGCTCGATCGAGTCGTCGTCGAACAGGGTGCCCTCGGCGCCCTTCACGGTGGACATGTCGTGGCCGTTCGCGTCGACATAGGGGCCGTCGGGGTGCTCCGAGCGCGCGACCCGTACCTCGTAGCCGCCGTTCGCGTCGAGACCCCCGTAGGAGAGGAACAGGTAGTAGTAGCCGGTCTCCTCGTCGAAGCGGACGGTGGGCGCCTCGATGCGGGCGTGGTTGCCGCCCACGAGGTGGGTGCCGTAGCCCTGGTCGGGCAGGGGGAGGCCCGTGGCGGGATCCAGCTGGAGGATGAAGATGCCGCCCGAGTACGAGCCGTAGACCATCCAGAGGTTGCCCTCGGCGTCGTAGAACGCGTCCGGGTCGACCGTGTTGGGGTGGACGGTCGCGTCGTAGATCTCACCCGGGTTCTCGGACTCCTCGTCCCACATCCCCGACTTGAGGATGATCCCGAGGTCCTCGTAGGGGCCGTCGACGTCGTCGGACACGGCGACGCCCAGCGCCGACCGGGGCGAGTCGCCCTTGCACGCGTTGTAGTACATGTAGTACTTCCCGTCGGCGAGCTGGATCACGTCCGCCGCCCACAGGGTGCTGGTCTGGGCCCACGCGAAGGTCTCGGCGAGCTCCGAGTAGACGTCGTCGAAGAGCGGGTTGTTCGCGTCCTGGCTCAGGTCGACCGAGTTCTGGGTCCAGTTCATGAGGTCGGTCGTGTACGCCGAGGCGCCGTGAGAGCCGAACGCCCAGATCGCGTCGCCGGACGTGACGATCGAGGGGTCGTGGACGGTGACGTCGGTGAAGGTGGGGGTGGTCGGGGCCGGCGCGGGCTTGCCGGCCCATGCGGGGGCCGCGGCGGCCGAGGCGGTGAGCGCGGCGGTGGCGGCGAGCGCCCCGAGGCTGAGGCGTGTGCTGCGGCTGAGGGCCACATCGTCTCCTGTTCATCGTTGGACAGAGATGGGTGCGAAGGCTTCCTCGCCTCCGACGCGGCGACTCTACAACGATGTAACGGGGCGTGCAATGGGAACTTTGACGAGGTCTGCGGCATGTGCGCCGGGGGCCTCGGCAGGCCGGCCCGCGCGGTGCTTCACTGGTGGCGGAGGTGTGCCATGGACGCCTGGAGGGTGCGTGAGGGGGCGCTACGCCGCGAGTCCGCGCCCGAGCCGGTGCCGGCCCGCGACGAGCTGCTCGTGCGCGTGGAGGCGTGCGGCGTGTGCCGTACGGACCTGCACGTCATCGACGGGGACCTGCCCGTGCATCGTCCCGGGGTGGTCCCCGGCCACCAGGTGGTCGGGACGGTGGTCGCCGCGGGCGACGCGGTGCGGTCGGTCGGCTTCGGGGACCGCGTGGGGGTCGCCTGGCTGCACCGGACGTGCGGGGCGTGCCGCTGGTGCCGCTCGGGCCGCGAGAACCTGTGCCCCGAGGCGACCTTCACCGGCTGGGATCACGACGGCGGCTACGCCGAGCTGCTCACGGTCCCGGAGGCCTACGCCTATCCGCTGCCGCGCGACGACGAGGCGCTCGCGCTCGCGCCGCTGCTGTGCGCCGGCATCATCGGCTACCGCGCCCTGCGCCGCGCCAACCTTCCGTCCGGCGGCGTGCTGGGGATCTACGGCTTCGGGTCGAGCGCGTCCATCACCGCGCAGCTCGCGAAGGCGGCAGGCGCGACCGTGATGGCGATCACACGCGGCGCGCGCAACCAGGCGCTCGCGCGCGAGCTCGAGGTGGACTTCGTCGGCGGCGAGGACGCGGTGCCCCCGGAGGTGCTCGACGCGGCGATCGTGTTCGCGCCCGTCGGCGCGATCCTCACGCAGGCGCTCGACGCGACGGCGCGCGGCGGCACGGTGGTGAGCGCGGGCATCCACATGTCGCCCATCCCCGAGATCGACTACGACCGCTCGCTGTTCTACGAGCGGGATCTGCGCTCGGTCACCGCCAACACCAGGGCGGACGGTGCGGAGTTCCTCGCACTGGCGCGGAACCTGCGCCTCGCGCCCGCGGTCACCACGTATGGCTTCGACGGGGTGGACGATGCGCTGCTGGACCTGCGCGCGGGGCGCGCCCGCGGCTCGCTCGTGATCCGCATGGGCTGAGCCCGCCGGTCCGCCCTTCGATTCCCACTGACGGATGGGGCGCGAGCGACGCATGCGGCTGCGGCACGCGCACGGCCGGTCCCTCGCGACCCGTGCTTCACCTCTGTCAGTGGGAGTCCGTGCGCCCTTCAACCGGACAGAGGTGTCCGGTAGAGTCGGCCGAAGCGACCGGACAACGTTGTCCGGTGCTGAGGCTCGAAGGGGAGTGTCATGGCGCAGTGGGACGAGGAGGTCGACCTCCTGGTGGTCGGCACAGGCGCGGCGGCGATGTCCGCAGCGATCGCGGCGGCCGACGATGGGCTCGATGTCCTGGTGGTCGAGGGATCCGACAAGTGGGGCGGGTCGACCGGGATGAGCGGCGGCGGGTGCTGGCTGCCGACCCATCCGGGCATGAAGGAGATCGGCGTCGAGGACTCCGAGGAGGCGGTGCTCACGTACCTCGATGCGTGCGTGGGAACCCCGGAGGAGGTGGGTCCCGCATCGTCCCTCGCGCGCCGCCAGGCGTTCGTGAGGACGGCGCCGGTGGTCCACTCGTGGCTCGAGGGCCACGGCATGGTGTGGCAGACCGCCGAGAAGTACCCCGACTACTACCCGGACCTGCCCGGTGGCATCGCGGGTGGACGGACCGTCGAGCCCGCACCGTTCGACGTCAAGAAGTTCGGCGACTGGTGGGGGCGCGCGCGCTTCTCCATGCCCGCCGGCCTGCCGCTGTTCGCGGGCGACACCTACCTGCTGGCGCGCGCGTGGTCGACGCCCTCGGGGTTCGTCGGCGGGGCGCGCATGGTGTTCCGCACGCTCGGCGGCCTGGTCGCCGGTCGCAGGCTCACGGGTCTCGGGGCGTCGCTGTCGTCGCGCCTCATGTGGATCGCGAAGTTCGAGCAGGGCACGGAGGTGCGCCTCGAGACCCCGCTCACCGACCTCGTGATCGAGGACGGAGCGTGCGTGGGCGCCGTCGTCACGGGACCCGAGGGAGAGCGCCGCATCCGCGCCCGCGTGGGCGTCCACCTCGGCGCGGGCGGGTTCGATCACAACCTCGAATGGCGCAAGGAGCACCAGGGGATCGACGTCGAGCACTCGTCGGGCAACCCCTACAACACGGGGACCGCCATCGAGATCGGCCGGCGTCACGGCGCGGACGTGGCGCTCATGGACGATGCGTGGTGGGGGCCGTCGGTCGCGCCCACCTCCACGACGCCGGCCGTCTTCATCGTGTCCGAGCGGTCGATGCCGCACTCGATCGTCGTCGACCAGGAGGGCAGCCGGTACGTCGACGAGTCGACCTCGTACGTCGACTTCGGCCACGCGATGCTCGAGCGTGGGCTCGAGCGCACCAACCATTCGTGGATGGTCCTCGACGTGCGGTTCGGCCGCAAGTACCTCAACAACGCGTTCCTGGCGGGGAAGAAGGCGCTGTTCGAGGAGGGCGTCGCGGTCAAGGCGGACACCCTCGAGGAACTCGCCGAGAAGATGGGCGTGGACAAGGCCACCTTCAAGGCCTCCATCCAGCGCTTCAACGCGTTCGCACGCGCAGGGGTCGACGAGGACTTCGGGCGCGGCCACGACGCCTACGACAACTACTACGGGGACCCGACCCACGGCCCGAACCCCAACCTCGGAGAGATCGCGAAGGGTCCGTTCACGGCGATCAAGATCGTGCTCGGCGACCTCGGCACCAAGGGCGGGCTCCTCACGGACGAGCACGCGCGGGTGGTGTCGACCTCGGGTGCCGTGATCGAGGGGCTGTACGCGGCGGGCAACTGCTCCGCCGCGGTCGCCGGGCGCACCTACCCCGGGGCGGGGTCGACCCTGGGACCCGCGCTCGTGTTCGGGTACCTCGCGGGCCGCCACGCCGCAGCCCGGGCGACCGAGCTCGCCATCGCCGACGCCGCGGACCGCGCCGTGGGCGAGCCCGTCCAGGAGGTGCAGGCGGGATGACGTGCCGGGGCCGGCGGCCGCGCGCGACGCGACCGCCGGCCCCGGGCGGCGGCTGCTGGCGTGGGCGCGCGCCGCGGTTCCGGGCGCGGTTGCGGGCGTGGTCGCGTGCCGCGGCTCGTCAGGGCGTCCGCTCGCGACGGGCTAGGGTCGACTGTCGTGAGATATGTGGCGATCGGGGACAGCTTCACCGAGGGGGTCGGCGACCCGCAGCCCGGCGGAGGGGTGCGCGGCTGGGCGGACCTCGTCGCGATCGGGCTCGCACAGGCGCATGGCGGGGTCGACTATGCGAACCTCGCGATCCGCGGACGGCTGCTCGAGCCGATCGCGACCGAGCAGTGCGACGCGGCGCTCGCGCTCGACCCGCGGCCCGACGTCATGACGTTCAACGGCAGCGGCAACGACATGATGCGGCCCGGGTGGGATGCGGCGCGCATCGAGGCGCTCACGCGTCGCGTGGTCGACCTCACGGGCGAGGCCGGCGTCTCGCTCGTGATCCTCTCGGGGCCCGACCCGACCGAGCGCCTCCCGCGCGGGCGCACGTTCTCCGACCGGGCGGACGCCCTCATGGGGCTGATCGACGCGATCGCCGCGGAGACCCCGCACGTCACGTTCGTCGACAACTACCGCGACCCGGAGATGCGCCGCGCCGCCTACTGGGACGAGGACCGTCTGCACCTCAATCCGTTGGGGCACTCGCGCGTCGCGTCGCGCGTCCTCGCGGCCATGGGGGTCGCGACCGACCTGCCCGCCGCGCCGCAGGGCGATGCGAGCCGTCCGGGCATCGTCGAGGAGGCGCGTTACGTGGGCCGCTACGTGCTCCCGTGGATCGGGAGGCGCCTCACGGGGCGCTCGTCGGGCGACGGCCGCGTGCCCAAGCATCCGACGTGGACCAGGATCGAGGCGCCGGCGCCCTGACGCGCGCACGGTAGCGTGGCCGCATGGCGACGCCCGACTTCGTCCTCGATCTGCGTGCCAAGATCGGCACCGACCTGCTGTGGCTGCCCGGCGTGACCGCCGTGGTGCTGCGGCCCTCGCCCGATCGTGAGGGCGCGCGCCAGGTGCTGCTCGTGCGGCGCGCGGACAACGGTCAGTGGACCCCGGTGACGGGCATCATCGACCCCGGGGAGGAGCCCGCGGCCGCGGGCGCGCGCGAGTGCCTCGAGGAGGCGGACGTGGTCGCCGAGGCGGAGGCGCTCGTCTGGGTCCACGCGCTGCCGGCGATGCGTTACGCGAACGGCGACCGGTCGCAGTACCTCGACCTCACGTTCCGCTTCCGCTACGTGAGCGGGGAGCCGCACCCGGCGGACGGGGAGAACCTCGAGGCCGCGTGGTTCGAGCTCGACGCGCTGCCGCCGATGAACGCCGAGATGTCGGCGCGCGTGGTGGCCGGCGTCGGGCCGGGGGACGTGTGCCGCTGGGCGTTCTAGCGCGGTGTCGAGCGTGAGCTCGGGCATGAGCCCGACAGGCCCTGGGCGCCGGCGCGGGCGCACGGTAGCGTGACCGCATGGCGACGCCCGGTTTCATCCTCGCGCTGCGCGAGCGGGTGGGGACCCATCCGCTGTGGCTGATGAGCGCGACTGCCGTGGTGCTGCGGCCCTCGCCCGACCGCGCCGGCATCAGGCAGGTGCTCCTCGCGCATCGTCCCGACTTCGACGTCTGGGCCACCGTGGGCGGCATCATCGACCCCGGCGAGGAGCCCGCGATCGCGGCGGCGCGCGAGTGCCTCGAGGAGGCCGGCGTGGTCGGGGAGCCCGAGGCGCTCGCGTGGGTCCACGTCCAGGCGCCCGCCACGTACCCCAACGGCGATCGGGTCCAGTTCCTCGACCTCACGTTCCGCTTCCGCTACGTCAGTGGCGAGGCGCATGCGGCGGACGGCGAGAACTCCGAGGTCGCGTGGTTCGACGAGGACGCGCTCCCGCCGCTCTCGCTCGAGATGCAGCGCCGGGTCGCGGCGGTGCTCGCCGGCGACGAGGTCACGCGCTTCGAGAGCTGAGCGCGGTCGGGTCCGGCGTCCGCTGTCCGCCGTCTGGCGTTGGTCGCTCGGCCCGCCGCACGCCGCGCGCCATGGGGCGCTGAGCGTCGTTTCCGCGAGCCTGCTGCCTCGCATGGGACGCTGGCGGTCGTTGGCACTGCGGCCGGCGGGCGCGCGCGCCTGGCTCGGGCGGGCGACCGGGAGCGCCCCCTGGGAGGCGGCGGGTGCGGCTGAGCGACCGTGGGTGCCCCATTTCGCGGGCGGGCTGCCGGCAAGCGCGCGTCAGTGTGCCGCGTGTCCCGGCCCCGGCGCGTCGACGGGGCGCTGGATGAAGAACGCGGCCACCACCGCGCCCGACGCGAGGATCGCGGCGATGAGGTACGCGGCCCTGATCCCGGCCGACTGCGCGGCCAGCTCGTCGACGCCGGTGGCGGTCCGCGACGCGGCGACGGCCGCCATGGTCGAGACGAACAGCGCGGTGCCCGCGGCGCCCGACACCTGCTGCACCGTCGAGACCGTGGCGGATCCGTAGGCGTACAGGTGCGGCGGGAGCGAACCCAGGCTCGCGGCGAACAGCGGCGTGAACATCAGCGCGAGCCCGGCGCTCAGGACCACGTGGCAGGCGAGCAGAGCCCACCACGGCGTCGCCGGGGACATGGTGAACGCGAGCGTCCACAGCACGCCCGCGACGAGCGCGGCTCCGGGGATGAGCAGGGGGCGCGGCCCGATCCGGTCCACCGCCCGTCCGATACCCGGCGCGCACAACCCCATGAGCAGGCCGCCGGGCAGCAGCAGAAGGCCGCTCTGCAGCACCGAGAGCCCGAGCACGCCCTGCATGAACAGCGGCAGCAGGATGATCATCCCGAACAGCGACATCATGAGGATCGCGAACATCACGATCGACACCGCGAAGGTGGGCACGCGGAAGGTACGCAGGTCGAGCAGCGCATCGTCGATGCGCTGCAGCACGATCTGCCTCCAGACGAAGAGCCCGAGCGCGACCGCACCGACGGCGAGCGCCGCGACGGTGGTGGCGGGGACGCCGTCGCCGCCGGCCTCGCCGATGCGGCTCAGGCCGAAGACCAGACCGCCGAAGCCGAGCGCCGAGAGGATCACCGACAGCACATCGATGGGCGCGTCGGTGGGCTCGGTCACGTTGCGCATCAGCCTCCAGCCGAGCGCGAGCACCGCCGCCGCGATCGGCAGCACGAACACGAACATGAAGCGCCACGGCAGCACGCTCAGGATCAACCCGGACATGGTGGGCCCGATCGCCGGGGCGACCGCGATGACCACCGAGATCGATCCCATCCGGCGGCCCCGCGTCTCGGGCGGCTCGAGCTGCATCACCGTGGTGATGAGCAGCGGCAGCATGATCGCGGTCCCGCAGGCCTGCACCACGCGCGCGAGCAGCAGCACCTCGAAGCCCGGCGCGAGGGCCGCGATGAGCGTGCCGGCGACGAACAGCGACATCGCGGTGAGGAAGATCGGTCGCGTGTGGAACCGGCGAAGCAGGAACCCCGTGATCGGGATGACCACGGACATGGTGAGCAGGAACGCGGTGGTGAGCCACTGCGCCGCGACCGCGGTGATCGCGAGGTCCTCCATGAGGTGGGGGATCGCGACGCCCATGACCGTCTCGTTGAGGATCACCACGAACGCCGCGACGATGAGCACCCAGATCACCGCCGTGTTCCGGCGCGCGAGCGCGGGGTCTACCGCGCGAGGCGCGTCCGGATGCCTGGTGGCGAGGTCGTCGGTCATCACGCCATTGTGCGCCAGGGGTCCGACAACGCGTCAGCCCCACGTTCTGGGGGTCTTCCATCTCGCGCCGCCGCGCTCCGGTTGCCGATTCGCCGACGCGGCCATAACATCGTGATGCCAACGCCGACGGTGCACCCCGTCGGCAGTCTCGTCCTGGGGGACCGCCGGCCGGCGGGGGATGCGGAGGTTCTGATGGTGCACACGGCTGAGGGGGCCGCGCAGCGCTTCACCAAGCGCGACGTGCGGGTGAATGGGGCCGCGCTCGATCCGTCAGGTCTGAGGGTTCTGCGATTGGTGGTGGGCGACGAGTCCGACTCCGGTCGCGCGGATCCGGATGCGCATCCCTCGCCGGTCTCGTCGCCGGCGTTCCTGGAGTGGGCCGCGCGGCTCGGCACGGCGGCCGCGATGCCCAACGTGTACCTGCCCGGCGCACCGCGGCTTTCGAGCCCTCACGGCGCCGCCGTGTTCACGGGGGCGCCCGTCGACCCGCTCACCCGGCGCTACCTCACCGCCGCGATCGACGCCCGCGCCCTGCGCGCCCGGGCGCGCGTGCTCCAGTGGCTCGCGGTGCGCTCCGCGATCGACCTCACGCGCGAGGTGCGGTGGACCAGCCTCGCGTGCGGCCCCGCGCTTCCCGTCGTCGCCGCGCTCGCCGAGGCGCACGAGGCCGGGATCGATGCGCACGCGACCTTCATCGACACGTGCTCCGACTCGCTCGACGTGACGCGGCGCCTGGTGCGCGGCCACGGCCTGGACCCAGCCGAGCACGCGTTCCTCACGCGCGACGAGGCGATCGTCGCGGAGGAGCCGCCCGTGCCCGAGGGCTCGCAGGACGTGGTGGAGGCGCTCGACCTGCTGGTGGGTCGCTGCCCCGAGGAGGCGGCACGCGCGCTCGGCGCGGCGTTCGCCCTGGTACGGCCGGGCGGGGCGCTCGTCTTCTCGGCGATGCTCGCGGACCGTCCCGATCCCGACGCCCGCGCCGCGTGGCCCTCGGGGCGCCTCTGGACCCTGGCCGAGGCGGCCGCGCTGATCGACGCGGCGGGCGTCGAGGTCGCCGATGCGCTGGCCTATCTCACCGCGGACGGCGTGTACGCCGTGATCGAGATCGAGCGCCTCTAGCCGCGGGTAGCCTCGAACGCGTGGACGATGCGCGGGCGGGCGAGGCGGTCGAGGGCGAGGGCCTCGACGGTGCGGCGCTCGCGCCGCGAACCGTGGGCATCCTCGGCGCCGGTCGGGTCGGCGCGGTGCTCGCGCGCCTGTGCCGCGACGCCGGCATCCCGGTGACCACCGCATCGTCCGCGGACGATCCGGCGGCGGCGTGCGCCGCGGACGTGGTCATCCTGGCGATCCCGCTCGGGCGCTACCGCACGCTGCCGCGCACGCTGCTCGAGGGGCGGCTGGTGGTCGACGCCATGAACTACTGGTGGGAGCTCGACGGTGCGCGCCCCGATCTCGACGATCCGTCCACGTCGACCTCCGAGACCGTCGCCACCTTCCTTCGCGGCGCGCGGCTGGTCAAGGCCTTCAACCATGCGAGCGTGTGGGAGCTCGCCAACCTCGCGCATCCTCCCGGACATCCCGACCGCCGCGGCATCGCGGTCGCGGGCGACGATGCGCGCGACCGGGCCGCCGTCGCGGCCCTGGTCGACGCGCTGGGCTTCGACCCCGTCGACGCGGGCCCGCTCGCGGCGGGGGTGATGGTCGAACCGGCCACCGAGGCCTTCGGCTCCGGCGCCACGGCCGACGAGCTGCGCGCGATGCTCGACCGGTTCCCGCGATCGCAGCGCGGCCGGGTGGTCGCGCGAGCGCGCGGGCGGGCGGGTTGACGATGCGCGTGGTGGTCGCGCCGGACTCGTTCAAGGGGACCTGTGCCGCCGATCGCGCCGCGGCCGCCATCGCGGACGGATGGCGGGCCGCGCGCCGCGGCGACGACGTGGTGCAGATCCCTCAGGCGGACGGCGGGGACGGCACGCTGCGGGCGCTCGTGAGCGCCATCCCCCACGCGGTGCCGCGCTCCGTGGGGCGCGTCACCGGACCGGCAGGCCAGGACGTCGGCGGCATCTACCTGGAGATGCGCGACGGGACGGCCGTGGTCGAGCTCGCGATGGTGTCGGGGTTCACGCTGATGCCCCGCCTCGACCCGCTCGGGGCGACGTCGCGCGGGCTGGGCGAGGTCATGGCGCGCGCGCTCGACGCGGGGTGCGAGCGGCTCGTCGTGGCGATCGGGGGCTCGGCCTCGACCGACGGCGGCCTGCCGATGCTCGAGGCGCTCGGCGATCGACGGCCTCCCGCGCGGGGCGCGGTGGTGCTCACCGACGTCCGCGCACCGCTGCTCGGCCCCGCGGGCGCCGCCGCGGTGTTCGCGCCCCAGAAGGGTGCGTCCGCGGCCGAGGTGGCCCTGCTCGAGGCGCGGCTCGAGGCGGTGGCGGCGCGCCTGGGAGCGGATCCGACCGTGCCGGGTGCGGGGGCCGCGGGCGGGGTGGGTTACGCCCTCTCCGCGTGGGGCGCGACGCTCGTGGAGGGTGCGCCCGAGATCGCTCGCCTCACGGGCCTCGACGCGGCGGGGGCCGCCGCGGACCTGGTTCTCACCGGAGAGGGGAGGTTCGACGCGCAGTCCCTCCTGGGCAAGGTCACCGGGCACGCGCTCGCGGCCTTCCCGCGGGTCGGTGTGATCGCGGGCGAGGTCGCGGCGGATCCCGGGGTGTGGTCGGCGTCGCTCGCGACGCTCGCGGGCACGCGCGAGGCCGCGATGGCCGAGCCGGAGCGGTGGCTCGAGGCCGCGGGGCGGGCCGCGGCGGCGGCGCGCGAGCGATCAGGTCCTCGTCCTTTTGAGCCCGCCGGGTAAACGATGTAAATTGCGAGTCTGCCCGCAGCCGACTCGAAGGAGAGCGCCAGTGACCGACCTGACCGAGCGCCGCGTCCGCGCCTACCACCGTGCGCCTACGACGGCGGCGGAGGCCAACAACGAGGACGCCGCGCTGAGCATGCATCTCGCGCTCGAGGGGCCGGATGGGTGGGAGCCGCTGTTCGACGACTACGGCATCTTCTTCGCGCGCGTGTCCGAGACGCCCGGTCCCGCCGGCACCACGGAGGAGATCCTCCGATCGCTCGTCGACCCTCATCTGCTCCGCCTGCGCGACGGCGGCTTCGGCGTGATCGCGACGCGAGTCGCGCGCGGCGGCGCCCCCGACGGCAGCGAGCGCTCCAGCGTCCTCGTCGCGACGTCGCCCGACCTGCTGACCTTCACCGAGGTCGGCCTGCTCGACCTCGGCGTGACCCACGGCGTGCATCGTCCCGCCGCCATCTACGACGCCGACGCCGGGACCTACCGGATGTCCTGGACGGACGATGCGGGCGTCGCCCGCCGTACGACCGTCGCCGACCTCGCCGACGCCGCCACCGTGGGGGCGGCGGAGGAGGGGCACGTCGCGGGGCTCGAGCACGGTGCGCCGCTCACGGTGCCCGCCGACGTCGCCCGCGCGCTGGAGATCCGCTTCGGCCCGATCCGCAACATCGGCGCCCGCCCGCTGCCGGTGGTCGAGCTCGCCCGTGGCGCGGCGCTCGTGGTCGAGGACCTGCCCGCGCGCCTCGAGCTCGACTACAGCGACGGCTCGACCGGCTCGCTCGCGATCGCGTGGGACGCCGCCGCCGTCGCCGCGATCGACACCTCCGTGCCGGGTGCGTACGAGGTGGAGGGCCGCGTGCGGCAGGCCGTCTACCCGACGCCCTTCGCGGACGAGCGCGCCGACCCGAGCGTGTACCGCTTCGACTTCAACGGCGTGCAGACGTTCCTCATGATCGCGACCAAGGACCTCCACATGGACCCGGTCACCAACGCCGGAGAGCCGGTGGGCATGCCGATCCGCATGGCCGACCGCATCGAGGACCTGTCCGACGAGGCGCTCGAAGCCGGCCGCGTCGCCGAGGTGGACCTGCTGGTCCACGGCTCGCTCGACGCCGACGGCAACCCCATGACCGGCTGCTTCTGGGCGCCCGAGATCCACCTCATCGACGGAACGCTGTCGATCCTGTTCATGCCCTCGTACGGCGAGCCCACCGACATGTGGTCGGGCCGCGCGAGCATCGTCCAGCTGCGCAAGGACGAGGCCGGGAACCACCTCGACCCGACCGTGCCCGAGCACTGGACGGCCGCGCGCCACGTGGTCCGCGCCGACGGCTCGCCGCTGAACCCGATCCAGGGCATCTCGCTCGACATGACGTATCTCGAGGACTCGGGTGCGCACTACTACGCCTGGCAGATGCTCGGTTCCGTGTTCATCGCGACGATGGACCCCGCGGAGCCGACGCGCCTCACCAGCGAGCCCGTGCGCATCGTCGCCCCCGAGTATGCGTGGGACAACGTCATCGCCGAGGGGCCCAACGTGCTGGTGCGCGACGGCCGCCTGTGGATGCTCTACTCGGGCTCGACGGTGGGCGACAGCTACACCACGGGGCTCGTGACGGCGACGGCCGGCGCGGGGGTCGACCTCACCGACCCGGCAGCCTGGACGCGGCTGGGCCACCCCATCCAGAAGTCGGGCCCGTTCAACGGCGAGATGCAGCTGGGCACGGGCCACGGCATGTGGTCGGAGGACCAGGACGGCAACCTGCTGTACGTGTTCCACGCGCGCACCGACCACAAGGGCCTCACCGGGCGCGACATGTTCGTGCGCCGTGTCCACGTCGCGTCGGACGGCATGCCGGTGCTCGACATGGAGACCGAGGAGGAGCTGCTCCCCGAGCTGCGGGACGTACGCGTCACGGTGGCCGTGCGGTGACCGAGCGGCCCTACGGCTACCTCATGGTCCACTTCCTCGAGGACCCCGAGGGCTACGCCGAGAAGATCTACCTGGACCTGTCCGACGGCGACGACCCGGAACGCTGGGTGCCGCTCAACGGGGGCGAGCCGGTGCTCGCCTCGCACCTCGGCACCACCGGGGTGCGCGACCCGCACCTGACGTTCAGCCCCGATGCCGGGATCTACTACATCCTCGCAACCGACCTGAGGGTCTTCGGCGGGGACGATGCGGGGTGGGCCGGGTGGTCACGGGGCTATTCGACGCGCATGAACGTGTGGGAGTCGCGCGACCTGATCACGTGGTCGCCGCTGCGGCAGATCGACGTGGCGCTCGATCCGTCGGGCGCCCGGGACGCGGACGCCCCCGAGATGGGCATGATGTGGGCCGCCGAGGCTACCTTCGTGCCCGACTTCCACGGCGAGGGCGAGGGTGCGTTCGTCGTCTACTGGACCTCGACGGTGGGCGACCACCAGGTGATCCTGTGGGGGTCGACGACGGACTTCACGCAGTCGACGTGGACGTACGGCGGCGTGCTCCTCGACCAGGGCGAGGACACCATCGACACCACGATGATCCAGCACGCCGGCCGCACCTACCGCGTGACCAAGTCCAACGGCGCGAGCGCGCGCGGGCTGTTCATGGAGGTCACGGACGCGCCGCGGTGGTGGGAGCCCGGCGCCGTGTGGCGCGAGGTCCAGACGCGCATCGGCGAGGGCCACGCCGCGGGGCACGGGGTCGAGGGACCCACGATGGTCAAGGCGCACGGCGAGGACCGCTGGTACCTCTTCGTCGACGTCATCCCGTCCGTGGGGTACCGCCCGATGGTCTCGACGGATCTCGATGGTGCGACGCCGTGGGAGCCTCTGGAGAGCCCGCGGTTCTCGCTGCGGGCCGCGACCAAGCACGGGGGGATCCTCGGCCTGACGCCGGCGCAGCACGAGGCGCTGCGGCGCGCCGACGCGGCGGGTCCCGTGCGGACCGACCTCGGGGTGGTTGCGGCGCCCGTCGGCACGTCCGCCGAGGCGCTACGGGTGGCGCTGCCGGCGTACGCCGAGGCGCGATTGCACGGCGGCGGGGCCGCATCGTTCCCCGTCTCATGGGATCTCGACGGCATCGACACGTCGGAGCCAGGCGACCACGGCGTGCGCGGTCGGCTCGAGGGCACCCTGGGCGCCAACCTCAACGCATGGACGGGGCGGGACGGCTCCGCCGCCTGGGATGCGGAGGACAAGGTGCCGTTCAGCCGGACCGCGCTCTGGGTCGGGGCGCTGGTCGAGATCGGGTGAGCGCGGCTCAACCGAAGTCGAACAGGTCCGACAGGAAGGACTCCTTGCGCTTCGGCTTGGAGTAGCGGGTGTCGTAGCCGCGCTGGTCGTAGGAGCGCTGGTCGTAGGTGCGCTGCTGCTGGTCGCGGCGGTCGTCGTACCCGCGCGCGTCGCGCGGGTCGCGTGCGTCGCGTGCCTGGAGAGCCGGGGCCTGGGCCGCGGCCGTGCGATCGATGATCTTGTCGAGCTCGCCGCGGTCGAGCCACACGCCGCGGCAGTCCGGGCAGTAGTCGATCTCGACGCCGTTGCGGTCGGACATGACGAGCGTCGCGTCGTCGACGGGGCACTTCATCGTGGGTTGCTCCTCGGGTGGGGTCGGTGCGGCACGGGCCTCCGCTGGGCGGATCCGGCCTGGTGTGCGCGACGCGCGAGCGTCGCTTGGCGAGCCAACGTGCCGCACGCGCTGCGGGTTCCGGGCGCGGTCGCCGAGGAGGGCGAGAGGCGTGGGCAAGGGATTTCCCGTCCGGCGTCGCTATGCGCTTGCGCCGATGGAGGTCCGCGGCGATGTCGCTCGTGCTCGCGTGAGGCGATGTCCACAGGCCGAGTTAGGAAAGAGTTATCCACCCTGGTAGACCTGTGGAAAGGAGTGGGCCTCGATGTCAGACCCCGGTGGTGGAATGTCTCCATGGCGTTCTCCACGACCCCGCTCACGACGGCGCTCGGCGCGCTGCGCGGGTTCGATGGTCGTGACCTCGCGGGGCTGTCCGCAGAGGAGCTCTCCCTGTTCGAGCAGGCGTCGGCGGCGGTGTACCGGCATGCCGGCGTCGCGGTGGCGGCTGGCGCCGCCGAGTCGTCTCGTCGCGCGCGCGGCACCCTCGCCTCGCCGACGCCCAGTCAGGCCGCGGGGCAGCGCCGCGAGACGGCCCAGCGGCTCGGGATCGATGAGGGCAGCGCGCAGCGACTCATCGCCGCAGGCGGCGAACCGGAAGCGTCGCGCCACCCGCAGGTCCGCCGGGCGTTCCGTGACGGCCGTATCGGCGCCGCCGCGGTCGAGGTGCTCGAGCGCACCCTCGATGCGATCGCCGAGGCTCCGGCGATGCTCGAGCCGACGCTGGTGGCGAAGGCGGAGCAGCTGACGTTGCGGGAGCTTCGCCGCGCATGCGAGCAGGCCATCGCCATGCATGATCGCGCCTCGCTCGAGGAGCAGGAGAGGCGCCATCGCCAGCAGCGTGAGCTTGTGGTCGGCCGCGACCATGAGGGCATGGTCACCCTGCGCGCTCGGCTCGATGCCGCATCGGCGGCACCCGTGATCGCGCTGCTCGACGCACAGGTGCGTGACGCCTTCCAGCGTCGCAAGGACGATGAGGTGGTTGCCGGAAGCGACTCCCGCACCGCTGGACAGATCCGCGCCGATGCGCTGGTGATGCTTGCCCAGCATTGTCTCGGCTGCGACGAGCCCGGCTCCGGCGTGCGCACCGAGGTCGTGGTGCGCCTTGATTACGAGGCCCTCGCCACCGGACTCGGTGCGGGTTCGTGCGACTCCATCGCGGGCCCGATCAGCGGTGCGACGATGCGGATGATGGCGGTCGACGCCGGGGTGATCCCCGTCGTGCTCGGCGGCGGCAGCCTCCCGTTGGACTGGGGTCGCGGCAGGCGACTCTTCACAGCGGCGCAGCGCAAGGCGATCGTCGAACGTGACGGAGGATGCGCGTGGTGCCTCGCGCCGCCAACCTGGTGCATCGTCCATCATGTCGACTTCTGGAACCACGGCGGTCGTACCGACCTCGACAACGGCGTGCTCCTCTGCACGGGATGCCACGTCCGGCTCCACTCGACCGAGTGGGAGCTGGAGCTGCGGGACGGCCGACCGTGGTTGATCCCTCCCGCCTCGGTGGACCGCGACCGCACTCCGATCCGCGGCGGTGTCGCGCGGCTCGATCCACGGGTGGCCGCATGACCGGGGGAGAGCTCTGTCCCGCGTCAGGAGGCGACCGTACGTCACCCCCGCGTGCGTGGCTTGAGCCTCACCTCGGGCATCGGCGGTGCGGGGATGCGAACGTCGCCGTGACCGTCGACCGTGCCGAACCGCCCGTCGTCGCCGTTCCACGCGTGCCAAGCCTCGACGATCTCGTCGTGATCGCGGCCTACGAAGTTCCACCACATCACCAGGTCCTCGGGGAACGGCTCGCCGCCCAGCACCATGAGCGTGCCACCCGCGCGCGACCGCAGCGTCACGGCGGAGCGGTCCGCGCCGAGGTAGAGGATCCCGCCCGGGTCGGGGGTGGTCAGGGCCCCCGACGCATCGTGCACCTCGACGTCCCCCGACAGCGGGATGATGCCGTGCTCCCACGTCGGGTCGAGCGGCAGCTCGGCGTCGGCGTCCCTGTCGAGCACGACCTGCGCGCCGACGATCGGCGTGAAGGCGGTCGCCGGCGAGCGGGTGCCCGCGAGCGTGCCCAGGATCACGGTTGCGGTGGCGCCGCCGTCGAGGACGAGCGTCGGGAGCGTCGCATGGGTTTCGAACGCTGCCGGGACGCCGCGCGCCCCGCCGGGGAGCGCGACCCACAGCTGGAGCGCGTCGAGCGGGACGGGGCCCTCGCCCACGGAGTACTCCGAATGGGACACGCCGTGCCCCGCGGTCATGAGGTTGAGCGCCCCGGGGCGGAGCACCACGTCCGAGCCGAGCGAGTCGCGATGCCGGATCTCGCCGGCCAGCGGCCAGGTCACGGTCTGCAGCCCCATGTGGGGATGGGGCTCGACCCGCATGGTGGCGAGCTGCGGGCCGAAGCGGTCGAGGAAGCACCACGCGCCGATCGTGGTGAGCCCGCGCTGCGGGAGCGAACGGCGCACGCTCATGGCACGCAGCCCGCCCAGCGGGACCTCGCGCGCCTCGAGGACCACCGCGACCGGCCCGGGCGGGCGCCCCGTGCCCGGGCAGAGGACCTCGGCGACCGGACCGGCGTCGAGACGGGTCACGGCTCCGGCCAGTCGATGACGGCATCGGGCAGCGTGTGGCGTCGCAGGTACGCCGCCATGAACGGGCATACCGGGACGATGACCTCTCCGCGCGAGGCCGCGTCGCCGAGGGCCTCGCGGGCCAGATGCGAGCCCAAGCCGCGGCCTTCGACCTCCGCGGCGATCTCGGTATGGGTGAAGACGATGCGTCCCGATCGCAGACGGAACTCGGCGACCCCGCCGAGCACGCCGCCGACGAGGAGCTCGTACCGGCCGCGCTCCTCGGAACGGACCACCTCGAGCGCCGGCTCGGGGATCTGCTGCGGCGCGGTCATCCCTCCGTTCCGCTCGCCCAGGCGATCGCGTCGCGCTCGTCCGCGGTCGCAAAGATACGGACGTGCCCAGGAAGCAGGAACGACAGGAGATGGACCACCTCGGCCAGCACGGCGTGGTCGGTCACCAGGGCCAGGTGGCCCCACGCGTCATGGGGCTGCGCCTCGAGGCGGAGGTCCTCCCACAGGGCGCCGACCGAGTACCGCTCGAAGTCCTGACCCAGGATGTAGACCACGTTCACCGGCGTGCCGGTGGCGATGGCGCGGTCGAGCGCGGGATCGAATACGGCGCGGTAGTCCTCGGCGGACACCAGCCCGGTCGCGCGGAACCCGACGGTGTGCTCGGGCATGGCCGGCAGCTCGTGGAGAGGCATGTGTCCATCCTGCTTCGCGAGCGGCCGGTCTGCCAGGGGAGAGGTGTCAGCCGTTGCGGGGGTCGAACGGGTCCTCGTCGGGGTCGGGGCGCAGCGAGCCGCCCGTCGCGAGCCGCATGAGGTCGGAGTTCAGGTCGATGTCGACCTCGGTGCCGCCGCCCGACCCGTAGGTGTGCTGGTAGGCGCCCCACGCATCGTCCCGGACGGCGCGCGCGAACCCGGACTCCATGAGCAGCACGAGCTCGCGCGCGGCGCGGTCGATGCGCGTGCCGAGCGCCGTGTCTGTCCAGTCCTCTGTCGAAGCGAACAGGCTGGTAGGGACGGGCAGCGCGCGCAGGTAGGCGAACAACGCACGCATCTCCTCGTCGACCACGAGCGCGTGGCGCGCGGTGCCTGCCGTGGCCGCGAGGATCACGGGCTTGCCGATGAGCAGATCGTTGTCGAGCACCTGGAAGAAGCTGGTGAACAGCCCCGAGGCGCCGGCCTTGTAGACGGGGGCGGCGGCGACGATCGCGTCGGCCGCGAGCAGCTCGTCCACGGCCCGGGTGAAGCGTGGCCCGAGCAGCTGGTTCGACAGCGCGGCGGGAAGCTCCTGAAGGAGCTCGCGCAGGTCGATCGTGGTGACGGTGACGGCGTGGCCGCGCTCACGGGCGAGGGCGGTCACGCGCTGCGTGGCGCGGTCGGCGAGGAGTTTGGTTGACGACGGGTCGGAGACGCCGGCGGAGACCACCGCGAGTCGGAAGTCGGTCATGGTCGGTCCTTGTCGGGGTCGGTCGCGAGCTTGCGGGAGAGTGATTCGAGGAGCGCGAGCTCCTCGTCGGAGAGCCGGGCCGTCATCGCCGCCGCCACCGAGGCGCCGTGCGCGCGGCCGATGCGGCGCTGGGTCGCGCGGCCTTCCTCGGTGAGCGTGAGATTCGCGGCGCGCGCGTCGCGCGGGTCGGCGCAGCGGGCGACCAGCCCGCGGTCCACCAGCCGGTCCACCAGCCGCGAGAGGCCCGGCTGGCTGAGCAGCACGTGGCTGCCCAGGTCACCGAGGCGCTGCGGGGTGTCGCACTTGGACAGCGTGTAGAGGACGTCGTACTCGCGCATCGTGAGGCCGTCCCACACGTCCTCCGCGGTGAAGCGGCGCATGAGCGTGGAGTGCGCGTGGAACGCGGCCTCCCACGCATCGTTCGCGAGGCGGGTTCGGCCTCGCGACGATGCGCGGGTCGCGGGTGCGGGGGCCATCGTCCCTCCTAGAGGGTGGGGTAGGAGTCCGCCGCGGACTCCGAGTCCTGATACGGCGAGCCACCCGTGACGTTGTCGCCGCGGTTGGCGTTGGGGCGCGGCTGGCGCGGCGCCTGGTCGCCGTACTTGGCCTTGACCAGGTCCGCGTGCGACGGCGGGTTCGCGGGGGCCTCGGGGTCGCGGCGCGACTCCAGCTCCGCGCGCAGGACCGGCACCACGTGCTCGCCGAGCAGGTCGAGCTGGTTGAGGACCATGTCGACGGGGAGGCCGGCGTGGTCGATGAGGAACAGCTGGCGCTGGTAGTCGCCGAAGGCCTCGCGGAAGGTGAGCGTCTTGTCGATGACCTCCTGCGGGCTGCCGACCGACAGCGGCGTCATCTCCTCGAAGTCCTCCATGGTCGGGCCGTTGCCGTAGACCGGGGCCTCGTTGAAGTACGGGCGGAACTGGTCGTGGGCGTCCTGGCTGTTCTTCGCGATGAACGCCTGGCCGCCGAGGCCGATGACCGCCTGCTTGCGGCTGCCGTGGCCGTAGTGCTCGAAGCGCTGGCGGTAGAACGTGATGAGGCGCTTGTAGTGCTCCTTGGGCCAGAAGATGTTGTTCGCGAAGTAGCCGTTGCCGTAGAAGGCGGCCTGCTCGGCGATCTCGGGGGTCCGGATCGAGCCGTGCCACACGAACGGCGGGACGTCGTCCAGAGGGCGCGGAGTCGAGGTGAAGCCCTGCAGCGGGGTGCGGAACTGGCCCTCCCAGTCGACCACGTCCTCGCGCCACAGGCGGTGGAGCAGGTTGTAGTTCTCGAGCGCGAGCGGCAGGCCCTGGCGGATGTCCTGGCCGAACCACGGGTACACCGGCGCGGTGTTGCCGCGGCCGAGCATGAGGTCCATGCGGCCCTTGGCGAGGTGCTGGAGCATCGCGTACTCCTCGGCCAGGCGGACCGGGTCGTTGGTGGTGATGAGCGTGGTGCTCGTGGTGACCGTGAGGGTCGTGGTGAGCGCCGCGATGTGGGCGAGCAGCGTGGTCGGAGAGGAGCTGAAGAACGGCGGGTTGTGGTGCTCGCCGATCGCGAAGACGTCGAGGCCCACCTCCTCGGCGTGGGTGGCGATGCGCACGATGTTCTCGATGCGCTCCGCCTCGGAGGGCGTGTGACCGGTGACGGGGTCGCGGGTGATGTCCGAGACGGACATGATGCCGAACTGCATGGTGTGCCTCCTGTGGGGGACTCGAGTGCCGCCGGGCCCGGGACGAGCGTCCCGGCCGATGCCGCCGATTATATGCGTACGCATGTAACTAACGCGACCGTCGCGGATTCATTCCCGCTCGCGTCGCACTCCCCGCCCCGTCGGGTTCGGGACGTTCCGTGCGGGGCGCGGCGCGCAGCGTCCCGCTGGCGGGAGGCGCGGTCCTGGTCGTGGTGGACTGGCCCCATGCGCCTCACCAAGCACGGCCACGCCTGCGTCTCGATCGCGTCGCCGGAGGGGCGGCTGCTCATCGACCCCGGTGCCTACACGCCGGACGCCGCCGATCTCATCGCCGCGACGGGCGCGGTGCTCCTCACGCACGAGCACCCCGACCATGTCGACGCCAAGGCGATCCTTGCGGCCCTGGCCGCCCGTCCCGATCTCCGCGTCGTCGGTCCGGACCCGGTGGTCGGGGAGTGGGCCGGGCGCTTTCCGGGCCAGGTGTCGGCGGTCGCCCCGGGTGAGGCGCTGGTCGCGGGCGGGCTCGCCGTGACCGTCCACGGTGGGCGGCACGCGGAGATCCATCCCGACATGCCGCGCCCGGTCAACGTCGGCTACCTGGTCGGCGGTCGGGTGTACCACCCTGGCGACTCGCTCGAGGCTCCCGGGGAGGTCGACGTGCTGCTGGTGCCTGCGAGCGGTCCGTGGTTCCGCGCGGCCGGAGCGGTCGACCTGGTGCGCGCGGTCCGGCCGGCGCGGGCGATCGCGATCCACGATGCGCATGCCTCGGCGGTGGGTCTCGGGGTGGTGGCCCGTGTGGTCGAGTCGCTCGCGGTGGTGCCGCTCGAGGTGCTCGCGCCGGGGGAGTCGGTAGAGCTGTAGCCGCTAGGCGAGGCGCGCGAACCGCTCCTCGATCCTGGCGAGCGATGCCTGGCGCTGCTCGAGCGTCCGGCCCGCGGGGTCCGACTCGTTGACCCAGCTCAGGCGGTGCACGCCCATCTTCCGGAAGGTGCCGCGGAACATCATCTTGGTCATCGGGCTGCCGAACACGGTCCGATAGATCCAGGTGGGGGTGCTCATCACCGTGAGCGCGGTGACGCCCTTGAGTCCGGCGAAGTGGTGCGTGAACGGGCGGCCCTTCCTGGGTTCGCTGTAAACGATGCCCTTGGTGAGCACGCGGTCGAGGAAGCCCTTGGTGAGTGCCGGCATCGACTCCCACCAGATGGGGAAGGCGAAGATGACGTGGTCGGCGGCGAGGAGGCGGCGCTGGTAGTTGGCCACCTGGGGGTCGACGACCTTCTTGGTGCGCCACGCCGCGAGGTCATCCGCGCTCATCACGGGGTCGAAGCGGTCGGCGTGCAGGTCGATGAGGTCGACCGTATGGCCCCCGCGCGCCAGGCCGCGCTCGGCGGCGGCGGTCATCGCGGCGGTGAAGCTGCGCTGGTGGGGGATGTTCTCCGATGCGGCCCGGGTGTAGGGGTGGTCGAACACGATGACGGTGTTCATGGCGGCCTACTTCAAAGGTTTGATACTCAACTATCTCGCGGCTTTGGTTGAATGTCAAACGGTTGAGCGGTAAACTGGCGCCATGGAGACGAATGCGACGCTGCCCGAGCAGCTGTGGTTCGCCTTGCGCAAGGCGGCCACGATGATGGAGCGCCGTGCCGAGGCCGTGGTGACGCGCGAGACCGGGGTGTCCCTGGGCCTGTACATGGTGCTGAGCGTGCTCGATGCCCGTCCGGAGATGGGGAGCCAGCAGGCGATCGCGGACCGGCTCGGCCTGACCAAGGGCACCGTGAGCCGCCTGCTCGAGGGCGCGCGGACGGCGGGCCTCGCCGACACGGCGCCGTCCCCCACGTCGCGGCGGGAGCGCATCGTGACCCTCACCGACGCGGGTCGCGCGTTGGTGCGGGCGGCCGATGCGGCGCTGCTGGCGTCGGACGTCGGGACCTATGCGGACCGCGAGCCCGACGCCGCCCGCGCCGTCATCGCCGGCCTCGACGGTCTCATCGCCTCTCTCGAGGGCCGGGGATCAGCCCCGCTGGAGGGCTGAGCGTCCCGAGCGGCGCGATGGGGGCGCTACGACGAGGGCTGAGCGTCCCGAACGGCGGGGGTGGCGGCCTTCCGCGGCGCCATCGCGCCGGCCAGCAGCAGGATCAGCACCCCGAACACGGGCACCAGCGCGAGGCCGACCCGCAGCGAGGTCTGGTCGGCGATCCACCCCACCAGCGGCGGCGAGGCGAGGAACGCGAGCCGGAGCAGCCACGACAGGATCGTGAGCCCGGTGCCGGGGCGGAGCCCGGGGAGCTCGTCGGCCGCATGCATCGCCCCCGGGATGAGCGTGGCGACGCCGAAGCCCGCCGCGGCGAAGCCCGCGATGGTGCCCCACGGCGACGGGAACGCGAGGGCGAGGCCCATGCCGACCGCGACCAGCGCGCCGCCGAAGCGCGCCACCGCGCGCTGGCCCCACCGGTCGACCATCCCGTCGCCGAGCAGGCGCCCGATGAACTGCGCGCCCTGCATCGCCACGAACGCGAACGCGGCGAGGCTCGCGCCCGCCAGCAGCTCGTCGGACATGTAGGACGCCGACCACGTGGAGGCGGCGTCCTCGGCCCAGCCGCCGCCGATCGCGATGACGGTGAGCGCGAGCAGCACTGCCCATGTACGTAGCGGGATGCGGCGAAGCGGGGTGTGCTGCGGGACCGCAGCCTCGCTCGCGCCCTGCTCGACGTCCGCCTCGGTGTCGCTGCCCTTCTTCAGCAGCAGCGGGTACGCCGCGAGGTTCGCGGCGATCACGATGACGAGCGTCGCGGTGAACTGCCACGGCACCGCGATCCCGAGCCCGGCGCACGCGCCGCCGATGAGGCCGCCGGTGACCGCGCCGATCGACCACAGCGCGTGGAAGGAGTTGAGGATCGACCGCTGGTACCGCTTCTGCACCTCGAGCCCGTGCGCGTTCTGGGCGACGTCCACCCAGGCGTCGGTGACGCCGACCACGAACAGCGCGGCGCCGAACGCCCACACGTTCTGCGCGAGCCCCGCCGCGAGCATCGCGCCAGCGCTCACCACCATCGTGAGCGTGGCGACCTTGCCGGACCCGAAGCGACGGATGAGCGTCGCCGCGAACAGCCCGAGCGCGAGCGCGCCGATGGACCACATGGCCATCGCGACGCCGAGCGTCCCGTAGGAGATGCCGAGGCCGGCGCGGATCTCGGGCACGCGCGGCGCGAAGCCGCCCAGCACGATGCCGTTGGTGAAGAAGATCATCGCGACGCCGATGCGGGCGCGGCGCAGGTGCGGCGCCACGACGGCGCGCGCGGGGACGGGGACGGTCATGGCCTCACGCTACCGAGGCGGAGACGTTGAGGTCCGCGACCAGCAGGTCGGTCAGGCGGGAGCTGGGGCCCACGAGCACCTGGAACGCTCCGGGCTCGACCACGCGCTCGCCGCGCGCGTTCACGATGCTGCACTCGGACACCGGGATCGCGATCGTCACCGTGGCGGAGGCGCCGGGCTCGAGCGCCACCTGGGCGAGGCCCTTGAGCTCGCGGTCCGCCCAGGTGGCGGAGGTGTTGACGTCGCGCACGTACGCCTGAACCGTCTCGAGGACGGGGCGTTCGCCCGTGTTGGAGACCGTGACGGTGGCCTCGATGGTGGCGTCGAGGTCCAGCTCCGAGGCGGCGAGGTGCAGGTCCGCGTAGGCGACGGACGAGTACGACAGGCCGTCGCCGAACACCCACTGCGGCTCCTGCGTGAGGTCCGCGTAGCGGTATCCGTGCTGGGCGTCGATCTGGTTGTAGAACGTCGGCTGCTGGCCCACGTGGCGAGGCCACGAGATCGGCAGGCGCCCGCTCGGCTCGATCGCGCCGAGCAGCAGCTCCGCCACCGCGCGGCCGCCGGCCATGCCGGGGTTCGCCGCCCACACGACCGCGGCGGCGCGCGCGGCCGACGCCGGCAGCACGTGGGGCTTCGAGGCGAGCACCACGAGGACGACGGGCGTGCCGGTCTCGACGAGCGCGTCGAGCAGCGCGACCTGGCCGCCCAGCAGCTCGAGCGTCGCGGTGGACTTCCCCTCGCCCACGAGCTCGATGCGGTCGCCCAGGACCGCGACCACCGCATCGGCGTCCCTCGCCGCCGCGACGGCCTCGGCGATCATGGCGGCGTCGGGCTCGACGGGGAACGCGATGTGGGGGCGCGGCTGGCCGTCGGGGAAGTACGCGCCCTTGGGGTCGGGCCCGGTGGTGATGATCTCCGCGCCCCGGACGTAGGCCACCTCGGAGCCCGCGGGCGCGAGCGCGCGCAGGCCGTCGAGCACCGTCGTGATCATCTCGCGCGGGTGGCCGTCCATGAGCCAGTCGGCCTGGCCCGATGCGCCGGCCCAGTCGCCGAGCGTGGTGTGCTCGTCGTCCGCGTTGGGGCCCACGATCGCGAGGCGCAGCGGCCGGTCGTCCGGCAGCGGAAGCGTGCCGTCGTTCTCGAGGAGCACCAGGGAGCGGCGGGCCACGTCGAGGTTGAGGGCACGATGCGCGGGCTGGGCGATCACGGCGGCCTGGCGCGCGGGGTCGGCGGCGCGGCGGTCCTCGAACAGCCCGAGGTCGAACTTCAGGGTGAGGATGCGGGAGACGGCCTCGTCGATGCGCGACTCCTCGAGGAGCCCGAGACGCACGGCCTCCTGCGCGCCCTCGAAGAACGCGGGGGTGGTCATGATCATGTCGTTGCCGGCGTTGACCGCTGCGGCCGCGGCCTGGGCGTAGTCCGGGTAGAGGCGCTGCTCGCGGACCAGGTTGCCCACGTTGTCCCAGTCGGTGATGAGCGTGCCCGTGTAGGCCCACTCGCCGCGCAGGACGTCGCCCAGCAGCCAGTCGTTGATGGTGATGGGGATCCCGTCGGTCGACTGGTAGCCGAGCATGAAGGTTGCGCAGCCGGCCCGCGCCATGCGCTCGAAGGGGGGCAGGTACCAGGAGCGGAGCTTGCGACGCGAGATGTCCGCCTCCGACGCGTCGCGTCCGCCCTGCGTCTCGGAGTATCCCGCGAAGTGCTTCGCGGTCGCGAGGATCGCGGTGCGGTCCGCCAGCCCGTCGCCCTGGTAGCCGCGCACCATCGCCGCGCCGAGCTCGCCCAGCAGGTACGGGTCCTCGCCGAACGTCTCCGAGACGCGACCCCAGCGCAGGTCGCGCGCGATGCACAGCACGGGGGAGAAGGTCCAGTGGATGCCGGTCGACGAGACCTCGACGGCCGTGGCGCGGGCGACGCGCTCGAGCAGCGCCGGATCGAAGGTGGCGGCCATGCCCAGCTGCGTCGGGAAGATCTCCGCGCCCTCGAAGAACGAGTGGCCGTGGATGCAGTCCTCGCCCACGAGCAGCGGGATCCGCAGCCGCGACTCCTCGTTGAGGGCGTGCGCGAGCTCGAGGCGCTCGGGGGAGGCGTGCAGGATCGACCCGACGTGCATCTCCTCGATGAGGTGCGGCACGCCGTCGTAGGTGTGCATCTGGATCATCTGCCCCACCTTCTCGGGCAGCGTCATGCGCGCGAGGAGATCAGCGACGCGCGCGGCGGTCGGCTGGGCGGGGTCGAGGTAGGCGGTGGTCATGGCGGGTCCTTCCACGCGACGTCGAGCGGGTCTCGGCGGACAAGTTTTACCACATGGTAAAATGAAGGGTCGAAACGTTGCAAGTGCGGATGCCGGGAGGGTGACGATGGCGACTCGAGGCGGGGGGCGGCAGGGCCGCGAGCTCAGCGACCGTGGCGCCGAGACGCGCGCGCTCATCCTCGACACCGCGCTCGCGGCGTTCGCGGAGTCGGGCTTCCGCGGCACGTCGGTCCGCGAGATCGCCGCCCGCTGCGGACTCACGCACCCGGCTCTGCTCTACCACTTCCCGGCGAAGTCCGACCTGCTCATGGCGGTGCTGACGCGGCGCGACGAGGCGGACGGGGGCGATGCGTTCGAGGGGCTCGAGGCGCGCGAGATGCTCGCCCACCTGGTGGCGACCGCGCGCCACAACGCGACCCAGCGCGGCGTGGTGGAGCTCTACGCGACCCTCTCCGCCGAAGCGGCGAGCCCCGGTCATCCTGCGCACACGTACTTCCAGCGCCGCTACGCCTCGCTCGTCGTTCACCTCACGCGGGCCTACCGCGACCTCGCGCGCGCCGGCGCGCTCGCTCCGCGCGTCGATCCAGAGGCTGCGCCTCGCCAACTGGTCGCCCTCATGGACGGCCTCCAGGTGCAGTGGCTGCTCGACCCCGAGGTCGACATGGCCGCCGCGATCGAGGCTCACCTGCGCGCTCAGCTCGCCTGACACGCGGGCGCATATCGTTGATATGTCACCGAGTCGGGACCCAGGTCCCTACCAGGCGTCTTGGCGCGCCCTTACGGTCTTACCAAGCGCTACCCCAGCGCCCAGGGCCCACAGGGCCCGCGACAAAGGAGAATGACAATGGCAGTCAACTCGGAGGTCGCCGAGACCTCGGTCCCCACCCGTAGCGCCTTCGGTTGGCGCATGCTGAGCGTCACCCGCATCGCGCTCGGCTTCTACTTCCTCTGGGCCTTCATCGACAAGCTGCTGGGCCTCGGCTTCTCGACCTGCCGCACCGTCGCGGAGGACGGCTCGTTCACCATCGACGCCTTCTGCGAGAAGGCCTGGATCGGCGGCGGCCACGTGACCGAGGGCTACCTGGTCTACGGCGGCAACGTCAACAGCCCGTTCCACGACTTCTTCGTCAACCTGGGCGCGCAGCGCTGGACCGACGTGATCTTCATGCTCGGCCTCCTGGGCGTGGGACTCGCGCTCATGCTCGGCATCGGCACCAAGGTCGGCGCCTGGTCGGCGGGCCTCATGCTCCTGTTCATGTACCTCACGCAGATGTGGCCGGCCACCAACCCGATCCTCGACGAGCACCTCATCTACATCGTCGCGATCTTCGGCATCGTGTACGTCGAGCTCGAGCACCAGCCCATCGGGCTCGGGAAGTGGTGGAGGAGCCTGCCCTTCGTCAAGCAGAACGCCTGGCTGGTCTGATCCGCCCGGCTGTTCTCACGGGGTCCCGCGCCATGGCGCGGGACCCCGTTCTCGTCGCATTCCAGCGAAGACGCCCATCCCGGGGGTAGCGTGGTCGAAGCGGACAAAGGAGTTCGCCGCCAAGAACAGCACCGGCATCTCATACGGGAGGCAGTGATGGACACGACCGAACCCACCTCTACGGCGTCGGGAGGGGCGGGCCGAAGCGCCTTCGGCTGGGCGATGCTCAGCGTCACGCGCATCGCGCTCGGCTTCTACTTCCTCTGGGCGTTCCTCGACAAGTTCCTCGGCCTCGGATTCTCGACCTGCCGCACCACGGCGGAGGACGGGACCTACACGATCGACGCGTTTTGCGACAAGGCGTGGATCAATGGCGCGCCCATCACCGAGGGCTATCTGGTGTACGGCGGCAACGTCAACAGCCCGTTCCACGACTTCTTCGTGGACCTCGGCGCACAGCGCTGGACCGACTGGCCGTTCATGATCGGCCTCCTGGGCGTCGGCCTCGCGCTGATGCTCGGCATCGGCACCAAGGTCGCGGCATGGTCGGGCGGCCTCATGCTGCTGTTCATGTACCTGACGCAGATGCTGCCGTCGACCAACCCGTTCCTCGACGAGCACATCATCTACATCCTCGCGATCCTCGGCATCGTGTGGGTGGAGCTCGAGCACCAGACCATCGGCCTCGGGCGATGGTGGCGCGGGATGGTCGGCGAGAAGAGCTGGCTGGTCTAGCCGGCGGGACGATGCGCGAGGGGCGGGGCCGCGGGCCTCGCCCCTCGCCGCGTCCTACGGCAGGCTGCGGGGCGCGCGCCGCTCCTCGCGCAGCTCGCGCGCGACCACCATGGTCACCTGGGGGATCAGGTCCCGGCTGCGCTTGAGCGCCCACGGCACGCCGTTGACGGCGAGCCACGCCGCGACCGCGGCACGGCCGGGAGGCTGCGGCGGCTCGGGCACGGGCGCCACCCGCGCCCAGTCCGCCGCGAGCCGCGCGGCCGCCGCGCCCGCCAGCGCGCGGTGACCCTGCGGTGAGGGATGGATGCGATCGATGTGCCACGCGCGGCGGCCGAGCGAGGCCAGCAGCGTGGCCCCGTCGATCACCTCGACATCGGTGCCCGCGACCGCGCGGGCGATCGCGGCGTTCGCCTCGCCGATGCGCCGCGCCATCGCCTCCGCGACGCGCCGGGGCGCGAGCTCGAACAGGCCGATGCGGTCGAGCGACACCGTGAGGATCCGCCGCCCCGGCGCGGCGAGCGCGTCGACCGCGGCGCCGAGCGCGTCCTCGACGTCGCGCGGCGAGAAGTCGCCGCGCAGGACGTCGTTCCCGCCGACGGTGAGCAGCACCACGTCGGGGCTCGCGGCGCGGGCGCGAGGGACCTGGGACTCGAGCATCTCGCGCGCCCGCACGCCGTTGGCGGCGAGGTTGAGGAACGACGCGGCACCCAGCGCGTGCGCCGTGTGCGCCGCCCATCCCACCTCGCCCCACGCGCGCTGGACGCCGTCGCCCACGCCGAGGGTGATCGAGTCCCCGAGGGCGACGATGCGCGGCCCGCTCATCGCGCCCCCGCGAGCGAGCGCGCGTGGATCGCGCGCATCGCGTCGACCGACGCGGACCACGGGAACAGCACCGCCCGTGCCCGCGCCCGGAGCCGCCGCTCGCGCCCGTCCCTGGCGAGCACCTCCTCGACCGCGCGCGCGAAGCCCGCACCCGTGCCCGAGGCGGCGAGGCCCGAATCGCCCACCACCTCGGGCAGCGCGGACGCCGCGTTGACGATCGCGGGGGTGCCCGAGGCGAGCGCCTCGAGCGCGGCGAGGCCGAACGTCTCGATGGGGCCCGGCGCGAGCACCGCGTCGGCCGAGGCGAGCAGCGCCGCGAACCGCGCGCGGTCGGCGACGAAGCCGAGCATCTCGACCGGCAGCCCGCGCGCCGCGCGCCGCAGGCGCGGCTCGAGCGGACCCGTCCCGGCCACCACCAGGCGGACGGGACGGCCGCGCGACACGAGCTCCCGCACCGCCTCGATCGCGATGTCGGGACGCTTCTCACGCGACAGGCGCGAGGCCATCACCAGGAGCGGCACGTCGTCGGGCGCGTGCTGCCGGCGTACCCGCGCGCTCGCGTGCCGCGGGTGGAAGCGCTCGAGATCCACGCCCAGGGGCACGGTCTCGACCCGCGCGCCGACCGCAGCGAGCTCGGCACCCGCGTACGCCGTCGTGGCCACGAGCGTGTCGAAGCGCGAGGCGATCCACCGTGAGTGGGCGACCGCGAGCCGCCCCGTGACCCCAGGGACGCGGCCGCGCACCGCGGCGTCGAGCACGCCGCCGACGCGCTCGTGGGCGAGGAAGGCGGTCGCGACGCCGCGTTCCCGGGCCCACGGCCCCAGGGCGGCGAGCGTGGTCCGGTCGGAGACCTCGAGCACGTCGGGGGAGAAGGCCTCGAGCGCGTCGGCGACGGCGCCGAGCCGCGTGATGACGCGATACCCGCCGCTCGCCGGCACCACCGGGCTGTGGACGGTGAGCACGCGCCCGTGCGGGGTGGAGAGCGAGCCGTCGGCGTCGCCGGGGACGATGCGCAGGACCTCGTCGCCGGCGTCCACGTAGCCGCGGCCCAGGGCCTGCAGCGCGGTGCGCAGGCCGCCCGAGCGGGGCCCGTAGAAGTTCGCGACCTGCGCGACCCTCATCGCGTCACCGCCCGCGCCGCGATCGCCGCCTCGTAGTGGCACGTGAGGGCCTCGCACACGCGCGGCCACGTGCGTCCCTCGACCGAGATGCGGGCATGCGCGCCCTGCAGCAGCCGCAGGTCCTCGAGCGCGACCAGCTCGCGCACCGCGGCCTCGAGGTGATCGAGGCGGCCCGGCTCGTACAGGAATCCGTTCGACCCGTGGTCGATGAGGTCGACCGGGCCGCCGCGGCGCGGCGCGACCACCGGCACGCCGGAGGCGAGCGCCTCCTGGACGGACTGCCCGAACGTCTCGAGCTCGCCCGGGTGGACCATGACGTCGAGGCTCGCCACCGCGCGCGCGAGCTCGCCGCCGCCGAGGAAGCCCGCCATGACCGCATCCGGCATGAGCCGGCGAAGCCGCCCGCCCTCCGGCCCCTCGCCGATGACGACCACCGTCACGCCGGGGATGCGCGTGAGGCGGGCGAGGTCGCCCACACGCTTCTCCGGGGCGAGGCGCCCGACGTAGCCGACGACGAGGTCGCCCGCCGGCGCCCACGAGGCTCGCAGCGCATCGTCCCGATGCCAGGGCGCGAAGCGCACGGTGTCGACGCCGCGCGGCCACAGCCCGAGCCGGTCGACCCCGAGCGCGGCGAGCTGGTCCATCGCGGCGCTCGACGGTGCGAGCGTGACGTCCGCGGCCGTGTGGATCTGGCGTACGCGCGCCCACAGCAGCGGCTCACCCCACGGCGCCCCGTACGCCGCCGCGTAGGACGGCACGTCGGTCTGGTAGATCGCGACCGTGGGCAGCCCCAGGTCGGCGGCGGCACGCACCGCCGCCCAGCCGAGCATGAACGGCGAGGCGAGGTGCACCACGTCGGGCCGGAGCTCCTCGAGCAGGCGCGTGAGCCTCCTCACGCTCGACAGCGCGACGCGGACGTCGCGGTACCCCGGCCACCCGACGGCGGGGACGTGGACGATGCGAGCGCCGGCGACCTCGGTGGGCGCCCCCGGCGCCTCGGGGGCGATGACGACGGCCTCGTCGCCGCGGGCGGCGAGGTGATCGAGCACCCGCAGCAGCGAATGCGTGACGCCGTTCGTGTGCGGCAGGAACGACTCTGCGACCAGCGCGACCTTCACGCCCCCGAGTGTGGGAGGGCAGGAAGAACCGTCGGTTGCGTGGCGCTGGATGTCGCATGGCCAACGGGTGAAGGTCTGGTGAAACCTGCCACGTGGGAGGATCGACCCATGCCCCGCATCATCACCAGGATCCTTGCCGCGCTCGCGTCGCTCGTGGGCGCGCTCGCGCTCGCGGCCCCCGCGGGGGCGCACACCGCGCTCGTCGCGTCGACGCCCGAGGACGGCGCGACGGTGACGGAGCTCGCCGAGGTGTCGCTCGAGTTCACGGAGCAGCTGCTCGACATCGGCAACGAGCTGGCGATCGTCGCCCCGGACGGCACGCGCACGGCGCTCGAGATCGAGGATCCCGTGACGCAGACCGTGACCGCGGCGGTGCCGGACGATGCGCTGGTCGCGGGGGACAACACGCTCGCGTTCCGCGTGGTCGCGAGCGACGGGCACCCGATCGAGGGCGAGATCGCCTTCACCTACGCGCCCGAGGAGCCGGTCGCGTCCCCGAGCGCGAGCGCCTCGGCGTCCCCGAGCGCGAGCGCCTCGGCGTCCCCGAGCGCGACCGCGACGGCCTCCGCGGGAGCGGGGCCGGTCGCGACCGCGAGCCCCAGCCCGCACGTGACCGTCTACGAGGAGGTGGGGCCCAACCCCGCCATCTACGTCATCATCGGCGTGGTCGCCGCGGCGGGCCTCGCGTTCGCGATCGCGAGCCGCACGAGGCGCGAAGGGTGACGCGATGACCGAGCCGCAGCTGACGCCCACGGCGCAGGACTACGTCAAGATCGTGTGGAGCGCGACGGAGTGGTCCGACGCGCGCGTCACGACCAAGGCGCTTGCCGAGCGGCTCGGCGTGTCCGCGCCGACCGTGTCCGAGAACGTTCGCAAGCTCGTGGCGGCCGGGCTGCTCGATCACGAGCCCTACGGCGCGATCACGTTGACGGTCGAGGGCGAGCGCCGCGCCCTCGACATGGTGCGGCGGCATCGGCTCCTCGAGACCTTCCTGGTGACGCAGCTGGGCTACGGCTGGGACGAGGTCCACGACGAGGCCGAGGTGCTGGAGCACGCCTGCTCGGCGCGCATGATCGACGCGATCGACGCCGCGCTCGGACACCCCACGCGCGACCCGCACGGCGACCCGATCCCGAGCGCGACCGGGCGCATCGTCACCCTCGACGGCACCAACCTCACGGAGGCGTCGCCCGGCGGCTGGACCGTCGCGCGGCTGTCCGATGCGGACCCGGCCGTGCTGCGTGACCTCGCGTCGCTCGGCTTGACGGTGGACGCCACGATCCGCGTGCTCGGCGCCGCCGAGGGCGGGGGGATCCGCGTGGAGGGGCCGGAGGCGGTGATCGTGGTCCCGACCGCCACCGCCTCCGCGGTGTGGCTCGTCGCCCAGGGGTCCTGATGACCGCCCTGCCCCCGGCCTCCGAGGCCGACACGCCGCGGTGGCTGCTGCCGCGCACCGCGCACGCCCCGCATCCCGCGCTCGTGCTCACGGGATTCGTGGTCGCGGCCTTCGCGATCGGCCTGTCGCAGCAGGGCGCCGCGGGCGTGATCCAGGATCAGGTCCGCTCGCTCGACACCACGGTCGACATGATCGGCTGGACCATCGTGGCCTACGCGCTCGGCGTCGTGGTCGGCGCGCCCGTGATCATGGTCGGGCTCGCCGCGTGGAACCGACGCCGGCTGCTGCTCGCGATGTCGACCGTCTTCGTGGCGACCTCGGCGTTGACGGTGCTCGCGCCCTCGGTCGGCGCCCTGCTCGCGATCCGGTTCCTCGCCGGGCTGCCGCACGGCGCGCTGCTCGGCTCCGCCACGTACGTCGGTGTCCTCGTGATGGGCGCCGAGCGGCGCGGGAAGGTCATCGCGACGCTCATGTACGGGCTCACCGCGGCCGCGGTGGTCGGCGTGCCCGGCATGCAATGGCTGTCCGAGCAGGCCGGCTGGCGCGTCTCCTACGCGGTGGTCACCGCGGTGGGCCTCGCCGGCCTGCTGCTCATGTGGGCGTTCGTGCCCTCGGTGCGCGGCACCCCCGGGGTGAGCCTGCGGACCGAGGCCGCGGCGCTGCGCGGACGCGTGCTGTGGACCGCGATCGGGACCGTGACGGTCGGGTTCGCGGGGCTCGGCGCGGTGCAGTCGTACATCGTCCCGCTGCTCGAGGACACCAACGGGTTCTCGTCCGAGGCCGTGACCGTGATCCTCATGCTCTTCGGGCTCGGCATGACGGCGGGCGCCTTCATCGGCGGCCGCCTCACGGACCGCTCGCCGGTGCTCACGGAGCGCGTGGGGATCATCGGGGTCGCCGCGATGCTGCTCGCGCTCGGCCTGCTGGGGACCCTGGGCTGGCCCGTGGTGATCGCGCTCGTCGCGCTCGGCGCGTGCGTGCAGGTGTTCTCGCAGTCCGCGCAGGCGCACCTCATGGACGCGACGCACACGTCGCCGTCGCTCGGCGCGGCCATCGCCCACTCGGCGCTCAACGCGGCGACCGTGGTCGGCACGGGGCTCGGCGCGGTGGTGATCGGCGCGGGGCTCGGGTACGTCGCGCCCGCGTGGGTCGCGCTCGGGCTGGCGCTCGTCGCGCTCGTGCTCGTCTTCAGCGGCCCCGGCTACCGGCGCTGAGCATCCCGCCACAGTCCCACCTCCCGCCGCCGCTTCGTTACCCTGGTGCGCATGAATCTCCGCCTGGGCACCCGTGGATCCGCGCTCGCGACGGCCCAGTCGGGGCAGTTCGCCGATGCGGTGGTGGCGGCGGCCGCCGCCGCGGGCGTCGACGCGACGGTCGAGCTGGTCAAGGTGGCCACCAAGGGCGATGTCGACCGCGGCTCGCTCGTGGGCCTGTCCCAGACCGGGGTGTTCGTCACGGCCCTGCGCGAGGCGCTGCTCGCGGGGGAGTGCGACTTCATCGTCCACTCCCTCAAGGACGTGCCCACGCAGCCCTACCCGGGCCTCGAGGTGGTGGCGATCCCCGTGCGCGAGGACCCGCGGGACGCGCTGTGCACGGACGGCCGCGCACTCGCGGAGCTGCCGCAGGGCGCGCGGATCGGCACCGGCTCGCCGCGCCGCGCCGCGCAGCTGCTCGCGGTGCGCCCCGACCTCGACGTGAGGCCGTTGCGCGGCAACGTCGACACGCGGCTCGGGCACATCGGCGAGGACCTGGACGGCGTGGTGCTCGCCGCGGCCGGCCTCAACCGCCTCGGGCGCTCCGCCGACGCGACGGAGCCGCTCTCCGTCACGGCGATGGTGCCGGCGCCGGGTCAGGGCGCGCTCGCGGTCGAGATCCGGGAGGACGCCCCCGCGGAGCTGCGCGAGCTGCTTGCGACGCTCGACGACGCGGACACGCGCGCGTGCGTGACCGCGGAGCGCGAGGCGTTGCGCGTCCTCGACGCCGGGTGCGCCGCACCGGTCGCGGCGCACGCCACCGTCGCGGCCGGCAGGCTCACGCTCCACACGCGGGTGATCGGGCACGACGGCGCGCTGGCGCTCAACGAGCGCAACTCGGGCGTGATCGCCGAGGCCGCCGCGATCGGCCGGTCGAGCGGCTTCTCGCTGCTGGGCCGAGGCGCCGAGCGCCTCATGGGCCGCGCATGAGCCTCGCCGGCCGGCGCCTCCTGGTGCCCGTCACGGCCGAGCGCACCGCCTTCGCGGACGATCTCGCGGCCGAGGGCGCGCACGTCACGCCCGTCGCGTTCATCGCGATCGACGGCCCGTCCGACGCCGCGGCGCTCGAGTCCGCGACGCTTGCCTGGACGGCGGGGGAGTACGACTGGATGGCGGTGACCAGCCGCAACGCGGTGCTCGCGATGGACCGCGTGGCGCGTGCGCACGGTCGCTCGCTCGGCGACGCGGGGCCCGCGGCGCGGGTCGCCACGGTCGGCGAGGCCACGCGCGGCGTATGCGCGTCGGTGGGCCTGACCATCGACCTGGTCCCGTCCGAGCGCCACGACGCGCGCGGCATCGTCGCCGAGTTCCCCGACGGCCCTGGCCGGGTCCTCGTCCCGCTCGGCAACCTCGCCTCGCCCGTGCTCCAGCGCGGGCTCGAGCGCAAGGGCTGGACCGTCGTGCCGGTCGAGGCCTACCGCACCGTGGACGGCCCCGGGCCGGACGATGCGACGGTCGCCGCGGTCGCGGACGGCGCGGTCGACGCGGTGCTGCTGACGTCGGGCTCGGTCGCCGAGCGCTTCGCCGCCGCATGCGCGACCGTGGCCCCCGCCACGCGGATCATCGCGATCGGCCGCACCACCCAGGCGGGCGCACGTGCCGCCGGCCTCCGGGTGGACGCCGTCGCCGAGACTCCCACCTACGCTGGCATCAGGGCCGCGCTCGACGCGGCCCTGGCGTCGACCCCCGAGGACTGAGGACCACATGACCTCCTACCGCCCGCGCCGCCTGCGCACCACGCCCGCCATGCGGCGCCTCGTGCGCGAGGTCCGCCCGCATCCCGGCGAGCTCGTGTGGGCGGTCTTCATCCACGAGGAGCTCGCGGAGCCGCGACCCATCGCATCGCTGCCCGGGGTGTCCCAGCACCCCCTCGCCGCGGTGCCGGCGCTCGTCGACGCCGCCGTCGAGGCGGGGGTGGGCGGCCTCATGATCTTCGCGATCCCGGCGGTGCGCGACGCGCGCGGCTCCGGCGCCGTCGACCCCGACGGCATCCTCAACCGCGCGATCCGCGCCGCCGCGGATGCCGCGGGCGAGCGGCTCGTCATCATGGCGGACCTCTGCCTGGACGAGTTCACCGACCATGGCCACTGCGGCGTGCTCTCCGCCGACGGGCGCGTGGACAACGACGCGACGCTCGCGGTCTACGCCGAGATGGGCCTCGCGCAGGCACGTGCCGGCGCCCACGTGCTCGGGCTGAGCGGGATGATGGACCACCAGGTCGCCGTGGTGCGTGAGGCGCTCGAGGCCGAGGGCTTCACGGACGTCTCGCTGCTCGCGTATGCCGCGAAGTACGCCTCGGCCTTCTACGGCCCGTTCCGCGAGGCCGTCGACAGCCAGCTCGAGGGCGATCGCCGGAGCTACCAGATCGACCCGGCCAACGGCCTGCAGGGACTGCACGAGGCGGAGCTCGACGAGTTCGAGGGCGCCGACATCGTCATGGTGAAGCCGGCGCTGCCGTACCTCGACGTCGTGGCCGAGGTGGCGGCGCAGTCCCGCGTGCCCGTCGCCGCCTATCACGTATCGGGCGAGTACGCCCAGATCGAGGCCGCCGCCGCGAACGGCTGGCTGGACCGCCGCGCCGCGCACCTCGAGGCCCTCACGTCGATGCGCCGGGCCGGCGCCGACATCATCGTCACCTACGCGGCGCTCGAGCTCGCCGCCTGGCTCAAGGAGAACTGAGTGTCCGACTACGCCGAGCGCGCCCGCGCGATCCTTCCCGGGGGCGTCAACTCGCCCGTGCGCGCCTGGAACGGCGTCGGGGGAGAGCCCGTGCCCATCGCGGAGGCGCGCGGCAGCCGCATCGTCGACGCCGACGGTCGCGAGATGATCGACCTCGTCGCGTCGTGGGGCCCCGCGATCCTCGGCCACGCGCATCCCGAGGTGGTCGCGGCCGTGCAGGCCGCCGCCGCGAAGGGGTTGAGCTTCGGCGCGACCACGGAGGCGGAGGTCGAGCTCGCGGAGCTCATCCGCGATCGGTACGCGCCGGCCGAGCGGGTCCGCCTGGTGTCCACGGGCACCGAGGCGACGATGACCGCGATCCGTCTCGCGCGCGCCGCGACCGGTCGCCACACGTTCATCAAGTTCGCCGGCTGCTACCACGGCCACTCTGACGCGCTCCTGGTCGCGGCGGGCTCGGGCCTCGCCACCGCGGGCGTGCCCGACTCCGCGGGCGTCACGCCGGGCGCCGCGCAGGACACGCTCGTGCTGCCGTACGGCGACGAGGCGGCCCTCACCGCGGCCTTCGCCGAGCACGGGGAGTCGATCGCCGCCGTCATCGTCGAGGCCGCGCCCGCGAACATGGGCGTGATCCGTCCGCCCGCGGGCTTCAACCGGCTGATCGCGTCGCTGTGCAAGAACGAGGGCGCCGTCATGATCCTCGACGAGGTCCTCACGGGCTTCCGCGCCGGGCCGGCGGGTTACTGGGGCGTCGAGCGCGATCACGACGTCGCGGCGGGCCTCGACCCCTGGACGCCGGACCTGGTGACGTTCGGCAAGGTGATCGGCGGGGGCCTCCCGGTCGCCGCGCTCGGCGGGCGACGCGACCTCATGGAGCAGCTGGCGCCGCTCGGGCCCGTGTACCAGGCGGGCACGCTGTCGGGGAACCCGGTGGCGGTCGCCGCGGGGCTCGCGACGATGCGCCTGCTGACCGACGAGGTCCACGCGCGCGTCACGGCGACGGCCGACGCGCTGGCCCTCGGCGTCTCGGACGCGCTGACCGCGCGCAGGATCACCCATGCCGTGGGCCGCGCGGGCACGCTGTTCTCGTTCTTCCTGGGGCTGTCGGAGCCGCCGGTGACGTTCGAGGACGTCTCCCGCCAGGACACCGCGGCCTTCGCGCGGCTGTTCCACGCGGTGCGGCGCGAGGGCGTCGCGCTGCCCCCGAGCGCCTACGAGGCATGGTTCGTCTCGGCCGCGCACACCGCGGCGGACGTCGATCACATCGTCGCCACCGTCGCCGCCTGGGCCGACGGTGAGCGCGCCTGACGCGCATCGTCCCTGGTAGATCGCACCGCTCACCAGCTCGCGGGTGGCCGGTGAGCGTCCTCACAGTCACCTTCCGTCGCGGGTGAGAAAGAGTTTTCCCACGTTTCACAGAACGTGACGACGGTCGAAACCTCCCCTCCGTAGCGTCTGAGGCGTCCGATTCCCCGCGGGGCGACCGCCCCGGTCGGACCTCAGTCCCCCGGGAGGGACCATGACCATCTCCGACAAGACCGCCGTCGAGGCCGTCGAGCCCGGCATCATCGGCAAGGGCCGGTGGATCGAGCGCTGGGAGCCCGAGAACGATCTGTTCTGGGAGGCCCGCGGCAAGTCCATCGCGTTCCGCAACCTCGTGTTCTCCATCGTCGCCGAGCACATCGGGTTCTCCGTGTGGCTGCTCTGGTCGATCGTCGTGGTGCGCATGTACGGCACGTTCGACGAGTCGGGCGCGCTGGTGACGGCGGGCGCCGGCGGCTGGGCGCTGACCGCGGGCCAGGGCTTCACGCTCCTCGCGGTCGCCTCCGGCGTCGGCGCGTTCCTGCGCATCCCCTACACCTTCGCGGTGCCGATCTTCGGCGGTCGCAACTGGACCGTGATCTCCGCGCTGCTGCTGCTGATCCCGACGCTCGGCCTCGCCTGGGTGGTCCAGCACCCGGACACGTCCTTCGGGGTGCTGGTCGCGATCGCAGCGACCGCGGGCTTCGGCGGCGGCAACTTCGCCTCCTCGATGTCGAACATCTCGTTCTTCTACCCCGACAAGGAGAAGGGCTGGGCGCTGGGCCTCAACGCCGCGGGCGGCAACATCGGCGTCGCGGTGGCGCAGAAGCTCGTGCCGCTCGTCATCGGCATCGGCGCGCTGGGCCTGTCCGCCGCGGGTCTCGTCTACGTCCCGCTCGCCGTCGCGGCCGCGATCCTCGCGTTCCTCTTCATGGACAACCTGCGCGAGGCGAAGGCGGACCCGAAGCCCACGGCGGCCTCGCTGCAGCACGGTCACACGTGGCTCATGGCCTTCCTCTACATCGGCACCTTCGGCTCCTTCATCGGCTACTCCGCGGCGTTCCCCACGCTCCTCACGGTGGTCTTCGAGCGCGCCGACATCGCGCTCAGCTGGGGATTCCTCGGCGCGCTCATCGGATCGCTGTCGCGTCCGTACGGGGGCAAGCTCGCTGACCGCGTCGGCGGCGCGATCATCACGGTCGCGGCCTTCGTGGTCATGGCGATCGCGGGCGTCACGGCGGTGATCGGGGTCCAGCACGAGTCGCTCGCGCTGTTCTTCGTCAGCTTCATGGTGCTGTTCGCGGCGACGGGCATCGGCAACGGGTCGACCTACCGCATGATCCCGTCGATCTTCGGCCGCATCCAGAAGGCGAAGGGCGAGGACACCGACGAGAGCCGCCTCGACTTCAAGCGCCAGGCCGCCGGCGCGGTCGGCATCATCTCCGCGGTGGGCGCCTTCGGCGGCTTCGCGATCCCGTTCATCTACAAGATCGCCAAGGAGCAGACGGGCACCATCGTCCCCGCGCTGCAGATCTACGTGGTGGTGTTCCTCGCCATGGCCGTCATCACGTGGGTGTTCTACCTGCGCAAGGGCGCGGCGATGAGGAACGTCTGACATGACGGCCCCCCAGCCGACCACGGTGGCGGCGGCTCCCCTCGCCGCCGCCGCCGTGGCCACCCATTGCCCCTACTGCGCGCTCCAGTGCGCGCAGTCCCTGGCCGTGACCCCCGGGGACCGGCTCCCGGTCGCGGTGGCGGGACGCGAGTTCCCCACGAACCGCGGCGGGCTGTGCCAGAAGGGCTGGACCTCGGCCGAGGTCCTGCGGGCCTCCGACCGCATCACGACCCCGCTGCTGAGGACCGCCGACGGCGGCTTCCGCTCCGCGTCGTGGGACGAGGCGCTCGACCTGGTCGCCGGTCGCATCTCCGCCCTCCAGGCGGAGTCGGGGAACGATGCGGTGGCGGTGTTCGGCGGGGGAGGGCTCACCAACGAGAAGGCCTACGCACTGGGCAAGTTCGCGCGGCTCGCGCTGCGGACGCGGCTCATCGACTACAACGGCCGTTTCTGCATGTCGTCGGCCGCGGCGGCGTCGAACCGCTCGCTCGGGATGGACCGTGGGCTCGCGTTCCCGCTGTCCGACCTGGCGGGCGCCGACGCGGTGCTGATCCTCGGCTCGAACATGGGGGCGACGATGCCCCCGTTCGTCCAGCACCTGGCCGGCGTGCGGGAGCGTGGCGGGCTCGTGGTGGTGGACCCGCGCGCCACCGTCACCGCGAAGCTCACCCTCGACGGCGCCGGCATCCACCTCGCCCCGGTGCCCGGCTCCGACATGGTGGTGCTGCTCGCGCTGCTGCACATCGTGCTCGCCGAGGGGCTGCAGGACGCCGCGTACCTGGATGCGCGCGTCGAGGGCCTCGACGCCGTGCGCCGCTCGGTGGCGCAGTGGTGGCCCGAGCGCGCGGAGGCCGTGACCGGCATCCCCGCCGACTCGCTGCGCGCGGTCGCGCGCACCCTCGCCGACGCCTCGCCCGCGCGCGGCGGCCGCGGCGCGTACATCCTCACGGGCCGCGGCGTCGAGCAGATGGCGCAGGGCACCGACTGCGTCTCGGCCGCCATCAACCTCGCGCTCGCGCTCGGGCTCATCGGCCGCGTCGGTTCGGGCTACGGACCCGTCACGGGTCAGGGCAACGGCCAGGGCGGGCGCGAGCACGGGCAGAAGGCGGACCAGCTGCCCGGCTACCGCATGATCACCGACCCGGCGGCGCGCGCCCACGTGGCCGGCGTCTGGGGCGTCGACCCCGACAGCATCCCCGGTGCCGGCGTGCCGGCGGTGCAGCTGCTGGCCTCCCTCGGGACCGCGGGAGGCCCCCGCGCGCTGCTCGTGCACGGGAGCAACGTGGTGGTGAGCGCGCCGAACGCGATCGCCGTCGAGGAGCGCCTGCGGGCGCTCGACCTGCTGGTGGTGTGCGACCTGGTCCCGTCCGAGACCGCGATGCTCGCCGACGTCATCCTGCCCGTCACGCAGTGGGCCGAGGAGGACGGCACCATGACCAACCTCGAGGGCCGTGTGATCCGCCGCCGCACCGCGGTCGCCGCGCCCGGCGAGGCGCGCAGCGAGCTGTGGATCCTGCGCGAGCTCGCGGCGCGCCTCGGCTGCGACGCGCTCTTCAGCGACGACCCGGAGACGATGTTCGACGAGATGGCCCGCGCCTCGGCGGGCGGCAAGGCCGACTACAGCGGCATCTCCTACGCCCGTCTCGACGCCGGCGAGGAGCTGTTCTGGCCGTGCCCCGCATCGTCCGCCGGGGAGCCGGCCCACCCGGGCACCCCGCGGCCCTTCACGTCGACCTTCCCCACGCCCGACGGCCGCGCGCGGATGGTGCCCGTGACGCACCGGGGGCCCGCCGACGAGGTGCGGCCGGGCGCCACGACGTACCTGGTGACGGGGCGCGTGCTCCAGCATTACCAGTCCGGGGCCCAGACCCGCCGTGTCGCGGAGCTCGCGCAGGCGCAGCCCGAGGCGTTCGTGGAGATGCATCCGCTGCTCGCCGAGCGGCTCGGGCTCGGGCAGGGCGACGTCGCCGTGCTGACGAGCGCGCGCGGCGAGGCGGCGGCGCCGGTGCGCCTCACCACCGACATCCGCGTCGACACGGTGTTCATGCCGTTCCACTGGGCCGGCGTCGGCAGCGCGAACCGGCTCACCAACGACGCGACCGACCCCGTGTCGTCGATGCCCGAGTTCAAGGTCACGGCCGTCGAGATCCGCGCCGCGGTGCGGGATCTGGACCTGAAGGGAGCACTGCGATGAGGATCGTCGTCATCGGCCACGGCATGGTCGGCTCGAGGTTCGCGCAGGACGCGGTCACCCGGATCCCGGACGCGCACCTCACGGTCCTGGGCCGCGAGCCGCATGCGCCCTACAACCGCGTGCTCCTGTCGAGCGTGGTCGCCGGCAAGGCGGCGGCCGACGGGATCGCGCTCGACGCGCCGGCGCACGATCGCATCGACGTGCGCCAGGGGGTCGCGGCCGTCGAGATCGACCGCGAGCGGCGCATCGTCACCGCCTCCGACGGCACCCTTCACCGGTACGACCGCCTGGTGCTGGCCACCGGTTCGGCGGCGAGGATCCCGCAGATCCAGCACGTCGCCGATCCGGACGGGCTGGTGCGCGGGGTGGCGGTGCTCAAGGACCTCGCGGACGCGCAGGGGATCCTCGCGGCGCTGCCCAAGGCGCGGCGCGCCGTGGTGCTCGGGGCGGGCGTGCTGGGCCTCGAGGTCGCGACGGGGCTCGCGGCGCGAGGCCTCGCGGTGACGCTCGTGCACCACGCCGACCGGCTCATGGAGCGCCAGCTCGGCTCGGCCGCCTCGCAGATCGCGGAGGGATCCCTTGCGCGGCTCGGCATCAGCGTGGTGACCACCACCTCCGTGACGCGCGTGATCGAACGTCGCGGCCGCGTCAGCGCGGTCGAGCTCGGCACGGGCGCCGAGGTGCTCACCGACCTGCTCGTCATGTGCGCCGGGACCATCCCCGAGACGGCCCTCGCGCGGCGTGCGGGGCTCCCCTGCGAGCGCGGCGTCCTGGTGGGGGAGGACCTGGCCTCGCCCGCGGACGGCGCGGTGTTCGCGATCGGCGACTGCGCCCAGCCGCCCGAGGGCGGGACGGGTCTCGTGGCGCAGGGCTGGGACCAGGCCGCGCGGCTGGTCGAGGCGTGGGCGGGGGACGGCGCGGGCACGGCCGCGGGCGAGGCTCCGGCCCCCACGACCACCGTGGTGCGCGTCAAGGCGACGGGGCTCGAGGTGGTGACGATGGGGCTGTCGGGCAAGTTCGACCACGGCGAGCGCGAGCTGCGCGCCGTCCGCATCTCCGACCCGGCGATCGGCCGCTTCGTCGAGGTGGTGGTCTCCCACGGGCTGCTCGTGGGCGCGACGGTGGTGGGCGACAAGGCCACGGCCACGGACCTGCAGGCGCTGTACACGCGCATGCTGCCGGTGCCGACGGATCCCGCGCACCTCATCGTCCGGCCCATCCCGGGCGCCGGGCCGGCGCGCCGCAGCGTCGCGGAGATGGACGACGACGACACCGTCTGCCAGTGCAACGGCGTCACCAAGGGCCGCATCTGCGACGCGATCGCCGCCGGATGCGCGACCCCTCAGGACGTGTCGCGCGCGACCCGCGCGTCGACAGGATGCGGCGACTGCAAGCCGCAGGTGAAGGAGCTGCTCGAGGCGCACGCCACGAGCGAGGACAGGACCCCCGCGCTCGCGGGGGCAGGGGAGGCACGATGACCACCGAGCACATCGTCGTGGTGGGCGGCGGCATGGTCGCCCACCGCTTCACCGAGGCGCTGCGTGCGCGCGACACCGACGGCCGCTACAGCGTCGAGGTCATCGCGGAGGAGCCGCGCGCGCCGTACGACCGTGTCGCGCTCACCAGCTACTTCTCGGGCAAGTCGCCCGAGGACCTGCAGCTGGGCGATCCCGCGCTGTGGCGCGACCCGCTGGTGACCCTGCACCGCGACTCGCGGGCGACAGCGGTCGACCGCGACCGTCGTATCGTCACCGTCGAGGGCGGCCGCGAGGTCTCCTACGACCACCTGGTGCTCGCCACCGGCTCCTACGCGTGGGCCCCGCCCACGCCGGGCGCCGACCTCGCGGGCGTGTTCATGTACCGCACGGTGGACGATGTCGCCGCGCTGCGCGGGTGGGTCGAGGAGCGCCGTGCGGCGCTCGGCCGTCCGGTCCGCGGCGCCGTCATCGGCGGCGGTCTGCTCGGGCTCGAGGCCGCGGGGGCGCTCCAGAACCTCGGGGCCGTCAGCACCGTCATCCAGTTCGCGGACCGGCTCATGAACCTCCAGGTCGACGAGGGTGGTGGCGAGGCGCTCAAGCGCCTGATCGAGGGCATGGGCGTGACCGTCCGCTGCTCCACCGCCACCAAGGAGATCCGAGCAGGCAAGGACGGGCACGTCGGCAGCCTGCTGTTCGCGGACGGCGGCGAGCAGCTGGTCGACGTGGTGGTGTTCGCGACCGGCGTGCGGCCCCGCGACGAGCTCGGCGCGGCGGCCGGCCTCGAGCTGGGAGCCCGGGGGGGAGTGGTGGTCGACGACACGTGCCTCACGGCGGACCCCGCGGTCAGCGCGATCGGCGAGGTGGCCTGCATCCAGGGGGCCTGCCTGGGCCTCATCGCGCCGGGCAACACGATGGCCGAGATCGCCGTGGACCGCCTCCTGGGTGGCACGCCGACCTTCCCGGGCGCCGACATGGCGGCCAAGCTCAAGCTGCTGGGGGTCGACGTCGCGTCCTTCGGCGACGCCTTCGCCACCACGCCCGGCGCGCTCGAGATGGTCTACGCGGACCCGGTCAACGGGGTCTACAAGAAGCTGGTGCTCACCGACGACGCGACCACGCTGCTGGGCGGCATCCTGGTCGGGGACGCGAGCGCGTACGCCTCGCTGCGGCCCATGGTCGGCGCGGCGCTGCCGGGCGACCCCGCCGCCTGGATCCTGCCCGAGGGCTCCGTCGAGAAGGGCGAGATCGAGCTGCCGGACGATGCGGGGGTGTGCTCGTGCAACAACGTGTCCGCCGGCGCCATCCGCGGTGCCGTCAACGATCACGACTGCCACGACCTCGGTGCGGTGAAGGCGTGCACCAAGGCCGGGACCTCGTGCGGCTCGTGCCTGCCGCTGGTGAAGAAGATCATGTCGACCGAGCTGGAGAAAGCCGGCATCGAGGTCTCGAACGCCCTGTGCGAGCACTTCGCGCTGTCGCGTGCGCAGCTGTTCAACGCCATCAAGGTCGCCGAGGTCACCACGTTCTCCGAGGTCATCGAGCGCTTCGGCACCGGACGCGGCTGCGACATCTGCAAGCCGACCGTCGGATCGATCCTCGCGAGCCTCTACAACGAGCACGTGCTGGGAGGCGACCGCGCGGCGCTGCAGGACACCAACGACCGCGTCATGGCGAACATGCAGAAGGACGGCACCTACTCCGTGGTGCCCCGCGTGCCGGGCGGCGAGATCCTGCCCGAGCACCTCATCCTCATCGGGCAGATCGCGCAGGACTTCGGGCTCTACACGAAGATCACCGGCGGTCAGCGCATCGACCTGTTCGGGGCCCGTCTCGAGCAGCTGCCGCAGATCTGGAAGCGGCTGGTCGACGCGGGCATGGAGTCGGGCCACGCGTACGGCAAGTCGCTGCGCACGGTGAAGTCCTGCGTCGGGTCGACGTGGTGCCGCTATGGGGTTCAGGACTCGGTCGGCATGGCGATCGCGCTCGAGCTGCGCTACCGCGGCCTGCGCAGCCCGCACAAGCTCAAGCTGGGCGTCTCCGGCTGCGCGCGCGAGTGCGCGGAGGCGCGCGGCAAGGACGTGGGCGTCATCGCGACCGACAAGGGCTGGAACGTCTACGTGGGCGGCAACGGCGGCTTCACGCCGGTGCACGCGCAGCTGCTGGTCGAGGACGTCCCCGACGAGGACGTGTTCCGGGTCATCGACCGCTACCTCATGTACTACATCCGCACCGCGGACCGCCTGCAGCGCACGGCCCCGTGGCAGCAGGAGCACGAGGGCGGTCTCGACGAGATCCGCCGCATCGTGGTCGACGACTCGCTGGGCCTGGGCGAGGAGCTCGACGCCCACATGGCGCGCCACATCGACTCCTACGAGGACGAGTGGAAGGCCGTGCTCAACGACCCGGTGCGGCTGCGCCAGTTCACGTCGTTCGTCAACGCCCCCGAGGAGCCCGACCCGACGCTCGCCTACGTCCCACAGCGCGGCCAGCGTCGCCCCGCCACCTCCGAGGAGCGTGCCTCGGGCGCGGTCCTCATCGCCCCCACCACCCTGGAGGTCCGGTCATGACCGCCGTTCCCGACACCGCATCGTCCACCGCGACCCGCGTGTGCGCGCTGGGCGACCTCACCCCCGAGCTGGGCGTGGCCGCGCTCGTCGAGGGGGTTCAGGTCGCGATCTTCCTGCTCGCGGACGGCTCGCTCCACTGCGTGCAGAACCTCGACCCGTTCTCGGGCGCGTCGGTGATGTCGCGCGGGATCACGGGCTCGCGGGGGGACGTGCCCACGATCGCGTCGCCGATCTACAAGCAGGTGTTCTCGCTGCTCGACGGGGCGTGCCTGGTGACGATGGACAAGGAGCCGAAGGAGGGGCTCGCGCCCGGTTTGCGCGTCCACGCCGTCGCCGCCGAGGGCGACGCGGTCGTGGTGACGCTGGCCCGGGACTGACGTCACGGGGCGCCATGCGAAGCGCCTTCTACCCTCGAGGAGCAGTGGTCCCCACCATCGCCCCTCGCACCCGGCGGGTCGGCGTGATGCTCTCCGGTGCGGGACGGGAAGGCACCCGGATGAGCAACGAGCGCATCGTCGTCGTCGGAGCGGGCATGGTCGCCCATCGCTTCGTCTCCACCCTGCTGGAGCGCGACACGGACGGCCGCTTCGAGGTCGAGGTCTACGGCGAGGAGCCGTACGCCCCTTACGACCGCGTGGCGCTCACCAGCTACTTCCAGGGCAAGAGCCCCGAGGACCTGCTGCTCGGCGAGCCCTCGCTCTGGGACCACGACAGCGTGACGCTCCACCGCGACGCGCCGGTGGTCGCGATCGACCGCGAGGCCCGGGCGGTGCGCCTCGCCGACGGCCGCGACGCTGCGTACGACCACCTGGTGCTCGCGACCGGCTCCTACGCGTGGGCACCGCCCGTGCCGGGCGTCGACCTGCCGGGTGTGTTCATGTACCGCACGGTCGACGACGTCGCCCGGCTGCGCGAGTGGGTCGAGACCCGCCAGCGGTTCTTCAACCGACCGGTCCGCGGCGCCGTCATCGGCGGCGGCCTGCTGGGCCTCGAGGCGGCGGGTGCGCTGCAGTCCATGGGCGCCACCAGCACCGTCGTCGAGTTCGCCGACCGCCTCATGGCGCTGCAGGTGGACGACTCGGGCGGCGAGGCGCTCAAGCGCCTCATCGAGAAGCTGGGCGTCACCGTCCGCACGGGCGCCGCGACCTCCGAGGTCCGCGCCGACCGCGACGGCAACGCCGGGACCCTCGTGTTCTCCGACGGCGGGGAGCAGCTGGTCGACGTCGTGGTGTTCGCCACCGGGATCCGTCCGCGCGACGACCTGGGCCGCGGTGCCGGGCTCGGCATCGGCGAGCGCGGGGGAGTGCTCGTCGACGACACGTCGCTCACGTCGGATCCGGCCATCAGCGCGATCGGCGAATGCGCCGCTGCGGCGGCCGACGGCCACCTCTCCGTGGGCCTCATCGCGCCCGGCAACACGATGGCGGACGTCGCCGTTGACCGCCTGCTCGGCGGCGACGCGCACTACCTGGGCGCCGACACGGCGACCAAGCTCAAGCTGCTCGGGGTCGACGTCGCGTCCTTCGGCGACGCCTTCGCGCAGACGCCGGGCGCGCTCGAGGTGGTCTACTCCGACCCGTTCAGCGGCGACTACAAGAAGCTCGTCATGACGGACGATGCGTCGACCCTCCTGGGCGGCATGTTCGTCGGCGACGCGTCCGCCTACGCGACGCTGCGCCCGATGATCGGCGCGAAGCTCCCCGGCGACCCGTCCGCGTGGATCCTGCCCGAGGGTGCCGTCGAGCGCCCCGAGCTCGAGCTCCCCGACGCCGCGACCGTGTGCTCGTGCAACAACGTCACCGCGGGCACCATCCGTGACGCGGTCAACCACGAGGGCTGCCACGACCTCGGCTCGGTGAAGTCCTGCACCAAGGCCGGCACCGCGTGCGGCTCGTGCCTACCGCTGGTGAAGAAGGTCATGGCCGGCGAGCTCGAGAAGGCCGGGCTCGAGGTCTCGAACGCCCTGTGCGAGCACTTCACGCTGTCGCGCGCCCAGCTGTTCAGCGCGATCCACGTCGCCGAGCTGCGCACCTTCACCGAGGTGATCGAGCGGTTCGGCGCGGGGCACGGCTGCGACATCTGCAAGCCGACCGTCGGCTCCATCCTCGCCTCGATCCACAACGAGCACGTGCTGGGCGGCGACCGCGCGGCGCTGCAGGACACCAACGACCGCGTCATGGCGAACATGCAGAAGGACGGCACCTACTCGGTGGTCCCGCGCATCCCCGGCGGCGAGATCACGCCGGCGCGGCTCAAGGTCATCGCCGAGGTCGCCGAGGACTTCGGGCTCTACACCAAGATCACCGGCGGGCAGCGGATCGACCTGTTCGGGGCCCGTCTCGAGCAGCTGCCGCAGATCTGGAAGCGGCTCGTGGATGCGGGCATGGAGTCGGGCCACGCGTACGGCAAGTCGTTGCGCACCGTGAAGTCGTGCGTCGGGTCGACGTGGTGCCGTTATGGGGTCCAGGACTCGGCCTCGATGGCGATCGCGCTCGAGCTGCGCTACCGCGGGCTGCGCAGCCCGCACAAGATCAAGCTCGCCGCGTCGGGCTGCGCGCGCGAGTGCGCCGAGGCGCGCGGCAAGGACGTGGGCCTCATCGCCACCGAGAAGGGCTGGAACGTCTACGTGGGCGGCAACGGCGGCTTCACGCCGGCCCACGCGGAGCTGCTGGTCGCGGACGTCACCGACGAGGAGGCGTTCACCTACATCGACCGCTACCTCATGCTCTACATCCGCACCGCGGACCGCCTGCAGCGCACGGCGCCGTGGCAGGCCGAGTACGAGGGCGGGCTCGACGAGATCCGGCGGGTCGTGGTCGAGGACTCGCTCGGCATCTGCGCCGAGCTCGACGCCCACATGGCCCACCACCTCGACACGTACGAGGACGAGTGGAAGGCGGTCCTGAGCGACCCGGAGCGCCTCCAGCAGTTCACCAGCTTCGTCAACGCGCCCGACACGGCCGACCCGTCGCTCGCCTACGTCGAGCAGCGCGGCCAGATCCGCCCCGCCACCGCGGAGGAGCGCGCCTCGGGCGCGGTCCTCATCGCCCCCGCCCGACTGGAGGTCCACGCATGACCGTCACCGCCGCATCGTCCGTCGCCTCGAGCCGCGTCGTGGTCTGCGACTACGACCGCCTGTCGCCCGAGCTCGGCGTCGCCGCGCTCGTCGAGGGGGTTCAGATCGCCCTGTTCCGCCTGTGGGACGGCAGCGTCCACGCCGTGCAGAACCGGTGCCCGTTCTCGGGCGCGCAGGTGATGTCGCGCGGGATCACCGGCGACCGCGGCGGCGTGCCGACGGTGGCATCGCCGATCTACAAGCAGGTCTTCTCGCTCCTCGACGGGTCCTGCCTGGTCACCATGGACAAGGAACCTGTCGCCGGAGCGGCCGCGGACTTGGTCGTCTACCCCGTCAGCATCGACAATGGCCAGGTGATCATCGACCTGGCAGGTGGCGAGTGACGGCTCTCTTCGGACTCGATCTCAAGAATCGGCGCGTCCTCGTCGCCGGGGGCGGCCACGTCGCCTCGCGGCGCATCAAGCGCTTCCTCGCGGAGGGCGCCCAGGTGCACGTCGTCGCGCCCCACGCGAGCGACGACGTGCAGCGGCTCGCGCAGCACGGCGACCTCTCGTGGGACGCGCGCGCCGTCGTCGAGGGCGACCTCGACGGCGCCTGGTTCGTGCTTGCGGCGACGGACGATGCGGCCGTCAACGACGCGGTCGCGGCGTGGGCCGCGGCGCGGCGGGTGTTCTGCATCGACGCCTCCGACGCGTCGCGGGGCACGGCGCGTCAGGCGGCGGTGTCGCGCCACGGCGAGCTCGCGGTGGGGGTCATCTCCACCGACAGGCCGGACCCGCGACGCATCCGCGCGGTGCGCGACGCGATCGCCGCGCTCATCGACGCGGGCGAGGTCGACCTCCGGCGGCGCCGTGACGGCGCGGGCCGGGTGATCCTCGTCGGCGCGGGCCCGGGCGACCCGGGGCTCATCACGGTGCGCGGGCGCCAGGCGCTCGCGGAGGCCGATGTGGTGGTGACCGACAGGCTCGGCACCACCGAGCTGCTGGTGTCCGTGCCCTATGACGTCGAGATGATCAACGTCGGCAAGTCTCCCGACCGCCACCCGGTGCCGCAGGACGAGATCAACCGGATCCTCGTGGAGCACGCGCAGGCGGGCCGCACGGTGGTGCGACTCAAGGGCGGCGACCCCTTCGTGCTCGGGCGCGGGGGCGAGGAGGTCCACGCGTGCCTCGAGGCGGGGGTGCCGGTCGAGGTGGTGCCGGGCGTGACGTCGGCGCTGTCCGTGCCGGGCCGCGCGGGCATCCCCGTGACGCAGCGGGGCCTGTCGACCGCGGTGCTCGTCACGTCGGGGCATGCGGGCGCCGACGCGACCTCGGTCGCGGCGATGACGCACGGGACCACCGTCGTGGTGCTCATGGGGGTCGCGGCGCTGCCGGACATCGTCGCCGCTGGCCTGGCTGGAGGTGCGGACCCCGCCACGCCCGTCGCGATCGTCGAGTCGGGCACCACGGCCGACGAGCGCGTCACGCACGGAACCCTGGCTGACATCGTTCTTATCGCGGGGGAAACAGGGGTGAAACCTCCCGCCGTTATCGTCGTCGGAAACGTGGCGGGGCCGGGACTTCTGGCCTCGCAGATCGCCGCGACACCGCCGCGGCGCGAGTGACGGGGAGGTCCGCGTGTCGATGGTGGGAGAGCCGCTGTCGGGGTGCGTGATGGTCATCACGGCGGACCGGCGCAAGCGAGAGCTGGCCTCGGCGCTCGAGAGGCGCGGCGCGAGCGTGCGGCACGCTCCCGCGCTCAGCACCATCCCGCACCTGGACGATGCGCGGCTGATCGAGGACACGCGGGCGCTCATCGCGTCGCCGCCCGACATCGTGGTCGCGACCACGGGCATCGGCTTCCGCGGCTGGATCGAGGCGGCCGACGCGGCGGGCCTCGCCGAGGACCTGCTCGACGCGATCCGCGACGCGCGCTTCATCGCGCGCGGTCCCAAGGCGCGCGGCGCGATCCAGCAGGCGGGCCTCGAGGCGGACTGGGTCGCGGAGTCGGAGACCGCGGCGGAGCTGCGGGACTACCTGCTGGCCGAGGGCGTCGCGGGCCTGCGCGTGGCGGTCCAGCACCACGGCAACGGCTCGGACGGCCTCGACGAGGCGTTCGCGGACGCGGGTGCCGAGGTGCAGAGCCTCCTGGTGTACGGCTGGGGCGCCCCGCTCAACCCCGCGCTGCACGACGAATGGATCGACCAGGCGGCCGCGGGCGGCGCCGATGCGGTGCTGTTCACGTCCGCGCCCGCCGCCGAGTCGTGGCTCGCGACCGCGAGGTCGCGTGGCGCGCTCGCGGGGATCGCCGCGCGGGCCGCGTCCGGCAAGCTGGTGGTCGCGGCGGTGGGGCCGGTGACGGCGGCCCCGCTCGAGGCGGCTGGGCTGGTGGTGCAGCACCCGGACCGCTGGCGGCTGGGCGCGCTCGTGCGCATGCTGGTGCAGGAGTTCACGGAGTCCGCGGTGGGGATCACCACACCGGACGGGCCGCTCGTCATGCGCGCCACCGCGGCGGTGCTCGACGGGAGGGTGCTGCCGCTCACGCCCACGGGCCTCGAGATCCTGCGTGCGCTCGCCGAGGCGAAGGGCAACGTGCTCTCGCGCGAGCAGCTCGCGGCGGTGCTGCCGGGCGCCCAGGCGGGTCCGCACGCGGTCGAGGCGGCGATCAACAGGCTGCGGGAGAACTCGGGGGCGCCCATGCTGGTGAGAACGGTGGTCAAGCGCGGCTATGCGTTGGCGGTGAGCGCGGCATGAGCACGCTCATCGCCTGCGCGCACGGTACGCGCGACGCGGACGGTCAGGCGACCATCCTGCGGGTGGTCGAGGACGTGCGCGCCGCACTGCCCGGGCACGACATCCGCGACGCTTACGTCGACGTCCACGGCCCGTACTGCAAGGACGTGGTGGCGGAGGTCGCGCCGGGGGAGGGCACGGCCGCCGTGGTGGTGCCGTTGCTGCTCGCCGGCGGGTACCACGTCTACCACGACATCGCCGAGGCGGTCCGTGACCGCGACGACGTCGCGACCGCGACCGCGCTCGGTCCCGACGCGCGCCTCATCGACATCGTGCTCGACCGGATCCACGAGGCCGGGGTGCCGGAGACGGCGACCCTGGTGCTCGCCGCCGCGGGGTCCTCGGATCCCCGCAGCACCGCCGACACTGCGATGGCGGCGGAGCTGCTGCGCGCGCGGTGGGGCGGTCCGGTGCGCATCGGCTACGCCGCGGGCATCCATCCGACGGTGGCCGACGCGGTGACGGAGGCGCGAGCGAACGGCGAGGACGGTGTGGTCGCGGTCGCGTCGTTCCTGCTGGCGCCCGGGTTCTTCCAGAAGCGGCTTATGGAGTCGGGTGCCGACTACGTGACGGCGCCGCTGGCCCCGCACCCTCGCCTCGTGGAGATCGTGCTCGACCGGTACCGTGACGCGGGTGGAAGCTGACGCATACGTGCGGCAACGCGCCCTGCCGGGGTTCGGGGCCGCGGGCCAGGAGGCGCTGAGCGCGGCGAGCGTCGCGATCGTGGGCGTGGGGGGCCTGGGATGCCCCGCGGCGCTGTACCTCGCCGCCGCCGGGGTGGGACGCCTCACGCTCATCGACGGCGACCGGGTGGCCGTGTCCAACCTTCATCGGCAGGTGCTGTTCGGCCCGTCCGACGTCGGCGAGGCGAAGGTCTCGGCGGCGGCGGCCCGCCTGAGTGCCCTCGCGCCCGGCGTCGAGGTGACGGCCGTGCCCGCCCGGCTCGGCGCATCGTCCGCCCGCGAGGCGCTCGCGGGGCACAGCCTGGTCCTCGACTGCACCGACACGTGGGGCTCGCGCCTCGCGGTGGACGATGCGGCCGCCGGGCTGGGCATCCCCCTCGTGTGGGGCGCGGTGCAGGGGTGGTTCGGGCAGGTCACGGTGTTCTCGGGGGGACGCAGCGTGCGCGACGTGTTCCCGGAGGAGCCGGCGCCGGACTTCGGGGTGTGCGACGCGGGCGGAGTGCTCGGCCCGCTGTGTGGGCAGGTGGGGGCGGCCATGGCCTCGCAGGCCGTGGTGCTGCTCACGGGGGCGGGGCCGGGGCTCGCCGGGACGCTCCAGGTGATCGATGCGCGCGACGGCGAGTGGCGCTCGCTGCCGGTGTCGGGCGGCGTCCGTGCGTAGCGCGGCCGAGCACCTCGCCCAGGTCCTCGCGCTGGTGCGCGAGCCCGAGTTCGAGGCCGTCCCTCTGGGGGAGGCGCTCGGGAGGGTGCTGGCGGACGATGTGCGGGCCGCCGGCGCGATCCCGCCCTTCGACAACTCCGCGATGGACGGCTACGCGGTGCGCGGCGCGGACGTGGCGACGGCGTCGGAGGCGGCGCCGGTCGGGCTCGCGGTGATCGGCGAGTCGGCCGCGGGGCACCCCTTCGCCGGTTCCGTGGCGCCGGGAGCGGCGGTGCGGATTATGACCGGGGCGCCCGTGCCGGCCGGCGCGGATGCCGTGATCCCGCAGGAACGGGTGGCCGCCACCGCGACCTCGGTCCTCGTCGACGCCCCGGCGCCGCTCGGTGCGCACATCCGCCGCGCCGGTGAGGATGCCGCGCCCGGGGACCTGGTGGTGCCGGCCGGCGCCGTGCTGCGGCCGCGGCACCTGGCCGCCGCCGCATCGTCCGGTGTCTCCCAGGTGTTGGTGACGCGGCGGCCGCGTGTGGCGTTCCTGGTGACGGGCGACGAGCTCGTCGCGCCGGGAGGCGCCCTGGGCCCCGGGCAGATCTTCGAGTCGAACGCCACGTATCTCGCGGCGGCGCTCGAGGCGCTCGGTGCGGAGGTGGTCCCGCTCGGGACGGTCGGCGATCGCGGCGCGGACGTGCTCGCCGCGGTGCGCGGCGCGTCAGCCGACCTGGTGGTGACCACGGGCGGGGCGAGCGTCGGCGACCACGACCCGGTCAAGGAGGGACTCGCTCCCGCCGGCGTGGACTTCCGGAACGTGGCGATCCAGCCGGGGAAGCCGCAGGGCCTGGGGAGGGTCGACGGGATCCCGGTGGTGTGCCTGCCCGGCAACCCGGTCGCCGTCGCGGTGTGCGTCGAGCTGTTCGTCGCGCCCGCGGTGAGGACGATGCTCGGGGTGCCCGAGCCCGCCTGGGAGCCTCGAGGCGCGCTCGAGGGCTGGCGATGCCCGCCGGGTCGCGAGCAGGTGATGCCGGTGGTGATCGCGTCGGAGGGGGTGCGTCCGGCGACGTCGGGCGGGTCCGGATCGCATCTGGTGGCGCGGCTCGCGGCCGCCGACGGGCTCGCGCGGGTGCGCGCGGACGCGGACGAGGTGCGCGCGGGCGATATCGTCGCCGTCAGGAGGTTCACCGCATGACAGATTCCGGCTTCACCCACCTCGACGCGCGCGGGCAGGTGCGCATGGTCGACGTCACCCACAAGCAGCCGACGGTGCGCAGCGCGACCGTGTCGGGCTTCGTCGCGTGCGCGCCCCACGTGGTGGAGGCGCTCCGGGACGGCACGGTGCCCAAGGGCGACGCGCTCGCGCTCGCGCGGATCGCGGGCATCGCGGCGGCCAAGCGTACGCCGGAGCTGCTCCCGCTCGCGCACGTGATCGGGGTCCACGGCGCGGTGGTCGAGGTGTCCGTCGAGGACGAGGGTGTGCGGATCATCGCGACCGTGTCCACCGCGGACCGCACCGGCGTCGAGATGGAGGCGTTCACGGCGGTGTCGGTCGCGGCGCTCAACGTGGTCGACATGGTCAAGGCGCTCGACAAGGGCACCACCATCCGCGACATCCGGCTCATCGCGAAGGACGGCGGCAAGTCGGGTCCGTGGCGGCGCGACCCGGCCTGAGCAGGGGAGACATGGGCCCGGGTTGGGACTCGGTCATCGTGGCGGGCGGTCGCGGCTCTCGCCTGGGTGGGGTGTCGAAGCCCGACCTCGAGGTGGGCGGTCGCGCGCTCCTCGACCGTGCCCTCGACGCGGTGTCGGGTGCCGCCGCCGTGGTGATCGTGGGTGGTCCTCGCCGCGACGGTGTGAGGTGGACGGTCGAGTCGCCGGCGGGGTCGGGTCCGGCGGCGGCGGTCGCGGCCGGGCTCGCGGAGCTGTCCCGCGGGCGGGTGCCATCCGCGGTGACGGTGGTGCTGGGTGTCGACACGCCGCGGGCTGCCGAGGTCGTGCCCGCTCTCCTTGCCGCGGCCTCCATCACGCCCGAACCGGTGGGTGCCGCGCCGGGTGTCGACGAGCGGGGCGTCGTCGAGCCGGGTGTCGTCGCGCCGCCTCGCGGCGCGTGGATCGTCGACGCGGCGGGCTTCCCGCAGCCGCTGCTCGCCGCGTACCCGACCGCGCCCCTCGCCGCACGATGCGTCGGGGACCTCGAGGGGACATCCCTGCGTAGGCTGGTGAGCGGTGTGGAGATGGTCACCGTCGCCGATGTCGACGGCGCCTCCCGCGATCTGGATACCTGGGACGACGCGCAGTACTGGAAGGAACGCATGCCATGACCGAGAACAGCCTGGAGCAATGGGTGGTCGCCCTCGCCGACGAGTTGGGGCTCGACCTGGCCGAGGTCGACGTGTCCGCCCTCCTCGACGTCGCCGCGGATGCTGCGCACTCGGTGATTCGGCCGGCGGCGCCATTGACGACCTTCCTGGTCGGCTACGCGGCAGGTCGGCGCGGCGCGACCGGTGCCGACATCGGGCCGGAGTGCGCGAAGGCGTCGGCGCTCGCGAAGACGTGGGCGGGCGCATGATCCAGGTGCGCCTGTTCGCCGCCGCGGCCGAGGCCGTCGGTGCGAAGGAGCTCTCCCTCGATGGCGCGGAGGTCGCCACCGTCGGCTTGCTGCGCGTCGGCCTGGGGGAGCGGGGGGCCGATGCTCCGCGCGTCATCGGCCAGTGCGCCATCCTGCGCGAGGGATCGCGCCTCGACGACGGTGCCGCGCTGGAACGCGGTGACCTCGTCGACGTGCTGCCGCCCTTCGCCGGCGGCTGACCACCCGCTCGCGATGCGGCTGCTGAGACGGGCTCGCGCGCGCATCGGCCCGCTCCAGTGCCGGGCGACGGCGCCCGCCGGGTGCTGGGCGTGCCGCCGTGGCGCTCGCGTGGTGGGCGGCGCCGTTGGAGCAAGGCGGTCAGAAGGGTGGCACGGTCGCCGCGGCGTCGGCGATTGGTGCGCGTGGGGGTAGGTCGATGTGGAGGGTGGCTTTGCCGCCTTGGCGTGGTCGCTGCTGGGGGTCGATGGTGGCCGGTGGGGTGAACCCGACCTCGGTGGGGGTGGCGTGGATGGTCCAGCCGTCGTCGTGGATGCGGTGGTGGCAGCGGGTGCATAGGAGCACGCCGTTCGCGAGGTCGGAGGGTCCGCCTTGGGAGGCGGGGATGATGTGGTGGGCGTCGCAGAATGAGGTGGGGGCGTGGCAGAACGCGCAGCCGCCGTCGCGGATGGCCAGTGCGATGCGTTGGGCGGGGGTGAAGAAGCGGGTGGCGTAGCCCAGGTCGAGGGGTTGGGAGCGGCTTCCCAGGACCAGGGGGATGATCTGTGCGTCGACGGCGAGGCGGCGTGCGGTGGCGGCGGTGAGGGGGGTGGTGATCGCGTCGCAGCGTCCCAGCCCGATCCCGGTGCGCAGGGCCTCCTCGTCGAGGTGGACCACGAGCGTCGTCGACACGCTCGTACCGGCGTGGTTGCAGCGCAGTCCGTGGCGGGCGAGGTCGACGAGGCTGTCCAGGCGGATCCGTCCGGCTTCACCGGCGGGCATGGGTCCGGCGCCGTCGTTGCGACGGGTGGCGAAGGTGCGGCGCACCTGGGCGTCGAGGAAGGTCTTGATCGGTGCGGCGGAGGCGGGGTCCATCGTGGCGTGCAGGGTGATCATCCCGTCCACGCCCTCGGTCATCGACAGGTAGCGTTCGCCGCGTTGACGCTTCTCGCGCGCTTCGAGCTGGCCGATGTCCCAGCGTGCTTTCACGTCGGTGCAGACCTTCGTCAGGTCTGCCAGCGACAGCGCGCGGGCCTTGCCTACCAGACGGGCCTCGACGTCCGTGCCGGCGCCGCACATGACGTCGAGGGTGTCTTTGACCAGTGCCGCCTTGGCTGTGGAGACCTCCCCGGCGCGCAGCGCCGCGGCCAGCATCGGCCAGCGCGGCGCGGGCGCGGAGCCGTCCGCGACACCAGTGTCGGTGAGGACCGCACCGGCGGTGATGAGGTCGCGGGCCTCGCGGGTGGTGCCGCCGTGGGCGTCGGCGACCATCGCGACGGCGTTGCGATGCCCGTGTCGGCGTGCCATGCCACCACCGGAGGTGTCGGAGCGTCGGGCGACCTCACCGGCCAGCACCGCACCACGGAGGTCGACCTGACGGCGGATCTGCGCCAGCACGGTGGTGCGGGCCGTGACCTCACCCTCGGACAGCGTCGCGAGCGCGTCGGGCGTCGCGGGCACGAGCGCATCCAGCGCTCGTGTCACCACCGCGACGGCCTCGGAGATCTCCATGACCTCGAGTCAACCACCACCCTCTGACAGTCAGCCTCGATCATCTCCCCAGGTAGATGTGGAAAACTCGACCCAGCCCGGGCCTGTGGACCACGCCCCAGCCACGGGTGGCTGCGGCGGCGAAGACGAGCCCGACCGCTCCCGCGACCGCCAACGCCCCACGACGCGCGCCACGTCCTCGAAAGCGACCGCCAACGCCCCATTCCACGGGTGATCGCGGTCGCGCGAGGTCCGCGCGGGCCATCGGTGGCCCGTCGCTGTGACGCGGCGGCGGCGAGCCCGGCTACGTCGCCGCGCCAGAATCCCTGCGCTCCACCCGATAGCGCAGGTGTAGCACCCGTTCGCCCCGGATCACCTCGACCGCGTCCTCGAGGAGATGCGTGCCGTCGACCGACCCGAAGTACCGCTTGCCGCGCCCGAGCACCACGGGTGCGACGTCCATGCGTACCTCGTCGACGAGTCCCGCGGCGAGCACCTGGCCGCCCACGTCGCCGGCGGCGACCTCGACGAGGCGCGCCCCGGCGAGCTCCTGTGCCCGCGCTACCGCAGCCTCGACGCCGTCGATGAAGTCGAAGGGCGCATCGGCGTTCCAGCCGGGCGGTGCGCCACGGTGCGTCACCACCACCACATGGTCGACTCCGCTCGGAGGTATCCCGGCCCAGCCGTCCGTGAGGTCGAAGACGTGGCGGCCGACCACGGTGACGGCGATCGCATCCCAGTACGGCCGCGTGTAGTCGTAGGACGCCCGCGCCACCATCAGCCGGCCGCCGTCACCGAGCGGGACCTCGCCCGACACGAGCCATGCGAACAAAGGTCCGGGCTGGTCCTGATCGTCGGCGATGAACCCGTCCACCGAGACCGTGCCGTACAGCACCACCGTGCCCATGCGGAGCTCCTCTGCCGGGGACCCTGCCAGGCTAGCCCCGGCGAGCGCTCAGAGGAGGGGAACGGCGATGAGCTTCTTGGACAGCCTCCCGGTGGATCTCGAGCGGAGGAGACGGCTCCTTCTCGGCCGGCCCCACGTGCGCGAGCTGGGGGTGCATGAACGGTTTATGGCGCCGCAGCCCTCGTGAGCGTCGTGCTTCACTGGTCGGGACGCCGCGTGATCGGGGGAGGACCATGACCGAGCCCAAGGCAGACCTCAAGCGGACGCTCGACGCCTACCAGGCGCGACGCCATGAGATCCGCGACCTCGAGGTCGCGGCCGCGCGCTACCTCATGATCGACGGTCACGGCGATCCCAACGTCGAGCCGAGCTTCCAGGAGGCCATCGAGGCGCTCTTCCCAGTCGCGTACAAGGCGAAGTTCGCGTCGAAGCGGGAGCTCGGCCGCGACTATGTGGTCATGCCGCTCGAAGGTCTGTGGAGCGCTGCGGACCCCACGAGCTTCACCACGCGGCGCGACAAGTCGGCGTGGGACTGGACGCTCATGATCCTGCAACCGGACTGGGTGGACGATGCGCTGCTCGAGCGGGCGATCGGCGCGGCCGGGGTGAAGGGCGCCCCTGCACGCCTGGGCGACGTCAGGGTCGAGGAGCTTGCCGAGGGTCGCTGCCTCCAGACGCTTCACGTCGGCTCGTTCGACGCGGAGGGCCCGGCGCTCGCTCGCGTGCACGCCCAGATCGAGGAGGCCGGGCTGCGCATGACCGGCCGCCACCATGAGATCTACCTGAGCGACTTCCGGAAGGTGGCACCGGAGAGGCTGCGGACCCTCCTGCGGCAGCCGGTCGGCCCCGCGTAGACCCGCGGGGACCTCAGCCCCCGATCGCGCTCATCGGGCGCGCGGGCTGGAGGAAGTCGGGCGAGTCGATCCCGTGGCCCGGCCGCTTCTGCGCGACGCACGCCTGCATCGCCTGCGCCAGCCGCGCATCGTCCGCGCCGTCGCGCAGCAGCGACCTGAGGTCCGACTCGTCATGCGCGAAGAGGCAGTTGCGGAACTGGCCGTCCGCGGTGAGGCGCACGCGGTCGCAGCGGTCGCAGAAGGCGCGCGTCACCGACGCGATGACCCCGACCGTCGAGGTGGTCCCCGCGATGCGAAACGTCTCGGCCGGCGCGGCACCGTCGTGTCCCACGGGCTCGAGCGGGAACCGTGCGGAGATCGCCTCGAGGATCTCCTCGCCCGTCACCATCTCCTCGCGCCGCCACGTGTGCCCGCCATCGAGCGGCATGTGCTCGATGAACCTCATCTCGAGCCCGCGGTCGATCGCGAAGGCCACCAGGTCGACGATCTCGTCGTCGTTCACGCCACGCATCACGAGCGCGTTGAGCTTGATCGGCGCGAAGCCCACGGCACGCGCCGCCTCGATGCCCGCGAGCGTGTCAGCGAGGCGGTCGCGGCGCGTCAGCTCGAGGAACCGCGAGCGCTGGAGCGTGTCGAGCGAGATGTTGACGCGGTCGAGGCCCGCATCGCGCAGGGGCGCGGCGAGCGCCGGCAGCCGCAGCGCGTTGGTGGTGAGGGACAGGTCGAGCGGGCCGTCGGGCGTCGGCAGCGCCGCGAGCGCCCCGACCACGTCCACCACGTCGGGGCGGAGCAGCGGCTCGCCGCCCGTGAGGCGCACCTCGCGCACGCCGAGCGACACCGCGACGCGCGCGAGCCGCACCATCTCGTCGGTGGTGAGCAGCGTCGACGACGCGAGCCAGGGGACCCCGTCCGCCGGCATGCAGTACGTGCAGCGCAGCGAGCAGCGGTCCGTGAGCGAGATCCGCAGGTCGCGGTGCGCCCGGCCGTAGCGGTCGACCAGCCCCGGCTCCTCGTGCACGCTCATGCGATCCCCACCCACGTGTGCGAGCCGTCCGCGAGCATCTCGCGCTTCCATACGGGCAGCTCGGCCTTCACGGCCTCCACCAGGGCGGACACGGTGTCCAGTGCCTCGCGACGATGCGGCGCGGACACCGCGGCGACGATGGCGGCCTCGCCTACTGCGAGCGACCCGACGCGGTGCGTCACCGCGATGGCGAGGTCCGCCGTGTCGAAGCGCGCGGCGATGGCCGCGAGCGTCTCGCCTGCCGTGGGATGCGCCGAGTAGTCGAGCCCGACCACCTCTCCCTCCACGCTCGGATCGTGGTCGCGCACCGTGCCGAGGAAGGTCGCGATCGCACCCGCGCGGGGCCCCGCGACGGCCGCGACGTGCGCGTCGAGCGACAGCGGTGCCTCGGTGAGGGCGGCGATCGCGAGCATCAGTGGTCCTCGCCGTCGAGCTGGGCCACGGCGTGCGCGAGGAGGTCGGGCAGCACCAGCAGCGCCGATTCGACCGCCCGCACCGAGCCGGGCAGGTTGATGATGAGCGCCCCCGGCGTGCCAGCCGTGACGCCCGCGATGCCGCGCGAGAGCGCGACCGAGGGCGAGAGATGGGCGTCGCGCTGGCGCAGCAGCTCGGGGATGCCGGGCAACGGGCGCAGCAGCAGCGGTTCGGTCGCCTCGGGGGTGACGTCGCGCGGCCCGATGCCGGTGCCGCCGGTGGTGACGACCACCCGCGCGCCGGCGGCGATCGCGCCCGAGATCGCATGACGGATGTCCACCACGGCGTCCGGGACGAGCGATCGGGTCACGGACGCGCCCGCCTCGGCGAGGCGATCAGCCAGCACCGGTCCGGTGGCATCGTCGCGAGCGCCCGCGGACGAGCGGTCGGACACGGTGATGACCGCGACCCTCAGATCGGTCAGGGGGGACATGAGGTCAGTCTACGAACGTGCTGTTTCGGGGCGGTTGCCGAGCCTTGACTGCCCCGGGCGCGGCGCCGTGAGTGGTGGCCTACAACGCGTACGCGTCGAGCCCCCGCGGGACCCCGCACCACAGGCGCGCACCCGCCTCGAGCTCCGAGGCGAGCTCCGGGTCGACGTCCGCGGACACGAGCGCGCCGTGCACGCGCACGTGATCGCCGCGCGGCTCGAGCGTGGTCACGGAGTCGAGGATCCACGCGCGATCGCCCGCGATGCTCGGGGACTCGAGCGCGACCGCGACGGACGCCGGCGGCACCGCGACCGCCGCGCGAGAGCCCGCACCGGGACCGCCGCTGACGGGGATGCTCGAGACCTCGTCGATGACGAGGCGCCCGCCGCGCATCGTCCCCTCGATCAGGACCCGCCCGGCCATCCGGGCGGCGAACCGCGTACGCGGGCGGGACAGCACCTCGCGCGCCGGCCCCGCCTCGACCACGCGTCCGGACTCCATCACGGCGACGTCGTCCGCCAGGGTGTGGGCGTCGAGCGCGTCGTGCGTGGTGAGCACCGCCGTGGTCCCGGCGAGCAGCTCGCGGAGCAGCGCCCGGATCGCGGACGCGGCCTCGACGTCGAGGCCCGCGAAGGGCTCGTCGAGCAGCAGCACGCGGGGCTCCGCGGCCAGCGCCCGCGCGATCGCGACGCGACGGGCCTGCCCGCCCGAGAGCTCTCCGGGGCGCCTCCCCGCGAGGTCGAGGCAGCCGACGTGATCGAGCCAGGTGCGCGCCACGTCCTCCGCATCCTTCCGGCCCGCGGACCGGGGGCCGAAGGCGACGTTGTCGAGGACGCTCATGGGGAACAGCGCATCGTCCTGGGACAGGAGGACGATGCCGCGCCTGCGCGCCGGCACCGGGCGGCGGCGTCCGGGCTCGGCCAGCACCTGCCCGTCGAGGACGATGCGTGCGTGATCGGGCCGGGTGACGTCCGCGAGGGACTCCAGCACGGTCGACTTGCCGGCGCCGTTCGCGCCCAGCAGCGCGAGCGTCCGGTGCGCCCCGACGGAGAGCGTCGCGTCGACGCCGCGCGACGTCACGGCCACCCGTGCCTCGAGCCTCATCGCGGCGTCCTCGTCGTGACCGGGCGGTAGGCGAGCGCGACCACGCCGATCGCCACCGCGACGAGCACGAGCGACAGGGCGGCGGCGGCCTCCGGATCGGTCTCGCGCAGCAGGTAGATGTCCAGCGGCGCGGTCCGCGTCACGCCCGCGAGCGAGCCGGCGAACGTGAGGGTCGCTCCGAACTCGCCGAGCGCGCGCGCGAATGCGAGCACCGCGCCGGTGGCGAGGGCGGGGACGATGCCGGGCAGGGTCACGCGGACGAACGTGCGCGTGCGCGAGGCGCCGAGCGTCGCGGCGATCGCCTCGCGCCGGCCCGAGCGCGCGACGAGCGCCGACTCCACCGAGACGACCATGAAGGGCATCGCGACGAATGCCTGCGCGATGATGACGGCGAGCGTGGTGAACGCCAGCGAACCGCCGAGAACCTCGCCCAGCAGCCCGCGGCGCCCGAACGCGGAGAGCAGCGCGAGGCCGCCGACCACCGGGGGGAGCACCAGCGGCGCGAGCACCACGGCGCGGACCGCCGCGCGCGCGGGTGCCAGGGGCCCGCGGCGCATCCCGTGCAGGGCGAAGCCGAGCGGCACCCCCAGGAGCAGGGTGAGGACGGTGGCCGCCGTGGCCGTCCGGATCGACAGCTGCAGCGCCGTGAGGGAGTCGGGCGCGGTCACGAGCGACCAGAACTCGGACCACTCGACGCGGCTCACGAGCCCCGCGAGCGGCAGGAGCACCAGCAGGCCGCCGAGCGCGGCGAGGGGCGCGAGCCAGCGCGGTCCGGTCATGTGCGCGCGCCCGTCACGGCGCCCCGAAACCCGCGCCCGTGAGCACCGCGCGCGCCTCGTCGCCGGCGAGGTAGTCGACGAAGGCCTGCGCGGTCGCGGCATCGGCGGCCGCGGCCAGGGCGGCGGCGGGATAGCGGTTCACCACCGCGTCCGCGCGCGCGATCGGGACGGCCTCGACGCCCTCGGCGCGCGCGACGTCCGTCACGTAGACGATGCCCGCATCGGCCTGCCCGGACGCGACCTTGCCCAGCACGTCGGTGACGCTCGCCTCCTCGGAGGCGGGGGAGAGGGTCACGCCTCCGAGCGCGGCGAGGGTCGCGGTCGCGGCCCCGCACGGCACCTGCGGCGCACAGATCACCGTGGTGACCCCGGGCTTGGCGAACGAGGCCAGGTCCGCGATGCCGGCGGGGTTGCCCGCGGGCACCACGAAGGTGAGCGTGTTGGTCGCGAAGACCGTGGGCTCGCCGGCCACGGCTCCGGCGATCTTGTCCATGGTCGACTGGTCCGCGGACAGGAAGACGTCGGCGGGCGCGCCCTCGTTGATCTGAGCGGCGAGGTCGGACGAGCCGGCGTAGCTGCGGAGGACGTGCAGGCCCGGGTGGTCGGTCTCGAACGCGGTCGCGATCTCCTCGAGCACGTCGGTGAGCGACGCGGCGGCGAAAACGGTGAGGGTGCGGTCGCCGCTCGCGGTCGCGCCGATCGCCGTCGCGCTGGGCCCGGCCGCCCCTGTCGCTCCGGCGCAGGCGGCCAGGCCCACGGTGAGGCCGGCCGCGCCGGCGAGCGCGGCGCCGCGTCTCACCGGGAGCCCGCCGGCGTCTCGACGATGACGGTGGTCGCCTTGACCACCGCGGTCGCGACCACGCCCGGCTCGAGCGCGAGCTCGCGCGCCGCCTCGGCGCTCATGAGCGACACCACGCGGTGGCGACCGCACTGGAGGTCCACCTGGGCCATCACCCCGTCCACGAGCACGCGCGTGACGATGCCGGTGAAGCGGTTGCGCGCCGACCGCGCCACGTCGGTCGGGTCCTCGGGGGCCGTCGCACGCGACGCGTACGCGGCGACGTGGACGCCCTCGACCACGGTGCGTCCGGCATCGTCCCTCCCCGTCGGGATCGACTCGGCCTCGATCCAGCGGCGGATGGTGTCGTCGCTCACGCCGACGAGCGCGGCGGCCTCGGAGATACGCAGATGCGGCATGAACGTGAGGCTATCGCCGCAGATGCGGCGTTACAAGGCGAGCGCGGCCGTCAGGCGGCGGGCCGACGCGGCTCGTCGTCGTCGCCGTCGAGCGCGTCGAAGACCTCGTCGTAGAGCAGCGCGTGGACCTTCTCGACGTTCGGGATGTCGTCGAAGGACAGCGGGTCGTCGGACGCCGACTCGATGATGAGCGTGCCCGTGCGGAACATGCGGTCGATGAGCCCGTGGCGGAACTGCACCGTGTTGATGCGCGCGAGCGGGATGTCGATGCCGGTCTTGGTGAGCACCCCGGTGCGGAAGATCACGCGCCGGTCGGTGATGACGAAGTGCGTGGTCGACCACCGCACGAACGGCACGATCGCGAGCCAGCCGATGAGCACGGCGGCGGCGACGCCGGCCACGACGCCGATCCCGGTCTCGACGACGTCGGCGTACTCGACGGACGCCACCCACCACCATGCGAGGGCGACGACGGCGATCCCGAGGATCGAGAAAAGCACGGCGCCCACGAGCGCCTTCCAGTGGGGGTGGCTGTCGACGACGATCTCCTCGTCGGGAGCGAGCAGCGAGCGCGGGTAGGCCATGGCGCGAACGTAGCAGTGACGGGCGTGCCCACAACAGGGGTCGGTTCGCATCCCGACACGTGTCCGTGACCGCCGGGAAACATGCCGTGGATAGGGTGGCTGCATGACCGCCGATCAGCACACGCCGTGGACCGGATACCAGCCGGTTCAGGCGTGGGACGAGGCCGTGAACCTCGAGGGCAAGGTGCGCGACCCCTATCGGCGCGTGTACACGGAGATCGACCGCATGTCGGGCGACGACCTGTACTCGCGGGCCGAGGCGCTCGCCTCGACCTACCTCGCGCAGGGCGTGACCTTCGACCACGCGGGCGAGGAGCGGCCGTTCCCGCTCGACATCGTGCCGCGCGTGGTGGGCGCCGAGGAGTGGGAGATCATCTCGCCCGGCGTGGCGCAGCGCGTGCGCACGCTCGAAGCCTTCCTCGCCGACGTGTACGGCTCGCAGCACTGCGTCAACGACGGACTGGTGCCGCGCCGCCTCATCGCGACGTCGCAGTACTTCTACCGCTCGGCGGCGGGCATCGACCCGGCGAACGGCGTGCGGGCCCACGTCTCGGGCATCGACCTGGTGCGCGATCAGCACGGCATCTGGCGCGTCCTCGAGGACAACGTGCGCGTGCCCTCGGGCGTGAGCTACGTGCTGTCGAACCGCCGCGCGATGTCGCAGATGTTCCCCGACATGTTCGGCGCGATGGGCGTGCGTCCGGTGCTCGAGTACTCGCAGCGCCTGCGCGCCGCGCTGGCACGATGCGCGCCGGGCGACATCGACGACCCGACCATCGTGGTCCTCACGCCGGGCGTGTTCAACAGCGCGTACTACGAGCACTCCCTGCTCGCGCGCACGATGGGCGTCGAGCTGGTCGAGGGTCGCGACCTCGAGACCCACAACGGGCGCGTCTACATGCGGACCACGGCGGGCCGGCGCCGAGTCGACGTCATCTACCGGCGTGTGGACGACGACTACCTGGACCCCGTGGTGTTCCGCCCCGACTCCACCTTGGGCGCTCCCGGGCTGGTCCATGCCGCGCGCCTGGGCAACGTCACCATCGCCAACGCGATCGGCAACGGCGTCGCGGATGACAAGCTCATCTACACCTACATGCCGGACCTCACGCGCTACTACCTGGGCGAGGACCCGATCCTGCCGAACGTCGACACGTGGCGCCTCGAGGAGACGGAGGCGCGCGAGGAGGTCATGGACCGCCTCGACGAGCTGGTGGTGAAGCCCGTCGACGGCGCCGGCGGCAAGGGCGTCATCATCGGTCCGAAGGCCTCGCGGTCCGAGCTCGACCAGGCCCGCGCCCAGATCCTCGCGGACCCGCGCGGGTGGATCGCGCAGCCGGTGATCCAGCTCAGCACCGTGCCCACGCTCACGGACGACGGCCTCGAGCCCCGTCACGTGGACCTGCGCCCTTTCGCGATCAACGACGGCGACGACGTCTGGGTCCTGCCCGGCGGGCTCACGCGGGTCGCGCTCGCGCGCGGCCAGCTCATCGTCAACTCGTCGCAGGGCGGCGGCTCGAAGGACACCTGGGTGCTCGGCGGCGAGCGCCAGCGCGGTTCCGCGACGCCCCCGCCCGAGTCGCGCGTGGAGCTGGGCGGCATCAGCGCGGTGCCGCAGGCCGCGCACCCGGACGACATCGAGCACGGCCAGCAGCAGCAACAGCAGCAGCAGCAGGGCGAGCCGAAGCGCAGGGGGACCTCATGCTGAGCCGTATCGCGGAGTCGCTGTTCTGGATCGGCCGCTACGTCGAGCGCGCCGACAACACCGCCCGCCTGCTCGACGTGCACCTCAACGTGCTCCTCGAGGACCCGTGGGTCGACGAGCCCAGCGCCAACGGCTCCCTGCTGTCGGTGATGAACTGCGAGTTCGAGTCCCCTGTGAGCCGCCGCGACGTGCTGCAGAAGCTCGCCTTCGACCCCGAGCAGTCCTCGTCGATCGCCTGGACGCTCGGGGCCGCGCGCGAGAACGCGCGGCGGGCCCGCGAGGTGATCTCCACCGAGGTGTGGGAGTCGCTCAACATGACCCGCAACCAGCTGCCGCGGTGGACCGCGGCGGCACGGCCGCACGAGTACTTCGTGTGGGTGCGCGAGCGCGCCGCGGTGGTCTGGGGCCTGCACTCGGCGACCACGTCGCGGGACGATGCGTGGCACTTCATGGAGCTCGGGCGCTCGCTCGAGCGCGCGGACATGATCGCGCGGCTGCTCATGACGCGGCACTTCGAGGGCACCACCGGCCCGAACTGGACGACGCTGCTGCGCTCGTGCAGCGCGCACGAGGCGTACCTGCGCACCGTCCGCGCGCTCGTCACCGAGGAGCGCGCGGCCGAGTTCCTCCTGGTCGACCGGCTGTTCCCCCGCTCGATCGCATACAACCTGCAGAAGGCCGAGGACACGCTCGGGCTCATCGAGGGGGCGTCGAACTCGCGCGCGCTGTCGGACCGGGCACGCCTCGCGCTGGGACGTGCGCGCACCAACCTCGAGTACCGGGACGTGCGCGACGTGCTCGCCGACCTCCCCGGTCAGATGCGGGAGGTGCAGGGCGCCTGCGCCGCCGCGTCGGACCTCATCCGTGACCGCTACTTCCTGCCGGCGTCGACCGTGCTGTGGAGCCAGGAGGCGCTGTGAGCACCCTTCGCATCGAGCACCGGACGTCGTTCACGTACGGCGGACCCATCGTGTCCTCGTACAACGAGGCGCGTCTGACCCCGGCCTGGCTGCCGCGCCAGCGGGTGCTCGAGTCCAAGATCGACGCCTCGCCCGTGACGTGGCGGTCGACGTACCGGGACTACTGGGAGGCGACCGTCAACGTCTTCGAGGTGCTGCAGCCGCACGAGGCGCTCACGGTGGTCGGCTCGAGCCTCGTCGAGGTGTCGAGCGTCCCGGCGCGCGAGGAGCGCGCATCCTGGGACACGCTCACGGGCCCGCGCTTCCAGGACCTGCTCAGCGAGTACCTCGGGCTGAGCGAGGTCACCGAGCCCACCGAGGAGCTCGCCGCCTTCGCGAAGGACGCGGCGGGGCGCCTCGGCCCCGACCGCGCTGCGCGCGCCATCTGCGACCACCTCTTCGGCGAGATGAGCTATGTCCCCGGGGCGACCACGGTGCACACGCCGGCGCGCGACGCGTGGCAGGAGCGCTCCGGTGTATGCCAGGACTTCGCCCACCTCGCGATCGGGGCGCTGCGCACCGTGGGCATCCCGGCGCGCTACGTCTCGGGATACCTCCACCCCAAGCGCGACGCCGCGATCGGCGAGACCGTGTCCGGCGAGTCCCACGCGTGGGTCGAGTGGTGGACGGGCGACTGGTTCGGCTTCGACCCGACGAACGACCGCGAGGTGGGCGACCATCACGTCATCGTGGCGCGCGCCCGCGAGTACACGGACGTGCCGCCGCTGACGGGCGTGGTCGCGGGTTCCACCACCGACCTCGACGTCACCGTCAACGTCACCCGGGTCGACTAGCCCGCGTCACGCCACGCCGATGTGCTCGAGGTGCCACGGCTCGGGCTTCGAGCCGTCGGGGCGCGCCCACGCGGGCAGCTGCCATCCGTACGCCGGGCCCTGCGACACGAGCCACGCGTAGGCGTCGCCCGCGAACCCGCCGGGCAGCGCCGACTCGTCGAGGTCGATCGCCTCGCCCCAGCCGTGGTTCGAGGTCCCCGGCTCGGCGGCCAGCCAGCCGTGCGTCCGCCGCGCCTCGACCTGGCCCGCGAGGTCGCGGTACGCGCTCGTCACGGGGACGTGGACGCCGAAGCGGTCGTGGAAGGCGGCGTCGAGGCGCCCGAGGTCGCCCGCCGCGCCGCACTCGAGCAGCGCGGCGGCGTCCCACGCGAGGTCGCACAGCGCTGTCGCGGGGATCGCGCCGTTCGCGTATGCGCCGGCGAGGGTCGCCGCGGTGCCGGACACCGCCGCCGGGATCGCGGCCTCGGTCGCGTCCACCGCGAGGTAGTCGATCGACGCCCATGCGAGCCCGTCGCCCGCCGCGACCTCGACCCAGCCCGAGCGCGTGACGGCGCCCGTGGTCTCGAGCTCGTCGCCGTCCGAAGCCCACGAGGCGACCTCCGCGTCGAGGGACGGAGCGGACCGGAGGTTGAGCGCGTCGGCGCCGTCGACCGTGACCGTCACCGGCGCCACCACCCGCTGGCCGTCGGTGCGCTCGGCGAACGCGACCCCCGCGCGGTCCGCGAGGCGGAGCACCGCGGCGACCGCGCCGCGGGTGATGGTCGCGTCGGGGCGGAACTCGCGGCCGTCCTCGCCGTCCCAACCGAACTCGGCGACCGTGCGCGCCAGCCAGGCCGCCGCATCGTCCACCCGGGATCCGGGGGACACGTCGTCGTAGGGCGCCCCACGGGTCGCCGTGGGCGCGCCCGCGAAGCGATGGAGCATCACGGCCATCGCGCCGCGCGTGAGCGGGTCCTCCGGTCGGAAGAGGCGAGCGGCGCCTTCGCGGACGCCGGTATCGATGCCCACGAAGCCTGCCCAGGCGATCTCGGCGGAGTACGGGGTGTCGGAGGGCTGCGCGTCGGCGAAGGTCGACACGGCCGGGACCGCGTCGGCGGGGGATCCGGCGAGGCGGTAGAGGTACGCGGCGAACTCGCCGCGCGTGAGCTCCGCGTCGGGCATGAAGCCGAGCTCGCCGTCGTCGGCCGCGGCGCCCATGGCGACACCCTGGCGGCCGAGCCACGCGATGTCCGCCGCGAACGGTGAGTACGTCGGGTCCGTGAGGGTGTCCGAGACGTCGGCGAACGTCACCGCCGGCAGCGGGCCGGGCCCGGTCGCGGTGAGCGCGGGGGAGTCCGGGTCGTACGGGGTGAGGACGGGTGCGACCGGGGCCGAGGGTGCCGACGGCCCGGCGGGGGACGATGCGGGGGCCGGCTCGGGAGCCGCGGGTGCGGACGTCGAGGCGCCCGCCTCGGGCGCGGCGGGTTCCTGCGGCTGCGCGGACGCGCGAGGCGTCGCTGCCGTCGTCGGGGCGGTGGTGGTGGCCGGCTCGGGCTCGGGCTCGGCGGGCGTGGCGGCCGGCGTCGGTTCGGCGCTCGCGGAGGCGGTTGTGGGCTCGGGCTCAGGCGACGCGGCGGCCGTCGCGGGAGCGGCGCCCATCACCGCGAGGCCGGCGCCGAGCGACAGCGTCGCTGCGCCGCCGGCGATCCGGCGGGCGAGTCCGCGGGCACGAGCGTCCACCTCCGGCGGCCTCCCTCCGTGGACTACGGCGTCCCGTCCATGGTGCCACGGGACGCGCGCGGAGGGAGGGGCGGGCGGCGCCCGCTTCGCGCTAGGAGACCGACTTGCCGGAGCTCGTGCGCGTGGTCGTGTAGTAGCCCTTGCGCTCGACGATGACCTTGACCTTGATGACGTGGCCCTTGTCCGCCTTGCGCAGCGTGTAGCCGCGCGAGGTCGCATCGGAGATCTTGTTCCCGTCGCGGAACCACCGGTACTTGAGCGTGGCGGGCGTCGGGCTCCAGGTGCCCGCCGTGGCGGTGAGCTTCGACCCGACCTTCGCGGTGCCCGAGAGCGTCGGGGTCGGCGCGGAGGTGAAGGCCTTGGGGATCGCGATCCCCGCGCTCGTGCGCGCCTTCGTGAGGTAGCCCGACCGCTTCGCGATCACCTTGACCGTGATGGTGTGGCCGCGGTCCGCCTTGGTCACGCGGTAGGTCCGGCCGCCGGCGCCGTCGATGCGCTTGCCGTCGCGGAGCCAGCGGTACGTGACGGTGCTGGGCGTCGGGCTCCACGAGCCCGACTTGGCCGTGAGCACCGAGCCGACCTTCTTCTTGCCGGAGAGCGTGGGCTTGGGGGTCGCCGTGAAGTCGCTGTAGTGCGCGAAGTTCTGGGTGGCCCACACGCAGTCGTTGGACTTGTCGTAGGCGACGCCGATGCCGATGTCCGAGTACCCGCCGGTGATGTTCGCCTCGTGCCCCGAGGACTTCAGCCATGCGGCCATGACGGCGGCGGCGTTGTCCGCCGCGGACCCGTAGCCGCACGCCATGCCCACGTTCTCCGCGGCGCGGTCGGCGGTGGAGGGGATCTCGGTCGCGAACTTGGGGTTGTGCTCGAGGTCCTTCGCGGCGCGCATCTCCTCGCTCCAGTCCTGGGAGACGTCGGTGATGCCCGTCTGCAGGTCGAGCGGGCGCAGGCCCTCGTCGGCGCGGTGCGCGTTGGTGCGCTTGAGCAGCGCCGAGACCGGATCGCCGGCGGCGTCCGCAGCCGGCGCGCTGCCGGCGGCGAGGGTGACGGCACCCAGGATCATCGAGAGGACGGCGAGGGGCGCGACTCGGCGCGCGCTGATCGACCAGAGCTGTCGCATCGGTGGAACCTCCTGCGGCATCGGGGACACGGTGCCCCCACTTATGGGGGATATCGGCACATTTCTCCCATGGATCAAGCGGCGCGTCTGCGGAACGTGACACAAGTCACACGGCGGCGGGGAGAGCGCTCTCGCGCACCGTCCTGCGTGGTAGCCGCACGCGCGCGGCTAGAATCCTCGGGTGACCGAGACGTTTGAGACCGAGGCAGCCCGCTACGACTTCCGCGCCATCGAGGACCGCTGGCTCCCCGTGTGGGAGGAGCGCCAGCCCTTCCGCTCGGGCCGCGAGGACGATGCGCGCCCCACCAAGTACGTGCTCGACATGTTCCCGTACCCCTCCGGCGACCTTCACATGGGTCACGCCGAGGCGTACGCGCTGGGCGACGTCATCTCGCGCCACTGGGTGCAGAAGGGCTTCAACGTCCTCCACCCGATCGGCTGGGACTCGTTCGGCCTGCCTGCGGAGAACGCGGCGATCAAGCGTGGCGTGGACCCGGCCGGCTGGACCGAGGACAACATCGCGCAGCAGCTCACCTCGATGAAGCGCTACGCGTGCTCGTTCGACTGGGACCGCGTGCTCATGACGCACCGTCCCGACTACTACCGCTGGAACCAGTGGATCTTCACGCGCATGTTCGAGCGCGGCCTCGCGTACCGCAAGCACTCGAACGTCAACTGGTGCCCCACGGACCAGACCGTGCTCGCGAACGAGCAGGTGGTGAACGGCCTGTGCGAGCGCTGCGACACCCCTGTCACCAAGAAGAAGCTCAACCAGTGGTACTTCAAGGTCACGGAGTATGCCGACGAGCTGCTCGACGGACTGGAGACCCTGCGCGGCAGCTGGCCCGACAAGGTCATCGCGATGCAGCGCAACTGGATCGGCCGCTCGAGGGGCGCCGACGTGACCTTCGACATCGAGGGCCGCGACGAGCCCATCACGATCTACACGACCCGCCCCGACACGCTGCACGGCGCGACCTTCATGGTGGTCGCGGCGGACTCCGACCTCGCCGCCGAGCTGGCGACCGGCGCGGACGAGGCGACCCGCGCATCGTTCGACGCCTATGTCGAGAAGGTCAAGGGCGAGAACGAGATCGACCGCCTCGCCACCGACCGTCCCAAGACGGGTGTGTTCCTGCAGCGCTACGGCGTGAACCCCGTCAACGGCGAGCGCCTGCCCATCTGGGCCTCCGACTACGTCCTCGCGGACTACGGTCACGGCGCGATCATGGCCGTGCCCGCGCACGACCAGCGCGACCTCGACTTCGCCCGCGCGATGGACCTGCCCGTCCGCGTCGTGCTGGACTGCAAGGACGAGAACGGCGAGCCCTTCGGCGACCCGGTCGAGACGGGTGTGGCCGCCACGGGCGATGGCGTGCTCGTCAACTCGGGCTCGCTCGACGGCCTCGCGAAGACCGAGGCGATCGCCGCCATCGTCGCGGAGCTGTCCGCTGCCGGCACCGGCGACGCCGCGACCAACTACCGTCTGCGCGACTGGCTGATCTCCCGCCAGCGCTACTGGGGCACGCCCATCCCGATCATCCACTGCGAGGCCTGCGGCGAGGTCCCGGTGCCCGACGACCAGCTGCCGGTGAAGCTGCCCGACGCGGAGGGGCTCGATCTCAAGCCGAAGGGCCAGTCGCCGCTCGCGGCGGCGACGGACTGGGTCAACACGACGTGCCCGTCGTGCGGCGGCGCGGCCTTGCGCGACACCGACACGATGGACACCTTCGTGGATTCGTCCTGGTACTTCCTGCGCTACCTCGACCCGGCCAAGACCGACGGCCCGTTCAACGTCGAGGATGCGAAGCGCTGGGCGCCCATCGACCAGTACGTCGGCGGCGTCACGCACGCGATCCTGCACCTCCTCTACGCGCGCTTCTTCACCAAGGCGCTGAGGGATATGGGCATGCTCGACTTCGGCGAGCCCTTCACGGCACTGCTCAACCAGGGCATGGTGCTCATGGACGGCTCCGCGATGTCGAAGTCCCGCGGGAACCTGGTGCGCCTGTCGGAGCAGCTCGACGAGTTCGGCGTCGACGCCGTCCGCCTCACCATGGCCTTCGCGGGCCCGCCGGAGGACGACATCGACTGGGCCGACGTGTCGCCCGCCGGTTCCGCGAAGTTCCTCGCCCGGGCGTGGCGCCTCGCGCGCGACGTCTCCTCCACCCCGGGCGTCGATCCGGCCTCCGGCGACGCGGCGCTGCGCGCGCTCACGCACCGCACGCTGCACGACGCGCAGGACCTGGTCGAGGGCTTCAAGTTCAACGTGGTGGTCGCGCGCGCCATGGAGCTGGTGAACGCGACCCGCAAGGTCATCGACTCGGGCGCGGGTCCTGCCGACCCCGCCGTGCGCGAGGCGGCCGAGGTCGTCTCGATCCTGCTGAGCCTCTTCGCGCCCTACGCGGCCGAGGACATGTGGTCGATGCTCGGCCACTCGGACGTGGCGCTGGCGACCTACCCGGCCGTCGACGAGTCGCTGCTGGTCGAGGACACCGTGACCTGCATCGTCCAGGTCATGGGCAAGGTGCGCGACCGCCTCGAGGTGGCGCCCGGCATCGGCCAGGACGAGCTGCGCGAGCTTGCGCTCGCGACCGACGGAGCCAAGCGCGCGATCGGCGAGGCGGGCATCCGCACCGTCATCGTGAAGGCGCCGCGACTGGTGAACATCGTCACCGCCTGATCCGTACCCGCCGCGGCGCCCGGTCCCGTCGTCGGGGGCCGGGCGCCGTCGTGTGCGGAACTGCGCCGGCGCATCCGGGGACAATCCGGACGCCGTGTCCGCGCGCCTCGCCTCCCAGCACCGTGTTCCGCTTCCGGGTCGCTAAGGTGACGCCATGACCGTCGCAGTCATCGTCGACTCCGCCGCATCCCTCCCTCCCGCGCTCGCGGGACGCTGGGGGATCGGCGTGGTCCCGCTCCAGGTCACGGCCGGCGGCGAATCGTGGGCCGAGGGGCGCGGCATCGGCCCCGACCAGGTGGTCGCGCTGCTGCGCGCCGGGGACGAGGTGTCCACGTCCCAGCCCACGCCCGCGGCCTTCGACGCCGCGATCGCCGCCGCGGTCGACGCGGGCGCGGAGGGCATCGTGATCCTCTCCCTCTCGAGCATGCTGTCGGGCACGTGCGAGGCCGCCCGGGCCGCGGCGGCACGCTCGACCGTGCGCGTCGAGGTGGTCGACACCCGGACGGTCGCGATGGCGCAGGGCTTCGCCGCGATCGCGGCCGCCCAGGCGGCGCACGCGGGTGCGCCGATCGACCGCGTGGCCGACGCCGCGCGCACGGTCGCTGCGACGGCGCGCTGCGTCTTCTATGTGGAGTCGCTCGACCACCTGCGGCGCGGAGGGCGCATCGGCCCGGCCGTCGCCGCCGTGGGGCGCGTGCTGGGCATCCGACCGGTCCTCGAGGTGGTCGACGGCGAGGTGATCGTCGCGTCCCGCGCGCGCAGCCTCGGACGGGCGCGCGCGCAGCTCCACGCGACGGTGGACGAGGCGGTGGAACGGTGCGCGCATCCCGTGGTCGCGGTCATGGGCGTCGGGGCGGACGATGCGGGGGAGAGCGTGGCGCGGGAGATCGAGGCGCGTCACCCCGGCGTCGGGCCGGTGGTCCTCGGTGACGTGAGCGCTGTGCTGGGCGTGCATGCCGGCCCGGGGACGCTCTCGGCGGTGGTGGCGGACCTCCAGGGCTGATCCCAGCCGCGGGCGTGGTGCCCGGACCGGTGAGGTCGCCCGGCTGTCCCCAGGCGCTGGCGACCATCGGCGGGCGGCCACGGATCCGGCCGTAGCGTGCCGGCATGGACCCCTCCGAGGACGTGCGCGCACGCTGGACCGACGGGGTGCGCCGCGCCGCCGTCACCGCGTACGCCGCGGGCCACGGCGCGGAGCCGCCCGAGCCGAGGCGGACCCGCTGGCGGCTCGATGCCAGGACCGCGGCCACCGCGGCGGCGACCGTCGCGGTGCTCGGTGCCGTCGCGTGGTGGGGGCTTCGAGAGGCGCCCGTCACGCCGCTCGTGGGAGAGGCGGGCGCGTCGCCCACCGCGGCGGCTTCGATGTCCGCGCCGCCCGCGACGCCGGCCGCGCCCGCGCTCGCGGTGGTCCACGTGAGCGGCGCGGTGGTCGAGCCGGGCCTGGTGACGGTGCCGGCCGACGGCCGGGTGGTCGATGCGATCGAGGCGGCCGGCGGGCTGACGGAGGGCGCCGACGAGGCCTCGGTGAACCTCGCGCGCGGCATCGTCGACGGCGAGCACCTCATCGTGCTGGAAGCCGGGGGCGGCGCGTCCGCGGGAGCGGCCCCCGCGGGTGCGGCGACCGGGGCGCCCGTCAACCTCAACTCCGCGGACGCCGTCGCGCTCGAGACCCTGCCGGGGATCGGGCCCGTGCTCGCGGCGCGCATCATCGCTGATCGCGAGGCGCACGGCCCCTTCCTCGCCGTCGACGACCTGTCACGTGTGTCGGGCGTCGGCCCCGCGCTCATCGAGGGCCTCGCGGGCCTGGCCACGGCGTGATCCGGGGCTGGGGCGACCTCCGCCTCGCGCCCGCCGCCGTCGCCGCGTGGGCGAGCAGCCTGATCGTGTGGGGCGGTGGAGCCGCATGGGCCTGCGCGTCGGTGGCGTGGCTGATCGCGGGCGTGCTCGCGCTGGCACCGGGCACCCGCGCGGCGCTCCCGCTCGCGGCGCTCGGCGCCGTCGCGGGGACGGCGGCCGCGCTCACGGCCCATGCCGCGGTCGGGTCGCGCGCCTGGATCGATGCGAGCGCGGGCCACGCCGTGGAGGTCGCGGGTCGGGTCGCCGAGGTGCGCACCCTCGAGGGCGACGCCGCGGAGGCCAGGACCGCGGTGCGCGTCGATGCCTCCGCGTGGCGGCCGCCCGGGCGGGCCTGGGCCGGCGGGCGAGGCGTGGTGGTGGTGATCGTGCCCGCCTCCGACGCGCCGCCCCGCGGGGGCGACGCGGTCGCACGCGGCGTGCTCACCGCCGCGTCCCGGGGCACCGCGGACGCGCTGCTCGACGGAGGCCTGGTCGAGGTGTCGCCTCCCGCAGGGTGGCGGGCCGGGACGGAGGGTGCGCGTGCCGCGTTCCTGCGGGTGCTCGCGGGCGTGGACGGCGCGACGACGGGGGTGGTCGCGGGCATGGTGCTCGGCGACACGTCGGCCATGCCGGCCACCCTGGTCGAGCAGCTCCGGACCAGCGGGCTCGCGCACCTCACCGCGGTCTCGGGCGCGCATTTCGCGATCCTCGCGGCCGCTCTGGGAGGGGCGCTGCGTCGCGCGCGCGCGTCGCCGTGGGTGGTCGCCGCGGCCACGGTGACCGCATGCGGGGCGCTCGCGGTCACCGTGAGCGGGGGCGGCTCCGTGCTGCGCGCTCTCGCCATGGCGGCGATCGCCGCGGGTGCGCTGGTGGCGGGGCGGCGCGGGCAGTCCATGCCCGCGCTGTGCGCGGTCGTCGTAGTGCTCATCGTCCTGCGCCCGGAGCTCGCGCGCGATGCCGGGCTGGCGTTGTCCGTCGCGGCGGTGGTCGCGATCACGCAGCTCGCGCCGGCCCTCTCGTCACGCCTGCGCCGACGGTTCGCCGCGCCCGTGGCGGACGCCGCCGCGGTCACGCTCGCGGCCCAAGCCGCGTGCCTGCCGGTGCTCGCGCTGATCGACGGCTCGGTCGGGCCGTGGGCGGTGGCCGCCAACGCCGTGGCGACCCCGTTCGCGGTGCCGGTCACGCTGCTCGGCGTCTCGGCGCTCGTGGTCGCCGCGCCGCTGCCCGGGCTCGCCGCCGCGTTGGCGGGGGCGGCGGCGTGGTGCGCCTGGCCGGTCGTCCTCGCCGCGCGCGCGTTCGCTCGCGCGCCGGGAGGGGACGCATCGTCCGCCGTCGGGACGCGGGGCCTGCTCCTCGGGTGTGCGCTCCTGCTCGCGACGGTCGGCCTCGCGCGGTCGCGAGGCATGTGGTGGGGCCTGTCGCTGGGCCTCGCGATGGTCGCCGGGCTGCTGCTGCACGCGCCGCCGCGATGGCTGCCCGAGCCGTGGGGAGGCGCCGTCGACGGCTGGTCGATCGTGGCGTGCGACGTGGGCCAGGGCGATGCGCTCGTGGTGCGGTCGCGCGGCGCCATGCTCATGGTCGACGTCGGGCCGGGCGGCGACGCCGCCGCCGCGTGCCTCGCGCGGCTCGGGGTGACGCGCGTCGACCTGCTCGTGCTGTCCCACGAGCACGCGGACCACACCGGCGGGCTCGCGGCGGTGCGGGCGGAGGTCGACATCGGCCGGGTGTGGCTGCCGCCCGCGCCGTCCGACGCGACAGTCGCGGCCGTGGCCGGCCTCCACGCCGAGGCGCCCGTCGCCGGGGCATCCGAGGCGCTGGGCGGCCTGACGGTGGAGGTGCTGCAGACCGGTCCAGCGCCGCGCACCCGCGATGGCACCGACGTCAACGACTCGTCCACCGCGCTCCGCGTGACGGTGGACGGGCTCACGCTGATCGCCCTCGGGGACCTCGAGGTCGGGGGCCAGGCACGCCTCGCGCGCGCGGCGGATCTCGCAGGGACCACGGTGGCGAAGGTCGCGCACCACGGATCGGCGGCTCAGGACGCGGCGCTCATCCGCGAGATCGGCGCCGCCGTCGCGCTCGTGTCCGTCGGCGCGGGGAACGACTACGGGCACCCGGCGCCGGAGGCGCTCGCGCTCTACGGCGGTGCGGGCGCCGTGGTCCTGCGTACCGACCTGTGCGGGGACGTGGTGCTGGGTACGAGGGACGGTGCGCCCGTGCTGGTCAGGCCCTGTCGGAGCGCCGTGGGACGCTAGTGCGCATGGCAGCTCGGCAGACATCGCGACAGGCACCTCAGGCGACGTGGTACCGCGCCTCCCCGGCGCCCGTGGTCCTGGTCGCGGGGCCCGAGAAGCTGCTCGCGGCCCGTGCCGTCGAGCGGATCTCGGCGGCGATGCGCGCCAAGGGCGACATCGAGGTGACGAGGCTCGACGCCGCCGCCTACGCGAAGGGCGGGCTCGCCGGAGCGACCAGCCCGTCGCTGTTCGGGGAGCCCGGGCTGGTCGTGGTCGAGGCGCTCGAGTCGATGAACGACGACTTCCTCCAGGACGCGCTCGCGTACGTCGAGCGCCCGGATCCGGAGTGCGTGGTGGTCCTCCAGCACGGGGGAGGGGTGCGCGGCAAGAAGCTGCTCGACACCCTGCGCAAGGGCGGCGTGCCCGAGTACACGTGCCCCGCGATCAAGAAGGACGCCGAGCTGGTGGACTTCGCCACCGGTGAGTTCGAGCGGGCGGGCCGGCCCGCCCAGGCACGCGCGGTGCGCGCGCTGGTCGACGCGATCGGCGAGGACGTCGCCGAGATCGCCGCCGCCTGCGCCCAGCTCGCGAGCGACGTCGACGGCCCGCTCGACGAGGCGGCGGTGGCGCGTTACTACGGCACGCGCGTGAACGCCACGGGCTTCGCCGTCGCGGACGCGGCGATCGCGGGCCGCACGGCCGATGCGATCGCGCTCGTCAGGCATGCCGTGTCGACGGGCACGGACCCGGTCCCGCTGGTCGCGGCGCTCGCGTCGAAGCTGCGCACGCTCATCAAGGTGGGTGCGGCGCGCGGCCGCGGGGTGACCCTGAGAGAGCTCGGGATCCAGCCCTGGCAGGAGGAGCGGGCGCGTCGCGACCTGCGCCGCTGGGATGCGGACTCGCTCGCCGAGGCCGTCCAGGCGGTCGCTCGGGCCGATGCGGAGATCAAGGGCGCCTCGCGCGCTCCCGGCTTCGCCCTCGAACGGGCGGTGCGTACGGTCGCCGAGCTCGCGCAGCCGGGACGCTAGCCGCGACCGTCAGGCGACGGCGGCCTGCTCGTCGCACGCGCCGCGGTCGAGCGTGACGGCCGGCTCGAAGCGCCATCCCTGGTACAGGTCGAAGCCCAGGCGCGCGCAGTCGTCAAGGATCTCCTGATCCTCGACCCGCTCGGCCACGAGCAGAGCGCCGTGGGCGCGCGCGGCGCCCACGAGGCCGGGACCGAGCATCACGAGGTCCCGCCAGTCGATCTTGACGTAGTCCGCGAGGGGAAGGAGCCGCTGCTGCGAGGCCGTCCCGATGAAGTCGTCGAGCGCGATGCGGAAGCCGCGCCGCTTGAGCGCCGCGACGCGGTCGACCACGGCCTCGGTCGCGTCCGTCGACTCGACGATCTCGACCACCACGCGTCGCGCATCGCAGTCGCGCTCCACCTCGCGGGTGAGCAGGTAGCTGCCGGTGAAGTTGACGAAGGCCGGCAGGGGAGACGTGATGTCGGGGTCGCGCCAGAACGTCGCGGCGAGCACGTGCTCGGTCGCGCGGTCCTGGTCGGCGGCGCTCCATCGGTCGATCGCGAGGCCGCCGTGACCCTCGGCGCGGTACAGCAGCTCGTGCCCGTGCGCCTCGCCGTCGCGCGTGAAGATGCCCTGACGGGCGACCAGCACGCGCGTCGCGTCCGCCACGAGGTGCGGCGGGTGCCACAGCCGGGGACGCACCTGATGGTTCACGAAGCAGAGACTATCGACAACTGCCGAAAAAGCACGAACGCCCCGGATCGCCGAAGCGATACGGGGCGTAGGTGTGCGAGGTCGCTTAGAGAGCGGCGACCTGCTTGGCCAGCGCCGACTTGCGGTTCGCGGCCTGGTTCTTGTGGATGACACCCTTCGACACGGCCTTGTCGAGCTTGACGGAGGCGGTCTTGAGGGCGGTCTCGGCGGTGGCCTTGTCGCCGGCGGCGATGGCCTCGCGCACCTTGCGCACGTTGGTCTTGAGCTCCGACTTCACGGCAACGTTGCGCAGGCGCGACTTCTCGTTGGTGCCGATGCGCTTGATCTTCGACTTGATGTTAGCCACAGCGATCCTTCTACATTCAGGTGAAAACTTATGGGTGGGGCGCGAGCAGGCGCGCTCACACACGAACGGACAGCATATCAGGAATGGCGGTCCTTGAGCGAACCGGCGACCTTGTCGAAGGTTCCCCGGTCGAGGATGGCGCCCTCGCGGCGCACCCCGGCGGGGTCGACGCGCACGATGCGGTCGAGACGGACCTCGCTCGGCCGCCCCCGAGCATCCCACGGCCCGGAGCCGATGTCCATCCAGTAGCGGCCCCAGCGCGCTTCCTGGGCCGCGTCGAGGTCGTGGTCCTTGCTCGTGAGCATGAGCGCGAGCAGCCAGCGGCCGTCGCGCCCGATGAGCAGCACGGGCCGGTCCTTGCCCTGCGTGTGATCCTCCTCGAAGGGCACCCAGGTCCACACGATCTCGCCCGGCTCGGGGTCGCCGCCGCGGGTCGGGGAGTAGCTCACGCGCGGGCGCCCCTCGAAGTCGCCCGGGTAGCGGGATCCGGCGGGCGGGGCCGGACGAGCGGTCGACGGGTGCGGCGTGGAGCGGACGGCGCGGACGATGCGCCGGATCAGGTTGATCAGGGAGCTCACCCTGTCGACGGTACCGGGCGCGGTCAGGCCTGCGCGACGGCGCCGAGGTCGAGCTCGTCCGCCGGACGGGCGTGGCCGAACAGGAAGCCCTGGCCCAGCTGCCAGCCGTGGTCGCGCGCGATCGCGCGCTGCGCCTCCGACTCGACGCCCTCGATGACGCCCGACATCTTGAGGCTGCGGGTGAGCGTCGCGACGGTGGTCGAGATGCGGTCGCCGGTGCCGCGGTCGCCCAGGCGCAGCGTGAACTCGCGCGCGAGCTTGATCCCCGAGACGGGGTTGAGGAGCACCGAGCTGAGGGCGGAGTAGCCCGTGCCGAAGTCGTCGATGATGAGGTCGATGCCCAGCGCGGTGAGCCCGTCGAGGTCGGAGCGCGCCGCCTGCGTCGCGATGAGCATGCCCGACTCGGTGATCTCGAGGCCGAGCCGCGCGGGGTCGATGCCGGTCGAGTCGAGCGCCGCCGTGACCACGCGTGTGAGGTCCGCGGAGCCGATCTGGCGCGTCGAGACGTTGACGAACACACGCCCGGTGAACTCGGGGTGGGCCGCGATGAACTCGCAGGCCTCGGTGATGACGAAGGCGCCGAGGGGGACGACGAGGTTCGCCTCCTCGCAGATCTCGATGAACTCGTCGGGGAGCAGGAGCCCGCGGTTGGGATGGTTCCAGCGCACCAGCGCCTCGTACGCGACCACCTCGGCGGTGTCGAGGCGCACGATCGGCTGGTAGTGCACCACCAGCTCGCCCTCGCGGATCGCGGTGCGCAGCTCCGCCTCGATCGAGAGCTTGTTCAGGGCGTGGGAGCGCAGCTCGCTGGTGAAGACCTCGACGCGCGCGCGGCCCCGCTGCTTCGCGGCGTACATCGCCGTGTCGGCGTTGCGGACCAGGCTCTCGGCGGTGATCTCGGGCTCCGCGAGGGCGAGCCCGACGCTGACGGTCGGCACCACCTCGTGGCCGCCGAGCGTGAAGGGCACCTGGATGTCGGCCGCCAGCACGGTGAGGAAGGCCTCGGCCGCCGCCTGCGTGGGGATCGACTCGAGGATCACCACGAACTCGTCGCCGCCGAGCCGCGCGACGGTGTCACCGGGACGGACGGCGCCCTTGATGCGACGGGCGATCTCCTGGAGCAGCGCGTCGCCGGACTCGTGGCCCAGGGAGTCGTTGACCACCTTGAAGTGGTCGACGTCGAGGAACACGCACGCGACCGTGTGGGCGTCCGTGCGGCGGGCCTCGAGCGCCGCCTCGAGGCGGTCGAGCAGGAGCGTGCGGTTCGCGAGGCCGGTGAGGTGGTCGTAGAGCGCGCGACGCTCGAGGAGGTCCTTGGCCCGGCGGATCTCGGTGATGTCCTCGACGTGCGCGAGGTAGCGCTGCTCGCCGTCCTCGCTCACGACGGGCGACACGGTCATGCGGGTCCACACGGCGTCGCCGTTGCGGTGCAGCAGCCTGGTCTGCGCCTGGAAGTACGGCAGCTCCCCGTTGTCGAGCTGCCAGCGCAGCTCCTCGTCGCGGGGGATGTCATCCGGGTGGGTGAGGTCCCGCAGGCGATAGGTCCGCAGCGCCGCCACCGTGCGCCCGACGATGCGCGCGAACGCGCCGTTGACGTCGAGGAGGGCTCCGTCGGCGCCGAGGACGATCATGCCGATGGGCGAGCCGTCGAAGGCGGGCCGGAACAGCTCGGACTCGGACATCGCCACCCCCCTCGCACGCCTCGGGACCGGTGCCGCGATGGCCCGGTCTGCCCTCAGTATCGGCAATCCGCGCGTTTACTGAAGCATCGGTCCCGCGCCGCGACCGCCGTCCGCTTCGTGGGACAATGGCCCGCACCCTTCCGTCCGAACCGAGGAACCGTCATCACCGTGTCTGCAGATCCCCGCATCGAGCCCGCCTCGACCGATCCGGCGCTCATCCGCAACTTCTGCATCATCGCGCACATCGACCACGGCAAGTCGACCCTCGCGGACCGCATGCTCCAGCTCACGGGCGTGGTCGAGGCGCGTCAGATGAAGGCGCAGTACCTCGACCGCATGGACATCGAGCGCGAGCGCGGCATCACCATCAAGTCGCAGGCCGTGCGCATGCCCTGGTCCGTCGACGGCGCCCCGCACGCCCTCAACATGATCGACACCCCCGGCCACGTGGACTTCACCTACGAGGTGTCGCGCTCGCTCGCCGCATGCGAGGGTGCGATCCTGCTGGTCGACGCGGCGCAGGGCATCGAGGCGCAGACCCTCGCGAACCTGTACCTCGCGATGGAGAACGACCTCACCATCATCCCGGTGCTCAACAAGATCGACCTGCCCTCGGCGGACCCGGACCGCTACGCCGCGGAGCTCGCGCAGCTCATCGGGTGCGACGTGGACGACGTGCTGCGCGTCTCGGGCAAGACGGGCGCCGGCGTGCCCGAGCTGCTCGACCGCGTGGTGCGGGACATCCCCGCCCCCGTGGGCGACGCCGATGCGCCCACGCGCGCGATGATCTTCGACTCGGTCTACGACACGTACCGCGGCGTGGTCACCTACGTCCGCGTGGTGGACGGCTCGCTCAAGCCGCGCGAGAAGATCGCGATGATGTCGACGCTCGCGACGCACGACCTGCTGGAGATCGGCGTCATCAGCCCCGAGCCGGTGCCCACGAAGGGCCTGGGCGTGGGCGAGGTGGGCTACCTCATCACCGGCGTGAAGGACGTGCGCCAGTCCAAGGTGGGCGACACCGTGACGGCGGCCGCGCGTCGCGCCGAGTCGTCGCTCGGCGGCTACCGCGACCCCAAGCCGATGGTCTACTCGGGCCTGTTCCCGCTCGACGGCTCGGACTTCCCGATCCTGCGCGACGCGCTCGACAAGCTCCAGCTCAACGACGCGTCGCTGGTCTACGAGCCCGAGAGCTCCGTGGCCCTCGGCTTCGGCTTCCGCTGCGGCTACCTTGGCCTGCTCCACCTCGAGATCGTGCGCGACCGCCTCGAGCGCGAGTTCGGCATCGATCTCATCTCGACCGCGCCGAACGTGGTCTACGAGGTCGAGATGGAGGACGGCAAGGTCCACACCGTGACCAACCCATCCGAGTTCCCGGGAGGCAAGATCCGCGAGGTCCGCGAGCCCGTGGTGAAGGCCTCGATCCTGGTGCCGAGCGAGTTCATCGGCACCGTCATGGAGCTGTGCCAGGAGCGCCGCGGAGTCATGGGCACCATGAACTACCTGTCGGACACGCGCGTCGAGATGCACTACACGCTGCCCCTCGCCGAGGTGGTCTTCGACTTCTTCGACCAGCTCAAGTCCCGCACCCGCGGCTACGGCTCGCTCGACTACGAGCCCGCGGGCGACCAGGCGGCCGACCTGGTGAAGGTCGACATCCTGCTCCAGGGGGAGCAGGTCGACGCGTTCAGCGCCGTCGTCCACAAGGACAAGGCCTACTCGTACGGCCTGTCGATGGTCGGCAAGCTCAAGGACCTCATCGACCGCCAGCAGTTCGAGGTGCCCATCCAGGCCGCCGTGGGCTCGCGCATCATCGCGCGCGAGACCATCCGCGCGATCCGCAAGGACGTGCTCGCCAAGTGCTACGGCGGCGACATCTCGCGCAAGCGCAAGCTGCTCGAGAAGCAGAAGGCGGGCAAGAAGCGCATGAAGAACATCGGCTCGGTCGAGGTGCCGCCCGAGGCCTTCATCGCCGCGCTGTCCACGTCCGACGACGGCTCTGACAAGGGCAAGAAGAAGTAGCGTGCCTCCGTCCGACGCGACGGATTCCCCCGACACCAGGCATGATGGCGTTATGGCCATGAGTGCTGTCGCGAGGGATCTGGGAGTCTACGTCCACGTCCCGTTCTGCTCCGTGCGGTGTGGCTACTGCGACTTCAACACGTACGCCCCCGGCGAGGTCGAGGGCGCGACCCGCGAGGGCTACGTCGACGCGGCCCTCCAGGAGATGGCGTTCGCGCGGGGGACGATGCGCGGCGACGCGCGCGCGGTGCGCACGGTGTTCTTCGGCGGGGGCACGCCCACGATGCTCGACTCGTCGGCGCTGATCGCGCTGCTCGACGGGGTGCGGGGGACGTGGGGACTCAGCGCCGATGCGGAGGTCACCACCGAGGCGAACCCCGACTCGGTGACGCGCGAGTCGCTCCACGCGCTCGCACGCGCGGGCTTCACCCGCGTGAGCCTCGGGATGCAGTCCGCGGTCCCGCACGTGCTGGCGACGCTCGACCGCACGCACAACCCCGCGAACGTCGAGCGCGCCGTCACGTGGGCGCGGGACGCGGGCCTCAAGGTCAGCCTCGACCTCATCTACGGCACGCCGGGGGAGTCCCTCGCCGACTGGCGCACGAGCCTCGAGGCGGTGCTCGCGCTCGAGCCCGACCATGTGAGCGCCTATGCGCTCGTGATCGAGCCCAACACCCGCATGGGCGGGCAGCTGCGCCGCGGCGAGGTGGCGCCCACGGACCCGGACGTGCAGGCGGACATGTACGAGCTCGCCGACGCGATGCTGGCGGAGGCCGGCTACTCCTGGTACGAGGTCTCCAACTGGGCGCGCGAGAGCTCCGACCGCTGCCGTCACAACATGGCGTACTGGCGCAGCCAGGACTGGTGGGGCGTGGGGCCCGGCGCGCACTCCTACCTGGGCCCGCACCTCGCCGACGGCGCCGAGGTCCCCGCGCGGCGGTGGTGGAACGTCAAGCATCCTCGCGCCTACGCCGCGCGCCTCGCCGCCGGGGAGAGCCCCGAGGCCGACGGCGAGGAGCTGTCGACGGAGGACCTGCGCCTCGAGGAGGTCATGCTGCGGCTACGGCTGCGCGAGGGCGTCCCCGCGGAGAGCGTGACCGGACGCGCCGAGGCGGTGTCGCGGCTCATCGCCGACGAGCTGATCGACGGCGCCGCGGCGCTGCGCGGCACGCTGCGGCTCACGCGCCGCGGCAGGCTGCTGGCCGACCTGGTGGTCCGCTCCCTGACGTAGCCGCGACACGCCGTGACCGGTCACGACGAGGGCCCTCGCGCGCGTACGCTTGACGCTCACGTCTCGAAAGGAGCGGCGGCCGCCGGGCTGCCGGCACTGCCATCACCACCGACAGCCTCACGCGCCCCGCCGCGCGCCGCTCCGGGCCCTCCGCACCCCGCCCGACCCGCATCGCGGGCCTCGACGGCCTGCGCGCCGTCGCGGTGCTGCTCGTGGTGGCGTACCACCTGGCGCCGTCGCTGGTTCCCGGCGGCTACGTGGGCGTCGACGTCTTCTTCGTGCTGTCCGGCTTCCTCATCACGACCATCCTGCTGCGCGAGCACGCGCGCACCGGGCGGGTCTCGCTGACACGGTTCTGGCGTCATCGCGTGCGTCGGCTGGTGCCGGCCCTGGTGGCGGTGGTGACGGCGACGCTTGCCGCGGTCGCGCTGCCCGCGGCGATCGGCGCCGCACGTGGCATCCCGGTGGAGGGCTCGCCGTGGGGCGACGTCCTGGTCGGGGTGCGCGCGCACGTGGGCGCGGCGGCGACCTTCACCAGCAACTGGGAGCTGGTCGCGAGCGGGCGCAGCTACGCCGAGGCGAGCATGCCCGGGCTGTTCGAGAACCTGTGGTCCCTCAGCGTCGAGGAGCAGTTCTACGTGCTCTGGCCCCTCGCGGTGATCGGCGCGCTCGCGCTGGGGATCCGTGCGCGCCGGGCCGCCGTGCTCGCCGGGGCGCTGGCGGCGCTCTCGGCGGCCGGCATGGCCGTGCTCTGGCCGGCCGACGGCGACCCGACGCGCGTGTACATGGGCACCGACACCCACGCCTTCGGCCTCATGATCGGCGCCGCGCTGGCCTTCTGGTGGACGTGGGAGCGCGGACGCCGCACGAAGCGGGAGCGCGCGCCCGGCGCGCTCGCGCTCGGTGCCGTGGCGTTCGCGGCCCTCGCCGCGATCGCGATGGCGATGCCGTGGGACTCGCCGTGGGCCTACCGCGGCGGTCTGCTGCTGGCCTCGCTCGCGACGGCCGCGGCGATCCGGATGGTGCTGGTGGTGCCCGAGGTCGGGGCACGGCTCGACGTCGCGCCGCTGCGGTGGGTCGGCGACCGTTCGTACGGCATCTACCTGTGGCACTGGCCCGTGCTCATCGTGGTCGCGACGGCGGTCGACGGAGGCCGGGTCCGCGACGCATCGGTCCTCACGGTCGTGCTCACGGTGCTGGTGACGCTCGCCGCCTCCGCCGCCTCCTACCGCTGGCTCGAGGCTCCCATGCGACGCATGGGCCCGCGCCGGGCGCTGCGTCTCGCGGGAGGCCGGGTGCGCGCCGCGCTGCGGGGAGAGCGGTGGGCGCGCGTCGCCGCGATCGTCGTCATCGGCGCGACCGCCGTGGGGCTCGCGGGCTGGGGCCTGACCGCCGCTCCGACGCGCACCTCGCTGCAGGTCCAGCTCGACGCGGGCGCCGCCGCGGTGCGCGCGGCGAGCCTCATCGACGTGACCCCCTCCGCGCCGCGACCCTCGGCTCCGCCGCCCGCCCCCGCATCGTCCGCGCCGTCGCCGAGCGCCTCCCCGAGCGCGGTCCCGAGCGCCGCCCCGAAGCGCCCCGCCGTGCCGGACGGCTCGGACGTCACCGTGGTCGGGGACTCCGTCACGCTCGGCTCGGCGCCCGCGCTCGCGAGCGCCCTCCCGGGCGTCGCGGTGGACGCCGAGGTCGGTCGGCAGTTCTCGCAGGGCGTCGATCGCGTGGAGGCCCTCGAGGGCAAGGGCCGGCTGCGGCCCTACGTGGTGGTCGCGCTCGGGACCAACGGCGAGGTTCCCGCGGATCAGATGGACCGGTTGGTCGCCGCGGTCGGGGACCGCACGCTGGTGCTGGTGACGCCGTACGGCGACCGCTCGTGGATGGCGGGCTCGCAGCGCGCCGTGCGCCAGGCGGCCCGCGGTCACGCCAACGTGGTGGTGGCGGACTGGCAGGCCGCGGTCGAGGAGGACCCGTCCGTGCTGGGCCCGGACGGGATCCACCCCGACGCGACGGGCATGAAGGTGTTCGCGCGCGTCGTCGAGCGCGGCCTGCTGAGGGCCGTCAGCGCACGAACGGGATGATGAACGGGATCCGGTAGTACTCGCCGCGGTTGGCGTGCACGCCCGCCATGATCGAGATGACCAGCGCGTAGACCCAGTAGGCGATCATCGCGGGCACGGTGACGATGAGACCGATCCCGAGCGTCGCGATGCCGAGGACGATGCCCGCGACGAACACCACGATCGACGTGAGCTGCAGGTTGAGGTTCGCCTTGCCGTGGTGGTCGACCAGCGCGCTGCGCTCGCGGTAGAGGAGCCACATCACCAGCGGCACCGCCCAGGCGAGCGTGCCCGCGGACAGGACCATCGCGATCGCGGCGACGATGTGGACCAGCATCGCCATGGTGCGCGCCTCGGACTCGAGCATCGGGGCGGGCGGCGCGTACGGCGGCGCCTGCGGCGCGGGTCCTGCGTGCGGCGCGGGTCCCGCCTGAGGGTCGGGCTGCGGCGGCACCGTGGCGCCGTCGTCGGGGGTCTGGGGTGCGGTCTGCTCGTTCATGGCCCCAGGCTCGCAAACGACGCAGGGCCGCGCATCCACCCGGAGGGGGAGCGCGGCCCTGATCTTCGTCGGGGTGGACCCCCTACGCGACGAGGCGCAGCGAGAACGGGTAGCGGTAGGACTGGCCCTTGCTCGCCGCCATCGCGCCCTGGATGCCGAAGATGAGCGCGACCACGAACACCGCGAAGTCGAGCAGGTAGCCGATGAACCCGAGGAAGGGGAGGACGCCGACCACCGCGGCGGCGACGTAGCCGAGGGTCACGAGGATCCCGAAGTTGAGCGCCTCCTTGCCCTCGGTGTCGGTGAACGTGCTGCGCTCGCGGCCGACGAGCCAGATGATGAGCGGGATGAGGAAGCCGGTGAACACCGTCGCGTGGGCGACGGTCGCGAGCCCGGTGTCGCCGGGCTCGCCGCTCTGGGGGGCCGGGGGCGTCGGGTTCTCGGTCATGGCGGAGCCTTTCGTCGGTGCGGTGCGGGCCGCGCAGATCGCGTCCCACGTCTCGATGCTAGCGAGACGCCCCTCGTAACGCGCGCATTCCGGGCCGCATTCCGTGACGGGACGAGGGCGCGCCGAGGGTGGCGCCCGACCCCCGGGATAGGATTAGCACTCAACGAGTCCGAGTGCCAGGAGGGATCGTGACCGAGGAACGTCGGCGGGCGGTGCTCCACGCGATCGTGGAGGGGTACGTCGCCACCCACGAGCCCGTGGGCTCGAAGGCGCTCGCGGAGACCCAGGCGCTCGGCGTCTCCTCCGCGACCATCCGCAACGACATGGCGATCCTCGAGGAGGAGGGGCTCATCGCCCAGCCGTACACCTCGGCGGGCCGCATCCCCACCGACAAGGGCTACCGGTCCTTCGTCGACCAGCTCGCGGCGAGCGCGCTGTCCGACGCGCATCGTCGCGCGATCGGGACGTTCCTGTCAGACGCGGTCGACCTCAACGACGTGGTGGAGCGCTCGGTGCGCCTCCTCAGCCAGCTCACGCGGCAGGTCGCGGTGGTCCAGTACCCGTCGCTGCGCGAGTCCGCGGTGCGCCGCGTCGAGCTCGTGCGCATGGGCACCGAGCATGCGCTCGTCGTGGTCGTGTCGGCCGATGCGCGGGTCGAGCAGCAGAGCATCGCGCTGGGCGAGGCGACCTCGGACGAGTCCTTCGAGCGCGCGGTGCGCGAGATCAACGCGACCGCGCTCGGGCTCGGCGGCGCCCGGCTCGAGGCGGCGCTGACGCTGTGGGCGGAGGCGCCGGACCAGGTTCCGTGGGCGGGGACGGTGGCCGATGTGGTGGTCGCGGCGACGCGCGGCGGCACGGTCGAGCGCGTGGTCTTCGCGGGCGCGTCCAACCTCGCGCGCGCCGGCTCGGGCCTCGAGGCGGCGACGATCGCGCCGGTGCTCGACGCGCTCGAGGAGCAGGTGGTGCTGCTGCGGCTGTTGCACGAGATGGCGGACGAGGGGGACGATGTCTCGGTCCGCATCGGCGCCGAGACGCATCACGAGGCGCTGTCGCGCACGTCGATCGTCGCCGCGGCCTATGGTCGCGACGCGGCATCCCTGGTGGGCGCGCTCGGGCCGACACGCATGGATTATCCAGGGACGATGGCCGCCGTGCGCGCCGTCGCCCGCTATCTGTCGAAAGTGGTGGAGCTCTAGGTGAAGGACTATTACGGCACGCTCGGCGTCTCCCGGGACGCGACCGAGGCCGAGATCAAGAAGGCGTACCGCAAGCTCGCGCGCGAGCTGCACCCGGATGTCGCGGGCGCCGAGGGCGAGGAGCGCTTCAAGGAGGTCGCCGCGGCCTACGACGTGCTGGGCAACGCCGACAAGCGCGCGCAGTACGACCGCGGCGTGGACCCGCGCTCGGCGTCGGGCGGCGCGGGAGGCGCGCAGGGCTTCGGCTTCGAGGACATCTTCGAGACGTTCTTCGGCGGCGGCGCCGGCCCGTTCGGCCAGCAGCAGCGCGGCCCGGCCTCGCGCACGCAGCGTGGCGGCGACACGCTCGTCCACACCGAGGTCACGCTCGAGGAGGCGGTGTTCGGCGTGACGCGCGAGATCCAGGTGGACCTCGCCGACGTGTGCAGCACGTGCCACGGCTCGTGCTGCGCGCCCGGCACGCACCCGAACGGCTGTCGCCAGTGCAACGGCACGGGCTCGGTGCAGCGCGTCGCGCGTTCGCTCCTGGGCAACGTGATGACCACCGCGCCGTGCCCCACGTGCGGCGGCTACGGCTCGACCATCGACACGCCCTGCACCGACTGCTCGGGGCAGGGGCGCACCCACTCGCGTCACACCGTGAGCGTCGACATCCCCGCGGGCGTCGAGACCGGCACCCGCATCCGCATGACCGGCGTCGGCGACGCCGGCGTGGCGGGCGGGCAGAAGGGTGACCTCTACATCGAGATCCGCGAGCGCGCCCATGCGGTGTTCGAGCGCCGCGGTGCGGACCTTCACTGCACGCTCGAGGTGCCGATGACGGCGGCCGCGCTCGGCACGGTGCTGTCGGTCGAGACGTTCGACGGACCCCAGGAGGTCGACGTGCGCCCCGGCACCCACGCGGGCTCGACCGTCAGGCTCAAGGGCCTCGGCGTGGGCCGCCTGCAGCGACAGGGCCGCGGCGACCTCTTCGTGCACCTCGACGTGGTGACGCCCACCGACCTCACCGACGAGCAGGCCGAGCTCCTCCACCAGCTCGCGAAGCTGCGCGGCGAGGAGGCCCCCGAGGCGCGCCTCGCGCCGATCGGCGGCGGCGTGTTCTCGCGGCTCAAGGACGCGTTCCTGGGCCGCGAGCGGTGACCGCGCCCGTCTTCGTCGACCCCGCGGCGGCCGAGGCAGCCGTGGGGGGCACGCTCCGCGTCGACGGGGACGAGGCGCGCCACGCCGTCACGGTGCAGCGGCGCCAGGTGGGCGAGCGCGTCGACGTGGTCGACGGCGCAGGCGCCCGCGCGAGCGGCGTGCTGATCGCGACCGGCGACCGGTGGATGGAGATCCGCGTCGAGGCGGTGGGTCACGACCGGGATCCCGAGGTCACGCTGGTCCAGGCGCTCGCCAAGGGCGGGCGGGACGAGCAGGCGGTGGAGGCGGCCGTCGAGCTCGGCGCGACGCGCATCGTCCCGTGGTCCTCCGACCGGGCGATCGTCCAGTGGCGCGGCCCCAAGGCCGCGAAGGGCGTCGAGAAATGGGCGTCGCTCGCGCTCGCGGCCGCGAAGCAGAGCAGGCGCGCGCGGGTGCCCGCGGTGGACGATGCGGTGACCACCAGGCAGCTCGCGGCGCGCGTGCGCGACGCGGTCGCCGCCGGCGCGCGGGTGCTGGTCCTGCACGAGGACGCGGCGGTGCCGCTCGCCGGCCTGGCATGGGAGGACGCCGATCAGCCCGTATGGATCGTCGTCGGGCCCGAGGGCGGGATCTCGGACGCCGAGGTCGAGGCGCTCGCCGCCGCCGGCGCCGTCGCCGTGGTGCTGGGGCCGCACGTCCTGCGCGCCTCGTCCGCCGGCCCCGCGGCGCTCGCCGCGCTCGGCGCACTGCGTGGCCACTGGTCACTACGCTAGAGGGATGACCTCCACGAACTGCATCTTCTGCATGATCGTCGCCGGCGACATCCCCGCGCAGAAGGTTCTCGAGACCGAGAACGTGATCGCGTTCCGCGACATCGCGCCCAAGGCGTCGGTGCACGTCCTCGTCGCCCCCAAGGTGCACGTCCCGAACGTCGCCGCGGCCGCGCGTGAGATCCCCGAGATCCTCGCGGAGATGGCGACGGTGGCCCAGCAGGTCGCGGACGCCGAGTGCGACGGCGAGTTCCGCTGGATCTTCAACACGGGGCCCTCGGCGGGGCAGACGGTCTTCCACGTGCACGGGCACGTGATGAACGGCGGCAGCCTCGGGTGGGACGCGTGAGCGTCACCCGGGTGGTCGTGGTCGACGACGCGGCGCGCATGCCCGACCTGCTGGGCTCGGGCGACGGCGTGCTCCGCGAGGTCGAGCGCGCCTTCCCCGCGGTCGACATCATGGTGCGCGGCAACCGCATCACCCTCACCGGCGACGAGGACGACGTCGCGGCCGCCGCGGGCGCCGTCGAGGAGCTGCGCGACGTGCTGGGCGCGGGCGTGCCGCTCACGCCCGACGTCGCGCGCGAGTCGGTGCGGATGCTGCGTGCCACGGGCGGCGGCGGGCGTGCGGACGGGGCCGCGGGCGCATCGTCCACCGCGACCGCGGAGCGGCCCGCGGGCGTCCTGAGCCGCTCGATCCTGTCGACGCGCGGGCGCACCATCCGCCCCAAGACGCAGGGGCAGGCCGCGTACGTCCACGCGATCGAGTCGCACACCATCACCTTCGGCATCGGGCCCGCCGGCACGGGCAAGACGTACCTCGCCATGGCCCAGGCGGTGGCGGCGCTGCAGTCGAAGCGCGTCAACCGCATCGTCCTCACGCGCCCGGCCGTCGAGGCGGGCGAGCGGCTCGGCTTCCTGCCCGGCTCGCTCAGCGAGAAGATCGACCCCTACCTGCGGCCGCTGTACGACGCGCTGCACGACATGGTGGACCCCGAGTCGATCCCGCGCCTCATGGAGGCCGGGACCATCGAGGTGGCGCCGCTCGCGTACATGCGCGGGCGCACGCTCAACGACGCGTTCGTCATCCTCGACGAGGCGCAGAACACCACGCGCGAGCAGATGAAGATGTTCCTCACGCGTCTGGGCTTCGGCACCACCATGGTGGTGACGGGCGACGTCACCCAGGTCGACCTGCCCGGCGGCACCCGCTCGGGCCTGCGCGCGGCCTCGGAGATCCTGTCCGGGGTCGAGGACATCGCGTTCTGCCACCTGAACGCGGACGATGTGGTGCGCCACCGCCTGGTGAGCGACATCATCACGGCGTACGCCGTCAACGACGAGAACGAGTCGGGGCGCGCGCCGCGCCCGACCGGCCAGAAGCGCCGCTTCGAGCGGGGGGAGCAGCGATGATCGAGGTCAACAACGAGACGGACGCGACGGTCGACGAGGTCGAGTTCGCCGAGCTCGCGCGCTACGTGCTGGGGCAGATGCACGTCGCGGACGGCGCCGAGCTGGCGATCATGTTCGTCGACGAGGACGCGATGGAGCAGCTCCACCTCCAGTGGATGGACGAGCCGGGCCCCACGGACGTGCTGAGCTTCCCGATGGACGAGCTGCGCCCTGGCACGCCCGACGAGCCGACCCCGGCGGGGCTGCTCGGCGACATCGTGGTGTGCCCGTCGGTGGCGGCGCGTCAGGCCGCGACGGCGGGGCACTCCGCGGAGGAGGAGATGCTGCTGCTCACCACGCACGGCATCCTCCACCTGCTCGGCTACGACCACGTCGAGCCCGAGGAGGAGAAGGAGATGTTCGCGCTGCAGCGCAACCTCCTGCTGACGTTCCTCGCGAACCGATGACGTCGACCGCGATCACCCTGCTGGTCGTCGTCCTCGCGGCGGGGCTCGCGGGGTCCGCGGCCCTCCACGCGCTGGTCGCCGCGTTCGAGCAGATCCCGTACGCCGACGAGCGGCGGATCGCGGCGCAGCTGCGACCGGACGGCCGGCCCACCCGCGCCGCCCGGCTCGCGGCGCTTCCCGACCACGCGGACAACGCCGCCTCGGTGGCGTACGCGGTGCTCGAGGCCGTCGCCCTGGTCGCGTGGACGGCGCTCGCGCTCGTGATCGGGGAGGCGGCGGGCTGGGAGACCGAGCTGTCGCTGCTGCTCGCGTGGGCGGTGGCGGGCTTCTTCTCGCTCGTCGTGGTGCGGGCCTGGCCTCGGGCCGCCGCGCGCCGCGCCCCGGAGGCCGCGGTGCGCGCGCTCGCGCCGCTCGCGTGGGGCCTGGTGCGGCTCACCACGCCGATCCGCGCCGTGGTGCCGCCGCTGCGCATCCGCGAGCTGGCGGAGCCCGAGGACCTGGTCGAGCAGGCGACCGACGCGCTCGAGGAGGAGGACGCCGAGCTGCTGCGCTCGGTGGTCAGCCTCGGCGACACGCTCACCCGCGAGGTGATGGTGCCGCGCACCGACATGATCACGCTCCAGTCGGGCACGCCGGCGCGCAAGGCGATGGTGCTGTTCATGCGCTCGGGCTTCTCGCGCGTGCCGGTGATCCGCGACGGCGTCGACGACATCGTGGGCGTGCTCTACCTCAAGGACGTGGTCCGCTGGACGTGGGACCACCCCGCTCGCCTCGAGGAGCCCGTGGACGCGCTGGTGCGCGATCCCGAGTTCGTGCCCGAGTCGCTCCCGGTGGACGATCTGCTGCGGCGCATGCAGGACGAGGTGTTCCACATGGGCGTGGTGGTCGACGAGTTCGGCGGCGTCGCCGGTCTGGTCACCATCGAGGACGCGCTCGAGGAGATCGTGGGCGAGATGGTCGACGAGCACGATGCGACGGCGCCCGAGATCGAGGACCTGGGAGACGGGCGCTTCCGCATCCCGGCGCGCTGCGGGCTCGACGAGCTCGCGGAGCTGTTCGACGTCGAGATCGACGACGAGGACGTGGAGACGGTCGCGGGACTGCTCGCGAAGGCGCTGGGCAAGGTGCCCATCGCCGGATCGCAGGCCACGGCCCACGGCATCGAGCTGCTCGCCGAGCGCGCCGAGGGGCGCAGGCGCAGGCTGGTGTCCGTGATCGCGACGCGTGCGCCGGAGCCCGAGGCGGGCACCGGCGAGAACGAGACCGTGCCGCGCAGGCGCGGACGGAAGGATGACGACGATGAGTGAGCACCGGTCGGGCTTCGTGGCGTTCGTGGGACGCCCGAACGCGGGCAAGTCGACGCTGATGAACGCCCTCGTGGGGGAGAAGGTCGCGATCATGTCCTCGCGGCCGCAGACCACGCGTCGCGCGATCCGCGGCATCGTCACCCGGGACGACGCCCAGCTGGTCATCGTCGACACGCCCGGGCTGCATCGTCCCCGGACCCTGCTGGGCGAGCGTCTCAACGACCTGGTCCGCGAGACGCTGTTCGAGGTCGACGTCATCGGGTTCTGCCTGCCGGCGGACGAGAAGGTGGGCCCGGGCGACAAGTGGATCGCGCGCGAGCTCGCGGAGACGCGCGCGCCGGTGGTCGCGATCGTCACCAAGGTCGACAAGGTGCCCCGCGAGCGCGTCGCCGAGCATCTGCTCGACGTGTCGCAGCTCGGGGACTGGGCGGACATCGTGCCCGTGAGCTCGGTCAAGGACATCCAGATCGACACGCTGGTCGACGTGCTCGCCGGGCGGCTGCCCGAGGGGCCGGCGCTCTACCCGGAGGGTCACCTCACGGACGAGCCCGAGGACGTCCGCATCGCGGAGCTCATCCGCGAGGCGGCGCTCGAGGGCGTGCGCGACGAGCTCCCGCACTCGATCGCCGTCGTGATCGAGGAGATGGTCGAACCCGACAGCGAGGACGCGCACCGGCCGGTGCTCGAGATCCGCGCGCACGTGTTCGTGGAGCGGGACTCGCAGAAGGGCATCATCATCGGCAAGGCGGGCTCGCGCCTCAAGGAGGTCGGGGCGACCGCGCGTGCGGGGATCGAGCACCTGCTGGGGCGGAAGGTCTACCTCGACCTCCACGTGAAGGTCGCGAAGGACTGGCAGCGCGACCCGAAGCAGCTGGGGCGGCTCGGGTTCTGACCGCTCCCCACCCCGCGCCCGATGCACCAAGTCACGGATCTCGGGCGCCTCGGATCGGGATTCGTGCGGGTGCCGCGGATCGTGGCGCCGCGGATCCGTGACTTGTGCGAGCGGGGCGGGGACCATGCGGCGCGGGGACGATGCGGCGCGTGGGCTATGGTGGTCGCATGCGTGCACGCTCGCTGCTTATGTGCCGCGACGAGGCCTAGCCCAGGTCGGTCCCTCGTCGCGGCCTTCCGCCTGCCGGCCGGACCAGACTGAGATGCAGACCGAGAAGCAGCAAGGAACCCCCATGAGCCACTACACCGGCGGCGCGCAGACGGCGTCGCCCATGCCCATCCGCAAGTACGCCCCCTTCCACGAGCAGATCCAGGTGGACCTGCCGGACCGCACCTGGCCGGGCGCGCGCATCGAGAAGGCACCGCGCTGGTGCGCGGTCGACCTGCGCGACGGCAACCAGGCCCTCATCGAGCCGATGAACTCGGAGCGCAAGCTGCGCATGTTCGAGCTGCTGGTGACGATGGGCTACAAGGAGATCGAGGTCGGCTTCCCGAGCGCGAGCCAGACCGACTTCGACTTCGTAAGGATGCTGATCGAGGAGGATCGCATCCCCGAGGACGTCACCATCCAGGTCCTGACCCAGGCGCGCGAGCACCTCATCGAGCGCACGTACGAGTCGCTGCGCGGCGCCAAGCAGGCGATCGTCCACCTCTACAACTCCACGAGCATCCTCCAGCGCGAGGTGGTCTTCCGCGCCGACGAGGACCAGATCCTCGACATCGCGACCCACGGCGCGATGCTGTGCCAGAAGTTCGAGGAGACCATCCCGGACACGCGCGTGTTCTACGAGTACAGCCCCGAGTCCTACACGGGCACGGAGCTGGCCTACGCGGTGCGCGTGTGCAACGCGGTGCTCGACGTGTGGAAGCCCACGCCCGACCGCAAGGTGATCATCAACCTGCCCGCCACGGTCGAGATGGCGACGCCCAACGTCTACGCCGACTCGATCGAGTGGATGAACCGCCACCTCGACTACCGCGACAGCGTGGTGCTGAGCCTGCACCCGCACAACGACCGCGGCACGGCCATCGCGGCCGCCGAGCTCGGCTACATGGCCGGCGCGGACCGCATCGAGGGCTGCCTGTTCGGCAACGGCGAGCGCACCGGCAACGTCGACCTGGTGACGCTGGGGATGAACCTCTTCAGCCAGGGCATCGACCCGGAGATCGACTTCTCGGACATCGACGCGATCCGTCGCACCGTGGAGTACTGCAACCAGATCGACGTGCACCCGCGTCATCCGTGGGGCGGCGACCTGGTCTTCACCGCGTTCTCCGGCTCGCACCAGGACGCGATCAAGAAGGGCCTCGAGGCGATGGACGCGAAGGCCGCGCGCCAGGGCGTGACGGTCGACGATCTGCAGTGGGCGGTGCCGTACCTGCCGATCGACCCCAGGGACGTCGGGCGCTCGTACGAGGCCGTCATCCGCGTGAACTCGCAGTCCGGCAAGGGCGGCGTCGCGTACCTGCTCAAGACGGAGCGCAATCTCGACCTGCCGCGCCGCCTCCAGATCGAGTTCTCCCGCGTGGTCCAGCGCGAGGCCGACGCCACGGGCGTCGAGATGACCGCGGACACGCTGTGGCACATCTTCCAGGACGAGTACCTGCCCGCGACCGACCCCGAGCTCCAGTGGGGCCGCTTCTCGCTGCTGGGCACGCGCGCGACGTCCTCGGACGCTGGCCCCGACACGCTGGCCGCCGACATCACGGACGGGGGAGAGACGCGCACCGTCGAGGGCTCGGGCAACGGCCCGGTCGCGGCGTTCGTCGCGGCGCTCGGCACCCGCGGGGTCCGCGTCGAGGTCCTCGACTACCACGAGCACGCGATGAGCGGGGGCGGCGACGCGGTCGCGGCCGCGTACGTCGAGTGCCAGATCGGCGACCAGATCCTGTGGGGCGTGGGCATCGACCCGTCGATCACCACGGCGACGCTCAAGGCCATCATCTCGGCGGTCAACCGCGCGGGCCGATGACGATGCGCACGATGCGCGGGCTCGCCGCCGCCGTCCTGGCGGCGGCGGCGCTCGCCGCGTGCGGCGCGTCGACCCCGGACACCGAGCTTCCGGACCTCTCCGGGCTGGGCCTCGCCTCGACCCCGTGCGAGGACACGGAGCAGATGGCGGGGATCGTCGCCGATCAGCCCGACGCCGTCCTCGCGTGCTGGACCGGCGCCCCGGAGGACGGCTTCGTCGACGCCGCGGACGCCGTCCTGGACCTGGTGCTCGCGGCGAACCCCGACGCCGAGGACGTCACGGGCGCGCTGTGCTGGGACGACACGGTGACGGACGCGGAGGCGAGCGCGTGCCGCGCGGTGCTCGTCGGCGACCTCGAGGACGGGTCCATCGTGTCCGCCGTGGTTGCGCTCGCGGATCCCGCGGGCGTGGTCGGCGGGATCTCGGACGAGCCCACCGAGGACGAGGTCGCGGAGGCGCTCGCGGGCGCCGACGTCGAGGTGCTGGTGTTCAGCGAGCCGGCGGCCGCGGAGACCGGCGACCTCTGAGCCTCGCGCGCGGCGCGGCGGCCGGTCAGCCCCCGACGACGACCGCCGCCTTGCCGGCGATCCGGCCGGCGGCGAGGTCGACGATGGCTGTGCCGGCCTCCGCGAGCGGGTAGGTGCGGGTGAGCGCGGGGCGGATGTCGCCGGCGACGATGCGCGCCACCAGCACCTCGAGCGGCTCCGCCGCGGTGAGCGCGACGAAGCTGGCGAGGGTCTGTCGCGTGAAGAGCGACACGAGCCCCGCGACCAGCTGACGGCCGACGCCTCCGGTGAGCGCGTCGCCACCCTCACCGCCGACGATCACGAGGGTGCCGGTCGGGGAGAGGACCTTGCGCAGGCGGCGCAGGGGGGTGAGGCCGCCGATGTCGAGGATCGCGTCGAACTCGAGGTCGAGCGAGGTGACGTCCGTGGTGCGGTAGTCGATGACGTCCTCGGCGCCGAGCGAGCGCACCAGCTCGGCCTTGGCGGCGCTCGCGACGCCGGTGACGCGCGCGCCCGTCGCGACGGCGAGCTGGACGGCGTACGAGCCGACCCCGCCCGAGGCGCCGAGCACGAGCACGCGCTGGCCCGTCGAGATCCCGGCGCGCTCGACGGCCCGCAGGGCGGTGACGCCGGAGACGGGCAGGACGGCAGCCTCCTCGAAGCTCAGGGACGAGGGCTTGCGCACGAGCTTGTCCTCCTTGGCGACCGCGTGCTGAGCGTAGGAGCCCTTCGCGGCACCGAGGACCTCGTCGCCGAGCGAGAAGCCCGTGACGCCCGCGCCGATGCCGACGACGACTCCGGCGACGTCCTCGCCCGCGATGGGCTGGCGCGGGCGGCGCAGCCCGAAGCCCATCGCGCGCATGACGAGCGGGCGGCCGGTCATGAGGTGCCAGACGCCGCGGTCGACGCCGGCGGCGCGGACCTCGATGAGGACCTCGCCCGGGCCGGGCGTGGGCGCCTCGACCGTCTCGACGTGGATCTCCTCGGGTCCGGCGTAGCGGCGCTGGACGGCGGCCCGCATGGTGCTGGTGCGGGTGGGGACGGTCGCGGTCATGGTCCTGCTCCTTCGTGTCGAGGTAGTTCGTACTTAGTACGAGTTGATACGATCGACGCTAGACGTACTTAGTACGAATCGCAAGGGTTGGAGGCCGAAGTGTCAGATACCAGGCAAGACGTTCGCAGGCCGCGGCTTTCGCGCGCACGGATCCTGGACGCTGCGATGGGACTGGCCGACCGCGACGGGATCGAGGCGCTCACCATCCGCGCGCTCGCGGACGAGCTCGGCACCAAGCCCATGACCACCTACCACCACGTCGCGGGCAAGGAGGCGCTCCTCGACGGCATGGTGGACGTGGTGTTCTCCGAGATGGCGAAGCCGCCGGCGGACCTCGAATGGCGCGACGCCCTCCGGGTGCGCTGCCGCTCCGCGCGCGAGGTCCTGGCACGCCACCCCTGGGCCGTGCCGCTGCTCGAGTCCCGTCGCCACCCGGGCCCCGAGCTCCTCGCCCATCACGAGTCGGTGCTGACCACCCTCGACCGTGCCGGGATGCCGTTGCCTCTCGTGGCGCACGCCTACGCGGTGCTGGACAGCTTCGTCTACGGCTTCGCGATGCAGGAGGCGAACCTCACGGTGCAGCGCGGGGACGCGGACGCGGAGCTGGCGGGCGAGATCGCCGCGGCCTTCGATCCGGGCGCCTATCCGATGCTGACGCGCTTCGCGATGGAGCACGCGATGCGACCCGACTTCGACTTCGGAGACTCGTTCGACTACGGCCTCGACCTGCTGCTCGACGGGCTCGCGCGCGCCGTGGAGCGGGAGCGCGCCTGACGCGCGGGACAATGGCCGCGTGCCCCTCTACCGTGACGACGCGATCGTCCTCCGCACCCACAAGCTGGGTGAGGCGGACCGCATCGTCACCCTGCTGACGCGGCGCCACGGGAAGGTGCGCGCGGTCGCGAAGGGGGTGCGGCGCACCTCGAGCCGGATCGGCTCGCGCATGGAGCCGTTCATGCTGGTCGACGTGCAGCTGTACGAGGGTCGCAACCTCGACATCGTGAGCCAGGTCGAGACCAAGGAGCCGTACGCGCGCCGCATCGCCGAGGACTACGCGCTCTTCACGGCCGCCACCGCGATGGTCGAGACCGCCGACAAGCTGGTCGACCACGAGCGCGAGCCCGCGTGGGAGCAGTACCGCCTGCTGCACGGGGCGCTCGGCGCGCTCAGCCGCCGCGAGCACGAGCCCGGGCTGATGCTCGACAGCTTCCTGCTGCGCTCGATGGCGCTCGCCGGCTACGAGCCGAGCTTCACGGACTGCGCGAGCTGCGGCCGCCCCGGACCCCACCGGGCCTTCGTGGTCGGCGGGGGAGGGGCGGTGTGCGAGGAATGCCGCCCGCCCGGCGCGGCCGCCCCGGCGCCGGAGACGTTCTCCCTGCTCGAGGCGCTGCTCTCGGGGAACTGGCCCGTCGCGGACGGCTCGGATCCGCGGCACCGGCGGGACGCCGCGGGCCTGATCGCGGCCTACGCGCAGTTCCACCTCGAGCGCAAGGTGCGCAGCCTGGGGCACGTCGACCGGTCCTGACGGCGACGGCCCCGCCCGCGCATCGTCCGCCGTTAGGCTGACGGGCGTGACCTACGCCCGCCCCTTCCCGCACGCCTCCGGCGCGACGCCGCCCGACCTCCCGGCGGACGCGGTGCCCCGGCACGTCGCCGTCGTCATGGACGGCAACGGCCGCTGGGCGAAGGAGCGCGGCCTGCCGCGCACCGCGGGTCACGAGCGCGGCGAGGCCTCGCTCCTCGACGTGGTGGCGGGAGCGGTCGAGATCGGCGTGACCCACCTCAGCGCGTACGCGTTCAGCACCGAGAACTGGAAGCGCAGCCCTGAGGAGGTGCGCTTCCTCATGGGCTTCAACCGCGACGTCATCCGGCGCCGCCGCGACGAGATGCACGCATGGGGCGTCCGCGTCCGCTGGGCGGGACGCCGGCCCCGGCTGTGGACCTCCGTCATCAAGGAGCTCGAGAAGGCCGAGGAGCTCACGCGGGACAACACGGGCCTCACGCTCACGATGTGCGTGAACTACGGCGGGCGCGCCGAGATCGCGGACGCGGCCAAGGCCATCGCCATGAAGGTCGCGGCGGGGGAGCTGGACCCGTCGAAGGTGTCGGAGAAGACCCTCGCCGCCCACCTCGACGAGCCCGACATGCCCGACGTGGACCTGTTCTGGCGGTCCAGCGGCGAGCAGCGGTCGAGCAACTTCCTGCCGTGGCAGGCGGCCTACTCCGAGTACGTCTTCAGCGACGTGCTGTGGCCCGACGTCGACCGCACGCACCTGTGGGCCGCGATCGAGGAGTACGCGCGGCGCAACCGCCGCTTCGGGGCGGCGTAGCGGTCAGGCGCGCTCGGCGGGGGACGATGCGGTGGCGGGCGCCTGCGCGGCGGGTTCCCGCCGGCGGCGGCGCAGCAGCAACGCGACCGCCAGGGCGACGAGCACCACGCTGCCGCCGAGCGCCCACGGCGACATGGTGAACGCCTTGAAGGCCGAGTATCCGACCACCTCGTAGGCGGCGGCCCACAGCAGGCAGCCGGGGATCATCGCGAGGGTGTACCGCCCCCAGTGCATCCGCGCGTAGCCCGCGCCGCCGTTGACGAGGGACTGGATGCCCAGCGTGAGGAACGACAGCGGGATGGCGATCCAGCCCCAGCGCTCGGTGAAGGCCTGCGCCTTGGTCATCGTGGGCCCGGAGAAGCGGCGCGCGATCCGGGCGCGCCTGCTGTGCTGCGCCTCCGCGCGGTCGGCGACCGCATCGGCCCCGGCGCGCGCCCACCGCGCGAGCCAGTAGGTCGCCTGGGTACGGACGAAGACGATCACGACGAGCGCCGCGAAGAGCCACCACCACGGCCCGTCGGACACGACGTCGGGGATGCCGGGCATCAGCGCTCGCTCGCAGCCCGGCACTGCGGGCAGATGCCCGTGAGCTCGATGGTGTGGCGGATGTCGCCGTAGTCGTGCTCGGACGCGATGCGGTGCGCGAACGCCTCGAACTCCGGGACGTCGATCTCGACGGCCCGGCCGCAGATGCGGCAGCGGAGGTGGTGGTGGTGCTCGTCGCCGGCCTCGCAACGCCGGTAGAGCGTCTCGCCGGACTCGGCGACCACGGCGTCGACCTCGCCCTGCTCGGCGAGGGACTGCAGGCCGCGGTAGACGGTCGCGAGCCCGACCGTCGAGCCCTCGGAGCGCAGGCGCTCGTGCCACGCCTGGGCGGAGCGGAAGTCGCGCGTGTCGAGCGCGTCGAGGATCTCGCGGCGCTGGCGGGTCATGCGGGGCACGGGCGCGCTCGGGGTCATCGGCGCACCCTCTTGAGCAGCGAGGTGACCACGGCGACCACCACGTAGAGCGCGACGCCGAGGACCACGATGAGCGAGCCCGGCTGGATGTCCTGGAACACGGTGATCCAGATGCCGGTGAGGGTGAGCACGGCGCCGATGCCCATCGCGAGGTGCATGGTGCGGGAGAAGGAGCGGGTGAGCTGCTGCGCGATCGCGACGGGCACGATCATGAGGGCGCTCACCAGGAGCACGCCCACCACCCGCATCGCGACGGTGATGGTGACGGCGGCGAGCACCGCGACCACCATGTTGAGGGCGTCCACCGGCAGCCCGGTCGAGCGCGCGAACTCCTGGTCATGGGTGACGGAGAACAGCGCGGCGCGCAGCCCGAGCCCCACCACGAGGATGAGGGCGGCCAGGCCGACGCTCATCCACACGTCGCCCCAGGTCACGGTCGAGATCGAGCCGAAGAGGTACCCGAGCAGGTTCGCGTTCGAGCCGCCCGCGAGGCCGATGAGCAGCACGCCGGAGGCGATGCCGCCGTAGAAGAGGATGGCCATGACGATGTCCGCGGCGGTGCCGCGCGAGCGCATGCGCTCGATCACGACGGCGCCGATGATCGCGAAGACCACGGCGCCGGGGATGGCCAGGGCGTCCTGCTGGGCGAGGTCGAAGGCGGCGCCGGCGAGCCAGCCTGCGGCGACGCCGGCGAGCGCGACGTGGCCGATGCCGTCGCCGAGCAGCGCCATCCTGCGCTGGACCAGGTAGGTGCCCATCACGGGCGCGGCCATGCCGACCAGCACGCCGACGATGAGCATCCGCTGGATGAGCGGTTCTGCGAGCAGGCTCACGGTCCCTCCAATCCCAGCGAGGAGCCGTCGCGCGGCGCCGGGTCCGTGTGGGGGTGCTCGTGGTCGTGGCCGGGGAGGGCGTGGACGCCGAGGTCCTTGGGCGGGACGCCGTCGTACGTCACGCAGCCCTGTTCGAGCACCACGGCGCGGTCGATGTGGCGCGCGAGGGCGCCGAGCTCATGGAGGACGACGACGATGCCGACGCCCTCCTCCTTGAGGTGGCCGAGCGTGTGGGCGAACGCGACCTGCGACTGCAGGTCGACGCCGGCCATCGGCTCGTCGAGGATGAGCAGCCGCGGGTGGCGCACGAGCGCGCGCGCGATGAGCACGCGCTGCTGCTGACCGCCCGAGAGGCGCGAGACGTCGCGCTTGGCGAGGTCCTCGACGCCCATGGAGTCGAGCGCGGCGCGGGCGCGGGCCCGGGCGTCGCGCGGCGGGACCAGGCCGCGCAGGCGCGAGCCGACCCGGCCATCGCGCTCGCGGCTGCCGAGCAGCCCCGAGGTCACCACCTCGATCGCGGTCGCCGAGACGCCGCCCGCCGCGGTGATGCGTTGAGGCACGTAGCCGAGGCGCGCGCGCGACTGAGGGGAGGCGGGGGCGCCGAACAGGTCGATGGAGCCGCCCGTGGTGGGGACCGCGCCGACGACGGAGCGCACGAAGGTGGACTTGCCGGAGCCGTTGCCGCCCAGGAGGGCGACCACCTCGCCGGGGCGCGCCGTCATCGAGACGCCGTGGAGGATCTCGGTGCCCTGGAGCGCGACGCGGACGTCCCTCGCCTCGACCAGCGGGCTCGGGACGTCCGGGGTGGAGGACGGGTCACTCACAGCCGAGCGCATCCTCCAGCACGGAGAGGTTCCTGGTCATGACGCCAATGTAGTCGTCGCCGTCCGCGACGGTCTCCACGGGGCTGAGGACCGTGGTCTCGACCCCGACGTCCGTGGCGAGCGCCTCGGCGACGGAGGCGCTCACGGCGTCCTCGGTGAAGATGGTGGTGGCGCCGGTCTCGGCGATGATGTCCTTGATCTCGAGGATGCGGGCGGGCGAGGGCTCGCTCTCGGGGTCGAGCCCGGCGATGCCCTCCTGGTGGAGGCCGTAGGCCTCCGCGAGGTAGCTGAAGGCCTCGTGGCCGGTGACGATGGTGTCGCGCTCGCACTGCGCGAGCCCCGCCGCGAACTCGGCGTCGAGGTCCTCGAGCGACGCGTGCAGCGCCTCGGCGTTCGCGGTGTAGGTCGCCGCGTTGTCGGGGTCGGCGGCGGCGAAAGCCTCGCCCACGGCGTCGCCGAAGTGGGCCAGAAGGTCGGGGTCGAGCCAGAAGTGGGGGTCCTCGGAGCCGTGACCGTGGTCGTCGTCCTCGCCCTCCTCGTCGGCGTGCTCCTCGGCCGCGTGGAGCTCGACCGTGGTGGCGGCGTCGAGCGACTCGACGCCTGTGGACGCGATCGCATCGTCGACCGCGGGCTGGAAGTCCGCCAGGTAGAGCGCGAGGTCCGAGGTGCCCAGCTGGCGGACGGTCGCGGGGGAGAGCTCGACATCGTGCGGCTCGACGCCCGCGGGCGTCATCGAGGTGACCTCGACCAGGTCGCCGCCCACCTGCTTGGCCACGAACTGAAGCGGGTAGAAGGCGGTCGCGACCGTGAGGGCGGCGTCCGTGGCCGAGCCGGAGCCCTCGGTGTCCGCGCCGGACGCGGAGCAGCCGGCGAGCAGGAGCGTGGAGGCCGCGGCGGCGGCGATGAGCGGGGGTGCGGTCTTCATGGGCATCACGGTACTGCAATTGAGAATCATTAGCAATAAGACCTTGGTCCCGGCGGGGACGATGCGCGCCGTGGCTTCGGCGCTGCGCCAGGCGGCCGACCCGGCGCCGCGCATCGTCCGACGTGCGCCGCCCCTGGCGTCGCGCATCGTCCCCGGTGCGGCGCGCCGCTAGACTGTCGCGAGCGATTCCGACCCCCTTGCACTAGGAGCACCACGTGGCCGCACCCAGCCGTCTCGACAACGCCATCTCGCTCGCGAAGCGCCGCGGCTTCGTGTTCCCGTGCGGCGAGATCTACGGAGGCACGCGCTCCGCGTGGGACTACGGGCCGCTCGGCGTCGAGCTCAAGGAGAACATCAAGCGCCAGTGGTGGCGCGCGATGGTCACGTCGCGCGACGACATCGTGGGCCTCGACTCCTCCGTGATCCTGCCGCCGCAGGTGTGGGAGGCCTCGGGCCACATCGCCGCGTTCGTGGACCCGCTGGTCGAGTGCCTCAGCTGCCACAAGCGCTACCGCGAGGACCACCTGCTCGAGGAGTTCGAGGAGAAGAAGGGTCGCGCGCCCGAGGGCGGCCTCGCCGAGATCGCGTGCGCCGCGTGCGGCAGCCGCGGCCAGTGGACCGAGCCCAAGATGTTCAACGGGCTGCTGCGCACCTACCTCGGCGCCGCGTCGGACGAGTCCGGGCTGCATTATCTTCGCCCCGAGACCGCGCAGGGCATCTTCATCAACTTCGAGAACGTCATGCGCACCGCGCGCCAGAAGCCCCCGTTCGGCATCGCGCAGGTGGGCAAGTCCTTCCGCAACGAGATCACGCCCGGCAACTTCATCTTCCGCACGCGCGAGTTCGAGCAGATGGAGATGGAGTTCTTCGTGGCGCCCGGCACCGACGAGGAGTGGCACCAGCACTGGATCGAGACCCGTCAGGCCTGGTACACGGACCTCGGCATCTCCGAGGGCAACCTGCGCCTCTACGCGCACCCGCAGGAGAAGCTCTCGCACTACTCCAAGGGCACCACGGACATCGAGTACCGCTTCGGCTTCCAGGGCTCGGAGTGGGGCGAGCTCGAGGGCATCGCCAACCGCACCGACTTCGACCTGTCGACGCACGCGAAGCACTCGGGCAAGGACCTCTCGTACCTCGACCCCGCGACCAACGAGCGCTTCGTGCCGTACGTGATCGAGCCGGCGGCCGGGCTCTCGCGCTCGCTCATGGCCTTCCTGGTCGAGGCGTACACCGAGGAGGAGGTGCCGACCGCGAAGGGCGGCACCGAGACCCGCACCGTGCTGCGCCTGGACCACCGCCTCGCGCCGGTCAAGGCCGCGGTGCTGCCGCTGTCGAAGTCCGCGGACCTGGTCCCGACCGCCGAGTCGCTCGCCAAGGAGCTGCGCGGCGCGTGGAACATCGACGTCGACGTCACGCAGTCGATCGGCAAGCGCTACCGCCGCCAGGACGAGGTCGGCACGCCGTACTGCATCACCATCGACTTCGACACGCTCGACGACCAGGCCGTCACCATCCGTGACCGCGACACCATGCAGCAGGAGCGCGTCGCGCTGTCGCAGGTGAGCGGCTACCTCGCGCAGCGGCTCATCGGGGCCTGACGATGGGGGCCGGGCACTCGCACTCCGAGCGCCCGCCGCGGGCGAGCGCTGCGACGACTCGCCTGCTGTGGGCGCTGGTGCTGGGGGTGCTCGGCGCGGTCGCGGTGGGCGCGGCCCTCACATGGCCCAGCTCATGGGAGTCGCTCGGCTCCCAGAGCCTCCTGTACGAGGGTGCGCAGCGGCTCGACGCGACCGTCGTCTCGACGGATCCCGACTCCGGGGCCACCACGGTCGACATCACCACCGAGGGTGAGGAGGGCGAGCGCGAGATGGCGCCCACGGGCGTGCCCACGCTCGAGCTGCAGCCCGGGGACCGGCTCCGCGTGGTCGAGCTCGACGACGGCACGCTCGTCTTCTCGGACTTCGAGCGCGCGTCGCCCATCCTCGCGCTGCTGATCGTCTACGTGGTGCTGGTGCTCGCGGTCGCCTGGTGGCGCGGCATCGGGGCGCTCCTGGGCCTCATGGCGGCGTTCGGGATCATCGCGTTCTACACCGTGCCGGCGCTGTTCGACGGCGCGAATCCTCCGCTGGTGGGCATGGTGACCTCGGCGGGGGCGCTCGCGGTGCTGCTGTACATCGCGCACGGGTTCAACGCGCGCACCACCACCGCCTACCTCGGCACCATCGCGGGGCTGCTGTTCACCGCGATCCTGGGCACGTGGGCCGTGCATGCGGCGCAGATCCCGGGCGTGCCGTCCGAGGCGGAGATCAACCTCGCCTTCCTCGACGGCGAGATCCCGCTGCACGGGCTCGCGCTGTGCGGCCTCATGATCGCGGGCCTCGGCGTCCTTAACGACGTCACCATCACGCAGGCCTCCGCCGTGTGGGAGCTGGGCAAGGCGCGCCCGGACCTGGGGGCGTGGCAGCTGTTCTCGCGCGGCATGCGCATCGGCCGCGACCACATCGCCTCGACCGTCTACACGATCGCCTTCGCGTACGTGGGCGCCTCGCTCCCGCTCATCATGCTGATCGCCGCGTACGACGACCCGGTGACCGGCGCGATCACGTCCTCCGAGCTTGCGGGCGAGGTGGTGCGGACCCTGGTTGGGTCGATCGGCCTGGTCCTGGCGGTGCCGCTCACCACCGGCATCGGCGCGCTCATCGTCGGCCTCAGCGGCGAGGCGGTCGAGGACGATGCCGACCATCAGGGTTCTGTCGGGGGTTCTGGCAACACGGCGGAACCGGCCGCGACGGACTCGCATGTGACCGAATCGTGATGTTTTCCACTGAATTGCCCTATTCCTCTTGACGCGCCGCGCACCATGGCCCCAACCTTGTCGTGGCGGGCATTCGGGGATGTGAAGGGATCGCATCCTCTGGGGGACACAGGCGAATGCCACCGTCCCTCATTGCACGTCGCGGCTGCGCGCCTGGTCGCTGCGCCGCGGCGCCTCGCGCCCGGGCTTTCCCTCAGCGGCCCGGGCGCGAGTGCGCCCGCCGTCAGGCGGCTCGGCTCCCGGGTCCGTCGGTGCCTTGGCGGGGTCCCGTGCGTGGCCTGAGACAATGGACGCCATGACCCCGACCACGCGCCTGCTCCCGCCGTTGCGCATCGGCCCGCTCGAGGTGGACACCCCGGTGATCCTCGCGCCGATGGCCGGCATCACGAACGCCGCCTTCCGCCGCCTGTGCCGCGAGCACGGCGGCGGCCTCTACGTCGCCGAGATGGTGACGTCGCGCGCGCTCGTCGAGCGGACCCCCGAGTCGCTGCGGATCATCGCGCACGACCCGGACGAGACACCGCGTTCGGTCCAGGTGTACGGCGTCGACCCGGCGACCATCGGCGCGGCCGTGAGGATGATCTGCGAGGAGGACCGCGCGGACCACATCGACATGAACTTCGGCTGTCCGGTGCCGAAGGTCACCCGCAAGGGCGGGGGAGCGGTGCTGCCGTGGAAGCGTGACCTGTTCCGTGACATCGTGCGGTCCGCCGTGCGCGAGGCCTCGAGGTTCGACATCCCGGTCACCGTGAAGATGCGCAAGGGCGTCGACGACGACCACCTCACCTACCTCGACGCGGGCCGCACCGCCGAGCGCGAGGGCGCCGCAGCGGTCGCGCTGCATGCGCGCACGGCGGCCGAGTACTACTCGGGCACCGCCGACTGGGAGGCGATCGCACGCCTCAAGGAGACCGTGACCACGGTGCCGGTGCTCGGCAACGGCGACATCTGGCAGGCCGAGGATGCCGTCCGCATGGTCGAGCAGACCGGCTGCGACGGCGTGGTGGTCGGGCGCGGCTGCATGGGGCGGCCGTGGCTGTTCGCCGACCTGCAGGCCGCCTTCGAGGGCCGCCCCGAGCGCGTGCAGCCAGGCCTGCGCGAGGTGGCGGCGGCGATCTACCGTCACGGCGAGCTCATGGTCGGCCACTTCGGCGACGACGAGGACAAGGCCATGCGCGAGATCCGCAAGCACATGTCCTGGTACCTCAAGGGCTATCCGGTGGGCGGGGAGGTCCGCCGGTCGCTCGGGCTGGTCTCGACCCTCGCCGAGCTGCGCGAGATCCTCGACACGCTCGACCTCGACTCGCCGTATCCCGGTGACGAGGCGGAGGGGCCGCGCGGTCGTCAGGGCTCGGCCCGCGTGCCGGCGTGCCCCGAGGGCTGGCTCGACACGCAGGACATCACGCCGGACCTCGAGCTGCGCCTGCGAGAGGCCGAGCTGAGCGTCTCGGGCGGCTGAGGAGCGCTCCAGCTGCCCGGGTACCCGGGCACCTCGACACCCGGGCGCCTCGACACCCGGTCCCGTCCGGTCCAGCCCGGCCCGGCCCATCTGACCCCGCGGCCTCACCGGC
>NZ_BBME01000017.1 GCF_000971395.1 Demequina iriomotensis | reverse complement strand
CGGCGACCGTGACCGTGCCCCGCGCGGCTCCGGCCGCCCCGGCGCGCGCCCCGACCGCGGTGGGCGTGAGCGTCCCGACTCGGACGAGCGCACCGCCCGCGTCGCTGGCGTGCCCCTCACCAAGTCGCAGATCATCGAGGCGCCCGAGGTGCCCGAGGAGATCACGTACGGCCAGCTCGACCGCGATGTCCGCGCGCGTCTGCGCACGTTGAGCAAGGACAACGCCGAGGACGTGGGCCGCCACCTCATCATGGCCGGCAACCTGGTCGACACCGACCCTGAGCTCGCGTACCGCCACGCGCAGGTCGCGCTTCAGCGCGGCGGCCGCGTCGACGTGGTCCGCGAGGCGGCCGCGCTCACGGCCTACGCCACGGGGCGCTATGCCGAGGCGCTCCGTGAGCTCCGCACCGTGCGCCGTCTGGGCGGCTCGATCGAGCACCTTCCGCTCATGGCCGACTGCGAGCGGGGCCTCGGCCGCCCTGAGCGCGCCCTCGCGATCTCGGAGGAGCCCGACGCGAAGCTGCTCCCGCACGACTCGTCGGTCGAGATGCAGATCGTCATCGCCGGCGCCCGTCTCGACATGGGCGACCCCGAGGCGGCGCTGCTCGTGCTCAACCGGGTCGATACCAAGAACGCGGAGCTCAAGGTCCGCGTCGACGAGGCCCGCATCGCGGTCCTGCGCTCGCTTGGGCGTGACGAGGAGGCGGACGCGCTCGAGGCCGCCCTGCCCGAGGCGGTCGAGGAGGAGGCCGAGGAGGACATCGTCCTCTACGACACCGCGGAGCTTCCCGAGCCCGAGCCGGAGCTCGACGAGGATGACGACCTCGACGAGGACCAGGCCGCCGAGTACGACGACGAGGATGGCCTCCACGAGGTCGACGACGAGCGGGAGGACCGCGCGTGAGCGCGGGACTGCTCGGCACCGAGGCCTCCCTTCAGGAGACCTTCGACGTCGCGCTCGTCGACCTCGACGGCGTGGCGTACAAGGGACCGGACGCGATCCCCTCGGCGCCCCCGGCGCTCGCGGAGGCGCGCGCCGCGGGCATGGCGGTGGTGTTCGTCACCAACAACGCCTCGCGTGAGCCCGAGACCGTCGCCGAGCACCTCGCCGAGGTCGGGATCCCGTGCGCCGCGTCCGAGGTGATGACCGCCGCCCAGGCGGGCGCCGAGCTCCTGGCCGAGCACATCGCCGCCGGGGAGAAGGTCCTCGTGGTCGGGGGCGCCGGCCTCTACACCGCTGTGCACGCCAAGGGCTTCGTCATCGTCGACTCGGCGGACGAGCACCCGACCGCCGTCATCCAGGGCTTCGCCCCGAACCTGGGCTGGAAGGAGCTCGCGGAGGCGACGTACGCCATCAACGCCGGCGCGCGGTACTTCGCGACCAACCTCGACCTCACGCTCCCCACCGAGCGCGGCTTCGCGCCCGGCAACGGCTCGCTCGTCGGGGTGGTCCGCACCGCTACCGGCGTCGACCCGCTCGCCGCGGGCAAGCCCGAGCCCGCGATGCTCCACATGGCCGCGAGGAAGGCGGGCGCGAGCCGCCCGCTCATGATCGGCGACAGGCTCGACACCGACCTCAAGGGCGCCCGCGCCGCGGACGTCCCCGGGCTGCTGGTGCTCACCGGCGTCTCGACGGCGCGCGACGCCGTGCTCGCAGTGCCGGGCGAGCGCCCGGCGTTCATCGGAGCCGACCTGTCGACGCTCGCGGAGGCTCATCCCGCGCCGCAGCTGGTCGACAGCTGGTGGCACGTGGGCGAGGCCCGTGCGCGCGTGACGGACGGGCACCTCAGCGTGGACGGCGGATCGCCCATCGACCGGGTCCGCGCGGCCTGCGCCGCGGCGTGGAATGCGGCCGACGCCGGTGTGCACGTGGATGTCGACACGCTCCCGCACTTCGGTTAGCCTCCTGACCCATGGCTGACCTCAACAACACGCGCGACTTCAAGGGCCAGCTCGAGTACCCGGCCGAGGTGAGGGCGGCCCTGCAGGCCGTCACCGAGCTTCCCGACGACCTCGAGAAGCAGGCCGACTTCTTCGACAAGGTGCAGGAGGCGCTCTCGACGCGCCTCCGCGACGAGTCGCGCTGAGCATGCGGCTGGACCGCGCGCTCGTCGCGCGCGGGCTGGTCGCGTCGCGCACCCGCGCGCAGGAGCTCATCGCCGCGCACGCCGTGACCGTCGACGGCGCCATCGCGGCGAAGGCGTCCCTCGAGGTGGGGGACGATGCGCTGCTCGAGGTCGCGGGTGACGACGGCTATGTCTCGCGCGCCGCGCACAAGCTCCTCGGCGCGCTCGACGCGTGCCCGGAGATCGACGTGACCGGCCGGCTGTGCCTCGACGTCGGCGCCTCCACCGGCGGCTTCACGCAGGTGCTGCTCGAGCGCGGCGCCGCTCGTGTCCATGCGATCGACGTCGGTCACGGCCAGCTCGACGCGCGCGTCGCGCGCGACCCCCGGGTCGCAGCGCGCGAAGGCCTCAACGCTCGCGAGCTGAGCTCGTCCTCGCTCGGCGGCGACGCACCCGACCTGGTGGTCGCCGACGTCTCGTTCATCTCGCTCACGCTTCTCGTGGCGCCCATCGTGGCCACCGTGGCGGCGGACGCCGACCTGCTGCTCATGGTCAAGCCGCAGTTCGAGGTGGGCAAGGAGCGGCTCGGCAAGGGAGGCGTGGTCACGGACTTCGACGACAGGGCGCGTGCGGTGATGTCGGTGGCCGCCGCGATGATGGGTGCCGGGCTCGCGATCCATCGCATCGCGCGATCGACGCTCCCGGGCCCGCACGGCAACGTCGAGTTCTTCGTCTGGGCGTCACGGTCATGGCAGGCTGGTGGCGGCGTCCGGCATCGGCCCGCGCCGCTGACGGAAGCCCAGGTCAGGGCCGCGATCGAGGGAGAGACGGGAGGCACCGCATGACCCGCCGCATCCTGCTCGTGGTCCACCCGCATCGTCCCGAGGCGCAGGAGGCGGCGAGCCTCGCCGCCGCCGCGCTCGAGGCGGATGGCGTCGCGACGTGCATCGATTTCGAGAAGGGCGTCGACGCTCCGATCGAAGCCGCGCTGGTGCTCGGCGGGGACGGCACGATCCTCCACGCCGCCGACATGACGCGCGGCACCGGCATCCCCCTGCTGGGCGTGAACCTGGGGCATGTGGGCTTCCTCGCCGAGCTCGAGCGCGACGACGTCGCGCATGCGGCGCGTCGGCTCGCCGCGGGCGACTACGACATCGAGGAGCGTGGCACGCTCGACGTGACGGTGACGGCTCCGGACGGTCGGGAGACCTCCGGGTGGGCGCTCAACGACGTCACCGTGGAGCGAGCGAACCTCCGCACCACCATCGAGGTGGCGCTCGACATCGACGACCGCCCGCTGTCGACCTTCGGCTGCGACGGTGTGGTGGTCGCGTCCGCAACCGGGTCGACCGCACATGCGTTCAGCGCGGGCGGCCCCGTCCTGTGGCCCGACGTCGACGCGCTGCTGGTGGTGCCCCTCGCGGCGCATGCGCTGTTCTCGCGCCCGCTCGTGGTGAGCCCGTCGTCCGAGGTGCGCATCGAGATCCTCGACCGCTCGACCAGCGACGGACAGGTGGTGCTCGACGGCGCGCGCGCCCTCGACCTCGCGCGCGGCGGTCGCGTCGAGGTGCGGCGCGGTCGGCAGACGGTGCGTCTCGCGCGCATGTCCGACGCGCCGTTCAGCGAGCGCCTGGTGCAGAAGTTCGCGCTGCCCGTCGACGGCTTCCGCGGCGAGCGCCCCGTCTCCGATCCCGGCGCGGGGATCTGACATGCTCCACGAGCTGTCCATCGAGAACCTCGGTGTCATCGAGTCCGCGCGCATCGACCTGGGCCCCGGGCTCACGTGCGTGACGGGCGAGACGGGCGCGGGCAAGACCATGGTGCTGACCGGGCTGGGGCTCATCCTGGGGTCCAAGTCCGTCCGGGCGACGGTCCGCACGGGGGCCGATGCGGCGGTCGCGGAGGCCGTCGTGGACGCGCCGCCGGGTTCGTGGGCGGCCGAGCGTCTCGAGGAGGCCGGCGCCGCGTTCGACGACGACGGCACCGTCATCGTGAGCCGTAGCGTCGGCGCGACCACCCGGTCCCGCACCGTGATCGGTGGCCGCACCGTGCCTCAGGCGGTGCTGGCCGAGGTCGCGTTCCACTGGGTGACGGTCCACGGCCAGAGCGATCAGGCGCGCCTGCGCTCCTCGGTCGAGCAGCGCCTGATCCTCGATGGCTACGCCGGGCATTCGGCCCTCCTCGAGGACTACACGGCCGCGTGGTTCACGTGGCGGCAGGCCCAGGACGAGCTCGAGCGCATGGAGTCCGGCGCGGAGCTCGCCCGGCTCGAGGCCGCCCGCATGAGGGACGACCTGGAGGCGATCGACGCCCTCGCCCCGGAGGCCGGGGAGGACGCGCGCCTCAAGGCCGAGTCCGAGGTGCTCGAGAACTCCGAGGCCGTGCGCGCCGGCGTGGCCGGCGCGATGGCCGCGATCGATGGGGAGGCGGAGCTCACTCTCGTCGTCGCTGCCGACGCCGCGCGCCGCGCGCTCGCGGAGGCGGCGCGCCACGATGCGGCGCTCGGCGACCTCGAGACGCGCCTGGGCGACGTCGCCTATGCCGCGGCGGACATCGGCCACGAGCTCGCGTCGTACCTCGACCGCATGGAGGCGGACCCCGCCCGTCTCGAGCAGATCCAGGTGCGCCGCGCGGAGCTCACCGGGCTCATGCGCCGCATCGGCGCGGACCTCGACGGCGTCCTCGCCTACCGCGAGCGGGCCGCGACGGCCGTGCTCGAGGACGACACGTGGGACGAGACGCTCGAGGCGCGCCGTGCCGCCGTGCGGGCCGCGGGGGAACGGGTCGGGGAGCTGGCGGAGCGCCTGACGGCGAGCCGCCGGGAGGCGGCCGCGCGCCTCGCGGCGGACGTCGACGCCGAGCTCGCGGGTCTCGCGATGCCGGACGCGAGCTTCGCCGTCGAGGTGGAGCGCGCGGAGCTGCGGCACTCCGGCGCGGACGAGGTCTCGATGACCCTCGCGTCGCATCCGGGGGCCCCGCATCGTCCTGTCGCGGAGGCGGCCTCCGGGGGCGAGCTCTCGCGCATCATGCTCGCGATCGAGGTGTCGCTCGCGCGGCATGCCGCGGCGCCGGGGCACACGTTCGTGTTCGACGAGGTCGACGCCGGCGTCGGCGGCAAGGCCGCGATCGCCATCGGGCGGCGCCTCGCGGAGCTCGCGCGGACGCACCAGGTGCTCGTCGTGACCCACCTCGCCCAGGTCGCCGCGCACGCCGACCGCCACGTGGTCGTCGCCAAGTCCTCGGACGGCGCGGTCACCCGCTCCCAGGTCCACGAGGTCACCGGCGAGGCGCGCGTCGAGGAGCTCGCGCGCCTGATGTCGGGGCACGAGGGCTCGAAGACCGCACTCGCCCACGCACGTGAGCTGCTGGAGGCCTCGCGCGTGGCACCATAGCCGCCATGACCACCGCCGCCACCCTCATCTCGGGACCGGCTCGCGTCGACGCCTCGCCGCGCGCGCTCGCGCGCCGCCTGCAGGCCGGCGACGTCGCCATCGTCGATGCGCTCGACCTGGACAAGGGTGCCGCCGAGGCGCTCGCCGAGCGCCGTCCCGCCGCCGTCGTCAACGTGCAGTCGTGCATCTCCGGGCGGCTCCCCACCACGGGAGCGCTCGTGCTGCTGGAGGCGGGGATCCCCGTGATCGAGTCGGCCGGCCCCGGGGTGATGGCCCTGCGCGACGGCGCGGCGCTGACCGTGGACGGTGGGCGGGTGTCCGCCGCCGGCACGGCCGAGGAGGGCGTGCGCCTCACGCTCGAGGGCGTCGCGGACCGCGTGCGCGCCGCCGATGCCGACCTTCACGTCCACGTCGCCTCGTTCACCGCGACCGCGCTCGACCTGCTCAACCAGGACGCCGACCTGCTGCTCGACGGAGTGGGCCTCCCGGAGCTCAGGCTCCCGGTCGAGGGCCGTCCGGTGGTGGTGGTGACGGCGCGCTTCACGGGTTCCGATCCGGTGCTCGCGCGTTTCGCGCGGGAGCGTCGTCCCGTGGTGATCGGCGTGGGCGAGGGGACCGATGCGGCGCGCGCCGCAGGGCTCAACCCGCGCATCGTGCTCGGAGACATCGACGCCGTGAGCGAGGAGGCGCTGCGCCGCGCCGCGCAGGTGGTGGTGCACGACGGCGAGGGCCGCGACGCCGGTCGCGCGCGTGCCCAGGCCATCGGCCTCACCCACGATTCGTGCGAGGCGACGCTGTCGAGCGAGGACGTCGCGCTGCTTGCCGCTCACGCCGCGGGCGCGTCCGTCGTGGTGGTCGCGGGCGCCCGCGACGGGCTTCTCGACTATGTGTCCGACCGCTCGACCGCCGGCGCGGGTGCGCTCCTGTCGCGCCTGGTCGCGACGGGTGCCGTGATCGACTCCCGCGTGCTTCCCGCCGTCTACCGGCACCGGTACAGCGCGGCGATGTCGTGGGGCGCCTTCGGGCTCGCCCTCGGGGCGCTCGCGCTCGCGGCGTGGGGCACCCCCGAGGGCCACGACGCGATCGCGGCCGGGTGGGGCTGGCTCTCCGCCACCCTGGGCGGCGGCCGATGACCGACGCCCGCACGCGCGTCGTGTCCGCTGCGGCCGGCGTCGCGGTGCTCGCGGTCGGCGTGGTGCTCGGCTCGGGCCCGCTGCGTGCGGCCCTGCTGGGGCAGACGGGCGACCGGATCGACGCCCTCGAGGCGGAGGTCGGGCGCGCCGATGCGCGTGTCGAGGCGGCCGACGAGCACGCCGACCGCGCCGTCGACTATGTCGACGCGACCGCGCCGACCCTGCTCATCGGCCTGCTGCCCGACGCCTCGGTGGTGCTGGTCTCGGCGCCCGGCGCGTCCGGCGAGGTCCGCGACGCGGTCGCCTCGCGGCTGCCGCTCGCGGGCGCCGTCGAGGCGGGATCCGTGACCGTGGGAGCGGGGTGGGACGACCTGGCGACGGGGGAGTACCGTGCAGCCCTCGCCGACCAGGTGGCGCCGTCGCTCGTGGGCGTCGACGCGACCGACGTCGCGACCGTGCTGGCGCATGCGTTCGTGCAGGGCGCGACGGGCGGCGCACCGTCCGGCGCGGACCACACCGACGTCTCGGCCGCGGGCACGGACCGTGGCGCGGTGCTGTGGGACCTCCTCGAGCAATCCGAGCTCGCGATCGGCGAGCCGGCGGCCCGGGCCGATGCGGTGGTGATCGTCGCGGGCGACGGCGAGGCGACCGAGGCCCTGGTCGCGGCCTTCGCCGCCTACGACGCCCCCGTCACCGTCGTGGGGGCGCCCGCCTCGATCACCGCCGAGACCAGGCGCGACGATGTCGCGACCGTCGCATCGTCCGACTGGACCCTGGGCTCGATCACCGCCGTCGCGACGCTCGCGGAGACACTCGAGGGACAGCGTCCCCACTACGGCGACGGCGAGGTTCCGGGACTTCTGGGCGTTTCCTGAGACGCACCCGGGACTTCCGGCTGTTAGAGTTGAAGCCCGTGGAGCGAACGCGATTCTCGTCCGGAACGGACCATGTCACCCGTCACATCTTCGTCACCGGAGGCGTGGTGTCCTCCCTCGGGAAGGGCCTGACGGCCTCCTCCTTGGGACGGCTTCTCCGCTCGCGCGGCCTGCGCGTGACGATGCAGAAGCTCGACCCCTACCTCAATGTGGACCCGGGGACGATGAACCCCTTCCAGCACGGCGAGGTCTTCGTCACCGACGACGGCGCCGAGACCGATCTCGACATCGGCCACTACGAGCGCTTCCTCGACGTGGAACTGTCCGCCGCGTCGAACGTCACCACGGGTCAGGTGTACTCGCAGGTGATCGCCAAGGAGCGTCGCGGCGAGTACCTGGGCGACACCGTCCAGGTCATCCCGCACATCACCGACGAGATCAAGCGCCGCATGCGCCAGCAGGCCGGCCCCTCGGTCGACGTCATCATCACCGAGATCGGCGGCACCGTCGGCGACATCGAGTCGCAGCCGTTCCTCGAGGCCGCGCGCCAGGTGCGCCACGACGTCGGCCGCGACAACGTCTTCTTCCTGCACGTCTCGCTGGTGCCGTACATCGGCCCCTCGGGCGAGCAGAAGACCAAGCCCACGCAGCACTCCGTCGCCGCGCTGCGGTCGATCGGCATCCAGCCTGACGCCCTGGTGCTGCGCTCCGACCGCGAGGTGCCGACCTCGGTGAAGAACAAGGTCGCGCTCATGTGCGACGTCGAGCCGGGCGCCGTGGTCAACGCCATCGACGCGCCGAGCATCTACGACATCCCCAAGGTGCTCCACGCCGAGGGTCTCGACGCGTACGTGGTGCGGCGCCTCGACCTTCCCTTCCACGACGTCGAGTGGGGCGCCTGGAACGACGTCCTCAAGCGCGTGCACAAGCCCGCGAAGGACGTCGAGATCGCGCTCGTCGGCAAGTACATCGACCTGCCCGACGCGTACCTCTCGGTGAGCGAGGCGCTGCGTGCCGGCGGCTTCCACCACAACGCGAAGGTCCGCATCCGCTGGGTCGCGTCGGACCGCTGCCAGACCCCGCAGGGCGCCCAGGAGGCGCTCGGCGGCGTCGACGGCGTGCTCGTGCCCGGCGGCTTCGGCGTGCGCGGCGTCGACGGCAAGATCGGCGCGCTGCGCTGGGCGCGCGAGAACCTGGTGCCTACGCTCGGCATCTGCCTCGGCATGCAGACCATGGTGATGGAGTACGCCCGCAACGTCCTCGGGCTCGAGGGCGCCTCCAGCTCGGAGTTCGACCCCGAGACGCCGCACCCCGTCGTGGCGACCATGGAGGAGCAGCTCGACATCGTCGAGGGTAAGGGCGACCTCGGCGGCACGATGCGCCTGGGCGAGTACCAGGCGGTGCTCAAGGAGGGCTCGGTGACCGCGCTCACGTACGGCAAGACCACGGTCGGCGAGCGTCACCGCCACCGCTACGAGGTCAACAACGCCTACCGCGCGCAGCTCGAGGAGGCCGGCCTGGTCGTCTCGGGTGAGAGCCCCGACCGCTCGCTCGTCGAGTTCGTCGAGCTTCCCGCCGACGTGCACCCGTATTACGTCGCCACGCAGGCCCACCCCGAGTTCCTGTCGCGCCCGACCAAGGCGCACCCGCTGTTCGCGGGCCTCATCGGCGCGGCGGTCACGCGTCAGGAGGGTGCCTCGACCCCGGCGGACGCCGCGACCGTCTGATGATCGCCGACGTCGCGGGCGCACGGCCCGTCCTCGAGAACACCCTGGTGTACGCCGGGCGGGTGTGGGACGTGCGCTCGGACGTCGTCGACCTGGGCGAGTCGGGCGTGGTGACGCGCGACTACGTCCACCACAACGGCGCCGTCGCGGTCTTCGCGATGGACGAGGCCGAGCGTGTGTTCCTGGTGCGCCAGTACCGGCACCCCGTCCACCGCGAGCTGTGGGAGCCGCCGGCGGGCCTGCTCGACGTGCGCGACGAGCCTCCGCTGGACGCCGCCGCCCGTGAGCTGTTCGAGGAGGCGGACCTCCGCGCCGGGCGCTGGGACACGCTGATCGACTTCCTTCCGTCGCCGGGAGGCTCCTCCGAGGGCATCCGCATCTACCTCGCGCGCGAGGTGACGCCGGTGCCCGTCGAGGAGCGCCACGCCCGCGCGGAGGAGGAGCGCGACATGGAGGGTCGCTGGGTGCCCCTCGACGATGTCGTCGCGTCGGTCCTGGCCGGCGAGACGCAGTGCCACACGCTCGTGGTCGGCGCGCTCGCGCTCGACGCGGCTCGCCGCTCCGGGTTCGCCTCGCTGCGTCCCGCGGACGCGCCGTGGCACCGCCCGCCGTCGCGGCTCGGCTGAGCCGGCGCAGCGTCCCCGCACCGGACAGCGCCGCCGCATGTCACGGCTACGGTGCCTCCCGCGCGCGATGGCGCGTCAGCCCGCGACCACGTCGGGCGCGTAGCCGGCGCCCCGCAGCGCGTCGAGCACCTCGGCCTGGTGGTTCGGACCACGGGTCTCGATGCTCATCTGCAGGACCACGTCGTTGAGCGTCAGCCCCAGATCGTGCCTCGTGTGCAGCACCTCGATGACGTTCGCGCCGACGCCCGCGAGGAGCTCGGAGACCCGCGCGAGCTGGCCCGGGCGGTCGGGCAGGGGGATCCGGATCGTCATGTAGCGCCCGGACGCGACCAGGCCGTGGGCGACGATGCGCTGGAGCAGCAGGGGATCGATGTTGCCGCCCGAGACGAGCGCCACCGTGGCGCCGCGCGGCTCGATGAGCCCCTCGAGCACGGCGGCCACGGGTGCCGCGCCGGCGGGCTCCACCACGAGCTTCATGCGCTCGAGCAGCGTGAGCACCGCGCGCGCGAGCGCGTCCTCCTCGACGGTCACCACATGGTCGACGAGGTCCCGGACGATGGGGAAGGTGTGGTCGCCGGGCCGCACCACCGCGATCCCGTCCGCGATGGTGCCGCCGCGCTCGATGGTCACGGGATGCCCGGCCTCGAGCGACGGAGGGAAGGCCGCGGTCGCCGCCGCCTGCACCCCGATGATGCGGATGTCGCGGCCCCGCTGCGCGGCGATCGCCTTGGCCGCGACTGCGACGCCTGCGATGAGGCCGCCGCCGCCGATGGGGACCACCAGCGTGTCGGCGTCGGGGACCTCGGCGAGGATCTCGAGCGCGATGGTGCCCTGCCCGGCGATGACGTCGGGATGGTCGAACGGGTGGATCATCACCGCACCCGTCCGCGCGGCGTGCTCGGCGGCGAGCGCCAGGCAGTCCTCGACGGTCGCGCCGTCCGTGATGACCGTCGCTCCGTAGCCGCGGGTCGCCAGCAGCTTCGGCACGGGCGCGCCGAGCGGCATGAAGATGGTCGCCTCGACGCCGAGCTGCTGGGCGGCGAACGCGACCCCCTGCGCGTGGTTGCCGGCCGACGCGGCGACCACGCCCCGCGCCCGCTCCTCGTGGGTGAGGCGCGACAGCCGGTAGGTCGCCCCGCGCAGCTTGAATGAGCCGGTGCGCTGGAGGTTCTCGAGCTTGAGGTGCACGGGCGCGCCGTGGAGCTCGGACAGGTAGGTGGCGGTGTCGACGGGGGTGCGCTGCGCGACTCCGGCGAGGGCGCGCGCGGCATCCTCGATCGAGGCGAGCGTGACGGCGTTCATCGCGCGGCGGGGGCGCGCTTGTCGAGCAGGAAGAAGGCGGAGTGGGCCGCGGTGAGGGTCGCCGCGCCGAGCAGGTGCATGCCGACCAGGATCTCCGGCAGCCCCGTGAAGTACTGCACGTATCCGATCGCGCCCTGCGCGAGGGTGACCCCGACCAGGACCCACCATGCGCGGCGCGCCTCGTCCCGCTCGCCGACGCTGTGGTCGCGGCGGATCCTCCACCCGATCCACGCGAGCAGCGCGACGAAGGCCCAGACGGTCATGGCGTGCGCACGGGCGACGAGCGCCGGGTCGAGCGCGAGCCGCTCGGTCGCCTCGGCGTCCCCGGAGTGCGGGCCGGCGCCGGTGGTGAGGGCGCCGAGCACGAGCAGCACCACGAGCAGGCCCGCGGACAGCCAGCGCTCCAGGGCGAGAGAGCCCCCGGTCCGTCCTTGGGCGTCGCGGTAGCGCAGCGCGAAGCGCACCGAGTACCAGACGAGGCCGAGGCTCAGCAGCATGTGGGGCGCCACCACCAGCGGGTGGAGCTCGACCAGCACGGTGATCCCGCCGACCACCGCCTGCCCGAGCACGCCCAGCGCGGGCACGAGGCCCCACCACCGGAGGTCGGGCCGCGTGCGCCAGACGCCGATCGCCATGAGGACGGCGACCACGAGGAGCACGAAGGTCAGCGTGCGGTTGCCGAACTCGATCGACTGGTGGAACACCGACTCCGGGTGGGAGACGGGGGTGAAGCTGCCGGGCTCGCACTGCGGCCACGTCGAGCAGCCGAGCCCCGATCCGGTGAGCCGCACGGCGCCGCCCGTGACGATGATCCCCGCCTGGGCCGCGATGTTCGCAAGCGTGAGGCCGCGGGTGTGGCGCCCGATGAGGTCGCCGAGGCGTCGCGGTGCCGTGCGGAGGGGGGAGGCGGGTCGGGCGGGGTGCTGCTCGGTGGTGCTCACCGGGCAAGTCTAGGGCGGGACGATGCGCGATCGTCCCGGCCCGTCGACCCTTCGGCCGGAGGCGCGCGGGCGCGATAGCGACGTTGTCGCAGGCTCCCGGCCCCCGGGCACAGATCCGCCGCCACGGGCGTTGTCAAGGTCGCAGAGGAGCGCGCTCCGGCAGGGCCGGGAAGGTAAGGCGACCCTTGGTTGCGCCCTTTTTTTTAATGAATCAAAATGTTGCCTAATTGGAGCGAGCGCGTCAGCGTGCCCGCTCTCGGGACGAAGGAGAGGCCACCGGATGCACACCGACACCACGCGCGATCGTGTGCTCAGCCTCATCGCGACCGCGGGGCCCATCACGGCGGCCGCGCTCGCCACCGAGCTCGGCGTGACGCCGGCGGGAGTCCGCCGCCACCTCACCGCGCTCGAGGACGAGGGCCACATCGTCGATCACGAGCCGCCCGGCCAGCACGCCCGAGGCCGGGGCCGTCCCGCCCGCTCCTTCGTCGCCACCGGCGAGGGCCAGCGCGCCCTCGCCACCGCCTACAAGGACGTCGCCGTCGACGCCGTCGAGTTCCTCCGCGGCGCGGGCGGGCTCGAGGCGTTCGTCGAGGCCAAGGCCAAGGAGCTCGAGGACGCCGTCTCCGGCGCCGTCGACCCCGATGCGCCCATGGCGACCAAGGTCGAGGAGCTCGCCGCCGCGCTCGGCGAGCGCGGCTTCGCGGCCTCGGTGCGTCCCGGCCCGGGCGGCATCACCGTCCAGCTGTGCCAGGGGCATTGCCCCGTCCAGTCCATCGCGGAGAAGACCCCCGAGTGGTGCGAGGCCGAGGCCCGCGCGTTCTCGAGGGTCCTCGACGTGCACGTGCAGCGGCTGTCGACCCTCGCGGGCGGCGCGCATGTCTGCACCACCACGATCCCGCTCGCCACCCCCACCCGTAAGGAAGGATGAGCATGAGTGCTCCGACCGAGCCCATGACGCAGGACGAGGCCATCGCCTCGATCGGCAACTACCAGTTCGGATGGCATGACTCGGATGAGGCTGGCGCGCTTGCCAAGCGCGGCCTCAACGAGGACGTCGTCCGCGAGATCTCGGCGCTCAAGAACGAGCCCGAGTGGATGCTGAACCTGCGCCTCAAGGGGCTGAACCTCTTCGGCAAGAAGCCGCTCCCGAACTGGGGCTCCGACCTCACCGGCATCGACTTCGACAACATCAAGTACTTCGTGCGCTCCACGGAGAAGCAGGCGACCTCGTGGGAGGAGCTGCCCGAGGACATCAAGGCGACGTACGACAAGCTCGGCATCCCCGAGGCGGAGAAGCAGCGACTCGTCGCCGGCGTCGCCGCGCAGTACGAGTCCGAGGTGGTCTACCACCAGATCCGCGAGGACCTCGAGGCCCAGGGCGTGATCTTCCTCGACACCGACACGGCCCTCAAGGAGCACCCGGAGCTGTTCGAGGAGTACTTCGGGACCGTCATCCCGGTGGGCGACAACAAGTTCGCGGCGCTCAACACCGCCGTGTGGTCGGGCGGCTCGTTCGTCTACGTCCCGCCGGGCGTCCACGTGGAGATCCCGCTGCAGGCCTACTTCCGCATCAACACGGAAAACATGGGCCAGTTCGAGCGGACGCTGATCATCGCGGACGAGGGCTCGTACGTGCACTACGTCGAGGGCTGCACCGCGCCGATCTACTCGAGCGACTCGCTGCACTCCGCGGTGGTCGAGATCATCGTGAAGAAGAACGCCCGCGTGCGCTACACGACCATCCAGAACTGGTCGAACAACGTGTACAACCTCGTCACCAAGCGCGCGACCGCGGCCGAGGGCGCCACCATGGAGTGGGTCGACGGCAACATCGGCTCGAAGGTCACCATGAAGTACCCGGCGATCTTCATGCTCGGCGAGCACGCCAAGGGCGAGACGCTGTCGATCGCCTTCGCGGGTGAGGGTCAGCACCAGGACGCCGGCGCCAAGATGGTGCACGCGGCCCCCAACACGTCGTCGTCGATCATCTCGAAGTCCGTCGCCCGTGGCGGCGGTCGTACCTCGTACCGCGGCCTCGTGCAGGTCCTCGAGGGCGCCAAGAACTCGAAGTCGAACGTGCTGTGCGATGCGCTGCTCGTCGACCAGATCAGCCGTTCCGACACCTACCCGTACGTCGACGTCCGCGAGGACGACGTCCACATGGGCCACGAGGCATCCGTCTCGAAGGTGTCCGAGGACCAGCTGTTCTACCTCATGTCCCGCGGTCTCGAGGAGTCGGAGGCCATGGCGATGATCGTGCGTGGCTTCGTCGAGCCCATCGCGCGCGAGCTCCCCATGGAGTACGCCCTCGAGCTGAACCGCCTCATCGAGCTCCAGATGGAAGGATCCGTCGGTTGACCGTCACCGATCACACCCAGGCCACCGCTGACGCCGCGCACTCGCACGGCATCATCCCCGACAAGTCCCGCGCCGACCGTCCCACGTCCTTCGACGTGGACGCGTTCCCGGTGCCCACGGGCCGCGAGGAGAACTGGCGGTTCTCGCCGGTGCGCGACCTCCGGACGCTGTTCGCCGACGAGGCCGTCGAGGGCACCCTCGAGTGGGGCGCGAGCGACCTTCCCGAGGGCGTCGCCCTCACCCAGCTCACGGCGGACGATGCGCAGGCACGCACCGTGCGCGCCCCCGGCGACCGTGCCTCGGCCGTCGCGGTCAAGCACGCGGCCGCGCCGATGGCGCTCACCGTCGCGGCGAACACCGTGGTCGACGAGCCCATCTCGATCGACCTCACGGGCAAGGGCGGCGAGGCGCGCGGCCACATCCTCGTCGAGCTCGGTCAGAGCGCCGAGGCGACCGTGGTGATCCGCCGCACCGGCACCGCGCACTACTCGGAGCTCGTCTCCGTGAACCTCGCCGACAACGCCGGGCTCAACCTCGTGCTGCTCCAGCAGTGGGACGAGGACGCCGTGCACGCCGGCGAGGTGCTCGCCAAGCTGGGCCGCGACGCCCGCCTGCGCGGCACCGTCGTGACGCTCGGCGGCAAGGTCGTGCGCCTCAACACGTCGGTGGCCTTCGCGGGCGAGGGCGCGAGCGTGGACCTGTTCGGCCTCTACTTCGCGGACTCGGGTCAGCACCAGGAGCACCAGCTCTTCGTCGACCATGCCGTCCCGAAGTGCACGTCGCGTGTCACCTACAAGGGTGCGCTGGCCGGCAAGACGGCGCGCTCCGTGTGGATCGGCGACGTCCTCATCCGCGCCGCGGCCGAGGGCACCGACACCTACGAGCTCAACCGCAACCTCGTCCTCACCGACGGTGCGCGCGCGGACTCGGTCCCGAACCTCGAGATCGAGACCGGCGAGATCGAGGGGGCGGGCCACGCATCCGCGACGGGCCGCTTCGACGAGGAGCAGATGTTCTACCTGCGCTCGCGCGGCATCTCGGAGGAGCAGGCCCGCAAGCTCGTGGTGCGTGGCTTCTTCGCAGACCTCATCCACGAGATCGGCGTGCCGGCGGTCGAGGAGTCGCTCATGCGCCAGATCGACCTCGAGATCGCGCACGTCGAGGAGGAGCTCGGCGATGAGTGAGCAGCTCGCGTGCCTGGTCGGAGACCTGAAGCCGGGCTCCGCCATGCTCGCCGAGCTGACGCTCGCGAACGGCGCCGACATCCCCGTGGCGATCGTGCGCACGGACGACGGCGACTACTACGCGATCGACGACATCTGCACCCACGGAGAGGTCTCCCTCTCCGAGGGTGACGTCGAGGGGTGCTTCGTCGAGTGCTGGGGCCACGGCTCCCGCTTCGACGTCCGCACGGGCGAGCCGGACGAGCTCCCCGCCATCCGCCCCGTCACGACCTACCCCGTCCGCGTCGACGGCGAGCGCGTGCTCGTCGACGTCGACGCACCCAAGAATTCCCAGAAGGAGAACGCATGAGCACCCTGGAGATCCGCAACCTCCACGTCACCGTCGAGACCCCCGAGGGCACCAAGGAGATCCTCAAGGGCGTCGACCTGACGATCAACTCGGGCGAGACGCACGCCATCATGGGCCCCAACGGCTCGGGCAAGTCGACCCTGGCCTACTCGATCGCCGGCCACCCGAAGTACCAGATCACCGAGGGCTCGGTCACGCTCGACGGCGAGGACGTCCTCGAGATGAGCGTCGACGAGCGCGCCAAGGCGGGCCTGTTCCTCGCGATGCAGTACCCCGTCGAGGTCCCCGGCGTCTCGGTGTCGAACTTCCTCCGCACCGCGAAGACCGCGATCGACGGCGAGGCCCCCAAGCTCCGCACGTGGGTCAAGGACGTGCGCGTCGCGATGGACAACCTCCGCATGGACCCCGCGTTCGGCGAGCGCGGCGTCAACGAGGGCTTCTCGGGCGGTGAGAAGAAGCGCCACGAGATCCTTCAGATGGAGCTGCTCCAGCCGAAGATCTCGATCCTCGACGAGACGGACTCGGGCCTCGACGTCGACGCGCTGCGCATCGTCTCCGAGGGCGTCAACCGCGCCAAGGAGAGCACCGGCCTGGGCGTCATGCTCATCACGCACTACACGCGCATCCTCAACTACATCAAGCCCGACTTCGTCCACGTGTTCGTCAACGGTCGCGTGGCCGAGCAGGGCGGCCCCGAGCTCGCCGAGCGTCTCGAGGCCGAGGGCTACGACCGCTACGTGGCGAACGCCTGAGCATGCTCGCGGATCTGCACGGCGACTTCCCGCTCCTCGCCCGCACGGTGAGGAACGGGAGGTCGCTCGTGTACCTCGACTCGGGTGCGACGGCGCAGAAGCCGCTCGCCGTGCTCGAGGCCGAGGATCGCTTCTACCGTGAGCACAACGGTGCGGTCGCCCGCGGCGCGCACATCCTCGCGGAGGAGGCCACCGAGGCCTTCGAGGACGCGCGCGCGGACGTCGCCGAGCTGATCGGCGCGTCCACCGACGAGGTCGTGTGGACCTCGGGCGCCACCGCCGCGATCAACCTCGTGGCGAACGGCATGCTGCAGGCGTCGCTCGGCGCCGGCGGCGCCGAGGCCGAGCGCTTCCGCCTGGGCCCCGGCGACCGCATCGTGGTCACGGAGCTCGAGCACCACGCGAACCTCATCCCGTGGCAGCAGCTCGCCGCCCGCACGGGCGCCGAGCTCGCCTGGGTCCCCGTGGACGATGCGGGCACGCTACGGTACGAGGCGATCGAGTCGGTCATCACGGAGAACACCCGGGTGGTGGCGTTCAGCCACGCCAGCAACGTCACGGGAGCCGTCACCGACGTCGAGTCCTTCGTGCATCGTGCCCGCGAGGTCGGCGCGCTCACGGTGCTGGACGGCTGCCAGTCGGTCCCGCACCTGCCCGTGAACGTCGCGGAGCTCGGCGTGGACCTCATGGCGTTCTCCGGGCACAAGATGCTCGGACCCACCGGCATCGGTGCGCTGTGGGGTCGCAAGGACCTCCTCGACGCGCTGCCTCCGTCGCAGTTCGGCGGCAGCGCCATCAAGGTCGTCACCATGGAGACCACCACGTGGCTCGACGCGCCGCAGCGCTTCGAGCCCGGCACCCAGCCGGTCGCGCAGGCGGTCGGCATGGGAGCCGCGGCCCGGTACCTCATGGACCTCGGGATGGAGAACGTCGCCCGGCACGAGGCCCGCATCGCGCAGATCCTGCGCGAGGGCGCGTCCGAGATGCCGGGGGTGCGTCTGCTCGGCACCGTGGGCGACCCGGGCGCGATCGATGTGCTCGGCCTCGCCGCCGTGGTCGTCGACGGGGTCCACGCGCACGATGTGGGCCAGGTCCTCGACGATCGCGGCATCACGGTGCGCGTCGGCCACCACTGCGCCCAGCCCCTGCATCGTCGCCTGGGGGTGACGGGATCCACCCGTGCCTCCGCGCACGTCTACACCACCGAGGACGACGCCCACGCCTTCATCGAGGCGTTGGCCGGCGTCCGCGAGTTCTTCGGAGTTGCCGTATGAGCCTCGAGGCCATGTACCAGCAGGTCATCATGGACCACGCCCGCGAGGGCCACGGCCGTGGCCTGGTCGAGATCGACCTCCCGCACCGCGGCGAGTCGCACCAGGTGAACACCACCTGCGGCGACGAGGTCACGCTGCGCGTCGGCGTCGAGGGCGACACCCTCGCGCGGATCGCGTGGGAGGGTCAGGGCTGCTCGATCTCTCAGGCGTCCATCTCGGTGCTCGCGGAGCTGCTCGAGGGGGAGTCGCTCGACACCGCCGACGAGACCTTCGAGGCGTTCCGCGCGCTCATGCAGGCGAAGGGCGAGCACCTCGACGAGGAGCGCGAGGACCTGCTCGGCGACGCGACCGCCTTCGTCGGGGTGGGCAAGTATCCTGCACGCATCAAGTGCGCGCTCCTGGGCTGGATGGCCCTGCAGGACGCGCTGATCCAGGCGCGCGGCGCATCGTCCGCCGCCGTGGAAGGAGGACAGGCATGACCGAGACCACCACTCCGGCTAACGCCGCCGACGTCGAGGAGGCGCTCCGCGACGTCATCGACCCCGAGCTCGGCATCAACGTCGTCGACCTCGGCCTGGTCTACGGCGTGATGCTCGACGAGAACCGCCACGCCGTCATCGACATGACGCTCACGTCCGCGGCCTGCCCGCTGACCGACGTCATCGAGGACCAGGCGGGCCAGGCGCTTGCAGGTCTGGTCGACGGCTTCCGCATCAACTGGGTGTGGATGCCGCCGTGGGGCCCCGACAAGATCACGGACGACGGCCGCGAGCAGCTTCGCGCGCTCGGCTTCAACGTCTGAGACGCATCGTCTGGCGCACGAGAGCCCCCTTCCCTTGCGGGAAGGGGGCTCTCGGCGTTCTCGGGGACGATGCGGCGTCCCGTCAGCGCGTGGCGTCGGCGCCGGCGGCGGTCGCGCTCGGCGTGAGGCCCTGCTCGCGCAGCCACGCGAGGACGTCCTCCGCGACGTCCTTCCACCCGTAGTCGAGCGTGAGGGAGTGCCCGCGCCCCTCGTACTCGTGATACTCGGTGGTCGACGCGCTGTTGTCCGCGTAGAGCTTCAGGACCTGCTTGGTCACCACGGCAGGTACCACGTGGTCCTCGGTGCCCGACGTCAGCAGCAGCGGTCCACGGACGGCGTGGTGCGTGTCGACGGCCGCGGGGGAGCGCCTGACGAACGCCGCGGTCGCGTCCTCGAACAGCGGACGCCCGGGACCGGGGATGACGAACGTGTCGAAGATCGCGTTGCACTCCTCCTCCGAGATGGCGTTGCCGAAGGCGTAGTGGAACTCCTTCGGGGTGAGCGCGACGGTGCGGTTCTTGTTGGCGGGGTTCTTGAGCACGGGGAACCCGGACTTGAGCTGGGAGAACGGCAGGGCCGTGACGCCCTTGATCGGTGCCGGGTCGATCGCGACCGCGCCGCGGACCAGGTCCCGGGCGAGCAGCTCCTGGGCGACCAGGCCGCCGAACGAATGCCCCACCGCGATCGGCGTGCCGTCCAGTCCGCCGATCACGTCGGCGTAGTGGTCGACGATCTGCGCGATCCCCACCCCGTCGAGTGCGCTGGGATCCTCGCGGGTCTTCGCGACGGTGTCCTTGTCGCCGGGCCAGCCCGGCGCGATGGAGGTGTAGCCGTGTTGCGCGAACAGCTCCTGCCAGGGTTGCCACGCCGTGGCGTGGATCCACAGGCCATGGATGAAGACGACGTCGGTCGGGGACATGAGCGGTGCTCCTTCGGGGTGAGGGTGTCGTAGGGGGATCAGAGGGTCTTGATCAGCCCGCCGTCGATGAGGACGTCGGCGCCGGTGACGTTGCCGGCGCGTCCGCTGGCGAGCAGGAGGACAAGGTCGGCGACCTCGGACGGCTGCGTGAACCGCCCGGTCGAGAAGCCGCCCTGGTGGGCGACGACCGCCTCGCGTGCGGTCGCGACGTCCACGCCCATCTGTGCGGCCGCGGTGGCCGCGACGCCGTGCTCGCCCAGCCACAGGTCGGTCGCGACGGGGCCGGGGCTGATGCTGTTGAAGCGGAGGTTCTGGGGCCCGTACTCCTTCGACAGCGCCTTGGAGAGGTTCCACACCGCCGCCTTCGCGGCCGAGTAGTCGACCACGCCCGGGTCGGGGAGGAAGGCGTTGACGGAGCCGACCGTGACGACGTTCCCGCCGCCGCGGGCGATGAGCGCGGGGATCGCCGCGCGCGTCATCCTCAGCATCGAGAAGAAGCACACGTCGAAGGTCCGCCGCCACGCCTCGTCGTCGATCGCGGTGAAGCCGTCGCCGCGCAGGGTCACGGCGCCGACGTTGTTGACCAGGATGTCGAGCCCGCCGGCGTCCTCCGCGGCCGCGACCAGTGCGGCCGGGGTGTCGGGGTCCGTGAGATCGGCCTGGATGAACGTCGCCGTCTCGCCGAGCGCGTCGATCTCCGCGGTCCGGGAGCGGGACGCGGCGATGACGTGAACGCCTTCCGCCACGAGTGCGGCCGCGATGGCCAGCCCGATGCCCTTGCCCGCGCCGGTGACGATCGCGGTCTTGCCCTGCAGTCCGAGGTCCATGCCGCCGATGCTAGGAAGCACCTCAGGCCGCCGTCGTGCCCCCGGCCTTCCTAGGTGCGGCACGGTCACCCTCGCGTGAGCGCTCGTACGTCAGCTGCGACAGGAGCTGGAGACGCTCTGCGGAGGGGCTGCCGGGGGCGGGCACGTACATGCCGAGCGACTGCCCGTCCGTGGCCGGCAGGTCGAAGACCTGGTAACGCAGCTCCATGACGCCCACCTCGGGGTGGTGGAAGAAGGTCGGCGCGCCCGCGGGCACGGCGGACTCGTGCAGCTCCCAGATCGACTCGAAGTCGGGTTCGAGCTTCCGGAGGTCCGCGAGGAGGTGCGTGATCTCGGGCCCGTCGTCGTACGGGTCGACGGAGGCGCGCAGGTAGGCGGCCGCGCGACGCGCGTCGACGCGCCAGCCGGCGTCCCGGGGCGCCTCGGGACGGTAGACCAGCTTCACGAGGTTGCCGCCCGCGCGGAAGGCGGGGCTGATCCGCTCGGCGAGCGGATTGACGAACAGGATGTCGAGGTAGCGGTTGAGCACCTGAGCGGGGATGGACGGCATCGAGTCGAGCAGACCGAGGAGCGTGGGGCTCACCGTGCCGTCGGGCGGTGCCATGGGTGTGAGCGGGGGCCGCGCGAGGCGATGCAGGTGGAGCAGGAGCGGAGCATCCAGCGCCAGCGCACGGCCGATGCCGTCGAGGACGGTCGATGAGGGGTGGAGCTCGCGGCCCTGCTCGAGCTTGAGGTAGTAGTCGGTGCTGATCCCCGCGAGCAGGGCCACCTCCTCGCGACGCAGGCCGTCGACGCGGCGCGCCGAGGAGCCGCGCGTGAGCGCGACAGCCTCCGGCTGCACCATCGCCCGCCGTGCGCGCAGGAACTGCGCGAGCGGGCCCGCCTTCTCCATGCGGTCAGCGTACGAGCACAGCGCTCACCTGGACATGGCCGTGGCGCACCCATGTTGGCCTGCGGGTCAGCGCTCCAGGGGATCGTCCTGCCGCGCGAGCATCAGCAGCCTCTCCTCCGAGACGGTCCCGCGCTCCGCGTGGGCGAGGATCACCGTCTGGTCGCCGCCGGTGACACGCAGCAGCTCGTAGGTGAGCACCATCCGGCCGACCACGGGATGCTCCATCGTGACGGTGAGCGCGTGCCCCGTCGCCGGGAGGTCCGGGGGTGCCGCGCCGATCTCGACGCCGCGGCGCGCGAGCTCATCTCGGAGCATGTCCGCGCCCGATACCGCGGCCTCCGACGGGGAGAGGGGATGCGCGAGCAGCCCCGCCATGCGGTCGGCGACCTGCCCCCACTCCGGCAGGGTCCGGCGGGCGCTCTCCGCGAGGAACGTCGCCTCGGCAAGGTTGCGACCGACGGTGAAGTGCGGCGATACCGCTCGGGCGACGGCGTTGGAGGCGACCACGTCCCAACGGTCGTCCACCACCGCGGCGGGGGTGGCGGGAAGCGACCCGACGAACTCGGCGAGCAGCGCATCGATCGGCACCATGCGCCGAGCCTAGAGCGGGCGCGCGCGGGCAAGGAGGACCCTTCCGCACCCACCCAGCTCGCTCGCTCGGCATCACTCGCCCGGCATCACTCTCCGAGTGACCGCAGCGCCTCCGCCTCCGGCGTTCCGGGGTCGGCGTAGTGCGCGACCAACGTGAGACCGCCGTCGCCCGGCACCGACATGCTCTGCCAGCGCAGCGTGAGGAGCATGCCGAGCGCGGCGACCCACGCGGTGCCCACGCCGCTCGACTGGACCGTGACGTCGTGCCGGGCCCAGAGCCGCGCGAACTCGGGCTCCGTCACCAGGAGCCGCCCGACCAGCTCGTGAAGCCGCGGGTCGTCGGGGTCGCTTCGCTCGCGGAGGGCCGAGATCCCGAGCGCGACGTGGTCGTCCCAGTGCGGCAGGTTCGCGCGCGCGGCGTCGGAGAAGAGCGTGTCGAACATGTTGGAGCCGACCGTCCCGAACGTGAACACGCGGCTCGCGCGCTCGTTGACGGCCATGACGTCCTGGCAGGCGTTGATGACGTAGGCGGCGGTGTCCTCGAAACCGTCGAGGAACTCGAAGACAGAGTCGTCGAGCGAGCCGGGGAGCGGGGTGAAGGAGCGCAGCGGCGGCGGATCGGCGACGCGACGCATGTACGCTGCGGCGGCCTCGTCGAGTCCGAGCGCCGCGGCGAGGCCCCGCAGCACCTGGTCCGACGGATGCGTGTCGCGGCCCTGCTCGAGACGCAGGTAGTACTCGGGGCTGATCATCGCGAGCTGCGCGACCTCCTCGCGGCGCAGGCCGTCGACGCGGCGCCCGGTGTCGGTGGGGAGGTCGACGTCCTCCGGGCGCACGGCGTGCCGACGTGCACGTAGGTAGTTGCCCAGCTCGTTGATCGCCACAGCGGTCAGGCTAGATCGCGTTCGCGCGCTTGGCTACGGTCGTGATGCGGGCGGTATCGCCGTTGCGGGTCGCGCGCGCAGGTGTGACGATGAACGAGGCCCGTCACCCGTGATCCCCGGAGCGTCATCCATGGTCTACAAGGTCGGATACTTCGTCGGCAGCCTGTCCTCACGCTCGATCAACCGCCTGCTGAGCAAGGCGCTGATCCGGCTCGCCCCGGAGGACCTCGAGTTCACCGAGATCCCCATCGGCGACCTCCCGCTGTACAGCCCCGACTATGACGCGGACTTCCCGCCGTCGGCGGTCGCTCTCAAGGACGCGATCGCGGCCTCGCAGGCGCTGCTGTTCGTCACGCCCGAGTACAACCGCTCGATCCCCGGCGCGCTCAAGAACGCCATCGACTGGGCGTCCCGGCCGTGGGGACAGAACTCGTTCGATCACGTGCCGGCGGCGGTCATCGGCGCCTCGATCGGCGGCATCGGCACGGCGGTGAGCCAGCAGAGCCTCCGCGGGGTCCTCAGCTTCTGCAACGCGCGCCAGATGACCGCGCCCGAGGCGTACATCCACTTCACACCGGGCCTCATCACCGAGGACGGAGACGTCACCATGGAGAGCACGGCCGCCTTCCTCGCCGCCTACATGGAGGAGTTCCGGCTGCACGTCGAGCGCGTGCTGACGGTGCTGCCGCGTGGCTAGCCACGTCGCGCTGATCCGCGGCATCAACGTCGGCGGCAAGAACCCGGTCTCCATGGCGCGGCTGCGCGAGAAGCTGGGTTCGCGGGGCGTCGCCTCCCGTACCTACATCGCCTCGGGCAACGTGCTGCTCGATACCCCCGACCTCGACGAGCCCGGAGTCGAGGCGCTGGTGGAGGGCGTGCTCCGCGAGGAGTTCGAGGTGGACACGGTGGTGGTCGGGGTCGCCCAGGCGCGCATGCGCGCCGCGGTGGACGATGCCCCGGCCGGGTTCGGCACCGAGCCTCATCTCTACCACTCGGACGTCGCGTTCCTGCGGGCCGGCGTCGACGCCTCGGAGGCCTTCGGGGCCTTCGGGCTGCGAGAGGGGGTCGACGCGGGCTGGCCGGGGAGAGGGATGGTCTACTTCCGCCGGCTCAGCGCGCAGCGCACCAAGAGCCGGATGAACAAGGTGATGTCCACGCCCTTCTACGCGGACATGACCATCCGCAGCTGGACCACGACGGTCACGCTGGTGGAGCTCCTCGACGGAGGCTAGGGGCCATCGGCCGCGCCCGCGGCGCCGTGTCATGGTGGTCCGGCGCGGCTGGCTGCGGTGAGTTCGGCGTGGGTGGGTCTGATGCGTGCCTGGTATCCCGGGCGGGGTTGCTGGTGCGGGTCGATGGCTGCCGGGGGGATGAACTCGGGGCTGCCGTGGCGGAGTCTGATGGCCCATTGGTCGCGGTGGATCCAGTGGTGGCAGGCGACGCAGAGCATGATGCCGTTGTCGAGGTCGGTCGGGCCGCCGTGGACCCAGTGGCGGATGTGGTGGACGTCGCAGTGGCTCGGCGGGGCGCCGCACCAGGCGCAGCCGCGGTCGCGCTGCGCGATCGCTCTGCGTTGGGCGGGGGTGTACAGACGCTCCGCGTGGCCGTGGTCGAGGACCTCGCCGCGAGTGCCCAACACGGTGGGGATGACCTCCGCGTCCGCGGCGTACCAGCCCAGCAGGCGCCCCGGCAGCGGACGCCGGATCCCGTCGATCTCGCCGTAGCCGTGGCCCGTCTTGAGGTCGTCGAGGCAGATGCGGATGGTGACGGTGGTCTTGACCGCGTCGTGGGGCTCACGGCAGCCGGTGGCGTGCCGTCCCAGCCAGCCCAGCCCGTCGGCGCGCATCTGACCCGGGGTGGGTGCAACCGCGCCGCCGTCGCCGTCACGGTAGGCCCGGAACTGCTTCTTCAGGTAGCCGTCCAGCGCGGCCATCAGCGGCGCTGCCGTCAGCGGATCCAGGATCGCGACGAGTCTGACCATCCCGTTGGCCTCCTCGCGCACCGTCGCCTGTCGTGCCAGGTACAGCTCCTCGTACTCCTCCTCGCCGGTCGACGGCGGCGTCAGCCCCGCGTGCAGCTGCGCCACCAGCGAGCGGACCGTCCTCAGCGGCGAGATGACGGCCTTGTCGACCGCCATCGTCTCCACCCGCGCCAACGGGAGGCGACCCAGCGCGGTGGCGCGCACCGCATCGTCCACCACCAGGCCGTCCATCTCACGCGCGTCGGGATGCCTCATCAGCACCTCACGCAACAGCACGAACTTGTCCACGCTGAGGCGACCCTCCCTCGCCTCGCACGCCAGGTGCGGCAGCACCGTCGCGCCACCGGGCGCATCGTCCGGGCCTCCATACAGGGCGGTGCCCATGATCCGCAGCCGCTCCGCCTCGGCGACCGTGCCGCCGGTCTCCGCGGCGATCAGCTGATCGATCCCCGCGAAGCCGTGCCGGCTCGCCAGACCAGCCCGCCCCGGCCCGCACCGCGCCGCGAGCTGTGCGGCCATCCGCGCCACCACCAGGTCCGTCGACCGCCGCCGAGCGACCGCCTCCCGCATCAGCGCGACCGCATCCCAATCCGCCAGCCCATCCGCCGCCTCGACACGCACACGAAGCGCGTCAACGGGATCGAGAACCAGCTCCGGGGCCATGGAACCAGTCCACCACCCACCACCGACAACGAACCCGACAAAGCCGACAGTTATCCCCAGGGTGCGTCAGCGGCGCCGCTCGCGCCGTCCGCGGCGGTTCGGCTCGGGCACCTCGGGAGTCTCGCCGGTGGGCGCCTCGCGTACCGGGGGCTCGGCGAGCAGGGGAGCGTGGGCCTCGTCCGCGCGGGCACGATCCTCGCGGTCCGCCGCGCGCGCGGAGCGCCCGTGCTCCGCGATGCCGCGCGCGTGCAGCGCCTGACCCAGCTGCAACGCGAAGCCGACCGTGCGGGCGCCGGAGGGGATGAGGATCGCGCGCGGGTCGCGCTCGAGACCGCGGGCCCGGGCGGCCACGCGCGCCTCCGTGAGGATCTGCGCGGCCTCGGGGATCGCGCGAAGCGTCAGCGCGACGAGCAGGCCGAGCGTCTCGGGAGGCAGGATCCACCGCAGGGGAGCCGCGAGGCGCACCACCAGGTCCATCATCTGCGCCATCGAGGTCGAGGACGTCACCGCGAGCGCGAGCGCCGAGATCGCGATGAGGTCTCCCGCGAGGTCGAGCGCGCGCACGTAGTCGCCCAGCCAGACCTGGAAGCCCGCGGCCATGATCGCGAGCGCGGCGATGAACGCCATCCCCTTGAGGGTCGCCTTGAGCGGCGGTCGCGTCGACGCGAGCAGCAGCAGGCATGCCGCGAGCAGGCCGAGGCTGGTGACCGGGTCCGAGGTCGCGAGGCTGAGGATCGAGATGCCCAGCAGCATCAGCATCTTCAGCCACGCGGGCGCGAGGTGCAGCGGGGTGCGCGCCGGCCGGTAGATGCCGAGGAGGGTGATCACGCCGTGGCGCCCTGCGAGGCGCGACCGAACATGAGGTCGCGGTAGAGCTGCACCGCCTCTTTGGGGTCGCCGTCGAAGACCACGCGCCCGAGGTCGACCACGAGCGTGCGCTCGGCGCGTGCCGCCGAGTCGAGGTCGTGCGTCACCTCGATGACCTGGAGGGGCAGCGAGCGCAGGAGCGCGCCCACGTGCGCTCGCCAGCGCAGGTCGAGCAGGGTGGTCGGCTCGTCGGCCACCACGATGGACGGCGTGCAGGCGAGCACCCCCGCGAGCGCGAGCAGCTGGCGCTGACCGCCCGACAACGCGTTCACGGAGACATCGGCCTTGGACGCGAGGCCGATCTCACGCAGGGCGGCGAGCGCCGCATCGTCCCGCTCCTTGCGGTTCTTGATGACGCGGCGCAGCGACAGCGCGACGTCCTCCACCGCGGTCGGCATGATGAGCTGCGCCGATGCGTCGGTGAACAGGTAGCCGACCTTGCGTCGCACCTGGGCGCCCTGCTTCTGGGTGTCCAGGCCGTCGACCTCGACGGATCCCGTCACCGGGAGGACCAATCCGTTGATCAGGCGTGCGAGGGTCGACTTCCCGGATCCGTTGGCGCCGATGATGCTGATGCGGTCCTCGGTGAGCGTCAGGGTGGTGGGCTCGAGGATCGGCACGCCGGAATCGGGCGCGACGACGGCCGCGTCCTTGAACTCGATCATGCGGTCAAGGCTACGCGGTGGCGTGGGCCGCCTCGTCCTCGTCGTCGCGGGACGATGCGCCGGTCGCCCGGCGGGCCGAGCCCAGGAGCCCGGGGTAGGCGCGGTGGATCGCCGCGGCGACGACGCCCGCCACGATCACCTTGATGATGTCGAACGGCACGAACGGCACCACGCCGACCGTGAGGCCGGAGACGCAGTCCTTGTCGAACAGGCCCGCGCACGTCTCGGGCGGGAGCAGCGGCCAGCCCAGCCGGACGGCGAGCCAGGGCGCGCCGATGGCGTACACCACCGGGATCGAGACGAGCCCGGCACCGATGAGCCACGCGGTCGCGGCGCCGCGCCGGGCGAGCCGTCCGGTGCGGGCGAGCAGCTGCGCGAGAGCACCCACCACGACGGCGGCCGACAGGAACCCGACGAGGAACCCGCCCGTCGGCCCCGTGAGGATCGCGAGCCCACCCACGTGATTCGCGAAGACGGGCACGCCGACGGCGCCCATGACGAGGTAGAGCGTCACCGCGCCGAGCGCGCGCCAGGGTCCGAGCACGAGCGCGGCGAGCACCACCGCGAACGTCTGCAAGGTGATCGGCACGACGCCGATGGTGATGCTCACCTGCGACGCGGCGGCGATGAAGGCCGCGAAGACGGCGACGAGCGCGATGGACTGGCCGGTGAGAGCGCGGTGCTGAGCCATGGGGACCCCCTGGGATAATGGACGCGGTCACCCTATCCGCGCCGCATGTCCCCCTGGCCGGGTTCTCGTACGGGTGCAGAAACGTTGTAGGGACGCCACAACATCGGCCACCCCGCCGGCAAGGAGAACGTGTGATCATCGCCAAGGATCTCGAGGTGCGCATCGGCGCCCGAGTGCTGCTGCACCCGACGAGCTTCCAGATCGGCCCCGGCGACCGGGTGGGCCTGGTGGGCCGCAACGGTGCAGGCAAGACCACGATGACGCGCCTCCTCGCGGGCGAGGGTCAGCCCACGGGCGGGCAGGTCACCCACAAGGGCAGCATCGGCTACCTTCCTCAGGACCCGCGCGAGGGCGAGCCCACGCAGCGCGCGCTCGACCGCATCCTGTCCGTGCGCGACCTCGCCGGGCTCATGCAGAAGCTGCGCGAGGCGGAGGAGGGCATGGCGAGCCCCGACACCGCGGTGATGGAGAAGGCGATGAACGCCTACCCCCGCCTCGAGGAGCGCTTCCGCGCCGCCGGCGGGTACGCCGCCGAGTCCGAGGCGCAGCGCATCGCCGCGAACCTCGGGCTGGACGAGCGCATCCTGGGCCAGCCGCTCGGCACGCTGTCCGGCGGTCAGCGCCGCCGCGTCGAGCTCGCGCGCATCCTGTTCTCCGACGCGGAGACGCTGCTGCTCGACGAGCCGACCAACCACCTCGACGCCGACTCCATCGTGTGGCTGCGCGGCTTCCTCGCGAACTTCCCCGGCGGCCTCGTGGTCATCTCCCACGATGTCGAGCTGCTGCGCGCCTCCGTCACACGCGTCTTCCACCTCGACGCCAACCGCGGCGAGCTCGACCAGTACGCGCTCGGCTGGGACCTGTACCTCCGCCAGCGCGAGACGGACGAGAAGCGCCGCCGCCGCGAGCGTGACAACGCCGAGAAGAAGGCCGCCGCCCTCATGGCGCAGGCCAACAAGATGAAGGCGACCGCCACCAAGGCCGTCGCCGCGCAGAACATGGCGAAGCGTGCCGAGCGCATGCTCGAGGGCGTGGAGGGGGAGCGCGTGCAAGACCGCGTCGCGGCGCTGCGCTTCCCGACTCCTGCCGCGTGCGGCAAGACGCCGCTGCGGGCGGCCGAGCTGTCCAAGTCCTACGGCTCGCTCGAGGTGTTCACCGACGTCGAGCTCGCGATCGACCGCGGCTCGCGCGTGGTGGTGCTGGGTCTCAACGGCGCCGGCAAGACGACGCTCCTGCGACTTCTCAGCGGCGTCGAGGACCCCGACACCGGTGAGGTGCAGCCCGGCCATGGCCTCAAGCTCGGCTACTACGCCCAGGAGCACGACACGCTCGATATGAACGCCACCGTCCTCGAGAACCTGCGCCACGCGGCGCCGGACCTCGACGACACCGCCGTGCGCAACGTGCTCGGCTCGTTCCTCTTCATCGGCGACGATGCGCACAAGCCCGCCAAGGTGCTCTCGGGCGGGGAGAAGACCCGTCTGGCGCTCGCGACGCTGGTCGTCTCGCAAGCCAACGTGCTCCTGCTCGACGAGCCGACCAACAACCTCGACCCGGCCTCGCGCGCCGAGATCCTCCGCGCGCTGCGCACCTACGAGGGCGCCGTGGTGCTGGTGACGCACGACGAGGGCGCGGTGGAGGCGCTCGAGCCCGAACGCGTGCTGCTCCTGCCGGACGCGGTTGAGGACCTCTACAACGAGTCGTACCGGGAGCTCATCTCGCTCGCGTGACGGATTCCTGGGTCGTCGCGTTGCCTCGTTGACGCGGGGGCGCCGTCGGCGGATGCTCCGTCGTAGGACGAGCGGCCGGAGGGCGGCTCCTGAGAGGCGGTCCCCATGGCTTCGATCCTCATCGCCAGCACGCCGATCCACGGGCACGTGGTGCCTTTGCTCACGGTCGCCGCGCACCTGGTGGAGCGCGGCGACCGCGTCCGTGTCATCACGGGCTCCCGCTTCGCCGCGAAGGTCGAGGCGACCGGCGCCGAGCTCGTGCCGCTGCCGACCGAGATCGACTTCGACGACCGCCAGGACTGGAACCAGACCTTCCCGGAGCGCGCGTCGCTCAAGGGATCCAAGGCTGTCGCCTTCGATATCGAGCACATCTTCATCGGTCCCGCGCGGGCGCAGCATGCCGCGCTGGCGGCGGCCCACGCGCGCGAGCCCGCTGACGCGGCGCTGCTCGACCCGGCCTATGCGGGTGGGGCGCTGCTGCTCGGCCAGGGCGCAGCGACGCGGCCCCCGGTGATCGTGTGCGGGATCCTCCCGCTCACGCTCTCGAGCCGCGACACCGCGCCCGTCGGCATGGGCCTTCCGCCCTTCCCAGGCCCCATCGGCCGGATGCGGAACGCCGTGCTCGCGATGCTCGTCGGCCGACTGGTGCTGGACCGCGCGGACGCCCTCGCCGCGGAGCAGTACCGCGACGTTCACGGCGGCGCCATGCCGTTCGCGGTCATGGACTGGATGCGCCACGCCGAGGCGATCGCCCAGTTCACGGTCGAGGAGTTTGAGTACCCCCGCTCCGATGCGCCCGCGACGCTCCATTTCACCGGGCCGATCTCCGCGAGCGGCTCGGCGGCGCCGCTGCCGGAGTGGTGGACCGACCTGGACGGCTCACGGCCCGTCGTGCACGTGACGCAGGGCACCATCGCCAACAAGGACTACCGCCAGATCATCCGGCCGGCGCTCGAGGGGCTCGCCCACGAGGACGTGCTCGTGGTCGTCTCCACCGGCGGCCGGCCCGTCGACACCCTCCCGCCTCTTCCGGCGAACGCACGCGCGGCGGAGTTCCTGCCCTATGACGACCTCCTACCGCTGACGGACGTCTATGTCACCAACGGCGGCTACGGCGGCGTGCAGTACGCGCTCAAGCACGGCCTGCCGATCGTGACGAGCGGTGGTCAGGAGGACAAGCCCGAGGTCGCCGCGCGCGTGGCGTGGTCGGGCGTGGGCCTGCGAGTCAAGGGGGAGAACCCGTCGCCCGCCGCGGTCCGCAAGGCGGTGCTCGCGGTGCTCGAGGATCCGCGCTACCGGGAGGCCGCAGGCCGGGTCGCCTCGAGCATGGAGCGCTCCGGCGGCCTGCCGCAGCTCGCCACGCTCGTCGACGCCCTGATCGAGCGCCGGGCGACCTAGAGCGCGTCCTCGATCTCCTCGTCCGAGGGCTGGCGGCGACGCCGCGGCGCCTTCGGCGGGGACGATGCGCGGGTCGGGGCGGGCGCATCGTCCCCGGCCTCGCCGGTGAGCTGCCAGTCGCGGCGCGCGAGCAGCACCCCGCCGATGGGTGCGATCACGGCGAAGCCGAACCACTGCCACGTATACGCGAGGTGCGAGCCCAGCGAGAGGTGGGGGAGCGGCACCGGTGACCCGAGCGCCTCGACGCAGCCCGAGGCGTCGCAGATCTCGCGCACCATGCCGTAGCCGTCGATCGGAGCCGCGGACGGCTCGGGCATCTGGGCCGGGGTGATGCGGGACGCGCCGTCGTCGCGCTTGCCGTCGTCGGGCTCGGCCGCACGCAGCACCACGGTGAGCGTCACGTCGCCGGACGGGAGCTCCGGCACCACGTCGGCCGGGTCGCCGCTGTCGGGGATGGGCACCCAGCCCGCGTCCACCATGAGCGAGCGACCGTCGTCGGTGTCGAACCAGGCCAGGATGTGCCAGGTGCGCTCGCGGTCGACCGGGCGGTTGCGCAGCAGCGTGGTGGAGCCCTGCTCGAACCGGCCCTCGACGGTCGCGCGCGACCATTCGGCATCGCCGACCGGCTCGCCCTCGGGCACCGCCGCGGCCAGCGGCACCGGGGAGGCCTCGGCGTTCGCCTCGTAGAGCGCGATCGCGTCCGCCCGCACCACGTGCCGGCCGTGCTGCCAGAACCCCGCACGCACCGCGACGGCGGACATCACCAGCGCGACCAGGACGATCGCGACCACGCGCAGGACGCGCGAGGCGGCGGAGGGCGAGGTCACCCGACGATGCTAGTGGTCGCGCTTTCGCGCTTCGGACTCGGCCTCCGCTAGCGTGGCCCCCATGACCCCCCGCCACGTCCTCGTCACCGGTGCCGCGCGCGGCATCGGCCGTGCCATCGCCGAGGCCTTCGTGGCCAACGGCGACACCGTGTCCACGATCTACCGCGGAGGCGACCTCCCCGCAGGAGTGACCGGCGCGATCGCGGACATCACCGACACGGACGCCGTCAACGCCGCCTTCGACGAGCTCGAGGCTCAGCACGGCAGGGTGCGCGTGCTCGTCGCCAACGCCGGCATCACCAAGGACGGCCTGCTCATGCGCATGAGCGACGAGGACTTCGAGAACGTCATCGACGTCAACCTCACCGGCACGTTCCGCTGCGTGCGTCGCGCGGTCAACTCGATGATGCGCGAGAAGTACGGGCGCATCGTCCTCATCGGCTCCGTCGTGGGCCTCATGGGCAACCCGGGTCAGGTCAACTATTCGTCGTCCAAGTCCGCCCTCGTCGGCATGGCACGCTCGATCACCCGCGAGGTCGGCGCGCGCGGCATCACCGCCAACGTCATCGCGCCGGGCTTCATCACCACGGACATGACCGCGGAGCTGCCCGACGACACCGTCAAGCAGTACTCGGCGACCATCCCCGCGAAGCGCTTCGGCGCCACCGCCGAGGTCGCCGCCGCCGCCGTCTACCTGGGCTCCGACGCCGCGGGCTACGTCACGGGCGCGGTGCTGCCCGTCGACGGCGGCCTCGGCATGGGCCACTGACACCCTTCATCCGCTAGGAGCAGCTATGGGCATTCTCGAAGGCAAGAACATCCTCGTCACAGGCGTCCTCACCGAGGGCTCGATCGCGTTCGAGGTGGCGCGGCTGTGCCAGGAGCAGGGCGCGACCGTCGTCCTCACGGGCGTGGGCCGTTCGCTCAAGATCACGCAGGCCATGGGCCGCCGCCTCCCCGTCGAGGCGAAGGTGGTCGAGCTCGACGTGACCGACCCCGAGCACCTCGCGTCGCTCGCCGACAAGGTCCGCGAGCACGTCCCGACGCTCGACGGCGTGGTGCACTCCATCGGCTTCGCGCCGCAGTCCGTCATGGGCGGCAACTTCATGGCGGGTGAGTGGGAGGACGTGTCGACCGCGATCCACATCTCCGCCTACTCGCTCAAGGCGCTCGCGCAGGCGACCGCGCAGCTGATGGAGAACGGCGGCTCGATCGTGGGCCTCACGTTCGACGGTCGCTACGCGTGGCCGGTCTACGACTGGATGGGCGTCGCCAAGGCCGCCTTCGAGGCCGTCAACCGGTACGTCGCGCGCGACCTCGGCCCGCAGGGGATCCGCTGCAACGTGGTCTCGGCCGGACCGCTCAAGACCACCGCCGCGCGTCACATCCCCGGCTTCGACCAGATGGAGGGCGGCTGGTCAGCGCGTGCCCCGCTCGGCTGGGACTCCGAGGACACCGTGCCCACCGCGCGCACCGTGACGGCCCTGCTCTCGGACTGGTTCCCGGCCACGACCGGCGAGATGATCCACGTGGACGGCGGCGTGCACGCTATGGGACAGTGACACCGTGCCTACGCTGATCCTCGCCCGCCACGCCAAGGCCGAGGCCCCCGCGGCCGGTCTCCAGGACACCGACCGCGCTCTCGAGCTCATCGGTCGCAAGGCCTCCACCCGGCTCGGCCAGGTGATCGCCGAGGCGGGGCTGGAGCCCCAGCTCGCGCTCGTGTCGCCCGCGGTCCGCACGCAGCAGACCTGGAAGCTCATGTCGACCGCGCTCGGCGAGTGCGAGACGCGCCTCGACGACGAGCTCTACGAGACCCACGTCGCCGGCCTCCTCGAGGTCCTGCGCGACGCTGGAGACGCGGAGACGGTTGTGGTCGTCGGCCACGAGCCCACGTCGTCCGCCGCCGCCGCGCACCTCGCGGGCGCGGGCTCGGACAAGACCGCGCTTCAGCGGGTCGCCCACGGCCTGCCGACCGCCACGGCCGCGGTCCTCGAGTTCGACTGCCCGTGGACCGAGATCACATCGCGCTGCGGCCGCCTCGTCTCGGTCCTGTCGGGCCGCGACGTCGAGGAGTGAGCACCGCCCTTCCCGGGTCCGGCGCCGACACCGCGTCGCTATGGCGCGCCCTGCTGTCGATGCAGCGCTTCGCCTGGGAGCAGGGCGTCGCGAGTCATGCCGCGCTCGACTCCGGCGACCTCGACCTTGCGCGCCTGCTCGTGCGCGACGCGATCGCACGGCAGGACGCCGACGGCCAGCTCGGCGGGATGGACGATGCGGGAGCGGTCAACTCCGGCTCCCTCCTCGAGGCCGCGCTCGCGGTCGGCGAGCACGATGCGGCGCAGCGCCAGCGCTGGTGGCTCCTGCGCTACTCGCCGCGCGACGACTGGGGCGTGCTCCACCACCTCAAGGGCTCGGCCGAGGTCTGGGCCGACTCCGTCTACATGGTGGTTCCCGCACTGGTCGCGTCCGGCGACCTCGCGCCCGCCGATATGCAGTACCGCATGCATCGCGAGCAGCTGTGGGACGCCGAGACGGGGCTCTACCGCCACCGCTTCGACATGGCTTCCCGGTCCTTCGCGCGCGACGCCTTCTGGGCGAGCGGCAACGGCTGGGTCGCGGCCGGCATGGCGCGTGCGCTCCACCTCGGCGTCGACGCCGAGACCGTGCGGGAGCGCTGGCAGGCCGAGACGCGGGCGCTGCTCGACGCCTGTGCGGCGCATGAGACCGCGGACGGCCGCTTCCACGACGTGCTCGACGACCCGGCGACGTTCACGGACGGCTGCGCGGGCCTCATGCTGGCATACGCGGCGTTCACCGGCGTCGCCGACGGCTGGCTGCCCGCGTCCTATGCGGACGATGCGGCGCGCTGGACGGACGCGGCGCTCGCCCACGTCGACCCGCAAGGGTTCGTGCGCGAGGTGTGCGGCGCGCCATCCTTCGATGCCGTCGGCACGAGCGCCGAGGCGCAGGCGTTCGCGATCATGGCGCTCGCCGCCCGGGCGCGCCTCGCCTGACCGGCGCGGCCGGCTCAGCCGCGCGCGAGGATGAGCGGCAGCGACTCCGCGAGGCTGGGCCCGTTGAGCGCGACGTCGGCCTGCGCCTGGACGATCGGCTTGGCGTGCCACGCGATGCCCAGCCCGGCGACGGCCATCATGTCCAGGTCGTTCGCGCCGTCGCCGATCGCGACGGCGTCCTCCAGCGCGCACCCGACCTCGGCCGCGAACTCGCGCAACGCCTCCGCCTTGGCGGCGCGGTCGATCACGGGGCCGATGGTGCGTCCGGTGAGCCGTCCGTCGGCGACCTCGAGCCGGTTGGCCCGGAAGCGCGTGATCCCGAGCTCCGAGGCGAGCGATGCGACGATCTCCTCGAAGCCGCCGGAGACCAGCGCGACCTCCCACCCCTCGGCCTGGAGCCCGGCGATGAGCTCGCGCACGCCGGGGGTGAACTCCACCTCGGCGCGCACGTCCGCGAACACGGTGTCGGGCACGCCGGCGAGCGTGGCGACGCGCTCCTTGAGGGACGCGGAGAAGTCGAGCTCGCCCTGCATCGCACGCTCGGTGATCGCCGCGACCAGCGCGCGCGTGCCCGCACGGGCGGCGATCAGCTCGATGACCTCGGCGGTGATCAGGGTGGAATCGACGTCGAGGACGCACAGCCTCATCGGGTGACGACCGTCCCCTTCGCCACGACGGTGATGCCCGTCTCGGTGACCGTGAACCCGCGCGCGAGATCGGACTCGCGGTCGATGCCGACGCGGGCGCCCTCCTCGACCACGACGTTCTTGTCGAGGATGGCACGGTGGACCTGGGCGTGGCGGTTGACCTGGACGCCGTCGAGCAGCACCGAGTCGGACACCGTCGACCACGAGTGCAGGCGCACGCCGGGCGAGAGCACCGAGCCGGTGACGGTCGCGCCGGAGACGATCACCCCGGGCGAGACGATCGAGTCGGCGGCGTGGCCCAGGCGACCCTCCTCGGAGTGGATGAACTTGGCCGGCGGATGCGTGACCAGGCCCTGGTGCAGCGGCCACTTGTCGTTGTAGACGTTGAAGACCGGCTGGACCGCGATGAGGTCCATGTGGGCGTCGAAGTACATGTCGAGCGTTCCCACGTCGCGCCAGTAGTCGCGGTCGCGGTCGGTCGAGCCGGGGACGTCGTTGCGGATGAAGTCGTAGAACCCGCACGTGCCCTTGTCGACGAAGTAGGGCACGATGTCGCCGCCCATGTCGTGCTTCGACGACGGGTTGTCGGCGTCCGCCGTGAGCGCCTCGAGCAGAGCATCGGCGTTCGCGACGTAGTTGCCCATCGAGGCGAGGATCTCGCCGGGGCTGTCCGGCAGGCCGTCGGGGTCCTTGGGCTTCTCGAGGAACGCGCGGATGCGGTCGGGGCTCGCCGGGTCGACGTCGATGACGCCGAACTGGTCCGCGAGGCCGATCGGCTGGCGGATGCCTGCCACGGAGAACTCGGCGCCCGACGCGATGTGGGCGTCGACCATCTGCGAGAAGTCCATCCGGTAGACGTGGTCCGCGCCGACGATCACGACGATGTCGGGCTGCTCGTCCTCGATGATGTTGACGGTCTGATAGATCGCGTCGGCGCTGCCGAGGTACCAGTGCGGGCCGCGGCGCTGCTGCGCGGGGACCGGGGCCACATAGTTGCCCAGCAGCGGCGACATGCGCCACGTGCGGGCGATGTGACGGTCGAGCGAGTGCGACTTGTACTGGGTCAGCACCACCACGTGGAGGTACCCGGAGTTCACCAGGTTGCTCAGCGCGAAGTCGATGAGCCGGTACGTGCCCCCGAAGGGCACCGCGGGCTTCGCGCGGGACGCGGTGAGGGGCATCAGACGCTTGCCCTCACCTCCTGCAAGGACGATGGCGAGAACTTTCGGCGCTGACATATGTCCAGCCTAGGCGATATCGGTCCCCGCGCGTATCAGGGAGTTTCAGGGGCCGCAGCGCTCCAGCGGGAGAGCGCCTCGTCCAGCCGCTCGAGCGCCGCACGCGACCGTTCGCGCGCGATGAGGGCGGCGCAGAACGCACGGGCGGTCGCGTCGCGGGCCTCGGCCAGGGTGACCCGCGACGATGCGGCGCAGGACGGCCGCACGGCGGCGGCTTGCCCGAGCGAAGGAGAGGTCATGGCGGTCCCGGGTCGGAAGGTGGAGGCGACCCGTGCATCGTCCGCCGTGGCCCCGCCCGCCCGCGGGGACGTTGGTCTGCTCCGGCGCACAAGCCCACGGATGGCGTACGGCGCGTCTACCGCGCGCGCCGTACCGGACCGGGATCTCCGTCGGCGCTGGCGGGTGCAGGCGCCCGCGACGAGGCGAGCCGCTAGCGTGGGGGACATGCGCGTCGACATCCTCACCCGTGAGTACCCGCCCCACATCTACGGCGGCGCCGGAGTCCACGTCACGGAGCTCGCCGCAGTGCTGCGCGCGCACCTCGATGTGCGGGTCCGGGCCTTCGACGGGCCGCGCGACGAGCCGGGCGTGACCGGCTACGACGCTCTCGGCGGCGGCGTCGGGGATGCCTCGCTCGACGTGCTCGCGCACAACCTCCCGATGGCGAAGGGGTGCGAGGGCGCCGACCTGGTCCACTCGCACACCTGGTACGCCAACATGGCGGGCCACCTGGCGGCACGGCTCCACGGGATCCCCCACGTCCTCTCCGCGCATTCGCTCGAGCCGCTGCGGCCATGGAAGGCCGAGCAGCTGGGAGGCGGGTACCGCGTCTCCAGCTGGATCGAGAAGACCGCGTACGAGGCCGCCGACGCCGTCATCGCGGTCAGCGAGGGCATGCGTCAGGACGTGTTGCGCTGCTACCCGGCGATCGACCCGGGCAAGGTGCAGGTGGTCCACAACGGCATCGACGTGTCCTCGTGGGCCCCGCCGGCGGACGATGCGGCGCGCGCCGCAGCCGATGCCGTGGTCGCCGAGCACGGGATCGACCCGAGCCGTCCCGCGATCGTCTTCGTGGGCCGCATCACGCGCCAGAAGGGCCTCCCGTACTTCCTCAAGGCGGTCGAGCGGCTCCCGAAGGACATCCAGGTGGTGCTGTGCGCGGGCGCGCCCGACACCAAGGAGATCGCGGCCGAGGTCTCCGGCGCGGTCGCGCGCCTCCAGGAGCAGCGCGACGGCGTGGTGTGGATCGAGAAGATGCTGCCGCGCCCGGAGCTGGTGGCGGTGCTCGACGCGTGCACGGCCTTCGTCTGCCCGTCCGTCTACGAGCCCCTGGGCATCGTGAACCTCGAGGCGATGGCGGTGGGGCTGCCGGTGGTCGCGACCGCGACCGGGGGCATCCCCGAGGTCGTCGTGCCCGGCGAGACCGGCACGCTGGTCCCCATCGACCAGGTCCAGGACGGCACCGGCACGCCGCTCGACCCGGAGGGGTTCGCGGCCGATCTCGCCGCCGCGCTCACCGCCATGGTCTCGGATCCCGCCCGGGCGCGCGCCATGGGCGAGGCCGGCCGCGCCCGCGCGGCCGAGAGCTTCTCGTGGGAGGCGATCGGCGAGCGGACGTTGGGCGTCTACCGGTCGATTCTTGGATAGGCTCGCCGCCATGACTGAGGTGCTCGGCTTCGAGGGCGTGCGGGTGCGCCGTGGTGACAACGAGATCCTGCGGGACGTCTCGTGGACGGTGTCGGATCGCGACCGGTGGGTGGTCCTGGGACCGAACGGCGCGGGGAAGACGACCCTGATGTCGATCGCCGCGGCGCGTCTGTTCCCGACCGCGGGCCGCGCCACTGTCCTGGGCGAGCAGCTCGGCGAGACCGACACCCGCGAGCTGCGCGTGCGCGTGGGCCTGTCGAGCGCCGCGCTCGCGGACCGCATCCCGCCGCACGAGACGGTGCGGAACGTGGTGATGACCGCCGCGCACGGCGTGACGGGACGCTGGCACGAGGACTACGACGGCCTCGACGAGGACCGCGCCGACGCGCTCCTGTGGGCGTTCGGCATGGCGGACTTCGCGCAGCGCGAGTTCGGGACCCTGTCCGAGGGCGAGCGCAAGCGCGTCCAGGTGGCGCGCGCGCTCATGCCGGACCCGGAGCTGCTGCTGCTCGACGAGCCCGCCGCGGGCCTCGACCTCGGCGGCCGCGAGGAGCTGCTCGGCGCGCTCTCCGAGCTCGCGGGCGACCATCGCTCGCCCGCGATCGTCATGGTGACCCACCACGTCGAGGAGATCCCTGTCGGGTTCACGCACGTGATGCTGCTGCGCGACGGGCAGATCGTCGCCGCGGGGCCGCTCGCCGAGACCCTGACCGCCGAGGCGCTGTCGCGCACCTACGGCATGCCCGTCGAGCTGACCTCGTCGAGCGGCCGCTACGCGGCGCGCCGCGCCTGAGCGGATGAAGGTCTCCGCGCGCGCCGACTACGCCCTGCGGGCCGTCGCCGAGCTCGCCCGCGCGGGGGCGCCGCGCACCACCAGCGAGCTCGCGGCGAGCCAGGGGATCCCGCGCAAGTTCCTCGAGGGCATCCTCACCGCGCTGCGCGACGACCGCCTGGTCGTGGGGCAGCGGGGGATCGGCGGCGGCTACCGCCTCACCCGGCCCGCCTCGGAGATCACGCTCGCCGATGTGGTGCGCGCCGTCGACGGCCCGCTCATCTTCGTGCGGGGCGAGCGGCCGTCCGGTCTCGAGTACGAGGGCGCGGCCGCCGAGCTCCTCACCATCTGGGTCGCCGTGCGCGCCTCGATCCGCGCCGTGCTCGAGCGCGTGACGGTGGCGGACCTCGCCGCGGGCGAGCTTCCGGAGGAGATCCGGATCCTTGTCGAGGACCAAGCGGCCTGGGAGGACGCCCAAACAAACCTATCTGGCGAGTAGGAATTGATTCCTACCTACTAGGTGGGTATGGTTTTACCCATCCCGACTCATGGGCGCATCCGCGTCCGGCTCGGGCGGAGGAGACCATGCGTTCACTCGTCCTGCTGGCGATCGTCGGATTCGGCGCGCAGCTCGTCGACGGCAGCCTGGGCATGGCCTACGGCGTGACCTCGTCGACGCTCATGCTCGCGGTGGGGCTCAGCCCCGCGCTGGCCTCTGCCACCGTCCACCTCGCGGAGGTGGGCACCACGCTCGCCTCCGGTGCCGCGCACGCGCGGTTCGGCAACGTCGACTGGCGCGTGGTGTGGCGCGTGGGCGTGCCCGGCGCGATCGGCGCCTTCGCCGGCGCGACCTTCCTCTCGCGCCTCTCCACCGAGGCCGCCGGCCCCATCATGGCCATGCTCCTCTTCGGGCTGGGCGTCTACGTGCTCACGCGCTTCACCGGCACCAAGGTCAAGGCCGACCAGGCCAAGCGGCCCCTGCGCTCGCGCTTCCTCGCTCCGCTCGGCCTCGTCGCCGGCTTCGTCGACGCGACCGGCGGCGGCGGCTGGGGGCCTATCGGCACCCCGACCCTCCTCGCCTCGGGCCGCATGGAGCCGCGCAAGGTGATCGGCTCCATCGACACGTCCGAGTTCCTGGTCGCCGCGGCCGCGTCCGTCGGCTTCATCTTCGGCCTCGGCACCTCCGGCATCGACTTCGGATGGGTCCTGGCGCTCCTCGCGGGCGGCCTGCTCGCCGCGCCCCTCGCGGCGTACCTGGTGCGCCACATCCCGCCTCGCATGCTCGGCGCCGCGGTCGGCGGCATGATCCTGCTGACGAACGCCCGCACGCTGCTCCACACCGACGCGCTCTCCGCCGTGGCCCCGTACAGCTGGGCCGTCTACGCCGTGATCGTGGCCGTCTGGGCTTGGGCGATCTCCCGCGCGTGGCGCGGTCACCGGGCCGAGCGGGCGATCGCCCGGGAGGCGGCGCCGGAGTCCGCTGCGGCCTGACATCAGGCCCGACGCGCCCGACGCGAGAAGGAGGCGCGCATCGTCCCCGCGGACGATGCGCGCCTCTCGTCGTCCCTGCTAGCGTGCCATGAGACAAGGAGGCCATGGTGGAGCAGTTCCTGTGGTGGTTCATCGGGGCGATGATCCTCGGCGCGGTCGAGATCTTCACGCTCGACCTGCTGTTCGCGATGCTCGCGGGCGGCGCGATCGCAGGCGGCGTCGCCGCGCTGCTGGGCGCGCCGTGGTGGCTGAGCGTCATCATCGCGCTCGTCGTCGCGACGGCGCTCATCGGGGGCCTGCGCCCGTTCCTGCTGCGCTCGCTGCGCGCCAAGGGCGAGGGTGCCTCCGAGACGAACACGGCGGCCCTGGTGGGCCGCACCGCACGTGCGATCGACGCCGTGACGGAGACGAGCGGCCGCGTCAAGCTCAACGGGGAGGTGTGGACGGCGCGCACCGAGGACGATGCGCGCGCGATCCCCGAGGGTGCGGACGTGACCGTGCTGAGGATCGATGGCGCGACCGCCGTGGTCGCGCCCGAGAAGGAGAGCTGAGATGGACGACATCGGCACGATCATCGTCTGGGTCGCGCTCGCGGTCCTGGCGATCTTCGTGATCGCCGCGATCGCGCGCGCGATCATCGTGGTGCAGCAGACGCAGGCCTACCTGGTCGAGCGTCTGGGCCGCTACCACACCACCATGGACGCAGGCCTGCACCTGCTGGTGCCGTTCATCGACAAGGTGCGCGCCAAGGTGGACCTGCGCGAGATGGTGTACTCGTTCCCGCCGCAGTCGGTGATCACGTCCGACAACCTGGTGGTCGACATCGACACGGTCATCTACTTCCAGGTGACGGACCCGAAGTCGGCGGTCTACGAGATCGCCAACTACATCACCGGTGTCGAGCAGCTCACGGTGACGACGCTCCGCAACATCGTCGGCACCATGGACCTCGAGCAGACGCTCACCAGCCGCGACCAGATCAACGGCCAGCTGCGCGGCGTCCTCGACGAGGCGACGGGCAAGTGGGGCATCCGCGTCAACCGCGTCGAGCTCAAGTCGATCGAGCCGCCCGTGTCCATCAAGGACTCGATGGAGAAGCAGATGCGCGCCGAGCGCGACCGCCGTGCCGCGATCCTGACCGCGGAGGGCGTCAAGCAGTCGGCGATCCTCACGGCGGAGGGCGAGAAGCAGTCGGCGATCCTCAAGGCCGAGGGCGAGGCGCAGTCCAAGATCCTCAAGGCTGAGGGTGAGGCCCGCGCGATCCTCCAGGTGTTCGACGCCATCCACGAGGGCGACGCGGACTCCAAGCTGCTGTCCTACCAGTACCTCCAGATGCTCCCGGAGGTCGCGAAGGCCAACAACAACCAGATGTGGTTCGTCCCCACCGAGTTCACCGGGGCGCTCAAGGCGGTCGCGGCCGGCTTCGGCGTCACCGACCAGGCCGAGCCCCTCGAGCGCGACGCCGAGCGTGCCCGGCAGCGCACGTCGCGCATCACGTCCGCGCTCGCGGACCCGCGCGCGGCTCTCGAGGAGGCGCGGCGTCAGGCCGAGGGCATCTCGGGCGAGGCCGAGCAGGCCGGCTCCGGTTCCGGCAAGCCGTTCGACCCGGACGCCGAGAAGGGCCAGTAGGGACCACGCATGAGCCCCGGAGGAGCGATCCTCCGGGGCTCTGCCGTTCCCCGTGGCGCGTGACGGCCCGCCGCGAGGAGGTCTCTAGGGGCTGAGCAGGATGTCGTCGTCCGCGTCTGTCGCGGGGTTCGGATCCGGGCGGCGCCGCTCGCGGACCATGCGCAGCGCGACCACCACGAGCGCGACGCCGGTGACCATGACCGCGAGCCACGTGACGATCGCGTCGCCGACCAGGTGGTCGATCAGCTGCGGCACCGCGATCAGCAGCCCGACCGCTCCCGGCACGATGAGCGGCAGCAGCGTCCGCCGGGTCACGGCGGCGGCGACCATCCACGCCCCGAGCACGATCGCGAGGCCCAGCAGCCATCCGCGCAGGTCTCCCGTCGCGGCGATCTGCAGGCCCAGCAGGGAGAGCAGCCCGCCCGAGACGAGCGCGCTGCCGGTAGGGATCAGCACAGGCGTGATCGCGAGCGCGAGCCAGCCCGCGCCGAGCGCCGCCCACGCGAGGCCCATGGAGGTGCCCGCATCGTCCTCCGCCCACGGCGTGGTGACGGTCGCGACCGCGGCCGCGAGGCCGGCGAGCAGCGCGACCTGCGCCAGCGTGCGTCGGCGCAGGGCGTAGACGATGCCGGCGCACACGGCCATCGTGCCGGTGACGGCGCGGGCGAGGGGCTCGTCGGCGAGGCCCGCCGCATCGTGCAGGACCACCCAGGCGAGCCAGCCGGTGAGCGCGACCGTCGCGAGCAGCAGCACGGAGGCGAGGCGTTGCGCGGAGGGCGCGGCGAGCCGTGCCGCGCGGGCGCCCGCGAACGCGACCGCGAGCGTGAGGGCCGCGACCACGGCGATCCGGCCTGCGGTCGCGAGATCGTCCCACGTGCGCCCCAGGATGAACGCGACGGCGGAGAGCGCGAGCGCCGCGCCCAGGTAGCCGAGCACCTCGCCGACGAGCGCGAGCGTGCGTGCCTGCGGGGGCGCCTGGCCGGTGTCCTGTGCCTCGAATCGGCGCAGGTCGGCCGCGGTCTCGGGGCTGATGAGCCCCGCCTCGACCCACCGGTCGAGCCTCGTCTCGAGCTCGTTCATCGCCGCTTCCCTCCAGCGACGTCGACGCCTGCGTCGACACCTCCAGGGTACGCCGACGGCGCCGCGACGGCGCGGGCGCTGGGATGATGGGCGTCATGCCCGTCATCCATGTCGAGGATCCCGCCGACCCGCGTCTCGCCGACTTCCGCGACCTCACCGATGTCGCGCTGCGGCGCGCTCTCGAGCCCGCGCGGGGCCTGTACATGGCCGAGGGTGCGAAGGTCATCGCGCGCGCGGTGGCCGCGGGGCATCGTCCCCGGGCGGTGCTGCTGAGCGAGCGCTGGCTCGACTCGGTCGCGACGGTGCTGCCCGCCGAGGTGCCCGTGTACGTCGCCCCCGCGGCCCTGCTCGAGGACGTGACCGGCTACCAGGTGCATCGCGGCGCGCTCGCGTCCATGGAGCGGCCCGAGCTGCCCGCGCTCGCGGATCTGGTGCGCGACGCGCGACGCATCGTGGTCCTCGAGGGGATCGTCGACCACACCAACGTCGGCGCGATCTTCCGCTCGGCCGCGGGCATCGGCGCCGATGCGGTGGTGGTCGCGCCCACGTGCGCCGATCCGCTGTACCGGCGCTCGGTGAAGGTGTCGATGGGCACGGTGTTCCAGGTGCCGTGGACGCGGGCCGAGGCGTGGCCCGACGCGCTCGACGAGCTGCGCGGGCTCGGCTTCACGGTCGCGGGCCTCGCGCTCGCGGACGATGCGGCCGACCTGGACGACTTCGCCGCGCGCGCGGGTGAGAAGGTGGCCCTGGTCATGGGCGCCGAGGGTGACGGGCTCACGCGCCAGGCGCTCGCGCACGTCGACGAGGCCGTCATCATCCCGATGCATGGGGGAGTGGACTCGCTCAACGTCGCCGCGGCCTCGGCGGTCGCGATGTGGGCGCTGCGCGCGCGCTGACGCGTCCCGCCGTCGCGTCCGGTCCTGATCGGCGGTCGTGTCTGGCCCTGATCGGCCGTCCTCCCTGGTCCCGTCCTCCTGACCCCGGAATGGGGCGCTCGTGGTCGCTTGCGGCGCCCTCGCGCGCGCCAGGGGGCGCTCGCGGTCGTCCCGTGCCCGGCTCCTCACACCGTCTTGCTCACTGTCGGAGGGCCGCGTCATAATCGAACATATGTTCGAACGGATGTTCGAGCCGATGGACGATGCGGGAGGTGCGCGGCGATGGAGACGGCCGAGGCGAGGCTCGCCCGGGCGCGCGAGGCGCTCGCCGGGGTGCAGCGGCGGGTGGGCACCACGCGTGAGCGCTGGGAGGCGCCCACGCTGCCGCTCACGCCCGTGCTGGACCAGCTGCTGCCGCAAGGGCTGAGGCGCGGGCAGGTGGTCGCCGTCGCCGGCTCCACCTCGCTCATGCTCGCGCTCGCGGCGGCCGCCTCGGAGGCGGGCTCGTGGACCGCGGCCGTCGGGATGCCGTCGCTCGGGGTGGTCGCGGCGGCGCGCCGCGGGCTCGACCTCGCGCGCCTCGCGCTCGTGCCGCATCCGGGCCCGCAGGCCGCGGCCGTGGCGGGGGCATGCGTCGACGGCATGGACGTGGTGCTGCTGGGCCCGCGACTCGCGCTGTCCGAGCCGGACCGGCGCAGGCTCGCGTCCCGGGCGAGGGAGCGGGGATCCGTCATCGTCGCGGAGGGTTCGTGGACGGGAGCGCACACCACGCTGACCGCGGTCGCGTCCCGCTGGCATGGTCTCGGCGCGGGGGACGGCCGCCTGCGGGGGCGGGATCTCACCGTGCGGATCGAGGAGCGTCGGGGAGGCACCGCGCGGTTCGTCACGCTGCCGCTCGACGCGGATGCGCCGCTGCGGCGCGGAGCATCGGCGCCGGCGGTGACGTCCCGAGCGCTCGGGGGTGCGGCATGAGCGTCGTGACCGTGGTGAGGCGCGCGGTCCTGTGGGTGCCGGACTGGCCCGTCGTCGCGGCGATGACGGAGGCGGGGCTCGGTGCCGACGCCCCGGCCGCGGTGCTGCATGGGCGCGGGCTGGTCGCGGTGTCCGCCGCGGCGCGGTCCGCCGGGGTGCGGCGGGGGAGCACCCGTCGCCTCGCGCAGCGCGCCTGCCCCGAGATCGCGATCCTGTCCCATGACGAGGGCCGGGACTCGCGCCTGTTCGAGGCCGTCGCGGCCGCCGCCGAGCAGGCGGTCTCGGGCGTCGAGATCACGCGTCCGGGCCTGCTCGCGATCCCCGCGGACGGCGCCGCGCGCTTCCACGGCTCGGAGGAGGCGCTCGCGGAGGCTCTCGTCACCGCCGTGGCCGAGCACGCCGGCGTGGAGTGCGCGGTCGGCGCTGCCGACGGGCTGCTCGCGGCCGTGCTCGCGGCGCGGTCCGCGGAGCTGGTCCCCGCGGGTTCCTCGAGGGCGTACCTCGCTCCCGCCCCCATCGACTCGCTCGCGCTCGCGGTCATGGAGCGGGTCCAGCGCGAGGAGGTCGAGCGCCTCGTGAGCGTGCTGACCCGGCTGGGCATCGTCACGTTGGGGGACCTGGCGGCGCTGCCGTTCGCGGACGTGCTCGCGCGCTTCGGCCCCGTCGGGGTGTGGGCGCATCGGCTCGCGTCGGGGGAGGACCTCGCGCCCCCGGTGCTGCGCCGCAGCGAGGAGGACATCGCGGTCGAGCATGTGTTCGAGGACCCGGCCGAGCGGATCGAGCAGCTCGTCCACGTCGCCACGGAGGCCGCGAGCGCGCTCGATCGCGCGCTGCTCGACGCGGGCGTGCGGTGCGGGCGCGTGCGCATCACGGCACGCACCGAGAAGGGGCAGGAGCTCGAGCGCGTGTGGCGCACGGACGTGGGCTCCCGCGCCGGTGCGTTCGCCCGTCACATGACGGACCGGGTCCGCTGGCAGCTCGAGGGCTGGCTGTCGGGCACCGCGGGAGCCGCGGCCGCGACCGGCGCCGCGCCGGAGCCGTCGCCGCTGGTATCGCTCGGGCTCGTGGCGGAGGACGTGGTCGCGCTCGGTGCCGAGCAGGCCTATCTGTGGGGCGGGGTGTCGGGCGCGGACTCGCGCGCGCATCGTGCCCTCGAGCGCGTCCAGGGGCTGATCGGCCTCGAGGGCGTGCTCGCGGTCGCCGAGCAGGGCGGGCGTTCTCCCCGCGACAGGGCACATGCGGTGCCCTGGGGCCAGGAGGCGCCCCCCGCTCGCGCGATCGCGCATCCGTGGCCGGGACGCATCCCCGACCCGCCGCCGGCGACCGTGCCCTCGGTGGTGCGGCCCGCGCTCGTGCTCGACGCGGGCGGGAGCCCGGTCACCATCAGCCGACGTCTCGCGATCAGCGCGCCGCCCACGTGGGTGCGGCTCGAGGCGGACCCCTCCGACGAGCGCGCCCGCGCCGCGAACCGGCACCCCTCCTCCGGCCACGTCGGTCACGTCGAGAGCCCGGTGTGGGACCGTCCGCGTCCCGTCGAGTCGTGGGCCGGGCCGTGGCCGGTGTCGGAGCGCTGGTGGTCCGAGGACGCCTCCCGACGTGCGTACGTCCAGGTCGCGCTGCGAGACGAGGAGGACACCGTGACCGCGGTGCTGCTCGCCTACGGCGGCGGGGAGTGGGGCCTGGAGGCCGTCTATGACTGACCTCCCGGAGTACGCGGAGCTGCACGCCCACAGCGCGTTCAGCTTCCTCGACGGCGCGAGCCAGCCGGAGGAGATGGCCGCGGAGGCCGGGCGGCTGGGACTGACCGCGCTCGCGATCACCGATCATGACGGCCTCTACGGCGCGGTGCGCTTCGCCGGCGCGGCACGGGAGATCGGGCTCCCCACCGTGTTCGGTGCCGAGCTGAGCCTCGCGGTGGACGGGCCCGGCGGGCGGCCGGTGCTCGACCCGCCCACCGGCGTGCCCGACCCGCGCGCCTCGCACCTGGTCGTGCTGGCGCGCGGCGCGCGCGGCTACTCCCGGCTCAGCCACGCGATCGGGATGGCTCATCTCGCGACCGGCGAGAAGGGGCTGGCCCGTTACACGCTCGAGACGCTCGCCGAGGCGGGCGGCGGGGACCTGCTGGTGCTGACCGGCTGCCGCAAGGGGGCGGTCCGCTCCGCGCTGGTCGGGCCCGGCGGCGCCGCGCTCGGCGGAGGGGTCTCGCGCGAGGGCTATGCGGCGGCGACGGCCGAGCTCGATCGGCTGGTCGCGCTGTTCGGGCGCGAGGGCGTGGCCGTCGAGATCACCGATACCGGCTCGCCGTACGACTCCGAGATCAACGCCGCGCTGGCCGACCTCGCCTTCGAGGCCTCGCTGCCCCTCGTGGCGACCACCAACGCGCACTACGCGACCCCGCGCGACGCCGACCTCGCGGGCGCCCTCGCCGCCGTGCGGGCGCGGTCCTCGCTCGACGACATGGACGGGTGGCTGCCGGGATCCCCGGGCCAGCACCTGCGCAGCGCGGGGGAGATGGCCTTCCGGCATCGGCGTCACCCGCAGGCCGTCACCACCGCGGCACGCCTCGCCGCCGAGTGCGCGTTCGACCTCGACCTGGTGGCGCCGCACCTGCCTCCGTACCCCGTCCCGGCCGGCCACACCGAGGCGACCTGGCTGCGCGAGCTCACCTACCGGGGTGCGCGGGAGCGCTACGGCCCGCCCGACGCCGAGCGGGTGCCGGGGGCGTGGAGACAGATCGAGCACGAACTCGCGGTGATCGAGGCGCTCGACTTCCCCGGCTACTTCCTCATCGTCCAGGACATCGTGGCGTTCTGCCGTCGCGCGGACATCCTGTGCCAGGGGCGCGGCTCCGCGGCCAACAGCGCCGTGTGCTTCGCGCTCGGGGTCACCGCGGTGGACGCCGTCACGCACGGTCTGCTGTTCGAGCGCTTCCTCGCGCCCGAGCGCGACGGGCCGCCGGACATCGACGTCGACATCGAGTCCGACCGCCGCGAGGAGGTCATCCAGTACGTCTTCCAGCGCCACGGCCGCATCAACGCGGCGATGGTGGCGAACGTCATCCAGTACCGGCCGCGCTCCGCGGTGCGGGACGCGGCGCGAGCGCTCGGCTTCGACGTGGGCCAGCAGGACGCGTGGTCCAAGTCGATCGACCGGTGGAGCGCGCTGCGCGTGCCCGCCGAGAAGCAGGAGGAGTGGGCGGCCCAGCAGCGCGACGCGATGTGGCCGGAGCCGCCGCCGACGCAGGATCTCGAGCACATCCCCTCCACCGTGCTCGACCTCGCGGACCGCCTCATGCGCCTGCCCCGCCACCTGGGCATCCACCCGGGAGGCATGGTGCTGTGCGACAGGCCGGTCATCGACGTGTGCCCGGTCGAGTGGGCGCGCATGCCCGGGCGCACCGTCCTGCAGTGGGACAAGGACGACTGCGCCGACGCGGGCCTGGTGAAGTTCGACCTGCTGGGCCTGGGCATGCTCTCGGCGCTCAAGTACGCGTTCCGGTACATGCATGAGGTGCGCGGCGAGGACCTGGGCCTGCACTCCCTGCCGCAGGAGGACCCCGCGGTGTACGAGCTGCTGTGCGCCGCCGACACGGTGGGTGTGTTCCAGGTCGAGTCGCGCGCCCAGATGGCGACCCTGCCGCGCCTGCGGCCGCAGAAGTTCTACGACATCGTCGTGGAGGTCGCGCTCATCCGGCCCGGACCCATCCAGGGAGGCTCGGTGCATCCGTACATCAACCGGGCCCGCGGGCGGGAGGAGGTCACCTACCTCCATCCCCTGCTGGAGAAGTCGCTGGGCAAGACGCTCGGGGTGCCGCTGTTCCAGGAGCAGCTCATGCAGATGGCGATGGACACCGCGGGCTTCGACGGCGCCCTCGCGGACCAGCTGCGCCGCGCCATGGGCTCCAAGCGCAGCCCCGAGCGCATGGAGGCGTTGCGGGCCCGCTTCATGGTGGGTGCGAACGAGCGCGGCATCACCGCCGACGTCGCTCACCAGATCTTCGACAAGCTCAAGGCGTTCTCGGACTTCGGCTTCCCGGAGTCGCACTCGTTCTCGTTCGCCTACCTGGTCTACGCGTCGAGCTGGCTCAAGGTCCACCGGCCGGCCGCGTTCTACGCCGGCCTGCTCGCGGCGCAGCCCATGGGCTTCTACTCGCCGCAGTCGCTCGCCGCCGATGCGCGACGCCACGGGCAGGCGATCCTGCGTCCCTGCGTGGTCCGCTCCGAGGCGCTCGCGCGCGTCGAGGAGCTCGAGCGGCCGTTCGAGGCGCCGGGGGAGCGGCGCGAGGAGATGGCACAGCTGGTGAGGGTGGACCCGCTCCTCGGGGTGCGCATGGGCCTCGGCGCGGTGCGCGGCCTCGGGGACGATGCGGCGGCGGCCATCGTCGCCGCGCGCGCCGAGCGCCCGTTCGCGGACCTGCACGACATGGCCCGGCGGGTGCGCATCCGGCCCACGGGCGTCTTCGGCAAGGCCGGCCTCGCCCCGGAGAAGGGGCTGTCGACGGCGCAGTGGGAGGCGCTGGCCACGGCAGGGGCGCTCGAGGCGCTCGGCGTCACGCGCCGCGAGGCGCTGTGGGCCTCGGGCGTGCTGTCGCGCGAGGGACCCGACACGTTGCCCGGCACCGTGCCGGGCGCGCAGGCGCCCACGCTGCCGGGCATGAGCCTGGTCGAGGAGGCCGTGGCCGACGTGTGGGCCTCGGGGGTGTCGGTCGAGGGCTATCCGACCATGTTCGTCCGCGAGGGGCTCGACAAGGCGGGCGTGCTGCGGGTCGCGGACGTGCTCACCCACGAGGCGGAGCGCCGCGTCACCGTCGCGGGGGTGGTGACGCATCGTCAGCGGCCGGGCACCGCGCGCGGCGTCACCTTCATCTCGCTCGAGGACGAGACGGGCTTCCTCAACGTCATCTGCTCGGTCGGCGTGTGGAAGAGGTTCCAGGCGGTCGCGCGTCGCTCGCCCGCGCTCATCATCCGCGGCCGGATCGAGCGCGCGGACAACGCGACCAACCTGGTCGCCGAGCACCTGTCGCCGATGTCCCTCAAGGTGCCGTCGCGCTCGCGGGACTTCCGGTGAGCCGCAGCCCCCGACACCGCCTCATGCCTGGACGTTCGAGCGGCGCCGTGGTGACAATGCACTATGGCCGCCGGCCCGATCACGGTGACGTTGCGCTTCGCGCGAGGGGACGACCTCGACGCTGAGCGGGTCATGCAGGCGCTCGAGGACGTGGGAATCCGGGCACGCACGCGCCCCGATCACGAGTCGCCCGAGCCGCCGGATTCCTCCGCGGACGCCGACGGTCCCATCGACCTCGTGCTGTGGTCGATCATGGCCGAGCTCGATGACCGGCTCCTCATGGAGGCCCGCATCGCGCTGGCCTCGGGGCACGGGCTGGTCGCGCTCCTCGGCGACGGGGCGGAGCTCCCGGCCAGCCTGCGCGCCAGCGATCCTGTCGACCTCAGGGGCTGGCTCGACGGTTCCGATCCCCAGGGGATCGGTCGCCTGGTCACCCGCCTCCACGAGCTCGCCGCCTCGCCCGCGGAGGCCTCGTCGGAGACGCTCTCGGGGATCCTCGACGAGCTCGAGACGCAGATGGACGCGCGTGACGCGGAGCCACCCGTGATGGCCCCTCCGCTGCCGGACGCCATCGCGGTGCGGCCCGGCGCGCTCGAGCTGCTCGCGATCGCCGCGCAGATCGCACGGACGCGCGGTGATCCCGCGGTCGATCGGCTGCACCTGCTGCTCGCCGCCATCGTGCGGCCCTCCGTCACGCGGCTCGACCGCCGCAGGCTGCCCGAGGGGATCACGTACGCCCTGCACGAGGCGGCGGGCTCGCCCAGCCGGTGGCGCGCGATGCCCGAGCAGTTCGGCGTGACGATCGACGACGTCGAGAGCCGCGCGAACGTCGCGGCGACGGATCCGCTCGTCGCGCACGTCGTCGCGGAAGCGGACTCCGTCCGTCGCGAGGTGCGCGGTCAGGAGCTGTGGTCGCATCATCTTGCGGCCGTCGCGGTGAGGGACGATGCGCTCTCGAGGGACGTGCTCGCGGCGTTCGGGGTCGAGGCGGACCTGCGGACCGTGCTGTACCAGGCGCTGCTCGACAAGCCGCACCGCGAGGACCTCGTCGCCTGGGCGCGGGTGCTGAGCGTCGGGTCAGGCAAGGCTCGTGCGACCGCGACCGCGACCACCGCGGCGGACGCGCCGGCGACCGGACCCGTGACCGCCGGCTTCGCCGCGGACGCGCCGAACGCCACCGACACCCTCGGGCGCTCGCGTGCCGACGTGGAGGCCATGGCCGCGCTGCTCGCCTCGCAGGAGTGCACGCCGCCGCTCGCGGTCGCCGTGTTCGGCGAGTGGGGGGCCGGCAAGTCCTCCTTCATGCGTCAGCTCGAGTCCTCGGTGCGGGGCTACGAGGGACGCCCCGGCTTCGTGTCGCGCATCCGTCAGGTGACGTTCAACGCGTGGCACTACGCCGAGACGGATCTCCTCGCGAGCCTGCTTCACGCGCTCTGGGTCGAGCTCGCCGACGTCGACGGACTCGCGCGGCCCATCGTCCACGACGTCGACAGGCGCATCGCCGAGCTCCAGCGCGAACGGGACGACATCGTCAAGGACCCGGCGGTGCGCGTCCTGCCCGAGGTCGCGCACATCCTCGCCGGCAACGAGCACCTCAAGTCCCTCGACCTCGCGACCTTGGGCACCGAGGTCACGGGCGCGAAGGCGTTCGCGAGCCGCTGGCGGGTGCTCCGGGCGCGCGAGCGCGCCGCGCTCGTCGCCGGCGCGCTCGTCGTGGCCGCCGCCGCGACGTGGGCGATCGTCTCCGGCCTCACGCAACCCCTCGCGCAGGCCGCGGCCGGGGTGGTGGGCGCGCTCGCATTCGCCGCGCCCGTGCGTGCCGCGCTGCGCCGCGTCGGTGAGGTCAAGGAGGCGCGCGACCGACGCCTGGCGGCGATGGATGCCGAGCTCACGGCCCTCGAGCTGCGGCGCGAGAGGCTCGCTACCGCATCCGCGGTCGAGCTCGCGCGCGAGTTCATCGGCGATGCCGCGCTCGTGGACCGGTTGGGCCTGCACGCGGTGGCGCAGGATCAGCTGCGGCGGCTCTTCCGCTCGCTCGCCCGCGTGCCGGGCACCGAGCGCATCGTGCTCTACGTCGACGATCTCGACCGGTGCCGGCCGGACCGCGTGATCGAGGTGCTCGAGACCGTCCACCTACTGCTCGCCGAGTCCTCGTTCGTGGTGATCGTGGCGGTCGATCCGCGCTGGCTCGAACGCTCGCTCGTGCGCCAGTTCCCCGACCAGTTCGCGCGCGCGGGCGAGGCCGCCGCGGCCGCGACCACCGTCGAGTACCTCGAGAAGATCTTCCAGATCGCCTACCGGATCCCTGACTTCCGTGCGGTCGACGACTACGACGTCTTCGTGCGGGACCTCGTGGGGCCGCTCGTCGCCGAGGGCGAGCCCGCCACCGGCGCCGGGGAGGACTACGGCACTCCTCCCGAGGAGCGGAGGCGGGACGATGGAGGGGGCGAGGCGGCGCGCAAGGCACCGTCCGCGGCGCCTACGCGGCGCCCCAGGCGGGCGGGCGTGGACGCGGTGCCGCGCGTCCCCGCGCCGGAGCTCGCGGCGCGCGCCTTGCAGCTCACACGGCGCGAGGTCGAGGCGCTCGCCACCGTGATGCGCCACCTCGGCTCGCCTCGCAACGCCGTGCGCCTGGTGAACCTCTACCGGCTCATTCGTGCGACGGCCGACCCGAGCGGCACCGACTCGTCCGACTCCGAGCGCGGATGCCTGGTGCTGCTGCTCGCCGCTCAGGTGGCGCTGCCGGAGCACGCGGGCGCGCTGTTCGCGCGCATCGAGGCGGGAGGCGACGCCGTGACGCTCGCGGCCATCGCTCACGACCTCGCGGACGGCCCTCGCGGACTGGTGGAGGCGGCGGGCGGCGGGCGCCTGACGTGCGCCGACGCCGGTCGCTGGCTGGGCACCGTGCGCCGGTACGCCTTCCACACGGCGGGCGTCACGATGCAGGCGCCGCCGGCGTGACCAGATGCCGCACGGTCGCCATCAGCCACGTCACGCCGACCACCGCAGCGAGAGCGACCACCGCGGCGGTGGCGCCCGTGGCCAGCGCCCACACGAGCGCGGCCACAGCCACGAGGCCGAGCGCTCCGCCCACACGGTGATACCAGCGCCGGCGTCCCCTTTCGGGCTCCCACGAGTCGGCGGATCCCGTGGTGCACGCGCCCAGGCCGAAGACGAAGATCAGGGCCGCGGTCGCCCGCGCCGATCCCGTGAAGGGGAGATCCGCGGCGGTCGCGTGCGCCCAGGCGAGCGCCGCGGCACCGGCGACGAAGAAGGTCGCGAGCACGTCCCTGGTCGACGCGATCATGGTCCACCCCCTGCCGCTGTGCAGACCCCGGGGACCTCCTTTCACGCTACGCCCGCACCCTCCGCACGCGAGGGTCCAAGGTCCCCCGGGTCGCCGCGCGGGAACGCGGGATCTGAGCGACCATGGGCAGGGGGCGCGGAATACCTGGGGCGTCGCCGACGGTTGTCCCCAGTGCATGACCTGACATCGCATGTCCGATCGAAAGGAAAGAGCAATGGCCTTCATCCTGTGGATCCTCGCCGTGATCCTCGTCGTCGCGGGGATCATCCGCCTGTTCCAGAAGCAGATCCTGTGGGGCGTCGTCCTCATCGTCGTGGGGCTGCTGGTGGGACCGGGAGGCGTCAGCATCTTCACATGACGGAGGTATCACGGCGTCATACGCGAAAGTGGTCAAGAGCCGTCTCCATGCCGTGCTAAAGTTCTTCTCGCGCTGAGGAGCTCGGAAGAGCACCTCGGACCACCTGTCCGGGTGGCGGAATTGGCAGACGCGCTAGCTTGAGGTGCTAGTGCCCGTATAGGGCGTGGGGGTTCAAGTCCCCCCTCGGACACCACACGAAGGCCCCGACCGCAAGGTCGGGGCCTTCGGCGTTCCCGGCCACCGATCGCGACACCCTGGGACCGCTCGCGCCGCGCATCGTCCCCGGTAGCGCGGATACGATGCGTGCATCGCGCCTCGCCGGCGCCATCCCCTCACGCTAGGAGCGCCGTTGTCCGTCACGCACGCGAAGAGGGCTCCGTTGCCCTCGGAGTGGCTCGGGATCGCCGAGGAATGGGCGGCATCGTTCCGCGACTCCCGGCGCTCGCGGCTCGCCGTGCTGGTGCTCTACATGGTGGTCGCGACGGCGATCGTGGTGCCGGTGGTGCTGGGGCCGGGCACGGCGATGTCACGCATCGACGAACCGACCCATGCCGACTACGCGTGGCAGGCCTCGCACTTCCAGATCCCCTACGCGGGCGCGATCATCGCGCCGGAGATCCGCGAGACGTGGGCGTGCGTGGGGCAGGAGCGCTACGCGCTCCCCGCATGCGGCGCGGACGCCGACGCGTGGGAGTTCCCCTACGAGGGCCAGCAGTACAACTTCTCGCACCCGCCGCTGTACTACGTCGCGGTCGGCCTGCCGGCGCGCGCGATCGCCGCCGTGCTCCCGTCGGTGGACTTCCTCACCGCGGCGCGGCTGCTGGGCGTCCTGTGGCTCGGGCTCGGCATGCAGATGATGTTCGTGGCGCTGCGCCGGTGGCGCGTCGACCCGGCCGCGGCGATCATCGCGCCGCTGCTGCTGCCCGCCTTCCCGCGCGTGCTCCACGCGGTCACCACGGTGAACCCCGACGCGGCCTCGGTGGTGATCGGTGCGGCAGCGGTCTGGCTCGCCGCGCGCATCTTCGTCGACGACGATGCGGACTGGCGGCTCGCGGCCGTCCTCGCCGGCATCGCGGGCATGACCAAGACCATCGCGGCGATCCCGTTCATCGCGCTCGGGGCGCTGCTCGCCTTCCGCATGGTGCGCGACTGGGCGCGCAGCCGCCCGCGAGCACGCGATGCGGCGATCGTCGGCGGGATGGCCGGCGCCATCCTCGTGCCCTACGCGCTGTGGCAGGCCTGGCAGGGGGGACGGGGCGACCCGAACTGGCAGAACCCCCTCGTGGGGCTCAACACGCGCGATGTGCTGGGTCTGCCGGGCTCCGAGTGGCTCGAGACGGCCTTCAACGGCCTCAACCTGTCGTCCGACTACTACCTGCAGGAGCCGCTCAACGTCGCCCTCATGGTGTCGTGGACCCGCCTGCTCAACGTGCTCGTCATCGGCGCGATCTTCGCGGTGATCGTCGCCTGCGCGAAGGAGCCGGCCCGGCGGTCGCTCGGGTGGATGGTGCTCGCGGGGACGCTGCTGTATCCGACCGTGGTGCAGATCCAGGCGTACCTCAGCACGGCGGTGCCGCAGTACTTCCCCAACCCCACCGGCCGGTACGGCCTCGCGCTCATCCCGGGCACGGTCGCCTGCATCGTCATCGCGGCGCACAAGGCCGGCTACCGCTGGCTCGTGTACCTGCTGTCGCTCGTCGGGCTCATCGTCCTGGGTGTGGTGATCTCGAACGGCTGGATGGTGATGTGAGGCCGCTAGCCTGGTCCGCATGACCGAGTCCGACGTGGTCCGCCTCGCGCGAGACCTCATGCGCATCGACACCTCGAACTACGGCGACGCGGAGGGCCCCGGCGAGCGCGCCGCAGCGGAGTACGTCGCGACGTACCTCAGCGGCCTGGGGCTGGAGCCGGTGATCCGCGAGTCCGAGCCCGGGCGCGCCTCGCTCACCGCGCTGTGGGAGGGCGCGGACCGCACCCGTCCGCCGCTCGTGCTGCACGGCCACCTCGATGTGGTGCCCGCCTTCCCGGAGGACTGGACGGTCGACCCGTTCGGCGCCGAGGTCAAGGAGGGCATGATCTGGGGGCGCGGCGCCGTCGACATGAAGGGCGTCGACGCGATGTACCTGGCGGCGGTCGGACGCATGGTCGCGGCCGGCGTGAAGCCTGCCCGCGACGTCGTCCTCGCGTTCTTCGCCGACGAGGAGCACGGTGGCCATCGCGGCGCCAAGTGGATGGTCGAGAATCACCCCGACGACTTCCGCGGCGCCACCGAGGCGGTCTCCGAGGTCGGCGGCTTCTCGATCCAGGTCGCCGGGCGGCGCGTGTACCTGTTCCAGACGGGGGAGAAGGGCATGCAGTGGCTGCGCCTCGCGGCCTCCGGCGTCCAGGGTCATGGATCGCTGGTGCACCACGACAACGCGGTCGCCCACCTCGGCGGCGCCATGGCCCGCATCGGCGCGTACGAGTGGCCCATGGAGATCTCGCCCACCTCGGAGCACCTCCTGCGGGGCACCGCCGACCTGCTGGGGATCGACTACGCCGACGATCCGGCGACGGTCGACGCGCTGGTGGCGGGCCTGGGCGCCGTGGGCAGGATGGTCGAGGCGTCGCTGCGCAACACCTCGAACCCGACGATGATGGACGCCGGCTACAAGGTCAACGTCATCCCGGACACGGCCGGCGGCTTCGTCGACTCGCGCTTCCTCCACGGCCAGCAGGAGCAGGTGCTGCGCACCATCGAGGAGCTCGCGGGCACGCACGTCAAGGTCGAGCAGTACATCACCGAGCCGTCGATCGAGCTGCCCTTCGACGTGCCGCTGGTGCACAAGGCCATCGAGGCCGTGACGTTCGACGACCCGGACGCGATCGTGCTCCCGTACACGATGATGGGCGGCACGGACAACAAGCACCTCGCGCAGCTGGGCATCGCGGGCTACGGCTTCGCGCCGCTGCGTCTGCCCCCCGAGCTCGACTTCCCCGGGCTGTTCCACGGGATCGACGAGCGCGTGCCGATCGACTCGCTCGAGTTCGGCACCGACGTGATGGTGAGGTTCCTTGCGGACTGCTGACGTCCTGGTCGCGCGGGAGGACGATGCGCGGGTGGCGGACCGCCTCGCCGACGGTTGGACGGTGGTGGCACGCTCGTGGGGCGCGCGGCTCGATGCCGGTCGGGTGGACCTCGATGCGTTGAGGGTGCTGGCTGGTGGTGCGCGCGGCCTGGGCGACCTGCGTGAGCTCGGCCCCGGCGACGTCGACGCGGTCCTCGCGCTCGATGCGGCGACCCGCGAGGACTACCCGGGAGGCGTCGCCACCCGGCACGTGCCGCTGACCCGCGAGGCCGCAGGGATCAGCGCGGCGCGACGGGCATGGGGGGTGATCGACCCCGCGGACCGGTTGGTCGCGCTCACCTATGTGGACGTCGACGGGTCGCGCGCGGAGACCGACTTCACCGTGGTCGCCCGCGCGCATCGGGGGAGGGGGCTAGGTGCGGCGGTCAAGGCCGCATCGGTGCTCGCGCTCACGCACGACGGCGTGGCGACCTTCCGCACCGGAGGTGCTGCGGAGAACGCAGCGATCCTCGCCGCGAACGCGCGCATCGGATACCGCGTCGACGAGCGCTGGGCGACCCTGGCCCCGCCCGTCTGACCCGCGCATCGTCCCGCCGCGGGAGGACGATGCTCAGGCCGCGTCGTCGGTGCGGCGCACGTTCATCACGCGGCGGCGCAGCCACACGCGTCTTGCCCCGCCCACGAACCGTTGCGAGCGGATGAGCTCCCACCGGCCGTACTCGGCCTGCTCGGTGAGCAGCGCCCGTTGCTCCGCGCGGGTGATCTCCACCGGGATGTCGACCACGCGCCAGTCGTAGCGGCTGTCCGCCGACGGCACGCGGCGCGTCGGAGTGACGATGTGGGCGGTGCGGTGTGAGTCGTGGTTCATCTCGCCTCCCATTCAACCTGCTCCGCAGGTAACGTCATAGCCATGGACTCGAACGCGCATGAGGCGCTGAGGCTGTTGGTCGCGGCATACGAGGAGCACCTCGCCGCGATCCTGGCGCGTCGCGGCGACGAGGACGCCTCGGTCGACGACGCGTACGACGCGCTCGCGGACGCGTTCGACCGGTACGAGGCCGTCCTCGACGTGGAGTACGGCGAGACGCTCCCGATGCTGCTCGACGACGTCGAGCTCGAGGAGCCGGACGACGACGAGGACGATGCGCTGGACGCCCACGCGGGCGAGGACGAGGACGTGCTGGACGACGACCTCGACGACTTCCAGCTCCGCTGACGGTCCCCGCGCACGATCGCGCGGCGCGCGCACGGTCCGGTCTCGACGAGGCCCGTGCGCGCCGTGATCATCGGCGCTCCGGGTATCCGAGCTCGATGGCGGAGACCTCGTCGAGCGCGTCGACGATGGCGGGTGGCAGCGTGAGCGAGGCGGCCGCGAGCGACGCGTGGAGCTGCTCCGCGGTGCGGGCCCCCACGACCGCGGTCGCGATGAACGGCTGGGCCAGGACCCACGCGAGGGCGGTCTCCTGCGCCGTGACGCCGAGCCCCTCGGAGGCGATCGCCAGCGCCTCGACGATCGCGCCGGCCCGCTCGTCGAGGTAGGGCTCGACGAATCCCGACAGGTGCTCGGAGGCCGCGCGCGAGTCCGCCGGGATCGCGGTGCGGTACTTGCCCGTGAGCACGCCGCGTCCCAGGGGCGACCAGGCCATCACGCCGAGCCCGAGCGCGGCGGCCGCCGGAGCGACCTCGCGCTCGATGCCGCGCTGGAGCAGGGAGTACTCGACCTGCGTGGCCGCGAGCGACGGCCGGCGGTCGGCCAGCGTCGCGATGCGCGCGGTCGCCCAGCCGGGGAAGTTCGAGACGCCGACGTAGCGCGCGCGGCCGCTGTTGACCGCGATCTCGAGCGCGTGGAGGGTCTCGTCCAGGGGCGTCGCCGCATCGTGCTGGTGCACGAGCCATAGGTCGACGTGGTCCGTGCCGAGCCGCCGCAGCGAGGCGTCGAGGGTGTCGAGCATCGTGTCGCGCGAGGCGTCGACGACGCCGCCCAAGGCGGTGCGGCGGATGCCCGCCTTGGTGCAGATCTGCACGTCCGCGCGCGACACCGAGCCGCCGAGCAGCCGACCGATGAGCGACTCGGAGCCGCCGTCCGCGTACGACGCGGCCGTGTCGAGCAGCGTGCCGCCCGCGTCGAGGAAGGCGTCGAGCTGGCCGCCGGCCTGCTCCGCGTCGGTGTCGCGGCTCCACGTCATGGTGCCGAGCGCGACGCGGGACACCTCAAGACCCGTGGTGCCGAACCGAGCGCGCTGCATGGGGAGACGCTATCGAAGGTGCGCCGCCAGACCGGGGCGCGACGCGCGGGCGCTAGTGTTGCCGCCATGGGTTGGTGGGAAGCGGTCATCCTCGGGCTGGTGCAGGGTCTCACGGAGTTCCTGCCGATCTCCTCGAGCGCGCACATCCGCGTCATCGGCGCGCTGCTCCCTCACGGCGAGGACCCGGGAGCCGCGTTCACCGCGATCATCCAGATCGGCACCGAGGCCGCCGTGCTCGTCTACTTCTGGAAGGACATCACCCGCATCATCGCGGCGTGGTTCCGCGCGCTGCTCGACTCGACGGCAGCGGGCTGGAAGCAGCGCACCATCCTGGCGCCCGATCACGATGCGCGCATGGGCTGGTACGTGATCCTCGGCTCGTTCCCCATCGTGATCCTGGGCGTGCTGTTCAAGGACGTCATCGAGACGAGCCTGCGCAACCTCTACATCACGGCGTTCGTGCTCGCGGCCTTCGCGGCCGTGCTGTGGTTCGCGGACCGCATCGGCTCCAAGCGGCGCAACCTCGAGGACCTCACCATCAAGGACGGCATCCTGCTCGGCTTCGCGCAGGCCATGGCGCTCATCCCCGGCGTCTCGCGCTCGGGCGGCACCATCTCGATGGGTCTGCTGCTGGGCATGACGCGCGAGGCGGCGGCGCGCGTGTCGTTCCTGCTCGCGATCCCCGCGGTCCTCGGCTCCGGCGTCTTCGAGCTCCTCACCGAGTGGGACACGCTCAACGAGCCCGGCGCTGCGGGCCTGATCAACACCGCGATCGCGACCGTGGTCGCCTTCGGCGTCGGCTACGCGGTGATCGTGTGGTTCCTGCGCCTGATCTCGCACCACAGCTACACGCCGTTCGTGATCTACCGCTTCGCCTTCTCCGGCGTGATCGTGGGCCTGCTCGCGGCGGGGGCCATCAGCGCGACCTGACCCGCGCATCGTCCCGGCCCGACCGGACGATGCGGCAGGCGGCTACGCCTTGCCGTTGCCCAGATCGCGGCGGCGCAGGAACTTCTCGAACTCCGCGGCGATCGCGTCGCCCGAGGCCTCGGGCAGGCTCGTCTCGTCCATGACGGACTCGAGCTGCTCGACGTGCGCGGCGATCTCCTCGTCCTCCTCCGTCAGCTCGTCGGCGCCGTGCTGCCACGCCTCGAGCTCCTCCGGAAGATCGTCGAGGTCGATGGGCTCGCCCAGGAACCGCTCGAGCTGGGACAGGATCGCGATGGTCGCCTTGGGGCTCGGCGGGTGCGCGATGTAGTGGGGCACGCCCACCCACACCGACACGACGGTGATCCCGCGCAGCGCGGCCTCATGGCCCAGCACGCCGAGCACGCCGATCGGGCCCTCGTAGTCCGAGCGCTCGAGGTCGAACGCCTTGCCCGCGCGGTCGTCCTCCGTGGTGACGAACGTGGGCAGCGGGCGCGTGTGCGGCGCATCGACGAGCAGCGCCCCGCACGTGATGAGCGTGTGCACGTCGAGGTCCTCGGCGTAGTCGAGGATCTCGCGGCAGAACCTCCGCCACCGCATCGAGGGCTCGATGCCCCGCACCAGCGCGATCTCGCGGTCGCCCACCCACGGTCCCGTGGCGGTCGACACCACGGTGCCCGGCCACGAGATCACGCGGTCGCCGCCGCCCACCGACTGGATGGTCGGGCGGCTCACCTGGAAGTCGTGGTACTCCTCGGGGTCGAGCGTCGCATACTCCCGCGCCTTCCACATCCGCGCGAGGTGGTCGAGCGCGGAGGAGGCCGCGGAGCCGGCATCGTTCCAGCCCTCGAACGCCGCGATCATCACGGACTGGTCGGCGGCCAGGGCGGCGGGATCGCTCTCGTGCGTCATCCGGCCAGCCTAGACTCGGCCCATATGAATGAGAAGGCGACTCTCCCGGACGCCGTGCTGTGGGACATGGATGGCACGCTCATCGACTCCGAGCCCTACTGGATCGCGGCGGAGACCGAGCTGTGCCGCAGCTTCGGCGTCGGCTGGACCCACGAGGACGGGCTCCAACTCGTGGGCAACCCGCTGCTCGTCTCGGCGCAGCTGCTCATCGAGCGCGGCGTGGACCTCGAGCCCGACGAGGTCATCACGTACCTCCTGGGGCGCGTCACGGCGCAGGTGCGCGAGCGCACCCCGTGGATGGACGATGCGCGGGCCCTCCTGGACGCCGTGGTGACCGCGGGCATCCCGTGCGCCCTGGTGACGATGTCCTACTCGATGCTGGCCGACGCCTTCGTGTCGCGCGCCCCGGACGCCTTCGCGGTGGTGGTGACGGGGGACCAGGTCACGCACGGCAAGCCTCATCCCGAGCCGTACCTCACCGCGGCCGACCGCCTGGGCGTCGACATCACCCGGTGCGTCGCGATCGAGGACTCGCCCGCGGGAATCGGCTCGGCGCACGCCGCGGGCGCCGCCACCATCGGCGTGCGCCGGCTCATCCCGGTCGAGAAGCGGCCCGGGCTGTCGCGAGTCTCGTCGCTCGCCGGCCTCGACGTCGAGACGCTCGGCCGGTTGGTCGACGGTCACGTGATCGACGAGTTCGGCGCGACCGCCTGAGCCCACCCGGGACCAAGGTCCCGGTCCCTCCTCACACGTGCGGGGCGCCTGCCGATGGGGTCCGCAACGTTCACGTTGAGGGAAGGAACCACGGCAATGGCGCTCATCAAGGGCCTCTCCATCCAAGCGAGGATCCTCGCGATCGTCGCGATGATCGCGGTCGGCATGGTCATGCTGATCACGCTCGGCTCGGTGACGATCGAGAACCGCATGCTCAGCGAGCGCCAGGACGCGACCCAGCAGGTGGTCGAGCTCGCCGTGCAGATCGTCGACTCCTACGTGGGGGAGGAGCAGGCGGGGAACCTGCCTCGCGAGAAGGCGCAGGAGCTCGCCGCGGCCAAGCTGCGCGACCTGAGGTACTCCGAGGACGACTACTTCTGGATCAACGACGAGACCCCGACGATGATCATGCACCCCGTCAAGCCCGAGCTCGACGGCACGGACGTGAGCGGCATCACCGACACGGACGGCACGGCGATCTTCGTCGAGTTCGTCGACCTGGTGCAGGCGGACGGCGCCGGCTTCGTCGACTACAACTGGCCCAAGCCGGGCCAGGAGGACCCCGCGCCCAAGGTCTCGTACGTCGCGGGCGTGCCGGAGTGGGGCTGGGTGGTCGGTTCCGGCATCTACGTCGACGACGTCGAGTCCGCCGCGATCGCGGAGGCCACGCGTCTCGCCGCCTGGGGCCTGGCGATCCTCCTCGTGGTCGCGGGCCTCGCATGGCTCGTGGGACGGTCCATCGTGCGGGCGATCGGCTCCGCGACGTCCGCGCTCGCCTCGGGCGACCTCGACACACGCCTCGACACGGGCCGGGGCGCCACCGAGCTCGAGCGCCTCGCGGTCGCGCTCAACGGTACTCTGGACCGTGCCTCGGCGATGGCTGCGGGCGTGCGCTCCGCCGTCGCGGAGCTCGACGAGGCCGCGAGCTCGCTGGCCGCCACCTCCGAGGGCATGTCGCGGGACTCGCACGGTGCGACCGATCGCACGGCCGAGGTGTCCGGGGCCGCCCACGAGGTGAGCACCGGGATCGACACCATCGCGTCGGCCACCGGTCAGATGGGCAGCTCGATCGCCGAGATCGCGGAGAACGCGCAGCGCGTCGCGCAGATGGCGCACGAGGCCGTCGCGGTGTCGGAGGCCACGAGCAGGACCGTCATCGAGCTCGGCACCTCGAGCGAGGAGATCGGCTCGGTGGTCAAGGTGATCACCCAGATCGCCGAGCAGACCAACCTGCTCGCGCTCAACGCGACCATCGAGGCGGCCCGCGCAGGTGAGGCCGGCGCAGGGTTCGCCGTCGTGGCGGGCGAGGTCAAGGACCTCGCACAGGAGACCGCGCGCGCGACCGGCGGCATCTCGGAGCGCGTCCAGGGCATCCAGGCGACCGTCGAGCGTGCGTCGGACGAGATCACCCGGATCGGCGAGATCATCCGGCAGATCTCCGACTACCAGGCCACCATCGCGGGGGCCGTCGAGGAGCAGACGGCCACCACCGCGGAGATGGCGGCGAGTGCCGAGCGCGTTGCCGGCAGCAGCCGCGAGATCGCTTCGGCGCTCGAGTCCGTCAACGAGACCACCGTGCGCACCACGGCCGGCCTGCTCGAGGTCAACGCGGCCGCCGAGGCCCTCGCGTCCACCTCGCGCCGGCTGAGCTCCGCGGTCGCGGGCGTCGAGGCGTAGCGCCTACGCCGTCAGTGGCCGCACCCCGAGCGCCCGTTCGACCGCGTCCGGGTCGAGCGGGCGCTCGGCGCCGCCGAACTCGGGGCAGGCGTCCTGGAAGCTGCACCAGCCGCACAGCTTCGACTTGCGCGTGCGGAACCTGCCCGCCTCGGCCGCGGCGGTGATCTCGCCCCAGATCTCGCGGATCTCGAACTCGATCTGCTGGAGGTCGCCCTCGGTGGGCCGGATCTCGAGGCGGCCGCCGTCCTTGAGGAACAGCAGCTGCAGCAGGGCCGGGCGACGCTGGCGGAGCCGCTCGATCACCAGGGCGTAGAAGCGCATCTGGAAGCGCTCCTTCTTCTCGCCCCAGCGCGGGTCCGGCGTCTTGCCCGTCTTGTAGTCGACGATGCGGATCGCGCCGTCGGGCGCGATGTCGATGCGGTCGACGATCCCGCGCAGCAGGGGCCCGTCCTCGAGCTGGAGCTCGACGAACTCCTCGCGGCCCGCCGGCTCGAGCCGCTGCGGGTTCTCGAGGGTGAAGTAGGTCGCGATGCGGTCGCGGCCGTCCGCGAGCCACTCGCGCTCGAGGAACGGGTCGGCGTGCAGCTCGGCCAACCGCGGATCCTTCTCGAGCATCTTGCGCCACGCGGGCTCGAGGCGCGCCTGTGCGGCCTCGACCGTGCGGTCCGCGGCGGGAAGGTCGTAGAGCTCCTCGAGGACGGAGTGCACGAGCGTCCCGAGGGTCGCGGCGGCCGACGGCGGTTCCGGCAGCCGGTCGATGACGCGGTACCGGAACATCAGCGGGCACTGCTGGAAATCGCCGGCGCGGGAGGGCGAGAGGGCGGGCGGTCGAGGCATGGCCACCACCCTAGGCGGTGGGTCCGACAGCGGCCCGCGCCGTCCACAGCGGCACGATGCGCGCGTCCCGGACCTGTCGGCGGCGCGCACTACCGTGGAGCCATGGACAGGCCGCCCCCGACCCGGACCACGCGAGGCATCACCCTGGGCCGCGTGCTCGGCGCGCGCATCGTGCTCACCCCGTCGACGCTCGTGATGGCGCTCGTGCTCGCGGCGTTCTACGGGACCGGCGAGGACGGGCTCACCCGCCACGGGTTCGCTCTCGGGCTCGCCGTCGCGATCCTGCTCTTCGTGTCGGTCTTCCTGCACGAGCTCGCGCACGCCGCCGCGGCGCGCGCCTTCCGCCGCGAGGTCGAGGAGATCGTGCTCACGTTCTTCGGCGGGCACACGCAGTTCCGTGCGGCGGACCCGCGCCCGGTCGAGACGGGAGTGATCGCGGCGGCCGGCCCGGCGGCGAACGCGCTCATCGGCGCCGTCGCGATCGTCGCCGCGGGCGCGCTCGACGGCACGGCAGGCGAGGTGCTCTGGTACGCGGGCCTCCTCAACTTCCTGCTTGCGGGCTTCAACGCCCTGCCCGGCTCGCCGCTCGACGGCGGTCGCGTGGTCAACGCGATCGTGTGGGGCGTGTCCGGCGACCGCTGGAAGGGCCACCGGTGGGCGGCGCAGGGCGGCCGCATCGTCGCGATCGCCGTCATCGTCATCGCGGTCGGGTGGCCGCTCCTGCAGGGCCGCGGGGTGGATGTGGTCGCCGCGGTCTGGGCGATGTTCCTCTTCTCGGTGATCTGGCCCGCCTCGAGCGCGGAGCTGCGCGCCGCGACGGTGCTGGGCCGTCGGGAGAGCGTCACGGCTCTCGCGGTGGCATCGCCCGCGGTAGGCGTGACGTACGACGCCACGGTCGCCGAGGCGCGCGAGCTCGCGGCGGCCGCGGGCGCGCGGGAGGTGGTGGTCCTCGCGGCGGACGGGCAGGCGGCGGGCCACTTCCCGATCAGCCTCACCGACGTGGTGCCCGAGGACGCGCGCGGCACCACGACGCTCCTGTCGGTGACGATGCCCATCGTCCGCGGCGCCGTCATCCCGGCGGCGGCGACCGGCGAGGGCCTGGTGCAGGCCGTGGTGCCGTGGTTCGGACGCACCGACGTGCTCGTGGTCGCCGACGCCGAGGGGATGCCGGTCGGCGTCGCGCGCCTCGAGGATCTCAAGGCCGCGCTGAGCTGACGCGGGTCACCCTGCGAGGGCGAGCGCGGCGCCAGCACGGCCGCGTTCGGCACCAGGCGCTCGCCCTAGACTGACCGCATGACCCAGACCCCCGAGCCCGTCGGCGCGTCCGAGCGGCGTGGCCCGCTCCGCGCGGGCGACCGTGTCCAGCTGACCGACCCCAAGGGCCGCCACCACACCATCGTGCTCGGCGCCGGCAAGCAGTTCCACACGCATCGCGGCCTCTTCCACCACGACGACGTCATCGGCCAGCCCGAGGGCTGCGTGGTCCGCAACACCGCCGGCATCGAGTACCTGGTGCTCCGCCCGCTGTTGAGCGACTTCGTGCTGTCGATGCCGCGCGGCGCGGCCGTGGTCTACCCCAAGGACGCCGGCCAGATCATCCAGATGGCGGACATCTTCCCCGGCGCGCGCGTGGTCGAGGCCGGCGTCGGCTCGGGCGCGCTCACCATGTCGCTGCTGCGCGCGGTCGGCGACTCCGGCCGCCTCGTCAGCATCGAGCGCCGGGAGGATTTCGCGGACATCGCCCGCGCCAACGTCGAGTCGCACTTCGGCGGGCCGCACCCGGCGTGGACGCTGGAGATCGGCGACTTCGCCGACCGGGTGGGCGACGCGTTCGAGCCCGGCACCGTCGACCGCATCGTGCTCGACATGCTCGCGCCGTGGGAGAACATCGACGCGGCGGCCGATGCGCTGGCCCCGGGCGGCGTGTTCCTCGCGTACGTCGCGACCACCACGCAGCTGTCGCGCCTCGCCGAGGATCTGCGCGAGCACGGCGGCTACACCGAGCCGCGCGCGTGGGAGACCATGGTCCGCACGTGGCACCTCGAGGGCCTCGCGGTGCGTCCCGACCACCGCATGGTGGGCCACACCGGCTTCCTCATCACCGCGCGCCGCATGGCGCCCGGTGTCGACGCCCCGCTGCGCCACCGCCGGCCGGCCAAGGGCTCGTACCCCGCCGAGGAGCAGTGGACGCCCGAGGACCTGGGCGAGCGTGGCGTCTCGGACAAGAAGATCCGCAAGGTGCGCCGCGACGCGACCGCCGTCGCCGACATCGTCCTCCACCGCGACGGCGAGGAGGGCTGATGGTCGCCGAGGCTCAGGACGTCATCGCCCGGCTCGAGCGGCAGAACGCGGAGCTGCAGCGCCTCCTCACGCTCGCCCGCGACCAGCTGGGCGAGATGCGCACCAAGCTCGCGGAGGCGTCGCAGCCGCCGCAGACCTTCGCGACCTTCGTCGAGTGGAACGGCCGCAACGCCGACGTGGTCGCGAGCGGGCGCCGCCTGCGCGTCGCCGTGCTGCCCACGCTCGAGGTCGACCTCGCGCCCGGCGACGAGGTCCTGCTCAACGCGATGAGCGTGGTGGTCGACGTCGCCAAGCCCGAGCGCACCGGCCAGGCCGCCATCGTCCGCGAGGTGGTCGACGCCGATCGCATCCTGGTGGTGTCGCGCGGCGAGGACGAGCGCGTGGTCACCCTCATCGGCGGCGACGCCGCGCGCCGCGTCCACGAGGGCGACACCGTCATCATCGATCCGCGCACGGGCTTCGCCTCGGAGAAGGTCGAGCGCACGGGCGTCGAGGCGCTGCTCCTCGAGGAGGTGCCGGACATCGACTACTCGTCGATCGGCGGTCTCACCCCGCAGATCGAGCGCATCCGCGACGCGATCGAGCTGCCGCTCACGCACCCCGAGCTCTACCGCGAGCACGCCCTGCGCCCGCCGCGCGGCCTGCTCCTCTACGGCCCTCCCGGCTGCGGCAAGACGCTCATCGCCAAGGCCGTCGCGCACTCGCTCGCCGAGGCCGTGGGCGCGGACCGCTCCTACTTCCTCTCGGTCAAGGGTCCCGAGCTGCTCAACAAGTACGTGGGTGAGACCGAGCGCTACATCCGCACCATCTTCGAGCGGGCCCGCGCCAAGGCGCACTCCGGGGCGCCCGTGGTGGTGTTCTTCGACGAGATGGATGCGCTGTTCCGGGCGCGCGGCTCCGGCGTGAGCTCCGACATGGAGACCACGATCGTCCCGCAGCTCCTCACCGAGCTCGATGGCGTCGAGGCGCTGGGCAACGTCATCGTCATCGGCGCGAGCAACCGCGAGGACATGATCGACCCGGCGATCCTGCGCCCCGGGCGCCTCGACGTGAAGATCGAGATCTCGCGTCCGAGCCCCGCGGCGACCGCGGACATCTTCGGCAAGTACCTGCGCGCGGACCTGCCGCTCGCCGACGCCGAGCTCGCCGCCCACGGGGGCGACCGCGACGCGACCGTCCGCTCGCTCATCGACGCGGGCGTGGGGCGCATCTTCGCGCACCACGACGCGGACCGTCACGTCTCGGGCGCCGTGGTGCGCAACGTCGTCGACCGTGCCAAGACCGCCGCGATCAAGGGCGTCGTCGCGGGCCACGCGAAGGGGCTCACGCGCGAGCACCTCGTGCTCGCCGCGGACCAGGAGATCGCCGAGGCGCGCGCCGTCGCCGCGGGCACGCTCGCGGGCGCCTGATGCGCATCGTCGGGATCGAGACCGAGTACGGCATCGTCGACCCCGACGAGCCGCGCGCGAACCCCATCCTCATGTCCTCGCGCCTGGTCCAGGCGTGCCGCGCGTGGGCGGGCGAGCGCACCGCCCGCTGGGACTACGGCGGGGAGGACCCGCTCCAGGACCAGCGCGGGTTCCGCCGCTCGCGTCAGGGCGCCTCGCCCGACCTGCTCACCGATGACGCCGAGTTCGACGAGGCGGCGGGCAAGGTGACCCTGCGCCGTCGCCGCGGCTCGTGGGAGGACCCGGCGCACCTCAACGCCGTGCTCGCCAACGGCGCGCGCTTCTACGTCGACCACGCCCATCCCGAGTACTCCGGCCCGGAGGTCGCCAGCGCGCACGATGCGGTGGCATGGGACCGCGCCGGCGACGCGATCGCGCTCGCGGCGGCGGGGCGCTACGCGGAGGACGAGGGCGAGCGGGTCGAGCTGTACAAGAACAACGTGGACGGCAAGGGCGCGAGCTACGGCACGCACGAGAACTACCTGGTGAGCCGGGGCGTGAGCTTCGACGACCTGGCCCGTCGCCTCACCCCGCACCTGGTGACGCGCCAGGTGTTCGCAGGCGCGGGGCGCGTGGGCCTCGGACAGTTCGGCGAGGCCCCCGGGTTCCAGATCTCGCAGCGCGCCGACTACATGGAGGCCGAGGTCGGCCTCGAGACCACCCTGCGGCGGCCCATCGTCAACACGCGGGACGAGCCGCACGCCGCGCGCGACCGGTACCGCCGGCTGCACGTCATCATCGGCGACGCGAACCTCTTCGACGTCGCGACGTACCTCAAGATCGGCACCACGTCGCTCGTGCTCGCGGCGATCGAGGCCGACGACGAGCGCCTCGACACGCTCGAGCTCGCCGCGCCCGTCGAGGCGGTCCAGACCGTGAGCCGCGACCTCGCGCTGCGCGAGCGCCTCGCGCTCGCGGACGGCGACGCCGCGACCGCGCTCGAGATCCAGCGTGCGCTCCTCGAGATCTGCCGCACCTACGTCACCGACGCGGGGGAGGCGGCCGTGATCGCCCGGTGGGAGGGCGTGCTCGAGCGCCTCACCGGTGACATCTTCCGTGCCGCGCGCGAGGTCGAGTGGGTCGCCAAGCTGCAGCTCCTCGGGCGCATGCGGGCGCGCCACGCGTCTCCCGACGCACCCGACGGACTGGCGTGGGACGATGCGCGGCTCGCCGCGATGGACCTCCAGTGGAGCCGCCTGGGCGATGGGCTCGCGACGCGGCTCGCCGCCGCGGGCCAGGTCGAGCGCATCGTCTCCGACGAGGAGGTCGCGACCGCCGTCGCCACGGCGCCGCAGGACACGCGCGCGCGCCTGCGCGGCGGCATCGTGGCCGCGCGCCCGGACGTGGTCGACGCCGCCGGTTGGTCGACCGTGGTGCTCGACCGGGAGACGGATCACGGCCACCTCGAGGTGGTGCATCTCGACGAGCCCCACGCGTCGCGGCACCCCCTCCTCGACGCCCTGATGGACGGATAGACTCGCCGACATGGCCCAGCTCAACGCGCAAGGACAGCCCTACGAGGACGAGACCCCGGAGCCCGAGGCCCCGGCGCCCGCGTCCCAGGCGAGCGGAGACGCGCTCGACGACCTCCTCGCGGAGATCGACGGCTCCCTCCAGGTCAACGCCGAGCAGTTCGTGCGGTCCTTCGTGCAGAAGGGCGGACAGTAGGCCCCTGGCCTCGCGCCCATGATCCCGACCGACATCCCGCCGCCGCTCGACGTCGATCCCGCCCGCCGCATCTTCGGGCTCGAGACCGAGTTCGGCCTGCACCTCGACTCCGCCGCCGCGCGCGCCGTCACGCCCGAGGAGGTGGCCGGCCACCTGTTCCACTCCGTGGTGCAGTGGGGGCGTTCCTCGAACGTGTTCCTCACCAACGGCTCGCGCCTGTACATCGACGTGGGCGCGCACCCCGAGTACGCGACCGCCGAGTGCGACACCCTCACCGACCTCATCGCGATGGACAAGGCCGGCGAGCGCATCGTCCAGGACCTGGTCGCCGGGGGAGAGGAGCGCCTGCGCGCCGCCGGCGTCGAGGGTGAGATCCACCTCTACAAGAACAACACCGACTCGGCGGGCAACAGCTACGGTTGCCACGAGAACTACCTGGTGCGCCGCCGCGCGGACTTCAAGGCGTTCGCCTCCGCGCTGCTGCCGTTCCTGGTGACGCGGCAGATCGCCACCGGCGCGGGCTGCATCACGCGCACGCCGCAGGGCGCGCACTACAGCTTCTCGCCGCGCGCGGACCACATGTGGGAGGGGCTCAGCTCCGCGACCACGCGCTCGCGCCCCATGATCAACACGCGCGACGAGCCTCACGCCAACGCCGAGCTCTACCGGCGCATGCACGTCATCGTCGGCGACTCCACCATGGCGGAGCCGACCACCCTGCTCAAGGTCGGGGCGACGGACCTGATCCTGAGGATCATGGAGGCGCGTGCGGTCCTGCCCGAGCTCGCGCTCGCGCGCGAGATGCAGGCGATCCGCGACGTCGCGCACGACCTCACGGGGAAGGCGACCGTCGAGCTGGAGGACGGGCGTCGCCTCACCGCGGTCGAGGTGCAGCAGACGTACCTCGACCTCGTGCGCTCGCATCTCGACGGCGTCATCGAGCGCACCGAGGAGGTCGACGCGATCCTCGACCTGTGGCAGCGCGGCGTCGACGCCGTCCGCACGCAGGACTTCACGCTCGTCGAGACGGAGCTCGACTGGGCGATCAAGCATCGCCTCATCACCCGGTACCGCGACCGCCTGGGCTGCGACCTCGCCGATCCCCGGCTCGCGCGCCTCGAGCTCGCGTTCCATGACGTCTCGCCCGAGCGGGGCCTGTTCGCGAAGCTGCAGGCGCAGGGGCTGGTGCGGCGCATCGTCCCCGAGGACGCCATCGTCGCCGCGATGTCCCGCGCGCCCGAGACCACGCGCGCGCGGCTGCGCGGCGAGTTCGTCACGCGCGCGCTCGAGTCGGGCCGCGACTTCACGGTCGACTGGGTGCACCTCAAGATCGCAGGATCGTCCGGCACCACCGTGCTGCTCAAGGACCCCTTCCGCTCCGAGGACGCGCGCGTCGACGCGCTCCTGGACGCGCTCGCGACCGCCTGACCGGTCGTAGACTCGTCAGGTCCCGAAAGGAATCACCCCCTCATGCGTCGTCTCGCCGTGCTCACGTTCGCCCTGGTGCCCCTGGCCCTGGGCGCCTGCAGCGCGTCCACGTCGTCCGCCGAGCCCAGCGCCTCGACGGCCGGCGACATCTCCGACATCGTCATCGGCGGCTCCGACACGCTCGCGCCCTCGCTCGAGTTCACGCCGGGGCTCGACTACACCGCCGAGCAGTCCGAGCTGGTCTGGGACGGCGACGGCGAGTACCTCGCGGACGGTCAGCCGCTGCTGCTCGACATCTACGGCGCGTCGCTGGACGACGGCACGACGCTCATCAACACCTACGACGGTCTGCCGCGATCGTTCCTCCTCGCCCCTGAGGTGGTGGGCGAGGAGCTGTACGAGCGGCTCCTCGACGTGCGCGTGGGCGCGCGCCTGCTCGTGGTCGCGCCGCCGTCCTTCGAGTCCGAGTCGGAGCCGCCCATCGCCATGGTGGTCGACGTGCTGCCCGACCACGCGGTGGGGGACGAGGTCGCTCCCAACCCCGCGCTGCCCGAGGTCACGCTCGACAAGCAGACGGGCGAGCCCTCCGTCGAGATCCCCAAGGGCGCGGCGCCCGCCGACCTGCAGGTGGCGACCCTGATCAAGGGCTCGGGGGCCCAGGTGAAGGACGGCTCGTACCTCACCGTCAACTACACGGCCTGGTACTGGGCCAAGGGCAACGACGAGGACGGCAGCTGGAAGAAGGGCGACGTGCTCGACTCGTCGTGGCCCGTGGAGGCCGCGCCCTTCGAGCTGCAGATCGGCTCGGGCCAGGTCATCCGGGGCCTCGACGAGGGCCTGCTCGACCAGACCGCCGGCTCGCAGGTCCTGCTCGTCGTGCCCGCGAGCTACGGCTACGCGACCAAGGGCACGCTCGTCTTCGTCGTGGACATCCTCGACGTCTGGAACCCGGAGGGGAGCGCCTGATGGGCGTCGCGATCCGACTCATCCCGTGCCTCGACGTCGACGCCGGCCGCGTGGTCAAGGGCGTCAACTTCGAGAACCTGCGCGACGCCGGCGACCCCGTGGAGCTGGCCGCGACCTACGGCGCCGCCGGAGCCGACGAGCTCACGTTCCTCGACGTCACCGCATCGTCCGGCAACCGTGAGACCACCTACGACGTGGTGCGGCGCACCGCGGAGCAGGTGTTCGTGCCGCTCACCGTGGGCGGCGGGGTGCGCTCGCCCGAGGACGTGGACCGCCTGCTGCGCGCCGGCGCGGACAAGGTGGGCGTCAACACCGCGGCCATCACGCGTCCCGAGCTCATCTCGGACATCGCGCGGCGGTTCGGCAACCAGGTGCTCGTCCTGTCGGTCGACGCGCGTCGCGTGCGCGACGGCGTCGAGACCGCATCCGGCTACGAGGTCACCACGCATGGCGGTAAGCAGGGCACCGGGATCGACGCCGTCGAGTGGGCGCGCCGCGGCGCCGCGCTGGGCGCCGGGGAGATCCTGCTCAACTCGATGGACGCCGACGGCACCACCGACGGCTTCGACCTCGAGATGCTCGCGCGCGTGCGCGAGGTGGTCGACGTGCCGCTCATCGCCTCGGGCGGCGCCGGGACCGTCGAGCACTTCGTGCAGGCGGCGCGGGCGGGGGCAGACGCGGTCCTCGCGGCATCGGTGTTCCACTTCGGGGCGCTGACGATCCAGGAGGTCAAGGACGCGATGCGGAAGGCAGGGATCGAGGTCCGATGACATCGCGCGATCAGGCGCGCCGGTACGAGGTCTCCGGCCGCTTCTCGAAGAAGGCTGTCCAGCTGCTGGTCCACGCGGTGCGCGAGCAGCCGTGGCAGTTCGCCGTCGCCGTCGCCGCCGCGGCGGCGTTCAGCCTGCTCACCGTCACGTTCGGCACCCTCCTGGGCGACATCACCGACGAGGTCGTGATCCCCGGCGTCGCGGGCGAGCCCATCCAGGGGTTCTGGGGCGAGCGCACGCAGGACCCGTCGACCGCGATCTGGATCGCGGGAGCCGTCTTCCTGGTCATCGGCATCGCGAACGCCATCCTGGTCGGGTTGCGCAGGATGGTGCAGGGCTTCGGCGTCGCCGGGGTGGGTGCCAAGCACCGCCGCGTCGTCGCGGACGCGCTGGCCTCGCTGCCGCTCGGGTGGCACCGCGCCAACCCCTCGGGCCGCATGCTGTCCGCGATGTCCTCCGACTCGGAGACCGCGACCTCGCCCCTGCACCCGTTCGCGTTCACCGTGGGATCGTTCGTCATGATGATCGCCGCCGGCATCAGCATGTGGCGCATGGACCCGTGGCTCGCCGTGACCGGCCTCGCCGTGGTGCCCCTCATCTTCGCGATCAACGTGGTGTACGAGAAGGTCATCACGCCGCGCTGGGACCTGGGCCAGAGCCTGCGCGCCGACGTGTCGACCATCGCGCATGAGAGCTTCGAGGGCGGCACCGTGGTGAAGGCGCTCGGGGCCGAGGAGCGCGAGACGCGGCGCTTCGGCAAGGTCGCCAACGACCTGCGCGACGCCGACACCCGCGTGGGGCACACCTCCGCGTGGTTCGAGCCGATGATGGACGTCATCGTCCCGCTCGGCGCGGTGTCGCTCATGGTCGTGGGCTCGTTCCGCGCCGCCGCGGGTGCGGTCTCGGTCGGCGACGTCGTGTCGTCGATCTACCTGGTCACGCTCATGGCGGTGCCGATCCGCGGCCTCGGGTGGGTGCTCGGGCAGATGCCGCAGGCGCTCGTCGCCTTCGGCCGCATCGGCGGCATCGCGAAGGCCGCGACCGAGGTCGACGAGCCCGGCCACGTCGAGCTCCCGCGCGAGGGCGCGGGCGCGGTGCGCTTCGAGGGAGCGTCGATCGCCGCGGACGACGGCGACGGCGAGCTCGCGGTCATCCTGCGCGACGTCTCGCTCGAGCTCGCGCCCGGCACCGTGACCGCGCTGGTCGGGTCCACCGGGTCGGGCAAGTCCACCGTGGCGCTGGCCGCCGCGCGCCTCGCGCGTCCCTCCGAGGGCGCCGTCACGCTCGACGCGACCGACCTCGAGCAGATCGCGCGCCTCGGCTCGCACGTCGCCCTCGTCCCGCAGACGGCCTTCGTGTTCGCCGGCACGGTCCGCGACAACATCACGCTGGGGGAGGACCACACGGACGATGCGGTGTGGGAGGCCCTGCGCCGCGCCAACGTGGTCGACGTGGTCGAGAGGCTCGCGCGGGATGACCGCGACGGCCTGGACGCGGTGCTGGCCGAGCGCGGCATGAACCTGTCGGGCGGTCAGCGTCAGCGGATCGCGCTCGCGCGCGCGCTCGTGCGCCAGCCGCGCGTGCTGGTGCTCGACGACGCGACCAGCGCGGTGGACCCGCGCGTGGAGCGCGAGATCCTCACGGGGCTCGCGGGCGAGGACGGACCGACCGTCCTGGTCATCGCGTACCGGCTGGCGTCGATCATGCTGGCCGACCACATCGTCCACGTCGACCGCGGTCGTGTGGTCGACTCCGGCACGCACGCCGAGCTCATCGGCCGCGATGCCGGCTATCGCGAGCTGGTGCTCGCGTACGAGGAGGACTCGCGGCGCCAGGCCGCCGAGCAGGCGGGGTACGTGGGATGACCGACGAGATGACGATGCGCCACCTGTTCCGGCGCGGGATGGAGCTGAGCCCGGAGCTGCGCAAGGGGCTCGGCGTCACGCTCACCCTGGCCGCCTTCGCGGCGACGGGCCGCGCCGTGTCCCCGTTCCTCACGCAGCGCGTCACGGACCTGGGCCTCCTCGCGCCCGGTGGCGTGGACACGGGCGTGGTGCTGCGATATGCGGGCGCGGGCGCGGTGATCCTGCTGATCTCCGCGCTGCTGGCGTGGCGCGTGCGCATGCGCATGGTCACCGCCGCCGAGGCCGGGCTGGCCACGCTCCGCATCCGCGCCTTCGGCAAGGTGCACGAGCTCTCCGTGCTCACGCAGAACGAGGAGCAGCGCGGCCGCTACGTGTCGCGCGTCACGGGCGACGTCGAGACGATGCGCGATCTCATGCAGTGGACCGGCGCGGCGATGATCATCTCCGCGATGGAGTCCGGCGTGATCTTCCTGGTGATGCTCGCGTACTCGTGGCAGCTGTCCCTGCTGGTGCTGCTGGCGTTCATCCCGATGGTGATGTCGCTGCTGTGGATCCAGCCGCGCGTCCGTGCCGCGTTCCAGACCGTGCGCTCCCGCATGGCGGACCTGCTCGGCAAGACCTCCGAGCAGCTCGTGGGGATCTCGACCATCCGTGCCTACGGCGTGCAGCAGCGCATGCGCGACCAGCTGGGCGAGGAGATCGACGACATCCTCGCGGCCGAGAAGCGGGCCTCCGCCCTCGCGTCGCTCAACTTCTCCTCGACGGTGCTGGGCCAGTCCCTCGCGACGGGCATCGCGCTCATCGGCGGCACGCACCTCGCCCTCCGCGGCGACATCTCCGTCGGCACGGTGGTCGCGTTCGCGTTCCTCGTCTACATGTTCTCCGGCCCTCTCATGTGGATCATCGAGATGCTCGCGGAGATGCAGCGCGCGATCGTCGGATGGCGGCGCGTGGTCGAGCTGGTCGACGAGGACGTCACGGTCGGCGACCCCGGCGAGGACGGCACTCCCATCCCGCACGGGCGCGGCGACCTCGCGATGGAGGGCATCCGGCTCACGTACCCCGGCGGTCCCGAGGTGCTCAAGGGCGTCGACCTCCACCTCCCGGCGGGCAGGCGCCTCGCCCTCGTCGGCACCACGGGATCGGGCAAGACGTCGCTCGCGCGGCTCATGTCGCGCTTCTTCGACCCGACCGAGGGCGTCGTCCGCGTGGGCGGCGTCGACCTCCGCGAGGTGCCGATGGCGTCCCTGCGGCACTCGATCGCCGTGGTGCCGCAGGAGGGCTTCCTGTTCGACGGCTCGGTGCTGACCAACCTCGCCTACGCGCTCCCGGACGCCTCGCCCGAGGACGTGTCGCGTCGCTCGCATGCGGCCTTCGAGTCGCTGGGCCTCGAGGGCTGGGTGAAGACGCTGCCGCACGGGCTCGACACCCACGTCGGGCCGCGTGGCGAGCTGCTCTCGGCCGGCGAACGGCAGCTCGTCTCGATCGCGCGCGCCTACCTGTGCGACCCCGACCTGCTCATCCTGGACGAGGCCACCTCGGCCGTGGACCCGGCCACCGAGGTGCGCATCTCGCGCGCGCTCGAGTCGCTCATGCAGGGCCGCACCGCGGTGGTGATCGCGCATCGTCTGTCGACCGCCGAGCGTGCCGACGTGGTGGGCGTGATGGAGCAGGGCGAGCTGGTCGAGCTGGGCCACCACGACGAGCTGGTCGGCGCGGGCGGCATCTACGCGGGTCTGCACGCCGCGTGGGTCGCGCAGACGCGGGACTGACCTCACGCCGTCATGCCTGGTGAGGGCTCGTGATGTTGCTCACGCCGGGCTGACAATCGGGGTGCCGATGCGTGCCTTCCGAGGGCGCCGGTGGTTGGATATGGCTCAGGGCGTCTGGGGGTGCCCGGCTGAGGGAAGGACTGGCAGTGACAGAGTCGTTGGCGGCGAGCGTGCGCGGGCTCCGCGTGGGAGCGTTCGACGAGCACATGGAGCGCCTCCCGTCCCTCACCATCCGTGAGGTCATCGCGCTGTCGAAGGCCCGCAAGATGGGCCTGACCGAGGTGTTCGACCTCCTCGCCGACACCGACTTCCTGGTGAGCGACTGGCACGCCTCGTGGAAGGCCGCCTACGACACCGTGCAGGAGGTCTGCCTCCAGCACGGGCTCGAGGGCCTGCCGGCGGTGTGCTCCGCGGCCGCGGACGTCGCGGCGTGCCAGGGGCTCGCGCGCCTGTTCGGCTCCGATGTGCCCGTGGGCGTGCACATGCTGCTGTCGGAGCCCTGGCGGTTCGTGATGGAGCGCCACGGCGTGGTCACAACCTACGACGAGGACTGAACCCGCCCCTCCGACACGCCGCCCGCAACCCTCGCATCGTCCCTTCTCCCCGGCGTGTCGCCGCGAACTCCGTTGGCGCTGTCGGAGGGGAGGGCGTGGAAGGATAAGCCGCATGCCTCTCGACGCCGACCTCGCTGCACGCCTCAAGCGCGACCCCGCCGGACTCGTCTGCGCCGTGGTGCAGCAGCACGACACCCGCGAGGTGCTCATGGTCGCGTGGATGAACGACGACGCGCTGCACGAGACCCTCACCACGGGCCGGGCCGTGTACTGGAGCCGGTCCAGGAACGAGCTGTGGCGCAAGGGCGACACCTCGGGCAATGTCCAGCGCGTGGTGCGCGCGAGCCTCGACTGCGACGGCGACGCGCTGCTGCTCGAGGTCGACCAGCAGGGCCCGGCCTGCCACACGGGCACCCGCACGTGCTTCGAGGCCGGGGGCGACCTGGGCGCCGTGAACGGGCTGGAGCCGTGAGCGGCGCGCCCGTGCTCGAGTGGGGCCAGACGTGGCCGTCGCTCGAGGGATTCGTCGAGATCGGCGCCTCGCACCGCGTGGTGCCCGTGGTCCGCCGCCTGCTCGCGGACTCGCTCACGCCCGTCGCCGTCTACCGCGCGCTCGCGCAGGAGCGTCCCGGCACCTTCATCCTCGAGTCGGCCGAGCCCGACGGCTCGCGCGCGCGCTGGTCCTTCGTGGGCGTGCGCAGCCGCGCGATGCTCACGGTGGACGGGGACGATGCGCGGTGGAGCGGGGACGTGCCCGTGGGCCTCGCGGACGGCGCGCCACTGCCGGCGATCGCGCAGGTGCTCGCCGAGCTGCGCTCGGAGGCGATCGAGGGCCTGCCGCCGCTCACCGGCGGCATGGTCGGCGTGCTCGGGTGGGACATCATCCGTCAGTGGGAGCCCACGCTGCCCATGAAGGCGCCGCGCGAGCTCGACGTGCCCGACGTGCTGCTGCTCCTCGCGACGGACATCGCCGCGATCGACCATCGCGACGGCTCGGTGTGGCTCATCGCCAACGCGGTGAACGCCGATGCGCAGGAGACCGGCATCGAGAACGCCTACGCCGACGCCGTGACCCGGCTCGACCGGATGCAGCGCGCGCTCGCGCTCGCCGAGACCGGCCCCGTGTCCGTCCTCGTCGACGGCGACGAGCCGGAGATCGCGCAGCGCAGCGCGCCGGGGGAGTACGAGAAGGCGGTCGAGTTCGCCAAGGAGGCGATCCGCGACGGCGAGGTGTTCCAGATGGTTCCCTCGCAGCGCTTCGACGTGCCGTGCGAGGCGAGCCCGCTCGAGGTCTACCGCGTGCTCCGTACGCTCAACCCCAGCCCGTACATGTACTACTTCCAGCTCGAGGACGATCAGGGTCGCGAGTTCGCGGTGGTCGGCGCGAGCCCCGAGTCGCTGTGCACGGTCAAGGACGGCCGCGTCTCGACGTTCCCGATCGCGGGCTCGCGTCCGCGTGGCGCGACGCCCGCGGAGGACAAGGCGCTCCAGGAGGAGCTGCTGGCCGACCCGAAGGAGATCGCCGAGCATGTCATGCTGGTCGACCTCGCGCGCAACGACCTGGTGAAGGTGTGCGAGCCCACCTCGGTCGAGGTGGTCGAGTTCATGACGGTCAACCGCTACAGCCACATCATGCACATCTGCTCGACCGTGGTGGGCGAGCTCGAGGCGCCGCACGGCGCGCTCGACGCGTTCACCGCGGTGTTCCCGGCGGGCACGCTCTCGGGCGCGCCCAAGCCGCGCGCGATCGCGCTCATCGACGAGATCGAGCCGACGCGTCGCGCGTTCTACGGCGGCGCGGTGGGCTACTTCGACTTCGCGGGGAACATGGACACCGCGATCGCGATCCGCACCGCGCTCATCGAGGACGGCACCGCCCACGTGCAGGCGGGCGCCGGCATCGTTGCCGACTCGGTGCCCGCCACGGAGGCCGCCGAGACCCGCCACAAGGCCGCCGCGCTCATCCGCGCGATCGCCACGGCGTCGCGCCTGGCCGATGCCCCGGCTTCGCTAGACTGACGCGCAATTCCGTTCCGTCCCCAAGGAGAGCAACGATGTCGAGCGTGCACCTCGAGCCGCAGGACCTTCCCGAGATCGCCCCCCACAACCACGGCCGCACCACGGCCGCGTGGGTCACCAACGTGGGTCTCGTCATCGCCGCGCTGCTCGCCTCGATCGGGATCGCGATCCCGATCCACCCGCTCACCTTCGCCGGCATCGGCGTCGCGGTGGTGTCGCTCGCCGCGGGTGCCGCGCTGCGCGCGCTCGGCCACGGCCAGCCGCTGTCCTAGTCACTCTGTGCCGCAATTTGGTGCGTCCTTGGGCGCATCTTTGCGGCGGTAGAGTTGGCGCCATGGGTGGGAGCAGCGCGAGCGTTCTGGACAGCATCGTCTCGGGGGTCCTCGAGGACCTCGAGGTACGCAAGGAGCTGACGTCGATGGACGCGCTCAAGGAGCGCGCCGCGCGCCTCCCGAGCGCCATCGACGCCCGCGCGATCCTCGCGCAGGAGGAGGTCGGCATCATCGCGGAGGTGAAGCGGTCGAGCCCGTCGAAGGGCGACCTCGCGGACATCACCGACCCCGCGCTGCTCGCGACCGAGTACGCCGCCGGCGGCGCCTCCGTCATCTCGGTCCTCACGGAGCAGCGCCGCTTCAACGGCTCGCTCCAGGACCTCGACGCCGTGCGCGCCAAGGTCGACACCCCGATCCTGCGCAAGGACTTCATCGTCACGCCCTACCAGGTGTGGGAGGCGCGCGCCCACGGCGCGGACGTGGTCCTGCTGATCGTCGCGGCGCTCGACCAGCTGGCGCTCGAGAGCCTCATCGAGCGCGTCCACTCGCTCGGCATGCTCGCCCTGGTCGAGGTGCATGACGAGGAGGAGGTCAAGCGCGCGGCCGATGCCGGCGCGACCGTCATCGGCGTCAACGCCCGCAACCTCCGCACGCTCGAGGTGGATCGCACCACCTTCGCACGCGTCGCCCCGCACATCCCCGACGGCGTGCTGCGCATCGCCGAGTCGGGCATCCGCGACAGCCACGACGTGGTCGAGTACGCGCGGCTCGGCGCCGACGCCGTCCTCGTGGGCGAGGCGCTGGTCAAGGACCGCGACCCGCGCGCCACCGTCGCCGAGATGGTCGCCGCCGGTGCCCACCCCGCGCTGCGGTCGGTGCGCCCGTGACGGGATCGCTGCAGGAGGCCCCGGGGCCGTTCTTCGGCGAGTTCGGCGGGAGGTTCGTCCCCGAAGCGCTCATGGCCGCGCTCGACGAGCTCACGGACGCGTACGACAAGGCCCGCATCGATCCGGCCTTCACCGGCGAGCTCGAGCGGCTCGCGCGCGACTACACGGGACGGCCGTCGATCGTCACCGAGGTGCCGCGCTTCGCCGCCCACTGCGGCGGCGCCCGGGTGCTCCTCAAGCGCGAGGACCTCAACCACACCGGCTCGCACAAGATCAACAACGTGCTGGGTCAGGCGCTGCTCACCAAGCGCCTGGGCAAGACGCGCGTGATCGCGGAGACGGGCGCCGGCCAGCACGGCGTCGCCACCGCGACCGCCGCGGCCCTCATGGACCTCGAGTGCGTGATCTACATGGGCGAGGAGGACACCGAGCGGCAGTCGCTCAACGTCGCCCGCATGCGCCTGCTGGGCGCCGAGGTCATCCCCGTGGCGACGGGCACCCGCACGCTCCGCGACGCGATCAACGAGGCGTTCCGCGACTGGGTCACCCACGTCGAGACCACCAACTACGTGTTCGGCACCGCGGCCGGCCCGCACCCGTTCCCCGCGATGGTGCGCGACTTCCAGCGCGTCATCTCGGTCGAGTCGCGCGCGCAGATGCTCGAGCTGGGCGGCCTCCCCGACGCGGTCCTCGCGTGCGTGGGCGGCGGGTCCAACGCCATCGGCTCCTTCGACGCCTTCCTGGACGATGCGGACGTGCGCCTCATCGGCTGCGAGGCCGCGGGCGACGGCGTCGAGACCGGCCGCCACGCGGCGACGCTCACGGGCGGCCGCCCCGGCATCCTCCACGGATCGATGTCGTACATCCTGCAGGACGCGGACGGCCAGACGCAGCCGTCGCACTCCATCTCCGCGGGGCTGGACTACCCGGGCGTCGGCCCCGAGCACACGTGGTTGTCGAGCATCGGCCGCGCTGAGTACTGGCCCGTCACCGACGCCGACGCGATGGAGGCGTTCCGCCTGCTCACCCGCACCGAGGGCATCCTGCCCGCGATCGAGTCCGCGCACGCGCTCGCCGGCGCGATCCGCCTGGGCCGCGAGCTCGGCCCCGGCGCGACGCTGCTGGTGACGCTGTCGGGCCGCGGGGACAAGGACGTCGAGCAGGCTGCGCGCTGGTTCGACATGCTGCCCGAGGGCGAGGGGGACGCGTGAGCGCGCTGACCGAGCGGTTCGACGACTGCCGGGCCGAGGGACGCGTGCCGCTCGTCGGCTACCTGCCCGTCGGCTACCCCGACGTCGAGACGTCGATCGCCGCGATGCGCGTGCTGGTCGAGGCCGGCTGCGACATCGTCGAGGTGGGCCCGCCCTACTCGGACCCCGTGCTCGACGGCCCCGTCATCCAGCACGCCGCCGCGGTCGCGCTCGAGCGAGGAGTGACGGTGGACGATGCGTTCGCCGCCGTCGCCGCCGTGGCGGAGGCAGGCGCGGTGCCCGTCGTGATGAGCTACGCCAACCTCATGCTCCAGCGCGGCTGGGACCGCTTCGCCGCGGACCTCAAGGCCGCCGGGGGAGCGGGTGTCATCACCCCCGATCTCACGCCCGACGCCGCGCCCGCGTGGGTGGAGGCCGCGCGCGCCGCCGAGGTCGACACGATCTTCCTGGTCGCGCCGTCGACCACGCGCGAGCGCATGCAGCTCACGTGCGACGCCTCCACCGGCTTCGTCTACGCGACGCCGCTCATGGGCGTGACCGGCGAGCGCGCGGCGCTCGGCGACGCGGCCCAGCGTGTGGTGAGCGAGGCCCGCGCCGCGGGCGCGGAGCGCGTGTGCATCGGCGTGGGCGTCTCCACGGGCGAGCAGGCGTCCGAGATCGCGGGCTTCGCCGACGGCGTCATCGTCGGCACGGCCTTCGTGCGCGCCCTCGGCGACGAGGGCGACCTCGAGCGCCTGCGCGCCAAGGTGACGGAGCTGGCCGAGGGGGTGCGCGCAGCGCGATGACCACGTCGTTCCCCAGCCCGCCCATCGAGTGGAGCTCGTTCAGCATCGGCCCGCTCACCATCCATGCCTACGCGCTGTGGATCCTTCTGGGGATCTTCGTGGCGCTGTGGCTCACCACGCGCCGCTGGGTCGAGCGCGGCGGGGACGCCGAGGTGGTCGGCGACATCGCCTTCTGGGCCATCCCGTTCGGGATCCTCGGCGGTCGGCTCTACCACGTCATCACCACGCCCGCCCCCTACTGGGGGCCCGACGGCAACCCCTGGGACGCGCTCAAGATCTGGGAGGGCGGACTCGGCATCTGGGGTGCCGTCGCGCTCGGGGCGCTCGGCGCGTACATCGGCGCGCGCCGCGCCGGTGCGAGCTTCACGGCGTTCGCCGACGCGGCGGCGCCCGGCGTGCTCATCGCGCAGGCGATCGGCCGCATGGGCAACTACTTCAACCAGGAGCTCTTCGGCGCGCCCACCACGCTGCCGTGGGCCCTCGAGATCGACCCCGCCTTCCGTCCGGACGGCTACGAGCAGTTCGCGACGTTCCACCCCACGTTCCTGTACGAGCTGCTGTGGAACCTCGCGGGGGCCGCGCTCATCATCTACCTCGACCGCCGCCTCAAGCTCTACGGCGGCCGCGTGTTCTGGCTGTACGTCATGGTGTACGTGTCCGGGCGCCTCTGGATCGAGCACGTCCGCATCGACGATGCGGTGCACATCGCGGGCCTGCGCATCAACGAGTGGGTGTCGATCATCGCCCTCGCGGGCTCGACGGCCGCGTTCGTGGCCCTAGGATGGCGTCAGCGCAGGGCTGGCGAGCGACCGGATCGGTCGCGTCTCGCGGCACGCGCCTCTCACCCCGAGGACGCGCTCGCGCAGGACGATGACGCATCGTCCGATGTCGCCGACACCCACGGCGACGGCCCCACCGGGGCCTGACGGGGGGTTTCCCCGTCCGTGGTCGTTCGCGGTAGGCTGAACGCCCGTGTCAACACCGGGTCGAAGGCGCCCCGAAATCTACGAATGTCCCCGTGTGAGCGGGGACGCTTAAGGACGGTGTGATGGTCGCGCATCTTGGCGCCCCCCAGCCCGCAGCGGGGCTCTACGACCCCGCTTTCGAGCATGACGCCTGCGGCGTCGCCTTCGTCGCGACCCTGCGTGGCACGGCGGGACGGGACATCGTCGATGCGGGCCTGACGGCGCTCAAGAATCTCGAGCACCGCGGCGCGGTCGGCGCCGAGACCGAGACCGGCGACGGCGCGGGCATCCTCACGCAGGTGCCCGACGCGTTCCTGCGCGAGGTCGCGGGCTTCGACCTTCCCGAGGCGGGCGAGTACGCGGTGGGCATCGCGTTCCTCGAGCCGGGCGAGGAGGACGCCCAGGTCGCGATCGTCGAGGCGGCCGCCGCCGCCGAAGGCGTGACCGTGCTCGGCTGGCGCGACGTGCCCGTGAACCCCGAGCCGCTGGGCCCCAGCGCCCGTGGCGCGATGCCGACCTTCCGCCAGGCCTTCCTCGCGGTCGACGGGCTTGCGGGCATCGAGCTCGACCGCCGCGCCTACCGGGTGCGCAAGCGCGCCGAGAACGACGGCGGACCCTTCTTCGCGTCGCTGTCCTCGCGGACGCTGACGTACAAGGGCATGCTCACCACCTATCAGCTCGAGCAGGTGTTCCCGGACGTCCTGCACCCGCTGTTCGCCTCCGAGCTCGCGCTGGTCCACTCGCGCTTCTCGACCAACACGTTCCCGTCGTGGCCGCTCGCGCAGCCGCTGCGCGGCATCGCCCACAACGGCGAGATCAACACCGTGCGCGGCAACCGCAACTGGATGGCTGCGCGCGAGGGCATGCTGAAGTCGGACCTGCTGGGCGACATGGCGCCGCTCATGCCGGTCTGCACGCCGAGCGCCTCGGACACCGCGTCGTTCGACGAGGTCCTCGAGCTGCTGCACCTGGGCGGTCGCCCCATCCACCACGCGCTGCTCATGATGATCCCCGAGGCGTGGCAGAACAACGAGTCCATGGACCCGGCCCGACGCGCCTTCTACGAGTACCACTCGGCGCTCATGGAGCCGTGGGACGGCCCCGCGGCGCTGCACTTCACCGACGGCACCGTGATCGGCGCGACGCTCGACCGCAACGGCCTGCGCCCCGGTCGCTTCTGGGTGACCGACGACGGTCTGGTCGTGTGCGGCTCCGAGGCCGGGCTGCTCGACCTCGATCCCGCGCGGGTGGTGCGCAAGGGCCGCCTCCAGCCGGGTCGCATGTTCCTGGTCGACACCCGTGAGGGACGCATCGTCGAGGACGAGGAGATCAAGTCCACGCTCGCCGCCGAGCAGCCCTACGAGCAGTGGGTGGCGGACAACGCGATCCGCCTGTCCGAGGTTCCCGACCGCGAGCACATCTCGCACTCGGCACGCTCGGTTCAGCGCCGCCAGCGTGCGTTCGGCTACACCGAGGAGGAGCTCAAGATCCTGCTCGGCCCCATGGCGAAGGACGGGATCGAGCCCATCGGCGCGATGGGGTCCGACACGCCCATCGCGGTGCTGTCCGAGCGCCCGCGCCTGCTGTTCGACTACTTCGTGCAGATGTTCGCGCAGGTGACCAACCCGCCGCTCGACTCGATCCGCGAGGAGATCGTCACCGCGACCGGCGGCGCGCTCGGCCCCGAGCCGAACCTGCTCGACGCCACCCCCGAGCACGCGCGCAAGATCATCATCGACTTCCCGGTGATCGACAACGACGAGCTCGCCAAGATCCTCCACATCGACCGCGACCCCAAGCGCCGCGGCGTGTTCTCGGCGCGGAAGATCCGCGGCCTCTACCCGGTCAAGGGCGGCGCCCCCGCGCTCGACGCTCGGCTCGGGGAGATCTTCAAGGAGGTCGACGAGGCGATCGAGGACGGCGTCTCCTTCCTGGTGCTCTCCGACCGCGACTCCAACCCCGACCTCGCGCCCATCCCGTCGCTGCTGCTCACCTCGGCCGTGCACCACTACCTGGTGCGCACGCACAGGCGGACGCAGCTGTCGATGGTGGTCGAGGCGGGCGACGTGCGTGAGGTGCACCACGTCGCGCTGCTCATCGGCTACGGCGCCGGCTGCGTCAACCCGTACCTCGCGATGGAGACGGTCGAGGATCTCGCCAAGCGCGGCTACCTGGGCGACGTGGCTCCCGAGCAGGCGACCTACAACCTCATCAAGGCGCTCGGCAAGGGCGTCCTCAAGATCATGTCCAAGATGGGCATCTCCACCATGGCGTCGTACCGCGGCGCCCAGGTGTTCGAGGCGATCGGCCTGTCCAAGGAGCTGGTCGACCTCCACTTCAACGGCACCCCGTCCCAGATCGACGGCGTCGGGCTCGACGTGGTCGCGGCCGAGGTCGAGGCGCGTCACGCCGATGCGTACCCCGCCTCGGGCGAGCTGCCGCCGCACCAGCGCCTCAAGACCGGCGGCGAGTACCAGTGGCGTCGCGACGGCGAGGAGCACCTGTTCGACCCGGAGACGGTGTTCAAGCTCCAGCACTCGACGCGCACGCGCCAGTACGACGTGTTCCAGCAGTACACGGACCGCGTCGACCACCAGGCGAAGCGCGCCATGACGCTGCGCGGCCTGCTCGAGCTCAACTCGGGCCTGCCCCCGGTGCCGATCGACGAGGTCGAGCCCATCAGCGAGATCGTCAAGCGCTTCAACACGGGCGCGATGTCCTACGGCTCGATCTCGCAGGAGGCGCACGAGACGCTGGCGATCGCGATGAACCGGCTGGGCGGCAAGTCCAACACGGGCGAGGGCGGCGAGTCGGTCGACCGTCTGTACGACCCGGAGCGCCGCAGCGCCATCAAGCAGATCGCATCGGGTCGCTTCGGCGTGACGTCGGAGTACCTGGTCAACGCCGACGACATCCAGATCAAGCTCGCGCAGGGCGCCAAGCCCGGCGAGGGCGGCCAGCTGCCCGGCAACAAGGTCTACCCGTGGGTCGCCCAGACGCGTCACTCGACGCCCGGCGTGGGCCTCATCTCGCCGCCGCCGCACCACGACATCTACTCGATCGAGGACCTCAAGCAGCTCATCCACGACGCGAAGAACGCGAACCCGAAGGCGCGCATCCACACCAAGCTGGTGGCGGAGGTCGGCGTCGGCACCATCGCGGCCGGCGTGGCCAAGTGCAAGTCCGACGTGGTGCTCATCTCGGGGCACGACGGCGGCACCGGCGCGAGCCCGCTGAACTCGCTCAAGCACGCGGGAGCGCCGTGGGAGATCGGCCTCGCCGACACCCAGCAGACCCTAGTGCTCAACGACCTGCGCGACCGCATCGTGGTCCAGGTCGACGGCCAGCTCAAGACCGGCCGCGACGTCATCGTGGCGGCGCTGCTGGGCGCCGAGGAGTTCGGCTTCGCCACCGCTCCGCTGGTGGTGTCGGGCTGCATCATGATGCGCGTCTGCCACCTCGACACCTGCCCCGTGGGCGTTGCGACGCAGAACCCCGAGCTCCGCTCGCGCTTCGCCGGCAGGCCCGAGCTCGTCGAGACCTTCTTCGAGTTCATCGCCCAGCAGGTGCGTGAGCACCTCGCCGCCCTGGGCTTCCGCTCGATCGCGGAGGCCGTGGGACGGGTCGAGGCGCTCGAGACCCGCGCCGCTATCGACCACTGGAAGGCGCAGGGCCTCGACCTCACGCCGGTGCTCGCGCGCCCGCGGGAGGGTGCGGCCCTCATGAACTCGACCACCCAGGACCACGGGCTCGCGGAGGCGCTCGACAACGAGCTCATCGCCGCCGCCGAGCCGGCGCTCGAGCGTGGGGAGCGGGTCGAGATCCGCCGCGAGGTGCGCAACATCAACCGCACGGTGGGCACGATGCTCGGGTACGAGGTCACGCGCCGGTACCGCGGCACGGGCCTCGAGGACGACACGATCGACGTCACCTTCACGGGCAGCGCGGGCCAGTCGTTCGGTGCGTTCGTGCCGCGCGGCATCACCCTGCGGCTCGAGGGCGACGCCAACGACTACGTCGCGAAGGGGTTGTCGGGCGGGCGCATCGTCGTGCGACCCGCGCGCGAGTCCATGCTCGACGAGACCCGGGACGTGATCGCGGGCAACGTGGTGGGCTACGGCTCGACCGCCGGTGAGATCCTGCTGCGGGGACAGGTGGGCGAGCGCTTCCTGGTCCGCAACTCGGGCGCGACCGCGGTGGTCTCGGGAGTGGGCGACCACGGGCTCGAGTACATGACCGGCGGCACCGCCGTGATCCTCGGACGCACGGGCCGCAACCTCGGCGCGGGCATGTCGGGCGGCACCGCGTACGTGCTCGACCTGCGGCCGGAACGCGTCAACGCGCAGGCCATCGCGTCGGGCGAGCTCACGCTGAGCGCGCTCGACGCCGAGGACCAGGTGATCGTCCGCACCCTGATCGAGCGCTTCGAGCGCGAGACCCAGTCGCCGGTGGCGCGCGAGCTCCTCTCCGACTGGTCCATGACGGTGGCGCGCTTCACGCGCGTGCTGCCCGCACAGTACGCACGCGTCCGTGAGGCGCTGTCCGAGCTCGACGCGAAGGGCGGGGACCTCTCCGCTCCCGGTGCGTGGGCCGAGTTCCTGGAGGTGACGGGTGGCTGACCCGCGTGGATTCCTGAAGGTCCGTGAGCGGGAGGTCCCCGCCTACCGCCCCGTCCCGGTGCGCCTGCGCGACTGGGCCGAGGTCAAGGACGAGCTGGGCCGGGACGAGGTGGTGCTCAAGCGCCAGGCCGGACGCTGCATGGACTGCGGCATCCCGTTCTGCCACCAGGGCTGCCCCCTGGGCAACCTCATCCCCGAGTGGAACGACCTGGTGTGGCGCGACCAGTACGCCGATGCGATCGAGCGGCTGCACGCGACCAACAACTTCCCCGAGTTCACCGGGCGCATCTGCCCGGCGCCGTGCGAGACCTCGTGCGTCCTGGGCATCAACCAGCCTGCGGTCACCATCAAGAACGTCGAGGTCGAGATCGTCGAGCACGCGTTCGAGGACGGCAACGTGACGCCGCACATCGCGCAGCGCCACACGGGCAAGACCGTCGCGGTGGTCGGTTCCGGCCCCGCGGGGCTCGCCGCGGCGCAGCAGCTGACGCGTGCCGGCCACACCGTCGCCGTGTACGAGAAGGACGATCGCGTGGGCGGGCTGCTCCGCTACGGCGTTCCGGACTTCAAGATGGAGAAGCACATCATCGACCGCCGCGTGGTCCAGATGGAGCGCGAGGGCACCCGCTTCCGCACGGGCATCTCGATCGGCGAGGACATCACGTGGGACGACCTGCGCGCGCGCTACGACGCGGTGCTCATCGCCACGGGCGCGCCCGTGCCACGCGATCTGCCGCTGCCGGGCCGTGAGCTCGACGGCATCCACTTCGCGATGCCGTACCTGTACCAGGGCAACCAGGTGGTCGCGGGCGAGGAGGTCGTGGACCAGATCCACGCGGACGGCAAGCACGTCATCGTCATCGGCGGTGGCGACACCGGCTCGGACTGCATCGGCACCGCGCTCCGCCAGGGAGCCGCCTCCGTCACCACGCTCGCGATCGGCAAGAAGCCGCCGACGGAGCGGCCCGAGAGCCAGCCGTGGCCCACCGACCCGCGCGTGTTCGAGGTCTCCTCGAGCCACGAGGAGGGCGGCGAGCGCGACTATCTCGCCTCGACGGTGGAGTTCATCGGTGATGAGAATGGTCACGTGACCGCACTCAAGGTTGCCGTGACGCAATACAACGCCGACGGCTCGCGCACGCCCACCCCGGGCACCGAGCGCGAGATCCCGGCGGATCTTGTCCTCATCGCGATGGGATTCACTGGGCCTGAGGTCACGAACCTCCAGGCACAGTCCCAAGTAGCGTTGACCTCGCGCGCTCAGATCGAGCGGGCGCGCAACTACGCGACCACCCAGGACGGAGTGTTCGTGGCCGGTGACGCCGGTCGCGGAGCCTCGCTCGTGGTCTGGGCGATCGCCGAAGGACGGGCGGCCGCAGCCGCCATCGATGAATACTTGACAGGAAGCACCGAGCTTCCGGCGCCGGTGACGGCGCACACAACGGCGCTCCGCGCCTGAATACCAAGGTTGGAGAACATGCGTAACGCGAAGATTGTCTGCACGATCGGACCGGCCACCGCGCCGATCGACCAGATGCGCAAGCTCGTGGGGGCGGGCATGGACGTCGCCCGGATCAACCGCAGCCACGGCTCCGCCGAGGAGCACGAGCAGGTTTACCGCAACATCCGCCAGGCCGCCGAGGAGACGGGCCGGAACGTCGCCGTCCTCGTCGACCTCCAGGGCCCCAAGATCCGCCTCGAGAAGTTCGCGAACGGCCCGCACGAGCTCGCGGTGGACGACGTGTTCACCATCACCACGCGTGACGTCGAGGGCACCAAGGACATCTGCGGCACCACGTTCAAGGGCCTCCCGGGCGACTGCAACCCCGGCGACACGCTCCTCATCGACGACGGCAAGGTCCGTCTCGAGGTGACCGAGGTCACCGAGACCGACGTCATCACCAAGGTCGTCGTGCCGGGTCCCGTCTCCAACAACAAGGGCATCAACCTGCCCGGCGTCGCCGTCTCGGTGCCCGCCATGTCGGACAAGGACGAGGCGGACCTCCGCTGGGGCCTCAAGCTCGGCGCCGACTTCATCGCGCTGTCCTTCGTGCGCAACGCCGCCGACTACGAGGACGTCGCGCGCATCATGAACGAGGAGGGCCGCACGGTTCCCGTCATCGCCAAGGTCGAGAAGCCTCAGGCGGTCGAGAACCTCGCCGAGATCGTCGACGCGTTCGACGGCGTCATGGTCGCCCGCGGCGACCTGGGCGTCGAGCTTCCGCTCGAGGAGGTGCCGCTCGTCCAGAAGCGCGCCATCGAGCTGTGCCGCTCGCAGGCCAAGCCCGTCATCGTCGCCACCCAGGTGCTCGAGTCGATGACGCACTCGCCGGTGCCCACGCGCGCCGAGACCTCGGACTGCGCCAACGCGATCCTCGACGGCACCGACGCGGTCATGCTCTCGGGCGAGACCTCGGTGGGCGACTACCCGATCATCACCGTGGAGACGATGGCACGCATCGTCAAGAACACGGAGGAGAAGGGCTACTCGCGCATCGCGCCGTACCTCTCGACCCCGCACACCCGTGGCGGTGCGATCACGCACGCCGCCGCGGAGATCGCCGAGAACCTCGACATCAAGTACATCGTCACGTTCACCCAGTCGGGCGACTCGGCGCTGCGCATGTCGCGCCTGCGTCCGTCGACCCCGATGATCGCCTTCACCCCGTCGGCCGACACCCAGAAGCGCCTCGCGCTGTCGTGGGGCATCCAGGCCGAGCTGGTCGAGAAGGTCGACTCGACGGACGAGATGGTCAACCTGGTCGACGGCTACCTCAAGTCCTCGGGTCGCGCCGTCGACGGCGAGTACGTCGTGGTCGTCTCGGGCACCCCGGTGGGCGTGCCCGGCACCACCAACTCGATCTTCGTCCACAAGGTCGGCCAGGTGCGCGGCTAAGCACCAGCGCCCCTGAGCGAGGGCCCCGTCGGCTTCGGCCGGCGGGGCCCTTCGCTGTGTGCGCCTTTCCCCGTCGTCCTCGTCCGAAGTCACGGCTAGGGAGAACCTCGACGCCGGATCGTGCGGGGGCTCGGGCGCGAGCGGCTCGGTGGTCGTGACTTGTGACAGGGGGAGGCGGGCGGCGGCGGCGTACCCCGCCACAGGCGCGATCGAAACGATCCGACCGCACGTCTTCCTCTGCAACGATTGACAAGCGCCGCCGAACCTCGCAAAGATGCGTAACTGTGTGAACGCGCACAATTCGGCACCAACCCTCCCCACACGGACGTCGGGCGGAAGCGGTCCCCGAAAAAGTGAGCGATCACATCTCAAGGCCGGATGGCACACCATCCGGGTGCGGGCAGGTGTCGGGCGTCAAGGAGGACGTGGGCATGGACGATGCGCGTCGGGAGACCGTGCGGACCGTCGCGTGCGCGGCATCGAGGCCCCTCGGCAGACGGCGCGGTGCGCGACGGCGCGCACCAGGCGCCGTGCATCCCATCTCAGGAGGAGCACACCCATGACCACCCCCATCGAAGAGCGGCGTCGCATGCCGGCGCTGCTCGCGGCGACGTTGATCGCGGCCCTCGCGATCGCGCTTCAGTATCCGGCGAGCACGGCGCGCGCGGCCGTGTCCGCGACGCTGCTCGCGCACTACGACTTCTCCGCGACCGCCGGCACCACCGTGCCCGACGCGAGCGGCAACGGCAACGACGCCGTGATCCTGGGCGCGGGCGCGAGCATCGACGGCGACGTGCTCACGCTGCCCGGCGGCGCGAGCGGCAGCGGCGCGGCCTACGTCGAGATGCCCACCGGGATGTTCGACGGGCAGGACACCCTCACCATCAACACCTGGCTGCGGAACCAGACGGGCACCGGCTACTACGCCGCGATGTTCTTCGGCACCACCGAGAACCTCCCGAGCCAGTACTGGCTGCTCAACCCCGCGACGCCCACCGAGGGCCGCTTCAAGACGGTGATCACGGGCAGCCTCGACGCGGGCGCGCCGTGGTGGACCGAGGTCGGCATCAGCCCGACCGACGCGGCGAAGGGCGTCGCCGGTCCCGTCACCACGGCGGACTGGCAGATGTACACGACCGTCATCACCCCGACGGCCATCACGGGATACCTCGACGGCGAGAAGGTCGGCACGGTCGCGACCTCGCGCACCGTCAGCGACTTCGGCGCGGATCTGGTGGCGTACATCGGCCGCTCGTCCTACGGCGACCCGTTCTACGCAGGCGGGGTCCGCGACGTGGCGATCTACACCGAGGCGCTCTCCGAGAGCCAGGTGTCGGAGCTGTACCGGGGCGACCTCACGGACGAGGAGGCCGTGGCGGCCGACCTCGCGGCGCTCACCATCCCGAACCTCGACGACGTGCGGGGCAACATCACCCTCCCGACCGCGGGAGTCAACGGCAGCGCGATCGCGTGGGAGACCTCCGACGCGGCCGTCATCACCGCCACCGGTGAGGTCACGCGCCCCGCGCCCGGCGCATCGTCCGTCGCGGTGACGCTCACGGCCACCCTCAGCAAGGGCGAGGCCACGGACACCGCGGTGCTCGTCGCCACGGTGCAGCCGGCGCCGGAGACCGCCGACTACGAGGGCTACTTCTTCCCGTACTTCGAGGGGGAGTCGAGCACCGTGGGCGAGGAGATCTACTTCGCGACGAGCGTGGGTGACGATCCGACGTCGTGGAAGGAGCTCAACAACGCCGAGTCGGTGCTGCAGTCGACGCTCGGCGAGCAGGGCATCCGCGACCCGTTCGTCATGCGCTCTCCCGAGGGCGACCGCTTCTACATGCTGTCGACGGATCTCAACATGGTCGACCGCTACGGCAGCTACGACTTCGGCACAGCCCAGGAGACCGGCAGCCGCCGCCTCAACGTGTGGGAGTCGACCGACCTGGTCCACTGGAGCGACCAGCGCTCCATCGTGGTGTCCAGCGACCTCGCCGGGAACACGTGGGCGCCGGAGGCGTACTACGACGAGGACGCGGGGGAGTACGTCGTGTACTGGGCCTCGAACCTCTACGAGACCTCCGACACCACCTCCCGCGACTTCGCGACCACCTACAACCGCATGATGTACGTCACCACCCGCGACTTCGTGACGTTCACGGAGCCGCAGGAATGGGTCGACGTCAAGCGCGGCACCGGACGGGGCATGATCGACGCGACCGTCGTCAAGGACGGCGACACCTACTACCGCTTCATCAAGGACGAGGCGACGTTCGACGTCCGCCAGGAGCGCTCGACCGACCTCACCGCGACCGTGTCCGGCACGCTGCCCACGGAGGACTCCGAGGGATGGCAGCTGGTCAAGGAGCACATCGGCGTGGGTGAGCCCAACCCGTGGGGCGGCACGTTCACGCAGGGCGAGGGCCCGACCGTGTTCGAGGACAACGCGCAGCCCGGCCACTGGTACATGCTGATCGACCAGCCGAGCTACCACGGCGGCGAGGGCTACATGCTGTTCGAGACGTCCGACATCGCGTCGGGAGACTGGACGTCGGTGCCGTCGGCGCAGCTCCCGTCGAGCGCGCGTCACGGCACGGTGCTGCCGATCACCGCGGACGAGCAGGCGGCGCTGCTGGCGGCCTACCCGGACGATGCGCCCGCCGAGTACACGATCACGGTGGACGATGCGGCGACGGGCGCGGAGATCCCCGACAGCATGTACGGGGTCTTCTTCGAGGACATCAACTGGGCGGCGGACGGCGGCCTCTACGCCGAGCTCGTGCGCAACCGTTCGTTCGAGTTCCTCCCCATCGACAACGCCGGGTACACCGGCATGACCGCGTGGTCGACCACGTCGACGGGCGGCGGAGCGGGCGCGGCCACCACCGTGAACGACGACGAGCGGCTGGGCGAGCGCAACCGCACCTATCTCCAGGTGACGCTCGACAACCCCGACGGCGGCACGTACGGCGTGCGCAACGGCGGCTTCGACGGCGTCGCGCTCGAGGAGGGCGACCTGTACGACTTCTCCGTGTTCGCCCGCACCACGGCGCCGGACGGCACCCCGCTGACCGTGACGCTCGTGGACGCGGACGGCGCGGCGATCTCGGACACGCTCGAGCTCACCGTCGGCGACGACGGCTGGGCCAAGTACGCGGGCGTGCTCACCGCATCGTCCACCACCACGTCCGGGCGGCTCGACGTCCAGGCGGGCGGCGCCGGGACGCTGCGGCTCGACATGGTCTCGCTGTTCCCCGAGGACACCTACAAGGGCCGCACCAACGGCCTGCGCAAGGATCTCGCCGAGAAGATCGAGGCGCTGAACCCGGGCTTCATCCGCTTCCCGGGCGGCTGCATCGTCAACGTCGACAGCCACCTGGGCTACGACGAGGACTCGGACTACGAGCGCTCGCGCTCGTACCAGTGGAAGGACACGGTCGGGCCGGTCGAGGAGCGCGCGACCAACACCAACTTCTGGGGCTACAACCAGACGTACGGCCTGGGCTACTTCGAGTACTTCCAGTTCGCCGAGGACATCGGCGCGCTCCCGGTGCCCGTGGTGCCCGCGCTCATGAACGGCTGCGGTCAGTCGCTGCGTGCCGGAGAGTGGGACAACCAGGAGCTGCTCGACCGCCACATCCAGGACGCGCTCGACCTCATCGAGTTCGCGCGCGGCGACGCGTCCACCGAGTGGGGCGCCCTGCGGGCGTCGATGGGCCACCCGGAGCCGTTCGAGCTGGATCGCCTCGAGGTGGGCAACGAGGAGAACTACCCGGTGGAGTTCATCGCGAACTTCGTGCAGTTCCGGGACGCGATCCAGGCCGTCTACCCCGACGTCATGGTGATCAGCAACTCCGGTCCCGACGACCAGGGCGCCGCGTTCGACCTCCACTGGGAGCAGAACGTCGCCAACGACGTCGACATGGTGGACGAGCACTACTACAACAGCCCGAGCTGGTTCCTCCAGAACAACGATCGCTACGACTCGTACGACCGCGAGGGCCCGAAGGTCTGGGTGGGCGAGTACGCCTCTCTCGACAACCGCTGGTTCAACGCGCTGTCCGAGGCCGCCTACATGACGGGTCTCGAGCGCAACGCGGACGTGGTGCAGATGGCGTCCTACGCGCCGCTGCTCGCCAACGCGAGCCACTACCAGTGGTCGCCGGACATGATCTGGTTCGACAACGACGAGTCGTGGGGCTCGGCCGACTACGAGGTTCAGAAGCTCTTCATGAACAACGTGGGCGACCGGGTGGTCCCGACCGACGCCACGGGCGACGTCATCGAGCCGACCCCGATCGGCGGCACCGTGGGCCTGTCCACGTGGGCCACCGCGGCGCGGTACGACGACGTCACCGTCACCGATCCGGAGGGCGGAGTGATCCTCGCCGACGACTTCTCCGACGGGGATGCCGACGGCTGGACCTCGCTCGCGGGCATCGGCTCGTGGGCGGTGACCGACGGGGCGTACGTCCAGTCGAGCACCAGCGCGCTCAACACCCTGGTGTCCGCGCCGGCGTTCGACGCGGAGGACTACGACCTCAACCTCAAGGCCACCAAGATCTCGGGTGCCGAGGGCTTCCTCATCGGCTTCGGGGTCAAGGACTCGGGCAACTTCTACTGGTGGAACCTGGGCGGGTGGAACAACACCCGTCACGTCATCGAGAAGGCGACGGACGGCGCGAAGGAGACGCTCGTCGCGCAGGAGGGTCGTAGCCTCGAGACGGGCCACGAGTACGCCATCACCATCTCGGTGCGCGGCACCCACGTGGACCTGTACCTCGACGGCGTGCTCGAAGGTTCCTTCGACGACGACGCGGTGACGGAGCCGTTCGCGCAGGTCCTCACCGAGGACGATGCGACGGGCGACCTCATCCTCAAGGTGGTCAACGCGCAGCGACGCGCCGCGACCACGGCGATCGATCTGGGGGACCGCGCGGTCGCACCGACGGCGGAGATGACGCAGATCGTGGCGAAGCAGGCCGCGGTCAACACCCGCGTCTCGACGCCGGTCACGCCCGAGACCTCGACGGTCGACGGCATCGCCTCACGGTTCGAGTGGACGTTCCCGGGCAACTCGGTGACGTTCCTGAGGATCAGCACGGCGAAGGTGACGGGATTCGCCCCGCCGGTGGACATGACAGACGTCAACGTGGTCCAGGCCGGCAGCGCGGTCCCGCTGAAGTTCTCGGCGGAGCTGGGCGGGGAGGCGGTCACGGATCCGTCGCAGGTCGAGGTCGCCATCGCCGAGATGGCGTGCGGCGCCGATCCGTCCGAGGCGGGCGACGGCGTGGCCGTCGATCCGTCGCGCATCCGCTACGACAAGCGATCCGGGCAGTTCGTCCTCGTGTGGAAGACGGATAAGAAGGCGGCGGGCACGTGCTACGCCGTCACCGCGACCGTGGTGGGCGCGCCCGCCTCCGCCGGGGTCACCGCGCTGTTCGAGCTGCGTGCGAAGGGCTGGGACAAGCCCAACCCGTGCCCGCAGCACCGGCCCGGCGAGGAGGTGAATGCGCCGAAGGCGAAGGCGGCCAAGCCGAAGGCCTAGCCGCCCCGCCCGGGTGCCGCATCGTCTGGCCACGATGCGGCACCCGGCTCAGCCGTCCCGATCCTGGGCGAGGAGCCAGTCCAGGATCACGTCGTTGGCGTACGTCGGGATCCACGACTGGTGGTTGAAGCCGGGCGTCGTGTCCGCCTCGATCGTGGTGAAGAGGTGGGTGCTGCCGGTCCGCTCCGCCTGCGCGACGGCGTCCCGCGCCAGGGACTCCTGCCGGGCGTCGGGGAGCAGCCCGTCCCAGGCGGACCACACGACCGGCGTGCCCGCCGCCTGGAACGCCTGGAACGCGCGCAGGTCGGATCCCTCGGCGTCGTACGCGACCACCGCATCGTCCTCGGAGTGGACGGCCCAGATCGGGACCTCGGTGAGGGCGGCGGCCGCGGCGGCGACGTCGGCGATCCCGCCGCCGCACACGAGCACCGCTCCCGCGAACAGGTCGGCGTGGTCCTCAAGGATCGCCCACGAGCCGTACGAGCCCATCGACAGCCCGGTGAGGTAGACGCGCGAGGCGTCGACGTCCGGGTGCGAAGCGATGAAGTCCTCGATCAGCTCGACCACCGCGTCCTGCATCGACGGGTCCCACCATGCGCCCTTGGCAGGGTCGGAGGGATCCGCCTGCGGCGACAGGACGTATGCGGGTCCGGTGCGTTGCCGCGCCTCGTCGGCGAACGCGGTGGCGATCTGATTCCCGGTCAGCTGCCCGAGGTTGTCGTCGCCGCTGTCGCCGTAGCCGTGGAGCGTCACCACGAGCGGGTAGCCGTCCGTGGGCGCGGGCGTCTCAGGCGTGAGAGCGCGGTAGGGGAGCGCCGGGCCGGCGTCGCTGGCGAAGGTGGCGGACGTGAAGTCGTCGACCACCTCGTGGGTGACGTCCGCGACCGGCACCGCAGCGTCGGAGGCCGCGACCACGTGCCCGTCGCTCGACTCGAGATCGCCCACCTGGGAGATGGAGTAGCCCTCCTCGAGCGCGTAGCCGTGCGTGATCGTCGTCGACCAGTCGACGTAGGACGCGGCCGCGGTCGGTTCGGACGCCTCGAGCTCGAGGATGACGTAGCGCCCGTCCGCGGGCGCGCCCTCGGCGTCCGGCACGGCACCGGTGCGCACGGCGGTCACGGTGCGCACGCCGCTCAGCGCCTCCTCGCCGGCGGCGTCGAACTCGACCTCGACCGCGAAGTCGGAGGGCTGCGCTCCGTCGGGCGCGAGCGACAGCACCCGGTCGTACTCGAGTGCCACGGCCACCACCGTGAGCCCCTCCGGGGCGACGCGGGTGATCAGCGTCGCCTCGAGCGGCGCGGCGGACGAGGCGACGGACGATGCGCCGCCGCCGCATGCCGTGAGCGTGAGCGCCGCCGCGGCGAGGGTGGCCGTCATGGCCCGGTGGTGGCGCATCGTGCTCCTCGTCGAGTGCGCGGCCCCGACCGGGGCCGCTTCACGGAGGCTAGCGGCGCGCGGGCCGCCGGGTCCGTGGCCAGGGGCGCGATCGCACAAGCTGCGCCCCGCGCCGCACGATCGGTCGCCCGGCGGTGCCTACTCCGGGTCGCGCATGGCCTCCCAGTCGCGCGGCCCGAGGTCCGGCACCTTGCGCTCGTAGCCGTCCCGGAACAGGGGAGAGGAGATGAGGAAGTCCGCCGTCGCGACGTTGGACGCGATGGGGATGTTCCACAGCGCACCGAGGCGCAGGAGCGCCTTGACGTCCGGATCGTGCGGCTGCGGCTCGAGCGGGTCCCAGAAGAAGATGAGCATGTCGAGCGCGCCCTCGGCGATCCTCGCGCCGATCTGCTGGTCCCCGCCCACGGGGCCCGACAGGAACCGGTGGACCTTGAACCCCAGCTCGTACTCGAGCATGGTGCCGGTGGTGCCCGTCGCGTAGAGGTGGTGCGGCGCGAGCGAGCCCTTGTTGAAGGAGGCCCACTCGAGCAGCTCCGCCTTCTTGTTGTCGTGCGCGACGAGCGCGATGTGCATCGGGCGGGGAGGCGTCTTCTCGGTCACGGTCCGAGCATGGCACGTCGGGGTGCCAGGCCGCGCATCGTCGCCGCGGGGGTGCAGTACCCCGGGTGGGATTCGAACCCACAACACCGCGGGTTTGAGCCGCGTGCCTCTGCCAGTTGGGCTACCGGGGCGAGGGCACTAGGCTAGCGCCTGTGACTGATGAGAAGGACACTCCGCAGGCGGAGCAGCAGACCCAGGCCCCCAAGCGTGCGCGTCGCGCGGTCGTCGCGGAGGATGAAGCGCTCATCCGCATGGACATCGTCGAGACGCTTCGCGAGGGCGGCTACGACGTCGTCGGCGAGGGCGCGAACGGCGAGGAGGGCGTCGAGCTCGCCCGCGAGCACAAGCCCGACGTGGTCGTCATGGACGTGAAGATGCCGGTGATGGACGGCATCACCGCCGCCGAGCTCATCGCGAAGGAGCGCATCGCGCCCGTCGTGCTGCTCACGGCGTTCTCGCAGACCGAGCTGGTGGAGCGCGCGCGCGACGCGGGCGCCATGGCGTACGTGGTGAAGCCGTTCACCCCGGGCGACCTGCTGCCCGCGGTCGAGATCGCGGCCTCGCGCTACGTCGAGATCCGTGCGCTCGAGAACGAGATCGCGGACATCAACGAGCGCATGGAGACGCGCAAGAAGGTCGAGCGCGCCAAGGGCCTCCTCATGGAGAAGATGAAGCTCAACGAGCCCGAGTCGTTCCGTTGGATCCAGAAGACGTCGATGGATCGCCGTCTCACGATGCGAGAGGTTGCGGAGGCCGTGATCGAGCAGATGGGCGGAAAGTAGCGCAAACACCCTTGTGCGCGCCGTGTTGTGTCACGAAATTGTGATGGACACGACGCGAACAAGAAATCTTCCTTCGCTAGCGTGACGGTTACCGCCGGAGGGATTCCCTCTCCGGTGCTGTGACCGAGGCGGGATCATCCCCGCCGAAGTGGGAGGAAGAAACATGGCACGATGGAACTCCATCGCCCGTGGTGCGGCTTTCGCGGCCGTCGCGACCCTGTCGCTCGCGGCCTGCGCGACCGACGGCGGCGACGAGGGCTCGAGCAGCGACGCGACGACGGGTGGCTCCGGCTCGGGTGACGGTCTCAAGATCGGTTCGCTCCTGCCGCTGACCGGCACGCTTGCATTCCTCGGCCCGCCCGAGGTCGCCGGTGTCGATCTGGCGATCCAGGAGATCAACGAGGCCGGCGGCGTGCTCGGCTCCGAGGTCACCGTCTCGCACACCGACTCGTCCGACACGGCGAACGCCAACATCGCGGCGGCGTCGATCGACCAGCTCATCGGCGAGGGCGTCTCCGTGGTCATCGGTGCCGCGTCCTCGTCCGTCAGCCTCAACGTGGTCGACGACCTCACGGCCGCCGGCATCGTGCAGATCTCCGGCGCGAACACCTCGACCGCGCTGTCCGGCTACTCGGACTTCTACTTCCGCACCGCTCCGCCGGACACCGTCCAGGGCAACGCGCTGGGCAACCTCATCCTCGCGGACGGCTACAAGAACGTCGGCGTCCTCGTCTTCAACGACGACTACGGCACCTCGCTCCGCGACGTGGTCCAGGGCACCCTGGAGGCCGAGGGCGGCTCGCTCACCTACGGCACCACCGGTCAGGAGTTCGACCCCGACGCCTCGAGCTTCGCCTCGGACGTCCAGGCGCTGCTCGCGACCGACCCCGAGGCCGTCGTCGTGATCGCGTTCGACCAGACCGTGGGCATCATCCCCGAGCTCGTCGGCGCCGGCTACGACGCGTCGAAGATCTACTTCGTCGACGGCAACCTGTCGGACTACTCGGCCGACTTCGACCCGGGCACCCTCGCGGGCGCCAAGGGCACCCTGCCGGGCGCCTTCCCGGACGAGGAGTTCCAGGGCCGTCTCGCCTCGGTCGCCGAGGGCGGCGAGCTGGACGACTTCTCGTACGGCGCCGAGTCCTACGACGCCGTGATCCTCGCGGCCCTCGCGGCCGTCAAGGGCGGCGCCGTCGACGGCACCACCATCTCCGAGAACCTCGCGGCGGTCTCCGGCGCGAACGGCGGCACCGAGTGCACCGGCTTCGCCGACTGCGTCGCGCTGCTCGAGGATGGCGAGGAGATCAACTACCAGGCGGTCTCCGGCGTCGGCCCGTTCAACGACAAGAACGACCCGTCGAGCGCGTACATCGGCGTCTACCAGTACGGTGACGACAACACGTACTCGCTCCTCGACACCGTCTTCGGCGAGGTCCCGGCCGAGTAAGGTCGCCTCTCTCACGAGGGACAATCCACAGAAGGACCCCGGCTGCGGCCGGGGTCCTTCTGCGTGTCGAGCCGCGGCTCGGCGCCCCGACGGCCCCCGCGCACCCCGGTGACCGTGCGCGATTCCCAAGGACGCAGGTGACGCGTGGGCCACCGCGCGACCGATGGGGCTGCCCCAAGCGACGCATCGTCCCCGCCTGTCCCACGCGTCATCGGGAATCGCCCACCTCCCCGAGACGCAGTTCGGCCCCGGCCCCCTCGAGGGGAGCCGGGGCCGAGAGCCGGAGAGCAGCGGCGCTACGCGCCGAGCGTGCCGAGGTACAGCTCGATGACCTTGGGGTCCTTGAGCAGCTCCTGGCCCGTCGCCGTGTAGGCGGACGTGCCCTGATCGAGGACGTAGCCGCGGTCGCAGATCTGCAGGCAGCGGCGGGCGTTCTGCTCGACCATGATGACCGTGACACCCGTGCGGTTGATCTCGCGGGTCCGGAGGAACGTCTCGTCCTGTCGGACGGGGGAGAGCCCGGCGCTCGGCTCGTCGAGCAGCAGCACCTTCGGATCCATCATGAGCGCGCGCGCCATCGCGACCATCTGCCGCTCGCCGCCGGAGAGCGAGCCCGCCCGCTGGGAGCGGCGGTCCATGAGCACCGGGAACAGGTCGCCGACCCGCTCGAGCTGCTTCTTGAACGCCTTGGGCGCGAGGTAGGCGCCCATCTCGAGGTTCTCCTCGATGGTGAGCGAGGGGAAGACGTTGTTGGTCTGCGGGACGAACCCCACGCCACGCTTCACCAGCTGGTCCGCGCGCATGTTGGTGATGTCCTCACCGGCCAGCGTGACGGTGCCGGCGCTGATGGGGACGAGCCCGAACAGCGCCTTGAGGAACGTGGACTTGCCGGCGCCGTTGGGGCCGATGATGCCGATGAGCTCGCCCTCCTTCACCTGCATCGTGCACCCGTTGAGGATGCTGATGCCGGGAAGGTAGCCGGCGATGAGGTCGTCGGCATCGACGATGACGGGCTTGTCGCTCACGCGTCACGCTCCTCGAACAGGTCGGTGTCGTGGTGCGAGCCCAGGTAGGCGTCCTGGACACGCGGGTTGGACATCACGGTGCCCGCGGGCCCCTCGGCGATGATCTGGCCCTCGGCCATCACCACCACCCAGTCGGAGATGCGGCGCACCATGTGCATGTCGTGCTCGACGAAGAGCACGGTCATGCCGTCCTCCTTGAGCTCGACGATGTGGTCGAGGAGCGACTCGGTGAGCGCCGGGTTGACGCCCGCCATCGGCTCGTCGAGCATCACCATCGTGGGCTTCGACATGAGCGCACGCGCCATCTCGAGCAGCTTCCGCTGGCCGCCCGAGAGGGAGCCCGCGTAGTCGTCGCGCTTCTCGTAGAGCTTGAACCGGTGGAGCAGATCGTGCGCCTGCTCCGTGATCTCGCGCTCCCGTGCGCGCCATAGCGGCGGCGCGAACGCCCGTGCGAGGTTCTCGCCGGGCTGCTCCTGGGCGCCGAGCCGCATGTTCTCGATCACCGTCATGCCGCTGAGCGCCTTGGTGAGCTGGAACGTGCGGACCATGCCCGCCCGCGCGACCTTCGCCGCCGGCATGCCGCGCAGCGGCTTGCCGTTGAACACGCCCGAGCCCTCCTGCGCCATGTCGAAGCCGGTGAGCAGGTTGAAGAACGTCGACTTGCCGGCGCCGTTGGGGCCGATGAGCGCCGTGATGGTGTTGCGCTGGACCTCGAAGTGGTCCACGTTGACGGCCGTGAGGCCGCCGAAGCGCCGTACCACGCCGTCCGCGACGAGGATCGCGTCGGGCTTCGCCGCGCCGGGTTCGTGCGCGACGGTCTCGAATGCCGTGTCAGCCATTGAACGCCAGCTCCTTCTTGTTGCCGAGGACGCCCTGCGGGCGGAACACCACGAGGAACATGAGCGCGACGCCGACGAGCACGAGCGAGAACGGCTCGAGCGACGTCGGGGCGAGCACGTCCGAGGGGATGAACGCCGAGGCGAGCGCCTTGATGAGCGTGAGGCCGGACCAGAACAGGATCGCACCGAGCACCGGCCCGAACACGGTCGCGGCGCCGCCGAGCAGCAGCAGCGTCCAGATCCAGAACGTGGTGGGGCGCCCCATCGCGTCCGGCTGGACGGAGTTGCCGATCGCCCACAGCATGCCGGCGAGGGCGCCGATGACGCCGCCGATGACCAGCGCCTGCATCTTGTACGAGTAGACGTTCTTGCCGAGCGAGCGGACGGCGTCCTCGTCCTCGCGGATGCCCTTGAGGACGCGACCCCACGGGGACTTCGACAGGCGCCAGAACACGAGGGCGAACACGCCCACCAGGCCCCAGGTGACGAGCGTGAGCCACCACGACGACGAGCGGGTGCCGTGCATCGCGAACGGTCCGATCTCGACCATCGAGTCCGCGAAGGGCGAGAGCTCCTCGAAGGGGGCCTTGAAGTCGGAGCCGCGGATGCCGGTGGACGCGCCCGTGAGCTCCGCAAGGCTCTGCGAGCGTCCGAGGAAGCGGACCATCTCCGCCGCGGCGATCGTCACGATCGCGAGGTAGTCGCCGCGCAGCTTGAGCGTCGGCCAGCCGAGCAGCAGCGCGAACAGCGCGGCCGCGGCGAGCCCGACGAGCACGGCGAGCCAGATCGGCCAGCCCTCGCGCAGCGAGATCGCGAAGCCGTACATGCCCAGGAGCATGAAGCCGGCGTGGCCCATGTTGAGCAGACCCGTGAGGCCGAAGTGGAAGTTGAGGCCGATCGCGGCGAGCGCGAAGGCGGCGGTCGACGGCGCGATCGCCGTCGTGAGCACCTGGATGAGGATGTCCATGGTCAGCCCACCCTTTCCGCGCGGCCGAGGATGCCCTGCGGGCGCACCAGCAGGACGATGATGAGGATGAAGAGCGCGGTCGCGAACTTGAGGTCGGGCGCGAGCCACACGGTGGAGACCTCGGCGACGATGCCGATGATCAGCGAGCCGACGAGCGCGCCGTACGGGTGGCCGAGGCCTCCCAGCGTCACGGCGGCGAACATCATCATGAGCAGCTTGGTGCCGTCGTCGAAGCCGATGCCCTGCTGGTACAGCGCGAGCAGGATGCCGCCGAGCGCCGCGAGGCCGGCCGCCATCATCCACACGATGCGGATGATGCTGTCGACCTTGATGCCGGAGGCGGAGGCGAGGGCGGGGTTGTCGGACACCGCGCGGGTCGCGCGGCCCAGGCGGGTGCGCTGCAGGAAGAACGCGACCCCGATGAGCGCGATGATCGCGATCGCCATGGAGATCAGCGTGACGTTGCCGACCGAGATGGGCCCGTACTGGTGGCGCGGGTCGATCGACGTGGTGAGGCGCACCGGGCGACCGCCCATCCACCATTGGATGAAGTTCACCAGGGCGAGCGAGAGCCCGATCGAGACGATCATCTGCTGCACCATGCCCACGCGGCGGCGGCGCAGCTGGCTCCAGATCATCTTGTCCTGGACCCAGCCGAAGAACACCGCGATCGCGATGCCGACGAGCACCGCGGGCAGGAACGGCATGTTGATCTTGAACTCGAACGGCAGCAGCGGGAAGGTCACCGCCTGCGGCGTCGCGAGGAAGTACGTGATCATCGCGCCGAACGTCACCATCTCGCCATGCGCGAAGTTGCTCAGCGCCGTGGTGCCGTAGATGAGCGACAGGCCCACCGACGCGAGCGCGAGCAGCAGGCCGAAGACGATGCCGTTGAAGAGGTTCTGCAGCAGGAGGCTGCTCCCGCCGCCGGAGGCGGCCGAGCCGGTCGCCGCATCGGCCGACCCTCCTGTGCTCAACGCCACGGTGATCGCCACCGCGACGACGAGGAAGACGGCGACCGCTCGAAGCAGCACCCGCCTGTCAAGTTTTCCCAACACGTAGCCCCTCCATCGTTTCTGGTTGGCGGTCAAACTACCCGAGCCATGTTTCGACTATGTGGCAGGCGCCACGCGCAAGGCGCAGGTCAGCCGGGCCTCCGCCAGGTTCTGTCCCTTTTGGTCGGCGATGACGATGCGGTAGCTCGCGACGGAGCGGCCGAGGTGGATCGCGGTCGCGGTGCCGGTGACGTGCCCGTCGCGGGTCCCCTTGACGTGCGTGATGTTGAGATCGACGCCCACGGCCACCCCGTCCGGGTCGAGCGTGAGCACGTGCGCCATGGCCGCGAGCGACCCCAGCGTCTCCGCCAGCACGGCGGACGCGCCGCCATGGAGGAGGCCGTAGGGTTGCGTGTTCCCGTGCACCGGCATCGTCCCTACGGCGATGTCAGGGGTGACCTTCACAATGGAGATGCCCATCCGGGCGATGAGCCCGTCGGTGGGCACGTGCGGGACCGGGACCTCGACGTCGGACATGGAAGTAGGTTGGCACCTGTGAGCGAATCCACCAAGGGAACACTCCTGCTCGTCGACGGATTGTCGATGGCCTTCCGGGCGTTCTTCGGGCTTCCGGTCGAGAACTTCGCCACGTCGACGGGCGTCCCCACCAACGCCGTGTACGGCTTCACCACGATGCTCGCGACGCTGATGAAGGACCATCAGCCCACGCACGTCGCGGTCGCGTTCGACCTGCCCGGCGGCACCTTCCGCACGGAGCGCCTGCCGTCGTACAAGGGCACGCGCGACGCGACGCCGCCCGAGTTCGAGCCGCAGGTGCCGCTCATCCGGGAGGTGCTCGGAGCGCTGCGCGTGACCGCGGTCGACAAGGCCAACTACGAGGCGGACGACCTGCTCGCGACGTACGCCCGGCTCGGCAGGGAGGCCGGGCTGCGCGTGCTGGTCGTGTCGGGCGACCGCGACACCATCCAGCTGGTCAACGACGACGTCACGCTGCTCTATCCGCGCAAGGGCGTGTCGGACCTCGTGCACTTCACGCCCGCGTCGGTGGAGGAGAAGTACGGGGTGAGGCCCGAGCAGTACCCCGACATGGCGGCGCTGGTCGGCGAGACCAGCGACAACCTCCCGGGTGTGCCGGGCGTCGGGCCCAAGACCGCCGCGAAGTGGATCGTCACCTACGGCGGCCTTCCGGGCATCCTCGACAGCGCGGACGACGTCCCGGGCAAGGCCGGCCAGAGCCTGCGGGTCCACGTGGACCAGGTCCGCCTCAATCGCGAGCTCAACCACCTCCTTCCCGACCTCGAGGTGGCCGTGCCCCTCGGCGATCTCGAGTACGCGGGCGCGGACGCCACCGCGATCCACGAGGTCTGCGACGCGCTCCAGTTCCGGACGCTGCGCGACAGGCTGCTCCCGTTCGTCGCCGATGCGGGGGCCGCGGACCCCGTCGACACCCCCGCGGTCGTCGTGCGCGTCGAGGGCGCGGTCGCCGCGATCACCGCGATGGCGGGTCCCGTCGCGCTCCACGTGGAGGGCAAGGGGGGAGCGGAGGCCGATGCGTGGGCGCTGGGCGTCGCCGCGGCCGCTGACGTCGCGTGGGGGGTCGACCTCGCGCAGCTGAGCGCCGTTGAGGAGCGCGCGCTCGCCGCCTGGCTCGCGGACCCGGACGTCCCCAAGGTGCTGCATGCGGCGAAGGACGGATGGCATGCGCTCCAGGCGCGGGGATGGGAGCTCGCGGGCATCGTCGGCGACACCCAGATCGCCGCATTCCTGGTCAACCCCGATCAGCGCGGCTTCGAGCTCGAGCAGATCCTCCAGCGTCACCTGGGGCTCTCGCTCGACGCGGGGGCGGCGGCGGACGAGCTCGACCTGGGCCTCGGCGGCTCGGCGGCGGAGGCGGCGGGTGAGCGCGCCGCGCACGTGCGCGCGCTGGCGGCGGTCCTCGACCCCATGGTCGACGAGCGCGGCATGACGCGCCTCTACGCCGAGCTCGAGATCCCGCTGCTGACCGTGCTCGCGCGCATGGAGCATGCGGGCATGGCGGTGGACGCCGCCCATCTCCGCACGCTCGCCGACGAGGCGCGCGGTCGTGCCGATCGCGCCGCGGAGGAGGCGTACGGCGCGCTGGGCGGCGACCGTGTCAACCTCGGCTCGCCCAAGCAGCTGCAGGAGGTGCTGTTCGACCGCCTCGGCATGCCCAAGACCAAGAAGATCAAGACGGGCTACTCGACCGACGCATCGTCCCTTCACGACCTCAACGAGAAGGCGCCGCACCCGTTCCTCACCGCGCTGCTCGCGCATCGGGACGCGACCAAGCTCTCGCAGATCATCGAGACGCTTGCGCAGTCGGTGCGCGCCGACGGCCGCATCCACACCACGTTCTCGCAGGTGGTCGCCGCGACGGGCCGTCTGAGCTCGAAGGACCCGAACCTGCAGAACATCCCGATCCGCACGCCCGAGGGGCACCGGATCAGGGAGGCCTTCGTGGTGGGCGAGGGGTTCGGGACGCTGGTCACGGCCGACTACTCGCAGATCGAGATGCGCATCATGGCGCACCTGTCAGGCGACGCGGGGCTCATCGAGGCGTTCGTGGCGGGGGAGGACCTTCACCGCTTCGTGGGCTCGCGGGTGTACGGCGTGGCGCCCGCGGACGTCACGCCCGAGATGCGGTCGCACGTCAAGGCGATGTCCTACGGGCTCGCGTACGGGCTGTCGACCTTCGGGCTGTCGCGCCAGCTCGGCATCTCCGTGAACGCGGCGCAGGCGCTCGTGGACGACTACTACGCGCGGTTCCGCGGGGTGCGCGAGTATCTCGACGCGGTGGTGGACCAGGCCCGGCAGGACGGGTACACCGAGACCATCTTCGGTCGCCGGCGCTACATCCCCGATCTCACCTCGACCAACCGCCAGCGGCGCGACATCGCCGAGCGGGTCGCGCTCAACGCCCCGATCCAGGGCTCCGCGGCGGACCTCATCAAGCGGGCGATGCTCGGGGTGGAGCGCCGCCTGAGGGACGAAGGTCTGGCATCCCGGCAGGTACTTCAGGTGCATGATGAGCTCGTGGTCGAGACAGCCCCCGAGGAGAGCGCGGCGGTCGAGGCCATTCTCAGGGAGGAGATGCACGCCGCAGGCGATCTCAGCGTTCCTCTCGATGTCAACGTCGGAACGGGCGGTGACTGGCGCACCGCCGGACACTAGGGTTGGTGCCATGCGAATCGGACTTCTCACGGGCGGCGGAGACTGCCCCGGCCTGAACGCTGCGATCAGGGCGGTGGTGAAGAGGGGGACCTCGGAGCTCGGCTGCTCGATCGTCGGGTTCAACAACGGCTGGCAGGGGGTGATCGACGGCGATGCGCGTCCCATGACGCGTGACGACGTCTCGGGCATCCTGGTGCACGGCGGCACGATGCTCGGCACGGCCCGCTGCCACCCCCACAAGGTCGAGGGCGGCATGGAGGCCGTCCAGGAGACGTTCGAGAACGAGAAGCTCGACGGCTTCATCTGCATCGGCGGCGACGGCACCCTCAAGGCGGCCGGCAAGGTGTCGAAGGCGCTGGGTGTGCCCGTGATCGGCATCCCCAAGACGATCGACAACGACGTGGTGGGCACGGACATGGCGATCGGCTTCGACACCGCGGTGTCGATCGCGACCGAGGCGATCGACCGCCTCCACTCGACCGCGGAGTCGCACAACCGCGTCATGGTGGTCGAGCTGATGGGCCGCCACAGCGGCTGGATCGCCGTGACGGCCGGCATCGCGGGCGGAGCGGACATCATCCTCGCGCCCGAGGAGCCGTTCGACATCGACGTCATCGCGAAGCGCATCAAGCACCGTCACCGCTACAAGAACTTCTCGATCGTGGCCGTCGCCGAGGGCGCCGTGCCTGCCGAGGGCTCGCACTGGACGGGCAAGCAGACGATCGACGAGAAGGGCAACCCGATCGCCGGCTCGATCGGCCACGAGGTCACCAAGGCGATCGAGGCCGCCACGGGCTTCACCACGCGCCTCACGGTGCTCGGCTACACCCAGCGCGGCGGCGTCCCGACCGCGGCCGACCGCCTGCTCGGCACCCGCATGGGCGTCGCGGCCATCGACGGCATCGTCGCGGGCGAGTCGCACAAGTTCACCGCGCTGCAGGGCGACCACATCGTGCTCGAGCCCTTCGACACCATGATGGGCAAGACCAAGTGGGTGCCCGAGGAGCTGCTCAGCGCCGCCCGCGGCCTCTGACCCGGCACGCCTCGCGGCGCGCCGCATTGCCTCGATCAGGGGCGACGAGGTAGCATGTTCGTTGGTCTGGCGCGCCCGCGTGCCCGGCCGCACATATCCATTCGATTCCCTGTCCACCGGAGCCATTCCTTAATGTCCGTTTCCACCCCCGAGTCCAGCATCGCCGTCAACGACATCGGAACCGCTGAGGACTTCCTCGCGGCCGTCGACGCGACCATCAAGAACTTCGACGACGGTGACCTTGTTGAGGGCACCATCGTCAAGGTCGACCGTGACGAGGTCCTCCTCGACATCGGTTACAAGACCGAGGGTGTGATCCCCTCGCGCGAGCTCTCCATCCGCCACGACGCCAACCCGGATGAGGTCGTCAACGTCGGCGACACCATCGAGGCGCTCGTCCTCACCAAGGAGGACAAGGAGGGTCGCCTGATCCTCTCGAAGAAGCGTGCGCAGTACGAGCGCGCGTGGGGCTCGATCGAGAAGATCAAGGAAGAGGACGGCGTCGTCTCCGGCACCGTCATCGAGGTCGTCAAGGGTGGCCTCATCGTGGACATCGGTCTGCGCGGCTTCCTTCCCGCCTCGCTCGTCGAGATGCGCCGTGTGCGCGACCTCGCGCCCTACATCGGCCAGTCGATCGAGGCGAAGATCATCGAGCTCGACAAGAACCGCAACAACGTGGTCCTGTCGCGCCGTGCGTTCCTCGAGCAGACCCAGTCCGAGGTGCGCTCGTCGTTCCTCACCGCTCTCGCCCCCGGCCAGCAGCGCAAGGGTGTCGTCTCGTCGATCGTCAACTTCGGTGCGTTCGTCGACCTCGGCGGCGTGGACGGCCTCGTGCACGTCTCCGAGCTGTCGTGGAAGCACATCGACCACCCGTCCGAGGTCGTCTCGGTCGGCCAGGAGGTCGAGGTCGAGGTCCTCACCGTCGAGATGGACCGCGAGCGCGTCTCGCTGTCGCTCAAGGCGACCCAGGAGGACCCGTGGGCGGTCTACGCCCGCACCCACGCGATCGGCCAGATCGTCCCGGGCAAGGTCACCAAGCTCGTCCCGTTCGGCGCGTTCGTGCGCGTCTTCGAGGGCATCGAGGGCCTCGTGCACATCTCGGAGCTGGCGACCCGCCACGTCGAGCTGCCCGAGCAGGTCGTGTCGGCCGACGAGGACGTCTTCGTCAAGATCATCGACATCGACCTCGAGCGTCGCCGCATCTCGCTGTCCATCAAGCAGGCCAACGAGGGTGTCGACCCGCAGGGCGAGGACTTCGACCCCGCGCTGTACGGCATGACCGCCGAGTACGACGCCAAGGGCAACTACGTCTACCCCGAGGGCTTCGACCCGGAGACGCAGGAGTGGCGCGAGGGCTTCGAGGAGAAGCGCGAGGCCTGGGAGGCCGAGTACGCCAAGGCGCACGAGCGCTGGGAGGCGCACAAGGCGTTCGTCGCCAAGCAGGACGCCGCGGCCGTCGAGGCCGAGACGGCCGCTCCGGCCGCGTCCGCGCCGCGCAAGGGCGGCCGCAAGGGCGACGCCCCCGCGTCGTACTCGTCGCACGACGAGTCGGCCGACATGGGCACGCTCGCCTCGGACGAGCGTCTCGCCGCGCTTCGCGAGAAGCTCACCGGCAACTAAGCGGTTCCCGTACGAAGGCCGTCACCCCTCGGGGTGGCGGCCTTCGTCGCGTCCGGGCTGGTTGGCGGCGCGCGCCCGGGCGTGTGAGACTTCACCCGTGCTACGCATCGGCCTCACGGGCGGCATCGCCTCGGGCAAATCCACCGCCTCCGCGCGCTTCGGCGCGCTCGGGGCCCACGTCATCGATCACGATGTGCTGGCACGCCGGGCGGTCGAGCCCGGGTCCGCGGCGCTGGTCGACATCGTCTCCGAGTTCGGCGACCGCGTGATCGCCGACGGCGCGCTGGACCGGCCCGCGCTCGCGCGCATCGTGTTCCAGGACCCTCACGCGCGGGAGCGTCTCAACGCGATCGTCCACCCGTACGTCATCGCGATGGGTGCCGCGGCCGACCGTCAGGCGCGACGCGACGGCGCGAGCGTGGTGGTGCACGACATCCCGCTGCTGGTCGAGAGCGGTCAGGGGCGGGACTTCGACCTCGTGGTGACCGTCGCGGCGCCCGAGGAGCTCCGGGTGCGGCGCATGGTGGAGTCGCGGGGCATGACGGCGGCCGATGCGGCGGCCCGGATCCGCGCGCAGGCGTCGGACCTCGAGCGCGAGGCCATCGCCGACGTGGTGCTCGACGGCTCGGGCCGCGTGGACGACCTGGACGCCCAGGTCGACGCGTTCTGGGCGTTGCACGTGCCGCGCTGACCCGCGCCGAGGGCGGCATCGCTCGCGACCCGCTGTCGGAGCCCCGGCGTACCGTAGTCGCATGAGCAGCCCCGACCTCCGCCGCAGCGAGGCACCGTTCCAGGTGATCTCCGAGTACCAGCCCTCGGGCGACCAGCCGAAGGCGATCGACGAGCTCGCGAGGCGGATCCAGGCGGGCGAGCAGGACGTGGTGCTGCTGGGCGCCACGGGCACGGGCAAGTCCGCCACCACGGCGTGGCTCGTCGAGCGTCTCCAGCGACCCACGCTCGTGATGGCGCACAACAAGACGCTCGCCGCGCAGCTGGCCAACGAGTTCCGCGACCTGCTGCCGAACAACGCCGTCGAGTACTTCGTCTCGTACTACGACTACTACCAGCCCGAGGCGTACGTGCCGCAGACGGACACCTTCATCGAGAAGGACTCGTCCATCAACGAGGAGGTCGAGCGCCTGCGCTACTCGGCCACCAACTCGCTGCTCACGCGACGCGACGTGATCGTGGTGTCGTCGGTCTCATGCATCTACGGCCTGGGCACCCCCGAGGAGTACATCCAGGGGATGGTCACGCTCGCGGTGGGCGACGTGGTGGACCGCGACTCGCTGCTGCGGGAGTTCGTGCAGATGCAGTACTCCCGCAACGACCTCGCCTTCACGCGCGGAACCTTCCGGGTCCGCGGCGACACCATCGAGATCATCCCGGTGTACGAGGAGCTGGCGATCCGCATCGAGATGTTCGGGGACGAGGTCGAGGCGCTCTACACCTTGCACCCCCTCACCGGGCAGGTGGTGGAGAAGCGCACCCAGGTGCATCTGTTCCCCGCGTCCCACTACGTCGCGAGCGAGCAGCGCATGAACGCCGCGGTCCGGACCATCGAGCTCGAGCTGGGGGAGCGGCTGCAGGAGCTCGAGAGGCAGAACAAGCTGCTCGAGGCGCAGCGGCTGAAGATGCGCACCACCTTCGACCTGGAGATGATGCGCTCGGTCGGCACGTGCTCGGGGATCGAGAACTACTCGCGGCACATCGAGCAGCGCGAGGCCGGCACGCCGCCGCACACGCTGCTCGACTACTTCCCGGACGACTTCCTGCTGGTGATCGACGAGTCGCACGTGACGGTGCCGCAGATCGGCGCGATGTTCGAGGGGGACACGTCGCGCAAGCGCACCCTGGTCGAGCACGGCTTCCGTCTGCCCTCGGCGATGGACAACCGCCCGCTCAAGTGGGGCGAGTTCCAGCAGCGCGTGGGTCAGACGGTGTATCTCTCGGCGACGCCGGGCAAGTACGAGCTCGAGCGGGCCGACGGCGTGGTGGAGCAGATCATCCGTCCCACGGGCCTCGTGGATCCGAAGGTGGTGGTGAAGCCCACGGAGGGTCAGATCGACGACCTCCTCGAGTGCATCCGGCAGCGCGTCGACAAGGACGAGCGCGTCCTGGTCACCACCCTCACCAAGAAGATGGCCGAGGACCTCACCGAGTACCTGGGCGATCGCGGCGTGCGGGTCGAGTACCTGCACTCGGACGTCGACACCCTGCGCCGCGTCGAGCTGCTCCGCGAGCTGCGCATGGGCCGCTACGACGTCCTCGTGGGCATCAACCTGCTGCGCGAGGGCCTCGACCTGCCCGAGGTGTCGCTCGTGTCGATCCTGGACGCCGACAAGGAGGGCTTCCTGCGCTCGGGGACGTCGCTCATCCAGACCATCGGCCGCGCCGCGCGCAACGTGTCGGGCGAGGTCCACATGTACGCGGACTCGATCACGGACTCGATGGCCTCCGCGATCGACGAGACCAACCGGCGTCGCGAGATGCAGGTCGCGTACAACGAGGCGAACGGGATCGATCCGCAGCCGCTGCGCAAGCGCATCGGCGACATCACCGAGATGCTGGCGCGCGAGGAGGCCGACACCGCCGATGCGCTCGAGCAGGCGAAGAAGGCTCCGACACCGGGCGGTAGCGGCAAGCACGCGCTGCTGGCCCAGCGCCCCGCGGAGGAGCTGTCGCAGCTGATCGAGGATCTGTCGGCCCAGATGAAGGAGGCGGCGGCCGAGCTCAAATTCGAGATCGCGGCGCGGCTGCGCGACGAGATCGGGGAGCTCAAGAAGGAGCTCCGGCAGATGATCAACGCCGGCTGAGGCGGGTGGCGCGCGCCCGCGCCACTACGATGATCCGGTGGAATCGACGACCGTCTGGCTGGTGACCATCCTTGGCGTCCTCGCGGTCGTCGCCTTCGACTTCCTCGTGGTGGTGCGCCGCCCGCACGAGCCTTCGTTCAAGGAGTCCGTGCGCTGGACCCTGTTCTACGTGGGCCTCGCGGTGGTGTTCGGCGTCACGATGATCGGGTGGGCCGGCGCGGACAAGGGCGTCGAGTTCTTCGCGGGCTACGTCACCGAGTGGTCGTTGTCCGTCGACAACCTCTTCGTGTTCCTGGTGATCCTCGCGCGCTTCCAGGTGCCGCCGCGATATCGCCAGCGCGTGCTCCTGTTCGGGGTGGTGCTCGCGCTCGTGCTGCGCGGCCTCTTCATCGCCGCGGGCGCCGCCGCGCTCCATGCGTTCTCGTGGGTCTTCTACCTGTTCGGCTTCTTCCTGCTGTGGACCGCCGTGAGCGTCGCGCGCGAGGGCGGTGCCGAGGAGGGCGAGGTCGAGTACAAGGAGACCGCACTCGTGGCCCTCGCGCGGCGGTTCCTGCCCGCGACCGATGGATACCGCGGCGGCGCCGTCGTGGTGAAGGAGCACGGCAGGCGTCTGGTGACGCCGCTGCTCATGGTGATGATCGCGATCGGCACCACCGACGTGCTCTTCGCGCTCGACTCGATCCCGGCGATCTTCGGCCTGACCGACGACCCGTACATCGTGTTCACCGCGAACGCCTTCGCCCTCATGGGCCTGCGCCAGCTGTTCTTCGTGGTCGAGGGGTTGCTGCGCCGGCTCGTCTACCTGTCCTACGGGCTCTCGGTGGTGCTCGCGTTCATCGGGATCAAGCTGGTGCTGAGCGCGCTGCACGAGAACTCGCTGCCGTTCATCAACGGCGGGGAGCCGGTCGCGTGGGCGCCGGAGATCCCCACGTGGATGTCGCTCGCCGTCATCGTCGTCGCCATCGGCGGTGCCGCGCTGGTGTCGGTCGTCGTGTCGGCGCGGACGGGCGAGGAGCTGCCGCGCGACCACCATCAGCGGCACGAGGACGCGCCCGAGCGCTGACGCGGCGGCGCGACGCTCAGGCGGTCCAGGGGCCGGCCGCGGGCCAGACGCGCACCGAGCAGCCGGTGACCAGCCCGGCGTCCTGGTAGGGGTCCTGCGCGAGCAGGCTCTCGACGGCCTCGGCGCTCTCGGCCTCGAACACGAGCAGGGCGCCCGGCTGGCCGGCGTCCTCATAGCGGCCGAACACCTTGGCGACGCCTTGCTCGGCGAGGCCGAGCAGCCAGGCGCGGTGCTCCGGGCGCAGCTCGTCGCGCTCGGCGGCGCGGTGGTCGTAGGCGTAGTGGATCGCGTAGAGGCTCATGCGGCCATCCTGCCCGATCGGGGCGGCGCGGGGCGCGAGCACGACACGCGGCTTCGAACGTGTGTTCGAAGCGATTTCCGCGTAGCATGGCCGGGTGAACGACCGTCTCCTCGTCCGCGGTGCGCGTGAGCACAACCTCAAGGGTGTCGACCTCGACCTCCCGCGCGACGCCCTCATCGTCTTCTCCGGGCTCTCCGGGTCCGGCAAGTCCTCGCTCGCGTTCGACACGATCTTCGCCGAGGGCCAGCGTCGCTACGTCGAATCGCTGAGCGCGTACGCGCGCCAGTTCCTGGGCCAGATGGACAAGCCCGACGTCGACTTCATCGAGGGCCTCAGCCCGGCGGTGTCGATCGATCAGAAGTCGACCAACCGCAACCCGCGCTCGACCGTGGGCACCATCACGGAGGTCTACGACTACCTCCGCCTGCTGTTCGCGCGCGTCGGCACGCCGCACTGCCCGGTGTGCGGCGAGGTCATCCAGGCGCAGACGCCGCAGCAGATCGTCGACTCGGTGCTCGCGCTGCCCGAGGGCACGCGCTACCAGGTGCTCGCGCCGGTGATCCGCGGACGCAAGGGCGAGTACCAGGACCTGTTCGAGGACCTGCAGCAGCAGGGTTTCGCGCGCGCCCGCGTCGACGGCGAGACGGTCCAGCTGACGGACCCGCCGCAGCTCGAGAAGAAGCTCAAGCACGACATCGAGGTGGTCGTGGACCGCCTGGTCGCGCGCGACGGCGTCCGCCAGCGCCTCACCGACTCGGTCGAGACGGCGCTGCGCATCGCGGACGGGCTCGTGGTCATCGACCCCGTCGACGGCGACATGGAGCCGCGCCGCTACTCCGAGAAGCGCGCGTGCCCCAACGATCACGTGCTCACGCTGGAGGAGATGGAGCCGCGCACCTTCTCGTTCAACGCGCCCTACGGCGCGTGCCCGCAGTGCACGGGCATCGGCATCAAGCTCGAGGTCGACCCCGACCTGGTGATCCCCGACCGCGACCTGTCGCTGCTCGAGGGCGCCGTCGCTCCGTGGGCGGCCACGTCCTCCGACTACTTCGGGCGGACGCTCACGGCGCTGGCGGACGACCTGGGCTTCTCGATGCACGCGCCCTGGAAGGACCTCCCGAAGGAGGCGCAGGCGGCGATCCTCACGGGCAAGGACTACAAGGTTCACGTGAAGTTCCGGAACCGCTACGGCCGCGAGCGGCAGTACACCACGGGCTTCGAGGGCGTGATCACGTGGATCGAGCGCCTGCACGGCCAGACGGAGTCGGAGTACTCGCGCGAGAAGTACGAGTCGTACATGCGCGAGGTCCCGTGCCCCGTGTGCCGCGGCGCCCGCCTCAAGCCCGAGGTACTCTCGGTGACCATCGGCGACAAGTCGATCGCCGAGGTCTGCGAGCTGTCGATCGCCGACGCGCGGGACTTCCTGCTGTCGGCCGAGCTCGACGAGCGCGGGCGGCACATCGCGGTGCAGGTGCTCAAGGAGATCGACGCGCGGCTGGGCTTCCTGCTCGACGTCGGGCTCGACTACCTCACGCTGGCACGCGCGGCGGGCACGCTCAGCGGCGGCGAGGCGCAGCGCATTCGGCTCGCCACGCAGATCGGCAGCGGGCTGGTCGGCGTGCTCTACGTGCTCGACGAGCCCAGCATCGGGCTCCACCAGCGCGACAACCGCCGCCTCATCGACACCCTGACGCGCCTGCGCGACCTGGGCAACACGCTCATCGTGGTCGAGCACGACGAGGACACCATCCGCACCGCCGACTGGTTGGTCGACATCGGCCCGGGCGCGGGCGAGCACGGCGGCGAGGTGGTCCACTCCGGCACGTACGAGGAGCTGCTGGTCAACGAGCGCTCGGTCACGGGCGCCTACGTGTCCGGCCGGCGCAGCATCGAGCTGCCCGAGTCCCGCCGGCCCGTCGACCCCCAGCGTCACGTGACCGTCGTGGGCGCACGCGAGCACAACCTGCGCGGCATCGACGTGCAGTTCCCGCTCGGGGTGCTGACCGCCGTCACCGGGGTGAGCGGCTCGGGCAAGTCGACGCTGGTGAACTCGATCCTCTACACGAGCCTCGCGAACACCCTCAACGGCGCCCGCCAGGTCGCGGGCCGCCACACGCGCATCACGGGCGTGGACCAGCTCGACAAGATCGTGCACGTGGACCAGGGGCCCATCGGCCGCACGCCGCGCTCGAACCCCGCGACCTACACCGGCGTGTGGGACAAGGTCCGCAAGCTCTTCGCGGACACGCAGGAGGCGAAGGTCCGCGGCTACGGCCCGGGGCGGTTCTCGTTCAACGTCAAGGGCGGACGATGCGAGGCGTGCTCGGGCGACGGCACGCTCAAGATCGAGATGAACTTCCTTCCCGACGTGTACGTCCCGTGCGAAGTGTGCAAGGGCGCCCGCTACAACCGCGAGACGCTCGAGGTGCGGTTCAAGGGCAAGAACGTGGCCGACGTGCTCGACATGCCGATCTCGGAGGCCGCGCACTTCTTCGAGGCGATCCCCGCGATCGCGCGGCACCTCACGACGCTCGTCGACGTGGGGCTCGGCTACGTGCGGCTCGGCCAGCCCGCGCCGACGCTCTCCGGCGGCGAGGCGCAGCGCGTCAAGCTCGCGTCCGAGCTCCAGCGGCGCTCGACGGGCCGCACCGTGTACGTGCTCGACGAGCCCACCACGGGTCTGCACTTCGAGGACGTGCGCAAGCTGCTCGGCGTCCTGCAGGGGCTGGTCGAGAAGGGCAACACGGTCATCGTCATCGAGCACAACCTCGACGTCATCAAGTCCTCGGACTGGGTGATCGACATGGGCCCGGAGGGCGGCTCGGGCGGCGGCATGGTGATCGCGGAGGGCACCCCGGAGCACGTGGCGGGCGTGGAGGAGTCCCACACCGGCACGTTCCTCGCGGAGATCCTCGGCACGCCCGCGCCCGTGTGATCCGTAGGCTGGCGACGTGACCGACCCCGCCTCGTACCGCCCGGCCGCGGGCACCATCCCGACCCAGCCGGGCGTGTACCGGTTCCGGGACCCGCACGGGCGGGTGGTGTACGTGGGCAAGGCGAAGAGCCTCCGGGCGCGGCTCGCGAACTACTTCCAGGACCCGGCGCAGCTCCACCCGCGCACGCGCGCCATGGTGACCACCGCATCGTCCGTCGAGTGGACGGTCGTGCGCAACGAGGTCGAGGCGCTCATCCTCGAGCACACGTGGATCAAGCAGTACGACCCACGCTTCAACGTGGTCTTCCGCGACGACAAGTCGTACCCGTACCTCGCGGTCACGCTCAACGAGACGTTCCCGCGGATCCAGGTGATGCGCGGCGAGCGCAAGAAGGGTGTGCGGTACTTCGGCCCGTACGCCAAGGCCTGGGCGATCCGCGAGACCGTCGACACGCTGCTCACCGCCCTGCCGGTCCGCACGTGCGCGCCTGGCGTGTTCCGCAAGGCGGAGCGCCAGGGGAGGCCGTGCCTCCTGGGCTACATCGACAAGTGCGCCGCGCCCTGCGTGGGCCGCATCTCCCCGGAGGACCATCGCGACCTCGCGGAGCGCGTGTGCCAGGTGCTCGCCGGCGACGCGAAGCCGCTGGTGCGCGACCTCACGGCGACGATGCGCGCGGCCGCCGAGCGCGAGGACTTCGAGGCGGCGGCGCGAGCGCGCGACCGCCTGCGCGCGCTCGACGCGGTGATGGCGCGCAACGCGATCGTGCTCGACCCCGGCGTCGACACGGACATCTTCTCCCTGGAGGACGACGAGCTCGAGGCGGCGGCGCACGTGTTCCACGTGCGCGACGGCCGCATCGCCGGCGAGCGCGGCTGGGTGGTCGACAAGCCCGAGCCGCTCGACGCGCCGGGCATGGTGAGCCGCCTGCTCGAGGAGGCGTACGGCGCCGCCGACGCGGAGGAGGTGCCGCCCGAGGTGCTCGTGCCGCACCTGCCGGAGGACGCCGCGAGCCTCACCGAGTGGCTCGGCGGGCTGCGCGGGTCCAAGGTGACGATGCGCGTGCCGGCGCGCGGCAAGAAGGCCGAGCTGGCGACCACCGGGCACGGCAACGCGGTCCAGGTGCTCGAGCAGCATCGGCTCAAGCGCGCCTCGGACCTCACGACGCGCTCGGCCGCGCTTCAGGAGCTGCAGGAGGCGCTCGGGCTCTCCGAGGCGCCGCTGCGCATCGAGTGCTACGACATCTCCCACACGCAGGGCACCAACCAGGTCGGCTCGATGGTGGTCTTCGAGGACGCGATCGCGCGCAAGCCCGAGTACCGCCAGTTCTCGATCGCCGATGCGGTGGACGACACGGCGGCGATGCACGAGGTCCTGTCGCGGCGCTTCCGGCGCTACCTCGAGGAATCGCAGCTGCCTCCGGAGGAGCGCGAGAGCGCGCGGTTCGCGTATCCGCCCCAGCTCGTGGTGGTCGACGGCGGCCTGCCGCAGGTCAACGCTGCACGTCGCACGCTTGACGAGGTCGGGGTGCCCGACATCGCGGTGGTCGGCCTCGCGAAGCGCCTCGAGGAGGTGTGGGTCCCGGGCGACGACTTCCCGGTCATCCTTCCGCGCGGCTCCGAGGCGCTGTACCTCCTCCAGCGGGTGCGCGACGAGGCGCACCGGTTCGCGATCAAGCACCACCGCGCCAAGCGGACCAAGGCGATGAAGGTGTCGCAGCTCGACGAGGTGCCGGGGGTCGGCCCGGGCCGGGCGAAGGCCCTGCTCACCCACTTCGGCTCCCTCGCGCGCCTGAAGGAGGCGTCGATCGAGCAGATCGCGCTGGTGCCCGGGGTCGGCGACGGCACGGCGCGGACTGTCTACCAGGCCCTCCACGGACAGGCTGGCATGCTGGAGTCATGATGGAAGAGGTCCCTCCGGTCACGTACCCCTCGGGCATCGCCCGGCCCATCTTCGATGTCACGGGCATCGACGCCGAGGTGATGGTGCTCACCGGGATGTCGGGCGCCGGGCGCACGCGCGCCGCGGCGGCGCTGGCCGACCTCGGCTGGTACGTGGTGGACAACCTCCCGCCGCAGCTGCTCGCCGGCCTGGTCGAGATGGTGGGCCGGGGCCGCTACGAGCGGTTGGCCGCGGTGGTCGACGTCCGGGGCGGCCACTTCTTCCAGGACGTCGAGGCGGTGCTGGACGATCTGGAGGCGCGCGGGATCGCGGTGCGGCTGGTGTTCCTCGACGCGTCGGACGCGACCCTGGTGCGCCGCTTCGAGGAGGCGCGCCGACCCCATCCGCTGCAGGGCGACGGCACCATCCTCGAGGGGATCGCGCGCGAGCGCACCGCGCTGGCGGCCGTGCGCGAGCGCGCGACCGAGGTGGTCGACACGTCGCGGCTCAACGTGCATCAGCTCCGCGACGTCATGACCGAGGTCGCGGGGGAGGGGGAGCGTCCCCTCCAGGTCAACGTGCAGTCGTTCGGCTTCAAGAACGGCGCGCCGCACGACGCCGACTTCGTCGCCGACGTCCGCTTCCTCGAGAACCCGCACTGGCAGCCCGAGCTGCGCCCCCTCACCGGGCTCGACGCGCCCGTGCGCGACTTCGTGCTCGCGTCGGACGGCGCCGCCGAGTTCGTCGACGGCTACGCCGCGGTCATCGCCGGGGTGCTGGACCGCTACCGTGCCCACGACAAGCACTCGGTCACCATCGGCGTCGGCTGCACCGGAGGCAAGCATCGTTCCGTCGCGATCGCCGAGGAGCTCGCGCGCGTCCTCCAGGAGCGCGGCTACCAGGTGCGCGTCACCCATCGGGACCGGGAGCGGCGATGACGGGCCCGCAGGTGGCCGCGCTCGGCGGCGGCCACGGGCTCTACGCGTCGCTCACGGCGCTGCGAGGCGCGTGCGAGGTGTTGACGGCGGTGGTGACGGTCGCCGACGACGGCGGCTCGTCCGGCCGCATCCGCGCCGAGATGCCCGTGCCTCCGCCCGGCGACCTGCGCATGGCGCTGTCGGCGCTGTGCGAGGACACCGAGTGGGGACGCACGTGGCGCGACGTTCTCCAGTGGCGCTTCGCCACCGGCGGCCCGCTCGACGGCCACGCGGTCGGCAACCTTCTGATCGCGGGGATCTGGGACCGTACCGGCGGCATCGTCGAGGGGCTCGACTGGGTCGCCCGGCTGCTGCGGTGCGAGGGCCGCGTGCTGCCCGTGTCGACCGAGCCGATCACGGTGAGCGCCGAGGTCGACTGCGAGGACGGCGCGATCCGCGTGGTCGGGCAGGTCGCCGTCGCCACCGCGCCGGGTCGGGTGCGGTCGCTCGCGATCGAGCCGCCGGATCCGGCAGTGCCCGCCGCCACGCTCGAGGCGATCGCGGAGGCCGACGCCGTGATCCTGGGGCCCGGCAGCTGGTACACGTCGGTCCTCACGCACTTCCTGGTGCCGCGCGTCGCGGCGGCGCTCGTCGAGGCGGGTCCGCGCACGATCCTCACCCTCAACATCGCGGACGAGGACGAGGAGACCGCGGGCACGGACCGGGCGGACGACATCGCGGCTCTGCGCGCCGCGGCGCCCGGGTTCTGCCCGGCGGTGGTGCTCGTGGACGCGTCGGAGGACGATACGGCGCTCCGGGTGTGCGTCGAGGAGTGGGGCGCACGGTACGTGGCCGCGCCGATGCGCGAGCGGGGGACGCTGGACCGGCACGACGTCGAGCGGCTCCGCGAGCAGTACGAGGCGCTCATCGCATGGGTGAGGAGCGGCGGCGCGCGGGTCCGGTGAGTGATGCCATGATTGTCGCCATGGCTTTGACGGCACAGGTGAAGGACGAGCTCGCACGGGTCCCGCTCGAGAAGGTCTCCGCACGCAAGGCGGAGATCGCGGCGACCCTCCGATTCGCGGGCGGTCTGCACATCGTCTCCGGACGGATCGTCATCGAGGCCGAGCTCGACACGGCCGCCGCCGCGCGCCGCCTGCGCGGGTTCATCCACGAGGCCTACGGGCTCGGGTCGGAGATCATCGTCGTGTCGGGGGGCGGGCTCAAGAAGGGCAACCGCTACGTGGTCCGCGTGGTCAAGGAGGGCGAGTCGCTCGCGCGCCAGACCGGTCTGCTCGACCACCGCGGGCGGCCGGTCCGCGGCCTCCCGCCGCATGTGGTCGGCGGCGCGATCGAGGACACCGTCGCCGCGTGGCGCGGCGCGTTCCTCGCGCACGGCTCGCTCACGGAGCCGGGCCGCTCGTCCGCGCTCGAGGTGACGTCGCCCGGCCCCGAGGCGGCCCTTGCGCTCGTCGGCGCCGCCCGCCGGCTCGGCATCGGCGCGAAGTCGCGCGAGGTGCGCGGCGTGGACCGCGTGGTGATCCGCGACGGCGACGCGATCGCCGCGCTGCTCACGCGTCTCGGCGCGCACGAGTCGGTGCTGGCGTGGGAGGAGAAGCGCACCCGGCGCGAGGTACGCGGCACCGCGAACCGGCTCGCGAACTTCGACGACGCGAACCTGCGCAGGAGCGCGCGGGCCGCGGTCGCGGCGGGCGCGCGGGTCGCGCGGGCCTTCGAGATCCTCGGCGACGATCTCCCGGAGCACCTGCGCGAGGCGGGCGAGCTGCGCCTCGCCAACCGCGAGGCCTCGCTCGAGGAGCTGGGCAAGCTGGCCGACCCGCCGCTCACCAAGGACGCCGTGGCGGGACGCATCCGGCGTCTGCTCGCCACCGCCGACAAGCGCGCGGAGGAGCTGGGGATCCCGGACACGGAGGCCGGCATCAACCAGGAGCTCCTGGACGACGAATAGCGGCCTGTGAACGGTCTCACCTGGGACTTCTGTCCGCTGGGACGGTCCCGAGAATCGTTGTAGGCTCATCAGCAGTGGCCCGCTCCCGAGCGGCGTCCGGCGCACGTAGCGGTGCGCACCTCACAACATCCACAACCGCGTCGCCCCGGCGGCGCACCGGAGGAGACACACTGTGACCATCAAGGTCGGTATCAACGGCTTCGGCCGCATCGGACGTAACTTCTTCCGCGCCGCGCGCGAGCTCGGCTTCGACTTCGAGGTCGTCGGTGTGAACGACCTCACCGACAACCACACCCTCGCGCACCTCCTCAAGTACGACACCGTCCTGGGCAAGTTCCCGGGCGAGGTGACCTACGACGACGAGAACCTCTACGTGGACGGCAAGGCGATCAAGGCGCTGGCCGAGCGTGACCCCGCCAACCTCCCCTGGGGCGAGCTGGGCGCCGACATCGTCATCGAGTCGACCGGCTTCTTCACCGACGCCGAGAAGGCCAAGGCGCACATCGCCGCCGGTGCGAAGAAGGTCATCATCTCCGCCCCCGCGAAGAACGAGGACGCCACGTTCGTCATCGGTGTGAACCACACCGACTACGACCCGGCCGCGCACCACGTCATCTCGAACGCCTCGTGCACCACCAACTGCCTCGCGCCGTTCGCCAAGGCGCTCAACGACGCGATCGGCATCGAGCGTGGCCTCATGACCACGATCCACGCCTACACGGGTGACCAGAACCTCCAGGACGGCCCGCACAAGGACCTCCGCCGTGCGCGTGCCGCCGCCCAGAACATCGTCCCCACCTCGACCGGTGCGGCGAAGGCCGTGGCGCTCGTGCTCCCCGAGCTCAAGGGCAAGCTGGACGGCTTCGCGATGCGCGTCCCCACGATCACCGGCTCCGCCACCGACCTCACCTTCGAGGCGTCGCGCGAGACCACCATCGAGGAGGTCAACGCCGCGATCAAGGCTGCCGCCGAGGGTCCGATGGCCGGCACGCTGTCCTACGTCGAGGACGACATCGTCTCCTCGGACATCATCGGCGACTCGCACCAGTCGATCTTCGACGCCAAGCTCACCAAGGTGAACGGCTCGACGGTCAAGGTCGTCTCCTGGTACGACAACGAGTGGGGCTACTCCGCGTCGCTCGCCAAGCTGACGAACTACGTCGGCGAGCGCCTCTAAGCACTCCCGATGTGAACGCAACGACGGCCGCGCACGCTCTGACGTGTGCGGCCGTCGTCGCGTCACCCTCGCTTCTCCCTTCCGCTCATCTAGGACAGGAACACTGATGAAGACCATCGACTCGCTGGGTGACCTCAGCGGCAAGAAGGTGCTGGTCCGCTCGGACCTCAACGTCCCGCTCGACGGCACCACCATCACCGACGACGGCCGCGTGCGCGCCTCGGTGCCCACCATCCAGAAGCTGCTCGACGCCGGCGCCGCGGTCATCGTCACCGCGCACCTCGGCCGCCCCAAGGGCGAGCCGGAGGCCAAGTACTCGCTCGCGCCCGCCGCGGCCCGCCTCGCGGAGCTGCTCGGCAAGCCCGTGACGCTCGCCGAGGACCTGGTCGGTCCGTCGGCCAAGGCCGTCACCGACGCGCTCGAGCCCGGCCAGGTGGCCATGCTCGAGAACGTGCGCTTCGACGCGCGCGAGACCTCGAAGGTCGACGAGGAGCGCCAGGCGCTCGCCGCGGAGCTCGCCGCGTTCGCCGACGCGTTCGTCTCGGACGGCTTCGGCGTGGTCCACCGCAAGCAGGCGTCGGTCTACGACGTCGCTCAGGTGCTTCCCGCCGCCGCCGGCACGCTGGTCGAGAAGGAGGTCGTGTCGCTGGGCAAGGCCGTGACCGACCCCGCGCGTCCCTATGCCGTGGTGCTCGGCGGCTCGAAGGTCTCCGACAAGCTCGGCGTCATCGCGAACCTGCTGACCAAGGCGGACCGCCTGCTCATCGGCGGCGGCATGGTCTTCACCTTCCTCGCGGCCAAGGGCTACGAGGTCGGCACCTCGCTCCTCGAGGCCGACCAGATCGACACCGTCAAGGGCTACCTCACGACGGCGGAGGAGAACGGCGTCGAGATCGTGCTCCCGACCGACATCGTCGCCGCGGACAAGTTCGCCGCGGACGCCGATGCGCTCGTGGTCGCCGCGGACGCCATCCCGGCGGACCGCATGGGCCTGGACATCGGCCCCGACTCGGCCGCGCTGTTCGCGTCCAAGCTCGCCGACGCCAAGACCATCGTCTGGAACGGCCCCATGGGCGTGTTCGAGATGGAGGCCTTCGCGGCCGGCACCAAGGCCGTCGCTCAGGCGATGATCGACTCCGACGGCTTCTCTGTCGTCGGCGGCGGCGACTCGGCCGCGGCCGTGCGCCTGCTCGGCTTCGACGAGGCCGGCTTCGGCCACATCTCGACGGGCGGCGGCGCGTCGCTCGAGCTGCTCGAGGGCAAGGTCCTGCCGGGCCTCGCCGTTCTGGAGGACTGATACCCATGGCACGTACCCCCCTGATCGCGGGCAACTGGAAGCTCAACCTCGACCACCTCGAGGCGACGCACACCGTCCAGAAGCTCGCGTGGCTGCTCCGCGACGCCAAGCACGACTTCTCCGAGGTCGAGGTCGCCGTGCTGCCGTCGTTCACGTCGCTGCGCTCGGTGCAGACGCTCGTCGACGCCGACCAGCTCGAGCTCAAGTACGGCGCGCAGGACATCTCCGCGCACGTCTCGGGCGCCTACACCGGCGAGGTGTCGGGCACCCAGCTGTCGAAGCTGGGCGTCTCCTACGTGGCCGTGGGCCACTCGGAGCGCCGCCAGTACCACGGCGAGACCGATGAGGTCGTGGCGACCAAGACCAAGGCGGCGTTCGAGCACGGCATCGTGCCGATCGTGTGCGTGGGCGAGGGCCTCGACATCCGCAAGGAGGGCACGCACGTCGAGTACACGCTCGCGCAGGTCGACGGCGCGCTCGAGGGCCTGCCCGCCGACAAGGCCAAGGACGTCGTCATCGCGTACGAGCCCGTCTGGGCCATCGGCACCGGCGAGGTCGCGACCCCGGCGGACGCGCAGGAGGTCTGCGCGGCCATCCGTGGCCGCATCGCGGAGCTCTACGACGCCGAGCTCGCGGACGGCGTCCGCGTCCTCTACGGCGGCTCGGTGAAGTCCTCGTCGATCGCGCAGCTCATGGCCGAGCCCGACGTCGACGGCGGGCTCGTCGGCGGTGCGTCGCTCGACCCGGAGGAGTTCTCCAAGATCGCGCGCTTCAAGCAGCACAACGTCGCGTAAGCGACATTCGCGACAACGGCGGGGCCGGTCCGGAATCGGGCCGGTCCCGCCGTGTTCGTCGCGTATCCTTGTGAGCGCAATCCATCATCTGGGAGAACCGTGGACATCCTCGAGACCATCCTGTGGGTCATGCTCGTCGTGACCTCGCTGCTGATCATCGCCCTGGTGCTCGTGCACCGTGGCCGTGGCGGCGGCATCACCGACATGTTCGGCGGCGGCCTCGCGTCAGGCGTGCAGTCGTCTGCCGTGGGTGAGCGGAACCTCACGCGCATCACGTGGGGCCTCGCCATCGCCTGGGGTGCGGTCGTGGTCCTGCTGGGCCTCGTGTCCCGGTTCTCGATCTAAGCAACGGAGGTCGCACCCATGGCAGGGGGCAACGCCATCCGAGGCTCGCGCGTCGGCGCTGGGCCTATGGGAGAGGACGAGCGCGGCGAGTCCGCGCCTCGTCAGGTCGTCTCGTACTACTGCGCGAGGGGTCACATCACCTCGCCGAGCTTCGCGGTCGGTGACGACCAGGAGATCCCCGTCGAGTGGGACTGCCCGCGCTGCGGGCTCCCCGGCGGGCTGGACCCGGAGAACCCTCCGGAGCCGATCCGCAACGAGCCGTACAAGACGCACCTCGCGTACGTGAAGGAGCGTCGCTCCGACGACGAGGGCAAGGAGCTCCTCGACGAGGCGCTCGCCGCGTTGCGGGCGCGTCGCGGCGACCTCGCGGTCGCGGAGTAGAGAACGCCTCGCCAGGGCCGGTCTCCCACATGGGGGCCGGCCCTGTCGCGTCGCTGGGCGGGGAATGCGCGAGGACGCCCGTGCGTAGGAGAGAGTGGGACCCGGGTCCCCGAGCTGAAGGAGAGAAGATGCAGATCGAGATCGAGTACTGCGTGCCGTGCGGCTACCTGCCGAAGGCGACCGCCGCCCAGACGCGCCTGCTGGAGGAGTTCGGCAACGCGCTCGCCGGCGTGACCCTGAAGACGGGCCGCAAGGGCGTGTTCACGTTCCGTGCGGACGGCGAGGAGATCTACGCGAAGCCCGCGGAGTTCGACATCGAGGGCATCGTCGCGACGGTGCGGGAGAAGCTGCCGGTGCGCGAGGGCGTGGACGCCGAGGGCCGCGACCTGCTCATGGGCAAGCGCCACTGACCCCACCCCCCGCTGACACCGGCAACGGATCTCAGCGCGACACGCCGGTGACGGGCCCCGAAACGGGCCGGTGGCCGGCGTGTCGCCTTCGATTCCGTTGGCAGTGTCGCGCGCGGGGGAGGGCGGGTCAGACGGTTGCGACCGCCTCCGCGTCGACCAGCCACAGCGTCTCAGAGGTCCCGCGGACCGCGGCGGCGGGCAGCGTGAGGTCGCCATGGAGCGACCGGGCGACCACCTCGGCCTTCGCGGCGCCCGCCGCGACCACCCACACGCGCTTCGCGCGGACGATGCTGTCGAGGGTGAGGGACACGCGCGTGGGCGGCGGCTTGGGGGAGTCGTGCACCGCGATCGCCTCCCCGCCCCGCGCCTCGTAGCCGGCGTGCCCGGGGAACAGCGAGGCGACGTGGCCGTCGGGACCCATGCCGAGCATGAGCACGTCCCATGCGGGCGTGCCAGCGTCGGCGATATCCGCGGCGTAGGCGGCGGCGGCGTCCTCGGCGGTCGGGAAGGCGGAGGACGCTCCCATCCGGTGGATGTTTTCCTCGGGCAGCGGCAGGCCCGCGAGCAGCGCGGCCTGCGCCTGGCCCTCGTTGCGGTCGGAGTCGCCGGCGGGGACGAAGCGCTCGTCGCCCCACCACACGTGGACGCTGGTCCAGTCGATCGAGGCGGCCAACGGCGAGCGCGACGCCGCCGCGAGCGTCGCGATGCCGACCGTGCCGCCCGTGAGGACCACATCCGCGCGCGCCTGCGTCGACAGCGTGTCGACGAGGGCGAGCAGCAGCCGCGCTGCCGTCGCCTCCGAAAGCGCGGCGGCGTCCGCGTGGACCACCACGCGTGCGTTCCCGGTCACAGCGGGACCGCGGTGTCGGTCGCGAAGGCCGCGAGCACCTCGCCGTAGACGGCGTCCGCGTCGAGGCGGCGCAGCTCCTCGGCCAGCGCCTCCTCGAGCGAGCGCGCGGGCAGCGCGATCTGGTGGTCGGGCTGCCCGGGCTGGCGGATGGTCGCGTTGTGGCCGTCGGGACGGGAGATCTCGATCGGGCCGGACGGCGTCTCGAGGACCACGTTCTCGAGCGCGGCGACCGAGTCGTCGTACGTCGCCTCGATCTCGCAGCCGAGCGTGTGGCGCAACCACGCGCCGAGCAGCAGGATCGACGGGCTGTTGGTGTCTCCGTGCAGGCGAGCGAGCGTGACCTCGGGCACCTTGACCTGGTCGAGCGCCGCGGCCATGAGCGCGCGCCACCGCGTGAGGCGCGTCCACGCGAGATCCGTGTCGCCCGGGCGGTAGCAGTGGGACAGGCCCAGCAGCACGCCGGCGGGGTCCGCCTCGCCCTTGGTGTCGGTGATCCGGCGCTGCGCCATGCGGCCGAGCGCGCGCTGACCGAGGTCCGAGGGCACTCCCGCGGGCCACCACACCACGATGGGCGCGTCGGGCAGCAGCAGCGGCGTCACGAGCGTGTCGTCGTGGCCGATCTGGTCGCCGGACGGTCGCAGGACCACCACCTCGGACGCGCCGGCGTCGCCGCCGACGCGGATCTCCGCGTCGAGGCGCGCCTCGGGGGCGCTCCCCGGGGAGATGACGATGATGCGGCACGGGTGCTCGCGTGAGGCGACGTTCGCGGTCGCGATCGCCTGCTCCGCATCGGCGTCGGTCGCGTCGATGACGAGCGTCATGACGCGCGCGAGCGTGATGACGCCGCCGTCCTTGCGCGAGTCGACCAGGCGCTTGTTGATCGCGCCGGTGGTGGTGTCGGGCAGCTCGATGATCATGGGCGCCTCCAGACGCGTCCGTCGCGGGCCATCATCTCGTCGGACCCGGGCGGGCCCCAGGTGCCCGAGCGGTACGGCTCGGGCTGGCCTTGGGTCTCCCAGAACTCGGTGATGGGGTCGAGGATCTTCCAGGACAGCGCCACCTCCTCCTGACGGGGGAACAGCGGCGGGTCGCCCAGGAGGACGTCGAGGATGAGTCGCTCGTACGCCTCGGGCGAGCTCTCGGTGAACGCGTTGCCGTACGCGAAGTCCATCGTCACGTCGCGGACCTCCATGGCCGTGCCCGGCACCTTGGAGCCGAAGCGCAGCGTCACGCCCTCGTCGGGCTGGACACGGATCACGAGCGCGTTGGTGCCCACGTCGGAGCCGCTGATCTCCTGGAAGTACGGCGAAGGCGCCTTCTTGAACACCAGCGCGATCTCGGTGACGCGGCGGCCCAGACGCTTGCCCGCGCGCAGGTAGAACGGGGTGCCGGCCCAGCGTCGGTTGGGCACGTCGAGGCGGATCGCGGCGTAGGTCTCGGTGATCGAGTCGGGGGAGATGCCGTCCTCGTCGAGGAAGCCGCCCACCTGCTCGCCGCCGCGCCAGCCCGCGGCGTACTGGCCGCGCGCCGTGCCCTCGCCCAGGTCGTCAGGGAGGACCACGGAGCGGAGCACCTTCTCCTTCTCCATGCGGAGGTCGTCGGCCTCGAAGGACGCGGGCTCCTCCATCGCGGTGAGCGCGAAGAGCTGGAGCAGGTGGTTCTGGATGACGTCGCGTGCGGTGCCGATGCCGTCGAAGTAGCCCGCGCGCGAGCCGATGCCGATGTCCTCGGCCATGGTGATCTGCACGTGGTCGACGTACTGCGAGTTCCACACGGGCTCGAACAGCTGGTTCGCGAAGCGGATCGCCAGCAGGTTCTGGACGGTCTCCTTGCCCAGGTAGTGGTCGATGCGGAACACCGAGTCGGGCGGGAACACCTCGGACACGACGGCGTCCAGCTGCTCCGCGGACTCGAGGTTGTGCCCGAAGGGCTTCTCGATGACCACGCGGCGCCACGTGTCCTCCCGCGGCGCGGACAGGCCCGACTCGCGCAGCTGCGTGATGACCTGGGGGAACGCCGACGGCGGGATCGAGAGGTAGAAGGCGTGGTTGCCACCCGTGCCGCGCTCCCGGTCGAGCGTCTCCACGGTCTCGCGCAGCCGTGCGAACGCCTCCGGGTCGTCGAACGTGCCCTGGACGAAGCGGATGCCCTCGGACAGCTGGCGCCACGTCTCCTCGCGGAACGGCGTGCGCGCGTACTTCTTGACCGAGTCGTGCACCACCTGCGCGAAGTCCTGCTCGTCCCAGTCGCGCCGGGCGAAGCCGGTCAGCGCGAAGGCCGGGGGCAGGAGGCCGCGGTTCGCGAGGTCGTACACGGCCGGCATGAGCTTCTTGCGGGCGAGGTCGCCCGTCACACCGAACATGACGAGGCCGCAGGAGCCGGCGATGCGGGGCAGGCGACGGTCGCGCGGGTCGCGCAAGGGATTGTTCACTCGAGAGACCTTCCAGGGGGGACATCGAAGGGGCGGCAGCGATGCTCCGGCCATCCTATGGCGACGGCACGATGCGCGGGCGCCACCTGGTGAGACGCCCACCCTCCCTGACAGCCACAACGGAATCCGGCCCGACACGCCGGCGTGACCGGCGCATCGTGCCCGAGTCCACGGCGTGTCGCCTCGAACTCCGTTGTCAGTGTCGGGCGGCGGGGGGAGGGGTGGGACGCGGAAGGGGGCCTCGGCCGCAGCCGAGACCCCCTTCCGGTAGGGACGATGCGTCAGCCAGCGGCCGCGATCGACTCGCGGGCGACCGCGGCGACGTTCTCCGCGTTGAAGCCGTACTTCTTGAGCAGCAGCGCGCCGTCCGCGGACTCGCCGAAGTGGTCGACCGACACGGTGCGACCCGCGTCGCCGACGACCTCGCGCCAGCCGAGGGCCGAGCCGGCCTCGACGGACACGCGCGCCTTGAGGGCGGCGGGAAGCACGCTCTCGCGGTACTCGGCGTCCTGGCGGGCGAAGCGCTCACGCGACGGCATGGAGACCACGCGGGCCTTGACGCCGTCGGCCGCAAGGAGCTCGCGCGCCTCGACGGCCACCGAGACCTCCGAGCCGGTGGCGATGATGACCACGTCGGCGTCCTCGTCGGCGCCCGCGAGCACGTACGCGCCCTTGAGGACGCCCTCGGTCGAGGTGCCCTCGAGGACCGGGAGGTTCTGACGCGACAGGATGATCGCCGAGGGGCGGTCCGTGGTCTCGAGGATCGCCTTCCACGCCGCCGCCGTCTCGTTCGCGTCCGCGGGGCGGATCACGTCGAGGCCGGGGATCGCGCGGAGCGTCGCGACGTGCTCGATGGGCTGGTGCGTCGGGCCGTCCTCGCCCAGGCCCACCGAGTCGTGCGTCCACACGAACGTGGTGGGGATCTGCATGAGCGCGGCGAGACGGACCGAGGCGCGCATGTAGTCGGAGAACACCAGGAAGGTGCCGCCGTACACGCGGGTCAGGCCGTGCAGCGTGATGCCGTTCATGATCGCGCCCATGCCGAACTCGCGGATGCCGAAGTGCAGCGTGCGGCCGTACCACTGGCCGTCGGGGTACGAGTGGGTCGAGCGGCGCGGCGGGAGGAACGAGGGCTCGCCGTCCATCGTGGTGTTGTTCGAGCCGGCCAGGTCGGCCGAGCCGCCCCACAGCTCGGGCAGCACGGGCGCGAGCGCCGTGAGCACCTTGCCGGACGCGGCGCGCGTCGCGACCTTGGCGCCGGGCTCGAAGGTGGGCAGCGCATCGTCCCAGCCCTCGGGGAGGGAGCGGGTGACCAGGCGCGACAGCAGCGCGGCGCGCTCGGGGTTCTCGGCCTCCCAGCGCGAGAACTGGGCGTTCCACTCGGAGTGGGCGGCCTGGCCGCGCTCCTTGACCTGGTGCATGTGGGCGAGGACCTCGGGCTCGACCGCGAAGGACTGCTCGGGGTCGAAGCCGAGCACCTCCTTGAGGCCCGCGACCTCGGCGGCGCCGAGCGCCGAGCCGTGCACGCCGCCCGAGTTCTGCTTGGTGGGCGACGGCCAGCCGATGATGGTCGACAGCGCGATGATCGAGGGCTTGCCGGTCTCGGCCTTCGCGGCCTCGATCGCGTCGAAGAGGGCCTGCGGGTCCTCCTCGTAGCCGCCGTCCTTGACCCACGAGACGGACTGGGTGTGCCAGCCGTAGGCCTCGTAGCGGCCGAGCACGTCCTCGGTGAACGAGATGTCGGTCTCGTGCTCGATCGAGATCTTGTTGTCGTCCCAGATGACGATGAGGTTGCCCAGCTCCTGCGTGCCGGCGAGGGCCGAGGCCTCGTGCGCCACGCCCTCCTGGAGGCAGCCGTCGCCGGCGATGACGTAGACGAAGTGGTCGAACGGCGAGGTGCCGGGGGCCGCGTCGGGGTCGAGCAGGCCGCGCTCGCGGCGGGCCGCCATAGCCATGCCCACGGAGGAGGCGATGCCGGTGCCCAGCGGGCCGGTGGTGATCTCGACGCCGTCGGTGTGGCCGTACTCGGGGTGGCCCGGGGTGAGCGAGCCCTCGGTGCGCAGCGCCTTGAGGTCGTCGAGGCCCAGGTTGTAGCCCGAGGCGAAGAGCTGGAGGTAGAGCGTCAGCGACGAGTGGCCGGCGGACAGCACGAACCGGTCGCGACCCAGCCAGTGCGAGTCGGACGGGTCGTGGCGCATGACGTTCTGGAAGAGCAGGTACGCGGCGGGCGCCAGCGAGATCGCGGTGCCGGGATGGCCGTTGCCGACCTTCTCGACGGCGTCGGCGGCGAGGACGCGAAGCGTGTCGACTGCGCGACGGTCCGTGTCGGTCCAGTTGATGGTCACAGGTGTCTCCCTCGACTGTTGGCGGGTACGCGGGCCAGCCTACCTGTGCGTCATAGCTTTGTAGGACGTTCACATTGCGTTGATCCGCCCTGGGACCGAGGTCGCGGTGTGGCGGCGCCGATGCGGGGTTACCGTCGAACGGAGGGGACAAGGACACCGATCGGGGAGGCCCGCATGCCGGAGACGCCCGGCGGATGGTTCGAGCTGCTGCTCATCTTCATCCTCGTGTCGTACCCGATCGTCGGCGGCCTCGGCTTCCTGGTGTCGAGCTTCTACTACCGCGTGCTGTCGGAGAGGCGTGACAGGCCCCGGCCCCTCGAGCACGGCGAGCCGTTCGTCACGATCCTGATCCCGGCGCACAACGAGGAGGCGTCGATCGAGGGCACCATCCGCTACCTCGTGGGGACCCTCAACTATCCGCCGGACAGGTACGAGATCATGGTGGTCGACGACGCCTCGACCGACCGGACGGCGGAGATCCTCGTCGCGCTTCAGGAGGAGTTCGACAACCTGCGGACCGTCACCATCGTCAACAACCGCGGCAAGGCCCACGGCCTCAACTGCGCGCTCGCGTACGCCAAGGGCGACTTCCTGCTCTGCAACGACGCCGACACCAAGCCCAACCCGGACGCGATCTGGCAGTACCTCAGCTACTTCGAGCGCGAGGGCGGGCACAACCTGGGGGCCGTGACGGGCAACATGCTCGCGGCCAACCGCACCACGCTGACCGCCGAGGCGCAGCAGAACGAGCTCAACTCCATCATCGGCCTCATCAAGCGCGGCCAGCTCGCCTACGGCGCGCTGTTCGCCTTCTCCGGCGCCAACACGATGTACCGCCGGCAGGCGGTGCTCGACATCGGCGGGTGGCATGCCGAGCAGCCCACGGAGGACATCGCGATCGCGTGGGACATGCAGACCGCCGGGTGGCGGGCGACGTTCGCGCCCCACATCAGGTTCTTCCTCGACGTCCCCGAGCAGCTGCGCTCGCTGGTGAAGCAGCGGCATCGGTGGTCGGCGGGCGGCGTCCGCGTGCTCGCGAGCAAGGGGCCCAAGCTTCTCAAGCATCCGCTGCGGAACTTCCGCATGATGCCGGTGGTCGCGGACTACACGATCTCGGTGGTGTGGAGCCTGATCTACTGGATCACCCTCGCGATCTTCCTCCTCACCCAGGGTTTCTTCGCCGTCTCCGGCGACTGGGAGAGGTTCTGGCACACCTGGTACATGGCCGGCATCTTCGTCTCCCTGCAGATGGTGATCGGGCTGGCCCAGCTCACGCTCGCCTCGCTCTACAACGATCGGGGGAGGACCCTCAAGTACGTGGCGTTCGGTCCGCTCTACCTGCTCGGCTACTGGATGGTGAACACCTGGACCGTCGCCTGGGAGCTCATCCCGTCGCTCGCGAAGACGTGGTCCCAGCGCGACGGCGGGACGTGGAAGTCCCCGGAGCGATCGTCCAGCCTCCAACAACCTCACGAGACGCCGGGAGGGACGTCATGACCGAGGGTCGCGACTACAGGTTGCACACGGTCGACGAGAGAGAGGTGACCGTCGACTGGTTCTTCACCCGCTGGCGCAGCCTGCGACCCGTCGGGCAGCTGCTCGCGGTGGTGGCGACCTGGATCCTCGCGCTGCTGCCGATCGTCATCACCGCGTCCTCGCTCTACTACCGCGACGATCCGGACCGGGGGTGGTGGGGCTACCACGAGGGCTTCGTCATCTGGGAGGTCGCGCTGAGCTTCCTCGCGCTGATCCTCGTGTTCTACCTGGTCTTTTTCCTCGTCCTGCACATCGTCGACCGCGTGCAGGCGAAGCGCCGCGCGCGCATCACCACGTACGACGAGGAGCGCCTGGCGCTCCGGCTCGAGCTCGCGGGCGACTGGTACGCCGAGAAGTTCGGCCCCGAGGAGCTGCGCCACGCGCAGCGGGCGATCCGCGTCGAGGGCCACAGCGACATCGAGACCTACGAGCTGCGCAGCCGCTACCGCACCTACGGGGTGGACTGATGGCGCTGTCTCGGGAGGACCAGGCCGTCGTCGCGGAGATGGAGCAGCGCCAGCTCCATCTCAAGCGACGCCAGCGCGCGACATCCTCGATGCAGTTCGAGCTCAAGCGCTACGAGACGCTCGTCGTCGCGGCCGTGGTCGCGGCGGTGGTGGTGCTCGACGTCGCGCTCTACGCGGCGGCGGTGTCGACCTTCCCCACGCGTCCCGCGTGGTGGCTGCTGGGGCTCGTGAGCGTGGCCGTCGCCGGCGCGCTCGGGGTGACGGCGGGCCGCGAGCTGCTGCGACGCCCGTGGGGCCGGCGGCTGGTGGCGCGCAAGGCGCAGCGGCTCCGCGACAAGTACAGCGGCGACCTGCACGCGGGGCGCCGGTGGCTCGAGTTCTACTACCGTGACGAGGACGTCGCGGCGTACGTCCCTCAGATCCTCTCCTTCATCGAGACGGGCCGCTTCGACTCGGTGGGCGAGGCGCTCGCGTACGCCAAGGAGACGAGCCGTCGCAAGGGCGACATCTTCGCGGACCGGGCGGCGGCGCTCTTCGCGGACGTCGCGAGCCGTGCGTCGGTCCTGGTGCTCTCGAGCGTGGACGACGACGGCCAGCCCGTGAGCCGGCTCATGCGCTTCGTCACCACCGACCGTCCCGGCACCTGGTACGTGACGCGCTCGCCGCAGGGGACCAAGGAGGGTGAGCTCGACACGGGCCGCATCGCCGTGGTGACGGTCCCGACGGACGCCGGCGCGACCATCACGAGCACGCGGGCGAGCATCCGGCGCGCCGAGGTCGCGTTCGCAGACGTGGCCGCGCTCTTCGACGCGCGCGTGCCCGGCTTCAGCGACGGCATGACCGAGGAGGAGGCGGCCCTCGAGGCGGTCTACGAGCTGACGATCGAGGACGCCACGGTCGACACCTGGAGCGAGCGGGTCGGGCTTCATCCGACCGGGTGAGCGTCCCCGCGCCACGGACCCTGGTCCCGGTCCGCGCGGCTACACTTGTCCGCATGCCGATCGCCACCACCGAGGCCCATGCCGCCGCGCCCGCCGCGGCCTCCCGCTCGGTGGCGTCGGTGGTGCGCGCGTACGTCGCGCTGACCAAGCCGCGGATCATCGAGCTGCTGCTCGTCACCACCATCCCGACCATGGTGCTCGCCGCCGACGGCTGGCCGTCGCTGGGGCTCCTGGTGGGCACCCTCGTGGGCGGTGCGCTCTCGGCGGGCGGCGCGCAGGTGTTCAACAGCTACCTCGACCGCGACATCGACGCGGTGATGAAGCGCACGCGCCGGCGCCCGCTCGTCACCGGCGCGGCGTCGCCGCGCGGCGCGCTCATCTTCGCGTGGGTGCTGTCCGTGGTCTCGACCCTGTGGTTCTGGCTCGTGGTCGGCTCGCCGCTCGCCGCCGTCCTCAACGTGGTCGCGATCTTCGGCTACGCCGTGGTCTACACGATGATCCTCAAGCGCCGCACCGCGCAGAACATCGTGTGGGGCGGCATGGCGGGCTGCATGCCGGTGCTGATCGGCTGGGCGGCCGTCACGCAGGAGCTGTCCTGGACGCCGTTCCTGCTGTTCCTCATCATCTTCTTCTGGACGCCGCCGCACTACTGGCCGCTGTCGATGAAGTTCAAGGGCGACTACGAGCAGGCCCGCGTGCCGATGCTCCCCGTGGTCGCGCCCGTGCGCAAGGTCGCGATCGAGATGGTCGGCTACGCCGCCGCGATGGTCGCGACGAGCCTCGCGCTCGCGTGGGTCGCGGGCATGACGTGGGTCTACGTCGCCGCGGCTGCCGCCGCCGGCGCGTGGTTCCTGTGGGGCTGCGTGTCGCTCTACCTGCGCTCCAGCCGCGGCGAGGAGCGGCTCAAGGAGATGCGCCTGTTCCACGCGTCGATCACGTACCTGTCGATCGTGTTCGCCGCGATCATGGTCGATCCCTTCCTCACCGACGTCCTCGCGGTCCGCTGAGGATGCTGACGCGGCAGCGTGACGCCTATCTGGCGCACGTCGCCGTGGAGCGCGGGCTGAGCCCGAACACCGTCGCCGCGTACCGCCGCGACCTCGACCGCTACGTCTCCTTCCTGGGCTCGCGCGGTCTCGACGATCTCGCCGAGGTCGCGAGGGAGGACGTCGCCGCGTTCGCCCAGGCCGTCAGCTCGGGCGAGGACGGGGGCCGGGCCCTGGCCCCCGCATCGGCTTCCCGCACCGTGGTCGCGGTGCGCGGCTGGCATCGGTTCGCGGTGCTCGAGGGCTGGACCCAGGCCGATCCGTCGGCCCAGGTCAAGCCGCGCGCGATCCCCAAGCGCCTGCCCAAGGCGATCAGCACCGACGAGGTCGCCCGCATCCTGGGCCAGGCCGGCGCTGGCGACGGGCTCGCCCCGCTGAGGGACCGCGCGCTGCTCGAGCTCGTCTACGCCACGGGCGCCCGCATCTCGGAGGCCGTCGGCCTCGACGTCGACGACGTCGAGCTCGCGGCGGGGGAGGAGGCCGTGCTGCTCCGCGGCAAGGGACGCAAGGAGCGCATCGTCCCGGTCGGCGGCTACGCCGTCGAGGCGCTCGAGGCCTACCTGGTGCGTGCCCGCGCGCCGTACGCGCAGGCGGGCGCTGGCACCGCGGCGCTGTTCCTCAACACGCGCGGCGGCCGGCTGTCGCGACAGTCCGCGTGGGCGATCCTCCGCTCGGCGGCCGAGCGCGCGGGGGTCGACGACGTCTCGCCGCACACCCTCCGTCACTCGTTCGCGACGCACCTGCTCAACGGCGGCGCGGACGTCCGCGTGGTGCAGGAGCTGCTGGGCCATGCGTCCGTCACGACCACCCAGATCTACACGCTCGTGACCCGCGACACGCTGCGCGAGGTGTATGCCGCCACGCACCCGCGCGCCCGCTGAGGACCGTCCTCGCCGGGCGGTAAGGTTGGCGCGTGACCGAGTTCCCTGCACCCGAGCCCCTTCCCAGCCACGGTCCCGCGCGCGTCGTCGCGCTGTGCAACCAGAAGGGCGGCGTGGGAAAGACGACCACGTCGGTCAACCTCGCCGCGGCCCTCGCGGAGTACGGGCGCAAGGTCCTCCTCATCGACTTCGACCCCCAGGGCGCGGCCTCCGCGGGCCTCGGGATCAACGCCGACGCGCTCGACCGCACGGTCTACGACCTCCTCATGGAGACGGGCGTCTCGACGCGCGAGGTCATCCTCGAGACCAAGGTGCCGGGGCTCGACCTCCTGCCCGCGAACATCGACCTCTCGGCGGCCGAGGTCCAGCTGGTCGGCGAGGTGGCGCGCGAGAGCGCCCTCGCGCGTGCGCTGCGCCCGGTCCTCGACGACTACGACGCGATCCTCATCGACTGCCAGCCGTCGCTCGGCCTGCTCACTGTCAACGCGCTCGTCGCGGCGCACGGCGTGGTGATCCCGCTCGCGTCCGAGTACTTCGCGATGCGCGGCGTCAAGCTCCTGGTCGACACCATCAACAAGGTGCAGGACCGTCTCAACACGCGCCTCACCATCGACGCGATCGTCCCCACGCTGTACGACGGCCGCACCCTGCACGCGCAGGAGGTGGTCGAGCGCGTGCGCGACGCGTTCGGCGACCGGGTCACCGACACGATGATCCACCGCACCGTGAAGTTCCCCGATGCCACCGTCGCGGCCGAGCCCATCACGTCGTTCGCCCCCGCGCACGCCGGCGCCGAGGCCTACCGTCAGCTCGCGCGCGAGCTCGTGGCGCGCGGGGTCGCCGCGTAGCGTGACCGAGCAGGCGGTCGAGGGCGCCCCGCGGGGCTTCGAGGTCCACCTCGACAACTTCGAGGGCCCGTTCGACCTGCTGCTGAGCCTGATCTCCAAGCATCAGCTCGAGATCACCGAGGTCTCGCTCGCGCGCGTCACGGACGAGTTCCTCGCCACCATCGCGTCGCGCGAGGGCGACTGGGACCTCTCGCAGGCCTCCGAGTTCCTGGTGGTCGCGGCGACGCTGCTCGACCTCAAGGCGGCGCGCCTGCTTCCGCAGGGCGAGGTCGACGACGTCGAGGACCTCGAGCTGCTCGAGGCCCGCGACCTCCTCTTCGCCCGGCTGCTCCAGTACCGCGCGTTCAAGCAGGCGGCGGCGGCCTTCGAGACGATGCTCGCCGCGCCCCGTCGCGTCCCGCGCGACGTTCCGCTGGAGCCGCAGTTCGCGATGCTGCTGCCCGAGCTCGTGTGGACCGTGACGCCGGAGATGCTCGCGCAGCTCGCGGCGCACGCGCTCCAGCCCAAGGCCGTGCCCACCGTGAGCATCGCCCACCTCCACAACCCCGCCGTGAGCGTGCGCGAGCAGGCCGTGGTCATCACCACGCGCCTCCAGCGCGAGGGCGCGGTGTCGTTCCGCTCGCTCACGCGCGACGCGGGCAGCACCGCCGTGGTGGTCGCACGCTTCCTCGCGCTGCTCGAGCTGTTCCGGGAGGCCGTGGTCGCCTTCGACCAGGTACGCTCCCTCGGCGAGCTGACGGTCCGTTGGACCGGCGGCGACTCCGCGGTCGAGGTGTCCGCGGAGTTCGATGAGGACGATGCGCTGGGCGTCGCCTCGCAGGCCGCGGGCCTGGCGGCGGAGGACGGGGAGACGACGTGAACGAGGTGACGCTCCGAGGGGCGCTCGAGGCGGTGCTCATGGTGGTCGACGAGCCGGTGCCCGCCGCCGAGCTCGCGGCGGCGCTCGAGGTCCCGCTCGGCGAGGTCGAGGGCGCGCTGCTCGCGCTGCGCGACGAGTACGCGGACCCCGAGGCGCCGCGCGGCTTCGAGCTGCGCGAGGTCGACGGCGGCTGGCGCATCTACTCGTCGCGGCTGTTCGCCGACGTGGTGGGCCGGTTCATCGTTGACGGGCAGTCCGCGCGCCTGTCCCAGGCCGCGCTCGAGACCCTCGCGGTGGTCGCGTACCGCCAGCCCGTCACCCGTGGCCAGGTCTCCCAGGTGCGCGGCGTCAACGTCGACTCGGTGATGAAGACGCTCGCCGCGCGCGGGCTCGTCACCGAGGTCGGGGAGCTGGGCGGCGCCGTCCTGTACGGCACGTCCACCGAGTTCCTCGAGCGCATGGGGATGTCGACCTTGGACGACCTCCCGCCGCTCGCCCCGTACCTGCCCGATCTTGCCGACATCGATGGGGAGGGCCGCTGATGGCCGATCTCGAGATCCACCGCCCCGAGGGCATCCGCCTCCAGAAGGTGCTGGCGTCCGCCGGCGTCGGCTCGCGACGCAAGTGCGAGGAGCTCATCGAGCGCGGCCGCGTCACGGTCGACGGCGAGGTGGTCGACCAGCTGGGCGTGCGCGTCGATCCCGACGAGGTGGTGATCGCCGTCGACGGCGAGCGCATCTCGGTCGCGGCGGGCCACGTCACGGTGGTGCTCAACAAGCCGTTCGGCGTCGTGTCGACCATGAGCGACCCGCAGGGGCGCCCGGCGCTCGACCAGTTCGTGAAGCAGTACGACGAGCGGCTGTTCCACGTGGGCCGCCTGGATGCCGAGACCACCGGCCTGCTGCTGCTCACCAACGACGGCGAGCTCGCGAACCGCCTCGCGCACCCCACGCACGGCGTCTCCAAGGTCTACGTCGCGAAGGTGAGGGGGCGGGTGTCCAAGCACATCCCCACCCAGCTCAAGCAGGGCGTGGACCTCGACGACGGCCCGGTGCGCGCCACCGCGTGCACCGTGCTGGACGTCGCCAAGGATTCGTCCCTGGTCCAGGTCGAGCTGCACGAGGGCCGCAACCGCATCGTCCGCCGCATGTTCGACAAGGTCGGGCATCCCGTGCTCGAGCTGGTGCGCACGCAGTTCGGCCCCATCCGCCTGGGCACCATGGCGCCGGGCGAGCTGCGCGAGCTGTCCCCGGGCGAGGTCGGTCGCCTCATGGACATCGCGGGCATGTAGCAGGGGCCGGCGCCCGGCGGGTGGTCCCGCGACCGATACGATGGTCGCCATGACAATCCGTGCGATCCGTGGCGCCATCACCCTGGACCGTGACGAGAAGGACCACCTGCACGAGCGCACCACCGAGCTGGTCGAGGCGCTCATGCGGGAGAACTCCCTCACCACCGACGACCTGATCTCGGTGATCTTCACGTGCACGCCCGACATCGTCAGCGATTTCCCGGCCGCCGCCGCGCGCCGCATGGGCTTCGGCGCCGTGCCGCTCATGTGCGCGCAGGAGATGGCGGTCCCGGGCGCGCTCCCGCTGGTGGTGCGCGTCATGATGCACGCGCAGCTCGAGCGCCCGCGCGAGGAGATCTCGCACGTGTACCTGCGCGGCGCGGTGAGCCTGCGTCGCGACCTCGCGCAGTAGGAGCGCCATGTCACCCCGCACGCACATCATCGGCGCCGGCCTCATCGGCGCGAGCGTCGGCATCGGCCTGAGCACCGAGGGCTGGGACGTCACCATCGAGGACAACGACGCCGAGGCGCAGGCGCTCGCGCGCTCGATCGGCGCCGGCGGCGCGCCCGGCGACGATGCGCCCGCCCTGGTCATCGTCGCGGTCCCGCCGTCGGCGGCGCCGGCCGTCGTGGCCGCCGCCCTCGGCCGCTACGCGGACGCCGTGGTGACGGACGTCGCGAGCGTGAAGGCGCCCATCGCCGCCGCCGCGGAGGCGACCGGCGCATCGTCCCGCTACGTCGGCTCGCATCCGATGGCGGGCCGCGAGGTCTCCGGCGGCCTGGGCGCCCAGGGCGACCTGTTCAAGGCGCGCCCGTGGGTGCTGTGCCCCAACGGCGCCACGGCGGAGGCCGTCGCGCTCGTCACGCAGGTGCCCGCCGCGCTGCAGTGCGACGTGGTGACGATGGACGCGGCGGCGCACGATGCGGCGGTCGCCCGGGTCTCGCACGCGCCCCAGGTCGCGGCGTCGGCCGTCGCCGCGGCGCTGGGCATCCTCGACGCGGACGATGTGGCCCTCGCGGGTCAGGGGCTGCGCGACGTCACGCGCATCGCCGCCTCGCTGCCCGGCATGTGGGCCGACATCGCGCGGATGAACCGCTCGCACCTGGTCGAGACGCTCGGCCACATCATCGACGACCTCGAGGAGGTGAGGGAGGCCGACGACATCGGCGAGGCCCTCACCGACCTCATCGACCGCGGCCGCTTCGAGGTCGCGCGCATCCCCGGCAAGCACGGCGGGGCGACGCGCGACTGGGCGCCGGTCACCGTCATCGTCCCCGACACCCCCGGTCAGCTGCTGCGTCTCCTGTCGCACACGGCCGAGGTGGACGTCAACGTCGAGGACATCGCCATCGAGCACTCGCCGCGGCAGCCGGTGGGCCTGACGACGCTCTACGTGCTGCCCTCGCGCGCCGGCGACCTGGTCGCCGCGCTCGAGCGTCAGGGTTGGGAGATCGCCGCCTCATGACCGGAGTGTCCATCGCCATCGACGGTCCCGCGGGGACCGGCAAGTCCACCGTCGCGAGGGAGGTCGCGCGCCGCCTGGGCCTCGCGTACTTCGACACGGGCGCCACGTACCGCGTGGCGACCCTGTGGTGCATGCGGGAGGGCGTCGACCTCGCCCAGGAGTCCGACGTCGCCGCCGTGGTCGAGACCATGAACGTCACGCTCGTGCTCGACCCGCGCAACCCGCGCGTGGTGCTCGAGGACGAGGACGTGAGCGCGCTCATCCGCACCGACTCCGTCGCGCTCACCGTGTCCAAGGTCGCCACCAACCTCGAGGCGCGCGCCGCGCTGGGGCAGTGGCAGCGCGACATCATCGCCGGGGAGCTCGAGGGCGGGTACTCCGAGGGGCGCGGCATCGTCGCCGAGGGGCGCGACATCACCACCGTGATCGCGCCCGACGCTGACGTGCGCATCCTCATGACGGCCGACGAGGAGATCCGCGTCGCGCGTCGCGCGGGCGAGGGCGCCGACCTCGCCACGGTCCGCGAGGCCGTGCTGGGCCGCGACAAGAAGGACTCCACCGTGGTGCAGTTCCACACCGCGGCGGACGGGGTCCACACGCTGGACACCTCCGAGCTCACCATCGAGGAGGCCGTCCAGGCCGTGCTCGACCTGGTCGCCGAGGTGCGTGGGGACGATGCGGACGAGGCCACCGAGGCATCGTCCGCCGAGACCGCGGGGAACGAGTGACCGCATCCGTCCCGAGCCGGTGGGGGCCGCGCTGGTCCCGCTGGGTCGGCCGGTTCCTTGCGCGCGTGCTGTGGCGCACCGAGGTGCGCGGGCGCGGGCACGTCCCGAGCGCCGGCGCGGCGATCGTGGTGTGCAACCACGTGGGCCTCATCGACGGCCCCGTGGTCCACGGCGTGATCCCGCGCGGCTCGCACTTCCTCATCCGCGCGGGCATGATGACCGGTGCGCTCGGTGCCATCCTCCGGGCCGCGCAGCAGATCACCGTCGAGGGCTCCGGGCGTGAGGCGCTCGCGCAGGGCCTCGCGGTCCTGCGCCGCGGCGACGTCATCGGCGTGTTCCCCGAGGGCACGCGCGGCGTCGGCACCGCGGAGGCCGTCCACGGCGGCGCGGCGTGGCTCGCGATCCAGTCGGGCGCCCCGGTGGTGCCCACCGCCATCATCGGCTCGCGCCGCACGGGGGAGTCCGTGAACATCTGGCCCCGCCCCGGCCGCAGGCTCCTCGTGGCCTTCGGGGAGCCGCGGGTGCTCACGCCTCCGGACGATGTCCGGGGAGGCCGTGCGAAGCAGGCGTGGGCTGCCGAGCGGCTCGCGGAGGCGCTTCGCGACCAGGTGACCCGTACCCTTGACACGACAGACCTCGAGCTTCCGCTCGACGACCCGCGCCGTGAGGCGCGCCAACAGAAGGACCTTGCATGACGGACGAGCAGCCGCTTCCGGCGCCCCACGAGTCGGACGCGCCCGAGTCGCTCGACGAGATCCGCGAGGCCGCGCTGCGCGCGGGCCTCGACGAGTACGACCTCACCCCCGAGGACCTCGCCGAGCTCACGGGCGAGCCGCTGCCCGAGACCGAGGAGGCGCTGCCGGTCCTCGCGATCATCGGCCGCCCGAACGTGGGCAAGTCGACGCTGGTGAACCGCATCATCGGCAAGCGCCTCGCGGTGGTCGAGGACAAGCCCGGCGTGACGCGCGACCGCGTGGCCTACAAGGCGGAGTGGGCGGGTCGCGACTTCACGCTGCTCGACACGGGCGGCTGGGAGAAGAACGTCACCGGCATCGACCTCTCGGTGGCGCAGGCCGCCGAGGCCGGGATCGAGATGGCCGACGCCGTGCTCTTCGTCGTCGACGCCATGGTGGGCGCGACCGCGACCGACGAGCAGGTGGTCAAGCTGCTGCGCCAGTCGGGCAAGCCCGTGGTGCTCGCCGCGAACAAGGTGGACGGCCCGCAGGGCGAGCTCGAGGCCGCCGCGCTGTGGAACCTGGGGCTAGGCGAGCCGTACCCGGTGTCCGCGCTGCACGGCCGCGGCACGGGCGACCTGCTCGACGCCGCGATGGCGATCCTGCCGACCGAGATGCACCAGGTCGAGGTCGACCAGGACGCGCCGCGGCGGATCGCCCTCATCGGCCGCCCGAACGTGGGCAAGTCCTCGCTGCTCAACAAGCTCGCCGGGTCCGAGCGCGTCGTGGTGAACGAGCTCGCGGGCACCACCCGCGACCCCGTCGACGAGCTGGTCGAGATCGGCGGCCGCACGTGGATGCTCGTGGACACCGCCGGCATCCGCCGCCGCGTCCACATGTCCAAGGGCGCCGACTTCTACGCGTCGCTGCGCACGCAGACCGCGATCGAGCGTGCCGAGGTCGCCCTCGTGCTGCTCGACGGCTCGGTGCCGCTGACCGACCAGGACCTGCGCGTCATCTCCCAGGCGACCGACGCCGGCCGTGCCGTGATCTTCGTGTTCAACAAGTGGGACCTCGTGGGCGAGGACGAGCGCTTCCTGCTTGAGCGGTCCATCGAGAAGGACATGGTGCAGCACCAGTGGGTGCCGCGCGTGAACCTGTCCGCGAAGACCGGCTGGCACACCAACCGGCTGCTCCCCGCGATCGACCTCGCGCTGTCCAGCTGGGACCAGCGCATCTCGACTGGACGGCTCAACTCGTTCCTCGGCGAGCTGGTCGCGGAGCACCCGCACCCGGTCCGCGGCGGCAAGCAGCCCAAGATCCTGTTCGCGACGCAGGCCGCGACGCGTCCGCCGCGGTTCGTCATCTTCACCTCGGGCTTCCTGGACCCTCAGTACCGCCGCTTCATCGAGCGCCGCCTGCGCGAGAACTTCGGCTTCGAGGGCACCCCGATCCAGATCTCGGTGCGCGTGCGCGAGAAGCGAGGCCGCAAGAAGTAGGCGGACGGCTGGCGACCGCCGGCCCGTATGTCGGTCCGATCGCGCATCGGACCGTCACACGGGCCGGCACCGGCACACAGCTCGGAGCCGCGCGTCGGCGGTCCGACATACGGGCCGTCCGCGGAGTCGCGCCGACGTGGGACGCGTCAGGCGAGGGCGTCGTAGTCGCCGCGGGTGAAGGCGATCTCCACCAGGTCCTCGAGCACCTCGAGATCGATCGCGTCGAGGCGCTTGACGTACACGCAGCCAGCGCCCGTGGTGTGCGGGCCGAGACCTGACAGCAGGCCCTCGCCCTCCGGGGTGTCCTTGAGCCCGTAGAACGTGAGCTGCGCCTTGCGCGGTGAGAAGCCGACCGCCATCCAGTCGCCCTCCCGTCCAGTCGCGTAGCGGTAGTGCATCGTGCCCCAGCCGATGATCGACGGCCCCCACATCACGGGCTCGACGCCGGTGACCGCGGTGACGAGCGCGACCACGCGCTCGGCCTCCTCGCGGCGGCGGTCGGGCTGGACGGCCGTGACGAAGGCCTCGACGGGCACGTCCGTGGGCTGCGTCTTGCTCATCGCCACATGCCCCGTGCCTCGAGGACCTTGCGCAGCAGGTCGGCGCGGTCGGACACGATGCCGTCGACCCCGGCGTCGATCAGCGATTCCATCTCCTCGCGCCGGTTGACGGTCCACACGTGGACCACCTTGCCGGCCTGGTGGGCGAGGCGGATGTGGCGCTGCGCGAGGACCGGGACCACGCCGACCCGCCAGGGGATCTGCAGGCCGTCGACGCCGCGCAGGGAGCGCAGGGTCCCGAGCCCCAGCAGGCCGCCGACAAAGAAGCGCGCCGCCTCGCTGGTGCCCGCCGACGTCGCGACGGGGCGGCTCAGGCGCGCCACCGTCGCCTCGCGACGCTGCGCGGAGAACGATGCCACGCACACGCGGTCGTGAGCGCCCGTGCGCTCGATCGCCTCGGCGATGGGCACGATGCCGGACTCGGCCTTGACGTCGATGTTCACCCGGACGTCGGGCCAGGTGCCGAGGACGTCCTCGAGCAGGGGCACCGGCTCGACGCCGCCGATGCGGGCACGCCTCACGGTCTCCCACGGCAGCTCCGCCACCTCGCCCTCGGCGTCCGTGGTCCGGTCCAGCGACGCATCGTGCAGCGCGACCGCGACCCCGTCGGCGGTGCCGTGACCGTCGGTCTCCAGGTAGCGGAAGCCCAGGTCCACGGCCGCCTGGAAGGCCGCCATCGAGTTCTCGAGCCCGTCGCGCGAGAAGCCGCGATGGGCGAGCGCGGTGAAGGGCACGTCGAAGTAGGGGTGGGTGGGGCGTGCGGTCATGCGAGCACCTCCTCGAGCCAGGATGCGACGGCACGCAGGTAGGCCGCGCGGGGAACGGGTGATGAGAGCGACAGGTCATGGACCCCGCCGGTGATGACGGCCTCCGTCACGCGGGCACCGAGTCGAGGCGCGAGGCGCGCGATGGCCGCCACGTCGACCACCGTGTCCTGGAGGCCCAGCAGGGGGTTGTCGGGGGAGTCCGGGCCGGAGGAGTGGGCGCGTGCGAGGAGCACCGGCACGCGGATGTCCAGCCCGCGCGCGACGCGGGACTGCGCGGCGAGCGCGGCGGCGAGCCACGCGGCGCGCACGGGGACGCCGGCGGGGTTCTTCAAGGCGACATCGAACCCCCAGGCCCCTCCCGCGTCGGTGAGCAGGTGAGCGGCGTAGTGCGAGGGGGCGTCGTGCACCACCATGTGCGGACGCGCCCGCGCGAGCAGCGGGACGGCGCGCAGGCCGATGCGCTGGCTGCGCGTACCCCGGCGGGCGAAGTACGGGCTGTCGAGCGCCAGCCCTGCGAGGGCGGGGTGGAGAGCGTCCGACGCCCACACCGCCGCCGCGAGCCCGCCGGTCGAGTGGGCGTGGACCACCAGGGGGAGGCCGGGGTGGGCGCCGGCGATCGCGTCGGCCGCGGCGGTGAGGTCCTCGCCCAGCTCGGCGATGTCGTCGATGAGGTGCGGGACGTCGCCCTCGCGCAGCGAGCGTCCCGCGCGGCGCAGGTCGACCGCGTGGAAGAGCAGCCCGCGGTCGGTGAAGAAGCGGGCCAGGTGGGACTGGAAGAAGTAGTCGTTGTACCCGTGCACGTGCAGCGCCACGCCCACGGGCGAGGCGGGCGCGTCGCTCGCCCGCACGAGCGTCGCGGCGCCGACGGGACGGCGCTCGAAGCCGGCGAGCGCATCGTCCTCCCAGGTCTCATGCCGGTCCATAGCCTCGATCGTGCCACCTTCACGCGCATCGTTCACGCCGCGTTCGCGTGTTGGTCGCGCATCATTCATCGGGGGCGGGCACTCTTGGCCCATGACTTCCGAGACGACGACGTCGACGGGGCCCGCCGCCTCCGAGCGCAGCATCCCCCGGGGCCGCGTGTTCGCGTGGGCGCTGTGGGACTGGGCGACCCAGCCCTACAACTCCGTCATCATCACGTTCGTGTTCGCCGCCGTCTACCTGGTGTCCGACTCGTTCATGGACCCGGCCGTCGTGGCGCTCGGGGAGGATGACCCGGCGTACGAGGCCGCGAAGGCGGACCTCTCGGGCAGCTTCGGGCTCGCGATGACGCTCGCCGCGGTGGTGATCGCGCTGCTCGCCCCCGTCATCGGCCAGCGCGCCGACACGTCGGGGCGCCGCAAGCGGTCGCTCGCGTGGTGCACGGGGCTGCTGGTGCTGTGCATGGCCGCGCTGTACTTCGTCGAGGCGGCGCCCGCGTACTTCGTGCTCGGCGCCGGGCTGATCGCGGTGGGCTCGATCTTCTCCGAGATCGGCGGCGTCCACTACAACGCGCTCATCACACAGGTCACCACGCCACGCACGATGGGTCGCGTCTCGGGCCTCGGATGGGGCTTCGGCTACACGGGCGGCATCGTCGCGCTCGTCGTGGTGGTGCTGCTGAGCGAGGCCGACTGGTTCGGGATGGACACCTCCAACGGCATGGCGTACCGCCTCATCGCGGTCGGCTGTGCGCTGTGGACGGTCGCGTTCGCGTGGCCGCTGTTCCGCTACGTCCCGGAGGCGCCCGGCACGGGCCGGGCGGCGGTGTCGCTGCTCGGCGGCTACGCACGGCTGTGGCGCGACCTGGTGCGGCTGTGGCGCGAGGAGCGGCACACGCTCTGGTTCCTGCTGTCGAGCGCGATCTACCGCGACGGCCTCGCGGGCGTGTTCACATTCGGCGCGATCATCGCGTCCGCCGCGTACGGATTCTCGACCGCGCAGGTGATGTACTTCGGCGTCGCCGCGAACCTGGTGGCCGGCGTGGCGACGATGGCGTCGGGGCTGCTCGACGACCGCTTCGGCGCGCGCCGCCTGATCCTGTGGTCGCTCGGCGGCATGGTGGTGGCCGGACTCGCCGTCGCGTTCCTCGAGCCGTACGGCACGGTGGTGTTCTGGGTCGCGGGGCTGGTGCTGTGCCTCTTCGTGGGCCCCGTGCAGTCCGCGTCGCGCTCGCTCCTGGCGCGGATCAGCCCCGCCGGCAAGCAGGGCGAGATCTTCGGCCTGTACGCGACCACCGGCCGCGCCGTCTCGTTCCTCGCGCCGGCGATGTGGTGGCTAGCGATCCAGATCACCCACGACACGATCTGGGGGGTGCTCGGCATCATCTCCGTGATCCTCGCCGGGTTCGTGAGCATGCTGTTCGTCAAGCTCCCGGTGCGCTGAGCGCGCGGGCTACGGCGTGTGCTCGATGGGGCCCGCGCCCCGCGCGTTGTAGACCGTCGCCGCGGACTGCCCGTACGCGCGGTACACCGCCAGCGCCTCCTCGCGCAGCACGTCGGAGGTGACGGCGATGCCGCGCGCCTCGAACTGCTGCGCCCAGTCCGCGACCACGGGGCCCTCGTCGAAGCGCGTAAGGCGCTCGAGCTCGGGTCCCTCGCCGGCGACCACCAGGTGGCGCACGCCGGACCACAGCGTGGCGCCGTAGCACTGGACGCATGGCCGCCAGTTGACCACGAGCGCGAGGTCGCGCTCGGCGCCCAGGTCCCACACCCCGAGCCGCTGCTGCGCGAGCGTGAGCGCCATCACCTCGGCGTGGCCGGCGCTCACGCCGGTGCCCAGGACCACGTTGACGCCCACCGACACGAGCTCGCCGGTCACCGCGTCGACGACGATCGCCGCGAACGGCCCGCCGCCGCCCTCGCGCCAGTTGCGATCGGCGAGACGATGCACGAGCGCCATCTGCGACTCGTGCGTGGGAAGCGCCTCGGGCAACCCGGGGATCGACTCGACGAGCCATGCGGGCAGGGACAGGGTGACGCTCGTCGCGAGCCCGTGGGCCATCGAACCTCCTGGTAGCGGGTCAGCCGGAGTGCTTGCCGGAGATGATCTCATCCCACGTGGGGTGGCGCGGGGCGCTTTTGTCGGGTGCCTTCGCGGGGTCCTTGGCCGTCGGCTCCTGCGCCGCGGGCGCCGGACGCTCGGGTGCGGCCACCTGCGGCTGATAGGCCGGCACCTCGCCGGACGTAGGCTCCCACGGCGGCACGAGCGCGGGGGCGGGCGGCGCCTCGGGGCGTCCGGCCGCGGGAGGGAGGGAGGCCGGCTCGCGAGGGGCGAGAGTCGGCGCGACGGTGAGGGGCGCCGCGGCGGGTGCGCGCTCCGGCACCGGCTCGGCGATGGGCTCCTGGATCGGCATGAGGAACGGCTGGGTCGCCTCGGGGTCGAACGCGGGCTCGGCGGCGACGGGCTGCGCCGGCGCCGGCTGCTCGCCCATGACGGTCTCGACCACCGTGCGGAGCGCCTCGGCGAGCACCTCGACCGGAAGCGTGAGGGCGCCCGAGGCGCTTGCGACGGTGGGCGGGAGCCGCACCAGTCCGCTCGGGACGCCCCATTCGGCGAGCTCGCGCTGGAGGACGTAGAACACGTGGTTCGCGAGGCCGCTCCCGGCGTTGACCGACAGCGTCGCCGGCAGGCTGCGCGCCTCGAGCGCCTCGAGGATCTCGCGGGCGGGAAGCGTGGTCCACAGCCCCGCCGGCGCGCCGGCGACCACCGGTGCGTCGACAGGCTGGGAGCCGTGCGCATCGGCCACCCGAGCATCGTCCAGGTTGACCGCGAGACGCTCGATCGCGACGCCGCTCGCGCCCTCGTGAGTCGCCACGAGGATCACCGCGTCGGGCAGGTGCTTGGCGACGGAGGCGCGCAGGCGCCGCGACGCCTCGGTGTACGCCGGGGCCAGGTCCCGCGCGACGATCTCTGCGGAGCCCTGCCACGTCTCGGCGAGGATCCGGGCGGCGTCGGCGGAGCCGTCGCCGACGGTGCCCGGCAGCGGTTCGAGGGCGGTGATGAGAACGCGAGCCATGCTCATAGAGTAGGCGTTCGGACGTCCGTCGCCGGGGACGTGCCCATCGACGGATCGAGCGTCGGGTTGAGCCCGTGTGGGGTTCCCCACAGTGCGGTTCGCGCGCGTGAGGACACCCCCTAGGGTGTCGCCATGATCGATCCCACGAGCGTGCGGGTCGCGCTCGCCGTGGTGGTCGCGCTGTCGCTCTTCCACGTCGTCGGCACCGTCGCGCGCGTATGGACCTCGTCCGCGCCGCGCTGGTGGGGCGCCGCGCTGGGGCTCACCGTGGCGAGCCTCGCGTTCGACCTCGGCAACGGCACCCCGGTGCAGTGGCTCACCGTGCCCGTGGGCAACGCGATCGGGGTGGCCTCGGTGCTGTGCGTGCTGTACGCGGTGCGCGCCATCCGCGGACGGACGCCGCCGTGGGTCGCGAGCGCATTCGCGCTCGTCGGCACCGTGGCGAGCGCGGCCGTCGAGCGCCCGATGGACGATGCGTGGGCGGGTTCGACGTTCATGTTCGCGGTGCTCGCGGGCGCCTACGGGCTGATCGCCGCCGAGACGTGGTCGGCGCTGCGCGCGCTCGGCCCGGACCGCCTCACCACGAGGCGCGTCGAGGCGCGAGCGTTCACGGCGTTCACGCTCGCGGCCGAGGTCCTCGCCGCGCTCTACCTCGCGCGCTGGGTCTCGGTGCTGCTCGAGGGGCGCGACGACTCGGTCTTCGGCACGTCGGCGGGCATGGCCCTCACCGGGCTCGTGCAGATCGGCGGGGTCGCCGCCGTCACGTTCTCGCTGGGCTCGCTCGGCGAGCTGCGGCGGCGGGACCGGCTCGAGCGCCGGGCGACCACCGATCACCTCACGGGGGTGCTCTCGCGCGGCGAGCTCATGAGCCGGCTCGAGTCGCGGCTGGCGGCGGAGCCCGTGGCGGGCGACGTGATCGTGATGTGCGACCTCGACGGCTTCAAGGAGATCAACGACAGGTGGGGGCACGGCGCGGGCGACCGGGCCCTGGTCGCCTTCACCGAGGCGTGGGGCGGGCTGCTCGGACCGGCGGACGTCTTCGGGCGCCTGGGCGGCGACGAGTTCGTGCTCCTGCTGTCCGCGGTCGGGCTCGACGGCGCGCGGGCACGGGTGGGCGCGGTGCCGCCGCTGCTCGATGCGGCCGCGGCGGATCACGTCACGCTCGTGCCGGCCGCGAGCTACGGGCTGGCGGCCGTCGAGCCGCGGACGAGCCCCGAGGTGCTCCTCGGGCGTGCCGACATGGCGCTGTACGAGGCCAAGGCCGCCGGCGGCGGCACGATGCGCGTGTACGGGCGCCCGCTCGCGCAGGCGGCGGGAGAGGCGCTGTGATCGACGCGCTGAGCATGCGCGTCGCGCTCGCCGTGCTCGTGCTCCTGGCGATGATCTACACCGGCTTCGTGGCGCGCCGCGACGGCGCGGGCTCGGTCGCGGCCGCATGGCTCGGCGCGCTCGTCGCCTTCACGCTCGGCACGCTGCTGTTCCTGGGCGACGGGACGCCGGCGCAGCGGTACACCGCGCCGCTCGCGAACATGGCCGCGGTGCTGGGCGGCACCCTCATGATCGCGACTGCGCGGCGGGTGCGTGGCGCGCGCGTGCCGTGGTGGCTGCTGGCGACGGTGGTCGCCGGTGGCGGCGTCTCCACGCTCCTCGAGGATCCCGCGGTCAACGCCTGGGCGGGTGGCGGCTACATGCTCATCGCGTTGGGTGCCTGCTCCGGGGCGGCGGCCGACGAGCTCTGGCATCATCGCGAGCGGGCGGGAAGCACCGAGGTGCGGACCATCGCCATCACGGCGACGGTGCTCACCGTGTTCTACACGCTGCGGTGGGTCCTCTACTTCCTCCAGGGACCCGAGGGGGCGGCGTTCACGTCGATGACCGGCAGCGGGGTGACCGCGCTCATCCAGATGGCGAGCACCGCGACCGTGACGCTGGCGGTCGCGCAGCTGGGCGACGCGCGATCCAGGGTCGAGCTCGAGCGCCGCGCGACCACGGACCACCTCACGGGGGTGCTCAACCGGGGCGAGCTGCTGGTGCGCGCGGAGCGCGCCCTCGCCGACGGTGCCGAGGGCTCCGTGGTGATCGCGGACCTCGATCACTTCAAGCGGGTGAACGACACCCGCGGTCACGCCGAGGGGGACCGCGCGCTGGTGGAGTTCGCGCGTGCCTGGCGCGTCGCGCTCGGCCCGGACGACGTGCTGGGCCGGATCGGCGGGGATGAGTTCGTCATGGTGCTCGTCGGCACCTCGCCCGAGGACGCCGCCGCGATCGCGCGCGAGGTCACCCGGGACTACGTCGCGTCGATGACGTGCGAGCGCTTCGCCGCGCCGACGGCCAGCCACGGCGTCGCGGGCGCCACGCGTGGGCTGAGCCTGTCCCTGCTGCTCGCGCGCGCCGACGACGCCCTCTACCAGGCGAAGCGTGCCGGGCGGGACGCCGCGATCGTGTACCGCGCCCCTGAGCCCTCGACAGGCGCCGCGTCGCGCTGAGCCCGCGTCAGTCGTCGACCGCGATCTCGATCCCGTCGACGGTCCGCACCAGGCCGCGCTCGCGCAGCCCTCGGATGTAGCGGGCCTGCCCGCGCTCGCCCTTGCCGCGGAACAGCGGCATGAGGCGCGGGAGCGCCCCGGGCACGAGCATCGCGGCGCGGACCAGCCAGGACTCGCTCGGACGCGGGTAGGCCTCGAGGCGGGGGCGGTCGAGCAGGCCGATCATGGTCGCGGCCACGTGCGCCGGGGACTGCGGCGGGTCCTGGAACTGCAGGGAGTTGCCGCCGTCGAGCGCCTCCTGGCGCAGCATGCGCGTGTCCGTCGCCGAGGGCAGCACCGAGCTCACGGTGATGCCCTTGTCGCGCAGGTCGAGCGCGATCGACAGCATCGCGCCGCGGAGCCCGAACTTGCTCGCGGTGTAGATGGGCGTCTCGCCGAGCGGGAAGATGCCGCCGAGCGACACGGTCGTGATCACCCGTGGGTCGTCGGAGGCGCGCAGCAGCGGCACCGCGAGGCGCGTGAGCACCAGGGGAGCCGTGAGGTTGACCGCGAGCTCGCGCTCGATGCTCTCGACGCTGCGCGTGTCGAAGCGGTCGGCGCTGGTCATGCCGGCGTTGTTGACCAGCACGTCGATGCGGCCATGGCGATCGCCGATCCGCGCGACGATCGCCTCCGCCGTCTCACGTTCGGCGAGGTCGCCCACCTCGGCGCTGTGGCGAGCGGCGCCGCCGGGGAGGCGGTCGACGGCCGCGAGGGCCGCATCGTCCCGCAGGTCCACGACGACGATGCGCGCGCCGCGCGCGGCGGCAAGCGCGCTGAAGGCGCGCCCGATGCCGCCGGCGCCGCCGGTGACCACCACGACGCGGTCCGCGAGGTCGAAGGGGGCGCGGCTCACGGGATGGTCCAGCCCATGCGCTTGGCCGTCTTGTGGAGGTAGCGGGTGATCGCGACGCCGTCGACGTAGCCCGCGTGGCGGGGCGAGTCGACGAAGCGGATCCCGCGGGTGAGGTCAGGCTGGTCGGTCGCGATGAGGTTTTCGAACTCGAGCCACCGGTCGGGGCGTGCGCCGCGGTCCTCGATGTGCTGCGCGATCATCTGGGCGAGCTGCTCCATCAGCACGTAGGCGGCGCCGTTCGTCTCGACGAAGCCCAGGCCGTACAGGCCCGCGTGGCGGGAGAAGGCCGTGAGGTAGAAGTCGGGGTGCGGGCCGTCGCCGACCAGGTCCTGCGCGTAGGGGACGGCGTGGTGGTAGCCGGTCGCGAGCAGGATGAGGTCCACGTCCTCGGTGGTGCCGTCGGTGAAGGCGACCGTGGTGCCGCTCGTGGTGGCGATCCCGGGCCGCGCGGTGATGTCGCCGTGGCCCAGGTGGTGGAGCAGCTGGGTGTTCATGAGCGGGTGCGTCTCGAAGACCTTGTGGTCCGGCTTCTGCAGGCCCAGCCGAGTGAGGTCGCCGTTGAGGACGCGGAGCAGGACACCGAAGACACGCTGCTCGAGCCACATCGGCATGGTCGGGCCCTCGTCCGCGAACACGTCCGAGGGCTTCCCGAACACGTGCTTGGGGATGAAGTGGTAGCCGCGGCGCAGGCTGATGGCGGCGTGCTCGGCGCTGCGCGCGGCGTCGCACGCGATGTCGGCGCCGGAGTTGCCCGCGCCGACCACCAGGACCCTTCTGCCTTCGAGTTCCTTGGCGCTGCGGTAGGTCACGGTGTGGCGGACCTCGCCGGCGTACGTGCCCGGGAGGTCGATCACGTTGGGGATCCACTGGACGCCGGACGCGATGACGATGTGCGCGTGCTCGGTGGTGCGGCCGTCCTGCCTCGTGAGCCGGTAGCCGTCCTCGAGGCGCTCGACGCGCTCAACCTCGGTGCCGTACTCGATCTGCTGGTCGAGGTGGTTGTCCCGCGCGAAGCCCTGGAGGTAGGCGAGGATCTGGCGGTGGTCGGGGTAGTCGGGGTAGTCGTCCGGCATGGGGTAGGACGGGAACCCCGACATGGTCCGCGAGGAGATGAAGTGTGCGGACTCGTACATGGGGCTGCCGGGGGCGTCGATGTTCCACAGCCCGCCGGGCGCCGTGTAGCGCTCGAGGTGGGTGTAGGGCAGCCCGCGCTGCTTGAGGGCGTGGGCGGCGGCGAGGCCCGCAGGGCCGGCGCCGATGATGGCGGTGTCGAGCACGTCTCTCCTCGTCATTGAGCAGTCGGTCAGAGACTAGGGGAGAGCAGGGACGATGCGCGAGCACCTTCGCGCGTGGCGCGTGCCAGGCGTCACCACGTTATCCGGGCGGATCTTGGGCTCGGGAGGCCGAAAGTGGTCTTGGAGGCTCCCGGAGTCCGATATAGTTATCGGGCTGTCACGGGCTGTGGCGCAGCTTGGTAGCGCACCTGACTGGGGGTCAGGGGGTCGCAGGTTCAAATCCTGTCAGCCCGACGTGTAGCAAGCGGAAAGTCCTGGTAACTCACGGGTTGCCAGGACTTTTTGCATGGAGTGACATGACCCGGTCATCACATACTCATCACTTTGGGTTCGCTGAGGCGCCCTCCGCTGGATGCTCTCCGGCAGGGACGCGTTGGTGCCGGTCGGTCCCGGACGCCTGGGGTGCGCGCTCCGCACCTATGCGGCATGAGCGCCGAACACCGCACTGTGGACAACGCCTGGGGCCTCGAGCCTCTGCTCGACGTGAGCGAGCTGGCCGCATACCTGGGCGTGCCGGTCTCCACCGTGTACGACTGGCGCACTCGAGGTGTCGGACCGCGCGGGTACCGCTTCGGCAAGCACCTGAAGTTCTCCGTCTCCGATGTGCGGACCTGGGTCGAGCAGCAGCGCGATGCCTCTCCTGCGGAGGGGAGGTGACACCGTGGCACGCGCGCGACTGACCATCGGCACGTTTGGCGACATCGCCTACCTCGAGGCGCCCCGCGGGCGCGTGGTCGCGCGGACGCGCTACCGCGACTGGGATGGCAAGAGCCGGCTGGTGCAGGCCACCGCCAACACGCGTAGCCAGGCCGAGCAGGCATTGAAGGCCAAGCTCGCCATTCGGAGCCTGTTCCAGCCCGCCAGCTCGGTCCTGTCGCCCGACAGCCCCTTCCCGGACTTGGTCGCGTATTGGCTCGAGGACCTCGAGCTCGAGGGGCGGATCTCGAAGCGCACATTGGAGCTGTACGAGCGAGACATGCGCACGCTCGTGCTGCCGGTGTTCGAGGGCCTCACGCTGAGAGAGATCGGGGTTGCTCGTTGCGACCAGTACCTCAAAGTCCTTGCGAGGCAGAGCTACAGCCGCGCCAAGCACGCACGGGCGGTGCTCCGGCTCGCGCTCGAGCTGGCGGTGCGACACGAGGTGCTGCCGCGCAATCCCATGGCTCACGTCTCCCCGCTGCGCCGCCCCGCGTCGCGACCGAACGCGTTGACGGCCACCGAGGTCAACGCGGTGCGCGCGGCGATCGCCTCCTGGGAGATGGGCGGCTCGTACTCCGGCCCGCGGCCGGACGGGCAGCTCGGCGCGATCGTCGAGGTCATGCTCGGCACCTCCGCCCGCATCGGCGAGGTGCTGGCCATCCGTCGCCGCGATGTCGACGTGACGAGCGCGACGCCATCGATCCGCATCGCCGGGACCATCGTCAGCCTCCATGGTGAGCCGACGAAGCGGCAGGACCACCCGAAGACGGCGAGGTCCGTGAGGACTGTGGCGATCCCGTCGTTCACCGCCGAGGCCGTACGGCGTCGGCTGGCGCGGTTGGAGGACCACTCGCTCGACGCGCTGCTGTTCTGCACGCGCGACGGGACGCCGCTGACCACGAACAACGTGCGCCGTCAGTTCCGGATGGTGCTCGAGCGTGCCGGCATCACCGGGGTCACGCCGCACATGTTCCGACGGACCGTCGCGACCGCGATCAACGACGAG
>NZ_BBME01000018.1 GCF_000971395.1 Demequina iriomotensis | reverse complement strand
AGGACCTCACACCCCGGTCCACGGATGGGCCGGCGTCCCCACTCGACCTCTCAAGGATGGAGAGACATGAATCCCGCTCCTGTCGGCGCCCCGCGCCGTGGACCCCGTGTGCCGCTCATGGCGCAGATCCTCGGCGCCTTCGGCGTCGGCGTGCTCATCGTCGTCGCGGTGTGCGCCGTCGCGCTGGCGGAGGTCTCCGCGATCGCCGAGAACCCCGAGGCGAGCATCGGCGGGGCGCGCGGCGTCATCGTCGCCGTCCTCATCGGCGCCGTGGCCGGCACCTCGGCCATCGGTCTGGTCCTCGCGACGCGCGTCACCCGCGCGACGCGCCGCCTCACCGCGACCATCGAGGCGGCCGCGCACGGCAAGCTCGACGCGACCGCCGGCGTGACCTCGAACGACGAGCTGGGCGACATGTCGGCCGCGCTCGACGTCACGTCCGCCTCGCTGCGCGCGCTCATCGACCACGTCGAGAGCACCGCGCAGACGCTTGCCGACTCGGCGCGGGCGCTCACCGAGGCCAACGCGCAGGTGGCCCAGGGCTCGCGGGTGGCATCGGAGCGCGCCTCCGGCGCCGCCACGGCCGCCGACGAGGTCAACCGCAGCGTGCAGGCCGTCGCGGACGGCGCCGACGAGATGGGCGCGTCGATCAAGGAGATCTCCCACAGCGCCAACGAGGCCGCGCGCGTCGCGGCGCAGGCCACCTCGGTGGCCGAGTCGACCACGGAGAAGGTCGGTCGCCTCGGGGCCTCCTCGCAGGAGATCGGCGAGGTCATCAAGGTGATCTCCAGCATCGCCGAGCAGACGAACCTGCTGGCGCTGAACGCCACCATCGAGGCCGCCCGCGCCGGCGAGGCCGGCAAGGGCTTCGCCGTCGTGGCCGGTGAGGTGAAGGATCTGGCGCAGGAGACGGCGAAGGCGACCGAGGAGGTCGCTCGTCGGGTGTCGGCGATCCAGGAGGACACCGGCGGCGCGGTTGACGCGATCGGCGAGATCTCGGCCATCGTGAAGCAGATCAACGACTTCCAGCTCACCATCGCGTCGGCCGTGGAGGAGCAGACCGCGACCACGGCCGAGATGTCGCGCGGCGTGTCCGAGGCCGCGGCCGGCTCGGCCGGCATCGCGAGCTCGATCGCGGCGGTCGCTGAGGCGGCAGCGCATGGTGCGGACGTGACCGTCGAGGCCGATGCGTCGGTCGCCGAGCTCGCCGAGCTCGCGGCCTCGCTCCACGGCACCGTGGCCGAGTTCCGCAACTGACCCGCCGGCGCATCGTCCCCGCCGTGCGCCGGTGGTCCGGGGGCGTGCCCGATTCGTGCTAGAGTTGCCCGGCGCGCGCGAGTGGCGGAATAGGCAGACGCGCACGGTTCAGGTCCGTGTGCCCGAAAGGGCGTGGGGGTTCAACTCCCCCCTCGCGCACCACTGAAGAAGGCCCCCGAGGACTCCTCGGGGGCCTTCTCGCTGTCTCGACGGGTGCGGTCGGGCCCCGCTCGCCGCCACCTCGACGGCACGTGGAGGATCCTGTCGCCCGCACCCGACAGCCGGACCCGCCGCGGGCGCCGCCTTGACCGCGGCGTCCACCATGTGCGCCTTCCTTGCTGCCGGTTCAGCCGCTCGGGGGCCTGTGGCGCGGGTCCGATCGGTCCTGCATCGTCATCGTGGCACTAGGTGACCAAAGAAGATGAAAGCGTTCATTTGCGGTGTAGCATCGTCGCAGGCCGCGCGGACCCAACCGGGCAGCGTCGCCGATGACGATGTCGGCGGCTGGCTTCTGGCGGCAGTGTCGACCATAGGAGAGCGGGGAGGGCTCGATGGGGCGCAAGGTCGGGGTGCGCGAGGTGGCCGAGCGGGCCGGAGTGTCGATGGGCACGGTGTCCAACGTGGTCAACGGACTGACCACGGTCAGCCCCGAGAATGTGGAGCGGGTGCAGCGTGCCATCCAGGAGCTCGGGTTCGTCCCCAACTCGCACGCGCGCCAGCTCCGTGGCGGGCGGTCGGACGTCATCGGCATGCTCGTGCTCAACGTGGGGAACCCGTTCTTCGCGGATGTGGCGCACGTGGTGCAAGAGCTCGCACAAGGCGAGGGATCGCCTCTGGTGATCGCGAGCAGCGACCAGGACCCGGACCGCGAGGCGCGCCTGTTGACCATGTTCGAGGAGTCGCGTGCACGGGGGTTGCTCGTGGCCCCTGTGCGCGGTGTCACTCCTGGTCTCGTGGCTGCTCATCGCCGAGGGATGCCGATCGTGCTGCTCGACGAGCACGCTGATGGTGAGCAGTTCTGCTCGGTCTCGCTCGATGGAACGGCGGGTGGCTACGCTGCGGCAAGCCACCTGGTCGAGCTCGGTCGGCGTCGGCTCGCATTCGTCGGCGGGCCCCTCGCGCAGGTGACCGACAGGCTGGCGGGCGTCTCGCGGGCGGTAGACGAGTGCCCCGGAGCGTTGATGACCGTCTTCGAGGTTCCCGACCTGACGGTGGACCAAGGGCGCGTGATCGGCCGGCGGATCGCCGCCCTCGACGCGCGTGACAGGCCAGACGGGATCTTCGCCGCGAACGACCTGGTGGCCCTCGGTGTCCTCGCTGAACTCCAGGCCTCTGGGATCGGGGTTCCCACCGACGTGGCGCTGGTCGGCTACGACGACATCGATTACGCGAAGACGGCCGCTGTGCCGCTGACCTCGGTCGCGCAGCCGCGCACCACCATCGCGACCGAGGCGCTCCGCCTGATCCTCGAAGAGGAGCGCTCCAGCGTGACGAACCCGCATGTGCACGAGCAGCGCCGTCTGGTCCCCGAGCTCGTCATCCGGGCGAGCACCGTCGGGCCCGTCGACGCGGCCGCCTCCAGGTAGGTCGCACTTCGCGCAGTTCGGTGGGCCGGGGTCGTCGCGACACACGCCGCGGAGCCCTCCCGTGTTGGCTGCAACGCCGCGCCTGCGCCGCTGGACCCGTGGCTGAACCGTTACATTCACACTAGCCATTCACGCGCAAATTATGATTGAATCCGTTCATCGGCAAGGCATTGGGGCCTAGCTGACCAAGGAGGAGGACAACGATGCCTTTCACTCTTCACCGGCGCCGGATCGCGCTACCTGCGTTTGTCGCCGTCTCGGCGATCGGTCTCGCGGCGTGTGCGACGGGCACCGCGCCCGCCTCGAGCGACTCGGCAGAGGGCGCCGCCGGCGACGAGCCGGTCACGCTCTCGCTGCTCATCGAGAACTCGGAGGTGACGGTCGGGATCGCCGAGGCGCTCACCGCCGCGTACACCGCCGAGAACCCGAACGTGACGTTCGACATCGAGCAGCGCCCGGGCGGCACCGAGGGCGACAACCTCGTCAAGACCCGCCTCCAGACGGGCGAGATGACGGACATCTTCCAGTACAACTCGGGTTCGCTGTTCCAGGCGCTCGCCCCGACCAAGACGATGCTCCCTCTCGACGACATCGCCACCATGGATGCGGTCTCGGACACCTTCAAGGCCGGCGTCGCGGCCGAGGGGCACGTCTACGGTGTCCCGTCGGCGACCGCCATGGGAGGCGGCATCCTCTACAACATCCCGCTGTACGAGGAGCTGGGCCTCGAGATCCCCACGACGTGGGACGAGTTCATGGCGAACAACGCCGCGATCGCCGACGCGAAGCCTGACGTGGCGCCGGTCGTCCAGACGTACGGCGAGACCTGGACCTCCCAGCTCTTCGTGCTGGCGGACTTCGCCAACGTGCTCGCCGCGGACCCGGAGTGGGCGGACAAGTACACCGCCAACGAGGCGAAGTACGCCGACGGGTCGCCCGCCATCGATGGCTTCCAGCACCTGCAGGAGGTGGCGGACGCCGGATACCTGAACAAGGACTTCGCGTCCGCTGGGCTCGACGACGGCATGCGGATGGTCGCCACCGGTGAGGGTGCGCACTACCCGATGCTGACCTTCGCGTTCTCGTCGCTGCAGGCGAACACGCCTGACCAGGTCGATGATGTGGGACTCTTCGCGCTTCCCGGCGAGGAGCCGGACAGCCCGCTCACCACGTGGCTCTCGCACGGTTACTACGCCTCGGCCGACACCGAGCACGCCGATGCGGTGAAGGCGTTCCTCAGCTGGGTCGCGACCCCCGAGGCCTGCGACGTCCAGACCGAGGCCGTCGGCGCCCAGGGGCCCTACTTCGTCGAGGGTTGCACCATCCCCGACGACGTCCCGCAGATGGTCGCCGACATGATGCCGTACTTCGAGTCGGGCAACACGGGCGCCGCCCTCGAGTTCCTCTCGCCGGTCAAGGGCCCGGCGCTGGAGCAGATCATGGTCGAGGTCGGCTCGGGTATCCGTTCCGCGGACGACGCCGCGGCGTACTACGACGAGGACGTCAAGAAGCAGGCCCAGCAGCTGGGCCTCGAGGGCTGGTAAGCCCACGCCCATCACATCAGCACACCCCCGGGTCTCGGCCGTGACCGGGACCCGGGGGGCGAGCGGAGCTCCCTCATGACTGACACACTGCACGCGCCCCAGCAGGCGATCCCTGCCGATGGCGGCGAGCCGGCACCGACGCGGAGAACGCGGAAGCGCAGCAACTACCCCATGTGGTTCTACGCCCCCGCGGGCGTGATCTACGGCGCGCTCTTCGTGGTCCCGACGTTCGCCTCGTTCTACTTCGCGCTCACGCGGTGGACGATCTTCGACTCCGAGTTCATCGGGCTTGAGAACTTCAAGACCTTCTTCGCGGAGCCATACCTGTTCGAGAGCCTGCTGAACACCCTGTTCTACGCGACGTTCACCTCGGGCGCGAAGGTCGTCATCGGGCTTCTGCTCGCGGTATTCCTCTCGAGCCAGATTATCGCCCGCGGGTATCTCCGCAGCGTGGTCTTCTTCCCGGTGCTCGTCTCGGCGGTCGGCGTGGGCGTGACCTTCTCAGTCCTCATGGACCCGTTCGATGGGCTCATCAACAAGATGCTCGCCGTCGTCGGCGTCGAGGGGCCGGGCTGGCTCACCGATCCCGATCTGGCGCTGTTCTCCGTCGCGCTCGTCGATGTGTGGCGCGGCGTCGGCCTCGCCACGCTCATCTACATCGCCGGCATCGTCGCGATCCCGCAGGAGTACTTCGAGGCGGCGAAGGTCGACGGAGCCAATGCGTGGCGTCGCTTCTGGCACGTCACCCTGCCGCTCATGCGTCCCGCCACGACGACCGTGATCATCCTGTCGCTCATCGGCGGCCTCCGGTCCTTCGATCTCATCTGGACCATGACCAAGGGTGGACCGGGCTTCAGCTCGGACGTGCTCGCATCGGTCGTCTACAAGCAGTATCAGGCAGGCTTCTATGGCCTGTCGACGGCAGGCAACGTGGTGCTCTTCGTCCTCGTGGCAGCGATCGTCATACCGCTGTTCTGGTTCCTCAACCGCAAGGAGGTCGACCAGTGAGCATCGCCACCCAGAGGTCCTCGCTCAACCGCACGTACTCCCGCATCGGCGGGCTCGCCGGCATCATCGTCTCGGCGGTCGTCTTCCTCGTGCCGTTCGCCTTCATCTTCGTCACGGCGTCGAAGACCCGAGGCGAGGCCGCGCTGCTCGAGTTCTCCTGGCCCACCGAGTGGGCGTTCGTCGAGAACCTTGTCGAGGTGGTCCAGTCGCGCGACTACATCCTCATCACCGCATTCATCAACTCGACGATCCTGACCGTGGCATCCGTCGCGATCATGGTCATCGTCAGCGCGATGGTCGGCTACGTCCTGCAACGCCGCAAGAGCCGCTGGAACCCGCTCATCAACTTCTTCGTGCTGGCCGGCCTCATCGTGCCGCCCGCGGTGGTCCCCACGATCTGGGTGATGCAGTCGCTCGGGATCTACAAGACGCTGCACGGCCTGGTCCTCATCGAGGTCGCGTTCGGCATGGCCTTCTGCATCCTCATGTTCCGTGCGTTCGTCTCCACCATCCCGCGAGAGCTCGACGAGGCGGCGACCATGGACGGCGCCGGCCCCGTGCGGCTCTTCTTCAGGGTCATCTTCCCGCTGCTGCGCTCGGTGATCGTGACCGTCATCGTCGTGCAGGCGGTGACGGTGTTCAACGACTTCCAGAACCCTCTGTACTTCCTCCCGGGCGACAAGGGCGCGACCGTCCAGGTGACGCTCTACAACTTCCAGGGGCAGTTCTCGACGTCGTGGAACCTGCTGTTCATGGACATCCTGCTCATCACGGTGCCGATGCTCGTCATGTACATCTTCTTCAACCGTCAGATCGTCGCCGGCATGACATCCGGCGCCGTGAAGGGGTAGCTCGTGGCCTCACTCGCCTCCGTCCGCATACGCGTCGACTCGGGTGCGTTCGGCGCCCTCGTCATGACCCGAACCCCGCGCCTCAGCTGGGCGACCGTGACCGATGCCGAGGGCTGGACGCAGTCGTCCGCCCAGATCGCATGGGAAGGTGCCGCCGGCACCGTCATCCATGAGATCGCCGGGGCCGCGTCGAGCCAGGTCGCCTGGCCCTTCACGCCGCTGGCCGACGGCGAGTCGGGAAGGATCCGCGTGCGGGTTCACACCCCTTCCACCGGGTGGTCGGCTTGGAGCGACGAAGCGCCCGTGGTCTGCGGTGTCCGCGAGGACTGGCCCGCGCGGTGGGTGCGCCATCCCGCGCCGCGGGCCGAGCAGTGCCCCGTCCGGCTGCGCCGTCGCGTCGAGATCCGTCGCGGACTCGCGACCGCGACGCTGCATGCCACCGCGCACGGCGTCTACCAGGCCTACGTGGACGGGGTGGCGGTCGACGACGAGCGGCTCAAGCCCGGCTGGACGAGCTACGGTCGGCGCGACACATATGCCGCCACCGACGTCACCGCGCTGCTCGTGGCGGGCGAGCGAGTGCTCACGGTCGACCTCGCGGCGGGCTGGTTCGCCGAGAAGTACGGGTGGGACGGGCTGGAGCGCTGCATCTACGGCTCGTCGCAGCCCTCGTTCTCCGCGGTGCTCCGTCTCGAGTACGAGGACGGCACGGTCGACGAGCTGATCACCGACGACACGTGGGAGGTCACCGACGCAGGTCCGGTGGTCGCATCGGGCATCTATGCGGGCGAGCGGGTGGACGCTCGTCGCGAGACTCCCGCGACCTGGGCGTCGGCGGCGTCCGCGCCGGTCGAGGGAGCGCCGGTGCCGAGGACCAGCCCGCCCGTGCGGGCGACCCAGGAGGTCGCGCCCGTGGCGCTCATCCGCACGCCCTCGGGCGCGACCGTCCTCGACTTCGGTCAGAACCTGGTCGGGCATCTGCGCATCCGTGTCTCGGGGGTCGCCGGTACAACCGTGACGCTCCGGCATGCGGAGGTGCTCGAGCATGGCGAGCTCGCGCTTCGCCCCCTCCGTCGCGCCGAGGCCACCGATCACTACACCCTCGCCGGCGACGGCGAGGAGGTGTGGGAGCCGCGGTTCACGTTCCACGGCTTCCGCTACGCGCAGGTCGACGGTTGGCCCGGCGAGCTCGACCTCGCCGACGTCACCGCGGTCGTGGTCGGCTCCGACATGCGCCGGACCGGCACGTTCGCATCGTCGCATCCTCTGCTCGACCGCCTGCACGAGAACGTCGTGTGGTCGATGCGCGGCAACTTCCTGTCGATCCCGACGGACTGCCCGCAGCGTGACGAGCGCTTGGGTTGGACGGGCGACATCCAGGTGTTCGCGCCCACCGCATCGTTCCTGCACGATGTCGATGCCTTCCTGTCGTCGTGGCTCGAGGACCTCGCGATCGAGCAGACCGATGAGGGCTCGGTGCCCTTCGTGGTGCCCGATGTGATCGACTCTGCGCGCGTCGGCACGGCCGCATGGGGCGATGCGGCGGCGCTCGTCCCATGGGCGCTCTACCAGCGGTTCGGGGATCGCGACACCCTCGCGCGGCAGTTCGGCTCGATGCGGCGGTGGGTCGACTGGATGGCGGGTCGCGCCGGTGACAACCTTCTGTGGGAGGGCGACTTCCAGTTCGCCGACTGGCTCGACCCCACGGCACCGCCCGACCGGCCTGCGGCGGCGAAGGCCGACAAGGACCTCGTCGCGACCGCGCATCTGTTCCGGTCGGCGAGGGTCGTCTCCGAGGCCGGCCGGGTGCTCGGGGACGATGCGGCGGCCGACCGGTACGCCGATCTCGCACGGCGTGTGCAAGAGGCCTGGCTGACGCAGTACGCCACGCCGGCCGGGCGGCTCATGTCCGACGCCCAGACGTCGTACGCGCTGGCGATCGCCTTCGAGATCGCCGACGACCACCGCCGGGATGCCATGGGTGACAGGCTCGCCGAGCTCGTCGAGGAAGCCGGGTATCGCATCTCGACCGGGTTCGTCGGGACCCCGTTGATCGCGGACGCGCTTGCCGATACGGGGCATGCCGATGTCGCCGGAAGGCTCGTGCTGAACGACGAGAACCCGTCGTGGCTCTACCCGGTCACCATGGGGGCGACCACGATCTGGGAGCGATGGGACTCGATGCTCGAGGACGGGCGCGTCAACCCAGGTGAGATGACCAGCTTCAACCACTACGCGCTCGGCGCGATCGCGGACTGGCTGCACAGGCGGGTCGCGGGACTCGCGCCCGCGTCGCCCGGCTACCGTGCCGTCGAGGTCCGCCCGCTCGTCCTCGAGGGGCTCGATCACGCTGCTGCGACCTTCGAGTCGGCCTACGGACGACACGAGGCCGGCTGGTCGCGCGTGGGCGAGGCGGTCCGCCTGCGGGTGGTGGTCCCGCCGAACACGACGGCGGTGGTGCACGTGCCGGGTTCGGCGGAGCCTGTCACCGTGGGCTCCGGTACCCACGAATGGGTCGCGAGCGTGCCGTTGCCCGTGCGACCGCACCGACGGTTCTCGGCTGACACGCCGCTGGTCGAGATCCGGCGCGACGCCGCCGCGTACGCGGCAGTGCGCGGCACCGCCGAGCGAGTGCTCGGGGTGTCGGCCAGCCGAGAGTTCCTGCGCACCATGCAGTGGGGCGCGCAGGGGACGTTCCGCAACTTCGCTCAGATGCTGCCGGGAGGAATCGTCGAGGAGATCGATCGGGCGCTCGCCGCGCTCTGACGCTCGTGGGAGAGCACGTTCCGTGCCTGCGGGAACGGGCTGCCGCCGCGCGCGACCCCCCCCCCCCCGCGCCCGGACCCGCTCAGAACTCCATCGACCGCAGGTACTCCAGCCCCGCGACCGCGGGCCCGAACGGGTCGGCGGCGGGATCGTCGACGGGATCGCGCTCGACCACGTAGAAGTCGATGGCGGGCCCGGCCTCCGCGAAGATCGCCGGGAAGTCGATGGTGCCCTCGCCGACGGTGGCGATCTCCCCGTCCTCGTCCATGTCCTTGACGTGGAGCAGTGCGATCCGGTCGCGGTGCTCCGCGACCAGCGCCACCGGGTCCTCGCCGGCGGCGACGGCCCAGTAGAGGTCGAGCTCGAACGTGACGTTCTCGGGCGACGTGTGCGCGACGAGGATCTCGAACGCGCTCTGACCCCCGTCGATCGACGTGAACTCGTAGTCGTGCAGGTGGACCAGGTAGCGCATCCCCGCGTCGCGGGCCATGGCTCCGAGGTGGTCGATCCTCTCCGCGAACGCCACCCACTCGGCGCGCGAGGTGAACGTGCGGGGGTTCTCGCCCGCGCCCACGTACTCCGCGCCGAGCGTCGTCGCGGTCGCTAGCTTGTCCGCCCACTGCTCGTCGGTGGTGTCCATCGTCACCGACGTGTGCAGCGAGCTCGCCTCGAGGCCGTGCTCGTCGAGCAGTGCGCGGTACTCCTCGGCGTCGAGCCCCTGGAAGCCCGTGTAGTCGACGGGCTCGACGTGGCTGTAGCCGGCCTCGGCGAGCCGGGCGAGCACCTCCTCCTGGCGGGCCTGCGCCGCATCGTCCTCGCCGAAGCCGATGTACTGGAAGAAGGTGAACATCTGGATGCTGATGCTGGCATCCGGGATGGACGATGCGCCGGCCGGGGGCGTCGCCTCCGCCCCGGCGGTGCCGCGCGGCACCGTCACGGCCCATCCGATCCCGATCAGCGCCGCCGCGGCGACCGCCGTCGCGATCAGCGCGAGGCGCCTCGTGCGCCGCCCCGTGGTCCGCTGGGTCCCGCTCACCGTGATGTCCCTCCCGTCGTCCGGCCCCCGCGTGGGGCCGGATCCGCCTGCGCCACAGTAGGCCCTACGGCCGCCGGGCCACGCCGGCGGCGTCGTAGATCGCGTCGAGCACGCGCATCTGAGCGATCGCGGCCTCGACATCGGTGCCGATCGGACCGCTGCCGCGCGCCGCCCGTGCGAACGCCTGGAGCTGGTACGCGTACGTGCTGCGCCGGTCCACCCGCTCCACGCGGCGGCCCTCGGCGGTGCGCACCTTGATGATGCCGCGCATCTGGGGGTGGTACGGGAGCGGCACCTCGAGCGTCCCCGCGTCACCCTCGACCGTCAGGGTCGCGCCGACGAGGCGGCGCGACCACATCGACGACACGATGCTGCCCTCGACGCCGCCCTCGAAGGCGAGGTCGGCCGTGAGCAGCCGGTCGATGTCGCCGCGCATGACGGCGCGCGCGTCGACCACCTCGGGTGCGCCGCCGAACAGCTCGCGGAGCATCCGGACCGGGTAGTAGCCGATGTCGAGCAGGCCACCGCCGCCGAGCGCGAGGTTCCACCGGATGTCCCGGCCCGGCGGGATCGGCGCGCAGAAGGTCGCGCGCGCCCGCCGGACGGTCCCGAGCTCGCCACCGGCGAGGATCTCGCGCAGGCGTCCCATGAGCGGGTGATGGTGGGTGTGGTACGCCTCCATGACCACGACGCCGGTGGCCGCGGTCTCCTCGGCGACGCGCACGGCGGCGTCGCTGTGGGACGTGAAGGGCTTCTCGCACAGCACGTGCTTGCCCGCGCGCGCGGCCGCGATGGTCCACTGGGCGTGCAGCGCGGCCGGCAGCGGGACGTAGACGGCGTCGATGGCCGGATCCTCGAGCATCGCCTCGTACGAGCCGTGCACCTCGGGAATGCGGTGCCGCCGCGCGGCGGCCTCGGCGCGCGCCCGGTCGCGCGCGGCGAGCGCCGCGACCTCGACGCCCGGTAGGTCCGCGGCCGGGGCGACGAGCGCGTCCTTGACGATGCGCGCCGCGCCGAGCACGCCGATGCGCAGCGGCGCGGCGGTGCCGCCCACGCGCACCGCATCGTTCATCCCGCGTCCCTCCTCAGGCGGCGCGGAGCATCACCACGTCGGCGTGCTCCTGCCCGCCCACGCGGTAGGTCCGCCCGCCGATCACGGCGAAGCCGTGCCGCGCGTAGAACGCCTGCGCGCGGGCGTTGGCCTCGTTGGTGCCGAGCCACACGGGCAGGTCGCCGTGGGTGGACGATGCGGCGGCGACGGCGGCCTCGAGCAGCGCGCCGGCGGCGCCGGTCCCCTGGGTCGAGGCGCGCACGTAGATCTTGGAGAGCTCATGGACGCGCGCCGTGTCGACGCCCGCCGAGCTCAACGGGCCGGACGCGTCCTCGTCCCCGCACTCCCCGGTGAGGACCAGGGCGTACCCGACCAGCGCATCGTCCCGCGCCGCGACCATGAGCGTGGCCGCATCGTCCCCCAGCCAGGCCTCGAAGGCCGCCGGCCCGAGCGCGTCCCTCAGATGCGCCGCGATGGCGGCGGGATCGGTGCCAGGCGGGCACGCGAGCGGGAACGTGTCGGCGGCGAGGCGCACGAGGGCGTGCACGTCCGCGCGAGCGGCGGCGCGCACCGTGAGCGGGGACGTCACGGGGTCAGTGGCCGCCGGCCGCGATGTACGCGACGGCGCCGAGCACCGTGAGCGCGGCGATGCCGAAGCAGATCCCGCTGAGGATCTTGCGCCCCGTCGAGATTCGCCCGTTCGCGTCGCGCGCGCCGGGTCCCTCCGCGATGCGGACGCCCAGCGCGAACAGCGCGGGCAGCCCGGCGCCGACCACGAGGCCCCACAGGAGGATGTTGCCCAGCGCGTCCCACTCGACGTAGGTGCCCATCACTTGCCTCCCAGCTTGCGGCGCTTGCCCTTCTTGGACACGCGCATGAGCTTCATGTCGTGATCGACCACGGACTCGGCGAGGATCGACTCGTTGTCCTTCTTGGGCTTCCAGTCCTCGTTGACGTTGTGGTGGCCGACGGCGTCCTTGCGCGACGCCATCCAGATCGCCGCGGAGCAGGCGATGAGGGCCGCGAACACCACGAACGAGCCGACGCCGCCGCCCACGAGCGCGCCGAGCCCGTAGGCGAGGGCGCCCACGATGCCGGCGGCGGGCACGGTGATGAGCCACGCCAGGAACATGCGGCCCGCAACGGACCAGCGCACCGAGGCGCCCTTCATGCCCACGCCCGAGCCCAGGATCGAGCCGGTCGCGACGTGCGTGGTCGACAGCGAGTAGCCGAAGTGGCTCGAGAGGAGGATGACGGCCGCGGACGAGGTCTCGGCGGCCATGCCCTGGCGGGACTCCAGCTCGACCAGGCCCTTGCCGAGCGTGCGGATGACGCGCCAGCCGCCGAGGTACGTGCCGAGCGCCATGGCGAGGGCGCATGCGAGGATCACCCAGAACGGGACTCCCGAGTCCGCGGGGACCGCGCCGCCCGCGATGAGCGCGAGCAGGATGATGCCCATCGACTTCTGCGCGTCGTTGGTGCCGTGCGCGAGGGACACGAGCGAGGCCGAGCCGATCTGGCCCCAGCGGAACAGCCGGTCGTTGTCGTCCTGCTTGACGTCGCGCGTGAAGCGGGTCACCAGGCGCGTGCCGACGGACGCGACCAGGATCGCCACCACGGGCGCGATGAGCGCCGGAAGCAGGACCTTCGAGATGAGCCCGTCCCACAGGACGCCGCTGGTGCCGGCGGCGGCCAGCACCGCGCCGACCACGCCGCCGATGAGGGCGTGCGAGGAGCTCGACGGCAGCCCGAGCAGCCACGTGAGCAGGTTCCACAGGATGCCGCCGGTGAGCCCTGCGAGGACCACGCCGAGCGTGACGACGTCGGAGTCGACGATGCCCTTGGCGATGGTGGCGGCGACCGTGAGCGACAGGAAGGCGCCGACGAGGTTGAGCGACGCGGACAGGAGGACGGCTTGCTTGGGCTTCAGGGCGCGGGTCGCGATGGAGGTCGCCATCGCGTTGCCGGTGTCGTGGAAGCCGTTGGTGAAGTCGAACGCGAGTGCTGTCGCGACGACCACCGCGAGGAGGAGGGGCTCGGTCACACGCACCATTGTGGGGGGTTCTCAGGGGTGATGCGTGGGCACATCGTCATGTCGGGCTCCGGAGGCATCCTTTTCGTCACCTTGTGCCCGGTCGAAGCCGTTCACTACCAGGCCATATGTTGTTCACCCAGAGTTAACTGAGATCTCCGTCGACATACAGCCAGACTCCGTCCTCGCGCACGAACCGGCTGGTCTCGCGGTGCTGCCCGAGCGTGAGCACGCCGGTCGCGTGGTGGGCGACGAAGGTGACGGTCCCCGCCTCGTCCCCCTCGCCGCCGTCGGTGGTCCCGAGGATCTCGAGGCCCCGCCACTCCAGCTCGTCGAGACCGGCCGCCACATCGAGCGGGCGGGTCGACGGATGCCACGTGCTCGCGAGGTGCACCGCGTCGCGGCGGACGAAGGCGGTGTAGCGCGAGCGCATGAGCGCCTCGGCGGTCGGGGCGTGCGCCTCGCCTCGCAGGTAGGGGCGGCAGCAGGCGGCGAACGATGCGCCGGAGCCGCACGGGCACGCGGCGGCCATCAGCGGGCCCCGTTGGCGCGCTCGAGGGCTCCCGTGACGGCGGCCGCGAAGCCGTCGACGTCCGCGGGGCTCGTGTCCCACGCGCACATCCAGCGCGCCTCGACCGAGCCCGGCGCGGTGCCCGGCTGCCAGTCGTAGAAGCGGAAGGCGGACCGCACGGCGTCGGCCGCCGCCCGGGGCAGCTCGACGAAGACGGCGTTCGCCTGGGTCTCCTGGGTGAACCGCAGCTCGCCCGCCTCGGCGAGCGGCGCGAGGGCCTCGCGCAGCCGCGTGGCCATCGCGTTCGCGTGGCTCGCGTTGCGATGCCAGAGCGGATCACCGGTCACGTCGGTCGAGGTCAGCAGCGCGGTGAGCTGGGCGGAGACGTACCGCATCTTGGAGCCCAGCTGCATGGTCGATTTGCGCAGGTAGGGGAGGTCGTGGCCGAGCGAGTCGCGGAGGTCCTCGGCCAGGATCACCACGGCCTCGCCCAGCATCGCGCCGTTCTTGGTGCCGCCGAGCGAGAGGAGATCCGCGCCGCGGGCCGCCTCGCTCAGGGTCGCCCCGAGCGCGGCGGCGGCGTTCGCGAGGCGCGCGCCGTCCATGTGGACCCGCATGCCGAGCTCGTGGGCCGCGTACGTGAGCTCGGCCATCTCCTCGAGCGAGTACACGGTGCCGAGCTCGGTCGCCTGCGTGACCGAGAGCACCACGGGCTGCGCGCGGTGCGGGTCGCCCAGGTCCCCCGCGTAGCGCGCGAGCTGCTCGGGCGCGAGGCGGCCGTCGGCCGACGCGAGCGGCAGGATCTTGAGCCCTCCCACCCGCTCCGGCGCGCCGTTCTCGTCGTTGTGGATGTGCGCGTGCTCCGATGCGACCACGCCGCCCCAGCGAGGGCTGAGCGCCATGAGCGAGACGATGTTGGCGCCCGTGCCGTTGAAGACGGGGAAGCCCAGGGCGTGCTCGCCGAAGGTCGAGGCGATGGCGGCGTCGAAGGCGGCGGTCGCGGCGTCGGCGCCGTAGGCGACGTCATGACCCGTGTTGGCCTGGGCCATCGCCGCCATGACCTCGGGGTGGACGGCGGCGTAGTTGTCGGACGCGAAGTGCACGGTCGGGTTCACCGCAGAAGTCTGTCACGCGGCGAGCGCGTGCGGCGCGCGGAGCTGGGCGCGCCGCGCCCCCGCGCCGCCCCCGTGCACAAGTCACGGATCTCGAGCCTGCCGACTGCGCCTTCGTGCGCGCGACGGGCACCCACCGTCCGCAGGTCCGTGACTTGTGCCCACCCGGGGCCGCCGCTACAGCTCGCGCACCCACCGCGTGCCGCGCGTGCTGAAGCCCACGTTGCGCAGGTACTCGCGGTCCAGCTCGGGCCGCGTCTCGATCTCGACGCGGCGGAAGCCCGCCGCCGTCAGCACCCCGGAGTCGCGGTAGACGAACTCGCCGGGCGTGAAGTCCCGGAACCTCGGCTTCACCCAGTCGAGCTCGACCAGCCCGACCCCGCCGCCCTCGTCGTGGATCGCGACCACGCCCACCGCCTCGTCGCCGCGCGTCACCAGGAACGTGGCGCGCCTGCCGCCGGTGGCCAGGGACGTCGCGACGAAGTCGGGGCGGTGCCGCGCGATGTCCGCCGCGTGGACGCGGAGCACGTGCTGGAGGAACGGGTCCTCCGGCGTCATCGGGATCACGTGATAGACCCCGGGATCGTGGCGTTCGCGGCTGAGGCGTACGATCCAGTAGGTGTTGATGACGGCGATCGCCCCGTTCATGAGCACGAACGGCCAGATCTCGAACACCGCGTTGTAGCCCGTCGCCAGGATCGAGCCCGCGAGGTTCATCCAGCGGAAGCGCAGCACGCGCGACTGCGTGAGCGACCACACGACCAGGATCGAGCCGATCCAGCCGATCGCCTCCCACACGGTGTCCATGCGCCCCAGCGTAGGCGCATGCAGGCACGATGCGCCGCGCGAGGAGCGCCCGGCGTACCCTCGTCGGATGGCCGAGTCGGTGCGGGTGGACGCGTGGGTGTGGGCGGTGCGCCTGTACAAGACGCGCTCGCAGGCGACCGCCGCGTGCCGCGCGGGCCACGTGCGCATCGACGACGAGCGCGCCAAGCCCGCGCAGAAGGTCGGCATCGGCAGCAGGATCGAGGTGCGCGGTGGCGAGCGCGTGCGCATCGTGGAGGTGCGCCAGCTGCTGAGCAAGCGCGTGGGAGCACCCGTCGCGCAGGCCGCCTATCTCGACCACAGCCCGCCGCCGCCCCCGAAGGAGCTCGCGTCCCCGTTCGGACAGCGCGACCGCGGCGCGGGCCGGCCCACCAAGAAGGAGCGGCGCGACCTCGACCGGCTGCGCGGGCGCGCGTCGCGCTGATCCGCCCTGGGATGATCGGGCCATGACCTCGCCCTTCCGGCTCATGACCGTCTGCACCGGCAACATCTGCCGCTCCCCCATGGCGGAGGTGGTCCTCAAGGCGCGCCTGGCCGAGGCCGGCCTCGCGGACGCTGTCGAGGTCACGTCGACGGGCGTGAGCGACGAGGAGCGTGGCAACCCCATCGACCGGCGTGCCGCGGCCGTGCTGCGCGAGGCCGGCTACACGGTCCCGCGCCGCGCCGCGCGCAGGGTGACCGCGGCGGACCTGGGGAGCGTCGACCTCGCGCTCGCGATGACCGAGGGGCACGCGCGCCGGCTGCGCGCCCTCACCGACCGGCCCGTGGTGCGGCTCTACCGCGAGTTCGACCCGGCCGCGCCCGCGCTGGTCGACGGCCGCGAGCACGACCTCGACATCGACGACCCCTGGTACGGCGGCATCGAGGACTTCCGCACCACGCTCGCCCAGGTCGAGGCGGGCGCGGACGGCGTGGTCGCCGCCGTGCGGGAGGCGCTCGCGCTGCGCTGACGCGCTGCGCTGACGTGCCGCGCATCGTCCCGCGGGACGCGACCCCTGCCAGGGACGATGCGTTCCCCTCGCGCGCCACCCGCGCGCGAGCGCACAATGCGCCTCAGGGGTGCGCGCGGAACGGACCGCGCGCCACCGGGGGAAGGGGCTCCCATGAGCCACGGAGACCAGCCGATCGCGGCCCTCGCGCCGCGATCCCGCTTCTATCAGGGCCCGTTCGGGCGGCTGTTCCCGGATCTCCCCGCGTGGCCGCCCGAGCACCTCACGGACAGGCAGGCCGATGAGCGCTTCACCGCGCTCGCCGAGTCGATGATCGAGCGGCCCGGCAAGTCGCCGACCGCGATCGCGCGCGAGGCCGGCGACACCGACCCGACGTTCGACTCGCGCCTGCCCGCCGGCTACACGTACCTCGGGCAGTTCGTCGACCACGACATCACGTTCGACCCCGCGTCGAGCCTGGTGCGCGCGAACGACCCGAACGGGCTGCTGAACTTCCGCACCCCCCGGCTCGACCTCGACAACCTCTACGGGCGCGGGCCCGCCGATCAGCCGTACCTGTTCCACCGCGGGAAGTTCGTGCTCGCCCGCGTGAAGGATCGCAAGGGCGACCCGGTGGAGCTGCAGGGCGAGCCCAAGGGTGGGCCGGGGTTCCTGCTCGACGTGCAGCGCAACGCTCGCGGCGTCGCGATCATCGGGGACCCCCGCAATGACGAGAACGTCATCGTCAGCCAGCTCCAGGTCGCCTTCCTCGCGGCCCACAACACCCTGGTGGACCGCGCCATCGACGCGGGCGCCTCGCGCGGGGCCGCGTTCAACCAGGCCCGCGACACGCTCCGCCGGCTCTACCAATGGATCGTGTGGCACGACTTCCTGCGGCGCGTGTGCGACCGCGACGTCTGGGAGCACGCGCTGCAGATCGGCGCCCCGGACGCCACCGGCCGGCGCAGCGTGACGCTCGGCTTCGCGGACGTCTACCACTGGCGGGATCAGCCGTTCATGCCGCTCGAGTTCTCCGCGGCCGCCTACCGCTTCGGGCACTCGATGGTGCGTACCGAGTACCGCACCAACTTCTTCCGCGGCCTCACCAAGCACGTGCCCGTGTTCGCGCCGGGCGACGCCGTCGACGATCTTCGCGGCGGGCGCCCCATGACCCCGCGCAACGCGATCCAGTGGGACTGGTTCCTGCCCATGACCAGCTCCGTCGCGGAGGCCGGCTTCCCGCAGCGCGCGCACAAGATCGACGCGAAGGTCTCGAACGCGCTCGCGGACCTGCCCGACGGCGCCGCCCTGCTCCCCATGCGCAACCTCAAGCGCGGCTGGCGGCACGGGCTGCCCTCGGGCACGGCCGTCGCGCAGCGCCTCGGCGTCACCCCGATCGCGATCGACCCGGCCAAGGACGCGCTGTGGTTCTACATCCTGTCCGAGGCGGGAGGCGCCCCGAAGGGGCAGCACCTGGGCAAGGTGGGCTCGATCATCGTCGCGGCGACCTTCGCGGGCCTGCTGCAGGGCGACCGGCGATCGTGGGTCTCGGCCGAGCCGGGCTGGAAGCCGAGCGACGACCCGCTGCTGGTCCGGGCGGACAACGTCGACGGCCGTGCGGAGTCGCCCGACCAGCCGTGGACCCTCGCGTCGATCATCCGGATCGCCGGGGTGCCGGTCGACGCGTTCCCGTTCGGCGCGATCGGCGGGCTGCTGGGCGAGTGATGCGCGCGCCCAGCAGCCGCGCGGCTCACCCCGCCTGGTGGACGGGCTTGGCGCCCCAGATGCGGTCGAGGTAGTCCTGGATCGAGCGGTCCGAGCTGAAGAAGCCCGAGCGCGCGACGTTGAGCACCGCGGAGCGGCTCCACGCCTCGTGGTCGGCGTAGGCCGCCTCGACGCGCTCCTGGGCGTCCATGTACGCGCGGAAGTCCGCGAGCGCCATGAACCGGTCGCGCTCGGTCAGGCTCGAGAAGATCGAGGCGACCGCGCCGCCCCGCTCGCCGCCCGTGAACTCGCCCGACGCGATGAGGTCGAGCGCCGCCTTGAGCTGCGGGTCCGACTCGTAGAACGCACCCGGGTCGTAGCCCTTCGCCTGCAGGTCCGCCGCCTCGGGCTCGGTCATCCCGAACAGGAAGAAGTGGTCGTCGCCCACCAGCTGGCGGATCTCGACGTTCGCGCCGTCGTCCGTGCCGATGGTGAGCGCGCCGTTGAGCGCGAACTTCATGTTGCCCGTGCCCGACGCCTCCTTGCCCGCGAGCGAGATCTGCTCGGACAGGTCCGCGGCCGGGATGAGCGTCTCGGCGAGCCCGACGTTGTAGTTGGCGGGGAAGGCGACCTTGAGGCGGCCCTGGAGGGACGCATCGGCGTTGATGGTGGCGCCGACGGCGTTGATGAGCTCGATGGTCTCCTTCGCGCGCACGTAGCCGGGCGCCGCCTTGGCTCCGAACACGAAGGTGCGCGGCGTGACCGACTCGAGGGGCACGCGGCCGCTCTTCACGCCCTCGTAGAGGGACACGATGTGCAGCAGCTTGAGCGACTGCCGCTTGTACTCGTGGAGGCGCTTGACCATCGCGTCGAGCATCGCGTCGCCCGCGATCTCGATGCCGTCGCGCTCGGCCAGCACGGCCGCGAGGCGCGTCTTGTTGGCACCCTTGATCTCGCGGAAGCGGCGCCGGAACTCGGCGTCCTCCGCGAGCGGCTCGAGGCCGCGCAACTGCTCGAGGTCGGTGATCCAGCCGTCGCCGATGGCCTCCGTGATGAGCCCCGACAGGCCGGGGTTCGCGAGCCGCACGAAGCGGCGCGGCGTCACGCCGTTGGTGACGTTGGTGAACTTGTCGGGCCACAGCTCCGCGAAGTCGTTGAGGACCTTGTCCCGCAGCAGCTGCGAGTGGAGCTCGGCGACGCCGTTGACGCGGAAGCCCGCCACGGTCGCGAGGTGGGCCATGCGGACCGACCGCTCCGGCTGCTCCGCGATGATCGACATGCGGCGCACGCGCAGCTCGTCGCCCGGGTACGCGGCGCGCAGCTCCTCGATGAAGCCCTCGTTGATCCGGTAGATGATCTCGAGGTGGCGCGGCAGCAGCCGGCCGAGCAGGTCCACCGACCACACCTCGAGCGCCTCGGGCAGCAGCGTGTGGCACGTGTAGGCGAACACCTTCTGGGTGACCGCCCACGCGTCGTCCCAGCTCCAGCCGCGCTCGTCGACCAGCAGCCGCATGAGCTCGGGCACCGCGATGACCGGGTGCGTGTCGTTGAGCTGCCACGTGATGCGGTTCGGGAGGTTGTGGAGGTCGTAGTCCGCGGGCAGCACCGTCTCGAGGAAGTCGCGCAGCGACGCGGCGACGAAGAAGTACTGCTGCTGCAGGCGCAGCTCCTTGCCCTGCGGCGTCGAGTCCTCGGGGTAGAGCACCTTCGAGATGTTCTCCGCGAACGTGCGCGCGCGCACGGCCTCCGCGTAGTCGCCCGCGTTGAAGATCGCGAGGTCGAACTCGTGCTGCGCCTTCGCGCTCCACAGGCGCAGCGTGTTGACGCGGCCGTTACGGTAGCCGGGGACCATGTAGTTGTACGGCACCGCGGTGACGTGCCAGTCGGGGATCCAGGCGCGCGCATCGTCGCTTCCCTCGACCGCCTCGGTGCGGCCGCCGAAGGAGATCTCGACGGCGTTCTCCGGGTGCGGGATCTCCCAGGGCGACCCCAGGCGGAGCCAGTGGTCGGGGCGCTCGACCTGCTTGCCGTCGACGAAGGTCTGACGGAAGATGCCGTACTCGTACCGGATGCCGTAGCCCACCGACGGCACGTTCAGCGTCGCGAGCGAGTCGATGAAGCACGCGGCGAGGCGGCCGAGGCCGCCGTTGCCGAGCCCGGGCTCGATCTCCACGCCGCGCAGCTCGTCCAGGTCGACCCCCAGCAGGCGCAGCGACTCCGCCGCGATCTCCTCGAGATCCGTCGCGAGCAGCGCGTTCTCGAGCTGCGGGCCCAGCAGGAACTCGGCGGAGAGGTACGCGACCGTCTTCGCCTGGTCGTGGTGCTGGTGCCGCAGCGCCTCGAGCCAGCGCGTCGACAGGTAGTGGCGCACGGTGCGCGCGAGCGCGAGGTACTTGTCGTTGGCCGAGGCGCGGTCGAGGTCCACGCCCTGGCCGTAGTTGATCTCGTGCAGGAAGTGCCAGGTGAAGGCCTCGACGGTGTGGTCGGGGGCGGCCATGGGCGGCGGGTAAGCGTTCACATTCGCCAATGTAGGCGCTTACGGTCCCGGGTGCCCCTGGCGTCGCACACATTTAACATTCCGGGCGGACGATGCGCGGGGTCGGGCCTGCGCCGGGCCCGCGCCAGGCCTGCGCCGGGCGGGCGCCGGTGGCGCCGCATCGTCCCGCCACGGCAGACTGGCGCCCATGCGCGGCATCATCCTCGCGGGCGGCTCAGGGACGCGCCTGCACCCCATCACCCAGGGCGTCTCGAAGCAGCTGCTTCCGGTGTACGACAAGCCGCTCGTCTACTACCCGCTGTCGACGTTGCTGCTCGCGGGGATCGACGAGGTCCTGCTCATCAGCACCCCGCACGACCTTCCGCAGTTCCAGCGGCTGCTGGGCGACGGCTCGCGCTTCGGGATCTCGCTCAGCTATGCGGCGCAGCCCGAGCCGAAGGGTCTCGCGCAGGCCTTCACCATCGGCGCGGAGTTCATCGGGGTCCAGAGGGTCGCGCTCGTGCTGGGCGACAACGTCTTCTACGGCCCCGGCCTGGGGCTGCACCTCCAGCGCTTCGCCGAGGTCGACGGCGCCGCGGTGTTCGCCTACCACGTGGCCGATCCGCGCGCCTACGGCGTGGTCGAGTTCGACGCCGAGGGTCGCGCGCTGTCCCTCGAGGAGAAGCCCGAGCACCCGCGCTCGGAGTACGCCGTGCCGGGCCTCTACTTCTACGACAACGAGGTGGTCGAGATCGCGCGGTCCATCGCGCCGTCGCCTCGCGGCGAGTACGAGATCACCTCGATCAATCAGCGCTACCTCGACGCGGGGCGCCTCCAGGTCGAGGTGCTCCCGCGCGGCACCGCGTGGCTCGATACCGGCACGTTCGACTCGCTGCTCGAGGCGAGCCAGTTCGTGCAGGCGGTCGAGCGCCGCCAGGGGCTCAAGATCGGGGCGCCCGAGGAGATCGCGTGGCGTCGCGGCTTCCTCACCGACGACGAGCTGCGCTCGCGGGCCGAGGCGCTGGTGAAGTCCGGGTACGGCCAGTACCTGCTGTCGCTGCTCGAGCGGTCCGCGGTGGAGGCGGCGCGATGAGGCTGCTGGTGACCGGCGGGGCGGGGTTCATCGGCGCGAACTTCGTGCGCCTCACGCTCGAGACGCGACCCTCGGTCGAGGTGACCGTGCTGGACCTGCTCACCTACGCGGGGAACGCATCGTCCCTGCCCGACGATGCGCGGGTGACCCTGGTCAAGGGGGACATCGCGGACGGCGAGCTGGTCGACTCCCTGGTGCGCGAGCACGATGCGGTGGTCCACTTCGCGGCCGAGTCCCACAACGACAACTCGCTGGATGATCCGACGCCGTTCGTCCACACCAACCTGGTGGGCACGTTCCAGTTGCTCGAGGCGGCGCGGCGACATGGCGTGCGCTTCCACCACGTGAGCACGGACGAGGTCTACGGGGACCTGCCCTTGGAGGGCGGGGATCGCTTCACGCCGGAGACTCCCTACAACCCGTCCTCGCCGTACTCGTCGACCAAGGCGGGCTCGGACCTCATGGTGAGGGCCTGGGTGCGCTCCTTCGGGCTCGAGGCGACCATCTCGAACTGCTCGAACAACTACGGGCCGTTCCAGCACGTCGAGAAGTTCATCCCGCGTCAGATCACCAACCTCATCGACGGGGTGAGGCCCAAGCTCTACGGCGCGGGGCTGAACGTGCGCGACTGGATCCACGTGGACGACCACAACCGGGCGGTGTGGACCGTCCTCGAGTCCGGCCGCATCGGCGAGACGTACCTCATCGGCGCCGACGGCGAGGCCTCCAACAAGGAGGTGGTCGAGGCCGTGCTGGAGCTCATGGGGCACGCGCCCGATGACTACGAGCACGTCCCCGACCGCCCGGGCCACGACCTCCGCTACGCGATCGACGCGTCGCGGCTGCGGTCCGAGCTGGGCTGGGAGCCGGTCTACGGCGACTTCCGCGCCGGACTCGCGGCGACCGTCGACTGGTACCGCGAGCACGAGGCCTGGTGGCGGGCCCAGAAGCTCGAGACCGAGCTCCGGTATCAGCGGCTGGGGCGGTAGCCGGCAGCGCGGGGTCCAGCGCGCTGGGCTCCCCGCCACCCCCGTCGCCTCGACCACCCCGCCGCACTGCCGCCCGCGCCGCGCCGCCGCCCGCGCCGCGCTGCCGCCCGCGCCGCCCCCGCAGCTCCACCGCCCCCGCCGCCGCATGCGAAATGGGGCACTGGCGGTCGATTCGCCGGCCTCGCCGTCTGCCATGGGGCATCCGCGGTTGGCGCTGATCGGCGATGCCCCATGGCGCGCACCCGAGAGGCGAAACCGACCGTGAGTGCCCCATTCGGCGGGGCGACGGGGCGACGGGGCGGAGGGCGGCGCGGGGCGGCGGGGCGGCGCCGGCTCAGCCGATGACCGACCGGAACAGCGCCCGGTAGCGCTCGCCCACGGCCTCCACCGAGTACTCGCGCGAACGCGTCCGCGCGGCCGCGCCCAGGCCCGCGCGCAGCTCCTGGTCCTCGGCGAGCACCTCGAGCGAGCGGGCCAGCGCGCGCGCGTCCCCCTCGGGCACCAGCACGCCCGAGCGGCCCGGCTCGATCGCCTCGTTGAGCCCCGGCAGGTCGGAGGCGACGATCGCGCAGCCCGCTCCCATCGCCTCGAGCATCGCCACGGGCAGTCCGTCCTGATCGCCCGAGGCCGCGCGCCGCGAGGGGAAGGCCGCGATGCCGGACCTCGACAGCACGGCGTCGAGCTCGGCGCGTCCCAGCTGACCCAGGAAGGTCACCGACAGGCCGGCGGCGAGCTCCTCGAGCCGCGCGCGCTCCGGGCCGTCGCCGACGATGGTGAGGTCGAGCCGCGCATGCGTGAGGCGCATCGCCTCGAGCAGCACGTCGAAGCCCTTCTTCTCCACCAGCCGGCCGACCGCGAGCACGTGCACCGGGTGCTTGCGCGTGGCGGGCTTGGAGACCTGGCGGTCGTCGTGCGCGACGGAGCCGAAGCGCGCGCCCATGGGGATGACGTGGGTGGTCGCCGGGTCCGCGCCCAGCTCGATGACCCGCGCGCGCATGTCCTCGTTCATCACGGTGACCGCGGCGGCGGCGCGCACCACCCGCGACTTCTGGGCGCGGGCGGGAGCGTTGTCCAGCGCGTAGAGGTCGCCGCCCAGGGTGGTCACCACGGTGGGCACCGAGCCGGCGACCTGCCGCGCCACGATGCCCTGCGGGATGATCCAATGCGCGTGGATCGCGTCGGGCCGGAAGTCGCGCACCTCGCGCCGCAGCGCCGCCGCGAGCCCGCCCAGCAGGAACGGCACCTGGCCGGCGCGGGAGCGGCGCGCGCGGACGTTCTCGAGGATCGCGCCGTCGGCGAGGTCCTCCCAGCGCGCGGGGAAGTAGCGGTACCTCACCACCTCGACCGTGTCGCCGAGGCGCTCGCGCGCGGCGCCTCCGGGCACGGCCGGCGCGAGCACCCTGACCTCGAAGTCGCGGCCCAGCTCCCGCGACAGATCCGCGACGAACGCGGGGGTCCCGTCGCCCTCGCGCGCGGGCAGCGTGGACGTCAGGACGAGCACGCGAGGCAGGGCCATAGGATGACATCCGATACGGGAGAGGCCGGTGGGTGAGCACAGTGTATGACGTGGCCGTCGTCGGTTCGGGCGGCTTCCTCGGCTCCGCGATCTCCGCCGATCTGGCCGCCCGCGGCGCCGCCGTCACAGGTTTCACCAGGCAGGATCCCGTGCTCGTGGACGATGCGCTGGCCCGCCGGGCGGCGGACGTCCCGGTGATCGTGTGGGCGGCCGGGGGCATCACGCCCACCGTCGCGGCCGAGGATCCGGCGGCCGTGGACGACGAGCTGGACGCCTTCCGCGCGTTCGCCCGCGCGGCAGCCGCGCGGGCCGTCCCGCCGCGCATCGTCCTGCTGTCCTCGGGCGGCGCCATCTACGGCCGGCCGGCGCTGCCGCCGTACGCCGAGACCGACGCGCCCCAGCCGCCGAACGCGTACGGCGCCTACAAGCGCGCGCAGGAGGTGGCGCTCGAGGAGGCGGGTCTCGACGTCACCGTCATCCGCATCGCCAACGCGTACGGCCCGCTGCAGCGCGGCGCGCACGGCCAGGGCGTGCTCGCGATCTGGATGCGCGAGGTTCGCGAGGGCCGCGCGATCACGCTGCACGGCGACGGCGCCGTGGCCCGCGACTACGTGCACCAGGACGACGTCGCCGATCTGGTGGCACGCGTCATCGCCCACCCCTCGCCGCCGCCGCTGGTCAACTGCGGCTCCGGCGAGCCGACGTCGCTGTCGGTGCTGCTCGACCTGCTGCGCGCGGTGGCCGGCGACGCCGCTCGCGTCGAGCGGCTCCCGCATCGTGGCGTGGATCCGGACTCGACCTGGCTCGACGTGACCCTCGCGCGCGAGGCGCTGGGCTGGGAGGCCCGCACCCCGCTCGCGGACGGGGTCGCGGACATGTGGCGGCGGACGGCCGCATGAAGGCCGCGCTGCGCTGGGCGTTCCTCGCCGTCGCCGTCGGCCTGCTCGCGTGGGCCGTGGCGTCGAGCTGGGACGAGGTCTCGGCGGCGCTGCGCGACCTCACGTGGGGGGCGATCGCGGGCGCGGCCGCCGCGTGCGTGGTCGCGCTCGGGGTCAACGCGATGTCGTGGCGCGCGGTGATGCGCGCGATCGGCCTCACGGCGACGGTGCCCGAGGCGCTGCGCGTGTTCCTGCTGTCCCAGGTGGGCAAGTACGTGCCCGGATCGGTGTGGCCCGTGCTCGCGCAGGCCGAGTTCGCTCGGGACCACGGCGTGAGCCGGGCGCGTGCGATGACGGGGTCCATCGTCGCGATGGTGGTCGGCGTGGTGACGGCGGGCGTGGTCAGCGCCGTGGGCCTGGTCGCCGCGGTGCCGGGTGCGCTCGCGACCTACTGGTGGGTCCTCGTGGTCGCGGCGGGGCTGGCGACGATGCTGGTACCTCCCGTCCTCGCGCGCGTGGTCGCGCTCGCGTTCCGGATCACGCGGCGCACCGAGGAGCCCGCACGGATCGGCGGCCGCGCGCTGCTGGCCTCCGCCGGCTGGTCGGTGCTGATGTGGGCGCTGCTGGGTCTCCAGGCCTGGCTGCTGCTGCGCGAGATCTCCGGGGAGGGCGACCTGCTCATCGCGACCGGCGCGTTCGCGTTCGCGTGGCTCGTGGGCTTCCTGGTGGTCATCGCCCCGGCGGGTGCCGTGGTCCGCGAGGCGACGCTGGTGCTCGCGCTCGGTCCGGTCGCCACGCCCGCTCAGGCGCTGAGCCTCGCGCTGGTGAGCCGCTTCCTCATGACCGCGGCCGACGGGATCGGGCTCGCCGTCGGGATCGCTATCGGCGGGCGGCGTCGGGGTGCGGCTGCGGAGGATCCTTCAGGAGCGCATCCTCCGGCGTGACGACGATGCGGTGGATGGGGCCGTACTGCTGCTCCTTGAGCCGCTCGAGCTGGTCCTCGGCGAGGATCCGGTTGGTCTTCTGCAGGTCGGAGAGCACTCCGAGCGCGACGCAGATGATCGCGGCGGACAGCAGCGCGAGGCCCAGCATGAGCGACTGGATGTGGTTGCCGTCGTCGCCCAGCGCGCGCAGGATGGCGAACCGCACGTAGGGGAACAGCCCCGCGAGGCCGAACAGCGTCGCGAGCGACGCGAAGATGCCCCACGGCCGGAACATGATGTACGAGCGCAGGATCGCCTGACCCGACTTGAGCATGTGCTCGAACATGTTCTTGAACAGGCGGGACTCGCGCGTCTTGGCGTTGGTCTCGATCGGGACCGACGCGATCGCGAGCCGCTTGTTGCCCGCCTGGATGATGGTCTCCATGCAGTAGCTGAACTGCGTGACGATGTTGAGGCGGTACAGCGCGAAGCGGGAGTACGCGCGGAAGCCCGAGGCGGCGTCGGGCAGGCGCGTGCCGGCGGCCTGGTTGACCACCCACGAGCCGAACCGCTGCATCGTCTTCTTGAACGGCGAGAAGTGCGCGATCGTGCTGGTCTGGCGGTCGCCGATGACGATCTCGGCCTCGCCGGCGAGGATGGGTGCGACCAGGTCGGGGATGCGCTCCTGCGGGTACTGGTTGTCGCCGTCGGTGTTGACCACGATGTCGGCGCCCGAGCGCAGCGCGTGGTCCACGCCGTCGCGGAACGACCGTGCGAGCCCCATGGTGCGCGCGTGGCGGATGACGGTGGCGCCGTAGGCCCGGGCGACCTCCGCGGTGCGGTCCGTCGAGCCGTCGTCGATGACCAGCACCTCGAGCTCGTCGACGCCCGGGATCGAGGTCGGGATCGTGCTCAGCACGAGCGGCAGCGTCGTCTCCTCGTTGAGGCACGGAATCTGGATGACCACCTTCACGCGTCCAGGGTAGTGCGCGGCTCCCTCGGGGAGGTCGACGATGCGCCGTGCCGCCTCGAGCGTCGTCCGGCCCGAGCCTCGTCCGGCCTCGCGCATCGTGCCGCCCCACCCCGAATGGGGCAGCCACCGCCGTTTCGCCGGCCGGCGTGCGCGCCATGGGGCATCCGTCGCCGGGCACCGCGCGGGAGCGCCCCATTCCGCGGGTGGGGCCGGGTCGCGTCCGGGTCGCGTCCGGGTCGCGTCCGGGTCGGGTCTGGGGCGGGTCCGGGGCGGGGCCGGGGCGAGTCCGGGTCGGGCGGGGCGGCATGCGCGGCTCCCTCAGGGAGGTCGACGATGCGCCGTGCCAGCCCAAGCATCGTCCGGTCGCACCCGGAATGGGGCGACCACGGTCGTTTCGCCGGCCGGCGTGCGCGCCATGGGGCATCCGTCGCCGGGCACGGCGCGGGAGCGCCCCATGGGGAGCGGCGGACCCGCGGATCCGACCGTCAGCGCCCCATTCCGCGAGTGGGGTGGAGGTGGGCGGCGCGGCATGCGCGGCTCCCTCGGAGAGGTCGACGATGCGCCGCACGCGCGTGCGTCTCAGGCCGGGGACGGGTGACGATGCGCAACAATGGCCCGGTGACCTCCTTCGCCGACCGCCACATCGGGCCCGACGCGCCCGCCCTCGACACCATGCTGGACGCCGTGGGGCAGGCCTCGCTGGACGCCCTCGTCGACGCCGCCGTGCCCGCATCGATCCGCCGCGACGACGTGCTGGTGCTGCCCGAGCCGCGCACGGAGTCCCAGGTCCTCGCAGATCTGCAGGAGTTCGCGGACCGCAACAGCGTGCAGGTGTCGATGATCGGCCAGGGGTACTTCGACACGATCACGCCGATGGTCATCCAGCGCAACGTGCTCGAGAACCCTGCCTGGTACACGGCCTACACGCCGTACCAGGCGGAGATCTCGCAGGGTCGCCTCGAGGCCATGCTCAACTTCCAGACGATGATCGCCGACCTCACGGCGCTGCCCGTCGCGGGCGCGTCGCTGCTCGACGAGGCCACCGCCGTGTCCGAGGCCGTGCTGCTCATGCGCCGCGCCGTGCGGGGCAGGGACGGCGGCCGCATCGTCCTCGACTCCGAGTGCCTCCCGCAGACGCTCGAGGTGGTCCGGGCGCAGGCCGAGGCGATCGGCCTGCCGCTCGAGGTGCAGGACCTGGGCGAGGGCTGGGAGGCGCCCGAGGACCTCGTGGGCCTCGTCATCCAGCAGCCCGGCCGCACGGGCCTGGTGCGCGAGACCGGCGCGCTCATCGACGCCGCGCACGCGGCCGGCGGCCTGGTCACGGTCGCGGCCGACCTGCTGTCGCTGTGCGTGATCAAGGCGCCCGGCGAGCTGGGCGCGGACATCGCGGTCGGCTCGGCGCAGCGCTTCGGCGTCCCCCTGTTCTTCGGCGGGCCGCACGCCGCCTACATCGCGGTGCGCGAGGGCCTCGAGCGGCAGCTGCCGGGCCGCCTGGTCGGCGTGAGCGTCGACGTCGACGGCGACCCCGCCTACCGCCTCGCGCTGCAGACCCGCGAGCAGCACATCCGCCGCGACAAGGCGACCTCGAACATCTGCACCGCGCAGGCGCTGCTCGCGGTCATCGCCAGCTTCTACGCGGTCTACCACGGCCCCGAGGGGCTGCGCGAGATCGCGCTGCGGGTCCACACCATGGCCGCGACGCTCGCCGACGCGTTGCGCGCGCGGGGCGTGTCGATCCGTCACGAGCACTTCTTCGACACCGTCGTGATCGAGGTGCCGCGCGGCGCCGACTCGGTCATGACCCGCATCGCGTCGCGCGGCATCAACGTGCACCGCCTCGACGACGACTCGGTGGCGATCGCGTGCGACGAGAAGACGACGCCGGAGATCCTCACCGCGCTGTGCGAGGCGATCCTCGACCGTCGCGCGAACTGGCCGGTCTACACGGGCCCGTCGGTCACCATCCCCGTGCCGATGCGCCGCACGTCCGAGTACCTCACGCACCCGATCTTCCACGCGCACCGCTCGGAGACGTCGCTCATGCGCTACATGCGGCGCCTCGCGGACCGCGACCTCGCGCTCGACCGGACGATGATCCCGCTGGGCTCGTGCACCATGAAGCTCAACGCCGCCGTCGAGATGGCCGCCGTCAGCTGGCCGGCCTTCGCGCAGATCCACCCGTTCGCGCCGGCCGAGCAGACCGCCGGCTACCGCGAGATGATCGCGCAGCTCGAGGAGTGGCTCGCGGAGATCACCGGCTACGCCGCCGTCTCCGTGCAGCCCAACGCCGGCTCGCGCGGCGAGTACGCGGGCCTGCTCGCGATCCGCGGCTACCACCTGTCGCGCGGCGAGGGCGAGCGCGACGTCTGTCTCATCCCCGCATCGGCCCATGGCACCAACGCCGCGTCCGCGGTGCTCGCGGGCATGCGCGTCGTGGTGGTCGCGACAGCCGGCGACGGCGAGGTGGACCTCGAAGACCTGCAGGCGAAGCTGGCCGCCCACGAGGGCCGGGTGAGCTGCATCATGATCACCTACCCGTCCACGCACGGCGTGTTCGAGGAGCACGTGGGCGAGGTGTGCGCCGCGGTGCACGAGGCCGGCGGCCAGGTGTACATCGACGGCGCGAACCTCAACGCGCTGGTCGGGCTCGCGAAGCCCGGGCACTTCGGCGGCGACGTCTCGCACCTCAACCTCCACAAGACCTTCTGCATCCCGCACGGCGGCGGCGGTCCCGGCGTGGGCCCCGTGGCCGTCGCCGAGCACCTGGTGCCGTTCCTGCCGCGCTCGCTCGCGCCGATCCAGTCGCCCGCGGAGCTGCAGCGTCAGGGTGCGGCTGTGTCCGCCGCGCCGTACGGCTCGGCCGGCATCCTGCCGATCTCGTGGGCGTACATCGCGCTCATGGGGCACGAGGGCCTGCGTCGCGCCACCGAGACGGCCGTGCTCGCCGCGAACTACGTGGCCGCGCGCCTGGGCGAGCACTACCCGGTGCTGTTCCGCGGCCCGGGCGGCCTGGTCGCTCACGAGTGCATCCTGGACGTCCGCCCGCTGACCCAGGCGACGGGCGTCACCGCGGAGGACATCGCGAAGCGCCTCATCGACTTCGGCATCCACGCGCCGACCATGTCCTTCCCCGTCGCGGGCACGCTCATGGTCGAGCCGACCGAGTCCGAGGACCTCGCGGAGATCGACCGCTTCATCGAGGCCATGATCGTGATCCGCGAGGAGATCGCGGCGGTCGAGCGCGGCGAGATCGCCGCGCAGGACAGCCCGCTGCGGCACGCGCCCCACACGGCCGCGATGGTGGTCTCCGACGCGTGGTCGCAGGCGTACCCGCGCGAGCAGGCCGCGTTCCCCGTGGCGCGCCTCCGGGTCGACAAGTACTGGTCGCCGGTGCGGCGCATCGACAACGCTCACGGCGACCGCAACCTCGTGTGCGCGTGCCCGCCGCTCGAGGAGTACGAGGGCTGACGCGACGCGGACCGGCGCGCGCGGCGGCGCGTGCGGCGGACCCCGCGACGCGCGCGGCTACCCTGGCGTCATGACCCCGACCACCCCGCCTCGCGACCCGCGCGTCGGGTGGGGACGGCCATGACGCGGCAGCCGCTGCAGCCGCCCGTGCTGCCGGGCTACTCGTACGTGCGACCGCTCGGCCAGGGCGGCTTCGCCGACGTGTTCCTCTTCCAGCAGGACATGCCGCGTCGCCAGGTCGCGGTCAAGGTGCTGCACGCGAAGGTGAGGGACTCCGCGGTGCGCGCGCTCGGCGTCGAGGCGGACGTCATGGCCGCCCTCAGCGCCCACCCGTCGATCCTCACGCTCCACGAGGCGTCCGTGTCGGCCGACGGGCGCCCGTACATGGTGGTCGAGTACTGCCCCGGATCGCTCGCCAACCGCTATCGCGCGGAGCGCATCCCCGTGCCCGATGTGCTCGCGGTGGGGATCCAGATCGCGTCGGCGGTCGAGGCGGCCCACCGCATCGGCATGCTCCACCGCGACATCAAGCCGTCGAACATCCTGGTGACGCAGTTCGGCCATCCCGTGCTGTCCGACTTCGGCGTCGCGACCGCCGTCATGGCGGGCGACGCCGACGACGTCGCGATGAGCCCGCCGTGGAGCGCGCCCGAGGTGGTCGACCGCATGAGCTCGGGCACGGTGGCCTCGGACGTGTGGTCGCTGGCGGCGACCGTCTACACCCTGCTCGCGCAGCACAGCCCGTTCGACGAGCCGGACCGGCGCCTGCCGCAGGACCAGCTCAAGTCGCGCATCGTCAAGGCGCGCTACCGCCCCGTGGGGCGCGACGACGTGCCCGCCGCGCTCGACGCCGCGCTCGCGGGCGGGATGCGCAAGGATCCGGGCGACCGCTACCGCAGCGCGCTCGCCCTGGGTCAGGCGCTCCAGGCGGTGCAGCGCGAGCTCGACCTCCCCGTGACGCCTCTCGAGGTGCCGACCGAGGCGTGGGCGCAGGCCTCGCGGGTGACGGTGGACGATGCGCCGCGCGGGCCGCGGCGCTCGCACGTGCCGGTCGCGGAGCGCCGGCGACCCGTCGCAACGGGCACGCTCACGCGCCAGCCCCACGCGACGCCGCGCACGCTCGTCGCGTGGGTCGTCGGAGCGGCCGCCGCTGCGGCGGTCACGACGGTGCTCGTCATGACCCTGGCGGGCGGCGGGTGACCGACGTCGGCCGCGCCACCGCCGCGCGGCGCCGCCGCACCGCCCGCATCGTCACGGGCGTGGCCCTCGCGGCCGTCGCCGTAGGCGTGGTGGTCGCCCCCGGCTTCGACGAGCGCGAGGCCGATGCCGTGGACCCGACCGTGTGGGCGCTCCAGACCGCCACGGGGGAGCGCTACGCGCGGATCAACACGGCGCTCGCCGAGGTCGACACCGTCAAGGACGTCGACTCGCCCAGCGACATCGTCCAGGGCGGCGGACGCCTGCTCGTGCTGTCGTCGGGCCTCACCACCGCGGTCGCGGTCGACGCGGCGCGGCCGCGCGACCTCGAGGCCGGCGCCGAGGGCGCCGTGGAGACGCCCGCGGGCACGACGGCGGTGGTGGCGGAGGGCGACATGGTCGCGTACCTCGCGGCCGACGGCGACGTCCTGGTCGGCCGCCTGTCCGACGGGACGGCGCTGGATCCGCGCGAGGTGACGATGCCCTCGGGCGAGGGTCTGCGTGCCGTGGCCGTCGCGATCACGGCGGAGGGCGACGTCGCCGCGTACTCCCCGGCGCAGGGCGGTGTGGTGCGCGCGGGCGCGGACGGCGACCTCGACGGCGTCGACGCGGTGCCCGATGCGCCCGAGGACGGCACCTACCAGGTGTCCTTCGCCGCGGGTGACTGGGCGCTGCTCGAGGTCGACTCGGGCGAGCTGTGGCGCGCGCGCCAGGACGGCGCGGTGGCGACGGACACCGACGCGGACGCGCGCCTGCAGCGGCCCACCGGCGGAGCCGACGTCCTCATCGCCGACGGGCGCGGGCTGGTCCAGGTGCCGGCGGACGGCGGCGCCGCGGAGCGCGTGTTCGGCTCCTCGGCGGCCGCGGGGGCGCCGGCGGCCCCGGTCGAGCTCGACGGGATCGTGTACGCCGCGTGGCTGCCGCCGGGATCGGGCACCGGGACGCTGTGGAGCTCCGCGGGTCCGACCGTCACGCTGGACTACGCGGGCGGCACGCTGGGCGAGCGGCGCGACCCGGTGCTGCGCACCAACGGCTCGCGCATGGTGCTCAACGAGTCGCGCAGCGGCTGGGTGTGGGACGTGCCGTCGGGGACGCTCGTGGCGTCCTCGCAGGAGTGGTCGCCCGACGAGCAGACCACGACCGCCGAGGAGGAGCAGCAGCAGGCCTCGGAGGTGAGGGACCCGCGCCCGCCCGTCGCGGAGGCCGATGCGCTGGGCGTGCGGGCGGGACGGCAGGTGCGCCTGCCCGTCCTTCTCAACGACCACGACCCCAACGGCGACCTCCTCACGATCGACTCCGCGTCGCTCACGCAGCCGGAGGCTGGCTTCGGCACCGTCGCGATCGGCGACGACGGCCAGTCGCTCGTCGCGACCGTCGCGCCAGGGGCCACGGGGAGCGCCACCTTCTCCTACGCGGTGTCGGACGGCACGGGGGCGCAGGGGCTGTCCGACGCCGCGGAGGTGACGCTCACGGTCTCCGACGGCGAGTCCGCGCCCGAGTGGTGCGGGACCGAGGGCTGCCTCGCGCCATGGCCCGCGCCGCGCGTCGAGGAGGGCGGCACCGTGCAGGTGGACGTCCTCGAGGGCTGGGTGGACCCCGACGGGGATCCCGTCTACGTCGCGTCGGCGACCACGGACGATCCGGACGTGGGGGTTGCCGCGCGCCCCGACGGCACCGTGGTGGTGCGCCACGGCGGCGGCTCCACGCGCGCGAGCATCGAGGTGACGGTCGCGGACGCGCGCGGTCAGACCAGCCGACGCACGCTCACCGTCTCCGTGGTCGGATCGCCTCGCCTCAGCGTCGACCCCCTCGCGGTCACCGCGCTCCAGGGCGTCCGCACCGCGATCGACCTCGCGGCGCGCGTCACCGGCGGCTCGGGGGCACCCGTGGTGACCGAGGCCAGCGTCGATCCCGCGGACGGCGCGACGGTCGAGATCTCGCCCGACGCGACGGGGGTGCTCTTCGCGGCCGAGGAGCCCGGCACCTACACCGTCGAGGTGACGGTGGTCGACGGCGCGCTGCAGGCGCGCGGCGATGCACGCGTCACGGTGGTCGCGCCCGAGGACGAGGCGCTCGCGACGGTGCCCCTCACGGCGTTCGTGCGGCCGCACGAGGACGTCACGGTGGACGTGCTCGACGCCGTCACCAACCCCGGCGGGCGGGTGCTGCTGCTGTCCGACGCCTCGGTCGCCGGGACGGATGGCGCGCGCGTGGAGGCGTCCATCGTCGGCCACGGCGCGCTGCGCCTGTCCGGGACCACGGGCGACGGGCAGCCGGGCGTGCTCGGCGTGGTCTCCTACACGGTCTCCGACGGCTCGGGCCGCGCCGCGATGACGGTGCGCGGGGAGATCACCGTCATGCTGCTGGACGCCTCCGTCCCGGCGCCGCCGCTCGCGGCGGACGATGCGATCACCGTCCGTGCGGGCGGCCAGGTCGACGTGCGCGTGCTGGGCAACGACGTCGCCGCCGCGGGCGCCGTGGTCGCCCTCGACCCCGGCTCCGTCGCGGCTCCCGAAGGGGACGGCCTCGCCTTCGCGGCGGGCCCGCTGGTGCGGATCCTCGCGCCGGAGACCCCCGGGACCTACCGCATCCCTTACGTCTCGTACGTGCTCGGGTACCCGTCGCAGCGCGACACCGCGAGCGTGGTGGTGACCGTCACCGACGGCACCGAGAACGCGGCGCCCACGCCTCCGGACCTCGCCGGTCGCGCCTCCTCGGGCGAGGAGGTGCGGCTCACCTTCGATGGCACCGGGGTCGACCCCGACGGCGACGCCGTGCGGCTCGACGCGGTGACGGCGCAGCCCTCGCACGGCGCGGCACGCGTGAGCGCGGACGGCACCGCGCTGGTCTACGCCTCGGTCGCGGGCTTCGCGGGGCAGGACAGCTTCGAGTTCCGCGTGATCGACGCGCGCGGCCGGACCGCGACCGCGACGGCGCGCATCGGCGTGGTCGCGGTGGAGGCCGATCCGGCTCCCGTGACCTACTCCGACTTCGTCCAGGTCCAGGCCGGCACCGGCCGTCAGACCGTGGTGCAGCCGCTCGCGAACGACCTGGACCTCACCGGCGGCGCGCTCGAGCTGACGGACGTGCGCCCCGACGCCGTCGAGGGCACCGCGGAGCATGCGGCGCTCGCCGCGCTGCTGCCCTCCGCCGCGGAGCTCGCCGCCGCCCTGCCCGAGGGGCTCGTGACCTTCGACGTGCCGCAGGACGTCGGCTCCTACGCGTTCCTCTACACCGTGCGCAACGCGACCGGCTCGCTCGCGCAGGGTCGCATCGTGATCAAGGGGGTGCGCGAGCGCGTGGTCGACGTGCCCATCGTCACCGACACGGTGCTGACCCTCGAGGATCGCGACGCCTTCCCGCAGGGCGTCGACGTGCTCGACGGCACCGTGGCATGGTCGAGCGGCGACGCGCCGACGCTCCGCCTGTCCCTGTGGGGCGACCCGACCGACGTGACGGCGGTCGGCTCCACGCTGTCCGGGCCGCTGCCGGACCAGACGCGCATCGTCGCGTTCCGCGTCGAGGGCACCGACTTCGCGGGCGAGCCCGCCGTCGGCTACGGCTTCCTGCGCGTGCTGGGCGGGCAGGACCTCCGCCTCGCGCTGCGGGAGGACGCGAGGATCCAGGTCGACGAGGACAGCACCGCGACCGTCGACGTGCGGCCCCTGCTCGCCGCGCCCGAGGGCACGGCGATCGAGGTCGACGCGGCGCAGGTGGCCGCGGGCGGTGCGCGTGAGGCCGGTCGCTGCGTGAGCGCGGGCGACACGCGGGTGCGCTACGAGGCGGGGCGCGGCGCGCCCTACACGGACACGTGCCTCGTCGCGGTGCGGCTCGTGGACCAGGACGCGTGGACGATGCTGCCCGTGCCCGTCACCGTGGTCCCCACGGATCCCGTGCCGAGCCTGGTGAGCGCCTCGCTCGAGCTGTCGCCCGGCGCCACCGCGAGCTTCGACCTGGGCCAGATGGTGCGGTGGCCCGAGGGGGCGAAGGCGGCGGCGGTCGACGTGGTCGCGTCGTACTCGGGCCAGCTGTTCACGGTCGCGCGCGACGGTGCGACGCTGACGCTCACCGCGGCCGACGCTGCGACGCCGGGCCGCGCGGAGTCGGTGACCGTGTCGCTTCCGGACCACCCCGAGGTGCAGCCGCGCGTGCTCTCCCTCATCGTCGGATCCGCGCCCTCCCGCCTCCCCAAGGGCGGATCCGTGGTCCAGCGCTGCTCGCAGGCCGACGGCGACGGCTGCACGTTCTCGGTGATCGAGACGAGCGGCGAGGTCAACCCTCTGCCGGGCACCCCCCTCGAGGTCGTCGATGTGGTGGGCGCCGGCGACTGCCCCGACGTGCGCTTCACCGTCGTCGGTCCGGGCGCGGTGCGCGCGAGCTGGGGGTCCTCCGCCCCCGGCGGCGTGTGCGACGCGGTCTTCAGCGTGCGCGACGCGCAGGGGCGCGTGAGCGGGGCGGAGCGCGGGGGCACCATCTCGCTCGACCTGCAGGGCTATCCGCGTGCCGCCACGCGCGTGGTGCAGACGGATTACGGGGACGGCACCGCGACGCTCGCGGTGACGCCCGGCGCGGCCGCCGGGGCGTACCCCGCGCTGCTCGGCTTCGACATCGTCACGGGCGGCACCACGGTCGCGACGTGCACCCCCGCGGGCGTGTGCACGCCGATCGCGGGGCTGGCGAACGGCGCCAAGGCGACCTACACGGCCTATGCGGTCAACGCCGTGGGACGGGCGAGCGCGGGTCCGACCACGGTCGCGTGGGCGTACGCCGCGCCCGCCCAGCCCACCGTCGTGTCGTGGCAGCCGTCCGTGACGTCCGGCGACGGCGGCCGCATCGACCTGGTGCTCGACATCGCCGACCCCTCGACCAGCGCGGTGCGCATCACGGTCGGCGGGACCGAGCAGACCATCGCGGTGTCCTCGGGGCGCCAGCGGCTCGACGGCGTGGCCATCGGCTCCAACACCCCCGTCGACGTGACCATCGCGCCGCTCACGGGCCTGGACCTGCCGCCCGCGGGCGATCCGCAGGCGGAGGGCGCCGGCGTCACGGTCACCGCCAACGGCGTCGGCCGCCCGACCCTGTCCAACGCCGCCTACGCCTACACGACCGGCGCCGACCGGGCCACCATCACCGCCTCGGTGGCGTCCGGCGGCGCGGGCTCGACCACGTGGGTCGGACGCGTGGCGAACGGCCGCTGCACCGACTTGGTCCAGGCGGCGGGCGGCACCGCGTCGTTCACCGTCGCGGTGAACGCGAACGCCAACAACACCGTGACGGTGTGCGCGGAGAGCCGCGTCGAGGACCGCACCTTCGGCGAGGCCGCGACCGTCGACGTCGTGTTCGCCGCCTTCCAGGACCCCGGCGCTCCCGTGCTGCAGCGCGGCTACCGCGTCGCGGACACCTGCGTCGGCGCGGGCACCAGCTGCACCACCGCGCTCGCGGGCGAGCCGCAGTGGCAGCCGCGCGCCGGCCTCGAGATCTGGTACCGCGGCTCGGACGGCACCACGTCGCGGTCCTTCGCGGACGTCATGGTCGCGGGACGCGACGTGAGCGTCGTCGCCTATTACTGCGTCGACTTCGGCGGCGGTCAGCGCACGTGCTCGACGCAGACCACGCCCGTCACCGCGGAGGCCGGCGCGACCTACCGGCCCACCGTCACCTTCGCGGCCTGCACCGTCGGCACCCAGCCCGTCGCGACCTTCGGCGGCACGGCGGCGGACTTCTCCGCCGCGGTGACGATGCTCGACGCGGGCGGCGCCGCGACCACGGACGCGACGCTCATGCGCTCCGCGAGCGTGACCGTGACCTTCCAGGGCGATCTCGCCGGCATCGCCCCGTGGACGGGCGCCGCCGTGACGTGCGGCGGTGCGCCGCCCGAGCCCACCCCCGATCCCACGGTGACGCCATGACGGCGCGCGCCACGCATCGTCCCCCGCGGGGGCGTCACGAAAGGAGGCCGCTGTGGCCCTGACCTCCGAGCACACGCAGTGGTTCGAGACCACCTTCGGCAAGCTCGTCGACAACGTCGAGCGGGCCGTGGTGGGGAAGCGGCACGTGATCGAGCTCGCCTTCACGGCGATGATCGCGGAAGGGCACCTGCTGCTCGAGGACGTGCCCGGCACCGGCAAGACGTCGCTCGCGCGCGCGATCGCCCAGACCGTCAAGGGCACGAGCACACGCATCCAGTTCACGCCCGACCTGCTGCCCGGCGACGTCACCGGCGTGACGGTGTACGACCAGGGGCGCTTCGAGTTCCATCACGGCCCGGTGTTCGCGAACGTGGTGCTGGCGGACGAGGTCAACCGGGCGTCGCCCAAGACGCAGTCCGCGCTGCTCGAGGTCATGGAGGAGCGCCAGGTCACTGTCGACGGCGTCACGCGCGAGGTCGGGGCGCCGTTCATGGTGGTCGCGACGCAGAACCCGATCGAGCAGGCGGGCACGTACTCGCTGCCCGAGGCGCAGCTGGACCGCTTCCTCATGCGCACGTCGCTCGGCTACCCGGACCATGCCGCGACGCTGCGCATCCTCGAGCCCAAGCGCCCGGCGCGCATGACGGTGCCGGCGATCGCGGAGCTCGACACCATCACCACGATGTCCGAGCTCACGCACGACGTGCAGCAGCACGCGCTCATCTCGGACTACATCGCGCGCATCGTCGGCGCGACCCGCTCCGCGACCCAGGTGCGCCTCGGCGCGTCGATGCGCGGCGCGCTGGCCCTCGCCTCCGCGTCGCGCACCTGGGCGCTCGCGCACGGCCGTCACTACGTGGTGCCGGACGACGTGAAGGCGCTCGCGGAGGTGGTGCTCGCGCACCGGCTCATCCTCGACCCCGAGGCGGAGTTCGACGGCGTCACGCAGGGGGCCGTCATCGGCCAGATCCTGCTCGACACCGCGCCGCCCAGCCAGCGGGACCTCGTGTGACCGACCGCCCCGACCTCACCGCGACCCGGACGCGCACCGCCGTCACCGGGACGTACTCGACGCGCACCGAGGTGGCCGATGCGCCTCGGGGTCGGGTGGTCGGGGCGCGGCTCAGGCTGGACCAGGCGGGACGCGCCGTCGGCGGCGTGATCGCCGCCGGCTGGCGCGCGGTGCGGGCCGTGGTGACCCCGGCCGGCTGGGCGGTGGCCGGCTGGACCGCGGCGGGCCTCGCCGCCGGGTTGGGGTGGGGCTGGGAGGAGGCGCTCGTCGCGGGCGTGGCGGGACTCGTGCTGCTCCTCGCGGCCGTGCCGTTCCTGCTCGGCGACGTGCGCTACCGCGTGACGTTCGCGCTGGACCGCGACGCGGTGATCGCCGGCGAGCCGACCGCGGGATCGGTCGTGGTGGTCAACGAGGGCCGCCATGCGGCGCTGCCCGGCAGCGTCGAGCTGCCGGTCGGCGAGGCCCTGGTCGAGCTTCACGTGCCCCTCATGCGCGGACACGCCGAATGGGCCGAGCGCGTCACCATCCCGGCGCGGCCGCGCGGCATCGTCGAGGTGGGCCCCGCCGCATCGGCCCGCACCGACCCGCTGCACCTGCTGCGTCGTCACCGCGCGTGGGACGAGGTCCAGACGCTCTACGTGCACCCGCGGACTGTCGAGGTCCCCAGCACCTCGCTCGGCTGGGTGCGCGACCTCGAGGGCCAGGCGGTGCGCATCCTCACGAACGAGGACATCTCCTTCCATGCCGTGCGGGAGTACCAGCGCGGCGACGCACAGCGGCACATCCACTGGAAGTCCACGGCAAAGACCGGGACGCTCATGGTCCGGCAGTTCGAGGAGACCCGTCGCTCGCTGCTCACGCTGGTCCTCGACGTCGACCGCGGCTCCTACCGCGACGACGACGAGTTCGAGATGGCGGTGAGCGCGCTCGGATCGCTCGGGACCCGGGCGATCCGCGACGGCCGCGAGGTGCGCGCCGTCGCGAGCGGCGAGGTGCCCGAGTTCGCGCGCGCCTCGGTGCGCTCCCTGCGGGCGCTGCGCGTCGGGTCGCCGCGCGCGCTGCTCGACGACCTCGCGGGCATCGGGTCGAGCGACGCCGCGATGCACCTCGCGACGGTCACGCGCATGGTCGCGGAGGACGACCAGGGCACGTCGCTCGCGGTGCTCGTCACGGGCTCGGCGCTGGGGCACGATGCGCTGCGCACCGCGGCGCTGAGGTTCCCGGCGGACGTCTCCGTCGGGGCGGTGGTGTGCGCGCCCGCGCAGGAGCCGCGGATGCACGCGCTGGGCGGCATCGAGGTGGTGAGCCTCGGCGTGCTCGACGACCTGCGCCAGCTGCTCGCCCGAGGAGCGTCGCGCCGATGATGGCGCGGGAGCGCGCCACGCGCGCCGCGGTCCGGCCCCGGGTGCTGCTGGGCGCATGCCTCTATGCGCTCGCGATGGCCGGGACGGTGGTGCTCACGCTGCGCCCCGTGTACGTCGCATCGGACGCCGCCCCGGCGCGCTACGGGCTCGTGGTGCTCGTCGGCGCGGTCATCGGCCTCGGCGCGAGCATGCTCACGCTCCTCGCGCGCCGCGGGCCCGGGCTGCTCCTCACGCTGCTCGGCGTCGGCTACCTGGGCGGGGCCCTCCTCGTGGCGATCCCCGGCGCCCTGCGCGGCCCCGAGTCGCTGGTGAAGGCGGCGATCCAGGCCGTGCGCGCGCCCGTGACCGGCTGGAAGGACATCGTCACGCTGCCCGTCCCGCTGGGCGACTACGAGGCGACGCTCGCCGTGCCGCTGCTGATGGTCGCGGTCACCACCGCCGGCATCGTGTGGGCCGGGACCCGCGCACGGTGGTGGGGGCTGTCCGTGGCCGTAGGCGGCGCCGCCTTCGCGGTCGCGGTCGCCGTCGGACCCGCCGCACGCACGGGACTCGACGCGCTGCCCGGCGTCGCGGGCGACCTCAGCCGCGAGATCCTCATCGGCCTGGGTGCGTGGGGCGCGACGCTCGGCTGGGTGCTGTGGCGGATGGCGGACCTGCGCCACGTCGCGCTGCACGGCGCGGGCGGCGGGGTGCGCGGCGTGCGTGCGCCCGGTCGCGCGCTCGGGCGCTTCGGGCTGGGCGCCGGCGTGCTGGTGGTCGCGCTGCTCGCCGCGGTCGCCGTGGCGGTGCCGGTCGCCCAGTCCCAGCCGCGCGAGGTCGCGCGCACCGCCGTGACCCCGCGGCTCGTGGTCGACCGGTCCGTGTCGCCGCTCACCACCTACCGCGCATCGTTCTCCGACGCGCTCTACGACGCGCCGCTGTTCACCGTGGCCGACGCGACCGGGCCGGTGGACCGGGTGCGCATCGCGACCCTGCCGTTCTTCGACGGGAGCGCCTACACGGCCGTGGCGCCCGACGGCTACACCCCCCTGCGCTTCCAGCGCGTGCCGTCGAGCCTGCCGCTCGACGGCGCCGAGGAGGTGAGCCTCACGGTGACCATCGAGGGGCTCGAGGGCCCCTGGGCTCCCCTGCCGGGCGCGCTCGGCGGCGCGCGGCTCACGGGCCCCCGAGCCGCCTCCCTCGCCGACGCGTTCTACTACGCGCCCGAGGCGGCCGCCGCGGTGGTCGCGCTCGACGGCGGCGTGGCCGCGGGCGACGCGCTCGCCGTCACCGCGGCGGCGCCCGTCGCCACCTCGCTCGCCGCGGCGGGTCCCTCCCCCGGCGGGTCGGGAGTGCCGTCGGAGCTGATCCCGGCGTCGCTCGGCGACTGGGTCGAGGCGCAGGGGGTCACGCGCGACGGGGCCGGGCTCGCCACGCTCGTGGAGCGGCTGCGCGCGCGGGGCTACCTCAGCCATGCGCTCACGGTCGACGGCAGTCCGCAGTGGGTCCAGGGCCTGGGCGACTACACGTTCGAGCCCTCCGCTGCCGGGCACTCCTACGACCGCATCGATCGCCTCTTCACCGCGCTCCTCGAGCGCGAGGCCGAGCTCGGCGCCGAGGCGAGCGACGCTCAGCTGGTGGCCGCCGTCGGCGACGACGAGCAGTTCTCCGTCGCCGTCGCGCTGCTCGCGGCGGAGCTGGGCTTCCCCGCGCGGGTGGTCGTGGGCGTGCGCATCGCCGACACCGATGCGCAGAGCTGGGCGCCCGAGACGTGCATCGAGGTGTGCCGCGGCCGCAACCTCAGCGCGTGGACCGAGGTGCGCTCGGCCGCCGGCGAGTGGATCCCGGTGGACGTCACGCCGCAGCACACGGCGCCCCTGACCCCGAGCATCGCGACGGAGACGGACCCCGCGCTGCCCACCGCGACCGACCCCGACCGCGCCGAGCCGGTGGACGCCGTCGCCGCGCTCAAGGGACGCAGCGGCGGCGGCGACGTCGCGCCCGCGCTCGACGACGCCCTGCCGTGGTTCACCGGCACCGTGCGGACGGTGCTGGTGAGCGCCGTCATCCTCCTGCTCCTGCTGGGCCCGGTGCTCGGTGTGCTCATCGCCAAGGCGGCGAGGCGTCGTCGTCGTCGTCGGGGCCCCGCCCGGGCGGTCGCCGAGGGAGGGTGGGACGAGTACGTCGACCTCGGCCTCGACACGGGGCTCGACCCCATGCCGCTCGCCACGCGTCACGAGCTCGCCCAGGCGTACGGCACCACCCACGGCGTCGCGCTCGCGGCGCTCGCTGACCGCGCGACGTTCACGTCGGAGGGGGTCGAGCAGGACGATGCGCGGCTCGTCTGGGACCTTCTCGCGCGCGACCGCGCGGAGCTGCGGGCGCGACGGAGCGCGTGGCGTAGGCTCGCCTCGCGCCTGTCGACCCGCTCGCTGCTGGGGCGCGGCTCCGGAGCGCGGGCCGATGCGAGGCGCGAGCACAGCGACGAGCGTTGGCGGACCGTGCCGCCGCGCGGTGGCTCCTCATCGACGAGGAGACGACGATGACACGGCTGAGGGAAGGAGCGCGAGCATGATCGGAGGCGTCGTCACGGACGTCACGGGCGAGGTGACCACGGTCGGGGTCGCGCCCGCGTGGATCGCGGGCGTCCTGCTCGGCGCGCTCGCGATCGGGATCGTGTGGATGGGGCTCGCGCTGGGCGCGGTGTACCGGAAGGTCGGCGCCCGCCCGGCCCTCGCGTGGATCCCGGTGGTCCGCTACGCGGTCCTCGCCCACCTCACGCAGTCCTCCGTGGTCGGCACCGTCGTCGCGCGGGCGATCGCCGCGCTCGGCTACCTCACCTGGCTCGTGTGCGCGTTCCTGATCTCGAACGCGACGGTCGGGCTCGTGGGCCTCGGCGTCGCGGCGGTCGCCGCCGCGGTCGCCTGGGCCATGTGGATCGTCCAGACCCACCGCTTCGGGCTCGATCACTCGCTTCCGGGCGCGCTTCCCGTGGTCGCCGCGATCGCGCCGGCCGTCTGGGCCGCGATCGTCGGCTGGGGCGGCGGGCTCGTGCCCGTCGCGTCCGCGTCGGCACGCCCGGTCGCGCGGGACGATGCCGGGGATGCGGCTCCCTCGTGGGCCGACGAGGCGCCGCGCGGCGCGGGTGCCGCGGGCGACGCCGCCGGCGAATCCGAGCCCGAGGCGCAGGCGCCCCAGGCGATCTGGGGAGCGTCGCCCGCCTCGGTGCTGTGGGCTCATGCGCCCCAGGAGCCGGCGAACGTCGACGACATGTACCCCGTCGAGCCGTTCACCGGCACCGACGGCTACCCCCGGCTCAAGGATGCGGAGGCCGCGCCGGAGCCGGAGGCCGTGCCGGAGCCCGCGCCTCAGCCCGAGCCCGGGCCGGAGCCGGAGGCCGTGCCCGCGTCGGAGGCCGACCGCCCGGCGCGGGTCTCGCCCTTCGCGTCGCTCGCGCCGGAGGTGCTCGACCGTTCCGCCGAGGAGCGCGCCTGGAACGCCGCGGCCGCCGAGACCGGCGCCGTGCCCGAGGTCCAGGCGTCCCCGGAGGCGCCCGTCGCGGCGGACGCGCCGGATCCCGAGACCCCGCCCGCCTTCCTCGCGGTGGCCGCCGAGCTGCCCGACGCGCTCGACGTCCCGGCGGAGCCCGACACCGAGCCGGTGCCTCAGCAGCAGGCTGCGCCCGAGCCCGAGCCCGAGCCCGAGCCCGAGCCCGCGGTCGACGTGCCGCCGCCGGCCGCCCCGGTCTACGTCGAGCCCACGCCGACCCTGCCGATCAGCCCGTACCTGCGCGGAGGCGCGGCCGCCCCTCCCGAGGCGCCGTCGGCCGTGCCGTCCTTCGCGATGCCCGTCGCCCCGGTACCCGCGCCTCCGACGGCGCCCGCGCCGGACGTCGAGCCGGGCTTCGAGCCGGATCCCGAGCCGACGCTCTCCCCCGAGCCCGCGGCCGAGCCCTCCGCCCCGGCGGCCCCGATCATCCTCCCGCCCCCGCCGGTCGCGGCCGCGCCGGCGGAGCCCGTCGCGCACGAGCCCGTGGCCCCCGCCCCGCACACGGCGGACGACCACCCCGACGACAGGACGCAGGTCTCCGCGCGCCAGCGCGAGGCGTGGGAGCTCGTCACGTCGGAGGGCGGCGTCTACGGCTTCGACGCCGAGGCCGTGCTGGTGGGACGCAGCGGCGGGCTCCCGCCGATCGACGGGACGCGCCGCCTCGACCTCGTCGACTCGACGCGCACGGTGTCGAAGACGCATGCGCGCCTCGAGCTCACCCGCGGGACCTGGTGGGTCGAGGACCTCGGATCGACCAACGGCACGTACCTCGTCGATGCCACGGGCCACGAGACCCAGGTGCCGGACGGCGTTCCCACCCCGGTCACGGGCCGGTTGATCCTGGGCGACGTCGAGGTCGACATCCGACGCCGGGGCGGCGCGTGAGCGGCGGCGCGCCTCAGGTCCATGGCGGCGGAGCGACCGCCGTCGGGGGGCGCGCGCGCAACGAGGACGCCTTCATCGCCGAGGCGCCGGTGTTCGTGGTCGCGGACGGCATGGGAGGCCACCTCGCCGGCGCCGAGGCGGCCGCGGCGGCCATGGCCGCGTTCCACCCGCTCATCGGCGCCCCCGCCGTGGTGCCGGCCGACGTCGACCGCGCGCATCTCGAGGCGCGCCGCCTGGTCGCGCGGGTCCAGGCCCAGGTCGGGGCGGCCTCCGGCACCACGCTCACGGGCGCCGTCGCCGTCATGCACGACGGCAGCCCGTGGTGGATGGTCCTCAACGTCGGGGACTCCCGGACCTATGCGCTCGACGGCGGGGTCCTGCACCAGGTGAGCGTCGACCACTCGCACGTCCAGGAGCTCGTGGACGCGGGGCGGATCACGCCGGAGGAGGCGCTGGTCCATCCCGACCGGAACCTGCTCACGCGCGCGATCGGGGACGACATCCCGCTCATGGACGCGTGGCTGGTGCCGCAGACGCCCGGGCGGCGCATCATCGTCGCGAGCGACGGCCTCATGAAGGAGGTCGAGGACCACGAGATCGGCGAGCTCGCGGCGATGGTCGGCGAGCCCGCCACCGCGGCGGCGGCCCTCGTCGAGCTCGCCGTGGGTCGCGGCGCGCGGGACAACGTCACCGTGGTCGTCGCGGACGCCACGTCCACCACGACGTTCGGCGCGGACGCCTCGCCGTGGCCCGCGTGGGGCGAGGTGGACCGCGAGGACACCACGCCGAGCGCACGCAGGCGGGGCCGGCCGTGACGGACGACGAGACCCGGCTGTCCGCGCGGCGCGCCGCGCGCGACCCGGCGCCTCCCGTGGCGGACGAGCCGGACGACGCGACGGAGCTCGCCCAGCGCCGCCGCGGCGACTCCACGCGGCTGTCGCGCCGGCGCATCGCCGAGAGCGCGACCCAGCCCCAGACGCAGCCGGCGACGGAGACGAGCGGCGGACCCGCCGATGTGAGCGACACGGTGGCGCCGCGTCGCCGCCCGCGCGCACGCGGCGAGGATCCGACCCTGCGCCCGCCGGCGGATCTCGCGGCGCCCTCCGCCGAGGGCGGCGCGCACCTGCCCGGGCGGTTCGGCGGCGAGCCGCAGCACTACTACCCGCGGATCCGCCACACCCAGAGCGCCGCGGGCGCGGGCGTGTGGCCCGAGCCCCCGCGCGTCGACGAGGGCGGTCACGCGCCGCAGGTGCTCGACGCGGCCGGCCGGGAGCGGCGTCGCGAGGCGGGCGCGCGGTCGCGCAAGCGCCGGGTCGCCGTGCTCGTGGGCGCCTCGCTCGCCGCCGTCGCCGCGGCCACGGCGGTCGCCGTCACGCTGCTGTAGCGCCCGTCGACGCGCGGCTACGCTGAGGGGCATGTCCGACGCCTCCCTGCGCTCCCCCCTGCATGACCAGCACGTCGCGCTCGGCGCGACCCTCGTGCCGTTCGCCGGCTGGGAGATGCCCGTGAGGTACACCGGGGACATCGCGGAGCACACAGCGGTGCGCACCGGCGCCGGGCTCTTCGATCTCTCGCACATGGGCGAGATCGCCGTCCGCGGCGAGGGGGCCGCGGCGTTCCTCGACTTCGCGCTCGTGGGCCGCATGTCCGCGGTCGCCCTCGCCGGCGCGAGGTACACGATGATCTGCACGCCCGAGGGCGGGGTGATCGACGACCTCATCGTCTACCGGCGCGACCACGATCACTTCGTGATCGTCGCGAACGCGTCCAACAAGGACACGGTGGTCGCCGAGCTCGACGCGCGCGTCGCGGGGTTCGACGCGACGGTCGAGGACATCTCCGCCGCCATCGCGCTCATCGCCGTCCAGGGGCCGCTCGCCGAGGGCATCGTCGCTCGCATGTGCGTGCGCGGCGACGACGACATCCGGGCGATGCGCTACTACTCGGCCGCGAACGTCCTGCTCCGGGGCGACATCCACGCGTTCGCGGCGCGCACCGGCTACACCGGCGAGGACGGCTTCGAGCTGTTCGTCGGCGCGGACGAGGCCGCGGCCGTGTGGGAGCTCGCGCTCGAGGCGGGAGCCGAGGACGGCATCGTCCCGTGCGGGCTGTCCTCGCGGGACACGCTGCGCCTCGAGGCGGGTATGCCGCTCTACGGCCAGGAGCTCACGCGCGCCACGACCCCGTTCGACGCGGGACTCGGCCGCATCGTGGTGCTCGGCACGGCCGCGAAGCCGCGCGGCGACTTCGTGGGCCGCGACGCGCTGCTCAAGGCCAAGGTCGAGGGTCCCGCGCGTGTGCTCGTCGGGCTGGTGGGCGACGGCCGCCGGGCGGCTCGCACCGGCTACGCGGTGCTGGACGATGCGGGCGCCGCCGTGGGCGAGGTCACGTCGGGCGCACCGTCGCCCACGCTGGGCCGGCCCATCGCGATGGCCTACGTCCCCGCGTCGCTGGCGGAGCCGGGCACGGTGGTCGGCATCGATGTGCGCGGGCGGCGCGAGGACATGACCGTGACGGCGCTACCGTTCTACTCGCGGGCCTCGTAGGCTCGTCCCAGATCTTCATAGACCCGACCCGAGAGGGGTTGTCATGTCGAACGTTCCCGACGAGCTCGCGTACTCCGCGGAGCACGAGTGGGTCTCGGGTGAGCCCGACGCGGGCGCCGAGGTCACGGTGGGCATCACCGAGCACGCGGCGGCGGCGCTGGGCGACATCGTCTACGTCGAGGCGCCGCGCGTGGGCGACACCGTCATCGCTGGCGAGGTCTGCGGCGAGCTCGAGTCGACCAAGGCCGTGAGCGAGCTCTACTCGCCGGTGTCCGGCACCGTCACCGCGGTCAACGAGGCGCTCGAGGGTGCGCCCGAGACCGTCAATTCGGACGCGTACGGCGACGGCTGGATCTTCAAGGTCGAGCTCTCGGAGACCGCGACCGACCTGCTCGACGCCGAGGCGTACGCGGCGACGATCGCGTAGGCGACGGTCCGGGCCATGGGAGTCAACACGCGGCTGGTGGTGGCGGCGGCGATCACCGATTCGCTCGACGCCCCTCGGCAGCTGCTCGCGGCCCGCCGCAGCGCGCCGTCCGCGCTCGCGGGGCTGTGGGAGTTCGCCGGCGGCAAGGTCGAGCGCGGCGAGACCGCGGAGGCCGCGCTGCGACGCGAGATCCGCGAGGAGCTGGGCGTCGAGATCGAGATCGGCGACGAGCTCGTGGGGCCCGACGACGGCCAGGGCGTCGAGGCCTCGTGCGACTGCCCCGTGTGGATGCTGCGTCCGGGCGACGCCGACGTCGACCGCCTGGTGATGCGCGTGTGGTGGGCGAGGATCCTGCCGGGGGCCGACGGCGCCGCCGTCGAGCCGAGGCCGCTCGAGGACCACGACGAGCTGCGCTGGCTCGAGCCCGGCGCCTGGCGCGACGTGCCGTGGCTCCCGGCCGACAAGCGCATCGTCGAGGCGCTCCTCACCGACGCCGTCGAGCGTCACCGCCGCGCCTACTGCTGAGGTCGCCCGCGCGCGGCGGCATCAAGCCGGACATATCCACATCAAGTGGATACAAATGTGGACAACGCGCTACGCGCGTGCGGCGACGCATCCCGCGATGTGGTCGTCCACCAGCCCGCAGGCCTGCATGGCCGCGTACATCGTCGTCGGGCCCACGAACACGAAGCCGGCCTTCTTGAGCGCCTTCGCCAGCGCGATCGACTCGGGCGTCGAGGCGGGGACGTCGTCCCAGCTGACGGGCGCGGCGACGCGCGGCTCGGGCACGAACGACCAGAACAGCGAGTCGAGCGAGGTGCCCGCCTCGGCGAGCGCGACCGTCGCACGCGCATTCGTGATGGCGGACTCGATCTTGCGGCGGTTGCGCACGATGCGCGCATCGTCCATGAGGCGTGCGACGTCCGCGTCGGTGAACGCGGCCACCGCCGCCGGCTCGAAGCCGTCGAACACCTCCCTGTACCCCTCGCGCTTGCGCAGGATGGTGATCCAGGCGAGCCCGGACTGCGCCCCCTCGAGGACGATGCGCTCGAGCAGCGCCGCGTCGCCGTGGACCGGGTGCCCCCACTCCTCGTCGTGGTAGCGCTCGTACAGCGGATCCCCCGCGCCGAAGCACCGGGCAGTGGCGTCGTTCATGGCCGTCATAGGTCCAGTCTGGCGGGACGATGCGACGCTCGGCGCGCGACATTGTGGCACTTGTGGACAAGAACCGGGCTTCACGGTGCTGTGCGCCTCGGGGATGGAAGGGACGCATCGCGCCGGGTATCGTGAGCGCGCCATGACCATCCGTGACGTCCTCGCCCAGCCGCGGCCCACGCTCTCCTACGAGCTGTTCCCGCCGCGCACCCCCGCCGCCGAGTCGACCCTCGAGGAGACGATGCGGGCGCTCGCCGCGACCCGTCCGGACTTCATGTCGATCACGTACGGCGCCTCCGGCACCACGCGCGGGGCCTCGCGCGGCGTGGTGCATCGCCTCGCGGTCGAGCACACCGTGCCCCCGCTGGCCCACCTCACGTGCGTCGACCAGTCGCGGGCCGAGCTTATCGAGGTGATCGAGGCGTACCTCGAGGACGGCGTGCGGGACTTCCTCGCGCTGCGGGGCGACCCGCCGCAGGGGCAGACCGACTGGCGACCCCACCCCGAGGGGCTGCTGTACGCGTCGGACCTGGTCGCGCTCCTCCGCGAGGTCGCGCACGCGCACGGGATCGACGATCTCAGCGTCGGTGTCACGGCCTTCCCCGCGCAGCACGTGGTGCCGCAGTACCGCCAGATGGGCCTCGACGTGTTCCGCGCCAAGCAGGACGCGGGCGCGGACTTCGCGATCACCCAGGTGTTCTACGAGGTGCGCCAGTTCACGTCGCTGGTGACCGATGCGCGCGCGCAGGGGATCCACCTGCCCGTGATCCCCGAGGTCATGCCGCTCGTGAGCGAGCGTCGGGCGATCCGCGCCGAGCAGCTCACGGAGGTGCGCATCCCGTCCGAGCTGTTCGCCGGGCTCGAGGCTGCGCGCGACGACGACGAGGCGCGCGCCGTGGGGGTGGCGCATGCCGCCCGTCTGTCGCGCGACCTCCTGGACGCGGGCGCCCCCGGCATCCACATCATCACGTTCAACCAGCATCGTGCCGCGCTCGAGCTGGTCGACGCGATGGGGCTCGTGCGGGACTGACGCGGTCCTGACGCTGCTCCGCGGCGTGCGACCATCGGTGCATGACCCGTACCTCGTCGCCCCGCACCGTCCAGCTGTCCCGTGAGTCGGAGCGCGTCTACGTCGCGACCAACGCCCAGGGCGACACCCTGCGCTTCGGCCGCGGCGAGGGGCTGCTCTCGCCGGTGGAGCTGCTGCTCGCGGCGATCGCGGGCTGCTCGGCCATCGATGTCGACGTGATGACTTCGCGTCGCTCCGAGCCCGAGCGCTTCGACGTGACCGCGTCCGCCGAGTACGTCACGGAGGACGGCGCGAACATCCTCGAGGACATCCGCGTGCTGTTCGACCTCGCGTTCCCGGAGGGCGAGGACGGCGACGCCGCGCGCAAGCGCATCGGCGCCGCGCTGCGCTCGTCGCACGAGAAGTCCTGCACGGTGTCCCGCACCATCGAGGCCGGCGTGCCCGTCGTGCTCGAGCAGGCGCCCGGCACGGAGTGACCGTGTGGGTCGACCTCCTCGAGATCGACCTCGACGCCGGTCCCGACGCCGCCGACGAGGCCATGGCGGCCATGCATCGCGCGTTCGACGAGTACACCGCGAAGGGCGAGACCGCGGGCGTCATGCTCGAGACGCCCGCGACGCTGCGCGAGGAGCTGGCCGCGGGGACGCGGCTGGCCGTGGCGCGGCTCGACGGGAGCATCGTCGCCGTCGCCAAGCACCACCCGGCTCCCGACGGCTACCGGTACTTCGGGCGCCTGGGGGTGGAGCCCGCCGCGCGCGGCAGGGGCCTCGCGGCCGCGCTGGTGCGCGCGCTCCGGGACGATGCGCTGCTCGCCGGCATGCCTGGCCTCGCCTGCACCGTCAGGGCGGCGGAGGAGGGCAACATCGCGCTCTACCGGAGGCTGGGCATGGAGATCACGGGGCGGGGCGAGCGCGTGAGCCGCACCGGGGCGACCATCGCCGTCGTCGACATGCGCGACGCCTGAGCGGCGCCGTCACTGCTCGACACGCGTCCACCAAGTGGGACGCGCCGTCCATTTCTTGGACATGCCCCCTAGCGGACGCCGTCATCGCGGGGTAATCTATCGGCGCAACTCGGCGCGATCCGCGTCGACCAAGCGCAATGGCGAGCCCGCCGCGCACCAAGCCTCTATGAGGAACCATGACTGAGCAGAACTCCGTCCGTGTCCCTGCGCCCGCCTTCCCCGGCGGCACCATCCTGGGGTACCCGCGCATCGGCCGAATGCGAGAGCTGAAGAAGGCCCTCGAGTCGTTCTGGAAGGGCGCGACCTCCGCCGCCGAGCTCGAGGCCGCAGCCCAGGAGCTGCGCCTCGCGAACCTCGCCCGCCTCGCGGAGCTTGGCCTGGGCAAGGACGACGCCTCGATCCCGAGCAACTTCTCGTTCTACGACCACGTGCTCGACGCGGCCGTCACCCTCGGCGCCGTGCCGACCCGTTTCGCGGACCTGCGCGCCGCCGACGGCTCCGTCGACCTCGCGGGCTACTCGACCATCGCCCGCGGCGTGGGCGACAAGGCCCCGCTCGAGATGACCAAGTGGTTCGACTCGAACTACCACTACCTGGTGCCCGAGATCGGCCCCGAGACCGCGTTCGCGCTCTCCAGCACCCGTTGGGTCGACGAGTTCGTCGAGGCGCGCGAGGCGGGCTACGTCACGCGCCCCGTCATCACGGGCCCGCTCACGTTCCTCTACCTCGCGAAGGCGAGCGACGAGGCTCCCGAGGGCTTCCGCCCGATCGAGCGCCTCGCGGATGTGCTCGAGGTCTACGGCAACCTCCTCGAGGCCTTCAAGGCGGCCGGCGCGCCGTGGGTCCAGATCGACGAGCCGATCCTGGTCGCCGACATCGACGCCCCCCGTGACGAGGTCCTGGCGAACGCGGCCACGGTCTACGGCTCGCTCGCCGCGCTCGCGAACCGCCCCGCGCTGTTCGTCGCCGCGCCCTACAACTCGCTCGATGACGCCCTGCCTGTCCTCAAGGGCTCCGGCGTCGAGGCCATCGGCGTGGACCTGGTCCGCGGCGCGGTGCCGTCGGGCACGGATCTCGCCGGCGTGACGGTCGTGGCCGGCGTGGTCGACGGCCACAACATCTGGCGCACCGACCTCGACTCCGCGCTGCGCAAGGCGGCCGAGATCGAGGCGCTCGGCGCCACGGTCGCCGTGTCGAGCTCGACGTCGCTGTTCCACGTGCCGCACACGCTCGACGGCGAGGAGCACCTCGGTGCCGAGCTGCTGTCGTGGCTCGCCTTCGCGGACCAGAAGGTCGGCGAGGTCGTGACGCTCGCGACGGCGCGCGCGGAGGGCGAGGCGGCGGCGGCCGATGCGTTCGCCGCGACCCGCGCCGCGCTCGCCTCGCGCAAGGCGCACCCGGGCACCAACAAGGCGGACGTCCGCGAGGCGCTCGCGGCCGTGACGCCCGGCGACCTCGACCGGCCGGCGTACGCGGTGCGTGCTGCGGCGCAGGACGCCCGCTTCGGGCTTCCCGAGCTCGCGACCACCACCATCGGCTCGTTCCCGCAGACGCCGGACATCCGCAAGGCGCGCGCCGCGTGGGCGAAGGGCCAGATCGACGACGCGGCGTACGAGGAGGCCATGAAGGCCGAGATCGCCTCTGTCGTGAAGCTCCAGGAGGACCTGGGCCTCGACGTCCTCGTGCACGGCGAGGCCGAGCGCAACGACATGGTCCAGTACTTCGCCGAGCTGCTCGACGGCTTCGACGTCACGGTCAACGGCTGGGTCCAGTCGTACGGCTCGCGGTGCACCCGCCCGTCGATCCTGTGGGGCGATGTCACCCGGCCCGAGCCCATGACGGTGCGCTGGTCCGCCTATGCGCAGTCGCTCACCGCGAAGCCCATGAAGGGCATGCTCACCGGTCCGGTGACCATCCTCGCGTGGTCGTTCGTGCGCGACGACCAGCCGCTCGGCGTCACCGCCAACCAGGTCGCGCTCGCCCTGCGCGACGAGATCCGCGACCTCGAGGCCGCGGGCATCGGCATCATCCAGGTCGACGAGCCCGCGCTGCGCGAGCTGCTCCCGCTGAAGAAGGCGGATCAGGCGGCGTACCTCGAGTGGTCGGTCAACTCGTTCCGCCTCGCCACCTCGGGCGCGCAGGACGACACGCAGGTCCACACGCACCTGTGCTACTCGGAGTTCGGCGAGATCATCGACGCGATCGACGGCCTCAACGCCGACGTCACCTCGATCGAGGCGGCGCGCTCCCGTATGGAGGTCCTCCCGGCCATCCAGCAGCACGGCTACGAGCGGCAGATCGGGCCCGGCGTCTGGGACATCCACTCGCCGCGCGTGCCGTCGACCGAGGAGATCACCGAGCTGCTCGCGCTCGCGAAGAGCTCGATCCCGGGCAAGCAGCTGTGGGTCAACCCGGACTGCGGTCTCAAGACCCGCGCGTACGCGGAGACCACCGCGTCGCTCGAGCACATGATGGCGGCCACGGCGGCGGTGCGCGCGTAGCGCATCGTCCCTGGCCGCGCGGCCCGGTCCCCTCAGGGGGCCGGGCCGTCGCCGTGCTCGGAGCCTACGGTGTCGCGCAGGCGGAGTCCTCGACGTAGCCGTCGGTGCCGTCGAAGCGCACGCCGGGGCTGCGGGACACGTCGCCCCCCGGGTGGCTCAGCTGGACGCACCACGCGTCCTCGTCGCCGGGCACCCACGTCTCGAAGACGACGCCGGGCGAGGCGGGGAAGGCGACGTCTCCGTTGATCTCGTAGTTGCCTGCCACGAGCTCGACCAGCGTCACCGGGTCCTGGGAGTACGCGGCCCGGATCTCGACGCCGAGGCTCATGGCGTCGGACCGCGCGGCGGCGTCGTGCGCCTGCCTGGTCTGGTTGAGGTACATGGGGATGGCGATCGCGGCGAGCACGCCGATGATCAGCATCACCACGAGCAGCTCCACCATGGTGAAGCCGGCATCATCGCGTCGGGGCTCGCGGATCATCAGGGCCTCCCTCACAGGCTCGGGCCCCAGTGTGGCGGCACGCGCACCCCGGCGCAAGCATGGCCGTTCAGCCGGGCGACAGCACGCCCACGATGTTGCCCTCGGTGTCCTGGAAGCGTGCCCAGAAGCCCGATGTGGCATCGACGGGCTGCTTCGGCTCGACGACAGCGCCGCCGGCAGCGACGGCGCGGTCAAGCATCGGCTGCAGGTCCGCACCGCCGTCGAGGTAGAGCACGGCGCCAGCGCTCGAGGGAGTCCAGTCGGGGCCCGCGGCGATGGCACCGATCATGACGTCGCCATCCGGGATGAGCGCCTTGGGCCTCCCGTCCCCGATGTCTTCCGGGATCAGCGAGACACCGAGCAGGGACTCGTAGAACGCGGTTGCGCGCGCCAGGTCGGTAGCGGGGATCTCGAACCACGCAAGTCGTGCCATGGCCACCGGTCTACCCCCGCCCAGCGCGGGCGGCACCAGGGTATGGCGTAAGTCGCCCCGCACACCTCCGCGAATTCATGCGGATCGCGACGCCGATCGTGTGCGACCTGCCCGCGAATTCATGCAGATCGCGACGGGCGCGTGCGCCGCGAAGCGTCGGTGGCGGTCCGTCGCAAACGGCATGAATTCGCGGAGGAGTCGGGTGCGACGGGGTTCATCCTCTCCGAGGGCGTGGTCCCCAGGCGTCCGAGGCCGTTCGACGCTCCACGGTCCGGTCCTCGCGCGCGCTTCCTGCGTCGCCTCGATCCAGCGTGGGGCGAGGACGATGCGGAGGGCACGGATGGGCGCGATGCCGGGGGACCTCGGGGACAGGGATCCACAGACGATGCTCCGGCGGTGGCGGGCGGCCGACGGAGTCCGCCGGCAGGCGAGGTGGGTCGATCTCGTCGGGACCCCAGGGAACGCGGCCCCGCGCGCCTTCCCGCTTTTCGGCACCGCGGATGTGCGTCGCGCGGTGGGGGTTCCGGATCGCTGGCTGCGCCGCAGGCTCGCGGAGGGACGCATCGTCGCGCTGGCGCGCGGACGCTTCGTGTGCGTTCCCGACGGAGCAGGGGCCGGTTGGCAACCGGACGCGATCGAGGTCGGGTGGCTCCTGGCGGCCGCGCGCTTCGGTCGCCGGGCGCCCTACATCAGCGGGCTGAGCGCAGCCGCGATCCATCACGCATGCGAGCCGCCGCGCGGTGAGGTGCACGTCACCGTCCCCGCGCAGACGAGGCCCGTCGCGCTCGATGCGCTCGGTGTCACCGTGACCTTCCATCAACGACGCGAGACGCGGATCAAGGATGTGCCTCCGCTCGGCACCGATCCCGCCAGGACGACCGAGGGGCCGATCCTCCTGGTCTTCGGAGGCGAGCTGGGCGACTGGCTTGCCACCACGCGTGCTCAGACGCTGCTCGACCTCTGCCATTCGCCGCTACGGACGGGTGACCCCTCCGAGGCTCGCCGTGCCATCGCGCGGCTACGTGCGGTCGTCGACCATCGGACGGTCCGGATCACGGCGCGCGGGCAACGCCGTCTCGCGGCCGCGGCCCGCTACTTCGAGCTCAGAGCGTGAGCTGCCAGAGGCCCACGTCGATCCAGCGGTCGAACTTGTAGCCCGCCTCCGTGAGGGTGCCGACGTGGCGGAAGCCGAGCCGTTCGTGGAGCGCGACCGAGCCCGGGTGGGGCAGCGCGACCACACCCATCACCGAGTGCACCGGCGCGTGGACCGAACCCTCGAGCGTCCGGAGCCGGTCGAGCAGCGCACCGTACAGCGCGGTGCCCAGGCCCGAGCGGCGCGCGTCCGCGTCGAGGTACACCGTCGACTCCAGCGTGTGACGGTAGGCCGCGCGATCGCGGTACGGGCCGGCGTACGCGTATCCCACGACGCGCCCGTCAGCCTCGGCCACCAGGTACGGCAGGCCGCGCTTCTGGATGCCGTCGATGCGCCCCCACATCTCGTCGGCCTCGACGGGCTCGGTCTCGAACGTCGCCGTGTCGTGGAGCACGTAGTGCTCGTAGATCTCGGCGATGCGGGCCGCATCGGTGGCGGCGACGGCGTCTCTGATCACGCGGCCATTATCGGCCCGCTCCGCGGTCCCGGGTGACTACGCGGGGACGGGGAGCGCAGCGTCGCGCGACACCTGCTCCTCGTAGGCGCGACGCGACCGCAGGTAGCGCCACGACGCGAGCGCGATCACCACGCCCAGCGCGCCGGCCGCCCCCGTGACGAGGAACCCGCCCTCGGCACCCACGCGATCGATCACCGCGCCCACCGTCCACGCACCCGCGGCGACGCCAAGGTCCATGCCGGTGCGGGTCCACGTCATCCCCTCGGTGAGGCGCGAGCGGGGCACGAGCGCATGCGTGACGCCGTCCCCGACCGCCATCGTCGGCGCGATGGCGAGGCCCGTGAGGAACATCAGCGTGCCCAGCGCGACCAGCCCGGGCGCGAACATGAACGACACCGCGCCCACGCCCGTGATGGTCACGCCCCAGAGCATGCGCGAGGCGAGCGTGAGCGACCACACGCGCGAACCGTAGGCGAGGCCGCCCACGAGCGATCCGACCGCCCACACCGCGAGCACGAGGCCGGCCTTCTCCTTGTGGCCCAGCTCCTCCGCGAACGCGACCGTGGCGGCGTCGACCGAGGCGAACATCGCGCCCTGCGTCGCGAAGATCGCGGTCGTGATCACCAGCGCCGGGGTGGTGACGAGCAGATGCCCGCGCAGCGCCCCGCGGTACCGGCGCAGCCCGCGCGGCCGCGGCGGCAGGCCCACCCGCTCGAGCGTCCCGTCGATGACGAGCGCGCGACCGTGATCGTGCGCGGCTTGGCGGCGCCGCGCATCGTCCCTCCGCGCCGGCGGCTCCGTCGCGGTCAGCGCGAGGAACGCGTAGCCGCCGATCGCGAGGGTGGTGACCGCGAGCACGCTCGGCACCCAGGAGGCGACCTGCGTCGCGAGGATCGTGGCGAGCGCCGGACCGACGATGAAGAGCACCTCCTCGAGCGAGGACTCGAGCGAGAACGCCGTGTTGAGCGCGTCCTTGTCCGGGACGATGTGGGTCCAGCGGGCGCGCGTGTGCGTCGACTGCGTGCCGCCCGCCGCGAACAGGGGCGTGAGCAGGAGCAGGACCCACAGCGGCTGGTGGGTGAGCGCGGCGGCGATCATCGCGACGCGGCCCACGATCGCGACGGCGAAGCCGACCCGCAGCACGCGCGACTGCCCGTACGCGTCGGTCAGCCTGCCGACCTGGGGCGAGATCGCCGCGAAGGACAGCGCGATCGCGGCGAGAACGATGCCGCCGTACTCGTAGCGCCCGTACTCGATCTGCACGAGCAGGAACGTCGACAGGCCCGTGAGCCCCATCTGCATGCGCGCGACGAGGCCCCAGGCGGTGAACGCACGCGCTCCGGGGAGCGCGAGGATGCCTCGATACGGGGAGAGCATGACGGAACCTCACAGGCTGAGATCGCGCGCGTCCTCGCGCGGAAGCCACGCCAACTGCGCGACGTGGCCGGCGCATCGTCCCCGGGGCGGAGCGCCTGTCCGGGAACGACGGCTCATCGTCTCACACGGGCGGAGCCGTCCCGGACGGGGGCCTTGAGCGGGGACGGGATGCGGTCGGCGAAGCGCATGAGGATCGAGCCGGCGACCGCGAGGGCGAGCACGTAGGCGGCGGCGAGCGGGCCCAGGAGCGGCTGCGCGCCGGCGGCGACGCCGAGCCCGGCGATGACGATCGAGAACTCGCCGCGCGGCACCAGCGAGAGCCCCGTGCGCCACTGGCCCTTCGGGCCGATGCCGGCGCGCTTCGCCGCCCACACGCCCGTGCCGATCTTGGTCACCGCCGTGACGAGCGCGAGGGCGAGCGCCGGGAGCAGCACCGGGCCGAGGTCGCGCGGGTCGATCCCGATGCCGAAGAACACGAAGAAGATGCCGCCGAAGACGTCGCGCAGCGGGGGCATGAGGCCGCGGATCTGGTCGGCCACGTTGCCCGAGAGGGTGAGCCCGAGCAGGAACGCGCCGACGGCGGCCGACACCTGGACCGCCTCGGCCAGGCCGGCGACCAGGAACGCGAGGCCCAGCACGCCGAGCAGCAGGAGCTCGCGCGAGTGCGAGTGCACCACGGCGGAGACGTGCTTGGAGAAGCGCACCGCGAGCATGAAGGCGACCGCCACGATCGCGATCGCGATGCCGGCCGCGATCGCTCCCTGGACGAAGGTCGCGCCGACGAGCATGACCGCGAGCAGCGGGAGGAACACCGCCATCGCGATGTCCTCCATCACCAGCAGGCTGAGGATCACGGGAGTCTCGCGGTTCGCGAGCCGGTCGAAGTCGTCGAGCAGCCGCGCGATGATCCCGGAGCTCGAGATGTACGTGACGCCCGCGAGCAGCACGGAGGCCTGGAGCGACCAGCCGAGCAGCTGCGCGACGATGAAGCCCGGCGTCGCGTTGAGGACGAGGTCGAGGATGCCCGCCTTCCACGTGGTGCGCATGCCGACCTTGAGGTCGTCGGGCGAGTACTCGAGGCCGAGCAGCAGCAGGAGCAGCACCACGCCGATCTGCGCGCCGATCGACAGGAACTCCTCGCCCGCGTCGATCGGGATGAAGCCGCCCTCGCCCATGACCAGGCCGGCCAGCAGGTACAGGGGGATCGAGGGGATGCCGATGCGGTTGGCGAGCCGGCCCAGCAGCGCCAGGACGATGAAGACGATCCCCAGCTCGATGAGGACCACCGAGGTCTCGCTCGCGTGGGCGCTCACCAGCTCGACGCGCAGGCCCGGCAGGGGTGCGGTCGCGGCGAGCATCGGTCAGCCTGTGAGGATCGCGGCCGCGCGGTCGACGGCCTCGTCGGAGCCCATGACCAGGACCGTGTCGCCCGGCTCGAAGATGAAGGACGGCTCGATGCCGGGGATGCCCTGGTCGCCGCGGATGACCGCGACCACCGAGGCCGAGGTCACGGTGCGGATGCGGCCCTCGGCGAGCGGGCGCCCGACCAGGCCGCCCCTCGCGGGCATCGTCACCCACTCGATCGCGAGCCCCACGATGGTGTGACGGAGGTCCTCGAGCCGCGCGATGATGTTCGAGCCGCCCAGCAGCTCCGCCATCTTGCCGGCGTCGCCCTCGGAGAGCTCGACCGTGCCGCGGCACGAGTCCGGGTCGTCGCGGTCGTACAGCGCGATGTCGCGCTTGCCGTCGCGGCGCACGACCACGCCGACGTGGTCGCCGCCCTCGGCCGTGAACTCGTAGCGGACGCCGACTCCGGGGAGCGGGGTCTCGAAGATGTCCATGCGGCCTACTGTCCCACGTACGAGGCCTGACCGGCTATCAGCCCGGCCGGGTCACCCGACGTCGACGCCGAGGACGTCGATCGCGTACTCGTCGTCTATGGCGTTCTCATCGGGGTCGAGCTCGAGGCGCCGCGGCGTGCCGTCGTCCGCCTGCTCGAGATCGGCCACGCGGTAGCCGTCGGCGACGCCGAGGTTGTAGAGCTCGACGAGCCCGGTGAGCGTGGGGAAGTCCTCGAGCGCCGGCTGGTAGTCGTGCGCCGAGTACTCCGCGAGCTCGTCGAGGGGCTCGGCGGCCGCGACCGCCCGGTCGTCGACCGTGATGCGCCACGTGCCCGCGGTGGTGCCGAACACCGTGATGGTCGCCTCGTACACGTAGTCCGCAGGCTCGTCCCAGGGCTGCGCGTCCTGGTCGGACGGCGCCGCGCAGGCCGCGAGCGCGACGATGCCGCCGACCGCGGAGGCCGCCGCGCAGGCGAGCCCGCGCATCGTCCTACGCCTCGTGCGCCAGGCCGAGCTCGATGAGCCGCTCCCACGCCATGCGCGCGAGGAACGGATCGTCGATCTCGATGTGGTGGAGCGCGCTGAACAGCTGGTACGACTGCGCGCGCCATGCGGTCGCGGTGCTCACCTCGCCGTAGCCGGCGTAGAACTCGTCGCGCATGTCGAGCGGGATCACCGTCGCGGCGCCGCCGAGGTCCGCCGCGGGGTCGCCCGTGCCGAACCGGTGCCAGATGAGCAGCCCGGCGAACTGGCCGCGGTCCGACTGGATCGAGCGCGGCTCGAGCCGGCCATGGGTCCAGGTGATCGGCACGTCGACCGGCGCGACGGCGCCCACGCGGAACAGCGAGTCGACGGACTCGACGTCGAGGACGCGGTTCTCGGGGGCGCCGCGCAGCGACGCGAACACGAGCAGGCGGTCCCACTCGGCCAGCAGGGCGCCGAGGCCGGGCGCGGTCGCGGGGTTCTGCGGGGCATCCTCGGGGGCCGCCACGTGGATCTCGCGCAGCGCCGTCCCGAGCGCCCGCGCGGACGAGGCATGGAGCGGCACGAACGCCGCCGTCGACGCCGACACCCACTCGACCAGCGTCCAGTGGTACGGGAAGCCGTGTCCCGGCAGGCCCGTGGCGATCGGCGCGCTGAGCGGGAACGAGTAGCGCCCGAGGTGCGGCGCGAGCACGTCGGTCGCGCGCGCGAACAGCGGGTCGTCGAGCGCGAAGCGCGGGAAGAGCGCGCCGTAGCGGTCGCCGATGCGGACCGCGATGTGGTCCTCGTGCGTGTACCGGCGGCCGACCTCCTGGTCGGCGAGGTGCGGGAACTGGTCGTCGACGAGCGCGCGCACCTGAGCATCGTCGACCGTGACCGGTCGCGCGATCCTTGCGCTCGGGAGCATGCCCGTCACCCTAGCGAACAACGTGCTCGCCATGTGACATGGGCCACAGGCGCGCCGTCGGCTCCGGCGTCACCGGTCACCGGTCGCCGGTCGCCGCCGAGCGTCAGGGTGAACGTCGCGCCGCGACCCGGACCGGCGGAGCGCGCGGTCAGGTCGCCGCCGTGGGCGCGCGCGAGCGAGCGGGCGATGGTGAGGCCGATGCCGCGGCCGGGCCGGTCCGAGGCGTCGGCGCCGCGGAAGAACCGCTCGAACACCCGCTCGAGGTCCTCGCCGGCGATCCCCGACCCCTGGTCGGCGATCGTCACCAGGGCGCCGGCGGCGTCGCGCGCGGCGGCGACCGCCACCTGGGACCCGCGTGGGCTGTGCGCGAGCGCGTTCCCGAGCACGTTGACCAGCACCTGCGTGATGCGGTCGGCGTCCGCCGTGACGGGCACCGGGCGGGGCGCGTCGACCGCGAGCCCGACGCCCCGGTGCTCGAACTGGGGCCGCAACCGCTCCGCGGCGTCGCGGGTGAGCGTCGCGAGGTCGACGGCCGCGAGCGCGAGCGCGAGGGTGCTCTCCTGCGCGCGCGACAGCGTCGACAGGTCCTCGGCGAGCCTCCGCAGTCGCGCGGCCTCCGCCGCGACACGCTCGTAGGTCGCGGCGCCGGGCTCGACCACGCCGTCGATCAGCCCCTCCATGGTGCCGCCGATGGTGGTGAGCGGCGTCCGCATCTCGTGCGTGACCTCGTCGATGAGCCGCGCGCGGCGCGCCTCCATGTCGGCGAGGCGTTCCGCGAGGGCGTTGACGTCGTCGGCGACCCCGGCGAGCTCCGCCTCCGGCGGGCGCGGCACGCGTCGCGTGTAGTCGCCGCCTGCGATCGCGCGCGTCGCCTCCTGCACCTCGGCGAGCGGCCCCGCGATGCGGCGCGAGGCCCACAGCGCCGCGATGGCCGCGGCGACGATGCCCGCCGCGGCGCCCCACCCGAGCGCGAGCGGCAGCGCATCGGCGAAGGCCTGCTGCGCCTCGGCGGCGCGCATCATGGACCCGTGGGTGGTCCCCATGCGGCGCTGGACCGCGACGCCGCCCACGGCGAGGCCCACCGCGACGAGCGCGAGGACCCCGACCGCCGCCACGACGAGGTGGGACGCGAGCAGCCGGCGGCGCAGCGTGCTCATGGCGCGGCCAGCTTGTAGCCGACGCCGCGGACCGTGAGCACGATGCGGGGAGCGTCCCCCGGGTCCCGGAGCGCGGCCCGGAGCTTGCGGATGTGGACGTCGACGATGCGCTCGTCGCCGTAGAAGTCCCACCCCCACACGCGCTCGATGAGCTGGCGGCGAGTGAAGACCCGCCCGGGCGCCGAGGCGAGCGCCGCGAGCAGGTCGAACTCGAGCGCCGTGAGCGTGGTCGGCGCGCCGTCGACGGTCACCTCGCGGCCACCCGGATCGATGCGGACGGCGCCCACCGCGACGTGGTCGTCATTGAGCGACCCGTCGCGCCGGCGCAGGATCGCGCGGACCCTCGCCACCACCTCGCGCGGGCTGAACGGCTTGGTCACGTAGTCGTCGGCCCCGAGCTCCAGCCCGACGATGCGGTCGGGCTCCTCCGCGCGCGCGGTGAGCAGCAGCACGGGCACCGACGAGCCGCGGCGCACGCGACGCAGGGTCTCGAGGCCGTCGATCCCCGGGAGCCGCACGTCGAGGATCACGAGGTCGACCGCCCGTCCGCGCAGGACGTCCAGGGCCTCCTCGCCGGAGGCGGCGGGGACCACGTCGTAGCCCTCGCGACGCAGGTAGCCTCCGACGAGCTCGCGGATGCTCTGCTCGTCGTCGACCACCAGCACGGTGCGCGCGCCCACGCTCGCCATCCTAGGGAGCCGGCACGCCCGTGATCTCGGCGACCTCCGCGGGTGTCAGGACGGTCGCCTCGTAGGGCTGACCGTCCGCGTCGAGCGCGCGGACGAACACGGTGAGATGGTGCTCGCTGGCGTGCTCGAGCCTCGCGTACAGCGACGCGAGCGAGGCGGAGTCGACGTCCTGGGCCCGCAGGTCCCCGATATCGGCCTCCTCGACGTACGCCCCGACCGCCAGAGCGCCGGTCTCGGACGCGGTGCCGCGCTCCAGGAGGTCGTCGTAGAGCGTCTGCAGGTCGGCATCGTCGTAGACGCCGGCCACCGCGCCCTCCGTCGGATCGTTGAGCCCGTACGCGTCCATGAGGGTCAGCACGGCGCCCAGGTGCATGTCCTCCGCATGCGCGACCATGGCGAACGTGCGCAGGTCCCAGGCGTCCGCGAGCGCGTCGTAGAGGTCGCCGGCCATGCGCTCCTCCTCGGCCGTCGCGGCCAGCGAGGCCGCGTCGGCGTCGGTCGCGGGCGCATCGTCCTCCGCGGCCGTGCCGAGGCATCCGCCGCCGTGCGCGACGTCGTCGTCATCGTCGTGCCAGGCGCGCATCATGCCGCCCATGGCGCGGCCGTACGCGCCGCGATCGTCGTCACCCGACCCGTCGGACGATGCGGCCCACGCCGCACCGACGGGCACCGCGATCAGCGCGGCGCCGGCCGCCGCGGCCCATGCCGCGGTCCTCCATGCGATGGTCATCGGAGTCTCCTTCCCTCGGATGACCCCAGTCCATCCCCCGCGCATGAAGCGACGGCCGTGCCGCGGATGAAGATTCCGTGAAGCTACGCGTCGGATGCGGCGTCGGCGTCCGCGCTCGCGGCGAGGGCGTGGCGGCGGGCGCGCCACTCGCGCGCGAGGAGGCCGAACAGCTCGTCGTCGGAGACCTCGTCCTCGACCCAGAAGGCCTCACGCTTGACGCCCTCGTGCTGGAAGCCGAGCCGCTCGAGCACCTGGATCGAACGCGCGTTGTCGGGGTGCGTCGCCGCCTCGACGCGGTGCACGCCGGTGACGTCCACCAGGTAGTCGATGAGCGCGGTCGCGGCCTCGGTCGCGTAGCCCTTGCGCCGCGCCCAGCTGTGCAGCGTGTAGCCGATCTCCGCGGTGTGCCCGTGCTCGTGCAGGTAGACGGCCACGTCCCCGACGGTGCGGCCGTCGGCGCGACGCTGGACGTCCAGCTGGAACCAGTGGCCGGGCACCGGGCCGTCGTGATGCTCGCTCTCGCGGATGACGGCGAGCGCCTTCTCGACGGAGTAGGGCACGCGCCACGCCTGATACATCGCGGTCTCCGGGTCGGAGCGGCGCGCGGCGAAGTCCTCCGCGTCCTCCTCGGAGAAGGGACGGAGCACCAGGCGTGCGGTGTCGAGCGGAGCGAAGGCCACGGCCACACAGTAGCGGGGCATAACCCCGATATGACGGATATCCCGCGCCGCGAATTAGGAAACGGCGCCGTTGCGGATGTGGGCTACACTTCCCGGGTGAGGTGAGCCTCACCTTCTCGCACGAGCCAGCTTCATCCCCCACGAACGGAGCCTCATGGAGACCATCCACGCCGCCACGGTCGAGTCGATCGCACAGGTCACGCCGCACATGATGCGCATCGGCCTCCGCCTCGACGAACCCCAGGCCTGGGTCTCGGACGGCACCCCCGACGAGTGCATCCACCTCGAGGTGGGCGCCGAGACCGCCGACGCCGACGGCCACAGCGCGCGCCACTACACGGTGAGCGGGCACACCGAGGCCGGGTTCGAGATGGAGATCTTCATCCACGGCGACGGTCCCGGCGCGACGTGGGCGCGCACCGCGCGGATCGGCGACCGCACCGAGGTCTCCGACTCCAAGGGCTACTACAAAGTGCCGGAGGGCGCGGGCGTGCGCGTGCTCGTCGGCGACGCGACCGCGCTTCCCGCGATCGCGCGGGTGCTCGCGGAGGCGAGCGCCGACGAGGTCTTCCACGTGGTCATCGAGCTCGCCGACATGGCCGAGCGCCGCGAGCTGCCGACGGCCGCGTCGGCGACCATCGACTGGCGGCTCGGGGGCAACGGGCGCCGCGCGTCCGGGCTCAAGGACGCGCTCGTGGAGCTCACCGACACGCACCTCGACCCCGCCGCTGGCTCGTACATCTGGGTCGCGTGCGAGGCCAAGGACTCCCGTGCGATCCGCACGATGCTGCGCCGCGAGTACGGCCTGCCCCTCACGCACTTCCGCATCGTCGGCTACTGGCACAAGGACCTCGCCCACGCGATCCGCGTGTGGGACGAGGCGTCCGAGGAGACGAAGGCGCAGTACTTCGAGCTGTGGCGCGACGACCGCACGGATGAGGAGAACTGGGTCGAGCTCGAGCCCTTCCTCCAGAAGATGGGCGCGTAGCAGGCGCGTCGCGTCCGGGCTCAGCCCTCGAGCACGCCGAGGTCGACCAGCGCACGCCGTCCGCCATCGGCGTACGGCTGCTCGTCGAGCGCGGCGAGCGTGACGCCATAGGCGAGCGCCTCCGCGCGGATCCGCAGCATCGCCGACTCGTCGAGCGGCGTCACGGCGTCGTCGTACCCGCGCAGCAGATCGCGCATGCGCGCGCCGCCGACCAGGCACCACGCCTGTCCCAGGTCGGTCGCCGGATCGGCGATCCCGAGGTCGCCCCAGTCGAGGATGCCGCCCAGCCGCCCGCCGTCGCTCAGCACGTTGGCGCCGTGGAGGTCGAGGTGGCACCAGGTCTCGAGGGGCCGGCGCTGCGCGGCCCCGGCGCGGAACTGCTCGCGCGCCACGTCGTCGTCCAGCGCGAGGCCCCGCTCGAGCAGCCGCCCGATCCGGTCGTCGAAGCGCTCGGCGCGCTCGGCCAGCGGGGTGGACCGGAAGGGGTTGCGGGGCGCGTCGGCGGGGGCAGGGGCGTGCAGCGCGGCGAGCGCCTGGCCGAGGTCGCGCGCGCCGCGGCCCGACAGCGGCGCGGCGTAGGCGGGCTCACCGGGCAGCCAGGGCACCACCGCCCACGCCCATGGCACCTCCTCGGACGGGCCGCCAAGGCGCACCGGCACCGGCGCCGGGAAGCCCCAGCCGGGAGCGAGGCGCGGCAGCCACACGTGCTCGCGCTCGATCAGCTGCGCGGCGTGCGCGCGGCGCGGGATCCGAACCGCGAGATCGTCGCCCAGGCGGATGGTGACGTTGTCCCAGCCCCCGTAGGTGGGACCGAGCGGGAGCGACGCGAGGTCCGGATGGTCGCGCGCGAGCAGCGCATGAGCCGTGTCGGGGGTGACGGAGATGTCCGCGGGAGGGGCTGACCACGACGTTGTGCTCATGCGTCGAGGCTACGGGCGCCCTCCCCGAGCCGCCACCGGGCGTCGCCCACCTCCGTCCCGCCCGCGCCCGCCGCTTCCCCGAATGGGGCGCCCACGGTCGGATCCCGGGCCGCGCCGCCTCCCATGGGGCATCCGCGCTCGTGGGCGATCGCCGATGCCCCATGGCGCGCGGCCGGGCGCCGAACGCGACCGTGAGCGCCCCAAATCCCGGGGCGCGGCGCGGCGCGTTCAGGTGAAGAGCGTCTCCCCCACGAACCCGCCCTCCTCGCACCCCGGCGGGATCGCCCACACGCCGGAGCCGATGGGCGTGGTCCACGTATTGAGCAGGTCCGCCTGTGCGAGCCGCTCCTGCATCGGCACGTACTGCGCGTCGACATCGCGCTGCCACGAGCCGAACAGCAGGCCCGTGTTCGAGACCGCCGGCCGACCCTCACCGTCGACCGCGCCGGCCTCGACCGGGTCGTCGTAGCTGTAGCCGATGCGGACGATGCCCTGGGCCGGGTCCGCGACGTGCGCGCGGGCCGCGTGCGCGGCCGGGTTGATCACGGTGAAGCCGTTCGGCCCGGTCGCATCAAGGTCGACCTCGTCCCGCTCGCTCCCGCCCGTGAGAGGGGCGCCGTCCGCGAGGCGCCGGCCCACGGCGGCCTCGCGACCCTCGCGCCCGACCTCGTCCCAGCCCTCGAGGTCCATCGCGATGCGCCGCAGCACCAGCGACGTGCCGCCCCGCAGCCACGCCGGGGCCTCGTCGCCCGCCCAGACCGCCGCGGCGAACGCATCGTCGCCCGGTCGGGGGTTCCGCGAGCCGTCGACCTGCCCGAAGAGGTTGCGCATCGTGGTGCCCGAGGCGTCGGAGCCGTACGCGCGGCGGAAGCCGGTCTGGCGCCACCGCAGCGTGGCGAAGCTGCGCGAGTCGCGCAGGATCATCCGCGCGAGGTGCGAGATCGAGGTCGGATCGTCGCCGTGAAGCAGCACCATCAGGTCGCCGTGCGACCAGCGGTCCTCGAGTGCGTCGATCTCGGGGAAGGCGGGCAGCGGGCCCAGCCATGCGGGCGCGTCGGCTCCCGCACGGACCACGGCCTCGCGGCCGACGCCGAACGTCGCGGTGAGCCCCGCGGGCCGGACGGCGAGCTCGGGCTCGAGGTCCGCGAGCGCGCCGCGGCCCTGGGTGATGCGGGCCGCATCGTCCGTGAGGAGCCGCAGCCACGCACGTAGGCGCTCCCGATCGGTCGCGGGAAGCAGGTCGAAGGCGAGGTAGGTGGCGTGCGCGCCCGGCGTGGACGTCACGCCCGCCTGATGGGCGCCGTGGAAGGGCACGATGCGCGCGCCGTTGACGCCGGCGGTGTCGACGGACGCTGCGGCCATGGAGCCGGGCAGCAGCCCGGTGCGCTCCGCGCCCAGGGTGATCGCCGCGCCCGCACCGGCGGCGGCCCCTCCGAGGAGGAGCCGCCGCCGGCTGAGGCCGCTGGTCTCGGCGGGCATCAGCCCTCGTCGCCGTAGTCCTCGTTCGCGCCGTCGAAGTCCTTCGCGGTCGCGGTGAACGCCACGGTCCCGCCGTCGGCGAGCTCGAGCCTGAAGTCGACCGCGTCGCCGGCGACGACGGCCTCGGGGAGGCCGATGAGCATGAGGTGGAGGCCGCCGGGCTCGAGCACGAGCGACTCTCCCGCCGGGACCACGAAGCCGCCGTCCTTCTCCTGCATCGCGCCGTCGACCACCTCGTGGAGCTGGATCTCGGGCGAGACGTCGGAGGTGGCGGCGACGATGGTGATGTCCGCGTCCGTCGTGTTGGTGAGGGTGGCGAAGGCCGCGGACATCATGTCCTCCGGCGTCGCGGTCGTGACCCACGGGTCGGTGACCTCGAGCGGGTCCGTGGCGGAGGCGTCGTCGGACGCGCAGCCGGCGAGGGTGGCGGCCGCGACCACGGCGACGGCGGCGGATGTGAGGAAGCGGGGACGGGTGAACATGACTCTCCTGTGGGGATGGCGCGCGCGTGCGAGTGCGCCGCGGCGCGCGGGTGTGCCTGAAGGGTGCGGGCGGGGCCCGCGGGTGACTCGGTTCAGGCGGTCACGGGAGGTCCGCGCCCCGAGGGCACGGCGAGGGTGAGCGAGCGCGGCGCGTAGACGCCGTCCGCGACGGGTACGAGGCGCGGGGCCGGCCCCGAGACGGGTGCGGGCGTCAGGCGCAGCGCCGCGGTGAGCGCGTCGAGCGCGAGGTGGACGATGCGCGAGGCCGCCGCCAGGATGGTCCCGGCCGCGCGGATGGTCCCGTAGGTGACGGCGCCGGCCGCGACGTGCGCGAGCGGCATCGCGGCGTGCGCGTGCACGCCGGAGCCGTCGAGGACACCGGCGAGCGCCGCGGCATCGTGACCGGTGTGCCCGGCGGGCGGAACCGCGCGCGGTGCGCCGAGGGAGAACGTCGTGTGCAGCGCGAGCTGGCTCGCCGCGACGACGAGCGCGAGGCGCCCACGGCCCAGGGGGCGGCCGGCGAGCTGCGCCGCGATCGCGAAGGACGCGAGCAGCGGAGCCACGATCGCGAGCAGCGACGGGGCGGCTCCGCCGGCGCCCATGTGCATCGCGAGGGCGGAGAGCGTCGACAGCGCGGCGGCGCCTGCGGCGCGGCCCAGCCTCGACATGCCCTCGTTCACGGACGCGATTCTTCCACGCGCACGGGGGCCGGGTCCCGCATCGTCCCGACGTCCGTCGGCCGTGGGGGATGATGGTGCGTCATGAGCGAGACGACGCCGCAGGACGCGAAGGAGCGTCCCGACCACCAGCGCTGGAACTACAACATCCACTACATGCAGCCGCTGGTCGCGAACCTGCCCGAGACCGCCCGGACCGCTCTCGACGTCGGCTGCGGCGAGGGCTACCTCGCGCGCCGCCTGGCTGCGCGCGGCCTCGAGGTGACCGCGATCGACGTCGACCCCGCCGCGATCGCGCGCGCCCGCGCGCAGGGTTGCACGGTCGAGCTGCTCGACTCGACCGAGCAGTCCCCGTCGATCACGTACCTCGCGGGAGACGCGCTCGAGGAGGAGCTCGGCACGTACGACGTGGTCACGGCGTCGGCCGTGCTGCATCACATGGACCTCGAGGCCGGGCTCACCCGCCTGCGCGACCTGGTCGCGCCCGGCGGGCGCCTGGTCGTGGTGGGCATGGCCACCCCGAACTGGCCCCAGGACCTCCCGCGGGACGTGTGGGCGACGTTCGTCGACAAGTTCCAGCGCCTGTTCCGCGGCTACTGGGACCACGGCTGCGACTGCACGTGGCCCGCGCCGCACAGCTTCCGCGACGTTCGCGGCGCGGCCGAGCGGCTGCTGCCGGGAGCGGTGTACGAGCGCGAGCTGCTGTGGCGCTACACGCTCACCTGGGACGCGCCCGCCGACTGAACCACGTCGAGCGTGTGCGCGATCCTGCGCACCGCCTCCTCGAGGATCGCGGGGCTGGTCGCGATGTTCATGCGCGCGTGGCCCGCGCCGCCCGTTCCGAAGTCGGTGCCGACGTTGAGCGCGAGCCGACCGTGCGTCATGAGCGCGTGCGACGGGACCTCGCCCAGCATCGTCCCGAAGTCGAGCCACGTGAGGTACGTGCCCTCGGGCACCAGGTAGTCGACCTGCGGGGCGTGCTGCGCGAGCAGGTCCCGCACGAGCAGCCGGTTGCGGTCCAGCCCGGCGAGCATTCCCGCGAGCCACTCCCCGCCGTCGCGGTACGCGGCCGTCTGGGCGAGGACGCCCAGGTGCGAGGGTCCGTGGTGCTTGCCCGCGAGGTAGGAGTCGAAGGGTGCGGACTCGGGGCCGCCGATGAGCAGCGCCGACGGGATCGACGCGAGGTTCCATGCCTTGGAGGCGGCGTGCAGCGCCATGCCGGTCGGGTCGACGTCGAGGTAGGGCGTGAACTCGTGGGGCGCGTAGACGATCGGCGCGTGGATCTCGTCGGAGACCACCGGCACGCCGTGGCGGCGGGATAGCTCGGCGACGCCCTCGAGCTCGGCGCGCGTGTGCACCGCGCCGCCGGGGTTGTGGGGGTTGCACAGGAGGTAGCCGGCGCGGCGGCCGCCGGCGGTGGCCTCGGCCATGGCGCGGTCGATGGCGGCGAGGTCGAGCCGCATGTCCGCGCCGAGCGGCGCCTCGCGGATCACGCGGCCCGCTTGCTTGAGGTACGCGAAGAAGGGCGGGTACACGGGCGAGTTCACCAGGATCTCCGAGCCGGGGTCGGTCACCTCGAGGAGGGCGTCGACATAGCCCATGATGACGCTCTGCACCGGGGTCGTCCGGGCGGCGTCGAGCCCCGTCCACGTCCAGCGGGCGCGCGCGAAGTCGAGGAAGGCCTCGATGTAGGGCTCCGGCGTCGGATACCCCATGTCGCCCTCGCGCACGGCGCGGTCGAGGGCCTCCCGGATGGGCTCCGCGAGGTCGACGTCCATCTCGGCGACCCACAGGGGGAGCACCTCGGGGCCGAACTTGGTCCACTTGGCGGAGGTCCGGCGGCGCAGGCGCTCGAGCGGGACGGTGAAGGGATCCGCGGTCATGCGCCGAGCGTAGCCGAGCGACGCGCGGCCCGACAGGCGCCTCAGGACATCGTCCGGAGCATCGCGTCCAGGCGCTCGAGCGGCTCCCGCAGGCGTGCCACGCCGCCCAGGTTGATGTAGGCGGTGCGGTGGTAGTCCGAGGGGAACAGGTGGCTCACCACCATCATCGTGCCGGCGGTCGAGCCCGCCATCTCGACCCGCAGGTAGGTCACCACGTCGGGGAAGAGCTCCGAGATGAGGGAGAACCGCACGCGCGACTCGCGCTCCACGGTGTCGTAGCGCCCGTAGAACGTGAAGGTGTTGCCCTCGGGGTCCATCTGGAGCAGCCGCCAGGCTCCGCCCGGGGACACCTCCATCTCCACGGAGCGGTTGGCGTACCCGTGGGGCGCGAACCACTGCTGGATGTACAGGGGCTCGGTCACCGCGGTCCACACGCGCGCCACCGGGAACGGCATCCGCAGGCTCGCGACCAGCACGGGCGGCTCCGCGGGAGCCTCGACCGAGATCTCCATGGCACGCTCCTGAGCTCGACCAGGCTGGTGACCCTTCACGTCATCAGCCTGGTAGTCGGGAGCATACCCGTCAAATGGAGCGATTCAGGCGCCTGGCCGGAGGATGCCCTTGCCCACGCGGAGCCCCTTGGCGACCTTCGAGCCCTCGCCCTGACGGGCCTCCACCTCGTCCGCGATGCGGCCCAGCAGCGCCGCGGCCAGCGGGATGGCGATCGCCATGACGATCCATCGTCCGAATCTGCGTCTCATGTGTGCACCTCCGGGTGGGGCAACGCGCTCGCCGCGCTCCGCCTTCCCCGCCGAGCGTAGCGTCGGTGCCATGGGAACCTCGCGCGCCGTCGTCGACCACCTGCTCGAGCAGCTGGAGCCGCTCCCCGTCAGGGTCCGTGCGATGTTCGGCGAGTACGGCCTGTACTGCGACGAGGTGTTCGTGGGGGTCGTGTGCGACGGCGTGCTGTTCCTCAAGCCGACGGCCGTCACGGAGGGGCTGCCCGAGGGGCCGCCGTACCCCGGCGCAAAGGAGCACCGCATCGTCGCCGCCGAGATGATCGAGGACCCGCCGGCGCTCCAGCGGCTCGTGGAAGGGACCGCCGCCGCCCTGCCCGCGCGTCGCCGACGGTGACGCGCGGGCAGGGCGTGCGTCAGCGCTGCCCGGGGTCCCCGGCGGGGTCCACGAAGCCGGCGTGGGCCGCGGCGGCGGCCTCCGCCTCCATGCGCTTCGAGGCGCGCAGGCTGGTGACCGTGGTGATTGCGAGCACGCCGACGATGACCACGAGCGAGAGCAGCGTCGGGATGGTGGGGACGCCCGGCCACACGCCGTGCGCCCAGTGCAGCACCAGCTTGACGCCGATGAACGCGAGGATGATCGACAGCCCGTAGCCCAGGTGCACCAGCTTCGACAGCGCGCCCTCGAGCACGAAGTACAGGGCGCGCAGACCGAGCAGCGCGAACGCGTTGGTGGCGAAGACCAGGTAGGGGTCCGCGGTGATGCCGTAGACGGCGGGGACCGAGTCGACCGCGAAGACGATGTCGGTGCCGATGATCGCCGCCATCACGAGCGCGAGCGGGGTGAGGGCGCGGCGGCCGTTGCGGATGACGGTGGCCTTGGTGCCCTCGTACTCGCCGGTGACGGGGAAGAACCGGCTCAGCACCTTGACGATGCGCATCTGCTCGGGGTCCACCTGCTCGTCGTCGTGGCTGAGCGCGTCGCGGAAGACCTTGACGGCGGTCGCGAGCAGGATCGCGCCGAACAGGAGGAAGGTCCAGTCGAACGTCGCGATGAGCCCCGCGCCGAGCGCGATGAACAGGCCGCGCAGCACGATCGCGCCGGCGACGCCGAACAGCAGCACGCGCTGCTGGAGCACGCGCGGCACCGCGAAGGCGCTGAGGATGAGGATGAAGACGAAGAGGTTGTCGACCGACAGCGACTTCTCGACGATGTAGCCGGTGTAGTACTTCACGCCGATGTCGCCGCCGTGCGCGGCCCACACCCAGCCGCCGAACGCCAGCGGGATGGCGATGTAGAACGCGGTCCAGCCGAGCGCCTCCTTGAAGGTCACCTCGTGCGGCTTGCGCGTGATGACGAAGTCGAAGGCGAGCAGGCCGATGACGGCGACGATGGTGCCGATCCACAGGCCCGGCGTGGCGATCGAGTGCAGCGCGGGCTCGGTGGTCGAGGTGTCGAGCAGCAGGGGGGACATGGGTCTCCTCAGGTACGGCGAAGTCCTGAGGTCTCCTTCGCCGCTTTGCGGCGCCCGCCCGGGAGGATCCACGAAGATCTCGTACTGACCGGAACGGGGCTTGGGAAGTACTCCCCTCGGTGGACAAGAGTAGACGATGCCCCCGCCCTCCGGACAGTGCCAACGGAATCGAGCGCGACACGCGGGCGCCGGCCCCGGGTGACAGGCCCCTCGTCGGCGTGTCGGAGCGAGATCCGTGGTGACTGTCAGGGAAGCGGGAGGAGCGCGCGGAAGGTCGCCGCCGCCCTCGCCGGTGCCTCCGGGTCGAGGCCCAGGAACAGGCTCGGCTCGGTGAGCTCGAGCTCGAGGACCACCGGGCCGGGCGGCGTGGGCAGCAGGTCGATGCGTGCGTAGGCGAGATCCGGGTGGCCGAGCCCCGGCAGCGCGGCGACGATGCGGTCGGCGAGGTCGCGCTCCGCCGGGGTCGCGGTGGTCGCCACGACCTTCTCGTCGGCGTACAGCCCGGTCTCCCACGACATGTCGCGCGACAGGATCGCGGCCTTCCGTGCGGCGTGCGAGAAGCGCCCTCCCAGGTAGATGAGCGCCGTCTCGCCCGCGGTGTCGACCTCCGCGAGATACGGCTGCAGCATCGCGACCTTGCCCTGCGCGTGCAGCGCCGCGACATGCGCGGCGGCGCCGTCGGGGTCGCCGTCGAACAGGCGGGCGCCGTTGGACCCCGCGCCCACCGAGGGCTTGACCACCAGGTGCGCGCCCAGCCCGACCACCGCATCGTCCGGGACCGCCTCGCCGGGCGCGACGAAGGTGGTGGGGACCACGGGGAAGCCCGCCGCGGCGAGGTCCGCGAGGTACCGCTTGTCGGTGTTCCACTCGAGGGTGGGGACCGGGTTGAGCAGCCGCGTGACGGACGATGCGCGGCGGGCCCAGGCGCGGAACGCGTCCAGGTGGTCGTGGTAGTTCCAGGTGCTGCGCAGGATCGCGACGTCGAACGCCGCCCACTCCACCGCCGGGTCGTCCCACGCGACGAGCGCCGCCTCGGGCAGGAGCGGCAGCAGCAGGTCCTCGTCGGCGTCGGGGACCGACATCTCGAGGGTCGTGACGATGGCGATGCGGGCGGTCATGCCGCTCAACCTAGCGGCGCGCAGGGTGACCGATCTCACGCGTGCGGCGACAGCGCGCCGGACCGGTGACGGGCCATGACGCGGTTACCCTCGCGGGCAGGAGGTGCAGATGTCGCGTGGGAGCCAGGCGCTCGCGGCCGTCGCCGGCGCCGTCGTGGGCGCGGGTCTGCTGGGCGGCGCCTACCTCACCGTCGAGCCGATAGTCACGGTCGAGCACGTCGCGGCGCCTGTGGCGTCGGCCTCGCCCACCCCGTCCGCGGCGCCGTCGCCTGCTCCCACGGCGATCACTGCGGACTGCGTCTGGGAGGACCTTCCCGAGGATCTCCGCCCGCCCGTGCTGGTCGACGAGCCCGAGGGCCTGCCGGAGGCGCGCGCGATGACCGCCGCGGTGTGGTCCTGCGTCGGCGAGGGCTGGGACGTCGCGGTCCACTCGGCGGACGGCGACACGTGGCGGCTCGGCGGCACCGCGCAGGCGCTCTACCTCGAGGCGCCCGACGGCGACCTGCTCAAGCTGTTCGACCTGCGCACCGACGTCGAGGTGGTGGTGCTCGAGGCCGATCTCGATGCGCGTGTCGCGTGGACCGCGCGGCTCGGCGGCGGTGACGGCTACCAGGTGGTCGAGGTCGAGCTCGAGTCGGGACTGGTGGTCGACGACTGGGGTGGCGACGCGATCCCATCGCTCCAGCGTGACGAGGAGTCCCGCATGGTCTACTCCGTCGCGCCCCGGGCATCGTTCGGCGGCGAGGGCACCCTATGGGCCGGGTACACCTACACGGGCGCGGTCCAGTCGCTCTTCGTGCGGGAGGCCGGCTCGGTGTTCCGCGCGCTCGGCGCGCAGAAGGCGCTCGACAGCCTCCTCGCGCAGGGCTCGGTGAACGGCCACGGCGAGGGAGGCGACGAGGTCTGGCTCGACGAGTCGGGGACCGTCGCGATGTTCCTCGCCCAGAGCCCGGTCGAGATCGATCCGGCGCTCTCCGGCAAGAAGGCACGGAAGGCGGCGCAGGATTCGCTGTGGCGCTCCGACGGCGGGACCTGGGTGGTGGTCGACCTGGTGACGGACCAGTGGCGGCTGGTGGACGCGGGCCTGCCGGAGGGGCTGTGCCGCCCGGCCCCGGACACGTACATCCCCGGCACGGCCGAGGCGCCGGGCGAGCTGCAGGCGCTGTGCCTCAACGGCGGCGAGGACGAGGACGGCTACGACATCTACCTGCTGTCGCTCGACGCGGACGGCCGCGCCAAGGCGGAGGAGCGGCCCTGACGTTGCCCACACCCCGGCGTGCGTACTGTGGACGCAGCCGACAGCGCCGGACGTGAGGGAAGTGGCAGCAGTGCAGGAGCAGGAGGCGCCCGCGTGAGGGTGCTCGTGGTGGAGGATCATGCCGTGCTCGCGCGCGAGGTCGCGACGGGCCTGAGGCGCGCGGGCCTCGCGGTCGACGTGGCCCGTGACGGCGCCGAGGCGCTCGAGAAGTGCGCGGTCAACGAGTACGACGTGGTGGTGCTCGATCGCGACCTGCCGCGCGTGCACGGGGACGACGTCTGTCGCGAGCTCGCGGCGGAGGGCTCGCCCGTGCGGATCCTCATGCTTACGGCGGCGGGCACGCTCGCCGACATCGTCGAGGGGCTCGGCCTCGGCGCGGACGACTACCTCGCCAAGCCCTTCGCGATGGCCGAGCTGATCGCACGGGTGCGCACGCTCGGCCGCCGGGCGGGTGTGGCGGCGCGCCCGTACATGCGCATCGGCGGGCTCGAGATCAGGCCCGACGAGCACGCGGTGACCCGCGACGGCAGGACCATCACGCTCGCCCCGAAGGAGTTCGGCGTGCTCGAGGTGCTGGCGGCGCAGCCCGGCCGTGTGGTGTCGGCGGAGACCCTGCTGGAGAAGGTGTGGGACGAGTACGCCGACCCGCTCACGAACGCCGTCCGGGTCACCATGGTGACGCTCCGCCGCAAGCTGGGCGAGCCCGCGCTCATCGAGACGATCAAGGGCGTGGGCTACGTGCTGCGCGAGGACATGGGCGCATGAGGGTGACCATCCGCGTCACGCTCACGGCGACGTTCGCGCTCCTGTTCGTGGTGGTCGCCGGGGTGCTCGTCACCACCGCCTACCTCTTCGTCGCGGGCACCACCACCGGTCCGGCTCAGATGGCCGAGCGTCAGCAGGCGCTGCAGGACGCGCTCGCGGAGCAGGGCATCGAGATCCCCGCGTCGCCCGGGCCGCAGGACCCCCAGGGCCCCTGGGCCGGAGACGGGACGCGGCCCGACGCGCCGCAGGACGATGCGGTCGCGCGCACCCTCGCGGCGATCGACGAGGCGGCGCGCGCCAAGGTGCTCGAGGACCTCCTCACGCGCTCGCTCCTCGCCTTCGCGATCTCGGCGGTCCTGGCGGTCGGCCTCGCGTGGTGGCTGTCCGGACGCGTGCTGCGCCCGGTCGACGAGATCGCCCGCGCCGCGAGCACGCTGTCCGAGCGCACGCTCGACCGCCGCCTCCCCGAGGACGGTCCCGACGACGAGTTCGGTCGCCTGCGCCACGCCTTCAACGGGATGCTCGCACGCCTCGAGTCCGCATTCGACGCGCGCCAGCGCTTCGCCGCGGACGCCTCGCACGAGCTGCGCACGCCGCTCGCCGTGCTGCGCGCGTCGGCCGACAACGTGCTGTCCTCCTCGCGTCCGTCGCGCCAGGCCCGCGAGCTCGCGGAGGAGGTGGAGACCCAGGTGGCGCGCGCGGACTCGCTCATGACCAGCCTGCTGACGCTCGCGCGCGCCGATGACGTCATCCACACCCGCGAGCAGGCCGACCTCGCGGACGTCGCGGCGGAGGTGGTCTCGGCCGCTTCCCCCCGCGCGACGGCGTCCGGCGTCGCGATCGACCTCGACATCGAGGATGCGCCCGTGCTCGGCGACCCGGTGCTGCTCGAGCGGATGATCGCCAACCTCATCGACAACGCGCTGCGCTACAACCGGGCCGAGGACGGCTGGGTGCGCTGCCGCGTCTGGAGCGAGGGCGACGGCGCGCTGGTCGAGGTCGCGAACTCCGGGCCGCCCGTCGCCGCGGAGGACATCCCGGCGCTGTTCGTGCGCTTCTCGCGCGGGGCCCAGCGATCGGAGGTCGCGGGCCATGGGCTGGGGCTGCCCATCGTCGCGCGGGTCGCCCAGGTCCACGAGGGGGCGGTCGACACGCGTCCCGGGGACGAGGGCGGGATCGTCGTCCGGGTCTCGATGCCGGCGAGCCGGCCCTGACGTCTCACGCGTCGTCGCGAAGCGGCAGCGCCGTCTCGACGCGCGGGGCTCGCAGCGCCGCGAGGGCGGGTCGCGACAGGGTCGTCGTGCCGGAGACCACGGAGCTGAGCGCACGCTGATCCGTGCGGATCCACGCCACCAGCGCCTCGGCGAGGAGGATCGCGGGCAGGAGCGCCGGCACCAGCGCCCACGGCAGCCAGCGGGTTGCCCACCGCGCCAGCAGGCGGGGCACGGGCGGCCGTTCGCCCGTGCCCACGACGGCGGGAGCGACGTTGAGCAGCAGCTCGCCGGGCGTCGCGCGGTCCCGCGACAGCAGGCACGGCAGGAGGGTCGCGAGCGCGGCGGCGCCCACGTCGATGGTGACCTCGATCAGCGGCTGCCCGAGGCGGTCCTGCGCCGCCGCGAGCGTCGCCGAGCGCGCGAGCAGCGCCTGCACCGTCGCCGCCGTCGCGAGCGCGAGCGACGCCACGAGCGCGACGTCGACCAGCACGGCGATCGCGCGCCGCGCCCGGCCCGGCGGATCGAGGTCGGGCAGCGGGGTCGGGCTGGCGAACGCGGCGCGCGCGAGCAGCAGCGAGCACGCCAGCCCGACCGTGCCGCCCAGGGTGTTGAGCAGGACGTCGCTGAGGTCGAGCGTGCGGTACGGGCACGGGTACATGCCGTACACGCCCGTCCCCTGCGTGATCTCGATCGCGAGCGAGGTGCCGGCGGACATGAGCACCACGGCGCCGCCCCGCCAGCGCGTGATCTGATGCAGGAACAGCCCGAAGGGCACGAAGAGCAGGACGTTGAGGATCGCGTAGCGGACCATCCAGCCGTCGAGCGCCCCGAGGAGGCCCCGGTGCTCGACCGCGCGCGCGACCTGGCTCAGCTGCGCGAACGGGTCGAGCTGCCAGCGGTCGGTGAGCCCCACGCCGGTGCAGTCGAGCTGCCCGTCGGCGGGCAGCGGGAAGAGCGTGAACGCCGCGAGGGACGATGCGGACGCGAGCAGGCCGACGGCGCTCACCAGGGGCCACGCCTGGAGCCGCCCGTAGCGGCGGACCACCACGCCGAGCGCGGGCAGCATCGCGAGCGGCAGCACCGCGACGGTGAGCGCGGCGGTGATGGCGGAGTCGATGCGGAGGTCGGGCCCCATGGCGCCACCCTACGAGAGTGCGCCCTGGTCCGGACATGATCCGGCGCCGGCGCCCCAGGGGGAGGGAGCGGGGCACCGGCGCACGGAATGGGGTGCGGCTCGGGCGACCAAGTCCCCGGATGATCGCCCGAGCCACGGGTGTTCGGGCGGCTTCGCTGCCGCCCACGTTCTTGTGTCTACGACGGTAGCGGCCGGCTCCGGGGGTCGGCGGGGACCTAGGTCCCCTCTTCGCAGAATCAGAGGTGGGGCGGCGTCGGAGGCTGCTCGACGGCGACCTCGCGCTCCGACGGAGGCGGCGCATCGTCCTCCGCCGCGCGGTCGCCGCGCTCGGTCCCGCGTCGCAGGATCCCGGCGCTCGCGAGCACGAGCACCAGCGCGAGGCCCGCGCCCGCGGCCGAGACGCCGAGGCCCGCGCGCGCGCCGGAGTGCTCGACCAGGCCGCCCGCGAGCCACGCGCCGAACGCGACGCCCACGCCCATGCCGATGCGCAGCCACGCCATGCCCTCGGTGATCTGGTGGCGCTTCACCACGCGCTGCACCACGGTGTCCGCGTTCGTCATCGTCGGGGCGATCGTGAGGCCCGCGAGCAGCCCGAGGGTCGCGAGGACCGCGAGGTTGGGCGAGAGCGCGAGCGCGCCGAAGCCGACCGTCATCGCGAGGGCGCCGAGCACCGTCCGCTTCCACAGCGGCATCCGCCAGTGGCGGGCGCCGTAGAGCAGGCCGCCCACGAGCGAGCCCGCGGACACGATCGCGATGACCACGCCGGAGAGCGTCTGGCGTCCCGCCTCGTCCGCGAAGGCCACCACCGAGATGTCGAAGGCGCCGAACATCGCGCCGATGCCGAGCGTGACGGCGGCGACGGCGATCACCGCGGGCGGCAGGCGCAGCCCGAGCGAGTCGACGTCGGTGCCCGCATGCGGCGCGGGCTCGGTCCCGGTCTGCGCGAGCAGGATGGTCATGCCGATGACGAGCGCCACGAGGCACACCACCACGCCGAGCGGCGGCCACACGAGCGTCGCGAGGATGGTCGCCAGGGCGGGGCCCGTGACGAACAGCACCTCGTCGAGCGCGCCCTCGAGCGCGAAGGCGGTGTGGATGTCGCGGTCGGAGTCGAGCAGATGCGACCAGCGCGCGCGGGTCAGCGAGCCGAGCGGTCCCTGGACCGACGCGATGGTGACGGAGACCCACAGCAGCCACTCGGGGCCGTGGGTCATCGCGGTGACCACGGCCATGACGGCGCCGACGATGAAGACGAGGGTCAGCGGGATCATCGCAGCGCGCTGACCGATGCGGTCGACCAGGCGTGCCGTGGGCACCGTCTGGGCCGCCCACACGAGCGTGCCGACGGCCGCGACGCGGCCCGCCATCGCGTAGCTGTCGTACTGCAGCTGGACCATGAGGATGACCGAGATGTTGAACATCGAGATCGGGAGGCGGGCCAGCAGGCCGGCCGCGGCGAAGGCCTTCGCCCCGGGGTGGGAGAGGATCCCGCGATAGTTGTCGAGCACGAGCGCCATGGTCCCACCCCGCGCGGGGGTGCGCCCGCCGACCTGCGCCGTCAGGCGGGCGGGCCGGCGTCCTCGCGCGCGGGAGCATCGTCGCCGCCGAGCGTGCCCGGCCCACCCTCGGACGCACGCGGCGGCGGGAGGTGCGAGACGTGACGGCGGCGGCGGTCCTGCAGGACCAGCGCGGTCGCGCCGCCGATGATGACGAGCGCGCCGAGGGCGACGACGAGCCACTTCAGCACGGGTCCCCAGTCGTGCTGCGCCGTGGCGCCGCCGACGATGCGGATCGAGTCCGCGCCCAGCAGATCCGTCAGCCCGAGCGTGACGGTGTTGCCCACCACCGTGCCCGCGCTCGCCTCGTGGACCAGCCCGGGGAAGGTGAACGACGCCTCGACCTCGACGGCGCCGCCCAGCAGGGTGAGGTCGTCGGCGCTCGCGCCGGCGGCGGCGAGGCCGCTCGCGGCACCCGACTCGAGGGTGACCACGTAGGTGTCGCCCTCGCGCGTCACGGCGGTCGCGCCTCCCAGGGGTGCCGCGCCGGCGGCGTCCGCGAGCGCGTCGATGGGGATGTCGGAGACCTCGATCTCGACGCCCTCGAGGCCGTCCTCGTCGGAGTAGGGCTCCACCGACACCGAGCCCGGGTACGCGTCCTCGAGGGGTGCGAGCCCTTCGCGCACGGCATCGGGATCGAGCAGCGAGTCGAGGCCCGCGAGCGCGTCCAGGCCGGCACCGTCGGGCACCGCGACCCCGTCGGGGAGCTCGAGGTCGCCGAGCTGGCCCAGCTGCTGCTCGAGGACGGTCCGCGCCTGGCTTGTGAGCGCGATCACCGCGTGCTGCGAGAGCGTGTCCGCGTCAGAGAAGGTGGTGGCGGTGCTGACGCGGACACAGCCCGTGAGGGCCACCGCTGCGATCGCGAGCGTCGCCGTCGACCTTCTCATCGCGCATGGTCCTCCTCGGGATCCGTGCCCTCGACGGAGCCCGTCTCGATCGTATCCGCGGCGGCCGGGAGCTCGACGGTCGGCGCGATCGGCTCGGTCGCGGGCGCGGGCTCCTCCGCTGCCGCCTCACCGGCCGGCGCGGGCTCGTCCGCCGCCTCGTCCGCCGCCGCCTCGTCGGCCACCGGCGCGGGCGCGAAGGCCGAAGCCTCCGGCTCGACCGGAGCGACCGGCGCGCCCTCGGCCGTCGCGGCGGCATCCTCGGCGGGTGCGTCCCCGCCGCGGCGTCGCAGCGCGACGACCACGCCGACGGCGACGGCCGCGATCACCACGGCGCCGATGGCGACCCACAGCGCGGTCGGCAGGCCTCCGCCGCCCACGGTCGCGCCGCCGCGCGCGCTCAGCTCTGCCGGCGAGTCGAGCATGTCCCACGTCACGGTGGTCCCCTCGAGCGTGCCGTTGTGCTCGGTCACCTCGCCCGGGAACGTCACGCTCATCGTGATGACGGCGCCGGGCAGCTCGCCCATCTGCTCGAGGTCCTCCGCGCTCGCGCCCTCACCGGTGACGATGAACTCGTCGCCCTCGCGCGTGATGGTGAGGCCCGAGTCGACCGCGTCGGTCGCGTCGAGCGGCTGGTTCTCGAACGTGATCGTCTGGCCCACGTAATCGCCGTCGTCGTAGGGCTCGACCGTGGCGCCGTCGACGCCGTCCAGGCCGGACTCGGCGTCGAGCTCGCTCAGCAGGTCCTCGTCGGACATGCCCATGGCCTCGCCGACGCCCTTCTCGATCGCGATGAGCATCGCGCCGTCGACGGTGTCGTCCTCGTGGAGCGTGAAGCTCATCTCCATCCGGAGGCAGCCGGACAGGGCCAGCGTCGCGACGACGGCCAGGGCAAGGGTGCGCAGAGTGCGAGACATGGCGGACACCCTGCCAGACCAGGCGTGACGGCGCTACCCCCTGTTGTGGGGGGGTAACTCAGCCCTCGAGCGCCTCCGCGACCACCTCGCGCGCGGCCGCCTGGACCTCGCCCAGGTGCGTCTCCGACACGAACGACTCCGCGTAGATCTTGTAGACGTCCTCGGTGCCGGACGGGCGGGCCGCGAACCATGCATCGTCCGTGGTCACCTTGAGGCCGCCGATCTTCGCGCCGTTGCCGGGCGCCGCGGTGAGCTTGGCCGTGATGGGCCGCCCCGCGAGGGTCGTGGCGGGGACCTTCTCGGGGGACAGGGCGCCCAGCTTGGCCTTCTCCTCCTTGCTCGCGGCGGCGTCGACGCGGGCGTACCAGCTCTCGCCCAGGCGGTCCACGAGCCCCGCGTGCAGCGCGGAGGGGGACGCTCCGGTCGACGCGATGATCTCCGACGCGAGCAGCGACAGGATGATGCCGTCCTTGTCGGTCGACCACACGCGGCCGTCGCGGCGCAGGAAGGAGGCGCCCGCGGACTCCTCGCCGCCGAACGCGATGTCGCCGCTGAGCAGCCCCGGCACGAACCACTTGAAGCCCACGGGCACCTCGACCACCGGGCGGCCGATGTCACGGCCGACGCGGTCGATGAGGCTCGAGGACACGAGCGTCTTGCCGATGCGCGCGTTCGCCGGCCACTGCGGGCGCGCGCCGCCGTAGAGGTAGGCGATCGCGGCGGCGAGGTAGTGGTTGGGGTTCATGAGGCCACCGTCGCGGGTGACGATGCCGTGGCGGTCCGAGTCGGCGTCGTTGCCCGTCGCGACGTCGTAGGGGCTGTCCGCGCCCGCCATGAGCGTGCGCAGGCTCGCCATCGCGTACGGGCTCGAGCAGTCCATGCGGATCTTGCCGTCCCAGTCGAGGCTCATGAAGGACCACGCCGGGTCGACCTTGGGGTTGACCACGGTGAGGTCGAGCTTGAACTCCTCGCCGATCGCACCCCAGTAGTCGACCGCCGCGCCGCCGAGCGGGTCCGCGCCGATGCGCACGCCCGCCCGCGCGATCGCGTCGAGGTCGATCACCGACGGCAGGTGGTCGAGGTAGAGGTCGAGGAAGTCGAAGCCCTGCGTGGTCTCCGTCGCGACGGCCTTCTTCAGCTGGAAGCGGGGCACCTGGCGCCAGCCGCCCGCGAGGAGCTCGTTCGCCCGGTTCGCGATCCAGCCCGTTGCATCGGTGTCGGCGGGGCCGCCGTGGGGCGGGTTGTACTTGAAACCGCCGTCGCGCGGCGGGTTGTGCGACGGCGTGATGACGATGCCGTCCGCGAGGCCCTTGCCCGAGGTCCGCAGGCCGGTCTCGGAGACGGCGCCGTTGGCGACCAGGATCGCGAGCGAGACAGCCGGGGTGGGGGTGTAGCCGTCGCGCGCGTCGACGCGGACCTCGACCCCCGCCGCGGCGAGGACCTCGAGCGCCGTCTCCTGCGCGGGGCCCGAGAGCGCGTGCGTGTCCTTGCCGATGAACAGCGGGCCGTCGATCCCCTGGTCGCGGCGGTACTCGACGATCGCGGCGGTGATCGCGACGATATGCGCCTCGTTGAACGCGCCGTCGAACGCGCTGCCGCGGTGACCCGAGGTGCCGAACGCGACGCGCTCGGCGGGAACGGTGGGATCGGGAACTCGGTCGTAATACTCACCCAGGAGGGCGTCGATGTCGATGAGATCCTCAGGAAGGGCGATGGTGCCGGCGCGATCGTGCATGGGGCCTACTCTTCCACGCCGATCGGGCGCATGCCAGGGTCGGGTCGATGCCACGGGCAGGTAAGGAAAGGGCAAAGAGTGGTACCTGGGACGGTCACGGGTGACTAGGCTAGGCGACGTGTCGACAGCCGAGGGATCCGAGCGGAGGGCGGCCTCCACGGAGGCGCTGGCCCGCGCCCGCGCGCGCCGTGCACGCGGCCGCATGGCCGTGCCCGCCGCGGTCCACGGTCCGTCCGTCGCCGCGCTGATCGTCGCCCACAACCAGGCGCGACGCATCGCCGCGACGGTGCGTGCCGCGCTCGCGATCCCGGGCGTCGACCTGGTGCTCGTCGTGGACGATGCGTCCACCGACAACACGCAGGAGCTCGCCCGCCGCGCGGGCGCCGTCGTGGTGCGGCACTCGCATGTGCGCGGTCGCTCCGCGGCCGTCGAGACCGGCGCCTCTGTCATCGCGATGCGCGACGAGCCCGAGGGCACGCCGCGGGCGATCCTCATCCTCGACCCCAACCTGGGCCACTACGCGATCGGCGCCGCGCCGCTGGTGCCTGCCGTGCTCGAGGGGGTGTGCGACCTTGCGGTCGCGCTCACGGACTCGCAGGCCGTCGCGCCCGGGGTCCCGTCGAAGATCGCGCGGACCGCGGTCGAGAGGGCCACGGGATGGTCGCCGCGCCAGCCGCTCGGGCGCATCCGCTGCCTCACGCGTGAGGCGCTCGAGGTGGCGATGCCGCTCGCGCGCGGCAACGGCCTCGAGGTCGCCATGACGCTCGACGTGCTGCACGCGGGGCTCGCGATCACCGAGGTGGAGTGCGACATTCGGCACAAGGGGCCGTCGATCGAGGACCGCACGCCCATGGGCCGGGCCAACCGTTACCGTGAGGTGCTGACGGTGGTGAGCGCGCGCCGCATCCGCGCCAGGATGCAGTCGACGCAGGCCTCCGTGGAGCAGCGCCTGCGTCCGCACCGGGACGAGGCGCCCGAGGCGCCGGAGGCATCCGAGGCGGGAGACGAGTCGTGACGCTGCCCAGCTACGCGTTCCTGGGACCCTCCGGCACGTTCACCGAGGCCGCGCTGTTCGCGATGGTCGCGGCCGACGAGGTCGAGGCGGTGCCGATGATCGACGTCCCCGCCGCGCTCGCGGCGGTGCGGGACGGCTCGGTCGACTTCGCGGTGGTCGCGATCGAGAACACGGTCGAGGGCGGCGTGACCGCGACGCTCGACACGCTGGCGACGGGCGAGCCGCTCGTCATCCTCGGCGAGGTGCTCCTGCCGGTGTCCTTCGAGCTCGTGGTCCAGCCGGGCACGGCGCTCGCGGACATCGCGTCGATCTCCGCGCATTCGCACGGTCTCAACCAGTGCCGCCGCTGGCTCGCGGCGTCATTGCCGGGCGCCGTCCAGATCGCCGCATCGTCCAACGCGGCCGCCGCGGAGGAGCTCGCGGCGGGCGGCGGTGGCTTCGAGGCGGCGCTCGCACCGCCCGGTCTGGGTGCCCGGCTCGGGCTCGAGGTGCTCGCCTCGGGAGTCGCTGACAACGCCCATGCCGCGACGCGGTTCGTCAAGGTCGGCCGCCCCACCGAGGTGCCGCCGGCCACGGGCGCCGACAAGACGACGCTCGCGATCTGCCTGCCCGACGATCGCGCGGGTGCGCTGCTCGCGATGCTCGAGCAGTTCGCGGCGCGCGGCGTGAACCTGTCGCGCATCGAGAGCCGGCCGCTGTCGGGCCGTCCGGGCGAGTACTCGTTCTCCGTCGACGCCCTCGCGCACATCGACGAGCCGCGCATGGCCGAGGTCCTCATGGGACTGCGGCGCACCCACCCGTCGGTGATCTTCCTGGGCTCCTACCCGGCGGCCTCCGGCTATCCGACCCCGGTCGCGCCGGGCACCTCGGAGGAGGACTTCGCCGACGCTCGCGCGTGGGTCCGGGGGCTCCGCGCGGGCCGTCACTGACGCGAGCGCTGTCCCGCGCGCCCCGGCTCAGCCGGGCTCGGACGATGAGGGCAGCGCCGCTGCATCGTCCGCCGGCTCGGCGCCGGGCACGCTCGACGCCGGCACGCGCAGCGTGAGCGCCCCCGCGTCGACCTCCGCGAGCACGCGCGTCGCCCGGCCCAGCGACTCGCCGTCCACCTGGACCTTCTGGGGCTCCTCGAAGCGGATCTCGACGCGCCGTCCGCGCACGTGGTCGATGCGCGACGTGCGCCACACCCGCGTGTGCCACGGCTCCCGGATGCCTGCGCCCTGCGCCACCACGGTGCCGAAGAGCTCCGTCCAGCCGACGATGCCGCCGCGCGCGTCGAGCGTCGCGACGTCGATCATGCCGTCGTCGAAGGTGGCGTCGGGCACCAGCTGGATCCCCGCGGGCAGCCGGCCCACGTTCGCCAGGAGCACCGTGCGCATGTGGCTCTCCGCCGGCTCCCCGCCGTCGACGGCGATGCGCGCGACCATGCGCTTCCCCAGGTGCTGGACCGCCGCGAAGAAGTACGCGACCCAGCCGAACTGGCGCTTCAGCCTGTCGTCCGCACCCGCGACCATCTCCGCGTCGAGCCCCGCCCCGGCGATCACCAGGAAGATGTGCCGCTCGCCCTCGTCCTCGCCGTCGGGGGTCCTCACCAGCGTGAGCCAGCCGACGTCCGAGTGCCGCTGCGCGCCCTCGAGCGCCGTGCGCAGCAGCGCGGGGACGTCGCCGAGCGGCAGGTCGAGGTTGCGCGCGAACAGGTTGCCCGTGCCCATGGGCATGATCGCCATGGGCACCCCGGTGCCCGCCACCCCCTCCGCCACCGCGCGCACCGTGCCGTCGCCGCCGACGGCCACCACGACATCGGCCCCCAGGGCGAGGGCCTCGCGGGTCTGGCCCGTGCCCGGGTCCTCGGCGGTGGTGTAGAGCCACATGGGCTCGGGGAGGTAGCGGATCGCGCATGCGCGCATGGCCTGCTCCCTGAGCTCCGCGATCCCCGCCTTGGTCGGGTTGGCGATGAAGGCGACGCGTTCGCGCGCGTCCGAGCGGTCGGCCGCGGCCGCGAGGTCGAGCGCGGGCAGCGGCTTGATCCGCAGGAGCCGCCGCCACACGGGAGGGACGGCGACCGGGTCGCGCACGCCGATGCGCCGCGTGGTCGAGATCGTCATCGAGAGCGCGATGAGCGCCACCACCAGCGCGATCAGAGCGATTCCCGTGCCGGCGGTCATGAGGAGAGCGTACGTCGGCCGCCGATAGACTTGCGGGCATGATCGACCTCAAGCTGCTGCGCGCCACCCCCGATGTCGTGAGGGAGAGCCAGCGCTCTCGGGGCGACGATCCGGGCGTGGTCGACGAGGTCCTCGCGGCCGACGCGGCCAACCGCGCGGCGCTGCAGGAGTTCGAGACCGCGCGCGCGGAGCAGAAGCTGCTCGGCAAGGACGTCGCGCGGGCGCAGGGCGAGGAGAAGCAGGCGCTGCTCGCGCGCACCAAGGAGCTCGCGGCACGCGTCAAGGAGCTCCAGGCGACGGCCGATGCGGCCTCGGCGCGCGCGGTCGAGCTCGCTCGCTCGCTCGGCAACATCCCCGAGCCCGGCGTGCCCGCGGGCGGCGCCGACGACTTCGTGGTGGTGCGTCACGAGGGCACCCCGCGCGATCTCGCGGCGGAGGGCATCGAGGTGAAGGACCACCTCGCGCTCGGCGAGGGGCTCCAGGCGATCGACATGGAGCGCGGCGCGAAGGTGTCGGGCGCGCGCTTCTACTTCCTCACCGGGATCGGCGCGCGCCTCGAGCTCGCGATCCTCAACGCCGCGATGCAGACCGCGATCGACGCGGGCTTCTCGCCGATGATCACCCCGACGCTGGTGCGCCCCGAGGTGATGGCGGGCACCGGCTTCCTCGGCAAGCACGCCGACGAGATCTACCGGCTCGAGCGGGACGACCTCTATCTCACCGGCACCTCCGAGGTGGCGCTCGCCGGCTACCACACCGACGAGTTCCTCGACCTGTCCGACGGCCCGCGCCGCTACGCGGGATGGAGCGCGTGCTACCGCCGCGAGGCGGGTTCCGCGGGCCGCGACACGCGCGGCATCATCCGCGTCCACCAGTTCCACAAGGTGGAGATGTTCTCCTACGTGCGCCCCGAGGATGCGGCCGCCGAGCACGCGCGCTTCCTGCGCACCGAGGAGACCATGCTCCAGGCGCTCGAGCTCCCGTACCGGGTCATCGACACCGCGGCCGGAGACCTGGGCTCGAGCGCGGCCCGCAAGTTCGACTGCGAGGCGTGGCTCCCGAGCCAGGAGCGGTGGATGGAGGTCACCTCGACCTCGAACTGCACCACGTACCAGGCGCGCCGCCTCGCGATCCGTGAGAGGAGGGAGGGCGGTTCGGAGCCCGTGGCGACCGTCAACGGCACCATCGGCACCACCCGCTGGCTGGTGGCGCTGCTGGAGAACCACCAGCAGGCGGACGGCAGCATCCACGTGCCCGCGCTGCTGCGCCCCTACCTCGGCGGGCTCGAGGTGCTGGAGCCCACGCGCTGAGCCCGTGCATCGTTCACGCGATGGTCACCGCGGCGCGTCGCGGCCCGCGCACGTCGCGTCGTAAGGTCGTCGCATGAATCCCCGCGAGATGCGCCCCCCGCTCGGACCGGACTTGTGGCGACTCGTGGGCCTCGACATCGACGGCACGCTCATGCACTGGGGCGGAGACATCTCCGACGCGGTGGCGGAGGCCGTCGAGCGCGCGCGGATGTGCCGCAACCACGTCATCCTCGCAACGGGCCGCAACATCATGGGCATGCTGCCGGTGGCCGAGCGGCTGGGCCTGCGGCGCGGCTGGGCCGTGTGCTCGAACGGCGCGGTCACCGTGCGCCTCAACCCGCGCGCCACGGGTGGCTACGACATCGTCGAGAAGGTCACCTTCAACCCCCGTGCGGCGCTCGAGCTCATCCGTGAGGAGATGCCCGACGCGTTCTTCGCGGTCGAGGACCTGGGCGTGGGCTTCCTGGTCAACCGCGAGTTCCCCCAGGGCGAGCTCGTGGGGCGGCAGCGCGTCGCGACCTTCGACGAGCTGTGCCACGACGAGGCGACCCGTGTGGTCATCCGCGCCCCCGGCGTCGACGTCGACCACTTCGACGACCTGGTGCACCGCATCGGCCTCAACGATGTCACCTACGCGGTGGGCTACTCCGCGTGGCTCGACCTCACGCCGCCCGGGGTGTCGAAGGCCTCGGCGCTCGAGACGCTCCGGCGCCAGCTGGGCGTGTACCCCGACCACACGGTCGCGGTCGGCGACGGGAACAACGACATCGCGATGCTCGAGTGGGCCGGGTGGTCCGCCGCGATGGGCACGGCCCCGGCGCACGTGAAGTCGATCGCCGACGAGGTGATCGGCTCGGTGGAGGACGACGGCATCCTCACGGTGCTCGACCGCCTCATCGACCCCGACCGCCTCGCGGTGATGTAGGCCTCCCGCTCAGACGGTCAGCACCACCTTCCCGAACACCTCGCCGGACTCGAGGAGCCGATGCGCGTCGCCCGCGCGCTCGAGGGGGAGTGTCGCGTGGACCACGGGCCGTACCGCGTCCGGCACCAGCGGCCAGACCTCCTCGCGCACCCGTGCGACGATCGCCGCCCGCTCCGCGAGCGGGCGCGCCCGCAGCGTGGTGCCGATGACCCGCGCGCGCCTCGCGAGCAGCAGGCCCAGGTCGAGCTCGCCGCGCGCGCCCTTCTGCATGCCGATCACCACGAGCCGTCCGCCCGTGCGAAGCGCGCGCAGGTTGGCGTCGAGGTACGCGGCGCCGACCACGTCGAGGATCACGTCCGCGCCGCCCAGGTCCCGCACGGCCGCGACCCAGTCGTCGGCACGGTGATCGAGCGCGACGTCGGCCCCCAGCGCCGCGCATCGTGCCGCGCGCTCCGCGCCGCCGGCCGTGGCGATCACGCGCATGCCGCGCGCCTTGGCGATCTGGATCGCCGCGGTCCCCACGCCTCCCGAGCCGCCGTGGACCAGCAGGGTCTCGCCCGGGAGCGCTCGCGCCTCGTCGAGGTTCGACACGACGGTGCACGCCGCCTCGACCAGCGACGCCGCCTCGACGTCCGAGAGGCCGTCGGGGACCGGGAGCAGCAGCGACGCGTCGACCACGGCGCGCTCGGCGTAGCCGCCGCCCGGCAGCAGCGCGCACACGCGGTCCCCGGCGCGCCAGGGGGACGATGCGGGCGCCTCCAGGAGCGTGCCCGCGGCCTCCAGCCCGGGCCAGGAGGGGGCGCCCGGAGGCGCCGGATACCTGCCCTGACGCTGGAGCACGTCCGCGCGGTTGACGCCTGCGGCTGTGATTCGCATCACAGCATCGAGGCCTCCCGGCGGCTCGATCTCCACATCTGCCAGGGAGAACGCCTCGGGACCCCCGGGTGTGACGACGATGCATGCCTTCATGGATGTGCCCCTGTTGACCCCGTCATGGTTGGCGGCCCTTACCCTCTCATCAAACATCGCACGTGGATGAAGGCTCATGTTCCTGCATGAACCGGCCGATAGGGCAAGGGAGCAGTCGTCCGATTCCATGCACGGAGCGCCCTGATCCGTGCGGCGGCTTGTGAGGGGAAGGTTTCATGCTCCAGAGGCTCGGTATCCGAGGGAAGCTCCTCGCCGTCGTCATGGTGCCCATTCTCGTCCTGCTGTCGGCGGTGTCGTACATCACGCTGTCCGCCGCGAACGACTACGTCGAGAACTCCAACGCCGAGAAGCTGGTCGAGACCCTCGGAGAGGCTCGCAAGACCGAGGCCCTCATCCAGGACGAGCGCAGCGCCGCGCTCAACTTCGTCCACATCGTCCAGGACACCCAGGAGAAGCTCGCCGCCGCGCGCGCCGACGTCGAGTACCGCTACGGCACGCTCGTCGAGCGCGTGAACGCGCTCGAGGACAACGAGGCGTCCGCGCTCCTCGACTTCACCAAGCAGCGCCTGGGTGTGGACGGCAGCACGATGCTGCCCGACGCGCGCGCCTACACGATCTCGACGCCGGAGACCGAGGGTGGCTGGATCGTCCTCCCGACCGCCGACGAGGTCGAGGAGATGGATGGCGCGTACCGCGAGGCCGTGCGCCAGCTCGACACGCTCGCGAGCTCGAGCCCCGAGGAGTTCGACCTGCAGATCCCGTTCGCCGCGCTGTCCTACGCGGTCGAGCAGGAGGGCGTCTACGCCCACCGCCTCCTCGCCGAGACCGCCGACTACCGCGATCAGCTCGACGAGATCTTCCCCGCCGTCGACGCGGGCCTGGACCACATCGCCACCGCCGCGGCGCAGGTGGACGCGACCGAGGCGAACGCGACCGCGCTCGCCGCGGTGAGCGCCGGCCACGAGCTGCGCGACTCGCTCCCGCAGATCCGTGCGGGCGTCCGCACGGCGAGCGTGTCCACCGGAACCGTCGTCAACTACTACACGCAGGTCATCAAGACCTTCGTCGGCGCCTCCGACGCCGTGGCCCTCGCGATCCCCGACCGCAACGCCGTCGCGACGATCCAGGCCTACGGCGCCCTCGACTCGTTCATCGAGAACATCCGGTACGAGGGCGACGTCTTCAACCGCCTCATCCGGGACGGCGAGTTCACCACGTCCGAGGTCGCCGAGACCCGCACGCTCGTCGAGCGCACGCGACTCGGCCTCGAGGACGCGCAGACCCGCGCGGCCGGCCTGACGCCGGCGATCGAGGTGCCCGCGCTGGGCGCCTCCGCCGGAACCGACACGTCGTTCGTGACGGTCCAGAACACGATCCTCAACGGCCTCGACTCGTCGCTCGTCGCCGCGCAGTCGGACGACTGGCCCAGCAAGGTCCAGGCCGAGCTCGACCAGTACGCCCCGCTGCGTGACGACGCGTGGGACCGCACCACCAGCATCATCACCACGAACACGGTCAACGCCGCGTCGGCCACGTGGCTGACCCTCGCGATCGCGATCGCGGCCGTCGTCGGCTCGCTGCTCATCGCGTTCGCGATCTCCCGCCGCATCGTCAACCCGCTCCGCCGGCTCACCACGACGGCGACCGCGGTCCGCGAGGAGCTGCCCCGCCTGGTGGAGCGCGTCGCGATGCCCGGCGAGGACGTCGACGTCTCCGAGGTCCAGATCACCGTCGAGTCGCGGGACGAGGTGGGCCGCCTCGCCGAGGCGTTCAACGGCGTCAACGCGGCCACGATCGAGATCGCGCGTGAGCAGGCCGCCCTGCGCTCCTCGATCTCCGAGATGTTCGTCAACGTCGCGCGCCGTGACCAGCTGCTGCTCAACCGCCAGCTGTCCAGCATCGACGAGATGGAGCGCACGGAGGACGACCCGCAGCGCCTCACGAAGCTGTTCGCGCTCGACCACCTCGCGACCCGGATGCGCCGCAACTCGGAGTCGCTGCTCGTGCTCGCCGGCATCGACACCGGCCGTCGCATCCGCCGCGCGATGCCGATGTCCGACGTGATCCGTACCGCCTCGTCCGAGATCGAGCTGTACGAGCGCATCGACCTCGACCTCGTGGTCGACCCCGCGATGCTCGGCCACCAGGCGCTCACCGCCGCCCACCTGTTCGCGGAGCTGCTCGAGAACGCGACCGTGTTCTCCGACCCGGGCTCGCGCGTCGTGGTCCGCACCGGTCGCACGGTCGACGGCTTCACCGTCGAGGTGATCGACACCGGCATCGGCATGACGGAGGAGGAGCTCGCCGAGGCGAACGCCCGCGTCCAGTCCTCCGCCGCCTCCGAGATCCTGGGCGCGCAGCGCCTCGGCCTCTTCGTGGTCGGCCGCATCGCCAGGCGCCTCGGCGCCCAGGTCGCGCTCGCCTCCGTCGAGGGCAAGGGCACGGTGGCGACGATCCTGCTGCCCTCCGCGCTCTTCCAGGCCGTGGGCGAGGCCGAGTCGGCACCCGCCCCCGCCGCCGCGCCCGCCGTCCAGGCGCCTGCCGCCCCGGCGGCGCCCGTGGCCCCCGTCACCCCGGCATCCGCCGCGTACGCGCCCGCCTCGATGGTCGCCGGCGCGAGCCTGTCCGGTCGCGGCTCCGAGCCGGAGCCTCAGCCCGAGCCCCTGCCCGAGCCCCTGTCCGAGCCGCAGTACGACGAGGACTCCATCCCCCTCCCCGCCGGCATCGACGCGCTCATCGCCGCCGATGCCGCCGCGGCCCCCGTCGGCCAGCCGGTCGACGGCGCCGACCTCACGGCTGGCCTGTCGGAGTCCGGGCTGCCGACCCGCCGCCGTCGCGTCGAGGAGGCCCCCGCGGCCGCATCGTCCGACGAGGCCGAGAAGGTCATCGGTCTCCCCGTCCGCGCGACCGCCGCGCAGCTGAGCGCGCTCGACGCCGAGTCCGCCGCGTTCACCCCGACCGTGTCGCCCGCCGAGGTCGACCCGCAGACGGCCGAGGAGCGCGCCTCCGTGTTCCGCGGCTTCCGCTCGCGCCGCGAGACGGCGAAGCCTGCCGTGGTCGCGCCGGTGCCGGACCCGGTCCCGCCGGTCATGGCCGATGCGCTGGGCGAGCCCACCGAGCCCGAGGCGCCCGCACTTCCCACCCGCAGCGCCGGCGGCGCCTTCGCGGCCTTCGACGCGATGCGTCGCGCGTCCGCCGCCGCCGAGGGCCAGGCGCGAGCCGACGAGGCTGCGGCGCCGGTGCCCGCGTTCGAGCCCGAGCCCGAGCTTGAGCCGGAGCCGGTCCTCGAGCCGGACGTCGAGCCCGAGCTCGAGCCGGTGCTCGAGGCCGAGCCGGAGCCCGCCGCGCCGTCGCTGCCCACGTTCTCGGTGCCCAAGCTCGCGGTGTCGAGCTCGCCCCTCATGCGGCGCGACGAGCCTGTCGCGGAGGCCGATGAGGCCCCGTCCCCGACGTCGGCGCTCGCGAGGTCCCCGTACGGCGCCGCGTTCGCCGGCGCGCCCGCACGGGACGCCGTCCCCGAGGTGGAGCCCGCGGCCCCTGCCGTCGAGGACGCCTCGCTCGAGGCGCAGCCGTTCACCATCCCGACGCTCGAGCCCGACGAGTTCGAGCTCGCGGTGGCGCTCGAGCAGGAGCCCGAGGCACCCCTCGAGGCGGCCGTGACCGAGCAGCCCGCGGTCCAGGACGAGCCCGCGGCCATGCCGTGGACGATGGTGCTGGCGCCCGGGAGCGCTCCCGAGCCGGCCGCCGAGGCCGTGTCCGAGGCCGTCGTCGAGGCTCAGCCCGAGCCCGAGGCGACCCCGGCGGCGAGCCCGTGGCTCGCGCCCGCCGCGCCGTGGGCGCCGGCGACCCCCGCATCGTCCGTCCCCGCGCCGGAGGCCGAGCCGGCCGCCGAGGTCGAGCAGCCGACGGAGCCCGCCGTCGCCGAGGCACAGGACGAGCCGGCGCGCTCGCCGTGGCTCGACGCCGCGGCCTTCGCGACCGCGGCGGCCGACCGCGAGGCCGAGCTCGCCGCGGCCCCCGCACCGGCGGTTCCGTCCGCCGGCGTGGCCGACGCGCTGCTCGACGATCCGTACACCTACCAGGCGCCTTCCGAGCCGAGCATGGACGACATCATCGCCCAGGCGTCGGGCGAGGAGGCCGGTCGCGCAGGCTTCTTCGGTCGCCTGTTCGGGCGCGGCAAGAGCGACGACGAGCGTGCGGCGGCGAAGCCCGTGGCGCAGGCGCCCGCACCGTTCGCGCCGATCACCCCGAGCGCCCCGGTCGAGCCGGTCGCTCCGGTCGAGCCGGTCGCGGAGGCGGCCCCCGCCTTCACGCCGAGCTCCTTCGAGCCGATCGCCCCGGAGCCGGAGGCCGCAGCGGCGCACCCGTGGGCCGTGACCCCGGAGGCGTGGCCCGTCGCGCCTGAGCCCGAGCCGGTCGCCGCGCTCGAGCCGGAGCCCGCTCCGGCGTTCGCGCCCGAGCCCACGCCCGCCCCCGCGGCGACGTTCGCGCCCGAGCCCGCGGCGCCCTACGTGCCGCAGGCGCCGGTGTTCGAGCCGCAGTCGGCCCCCGCATCGTTCTCGCCCGAGGAGCTCGCGCAGCCCAGCGGCTGGCAGGCGGCGGGCGCCTCGGCGCTCGCCGCGGCGGATTCCGACGCGGCGGTGGGTGGATACCAGCCGGTGTTCGACACCCAGCCGTCCGGCCGCATGTTCACGGACGAGGACGCGGACATGACCCGGCTCGCGTTCTCCGAGCTCAGCTCGCTGTCGGAGCTGCGCCCCACGGTGGACAAGACCCGCGCGGGACTGCAGAAGCGTCGCAGCCCCGAGGCCGCGCCCGTCGAGGTGAAGCCCATCGCCGAGGAGGTGTCGCTCGCCCCCAAGGAGCGCGACGCCGACGCCGTCCGCAGCCGCTTCAGCAGCTTCTACTCCGGGACCCAGCGGGCCCGGACGGATGCCGCCGACCTCGACCTGCGGTCCACGCCGCAGCCGGCGAACGAGTAGACCGTGACCGACCACGACCACCCCCAGGCCACCCGGCCGCGCATCACACACAAGGAGCACATGTGACCGCCCTCAGCACCGAGGCCACCAATTTCGGGTGGCTCCTGGACAACTTCGTCGAGTCCGTGCCCGGCACGCGCCACACGCTTGTGGTGAGCGCCGACGGCCTTCTCATGGCGATGTCGAAGAACCTCGACCGCACCGAGGGCGACACCCTCGCGGCGATCGTCGCCGGCATGTCGAGCCTCACGCGCGGTGCCGCGCGTCAGCTCGCGGCGGGCGAGGTGCGCCAGTCCATCGTCGAGATGGACGAGCTCTTCCTGTTCCTCATGAGCGTCTCCAACGGCTCGGTCCTCGCGGTGGCGGCGGACTCGAGCTGCGACGTGGGCCTCGTGGGCTACGAGATGACGCTCCTGGTGTCGCGCTTCGAGAACGCGCTCACGCCGCAGCTCATCACCGAGATGCGTCAGAACCTCCCGACGAACGGCCAGACGAGGGCCTGATCGTGTCGGATTCCAGCACGCCGTTCGACGGCCACGAGGATGAGGCGTACACGGTCCGGCCGTACGCCGTCACCGGTGGACGGGTCAGCGCTGCGAGCAAGGACCTCCCCATGGAGGCCCTGGTCGAGGCGACCACCGACCCCCAGGCTTTGACGGGGCTCACCCCTGAGAAGAAGAAGATCCTGCAGCTCGCTACAGGTCAGTACCAGTCCGTGGCCGAGCTCTCGGCCCACACCCGCCTTCCGCTGGGTGTGGTCCGGGTGCTGGTGACGGATCTTGCCGAAGTCAACTATCTGAAGATCCACGTAAGTGGCACCGCCGACGACGCCTCGACCCACGATGCGTCCGGCGAGCTGTCCCTGAGTCTCCTGGAGAGTGTCCTCGATGGCATCGCAGCCCTCTAACGCAGCAGTCGCACCGGGGACGGCTGTCGCCGCTCCCACGGTCGTCAAGATCGTCGTCGCGGGCGGCTTCGCCGTCGGCAAGACGACCTTCATCGGATCCATCTCAGACATCGACCCGCTCAACACCGAGGCCGCCATGACGGAGCACTCGGTGGGCGTCGACGATGCCGGAGGCGTGACCGACCGCAAGACCACCACCACCGTCGCCATGGACTTCGGCCGCATCGCGCTGCCGGGCTCCCTGTGGCTCTACCTGTTCGGCACGCCGGGCCAGGACCGCTTCCTCTTCATGTGGGACGACCTGGTGCGCGGCGCGATCGGCGCCGTCGTGCTCGTCGACACCGAGCGTCTCGACCAGTGCTTCCCCGCGGTCGACTACTTCGAGGGCCGGGGCATCCCGTTCGTCGTGTGCGTCAACTGCTTCGACGGTGTGGCCCGCCACACCCTCGAGGACGTGCGCGAGGCCCTCGGCATCTCCGAGGACACCCCGATCATGTACACGGACGCCCGCGAGAAGGCGGCGACCAAGCAGGCGCTGATCTCCGTGGTGCAGCTCGCGATGCGTCGCATCCAGAGCCGCTGACACGACCAGCTGAGGCAGGGAGCGCCCCCGCGTTGCGGGGGCGCTCCCATGTCCGGGCTACCCTTCTACCGTGATCTACGTCGACGGCTCCGCGCTGTGCAGGTTCCTGCCGGGCGTCCGCTACTTCGACGAGTTCAACGACTTCGCGGTGCCGCGCATCCACGAGCTCGCGACCACGCAGCTGGGGTTCACCGAGCTGCGCCAGGCAGCCGAGCTCTACCCGCGCGAGCAGAAGACGAAGGCGTTCGACGTGGTCGAGATGGTCCGCGGGTCCATCCCGGTGATCCGGTTCTCGGAGCACAACGTGTCGGTCTCGACCCATGCGGTGGCGGTGCTCAAGCCATTCGCCGCGCTGCACCTGGGCGCCGCGGTGGCGCACCCCGAGATCCACGCGATCCTCACGTACGACGCCGAGCTCGCGCGCGCCTCCGAGCTCTACGAGCTGCAGGTGCTGAGCCCGGGCCTCGCCCCGGGCTGGCACAATGTCACGGGCGCGTGAGCGTCCGCGGCGCCGTCACGGCGCCGAGGAGAGTTGACCGAGCGGCCGAAGGTGACAGTCTTGAAAACTGTTGAGGCGTAACCCGTCTCCGCGGGTTCGAATCCCGCACTCTCCGCCGCCGCGTGGCCGCCGCGTGGCCGCCGCGTGGCCGCCGCGGGGCCGCCGCGGGGCCGCCGCGGGGCCGCCGCGGGGACC
>NZ_BBME01000019.1 GCF_000971395.1 Demequina iriomotensis | reverse complement strand
CGAGTCCCGGTTCGCCGACGCGTCGCGGCCGGTGACCGGTCCCAGCGCGGCGTGTCCTGGCGAGATCCGTTGCCAGTGTCCGGAGGGGCGGCGGCTGCGCGCTCCTTCACCCTTTCTGTTCCCCTTGCGTGGATTCGTCCTCATGGTTACCGTCTGGTCAGTAATGGACAACGACGTCCATTGCCCCTCAAGGAGGAGGAGACCCGCATGACCCACACGCATGCAGGCCGGACGGGGCGCGTGGTCGCGCTCGCCGCCGGCCTCACGCTCGCCGTCGGAGCCGCCGTCGCGGCGCCGGCGACCGCGGCCAAGCCGCAGCACCACGACCCCACGGCGCCGGACCTGGGACCGAACGTCACGATCATCGACCCGAGCATGAGCACCGCCGAGATCCAGGCGACCGTCGACGCCCTCGCCGACGAGCAGCGCGACGCCGAGATGACCACGGCCCGCCACGCTGTCCTGTTCCTGCCCGGCGACTACGGCGCCCCCGGCGCGCCGCTTCACGTCGAGGTGGGCTACTACACCGAGATCGCCGGCCTGGGCGCCCAGCCGGACGATGTATCGCTGACCGGGACCGTCGAGGTCTACAACCGCTGCCTCGGCGACGACGAGAACCCCAACTGCATCGCGCTCGTGAACTTCTGGCGCACGCTGTCCAACCTCGCGATCCACGTCGACGGCACGGGCCAGGACGGGTGCCGCGCGAGCGCGAACTTCTGGGCGGTCTCGCAGGCGGTGTCGATGCGCCGCCTCGACATCTCCGGGGCGAACCTCTCGCTCATGGACTACTGCACCGCAGGGCCGCAGTACGCGAGCGGCGGATTCATCGCCGACTCGCGCCTGCCCTTCACCATCAACGGCTCGCAGCAGCAGTGGCTGGTGCGCAACTCCGAGGTCGCGGGCTGGAGCAACGGCGTGTGGAACCAGGTCTTCTCCGGCGTCGACGGTGCGCCCGACGACGGTGCATTCCCCGCCGAGACCTACACGACGCTCGACACCACCTCGGTGAGCCGCGAGAAGCCCTACCTCCACGTGGACGAGCGCGGCGCCTACCAGGTGCGCGTGCCCGCGGCGCAGCGGGGCTCGCGCGGCATCAGCTGGGCCGACGGCGCGACCCCGGGCCGCGACATCCCGATCAAGGACTTCTACATCGCGCAGCCGGGCGATTCGGTGAAGGACATCAACAACGCGCTCGCGCGCGGCAAGAACCTGCTCCTCACGCCCGGCGTCTACGACGTCGACCGGCCCATCGAGGTCAAGCGTGCCGACACCGTGGTGCTCGGCATCGGGCACGCGACGCTCACCGCGCACCGCGGCACCACCGCGCTCAGCGTCGCGGACGTCCCCGGAGCGATCATCGCGGGCGTCACCATCGACGCGGGCGAGAAGGAGTCGACGGTGCTCCTCGAGGTCGGCAAGAAGAACCGCGGTCACGGCCACCACGGCCGCGCCGCCCGGTCCAACCCGACCACCCTCTCGGACGTCTACTTCCGCGTGGGCGGGCCGCACATCGGCAAGGCCGACACGGCGCTGGTGGTCAACGGCGACGACGTCCTCATCGACCACATCTGGGTCTGGCGCGGCGACCACGGCGTCGAGGGCTTCACCGAGGGCGTCAACGGCGACACCGACCGCTGGGCCACCAACACGGGCCGCAACGGCGTGGTCGTCAACGGCGACCGCGTCACCGCCACGGGGCTCTTCGTCGAGCACTTCCAGCGCTACAACACGCTCTGGAACGGCGAGGACGGCCGGGTGACGCTGTACCAGAACGAGCTGCCCTACGATCCCCCGACCCAGGCGGCATGGACGCAGCCCGACGGCACGTTCGGCTACCCGGGATACAAGGTCGCGGACGGCGTCCGACGGCATCGTCTCGACGGCGCCGGCGTCTATGTGTTCAACCAGAACAACCCGTCGATCGTCACCGCGAACGGCTTCGAGGTCCCCGAGACCCCGGGCGTTCGGCTTCACCACATCATGACGGTCAACCTCAGCGCGGGGACCATCGAGCACGTGGTCAACGGCGTGGGCGGGACGGCCGACAGCACGAACACGGGCACGCCCCAGTTCGTGGTCGACTACCCGGCGCCGTAGCGCCGGGACGGACGATGCGCGGGTCCCGGGGTCGCTCCCGGGTCCCGCGCATCGTCGCGACGGCTAGATCCGCACCCGTCGCGGGCTCGCGATGAGGGTCGGCACCGCGTCCGTGACGGGCGCCGCCGCCGGCGCGACGCGCGCGAACAGCCGGTCGAAGACGGCGACGCGGTCGAACTGCAGCGCGTGCTCCCGCGCGCGGTGCTCCCACCATTCGCGGTCGGCATCGTCCATGCCCCCGGCGCACACGTTGAGCGCGACCGTCAGCGCCGACGGATCGTTGGACGGCACCACCACCGCGGTGTCGCCCACGGCCTCGAGGATGCCGCCCGTGTCGCACGTGATGACGGGCCCGCCGCCCGCGAGCATCTTCTCGACCAGGGCGATCCCGAACGTCTCGGTGAACTCCGGTGCGGGCCGCGACGGCAGCGCGTAGGCCGAGCAGGCCGCCATGAGGTGCGGCTTCTCCTCGTCGCCCACGTCCTGGAGGAAGACGATGCGGTCCTTCGCGGCGGTGCGCCGGGCGATGCGCTGGAAGTACGCGACGTCGGGGCCCCGCCCGGCGATCACCAGCGTCTGGCCCTCGCAGCCCTCGGAGGCCGCGAAGCCCCGGATGAGGTCGTCCACGCCCTTCGCCTTCTGCAGGCGCGAGAGGTAGAGGACATACTCGCCGCGGCGCAGGCCCCGCGCGGCGAGCACGCGCTCCGTCTCGGCCGTGTCGAGGTTCAGGTAGGCCGACGTGTCGATCGCGGGGTACGAGATCTCCACCCGGGCCTCGCACTGCGCAGCAAAAGCAGTGCCGTACATCGCGTCGAGCTCGGCGGCGGACTCCACGATCACGCGCTTGGTGTACTCCGACACCGCGACGCACACGTCCTGGGACAGGTACGTGGACAGCACGGCCGCGGCCGCGCCGAACTCGCCGTGGTCCACGGCCGAGCGGACCACGTCCGTGATGTCCGAGCCGACGGCCTCCGCGATGGTGGTGACGTTCACCGGCAGGCCGGTCGAGCGGGCGATGCGCAGCGCATCGGCCACCGCCGTGGTGTGGGGGTGGAGGTACAGCGACATCGCGACCGTCGGGACGCCGTCGGTGAACAGCTCCACGAGCCTGCCCGTCATGCCGGCGAGGTAGCGGCCGTCGGGGATCTTGTAGCCGCCCACCGGGCCCGGGCGCTCGACGGTGATGCCGGGGGAGTAGGGAAGGACGGTGTCGAGCGGCTTGAGCGGCAGCCCGGTCTCCTCGAGGCGTTCGAGCGGCCAGGTGACGATGCGCACATCGTCGAAGCCGCGCGTGAGCGCGACCTCGGCCAGGTTGCGCGCCTCGCCGCTGTGCCCGCAGATGACGGGATCGGCGCGCACGATGATGACAAGCCTGCGGTTGACCTCGGTGTTCATGACACCTCCTTCACGGGAGCAGCCCCACGGTGGGGCGGGGGGTGGACGGGGGACGATGCGTCCGTCCCCAGTCGCTCGGGACGTCCCCGAGCACGAAGCGCAGCTCTCCGCCCTGGTGGAGCTCGGAGCCGCTGATCCAGGAGGACTCGACGGGCGACCCGTCGAGCGAGACGGACCGGACGTACTGCACCGGGCCGCCGGGCCGGGGCTCGATGAACCCCTCGGCCACGATGTGGAGTTCTCCCCGCGCCATGCGCATCGTCGCTGAGGCGAAGGACGGGGGGTGAAGCAGGAAGAGGTTCTGCCCTGCGACGGGGAACAGGCCCAGCGAGGCCCAGACGTACCACGACGATAACCCGCCGGAATCGTCGTTGCCAGGGAGGCCTCCGCGCCCGGGCCCGAACATCTGGTGGACGATGCCGTGGACCACCTCGGCGGTCCGGTCCGGCCGTCCCGCGTAGTGGTAGGCCCAGGGTGCCTCCATGTCCGGCTCGTTGTTGAGGCCCTCGAAGCGGCCGAGCGCGTAGCCGGCCACCATCTCCGCGGACGACGGGCGCTCGCCGGGCTGGACCACCGGCTCCGCACCGAAGCCGAAGAAGGCGTCGAGGAGCCGCACGAACGCCTCGTCCCCGCCTGCCAGCTCGATCCTCGCGGCCATGTCGTGAAGCAGGCGGAACGAGTAGTTGAAGCGGGTGCCCTCGTAGTAGGTGGACTCCTTGAGCAGGCCGGTCGCGGGGTCGAAGGCATTGCGCCAGCGGGACGCGAGCTCGACGTTCTCGTTGAGCTGCGTGCGGTCGCCCAGCAGCTCCGCGACCACGCCCGTGCACCAGTAGCCGTACGCGAGGTCGAGGGTGTGGCTCATCGGCTGCGCGTGGCCCTGGAGCAGGAACTCCTCGCCGTACGCGCGGCGCAGGTCGGTCTGCATGTGCACCAGCGCCCAGTCCCAGTCGATGCCGTGCGCGCCCAGGTGGGCGAGGTCGGCGAGCAGGGTGTGGACCAGCGCGCTGCCCTGGCGGCTGAAGCGGTCCGAGCCGCGAGCCATGCGGTAGCCGATGGGGAGGTTGCCCTCCTGCTCGGCGATGGTGAGCATCGCGTTGGCGAACTCGACGGCGCGGTGAGGCAGCAGCGCGGTGAGCAGCGGCAGCTGCGTGCGGTAGATGTCCCACATCGTCGACACGTCGAAGACGAACGGGCCCTTCTCCGACCAGAATGGGCTCTCGCTGGGGGCGAAGCACGGCTTGAGGAGCGAGTGGTAGAGCGCGCTCGCGAACACCTGCCGGCGCGACTCGTCCTCCGTCTCGACGGTGACGGCGGCGAGCAGCGACCGCCACGTCTCGCGCGTGCCCGCGAGGCGGGTCGCGAAGGAGCCGAGCTCGCCCAGGTCGGCGCGGAGGTTCTTGCGCGCCTGGTCGACGCCGCGCAGCGAGAAGCCGATGCGGAGCTCGACCACCTTGCCCGGCGCCGCGGGTCCCTTCCACATGAGCCCGAAGGGGCGCAGCGTCGAGGGGCGGATCGAGTCGAGGTCGAGGCGCGTGCCGGCGGGCATGAGGCGGCTGTCGTACCAGAGCATCTGGCGCCAGTCCTCGGCGTCGCACTCGATGTAGACGGCGAGCGGGACGCCCTCGACCACGATCTCGCCCTGGACCACACCGGGCTCCACCGACTCGAGCCGGGCCCTGAGCGGCAGGGTGGCGCCGTACGGGATCTCGAGCCCGCCGAGCGAGAAGTCGATCACCAGCCGCGCGGACGGGTGCTCGGGGAACGTGTAGCGGTGGACCACTGACTTGGGGCCGGCGGTGAGCTCGGCCTCGATGCCGTTCTCCATGACCGCGTGGTAGTAGCCCGGGTGGGCCTCCTCGTCGACGATCTCCCACGCGCGGTCGAGCTCGTCGAGCGGCTCGAGCATGGGGGTGACGCGGAAGTAGTTGTAGTACTTGCGGATCGCGCCCGTGCCCGACTGCTGGAAGTGTGTGAAGCCCGAGGCGACCAGGCGGTCGTGAAGGCGGGTCGGGCGGCCCTCCGTGCTGAGGTCGTAGAGGCCGTAGCCCGTCGGGTAGGCGCCGGAGTAGGCGCAGGCCGAGACCATGCCGAGCGGGTAGGCCGCGCCTGGATGAGTGTTGCCCACCTGGGGCTTGGGCCACCACCACGTGGCGGCGATGCCCGTCGGGGCAGGCAGGACCGTGGCCTCGGTCCCGATGAACGGGTCGACGTCGTCGTACACGGCGGCACCTCCTCCCCGAAGCCTGCTCCTGACGAGCGGGGCACGCACCACGGCGTGCGACCTTGCTCAGAAGGTAGGCGGCGCGAATGTCGCGATCATTGCGCGATTGTGACGAACTCTTTAACTTTCCGGCGAGAGGAGGGACGATGCGGCCCTTCGCGGTTGTACGTGGGTCCCGTGAAGTGGTGCTAACCTATTCAGGCATCAAGGGGCTGTGGCGCAGTTGGTAGCGCGTCTCGTTCGCAATGAGAAGGTCAGGGGTTCGAATCCCCTCAGCTCCACCAGACAGAAGGGGTCCGCCGGCAGGCGGGCCCCTTTCTCGTTGTCCGGGGTCCCGCTCGGGACACGGCGAGCGGCCTACGTCAGCGCGGACGCGAGGGCTGTGAGCGTCTCGGTGGTGCCCGCGTCGATCGTGACATCCGCGCGCCGGTCGCCCTTGGTGGCGCCTCGGTTGACGATGACGATCGACGCGCCGCGGCGGTGGGCGCGCTCCACGAGTCGGAGCCCTGAGTTGACGGCGAGCGAGGAGCCGGCGACCAGCAGCGCGTCGGCGACGTCGACGATGCGTTCGGCCGCCCGGGTCCGCGCGGCGGGGACCAGCTCCCCGAAGAACACGACGTCGGGCTTGAGGATGCCGCCGCACGCGGTGCAGTCGGGCACCGTCACGTCGGCCCACGCCTCCGGCAGGACGTCGCCGTCCGGTCCCAGCGCCACCGCATCGGGCAGCGCCAGGGCCGGGTTGTCGCGCTCGAGGCGCGAAGCGACCTCCTCGCGAGGGACGCGGGTGCCGCAGGCGAGGCAGGTCACGCCGCGCGTGTCGCCGTGCAGCTCGACCACGTGGCGCGACCCCGCCTGCAGGTGGAGGCCGTCGACGTTCTGCGTGACGAGGCCCGTGACCACGCCGGCGTCCTCGAGCGAGGCGAGGGCGTGATGACCCGCGTTCGGGCGGGTGGCGGAGAAGGCCCTCCAGCCGAGGTGCGAACCGACCCAGTAGCGCCGTCGCCGCGATTCGTCGCTCACGAACTCCTGAAAGGTCATGGGCGTGCGTCGAGGCGAGCCCGCGCCGCGGTAGTCGGGGATGCCGGAATCCGTCGACAGGCCCGCTCCCGTGAGGGCCGCGATGGTGCGCCCCGCCAGCAGCTCGAGCGCGCGAGCGATCGTCGGCGAGGCGAGATCTGCGCTCCGTGGTTCCGCTGCGGTCACGTGGGGCCTCCTGACGGTCCGTCGCGCGGTGACATGCGCATCGTCCTGCGCTCATGATGGTCGCACGCCGCCAGGCGTGACCCGCCCGCGCGTCGTGTGGACAACTGGGCTCTCGCGCCGACCGCTCGGCTACTGTCGCCAGCATGGCTTCGGGGGCGCAGGCATATCTGACGGGACTGGGCAGGTATCTACCGGGCGACCCGGTCGACAACGACGGCATCGCGGCGCGGCTGGGCGGCGATGACCGGGTCACGGACCGCATCCGGCGCCGCGTGCTCGCGGACAACGGCATCGTCCTGCGTCACTACGCGCTCGACGAGCACGGCGAGCCCACCGAGCTCAACGAGGAGCTCGCGGTCAAGGCGATCCGCGCCGCGCTCGACGACCGCGGCATCGGCGCCGAGGACGTACGCATGCTCGCCGCAGCGACCACGCAGGGCGACGCGATGATCCCGGGCTTCGGCTCGATGGTCCACGGGCGCCTGGGCGGCGGGCCGATGCAGGTGCTCACCGCCGCGGGCGTGTGCGCCTCGAGCCTCGCGGCCCTCGACGCGGCGGTCGCCAAGGTCAGGCTCGGCGACCATCCGCGCGCTGTGGTGGTCGCGTCGGAGCTGCCGAGCCGCATCCTGCGTCAGCGGCGCTTCGACGGAGTCGATGCCAGGATGGACGCGCACTTCCTGCGCTGGATGCTCTCGGACGGCGCGGGCGCCGCGGTGGTCGAGTTCCAGCCGAATCCCGCCCGTCCGTCGCTTCGGGTCGACTGGGTACGCCACGTCTCGCTCGCCCACGAGCACGACGTCTGCATGCGCGCCGGCATGGCGGGCCTCGACCCGCACGTCGGGGCCACGTGGCAGGACGTGCCCGTGGCGGAGGCCGAGGCGGCCGGCATGTTCGTCATCCGCCAGGACACCGCGGTGCTCGGCGAGCTCGCCGACGAGGGGATCCGCCAGTTCGAGGAGCTGGTCGACACCGGCCTGATCGACCTGCGGCACCTCGACCACGTGGTCTGCCACTACAGCACCCACGCGTTCCGCGACCTCGCCTTCGAGGGCATCCGGCGTCGGATGCCCCAGCTCGATACGGACCGCTGGTACTCCAACCTGGCGACGCGCGGCAACACCGGCTCGGCCAGCATCCTCATCGCGCTCGAGGAGGCCTGGCACTCGGGCCGGTTCCGCGAGGGCGAGACCGTGCTGCTCGCGGTCCCGGAGTCCGCCCGCTTCTCGTTCGCCTTCGCCCACCTCACCGTCGTCGGTCCCGCCGGCAGCTAAGGAGCCCCCATGACCTCCACCGCGACCACCACCCTCGCCGAGCGCCTCGCCGAGGTGTGGGCCCGCTTCGAGGAGCGCCTCGAGACCGTCCCGATCCTCGCGCGCCTCGAGGAGGGCACGGTGACCATCGAGGACTACCGCAGGCTGCTCTTCAACCTTCGCCAGCAGGTGGTCGACGGCTCCCCGTGGATCTCGCGCGCGGCGTCGAGCTTCGACATCGCCCACTTCCCGCTGCGGGCGGCCGCGATCCACCATGCCGAGGAGGAGCACCGCGACTTCCTCATGCTCGAGCGCGACTACGTGGCCGTCGGAGGCTCGCTCGACGAGCTGCGCGCGGGACGCAAGAACATCGGCTCGGAGGCGCTGTCGGGCTACCTCTTCCACTACGCCGACCGCCCCAACCCGGTGGGGCTGCTGGGGGCGATGTTCATCATCGAAGGCCTCGGCGCCCGCCGCGCGGCGGGCTGGGCCCGCCGCTTCCAGGAGGTCCTCGGTCTCGCGGACAACCAGGTGCACTTCATGGTCTACCACCAGGAGGCAGACGGCGCGCACACGGGTGACCTCGAGGCGATCCTCACGTCGGGGATGATCGACGATGCGGCGGCAGACGCCATCGTCCGGTGCGCCGAGGTGGTCGCCCGGCTGTACGCGCTGCAGCTCGAGGAGCTGGACCGCTGACATGGGCACGGCTGCGTTCGGCGACCCGAGCATGTGGGAGGCGGTCTATGCGGACCCGTCCGTGCCGCTCGACCGCGCCGTGGTCCGGCAGATCATCGAGGACCAGCAGCGGCCCTCGCGCCGCTGGCTCTACCCGATCGCGCGCATCGTCTCGCGCATCGCCGTCGCGCTGATCTCGATCGTCAAGCGCGTGCTGCCGTTCCGGTGGATGCCGCTGTCCATGATGGACTGGCTGTGCGTGCAGTTCCTGCGCCGTGGCGTCTCACCGGACGCCGTCGAGCTCCTCATCAGGCACTTCGTGGTCGAGACCAACCTGGTCAACTTCATCATCCGCAACACCCCGGTCGCCATGGAGCCAGTGACCCTGCGCCCCACGGCCCTCACCGGGCTGGGCGACCACGCCGTCGTCGAGCACGACGTCAACGTCTACGACGTCCTCATCGCGCTCGACGGCGCGCCCATCGCCCGACCCGCCACGCTCGACCTGTCCGAGCTCGACGTGCCGCCGCTCGATCCAGAGCGGCACCGCCGTCGCCTGCTGCGCCTCGACATCCAGACGGCGCTGTGCCTCATGAACATCCCGTTCTCGATGGCGCTCACGCTCGAGGAGTACCGCCGCGCGGTCCATTCGATGCGGTTCGACGACTCGTTCCTCGAGATCCTCGCGCTCCTCACCGAGGACGCCGGCTTCCGCGACTGGAAGATGGGCGGCATGAGCCTCTGGATGGACTCGAACGTGGACGTCCCGCAGGCGGTCTACCGGCACGCGCTCATCTGCGAGTACGCGCACGCACACCTGGTGAGGCTCACGCGCGCCCCGGACGCGCGCGAGGTCGCCTCCGCGGACTGACGGGACGATGCCGGGGCCGCCTCCCGCATCGTCCGCCGTGGGTAGGCTCTCCCCACGATGAGCGAGCAGCGCGCGCGGCGCCCCTGGGAGGGCATCACCCTGACCGAGGACTTCGAGCGCGCCCTCGAGATCCTCCATGGCGGCGGGCATCTGTTCCTCACGGGCCGCGCGGGCACGGGAAAGTCCACCCTCATCAGGCACTTCCTCGCGACCACGGAGCGCACGGCGGTCACCGTCGCCCCCACCGGCATCGCGGCCCTCAACGTCGACGGCTACACCATCCACCGGCTGTTCTCCTTCCCCATGGGGGTGAACGAGGAGATGGTGCGCGGCCCCGGCTACTACCCCGGGCGGTTCGCGAGGACCCTCGCGGGGCTCGACACGCTCATCGTCGACGAGGCGTCGATGGTCCGCGCGGACCTCTTCGACGCGCTGGTGGCGGCGCTCGAGCGCTTCGGCCCGCGGCAGGGCGAGCCGTTCGGCGGGGTGCAGCTGGTGCTCGTGGGCGATCTCCACCAGCTCCCGCCCGTGGTCCGCGACGACGAGGTCGACTTCTTCGACGAGCGCTACGGCACGCCCTACTTCTTCTCCGCGCACCGCTTCGACCGCGAGACCTTCCCCGTGGTCGAGCTCACCACCGTCTTCCGCCAGGTGGGCGACACCCAGCTGGTCGACATCCTCAACGCCGTGCGCGACGGGGCGCTGCTCGAGGGCGCGCGGGCGGCCCTCAACGCGCACACGCACCCCGGTTTCGAGCCGCCCCCGGACGAGTTCTGGCTCACGCTCGCGACCACCAACCGCATCGTCGGCGCGCGCAACCGGCGCGAGCTCGAGCGGCTTCCGAGCCCGGTGCTCTCCTACCAGGCGCGGCTCTCCGGCGACACCGACGGCTTCGAGCTGCCGGCCGAGTCGAGCCTCGACCTCGCCGTGGGCGCGCAGGTGATGCTGCTCAACAACGACCCCGCCGACCGGTGGGTCAACGGCACGCTCGGCCGGATCCTGCTGCTGCAGCGCGACGAGGACGGACCCGTCGCGACCGTGCAGCTCCGCGACGGCCGTCAGGTCCGGGTGCGCCCGTACACCTGGGAGATCGCCCGCCCGGTGGTGGCGGGCGGGAGCCTGCACCGCGAGGTGGTGGGAACCTTCACGCAGCTGCCGATGAAGCTCGCGTGGGCCATCACCATCCACAAGGCCCAGGGGCAGACGCTCGACCGCGTGGTGGTCGACCTCACGGGAGGCACGTTCGCGAACGGCCAGCTGTACGTCGCGCTCAGCCGCTGCACGTCGCTCGAGGGCCTGGTGCTCCGACGGGACGTGCTGCCGCGCGACCTCAAGACGGACGGCAGCATCCGCCGCTTCCTCGCCGCGTCGCGCACGGGCGCGGGGGACGATGCACGGGCGGGGCATGTCTACGTGGCCGCGCTGACCGTCGGGACGGTGGGGGACAGGTACCGTCCCCGGCCCGTCGAGATCGCCGTCGTGACGGACGAAGGCGACGAGGCGACCACGGTGGTCAACCCCACGAGCGACCTCTACGAGGCGCACACCCAGTTCGGGCTCACCACGCGCGACGTGCAGCTCGCGCCCGTGCTCGCCGAGGCCTGGGCGTGCCTGTCGCCGCTGCTCGCGGGCCGCGTCCCCGTCGGCGTCGGCATCGACCGCGCGCTCGGCTGGATCGACTTCGAGCTCAAGCGCAACGGCGTGGTCGAGCCCATGGCGCTCGGGGTCGAGCTGCCGGCGCAGACCTTCGACCCCGGGGAGCGCGTCGGGCTCGCCGCGCCCACCGCGCTCGAGCGGGCGCGGGCGCTGCGGGACGCGGGGGAGCGCTGGCTCGCGCGCGTCGGGGACGATGCGCTCGCGGCGGGCACCCCGTTCGCGGACTGGCCGCGGGGACACGGCTTCCTTCAGACGCGGGTCGCCGAGGCACGGGAGGACGGCCCCGGCTTCATGGTGGGCGGCAACCTCTCCGCCGAGGACGATCCGAGCGCGGTGCTCGCCGCGCTGCTGGCCCGAGCGTGGGGGCGCGTGATCGACAAGGACGCGGCGGCGCTCGCGCGCATCCGCGCCGCTGAGCGGCACTTCGGGGTCGACGTTCTGCCGGGCGATCTGGTGCTCGACGGTCCTGTCGAGGCCGCGGCTGTGCTGGTGCCCGGTGCGCGCGTGTGCTTCACCGGGACGGTGGTGGCCGCCGGACGGGGCGTGGTGGATCGCGAGCGGATGATGCGGCTCGCCGAGGGCGCCGGGCTGGTGCCGGTGCCGACGGTGACCAAGACGCGCACGGACGTGCTTGTGGTTGCGGAGCGCGGCACGCAGTCGGGCAAGGCGCGCAAGGCGCTCGAGTGGGGAAAGCCTGTGATCGCCGCCGCGGACTTCCTCGCCTGGGTGGACGGCGGCCGGTGACGCCTCCCGTGCCGCGGTCGCGGAGGCTCGCATGGACACCCTCGCTGAGCACTCCGGCTACGTCGCGCCGCGACCGCGCGTAGCCTGGACGTGGCGCGTGGGGGTGATCGCCGATGGCTGCTCGACTCCTGGGGCTCCTCGCCCTGCTGGTCCTCGGAGGCCTGCTGGCCGCGTGCGCCACGGACGGGGGATCCGAGGCGCTCGTGACGCCCGTCATCGAGGTGGACGACGGCCAGGACGCGACCGTCGAGACGCTGGTCGCGCGGGGCGCGACGCCCGAGGAGGCGCAGGACATCCTCGACAAGATCGATGAGTGCGAGAAGATCAACGGCGTGCCCGGCCTCGAATGCCTCGGCGCGCTCTACCGGTCCCTCCCGCCGTGCCGCGGCTCCTCGCCGATGTGCCTGTCCTTCGGCCGGATCACCGGGCAGGATCTCGGGGTCCTGCAGGTGAGCGTCCAGAGCGCCGACGAGTCGGTCTGCGACGCCGCAGTGCAACTGTGCCGCGCGCGGATGGTCGCCAAGGCGTTCGTTGCGGAGGTGGTGGAGGACATCGCGGACCTGGCGACCGTCGGCCCGTCGCCGACCGGCACCGCCACGGGAGCACCGACGACGTCGCCGACTGCGATGGACACGCCGACGCCGACCGTGACGGCCACCGCGCCCCCCGAGCCCACCGACACCGCGACCGGCACGCCCGAAGACCCGGCGACCACGCTCGACGTCGACCCGCCGGCGGTCGCCGACCCGAGCGGCTCATGACCGACGAGGCCGAGCCGGGCGCGCCGCGCCCGCGCACCGCGCAGATCATCGGGCGCACGCTCGCGTTCCTGGCGCCCACCGGTCTGCTGACCGGCATCGCGTACTACTTCGGCTACGTGAGCGCGCGGGCCTACTACGGCTACTTCGGCGTCGCGCTCAGTGCGCTCGACCTGCCGCCCAGCCAGTTCTTCATCCAGGCGACCGACACGGCGTTCCGGCCCCTCGCGGTCGGGGCGCTGCTCGGCATGGTGGCCCTGGTGGTGCACCTGCTGATCGAGGGGGCGCCGCTGAGGCGCCACCCGCGCGCGGTGCGGGGGACCCTGGTGGTCGCGGCGCTCGCGGTGGTCGCGCTCACCGTGGTCGGCCTGATCGGGCTTCTCGGCGGGCGGGGCGGGCCGCTCGCGGCGGCCGCGCTCGCCGGCGCCGCGATCCTCACCGAGTACGCGATCTGGATCGCGGTGAGCACCGAGGCGCTCGGCGCCGCGGCGAGCGCGGTGCTGCGCTCCCGCGTCGAGCTGCGCCAGGGGCTGCTCTTCGCGATCGTCGCGATCTCGATCTTCTGGGCCACCACCAACCTCGCCGAGTCCCGAGGGATCGAGCGCGCGACCCTCATGGAAGGCACCCTGCTCGCGCAGCAGCGCGCCGTGGTCTACTCGAGCGAGCCGCTGTTCGTCAGCGGCACGGGCGTCGAGACCGAGCGGCTGCGCGGCGCCGGTGACGACCTCGTGTACCGCTACGACGGCCTGCGCACGCTCGTCTACTCGCGCGACCGCTGGTTCCTGCTGCCGATGCGCTGGCACCGCGGCAGCGACGACCCGGTCATCATCCTCCCGGAGACCCCAGGCGCCCTGCGGGTGGAGCTGCTCCCGGCCGCGTTCTGATCCGGTCGCCGGTGGGTTGAGGGCCGCACCTCACACGGCGTCGCATGTCTCTCCGCACATACGTGCCATGACAATCGAACGGCTTGCCATGGCACACCACTTGCGCGCGAGCCACGTCGAGCCGCGCGCTCGAGCGCCGGACGGTGCCGAGGACCTGCCCGGACGCGGCATGCTGGGGGCACCACGTCGAGAACGGAGCACATCCATGTCACAGCGCACCGCGGTCATCACCGGAGCCAGCAGCGGGATCGGCGCGGCCAGCGCGCGGGCGCTCGCCGCCGACGGCTGGCACGTGATCCTCGGCGCGCGTCGCGTCGACCGCCTCGAGGCCTTGGCGGCGGAGCTCGGCGGGACCGCGGTCGCCCTGGACGTGACGGATCAGGAGTCCGTGGACGCGTTCGCCGCACAGATCGGCGCGTGCGACCTGCTCGTCAACAACGCGGGCGGCGCGCTCGGCACCACGCCCGTCGCGGACGCGGACGTCGACGAGTGGCAGCGGATGTACGACGTCAACGTGCTCGGCACGCTCCGCGTGACCAAGGCGATGCTCCCGAGCCTCATCGCCTCCGGCGACGGTCAGGTGGTCACCATCGGCTCGATCGCCGCCCGCGAGCCGTACAAGGGCGGTGCCGGGTACAACGCCGCCAAGCACGCGGTCGCGGCGTTGAGCCGCGTGCTGCGCATCGAGATGCTCGGCCAGCCGGTCCGCGTGTGCCAGATCGACCCGGGCATGGTCGAGACCGAGTTCTCGCTGGTGCGCTTCGCCGGCGACGCCGACCGCGCCGCCAAGGTCTACGAGGGCATGACCCCGCTCGCGGCGGAGGACATCGCGGAGACCGTGCGCTGGGTCGCCTCGCGACCGGCGCACGTCAACATCGACCAGATCCTCCTCATGCCGACCGCGCAGGCCTCCGCCGCCGTGGTCCATCGCGAACTCTGAGCAAACTCCCAGGCCCCACGTGAGGGAGCGCCGCACGGGGCGGGTACCCTGAACTGGTGCCCGCGTGCGGGGTCACGGTCGCGGACGGTTGCGACCGCGGCGACAACCTTCGCGCACGCCCATCGGTTCCCGCGGTGGACCATGTGCGCGACGGATCGTCGCGCTCGCCGCGGAAGACCCCCGTGAGGAGACCCATGAAGAAGAACGTGCTGGCCGCCTTCGCGCTCGGCTCCATCGCCGTGCTCGGCCTCGCCGCGTGCAGCCCCGCCTCCGAGTCCGACGCCTCGCCGTCGGCCTCCGCCGCGGCGGACACGTCGGCCGCCGACGCCGCCGCGCTCGAGACCATCGAGTGGACCGAGACCGACGGCGTGCCCGAGCTCGCCTTCGACACGCCGTTCACGGTCGGCGACTTCACCACGCGCCTCGTGAACGAGGGCGACGGCGAGGTCATCGAGGACGGCCAGAACGTCACGCTCGACTACGTCGTGTACTCGGGCACGGACGCCACGAGCCTGTACTCGACCTACGACGCGTCGGCCCCCGAGGTCGTGTCGATGGTCGAGGGCCAGGTGGTGGACGACCTGTACTCGCTGCTCGTGGGCCAGCCCGTCGGCACGGACTTCCTCTACGCGTACCCCGACACCTCGACCGACGACGGCTCGGCCGTGGTCATGGCCGTCACCGCGACCTCCGCGAGCACGCCGCTCGAGCGCGCCGAGGGCACCGAGGTCGACCCGGCCAAGGGTCTCCCGAAGGTGACGCTGGACGACACGGGCGCGCCGAGCGTCGACTTCTCCGACGCGGACAAGAAGCCCGAGGAGCTGGTCTCGCAGACCCTCATCGAGGGCGACGGCGCCGAGGTCGCCGAGGGCGACCAGGTGACCGTGCACTACACCGGCTGGGTATGGGACGGCGACTCGTTCGACTCCTCGTGGGAGCGCGGCGCGTCCGCGATGTTCTCGCTCAGCGCCGACTCGCTCATCCAGGGCTGGGTCGACGGTCTCGCGGGCCACACCGTCGGCAGTCAGGTGCTGCTGGTGATCCCGCCGGACCTGGGCTACGGCGACCAGGACACCGACGCGATCCCCGCGAACTCGACGCTCGTGTTCGTGGTGGACATCCTCGACGTGGCCTGATCCACGACTGACGTGCGAAGGCCCCGGCGCGAGCCGGGGCCTTCGTCGTCTCCCGGCGTCAGCCGGGCGAGTCCGGTTCGGAGCCCGCGCGCGCATCGTCCGCCGCCGCGCTCGCCGCGTCGATCTCGATCACCTCGTACTTGCGTCCGGAGTTCTTCACGATGGCCGTGATGAGCGCCGCGACCGGCAGTGCCATGAACGCGCCGAGCGGTCCCGCGACCGCGCCGCCGGCGAGCGCGCCGCCGAACGCGATCGCGCCGTTGAGCTCCATGGTCTGCGAGGAGAACCGCGGGCTCAGCCAGTAGTTCTCGGCCTGCTGGTAGACGATCACCCACGCGAGCATGATGAGCGCGGGGACCAGCCCGCGCACGGCGAGGATGATGACGATGGGCAGGGCGGCGCCCAGGTACGTGCCGATGAACGGGATGAACTCCGAGACGAAGCCCATGAACAGCGCGAGCGGGATCGCGTAGACCAGCGGCAGGCCCACCAGCAGCATCACCACGAACGCGAGGCCGCCGCACACACCCATGAGCAGGACGCGCGAGTAGAAGTAGCCGCCCGTCTGCTCGATCGAGGTGTCCGCGATCCAGGCGAAGGTCTTCTGGCGCTCGGGGGGCATGCGGGACATGAGGGCGCGCATGATCTGCGGCCACTGCGCCGCGATGTAGAAGGCGAACGTCGCGACCGTGAAGAGGTCGAACACCAGGCCGATGCCGGAGGTCACCAGGCCGAGCGCCTCGTCCGCCCACGAGCGCAGGTCGAGCGAGAGGCTCGCGAGCGCGCCGTCCGCGCCCGAGGTGTCGAGCGGCACCCCCAGGACGCGCTGGCTCCACTCCGTCAGCGACGACGTCCAACCGGGCAGGTTCTCGCGCACCGAGTCGGCGAAGCGAGCGATCGCGGGGATGAGCACCCCGACCATGAACGCGACCAGCAGCACGCCTGCGAGGTACATCAGCCCGACCGCGGCGCCGCGCCGCATCCCGTACCGCCGGTGGAGCGTGGTGACGCCGGGGAGCATCGCGAGAGCGATGAACAGCGCGAAGACGATGAGCCCGAGGAGGTGGCGCATCTGGAAGCCGACCCACAGCGCCAGGAGGACCAGCAGCACGATGCGGACCGCGCGCCACATCGCGCGCCGTATCGCGGCGTCGAGCCACGGAGGCGCGGGCTGCTCGTCGGCGAGGGCGGCCTCCGCGGCCATCGCGCGCGCGACGTCCGCGGGGATCTCCTGCGTCGACGGCCGCTCGGGGGTGCTCACAGCGTCGCCTCGAGCTCACGCCCGAACGAGAACGCGCGGACCAGGCCGACGGCGCCGAGCACCACGAACACGCCGGCCGCGATCCACACGAGCACGGTCGCCGTGAGCGCGGGGAACGCGATGACCGCGATCCCGGCGAGCAGCCCGACGGTGCCGTAGAGGATCGCCCACACGCGCGAACGCGCCTTGCCGGACTCGACGATCACCATGATCCCGTCGATGATCCAGCCGATGCCGACCGTGAGGGCGACGACGAGCAGCAGCACCGCCGTGGACGCCTCGAGGTTGCGCAGGGTCACCACGCCCGCGAGGAGCATGAGCACGCCCATGACGATCGCGAGCGCGCGCAGCCCGCCCGAGACGGCCGAGCCGAAGACGCCCATCGCGATGCGCGCGACGCCTGCGACTGCGAAGTAGATGCCGGCGAGCGCCGCGCCGACCGCGAGCGTGCGGCCGGGCCACACGATCAACGCGATGCCCACGGCGAGCGCGAGCACCCCGAGCACCGCGAACATGACGCGCACGGCGGTGATCGCGCGCGCCGTGAGGGCCCGCGCGTCGAGCTCGAACGCGAGCGGTCTGGTGTCCTGCATGAGCGTCTCCTTCCGGGCCGCGCGCGTGCGGCGGCTGGCTCCCACGCTACCGCCGCGCGGCGCAGGCCGACGCGTGCGACATGGCGCCCGAGTGCCGAACGGACCAGGCATGACGGCGTGATGGTCGCCGCCGGTACCGCGAGCGACGGTGGCCGGGCGCGTGACGCGGGATCGCGGGCCGGCCCGCACATTCCCCGAGGGGATGGTGCCCAAATCGGTGGATACGTGCGAGAATGGGCGCCCTGGTGCAGGTTGCTTGCGAGGGGGGAGAAGAATGTCGCTCGACGACCTGGACCGACGGATCATCGACGAGCTGCGGCTCGACGGGCGTGCGTCCTACGCGGAGATGGGACTGCGCATCGGCCTGTCGCCCTCGGCGGTGAAGCGTCGGGTGGACCGCATGCTTGCGGACAAGGTGATCCAAGGCTTCCGCGTCCGGCTCGATCCCGAGCTCGACAGCGGGGGCACCGAGGCGTACGTCGAGGTGTTCTGCCGCGGCACCGTCGCGCCGGAGGAGCTGCGGCGCATCCTGGCCTCCATCCCCAACGTGGTCGAGGCCTTCACGGTCACCGGTCAGGCCGACGCGATCGTGCGGCTGCGCGCCGCGACGATGCCCGACCTGGAGGCCGCGCTCGAGAAGGTCAGGCTCGCGCCGCAGGTCGACAAGACGCGCAGCGCGATCGTGCTGTCGCGGCTGGTCGAGAGCCGAGTCGACTGATCAGACCCAGCTGGGCAGCCACATGTGCAGCTGCCAGTAGCGGAACGGGATCGGGGTGCCCACCCACAGCGGCACGAAGAACCCGGACACGATGAGGATCGCGGCGAGGATGAGCCCGACCGCGATGGTGCCGCGCCGCGACCAGCCGCCCTCGAGGTCGTCCGGCTGCGCGATGCGCCGCAGCGCCCACACGAGCGTGAGGATCATGAACGGCGCGAACACCACCGAGTAGAACGTGAAGATGGTGCGGTACGCGTACGGCAGCCAGGGGAGCCAGCCCGCGAACACCCCGGCGGACACCACGAGCGCGAGACGGTCGCGGTGGCGGACGATGCGCCACACGGCCCACGCGAGGGCGGCGGTCCCGAGCCACCAGATCAGCGGGTTGCCGAGCGCGTGGATCGCGCTCACGCACCTCTCGGCCCCGCAGTCGGCGTCGGGCGCGTCCTCGAAGTAGAAGGCGGTGGGGCGCCACTGGACCAGCCAGGTCCACGGGTTGGACATGTAGTTGTGCTCGGTGGTGAGCCCCGTGTGGAAGGTCCACATCTGCTGGTGGTAGTGGACCAGCGAGTTGAGCGCGTCGGGTAGCCACGTCACGCCCTCGCCGGGGTGGGTCTGCGCCCAGTCGCGGTCGTACGAGCCGTCGGTGAGGAACCAGTTCGCCCAGGTGGCCACGTACACCACGGGCACGATGACGAGCGTGGCGAGGCCCGCGGGCACGGCGCCACGGAACGCCCCGGAGAACCAGCCGCGCCAGCCGAGGTCGCGACGCGCGAGCGCGTCCCCGACCACCGAGAGCACGAGCAGCACGGCGGCGTAGTAGAGGCCGTTCCACTTGACCGAGGCCGCGAGCGCGAACGCGACGATCGCGGCCACCCGCCACCAGCGGACTCCCAGCCGCGGCCCCGGCCCTGGCAGCAGCGACTCGTCGGGGAGCTCCGCCTCGCGCCGTTGGTCGGCGGCGTGCGCCTCGAGCCGCGCGCGCGTCCTATCGCGGTCGACCACGAGCAGCCAGAACCCCAGGACCACAAAGAAGGTGAGGAAGCCGTCGAGCAGCGCGGTGCGCGACAGCACGATGAGCTCGCCGTCGACGGCCGCGAGCACGCCCGCGACCGTGCCCCACACGGTCGACCGGAACAGGCGGCGAGCCGCGAGCGCCACGAGCACCGCCACGGCCGAGCCGAGCACGGCGCCCACGACGCGCCACCCGAACGGGTCGTTGCCGAACAGCTCGATGCCGAGCGCGATGAGGAGCTTGCCCACCATGGGATGGACCACGAAGTCGCCCTCGGGCGACAGGCCGGAGGTGTCGCCTGCCGCGAACTCGCCTTCGTCCTTCCCCCAGTCGCCCTCGTACCCGAGCTCCGTGAGCGAGTACGCGCCGCGCGCATAGAACACCTCGTCGAACACGAGCGCGTGCGGATCCGCGAGCGACGCGAGCCGCAGGATGGCCGCGAGCAGGCCCACACCCACCGCCATGAGGGTGGCGCGCCAGCGCCAGAGCGTCGCGAGATTCACACGCGAAGCCTAGTGGGAGGCCGGGTATGGGACGCTGAAGCCATGACCGGCCGCATCGTCCTCGCAGCGACGCCCATCGGCAACCCGGACGATGCGTCGGCACGGCTCAAGGACGCGCTCGCCTCCTCCGACCTCGTGGCCGCGGAGGACACGCGGCGGGTGCGCGACCTCGCGACCCGCCTGGGCGTGCGCATCGGCGGCACGCTCGTGGCGCACCACGACCACAACGAGGCCGCGTCCGCGGCGGAGCTGGTGGTCCGGGCGCGCGACGGCGCGACGGTCCTGGTGGTGTCCGATGCGGGCATGCCGGCGGTGTCCGACCCCGGCTTCCGCGTGGTCGAGGCGGCCGTGCGCGCCGGGGTGGACGTGACCGTCCTGCCGGGGCCGTCCGCCGCGCTCGCCGCGCTCGCGCTGTCCGGGCTGCCCACGGACCGCTTCTGCTTCGAGGGGTTCCTGCCGCGCAAGCCCGGCGAGCGCACGGCCCGGCTGGCGTCCTTGGCGCTCGAGGAGCGGACCATGGTCTTCTTCGAGGCGCCGCATCGCCTCGCCGCGACCCTCGGCGCGATGGCCGAGTCGCTCGGCTTCGACCGCCCCGCGGCGGTGTCGCGCGAGATCACCAAGACCTACGAGGAGACCCGTCGCGGCACCCTCGCGGAGCTCGCCGGCTGGGCCGCGACGGAGGAGCCCCGCGGCGAGATCGTGGTGACCGTCGCCGGCCGCGAGGGCGCGGCGCCCACGGTCGAGGCGCTGGTCGCCGAGGTGCTCGCCCGTGTCGAGGCGGGCGAGCGCGCCAAGGCCGCGGTCGCGGACGTCGCGGCGACGGCCGGCGTGCCCAGCCGCGAGCTGTACGCGGCGGTCCTCGCGGCGCGCGGCTGACCGGCGCCCGCGTGCGCCGCGCGGCCCCGCGCCGGCGCGCACGTAGAGTCGAGGCGTGACCGCCGTGAGCCCCGTCCGCTCGCACGGGCGGAGCACGCCCCGATGAGGGTCTCGCACGAGCCGGTCTACGTCTACCGGCGGCGCCGCGTCGGTGCCGTGCTGGTGGTGCTCATCGTCGGCACCCTCGCGGGCTTCGGCGCCGCCGAGCTCGGCAGCCGCATCCTCGGCGGTGCGGAGGAGCCGAGCGCCGCCGGAACCGTCTCGGCCGCGGCGTCCGACGCGATCGCCGGCGCCTCGTCGACGCCCGCGTCCACCCCGGAGGCCTCGCCCACCTCGACGGGGACCCTTACGCCCACGCCCGCGCCGAGCGAGGCCGCCTTCGACCTCACGGCGCGCAGCATCGACCGTCCGGGCTCGCTGTGGGTGGTGGTCAACAAACGACGGCCGCTCGACCCGGAGGACTTCGCCCCGAGCGACCTGGTGAGCGTCGCGGAGGTGCCCGGCGGCGCGACGATGCGCGAGGACGCCGCCGCGGCGATGACCGCGCTGTACCGGGCCGCGATGGAGGAGGACGCCGGCTTCGCGATCACCACGGCGTACCGCGACCACGCGCTCCAGGAGTCGCTGTACGACGGCTACGTCAGCTCGCGCGGCCAGGAGCAGGCGGACAGGTTCTCGGCCCGGCCCGGCTACTCCGAGCACCAGACGGGGCTCGCGGCGGACATCCGTGCGGGCGGCTGCGACCTCACGGCGTGCTTCGCGGACACGGCGGCGGGGCGCTACGTCGCGTCGCACGCGTGGGAGCACGGGTTCATCGTGCGGTATCCCGACGGAGCCGAGGACGTCACGGGCTACATCTACGAGCCGTGGCACCTGCGCTACGTCGGCACCGCTCTCGCCGCCTACCTCCACGAGGAGGGCATCGCGACCCTCGAGGAGGCCTTCGACCTCCCGGCGGCTCCCGACTACCCGTAGCCTGCGAAGGGCGGACCGGGGCGACGAACCTGGAAGTCCGCCCAAGGGGAGGGGCGGGACGCATGGCTCGGACGATGCGCGCGACGGCCGCGGTGGTAGCGGCGTTGATCCTCACCGCGTTCGCCGCCGGACCGGCGTCCGCGGACCCCCTGCCCGGGTCGGGCACGCGGACCGTCTGGGTGGTCGCGGCCGACCTGCGCCTGCACGCGAGGCCGTCGAGCGACTCGCCCGTGACCGTCCGCGCGCTCGAGGGCTCCTCCGCCGCCTATGCGGGGGAGGCCCGGGGGAGCTGGGTGCGGGTGCGCATCGGCGGGACCGACGCGTGGACGCCCGCGCGGTTCCTCACCACCGTGAAGCCGGCGTGGCAGGCACGGCCCGTGTGGGTGATGCGCGAGCGGGTGAGGCTGAGGTCGCGGCCCACGAACACCTCGCCCGTGGTGGCGACCACGTTCCGCGCCGAGCGCGGCCGGCTCACGGGCATCTCGCGTGGCGGGTGGGCGCAGGTGAAGTACCGCGGGCGCTTCGCCTGGGTGCGCGCGAGCGCGATCTCGACGGCGCCGCGCTTCCCGACCACGTCCACGCTCGTGCTCGTCAACAAGCGCAACCCGCTCGACCCGCGCGACCACGTGCCGTCGAACCTCGTCACGGTCGCCGGATCGTCCTCGCTGAGGCTCCGCGGCGCCGCCGCGGCCGCGATGGCGCGCATGCGCAGCGCGGCGGCGGCCGACGGCGTGAGCTTCACCGTCATCAGCGCGTACCGCTCGTACGCCACCCAGAGGTCGCTCTACGCGCGCTACGTCGCGAACCTGGGGCAGGCCGCGGCCGACCGGGTCTCGGCGCGCGCGGGCTACTCCGAGCACCAGACCGGGCTCACGGCGGACCTGAGCTCGGGCGGCGGTTGCCGGCTGGGCGCGTGCTTCGGCGACACCGCAGCGGGGCGGTGGGTGCGGGCCAACGGCCATCGCTTCGGGTTCATCGTCCGGTACCCCGACGGCTACTCGTCGATCACGGGGTACAGCTACGAGCCCTGGCATGTGCGCTACGTGGGCCCGGACGTCGCGACGGCGATGCGCGACGGCGGCCACGCGACCTACGAGCAGTACCTCGGCCGACCCGCCGCGCCCACCTACTGAGCGCATCGTCCGGCCCGGATCCGCGGCCTGCCGCGAACACTAGGATGGACGCCATGTCACGCATCCTGTCCGCGGTCGCCTGGCCGTACGCCAACGGCCCCCGCCACATCGGTCACGTCGCCGGATTCGGCGTCCCCTCGGACGTCTTCAGCCGCTACATGCGCCTCGCGGGGCACGACGTCCTGATGGTCTCGGGCACGGACGAGCACGGCACGCCCATCCTGGTGCAGGCCGAGGGCGAGGGCGTGAGCCCTCAGGAGCTGGCGGACCGCTACAACAGGGTGATCGTCGAGGACCTCACGCAGCTGGGCCTCAGCTACGACCTCTTCACGCGCACCACCACGGGCAACCACTACGCGGTCGCCCAGGCGATGTTCAAGGCCGTGCACAAGAACGGCTACATGATCTCGGAGACCACGCGCGGCGCGATCTCCCCGTCGACCGGCCGCACGCTCCCCGACCGCTACATCGAGGGCACGTGCCCCATCTGCGGCTCGGACGGCGCGCGCGGCGACCAGTGCGACGCGTGCGGCAACCAGCTCGACGCGATCGACCTCAAGAACCCGGTGAGCCGCATCAACGGCGAGACCCCCAAGTTCATCGAGACCGAGCACTTCTTCCTCGACCTGCCCGCGCTGGTGCAGCCGCTCACCGACTGGCTGGGCGCGCGCCAGGGCTGGCGTCCCAACGTCCTCAACTTCTCGCGCAACCTGCTCGCGGACGTGCGTCCGCGCGCGATGACGCGCGACATCGACTGGGGCATCCCGGTGCCGCTGGAGGGCTGGGAGGACAACCCCGCCAAGCGCCTCTACGTGTGGTTCGACGCCGTCATCGGCTACCTGTCGGCGAGCATCGAGTGGGCGCGTCGCGAGGGCGACGGCGACGCATGGCGCCAGTGGTGGAACAACCCCGAGGCCCTGTCCTACTACTTCATGGGCAAGGACAACATCACCTTCCACTCCCAGATCTGGCCCGGCGAGCTCATCGCCGCCAACGGGCGCGGGGCCCGCGGGGGAGAGCTGAGCGAGTTCGGCGACCTCCAGCTGCCCACCGAGGTGGTCTCGAGCGAGTTCCTCACCATGGAGTCCGCGAAGTTCTCCTCGTCGCGCGGCCACGTGATCTACGTGCGGGACATGCTGTCGCGCTACCAGCCCGACGCGCTGCGCTACTTCATCGCCGTGGCGGGACCCGAGACGTCCGACGCGGACTTCACCTGGTCCGAGTTCAAGCGCCGCAACAACGACGAGCTGGTCGCCGGCTGGGGCAACCTGGTCAACCGCACCGCCTCGCTGCTGCACAAGAACGTGGGCGAGATCCCCTCGCTCGGCGAGCTCGCCGACGTCGACCGCGCCGCGCTCGCGGCCTCCGAGGCCGCCTTCGGCACCGTCGGCGAGCACATCCGCACCCAGCGCCAGCGGGCGGCGATCAGCGAGACGATGCGCGTGATCGGCGACGCGAACAAGTACCTCGCGGACACCGCGCCGTGGAAGCTGAAGAACGAGGACCCGGAGCGGATGAGGACCGTGCTCGCGGTCGCCGCGCAGCTGGTCTCCGACGCGAACACGATGATGTCGCCGTTCCTGCCGCACAGCGCGCAGAAGGTCCACGAGGCGCTCGGCGGCACGGGCGTGCTCGCGCCCATGCCGCAGATGAACGAGGTCGCGGACCTCGACCTCGCCGACCGCCACTACCCGGTCATCCAGGGCGACTACTCGTCCGTGGGCGGTTGGGGGCGCATCGACCTGGTCGCCGGCACCGCGGTGCCCGCGCCGTCGCCGATCTTCCAGAAGCTGGACGACGAGATGGTCGAGGCCGAGCTCGAGCGCATGGCGGACGAGTAGCCGATGCGGTCGGGAGCCTGGCCCCCGGCGCCCGAGGCGCTGCCCGTCGCGGTGGTCGACAACCACTGCCACCTCGAGTTCCCCGCAGGGGAGCCCGAGCTGACGGTCGAGCAGCGCCTCGCCGCCGCCGCCGCGGTGGGGGTGGACCGCATCGTGCAGGTCGGATGCGAGCTGGACTCCGCGCGGTGGACGGCCGACGCGGTCGGGCGGTACCCGGCGATGCTGGGCGCCGTGGCGCTGCACCCCAACGAGGCGCCGCTGCACGCGTCCGGGGAGCATGAGAGCGGGATCCCGTACGACGACGCGCTCGCGGAGATCGCGTCGCTCGCACGGGTCGACCGCATCCGTGCGGTCGGCGAGACAGGTCTCGACTTCTTCCGCACCGGCGAGGAGGGGCGCGCCGCCCAGGTGAGGTCGTTCCGCGACCACATCGCGCTCGCGAAGGAGCTGGACCTGCCGCTGCAGATCCACGACAGGGACGCGCATGCCGAGGTGCTCGAGGTGCTCGAGCGCGACGGAGCGCCCGAGCGGACCGTCTTCCACTGCTACTCGGGCGACGCGGGGATGGCGCGCCTGTGCGTGCAGCGCGGCTACTACCTCTCCTTCGCGGGGACCGTGACCTTCAAGAACGCGGAGGGGCTGCGCGCCGCGCTCGCGGTGACGCCCCTCGACCGCGTCCTGGTCGAGACGGACGCCCCGTTCCTCACACCGCACCCGCATCGGGGGGCGCCCAACGCGCCGTACCTGGTGCCGCTGACCGTGCGGACGGTCGCGGCGGTGCTCGACGTCGATCTGGAGGTCGCGTGCGAGGCGGTCTCGGTCACGTCGGAAAACCTGTATGGCCCCTGGTAAAGATGCCCCTGTGAGACACGTCACAGGACCTTGGGCTCAAGCGGGGTTGGACGACGCCGTTATCAATATGAGATAAAAGGCGTCAGACAGAGCGGCCTCGCCCCCCCAGGCAACGGTCCGCCAGACGAGAGGACCCCGTGAGCTACCGACGTTCCACCCCCATGCCGGGAGGCCGCCGCGAGCGGCGCAACCGGCGCGGTGCGCGAACCCGCGTGCTGACGCAGGTCGGCACCGCCGTCGCGCTCGGCTCGTTCGCCATCGGCTCCTTCGCCGCCGCCGCGACCCCCGCCTTCACCGGCTCCGAGCAGACCGCCGTCCAGGCCGACCTCGCGGCGCTGCCCGAGATCGCGACCGCGACCGGCGACGCCCCCACGGTCACCACCGAGACCAAGGAGGTCTCGATCAAGCCCGGCTCCGTCAAGCAGGACGACCCGGAGCTCGAGAAGGGCACCGAGGAGGTCGTGACCGAGGGCGAGCCCGGCTCGCAGGTCATCACCTACGACGTCACCTACGTCGACGGCGTCGAGGTCTCGCGCGTCGAGACCCTCAAGCTCACGGTCGAGCAGCCCACCGACGAGGTCATCGCCGTCGGCACCAAGGAGGAAGAGGAGGAGACCGCCTCGACCTCCGTGCCCGCGACCTCGAGCGTCTCGCCCGGCACCTCGCGCGCGATCGGCCAGCAGATGGCCGCCGACATGTACGGCTGGAGCGGCGACGAGTGGTCGTGCCTCGACGCGCTGTGGGCGCGAGAGTCCGGCTGGAACCCGAACGCGCACAACCCGTACTCGGGCGCGCACGGCATCCCGCAGGCGCTGCCCGGCTCGAAGATGGCCTCCGCCGGCGCGGACTGGGCGACCAACCCCGCCACGCAGATCGCCTGGGGCCTCGGCTACATCAAGGCCCGCTACGGCACCCCGTGCGGCGCGTGGGGCCACTCGCAGTCGACGGGCTGGTACTGACCCCGGTGGCGAACCTGCTGGGTCCCACGGACATCCGGCTCCTCGCGCAGTCGCTCGACACGGCCCCGCACAAGAAGTGGGGGCAGAACTTCGTGGTCGACGCGGGCACCGTGCGCCGCATCGCGCGCCTGTCCGGCGTGGGCGAGGGCGACCGCGTGGTCGAGGTCGGGCCCGGGCTGGGCTCCCTCACCCTCGCGCTGCTCGAGACGGGCGCGGAGGTCACCGCGGTCGAGATCGACCCCGTGCTCGCGGGTGCGCTGCCCGCGACGGTCGCCGAGCGCGCGCCCGAGGAGGCGGCCCGCTTCGACGTGATCCACCAGGACGCGCTCAAGGTGGACGCCCTGCCGTCGCCGCCGCGCGCGCTGGTCGCGAACCTGCCCTACAACGTCTCGGTGCCGGTCATCCTGCACTTCCTCGAGATCTTCCCGTCGCTCGAACGCGTGCTGGTCATGGTCCAGGCCGAGGTCGCCGACAGGCTCGCGGCGCCGCCGGGCTCGCGCACCTACGGCGTGCCCTCCGCCAAGGCCGCGTGGTACTGCCACGTGCGCACCGCGGGCGACGTGGGCCGAGCCGTGTTCTGGCCGGTGCCGCGCGTCGACAGCCGCTTGGTGCTCATGGAGCGGCGCGACCCGCCGAGCACCACGGCCACGCGCGAGCAGGTCTTCGCCGTCGTCGACGCCGCCTTCTCGCAGCGACGCAAGGCGCTGCGCGGGGCCCTGTCCGGCATCGCCGGCTCGGCCGCGGCCGCCGAGGCCGCGCTACGTGCGGTCGGCATCGAGCCGCTCACGCGCGGCGAGCAGCTCACCGTCGAGGACTTCTCACGCATCGCCGAGGCCCTCGCCTCTGGCACAGTGGGGGCATGACCCGTACCGTCCGTGCGAAGGCGCCCGCGAAGGTGAACCTTCAGCTCACCGTCGGGGCACCCGACGCGGACGGCTACCACCCGCTCGTCACGGTGTTCCAGGCGCTCGACCTGTGGGAGACCGTCGAGGCCACGCCGCGCGAGGACGGCGAGATCCGCCTCACGCTGGACGTCGCCGCGGGCGCGCCCGTGGATGCCTCCGGGGTGCCGCTCGACGCCTCCAACCTCGCGTGGAAGGCGGCGGACCTGCTCGCGCGGACCTACGGCATCACCGACGGCGTCGACCTCCACCTGGTCAAGGGCATCCCCGTCGCGGGCGGCATGGCCGGCGGGTCCGCCGACGCCGCCGCCGCGCTCGTCGCGTGCGCCGAGGCGTGGGACACGGGCGCCTCGCGCGCCGAGCTCGCGGCGCTCGCCGCCCAGCTGGGCGCCGACGTGCCGTTCAGCCTGCACGGGCACACGGCGGTCGGGCTCGGCCGCGGCGACCAGCTCACGCCCGCGATGTCCCACGGCGAGTTCCACTGGGTGCTCGCCACGCAGTCCCGAGGGCTGTCGACCCCGACGGTGTTCGCCGAGCTCGACCGGCGCATCGGCGTGCGCGAGCAGGCGTGGTCCGACTTCGAGGTCGACCGCGAGGTGATGACCGCGCTCATGTCGGGTGACGCCGTCGAGCTGGGCCGCTGCCTCACCAACGATCTCGAGGGGCCGGCGATCTCGCTCATGCCCCGCCTGGGGGACGTGCTCGACGCGGCGGACGCCGCGGACGCGTGCGGCGCGATCGTGTCCGGCTCCGGCCCCACGGTCGCCGCCCTCGCGCGCTCGCGCCAGCACGCGCTCTCGATCGCCGCGCACCTGCGCGCGTCGCGCACGGCCGATGCGGTGGTGACGGCCTCGGGTCCGGTGACCGGGACGGTGCTGGTCCAGGACTAGGCGCGGGGCTGCTCCTTGAGCGCGTCGCGGATCTCGGTGAGCAGCTCGATCTCGGTCGGCGCGACCGGCTCGTCGGGCGCCGGCTCGTCCTTCTTGCGCAGGGCGGCGAGCTTGTTCAGCGGCAGCACGATGAGGAAGTAGATCGCGGCGGCGACGATGAGGAAGTTGAGGACCGCCGTGAGGAAGCCGCCGATGCTGAGGATCGCGTCGTCCGTCGCGTCCGTGGGCGTGCCGCCGTCGTTGACGGTCCAGGTCCAGACGTCCGAGAGATCGGGTTGGCCGAACACCGCCGCGATCAGCGGGTTGATGAGGTTCTCGACGAGCGAGGTGACCACTGCGGTGAACGCGGTGCCGATGACGACCGCGACCGCGAGGTCGACCACGTTGCCGCGCATGATGAAGTCCTTGAAGCCCTTGAGCATGGCGTCCCTCCCCGGTGACAGGGGGCCCACGGCGGGCGCCCCGGTTCGCACCCTACGACGCGGCGCATCGTCCCCGCATTCCCAGGGACGATGCGCGGACGGGGCTCAGTCCTCCGGGAGGTCGGGACGCCGCTCGAGCGAGGACAGGCCGTTCCATGCGAGGTTGACCAGGTGTGCGGCCACCACCTGCTTGGACGGCTCGCGCACCTCGGCCCAGTGCTGGCCCGCGAGCGCGACCATGCCCACGAGCATCTGAGAGTAGACGGGCGCGACCACCGGGTCGAGACCGCGCTTGCGGAACTGCTCGGCGAGCAGCCCCTCGACCTGGGCGGACACGTCGCCGAGCAGCGAGGAGAACGTCCCCGACGCCTGCGCGACCGGCGAGTCGCGCGCGAGGATCCGGAAGCCGTCGGGGGAGTCCTCGATGTAGCCGAGCAGCGCGAGCGCGGCGCGCTCCACCAGCTGACGCGGGTGGGCCTTCTGTGCGAGCGCCCCGGTGAGGGCGCCCAGCAGCGCCTCCACCTCGCGGTCCACGATGACCGCGTACATGCCCTCCTTGCCGCCGAAGTGCTCGTAGACCACGGGCTTGGAGACGTCGGCGCGCGACGCGATCTCCTCGACCGACGTCCCCTCGAAGCCCTTCTCCGCGAACAGGGCGCGGCCCACCGTGAGGAGCTGCTCGCGCCTCTCGCGCGCGGTCATGCGGGAGCGGGGGACGCGGCGCGGTTCGAGGGTCACGGCTCAAGTGTGCCGTGAATCCTGGCAGACTTGACGCCCGGGTGCGGCGAGCCTCGTGTGAGCCGTGCCAGTTCCGCCCTGGTGTAACGGCAGCATGCGGGCCTTTGGAGCCCTGCGGTAGAGGTTCGAATCCTCTGGGCGGAGCGGCGGGCACGCCCGGGACCCTGCGCGGCGTCGTGGTGGTCCCGCGCCGACTAGACTGGCCGGGTCCAGCCGTCAGCCCCCGCCGGGGGTCCGCCACGTGAGGAGATCGTGTGACCCCGACTCCACCCGCAGCCGTGATGATCCTGGCCGCAGGGGCTGGTACCCGCATGAGGTCGGCCACCCCGAAGGTGCTGCACCGCATCGCCGGCCGGTCGCTCGTCGCGCATGCGCTCGCCGCGGCCGCCGAGCTCGATCCCGGCCGCACCGTCGTGGTCGTCCGTCACGAGCGCGAGGCCGTGGCCGCCCACGTGACCGCCGCCGCGCCGCATGTGCTGGTCGCCGATCAGGACGCGGTGCCGGGGACCGGCAGCGCGGTCCGCTGCGGCCTGTCCACGCTCGACGCGACCACCGTCGCCGCCGCCGTCGCGGCGGGCGGCGCCGACCAGGCGCACCTCGACAGCCGCGTCCAGGGTTCGATCGTGGTCACGAGCGGCGACGTCCCGCTCGTCGACGGCGCGCTGCTCGGCTCGCTCGTCGAGGCGCACGCGTCGCAGGGCAACGCCGTCACGGTGCTCACCGCCCAGGTGCCCGACGCGACCGGCTACGGGCGCATCGTCCGCGACCAGGCGGGCGCCGTCACGCGCATCGTCGAGCACAAGGACGCGACCGCGGCCGAGCGGGCGATTGCCGAGATCAACGCCGGCATCTACGTCTTCGACGCGGCTCACCTGCGCGAGGCGCTCGAGCGGCTCACCACCGACAACGCGCAGGGCGAGCTCTACCTCACGGACGTCCTGGCGCTCGCACGCGAGGCGGGCGGCCGCGTGGGCGCGATGGTCGCCCCCGACGCCGCGGCCGTCGAGGGCGTCAACGACCGCGTGCAGCTCGCCTCGGCCGGAGCCGCGCTCAACCGGCGCATCGTCGAGGCCTGGATGCGCGCCGGCGTGACCGTCGTCGATCCGGCCACCACCTGGATCGACGTGGACGTCACCCTCGAGGCCGACGTCACCCTGCTGCCCGGGACCCAGCTGCACGGCGCGACGCGCATCGGCGCCGGGGCGACCGTGGGCCCCGACTCCACGCTCACCGACGTCGAGGTCGGCGCCGGCGCGACCGTGACCCGCGTGCACGGCTCGGGCGCTCGCATCGCCGCGAAGGCCACGGTCGGTCCCTTCACCTACCTGCGCCCCGGCACGGTGCTGGGGGAGAAGGGCAAGATCGGCGCGTTCGTCGAGACCAAGAACGCGACCATCGGCGCCCACTCCAAGGTCCCGCACCTCAGCTACGTGGGAGACGCCACCGTCGGCGAGCACTCCAACGTGGGAGCCGGCACCATCTTCGTCAACTACGACGGCGTCGCGAAGTCGAGCTCGCGCGTGGGCGACCACGTGCGCATCGGCTCGGACAACACGCTCATCGCGCCCGTCGAGATCGGCGACGGCGCGTACACCGGCGCCGGCGCGACCATCCGCCGCGACGTGCCCGCCGGGGCGCTCGCGCTCAACGCCGTGCAGCAGCGGGTGGTCGACGGCTGGGTCGAGCGGCGCAGGCCGGGGACGCCGTCCGCCGCCGCCGCGCGTGCAGCGCAGGACGAGGATGTGGCCCGCGGACTATCGTCGGGGGCACAGGAGGAGCGAGCGGCCACCGCCGCCGAGCACAAGGGAGAAGCATGAATGCCGTGATCTCGAACCCGAGCGAGCGCCGACTCGTCCTCGCGAGCGGTCGGGCGCACCCCGAGCTCGCCGAGGCGGTGGCCGAGCACCTCGGGATCGACCTCCTGCCGACCACGGCCTACACGTTCGCGAACGGCGAGCTCTACGTGCGCTTCGGCGAGTCGGTGCGCGGCGCGGACGCGTTCGTCCTGCAGTCGCACGCGGCGCCCATCAACGAGGCGATCATGGAGCAGCTCATCATGATCGACGCGATGAAGCGCGCCTCCGCGAAGCGCATCACGATCATCATCCCCATGTACGGCTACGCGCGTCAGGACAAGAAGCACAAGGGCCGCGAGCCGATCTCGGCGCGCCTCATGGCGGACCTGTTCAAGACCGCCGGCGCGGACCGCGTGATGTCGGTGGACCTGCACACCGCGCAGATCCAGGGCTTCTTCGACGGCCCCGTCGACCACCTCTGGGCGATGCCGCTCCTCGCGGACTACGTGAAGTCCCGCGTCTCGCCGGGCAACCTCACCATCGTGTCCCCCGACGCGGGCCGCGTGCGCCTCGCCGACCAGTGGTCGGACCACCTGGGCGCCCCGCTCGCGATCATCCACAAGCGTCGCGACCCCTCGGTCCCCAACCAGGTCAAGGTCCACGAGCTCGTCGGTGAGGTCAAGGGCCGCACCTGCGTTCTGGTCGACGACATGATCGACACCGGCGGCACCATCGTGCAGGCCGCGGAGGCGCTGTTCGAGAACGGCGCGAAGGACGTCATCGTCGCCTCGACCCACGGCCTGCTCTCGGGCCCCGCGGTCGAGCGCCTCTCGAACTCGGGCGTCTCCGAGGTGGTCATCACGGACACGCTGCCCGTGCCCGAGGAGAAGCAGTTCGACAAGCTCACCATCCTGTCGATCGCGCCGCTCATCGCGCGCGCGGTGCGCGAGGTCTTCGACGACGGCTCGGTGACGTCGCTCTTCGACGGTCACGCCTGACCGCACCCGACTGACGGGACGATGCGCGGGTCGAGCGACCCGCGCATCGTCGCGTCCGGAGGTCCCTATGCGGTCGCGCCGGGGATGACGACGGCGCGCGGCGGCGCCTCCGCGCCGGGCTCGAGCCCGAGCGCGCGCAGCGCGGCGGCGCGCCCGTGCGCCGCCGCGTCGATCGCGACGGTGGTGAGCGAGGGCGTCGCCAGCGCGGCGGCCTCGGTCGCGTCGAAGCCGATGACGGCCAGCTCCGCGGGCGTGATGCCCAGCTCGCGCATGGCGGCGAGGACCCGCAGGCCTGTGAGGTCGTCGTAGGCCGCGACCGCGGTGGCCGGCCACGGGTCCGCGCGCACGGTGCGCACGGCCTCGACGGCCCCGGCCGGATCGCCCGGCACGGTCACCGGCCGCGCGGTCGCGCCCGCGGCCTCGGCCGCCGCCCGCACGTGCGCGACACGGCGCGCGGTCATCGCCGCGGGCTCCGGCGGCACCGCGACCGCGATGCTCGTGTGGCCGCGCGCGACCAGGTGCTCGACCTGCACGCCCGCGTGCGCCGCGAGCCCGTAGGCCCAGCCGCCGTCGTCGAGGTCCGCCCGGTGGTCGCCGTAGAGGGAGGCGAGGTCGATGACGGCGCGCGGCGCGATCGCGCGCACCGTGCTCGCGATGTCGGCGCCGCCGGTGGGGTGCACCAGCAGCGCGTGGTCGTGCGCAGCGAGCGCCTCGCCGAGCCCTTGCGTGAAGGCCTCGAGCGACGGGCCGTGGGGGATCCCCGCGGTGTCGAGGACCACGACGCGGGCGGCGCCCTCGCGAAGCGCCCGCGCGAGGCCGTGCGGCCGGTAGCCGAGCCGCTCGGCCGCCGCCTTCACGCGCGCCTGGGTATCACCCGAGATGGTCTGGCCGCGCGCGCCGTTGAGCACGAAGCTCACGGTCGCGGGGGACACTCCGGCCGCCGTCGCCACGTCCCGCATCGTGGCCCGCGCTGCCGCCATCGTTTCCCCTCCTAGGCCTTTGGTCCTATGCTAGCGGGCACTACTAATTCGAATTAGTGCGACGTGGCACGGCCGATGCATCCCCGGGCGCGCGCCGTCGTACGGAGGGAGCTCCCATGGAGACCATCGCCGCGACCATGTCGGCCGTCCACGTCACCGGCCCGGGCACGGTGGGCCTCGTCGACGCCGCGGTCCCGCAGCCCGGCCCCGCCGATGTCCTCGTGAAGGTGCGCGCGTGCGGCATCTGCGGCTCGGACGCGATGTACACGACGTACGGCGGCATCCCGCCCCGCCAGGGGGCGACGCCGCTCGGGCACGAGCCTGCCGGCGAGATCGTCGCCGTGGGCGACAGCGTCGAAGGACTCGCGATCGGCGACCACGTGGTGGTCAACCCGATGGCGTCCGCGGACGGCATCATCGGCTCCGGCGGTGCGCAGGGTGCGCTGTCCGGGTACTTGCTCATCACGGACGCACGCGAGGGTGTCCAGGTCAAGGTGATCCCGGCGGAGGTGCCCTGGGAGGTCGCGGCGCTCAACGAGCCGATGGCGGTCGCGCGGCACGCAGTCAACCGCTCGGGCGCGACGGCGGGGGAGAAGGCCGTGGTCTTCGGTGCGGGTCCGATCGGGCTCGGCGCGGCGCTGTCGCTCAAACTGCGCGGCGTCGCGCACGTGGTGGTGGTCGACCTGCAGGCGCATCGGCTCGAGACCGCGCTGAGGATCGGCGTGGACGCGGTGATCGACTCCTCGGCCGAGGACGTGACCGCCCGCCTCCTCGAGCTGCACGGCGAGGCGCCCCGCAGCTTCGTGCGCGGCGCACGTCCCGACACCGACGTCTACATCGACGCCGCGGGTGCCGCCCCGGTGATCGCGACCGTCGCCGCCTCCGCGAAGGCGGGCGCGCGCCTGTCGATCGTCGGCGTCCACAAGAAGCCCGTCGAGCTCGACCTGGGCGGGCTGCTCACCACCGAGCTCACCATCGCGCTGTCGATGGGCTACCCGACCGAGATCTTCGAGGTGACCGAGGACATCGTCGACCACTGGCAGCGCTTCGCGCCGATCGTCAGCCACCAGCTGCCCGCGTCGCGGGTGCTCGAGGCGCTCGAGCTCGCGGCGACTCCCGGCGCGGCCGAGAAGGTGGTCGTCACCTTCGACTGAGCGCTCGGACGGCGCCGCCCACCCGCTGCGATAAGTCACGGCTGACGAGGCGGTGGGGTGCCGGGCCGTGCGTGATCGGCGCCCGCGATGCCCGTGATCCGTGACTTGTGGCGCGGGTGGCGCGGGGGCGCGCGAGGGGCGATGGGACGATGCGCGGAACCGCGCATCGTCCCGCGCCTGGGTCCTTGGTCACGCAACCCGCGCATCGTCCCGCCCTAGCCTGCGAGAAGGTCCCCGAGACCGTGATCTCCCAGGGGTAAGACAAATGTTCCAACGGCGGAACCGTTTCTTTGCGCGCGTCGGGCTGCTCGGCGCGGGCGTGCTCGCGCTGTCCGGCTGCGGCGGCCACATCGACGGCGGCGAGGCGAGCCTCGAGCTGCCCGACCTGTCCGGCGTCGCCGTCGGCGGCGGCGTGTCGGGCACCGCGCTGCTCACGGGCGGGCTGCTGGTCACCGTGCTGGGGCTCGCCTTCGGCTTCACGGTGCTGAGCCGCGTCCGGCGCATGGAGGTGCACCGCTCGATGCGGGAGGTCTCGGAGCTCATCTACGAGACCTCGAAGGCGTACCTGGTCCAGCAGGGCAAGTTCCTCCTCGGCCTGTGGGCCGTGATCGCCGCGGTGATCGTCCTCTACTACGGCGTGCTGGTCGGGTTCTCGTGGGGTCGGGTCGCGGTGGTGATCGCGTTCAGCCTCATCGGCATGGCCGGGTCCTACTCGGTGGCGTGGTTCGGCATCCGCGTCAACACCTACGCGAACTCGCGCACGTCCTTCGCGGCGCTGCGCGGCCGCCCGCTCGCCGTCCACCGGATCCCGCTGCAGGCGGGCATGAGCATCGGCATGGTGCTCATCAGCCTCGAGCTCCTGATGATGCTGGTCATCCTGCTGTTCCTGCCCCGCGACATCGCGGGCGCGTGCTTCATCGGCTTCGCGATCGGCGAGTCGCTGGGCGCCGCCGCGCTGCGCATCGCGGGCGGCATCTTCACCAAGATCGCGGACATCGGCTCCGACCTCATGAAGATCGCCTTCAAGATCAAGGAGGACGACGCCCGCAACCCCGGCGTCATCGCCGACTGCACGGGTGACAACGCGGGCGACTCCGTGGGGCCCTCGGCGGACGGCTTCGAGACGTACGGCGTCACCGGCGTCGCGCTCGTGACGTTCCTGCTGCTCGCGGTCCACGACCCGGGCGTGCAGGCGACCCTGCTGGTGTGGATCTTCGCGGTACGCGCCGTCATGCTCATCGCGTCCGTGCTGTCCTACCTGGCGAACGATGCGTGGGCACGCCGGCGCTACGCGGACGCCGACCGCATGAACTTCGAACACCCCCTCACGTCGTTGGTCTGGCTCACCTCGGCGGTCTCGATCGCGGCGACCTACGCGAGCGCCGCGTGGCTCATCTCCGACCTGGGCGACGGCCTGTGGTGGAAGCTCGCGACCATCATCAGCTGCGGGACCCTGGCCGGCGCGCTCATCCCCGAGCTGGTCAAGGTGTTCACCTCGACCACCAGCCGCCACGTGCGCGAGGTGGTGAAGAGCTCGCGCGAGGGCGGCTCCTCGCTCAACATCCTGTCCGGCCTGGTGGCGGGCAACTTCTCCGGCTACTGGCTCGGCATCGTGATCGTCGCCCTCATGGGCGCGGCGTACCTGATCTCCGGGCTGGGCCTGGACCAGATCATGCTCGCCCCGGCGGTGTTCGCCTTCGGCCTGGTGGCCTTCGGCTTCCTGGGCATGGGGCCCGTGACCATCGCGGTCGACTCGTACGGGCCGGTGACGGACAACGCGCAGAGCGTCTACGAGCTGTCCGTCATCGAGGAGATCGAGGGCATCTCCGCCGAGCTCGAGGAGGACTTCGGCTTCGTCCCCCAATGGGACAGCGCGAAGCGGATGCTCGAGGAGAACGACGGCGCGGGCAACACCTTCAAGGCGACCGCGAAGCCCGTCCTCATCGGCACCGCGGTCGTGGGCGCGACCACCATGATCTTCTCGATCATCATCTCGCTCACGGACGGCCTGACCACGGGGATCGAGAACCTGTCGCTCATCCACCCGCCGTTCCTGCTGGGCCTCATCACGGGCGGTGCGACCATCTACTGGTTCACCGGGGCGTCGATCCAGGCCGTCACCACGGGCTCCTACCGCGCGGTCGAGTACATCAAGGAGACCATCAAGCTCGACGGCGAGACCAAGGCCTCGACCGAGGACTCCCGCAAGGTGGTCGAGATCTGCACGCAGTACGCGCAGCAGGGCATGCTCAACATCTTCCTCGCGGTGTTCTTCGCGACGCTCGCCTTCGCGTTCGTGGAGCCGTACTTCTTCATCGGCTACCTCATCTCGATCGCGCTCTTCGGCCTCTACCAGGCGATCTTCATGGCGAATGCGGGCGGGGCGTGGGACAACGCCAAGAAGATCGTCGAGGTCGACCTCCACGCCAAGGGCACCCCGCTGCACGACGCGACCATCGTGGGCGACACCGTCGGCGACCCGTACAAGGACACCTCGTCGGTCGCGCTCAACCCGGTGATCAAGTTCACCACGCTGTTCGGGCTGCTCGCGGTGGAGCTCGCGGTGGGCCTCGCCGAGCAGGGCAGCCACGCGCTCGTCTACTCGCTCGCGGCCGTGTTCTTCGTGGTCTCCGCCTTCTTCGTCCACCGGTCCTTCTACGGCATGCGGATCAAGGCCTCGCTCGAGGGCGACGAGCCCGAGCCCGTCGAGCGGGCGGACGATGCCCCGGTCGCCCCGCGCGCCGCGGCGAAGGTTACGGTCGGCTGATGGCCGCCCTCGCGATCCTCTGCGACGGCGTCACCGTCGCGGAGGGTCGCGTCGCGGGGCACGATGCGGGCGCCACCCTGGTGCGCCGCCTCCAGCGGCTGTTCCCCGGGGCGGCGCTGGTCGGGCCCCGCGCGCAGCGCGCGGACGGCTTCGACGTGGTGCCGCTCGAGCTGGTCGACCCGCGCGAGACGGTCGTGGTGAACATGGACGTGCTCGGCTCGCCCGCGGTGTGGCGCACGCTCGCCGCGGGCGGCGCGGAGCCGCGCCTCATGAACTTCGTGTGGTGGAACACGTCGCAGTTCACGCATCCCGTCCAGCGCGCCTCGCTCGCGCTGTCCTGCGCGCTGTTCCCCACGTTCGCGAACTCGCTGCGCACGGCCACCGAGGTGCGGGAGATCATCTCCTCGCTCACCGTGCCGCAGCTCGCCGAGCGGGCGCGCATCGACTGGGCGAACCTGGGCATCCGGCTCGAGCACGTGCAGCCGCGCGAGGAGCCGGCGGTGCCCGTGGTGCTCTACCCGGCGATCCGCCTGTCGGAGCGCAAGCAGCCCCAGCTGTTCCTCGACGTGGTCGAGCGCGTCCGCCGGCGCACCCCCATCCAGGTGGAGATGCGCCTGCAGGAGTCGCACCTCATCTCGGAGATGGCGATCCGGCTGTCGCGCAAGGACTGGGCGTGGGTGGGCCCGCTCACCGCGACCCGTGAGGACTACTACTACCGGCTCGCCCGCACCACGGCGTTCCTCGCGACCGCGCGGGACGAGTCATACGGCCTCGAGTACGTCGAGGCGATGGTCGCCGGCGCGATCGGGGTGCTGCCCGATCGGCCCTGGGCGCGCGCGATCCTTCCCGACGGCTACCCGTACCTCTACCGCGACGCCGCCGAGGCGGAGGAGCTGCTGGTGCGCGCCGTCACGCAGCCCGCAGCGTGCCGCGCCGAGCTGGACCGCATCGTCGGAGGCGACTTCGTCGGCTGGCTGCGCAGCCGCCACGACGACACGGAGTTCGAGGACCGCTTCGAGGCGGCGGTGCACCGGTGGTTCCGCGCGGGATGACCTGTCGCGATCAGACGCACTCGTAGTAGCGCATGCCGGCGAACGAGTCGATCCCCAGCACCCAGGCCCCATCGCCCCGCTGCCATGTGAAAAGCGAGCGCGTGTCGAGGAACTCCTGGAACGTCTCGTACGGGTAGACGTAGATCGGGTCGACGAGCTCGCCGTAGGAGCGGTCCCGCTCGAACTCGAAGATCCGGCGCGCGAGCTCGTTCGAGGAGTCCGCCGGCACGTAGACGTCCGTGCCCGCGGAGCTCTCGCCGGCGAGGGTCCACCGGGACGCGTCATGCGCGGCATCGAGCATCTCGTGGCCGCCCCAGCAGGGTTCGTTCGGGCGGGCCACGCCGTCGACGCCCCAGCCGTCCGGGTGCGCGAACGTGTCGACGCCATCGGTCCAGGTCACCGCGCCGGCGCCGTAGCCGGCCGTCGCGGGGCCCACCTGCACGCGGGTGCCCAGCGGGGTGTCGATCGCGTAATGCACCTCGACCGTGCCCTCGACCTCTCCCGGGGTCTCGAGCGCGACCAGCGTCGAACCGCCGAGCTCGGCGATCTCGGTGCGCGTCTGGTCCGTGCGGACGGACGTGGAGGCGGTGCCGTCCGGCAGGACCGCGTACGCGCCGGCGGCCAACGACGCCCAGCCGAGCGCGGTCCCCCCATGGGTGCTCGGATCCAGGGTGCCGGTCGCGATGGTCCACGCCGCCGCAGGCGTCACGCTCCGGGGGTAGGTGAGGCTGTCGTAGTGCGTCTCGCGGTCCTCGGCGGCACCCGCGATCTCGGTGTCGCCGACGCACATGTCGTCCGCGCGGGTGCTGGGGCACACGATCTGACGCGTGCCCGACCCGTCGACCTCGAGCAGCGCCACCACCTGGAAGCCCTCGGTCGTGTAGAACGAGTCATACGTGGTGACCGCCGCCACGATGGCCGCGTCGGCGCGTGCGCCCACCTCGAGGTAGATGCGGTGGTCGGTCGCCTCGACTCCCGCCGGGACGTCGACCTCGACAGGCTCGTGCCACGTCTCGCCCGTCGTGGGGTTCATGAGCCGCTCGAGCACCGCGACGTCGTCGCCGGTCACGAGCGGCACAGACGGGTCCGCCTCGGACTCAGCCGTTCCCGACGGCGAGGCGGAGGGCTCCGGGGCGGGCGAGGCGGGCGAGGTCGGAGACACCGACACCGAGGGGGAGGGCGACGGGGTCCAGGCCGGCGCGACCACCGGGTCCGCGGGAGCGAGCAGCAGCCAGGTCCCGGAGGCGATGACCGCGGCGGCGGCCAGCGAGCTCGAGCTCATGACCACCACGCGTCCGCGCCGATGCGTGCGCACCGCGCGGGTGGCGGCGGCCTCGTCGAACTCGGGGGCGTCGCGCAGGGACGCGGCCATCTCGTGGTGACGCTGGTGGAGGATGTCGCGGAGCTCGCTCATCGGGCGCCCCTCTCGGTCATGGGGGCGGTCTCGGTCTCGACGTCCCGCAGCTCGGTGCCCAGGTAGGCGTTCATGGTCCGCAGGCCGTCCGAGACGTAGCGCTTCACGGCGCCCTCCGACAGACCCAACGTGTGCGCGGTCTCGCGCACGGACAGGTCCTCGAGGTGCCTCAGCACCACGCAGGCCCGGACCCGCGGGGGGAGCTGCGCCAGCGCATCGTCCACCGCGTCGGCGGACGCGACGCGGTCGGTCGGATCGGGGAGCAGCTCCCCGGCGGCGTAGCGGCGCATGCGCTCGCGGTCGGCCTTGTCCTTGCGCAGCGAGTCGATGTAGCGGGTCGCGATGGCTCGGCGCACGTACTGCTCGGCCTGCGGGAGGCTGTCGAAGCGGCGGTTCCTCGAGAACACCGCGACCACGGCGTCCTGCACCAGGTCGTCCGCGAGGCTCGGTCCGGCCAGCATGGTCGCGAACGCGAGCAGCCGGCCCATGCGCTGGCTCGCGAGCTCGTGGAGCATCGGCTCCCACGTGACGGTCATCGTCGTGTCCCCCAGGTCATGCCCTCAGAACGAGGCCGTGGCGCGTTCGGTTGGGAGGAGTCTGGCAGACGCGAGCGGCGCCCCCGGGTGGGCGCGCGCCGCCGACTGGCGCATCGTCCCGTGTCCCAGGTACAGTTGTCCGGTTCCTCGGCGAGGGAGGCCCTCGGGCTCTCCGTGATCGACGCGGCAGATGCGTGTCGCCTGCCTTGCCTTGGCCCCATCTGACGTAAGAGGAGAACAGCATGTCCGACCAGATCACGCTCGCCGCCGAGAAGCGCACCGAGTTCGGCAAGGGCTTCGCCCGCCGCGCGCGCGCCGCCGGCAAGATCCCCGCCGTCATCTACGGCCACGGCAACGACCCGGTGCACATCTTCCTGCCCGGCCACGACACGATGATGGCGCTCAAGCACTCGAACGCCCTCCTCACCATCGAGCTCGACGGCAAGTCGGAGATGGTCATCGCCAAGGACGTCCAGGTCGAGCCCGTGCGCCGCATCATCGAGCACGTCGACCTGCTCATCGTCGCCAAGGGCGAGAAGGTCACCGTCGACGTCCCCGTGCACGTGACGGGCGAGTCCTTCGCCGGCACCATCCACGTGGTCGAGCACGCTTCGATCCAGGTCGCCGCCGAGGCCACCCACCTCCCCGAGTCGCTCGAGGTCTCCATCGAGGGCCTCACCGAGGGTGCGGTCGTGCACGCCAAGGACGTCGTCCTCCCGAAGGGCTCCGAGCTCGTGACCGACGGCGACGTCACCATCGTCACCATCTCGGTGCCGCGTGGCGCCGGCGCGGCCGACGAGGCCGAGGCCGAGCCGACCGAGGCCGCCGCGGAGTAATCTCACCGATGCTCGCCCGGCTCGCCCGACTGTGGGCGAGCCGGGCGTCGTCGTCTGCGGGACAGGGAGAAGAGGGAGCGCACGTGGAGAACCTGGTGATCGGCCTGGGCAACCCGGGTCCCGAGTACGCCGAGACGCGTCACAACATCGGCCAGATGGTGATCGACGAGCTCGCGAGCCGCGGCGCCTCGTCCCTGTCCGTGCAGAAGAAGACGCACACTCGCAACGCCACCGTGCGCCTCGCGGGCCGGCCCGTGGTGATCGGCGTGCCGATGTCCTACATGAACGTCTCCGGCGGTCCCACGTCCTCGCTCATGAAGTACTGCTCCGTGCAGCCGACCGACGTGATCGTGGTCCACGACGAGCTCGACATCCCGTTCGGCACCGTGAAGATCAAGCGCGGCGGCGGGTCCGCGGGCCACAACGGGCTCAAGGACGTCACCAAGGCGCTCGGCACGCCGGACTACATCCGCGTCCGCGTGGGCATCGGCCGCCCGCCGGGTCGCATGGAGGCCGCGACGTTCGTGCTCAAGCCGTTCTCCGCGGCCGAGCGCAAGGAGCTGCCGTTCCTCGTGGACGATGCGGCGGACGCCGTCGAGGCGATCCTCGGCGACGGCCTCGAGGCCGCGCAGATGAGGTTCCACACCAAGGGCTGAGCCCTCAGGCCGCCCCACGGGCGCCGCCCGCGATCAGCGCGGGAGCAGGACGTGGCGCCGCCCGGTCCGACATGGGGGCTGCCGTCGACCCGCATGTCGGAACGAGCGAGTCGCGACCCGATATCGGCGCCGGCCGCTGAGCCCTCAGTCGACGACGGTCGCCCCGAGATGCGCGGCGAGGTCGGGCCCCAGCGTCATCGCCTGCGCGGCCGAGAGCGTGAGCCCCCGCATCCCGCCGGGCTCGAGGATCCGTCCGAGCGCGGTGCGCGAGACGTCGCAGGCCTGGACGTCGCCGCGGGACGGGAGCAGCTCGGCGATGGACCCGCCGTCGACGGTGAGCTCGCGGATCTTCGCGCCGCCGAGGTCGAGCAGCCCGATCTGACAGTCGGAGATCTCGAGGCGGCGGACCTTGGCGTCGCGCAGCGACAGGACGTCGATGCGCGACGAGACGATGCGGTGCACGGACACGTCGGCGCCGTCGAGCAGGAGCGCGCCGATCCGGACCCCCTCGAGCCGGCCCGCGACCACCGTCGCGCCAGGCGCGGCGAACATCGCGACCGAGGAGCCGAGCACGGTGGTCCCCGTGATCCGGAGGTTCGGAAGGCGGCACTCGCGGGCCTGCGTGTCGCTCACCACGCACTCGAGGAGCTCGACGTCGGGCGCCTCGACATCGCCGAGCACGCCGCCGTCGAGGTGGCGCTGCTCGAGCACGGCGCCCGGCACGAGGTCCTCGGCGCGCATCGGCTCGAGCGCTGTGCTGTCCATGCCCTCACTCTAGGTGGGGCCCGGCGGGGTCGACCGGGCGCATCGTCCCGTGGGCGGGACCTTTCTCGACACCGCCGCCGCCCGCGTGGCTACTATCGAGGGGACGTGCCGCGCGTGCCGCCGAAACAATCCTCGGGGTGCGCGCGTTCGACCGAGTGCCTGGCATTCGACCGATCCCACGAGCTGGAGGGAGAACCGTGACGACCACGACCGGCCCCTGGCGCCTGCCGCAGGTGCCCGACGCGAGCTTCGCCGCCGCGCTGTTCGACCTGGACGGCGTGCTCACGCCGACCGCGGACGTGCACATGGACGCATGGCGGCGGATGTTCACCGACTACTTCGAGTCGCACGGGGTGACCCCCGCCTACACGGACGCCGACTACTTCGCGTACGTCGACGGCAAGCCGCGCTACGACGGCGTGCGCTCGTGCCTCGCGTCGCGCGGCGTCACTCTTCCGGAGGGGACGCCGGACGATGCGGCGGGCACCGAGACGGTCTGCGGGCTGGGCAACGAGAAGAACGACATGTTCGCGGCGATCCTGCGCGACGAGGGCGTGACGCCGTACCCCGGCTCGGTCGCGCTCATCGACCACCTCGAGTCCGTCGGGTGTGCGATGGCCGTGGTGTCGAGCTCGCGCAACGCTCCCGCGGTGCTCGCGGCGGCGGGGCTCGCGCACCGCTTCGAGGTGGTGGTCGACGGCCAGGTGGCCGCGGACACCGGCCTGCCCGGCAAGCCCGCCCCCGACACCTACCTCAGGGGTGCCGAGCTGCTCGGCGTGCCCAAGGAGGGCGCCGTGGTGATCGAGGACGCCATGTCCGGGGTCGCCGCCGGGCGCGCGGGGGCGTTCGGGCTCGTGGTCGGCGTCGACCGGGGAGCGGGCGCCGAGGACCTCAAGGAGGGCGGCGCGGACATCGTGGTGCAGGACCTCGAGGAGCTGGTGCAGCGATGAAGGCCGCGCAGCGCGCGCTCGACGACATGAGCGCGCCGGACTACGTCGACCGGCTGCGGTTCCCTGCCGACCCGTGGCGCCTGGTCGAGAGCGAGTTCGACGAGGACGACCTGGGCACCACGGAGACGCTGTTCTCGGTGGGCAACGGCTACCTGGGGCTCCGCGGCAACATCGAGGAGGGGCACGATGCGCACGCGCACGGCACCTTCATCAACGGCTTCCACGAGACGTGGCGCATCCGTCACGCCGAGGAGGCGTACGGCTTCGCGCGGACCGGTCAGACCATCGTCAACGTGCCGGACCCCAAGATCATCCGGCTGTACGTCGACGACGAGCCGCTGCTGCTGTCCGTCGCGGACCTGCCGGAGTACTCGCGCACGCTCGACATGCGCACCGGCGTGCTCACGCGGGACCTGCTGTGGCGCACGCCGGCCGGCAACCGCGTGCGCGTGCGCTCGCGCCGCATGGTGTCGTTCCGTCAGCGCCACCTCGCGATCATGCAGTTCGAGGTGACCCTGCTCGATCACGAGGCGCCGGTCGCGATCTCGTCGCAGCTGCTCAACCGCCAGGCCGGTGCCGACGAGTACCGCTCGAGCCCGGGCGCCACCGCCGGCTTCGACCCGCGCAAGTCGGAGGCGTTCGACGAGCGCGTGCTCGAGCCGCGCCTGCATCGTGCCCACGACGACCACCTGCTGCTGGGCTACCAGTGCGTGAACTCGGGCATGACCCTCGCCGTCGCGATGGAGCACACCTACGAGTTCGACGGCGACGTGGACCACGAGACGGAGATCCAGCCGGACTACGCGAAGGCGGTATACCGCTTCCGCGCCGCGCCCGGCCGGACGTTCACGCTCACCAAGGTGGTGACCTATCACACGTCCCGCGCGGTGCCGGCGCGCGAGCTCGGCGACCGGTGCCACCGGACGCTGTCGCGCGTGCGCGAGGAGGGCGTCGAGAAGCAGTTCGCGGACCAGGAGTCGTGGCTCGAGGACTTCTGGGCGCGGTCGGACGTCGAGGTGGTCGGGGACGACCGCATCCAGCAGGCGGTGCGGTGGAACCTGTTCCAGCTCGCGCAGGCGGCGGCGCGCGGCGACGGCCAGGGTGTCGCGGCGAAGGGCGTGACGGGCTCGGGCTACAGCGGCCACTACTTCTGGGACACCGAGATCTACGTGGTGCCCTTCTTCGTCTACACGTCGCCGGGCATCGCCCGGAACGCGCTGAGGTACCGGTATCGGATGCTGCCCAAGGCCATCGAGCGGGCGGGGGAGCTCGCGCAGCACGGCGCGCTCTTCCCGTGGCGGACCATCAACGGCGAGGAGGCCTCGGCCTACTACGCGGCGGGCACCGCGCAGTACCACATCGACGCGGACATCTCCTTCGCCATCGACAAGTACGTCAAGGCCACGGGCGACGACGAGTTCCTTGCGCGCGAGGGCATCGACATCCTGGTGCAGACCGCGCGCATGTGGGCGGACCTGGGCTTCTGGCGCAACATCAAGGGCGACGGCTCGAGCTTCCGCATCCACGGCGTCACGGGCCCGGACGAGTACACCACCGTGGTGAACGACAACCTCTACACGAACGTCATGGCGCGCTTCAACCTGCGTGCCGCCGCCGCGTCCGTGCGCAAGCTCGCCTCGATGTGGCCCGACCAGTACCGCCGCATGGTGGCGCGGCTCGGGCTCGAGGACGCCGAGGTCATCGAGTGGGAGTCCGCGGCCGAGGCCATGGCCATCCTGTGGGACGACGACCTGGGCATCCATCCTCAGGACGCGCTGTTCCACGAGCGCGAGCTGTGGGACCTCGAGAACACCCCGCCGGAGCAGCGGCCGCTGCTCCTGCACTTCCATCCGCTGGTCATCTACCGCTTCCAGGTCCTCAAGCAGGCCGACGTGGTGCTCGCACTGTTCCTCCAGGGCGACCAGTTCACGTTCGAGGAGAAGCAGGCCGACTTCGACTACTACGACCCGATCACCACGGGGGACTCGACGCTGTCGGGCGTGGTGCAGTCGATCATGGCGGCCGAGGTCGGCTATCACGAGCTCGCCCTGAGGTACTTCTGGGACGGGCTGTTCGTCGACATCGCGGACCTGCACTCGAACACCGCGGACGGCGTGCACGTGGCCTCGGCCGGCGGCGTGTGGTCGGCGCTGGTGCACGGCTTCGGCGGCATGCGCGACTACGGAGGCGTGCTGTCCTTCGACCCGCGCCTGCCCGAGCCGTGGCCCGAGCTGCGCTTCCGGCTCACGCAGAAGGGCACGCGGCTGCGCGTGTCGGTGCGCCCCGAGGAGATCGCCTTCACGGTCGAGGAGGGCCAGGGCCTCACCGTGATGGTGCGCGGCCAGCGCGTGAGCGTGCTGCGCGGCGAGGACGTGGTGGTGCCGCTGCCCGATCAGGGACCGCGCCTGCCGGGAGCCCCGGACGCCGCCGCCTTCCACGGCACGATGCGCGCGGACGGCTCGGTGGTGACGGCCTCGCTCCCGGCGGTGGTGGACCAGGACGTGGACCTGGACTGACCCGCGCCCCGCCAGATTCGCTCCGCACGGTCTGAACGGCGACACGCCGGCCCAGGCCGTGCATCGTGCCCGTTTCCTCGGTGTGTCGGATCTGAGACCGTGCGGAGCGGACTGTGACGCGGTCGCGGTCGGGTCAGCGGTGCGTGACGCGCGCGAGGAACTCGCGCGTCTCGGGGCGCTGCGGGTCGCCGAAGATCTGCTCCGGCGGGCCCACCTCGAGCGGGCGGCCGCTGTGCATGAAGACGATGCGGTCGGCCACCGAGCGCGCGAAGCTCATCTCGTGCGTCGCCATGAGCATGGTCGAGCCCTGCGCCTTGAGGTCGCGGACCAGGTCGAGCACCTCGCCCACGAGCATGGGGTCGAGGGCCGACGTGATCTCGTCGAGCAGCAGCAGCTCGGGATCGGTCATGATCGCGCGCACGATCGCGACGCGCTGCTGCTGACCGCCCGACAGCCGGTCGGGGAAGTCGCGCACCTTCTCGCCCAGGCCGAACTTTTCGAGCAGGCCGATGGCGCGATCACGGGCCACCTCGGGATCGGTGCCGTGCACCTTGCGGGCCGCGAGGGTGACGTTGTCGATCACGCGCATGTGCGGGAACAGATTGAAGTGCTGGAACACCACGCCGATGCGGGCCCGGACCTTGTCGACGTCCACCGCGGGGTCCGTGATGTCGTCGCCCGACAGCAGGATGCGGCCGTCGTCGACCCGCTCGATCAGGTTGATGGTCCGCATGAGGGTCGACTTGCCGGAGCCGGAGGCGCCGATGACCACGACCACCTCGTGCGAGTCGATCTCGAGGTCGACGCCCTTGAGGACGTGGTTGTCGCCGAAGAGCTTGTGGATACCGTGGAGCTCGAGGACGCTCATACGGTCCCTCCCATCTGCTCGCGCTTGGCCATCCGCGCGGACACCGCGTCCGTGAGGCGGATCATGGGGAACGACAGCGCCACGAACATGAGGCCCGCCACCACGTAGGGCGTGAAGTTGTAGGTCTGGGCCTGGACGATCTGCGCCGCGCGGACCGCGTCGACGGCGCCGAGGACCGAGATGAGGCCCACGTCCTTCTGCATCGACACGAAGTCGTTCATGAGCGCCGGCACCACCTTGCGGAGCGCCTGCGGGATCACCACGAGCCGCAGCGTCTTGGCGTGGGACAGGCCCAGCGACCGCGCCGCGATGCGCTGCGACGGATGCACGGCCTCCATGCCGGCGCGCAGCACCTCGGCCACGTACGCCGAGTAGCACAGCGAGATGCCGATGGTGCCGAGGAGAGCGACCGGGACGCGGTCCTCGGGGTTGAGGGCCGGGATGCCGAAGCCCACGAGGTACAGGACGATGAGCACCGGCAGCCCGCGAAACAGGTCCGTGTAGCCGGTGGCGAGGGCACGCAGCGGGAACCACACGGGCCCCCGCAGCGATCGCATCACCGCGAGCAGCGTCGCCACCACCGCGACCGCGATCGTCGCGAAGAACAGCACGCGGATGTTGAGCCACAGGCCCTCGAGGATCTTGGGGAAGGACTTCGCCGCGATCCCGGGGTCGAAGAACGTCTGCTGGACGTTCTCCCAGCCGGGGGAGGTCAGCACCGTCCAGCCGACGACGCCCGCGAAGACTGCCGTCGAGACGAGGGCGACCAGGACCGAACGGCGGGACGCGCGGCGACGCTGCAGCCTACGGTCGAGCTCGAGCTCGCTGGGCTGCCAGGCCTCCACGTCCGTGCCCGCCGTCCGGTCCGTCATCGTCGCTTAGCCGAGGACCGGCACGTCGACGGCCTCGGACAGCCACTCGGACTCGAGCGCGGTGAGGGTGCCGTTGTCGCGGAGCTCGTCGACCGCGGCGGTGACGGGCGCGGTCAGCGACGAGCCCTTGGGCAGCACGAGGCCGAAGTCGTCGCCGCCCTCGGAGCCCGCGAACTGGCCGACGATGGTGCCGTTGTCGACCTCGACGTAGGCCGAGTAGAAGGCGCCCGGGAGGTCGGTCACGAACGCGTCGATCTGGCCGGCGTTGAGCGCCGCGACCACGTCGGCGACGTTGTTGAACACCGCGAGGTCGTCGTCGCCGAGCTTCTCGACGGCGACGTCGTACGAGGTGGTCCCGACCGCGACGCCGACCTTCGCACCCGCGAGGTCGCCGACGCTGGTCGCGTCCGCGAAGGCGGAGCCGTCGACGGCGACGAGCGCCTGGGTGGTCGTGTAGTACGGGCTCGAGAAGTCGACGGCCTGCGCGCGCTCGGGCGTGATCGAGAACTGCTGGATGTTGAGGTCCCAGTCCTTCGCGCCCGGCGCGATCGCCTCGTCGAAGCCCGTGCGGACCCACACGACGTCGGACTCGGCGAAGCCGAGCTCCTCGGCGACCGCGTACGCGACGGCGGACTCGAAGCCCTCGCCGGTCTCGGGCGCGTCGCCGATGACCCACGGCTCGTAGGCGGGCTCGCCGGTCGCGATGGTGAGCTTGCCCTCGGTGACGGTCTCGAGCGGCGCCTCGGCGGCGGTCGAGGTCGCGTCGGTCGCGGCGGCGGTGGGCTCGGCCTCCGGGGAGGAGGAGCAGCCCGCCAGCATCATCGCCGAGACGGCGGTCGTCGCGAACAGGCCTGCGCGCACACGTGTGCTGATCATGATGCTCCTCGAAAGAGTGAAAGGGGGGAGTCTGGGGCCGTCGTCGGCCTCGCGCGCACAGTCTACTCGTGCGCCGCGAGCCTCCAGTCGGCGAAGTCGAAGCCGGGGGAGACCGCGCAGCTCACCAGAACCTCCTGGTCCGTGGCCGGTCGGGCCGCCTGCCAGGTCCCCGCGGGGACGAGCGCCTGCGCGACGTGACCGGCGGCGAGGTCCGGGCCGAGCGTCACCGCGACCGCCGCATCGTCCGGCGCGTCGCCCGCGCCGCCGAGCCGCAGCTCGAGCGCGCCGGGGCCGTGCCACAGCCAGACCTCGTCGGAGCTGACCACGTGCCACGCGCTCTCCTCGTCGGGCGTGAGGAGGTAGTGGATGATCGTCGCGGCGGGGCGGGGGCCGCCCGCCGTGTCGACGGCGGACGATGCGGTGTAGGTGCGGCGGAACCAGCCGCCCTCGGGGTGCGGCTCAAGGCCCAGCAGCGCGGCGGTCGCGGGGATGGCGGTCATGAGAAGGCGGCTCCGGTCCTGTCGGTGAAAGCCCCCGCCGCGTGGCGGAGGCGCCCGGCGATGACGGTGGCGACGGCACGGCCCTCGCCGTGGCGAGCGAGGTCGTCGACGGTGGTGGCGACGTCCGCGACGGGGACGTCGAGGAACGCGAGATCGGCGCGCGCGCCCACCGCGAGGTACCCGGTGCGATCGGCGCCCATGTGCAGGCCCATCGCGCGCGACCCGCCGAGCGTCGCCGCGGCGAGGAGGCGCTCGGCCAGGTCCGCTCCGGAGTAGCCCTGGCCGCGGGCGAGCCGGTGCAGCGCGGCGACGTCGCCCATGAGGTCGAGCGACGGCGCGCTCGACAGGGAGTCGGTGCCCACCGAGATCGGGCTGCCCTCGGTGAGGTAGGCCGCGACCGGCGGCTCGTCGAGGCCGATGACCGCGTTCGAGCGCGGGCACAGCGCCACCGAGGTGCCGCGCGCGCGCAGGAGCGCGCGATCGTTCGCGCTGAGGTACACGCCGTGCGCGATGTGGCAGTCGGGGCCGAGCACGCCGAGGTGGTCGACGTAGTCCGTCGCGGAGGTGCCGTAGCCCGCCGAGCGCAGCTCGGACAGCGAGCCGAGGTTCTTCGCCTGCCACGGCTCCGCGACGGTGTGCGAGAACTCGCGCTCGATCGCGGACTCGCCCAGGTGGATGTGGATGCGGCTGCCGCGCTCGCGGACGATGTCGGGGATGTCGAGCAGAGGCACGATCTCGAGGGAGTACGGCGCGTGCGGGCTGAGGCCCGTCCCCGGCGGCGTCGGGAGCGCGTCCAGCGCCGCCTCGACCTGCGCGCGGCCGCGCTCGCGCCAGGCCGCGTTGGTCCAGTCCATGACCTCCCAGTACGTGATGCCGTGCAGCCCGGCATCGGCGAGCGCGTACATCGCCTCGAGATCCGTGACCACGTCCGCGACGGACGTGGTGCCCGCCTCGAGCGCCATGCGCGCGCCGGCGGCCGCGGCGCCGCGCCAGTCCTGGCCGCGGTCGTACACCGGGTTGAACGCGCGCGCCCAGTCCTCGAATCCCTGGTAGCTGCCCTGGCCCACCTCGGCCATGCCCGTGTACTGCAGGTGGGTGTGGGCGTTGATGAGCCCGGGCATGAGCACGCCGTCCCAGTGCACCTCGGTGAAGGCGTGGCCGCTCTCGCGAAGCGCCTCGACCACCCACGCGCGCTCGCCCACGTGGACGATGCGGCGGCCGCGCACGGCGATCGCGCCGTCCAGCACGGGCGGCGCGGTCATGGGCAGCACCAGGGCCGCGCTGTAGACGACGGTGCTCATGCGCCGACGCCCCGGTAGCGGCGCGAGCGCCAGTCCGGGCCCTCGGCGGGGGACGATGCGCGGCTTGCGTCGAGCGCGAGGCCGCGGGCGGTCGCGGCGGTCGCCGCGACGTGCGCCACCGCATCGTCCGCCAGCGCGTGCACGCCGATCGCGGGGCGCGTCTCGACCAGCTGCCGGATGGCGGCGAGCTGGGTCGCGAAGCTGAGGTCCATGATCTCGATGGGGTTGCCCTCGGCGGCGGTGACGTTGATGCAGCCTCCGCGGTCCAGCACGAGCGTGCCGTGGGCGGTGTCGACGTCGAGGTGAGGCACGGGAGCCCCGGCCACCTCGATGGGTTCGAGCACGGCGGCGTCCAGCTCGACCTCGCCGGGCACGCCGCCCGCGACGGCGACCGCGGCCGCACGCGCGAGGATCTCGGTGGTGACCGTCGCGGCCACGCCGGTGCAGGACACCACGAGCGCGCCGTCGGCGAGGTCCTCGGCCTGGCCCACCTCGTAGCCGTCGTGCGCGGCGAGCAGCGCGCGCAGCGGATCGATCTCCGCGACGCGCACCTCGGCGCCGAGCGCGCGCAGATGCGCCGCGACGCCCACGCCGACCGGGCCGTAGCCGATCACGAGCACCGGCATGTCGCGCACCGTCGCGTCGACGTGCTCGAGCAGATCGGCGATCGCGAGCACGCACGACTGCCCGGTGCCGTAGCGGTTGTCGAAGCCGGTCTTGGTCGCCGCATCGTTGACCGCGACCACGGGCGTCGCAAGCAGGCCCGCCGCCGCCATCGCGCGCAGCGGCGTGAGGCCCGAGGTGGTCTCCTCGGTGACGCCGATCCAGCCGCCGACGATCTCGGGAGCGGCCTCGTGCGCCAGGCGGACCAGGTGCGAGCCGTCGTCCACCACGACGTCGAAGCCGCGCCGCAGCCACGCGAGGGCCGCATCGCGCTCGGCGTCGCCGGAGAGGGTCGCGTCGGCGTCGACCGGCACCCCGCGCTCGCGGAGGACCTCGGCCACGGCCGGGTCGGTCTCGTCGGGGTGCGCGTACACCGCCACGTCGGCGCCCGCGTCGCGCAGCAGCAGCGCGAGGTTGGCAGTCTTGGGCTCGAGCGTCATCGAGACGCCGATGCGCAGCCCCGCCACCGTGCCCGCGGCGGCGAGCTCCGCGGCGAGCGCGGTCGAGACCGGCATGTGGGCGCGGGCGAAGTCGAGCCGTCCGCCGGCGTCGCCGCGGCCGGCCAGGGGCCGTCCGCCCAGGGCGAGGGTCGCATCGTTCCCGTGGACGTCGATGTCGAGCACGTCGGGCCCGGTCGCATCGTCCTCGACCAGACGCGCGCCGAGCGCGCGGGCCATGCCCGCGACGGCGAGCGCGGTGGCGGTGTCCTCGGCCTCCGCGGACACGCGGACGGGCCGTCCTGCGATGAGGAGGTTGGTGTCGCTGGCGAAGCGGCGGAGGATCCGCTCGGCCGTGGCGTGCGGGTCGGTCATGAGGAGAAGTCTAGGAGCGCGCACGCCGAGGACCGCCCGCCACCTCCGCCCCTCCGCTGGACACTTCCAACGGAGCGAGTCCCGGGTCGGCGGCGTGTCGCACGGATATCGCCTCGGATCGCCCGCGTGTCGCTCCGAGATCCGTTGCCAGTGTCCGGGAGGCGGGAGCCGGGCGTGCCTAGGATGTCTGTGCCGGAATCTCCGGTCCGTCGTCATGCCCTGGGAGGACCCCCGTGACCGCTCGCCCGCTCGCCCCCCTGCTCGGAGACTGGGCCGACGCGCGCCTCGGGGACGCCGCCGCGATCCAGGCCCCCGGGGCGGCCGCCGCGCCGCTCCTCGCGCGCGCCGCGGCCACGGACGATGCGCCCATCGTCGTCATCGCGGCCACCTCGGGCGACGCCGAGCAGCTCGCGCGCGCGCTCACCGCGTACCTGGACCCGCTCGAGGTCGCCACGTTCCCCAGCTGGGAGACGCTGCCCCACGAACGCCTCAGCCCGCGCTCCGACACGGTCGCGCGGCGCCTCGCGACGCTGCGCCGCCTGGTTCACCCCGCCGAGGCCGCCGAGGAGTCGGGCCTGCCGGCGCCGCGCGTCGTGGTCGCGCCGCTGCGCGCGATGCTGCAGCCGCTGGTGCCCGGCCTCGCGGACCTCCAGCCGGTGCTCCTCAAGAAGGGCGACGAGCGCGACCTCACCGACCTCACTCAGGCGCTTGGCGCCGCCGCGTACACCCGCGTCGACATGGTCGAGCGGCGCGGCGAGTTCGCCGTCCGCGGCGGGATCGTCGACGTCTTCCCACCCACGGACCCGCACCCGATCCGCGTCGAGTTCTTCGGCGACGAGGTCGAGAGCCTGCGCTTCTTCTCCGTCGCGGATCAGCGGTCGCTCGAGTCCGTGGGCCGACTGTGGGCCCCGCCGTGCCGCGAGCTGCTGCTCACCGAGGACGTGCGCGCGAGGGCCGCGAGCCTCGCCGAGCAGATCCCCGCGGCCGGCGACATGCTCGCCCGCATCGCCGACGGCCACGCGGTCGAGGGCATGGAGTCGCTCATCCCGGTCCTGCTCACGCGCCTCACCCCGGTGACGGACGTGCTGCCCCGCGACGTGCGCATCGTCGCCCTCGAGCCCGAACGCCTCGCGCGCCGCGCCGAGGACCTCCAGCACACCGCGCAGGAGTTCCTCCAGGCCGCGTGGGTGAGCGCCGCCGCAGGCGCCGACTCGCCCATCGAGGCGCAGGGACCGGAGGGTCATGGCGGCTTCCTCTCCCTCGAGGACGTCGAGGTCTCCGCCGCCGAGCGCGGCCTGGGGTGGACGGCCATCGGCCCGTTCGGCACCGCCGCCGCCGAGGTCCCCGGCATCGGCGAGATCGAGGACTTCCGCGGCCGCCTCGCCGCGGTGCTCGACCTCATCAAGGCGCGCCTGGGCGAGGGCTGGCGCGTGGTCATCGCGGCGGCCGGCACCGGGTCCGCCCACCGCATCGTCGAGCAGTGCGGCGAGCGGTCCATCCCCGCGCGGGTCGCGGCGACGGCGGACGATGCGGACGCCGGCGTCGTCGCCGTCCTCGCCGGCGTCGACGCGCGGGGCTTCCAGGTGCCGGACGCGAGGCTCCTGGTGCTCCACGAGAGCGACCTCACCGGTCGTTCCGCGAGCGCCGCCGGCCCCAAGGTCAAGGTCCCCGCCCGACGTCGCACCGCGGTGGACCCGCTGCAGCTGCGCCCGGGCGACTTCGTGGTCCACGAGACCCACGGCGTCGGGCGCTTCGTCGAGCTCACCAAGCGCACGGTGCGCGGCATCGAGCGCGAGTACCTGGTGATCGAGTACGCGGCGTCGAAGCGCGGCGGGCCGGCCGACCGGCTCAGCGTCCCCACCGACCAGCTGGACCTCATCACCAAGTACGTGGGCGGCGAGGCCCCGAGCGTCAACAAGATGGGCGGCGCCGACTGGTCCAAGACCAAGGGCAAGGCCCGCAAGGCCGTCAAGGAGATCGCCGCCGAGCTCATCCGCCTGTACAGCGCGCGCATGGCGACCAAGGGTCGCGAGTTCGGCCCCGACACCCCGTGGCAGCGCGAGCTCGAGGAGTCCTTCGCGTACGTCGAGACCCCGGACCAGCTGTCGACCATCGACGAGGTCAAGGCCGACATGGAGAAGGCCGTCCCCATGGACCGCCTCGTCTGCGGCGACGTCGGCTTCGGCAAGACGGAGATCGCGGTCCGCGCCGCGTTCAAGGCCATCCAGGACGGCACCCAGGTCGCGATCCTTTGCCCCACGACTCTCCTGGTGAAGCAGCACGTCGACACCTTCTCCGAGCGCTTCGCGCAGTTCCCCGTCAAGGTCGCGGCGCTGTCGCGCTTCCAGACGGACAAGGAGGCGAAGGAGATCATCGACCAGCTGGGCAAGGGCGAGATCGACCTCGTGGTCGGCACGCACCGCCTCATCACGGGCTCTGTGCGGTTCAAGAACCTGGGCCTCATCATCATCGACGAGGAGCAGCGGTTCGGCGTCGAGCACAAGGAGACGCTCAAGGCGCTGCGCACCGACGTCGACGTGCTCGCGATGTCCGCGACGCCCATCCCGCGCACGCTCGAGATGGCCGTCACCGGGATCCGCGAGATGTCCACGCTCGCGACCCCGCCGGAGGAGCGGCACCCGATCCTCACGTACGTGGGCCCGCATGAGGACGCCCAGGTGATCGCCGCGATCCGCCGCGAGCTGCTGCGCGACGGGCAGGTGTTCTACATCCACAACTCCGTCAAGACCATCACCCGCGCGGCCCTCAAGATCGGCGAGCTGGTGCCGGAGGCGCGCGTCGCGGTCGCGCACGGTCAGATGAGCGAGAAGCAGCTCGAGCAGGTCATCGTCGACTACTACGACAAGAAGTACGACGTGCTGGTGTGCACCACCATCGTCGAGACCGGCCTGGACATCTCCAACGCCAACACGCTCGTCGTCGAGCGCGCGGACACGTTCGGCCTGTCGCAGCTCCACCAGCTGCGCGGACGCGTGGGCCGCGGCCGCGAGCGTGCCTACGCCTACTTCCTCTACCCGCCGGAGCGCACGCTCACCGAGACCGCGCACGACCGCCTCCAGACCATCGCCGCCAACACCGACCTCGGCTCGGGCATGGCCGTCGCGATGAAGGACCTGGAGATTCGCGGCGCCGGCAACCTGCTGGGCGCCGAGCAGTCGGGCCACATCGAGGGCGTGGGCTTCGACCTCTACATCCGGATGGTCGGCGAGGCCGTCGCGGGCTTCCGCGGCGAGGAGGTCGAGGACCGGGCGCCGATGACGGTCGACCTGCCGATCGACGCGCACCTTCCCACGTCCTACATCGAGCACGAGCGGCTGCGCCTCGAGGCCTACCGCAAGATCGCGGACGCGGACACGCCGGAGACGCTCGCCGAGGTCGAGGAGGAGCTCGACGACCGCTACGGGCCGCTGCCCGAGCCCGTCGCGAACCTCGTCGCCGTCGCGCGCCTGCGCCTCGAGCTGCGCGCGGCCGGGATCCACGACGTGGTCAGCCAGGGCCGGCTCATCCGCTTCAGCCCGCTCGAGCTGCCCGACTCGGCGGCGATGCGGGTGACGCGCCTGTTCCCGGGCACGCTCATCAAGCCCGCGGTACGCCAGGTCCTGGTGCCCGCGCCCATGACCGCACGCGTGGGCGGCAAGCCCGTCGAGGGCCTCGAAGTGCTCGACTGGGTCCGCACCGTCATCCAGGCGACGCGCGCACCGGCGCCGGCGTGAGCGACATTAGGATGACGCCCATGCGCTCGTCTCGACTCGCCGTCCTCGCCGCATCGTCCCTCCTGCTCGCCGGCTGCGCCGTGCCGGGCCAGGCCGCCGCCCCCGGCGTCGCGGTGCAGACGGACGATGCGACGCTCACCTCCGCGGACCTCGACGCCATCGCGGCGGCGTGGGAGGCGGACAGCGACGGGGCGATCGTCCCGGACCGCCAGTCGCTCGCGACGGCCGCGCTGCTGGGCCCCGGCCTGGTCGACGCCGCGGCCGAGAACGGCGCGCAGATCAACGAGGGCGTCGCGACGACGTTCGCCACAGAGTGGCTCCGGTACGCGGGCGTCGAGGACCCCGAGCCGAGCGAGGCCGTGGTCGAGTCCGTCGAGAACGTGCTCGCGCTCTACGTCGCGACCTACGCCGACACCACCGGCACGGTGCTGCGCGCCGCGGTCGACGGGCTCCCGGAGGACGTCGCCGTGTCGCCCCGCCTGGGAGAGCTCTCGGCCGATGCGCTGGTCACCTCCGCGCAGGCCGCGGTGGGCGACGCCGAGGTCCAGGGCCTCGGCAACTACGCCTTCACCGCGTTCATCGGCGTGAGCGGCTTCGCCGACGCGTCGCCGTCCTGGGCGGCGCGTGGCTGACGGTCTCGACCGCTTGGTGGAGGTGATGGATCGCCTCCGCTCACCCGGGGGCTGCGACTGGGACGCCCAGCAGACCCACGAGTCGCTCGCGCCGTACGCCATCGAGGAGGCGCACGAGCTGGTCGAGGCGATCGAGACGGGCTCGCGCGATCACCTTCGCGAGGAGCTCGGCGACGTGCTCCTCCAGGTGGTGTTCCACGCGCGCGTCGCGCAGGAGCATCCGACCGAGCCGTTCGGGCTGTCCGAGATCGCCGACGCGTGCGCCGACAAGCTCGTGGCGCGCCACCCGCACGTGTTCGGGGACGAGTCCGCGGGTGACATGGACGAGCATCTGCGCCGCTGGGACCGCATCAAGGCGGAGACCTCGGGCCGCGAGAGCGCCTTCGACGGCATCCCCGCGACGTTGTCCGCGCTCGCGCGGGCGCAGAAGGTGCTCGGCCGCGCCGAGCGCGCCGGCCTTCCCGGCGCCCCGGCCACCGGTGCCCCCGCCGCCGACGCATCGTCCGACGCCGCCGTGGGCGACGCCCTGCTCGCGCTCGTGGCCCGCGCGCGGGCCGAGGGCGTCGACGCGGAGACCGCGCTGCGTGCCTCCGTGCGCCGGGTCGAGGAGGCCGCTCGCGCGGCTGAGCAGGCAGGACGCCCCGATACCGAAGGTTCACCGGCGTAGGACGTACGTCGCTCAGCGCACCCCCGTGCGCATCGTTAGACTCCCAAGAGGTCCATCCATTCCAAGCGAAGGAGCATCATGGCCAGCATTGAGGCCGTCGGCGCCCGCGAGATCCTTGACTCGCGCGGCAACCCCACCGTCGAGGTCGAGGTAGCGCTCGAGGACGGCACGTTCGCACGTGCAGCCGTCCCGTCCGGCGCATCGACCGGCGCGTTCGAGGCAGTCGAGCGCCGCGACGGCGACAAGGGCCGTTACCTGGGCAAGGGCGTCGAGCAGGCCGTGGACGCGGTCATCGACGAGATCGCCCCCGAGATCGTCGGCCTGGACGCCACCGAGCAGCGCATCATCGACCAGATCATGCTCGACCTCGACGGCACCGACAACAAGGGCAAGCTCGGCGCGAACGCCATCCTCGGCGTCTCGCTCGCGGTCGCCAAGGCGGCTGCGGACTCGTCCGACATCGCGCTGTTCCGCTACGTGGGCGGCCCGAACGCCCACGTGCTTCCCGTCCCGATGATGAACATCCTCAACGGTGGGTCGCACGCCGACTCCAACGTCGACATCCAGGAGTTCATGATCGCCCCCGTCGGCGCGCCCACGTTCCGTGAGGCGCTCCGCACCGGTGCGGAGGTCTACCACTCGCTCAAGTCCGTGCTCAAGGAGCGCGGCCTGGCCACCGGTCTGGGCGACGAGGGCGGCTTCGCGCCGAACCTCGGCTCGAACCGCGAGGCGCTCGACCTCATCCTGGTCGCGATCGAGAAGGCCGGCTTCACCCCCGGCGACGACGTCGCGCTCGCGCTCGACGTCGCCGCGACCGAGTTCTTCAAGGACGGCGGCTACCAGTGGGAGGGCGGCGTGAAGACGCCCGAGGAGATGATCGCCTTCTACGAGGGCCTCGTCGCCGACTACCCGCTGGTCTCCATCGAGGACCCGCTGTCCGAGGACGAGTGGGCATCGTGGACCGAGCTCGTCGCGAAGGTGGGCGACAAGACGCAGATCGTCGGCGACGACCTGTTCGTCACCAACCCGGTCCGCCTCAAGCGCGGCATCGACGAGAAGGCGGCCAACGCCCTGCTCGTGAAGCTCAACCAGATCGGCACCCTGTCCGAGACCTCGGACGCCGTGCAGATGGCGCAGCGCGCGGGCTTCGCGGCCATGGTGTCGCACCGCTCGGGCGAGACCGAGGACGTCACCATCGCGGACCTCTCCGTCGCCTACAACGCGGGTCAGATCAAGACCGGTGCGCCCGCCCGCGGCGAGCGCATCAACAAGTACAACCAGCTGCTCCGCATCGAGGAGGAGCTGGACGACGCGGCGCAGTACGCCGGCAAGTCGGCCTTCCCGCGTCGCTACGGCTTCTAAGCCCCACGACGCTCGACGGACGGGCGCGTCTCCCTCGGGAGGCGCGCCCGTTCCGCATTCCCCGGGTGTTCTGCGCGACTCGCGGGGCCCGGCGTCCGGGGGACGGGCCGCGAGCCTGGACAATAGCCACGTGACCGATCCGACCCGCCGCGAGCCGCGCCCGGCCGCCTCGCCCGCGGGCGGGGCGCGTCGCCCGCAGGCTCCAGGCGTGCGCGCGGCGACGGGGTCGGTCCCGACGGCCGCCCCGCGGGTCCGGTCGACTCCGCGTCGCCGCGCGGCGCCCTCCACGGGCGGCGTGCGGATCCCGAAGGCGCGCGCGTCGAGCAGGCCCGGGCCCAGCACGCGTGCGACGCGGACCGCGGCCACGCGCAACCGCATCGAGCCCGTCCAGCTGCGAGGATCGTGGTTCTCGGCGTTCTCGTTGCGCGTGCTCGTGCTCGTCGGCGTGGTGGTGCTCGCGGCGGCCGTGGTGCTGCCGTCGCTGCGCGCGTACTTCCGTCAGCAGGAGGACCTCCTGCAGCTGCGCGCCGATGCGGTCACCGCGCAGGAGTCGGTCGACGACCTCACGGCAGAGGTCGCGCGCTGGGACGATCCGGCCTACGTCGAGGCCCAGGCGCGTGAGCGCCTCGCCTACGTGTACCCGGGCGAGACCCCGTACCGCGTCATCGACCCGGAGACCGTCGAGGGTGCGGCGGAGGGCTCGCCCGCGGCCGAGACGGACCAGGCGATCGAGGAGTCGGGGACCTGGTACACGCGGCTGTGGGGCTCCGTCGAGGAGGCGGGCGAGGCCGACGTCGACGCCGGCGGGGGCAAGCAGGGCCCCGCATCGTCCGCCGAGGACGCCGACTAGACTCTCAGGGTGACCGACACCCCCGCGACCGAACGTGACGTCGCCGTCCTCGCCGCCCAGCTGGGACGCGAGCCGCGCGGCATCGTGGCCATCGCCGCCCGCTGCGTGTGCGGCAACCCGACCGTGGTCCACACGGCGCCGCGGCTGCCGGACGGCACACCCTTCCCCACGCAGTACTACCTCACGCATCCCGATGCGGTGGCCGCGGTCTCGACGCTCGAGGCCAACGGAGTGATGAAGGACATGCAGGCCCGGCTCGAGTCCGGCGAGGAGCCCGAGCTGGTCGAGGCCTATCGCGCGGCGCACGAGCGCTACCTCGAGGAGCGCTACGCGCTCGGCGACGTGCCGGAGATCCACGGCATCTCGGCCGGGGGCATGCCCGACCGCGTCAAGTGCCTCCACGTGCTGGTGGGCCATGCGCTCGCCGCCGGTCCCGGGGTGAACCCGCTCGGAGACGAGGCGCTCGCGCTCATCGCGGACTCGTTCCGCCCCGACCGCTGCACGTGCGCGGTCGACGTGGCCGGATAGTCTGCAGCCATGCGTGTAGCCGCCATCGACTGCGGGACCAACTCGATCCGCCTGCTCATCGCCGACGTCGACCTCGCCGCCGGCACCCTGACCGACGTGGTCCGCACCATGACCGTGGTGCGGCTGGGTCAGGGCGTGGACCGCACGGGCGAGTTCGCGCCCGAGGCGCTGCAGCGGACCTTCGCCGCCACCGACGCCTACGCCGCGCAGTGCCGCGAGCACGGCGTGGAGGCGATCCGGTTCGTCGCCACGTCCGCCACGCGCGACGCGCGCAACCGCGACGTCTTCCTCGCCGGTATCTCGGACCGACTCGGCGTGGTCCCCGAGGTCATCTCGGGAGCCGAGGAGGCCGCGCTGTCCTTCAGGGGTGCGACGGGCGCGCTCGACGCGGCGCACGATGCGCCGTTCCTGGTGGTCGACCTGGGCGGCGGCTCCACCGAGGTGGTGCTCGGCGTCGAGCAGCCCGAGGCGGCGCACTCGATGGATGTCGGCTGCGTCCGCATGACCGAGCGTCACCTGGCGGGGGACCCGCCCAGCCGCGAGCAGGTCGCCGCCGCCGAGCGCGACGTCCACGAGGCGATCGACATGGCCTTCGCCGGTGTGCCCGTGGAGCGGACGCGCACGCTCGTGGGGCTCGCCGGCACCATCACGACCGTGACCGCGCACGCCCTGGGCCTGCCCGAGTACGACCGCGACGCGATCAACGGCGCCGTCGTCGACATCGACGACGCGATCCGTGCGTGCGACGAGCTGCTCGCGGCCTCGCGGACCGAGAGGGCGGCGCTCGGGTTCATGCACCCGGGCCGCGTGGACGTCATCGGCGCGGGCGCGCTCGTGTGGCGCACCGTGATGACGCGCGTGCGTGACGCGGTGGTCGCCGCGGGAGGCACGTTACCCCACGTCGTGACGAGCGAGCACGACATCCTCGACGGCATCGCGTTCTCGGCGGCCGAGCGGGCCTGAACCCGCGCATCGTCCGCGAGGAAGCCGCCCCCGTAGCCCAACTGGCAGAGGCAGCCGGCTTAAACCCGGCCCAGTGCGGGTTCGAACCCCGCCGGGGGCACGTGTCCGGCATCGGCCGCGCGCGGAGGGCATCGGTGCACGTCTACCGCCGTCCTCGGCGAATTCATGCGAGTCGCGACGCGCCCGCGAGGCGGCGCGGGCGGCGCGGGCGGGCGGCACGTCGAGCCGTCGCGATCTGCATGAATTCGCGGAGCACCGGGGCACGCACCACCGCGAGCAGCGGTGCGCCGCCACCCCGCGCAGGCGGGCCGACCAGGACGTCGTAGGCTGGTGCGCCATGGCTGCCGGCGCGACTGTTCACACGTTCGACATCACCCTCGCGGACGTCGACCGCGGCGTCTACGAGGACCTGTCGCTCCGCGTCGCGCGGCACCCGTCCGAGACCGCGGCGTTCATGATGACGCGCCTGTTCGCCTTCTGCCTCGAGCACGAGGACGGCATCACGTTCTCCGAGGGCATCTCGACCACGGAGGAGCCGGCGGTGCTGGTCCGCGACCTCACGGGGCTCGTCACCGCGTGGATCGAGGTGGGCCAGCCGGAGGCGGAGCGCCTCCACCGCGGGAGCCGCCTCGCATCCCGGACCGCGGTCTACACGCAGCACGATCCGGCCAAGGTCCTCGCGCGCTGGGAGAGCAAGAAGATCCACCAGCGCGAGCGGATCCTGCTCCACAGCTTCGATCCCGGCTTCGTGGAGGCGGCCGCGGCGCTGCTCGAGCGGCGCAACGCGCTCACGGTCTCCATCACCGAGCGGCATCTCTACCTCGAGCTCAACGGCTCGTCGCTCGACTCGGCGATCCACACCGTGCCCCTGGGCTGAGCTCCGCCCGCCGCGTCCCCGCAGGTCTCCCGTGCTTCGGGCGCCGCGCCCTTGACGGATCACTTGCTTATTGCAAGTGTGAGAGGCGTCGATGGACCTACGAAGAGGGGGTCGCGATGACCGCGATGTTCGTCAACCTGCCGGTGACCGATCTGGAGCGCGCGAAGGCGTTCTACACGGCGGTCGGGTTCACCATCAATCCGCAGTTCACCGATCACAACGCCGCGTGCGTGGTGGTCGAGGACGGCCACAGCTACTTCATGATCCTGGTCCGGGAGTTCTTCCAGACCTTCACCGACCTGCCGATCGGCGACCCGAAGGAGGCGGTGTCGGCATCGACCGCGATCTTCCTCGACAGCCGGGAGGAGGTCGATGCTGCGGTCGCGCAGGGCGTAGCGGCGGGCGGCAGCGAGCCGGGCCCGCCCACGGATCTCGGCTTCATGTATCAGCGCCAGCTCGCTGACCCCGACGGCAACGTCGTCGACTTCGGGTACATGGACCCGGTCGCCGCGGAGCAGGGGCCTGAGGCCTTCATGAGCCAGCAGGCCTGAGGTCGATGGCCGCACGCGAGTACGGGCAGTACTGCGGGGTCACCCGGGCCCTCGAGCTGGTCGGCGAGCGCTGGGCGCTGCTCATCGTCCGCGACCTGCTCGTGGGGCCGCGCCGCTACGGCGAGCTGGCGACGGGGCTGCCCCGCATCCCGAGCAACATCCTGGCCGCGCGGCTGAAGGAGCTGCAGGCCGCAGGCGTCCTGCGGCGCGTGCCGCACTCGCGCACGGTGGTGTACGAGCTCACGCCGTACGGGCGCGAGCTCGAGCCCGTGGTGCTGGCGCTCGGCGCCTGGGGCTTCAAGGCGATGGGGGAGCCCCGCGCGGAGCAGGTCATCACCCCCGACTCGATGACCATGGCGCTGCGCACCGCCTTCAGGAGCGAGGTCGCGAGCGCGCTTCCGCCCACGGCCTACATGGCGCATCTGGGTCCTGCGGCGCTTCACGTGCGCGTCGACGGCGCAGCGCTCACTGTCGCGCGGCGCGAGGCGCGCGCGGACCTCGTCTTCTCCGCGGGGCCCGACATCCGGCGCCTCGTCTCGGGCGAGCTCTCGGCCGACCGGGCGATCGCCGCCGGGGTCGTCCAGGTGCTGCGCGGCAGTGATGACCTCGTCGGACGGTTCGCGGACACCTTCCATCTGGCGGCGTGAGGTCGTCAGCGCCCGGGTCCGGCGATCTCGGGCAGTGAGGACCTCCGCGGGATCGGAGCGAGGATGCCACCTTGCGCTTCCAGTATTCAGCGTTACTATGTAGTGGTAGTCAGCAACACTGAGTAGCACGAGGAGACCCGACGTGGGCAAGCAGATGACGGAGATGCTCAAGGGCACGCTCGAGGGCATCGTCCTGGCGCTCCTCGCCCTCGGCCCGGCCTACGGGTACGAGATCACGGCACGGCTGCGCGACCAGGGCTTCGCGGACATCGCGGAGGGCACCGTGTACGCGCTGCTCGTCCGCATCGAGCAGCGGGGCCTGGTCGACGTCGAGAAGGTGCCGTCGGAGAAGGGTCCGCCGCGCAAGGTGTTCACCCTCAACCCCCAGGGCCGCGAGGCTCTGGACGATTTCTGGAGCAGCTGGGGCTTCCTCGCCGACCGGCTCGCCCACCTCAAGACCGAAGGAGGGCAGTGATGCCCTGGATCGAGAAGCTCACGGGCTCGCTCGCGGAGAAGAAGCAGTACAAGGCCGATGTGCGCCGCATGGCCGAGCTGCCCGCGCCCTACATGGAGGCGGCGATGGCGATGCATCGGTACTTCATGTACTACGGCGGCCTCACGGACGGCGACGTGATGATCACGATGGTCGGCGACCTGGCCGACCTGTGGGAGCGCGCCGCCGCGGACGGCACGCCGGTGCGCGACATCGTCGGCGCCGACCCGGTCGACTTCGCAGAGCAGTTCGCCGAGGCCTACACCGGGCGCCGGTGGATCGACAAGGAGCGGGCGCGCCTGGTCAAGGCGATGGACCACGCCGCAGGCGACGCGCCATGACCGCCGCGGCGATCGAGATCAGCGGCCTCCGGCACGCCTACGGCGACCTCGAGGTGCTGCGCGGGGTCGACCTCGACGTCGCGCGCGGCAGCATCGTCGCCCTGCTAGGCTCCAACGGAGCAGGGAAGACCACGCTCATCCGCATCCTCAGCACCCTGCAGAGGGCCGATGCGGGGCGTGCGTCGGTCGCCGGGCACGACGTCGCCGCGGCACCGGCGGGCGCGCGCGCCGCGATCAGCCTCACCGGCCAGCTCTCCGCGGTGGACGAGGTCCTCACGGGCCGCGAGAACATGCTCCTCGTGGCGCGGCTGCGGCGGGTCCCGGACCCGGGCGCCGCCGTCGATCGGCTGCTCGCGCGCCTCGACCTCGCCGGGGCGGCCGAGCGTCGCGCCGGCACCTACTCGGGAGGCATGCGCAGGCGCCTCGACCTCGCCATGAGCCTGCTCGGCGACCCGCCGGTGATCCTCCTGGACGAGCCCACCACGGGCCTCGACCCCGAGGCGCGTCGCGAGGTGTGGGCGGCGGTGCGCGAGCTCGCCGCGGGCGGCACCACGGTGCTGCTCACCACCCAGACGCTCGACGAGGCCGAGCATCTCGCCGACCGCATCGCGATCCTCCACGAGGGCCGCATCATCGTCGACGGGACGCTCGCCCAGCTCCGGGCGCTGCTCCCAGCCCCCACCGTCGAGCTCGTCGAGAAGCAGCCGACGCTCGAGGAGGTCTTCCTCGCGGTGATCGGCGCGAAGCCCGCCAAGGAGGCGTCATGACCGCCCTCGCCGACACCCGGATCCTCACCGGGCGCTCGCTGCGCCACATCACGCGCAGCCCCGACACGATCATCACCACGGCGCTCATGCCGATCGCCTTCCTGCTCCTCTTCGTCTACGTGCTGGGAGGCGCGATCGAGGTCGGTGCCGACTCGTACATCACGTATCTGCTTCCCGGGATCCTGGTCATCACCATCGCGTCGAGCGTGTCCTACACGGCCTTCCGCCTGTTCATGGACCTGCAGGGCGGGATCTTCGAGCGCTTCCACTCGATGCCCGTGGCGAGGCCGGCGATCCTGTGGGCGCATGTGCTCACCTCGCTGCTCGCGACGTACGTGTCGCTCGCGGTGGTGGTCCTCGCGGCGCTCGCGATGGGCTTCCGGTCGGGTGCGGGGATCGGTGCGTGGCTCGCGGTGGCGGGGATCCTCGGGCTGCTCACTCTCGCGCTCACCTGGCTCGCGGTGATCCCCGGGCTCACCGCGACCTCGGTCGACGGGGCGAGCGCGTTCGCCTACCCGCTGATCCTCCTGCCCTTCGTGAGCTCGGCCTTCGTGCCGACCGACACGATGCCCGGGCCGGTGCGATGGTTCGCCGAGCACCAGCCCGTGACGGCCATCGTCGACTCCGTGCGGGGACTGCTCGCCGGTGAGACCGCCGGCTCGGAGCTGTGGGTCGCGCTCGCATGGGTGGCGGCGATCCTGGCGGTCGCCTACGCGCTCGCGATGAAGGCCTATCGCGCGCGCATCGCGAGGACCCGCTAGGCCGGCTTGGTCGCCTCGAGCGGCAGGGTCCGCTCCGCGGCGCTCGCGATCCACGCCGAGGCCGCCTGGACGTCGCCGAACGCGTAGACGTGCAGCCGGATGTCGCCGTGGTGCGCGAGGTCCAGACGCCCGGCGAGCTCCGCGACGAACCGGTCCGGCGTCGCCGTGCCCATGAGGTTGGCGAGCGAGAAGCCGTACTTGCGGGCGATGCCCGCGCTCGAGCCCACGCCGCACCGGCGCGCGAAGGCGAGCAGGCGCCCGACCCCGGCGGGCCCGGGCACGCCCACCCGGATCGGCACGTCGATGCCGGCGGCGCGCACGCGCTCGATCCACCGGATCACCGCGTCGGCGTCGAACGAGAACTGTGTCGTCAGCGTCGCGGTCATGCCTCGCTCCTGGACCGCCGCGACCTTGGCTTCGAGGGCCGCCCACAGCGCATCGTCCGCGATGGCGGGGTGCCCCTCCGGGTAGCCGCCGATCCCGACCTCGCGCACCCCGTGCTCGGCGAGGATCCCGGTGCGGATGAGGTCCTCGGCGGACACGTACGGTCCCGCCGGGGTGCGCGGGTCGCCCGCGACGATGAAGACGCGCTCGTGGGCGCCGCGCTCGCGCAGCCCCGCCAGCGCCTCGCGTGCGCCGCTCGCGTCGGCGAACCGGCGCGCGGCGAGGTGCGGGACGGGTGCGAACCCGGCGGCGCGCGCGGCCGCGGCGGCGTCGAGCCGATCGTCCGCGCTCTCGGTGCCCAGGTGGGTGATGCTCACCCGCGTGCCGCCGCGGAGCGCGGCCCCTGACAGGGACGCGCGGTCGCGGGCGGTCACCTCGAGCGAGATGTCATGTACGAGCGCGGTGGTCCGGTGCAACGACGGGCCTCCTTCGGTCCGTTGAAGCGGGAGTGCGCGACCATTCTAGCGAGCGCGTCGGACCGGTGCCCGGCACCCTGCCCCCACCGGACACTGGCAACGGATCTCGCCGCGACGCGCCGTGCGTGCGCCGCCCGGAGGCGGCGACACGCCGGCGACCCGGGACCACGTCCGTTGGCAGTGTCCGGGTGGGGGAGGGGCTAGAGGATCGCGGCGAGCTCCTCGCTCGCCGCCGCGCGCACCGCCTCGCGGGCGTCCGCCGCGGAGCGCGCCTCACGTGCGACCCCGGCGAGCGCCCGGCACTCCTCGAGAGAGTGCCGCGATAGCGCGAAGCGCACCGCCGGCACCTTCGTGGGCGCCATCGACAGGCTCGACACCCCGAGCCCGGCGAGCACGAGCGCCAGCAGCGGATCACCCGCCGACTCGCCGCAGACCCCCACGGGCTTCCCGGTCTCGGCGCCGCCGGAGCAGGCCGCCGCGACCACGTCGAGCACGGCCGGCTGCCAGGGGTCGAGCAGATCGGACAGCTCGCCCTCCATGCGGTCCGCGGCCATCGTGTACTGCGCGAGATCATTGGTGCCCAGGGACCCGAAGTCGACCTCCGCGAGCACGTGCCGCGACCGCAGCGCCGCCGCGGGCACCTCGATCATCACGCCGGCCTTCGGCAGCCCCGCCGCGGCCACGCGGGAGGCGAACCACGCCGCCTCCTCCGCCGTGGCGACCATCGGCGCCATCACGCGAACGTCCGCGCCGGTCTCGCGCGCGGCCTGGGCCAGTGCGGCGAGCTGCGAGTCGATGAGCTCAGGCTTCGCCTGGCACAGCCGCAGCCCGCGGCGCCCGAGCGCCGGGTTCTCCTCCTCGCCGAGGTCGGCGAACGCGAGCGGCTTGTCGGCGCCCGCATCGAGCGTGCGCACCACCACGCGGCGGTCGCCGAACGGCTCCAGCACCTTGCGGTAGATCTCGGCCTGCTCGTCGACGCTCGGCAGCGCCGCGGCGGACAGGTAGAGGAACTCCGTGCGGAACAACCCGACGCCCTCGACGTCCTGGGCGCCCGCGGCCACCGCATCGTCCACCCCGCCGATGTTCGCGAGCAGGGCGACGGCGTGGCCGTCGCGCGTGGCACCCGGCCCGGAGACGGCGGCGAGCGCGGCGGCGCGGCGCTCGCGGCGCACGCGCTGCGCCTCGAGCAGGTCGAGGTCGGGGTCGAGCGTGACGGCGCCGGCGTCGCCGTCGACGGCGACGGTCGTGCCCGCCGGGATGTCGGTGGCGCCGTGCAGCTGCACCACGGCGGGGATGCCCATCTGTGCGGCGAGGATCGCCGTGTGGGAGGTCCGGCCGCCGGCGGCGGTGACGATGCCCACCACGCGGGCGCGGTCGAGAGTCGCCGTCTCCGCGGGGGCGAGGTCCACGGCGACGATGACGGACGGACCCGACAGCGGCGGCACGCCCGGCGCGGGCACGCCGAGCACCGCCGCGATCGCGCGGTCGCCGACGTCTCGCAGATCCGCGACGCGCTCGGCGAAGTACCCGCCCAACGCCTCGAACTGCGCGGCGTAGTCGGCGACCGCAGCCTCGATCGCGTGAGCCGGGCCCAGCCCCGCGCCGAGGTGCTTGCCGGCGGCCTTCGCGAGGCCCTTGTCGCGAGCGATCATCGCGGTGGCCTTGAGGATCGGGGCCGCGTGCTCGTCGGCGGCCGCGACGCGGGCGTCGAGGTCGACCGCGACCGCCTCCAGGGCCTCGAGCACGTGCGCGAGGGCGGCGCCCGCATCGGCCGGTGCGGGCTCGTCGGCCGGGGGCCGGACCGGCGGCGCGACCTGCACCACCGGTCCGACGGCCGTGCCGGGGCTGACGCCGACGCCGTGACGGGTGTCGCCGGACATGTCAGCCCTCCTCGGCGTCCAGGTCACGCGACAGGAGCGCGACCAGGGACTCGAGGGCGGCGTCCGCGCCGTCGCCCTCGGCGGTGAGGATGACCTCCTCGCCGTGCTTGGCGCCCAGGGCCATGACGCCCAGGATGCTGGTGGCGTCGACGGCCTCCTCGCCGGCTCGGCCGATCTCGACGTCGAGCCCGGTCTCCTGGGCCGCCTCCACGAAGAGGGCGGCGGGGCGGGCGTGGAGCCCGACGGAGGAGGCGATGGTGACGGTGCGCTGGGACATGAGAGTTCTCCTTGGTGACGGGTTCAGACGGTCGCGACCGCGTCGACGGTGTCGAGCTTCTTGTCGCGGGACTTGAGGGTGAGGACGATGGCGGTCATCACCGCGACGCCGGCGGCGAGGGCGACCAGGAACCACAGGAACCCGCCCATGAGGGGGAGCACCCAGATGCCGCCGTGCGGGGCGCGCAGCGTGACGCCGAACACCATGACCAGGCCGCCGGTGAGGGCGGAGCCGATGACCGACGAGACGATCACGCGGAACGGGTCGGCCGCCGCGAACGGGATCGCGCCCTCGGAGATGAACGAGGCGCCGAGCAGCCAGGCCGCCTTCCCGTTCTCGCGCTCCGGCTCCGAGAACAGCTTCGGACGCAGCGTCGTGGCGAGCGCCATCGCGAGGGGCGCGACCATGCCGGCCGCCATGACCGCGGCCATGATGGTGAGCGCCGGCGCATCGGTCGCGGTGCCCGCGGCGGCGAGCCCCGCAGTGCCGAAGAAGTACGCGACCTTGTTGACTGGACCGCCGAGGTCGAAGCCCATCATCGCGCCGAGCACCAGGCCCAGGATGAACGCCGAGCCGCCCTGCAGGCCGGTGAGCCAGTCGTTGAGGCCGTCGGACAGCGCCTTGATGGGCGTGCCGAGCAGCGTGATGAACAGGCCCAGGGTGATGAGGCTCGACAGCAGCGGGATCACCACCACCGGCATCACGCCGCGCACGCCCTTGTGGACCTTCCAGCTCGCGATCCAGCGGGCCGTGAGGCCGCCGAGCACGCCGGTGACGATGCCGCCCAGGAAGCCCGCACCCATGGTCGCGGCGATCGAGCCGCCCACGATGCCGGGCACCAGCCCGGGCCGGTCCGCGATCGCGAACGCGATGAAGCCGGACAGGATCGGCACCAGGAACCCGAAGGCCGCGCCGCCGATGACGAACAGCAGCGCCGCCCAGCTGGTGAGCGACAGCACGTCGAAGTGCTGCGCGACGTTGTACGCGTCGTCGGACGTGAGGTTGTACTGCGTGATCTCGATCGCGCCGCTCTCGCCCAGCGCGATCTGCGCGAGCATGAAGGACAGCGCGATGAGGATGCCGCCCGCGGCGACGAACGGGATCATGTAGCTCACACCCGTCATCAGCCACTGGCGGATCTGGGTGCCGATGCCTGCCTTGCTGTCGACCTTGGTCGCCAGGCCGGACGATGCGGCGGGCACCGTGGCCTCGGCCTGCGGGTTGGTCCTCCACTCGGAGGCCTTCGCGACCGCCTGGGAGATGAGAGCCGGACCGTCGGAGATCGCCTTCTTCACGCCGACGTCGACGATCGGCTTGCCGGCGAAGCGCTCGGCGCTCCGCACCTCGACGTCGTGGGCGAAGATCACGGCATCGGCCGCCGCGATCTCCTCAGCGCTCAGCGGCGTCGCGCCGGCGGAGCCCTGCGTCTCGACCTTCATGGTGTGCCCGGCGTCCTTCGCCGCGCGCTCGAGCGCCTCGGCCGCCATGTAGGTGTGGGCGATGCCGGTGGGGCAGGAGGTGACGCCCACGAGCGTGAGGCTGGACGATGCGGCGGTCGGGGGAGCGACGGACTCCGGCTGCGCCGGCGGGACGGGCGCCACGACGATGTCGCCCACCTCGGCCTCGACGATGGCGACGACCTCCTGCGCGGTGGTCGCGGCCCGCAGCGCGCCCGTGAACTCCTTCTTCATGAGCGCCTTGGCGAGCTTGGGAAGCACCTGCATGTGCGCCTCGGCGGCGCCCTCGGGGGCGGCGATGAGGAACACGAGCGAGGCCGGTCCGTCCTTGGCGCCCCAGTCGATGCCGTCGGCGCGCCCGAAGGCGAGCGTCGGCTCGGTGATGGCGGCGCTGCGGGCGTGCGGGATCGCGATGCCGCCGGGGAGCCCGGTCGCCATCGTCTCCTCGCGCTTGCGGACGTCCGCGACGAAGGCCTCGACGTCCGTGCAGCGCCCCGTGGCGGCAAGCGTGCCGGCCAGCGCGCGGGTGGCCGCGTGGCGGTCCTCCTCGGCGAGGTCGAGGATGACCTGATCTGCGGTGATCAGTGACATGGGGGTGTTCCTTTCGGGGTCAGCGCTGACCGAGTGCCAGGGCGGCTGAGGGGGAGTGCGTGAGGTCCACGGGGATGCCGTGGAGATCCGCGGGGGTGGGGACGCGGCTGCCGGGAAGGGTCACGGCGGCGGCGCCCCAGAGGACGCCCTCCGAGAGGGAGTCGGCGGAGGGCAGGCCTCGCGAGAGGCCGTGGAGGAGCCCGGCGAGCATGCAGTCGCCCGCTCCTACGGTCGAGACGGGCGCGCCGATGGTGGCGCGCGCGTGGACGGCGTGGTCGCGGTCGACCAGCAGGGCGCCGTCGGCGCCGAGGCTCACCGCGACCGTGGCGATGCCGTGAGACACCAGGTCTCGCGCCGCGGCGAGGACGTCGCCCAGCGTCGGGAGCGGATGGCCCACCAGCTCCGCGAGCTCCTCGTGGTTGGGCTTGATGAGATCGGGCGTGGATGCGACCGCGGCGGCGAGCGGGGCGCCGGAGCTGTCGATCGCGACGCGCACGCCCGCACGTCGGGCGTCGGCGATGAGCCGCGCGTAGAGGTCCTCGGGGGCACCCGGCGGAAGGCTCCCGCAGCCGACCACCCACGTGGCCCCCGCCACCGCCGCGGCGGTCGCGAGCAGCTCGGCCGTCTCGTCGGCGTCGAGCACGGGGCCGGGCTCGTTGAGCTTGGTGGTGGTGCCGTCGGGCTCGAGCACGGAGATGTTCATGCGCGCGGAGCCGCGCACGGGAACCGAGCGGCGCGGCACGCCCGCGGCGTCGAGCAGCTCCTCGAGCAGGTGGCCCTCGGGGCCGCCCACGGGGAGCACGGCGATCGCCTCGCCTCCCTGCGCGGTGATGGCCCGAGCGACGTTGACGCCCTTGCCGCCCGCGTCGACCCGCACGTCGGTGGCGCGGTTGACCTCGCCGCGCTCGAGGGCCGCGAGCGTCACGGCGCGATCGACGCTGGGGTTGGGGGTCAGCGTGACGATCATGCGGCCACGACCTCGGTGCCGGCGGCGCGGAGCTCGTCGGCGACGTCCTCGGCGAGCTCCGCGTCGGTCACGATGAGGTCGACCTCGTCCAGCGCCGCGAAGCGGTGGAGGTGGTCGTCGCCCGCCTTCGACGAGTCCGCGGCGACCACGACCCGGCGCGCGGCGGTGACCATCGCCCGCTTCACCCGCGCCTCGTCCTGGTCGGGCGTGGTGAGGCCGCGCGCCGCGGAGAAGCCGTTGGTGCCCAGGATCGCGACGTCGGCGACCAGGCCGGCCAGGGCATCGGTCGCCCAGTCGCCCACGGCCGCGGCGGTGAGCCCCCGCACGCGCCCGCCCAGCATGTAGAGCGAGATCCCGGGACGGGTCGACAGCGCGGTGGCGGCCGGGAGCGAGTCGGTGATGACGGTGAGGTCGAGGTCGATCGGGAACGCGTCGACCAGCGCCTGCGTGGTCGAGCCCGCGTCAAGGATGACCGTGCCGCCGACGGGGAGCTCCGCGAGCACCCGTGCCGCGATGCGGCGCTTCACGTCGGGGCGGTGGGAGGAGCGCGAGGCGAGGGTCGGCTCGAGCTCGAGCCGCTCGACGGGGATCGCGCCGCCGTGGACCCGGCGCAGCGATCCGCGGCGCTCGAGGGCGGTGAGATCGCGGCGGATGGTCTCGGTGGTGACCGCGAGGGCCTCGGCGAGCGAGGCCACCTCGACGCGGCCCGCGGCGCGTGCCTCGGCCAGGATGCGCTGCTGTCGCTCCGTCGCGTACATGGATGACTCCTTTGTCCGGATTCCCACATCACAACACATAAACAAAGGAAAAGCAACACGAACAAAGAAAAACGGGCACCCTCCCCTCTGACACTGGCAACGGATCTCGCCGCGACACGCCGGGCCCGCCCGCGCATCGTGCCCACCGCGACGGCGTGTCGGACCCGATTCCGTTGTGACTGTCAGCGGGGCGGGAGCGTGGCCGCTGCCTGGCGCGTTGTCCTCTCGACGGTCCCGCCGGCGCGCGTAGGCGCGCGTCTAGACTGGGGCGGTCACCCACTGAGGAGGAAACGTGGCAAGTCCGGTGTTCAGCAACGCCCAGGAGTTCAAGGCCGATCCGCTGCTCGCGCAGCCGACCGCGACGGAGCTGGACCAGCAGTTCCAGGCGCCGTCGGCGGCCCCGGGCTACGTGACGGCCGAGCGCATGAGCTACCGCGGCGTCATCAACAAGACCGCCGGGCTCGGCATCGTGACGCTCGGGCTGGGCGCGGCGTCGTACGTCTACGTGGCCCAGCAGCCGTCGGCGCTGCTGTTCGCGATCGGCGCGGGCTTCGTCGCGATGATCGTCGGTCTGATCGCCGCGTTCAAGCGCACGCCGGGCCCCGCGCTCGTCGGCACCTACGCGGTGGCCGAGGGCCTGTTCCTCGGCGCGATCACCGTCGCGATCGAGACGTGGGCCAACGTCCCCGGCGCGGGTGTGCAGGCGCTCGCCGCGACCGGCATCACCTTCATGGTCTGCCTCTGGCTCTACCGCTCGGGCAAGGTCCGCTACACCGCGAAGCTCAACAAGATCTTCATGATCGGCGCGATCTCGTACCTCGTGTTCAGCCTCGTGAACCTGGGCTACATGATCTTCAGCGACTCGAACCAGATGTTCGGCCTGTACTCCGTGGAGATCGCCGGCATCGGCGTCCCGCTCGGCGCGATCATCGGCCTCGTCGCGATCCTGCTCGCGTGCATCTCGCTCATCGGCGACTTCGACTTCATCGACAACGGCGTCAAGCGCGGCCTCGACAAGAAGGTCGAGTGGAAGGCCGCGTTCGGCCTCATCGTCACGCTCGTGTGGCTGTACACCGAGTTCCTGCGCCTCATCGCGATCTTCTCCGGTCGCGACTAGCGCGTCACGCACGAACGCCCCGACCGGACGGTCGGGGCGTTCGTCGTTCCCGAGGACGATGCGCGGGCTCGGCCCTACGCGAAGCTCACCTGGCAGAACCCGTGGTTGCAGTAGCCGTCCGGGTTCTTGTGCAGGTAGCCCTGGTGGTAGTCCTCGGCGTAGTAGAAGACGCCGTCGCCCGCCTCGTCCGCGCGTGCGATCTGCGTGGTGATGGCTCCGTAGCCCTGCTCCGTGAGGCGGGCCTGGTAGCGCTCGCGTGAGGACTCGGCGGCCGCGAGCTGGGCGTCCGTGGTCGCGAAGATCGCGCTGCGGTACTGCGTGCCGATGTCGCCGCCCTGGCGGTTCGCGGTGGTGGGGTCGTGGTTCTCCCAGAACGCCGCGAGCAGCGTGTCGAGGTCCACCGCAGCGGGGTCGTACACCACCTCCACCGTCTCGGTGTGACCCGTGAGCGAGGTGCAGGTCTCCTGGTAGTTCGGGTTGCGGGTCCAGCCGCCCATGTAGCCGACCGCGGTGACGTGCACGCCGGGCAGCTGCCAGAAGATGCGCTCCGCACCCCAGAAGCAGCCCATCGCCACGTAGAGCACCTCCGTGCCCTCGGGCCACGGTCCCTTGAGCTCCGTGCCGAGCACCACGTGACGGTCCGCGATCTGCATCTCCGCGTCGCGGCCGGTCAGCGCCTTCTCCGCGGAGATCATCCTGGTCTTGTCGATTCCGAGCATCCGTTGCTCCCTTCCCCTGTGACGAACGTCGCCGCGCCTCGCCGTGTTCCGCGCGTCCGCGGACCGGATGCCCGGGGCGGCTAGGCTCCGAAGCATGGCAGATCGGCCCGACCCCGCGGAGCACGAGGGTGCGCGTCACGGCGACGGCAGCGCCGACTACGTGCCGCTGTGGCTGCGCGTGTCGGCCGCGTGGTCCTGGCGCCTCATCGTCGTCGGGATCATCGCGTGGATCCTGTTCACGGGATTCACCAGCTTCGCGTCGATCGTCCTGCCGCTCGCCATCGCGATGCTCATCGCGGCGCCGCTCGAGCAGGCCGTGAGCCGGCTCCAGAAGTGGGGGGTCCCGCGCGCGCTCGGGGCGGCGCTCGCGATCATCGCGCTCGTCACGGTGGTGCTCGGGCTGATCTTCGCGGCCGGCAGCTCGATCGTCGCGGGCTTCGGCGACCTCCAGGAGGCCGCGGTCAAGGGCTTCGACCAGTTCCTCGACTGGCTGGTCGACGGCCCGATCCACATGTCGCGGGAGCAGATCGACGAGATCCTGGGCAACGCCACCAAGACCGTCCAGGACAACGCCTGGGGCGTGGCCACCGGCGCGTTCTCCGTGACCGGCACCATCGGGTCGCTGTTCGCCGGGTCGATCGTCGCGCTGTTCTCGCTCTTCTTCTTCATGAAGGACGGGCGCCGGCTGTGGCTGTGGTTCGTCGGGCTCGTGCCGGCGTCGCGCGGCGAGCGCGTCGACCACGCCGGCATGACGGCGTGGCTCACGCTGCGCCGCTACACCGAGACGAGCGTCTTCGTGGCGTTCATCGACGCGGTGGGCATCGGCACCGGCGCGTGGGTGCTCGGCCTGCCGCTGGCCTTCCCGATCGCGATCTTCGTCTTCCTGCTGTCCTTCATCCCGCTGTTCGGCGCTACGCTGTCCGGCGCGATCGCGGTGCTCGTCGCGCTGTTCGACGGCGGGTGGCCCACCGCGCTGTGGATGCTCGCGATCGTGCTCCTGGTGCAGCAGATCGAGGGCAACGTGCTGTACCCGTGGCTGTTCGGCAAGGCCGCGTCGCTGCATCCGCTCGTCATCCTCCTGACCGTGTCGATCGGCACGCTCATGCTCGGCCTCATCGGCGCCGTCATCGCCGTGCCCATCGTGTCCTTCGTCTACGCGTTCGGGCGATCCCTCCATGCGCAGATGACGGCGGAGCCGGAGGCCGACACGGATACCGGGGCGGTGCTCACCGAGCATCCCCGGGAGGCGCTCAAGCGCGCGCGCGAGGTCATCGCCAAGACCGGCGAGATCCGCGTGCGCCGCCGCCACCCCGAGGGCCACGACGACGACCACGGCGACGATGCGCCGCACGCCTGAGAGCCGCACGCGCCTACACTCCTGAGGTGCGCTGCGCCTACTACGACTCCGGGGTGTGCCGCTCGTGCACGCTGATCGAGACGCCCCACGAGGCGCAGATCGCGGACAAGCAGGCCCACCTCGCGGGGCTGATCGCGGACGCGGTCCGTGAGCGCGCGGACGGCATCGACTGGCTCGAGCCTCTGGTCAGCCCGGAGCAGGGGTTCCGCACCAAGGCGAAGATGGTGGTCGGCGGCACGAGCGATGCGCCCACCATCGGCATCCTCGACGCGGAGGGCCGCGGCGTCGACCTCCGCGAGTGCCCGCTGTACCCGAAGCCGCTCGCCGCATCGTTCCCGGTCCTTGCGGACTTCATCCATGTCGCCCGCCTCGAGCCCTACGACGTCCCGGCGCGGCGCGGCGAGCTCAAGCACGTCATCGTCACGCTGGCGCCCGACGGCTCGCTCATGGCGCGCCTGGTGATGCGCTCGACCGAGGGACTCGCGCGCATCCGCAAGCACCTCCCGTGGCTGCTCGAGCGGCTGCCCGCGCTCGCGGTGGTGACGGTCAACGTGCTTCCCGAGCACAAGGCGGTGCTCGAGGGCGAGCGCGAGATCGTCCTCACCGAGCGCGCGTCCCTCGCGATGGCGATGGGCGACGTGGTGCTCCACCTGCGCCCGCAGAGCTTCTTCCAGACCAACACCGCGGTCGCGCGCGAGCTCTACGCCCAGGTCGCGGGCTGGGTGGACGATGCGGCGCCGGCCGCCGTCTGGGACCTCTACTGCGGCGTGGGCGGCTTCGCGCTGCACTGCGTGGCGCCGGGCCGGACCGTGGTCGGCGTCGAGATCAGCGAACAGGCGATCGAGAGCGCGCGGCTCAGCGTCGAGGAGCTGGCGGTCGCGGGCAGGACCGGGGTCGACGATGCGGCGTTCGTCGCCGCGGACGCGACCGCCTGGGCGCTCGCGCAGGAGCTCGTCCCCGACGTCGTGATCGTCAACCCGCCCCGCCGCGGCATCGGCCCGGAGCTCGCGGCCTGGCTCGAGCGGTTCGACGTGGGCACCGTGGTGTACTCGAGCTGCAACGCCGTCACGCTCGCGCGCGACCTCGAGGCCATGCCGTCGCTGCGGCCCGTGCGCGGCCGCCTGCTCGACATGTTCCCGCACACCTCGCACTACGAGGCCTTGGTGCTGCTCCAGCGAGGGTGACGGTGCCCGACCTCATCGACGACCTCGAGCCCGGCGCGCGGTACTACTCCGGAGGCTGATGCCTCGCGCGTGCGGTCGGCTCAGCCGCTGAAGGGCTCCGCCGCGAGCACCTTGACGGCGATCTCCTTGCCGTTGGGCGCGACGTAGGACGTCTCGTCGCCGGCCTGGTGGCCGAGCAGCGCGGCGCCCAGGGGCGACTCGGCGCTGAACACGTCGAGGTCGGTGCCCTCGGCGATCTCGCGCGAGCCCACGAGGAACTTCATCTCGCGGCCCATGACCTCGGCGGTCACCACGGTGCCGGCGGCGATGGTGCCGGAGAACTGGGCCTCGCCCACCTGGGCGGTCTCGAGCTTGCGTCGCAGCTCCTGGATGCGGGCCTCCATCTTGGCCTGCTCGTCGCGGGCCGCGTGGTAGCCGCCGTTCTCCTTGAGGTCGCCCTCCTGGCGGCGCTCGTCGATCTCCTTGGCGATCTCGACGCGCCCGACGTTCACCAGGTGGTCGTACTCGGCCTGGAGGCGGTCGAACGCCTCCTGGGTCAGCCAGGTTCCGGTGGTCTCGGTCACGGTTCATCCTCCTCGGGTGACAAGGTGAGCCACCTTATCAAGCGGCTGCAAGCGTGCCCAAGCCGGTCGCGCCTGGGTCGCCGGGCGTCAGTCCACCGGCTCGCAGTACTGGACCTGGCCCGTGTTCGCCTCCTCGGTGGTGACCAGGGTGGTCTCGAGACGCTGCTGCGCGCCGTCGGCGTACGCGACGCGCTGGGTGGTGACGCCGACCTCGGTGAAGCGCGTGTTGAGCGCGCGCAGGGTGCAGTCGACGTCGACCTCGTCGTAGAGGTACACCTCGTAGGTCACGGTGATCTCGGTGGGGGAGACGACCGAGAAGCCGACGTCCTTCCACCGCACGGCCTCGTGCGACGCGACGAACGCGTACCACGCCGTGACCGCGACGAGCGCGGTGATGCCCGCGATGACCAGCGTCCAGGCGCGCGTGGTGAGGCGCGGCAGCGCTCCGGTGCCCTCGTCGGGTTCTGGGGTGCTCATGATGAGGCAGGATAGTCCGGTCAGAGAGGTGGACATGGATTCCGACTTCACCGGCGGCCCGGGCTTCCTCGCCTTCGTCGCCACGTTCGCGATGGTCGCCGCGGCCATCCTGCTGTTCCGATCGCTGGGCAAGCACCTGCGCAAGGTCCGTACCCAGGACGCGCGGGACGCGCGCGCCGCCGAGGCGGCGGTGGACGATGCGCCCGACGGGGCCGACGCATCGTCCCCCGAGGACGCGTCAGGCGACGCGGAAGGCGGCGAGGGAGGCGGCGACGAAGTGACAGGCGAAGCCGGCGATCGTTAGCGCGTGGAAGATCTCGTGGAAGCCGAAGTAGCGCGTTGAGCCGCGGGGCCACTTGGTCCCGTAGATGATCGCGCCCACGGTGTAGCACAGGCCGCCGACGATGATGAGGGTGACGACGGCGGCGCCGCCGGCCTCGTAGAACGGCTTGATGAAGCCGATCGCGACCCAGCCGAGCGCGATGTAGATCGGCACGTACATCCACCGCGGCGCGCCGAGCCACAGCACACGGAACAGCAGGCCGAGCAGGGCGCCGCCCCAGACGACGCCGAGCACCCACACGCTCGTGGGCGGTTCGAGCAGCAGCACCGTGAGCGGCGTGTAGGTGCCCGCGATGATGAGGAAGATGTTCGCGTGGTCCATGCGGCGCAGCACCGCGCGCGTGGTGTCCGACCAGTCGCCGCGGTGGTAGATCGCGGACGTGCCGAACAGCATCACCGCCGTCAGCGTGAAGATCGCGAACGACACGCGTCCGGCGAGCGTGGGTGCGATCGCCGTGAGGATCAGCCCTGCGATGAGGGCGAGCGGCGCGGCGCCCAGATGCAGCCAACCGCGCATGAGGGGCTTACCAGGCACGGGGAGGTTCTCGACCATGAACCTACGATACCGTAGGTTATGCGGCCGGGGTACGGTTGACCCAGCCTCTGCCGGTGAGCGAGAACGGATGTCGATGGGCCTGAGCGCGCTCCTGTACGGGACCTATGAGAAGCGCCTCGCGCGCGAGCTCAAGCGCACCGGCGCCCCGCCGCGCCACATCGGCGTCATCCTCGACGGCAACCGCCGCTGGGCCCGCCAGGCCGGCGCCTCGGCCTCCCACGGGCACCAGCGCGGCGCCGACAAGATCACCGAGGTGCTCGAGTGGTCGCAGGACGCGGGCGTCGAGGTGGTGACGCTGTGGATGCTGTCGACCGACAACCTCGAGCGCGATCCCCAGGAGCTCGCGCCGCTGCTCGAGATCATCGCGACCGCCATCGAGCGGCTCGCCGACGACGGCCGGTGGCGGCTCCGGCACGTGGGCGACGCGTCGCTGCTGCCCGACGGCACGGCCGCGCGCGTGGCCGCCGCGGTCGACCGCTCCGCGGGCGCGACGGGGCTGCACGTCAACGTGGCCGTAGGCTACGGCGGCCGGCACGAGATCGCCGAGGCGGTGCGCAGCTTCCTCAAGGCGGGCGTCGAGGCGGGGCATTCGCTCGAGGAGGTCGCGGAGAGCTTCTCGGTGGAGCACATCGCGGACCACCTCTACACCAAAGGTCAGCCCGATCCCGACCTGGTGATCCGCACCTCGGGCGAGCAGCGGCTGGGCGGCTTCCTCCTGTGGCAGAGCGCCCACTCGGAGTTCTACTTCTGCGAGGTCTACTGGCCGGACTTCCGGCGCATCGACTTCCTGCGCGCGCTGCGCGACTTCTCGCAGCGCGAGCGCCGGCTCGGGCGGTAGCCCGCGCATCGTCCCGGCGACGGCTCCCGGCGTGTCGCGCGCGACACGCCGCACGGCGCCCGTGCGGGGGTCGCGACGATGCGATGCGGCGCCGGGGGCGTCGTCCCTGGATGCCGCCGCCGCGGCGGTGAAAAGGGACACGCCCGAGCGCGGGAGGCGAGTTACATCTATGTGAATTCTGCCCGGCGCGCCTCCCTGACCTGGTGTCAACAGGCGTAGCGTCGGCCTCGTGGGAACACAACGCCGTCACATCCGGGAGATGTCGACGTAACCAATCGCCGCAGGGCGACTGGCGCCCTGCGGCCCGACCGCTGGGAGCCCTGTTGACCACCTTGCCTCGCTCCGTCCCCGCCACCGCGACCGAGAACGCCGACTCCACGGCGGTCCGCACCTTCGTGCTGGACACCTCGGTCCTCCTCTCGGATCCGCGTGCCATGAAGCGCTTCGCGGAGCACGCGGTGGTGCTGCCCGTGGTCGTCATCACGGAGCTCGAGGCGAAACGGCACCACCCCGAGCTCGGCTACTTCGCGCGCTCCGCGCTGCGGATGCTCGACGACCTCCGCGTGCTGCACGGCAAGCTCGACGAGCCGGTCGACGTCAACGAGGTTGGCGGCACGCTGCGCGTCGAGCTCAACCACACCGACACCGAGGTGCTGCCGTCCGGGTTCCGCCTGGGCGACAACGACACCCGCATCCTCGCGGTCGCGGCGAACCTCGCCGCCGAGGGGGAGTCCGTGGTGGTGGTCTCGAAGGACCTGCCGATGCGCGTCAAGGCCTCGGCGCTCGGCATCGAGGCGGAGGAGTACCGCGCCGAGCTGGCGGTCGAGTCCGGCTGGACCGGCATGCGCGAGATCCAGATCAGCGACGAGCAGATGGCGTCGCTGTGGGAGCACGAGTCCCTCACGGCGCCCGACCCGGCGCTGTCCGGGGAGGACCTCGCCTCGCTGCCGGTGCACACGGGCCTGGTGATCCACGGGGCGCGGGGCAGCGCGCTCGGCCGCGTCACGGAGGACGGCTCGGTGCGGCTCGTGCGCGGCGACCAGGAGGTCTTCGGGGTCCACGGGCGCTCCGCCGAGCAGCGGATCGCGATCGACCTGCTGCTCGACGAGTCCGTGGGCATCGTCTCCATGGGAGGCCGCGCCGGCACCGGCAAGAGCGCGCTCGCGCTGTGCGCCGGCCTCGAGGCCGTCATGGAGCGCCGCCAGCACAAGAAGATCATGGTGTTCCGGCCGCTGTACGCGGTGGGCGGCCAGGACCTCGGGTACCTGCCCGGCGACGCGGGCGAGAAGATGAACCCGTGGGCGCAGGCGGTCTTCGACACGCTCGGCGCGATGGTGAGCTCCGAGGTGGTCGAGGAGGTCATGGCCCGCGGGATGCTCGAGGTGCTGCCGCTCACGCACATCCGCGGGCGCTCGCTTCACGACGCGTTCGTGATCGTGGACGAGGCGCAGTCGCTCGAGCGCAACGTGCTGCTCACGATGCTGAGCCGCATCGGCCAGGACTCGCGCGTGGTCCTCACGCACGACGTCGCGCAGCGCGACAACCTGCGCGTCGGCCGTCACGACGGCATCGCGGCGGTCATCGAGGCGCTCAAGGGTCACCCGCTCTTCGCGCACGTCACCCTCGAGCGCTCCGAGCGCTCGGCGGTGGCGGCCCTGGTGACCGACATGCTGGAGCGGCTCGACCTCTAGCCGACGCCCGCGCCGGATGCGACGATGCCCGGCTCCCCTGGGCGACCAGGGGAGCCGGGCATCGTGCTGCCGGTGGGGTGCTACTCGGCGGTCTTGCCCTCGAGAGCCGTCTCGAGCAGCGGCACCATGCCGTCGATCGTGTAGAGGATCGACGAGGGCGAGTTGGCGAAGAACGCGCCCTCGAGGACCGTGTCGGTGAGCCACACGTTGCCGTTGGTCTCGGTCGCGTTGAGCGACGCGAACAGCGGCAGCGCCTCGAGCTCGTCCTTGGCCTCGGGCGTGGTCGCGACCTGCCACACGACGGAGTCGAGGTCGCCGAGCGTCGTGTCGAGCTGCTCCGCGCTGATCTGCAGCCACGCGGCGTCCGTGCCCTCGACCGCGGTCACGTCGAGGCCGACGTTGGCGAGGAACTGGTTGCGGGTGTCCGAGGCGGCGTAGACGAACGCCTGACCCTCGTAGAAGCCGCCCACCTGCGAGGTGAGGCCCTCCCACTCGGGGTGCGCGTCGCGGACCTCGGCGAACGCGCCGTCGAGCTCCTCGATGATCGACGCAGCCTCGTCCTCGGTGCCCGTCGCCTGCGCGAGGAGCGAGAGCTCGTCCGCGAGCGTGACGCCCCACTCGACGGTCTCGGCGCCGTCGGAGCCGGTCGCCGGGCGGGTCACCACGGGGGCGATGCCCGAGAGGAGGTCGTACTCCTCCTGCGTCATCGTGTGGTTGGGGTAAGTCGCGATGATGAGGTCCGGCTCGAAGGACGCGATGAGCTCGGCATCGTACGTGGTGGTTCCCGGCTCGAAGGTCTCGGGGGCGTCGCCGGCGGCGTTCATGTCGGCCTCGGCCCACGGGCCGGTGCCGTTCTCGTAGCCCTGCCAGCTCACGGGCACGGCGACGGGCGCGACGCCGAGCGCGTAGAGGTACTCGTGCTCGTGCGAGCCGAGCGTGACCACGCGCTGCGGCTCGGACTCGACGGTGACCTCGCCCATCGCGGTGTCAAGGGTGACGGGGAACGCCGCGTCGGCGGCGACGGCGGTCGGCTCCGCGGAGGCGGACTCCGTGGCCTCGTCCTCCGAGGCGCTCGACGAGCAGGCGGCGAGCGTGAGGGCCGCGACCGCGGCGAGGCCGATGACGCCTGCGCGTCGCTGGGTGGTGGTGTGCATGCTGGTCCTTTCGTGGGGATCAGTGGGGGGCTGGTGGTGGTCGGCCGCGCCGGGCGCGACCTGCTGGGACGTCGGTGCGGGGCGGGCGCTCATCGCGCTCCGCCGGGGCCGTGCGCGGGCACCACCATGGGGGTGCCGGTCACGGGGTCGGTGAGGACGCGCGCCTCGAGGGAGAACACGTCGCGGATGAGGTCCTCGGTGAACACCTCGGCGGGGGCGCCTGCCGCCGCGACCACGCCGTCGCGCATCGCGATCACGTGGTGGGCGTAGCGGGCCGCCTGGTGGAGGTCGTGGACCACCATGACGATGGTGCGGCCCTGCCGCTCGTTGAGGTGGTGGAGCAGGTCCATCACGTCGTACTGGTGCGCGATGTCCAGGTACGTCGTCGGCTCGTCCAGGATCATCAGCGGGGTGTCCTGCGCGAGCGTCATCGCGATCCAGGCGCGCTGGCGCTGGCCGCCGGAGAGCTCGTCGACCACGGCGTCCTGGATGCTCGTGAGCGCCGTCGAGTGCAGCGCCGAGGTCACCGCCATCTCGTCCTCGGCGCTCCAGGGGCGCAGCACCTTCTGGTGCGGCGTGCGGCCGCGCGCGACCAGCTCCTTCACCGTGATGCCCGCGGGGGCGACGGGGGACTGCGGCAGCAGCCCCACCCGGCGCGCGACCTCGCGCGTGTGGATGCGGTGGATGTCCTCGCCGTCGAGCAGCACGGTGCCGCTCGAGGGGGACAGGAGGCGCACCAGCGCACGCAGCAGCGTCGACTTGCCGCAGCCGTTCGGGCCGACGATCGCCGTGATCCGGCCGTCCGGGATCTGCACGTCGACGCCGTGGACGATGGTGGTGTCGCCGTAGCCGATCACCGCCTGCCGGGTCTCGAGCCGAGTCATGACTGACCTCCTCGCGAGGCTCGCCACACGAGCCACATCAGGTACGGCGCGCCCACGGCGGCCGTGAAGACGCCGACGGGCAGCTGAAGCGTCGCGGGCATCGCCTGCGCCACCTGGTCGGAGGCCAGCAGCAGCAGGGCGCCCATGAGCGCGGACGGGATGAGGGTGACGCCGGCGTTGCGCGTGAGGCGCAGCGCGATCGCCGGCGCGACGAGCGCGATGAACCCGATGGGACCCGTCACCGCGACGGCGCCCGCGGCCAGCAGCACCGAGCAGGCCGCGAGGGTTCCGCGCGCCGCGGTGACGCGGACGCCCAGGGCGCGCGCCGCATCGTCGCCCATCTCCATGGTGCGCAGCGCGCCCGTGTTCCACAGCACGATGGGCATCAGCACCGCGAGCATCACCGCGCACGCCTCGACGTGGGTCCACGTGCGGCCCGTCACCGAGCCGACCAGCCACCCGAGCGCGTTGCCGGCGTCGTGGACGTCCATGCGGGTGATCGCGTACTGCGTCACGGCCTGCATGACGAAGCCGATGCCGATGCCCGCGAGGATCATGCGCAAGGGCACGATGCCGCGCCGCCAGGACAGGATCAGGATGAGCGCCGAGGTGAGGAGCGCGCCGGCCACCGCCCCCGCCGCGGTGACCCAGAGGGACGAGGCGCCGACGAGCCAGAGGGTGAGGACCGCGCCGGCGCCGGCGCCCATGCTGATGCCGATGAAGTCGGGCGAGGCGAGCGGGTTCCGCGTGAGCGACTGCAGGATCGCGCCCGAGACGCCGAGCATCATCCCGACGAGGATCGCGGTGAGCGCCCGCGGTGCGCGGACCTGCCCGACGATGAAGTCGCCGGGCGAGCCGATCGAGATCCCGACCATGCCCTTGAGCGAGTCGAGGATCGTGAGGTTCGACTGCCCGTGCGCCATGGCGTACACGAGCAGCGCGGCGAGGGCCGCGAGCATGAGGAGGCCCACCGCGAAGGTGCGGCGGTGGGTGGTGATCCCCAGCGGACCGATGCGGAGGATCCTCACAGCTCGACCACCTTCATGCGCCGGGCCATGAGCGCGAAGATGAGTCCTCCGATGAACGCGGTGGTGATGCCGACGCCGATCTCGCCCGGGGGGGCGACGACGCGACCGATGACGTCGCACACGAGCACGAGCGCCGCGCCCCCGAACGCGCTCACGACGAGCAGCGACGGCAGCGAGGCCCCGACGAGCGCGCGCGCGAGGTGCGGCACCGCGAGGCCGACGAAGATGATGGGGCCGGCGGCGGCGGTCGCGGCCGCCGCGAGGAGCGTGACCAGCACGATGACGACGGCCCGGATGGCGCCGATGTTCACGCCGAGCGCGCGCGCGGCGTCCTCGCCGAGCGCGACGGCCTCGAGCTGACGCGACGCGATGAGCGCGGCGGCGATCGCGACGAGCACGATGGGGATGAGGGGCATGACGTCGTCGAGGTCGCGCCCCGTGAGGGAGCCGGCCACCCACATGCGGTACTGGTCCAGCGTCGCCTCGTCGACCATGAGGATCGCGTAGGTGATCGACGAGATGAGCGAGGTCAGGGCGACCCCGGCGAGCGCGAGGCGCACCGGCGCCCCCGCGGCGGCCCCTCGCGCGCCGATGGCGTAGACCAGGATCGCGGCGAGCCCGGCGCCCACGAAGGCGATGGGCACCTGGGCCGCGAACCCCGTAGCGAGGCCCGTGCTGAGCGCGACGACCACCGCGAGCGACGCGCCGGCGTTGATGCCCAGCAGGCCCGGATCGGCGAACGGGTTGCGCGTGAGGGACTGCATGAGCGCGCCGGCGACGCCGAGCGCCGCGCCCGCGAGCATGCCGATGACGCTGCGCGAGACCCGCAGGTCGCTCACGATGAGCTGCTCGGGGTCGCTCGGGTCGAGGTCGACGAGGGCCTGCCACACCGTGCCGAGGTCGATCGATCGTGCGCCGATCGCGAGCGAGAGCGCGACCGCGATCACCAACGCCGCGACGGCGCCGATCGCGACCAGGGCACGCGTGCGCATCGGTCTCCTCAGGCTGGGGTGCGCGCACGCCGAGGTGCGCGGTAAGGCCCGCCTAACCTAGCGCATTCGAGGGTGATTAGGAAACGTGAGGGTTCCCTAAATCCGCCCGCACCGGGGGCGGGCGGTCAGCCGTGCGTCGAGCCGTTGTCGATCTCGGTGACCGGGCAGGCGTCGTCCGGCACGGCGACGTCGATGCCGTAAAGCGCGCGGATCGCCTCGAGGTACTGCGTCGCCTCGCCCGCCTGGGCGTGCTCGCGCGCCCGGACCGTCGGCGTGTGGAGCAGCGTCTTCGCGAAGCGGCGCAGGGCGGCCTCGGTCTCGTCGGCGCGGTCGATCGCGTCCTGCGGGGCGCCCGCGCCGGGCCGGATGCGCGCGACCTCACGCTCGAGCAGGCCGAAGACGTGCTCGCGCAGCGCGACCACGGCGGGGTCGAGCGAACGCGCGGCCTCGCCGTCGCCGAACCGGGCGACCGCGTGCGCGACGATCGAGCGCGCCGCCTCGATCGCGCCGACGGACTCGCCGGGTGCGGAGGCGCCCACGTCGTCGAGACCGACCACGGTCACGCCGCGCAGCTCGCCCACGCCGGGGGCGATGTCGCGATGCAGCGCGAGGTCGATGAGCGTGAGCGGCGTGTCGAGGCCATGGCGCGCCGACGCGACCAGCGCGGGCGTCACCACCACGGACTCGCCGCCCGAGCAGGCGAACACCACGTCGGCCTGGCGGATCGCGAGCTCGAGCCCGTCGAGGTCGACCGCCTCGAGGCCGTGACGCAGCGCGAACTCCTGCGCGCGCCCCGACGGGGAGAAGACCGTGTCGACGCGCGCGCCGCGCCCATGGAGCGTGCCCACGGCGGTCTCGGCGAGCGCCCCGGTGCCGATGAGCATCACGCGGGCGCCGTCCCAGTCGACGGAGGCGTCGGCGAGGTCGAGCGCGACCGACACGACGGAACGGCCGGACGTGCCCAGCCCCGTCGACGCGGCGACCACGCGCGAGGTGCGCAGCGCGGACTGGAACAGGCGGTCGAGCCGAGGGCTGATCTCCTGGCGCTTCTGCGCCTCGATGTGCGCGCGGCGCACCTGGCCGCTGATCTCGCGCTCGCCGACGACCATGGACTCGAGGCCCGAGGTCACCGCCAGCAGGTGCTGGATCGCATCGTCGTCCTCGAACGGGGTGAGCGCCTGGGCGACCGTGACGGGGTCCAGCGCGCTCGCGTGCGCGATCGCGTCGACGATGGCCTCGCGGGCCGCCTCGGGATCCTCCGTCTCGACGTAGACCTCGAAGCGGTTGCACGTCGGCAGCACCACGGCGCCGGCCACGGGACCGCCCTGCGCGACCAGGCGCGCGGCGAGCGAGTCCGCGCCGACCTGGAGCTGCTCGAGCACGGCGAGCTCGCGGTTGCGGTGCGAGGCGACGAGGGACAGGAACGACACGGCCTCAATTCTGACACGGGACCACGACAGGGCAGAATCGTGAGCATGCCCGTCCTGCCCGACCCCCACCCGCTCTCCACCGGCATCGTCGCCGACGCCCCCCTCCTGGCCGCGCTGCGCGGCGACCGTCCCGCGCATCGTCCGGTGTGGTTCATGCGGCAGGCCGGCCGCTCGCTGCCGGAGTACCTCGAGGTGCGCAAGGGCACCACGATGCTCGAGTCGTGCCTCGACCCCGCGCTCGCGGCGGAGATCACGCTCCAGCCCGTGCGCCGCTACGGCGTCGACGCCGGCATCTTCTTCTCCGACATCGTGGTGCCGATGAAGGTGGCGGGCGTGGGCGTGGAGATCGCGCCCGGCGTCGGGCCCGTGTTCGCGCGCCCGATCCGCGCGATGGAGGACGTCGAGGCGCTGCCGGCGCTGGGGGAGCCCGGCGACGGCGGCACGTTCGACTCGGGACTCGACGCGATCCGCGAGGCGGTACGCCTCACCGTCAACCAGCTCGGTTCGACGCCGCTCATCGGCTTCGCCGGTGCGCCGTTCACGCTCGCCGCCTACATGGTCGAGGGGCGCCCCTCGCGCGACCACCTGGGCGCGCGCCGCCTCATGATCGAGGCCCCCGAGGTGTGGGACGCGCTCACCGCGTGGACCTCGCGCGCCGCGGGCCTGTTCCTGCGCGCGCAGGTGCTCGCGGGCGCCTCGGCCGTGCAGCTCTTCGACTCGTGGGCGGGCTCGCTCGCCCCGGCGGACTACGTCGCGCACTGCCAGGCGGGCTCGGCGGCCGCGCTCGCGGCCGTCGCGGACCTGCCGGTCCCGCGCATCCACTTCGCCGCGCACGGCTCGCACCTGCTGCGTCCCATGGCCGACGCCGGCGCGACCGCGATGGGCGTCGACTACCGCCTGCCGCTCGACGAGGCGAACCGCATCCTCGACGGCGCCTTCCCGCTCCAGGGCAACATCGACCCCGCGCGCCTCACGGCTCCGGCCGCTGTGCTCGAGGCGCACGTCCTCGACGTCCTCGCGCGCGGCTCCGAGGCGCCCGGCCACGTGGTCAACCTCGGCCACGGCGTGCCCCCGGAGACGGACCCCGACGTGCTCCACCGCATCGTCGATCTGGTCCACGCGCGTGGCTGAGCGCGTCCTCGTCGTCGGCGGGGGCGTCGCGGGGCTGCTCGCGGCGCGCCGTCACGCGCGGCGCGGCGCCGTCGTCACCGTCCTCGAGGCGGGGGACGGCTGGGGCGGCCGCGTGAGCGCGCTGTCCCTCGCGGGGCTGCAGCTCGACGCGGGCGCCGAGTCCTTCGCGACGCGCACGCCTCACGTCGAGGCGCTCGCGCGCGAGCTCGGGCTGGGCCCGGACATCGTCGCGCCGACGCGCGCACCCGCCTGGGTGGTCGGCCCCGACCGCTCCTACCCGCTGCCCACCACGGGTTGGCTGGGCATCCCCACGCGCCCGCTCCACCACGAGGTGCGGCGGATCATCGGCTGGGGCGCCGCCGCGGACGCCGCGCTCGAGCGCTCGCGGCCGCTGGGCGAGGTGGCGGACGATGCGACGGTCGGGTCGCTCGTCCGGTCGCGGCTGGGCGAGCGCGTCGCGGACATGCTCGTCGCGCCCGTCCTGACGGGCGTGTACTCGCGGCCGCTCGACGAGCTGCCCCTCGCGGCGATCGATCCGACGCTGCCGCGCCAGCTGCGCGAGGCGGGCAGCCTGCTCGCGCTCGCGGAGCGCCGCCGCCGCCTCGCCCCGGCGGGTGCCGCGGTGATGGGGCTGCGCGGCGGGATCTGGCGGCTCACGGCCGCGCTCGCGGACTCGGCGCGCGAAGCCGGCGTCCGCCTCGTGGCCGCCACGCGGGCGGAGTCGGCGGAGCACGTCGACGGTGCGTGGCGCGTGCGCGCGGGCGGAGGCACGCTCGTCGCGGACACGCTGGTGCTCGCGGTGCCGCGGCCCGCGGCGCGCTCGCTGGTGCCGGAGCTCCCCGAGGCGCCGCCGGAGCGCCGCGTCGCGCTCGCGACGCTGGTGCTGCGGGCCCCCGAGCTCGACGCGTCCCCGCGCGGCACCGGCGTGCTCGCGCTCGGCGGCGTCACCCGTGCCAAGGCGCTCACGCATGCGACCGCGAAGTGGCCGTGGCTGCGCGACGCGGCCGGCGGCCGGCACATCGTCCGCCTGTCCTACGCCGTCGCCGACCCGGCCGAGGACCTCCTCGCCCACGCCCTGCCCGACGCCAACCGGCTGCTCGGCGTGGACCTCCCGCAGTCGCGCGTGCTCGCCTCGACCCTGGTCGAGTGGCTCGACGCGTCGCCCGCGGCGGTCGCGGATCGCCGCCCGCTCGCGGGGCTCGAGCTCGTCGGCTCGGCGGCGGGGCTGTCGGGCCTCGCGGCGATCGTGGGCGCCGAGACACCCGGGACCTAGGACCTATCGGTTTCCCTTCTGGGACCGATCCATCGTTAGATGGAGGGCATGACCGAGAACCCCTCAGGCTTCACCCTGTTCGCCGTCCTCGACGGCATGCTCCACGCCCCCGACGAAGAGCTGGCGGAGGTGGTCGAGCACTTCGACGCCGCCGTCGCCGAGATGGCGGATCACGACGTGGTCCTGCGCGGCATCTACGACGTGTCGGGCCTGCGCGCCGACGGCACCGTGATGCTGTGGCTGCACGGCCCCGTCCTCGAGGACCTCCAGCTCGCGCTGCGCGAGCTGCGCGCGACCGAGCTGCTCGCCGAGACCCAGCTCACCTGGTCCGCCGCGGGCGTGCACCGCGACGCCGAGTTCAACAAGCGCCACGTGCCCGGCTTCCTGCGGGGCGAACGTCCGCGCAACTGGCTCACGGTGTACCCGTTCGTGCGCTCGTACGAGTGGTACCTGCTGCCGGAGGAGGAGCGCTCGCAGATGCTGCGCGACCACGGCATCAAGGGCGCCGCGTTCAAGGACGTGGTCGCCAACACCGTCGCCGCGTTCGCGCTCGGCGACTACGAGTGGCTGCTGCCCATGGAGGCCGACGAGGTCACGGACCTGGTCGACATGATGCGCGAGCTGCGCTACACCGAGGCCCGTCGCCACGTCCGCGAGGAGCTCCCGTTCTACACCGGCCGCCGCGTCACCACCGCGGAGGCCGTGGAGGTGCTCGCGTCGTGACCGCCGCATCGTCGCTTCCCCCGCTCGCCGCATCGTCCCGCGTCCTCGACGCGACCACCTACGACGCGATCCTCCTCGCCGGCTTCGGCGGACCCGAGGGCCAGGACGACGTGATCCCGTACCTGCGCAACGTCACGCGCGGTCGCGGCATCCCCGACGAGCGCCTCGAGGAGGTGTCGCACCACTACCGGCACTTCGGCGGCATCAGCCCGATCAACGAGCAGAACCGCGACCTCAAGGCCGCGCTCGAGGCGGAGATCGCCTCGCGCGGGCTCGGCCTCCCCGTCTACTGGGGCAACCGGTTCTGGGCGCCGTACTTCTCCGACGCGCTCCGGGAGATCCACGCCGACGGGCACCGCCGCGTCCTCGTGCTCGTCACCACCGCGTTCTCGAGCTACTCGGGCTGCCGTGCGTACCGCGAGGACCTCGCGACCGCGCTCGCGGAGACGGGCCTCGAGGGCGTGCTCGAGCTCGACAAGGTGCGTCAGTACTTCGACCACCCCGGGTTCGTGGACCCCAACGTCGACGCGGTGCGCGCGGGTCTCGCCTCGCTGCGCGACCAGGGCCTGCTCGACGGCGCGCACGTGATGTTCGCGACGCACTCCATCCCGACGGCCGCGGCCGACGTGTCCGGACCGCGCGAGGCGCTGCCGTCCGGTGCTCCCGTGCCGACGGGCGGTGAGAACGAGTGGTACGCGGGCGGCGGCTGGTACGTCGAGCAGCAGCGGGCCGTCTCGGCGCTCGTCATGGACCGCGTGGCGGACGAGTTCCCCGGCGTGCCGTGGTCGCTGGTGTTCCAGTCGCGGTCGGGCTCGCCCGAGATCCCGTGGCTCGAGCCCGACATCAACGATGCGATCGAGGCGCTCGACCCGGACGTGAAGGGGCTCGTGATCTCGCCCATCGGCTTCGTGTCCGACCACATGGAGGTCGCCTGGGACCTCGACAACGAGGCCGTGGAGACGTGCGAGGAGCGGGGCATCGTCCCCGTGCGCGTGCCCACGGTGGGCGTGGACCCCGCGTTCGTCGCGGGGCTGGTCGACCTGGTCGAGGAGCGGCACGTCGCGCCCGGCGGCACGCCGCGCTCGCGCGAGGCGCTCACCGGGCTGGGCCCGTGGCAGGACGTGTGCCCCACGGACTGCTGCCTGGGCCGCGCGGCGAAGGCGACCATCGCCTCCTGCTGACCACTCCTCTGTCCCCACCTCTGACAGTGCCAACGGAACTCGCGGCGCCACGCCGCGGGCGCGGGCACGATGCGCTTCCTTGCACGGCGTGTCGGGTCCGGATCCGTTGGCACTGTCAGTTCCGGGGCTTCGCTTATAACGCAACGACGGTGTTGCATTAATCGCTCGTGGCCGTCTACAGTGGCGGCCATGACGATGACCCGTGAGGCACTCACCGACGTCGCCGCGATCGCCGGCGCCGCGCCGCTGTCGCAGGTGCGCCTGGCGACCACCCACGGTCACGCGGTGGTGGTGGGGGAGCACCCGCACGGCGCGATGTGCGTGGACGGCTTCCGCCAGCTCATGGCCGCGTGGGTCGAGGGCTGCGAGCCGCACGTCGAGTCGGTCGACTTCGTGGGCGCCACGTACGCCGGCGGCATGCTCACGTGCGGCGGGATGCGCTACTTCGCCACGCGCCTGAGCGCCCAGGAGACGGCGGCGTGCCTGCGCGAGCGAGGGGACTGGCCCGAGGAGGCGCACGCCGTGGTGCGCGAGGACCTGCTGCTCGACGTGAGCGTGGTCCAGGTGCTCTCCGCCGAGCTGGACGAGGACGCGCTCGAGGCGGCCGCGCGCGACGCGCAGGCGGCGTGCCTGGTGGAGGAGCTGTGCCGCGAGGTGTCCGCGGCGTAAGGACCTCCTCCCGGCACTGGGACGGTCGGCGAGGACGGAAGAAGGGCCCCGGGGAGCACCCCGGGGCCCTTCGGCGTCCCCGCCCCACCCTCCACG
>NZ_BBME01000020.1 GCF_000971395.1 Demequina iriomotensis | reverse complement strand
CCCCGGGGGTTCCCCGGGGGGTCCATGGGGGCGGGACAACGAAAGGGGTGCGCGATGCGTCTTCCTCATGTGAGAGGGATCGTCGCCGCTGCCGGCGCCGCGCTGGCGCTCGCGGCGTGCGCGGCGCCGGCCGCCCCGGAGGTGCCGCGCCCGGACCCCACGCCGTCGCAGGCCGTGGACCTCGCGGCGTCGCTCAACGAGGCCGGCCTGTCGGTGTTCCGCGCGGCCGCGCAGGACACGAACCTCGCGATCTCGCCCGCTTCGCTCGGCATCGCCTTCGGGATGCTCGACGCGGGCGCGACGGGCGCTGTGGACGATGCGCTCGACGAGCTGTTCGACTACCCCACCCCGCCGAGGGCCGCGCGCTGCTGAGCGCCTTCAACTCGCTCGACCTCGCGGTCGAGAGCGAGAAGGGCGACGGCGCCCCGGACGCGAACGGCGACACGGTGGACCTGCCGATCGTGCGGCTCGCGAGCTCCGCGTGGATCGAGGACTCGTACACGGCGGAGCCCACCTACCTCGACACGCTCGAGACCTGGTTCGGAGCCGAGGCCGCGTCGCTCCCGCTGAACTTCGATGCCGCGGGCTCGCGCCGCCGGATCGACCAGTGGGTCGAGCGCAGCACCGAGGGCCTCATCCCCACGATCCTTCCCGAGAACGTCCCGAACGCCGACACGCGCGTGATCCTCGTCAGCGCGGTCTACATGAAGGCGCAGTGGTGGCGTCCGTTCCTGCGGGAGGGGACGCACGAGGAGGACTTCCACCGCCTCGACGGCACCACCGCGCGCGCGGACCTCATGACGCAGGCACCCGACACCGACTACGTGGTCGCCGAGGACTACGACGCTGCCGTGCTGCCGTACGTCGGCGACCTCGAGATGGTGCTCATCGTCCCGCACGAGGGCCGCTTCCCCGCCGTCCGCGACTCCTTCGACGGCGAGGCGCTCGCCGCTCTCGACGCCGCCCGCACGGCGGGGCACGTCTGGCTCCGCCTGCCACGCTTCCAGACCGAGGCGACGGTCGACGTCAGGGACGTCATCGAGGAGCGGCTCGGGGTCGAGGGGTTGTTCGACACGGCCGGCCTCGACGGCATCGGCCCCGACCTCACGCTCACCACCGCGGTGCACGCCACCACCGTGATCGTCGACGAGGAGGGCACCGAGGCCGCCGGGGCGACCGCGCTGGGCGGGGACGGGGCCGGCATGCCGGAGTTCGACGCCGAGATCATCGCGGACCGGCCGTTCCTCTACGTCATCCGCGACACCACGACCGGCGCCATCCTGTTCGTGGGGCAGTACGTCGACCCCGAGGGGGCGTAGCCCGTCATACCTGGGTATCACCCCAGAAGGGTGCGAGGGGACGATGCGCGGCGCACCTCGCCGTCGATAGGTTCGCCAGCATGGACATCCAGGGGGACGAGGCGCTCGCCGTGCGGGCGCGGGGCCTGACCAAGACGTACGGCCGAGGCGACGCCACGGTGCGCGCCGTCGACCACGTCGACCTCGACGTGCCGTCCGGGGTGCTGACGGCGGTCATGGGGCCGTCCGGCTCCGGCAAGACCACGCTGGTCCACCTGCTCGCGGGCCTCGACCGCCCCGACGGCGGCCAGGTGTGGGTGGGTGACGACGAGATCACCGCGATGAAGGACAAGCACCTCGCGAAGGTACGCGGGCGCATCATCGGCTTCGTCTTCCAGGGCTTCAACCTGCTGCAGACCATGACGGCACGCGAGAACATCGTGCTGCCGCTGCGCCTCAACGGCCTTCCGGCCGACGATGCCTGGCTCGACGCGCTCGTCGACATGCTGGGGATCGGACGCGAGCTCGACCGCCGCCCCTACGAGATGTCGGGCGGCCAGCAGCAGCGCGTCGCGATCGCCCGCGCGCTCATCACCCGCCCGCGCATCGTGCTCGCCGACGAGCCCACCGGCAACCTCGACACCCACGCGAGCGCGGAGATCCTCGCGCATCTGCGGCAGTCGTGCCGCGAGCTGGGCCAGTCGGTGGTGATGGTGACGCATGATCCGACGGCGGCGTCCTATGCGGGACGCGTGCTGCTGTTCGCGGACGGCAAGGTGGCGGGCCACGTCACCGATCCCACGCCGGACTCGGTGCTCGCCGGGCTCGACGCGCTCGCAGGGGTGGAGCGGTGAGGGCCGCGGCCGCGCTGGTCGCGGGCCTGGCCGCCGCCGCGATCATGGCCGTATCGGTGCCGTGGGACATCGACAACTGCGTGGCGCCGTGCGGCATGAGCGTCGCGCCGCCGGACGTATGGACCGTCGTGGGCCTCGGGATCTACCTCGCGATCCCCGCCGCGATCCTCACGGCCGTGCTGGTCGCGATCCTCGGGATCCGTCCGACCTCCGCGAGCGAGGCCGCGGTCCGCGCCGCACTCGGCGAGGCCGCCTCCGCCGGCGTGCGCCGCGCGGCGCTCACCGGTCTGCGCGACGGCCTCGCCGTCGCCGCGGCCGTCTACTGCGTCGCGGGCGCCGCGCACGTCGCGATCGAGACCACGCACGGGTGGGACGCGTTCACCACGCACACCGACTTCTGGCTCATCCGCGCGGTCGAATGCCTCATGGCAGCGCTCGCGCTCGCGGTCGCGCATGTGCTGTCCGCGTGGCGGCCGCGCCGCTCTCCGGTCGAGCGCCTGCGGGAGGAGGCGGAGCCGCCGCGCCCGGTGCGGCGCCGTGCGATGGTCGCGACCGCGGCGATCGGTGCGGTCGCCGCGGGCGTCGTCGTCGGGCTCGCGGTCGCGCAGGACGGCCAGCCCCACTACGTGACGACCAACACCGCCGGGATCGCGTGGGCGATCGCCTTCGCCGCCTGCGCCGTGCTGGGGATCGGCGCGGTGCTGCCGTGGGCGCGGGGGGTCGCGCCGAGGTTCGTCGCGCTCGCCGCCGGGCTCGCCGACGGCATGGGGCTCTCGCGCCTCGCCGCGGTGCTCACGGCTCGCGCCTCCTCGCCCACCCGTGCGACCGGTCGCGCGGTCATGGCGGTGGGCGGGATCGCGTTCGCGATGGGCGCCGTGATGTCGGGACCCGCCGGAGTCGAGCTGTCGGATCGCGCCGTCATGGTGCTCGCCACCGACCGTGCCGCCGAGGACGTGACCGAGAGCCTCGAGGCGATCGACGGCGTCTTCGCGGTGGTGCGCGGCGAGCGGCTCTCGTCCTTCGACGCCCCGAACGCCGTGGTCGCGATCGACCCCGAGGCGCTCCGCGAGGCCGACCCCGCGCTCGCGCAGGCGCTGATCTCGCATCCGACGGCGGCGCTCTCGGGTGCGACGAACGTGCTCGACGTCACCACGGAGGCCTTCGCACCCACCGGCATCGTCCCCCTCGCTGGCGGCTGGTACAGCTACGTCGCCGAGTCCGCGGCCTCGGGACCCACGTACGGGCCCGCCTACCTCATCTACGCGGCCGAGGGCGCGGACCTCAAGGCGATCGACGGCGCCGTGAGCCGGCTCCCGGTCGGCGCCAGCCAGGTGGAGATCGGCACCCTTGCGGGCAGCGCCGGCGGGACAGGCGGCACGCTGTTCCTCCTGCTCCTGCTCACCGCCGTCTTGGCACCCGTGGCGATCGGCGCGGTGCGCGCCGGGGCGCGCGAGTCGGCGACGCTCGCGGCGCTCGGCGCCGACGCTCGCACGGTGCGAACGGCGCTCGGCGTCGAGGGCACGGTGCTCGCGGCCACCGCCGTCGCGGCCGGCGGGTCCGCCGGGGTGCTCATGGGCGCCTCGATGACCATGCTCGCCCGCGCGCGTCACTCGCTCACCGGGGTGATCACCGAGTCGTACCTCGGGGTCGCGCTCGAGAGCGTCCCGTGGGGACTGGTGGTCACGGGCGGCGTCGCGATGGTCGCGATCTACGCCGTCCTTACGGCGGTCGCCGCGATGGCGACGCACCTCGAGTCGCCGGCGGAGGCGCTGCGCGACGGGCTCGCGGGGGCGGCGCGATGACGGGGGGAACGATGCGCAACGCGGCATCCTGGGCGGTCGCGGTCGGGGGCATGGCGGCAGGCATGGTGATCCCGCCGCTGTGGCCGGGCGACGACGGGTTCGCCACGTTCATCGCGCCGGCCGAGCTCCTGGTGCCGCCGATCGTGATCGTCGTCGCGACGGTGACCGGTGTGCTGCGCGCGGCCCACCTGGTGACGCGACGCGCGGAGCTCGCCTCGCGGCGCGCGATGGGCCAGAGCCGCCGCGCGCTCCTCGCTCGCGCGGCGCTCGACGGTCTGGCCGCGGGCGCCGTCTGGGGCGTGGGGGCGCTGCTGCTCGGGTCCATCGGCCATCAGCTGATCGAGGGCTTCGGCACGGGTTCGCCGGACTGGTACGCGCTGGGCCTGCTCGGCTGGGCCTGGCTCGGCCTCGCTCTGGGCGCATGCCTGGGCTGGACGCTGGCGGCGGCCTGGGCCACGCATCGTGCACCGCGCGACGATGCGGAGGGCACCGCGCGTGCCCGCCGGCGCCGCCCGCGCTGGATCGGCGTCGCGATCGTCCTGGCGCTGGTGCCGCTGTCGCAACTCGCGATCCCGTGGACGGAGGACATGCACGGCTGGCCCGTCGGCGTGATCGCGATCGTCTCCGCGCTCGGAGCGTACGTCGCCATCCCGGCGCTGCTGCTGCGGTGGGGATCGGCGCTCGGCGTGCGGATCGCCGCGCGTGCGGCAGGTGCGCTGGCACGAGGCGCGAGCCTCGCGAGCGCGCGAGGCCTCGCCGCCGACGCGCTGGTGCGCCCCGCCCCGCTGCGGGCCGCGGCGATCGGCGCCATCGCGTTCGTGGTCGCGGTCGCGACCGGTGCCGGCGTCTGGGTGAACGGCCTGGCCGAGCGCAACGCCGTCGCGGAGTCGCTGGCGCCCGACGCCGTCGTGGCGACCGTGACCATCGTCGAGCCGCACGGCCAAGCCGGCACCGGCAAAGACGAGGGCTGGGCCCCGGCGCTGGACGCGGCGGTGGTCGCAGAGCTCGCCGCCGACGACCGCCTCGTCCTCGTGCCCGCCGCCGCGCTCACCGCCGCGCGCGGCGACACCGTCATCGCGCTCGAACCCGACGCCCTCGACGGCCTCGCGCCGCACGGCCTCCGCGCGCTCTTTCTCGACGAGGGGGTGGCGATCGGCTACGGGCTCGGCCCGGTGACGGTCGGGGAGGTCCAGGCGGAGATCGAGGCGCCCTCGGCACCCGCCCCGTTCGCCGCGGTCGAGCGCGGCTGGGCGGAGGAGACCTTCGGCGCAGCGCCCAAATCCGCGCTGCTCGTCTACCTCGCGTCGAGCGTCCCGCGCGGCGATCGCGATGAGGGCGACTCCGTCGAGGTGCTCCGCATCCTGGCGGAGCACGACCTCGGTGGCGCCGCCGTGACCCCGGTGAACGACAGCTTCGGCGGCACCGGTCGCATCGACGCCCGGGGCCTCATCACGGTCGCGGGGCCGTTCCTTCTCGGCGCGGTCGCGATCGTGGTGGTGCTCGCCGCCGCCACGCAGCGGCTGCGGGCACGGGAGCACGCGACGCTGGTCGCGCTCGGCGCGCAGGCAGCGACGATGCGCGCGGCGGCTGCGCTCGAGGCGGCCGTGGTGACCGCGGTGGGCGCCGCGCTGGGCCTGGCCGCCGGGACGGTGCTCGGCGCCGCGCTGGCCGCCCTCAACGGCGCCGGGGGCTGGGCCCTCCGGCTGTGGAACGTGGGCTTCGACCTCGCTCAGGCGCCGTGGGCGGCGCTCGCCGGGTTGGTGCTCCTGGCAGTCGCGGCGGCCGCGGGCCTGGCCGCGCTGATCCGCGTCCGGGCCGACGCGATGACCCCCGCCGAGCAGCTCCGCGAGGCGGAGAAGGAGGGAGTCGCGTGATCGGCGAGCTCATGAAGGCGCAGGCGGCCGCGCATCGCAGCTACCTGATCTCGACCGCCGCGATGCTGACGCTCGGCGTGGCGCTCGCGGGCTACGCGGCGCTCTCGGCCGCGCAGCAGGACGCGGTCGACCGGAACGCGGCTCGGGCCTTCGGGGTCGGCGGCGTTTGGTCGCGCCACGTCTACGTGCACACCTCCTCCGACGGCTCGGCCATGACCCACGAGGAGCTCGACGCCGCGCTCGACGCCGCCGACGCCGAGGGCGCGCGCAGCTCCGCGCTGCACCGCAACGTCCCGTACGGCCTGCAGGCGCCGGTGGGCGACGACGTCTGGTCGACGTGGAACCCCGCCGGGGTGCGCGGCGAGGTGGACTGGGACGCGCTCCTGCTCTCGGGTGAGGCCCCGGGCCCCGGTGAGGTCGCCGTCGAGGTCGGATGGGAGACGAGCGGAGGGCTCGCGCTCGGCGACACCATGACCGTGGTCGGGGACGTCACGACCGAGGATGGCGAGTGGACCGCCATCGAGCTCGGCACCCTGACGGTGTCCGGCTTCCTGCGTCCCGGGGCCGAGGGCCGGTACGGGATCACGCCGTTCGACGCGGTGCTGACATGGGACGACTCATGGGAGTTCTGGGACGCGTGGCTCGCCACCCAGCAGAACCTCATCGAGGACGAGTGGGGCACGAGCGCCGAGGTCGGCGCACAGCGCGTCACCCCCGCCCTCGACGCCGTCACGGGCGAGGCCTGGGACCTCTGGTTCGGCGGCAACCACCCCCAAGGGCTTATCCAGATCCTGGCCTTCACCGCCGCCGTGCTCGGCGTCGCGATGATCGGGTTGGCGTTCGCCGTGGGCCGCGCGCAGGCGCAGACGCGCAGCCGGTGGGTCGCGACCGCGCGGGCGCTGGGCGCGCGCCGCTCGGCGATCGCGGTCGCCACGGTCGCCGAGGTGGCGCTGGTCGGCCTCGCGGCGGGTGTCGCCGGCGTCGCGATCGCGTGGGGCGCCGTCGCGCTCGAGTACGCGGCCTTCGCCGGCGCGCACCCCGACGCGCTGCTTCCCGCCGGCGTCGAGGTCGCGCCGTGGGTGCTGCTCGCGATCGGCTCGCTTGGCCTCGCGATGGCCGCGATCCTCGGCGCGATCCCCGCCTTCTGGGCGATGCGCACTCCGCCCGCCGTCGCGCTCAAGCCCGAGACACCCGTGTCCGAGGCGCGGGTAGGGCCGCGCATCCGGTCGAGGTGGATCGTCGGCACGTGGGGCGCGCTGTTCGTCGCCACGGTGGCGCTCGGATGGCCGGCCGGGCTCAACGATGCGCGGCAGACGGCGCTCATCGGGCTCATCCTCGCAACGATGGCCGCGACCGTTCCCGCGCTCGTGCGCGCCGCGCGGCTGATGGTCGCAGCGACCGGACGGCGCCTCGCGCGAGGCTCCCGCCCGTGGGCGATCGCGGCCGGCGACGCCCTGACCGGACGGCCGCGCCTCGCGTCCATCCCGGCGGGGGTGATGGCGGTGGTGACCGCCGCGCTCGTCGCCGCGATGTCATGGCACCTGCTCGCGGAGTGGGGCGACGAGCTGCCCGACACCGTCGGCTGGGGGTGGCCGTGGCTCCCGCGCGCGCTGCAGGTCCCTGGCTACATCGGGCAGGCGCTCGGCGGCGACGTCTACGTCATGGTCGCCGCGCTCGGGATCGTGGCCGTGGTGCTCGCGTCGCTCGCCGCGTTCGTCGCGGCGGCCCGCGCCACGGCACCCGACGACCAGGCGAGGCGCGCGCTCGGGCTGTCCGCGGCGACCGCCCGCGCGGCGATGGCGGCACGCTTCGCGGTGCCGCTGATCCTCGGCGCGCTCCTCGGCGCGACCGCCGGGGTCGCGGGGACGCTCCTCACATATCACGGCTCGGAGATCGACCAGACGGTGCCGATCGACTTCTCGGGGACCATCGAGGCCCACTGGGTGGGTCCGGCGTGGGCCCTCGCCAACGCCGGGCACCTGCTGCTGCCGGTGCTCGCCGTCATCGCCGTCGCCTCGGCCGCGATCGCGATCGGGGCGGCGTTCACCGCTGCCCTGGTGCCCGCCGGGGAGCGCCCGCGGGTCTCGGCGTAGCGCGGGAAGGGCCTACAGGTCGAGCGGCAGCAGCGCCGAGAGGTCGGACCGCTCCCCCGAGGCGTCGACGCGGCCCGCAGCGACCGCATCGTCCCAGCGCAGGCTCCCCGTCACCAGGCCGAGCCAGGTCTGAGCGTCCATCTCGACCACGGCCGGCGGGGTCCCTCGGCGATGCACCGAGCCCTCGACCGCCTGGACCGCACCCCACGGCGGGACGCGGACCTCGAGCGAGCGCCCGGGCGCGACCGCCGCGAGCTCCTCGAGCGAGAAGCGCACGGCCATCGCCGTCATGCCGGGCTCGACGTTCCCGGCGGCGGACAACGCGGCCCACTGGGACACGGCGGCACGTCCGGCGGCGACGGGGATGCGGCGGCGGGGAGGCATGCGCTCAGCCTCCCACGGCGGCGAGCGACCGCGCGCTCGCGCCCGCGTCCTCACCCGCGCGCAACGGCGCGAGCGTGAACGCCAGCGTGTGCGGCTCGTCACCGGCCACCGTGGCGAAGGGCAGCGCGCGCTCGCCCCACGTCAGGCCCAGCCCCTGCTGCACCGCGTCGACGCTCAGGTGCACCAGCCCGTCGCTGTCGAGCTCGTGGGGATGCCCGGCCTCCTCGATCGCCGCCTCGGTCACCGGTAGCGCCGCCACCTCGAGGGGCGCGTCGCCCGCCACCACGAGCAGCCCGGCCCCGGCATCGTCCGTCACCGCCCACCACTCGACTCCGGTGTGGTTCCCTGTCGCCTGCGGCCGCACGTTGTCGAAAACCTGGTCCTCGACCGTCGAGGTCCACACGGAGGTGAGGGCGCCCGCGTCGCGGTCGCGCCACGTCTCGTGCGGACCGGCGCCCAGCCAGGTCAGGTTCCCGAGCGACGGAGGCAGCGTGAGCTCGAGACCGACCGCCGGGATCTCGAAGGCCCGCGACGTCGCGCCGAGCGTCGCCTCCACCGCGATCGCGCCGTCGCCCGTGACGGTGTAGACGACGTCCCACGACGGCCTCCCGGTGGCCGGCACCGTCGCGGAGACCCGGATCTCCGCGGCCGCCGCGGTGCCGGAGACGCCGACCGCGACGTCCTCGAGCGCCTCACCGGCGCCCTTCCACGACAGGGCGTTGTCGGTGACGCCGTTGAGCAGGTCGTTCTGCGTGGGCGCGCGCCAGAAGTCGGGGCGCCACGGCTCGGCGAGGAGCTCGGCGCCGTCCACCTCGTAGGACGTCAGCGCCCCGGTGGCCGTGTCGAAGGCGGCCGCGAAGCCGCCGCCGGTCACGGTGACGGCCTCCGCGGACTCGGCGACCTCGACGCCGCCGCGCGTGGCAGGGACCGCCGCCTCCCCGGTGTCCCACGGCATCGTCACCTGCAGCGCCGCGACCACGTGCCCCGCCGAGGCCCAGGCCGTGTCCGCGGCGAGCGCGAAGGAGACCGTGACGCGGTAGGTCGCGCCCGCGACCGGGTCCGCGGGTCTGGCGACCGGCAGGTCGACCCATCCGGTCTCCCCGGGCGCGAGCGCGACGTCCAGGTCCCCCGAGGCCACGGGCACCCCGTCCGCCTCGAGAACCCAGCTCGCGCCCAGCGCGGACAGGTCCGTGACCAGGTGCTCGTTGCGCACCTGGATCCTCCCCGCCGCGAGGTCCTCGCCCACGAGCTCGACGGGCGCGTAGACGGCGGCGAGGTCCGCCAGCTCCGGCTGCGGCACCCGGTCGGGGTTGACGATGCCGTTGAGCGTCCACGCGCCGTCCGTAGGGTAGTCGCTCCAATCGGTGCCGTACGACAGGTACGTCGAACCCGCCGCCGCATCGTCCTCCACGGGCAGCGCCGCCACGCCGCCGTCGATCGGAAGCCGGATGGACTGATCCGCCCACTGCCACACGAAGCCGCCCTGCATCTCCGGCGACGAGTCGATGACCTCCCAGAACTCCTCGATGCCGCCGAGCCCGGCACCCAGGGCGTGCTGGTACTCCGTCATGATCCACGGGCGACCGGTGGTGGTCGCGGCGCGCTCCTCGAGCGTCGAGAGGTAGGGGTAGAACACCCCGTCGATGTCGGCGACGGTGCTGTCCTCCTGGAAGTGGACCAGCCGCGTCGGGTCGGCGGCGCGCAGCCAGTCGGCGGCCTGCGCGAAGATCTCGCCCGGTCCGACCTCGTTGCCGAGCGACCACCACAGCACCGACGCGTGGTTCTTGTCGCGCTGGTACATGGCGACGATGCGGTCCATGACGGCGGCGTCCCACTCGGGGGCGCCGTCGGGGAACGGCCGCAGCGAGTGGGTCTCGAGGGCGGCCTCGTCGAGGACGTACATTCCGAGCTCGTCGGCGAGCCGGTACAGCGCGGGGCTGGCCGGGTAGTGCGCCGTGCGCACCGCGGTGACGTTGGCCTGCCGCATCGCGACGAGGTCCGCACGCGTCTGCTCCTCGGTGAGCGCCTGGCCGGTGTCGGGGTGCATCTCCGACCGGTTGACGCCCTTGATGTCGAGCGGCTGGCCGTTAAGCGTCATGAGCCCGTCGACGATGCCGAACTCGCGGATGCCCACGCGCGTCGCCACGGTCTCGACCACCTCGCCGCCGTCCAGGACCTCGTAGACGAGCGTGTAGAGGTACGGGTCCTCGGCGGACCACAGGCGCGGATCCGCGACCTCGATCGAGGACGATGCCCCGGTCGCCTCGCCCACCACGGCGCCGCCCGCATCGTGCAGCGTCACGCGGACGTCGGCGTCCCCCTCGACGTCGAGGACGGCGGAGACGGTCGCGCTCGCGAGGTCGTCCGCGACGTCCGTGGTGACCGTGTGGTCCGCGAGGTACGTGGTCGGGGTGGAGTACAGCTCGACCTCGCGGAAGATGCCGGACAGGTCGATCTGGTCCTGGTCCTCGAGCCACGAGCCGTCCGACCAGCGGTGGACCAGGACGGCGACGGTGTTGGTCCCGACGCGGGCGGCCTCGGTGACGTCGAACTCCGCCGGCGCGTACGAGTCCTCGCTGTAGCCGACCTCGACCCCGTTGACCCAGACCGTGTACGCGGACTTGACGCCCTGGAACGCGAGGACGATGCGGCGGCCGTCCCACCCGGCCGGCACCTCGACCTCGCGACGGTAGGAGCCGACCGAGTTGGCGACCTGCGGCACCTGGCCGGGAGCGAGGTCCTCGTACCCCGCCCACGGGTAGGGCTCGTTGAGGTAGACGAGGTCGCCGGTCTCGGCCTCGCCGTAGCCGTCGAGCTGCCAGTGGTGCGGCACCTCGACGGAATCCCACGCGGTCACGTCGACCGCCGGGTCCGTGAAGTCGAGGCTCGCCTCGGCGGCCGACGGCGACCACCGGAAGCTCCAGTCGCCGTTCAGCGAGAGCAGCCACGGCGAGGCCGCCTCGGCCTCGTACGCGCCGAGCTCGAGAGCCGTCGCCGCATCGGCGACGGGCACCGCGCGCGCCGCCGGGTCGAGGCGGTTCACCTCGAAGACCTCGGGCGTGCCGGACCACGGGGTGGCGTCGGGACCCGACAGCGCCGCGGCGAGCGCGAGCGCGCCCACGACCGCCGCACCCAGGGCGAGGCCCGCCCAGGCGCGACGCCTCATCGACGCGACCCGCGCATCGTGCTTACGCGAAGCGTGCGGGAAGCGGTGCCGCCCAGGCCTCGGTGAGCTCGGCCACCGGGACCTCGAACTGGCCCTGGACCTCGAGCGCGTCGCCGCCCGTGACGCCCACGCGGGCGAACGGGACGCCGCGTGCCTCGAGCATCGCGACCAGGCGCGGCTCCTCGGTGCGCGGCACGGCGAGGAGCGCGCGGCCCTGCGACTCGGAGAACAGCGCCTGCGCGGGCGTGAGGCCGTCGCGCTCGCAGACCTCGTCGAGGACGATGCGCGCGCCGACGCCATAGCGCAGCGCGCCGTAGGCCGCGGCCGCGGCGAGGCCGCCCTCGGAGACGTCGCGGGCGGCGTCGACCAGGCCGTCGCGCGAGCACGCGATGAGGATCTCCGCGAGCTCCTTCTCCCAGGCGAGGTCGAGCACCGGCGGGAGCCCGCCGAGGTGGCCGTGCGTCGAGGCGAGCTCGGAGCCGTCGAGCTCCGCGCGGGTCGAGCCCACGAGGAACAGCAGCTGGCCGTCCTCGCGCCAGCCCGACGGGGTTGCGCGGGCGACGTCGTCGAGGATGCCCAGGATGCCGACGATCGCGGTGGGGTTGATCGAGCTGTCGATGCGGCCGGGCTCGCCGGTGCCGTTGTACAGCGACACGTTGCCGCCCGTGACCGGCACGCCGAGCTCCTGGCACGCGTCGGCGAGGCCGCGGATGGCCTCCGCGAACTGCCACATCGAGTCGGGGTCCTCGGGCGAGCCGAAGTTCAGCCCGTCGGTGACGGCGGTGGGCGTGGCGCCCGCGATCGCGACGCCGCGGAACGCCGCCGCGACGGACTGGCGCGCGCCGTTGTACGGGTCGAGCTTGGTGAAGCGGTCGTTCGAGCGCGTCGCGATGGCGACGCCGCGGCCCGTGGACTCGTCGACGCGGATCACGCCGGCCGTGTCCGGTCGCGACGCCGCGGTGTTGCCCTGCACGTAGCGGTCGTACTGGTTCGTGATCCACTCGCGCGAAGCCATGTTGTCGCTCGAGAGGAGGCCCAGGAAGGCCTCGCGCATCGCGTCGCCCGTCGCCGGGAGGTCGCCCGCGAACGCATCGGCCTGGAGCCCGTCCATCCAGGCGGGACGGTGGAACGGGCGGTCGTACACCGGTCCGTCGTGGGCGACGGTGCGCGGGTCGACGTCGACGATGCGCTCGCCGTGGTGGTCGATGGTGAGGCGGCCCGAGTCGTTGACCTCGCCGACCACGGCGGACTCGATGTCCCACTTGCCGGTGATCTCGAGGAACTGGTCGAGCTTCTCGGGGGTGACGACGGCCATCATGCGCTCCTGCGACTCCGACATGAGGATCTCGCCCGCATTCAGGGTCGGGTCGCGCAGCAGCACGTCGTCGAGCCACACGTGCATGCCGCCCGAGCCGTTCGATGCCAGTTCCGAGGTCGCGCAGGAGATGCCGGCGGCGCCGAGGTCCTGGATGCCCTGGACCACGTCCGCGGCGAAGAGCTCGAGGCAGCACTCGATGAGCACCTTCTCCATGAAGGGGTCGCCCACCTGGACCGACGGGCGCTTCGCGGGCACGCCGTCCTCGAAGGTCTCGGAGGCGAGGATCGACGCGCCGCCGATGCCGTCGCCGCCGGTGCGGGCGCCGAAGAGGACCACCTTGTTCCCCACGCCCTCGGCGGACGCGAGGTGGATGTCCTCGTGCTTCATCACGCCGACGCACAGCGCGTTGACCAGCGGGTTGCCCTGGTAGCAGGAGTCGAAGCGCGCCCCGCCGCCGATGTTGGGCAGGCCGAGCGAGTTGCCGTAGCCGCCGACGCCCGAGACGACGCCGTGCACCACGCGCGCGGTGTCGGGGTGGTCGATCGCGCCGAAGCGGAGCTCGTCCATCGCGGCGACGGGACGCGCGCCCATCGCGAGGATGTCGCGGACGATGCCGCCGACGCCGGTCGCGGCGCCCTGGTACGGCTCGACGTAGGACGGGTGGTTGTGCGACTCGACCTTGAAGGTGACGGCCCAGCCGTCGCCGATGTCCACGACGCCGGCGTTCTCGCCGATGCCGACCATGAGCCGCTCCTTCATCTCAGGAGTGGTCTTCTCGCCGAACTGGCGCAGGTGCACCTTCGAGGACTTGTACGAGCAGTGCTCCGACCACATGACGGAGTACATCGCGAGCTCCGCGTTGGTGGGACGGCGGCCCAGCAGGTCACGGATGCGCTGGTACTCGTCGTGCTTGAGACCGAGCTCGCCCCACGGCTGCTCCTGGTCGGGCGTCTTCGACGCGTACGAGACGGTGTCGAGCTGGGCGGCGGTGGGCTGGAGCGCGTCGGTCATGTCGTCCTCTGAGAGCCGGCGGATACCCGGCAATCCTAGCCGCGCGCGCCCCCTCCCCTCACCCGCAGACAGCGGCAACGGAGTGGGTCCCGGTTTCCCGGCGTGTCGCCCGAAATCACGGGCGACACGCCGCCGACCCGGGACCAGCTCCGTTGGAAGTGTCGGGGCGGGTGGGGTCAGTTGGTGATGTCGGGCAGCTCGATCACGGTGTCGGGTGCGAGCAGCGCGACCGCGGCGGCGTCGCCGCACATGCTCGACCAGGACTCCGCGAGCGCCGCGTCGGCGGCGACCGACGAGTCGAGCACCCGCACCTGGAGCGTGGACGGCATCATGCCGTCCCCGCCGTGCTGCGCCGCGCCCACGGGGCCGCCGCGCAGCCCCACGGCGCTCCAGCTCAGGCCGATGCGCGGCATGGTCGCGCTCCACGTGTCCGCGAGCACCAGGCCCACCGTCGCGCCATCGGCGTCGACCACCGACGGGCACACGGTCCACAGCCCGCGGGTCTCCGGGTGGACGTAGCCCGAGACCTCGGCGTCGGCGCCCGTCCAGGCCTCCGCCTCGTAGGTCGCGAGCCGCGCGGGCCGGTCCCAGAACATCGCGGCCAGCACGATGACGAGCGCGATGCCCGCGACGGCGATGCCCGCGATCGCGGCACGCTTGGTGGGCGCCACGTCGCGCGCCCTCGCTGTAGCCCCCATGAGGGCATCCTGCACCCTGGAACCGGAATTCACCAGGCCGGACGCGCGGTTACTGGAGCGAGACGAGCGGCTCCATCGCGACATACGCGTCCGCATCGCCGCACAGGTCGATCCAGCGCTCGACCACCGCCCGCTCCTCGGGATCGGTCATGCCCAGCTCGACGCCCTCGACCTGCGCGATGTCCTCGCTGCGCAGCACGTGCCCCGAGGCCCGGTCCCGCACCTCCGTCGAGCCGCCGATGAGGAAGACGCGGGGCACCACGCCCTGGACGTGCGCCGTCCAGGTGGACGGCAGGATCACCGCGAGGCGCTCGTCCTCTACCCCACCGCGGGCGCCCGTGACGCACACCGTCCACCAGCCGTGCGTCTCGACGCGGACGTCCGACACCGGCACGCCGGCGCCGCCCAACGCGAGCTGGTGCGTCGGGGTGCGCGCCGGCGCCTCCCACAGCCCGAAGTAGGCGATGACGACCACCACCGCCGTCAGCGCCGTCCAGCCTGCTATCCGCAAGGCGCGCATGCTCCCATGATGCCTGGCCCGCTGGCCGCGCGCTCCGCCGCGTCCCGGCTTACGGTGGAAGGCGACCGCCGCAGCGGACCCTCCGCGCACGCAGGGCGAGACGGAGAGGCTCATGATCGGCACGGTGACCGAGGCGCTCATCGCCACCATCCACGAGGCGACGCCCGACCGCGGCACGTGGGTGCAGGAGCACTCCCTCGCCGCCGACGACGGGCCTCTGCCCCCGGACTCGGGCATCGTGGCGCTGGTCGGGATCGCTCCCGACGAGGGCTCGCGCGCGTTCTCGCCGGGCTTCTCGGCGTCGCGCAGCCCGGCGACGACGTCGACGCTGCGCCTCACCTACCTGGTCACCTATGCGGGACCACCGGCGGACACCGCCGCGCGCCTCGAGGACATCGTGCTCGCGCTCGAGGCCAGCCCCGTGCTCACCGCCGCCGGCAACGCGCGCCTCACCCTGCTCGCGCCGACGGCCCAGGAGCTTCACGACATCTGGGCCTCGACCGGGCTGTCGCGCCGCGCGAGCCTGCTCTACGAGGTGCGGCCGGTGACGCTCGCGAGCGCGTGATCACCTTTTTGTACATTCCTGCGTCACGAACGTACAATTCGACCGTGAGCGACGTGATCCCGGTCTCCCAGGCCCGCGCCGAGCTGCGCAGCGTGATCGAGCGTGCGCAGGAGCGTGCCGTGTTCCTCGAGCGCCATGGCGCGATCGAGGCGGTGCTCATCAGCCCACACCGGTACGAGGAGATGCTCGCCGCCCTGGAGGACGCCGAGGACATCGCCGCCGCGGACGCCGCTCTCGCGGAGCCGGGCGACTCGATCCCGTGGGAGCAGGTCAAGGCCGATCTCGGCTGGTCGTGACGTACCGGGTCGAGGTGCGGCCTGCGGCCGCCCGCTCGCTGCGACGCATCCACCCGCAGGACCAGGCGCGGTTGCGAGGCGCGATCGAGCTCCTCGCGCGCGATCCGCGTCCGCCTGCGTCACGGCGGCTCGTCGGCAGCGACTCCTACCGGGTGCGCGTCGGTGACCACCGCATCATCTATGCGATCGACGAGGGCGTGCTGGTGGTGCTCGTCCTGGCGATCGGCCACCGCCCCGAGGTGTACCGGCGCTGACGCCGCACGCTACCGGAGCGCCTCCGCGACGGCCTCCGCGAGCGCATCGGCGGCGAGCCCCGGCGCGTGGACATGCACACCCTCGGCGTCCTCCCACAGCACCCGGTCGACGCCGGGCGTCCCGCTCAGCGCGTCCGCGACCGCGTGCATGCGGGCCTCGGTGAGGGTCTCGACGATGCGCGGGTGGAGCGCGACCGTGTAGGTGTAGTCGTCAAGCCACGGCGTCTGCACCGTGACGGTCGCGTCGAACCCGTCGACCTCGATCACGCGCACCGCCAGGTCCTCGTGCTTCCCCAGCCGCTCGAGGAAGGGCGCGCGGAGGAGCAGCCCGCGGCGGTCGTCCTCGCTCAGCGGCGCATCGTCGGGCCGCGACGGGAGCTCGGAGCGCGCGGCGGCGCGCAGCGACGCGAGCACCTCGACGGTGAGCAGCCCGGGGGCCCACACCTCGAGGACGTGATGGCTGCGGAACTGGACCCGCTGGACGCCCGGCGCCGCGTCGCAGGCCCGGAGGAACCGCAGCAGCGCCGCCTCGTCGATCGCCCCGGCCGCGAGCATGACGATCGCGTGGTGCGTCGCGTCCGACGGGGTGCCCGGCGCGTGGCCGGGCCCCGCATCGTTCACCACGAGTCCGGGGTCCTCCTCGCTCAGCGGCCCCAGCGCCGCGGACGCGGCCTCGCGCGGGAGCTCGGTGGGACGTACCGCCTTGCGCAGGAAGCCGCCCGACGGGATGAAGGACTCGCGCACGTCGGCGGGGGTGTCGAAGTCCTCGTAGGACAGCTCCCCCTCGGTCGCGAACCACCGGAGCACCTCCTCGACGGCGTCCCACGCCGCCCGACCGTGACCCATCGCCGCGAGCGCGAACGGCAGCATCGCGACGGGCGGGCCGCCCGGCCCGAGCACGGGGTCCAGATACGTCGGGGATCCCTCGCGCAGGTCGAGCCCCCACGACAGCGGACGATGCGCGTCGGCCAGGCCGCCCACGTAGACGAGGACGCCATCCAGCAGCGCCGCGCCATGCATGGTCAGCTCCTGGCCCAGCTCCGAGCGGTACGCCCAGTCGGGCTTGACCGCGGAGCGGTCGCGCGCGAGGTCGCGCGCCACCCAGTCGAGCGTCGGGCGCAGCTCCGCGGCGGTGAAGTGGAGGTCATGCCCCGTCGCCTTGCGCAGCCGCGTGGCGAGGTAGGCGGCGCTCTTCGGGCTGGCCGCGAGCCACTGCTGGAACCACGCATCAGCCTCGTAGAAGCGGCGTGCGTCGCCCTCGGAGGTGAAGAAGCCCATCGGTCCAGGCTAGCCGGGGCGCACCGGCACCCGCCCGCAGGTACCCTCGCCTCACCGGAAGGAGCCACCATGACCGACGGCATCGAGCGCGAGATCCTCACCTGGCAGGGCTACGGCGACGCATCGCGCGAGCTCGCGCAGATGGTCGTCGACTCGGGCTACGAGCCCGATGTGGTGGTCGCGGTGGCCCGCGGCGGGCTGCCGGTGGGCGGCGCGATCTCGTACGCGCTCGGCACCAAGGGCGTCGGCACGCTCAACGTCGAGTTCTACACCGGCATCGACGAGCGCCTCCCCGCACCCGTGCTGCTGCCCCCGCTTCTCGACACGGACGCGATGAAGGGCCTCAAGGTGCTCATCGCGGACGACGTCGCGGACACCGGCGAGACCCTCGCCCTGGTGAAGCGGCTCATGGAGGAGCACGCCGGCGAGGTGCGCACCGTGGTGCTGTACGCCAAGTCGCACTCGGTGATCGCCCCGGACTACGTGTGGAAGCGCACGGACCTGTGGATCACGTTCCCGTGGTCGGCGCTTCCTCCCGTCACCCCCGGCAAGCCTCACCCCGAGGAGGGCTGAGCCCCGCGTCATACCTGGGTATCACCGGGGACGATGCGCGCGGACGATGCGCGCGGCGGGCGGCGCTCGCTAGCGTGACCGCCATGCGGGGGAACAGCTCGATCCAGATCGCGCTCATGCGCGAGCAGTGGCGCGCGCAGCGCCGGTACACGATCACGGCGGGCGTGCTGGTCGCTCTCGCGACGGCGCTCGCGGCCTTCGCGACGACGTCGTGGGGAACGCGCGCGGCCACCGACGCGCAGATCGCCGCGACGGACGGCTGGACGGGCGACAACGTCGCCGTCGTGGGTGTCTGGACCGACGGCATCGGGATGATCGACGGCGAGGAGATCGAGCTCACCGCGGTCGACGATGCGGACCGTCTCGCGCACATCGTCCAGGAGGCCTCGCGCGATGGCGTCGAGGTGTCGCGCATCGCCTCGGTCCACGTCGAGCTCGCCGAGGACGCCGACGGCGGCCTCACCATCGTCCGCGCCGCGAGCTCCGCCACGCTCGACGACGCGATCTACCGAGGGTTCTTGCCCGAGGCGGGCGAGATCGCGCTGATGACCACGTACGCGACCGAGCTCGGGGTCGGGATCGGCGACACCGTCACGGCGCTGAGCGTGCCGCGCGAAGGCGTCTCGGAGGCCGAACCGGTGTCGCTGAAGGTGTCGGGGCTCACCCGTTCGGCCCCCGACGACGGGGTGGCGATCGCCCCCGCGGGAATCGTCACGGAGGCCGACCTGGTCACGCTCGCCGCGCTCGGGGGTCTCATGCCCGCGAGCAACGCGGAGGGCGGGCGCACCGGGTACTACGACGTCGCGCTCACGTGGGACGGCCCGCCGCTCCCGGCGCTCGAGGAGAGGATGCTCTTCACCGCCGCCGAGGGCGGGTCCGCGTGGACCACGTTCGCCACGATGCCGGAGCAGGCGGCCTTGCTCGGCGCCGGCACCTTGGCGATGGTCGCCGTCGCGGTCGCCCTCGCGGCAGGCCGCGCGCAGGGCGACGTCCGCACGCGGTGGGTGGCGACGGCGCGCGCGCTCGGTGCAACGAGGCGTGACGTGGTCCTCGCCGGCCTGACCGAGGGCGCGGTCGCGGGGGTGGCCGCGGGAGTGATGGGACTCTCGGTGGGCTGGGGGGTCGAGGCCGTGATCTACGGCGCGTACCGTGCCCAGAGCCCCGACGCGTACGGCCCGCTGGTCGCGGTGATCCCGCTCGGTTACGCCGTGGCGCTGCTCGCCTCCGCGGTCGCCGTCAGCGCCGCCATCGCGCTGGTTCCAGCGCTGTGCGCGGCGCGCGTGACGCCCAGCGCCGCGCTCGCGCCTCAGCCGCCTCGCGCCAACGAGGCACGCACACCGCGCGTGCAGGGCGTCGTCGGAGTGCTCCTCGCGGCGCTCGCCGTGACCCGTCTGGATGCCGCCGCGTCCTCGCGCAGCTGGGGAACGTGGTGGTCGCATGGCGTCCTGCCCGCGGCGCTCGTCGTGCTCGCGGCGCTCACCCTGGTCGGCCTCGTCGCGATCACGCGCACGGCGCTGATGCGGCTCGGCGCCGCGCTCGGCCGCTCCAACCGGCCTTCGTTCGTGTTGGCCGGCCATGGCCTGGGCACGTCGCCCATGGGAGCCGCGGCGGCGATCGCGGGCACGGTGACGGCGTTCCCGGGTGCCGTGCTCGTGCTCGGCATCGCCTCCCATGCGCTGGCGTGGTCGAGCGCGTTCACCGATGTGCTCACCGTGTGCGGCGGCGTCGCTGCCATCGCCGTGACCGCCGGCGCGATCGTCGGCCTGGCCGCATGGACCACGCGGGCCGGTGCGCTCACAGAGGCCGCGACCACCGGCGCGCTCGGTCTCGACCGTCACGGCAGGCAGATCGTCGCGATCGCGCGCACGGCCGCGCCCATGCTGATCGGCTCGTTGCTGGGGCTCGCGGCCGGGCTCGTCTACGGCGCCTTCCGCCTCGAGCCCGGCGCCGCCTCCGTCGCGCTCGCCCTGGGCCTGACCGTGGTGGGAGCCCTCGGGCTGCTCGCCTGCTGCGCGGCGGGCGCGGGGATCGCGTCTCTCCTCGCCGCGCGCGGCGTGGACGCACGCTCGCCGCAGGAGGCCGCGCGGCTCGCGCGCTGAGCCGTCAGCCGTGCATCTGCGCGAGCTGGATGAGGTTGCCGCACGTGTCGTCGAGCACCGCGACCGTGACGGGGCCCATGTCGGTCGGGGGCATCGTGAACTCGACCCCGAGCTCGACCAACCGGGCGTGCTCGGCACGCACATCGTCCGACGCGAACTGCGCGGCGGGGATGCCGTCCTCGCGAAGGGCCGCGCGGTACGGCCCCACCGCACGATGCCCGGAGGGCTCGAGCAGGAGCTGCACCGCATCGTCCCCCGGTGCCCCCACCGTGAGCCAGCGGTCCTCGCCGCCGAGCGGGACGTCCGCGCGCACCTCGAAGCCGAGCACGCGCGTGTAGAAGTCGAGGGCCTTCGTCTGGTCGTCGACGAAGACGCTGGTGAGGTGGATGCGGATCATGGATCCACCCTAGGCATGGACCTAGACTGACGCGCATCCCCACCCGAGAGGACCGCCATGACCTACGCCGGAGACCTGACGCCGCACGAGGCCTGGAAGCTGCTCGAGGACCAGCCCGAGGCGATCCTGGTCGACGTCCGCACCGAGGCGGAGTGGCGGTTCACAGGCGTGCCGGACGCCTCGACGCTGGGCCGTCAGGCCGCGCTGATCGAGTGGGTCACCTACCCGACGATGCAGCGCAACCCGGGCTTCCTCGACCAGCTCCAGGCGACCGGCGTGGAGCCGGGTCAGCCGATCGTCTTCCTGTGCCGTTCCGGCGCGCGCTCCATCGGCGCCGCCGAGGTCGCGACCGCCGCGGGCCTGGGCCCGGCGTACAACGTCCTCGAGGGCTTCGAGGGCGCCACCGACGAGCACGGCCACCGCGGCTGGCAAGGCTGGAAGGGCGCGGGCCTCCCCTGGCACCAGGGCTGACCCCCCTCACCCGTCACCTTCCCGACAGCCGTCGGCCACCCGCCCGTCACCGCGCGTTCAGACGCGCTCACTAGCGTCGCGCCTGCTAGGTCCTTCGACTCGAACAGGGTGGCACGATGCACAGGCGCTCACGCGCGACCGCGACCGCGGCTCTCGCACTGGTGGCAGGGGGCGTCGTCGCCCCGATCGCGACGGCGGCGGAGCTGCCGTCGATCGCGATCAACGAGGTGGAGTCGAGCGGCGGCAGCCCCGGCGACTGGATCGAGCTCACCAACACGGGTGAGACCGCGGTCGACGTGTCCGGCTGGATCCTCAAGGACGACAACGATGCGCGCACGCTCGCGATCCCCGCAGGCACCTCGCTCGCTCCGGGCGGCTTCCTCGCGATCGACGTGGACGTCGAGGGCGGCTTCGGGCTCGGCGGCGCGGACGCGGCGCGGGTGTTCCTGCCGGACGGCACCACGCTGGTCGACTCGTACGGCTGGGCCTCGCACGCGGCGCAGACCTACGGACGCTGCCCCGACGGCACCGGCGCCTTCGTCGACACCGCATCGTCCACCAAGGGCGCCGTGAACGACTGCCCGGTCACCGTGACCCCCGCGAGCGCGCTGCGCATCAACGAGGTCGAGTCCTCGGGTGCGGACGCCGTGCTGGGCGGCGCGGACTGGATCGAGCTGGTCAACGTCGCGGACGCGCCGCTCGACGTCAACGGCGTGGTGGTCGCGGACTCGAAGGACGAGTCGCAGGTCACCCTCGCCGGCCTCGACCCGATCCCGGCAGGCGGCTTCCTCACGCTGGTCGGCGACGTCGACTTCACGTTCGGCCTGGGCAAGGGCGACAGCGTCCGGCTCTTCGACCCGGGGACCGCCGACACGGCGGCCGCGACGCCGTTCGAGGCGTACACGTGGGGCGACACCCACGCGGCGCAGACCTACGGGCGCTGCCCCGACGGCACCGGTGCCTTCGTCGACACCGCCGCCCCGACCCCGGGCGCCGCGAACGCGTGCGCGGGCACCCTGCCGGAGGAGCCCGTCGACGAGCCCGCCGAGCTCTCGACCTCGCTCGCGATCAACGAGGTCGAGTCCAACGGCGACGACACGGACTGGGTCGAGGTCATGAACCTCACCGCCGCCCCGATCGACATCTCCGGGTGGGCGATCAAGGACAACGACGACGGCCGCACCGACGTGGTGCCTGCGGGCTCGGTGGTCCCGGCCGGCGGCCTGCTCGTCATCGACCAGCAGTCCGCGACCTACCCCGAGGGCTTCACGTTCGGCCTGGGCAACGGCGACGCCTTCCGCCTCTACGACCTCGCGGGCACGCTCGTCGCGGCGACCACGTGGTCCACCCACGCGCTCGTGTCCTGGTCGCGTTGCCCCGACGGCACGGGCGACTGGATCGACGCGGCCTTCTCCTCGAAGGGAGCGCCCAACTCCTGCTCGCTCCCGGTCCGCATCAACGAGGTCGAGTCCAGCGGCGACGCGAGCGACTGGGTCGAGCTCATCAACCTGGGCGCGACCGAGGTCGACCTGGGCGGCGCGGTCCTCAAGGACTCCGACGACGGCCACGCGCTGACGATCCCGGCGGGGACGATGCTCGGGGCGGGCGCCGTCGCCGCGGTCGACGTGCTCGACTTCGGGCTCGGCGGGGAGGACGAGGTGCGCCTCTTCGACGCGTCGGGCGCGCTGCTCGACTCCTACGCGTGGACCGCCCACGCTGGCACCACCTACGGCCGCTGCCCCGACGGCACGGGCGACTTCGAGACCACCGCATCGTCCACCAAGGGCGCGCCGAACGACTGCGCGGGCCTCGCAGCGGCGCTCGCGTGGCCCGGCGGCGCCGACGTCGCGCCTCTCGACGACGAGGCGACCTTCGGCGGCGACCTGTCCGGCGTCGACTTCGCCGACGGCACGCTGTGGGCCGTGCAGAACGGCGACGGGCTCCTCTACCGGATGACCCCCGCGGGCGAGGTCACGGGCGAGTGGACGCTCGCGTACCCCGGGGGCGGCGGGATCGTCGACGCCGAGGGCGTGCACGCCGCCGCCGACGGCGCGGTCTACGTCTCGTCGGAGCGCGACAACTCGGCGAGCTCGGTGAGCCGTCCCGCGGTCCTGCGGTTCGAGCCGGTCGGCGCCTCGGGCACCCTGGTCGCGACCGCCGAGTGGAACCTCGCGGCGGACTTCCCCGGCCTTGCCGCCAACGGCGGGCTCGAGGGCGTCACGTGGATCCCGGACGCCTGGCTGGTCGCCGGCGGCCTGGTCGACGAGTCGACTAGCGCCGCCTACGCGCCCGCCGCGTACGCGGGGCACGGCGACGGGCTGTTCGTGGTCGGCGTCGAGGGCACCGCGAGCGCGTACCTCTACGCGCTGAACGCCGACGGCTCGTTCGCGCGGGTCGCGACGATCCCCACCGACGAGGTGGCGTTCTCCCTGGTGGCCGACGTGCAGTTCGATGCCGAGCGCGACCAGCTGTGGGTGGTGTGCGACGAGGCCTGCGACGGCCGCATCGCTGCGTACACGCTGGTGGACGGCGTCTTCTCCGCGAGCGCGCTGTACGAGCGGCCCGCCGGCATGGCGAACATCGCCAACGAGGGCTTCGCGGTCGGCGACGCGACGCTGTGCGTCGACGGCGCCGTGCCCACGTACTACGCGGACGATGCGGACACCGACGGCTTCTCGCTGCGCGCCGGCACGCTGCCGTGCGCGGCGGGCGGGTCGGACGGCGGGTCGGACGGCGGGTCGGACGGTGGGTCGGACGGTGGGTCGGACGGTGGGTCGGGCGGCGACCCCGACCCCGGCACCGGCACCGGCACCGGCACCGGCACCGGCGACGACGATGCGTGGGAGCCCATCACCCTCGCGGGCCCCGGCTCGGTGGTCGCGGGCGGGACCATCACGGTCGGGCTCGGCTCGGCGTGGGCCGGCGAGCACGCCGCGTCCTGGCTGCACTCCGACCCGGTGCTGCTCGGGACCACGGTCGCAGACGCCGCAGGCGACCTCGCCGTCACCATCCCGTCCGCCACCGAGGCGGGCGACCACACGCTGTACGTGTACGCCGCCGACGGGACGCTCATCGGCACCCTCGCGCTCGAGGTCACCGCCGCCGCGCTGTCCTCGACGGGCGCCGACGTCGACGCCGCGATCGCGCTCGCCCTCGCGCTGCTGGTGACGGGCGGCGTGCTCCTCGAGCAGAGGCGGCGCGCGCGCCGCTGACGCGCATCGTCCGCCCCGGACCCGGCCGAGCACGAGCTGCTGCTCGCGCGAAGCGGGCTCCGGGGCGGACGCGCGTCGACCGGCGCAAAAAGATCACGATTCGGTAATCGCGCTTGCTTTGTTGCGGCGTCCAACATAACGTCGGGGCATCGGGGCGCTGTCGAAGCGCTTCGACCAACCGGAGGAACCGGACGGACCGCGTCGGCGCGGACGCCCGACCGCACGAGACGATGGAGTCGAGATGGCGACGATCGCCGAGGTGGCGCAGGCCGCTGGGGTGTCCATCAGCACCGTCTCGTACGCGCTGAGCGGCAAGCGCTCGATCCGGACCGACACCCGCGACCGCGTCCTCGCCGCCGCGCAGGAGCTCGGCTACCTCCCCCACGCGAGCGCCCGGATGCTCGCCGCGCACCGCTCCCACATCATCGCGGTGAGCGAACCCGTCCACGCCGACACCGACGACGCCGCGCACATGGCCTTCGCGATGGAGTCCACCAAGGTCGCCCGCACGCACGGCTACGACACCCTGCTGCTGGTCGACGACGACGCCCTCGACGGCATGCGCCGCTCGGCCGCCACGCAGCTCGCGGACGGCATCGTGGTCCTCGACGTCGACGAGGACGATGCGCGCGTGGCGCTCGCCCGGTCGCTCGACTGCCCCACGGTGTTCGTCGGCATCCCGGCCGACACGGAGGGCCTCGTGTGCGTCGACCTCGACTTCGAGGAGGCGGCGCGCGCCGCCGTCGACCGGCTGGTCCAGTCGGGGCACCGGGAGATCGGCCTCATCTCCCACCGCGTCGAGACGCTCGACCGCGGCTCCAACTTCACGCGCCGCTTCCTGCGCGCCTTCGTCGCGCAGTGCGAGCGCCGCCACGTGCGCCACGCCGTCGTCCACCCCAACGGGCACACCGCCCAGGGAAGCGTGAACCGGCTCTTCGACGCGCTGCCCGGGCTCGACGGGATCGTGCTCAACACCACCGCCGACGTCGCCTCCTCGCTGTCCGCGACCCTGACCGCCCGCGGTCTCAGCATCCCGCGCGACATCTCGGTGATCGCGGCGGGCGTGAGCTTCTCCACCGCACGGTTCGCCGTGCCGTTCGACACCATGCCGCTCGATGCCCGCGCCTCGTGCACCGCCGCCGTGGACCTCCTGGTCCAGGCGATCGACGGCGGGGGTCTCGACCCCCGCATCGTCCTCCTCCCCCCGACGTACATCGACCAGGGTTCCGTCGTCACCAGGACGCCGGGCTACCCACCCCTCAGGCGGGTCTCATGACCAAGCTCCGCTGACCCGCGCACGCGCATCGTCGAAGCGCTTCGAAACCTCGAGCCGACGATGCACCCAGCAGGCCCCCGTGGCCACGACAAGGAAGCAGGAACGGACAATGAAGTACCGCATCGGCGCCACCGCAGCTGTGCTCGCGGCAGGCGCGCTCTCTCTCACGGCATGCTCCGGCTCGGACGACGGCGGCGACGGCGGTTCCTCCGCCGGCGCGAGCGGCGGATCCGGCGACTGGGCGGGCGAGACCCTCACCGTCATGCACTACGAAGGCGACGAGTCCGCGATGGGCATCGCCTGGAACAAGGCCATCGAGATCTTCGAGGAGGAGACCGGCGCGACCGTGAACCTCCAGACCACCGCGTTCGAGGACCTCAACGCCTCGGCGCAGCAGCTCTTCGACTCCTCGGACGCGCCCGACGTCTCCGAGTACAACAAGGGCAACGGCACCGCCGGCCAGCTCGCGGCGACCGGCGTGATCCTGCCGCTCGACGACGCGTACGAGACCTACGGCTGGGGCGACAAGCTCAGCGCCGGCATCGACACCATCGCGAAGTACGACGAGGACGGCGTCATGGGCTCCGGCTCCTGGTACGGCGTCCCGAACTACGGCGAGTTCGTGTTCCTGTACTTCAACCAGGACATGTTCGACGAATACGGCATCGAGGTGCCCACCGACGAGGCGGGCCTCGAGACCGCGATGCAGGCGTTCCTCGACGAGGGCGTCACCCCGCTCACGACCTCCGCGCAGGAGTACCCGATGGGGCAGCTCTGGTACCAGCTCGCGCTGTCGCAGGCGGACCGCCAGTGGGTCAACGACTACCAGCTGTACGAGAACGCCGTCGACTGGACCGGCCCCGAGGTGAGCTACGCCTCCGACACCCTCACGGACTGGGTCGACCAGGGCTACATCAGCAAGGACGCCTCCGGCATGACCGCCGAGGACGCCGGCCTCCAGTTCATCAACGGCGAGGCGCCGATGTTCTACTCGGGCTCCTGGTGGTACGGCCGCATGCTGTCGGACATCACCGACTTCGACTTCGGCATCGCCGAATGGCCCGGCACCACGCTGACGCCCGGCTCGGGCGGCAACATCTGGGTGGTCCCGGTCGAGTCGAAGCAGCCCGAGCTCGCGGAGATCTTCATCGACATCACCATGCGACCCGAGGTCCAGAACCTGCTGGGCGAGTCGGGCGGCCTGCCCGTCGCGGCCGACACCGAGTCGATCACCGACGAGGACGCGAAGGTGCTCATCGACCTGTTCAACCAGGTCAACGCCGATGACGGCCTGTCCTTCTACCCCGACTGGCCGACGCCCACGTTCTACGGCGACCTCAACTCCGTGATGCAGAGCATCGTTAACGGCGACGTCGACGGCGCCGGCGCGAACGACCAGCTCATGGACTACTACGAGAGCTACGTCGCGGACCTGCGCTAGCCGCCCGCACGCTCGCAAGGCGGGGGCCCCGGGACCACCGGGCCCCCGCCGGAGACGGACTCCTCATGACCTCGACCCCTCCCCTCACGCGCAAGCGCCCTCGCGCCGGCACCGACGAGCAGGCCCGCATCCCGCAGCGCGACGCGAACAAGCGCGGGTACTGGCTGTACCTCATCCCCGGCGCCCTCCTCGTGGGCCTCGTGATCTTCTACCCGATCGTGCGCAACGTGCGCCTCAGCTTCTTCCACTGGCGCGGCGGCCGCGCGGAGGAGCACTTCGCCGGGCTCGAGAACTGGATCGCGCTGTTCTCCGACACGGAGTTCCTCCAGTCGTTCAAGAACATCGTCCTGGTGATCATCGCCATGGTGATCGTCCCCACCCTGCTGGGCCTCGTCATCGCCGCGCTGCTGTTCGACGTGGTGGGCCGGCGCTTCGGCGCCAAGCTGTCGAGCTTCCTGCGCGCCACCTACTACCTGCCCCAGATCCTGCCGATCGCGGTCGCGGGCGTGATGTTCAGCTGGATCCTCAAGCCCAACTCCGACGGCGTGCTCAACCAGTTCCTGTCCGCGATCACGGGCTCGACCGTCGAGGTCAACTGGCTGGGCGGCCAGTACTCGACGGCCATGGCCTCGGTCATGGTGCTGATGATCTGGATCCAGATCGGCTACCCCGTGGTGATCTTCATGGCGGCGCTCCAGCGCGTCGACCCGCAGCTGTACGAGGCCGCGGAGCTCGACGGCGCCAACTGGTTCCAGCGCTTCCGCGCCATCACGCTGCCGATGATCCGGCCCGAGGTCTTCGTGGTCGCCCTCACCACCACGATCGCCGCGCTCAAGGTGTTCGCACCCGTGTTCATCCTCACGCAGGGCGGGCCGTCGAAGTCCACGTACGTGCCCTCGTTCTACGCGTACCAGGAGTTCATCAAGGGCACCGACAAGGGTTACGCCGCGACCATCGCCTCGGCCATCACCATCCTCGTCGTGATCGTCGCCATCATCTTCATCCGCGTGCAGACCCGCGCCGAGCGAAAGGACGCCTGAGCCATGACCGCCACCGTCCAGGCCCCCGCGCCCGCATCGTCCCCCGAGGGACGCCGGAACAAGACCCGACCGCGCACCGCGGCCGAGTGGGTGCTGCTGATCCTCGCGATCCTCGGCGCGCTCGCCGTCGTGTTCCCGATGCTGCTGCTCCTGCTCAACGCCTTCAAGTCGCCGCAGGACTACGCGAACTCGGGCCCGCTCGAGCTCCCGCAGGCGCTCAGCTTCGAGGGCATCCGCACCTTCTGGGAGACCCAGAACTTCCCGCGCGCGCTGTGGAACTCGATCTTCATCTCCACGATGGTCGCGATCATCGCGGTGGTCGTGTCCGTGCTCAACTCGTTCGCGATCGGCATCGGCCGCGTCCGCGGGCGCACGTGGATCGTGCTCGTCTTCCTCATGGCGAACCTGGTCCCGCAGGAGATGCTCTTCGACCCGCTGTTCAAGCTCTACGACGACCTGGGCCTGCTGTCGAATCCCTGGTCGGTCATCCTGACCTTCGTCGTCATCCAGTCGGCCTTCGGCACCTACCTGCTGTCGTCGCTGCTCGGGACCTTCCCGAAGGAGATCCTCGAGGCGGCCGCCGTCGACGGCGCGACGCGGTGGCGCACGCTGCGCTCGGTCATCGTGCCCGTGGTGCGACCCACGCTCTCGGTCCTCATGGTGTTCTTCTTCATCTGGACGTGGAACGAGTTCCTGCTGCCGCTGGCCTTCCTCAACACCTCGGACTCGCTGACCGTGCCGCTGCTGCTCGAGCAACTCAACGGCGAGCGCCAGACCGACACGACCACCCTCATCGCGGGCACGCTCATCAGCATCATCCCGACGATCATCTTCTTCCTCATCTTCCAGCGCACCCTCACGCGCGGCATCACGGCAGGAGCAGTGAAGTGAAGTTCACCGACGGATTCTGGCTGCGGCGCCCCGGCGTCGAGGCGCTCTACGCCGAGGAGGCCTACGACGTCTGGGCCGAGGGCGACACCCTCACGGTCCACGCCCCCACCAAGGTCATCGCGTCCCGCGGCGACGTGCTCAACCGCGCGATGCTCACGGTCACGCTGTCCTCGCCGCTCGAGGGCGTGGTGCGGGTCCGGATCGACCATCACCAGGGCGCGCGGCCGTCCCCCGGCTTCCGCATGCCCGGCGCCTCCGAGGGTGCGGGCGTGGCCGTGGTGGACGATGCGGGCGGCACCCTGACGTCCGGGCGCCTCACCGCGCGCGTCGCGCAGGGCGCCCCGTGGCGCCTCGACTTCGAGGTCGACGGCGAGCGCATCACCGGCTCGGGCCACCACTCGGTCGGCTACATGCGGCTCGCCAAGGACGCTCCGGTGCCCGCGGAGCCCGCGGGCGTGGCCGGCTACACCGAGACGGGGCTCGCGCCGCATCGTGCCTACGTGCACGAGCAGCTCGACCTGGGCGTCGGCGAGACCATCTACGGCCTCGGCGAGCGCTTCGGCCCGTTCGTGAAGAACGGTCAGAGCGTGGACATCTGGCACGCCGACGGCGGCACCAGCTCCGAGCAGGCCTACAAGTCCGTGCCCTTCTACCTGTCGTCGCGCGGCTACGGCGTCCTGGTCAACCACCCCGAGCACGTGAGCTTCGAGGTGGGATCCGAGGCCGTCGAGCGCGTGCAGTTCTCGACCGGCGGCGAGTCGCTCGAGTACCTGGTGTTCGCGGGTCCCACCCCGGCCGAGGCGGTGGAGCGGTACACGCGGCTGCTGGGCCGCCCGCCTCGCGTGCCCGACTGGTCGTTCGGGCTGTGGCTGTCGACCTCGTTCACCACGCAGTACGGCGAGGCGACGGTGGCGTCGTTCGTCGACGGCATGCGCGAGCGCGACATCCCGCTGTCGGTGTTCCACTACGACTGCTTCTGGATGCGCGAGTTCAACTGGACCGACGGCGTGTGGGACGAGCGCGTGTTCCCCGACCCGGACGCGATGCTCGAGCGGATGCACACCGAGAAGGACCTGCACGTGTCCGCGTGGATCAACCCCTACATCGCGCAGCGCGGCCGGATGTTCCGCGAGGGGGTCGAGAACGGCTACCTGGTCAAGCGCGCGGACGGGTCGGTGTGGCAGTGGGACCTGTGGCAGGCCGGCATGGGCCTGGTCGACTTCACCAACCCCGACGCGCGGGCGTGGTTCCAGGAGTTCGTCCGCCGCCTCGCGCGCCAGGGCGTGGACGCGATCAAGACCGACTTCGGCGAGCGCATCCCCACCGATGTGGTGTGGCACGACGGCTCGGACCCGCAGACCATGCACAACCTCTACACGCAGCTGTACAACGAGGCCGTGTGGGAGGCGCTGGTCGAGGAGAAGGGCGAGGGGCAGGCGGTCCTGTTCGCGCGCTCGGGCACGGCAGGCGGGCAGACGATGCCCGTGCACTGGGGCGGAGACAACTCGTCGTCGTACGTGTCGATGGCCGAGACCCTGCGCGGCGGGCTGTCGCTCATGTCGTCCGGGTTCGGCTACTGGAGCCACGACATCGGCGGCTTCGAGGGCACCCCCGACGCCGGCGTCTTCAAGCGCTGGCTGGCCTTCGGCCTCATGTCCTCGCACTCGCGACTCCACGGCAGCGGCTCCTACCGCGTGCCGTGGGCCTTCGACGACGAGGCCGTCGACGTCGCGCGCGCCTTCACGAAGCTCAAGCTGTCGCTCATGCCGTACCTGTACGCCGCCTCGGTCGAGACGTCCGAGACCGGGCTGCCGATGATGCGGCCGATGTTCCTCGCGTTCCCCGGCGACCCCGCGACGCAGCACCTGGACCGGCAGTACATGCTCGGCCCGGACCTCCTGGTCGCGCCGGTCATGTCGGAGTCCGGGACGGTCGACCTCTACCTGCCCGAGGGCGAGTGGACGTCGCTGCTCACCGGGGACCGCGTGCAGGGCGGCCGCTGGCTGCGCGAGACGCACGGGTTCGACTCGATGCCGCTGTACGTGCGCCCCGGCGCGGTGCTCGCGCGCGGCACGCGGGACGACCGCCCCGACTACGACTACCTCGCGGACGTCGAGCTGGTGGTCTACCCGGGCGGACCCGCCACGCGCGAGGTCGCCCTCCACTCGTCGGACGGCTCGAGCGACACCGTCACCATCGCCTCGCGCGAGGGCTCGCTCACGGCGTCCGGCGCCTCCGGCCGCACCTACGCGGTCCGCGAGGCCTAGGGGGACGATGCGGCGGTGGGGCCCCTCAGCCCGCCGCCGCATCGTCCGCCGCCTCGGCCCCCACCCCACCACCGTCACCCCCCACCACCGTCACCCCCCACCCCGGAATGGGGCACTCACGGTCGGTTTCCGGACCCGGCTGCGCGCCATGGGGCATCCGCTGCCGGGGCCAGCGGTGCGCCGATCGCAGATGCCCCATGGGAGGCGGCGGAGCCCGCGGATCGACCGTGAGCGCCCCATCGCGACCCGGGCCCGGCCGGGATGGGGGCACGCTGCACCGAAGCGGCCCGGACCGCCCCGGTAGCCTGGCCCCATGACCCCGGCAGACGCCCCGCAGCTCCGTCCCGACACCCTCGCCGTGCACGCCGGCCACACCCGGTCGCCGTTCGATGAGATGTCCGAGCCGATCTACATGACGCAGGGCTACGTCTACCCCACCGCGCGCGAGGCGGAGGCGGCGTTCGCCGGCGAGATCGACCGCTACCAGTACTCGCGGTACGCCAACCCGACGGTGACGATGTTCGAGCAGCGCCTCGCCGCGATCGAGGGAGCCGAGGACTGCTTCGCGACCGCGACCGGCATGGCGGCGGTGTTCGTGTCGCTCGCCGCGATCCTGCGCCAGGGCGACCGGCTGGTCGCGTCGCGCGCGCTGTTCGGCACCTCAATCACCACGTTCGACGAGTACTTCGCGAACTGGGGCATCCGCGTCGACTACGTCGACGGCCACGTCAACGATGACTGGGAGCGTGCGCTCGCCGAGCCGGCCACCGCCGTCTTCTGCGAGTCGCCCACCAACCCCATGCAGGACGTGGTCGACATCCCGTTCGTCGCCGGCCTCGCCAGGGGCGCGGGCGCGCTGTTCATCGTGGACAACGTGTTCGCGACGCCGCTGGGGCAGAAGCCGCTCGCGCTGGGCGCCGACGCGGTCGTCTACTCCGCCACCAAGCACATCGACGGCCAGGGCCGCGTGCTGGGCGGCGCGGTGCTGGGCGGACGCGAGTACGTCGACAAGGTGCGCCAGATGGTCCGCACGATGGGCGCGACGATGTCCCCGTTCACCGCCTGGGTGCTCGGCAAGTCGCTCGAGACGCTCGGCGTGCGGGTGAAGGCGCAGGCCGCCGCCGCGCTCGACCTCGCGACGTGGCTCGACGCGCACCCCAAGGTCGCCGTCGCGCGCTACCCGCTGCTGCCCTCGCACCCGCACCACGAGCGCGCGAAGGCGCAGATGACCCTGGGCGGCACCCTGGTGACCATCGACATCGCGCTTCCCGACGGCACCGACCCCCACGGTCCGGAGGCCAAGGCCGCGGCGTTCCGCTTCCTCGACGCGCTGCAGGTGGTGGCGATCTCGAACAACCTCGGCGACGCGAAGTCGATCGCGACGCACCCCGCGACCACCACGCATCGGAAGATCGGTCCGGAGCGCCGCGCGCGCGTCGGGATGTCCGATGCCACGGTGCGGCTGAGCATCGGCCTCGAGGACGTCGAGGACCTGCGCGAGGACCTCGCGCGCGCCCTCGACGCGATCTAGACCCGCCGCGCGGGGGCGGGACCTGCCCGTGTTAGCGTCGCAGCCATGAGCAGCGGCGCCTCATCCGCCGCCGGCGCGGCCACCGCAGAACCCCCCGAGCCGCTCGCGCTGCGCCTCATCGGACGCGGCTCGCTCGCGGGCGCCGCGATCGTCATGGCGATCGCCCTGGTCTACGCCGTGATCGTGCCCGCGGTCGCGGACTCCGTGTCGGCACCGGCGCCTCCGCGCATCGTCGAGATCGGGGGCGGCGCCACCGTGTCCGTCACCGACGACTGGTCGGTCGCGGCCGCGAGCCCCGGCGTCACCACCCTGACCCAGGGCGGCGCGAGCCTCGTCATCACCGTCCCCCACGAGTCCGACCTCCACCCCGCGCAGGCCATCGACGGCGTGATCGACGAATGGCTCTCCGCGGGCCAGGGCGAGATCGCCGTCGCGCCGTCGCCTCGCGCCTTCACCACGGACGCGGGGGACGATGCGGTGACCGTGGCCCTCCAGGACCCCCTCCGGTCCGGGCAGGCATGGGTGGTCTCCGACGGCTCGCGGCAGGTGGTCGCGCTGCTCACGACGCCGCAGGCGGGATGGGAGGCCGCGTCGGCGTCCGCGCAGACCGTCATCCGCTCCCTCGAGCTCCCCGCGGAGCCCTCGTGACGGGCGAGGCGAGCGCGCGCGCTCGCACGCTCCGGCCCCGCACGCCGACGTTCGTGGACGGGCGCTCGTGGGTGTTCTGGACCATGGTGCTGCTCGCCATCGTGGCGTTCTCCCAGGTCGCGCCCCTGGTGCTCGAGTCGCTGCTCGCCAACCCCGCGTCGGGGTTCTACGCCGCCGCCGTGTGGGGCGCGTACGGGCTGGTGTTCGCCTCCGCGGTCTACCTGCTCGAGCTGTACGAGCGGCGCCGGGTGATCAACGTGATCGGTGCGCTGCTGTGGGGCGCCGTTGTCGCGGTGGGGATGTCCCACATCGCGGGGCCGTCGATGCACACGATCGTGGGCGCGCGGATGGGCGAGGACTCGCTGTGGCTGTCCTCGATCGCGGCGCCGTTGGTCGAGGAGCCGCTCAAGGCGCTCGGCGTCATCGCGCTCGCGCTGATCCCCGGCTCACGCATCCGCACGGTCGCGGACGGCGCGTTCTACGGCGGCATGATCGGCCTGGGGTTCCAGGTGGTCGAGGGCTTCCTCTACACCGCAAGGACCGCCGCGCTCGCGGGCGACGCCATGGAGACGGTCACCCAGATGTTCGTGCTCCGCGGCATCGTCGCGGGGCTGTGGAGCCACGCCGCGTTCTCGGCGGTGGCGGGCGCCGGCATCGCGTTCTTCTTCGTCTCGGTGGCGCCTGCCCTGCAGCGCTGGGCGGTGGCGCTCGGCTCGCTCGGCGCAGCGATGGCGCTGCACGCGTTCCTCAACTCACCCGTGATCCAGGGGACGCAGGTGAGCTCGGCGCTCATCAAGGGCGTGCCGATCGTCGCGGTGCTGCTCACCACGCTTCACGTGAGCCACCTGCGCGAGCGCGCGGTGTTCGCGCGGACGGCGCGCGTCACCGTGCCCGATCACCTGGTGAGCCCCGCCGACTTCGAGGTGCTGTCGACGCGCAACCGCCGCCGCCACGCTCGCGCCGAGATGCGCGACCGCCACGGGCGGCCCGCCTCGCGGGATCTGCATCGCCTCCAGCGCGCGCAGCTCGCGCTGCTGGTCGCGGCGCACAGCGACGGGATGATCTCGAGCAGGGCGGCGGAGGCCGCGGGGCGCGTGACGTCGGCGCGCTCGTCGCTCGCGTGGTCGATCGTGGGGCGGTAGAGCGGTCCAGCGGCGGTCAGCGCCCCATGGGACGCGCCCAGGGCTCGAACGCGACCGTCAGCGCCCCATTGCGGAGGGGGTGCCGGGGTACGGGGGCGCGGGGTGCCGGGGTGCCGGGGCGCGGGCGCGGGTGCGGGGGGTGCAGGGATCGCGCTGGGCCCCTCAGCCCCGCAGCCCTCGGAACCTCCGCAGCCACAGCGAGTTGCCCACCACGAACAGGCTCGACGCCCCCATCGCCGCCGCCGCGATCATGGGGTCCAGCACGCCGAGCGCCGCGAGCGGGATGGCCGCGACGTTGTACGCGAAGGCCCACACGAGGTTGCCGCGGATCGTCGCGTAGGTGCGCCGCGACAGCGCGATGGCGTCGGCCGCTGCGCGCGGATCGCCCGAGACGATGGTGAGGTCGGACGCCTCGCGCGCGACGTCCGCGCCCGTCCCGATCGCGAGGCCCAGGTCGGCGCGCGCGAGCGCCGGCGCATCGTTCACGCCGTCGCCGACCATCGCGACCCGCCGGCCGCCTTCCTGGAGCGACCGGACCACGTCCTCCTTGTCGCCGGGCAGCACCTCGGCGATGACGCGCTCGATGCCGACCTCCGTCCCGACCGCCTCGGCTGCACGCCGGTTGTCCCCCGTGAGCAGGACCACCTCGACGCCCAGGCCGCGCAGCGCGGCGACGGCCTCGGGCGCGGAATCCTTGACGCGGTCGCGCACCGCGATCGCCATCTCCGCGACCAGCGGGGCACGGGTGGACGATGCGGCGCCTCCCAGGAGGCCGCCCCCGAGCGGGGCGGCCCGGCCGGCGAGCACCACGGTCTCGCCGTGCGACTCGCGCACGACGGCCCACTCGTCGAGCTCCGCGGGCACGCTGTCGAACAGGCGTCGCGAGCCGACGGTGACATCGGCGTGCGCGCCGTCGACGCCGGCCCGCTGCACGGTCGCCGTCACGCCCTGGCCGGGCGTCGACCGGAAGCCCTTGAGCGGGACCCGTGCCTCGCGCGACTCCGCGATCGCGCGCGCCACCGGATGCTCCGATCGCGCCTCCACCGAGGCGACGGCGTCGAGCAGGGTGCCCGCCGCATCGTCCGCCAGGCCCGGGGCATGCGTCGCGACCAGGGCCATCCGGCCCTCGGTCAGGGTGCCCGTCTTGTCGAGCACCACGGTCTGGAGCCGGCGCGCGTCCTCGAGCGCCTGAGGGCCGCGGACCAGGATGCCCAGCTGGGCGCCGCGGCCCGTGCCGACCATGAGCGCGAGGGGGGTCGCGAGGCCCAGCGCGCACGGGCAGCTGATGATGAGCACCGCGACCGCGGCCGTCATGGCGTCCACGGCGGAGCCGGTCCACATGAGCCACGCCGCCGCGGTGAGCGCCGCGATCGCGACCACGACGGGCACGAAGATCCCGGCGATGCGATCCGCGAGCCGCTGCACGCGAGCCTTGCCGGACTGCGCCTCGTCGACCATGCGGGCGATCTGCGCGAGCATCGTCTCCTCGCCCACGCGCGTCGCCTCGACGGTGAGCGCGCCGTCGGTCGCGATGGTGCCGCCGACCACCTCGACGCCGGGGCGCGCCGCGACCGGCACGGGCTCGCCGGTCACGAGGCTCGCGTCGACGGCGGCCTCGCCCTCGACCACCACGCCGTCCGTGGCGATCGCCTCGCCGGGCCGCGCGAGGAAGCGCATCCCGACGCCGAGGGCGGCGCGTGGGACCTCGGTGCCGTCCTCGAGCACCACGGTCGCGCTCTGCCGCGCGCCGAGCGCCCGGATCGCGTCGCCCGCATGCGCGGTCGAGCGCACCTCGAGCCACTTGCCCAGCACGATGAGCGTGACGATGACGGCGCCCGTCTCGAAGTACACGTGCCCCAGGTCGCCCGCGAGCAGGGTCGCGACGGACCAGGTCCACGCGACCGCGGTGCCCAGGCTCACCAGGGTGTCCATGGTGGTGGTGCCGTGGCGCAGGCTCTTCACGGCGGAGACGTGGAACGGCCAGCCCGCCCACCACACGACGGGCGTCGCGAGCAGGCCCGCGACCAGCTCCCAGCCCGGGAAGTGCAGCGCCGGGATCATCGACACGAGCACCGTGGGCAGCGACAGCACCGCGGCCACGAGGAACCGGCGACGGTAGCCGGCGATCCGCCGGGTGTCGTTGCGGGCCTGCGCCTCGGCCTCCTCGGCGCGGGCGTCGAGGCCGCTCGCGGCGGGACGATGCGCGGCGTCGCCCTCCCCCGCGCGCTGGGTGAGCACCTGGTAGCCCAGGCCGGTGATCGCGGCGCGCATCGTGTCCTCGAGCTCGGCGGGCTCGAGCGTGCCGTCGGGCAGCACGCGCGCGCGGCGGGTGGCGATGTTGACGTCGGCCCCGCCCACGCCCGGCAGGGCGGCGAGGCCGCGCTGGATGCCGGTGGCGCAGCCGGCGCAGGTCATGCCGCCCACGGACAGCTCGATCGCGACGGCCGCGGGCGGGGCGGCCGGCGCGGCCGGCGCGGCCGGCTCGGGGGTCTCGGGGGCGCCTGCGGGCGCCGTGTCGGTGCTCATGCCGTCACGCTAGGCCTTCCCGTGGGCTGGAAGGTCAAGCGCGAGCACCTGGCAGCGGTTGGGATCGTTGCAGTCGGCAGGGTCGAGCGCGTCCGCGCGCCGCGCCAAGGCCGTGAGTTCCGCCTTCGCGGCCAGCAGGCTCGCGATCTGCGCATCGATGTCGCGCAGGTGGCGCTCGAGCGCCGCGCGCGAGTGCTCGCACGTGCTCTCCCCGCGGTCCTTCATGTGGAGGATGTCGCCGGTCTCCGCGAGCGTCATGCCCGACGCCTGCGCGTCGCGGATGAAGCGCAGCCGCTCGAGGGCCGTCTCGCCGTAGTCGCGATAGCCGTTGGTGCGCCGCTCGGGCGCGTCCAGGAGCCCGATGCTCTCGTAGTACCGCACGGTCTTCGCCGTGACGCCGCCTCGCGCGGCAAGCTCGCCGATCTGCATGTTTCCAGCGTAAGGGAACGTTGCGTCGCGGGGAATGGGGCCAGGGTCCCACCCCCCGGCACCCCGCGCACCGCGTACGGTCGGGTCATGCGCACCTCGCCCCGCCGCATCGGCCTCCTCGGAGGCATCACCTGGCACTCGACGCTCGAGTACGAGCGGCTGCTCCACGAGGGCGTCGCCGCCGCGCTCCCCGGCTCCAGCGCCGACCTGCTCATCCGCCACTACGAGTGGGCCGCGATCGAGAGCGCACAGGCGGCGGGCGACTGGGACGGGCTCGCCGCCACGTTCGGGCGTGACGCGCGGTGGCTGGCCGACGGGGGCGCCGAGGCGATCCTCATCTGCGCCAACACGATGCACCTGGTCGCGGACCAGGTGCAGGAGGCCGCCGGGGTCCCCGTCATCCACATCGTCGACGAGGTCGCGGCCGCCGCGCGCACCGCGGGGCTCTCGCGGGTGGCCCTGCTCGGCACCGGCTTCACGATGCGCATGCCGTTCTACCGCGAGCGCCTGGCCGCGCGCGGCGTCGAGGCGCTCGTCCCGGACGAGCCGCGCCTCAGCGAGGTGCACGCGCTCATCTACGACGGCCTCGCCCGCGGGGTGGTGGACGATGCGGGACGGGCGCTCATGCGCCAGGCCGCCGACGAGCTGTTCGCGGCGGGTGCGCAGGGCCTCATCGCCGGCTGCACCGAGATCCCCATGGTGCTCACGGCCGACGACGTCGACGCGCCCTACCTCGACGCGCTCGCGCTGCACGCGGACGCGGCCGTGCGCTTCGCGCTCGCGGGATGACGCGTCCCCACAAGTGGGGGCGCGCGCGTCGCGCGTCGCCGCGTTAGGTTTCCCTCAGGACGCCCGAGGGAAGCAGGGACGATGCGACGACGCAGGGTGGGGGCCGCCGCGGCGGCCGCGGTGCTGGCCGGGCTGCTCGCAGGCTGCGCGCCCTTCGAGGGAGGGCCGCTCGTAGGCGGGCGCGGGGGTCAGTATCAGGGGCCGCCGATGATCTGCGCGCTCGAGCTCGAGCCCGGCGCCACGGTCTACTTCGGCAGCATGCTCGCCAACGAGGGCGACGACGCGATCGCCGTCACCGAGGTGCGCGGCTCGGGCACCAACGTCGCCTCGATCGACGCGGGCATCGACCTCGAGGGCGTCGCGCTCGACCAGGCGGTGGGGTCGATGCGGTGGCCCGCCGACGACGCCTGGGAGCACACCGAGGACGTGCTGGACAGGCTCGTGGCACCCGCGGACGCGGTGATCGAGCCCGGCACCACCGCCCAGGTGATCTTCAGCATCGTCCCGGTCGACCCGGAGCAGCCCGCGACGGTCGAGGACCTCGAGGTGCTCTACGACAACGGCATCATCAGCCAGGTCGAGCGCGACACCTACGGCTACCAGCTCATGCCGGGCGACTCGTGCGAGACGGACGACGACGAGGGCCTCTCCTAGGACCTCGCCACCACGTCGCCGCCGAGCACCGTCACCACCGTGCGGGTGCTCGCGATGGCCTCGGGCGCGCCCGCGAACGGGTCTCGCGACGCCACGCACAGGTCGGCGCGCGCGCCTACCTCGAGGACCCCCGAACCCTCGAGCCCCAGCAGCGCATGCGATCCCGCCGTGTAGGCGCGGAGCGCCTGGGAGAGCGTGAGCGCCTCGGACGGGTTGAGCGGCGGCGCGTCCGACCCGGGCTCCTGGCGCGTCACCGCGGTGTGGATCGCCTGCCACGGGTCAGGAGTCGAGACGGGCCAATCGGATCCCATCGCCAGCGCCGCGCCCGCACGGAGGAACGAGCCGAACGGGTACTGCCACGCCGCGCGGCGCTCTCCCAGGATCGGCACGGTGAGCTCCGTCATCTGGTCCTCGTGGCGCGCCCACAGCGCCTGCGCGTTGACGGTGACGCCCAGCGCGGCGAAGCGCGGCACCTCGACCGGGTCGACCACCTGGACGTGCGCGACGTGATGCCTGCGACGGTTGCGATCGGGCACGGGGATCGCCTCGACCGCGTCGAGCGCCTCGGTGACCGCGCGGTCGCCGATCGCGTGGAAGTGCAGCGCGAAGCCTGCGGCCGCGAGCGCCGCCGTGACGGCGCGCAGCACCGGGGTCGAGAAGTAGGCGATGCCGCGCTCGACCTGCGGGGCGCGCGTGCCGCAGTCGCAGCCCGGGACCAGGTAGGGCTCGTGCATCGCGGCGGTGCGGTTCTCCGCGACGCCGTCGACCATGATCTTCGCGGTCGACGTGTCGAAGCCGGCGGCGGCGTTCGCCTCGCGCAGCCTCGCGAAGCGGGCGACCAGCGCGGGCACGGAGTCCACCGTGAGGTCGCGGGGCACCCAGAGGGCGCCCGAGACGCGTGCCGCGAGCGCGCCCTCCCCGATCAGCGTCGCATAGGCAGGCGTCGCGTCGACGTGGCCGCCGTACTCGCCGACGATCGCCTCCTGCCAGGCCGTCACCCCGAAGCCGTGAAGGGTGGAGGCGGCCGCCGCCAGCCCGGCCCGCGCATCGTCCGCCGTCACGGGAGGCAGGTGCCGCTCCACCAACGCCATCGCGCCCTCGTGGAGCGTGCCCGTCGGGCTCCCGTCGGCGTCGCGCTCGATGCGGCCGTCGGCGGGATCGGGGGTGCTCGCGGAGATCCCTGCCGCGCGCAGCGCCGCGGTGTTGACCCACGCCCCGTGGTGGTCCGCGTTGACCAGGAACGCGGGCACATCGCCCGTGACCGCGTCCAGCGCCACCGCGGTCGGGGTGCCGCCCGCGTAGTCGGACATGTGCCAGCCGCCGCCCACGATCCACGGGCCGTCGTGGCCCGCGGCGTAGGCGGCGACGCGATCGAGGCACGCCCGGGCCCCGTGAGCCTCGCTGAGGTCCAGGCCGAGCGCCTCGATGCCCGCCATCGCGGCATGCACGTGGGCGTCGGCGAAGCTCGGATGGATCAGCGCGCCGGCCGCATCGATCACCTCGGCGCCCGCCGCATCGTCCCGCGCCGCGAGCGCGTCGCCGTCCCCGACCGCCGCGATGCGACCGCCGACCACCAGGACGGCGTCACCCGCAAGCGACCCGCCGTCGGACCACGGCCGACCGCCGCGGATGAGGAGCGCGGTCACCAGCCCACCGCGTCGAGCGCCTCGGCCGCCGACTCCTCGGGCGTGCGGCCCGCGTTGTCGACCACCGCGTCCTCGAGCGCGAGCTCCTCGAGCTCGTCGCCCTGCTCGGCGGTGCGCGGCACGGCCCAGTCGAGCCACCGCTCCGAGGTCTCGCGGCGCCGCAGGCGCGCCACACGCTCCTCGAGGGGAGCCGTCACCCGCACCACCGTGACCTCCGCCGGGCCGCCCGGACCGGCGAGCGCATGCGCGAGCGCGGCGCGGTCGGCCGGGTCCTCGAGGATGCGCGGGATCACCAGGAGGCCGAAGCCGTGGCGGCGGTGCACGGGCGCGAGCGCCGTGAGGCACTCCATGAGGAGCGCCTGGTTGACCATGTCGTCGGGCGGCGAGGGGTACGCCTCGCACAGCGTGTCCGCGTCGATGAAGGCGGTGCGCGCGCCGCGCAGCGCGAGCACGGAGTGCGCCGACTCCGCGACCGAGGTCTTGCCCGCCCCCATCGGTCCGGTGAGCACCAGGACGCGGACCGGGAGCTCGAGGCCGTAGCAGACCGAGTCGGGCTCGCAGCGGTACTCGCCGTAGGGGACGATGCGCGAGTAGCCCAGGCGGTCGTAGAGGCCCAGCGCCTCGGGCTGCTCGGTCCCGGTCTCGAGCACGATGCGCGTGGCGCCGGCCTTGCGCGCGATCGCCTCGGCGGCCCCCATCATCACCTTCGAGTGGCCGTGGCCGCGATGCGCGGGGCGCACCCAGAGGCGCTTGATCTCGATCGAGCCCTCGCCGGTCGGGTAGGGCGACCAGCGCAGGACCACGCTCGCGACCGGCTCGCCGTCCTCGGCGTACCCCACGAGCGATGCCACCAGGGTCGGGAAGGAGCTCTCGAGCACCAGGTCGGGGCTGGCGTACCGACGGGCCAGGTCGGCCTGCTGCTCGGACCAGAGCAGGTGCGCGTCCGCATCGTCCGGGGCGACCCGGCGGATGGTGATCATGGGCACAGGCTAGCCACCCCACCCGCCTCCCCCGCCCCGACACTGCCAACGGAGTTGGCCGCGACACGCCGCGGGCGGGGCGGGAGAATGGGCGGGTCGCCGGCGTGTCGGGACAAGGTCCGTTGCCACTGTCCGGGGGTGGCGGTGGTGGGAAGCAGGTGGATGAGCATGCGCAACGTGGGGTTCCTGTCCTTCGGCTGGTGGTCCGCCGCGCCGGGCTCGAAGGTGCGGACCGCCCGCGAGGCGATGCAGGACACCATCGGGCTCGCCGAGGCCGCCGAGGACGCCGGCATGGACGGCGCGTGGATCCGCGTGCACCACTTCGAGCAGTGCGTGTCCTCCCCGTTCCCGCTGCTCGCGGCGATGGGCGCGCGGACCTCGCGCATCGAGCTCGGCACGGGCGTCATCAACATGCGGTACGAGAACCCGCTGTACATGGCGGAGGCCGCGGCGACCGCGGACCTGGTCGCGGGCGGAAGGCTCCAGCTCGGCGTGAGCCGCGGCAGCCCCGAGCCCGCCGCCGACGGCCCCGCGACCTTCGGCTACCCGCTCGCGTGGGGCGTCACGCCGGTCGAGGACGCGGCGGCGCGCATCGAGGCGTTCCGCGAGGCGATCACCGGCGCGGGCATCGCCGAGCCGGGCCCCCGCGCGCACGTCCGCGCCGGCGAGCTGCTCCCGCTCACGCCGCACAGCCCTGGACTGGCGGAGCGCGTCTGGTACGGCGCCGGCGGCATCGACTCCGCCCGCCGCACGGGCGAGCTCGGCATGCACCTCATGTCCTCGACACTGGTCCTCGAGGCGACGGGCGAGCCGCTCGGCGTGGTCCAGGCGCGCCAGATCGAGGCGTTCCGCGCCGGCTGGCGGGAGGCCGACCACGCCGGCACGCCGCGCGTGTCGGTGTCGCGCAGCATCATGCCCATCGTCGACGACCTCACGAACACGTACTTCCACCCCTACCTCGAGCGCGACCTCATGGGCGCGAACCGCGACCAGATCGGAGAGATCGACAACACGGTGTCGACCTTCGGCAAGACGTACGTCGGCGGGCTCGACAAGCTCGAGCGCGAGCTGCGCGAGGACGAGGCCGTCATGACGGCCGACACCCTCCTGGTCACCATCCCCAACCAGCTGGGGGCCGACTTCAACCACACCACGTTCGTGGCCCTGGCCGAGCTTCGCGACAGGCTCGCGCGGGCGGCCTTGTAGCGGGGACGATGCGCGAGTAGGGTCGCGCGCATGGTCGCCTCGCTCGCGCGCTCATCGATGGTGCTGGCCGTGCTCTCCACGGCCGCCCTCGCGACGTGTGCGGCGTGGTTCACGCTCGAGGCGTGGACGGAGCTCGACGAGGGCGCGCGGCTCCTGGTCGGCGCATGCCTGGCGGTCGGCCTCGGCTGCTCGGCGGCGGCGATCGCCCTGGTGCGCCGCGCCCGATGGGGCTGGGCCGCCGCGGCCGCGACCGTGGCCGCGGTGACTCCGACCGGCTTCGCCTACCTGGGGAACGGCATGACGCTCGCGCTCGCGATGTGCGCCGGCGCGATGGTGCTGCTGCACCACCGCGACCGGCGCGACGCTCCGGTCGCCGCCTGAAGCGACGATGCGGCGCGCTCCAGCGCGTCAGTCGACGGGGTGTCCGGCCGCGAACATGCCGGCCGGGTCGTACACCGCCTTGAGCTCCCGCAGGCGCGCGGCGGCGCCGCCGAAGCCGAGCTCGCGATCCACGTCCCCGTCGATGAACGTGAGCGCGAGCGCGGGCGCCCGCCAGGCATCCATGGAGTGCACCAGCGCGTGGACGGCCGCCTGTGCGATCGGGGCGAGGTCGGGCACGGGCACCATGCCGATCCCGGCGAGCAGGTAGTCGCCCGCCAGCGAACCGACCGCACCCGCGCCGTCCGGGCGCCGCGCCGCCGCACCTCCCACGTGCCGCACCTCCGCGAACGACAGTCCCGGGGTCGAGGTTGCCGCGGCGAGCCAGGCGTCGACGGCCTCGCCGTCGAACGAGGCGAGCATGGCTCCCGTCGAGGCCGCCGGCGTGGGCTCCGGGGGATCCATGTGCATGTGGACCAGCCCGGCCGAGGGGATCCGCGCGAACGTGTCCAGCCCGGGCGCGAGGACCCGCAGCGGCTCGATGATCTCCGCCGCCGCATCGTCCGGAGCGAGCACCACGCCGTCGATCACCACGACGCTGCGTCCCGAGAGGAACGGCGGCAGCTCGGGCAGCGGCGGGAAGTGCATGATCCTCAGCGACGTCGAGACGCTCTCGGGCGCGGTCCGGGTCCACGCCGCCCACGCGTGCGCCACGGCCGGCGCCCGGGAGACGTCCCACAGCAGCATCCCGGCGAACAGGTCGGCGTAGGGCAGCAGGTCGACCTCGATGGAGACGACGATGCCGAACGCGCCCGAGCCGCCGCGGACGGCCCAGAAGAGCTCGGTGTTCTCCTCCGCGCTCGCCCGGACCAGGCGGCCCTCGGCCGTGACGATCTGGACGGCGCGCACCGCGTTCACCGCGAGGCCGTGCGCGCGGGCGAAGAAGGAGAGGCCCCCGCTGAGCGAGTAGCCGACCACGCCCACGTCGCCGGCGCTGCCGTGCATCGCGGTGAGGCCGTGCGGCGCCGCCTGCGCGAGCACATCGTTCCACTGGGAGCCTCCGAGGACGCGCGCGGTGCGCGTCGCCGGGTCCACGGTGACGCCGCGCAGCCCCGCGAGCGAGACGAGGATGGTGCGCGACAGGTCGGAGTCGGCGAGCGCGCCGGCGCCGTGACCGGTCGACTGCGGCGCGACGCGCAGCCCGGTCGCGGCGGCCGCACGGACGATGGCCACCACGTCCTCGGCGGACTCGGGGCGCGCGACCGCGAAGGGCCGCTGGTCGATCGCGCGGTTCCACGGGAGGCGCGCGTCCTCGTACGCCGCGTCGCCGGGAAGGACGATGCGGTCGCCGAGGAGGTGGCGCAGCTCCGCAGCGGCGCCGAGGGTGTGCTGGACGGTCATGATGGTGATCCTTCGATGTGAGATGGTCCGGTGGACGCCGACCAGCGTGCGCCGTCGGCACCCTCGTGGGGTATCCCGTGGTCGAGGGGTTCTCCGCACCCCCAGAACTATGGGATAGCGTGACGAACCGGACAGGCGCACACTCGTGTCATGCCGAGCCCCACGTCCGCCCAGCTCGCGCTGGGCCGCGCCCGCAGCGACATCGACGTCATCTCGCGCGCGGGTCTGCCGCTTCACCACTTCCTCGACGAGACCGCCGATGTCATCGAGCGCGCCCTCCCGATCGTCGGCGGCTGCGTCGCCACCCTGGACCCGGCGACCGCGATGGTCTCCAACAGCTGGAAGTTCTCCGCCCTCGCGGGTCGCAACGAGGCCGACGTCCAGTGGGCGCAGATCGAGTACGGGGGCGCGGACCCCACATCGATCCAGACGCTCGTGCGGCAGGGCACCGCCACCGTCGGCATGCATCACGTCACGCACGGCGCGGTCGAGTCCTCCGCCCGCATGGCCGAGGTGATGCTCCCGTACTACGACTTCCACGACGAGGCACGGACCGTCCTGCGCGACCGCCACGGCGCGTGGGGTGCCGTGGCGGTGTTCCGCGGGAGCGACGACGTGCCGTTCGGCACGGACGAGCTCGCGTTCCTCGCGGAGATGGCACCCGCGTTCACCCGCGGCATCCGCATCGGGATGCTCGCCCAGGTGGGCGCGGTCCGCAGCGACTGCCCGACCGGTCCGGCCGTCATGATCGTGGACGGCCAGGATCGCCTGGTCCAGGCGAGCGCGGGCGCCGCCACCCACCTCGAGCAGCTGGCCACGTCACCCGCGGCCGGCGACCCGCTCTCCATGGTCCACGCGCTGGTCGGTGCCGCGCGCAGGCTCGCCCGCGGCGAGACCGATCAGACGCCACGGGCGCGCGTCCGGACCAGCGAGGGCATCTGGCTGCTGCTGCACGCCTCGCCGCTGGGCGGGGCGGGCGACCGGGCGGGCGACGTGGTCATCACCATCGAGGAGGCGCGACCGCAGGAGGTGATCGACCTGGTGGCCGACGCCTTCGGGCTGACGGCGCGCGAGCGGGACGTCACCGCCCATGTGCTCCGCGGCGCCGACACCAAGGAGATCGCCGCCGCGATCCACCTGTCGCCCTACACGGTGCAGGACCACCTCAAGTCGATCTTCGACAAGGCAGGGGTGGCGAGCAGGCGCGAGCTGGTATCGCGCGTCTACTTCGACCAGTACATGCCGGGGCGCCTCACGGAGGGTGCGGGCGCGGTCGGCTCGGCGGCCTGACAGGGCGCTACGGACGCGGGGCGGCCTCCACGCGGAGCAGCCTGAAGCGCTCGCACACCACCGGCATGTCGGGGGTGAAGGCCCGCGTCATCCGCCCGTACGTGCGCCAGAACCGCTCGTGGACCTCGCGCCAGTGCGCGAGCGTGCGATCCCCCTCGCCCTCCGACGCCGCGTGCTCCGCGTCGACCCGGTCGAACGGCACGATGCGCACGGCGGTGGTCTCGATCAGCGCCTGCGGCATGCCGGCGCCGTCGAGCAGGATGCTGAGTTCGCCGGCCTCGGGGACGGACTCGCCCTCGGCCTCGAGCTCCCACAGCGCGGAGGCCGTGCCGGTCTTCACCCCGGCGAGCACCAGCTCGAGCAGGCTGTCCGCCTGCGTCCGGGTCGCTCCGAAGCCCCACGCCGCGGGCCGGTCCGCAGGAAGCCCCTCCAGGGCCGCGCGGCAGCGCTGCCAGAAGCGGGCGACGGCGTCCTCATCGGTCGGGTCGGGCTCGGGCGTCCTCGTGCCGGCGGGCGGCACGAGGTCCTCGCCGTAGTGCGGCACGGGCGGCACCTCGGCGTAGAACGCATGGAGCAGCGCACGCCACTCCTGATAGTCGGCGCTGCCGCGGAACCCCTGCTCGTGGTCCTCGAGACTCTCCCACTCGACGGTGAGCAGGTAGGTGGACCGTTCCTCGACGCCTCGCTTGAGCGAGTGGCCGCGATACCCCCGCTGGCGGGCGATGATCGGGGAGGCTGCGCGGAAGGCCCGCTCGTAGGCGTCCTCGTAGCCGGCCTTGACGGTCAGCACCACGGACTCGGTGATCATGGTCGGGCTCCTGTCAGGATGCGGGGCGCGGCGGCGTCCTCGTTGTCGATCACGATGTCGGCGCGGTCCACCGGGCGGCAGAACGCCCGGTAGTGACGATGCGCAAGCGTGTAGCGCAGGTTGTCGCGGGCCTCCGGCTCCGGGTCGGCGCCGTCGCGGATCGCCAGGCGGCGGTACCGCTCGGGCTCGGACGCCTCGAGGAGGACCACCCGGTCGAACGCCCCGGCGAGCTCGGGCCGCTGGAGCATGACGCCGTCGACGAGCACGATGGCGTCGGCGCGCGCCTCCCGCCATGGATCGTCGACCTCGCGGTCGGCGGCGAGGTCGAGCGAGCGCGTGCGGAAGCGCAGGTTCCCGCCCGGACCCAGCGGGTCGAGCAGGTCGCGGCGCGCGCGGGCCAGGTCGAACGCGTCGTCGGTGTAGCCCCGCCACGAGTCGCGTCCCTGCCGGTAGCGGTGGGCGCGCGGATGGTGGAAGTCGTCGAGGCTGGCCTCGATCACGTCCGCGCCGCGCCCGCGCAGCTCGGCCGCCAACGCGCCCCGCATCGTGGTCTTGCCGGCGCCGTCGGCGCCGTCCAGCCCCACGCGCAGCGGATGGGTGAGGGACGATGCGGCCGTCGCCACCGCATCGGCGAGCGCCGTGAGGACCGACGGTGAGTGCCCCATGGGAGACGCGGACCTCTCGGAAGCGACCACAGGCGCCCCATTCGGGTGGCGACCGGTGGTGGGGTCGGTGCGGGTGGTGCGGGTGGTGCGGGTGGAACGGGCGGGCTACGCGGTCGCGAGCAGGCCCTTGATCGCCGAGGTGAAGAACGCCAGACCATCGGTGCCGGTGCGGCCCGCCTCGCGCGAGTCGGGACCGAAGCCGGCCTCGACCGCGTGCTCGGGGTGAGGCATGAGGCCCACGACGTTGCCGCGCTCGTTGGTGATGCCAGCGATGTCGCGGCGCGAGCCGTTGGGGTTCCAGCCGACGTAGCGGAACGCGACGCGGCCCTCGCCCTCGAGCATGTCGAGCGTCGACTCGTCCGCGACGTACTGGCCGTCCTGGTTCTTCAGCGGGATGACGATCTCCTCGCCATCCTGGTACTCGGTCGTCCAGGCCGTCTCCGCGTTCTCGACGCGAAGCGTCTGGTCGCGGCAGATGAAGTGCAGGTGCTCGTTCTTGATCATCGAGCCGGGCAGCAGGTGGACCTCGGTCAGCACCTGGAAGCCGTTGCAGATGCCCAGCACGGGCATGCCGCCGTGGGCCGCGTCGACCACCTTCTCCATGATGGGCGCGAAGCGCGCGATCGCACCGGCGCGCAGGTAGTCGCCGTAGGAGAAGCCGCCGGGCAGCACCACCGCGTCGACGCCCTTGAGGTCGGCGTCCGCGTGGAACAGGTTGACGGCCTCGGCGCCGGCGAGCCGCACCGCGCGGGCGGCATCGCGGTCGTCGAGCGTCCCCGGGAAGGTGACGACGCCGATGCGCGCGGTCACGCCGGCTCCTGCGCGACCGTCACCTCGACGACGTCCTCGATGACCGGGTTGCTCAGCAGCGTCTCGGCGGCCTCGCGCACCTTCGCGAGGACCTCATCGGTCACCTCGCCGTCGATGGTGAGCTCGAAGCGCTTGCCCTGGCGGACCTGCGCGACGCCCTCGAAGCCGAGGCGCGGGAGCGCGGCGCCGACGGCCTTGCCCTGCGGGTCGAGGATCTCGGGCTTGGGCATGACGTGGACGAGGATCGTGGCCATGCGGGAAGTCTACCGGCGCGTGCTACTCGCCCACGCCTGCGAGCGAGCCCTCGAACTTGACGTCGATGTCGCCCGTGATGACGCACGCGATCTGGCGGTCGCCCAGCTGCCACGAGTCCTCCGTCGGGTACAGCGCGGAGAAGTAGTACACCGAGTCCTCGTAGGCGATCCCGACGAAGCCCTCGTAGGCCTCGTAGCAGGCCTGCTCCGCGGTCTCGGCGACGTCGGCGGGGAGGCTGTCCGACTCGACGTCCTCGACGTGGTAGACCTCGCCGTCGTGAGGGTCGGCGCAGTCGACGCGCGGCAGCGTCTCGACGTCCTGCTCGGCCTCCTCCTCGAAGAGCACCGGGTTGTCCACGCACTCCCCCACCTCGAGCCGCAGGCTCGCGACCTGCGCGACGCCGAGCAGCGCGCAGCCGCCCAGCCCGGTCGCCAGCACCGCCGTCATCAGCGCAGCCGTCACCGCTCGCATGCCGTGCCCCTCGGTCCCTCCACGTCCCGTGCGCGCTCACGTTAGCAGGCAGGTCGCATACCCTTGAGGGTCCCCCGAACGGAGCCTCCCATGGACCACCTCATCACCGCTGTCGCGCCCGACATGCTGCTCGAGCATGCGCTCGGCACGCTGCGGCTCGTGCTCGAGTACCTCGGCACCGTCGCCTTCGCGATCTCGGGTGCGGTCGCGGCGAGCCGACGCCGCATGGACCTGGTGGGCGCCGTGGTGCTCGCAAGCCTCGTGGCCGTGGGCGGGGGCACGATGCGCGACCTCCTGCTCCGCCAGCCCGTGTTCTGGATCGAGAACCCCACGCTGGTCGTCGTCGCCATCGTGACCGCGCTCGCCATCGCGCCTTTCGCGCGGCGGCGGGACCTGGGCGCCTTCGCGCGCCACCGCATCGTCGAGTACTCGGACGCGCTCGGGCTGGCGATCTTCGTGGTCATCGGCACGGGCATCGCGCTCGACGCGGGCGCGAGCCCGGTGGCCGCGATGATCGTCGGCGTCGCCAACGGCGTGGGCGGCGGCATCCTGCGCGACCTGTTCGCGGCGCAGGTCCCCGAGGTGTTCTGGAACGGGCAGCTCTATGCGACCGCCGCGCTGGGCGGCGCGTTCACGTTCTGGGCGATGTGGGCGCTGGGCCTGCCGCCGCTGGCCGTGTTCTGGGTCGCCCTGCTGGTGATCCTCGCGCTGCGCGCCCTGTCGCTCACGCGCGGCTGGGGCGTGCCGTCGGTCGCGACGGTCCAGAAGCGCGAGCTCCAGACCGAGAGCCACGCGTAGCGGTCAGCAGACCCAGTCGTAGGTGAGGCGGCGGTCGGTGAGCCATGTCTCGAGCTCGCCGCTGTCGGAGATCCAGTGCGCAAGCCCGCCCTCGTAGACGGTGAGCGTGCCCACGTCGTCCCCGGGACCGGGCGCCGCGACCGCGGGCAGGACGATGCGCATCGTCCCGCCGCCCATGCCGCCGCCCACGGCGGCCATCGCCACGACCTCCGGGAACGCGTCGAGGTTCGCCGGCTCGAACGGATACCACGTGGTGCCGTCGTGCTCGATCGGCTCGTTGCCGCACGCGGGGTAGCCGGCGACACCCTCGACCGTCTCCATCAACGGGCCGGGGACGCCCAGGTCGAGCGTCTCGCCGTACTCCACGCCGCCGTCGCCGGGGTCGGGCGACTGCGCGCACGCGCTCAGCAGCGTGCCGAGCACCAGCGCACCGAGCACCGCCACCATCGCCACCACCGGCATGCGTCCCATGCTGGTAGGACGCGCCTGGTCGCCGATTCGTTGGGTGCGGGCCTCCGTGGGCGCGGTCAGTGCTTCGCCAGCCGGTCGAAGGCCTCGAGGTAGCGGCCGCGCGTGCGCTCGACCACCTCCGCGGGCAGGGCCGGCGGCGCGACGTCCGAGCTCTTGTCCCAGCCCGACTCCGCGGAGGTCAGCCAGTCGCGCACGAACTGCTTGTCGTAGCTGGGCTGGGCGTGGCCGGGCTCCCACTCGTCGGCGGGCCAGAAGCGGGAGCTGTCGGGCGTGAGGACCTCGTCGCCCAGGATGATCGCGCCGGAGCCGTCGCGACCGAACTCGAACTTGGTGTCGGCGAGGATGATGCCCTTGGCGGCCGCGATCTCGTGGGCGCGCGTGTAGAGCGCCAGGGTGAGATCGCGCAGCGCGGTCGCGTCCTCGAGGCCGATGAGCGCGACCACCGCGTCGAAGTCGACGTTCTCGTCATGCTCGCCCACCGCGGCCTTGGTCGCGGGGGTGAAGATCGGCTCGGGCAGGCGCGACCCGTCGACCAGGCCCGGGGGCAGGGGGATGCCGCACACCGTGCCGCTCTGGCGGTACTCGACCAGGCCCGAACCCGTGAGGTAGCCGCGGGCGACGCACTCGACGGGGAACATGTCGAGCCGTTTGCAGACCATCGCGCGACCTTCGACCTCGGTCGGGACGGGCGCCTCGACGGTGTGGTTGGCGACGATGTCGATGACCTGGTCGAACCACCACAGGCTCAGGCCGGTGAGGATGCCGCCCTTGCCGGGGATCTCGGTCGGCAGCACCCAGTCGTACGCGCTGATGCGGTCGGAGGCGACCACGAGCACCACGTCGCCGCGCGGGTGCGGCGCGGCCGGCTCGTAGAGGTCGCGGACCTTGCCGCTGTAGACGTGGCGCCAGCCCTCGAGCTCGAGGTGCGCGGGCGGGGTCGCGTGGCCGGGCATCAGGCGCTCGCCTCCTCCGCGGCCTTCGCCGCGATGTCGGTGCGGTGGTGGCTTCCCGGCAGGACGATGCTGTCGACGCCCTGGTAGGCCCGCTCGCGGGCCTCGGCGAGCGTCGCGCCGAGCGCTGTCACGGACAGCACGCGTCCGCCGTTGCTCAGGAGCGTGCCCGTGTGATCGGTCGCGGTGCCGGCGTGGAGCACGTGCACGGTGTCGACCTGCTCGGCGGCCTCGATACCGGTGATCGGGTCGCCCTTGCGCGGGGTGTCCGGATAATTCTGTGCCGCGACGACGACGGTGACGGCGGCATCGTCCCGCCACTCGAGCGGCGGGAGCTCGGCGAGACGGCCCTCGGCCGCCGCGAGCAGGACGCCGGCGAGCGGCGTCGCGAGGCGCGCGAGCACCACCTGGGTCTCGGGATCGCCGAAGCGCGCGTTGAACTCGACCACGCGCGTGCCCTTGGAAGTGAGCGCGAGGCCGCAGTAGAGGACGCCGATGAACGGCGTGCCGCGGCGGGCCATCTCGTCGACGGTCGGCTGCGCGACGTCGCGCACCACCTCGTCGACCAGGTCCGCGGGTGCCCACGGCAGCGGCGAGTAGGCGCCCATGCCGCCGGTGTTGGGGCCCTGGTCCGCGTCGAGCGCGCGCTTGAAGTCCTGGGCGGGCTGCAGCGGCACCACGGTCTCGCCGTCGCACAGGCAGAACAGGCTGACCTCGGGGCCGTCGAGGAAGTCCTCGATCACCACCACGCCGCCGGCGTCGATGATCGCCTCGCCGTGCGCGAGGGCCTCCTTGCGGTCCGACGTGACGACCACGCCCTTGCCCGCCGCGAGGCCGTCGTCCTTGACCACATGGGGCGCGCCGAAGGCGTCGAGCGCGTCCTCGAGCTCGGCGGAGGTGCGGCACACGCGCGGCTCGGCCGTCGGGACGTTCGCGGCGGCCATGACCTCCTTGGCGAACGCCTTCGAGCCCTCGAGCATCGCGGCCTTGCCGCTCGGTCCGAAGACGGGGATGCCCGTGCCGCGCACCGCGTCCGCGACGCCCGCGACCAGGGGAGCCTCGGGGCCGACCACGACGAGGTCCGCTTTGACAGCGGCCGCGAGCGAGGCGACCGCGACCGGGTCGAGCGCGTCGACGCCGTGCATCGTCACCGGAGCGCCGTCGACGGTGCTGAGCGTGGCGATGCCGGGGTTGCCAGGCGCGGCATGCAGCTGCGTGACGGCGGGGTCGAGGGACAGGGCGCGGGCGAGGGCGTGCTCGCGCGCGCCGGTGCCGATCAGGAGGATGATCACGCGAGCGAGTCTAGGCGGTGCCGCCCGAGTGCCCGCATGGCGAGGGCCGCACCCTCACGGATGCGGCCCCCGGTCTCCCCCATGCGAGGCAGGGCGCGTCAGTCGAAGTTGCCCGCGATCACCGCGTATATCCCGTAGTAGGAGGCGTGAGGCACGGTGAGCGTCGCCTCGGCGCCGTCGATGTGCACCTGCGTCTCGAAGTCGTCCACCACCGGCGCGGTTCCCTCCGGCGTGGTCTTGTAGGACTGGATGGACAGGTTGACCGCGTCGTCCGGAGAGAAGACGTAGCCGTCCGCAAGCACGATGTGGACGGTCATGTAGGCAGGCGCGTTGCGCGGGTAGTGCTTGGTGACGGTGATGTCGCCGACGTCGATGGTCTCGGCCGCGATGAGGTCGATGGCCTGCGAGGTGGTGCAGCCGCAGTAGCGCGGCTTGCTGAACATCGCCCAGTCGAGCTCCACGTAGCGGGTGCCGTCGCCCCAGGCAGGCGCGGTGTCGGGTACCTCAGGCTGCGGGTTCCAGCAGAAGGTGATGTGGCTGACGCCGTAGGCCTTGCCGCTCTTGACGTTGAGCGCGGTCGTGAGTGCGCTGTCCGCGGACGCCTGCGGCGCGTAGCCGTACACGTTCGCGTGGGTGCCGCCCTTGACGATGACTGCGCCGATCGGTGCGGAGGCCGAGAAGCTCACACTCCCGCCCTTCGCGTCGAGCGCGGTAAGCGCGAGGTGGTTGACGTGACCGTCGTCGAACGAGGCGTCCGCCGCCAGGTCGAAGTACGTCGCGCCGCTCGCGTCCTTCTTCTCGTCGAACTTGTAGGCGTACTGGAAGTCCCCGATCGCCGCGCACTCGGCTTCGGCGTTGCCGGACTTCCAGCCAGCGATGTCGGTCGGTGCGACCGTCGTGGCCCCGGCGGCGCCCGCCGTGCCGAACACGAACGCGCCCGCCACGAGCGCGCACAGCAGCAACTTCTTCATCGAAGTGTCCCCTCAGACGATGCGGGCTCGCCCTCTGCTTCCCCGCCGGGCATGGCCCTATCGCGCACGCTAGCAGTGGGAATGTGATCTACGCCACATTTACTGCGAAAGAGGAGAATTCGGGTGCCCAGAGAGGCGGGTCGGCTGTACTTGCGCGTCCGTGACTGCGCGCGGCAGCCACCTCTCTTCCGAGAACGTCAACCGTGGCCGAACCAGCGCACCAGGGGCGCCGCCGCCACGCGCACCCCCACGCACTCCCGACCGGGAGCTTCATGTCAGCGTCAAGCACGACCACGTCGGATCTGCCGCCACACGTGGCGGCAACGCGCCGTGCGGCCGTGTTTCAGCCTGCGCTGACGGACTCGATCGGGGAGCACCGGCCCACGCGCCACGCGACGCCCACAGCCCACCCATGCGTGCGGTTCTCCACAGCAGGACCCGAGCCCGGTCCATTCCCCGACATGTCCCGCCGTAGCGTCACGCCATGGACAGCCCGCTCACCGCGCTCGCCGCGCTCGCCCACCCGGTGCGCTTCGCCATGATCGACTGGCTCGTGCCCGGAGGGACGCACGCGGGCGACCTGAGCCTGTCCGCTCAGGCCGCCTTCGGCATCTCACCCGCCCGCGCATCGCAGCACCTCGGAGTGCTCGCGCGCGCGGAGCTCGTCGACCACCGGCCCGACGGCACGTGGCGGTGGTACAGCATCAACGACGGCGGAGGAGAGTCCGTGGCGGCGTGGCTCGCGGAGGTCGGGCTCAGCGGGCGTGGAGCAGGTCGTTGATCTGGATGATCTCGTCGCGACCCGGACCCACGCCGATGGTGGAGATCCTGCAGTCGCTCAGCTCCTCGACGGCCTTGACGTAGTCCTGCGCGGTCTGCGGAAGGTCCGAGAACTCGCGGCAGCCCGTGATGTCCTCGTCCCAGCCCGGGAACGTCTCGTAGACCGGCTCGGCCGCCGCGAACGCCGCCTGGTCGAGCGGCAGGTCCTGGTGGCGGACGCCGTCGACGTCGTACGCGACCGCGACCGGGATCTCCTCGATGCCGGTGAGCACGTCGAGCTTGGTGAGCACGATGTCCGTGAGTCCGTTGATGCGGGAGGCGTAGCGCGTGATGACCGAGTCGTACCAGCCGCAACGGCGCGGACGGCCGGTGGTGGTGCCGAATTCGTGACCCACGTCGCGCAGGCGGTCGCCCCACGTGTCGAGCAGCTCGGTCGGCATCGGGCCCTCACCCACACGCGTGGTGTAGGCCTTCGCGATGCCGATGACGGAGTCGATGCGGGTCGGGCCCACGCCGGACCCGGTGCACGCGCCGCCCGCGGTCGCGGACGAGGACGTGACGAACGGGTAGGTGCCGTGGTCGACGTCGAGCATCGTCGCCTGGCCGCCCTCGAAGAGGACGGTCTCGCCGGCCTCGAGGGCGTTGTTGAGCACCAGCGAGGTGTCGGTGACGTGCGGCGCGAGGCGGTCGCGGTACGCCAGCAGCTCGTCGGCGACCTCGTCGACGGTGATCGCGCGGCGGTTGTAGACCTTGACCAGCAGGTGGTTCTTCGCGACCAGCGCGCCCTCGATCTTGTCGCGCAGCACCGTCTCGTCGAACAGGTCGCCCACGCGGATGCCGAGGCGGTTGATCTTGTCGGCGTACGCGGGGCCGATGCCGCGGCCCGTGGTGCCGATCTTGCGCTTGCCCAGGAAGCGCTCGGTCACGTTGTCCAGGGTGCGCGCGTACGGGGCGATGACGTGCGCCGCGTTCGAGACGAGAAGGTCGGAGGTGTCGACGCCGCGCTCGTTCAGCGCGTCGAGCTCCTGGAAGAGCACGCGCAGGTCGACCACGACGCCGTTGCCGATCACCGGCGTGCAGCCGGGCGTGAGGATGCCCGAGGGGAGCAGGTGCAGCGCGAACTTCTGGTCGCCGATCACCACCGTGTGCCCGGCGTTGTTGCCGCCGTTGAACTTCACGACGTAGTCGACTCGCGAGCCGAGGAGGTCGGTCGCCTTCCCCTTGCCCTCATCGCCCCACTGGGCTCCGACGATCACTGCTCCGGGCATCGTGCCCTCTCCCCTCACCCCGGTTCATGCCGGGGGCTTGGTGCCGGCCTTGTACGCAGCCGAACGTACACGAGCCCCGATCAGCCGGTCCGACCGATCGGGGCTCGCGCCTGCCGAATCTCGGACTTAGATCTTCTTGCCGGCGGAGCCGAGCTGCTGGCACGCCTCGACCACGCGGGCCGCCATGCCGGCCTCGGCGAGCTTGCCCCAGGCGCGCGGGTCGTAGGCCTTCTTGTTGCCCCACTCGCCGTCGACCTTGAGGACGCCGTCGTAGTTCTTCATCATGTGGTCGACCACGGGACGCGTGTATGCGTACTGCGTGTCCGTGTCGATGTTCATCTTGATGACGCCGTGCGAGACCGCGGTCGCGATCTCCTCGGCCGTCGAGCCCGAGCCGCCGTGGAAGACGAGGTCGAACGGCTTCTCCTTGCCGAACTTCGCGGCAGCGGCGGCCTGGATGTCGCCGAGGATCTCCGGGCGCAGCTTGACGGCGCCGGGCTTGTACGCGCCGTGCACGTTGCCGAAGGTCATGGCGGTGAGGTAGCGGCCGCGCTCGCCGAGGCCGAGGCGCTCGATGGTCGCGATGCCGTCCTCGGGGGTCGAGTAGAGCTTGTCGTTGACCTCGGCCGAGTGGCCGTCCTCCTCGCCTCCGACGACGCCGATCTCGATCTCGAGGATCGTGTCGGCGGCCTGCGACAGCTCGAGGAGCTCCTCGGCGATCGCGAGGTTCTCGTCCATCGGCACGGACGAGCCGTCCCACATGTGCGAGTTGAAGATGGGGCCGTTGCCCGAGGCGATCGACTCGGCCTCGAGCTTGAGCAGCGGCTTCAGCCACTCCTCGAGGTACACCTTGTGGCAGTGGTCCGTGTGCAGCGCGATGGTGACGCCGTACTTCTCGGCGACCACGCGGGCATAGGCCGCGAGCGCGAGCGAGCCGACCACCGCGTCCTTGATGGTCGAGCCGGAGGCGTACTGACCGCCACCGACGGAGACCTGGATGATGCCGTCGGACTCGGCCTCCGCGAAGCCCTGGATGGCGGCGGTGACGGACGACGACGACGTGATGTTGATCGCGGGGAACGCGTAGCCGCCGGCCTTGGCGGCGTCCAGCATCGCGGCGTAGGACTCGGTGGTGGCGATAGCCATGGGTAACTCCTGAGCTTGTGCGGATGGAACCGCCAGCCATTCTGTCAGATTTCGCCACACCGGTGGTGGCGAAGGTCCCGGTTGGCAGGCCCTTCCGGGCCGCCCGTCACCCCCGATGCCCCGCCGCGACGTCGCCGTGCAGCCGGATCCAGGCGTGCATCGCGATCGCGGCCGCGGCGCCCGCGTTGATGGACCGCGTCGAGCCGTACTGGCCGATCGCGAGGGTCGCGGTCGACGCGTCGCGGATCGCATCGGACAGCCCCACCGACTCCTGCCCGAAGACCAGGACGCACGCACGCGGCAGCGCGTAGGTCTCAAGCGGCACAGAGCCCGGGAGGTTGTCGATGCCGATGACCGGCAGCCCCGCCTGCGCCGCCCAGCGCGCGAGGTCGTCCACCGTCGGGTGGTGGCGGATGTGCTGGTACCGGTCGGTCACCATCGCGCCGCGCCGGTTCCAGCGCCGGTTGCCGACGATGTGCACCTCGCGCGCGAGGAACGCGTTCGCCGTGCGCACCACCGAGCCGATGTTGAGGTCGTGCTGCCAGTTCTCGATCGCGACGTGGAACGGGTGCCGGCGCTCGTCGAGGTCGGTCACGATCTCCTCGTGCCGCCAGTAGCGGTAGCGGTCGACCACGTTGCGCCGGTCGCCGTGGGCGAGCAGCTCGGGATCGAGCCGCGTGTCCGCGGGGAGCGGGCCCTCCCAGGGACCCACGCCGTGCGCGGGAGCCCGGTCGCCGTCGGCCGCATCGGCGCCGGTCACGCGCGTCCGCCCGCGGCCCAGGCGCCGCCGAGCTTGGTGCGCGCCGACGTGTTGAGCACCGAGCCCGCGTACAGGCGCGCGCCGATCGCCACGAGCCCGAGCGCGGTCAGCGCGACCACGGCCATCGCCGCCCACGGCTCCCATGCCGCCGCATCGCCGGTCACCACCCGCGCGGGCATCATGAGCGGCGCCGTGAGCGGGAAGTACGACAGCGCGACCCGCAGCGGTCCCTCATCCTGGATGAGGATCGCGCTGAAGAACGGCACCATCACCGCGATCTGCATGTACAGCGTCGTGGACTGCAGCTCCTCGACGCGCGACGCGAGCGAGCCCGCGACGGCCCACAGGCACGCCAGCATGAGGAAGCCGAGGACGAAGAACGCGAGGAACCACCCGCTCACCACGAGCACCTGCGACACGATCTCGCCCTGACCCATCGCGCGCGCGCCGAGCAGGCCCGCGCCCACGATGAGCACCACCTGCCCGAGCGCCATCACCGCGTTGCCGAGCACCTTGCCGGCGAGCAGCCAGCGGATCGGCACCGCCGCCACGAGGATCTCGACCACGCGAGAGGACTTCTCCTCGACCACCGACTGCGCGATCGCGATGCCGAACGTGAGCACCGTGAAGTAGAACATGAAGCCGAAGATCACGATGACGAGCTCGGGTGGCACCGGCTGGTCGGGCCGCGGCTCGAGCAGGTCGACCCGCGGCGGCGTCGGGCTCGTCAGGGCCGCGACCTGGTCCGGGCTCAGCCCCGCGTCGGCGGCCACCACCTGCGCGGCGACCGTCGCCGATGCGGCGCCGACCAGCTCCTCGAGCGCGCCCGGCACCCCGTCCACGGCGGTCACGACGACGGTTCCGTCCGCGTCGACCGACAGCGCGGCGGCGACCTCCGGATCGGCGACCGCATCCGCGGGGTCGTCGGAGTCGACCACCGTGATGGTCGCCTCGGGAAGCCCGAGCCCGCCCGCGGCGCCGATCGCGGCGGCGGTGTCCGCCACCGTCCGGGCCTCCACGGTGGAGGCGACCGTGTACTCGGGGGTGTCGCCCTCGAGGAGCGCCGGCACCACGACGGCGATGACGATCACGGCGACGAAGACGAGCGTCGACGCGATGAAGCCCTTGTCGCGGAGCTTGACCGCGACCTCGCGACCGGCGACGAGCCGGATCAGGTCCGTGCGTGAGGCGCTCATCGGGCCACCTCCGCGAACAGGTCCGCGAGCGAGGGAAGCACGCGCGAGAAGTGGCCCACGGGTCCGGCCTGCTGGGCGGCCGCGAGCAGCGCCTGGGGGTCGGCCGCCTCGTCGAGGTCGACGACGGTGCCGCGCTCCCCCGCCTCGACCACGGTCATGCCCGCGAGCACGGGCGCCCATCCGGGGCTGCCGTCGACCACCACGCGATAGCGCCGACCGGCGCGCTCCTCGCGGAGCGCGCGCGCCTCGCCCGCCGCGACCACGCGGCCCTCATGGATGAGCACCAGGTCGTCGCAGAGCCGCTCGACCAGGTCGAGCTGGTGGCTCGAGAACAGCACGGGCACGCCCGCCTCGGCGCGCGCCCGCAGCCGCTCCGCCATGGCGTCCATCGCGATCGGGTCCAGCCCCGAGAACGGCTCGTCGAGGATGAGCACCTCCGGCTCGTGGATGAGCGCCGCGGCGACCTGGACGCGTTGCTGGTTGCCCAGCGACAGCGTGTGGAGGAGGTCCTCGGCGCGCTCGGTGAGCCCGAGCGCCTCGAGGAGCTCCCGCGCGCGGGCGCGCGCCGTCTCCCGCGGCACCCCGAGCACCCGCGCCAGGTAGACGAGCTGCTCCGCGACCTTCATCTTCGGGTAGAGGCCACGCTCCTCGGGCATGTACCCGATGCGGCGGCGCACGTCGAGCGTCATCGGCTCGCCGCGGAAGGTCACGCGACCGGAATCGGGCGCGAGCACCCCGACGATCGCGCGCATCGTGGTCGTCTTGCCGGCACCGTTCGCGCCCACGAAGCCGGTGAGCCGGCCGGGCCTCACCTCGAACGTCACCCCGTCGAGCGCCTGTCGATCGCCGAACCGGTGGGAGAGGTCGCGGACCTCGAGCGTCGCGTGAGTCACCCGGCCGACGCTACCAACCGCGGGCGTCGGGGCGCGCCTCAGCCCTCGGCGAGCGCGACCCGCAGCGCGGCCGCGGAGGCCCGCGCCTTGGCGCGTGCCTCGTCCACGTCCTCGCCGCGCGCGACGGTGACCGCGACGCGACGGCGGCCGTCGACGCGAGGCTTGCCGAAGAGCCGCAGGTCCGTGCCCGGCGCGGCGAGCGCATCGTCCACCCCGGAGAACACGGGGATGCCGGTGCCCTCGGCGAGGACGGCGCAGGAGGCCGCGGGTCCGAGCGCCATCACCTCGGGCACCGGCAGGCCGAGCACCGCGCGGGCATGGAGCGCGAACTCGCTGAGGTCCTGCGACGCCAGCGTGACCAGCCCCGTGTCGTGCGGACGGGGCGAGACCTCGGAGAAGATGACCTCGTCGCCGCGCACGAACAGCTCCACGCCGAACACGCCGCGGCCTCCGAGCTCCCCCGTGACCGCACCGGCGATGCGTCGCGACTCGGCGAGCGCGGCCTCGGACATGGGCTGCGGCTGCCAGGACTCGCGGTAGTCGCCGTCCACCTGCGTGTGCCCGACCGGCGGCAGGAAGGTGGTGCCGCCGGCGTGGCGCACCGTGAGCTGGGTGATCTCGTAGTCGAAGTCGACGAACCCCTCGACGATGATGCGGCTGCCCTCCGCACGTCCGCCCTCGACCGCGTACGTCCACGCGGCGTCGACGTCGGCCGCCGTGCGGATGACGGACTGCCCCTTCCCCGACGAGGACATCACGGGCTTCACCACCACGGGCATGCCCAGCTCCGCGACCGCCGCCACGAGCCCGTCCCGCGTGTCGACGAAGCGGTAGGGGGACGTGGGCAGCCCGAGCTCCTCGGCGGCGAGGCGGCGGATGCCCTCGCGATCCATCGTGAGGATCGTGGCGCGCGCGGTGGGGATCACGGTCGCGAGGCCGGCGCCCTCCACGGCGGCGAGCACGTCGGTCGCGATCGCCTCGATCTCCGGGATGATCACGTGCGGGCGCTCGACGTCGATCACCTCGCGGAGCGCGCCGGGATCCAGCATGTCGACCACCCGGGCACGATGCGCGACCTGCATCGCCGGCGCGCCGGCGTAGCGGTCGACCGCGATGACCTCGACGCCGAGGCGCACGAGCTCGAGCGCGACCTCCTTGCCGAGCTCGCCCGAGCCGAGGAGCATGGCACGGGTCGCGTGCGGGGTCAGCGGGGTGCCGAGCGTGACGGTCATGCGGCCATCCTCCCAGCGCGGCGGCGGCGGTGCTGGCCGGCCGCGCGGGCGCGGGTTGCGGCCGTCGGTGTGCGACTCGTGTGCAGGTTGTTCACCCGGTGGTGAAACAGGCCCTCGGCACGGGCGCGTCCGCGTGTCGGCAGGCGGGGAAGCCATCCCGGCCGCAACCTTGTTTCAGCGCGGTGTGAAGCACGCGGGAGAGCGAGCATCGCGACGCGGCGTCGCGCAGCGGGCAGCTACCCGACGGGACCGCCCGCCGCCGGTCCCGCCTCGCGAGGACCCTCGAGCAGGAACGCGGGGATCGCGTCGACCAGGTCGTAGAGCGCCCCGACCACGAGCGGGAGCTCCGCGAGGTCGCTCGCGGACGTCGCGTACGAGAGGATCGCCGACCCCTCGATCACGAAGGCCCGGCCCGCCAGGTCGTCGCCGAGCAGCCGCGCGATCACGCGCGGCGTGAGGATCGCATGCGCCACGCGCTCGTCGTCGGCCCACACCTTCCAGCGCTGGTTGAACTCGTGGGACTCGGTGTCGAGATCGCGAGCGCCCAGCCTCCCCAGGGCGCGGAGCACCGCGTTGTCCCCGGTCAGGCGCATGGTGGGCAGCGCGACGGGCAGCGGCACCCACGTCACCTGGAACGAGTGCGTCGTGGTGGTCGTGCGTCCCTCGCCGTCGCGGCTCTCGGTCTCGTACGAGTAGGCGAAGGTCTCGAAGGGACGCCCGCCCATCGTCCCCCACACGATGTCGCGAGCGCGGCGCCGGCGCCCGATCCCGAACGGCGGGCTGGTGAAGTACGCGGTCCGCGACGGGTCCTCGGCCAGGTGGCCCAGGTGATGCGCGGCGACGGTCGCGGAGATCGCGTCGCGACGCCTCCGCGACGCACGGAACCCGCGCACCGCGAGGACCACCATGAGCGCGACGACCCCGAGGAAGATCAGCGGGAACACCACGAAGGCGCCGCCGAGGAGCGCACCCGCCGCGCCGAACGGGTCGGGCAGCATCAGAACTGCACGTTCGGCGCCTGACGCGCGGCGTCCTGCGTCTCGAAGTACTCCTCGCGCGTGAAGCCGAACATGTTCGCGATGATCACCGTGGGGAACGTCTCGATGCGGGTGTTGAGCGAGCGCACGTTCGCGTTGTAGAAGCGGCGGCCGGCGGCGACGCGGTCCTCGGTGTTGGTGAGCTCCTGCTGGAGCTGCATGAAGTTCTGGTTGGCCTTGAGGTCGGGGTAGGCCTCCGCCACCGCGAACAGGCGTCCCAGCGCCTGGGTGAGCACGTTCTCCTGCGCCGCCTGCTCGGCGGGCGAGGACCCGGGCGCCGCGGCGATGGTGCGGGCCTGCGTGACCGCCTCGAGCGTGCTCGCCTCGTGCTTCGCGTACCCCTTGACCGTCTCGACGAGGTTGGGGATGAGGTCGTGCCGGCGCTGCAGCTCGACGTCGATCTGACGCCAGGCCTCCTGGACCAGGTTCCGCAGCCGGACGAGCCCGTTGTAGGCCGCGACGGCCCACAGCGCCACGATCACGAGGATCACGACGAGCGCGATGAGGATCCATTCCCACATGTGTCTCTCCTGACGTCTCTGCGCGACTCTAGCGAGGTTCGCCAGCGGGGGACAGGATCACGCGCGCGGCGGGTCCGCGTCCCACGGGGCGGCGCGCCAGTCCTCGCGCCCGTCGCCGTCGGCGTCGACGCCGATGCCGGTGTAGCGCCCCGAGTTGAGCACGCCCGGCGTGGTCGCCCAGGCGGGCCCGCTCAGCGGCGCCTCGGGATCCCTCACGCCGTGGCCGGCGTCCGCATAGGCGCGCAGCACGTGCGCCGGGATGCGGCGCGCGATCCCGGAGACGACGCCGAGGCGGGCGGCGAGCGAGCCGACGCCCTCCCGGCCCGCGCTCCACACGAGCACCGCTCCGCCGTCGATGCGGATCGACCTGCCCTGCGCATCGTCCGCGAGCAGGCGTTCGATCATGCGCGGGTCGATGACGTCGTGGCCGTAGCGGCGATCGCGCGAGATGACCCGCCAGCGCGCGTTGAACGCGTGCGACTCGACCTCGATGTCGACGCCTCCGAGCATCTGCGCGACCCGGCTGGCCGCGGACTCGGGGACGATGTCGAGGCGCGGCAGCCGCACCGGAAGCTCCGCGAGGGTCACCTGGAACACCTGGGCGGAGGTCCGCTCGCCGTCGCGCTGGCGTTCGACGATGTGCGTGAACGTCGCGCAGCGCACGCCGCCGTACGCGCCGCGCAGCACGTCCTCCTGGCGCACCGAGGTGCCGCCGAGGTCGAACGGGTGGCCCGCGAACCGCGTCGAGTACGCCGCGGTGCGAGGGGTGTGCTCCCACCCGTGGGTCGCGGCGAAGCGCTCCGCCTCGCCCGCGTGCCGCGTGCGGGACCACCATTCCCAGGCGATCAGGCCCGCGACGACGGCGCCCACGACCACGAGCGCGAGGTCGAACGGCCCGCCGCCCGCGATCCACGCGAACGCCGCGAGACCGGCGAGCGCACCCGCACCGACGCGCACCGATGTGATCCCTCGCATGCGGGTCACCCTAGCGAGCCGAGGTCAACGTCGGCTCAGGCGAGCCCGAGGTCCTCGAGCCCGTACAGGTAGAGGTAGGGCAGGCCCTCCTCCTCGATCACCTGACGCGCGCCGGTGTCGCGGTCGACGATCACGGCGACGGCGACGACCTCCGCACCGGCCTCCTTGAGCGCGCTCACCGCGGTGAGCACCGAGCCGCCCGTGGTCGAGGTGTCCTCGACCGCGACGACGCGGCGGCCGGCCACGTCCGGGCCCTCGATGCGGCGCTGCAGGCCGTGCGCCTTCGACTCCTTGCGCACCACGAAAGCGTCGAGGTCGAGCCCGCGCGAGGCCGCCGCGTGGAGCAGCGAGCCCGCCACCGGGTCGGCCCCCAGGGTGAGCCCACCCACCGCGTCGATGTCGGCCGGGCCGTAGCCGGCCTCCTCGAGCGCGTCGAGGAGCACGTGCCCGACGAGCGGTGCCGCACGGTGGTGCAGAGTGATGCGGCGCAGGTCGACGTAGTAGTCCGCCTCCTTGCCCGAGGCGAGGGTGATGCGGCCGTGGACCACGGCCAGCTCCTTGATGAGGTCGCGCAGCTGCTCGCGAGGGGTACCGGTCATGGCCCCCAGCCTAACGGCGGACGATGCGGGTCCCGGGTTCGGTGCTCAGTCCCGCTGCTGGCTCCGCCGCCCGCGCGTGAGGCGGCGAGGCACCGCGCGCAGCACGGCGCCGGCGACGGCGTAGCCGGGCGAGGGCGTGACCACGGTCTGCCCGCGGCGCACGGCCGCCAAAGCGGACGCGACCACGCGCTCCGGGTCGAGCCAGACCGCGTCGGGGAAGTCGTCGCGCATGTGGCGCAGCGTGTCCGCGTCGTGGAAGCGCGTGCGCACCAGGCCCGGCAGCACCGCGGTCGCGGTGACGCCCGTGCCCTCGAGCTGGCCCGCGAGCGCCTGGGTGAAGTCCACCGCCCAGCGCTTGTGCGCGGCGTACGTGCTGTTCGCGAGGTGCGCGGCCACCGAGGACACGCTGAGGACGGCGCCGTGGCCGCGCTCGACCATGCCCGGGATCGCGGCGTGCGCGAGGCGGAGCGGCGCGGTGACGTGGATGTCGAGCAGCGCCTTCTCGCGCTTCCAGGTCGACTCGGTGAAGGGCTCGCCCAGGCCGAAGCCGGCGTTGTTCACCAGCAGGCTCACGGGGCGCTCGTCGGCCTGGAGGCGTGCCGCGACGGCGGAGCGCCCCTTCTCGGTCGTGAGGTCCGCCTCGAGGATCTCGGCGTGGCGTCCGGTCGCGCCCTCGAGCAGGTGCGCGACCTCGCTCAGCCGGTCGCGCGAGCGCGCCACCAGCACCACGTCGTGGCCCGCGGTGGCGAGCTGCCACGCGAACTCCTCTCCCAGCCCCGCCGAGGCCCCTGTCACCAATGCGATCGCCATGCGACGAGGCTACCGGCGCATCGTCCGCCGGTATTTTGGTGACCATGCGACTCGCCACCTGGAACGTGAACTCCATCCGCGCCCGCGTCGACCGCGTGGTCGACTGGCTCGAGCGGTCGGGCACGGACGTGCTCGCGATGCAGGAGATCAAGTGCAAGCCCGAGCAGTTCCCTCGTGAGGCCTTCGAGGCGGCGGGCTACGAGCTCGCGATCCATGGCCTCAACCAGTGGAACGGCGTCGCGATCGCCTCGCGCGTGGGGCTCGCGGGCGTGGAGACCTCGTTCCCGGCGCAGCCGGGCTTCGCCAAGACCGGCGAGCCCGCCCTCGAGGCCCGCGCGCTCGGCGCGACCGCGGGCGGCGTCCGCGTGTGGAGCCTTTACGTCCCGAACGGCCGCGGCCTCGCGGATCCGCACTACGCCTACAAGCTCGACTTCCTCGCCCGCCTGCGCGACGCGGCCGTGACGTGGAAGGACGCCCCGACCGCGCTGGTCGGGGACTTCAACGTCGCGCCGCTGCCGACGGACATCTGGTCCGAGGAGGACTCGGAGGCCGTCACGCACGTCACCCCCGAGGCCCGCGCGGCCTTCCATGCCTTCGAGGCCGCGGGGTACGAGGAGCTGTCGCGCCGCTTCCTGCCCGACGAGCGGACCTACACGTTCTGGGACTACAAGGCGCTGCGGTTCCCCAAGGGCGAGGGCATGCGGATCGACTTCGCCTACGCGTCGCCGTCGCTCGCCGCGCGCGCGACCGGCGTGAGCATCGTCCGCGACGAGCGCAAGGGCAAGGGCGCCTCCGACCACGTGCCCGTGGTCGTCGACCTCGCGGAGGCCTGATGACGGAGGGGTTCGTCGCCCCGCCGATGCTGGGCGACGAGACGGACGATGCGCACTCGCCCGCCGCTCGGCGTCCCGGTCGCGCCCCGCGCCGCCGGGTGCGGGGCCGCCGGCTCGCGTGGATCGTGGGCGGAGCGGCGGCGCTCGCGATCGGCGCCGGGGTGCTGGCGGACGTGGTCCTCGAGTCCCAGGCCCGCGGCCTCGAGCCGGCCGAACGCGGCGCCACGGGCCGCCTCTCCTCCGTGAGGCTCGTCGCGGGGCTGTGCCTCGCGGACGCGCCTCCCGCGGGTGACGCCGCGGGCGACGTCACGGCGGTCGCGTGCGACGCGCCGCACCACGCGGAGTCGATCGCCGCCTACTCGTTCGCCTCGGACGCCTGGCCGGGCGACGATGCGGTGGCGGCGACCGCACTCGACTTCTGCGCGGCGCAGGTCGCGCGCCTGACGCCCGACGCGCTCGCGCCGGGCCTCGACTGGCGCGTCTGGGCTCCCAGCCTCGAGACCTGGGAGCGCGGCGACCGCACCGCGGTGTGCCTGGTGACGGCCCAGGCGGCGCTCACGGGCTCGCTCGAGCGCGGCGACGCCGCGTGGGCACCCGTCGACGGCTGATCAGCCGAGCAGCCGCCCTCGCGCCGAGATCGCGGCGAGCACGGCGGGCTCGCCCTGCTCGGTGAGCCACTGCAGCAGGCTCGCGGGCGCCGAAGGGTTCGCGGCGATCGCGGGCCGCAGCTCGGGATGCGCGTACGCCAGCTCCGACAGCTCGGTGGCGGTCGCGTACGGGCTGGTCGCGAGGAGCCGCGCGGAGCCCTGGCCGTGCGCGGCGAACGGCACCGGATCGGGATCGGTGCGGTAGGTGACGGCCACCGAGGTCGGCGTGGTGCGCACCGCGCGAGCCTCCCGGACGAGCCGATGCACGAGCATCGCGATGATCACCACCGGGATGAGCGGCAGCGCGAGCACGACGGGCGGCACATGCACGTCGACGGCGTACTCGGTGAGGAGCGCGAAGGCGATGAAGGAGACGGCCCCGACGAGGAAGATGGCCCTCGAGCCGGCGGCCAGGGCCACGCGAGAGTGGAGAGAGGCGATGACGACGAGCAGGAGCATTCCCCCCGTGACGACCAGTGCAAGAGACTCGGTCGACCAGCTCACTGCTCGAACCCCTCTCCACCTCCCGCGTGTACCTCGGTATGAGGTTCTCGCGAGCGCCGCGGAGCGACAAGCCCCCACTTATGGGGGCACCGGCGCCGGCTGACGTGGCACCCCTGCTATCCGGCCGGGTTCGACTACAGTGCGAGGGGTAAGGAAGGGGGTGGCCCATGACGGCCGCGAAGGAGCGCCGGGTCATCGCGCTGGTCGAGGATCACGCGCTCATCTCCCTGGGCTTCCGGGACCTCGTGGAGGGCGCGCCGGACCTCGAGCTCGCCGGGCTCGTGGAGAGCGTCGACTCGCTGCCCGGGCTCGGGCGCACGCTCGATCTGGTGGTGCTCGACCTGCGCCTCGCCGACGGGTCGACGCCCGAGTCGAACATCGACGCGATCCACCAGATGGGGGCGCACGTCCTCATCTACACCGGCGGCGAGGACCGCAAGCTGATCCAGTCGGCGGCACGCGCCGGTGCGCTGGGGCTCATCCGCAAGTCCTCCGAGCCGGACGTGCTGCTGGACGCCATCCGCACCGCCGCCGCGGGCCAGGAGGTCTTCGGCACGGACTGGGCCGCCGCCATCGACTCCGACGACTCGCTCGCGGACGCCAAGCTGAGCGCGCGCGAGCGCGAGATCCTGTCGCTCTACGCGTCCGGGCTCACCGCGTTCTCCGTCGCCCGCCACCTGGGCGTGTCGCGCGAGACCGTCGCCGACTACGTCAGCCGCATCCGCCGCAAGTACGCCGATGCGGGACGCCCCGCGGCGTCGCGGGTGGACCTGTACAAGCGCGCGCTCGAGGATGGTCTGCTCGAAGGTCCCCAGTGACGGGCCCGAGCCCGGCGCGCGAGCGCCTCCAGCGGACCCTGCTCACCGCGCTCGGCATCGGCGCCCTCATCTTCGGCGCGCTGCTCGCCGGTGGGGCGAGCGGATGGATCGCGCAGATCGACCAGCTGCGCTCGCCCTTCGGGCTGCTCACGGTCATCGTGGGCATCGGCGTGCCGGCGAGCTACACGGTGATGGCGCGCGTGGTGCCGATCCGACCGCTGCTCCTCATCGCGGGCACCACCTCAATGGTGTTCCTCGCCATCGAGCTGCTGTGGCCGTCCATGATGCGCGAGCAGTTCCTCGCGGACGACGCGACGCCGTGGATCCAGGGGGTCACCGCCGTCCATGCGACCGCCGCCGCGATCTCCTGGCCCCGCGTCGTCGGCTGGGCGTACCCGCTCTCCCAGGGGCCCATCGTCGCCTTCACCCAGATCCAGGTGAGGGACGATGCGGCGCTCCCTGCCACCCTCGACGGGCTCGGCGCGATCATCTTCTGCCTCATCGTGTGCGGCATCTCGATCGCGGTGATCTCCGCGGGCGAGCGCCAGGACGCGGCCGCCACGCATGCGCGCGAGCAGGCCGCGCTCGAGGCGAGCAGGCGCACGCGTGAGGCCGAGCAGAACCGCATCAACGCCATCGTCCACGACGACGTGATGTCGGTGCTCCTCGCCGCGTCGCGGCCCACTCCCCCCGCGAGCCTCGCGGACCAGGCGGTGCGTGCGCTCGCGAGCGTCGAGTCGCTCGCGAGCGGGCACACCGAGTCGCGCGACTACGACCCGGAGGAGTTCGTCGCGGTGGTGCGGTCGACGGCCGCCGCGCTCGATCCCGCGATCCCCGTGCGGTACGCGGTCGACGGCGACGCGCCGCTGCCGGCGGGGGTGGTCGCGGCGTTCGCGGAAGCCACCGCCGAGGCGCTCCGCAACACGCTGGGCCACGCCGGGGACGACTGCGACCCGCGGGTCGAGTGCGACGTCGACGCCACATCCGCGCGCGTGGTGGTGAGCGACCGCGGCGCGGGCTTCGCCGCGACGCGCATCCCGCCGCGCCGGCTCGGCATCCGCGTGAGCATCCTCGAGCGGATGCGAGCCGTCACCGGCGGCGACGCGGACGTGAGCTCCGCCCCCGGCCGCGGGACCACCGTGACGCTCACGTGGAGCCGCGCATGAGCCACACCACCGCGCCGCCGCAGGCCTCGCGCACCGTCGACGTCAGCCGCCTGCTCGCGCTGCGCTCCGAGGGCGCGAGCCTGATCCTCGGCGTCTTCATCGTCACCAACGTGGTGTTCACCCTCGCGACGCTGCAGTCGCTCAGCGTGACGTGGCCCGCGTACATCGCCGCCGCCATCGTCAGCCTCGCCGGCGTGCTCCTCGGACGGCCTCACCCGGACCCGTTCCCGCTGCGCGACTCGATCCTGGTGGTCGCGGCGGTCCTGGCATCGACGCTGCTCATCTCCTGGTGCCTGCCGACGCAGGGGCCCGTCGGACGCGAGTCGTGGCACCTGGGCTCCAACACCTGGCTGCTGTGGTTCCTCATCTTGCGTGGACGCACCGCGCTCGCGTGGGGAGCGATGGCCGGCATGACGGCGATCACGTGCGTGTGGACGGCGACCACGGGGCGCGGACCGCTCGCCGGCCTCGGCATGGTCGACACGCAGGTGGGGCTGCTGGTGGTCGCGACCCTGTTCGTCACCACCCTGCGCCGCACCGCGCACCGCATCAACGAGCTCACCGAGCGCTCCGTCGATGCCGCGGCCGCCGCCGCGACCGCGGAGGCGCAGCGTCAGGTGCGCCTCCAGCGCGCCGCCGAGGTCGCGGCCACGGCCCTGCCGCTGCTCGACCGCATCACCACGGGCGCCCCGCTCGACGATGCGGAGCGCGCCCGGATGCGCGAGGTCGAGGCGCGCCTGCGCGACGGCGTGCGCGGGCGCGCGCTCGCGACGCCCGCCGTGCTCGACGCCGCGGCGAGCGCGCGTTCGCGCGGCGTCGACGTCACGCTGCTCGACGATCGCGGCGCGAGCCTCGCGACCGGCGCGGCGATGGCGCGCGCCGACGTCGCCATCACGCAGGCGCTCGACGCCGCCTCCGGCACCATCACGGTGCGCCTGCTCCCCGCGGCGCGCGACGAGGCCCTCACCATCGTGAGCGTCGACGACGACGAGGTGCGGCGCATCGTCCTCGACGAGGACGGGAACACGACGGCGGCCTGATCCCGAGGGACCAGGCCGCCGCAGACGGGGACCGCGCGGGCTCAGCCGAGCGCGCGCGACTTGAGGCTCTCGTACTCCTCCTGGGTGATGGCGCCCGAGTCGAGCAGATCCTTGGCGGCCTTGATCTCGCCGGCCGGACCCGCCTCGCCCATGAGGCCCTGCGTGTACTCGACCTGGGCGGCGCGCACCTGCTCGGCGGCGGCGACGTCGCGCGCCGCCATGCCCTTGCCGCGCGCGAAGATGTAGATGAGCGCGCCGATGCACGGGATGAGCACCAGCAGCAGCGTCCACATGATCTTGCCGATGACCGAGAGGTCCTTGTCGCGGAACACGTCGAAGACGAAGCGGATCACCAGGAAGATGAAGCCGATCCAGATCGCGAACCACAGCGACCACAGGAGGATGTTGAAGAAGTTGGCGAAGAAGTCCATCGCTGTGCCTTTCTGAGGGGCGACGCACGATGCGCGCCGTCGCTCCTCACGCTAGCGCCTCGCGGGCACCGGCGGGAGACGAAACCCCACCAAAAACGGCGTCAACGGCCGCTGCGGGCGCGCCAGCGCCGGACCTCCTCGTCGGCGTCGCGGGTCGGGGTGACGAGCGGAGGGCCGTCCGCGGGGCGGCAGCGTGCCGAGCGGACGCGAGCGTTGAAGCCCTCGCGCACCTCGCGCTCGTCGCGCAGGCCGTCGAGCCGCGCCTCGAGCTCCGCATCCTCGCGGCGGAGCATCACCGACTCGGGGCCAAGGCCGGTGAGGTGCTCGCGCTCGACCAGGCCCCTCACCCACCAGTCCGGGTCCTGGCGCGTGAGGCCCGGGATGGGCTTGCCCGCCCCGGGGAGGTCGTCGAAGTCGCCGCGCTCCTGCGCCGCGGTGATCTGCCGCTCGACCCACAGGTGCTGCGTCGCGGCACGGTCACGGCGGCGGCGCTCGACGGCCCGCTCCTCCTGCTCGCGGCGCTCCCGGTCGGCGGCCATGCGCGCGACGGTGACCGGGGCATCGTCGATGCGCGACGCGGCGTCGCGCTCGTCACGCTCGGACGCGTAGCGAGCGGCGTCGAGGGCGGGGTCCGTGGCACGACGGCGGCGCATGCGACCATCGTCGCATCCGTGGCGGGAACGACGAAGGCGCCGACCAGAACCTGGTCGACGCCTTCACTTCCGCGCGCCCGGAGGGATTCGAACCCCCAACCTTCTGATCCGTAGTCAGATGCTCTATCCGTTGAGCTACGGGCGCGTGACCCTCGCGGGCCGAGACACAACTATACAGGGTTTCTGGAGGGCTTCAGTACATAGCGCCTGAGGGGACGTCACCGCGAGTTGCCGCGCACCGATCGAGCGAATTCGCGCCAGGGCCTTCACATCCGTGCGCGGTCGACGGCATGATCGACATGTCCGGTTCGTCCCGCACCCGCATCCACGCGGTGGCGGGCCCCGGACGCGGTCGAGGGGGATCTCGAAGGGGGATTGAGATGACCGACATGTGGAAGGGCGCGTCCTGTCTGGTGACGGGCGGCGCGGGTTTCGGGGGCAGCCACCTGGTGCGCGAGCTGGTGGATCGGGGCGCACGCGTCACCGTGATCGACCGCGAGGCCATCGCGGGCAAGCCGCTCGAGGACATGGGCGTCGAGGACGCCATCACGTTCGTGCACGGTGATCTGAGAGATGCCGCGCTGGTGCGCGAGCTCTTCGCGGAGGCCCGCTACGACGTGGTGCTGCACCTCGCTGCCGACCCGATCGTGATCAACAGCATCCGTGATCCCGAGGGCGTGGTCGACAGCAACGTGCGCGGCACCGCCACGCTGCTCGAGGCCTGTCGGCTCGCGGATGCGGCGCCGCTCTTCGTGTTCGCGTCGAGCGGCGCGTACTACGGCGACAACTTCAGCCCCGAGCCGATCCCGGAGACGCAGGAGGCAGGCCCGGCGGCGAACCTCTACGGGCCGTCGAAGGCGGCCGCGGAGATGATCGTGCGGGGCTACGGCAAGGCCTTCGGCATCCCCGTGACCGCGTGCCGATTCATGAACACCTACGGCCCCGGCGACCGCCACGAGTCGCGCCTGGTGCCGCGCGCCCTCGCCCAGCTCGCGGGCGGCGTCGAGTACGACTTCGGCGATCGCGACGACGGCTCGACGCGGCTCGACTTCCTCTACGTGGGCGACATGGCGCGCGCGTACATGAGCGCGGCCGAGCACCTCGCGGGCGGCGGCGGCGAGATCGCGTTCAACTTCGGCACCGGCACGCTCACCTCGGTGAAGGAGGTGGCCGAGCGGCTGAGCCTTGCGTACGACGGCGAGGCCCGCGCGCCGTTGTTCCGCGGCGTGCGGACGGGACCGGTGCGGCAGAAGCGCCTGGACGTCGAGAAGGCGCAGGCGATGCTCGGCTGGACCGCCACCACGGGACTCGAGGAGGGGCTCGCCGCGACGGTCGCGTGGCATCGTGCCGCCGTGCCGGCGGCCTGATCCCGGCGCATCGTCCACCCGTGGGGCGCCGGGTCCGGCCGTCCGGCGCGGTTGCGCACCCGGCCCGGCCGCGCAGCCCGCCCCGGCCCGGCCTGGCCCGGCCCGCGGAATGGGGCGCTGACGGTCGAAACCACCGGTCCGCTGCTTCCCATGGGGCATTCCCGGGAGGCGGCCTTCCACGGATGCCCCATGGCGCGCGCGCCGGCCGCCGAACCGACGGTGAGTGCCCCATTCGGGGCGGGCGGCGACGGGGGCGGCGGCGGGGGCGCGGAGCGGGGCGGCCCGGTCCGGTCCGCGGAATGGGGCGCTGACGGTCGAATCCACGGGTCCGGTGCTTCCCATGGGGCATTCCCGGGAGACAGCCGAGCGCGGATGCCCCATGGCGCGCACGCCGACCGCCGAACCGACGGTGAGTGCCCCATTCGGGGCGGGCGG
>NZ_BBME01000021.1 GCF_000971395.1 Demequina iriomotensis | reverse complement strand
GGTGAGTGGCGGGTGGGTGGCGGGCGCGCGGGTCGGGGGCGCGCGGGTCAGGGGCGCGCGGCCAGGCCCGTCTCGAACGCGATCACCACCGCCTGCACGCGGTCGCGCGCGCCGAGCTTCGCGAGCACGCGGCCCACGTGCGTCTTCACGGTCGGCTCCGCGAGGAACAGCTCCTTGCAGATCTCGGCGTTCGACAGCCCGCGCGCCATGAGCACCAGCACCTCGCGCTCGCGGTCCGTGAGGCCGTCGAGCCGGGCGTCGACGGTCGGGTCGGGCAGCGCCGCCATCCGCGACAGCAGGCGCCGCGTCGACGACGGGGCGATGACCGCGTCGCCCGCGTGCACCGTCCGCACGGCGCCGAGCAGGTCCTCGGGCGGTGCGTCCTTGAGCAGGAAGCCCGAGGCGCCGGCCTTGATCGCGGCGACCACGTACTCGTCGAGGTCGAAGGTGGTGAGGATCACTACCTTCGTGGCGGACGATGCGGTGATCGCCTCGCACGCCGCGATCCCGTCGGTGCCGGGCATGCGGACGTCGACGAGCGCGACGTCCGCGGGCGGGTCGAGCGCGGCGAGGGCGGCGATCGCGGCGGCGCCGTCACCTGCCTCGGCGACCACCGTCATGTCCTCCTGCGAGTCCACGACCATGCGGAAGCCCGCGCGGATGAGCTGCTGATCGTCGACGAGCGCGACGCGGATCATGAGTCCTCCTGGGTGAGCACCGGTGCGGTGCGAGGGGTGAGGGGGAGCCGGGCGCGCACCAGGAAGCCGCCGCCGGCGCGCGGTCCGGCCGTCAGGGTGCCACCGAAGACCGTCGCGCGCTCGGCCATGCCCGCGATGCCCAGCCCGGCGCCGTCGCCGCGCGCCGCCGCGCCACGGCCGTCGTCGGACACCGCCACGGCCAGCGCATCCTCCTCCCAGCGCAGCTGGACGAACGCGGTGACGTGCGGGCCGGCGTGCTTGAGGACGTTGGTGAGGGCCTCCTGGACGATGCGGTAGGCCGCGAGGCCCGCGCCGATCGGGAGCGGGCGCGGGGTCCCGGTGGTGACGTACGACACGACGAGCCCACCCTCGCGCATCTGCGCGACGAGCTCCGGGATGTCGGACAGGGACGGCTGCGGGCCCATGTCCGCGTCGCCGTCGCCGTCGCGCAGGATGCCGAGCAGGGCGCGCATCTCGGCGAGCGCGGAGCGGCTGACGTCCGCGATGGTGTCGAGGCTGCCGAGCGCCGCGGCGGGGTCGGCGCGCCCCGCGAAGCGCCCGCCATCCGCCTGGGCGACGACCACGGAGAGCGTGTGCGCGACCACGTCGTGCATCTCGCGGGCGATCCGCGCGCGCTCGTTCGAGGCGGCCAACGCGAGGGCGGCGGCCCCGTCGCGAGCGCGCTCCTCCGCGACCGCGCGGGCCCGCCGGCGCTCGATGACGAGCCTCGCGGCCAGCAACGCGGCCGCCAGCGTCGTCGCCGTCGCGATCCCCCAGGCGAGCCAGATCATGGCGCTCACTGTACGGGCCGCAGCCCGTGCATCGGCCCAGGTCACACCCAGGTAACGATCGTTGAGCGGTCCCAGCCAGCGCTTGCGCGCCCCGGGAGCCGGGTCTACGTTCGGTTGCAAGCGCTTGCGTCGTCGGAGGTGTGGTGGCCTCCCTGGCGCGGGCGCCGCTCCCTGTGCGTCGTCATCAGCGGCGGGCAGGGGCGCAACTCAACGAAGAGGAGGCGCTGTACCCATGAACCGACGTCTATTCATCCCCGTCGCGGGCCTCGCGATCGGCGGACTGGCGCTCGCCGGCTGCTCGAGCGGCGGCACGAGCGACGACTCCAGCAGCGGCGGCGGTGGCGGCGGCGCCATGGCCGAGGGCTGCGAGGACTACGCCGACTACGGCACGTTCGACGGCGACTCCGTCGAGATCTACGGCACGCAGGTCGACGAGGAGGCCGACCGCCTGGTCGAGTCGTGGGCCCAGTTCGAGGAGTGCACCGGCATCACCGTCGAGTGGATCGGCAACCAGGAGTTCGAGACGCAGATGAACGTCCGCGTCGAGGCCGGCGACCCGCCGAACCTCGCGATCTTCCCGCAGCCCGGTCTCGCGGCGCGCTTCATCGAGGGCGGCTCGGTGGTGCCGGCGCCGGAGTCCGTCGAGGCGAACGTCGACGAGTTCTGGACCGAGAGCTGGAAGGAGTACGGCACCGTCGACGGGACCTTCTACGCCGCGCCGCTCATGGCGAGCGTCAAGGGCTGGATCTGGTACTCGCCGACGCAGTTCGCCGAGAAGGGCTACGAGGTCCCCGAGACGTGGGACGACATGATGGCCCTCACCGCGCAGATGGCCGAGGACGGCGCCGACAACGCGCAGTACCGCCCGTGGTGCATCGGCTTCGAGTCCGGCGAGGCGACCGGATGGCCCGGCACCGACTGGATCGAGGACATCGTCCTGCGACAGAACGGCGCCGAGGTCTACGACGCCTGGGTCGCGGGCGACGTGAAGTTCTCCGACCCCGAGATCCAGACCGCGTTCGACACGTTCGGCGAGATCGCGCTCAACGCGGACTACGTCAACGGCGGCATCGGCGGACCCGAGACGATCGCGTCGACGGCGTTCGGCGACGCGGGCCTGCCCATCCTCGACGGCAACTGCTCGCTGCACCACCAGGCCTCGTTCTACGAGGGATTCTGGCCGGAGGGCACCACCGTCGCCGAGGACGGCGACATCTGGGCCTTCATCACGCCCAAGGTCAACGCGGACGACCCGGACGCGGTGACCGGCGGTGGCGAGTTCATCACCGCCTTCGACTCCGAGCCGGCCACGGTCGCGTTCCAGACGTTCCTCTCGAGCGACACGTGGGCGAACATCCGCGTCGGTCTCGGCGGCGTCATCTCCGCCAACCAGGGCCTCGACCCGGCGAACGCGAGCTCCGCGCTCGGCACCGCCGCGATCGAGCTGCTCCAGAGCGAGGACACCCTGTTCAAGTTCGACGGTGCGGACCTCATGCCGGCCGAGGTGGGCTCCGCCTCGTTCTGGACGGGCATCACCGACTGGGTGCAGGGGACCAAGTCGACGGAAGAGGTCACGTCGTTCATCGACGGCACCTGGCCCTCGTCCTGATCGCCTGAGCCGTGCGCCGGCCGGGTGAGACCCGGCCGGCGCACGGCGCCATCGAAGGGAGGGGACGATGACGTCCCTCGCAGGTCTCGCGGCCATACCGCTGCGCACCGAGGGCTTCTGGACCGATCAGGGCGGCAAGCTCGGCTTCGCGGCCGTGGCGATCGTGGCGTTCCTGGCGGTCATGGGTCTGGTGATGTTCCTCGCCGACAACGCGCCCAAGAAGGGGCGCGACGTCATCCAGCTGCTCCTGTTCATCCTGCCGGCGATGCTGCTGCTCACGGCGGGCATGATCTGGCCCGCGCTGTCGACGATGTGGCAGTCGGTGACGTCGAAGGCCGGCGAGTTCGTCGGGCTCGACAACTTCGTCACGATCTTCACCGACCCCACGGGCCAGGTGGTGCTGCGCAACACGCTGCTCTGGGTCGTCTTCGTGCCGACCATCTCGACCGTCGTGGGCCTCGCCTACGCGCTCTTCATCGACCGCGCGCGCGGCGAGCGGGTGCTGAAGTCCCTCGTGTTCATGCCCATGGCGATCTCCTTCGTCGGAGCGTCGATCATCTGGGGCTTCATGTACACGTACCGGTCGGAGGGCTTCCCCCAGATCGGCCTGCTCAACCAGATCCTCGTGTGGCTCGGCGGCTCGCCCTACCAGTTCGTCGAGACCCCGCCGTGGAACACGTTCTTCCTCCTCGTCGTGATGGCCTGGATCCAGACGGGCTTCGCCATGGTGGTGCTGTCCGCCGCGATCAAGGGCGTCCCGGCCGAGATCGTCGAGGCGGCCGAGCTCGACGGCGCGAGCGCGTGGGAGCGGTTCCTCCACGTCACGTTGCCGTGGATCCGCGGATCGCTCGTGGTGGTGGTCACCACCATCACGATCTCGACGCTCAAGGTCTTCGACATCGTGCGCACCATGACGGGCGGCCAGTACAACACGTCGGTCGTGGCCAACGAGATGTACACGCGTGCGTTCCGCCTGGGCCAGCCCGAGATCGGCGCCGCGCTCGCGGTGGTGCTCTTCATCCTGGTGCTGCCGATCGTCGTCTACAACATCCGGGTCCTGCGACAGCACAAGGAGACTCACTGATGAGCGCCGCGATCGCCCCCGAGCCCGTGGTCGACGCCCCGGACGGCGCATCGTCCGGAGGCAAGGCCAAGCGCGTCAAGAAGCGCCTCACGTCGCGCACCGCCACGTTCTTCGCGATCGTCATCGCGACGCTGTGGACCATCCCGACGTTCGGGCTGTTCGTCTCGTCGTTCCGCCCGGACACGGACATCGCGAACTCCGGCTGGTGGACCATCATCACCAACCCGAGCTTCACCCTCGACAACTACACGGCGGTGTTCTCGGAGTCGGGCGCTTCGTCCGCGAGCCTCGGCGTGTACTTCATCAACTCGATCGTCATCACCCTCCCGGCGACCGTGTTCCCCATCACGCTCGCGCTCATGGCCGCGTACGCGTTCGCGTGGATCCCGTTCAAGGGGTCCTCGTGGATCTTCGTGCTCGTGTTCGCGCTGCAGATCGTCCCCCTGCAGATGGCGCTCATCCCGCTGCTGAAGATCTTCAACTACCCGTGGCTCGACATCGGCGGCACGTTCCCGGCCGTGTGGATCGCCCACACGATCTTCGCGTTGCCGCTCGAGATCTTCCTGCTCCACAACTTCATCTCCGAGATCCCGCGCGACGTCATGGAGGCGGCGAAGGTCGACGGCGCGAACCATGCGCAGATCTTCCGCCGCGTGGTCATCCCGCTGTCGGTGCCCGCGATCGCGTCGGTGGCGATCTTCCAGTTCCTGTGGGTGTGGAACGACCTGCTGGTGGCGCTGGTGTTCTCGGGCGGCACCATCAAGACGGCGCCGCTGACGCAGCGCATCGCGGAGTTCGCGGGCACGCGTGGCAACGACTGGGAGCTGCTCACCGCGGCGGCGTTCGTCGGCACCATCGTGCCGCTCATCGTGTTCTTCTCGCTGCAGAGGTACTTCGTACGCGGCCTGCTCGCCGGCTCGACCAAGGGCTGACGGGCATCCGAGGGGGAGGCCGGGGCGGGGCCGGGAGACCGAGGGGCTCCCGGCCCCGATCCCGTTCCCGGCCCGTTCGGCCACGGCCTAGACTTGGCGCGTGAGCGACGTCCCCCGAGATGACACCGCGGCCGACCTCCCCGAGCAGCCGTTGCCCGAGCAGCCGTTGCCCGAGGATCTCGCGAGCATCGCGGTCCCCGCGCACGTGCGCACCGCCCCCCGGTTCGGCAGCTTCATCGGCACGGGCGTGGGCGCCGGCATCGTCGTCGCGGCCGTGCTCGCGATCTTCCTGCCGAACTCGACCGGCGTGGGTCGCTTCCTCGTCTTCCTGGTGCTGGCCCTGGGCCTGTGCCTGCTCGGCGCCGTGATCGGCGGCGCCCTCGCGACCAGCCTGGACCGCGCATCGTCCGCCCCCAAGGAGAACCGATGACTTCCCGTCGCACCCCCCTCGGCACGCCCATGACCGCGCGGCGCGGCGGCGACGGCCGCCTGGGCCACGAGCTGCTTCAGGGAGAAACCACGCCGCAGGACGAGTGCGGCGTCTTCGGCGTGTTCGGCCCCGGCGAGGAGGTCGCCAAGCTCGCCTACTTCGGCCTCTACGCGCTGCAGCACCGCGGCCAGGAGTCGGCGGGCATCGCGACCTCGAACGGCGAGAACATCCTGGTGTTCAAGGACATGGGGCTCGTGTCCCAGGTGTTCGACGAGGGCGCGCTCGAGGCTCTTCAGGGGCACATGGCCGTGGGCCACACGCGCTACTCGACCACGGGCGCCTCGGTATGGGCGAACGCGCAGCCCACGCTCGGCCCCACCGAGCACGGCACCATCGCGCTGGGTCACAACGGCAACCTCACCAACGTGCAGGAGCTGCTCGACCTGCTCATCGAGCGCGAGGGCATGGCCAAGCGGCTCGACCTCAAGGGCGGCAAGTGCACGGACACGGCGATCGTGACCGCGCTGCTGGGCGCCGAGGGCTTCGACTCGCTCGAGGAGGTCGCGATCGACCTGCTGCCGCAGGTGGAGGGTGCGTTCTCGTTCGTGTTCATGGATGAGCACCGCATGTACGCCGCGCGCGACCCGCAGGGCTTCCGCCCACTGGTGCTCGGCTCGCTGCCGTCGGGCGGCTGGGTGGTCGCGTCCGAGACGGCGGCGCTCGACATCGTCGGGGCGACGCACGAGCGCGAGGTCGAGCCCGGCGAGTTCCTGGTGATCGACGAGACGGGGGTGCGCTCGCGGCGCTTCGCCGAGGCGAACCCCAAGGGCTGCGTGTTCGAGTACGTGTACCTCGCCCGTCCCGACACCACCATCGCGGGCCGGTCGGTGCAGGCCGCGCGCCTCGCGATGGGCCGCGCGCTGGCGAAGGAGCACCCGGTCGAGGCCGACCTGGTGATCCCCGTCCCCGAGTCCGGGACGCCCGCCGCCGTCGGCTACGCGCAGGCCTCCGGCATCCCGTTCGCGCAGGGGCTCGTGAAGAACTCCTACGTGGGCCGCACGTTCATCCAGCCGTCGCAGACGCTGCGCCAGCTGGGCATCCGCCTCAAGCTCAACCCGCTGCGCGAGGTCATCGAGGGCCAGCGCCTCGTGGTGGTCGACGACAGCATCGTGCGCGGCAACACCCAGCGCGCGCTCGTCGCGATGCTGCGCGAGGCCGGCGCGGCCGAGGTGCACGTGCGCATCTCCTCGCCGCCGGTCCAGTGGCCGTGCTTCTACGGCATCGACTTCCCCACGCGCGACGAGCTCGCGGCCGTGGGGCACACCATGGAGCAGGTGCGCCAGCAGATCGGCGCTGACTCCCTGGGCCACATCTCGCTCGAGGGCATGCTCGCCGCGACGGAGCAGGCGGAGTCCCGCCTGTGCACCGCGTGCTTCACCGGCACGTACCCCGTCGAGCCGCCCGTCAACGCCCGGCACCTGCTGGTGTCCCAGCCCGTGGAGGCCTGACCATGACCGAGCCGCAGGGCATCACCTACGCCGCCGCCGGCGTCGACACCGAGGCGGGCGACAAGGCCGTCGAGCTGATGAAGGCGGCCGTCGCGCGCACGCACGGCCCCGAGGTGCTCGGGGGAGTGGGCGCGTTCGCGGGCCTCTTCGACGCCTCGGCGCTGCTGTCGTACACGCGGCCGCTGCTGGCCTCGTCGACGGACGGCGTGGGCACCAAGATCGTCATCGCGCGGGCCCTCGACATCCACGACACGATCGGCCAGGACCTGGTCGCGATGGTGGTCGACGACATCGTCGTGTGCGGCGCGAAGCCCCTGGTGATGACGGACTACATCGCGTGCGGGAAGGTGGTGCCGGAGCGCATCGCCGACATCGTCCGCGGCATCGCGGTCGGGTGCGAGATGGCCGGCGTCGCGCTCGTGGGCGGCGAGACCGCCGAGCACCCCGGCGTGATGGAGCCCGACGACTACGACGTCGCGGGCGCGGCCATCGGCGTGGTGGAGGCCGATGCGCTGCTCGGGCCGGACAAGGTGCGTGACGGGGACGTCGTGGTCGCCATGGCCTCCTCGGGCCTGCACTCGAACGGCTACTCGCTCGTGCGCTCCGTGGTGGCGCACGCCGGCTGGTCGCTCTCGACCTCGATCCCCGAGCTCGGTCGCACGGTGGGCGAGGAGCTGCTCGAGCCCACCCGGATCTACTCGCAGCTGTGCGTCTCGCTGGCGGCGTCCGTCCCCGGCCTGCGCGCGTTCTCGCACGTCACCGGCGGCGGCCTCGCGGCCAACCTCGCGCGCGTGCTGCCGCGCGGGCTCGCGGCATCCGTCGATCGCGCCGCGTGGGACCTCCCTGCGGTGTTCTCCGTGGTCCAGGCCGCGGGCAAGGTGCCGTGGAACGACCTGGAGTCGACGCTCAACATGGGCGTCGGCATGGTCGCGGTCGTCGCGCCCGAGGACGCCGATGCGATGATCGCGGCCTCCGCCGCGGCGGGCGTGCCCGCGTGGGTGCTCGGCTCCGTGTCCGCCGACGCCGGGCTCCCGGTGGGGCCGGATGTGGTGCGCGGCGCCAAGGGCGTCGACGGCGGCTCGGTGGTGCTGAGCGGGGCGTACCGGGCCTGACCGGGAGGGGCGCTGCTTGGCCCCCCCCGCTGGGCCCAACCCCGCCGCACACGCCCCGCCCCCGCCGCACGAAGTCACGGCTCAGGAGTCGTCCGATTCGTCGATGAGCGGCGAATCGGTGGCGAGCTGCTCGACATGCGTGACTTGTGCCGGGGGGAGGGGCTCGGCGCGCATCGTCACCCCTGCCGCAGGCTCCGGAGCTTGATCCAGACCTCCGCTGCGACGGCGCGGGCATCGCGCTCGACCTCGAGAGCCGTGTAGCGCCAGGTCTCATATCCGCCGAGCGAGGCCCGGCGGCCGCGCACGCGGTCGCGTGCGAAGGCCTTCCCGTCGCGGTGATAGGCCAGGCCGTCGATCTCGACCACGAGCCGACCCCCGACCAGGAAGTCGACCGTGCCGACGTCCGGCATGGACGGCTGGAACTCGAAGGGGAGGCGTGCCTGCGCGAACGCGACGCGGGCGCGGGTCTCGGCCGGAGACATCGTGCGCTGGTCCGCGTGCCTGACGAGCCAGGCGCGGCGCTTGGGAGGCGTGGAACGGAAGCCGGCGACATCGTGCGGGAGGATCAGCGATCGATGCAACGCCGCATCGACGGCGATGAGCTGGTCCATGGGTGCCAGGCAGCGGTGGGCGACGTCGAGGTCGCGCGCGACGGTGTCCGCGTGCGCCTCCGAGTCGGGGAAGTGGTGCCACAGGACGTTCTCGGGAGCGGTGAGGTTGCGACCCGAGCTGCTTCTGTAGTCCGAGCGCCCGAGGTGGACGGTTCCCTCGGTGGTGGGCACGGGCAGTTTGCGGCGCCGCAGCGCGTCGATACATGTCACCGTGCCGCGCCAGGCCACCTCGGCCTGGTGCTCGGGCTCCGCGTCGGGCGTCGAGTAGCACCCGCGTCGGATTCGGATCAACCGTCCCGAGTCGATCGCGTCACGAAGGGCGGCTCGCGCTCCGCGCCATGGCGCGATGTCCGACCAGAGCGCCGTGCCGCCGAGGGTGCGGACCACCGTCACCGGATCCATGGCGCCAGGTTCGCGAACCGCGACGGGTGGTGCGAGCCTCGCCGAGGCGGCGGGGGATGGAGGCGTGACGGGCCGGGCCTGGGGACATCACGGTGGTGCGCCGTGCGGTGTCAGTCGAGGCGTGCGTCACGAGTGCGGCGGCGCTCCGGCACAAGTCACGGCGCCCACGTGGCTCGAGTGCGGCGTGAACGGGGCGCGACGGCCGAGGTGCCCCAGATCTGTGACGTGGCGCACGGGCAGAGCGGTGCGGCAGCGGTGTAGCGCCGCGGCCGCGACGAGGATCAGTCCTCGTCGTCCGCCCAGCGGTCGTAGTACTCATCGGCGTCGTCAGACGTCGTGGCAGGGGCGGACGCGCCAGTCTCGTGGCTGGTCAGCTCGCGCTCGAGCTCACGGAGGTCTCCACCGTGGTTCGTGTACTTGAGCTGACGAGCGATCTTCGCGTCCTTAGCCTTCTGACGGCCTCGCCCCATGTCGCGGTCCCTCCCGGTCCCGGGCGCCACTGTGTGCGGGCGCCGCCTCGTCGTTCGTGGCCTACTTTACAACGCGTGTCCAGCACGTTGCGACCGTCCTCGTGCCGGTCGCGGCCGGGCGGTCGCCGGCTGTGACCGATCCCCGTCGCAACCCCCCTGCGTGATGCGCGTCACACGAGTCAAGCGCGACACGCCGAGCGTGTCACAATGTGGAAATTACGGAAACATTGACCTTTCGCCGTCATAATCGCAATCGTCGAACGTCTCATCGCACACAGAGCCTCCCCGAGGCGCTTCGACACTGACTGAGGGAACTACCACCATGACTGACACTGTCCAGGAGCCTGAGAAGCTGCTTACGCCGTCCGAGGTCGCCGCGATCTTCCGCGTCGACCCCAAGACGGTCACGCGGTGGGCCAAGGTCGGCAAGCTGAGCTCGATCCGCACGCTCGGCGGCCACCGTCGCTTCCGCGAGGCCGAGGTCCAGGCCCTCCTCGCGGCCGCGCAGGAAGGCCGCTAGGCCTCGAGCCTTCGGAGAGCGCTCTCCGACCGGAGAGCGTTGTTGCCGCACGATGCCGTGCGGAGATTGGCCGCGGGCTGAGGCGGCATCCGAGGTGAGGACGCCGTGTCCGATGGTCGCGCGCTCCTTGTCGGAGGGGCGTCGTAGCCTTCAGGCATGAACGCGACACCGCTCACCGGGGCGTCCTTCGCGACGCCGTTCGGGACGCTCGCCGTGCTCGTCACGCCGGAGGACGGCGTGGTGCGCTCGTCGGGCTTCAGCACGATGCGCGACACGCTCGCCGCGCTGCCCGCACCGGTGCAGGCGCGCGGCTGGGTCGAGGGCGCCCTCCCGCACGTGAGCGCGGCGATCGCCGCGTGGCTCGAGGGGGACGGCGACGCGATCACCGAGGTGCCCGTCGCGCAGGCGGGCGGGCCCTTCTTCCAGGAGCTGTGGGCGCAGCTGCGCACGGTCCCCTCGGGAGCGGTCGTCAGCTATCAGGAGCTCGCGACGATGGCCGGACGGCCGCGCGCGATGCGTGCGGCGGGGACCGCGTGCGCGCGCAACACCATCGCGCCGTTCGTGCCCTGCCATCGGGTGGTGCAGTCCGGCGGCCGCCTGGGAAGCTACGGCTTCGGAGGCACGGACATCAAGGAGGCGATGCTCGCGCTCGAGGGCGCATGGCCGCCGCCTGGGCAGGCATGACCGCGGCACCGGCCCGCGCGTGGGTGCCGGCGTTCATCGTCGCCGCCGTGTCGTGGGGATCGAGCTTCCTGTTCATCTCGCTCGCGCTCCGTGGGCTCTCGCCCGTTCAGGTCGGTTTCGGGCGGGTGCTGGTCGGGGCAGCCGTGCTGTGGGGGATGCTCCTCGTCACCCGCCATCGGCCGTGCCTCACCACGCGTGACGTCATCAGCATCGGTGTGGCCGCGCTCGGGCTGTCGACGGTGCCGTTCGTGCTCATCCCGCTCGCGCAGCAGCACATCACCTCGATCCTCGCGAGCCTGCTCAACGCGACCGTGCCGCTGTGGACCGCGCTGTTCGTCGCCCTGCTCATCCCGCATGAGCGCGCGAGCCGCGCGCAGGTCGTGGGCCTGGTGGTCGGCGCATTGGGCATCGGCGTGCTCCTGGGCGCGTGGGACATCGACGGCATCCCGGTCGTCGGTGCGGCGCTCATGCTCGCCGCGACCGCGTGCTACGGCATCGGCTCGACCATGTCGCGCATGCTGCTCGCGCGCGTCGACGAGGGCCCTACCGCGCTGTCGGCGGTCCAGATAGCGATCTCGGCGGCGCTGCTGCTGCCGTTCGCCGTGGTCGCGCCCGCGCCGGAGGCGGACGCGCTGGCGCTGGGATCCGCGGCGCTGTGGGGGCTGCTCGCTCTCGGGGTCCTGGGCACCAGCTTCACGTACGTGCTGTTCTGGAAGGTGGTGAAGCTCGCGGGCGCGACCACGGCCGCGTCGGTCACCTATGTGGTGCCGGTCGTGGCGACCGTCCTGGGCATCCTGGTGCTCCACGAGGAGCTGCGATGGCATGAGCCCGTCGGTGCGATCGTGGTGCTCGTGGGCGTGTGGCTCGCCCAGCGCACGCCGCGACCCGGAACGCGGCGGGGCGCGACGCCCGCGCTCGAGCCGGGGGAGCTGACCGGGTAGCCCTGCCGGTCAGGAGTCCGTGGAGATCCCCATGGTCGACTTGATCGTGTCGATCTGCTCGTGAGGCGTGAGGTCCTTGTTCTTCTTGATGAGCGCGTTGCCCACCAGCACGAGGATCAGCACGATGAGCAGGATCGCGCCGCCCACGGTGAGGGCCGCGAGCCACGCCGGCCAGACGGTGGCGAGGCCGAGGATCGCGGCGGCGATGAAGACGCCCACCATGAAGAACGCGAAGACCCCGGCGCCGATGTAGAGCCCGATGCCCACGCCGATCTTCTTGAGCTTGCCGGCGATCTCCTGCTTGGCCTTCTCGAGCTCGGTCTTGATGACCGTTGCGATGCGACCGACCAGGCCGGCGACGATCGCGTTGACGAAGTATCGGCCGAAGTTGTCGGACATGCAGCACCTCCACTGGGATTGTCCCTAGTCAATCCTGTATCGGCAGGTGTCCGCAAATGAATGAGGGTGGCGACGTGCGGGGCGGCTCGCTACGGTCGGCGGCATGACGCTTCCCGGCCACCGCGCGGTGCCCCTCGTGATCGACACCGACACCGCATCCGACGACTGCTTCGCGCTCCTGCTCGCGCTGCTCGACCCGCGCGCGGACCTGCGCGCGATCACCATCGCTCAGGGCAACGTCAGCTTCGACCAGCAGGTGCACAACGCCTTCCTGGTCCTCGAGGTGGCGGGTCGCCTGGGCGAGGTGCCGGTGCACCTCGGCGAGCGCGAGGGGCTCGCGGGCGGGTGGATCGGCGCGGAGGACGTGCACGGCGACGGCGTCGGCGGCCAGCGGCGCCTCAACGACGCCGAACCCGAGGCCGAGCACGCCGTCGATGCCCTGGTGCGCCTCACGCGGGAGGCGCCCGGCGAGCTGAGCATCGTCGCCATCGGACCGCTCACCAACATCGCTCGTGCGATCGAGCGGGATCCCGGCTTCGCCGCGCGGGTGGGCGAGCTCATCGTCATGGGAGGGTCGCTCGACGGGGTCGGCAACATCACGCCGCACGCCGAGTACAACATCTACGCCGACGTCGAGGCGGCGGTCGCGGTCGTGGCGGCGGGCTTCCCGCGGCTGCGCTTCGTGACGTGGTCCCCGGTGACCCTCCGCGACGGGGTGGTCGACGCCGCCCGGGTCGAGGAGATCCGCGCGCTCGGCACGCGCCGCGCCGACTTCTTCGTGCGCGCGAACCAGGCGCCCTTCGACTTCGACACGGCGCACGGCGTGGGTGGGTCCACGCACCCGGACACGCTCGCGGTGCTCGCGGCGATCGATCCCGCGGTCGCGGTCGAGGAGCGCCCCTTCGAGGTCGCCGTGGTGCTCGCGGGGGAGCGGCGGGGCGCGACGGACTTCACACCGGTGGACGATGCACGGGGCGCGGCATGCACGGCCATCACGGTCGCCGACGGCCCGCGGCTGTTCGCGGCGCTGCGGGACGTCCTGGCGACCGCGGGGTGACCCGAGGATGACAGAAGCCCCGGAGGTGATCCTCCGGGGCTTCATCTGACGTGGCTCCGACGGGCGTCGATCCCGTGACCTCACGATTTTCAGTCGTGCGCTCTACCAACTGAGCTACAGAGCCTTGGCGCAGGGGCGTCCCCCCACTGAGACGAAAGCCCCTCCGTGAGAAGGGGCTCGCGCAACGCGACCCTGACGGGACTTGAACCCGCGACCTCCGCCGTGACAGGGCGGCGCGCTAACCAACTGCGCTACAGGGCCTTGATCTCGCTGACTGCGAGCAAGACGTATGAAGTTTAGTACATCTTCGGAGCGACTCCGTACCCCCAACGGGATTCGAACCCGTGCTACCGCCGTGAAAGGGCGGCGTCCTAGGCCGCTAGACGATGAGGGCTCGCATCCACGCTAGGAATCCTTGCGTCGAGGCCTAGAAAACTATAGGGGTAACGGAGCAAAAAATCCAATCGAACGTCTGCCAGGGACGATGTGGTGGTCGGGGCGGCGTGGCCGCTCGCCGTGGGAGCATCGCACCATGGTGGAGATGACCCGCGAGGAGTTCGAGAAGGCCGTCGAGGACGCGATCGACGCGGTGCCGGGCGAGCTGCTCGACCTCATCGACAACTGCGTGATCCTGATCGAGGACGAGCCCGAGGGCGACGACAAGGACCTCCTGGGGCTCTACGACGGCGTCGCGCTCACGGAGCGGGGCGACCTCTGGGGCGGCGAGCTCCCGGACCGCATCCTCATCTACATGAACCCCACGCTGCGCATGTGCGAGGACGAGGACGATGTCCGCGACGAGGTCGCGATCACCGTGGTCCACGAGATCGCGCACCACTTCGGCATCGACGATGAGCGCCTGCACGCGCTCGGCTGGGGTTAGCCCGCGGGCACCCACCCCTGACGCTCGGCGTCGTGCAGGAACTTGGCCAGCACCGCGTGTGCCTCGGCCTCCGACTCGCACGCCTCGTAGCCGACGTGCGCGGGGAGGTCGGGCTGGGCCGTGTCGGTGGTCGTCACGACGATCGTGCAACCGTCGTCCTCGACGGCGAACGTGCGCACCTGGGTGCCGTGCGCGAGCGAGACGGGGTCCATGCCTTCAGGCTAAACCGCGCATCGTCCCGCCGCCGGGGACGACGATGCCCCGGCCGCGCCCTGCCAGGGCGACCGGGGCATCGTCCGCGGGTCAGTCCTCGTCGCCCTCGATGAAGGCGGGGGAGGCGACGGCGTGGGTGCCGGCGCGACGGCCGATCCAGCCGAGGCCGTGGTAGATCGCGAGCGCCGCGAGGGCGCCGAGCGCGATGCCGTTGAAGACCATCGTGCCGGCGGTCGCGGTGAAGTCCGCGGTGCCGACGATGAGCGCGACCGCGGCGGTCACCAGGTTGACCGGGTTGGTGAAGTCGACCTTGTTCTCGACCCAGATGCGCGCGCCGAGCACGGCGATGAGACCGAACAGCAGGACCGAGAGCCCGCCGAGGATGCCGACCGGGATCACGGCGACCATCGCGCCGAACTTGGGCACGAGGCTGAGCAGCAGCGCGACCACGGCGGCGGCCCAGTAGGCGAGCGTGGAGTAGACGCGGGTCGCGGCCATGACGCCGATGTTCTCGGCGTACGTGGTGGTGCCCGAGCCGCCGCCGAGGCCGGCGACGATGGTCGCGGCGCCGTCGGCGAGAAGCGCGCGGCCGGTCTCGGGGTCGAGGTCGCGGTCGGTCATCGCGGACACCGACTTGAGGTGGCCGATGTTCTCCGCGATGAGGATGATCACCACGGGCACGAAGGCGACCAGCACGCTGCCGTCGAAGGTCGGGGTGTGCCATTCGGGGATGCCGAACCAGGAGGCGGCCTTGATGTGGTCGACGGCGGTCTGGCCCGCGAGGGTGTCGATCGGGGTGGTCCACTCGCCGCGCAGCGCCGAGAAGATGCCGCCGATCACGGCGCCGAACAGGATCGCGATGCGCGAGAGGAAGCCCTTGAACGCGACCATCGCGATGAGCGTCGCGGCCAGCGTCACGAGCGCGGTCCACGGGCTCGCGGACCATTGGCTCTTCGCGGCGCCCGCGAGGTTGAGCCCGATGAGCGCGACGACGGCGCCGGTGACCACGGGCGGCATCGAGCGGTCGATCCAGCCCGAGCCGAAGCGCGACACGATGAGGCCCACCAGCGCGAGCAGGATGCCCGCGAGCAGGATGCCGCCCAGGCCCTTCGCGATGGTCGCGCCGTCGAGCGGGCCGTTCGCGGAGGTGACGCCGGCCGCGGCGAGCGGCGCGATGAAGGCGAAGCTCGAGCCCAGGTAGCTGGGCACGCGGTTGCGGGTGATGGTGAGGAACAACGCGGTGCCGATCGCGCTGAAGAACATCGTGGTCGAGGCCGGCATACCGGTGAGGGCGGGCACCAGCAGGGTCGAGCCCATCATCGCGAGCACGTGCTGCGCGCCGATGCCGATGGTGCGGGGGTAGGTGAGGCGCTCGTCGGGGGCGACGGCCTTGCCCGGGGCGGCGTGCTTGCCGTCCCCATGCAGCGTCCAGCTGAACATGCTCATGGTTCTCCTTGATGCGGGGGGACTGCCGTGAAACCTACTGGGCGCCCGGGCGCGCCGATGCACCCCTCCACACGGTCGGCGCCTACACGGGCTCCTGCGATGCATCTTCGCGCGTCAGACGGCGCGATGCGTGGGGGAGTGCAGAATCCGTGTGGAGGGGTGCAGGGGAGGGCAGCGCGGCTCAGGCCTTCGGGTGCGAGGCCCAGGCGCTGTCGACCATCTCCTGGACCGAGTAGCGCATCGCCCACGCGAGGTCGCGCGTCGCGAGCGTGCCGTCGGCGACGATGCTCGCGGGGTCGCCCGGGCGGCGCGGGCCCTCGACGGGGGCCTTGTCGGTGCCCGTGGCGGCGACCATCGCGTCGACGATCTGCCGCACCGACGTGCCCGAGCCGGAGCCGAGGTTGTAGACGGGCTCGAGCGCGTCGCCCGCGTCGAGGCGCTGCGCGGCCACCACGTGGGCGGCGGCGAGGTCGCTCACGTGCACGTAGTCGCGCACGCAGGTGCCGTCGGGGGTCGGGTAGTCGGTGCCGTTGATCTGCGGCGCCTTGCCGGACTCGATCGCGAAGAACACCTTCGGGAAGAGGTTGTGGGGCGAGGCGTCGTAGATGTCCGCGTAGCCGGAGCCGACCACGTTGAAGTAGCGCAGGCTGGTCGCGGCGAGCGGGGCGCCGGCCATGGTGGTCGCGACCACCTGGTCGCGGATCAGCCACTCGCCGATGAGCTTCGACTCGCCGTACGGCGACTCGGGCGTGGTCGGGGTCGTCTCCGTCACCACGGGCTCGCCGGTGTTGCCGTACACGCCGGCCGAGGACGAGAAGACGAGGCGGCGCACGCCCTCGCGCTCCATGGCCTCGAGCAGCGCGCGCGTGCCGTCGACGTTGGCCTTGTAGTTGACCAGGGGGAAGCGCACGGACTCGCCCGCGTACTTGTAGCCCGCGCAGTGGATGACGCCCACGACGCCGTGCTCGGCGAGGAAGGCGGCGACCGCATCGGTCTCGAGGATCGAGGCGTGCAGGAAGGGCACGCCCTCGGGCACGAAGGCCTCGATGCCGCTCGAGAGGTCGTCGATCACGACCGGCGTGATCCCCGCGTCGATGAGCGAGCGGACCACGTGGGAGCCGATGTAGCCGGCGCCGCCGGTGACAAGCCAGGACATGTGTCTCCTTCTAGATGTCGCGGTGCGCGCCCGCGGCGGGGTTGACGACGAAGATGATGGGGGCGGTGAAGCCGGACTCGGCGAACGCGGCCTCGACGGCGGCGCCCACCTCCTCGGCGCGGCCCGCGTCCACGAGCGCGATGGCCGCGCCGCCGAAGCCGCCGCCGGTCATGCGGGCGCCCACGGCGCCGTTGATGAGCGCGGTCTCGACCGCGAGGTCGAGCTCGGGGCACGAGATCTCGAAGTCGTCGCGCATCGAGGCGTGGGACTGCACCAGCAGGTCGCCGATGGCGCGCGGGCCGTCCTGCTGGACCACCTCCGCGGTGCGCGCGACGCGCGCGTTCTCGGTGACCACGTGCTTGACGCGACGGAAGGTCACGTCGTCGAGCGTCTCCGCGGCGCGCGGGAGGTCCGCCTCGGTGAGGTCGCGGAGCGAGGGCACGCCCATCGCGGCGGCGCCGTCCTCGCACGAGCGGCGGCGCTCGCCGTAGCCGCCGGTCGCGTGCTCGTGGTGCACGCGCGTGTCGATGACGAGCAGCTCGAGGTCCTCGTCGGCGAAGTGCAGTGCGACGGGCTCGGCCGTCTCGGCGCGCACGTCGATGAGGACGGCGTGCCCGGGCTCGCCCATGAGCGAGGCGGTCTGGTCCATGTTGCCCGTCGGCGCGCCCACGGCGCCGTTCTCCGCGAGCTGGCAGATGGAGATGAGCTCGCGGCGGGTGAGGCCCAGCTCCCACTCGTCGTTGATCGCGAGGGCGACCGCGCACTCGATGGCGGCGGACGAGGACAGGCCGGCGCCCAGCGGCACGTCGGATGCGAGCATGATGTCGAAGCCGGCGCGCCCCTCGAGGCGCACCCCGCGCTCGCGCATCGCCCACACCACGCCGAAGACGTAGGCGCTCCATCCGTCGAAGTCGTCGGGGGAGAGGGCGTCGAGCGAGGCCTGCGCGGGCTCGGGCATCGCGCCGGAGTGGACGGTGAGGAGCCGGTCCTCGCGGCCGCCCACGGCCGCCCACGTGCGCCGCTCGATCGCGAAGGGGAAGACAAGGCCGTCGTTGTAGTCGGTGTGCTCACCGATGAGGTTGGCGCGGCCGGGGGCCGACCACACGCCGTCGGGGCGCCGCCCGTAGCGGTCCTCGAAGTCGCGGGCGGTGGACTCGGGCGAGGGGATGTCGATCACGGTTCCTCCACGGATGGCTGTCGGCGCGGGCGTCCGCGTCCCATGCTCCCACGCGCCTCAGGAGGCTGCGAGGGCGCGAGGGCTCGGTCTCCCGGCTTGTGTGAGCGTCAACATGTTATCGTCAACATGGCGGATCGGGTGCAGGACGGTGGTCCTCGCCCGCGGAGGCGTCGCCGCGCATCGTCCCGGTGGGGACCGATGCGACCGGCGGCACCGACCGGCGGCGCCGACCGGCGGCCCGGACGCGGCGTCCGCCGCCGCGCCGGGACCGTCCGCCCGCGGCAGGGACGATGCGGTCGGCTACCCTGGCCGCCATGACACCGGAGCGTCCCGCGCCCTTGGCCAAGCAGGGCCGCGGGCCGAGCATGCACGACGTCGCCGCGCGCGCCGGCGTGTCCCATCAGACCGTGTCGAGGGTCCTCAACGACTTCCCTGGCATCCGCCCCGAGACGCGCGAGCGTGTGCTGACCGCGATCCGCGAGCTCGGCTACCGGCGCAACATGGCCGCGCGCGCGCTCGCGACCGGGCGCTCCGAGGTCATCGGCGTGATCATGCCCGAGGTCCCGCACTTCGGCCCCACGAGCACCCTCTACGCGATCGAGCACGCCGCCAAGCAGGTGGGCTTCAAGCCGCTCATCACCACCGCCTCGTGGGACTCGGAGTCGATGGGGGAGGCGCTCGACTTCCTGCTCGGGCGCGCGGTCGACGCGCTCGTGGTGATGGCGCAGCACCCCGATGTGCTCGCGGCGGTCGACGCGATCACCGACGTGCCGGTGCTGTTCGTGCTCACGGGGAACTCGCACGGCGCTCGCTCGGTGGCCGTCGATCAGGTCAAGGGCACGCGGCTCGCGCTCGACCACCTCTACTCGCTGGGCCACCGCCGCTTCCAGCACGTCACGGGCATCGCCGGGCTCACCGAGGCCCAGCTGCGGCGCGACACGTTCCTCGCCTTCCTCGACGAGCACGGGCTCGAGCGGCTCCCCGTGCTCGAGGGCGACTGGAGCGCCGACGCGGGCTATCGCGCGGGGCTGCAGGTCGCGGACGGCGTGACGGCGCTGTTCGTCGCGAACGACCCGATGGCGATCGGCGCGATCCATGCGCTCGAGGAGCGCGGCCTGAGCGTCCCGCGCGACGTCTCGGTGGTGGGCTTCGACGACGTCCCGGAGTCCGCGTACGCGCACCCCGGCCTCACCACCGTGCACCAGGACTTCACCGAGGTCGGGCTGCGCGCGGTCTCGCTGGTGTTCGCCGCGATCAACGGCAAGGAGCCCGACGTCGGCGAGGCCGTCGAGCCGTGGCTGGTGGTCCGCGACTCCACGGGGCCCGTGCGGTCCTGACCTCCTGCGGGTGAGGACGATGCGGTCCTCGGCTAGCGTGGACAGCGGCCGCGCGACACGCGGCCGCGTCGGGACCAACGACCCCGGTCCGAGGCGCTGCAGCCGGTATGTTAACGTTAAAACCAGCCATCCTCTCCGCACGGCAAAGGGGCCAACCAGGTGGATCGACGGGACGCGAGCCCGGGTCGCCTGAGGCCTGCCGCCACGAGAAGGCATGGACCTCTGAGGAAGGAGTCCCACCCGTGACCAGCTTCACGCCCGAGCAGGTGTCGGCGATCCGAGCGAGCCGCGAGAAGGTCGCGCGTCTGCACGGCGAGCTCACGCGCTACAACCTGGTGGTCTGGACCGCCGGCAACGTGTCGGAGCGCGTGCCCGGCACCCAGCACTTCGTCATCAAGCCGTCCGGCGTCGACTACGACGACCTCTCGGCGGACAACATGATCCTGTGCGACCTCGACGGCAACGTCGTCCCCGGCTCGCCGGGCTCCGACCGCAGCCCTTCCTCCGACACGGCCGCGCACGCCTACGTCTACCGCGCGATGCCGCACGTGGGCGGCGTGGTCCACACCCACTCGACCTACGCGACCGCGTGGGCCGCGCGCAACGAGCCCATCCCGTGCCACATCACCGGCATGGCGGACGAATTCGGCGGCGAGATCCCCGTGGGCCCGTTCGCGATCATCGGCGACGACTCGATCGGCCGCGGCATCGTCTCGACCCTCGAGGGCCACCGGTCGCGCGCCGTGCTCATGGCGAACCACGGCGTCTTCACCATCGGCAAGGACGCGCGCGACGCCGTCAAGGCGGCCGTCATGTGCGAGGACGTCGCCAAGACCACCCACATCGCCCGCCAGGGCGGTGCGCTCGTCGACATCCCGGAGGGGAAGATCGACGCGCTCTTCGACCGCTATCAGAACGTCTACGGACAGAAGCCCCAGGGAGGCATGTAAGTGACCAGCATCGTTCCGAACCTCGCCGACTACGAGGTCTGGTTCCTCACCGGGTCCCAGACCCTCTACGGCGACGAGGTCCTCAAGCAGGTCGCCGACCAGTCGACCGAGGTGGTCGAGACCCTGAAGGCCTCCGGCGACATCCCCGCGACGGTCGTGTGGAAGCCCGTGGTGAAGAACCGCGACGAGATCCTCGAGACCATCATGGCCGCGAACGCGGACCCGAAGGTCATCGGCGTCATCACCTGGATGCACACCTTCTCCCCGGCGAAGATGTGGATCGCGGGCCTCAACGCGCTGCAGAAGCCGCTGCTCCACCTCGCCACCCAGGCGAACCTCGAGCTGCCGTGGTCGACCATCGACTTCGACTTCATGAACCTCAACCAGGCGGCGCACGGCGACCGTGAGTACGCGTACATCGAGTCGCGCATGAACGTCGCCCGCACCACCGTGGTCGGCCACCCGTCGACGCCGGCCGTCTCCGCGCGCATCGGCGTGTGGTCGCGCGCCGCCGCCGGCGCGCTCGCCGCGAAGAACCTCAAGGTCGCGCGCTTCGGTGACAACATGCGCTTCGTCGCGGTCACCGAGGGTGACAAGACGGAGGCCGAGATCAAGCTCGGCGCCCAGATCAACACGTGGGGCGTCAACGAGCTCGCGGACCGCGTCGCGGCGGTGTCCGAGGCGGACGTGGACGCGATGGTCGACACCTACCTCGCCGAGTACGAGGTGGTCCCGGAGCTGCTCAAGGGCGGCGAACGTCACGCGTCGCTGCGCGATGCGGCCGCGATCGAGGTCGCGCTGCGCGCGTTCCTGGTCGAGGGCGGCTTCGGCGCGTTCACCGACACGTTCGAGGACCTCGGCGAGCTCAAGCAGCTGCCCGGCCTCGCGGTCCAGCGCCTCATGGCCGACGGCTACGGCTTCGGCGCCGAGGGCGACTGGAAGACCGCGATCCTGGTGCACCTGTGCGCCGTCATGGGCGCGGGCCTGCCCGGCGGCTCCTCGCTCATGGAGGACTACACGTACCACCTGGTGCCCGGCGAGGAGCTCTCGCTCGGCGCGCACATGCTCGAGGTGAACCCGGCGCTGTCGTCGAAGAAGGCGCGCCTGGAGATCCACCCGCTCGGCATCGGCGGCAAGGAGGACCCGGTCCGCCTGGTCTTCACCGCGGACGCCGGCGAGGCCGTCGTGGTGGCGCTGTCCGACATGCGCGACCGCTTCCGCCTGGTCGCGAACGTGGTCGACAACGTCGACCTGCCCGAGCCCATGCCGAAGCTCCCCGTGGGCCACGCGGTGTGGAAGCCCCGCCCGGACTTCACCACGGCCGTCGCGTCGTGGCTGCAGACCGGCGGCGCGCACCACACGGCCATGTCGAACCAGATCGGCATCGACGTCATCAAGGACTTCGCGAAGATGGTCGGCATCGAGCTGCTCGTCATCGACGAGGACACCACGTACGAGGGCTTCGAGCAGCAGATCCGCTGGAACAACGCCTACTACGCGATGGGCGGTCGCTGACCTCCGAGCGCTTCCAGAAGGGCCCCGATCGTGTGCGATCGGGGCCCTTCTGGCGTGCGGGCGGCATCCTCGCGGCGGACGGTCGGGAGCGACGCGTGTCCGATTCGTCCCTGGCGCCGGGGTCGGGCGCCGACGCCAAGGGCGCCTCGCGGGCGCTGGGAGCGCTCTCAGGAATACCGCAAAGTCCCTGGTAAACCATTTTAATTCAAGGTATGCATGCGTCGTGATCGCATTGTGACGGATCGGGTTTGACGTTTGTTGTGAACGCAAACACACTGTGTATCGCACGGCCCGTGACGGAGCGGGTCGGTATCTCGAGGAGGAGATATGAAGTTCAGGAAGTTCCTGGCGGCGGGCACCGGTGCGGCACTCGCCTTCACCCTCGCGGCCTGCTCGGGCGGCGGCGCGGGCACCACGGACGACAGCTCGGCTGACGCGACCACCGGTGGCGGCGACGCCCCCGCGGTCACCGAGGGCGGCACCATCGGTGTGGCCATGCCGACGCAGACCTCGGAGCGCTGGATCGCCGACGGCGACGCCGTCAAGGCCGGCCTCGAGGCCGCGGGCTACGACGTGGACCTCCAGTTCGCGAACGACGACATCCCGACGCAGTCGCAGCAGATCGACAACATGATCACCTCGGGCGTCTCCGCCCTGATCATCGCGGCGATCGACGGCACCGCGCTCGCGCAGCAGCTGCAGCAGGCGGCGGACGCCGGCATCCCGGTCATCTCGTACGACCGCCTCATCCGCGACTCGGAGAACGTCGACTTCTACGTCACGTTCGACAACTACAACGTCGGCGTGCAGCAGGCGACCTCGCTGCTCGTGGGTCTCGGCATCCTCGACGCGGACGGCGTCACGGAGACCGGCGAGACCGGCCCGTTCAACGTCGAGCTCTTCGCGGGTTCGCTGGACGACAACAACGCGCACTTCTTCTGGGCGGGCGCGATCGACACCCTGCAGCCCTTCATCGACGCGGGCACCATCGTGGTCCCCTCGGGTCAGACCGACATCGAGCAGGCCGCGACGCTGCGTTGGCAGCAGGAGACCGCGCAGAAGCGCATGGAGGACCTCCTGACCTCCACCTACACGGGTGGCGACAAGGTCCAGGGCGTGCTCTCGCCGTACGACGGCCTGTCGCGCGGCATCATCACCGCGCTGCAGAACGCGGGCTACTCCGGCACCACGGCCGACGGCTTCCCCGTCGTGACCGGCCAGGACGCCGAGATCGCCTCCGTCAAGCTCATCGCTGACGGCGTGCAGTTCTCGACGATCTTCAAGGACACCCGCAAGCTCGCGGACCAGGCCGTGACGGTCGCCCAGGCCTACCTCGCCGGCGAGGAGCCCGAGGCGAACGACACCGAGACCTACGACAACGGCGTGAAGGTCGTCCCGTCGTACCTGCTCGAGTCGGACATCGTCTACGCCGACAACATCCAGTCGCTGCTGGTTGACTCCGGCTACTGGACGGCCGAGGAAGTCGAGTCGGGCCAGGCCTCCTGATCCGACGGCGGTGCCGGTCCCTCGGGACCGGCACCGCCACCCTTCCTTGTGCAGAACCCCCTTTCCCACCCTTGGAGGTGAGACATGCCGAAGCACATCCTTGAGATGAGGAAGATCACCAAGACCTTCCCCGGCGTCAAGGCGCTCTCGGACGTCGAGCTCAGCGTGATCGACGGCGAGATTCACGGCATCTGCGGCGAGAACGGCGCAGGCAAGTCGACGCTGATGAAGGTGCTCTCGGGTGTCTACCCGCACGGCACCTACGAGGGCGACATCGTCTACGACGACGAGGTCCAGGCCTTCCACTCGATCCCTGACTCGGAGCAGAAGGGGATCGTCATCATCCACCAGGAGCTCGCGCTCATCCCCTACCTCTCGGTGGCGGAGAACATCTTCCTCGGCAACGAGCGCCGCGGGAAGAACGGCATGATCGACTGGAACCTCACCAACCACGAGGCGGCGAAGCTGCTCGAGCAGGTGGGTCTGGACGAGAACCCCATGACCCCGGTCAACCAGCTGGGCGTGGGCAAGCAGCAGCTCATCGAGATCGCGAAGGCGCTGTCCAAGGACGTGCGGCTCCTCATCCTCGACGAGCCCACCGCTGCGCTGAACGACGACGACTCCGAGCACCTGCTCGGCCTGCTGCGGGCCCTCAAGGGCCGCGGCATCACGTCGATCATGATCTCGCACAAGCTCAACGAGATCGCCGAGATCTGCGACCGCGTGACCATCATCCGTGACGGCCACACCATCGAGACCATCGACGTGACCGAGGACTCGGGGATGCAGGACCGCATCATCCGGGGCATGGTCGGCCGCGACCTCACCAGCCGCTACCCCAAGCGCGAGCACGTGGTGGGCGACGAGGTCTTCCGCGTCGAGGACTGGACCGTCTACCACCCGACCCAGCCGGGCCGCATCGTGGTCGACAACGCGTCCTTCCACGTCCGCAAGGGCGAGGTCATCGGCATCGCCGGCGTCATGGGCGCCGGCCGCACCGAGCTCGCGATGAGCCTCTTTGGCCGCGCGTACGGCCGCGACATCACCGGTCGCACGTACATGCACGGCGAGGAGGTCCAGATCCGCGACGTCTCCGAGGCCATCAAGCACGGCCTCGCGTACGCCACGGAGGACCGCAAGCGCTACGGCCTCAACCTCATCGAGGACGTCCGCCGCAACATCTCCGCGGCCGCCCTGTTCAAGCTCGCGAGGCGCGGCTGGGTCGACGGCAACAAGGAGATCAAGGTCGCGGAGGAGTACCGCGGCTCGATGAACATCAAGACGCCCTCGGTCATGCAGACCGTCGGCAACCTCTCGGGCGGCAACCAGCAGAAGGTCGTGCTGTCCAAGTGGATCTACTCGGACGCCGAGGTCATGATCCTCGACGAGCCGACGCGCGGCATCGACGTCGGCGCGAAGTACGAGATCTACACCATCATCAACCGCCTGGTGGCGGCGGGTAAGGCGGTCATCATCATCTCGTCCGAGCTCCCGGAGCTGCTCGGCACGTGCGACCGCATCTACACGCTCGCCTTCGGCGTCGTGACCGGCGAGGTGCCGGTCGCGGAGGCCACCCAGGAGAAGCTCATGACCCTGATGACTCAGGAGAAGACCAACAAGGACAAGGAGGTCCGGGCATGACCGGCACCGCGAATCTCCGGGAGCTGCTCACGCGCAACATCCGGACCAGCGGCATCTACATCGCGTTCGTCGTCATCGTCGCGCTGTTCGCGATCCTGACGGACGGGAAGCTGCTGAGCGCAGGCAACGTCACCAACCTGGTGCTGCAGTACTCGTACATCCTGATCCTCGCGATCGGCATGGTGATGGTGATCATCGCCGGGCACATCGACCTCTCGGTCGGCTCGGTGGTGGCCTTCACGGGCGCCGTGTCCGCGGTGCTCGTCATCCGCCACGGCATGCCGTGGTGGGTCGGCGTGATCGGCGCCCTCGTGGTGGGTGCCCTCATCGGCGCGTGGCAGGGCTTCTGGGTCGCGTTCGTGGGGATCCCCGCGTTCATCACGACACTGTCCGGCATGCTGCTGTTCCGCGGCCTCACGTGGCTGATCCTCAACAACATCTCGCTCTCGCCGTTCACGCCGGAGTACCAGAAGATCGCGGGCGGGTTCATCAACGGGCTGTTCGGCGGCAACGGCTTCGACGTGTTCACGCTCGTGGTCTTCGCCATCGCGGTTGCCGGCTACTGCTTCTCGGCGTACCGCACCCGTGCGGCGCGCATCGCCTACGACCAGCCGGTCGAGGCCTTCCCGCTGTTCATCGCGAAGCTGGTCGCGGTCGCCGCGATCGTGATGTGGTTCGCCTGGCAGCTCGCCAACGCGCGCGGCCTGCCCTACGTCCTCATCATCCTCGCGGTGCTCATCGTGGTGTACTCGCTCGTCACGCAGCGCACCGTGTTCGGTCGCCACGTCTACGCGATCGGTGGCAACCTCGCCGCCGCGATGCTCTCGGGTGTCAAGGTCAAGTGGGTCACCTTCGGCGTCATGCTCAACATGGGCATCCTGGCCGCCGTCGCCGGCGTCGTGTACTCCTCGCGCTCGAACGGTGCGCAGCCCGCAGCGGGCAACATGTTCGAGCTCGACGCGATCGCGGCCTGCTTCATCGGTGGCGCCGCCGTCACCGGCGGTGTGGGTCGCGTGACCGGCGCCATGGTCGGTGGTCTGGTCATGGCCACGATGTCGAACGGCATGTCGCTCATGGGCGTGGACCAGTCCATGGTCCAGATCGTCAAGGGTCTGGTCCTGCTGCTGGCCGTCGCGTTCGACGTCTACAACAAGCGCCGCGCGGGCGCTCGCTAAGCACCGCGTTCCACGAGGGGTCCCGGTCCGCCGGGGCCCCTCGTCGCGTTCCCCCTCCCTCCTCCCGGCTGGACAGCAGCAACGGATCTCGCGGCGACACGCCGCTGATGACGGGACGATGCGCGCCCAGGCCCCGCGTGTCGGGACCAGGTCCGTTGGCAGTGTCGGGAGGGCGGGAGCGCGTCGCGCGCACTGAGAGCGCTCCTAGTCCATACTCGTAGGCGAGACGAGATGAGGTACCAGTGACGAAGCTGCGGGGACGCCGGCCCACGATCGACGACGTGGCGCGGGAGGCGGGGGTCTCCCGCGGCACCGTGTCCCGGGTGCTCAACGGAGGGCACTGGGTGTCCGACGGCGCTCGGGTGCAGGTCGAGAAGGCCATCAAGTCCACGGGCTACCGCATCAACCCCCACGCGCGGTCGCTCGCGACCAGCCGCACCGGCTCGGTGGGCTTCCTGCTGACCGAGTCCTACGAGCGGTTCTTCTCCGACCCCAACTTCCTCCAGATCCTGCGGTCCTCGGCGGACGCGCTGGCGGAGCACGGCATGACGCTCGTGCTGATCATGGCGGACACGCTCGAGGAGCGACGCCGCGCCACGGAGTACCTCACCGGCGGCCACGTCGACGGCGCCCTGGTCGTGTCCTCCCACCGCGACAGCCAGGAGTTCCTGGCGGCGCTGCTCGACGCACGCCTGCCCGTGATCTCCGCGGGCATCCCGCTCGGCTTCGAGGACCAGGTCGGCTACGTCACGGCGGACGATGACGGCGGCGCCCGCGCCATCGTCGAGCGCCTCGTCGCGAGGGGCCGCACGCGCATCGTCCACATCGCGGGCCCGCAGGACACGTCGGGCGGCACGGGCCGCCTGCGCGCGTACCGGGACGTCCTGGGCGACGCGTTCGCCGAGGAGCTGGTGGTGTACGGCGACTACGGCCGCGAGTCCGGCGCGCGCGCGATGCGCGAGCTCCTCGCGCGCGAGGTCGCGTTCGACGCGGTGTTCGCGGGCAACGACCTCATGGCCGCGGGCGCGATGGACGTGCTCGCTCAGGCCGGGATCCGGGTCCCGGAGGACGTCGCGGTGGTCGGGTTCGACGATGCGCCCGCCGCGACCGCGACGACGCCGCCGCTCACCACGGTGCGTCAGCCGTTCGATCGTGTGAGCGAGGAGATGGTGCGCCTGCTGCTCGACGAGATCAACGGCCGGCCCGCGGGCCGCGTGGTCATCCCCACGCAGATAGTCGAGCGCGGCACCCTCTAGGGGCGCGGCGCGGTCGAGCCGCGCACCACCAGCTCGCACGGGATGAGCTCGGTGCCGGCGGTGGCGGGCGCGCCCGCGATGCGGTCGAGGACCGCCTCGACCAGGCGGCGACCCACCCGCGCGAAGGGCTGGCGCACGGTCGTGAGCGGGGTGGTGAGGTAGCCGGCCAGCGGGATGTCGTCGAACCCGACCACCGACAGGTCCTCGGGGATGCGCACGCCCGACTGCGCGCACGCGAGCATGAGCCCCGCCGCCATCTCGTCGTTCGCGCAGAACACGGCCGTCGCCTCGCCCGCGCGCGCGAGCTCGAGGCCGGCCGCGTGCCCGGACTCGGCGGTCCAGTCGCCTCGGAGGACGGCGGGGGCCTCGAGGCCGCGCTCGTGCAGGACGTCGCGCCACGCCTGATGGCGCGCCCGCGCGGGGATGGAGTCGGCCGGGCCCGCGAGGTGGTGCACGGTGCGGTGGCACAGGGACAGCAGGTGCTCGACCGCGAGGCGCGCACCCCCGGCGTGGTCCGAGCCGACCATCGGGAGGAGCCCGCCGAAGGTGGCGTCCGCCACCACGGCCGGCAGCCCCGACGGCAGGGCGAGCCGGCCCGCGTCCTCGATCTCGGCGCGGATGATGATGAGCCCGTCGATCGCCTGGTGCGACAGTCGCGAGGCGGCCTCCGCGACGTCCTCGTGGCCCGTGGAGTCGATGTCGAGCAGCGTCACGGTGTGGCCGGAGTCGCGGGCGGCCTGCACGACCGCCTCGACGATGCTCGACTCACCGGTGCGGGCGAGCCGATGCGCGATCACCCCGAGGGTCTCGAACGATCCGCGGCGCAGGGCGCGGGCGGCGGTGTTCGGCGTGTACCCGACGGAGTCCATCGCGGAGAGCACGCGCTGACGGGTGTCGGGGCTGACGTTGATCGAGCCGTTCGCGACCCGCGAGACGGTCTGGCTCGACACCCCCGCGAGCCGCGCGACGTCGGTCATGGACGCGCGTGACGGGCTCATGAGGGAACCCTAGTGGAGGTGCTCGCCGGTGACGGCGACCAGCGAGTCCACGAGCGCCTCGCGCAGGCGCGCGTCGTGGGCCGCCGCGGGAGCGGCCTCCGCGCGTCGTTTGTGCACGTACTGGCCGCCGCGGCGGGCGACGGGCTCGTCGGAGGTCGCCATCCACACGGGGGTGTCGGCGCCGTCGGACAGGGGCAGCACCGCGCGCGGGCCGCCCATGCGGGTGCGCACCCAGCCGGGATGCACCACGTTGATCTGCCGGTCCGTGTGGCGCGCGGCGAGCTCGAACGCGAGCATCGTGAGCAGCAGCTTCGAGTCGGCGTAGGTGCGATGCCCGTCCCAGGGCTCGGCGGGCCGCAGATCCACGAGCGGCCGGCCGGAGAGCGCCGCGTCGGAGCCGATGAAGACCATCCGGCGCGGCACCGTGAGCAGCGCGCTCAGCAGGTAGGGGGCGATCACGTTGACCTGCACGATGCGCTCGAGGCCGTCCTCGGTGAGGACCGGCCGGTCCTGGTCCCCGCCGAGCGCGGCGTTGTGCACGATCACCTCGTACGGCCCCCGGCCCCGCGCATCGTCCGCCAGGAGGCGGGTCGAGGCGAGCGAGTCGAGCCGCCCCGTCACGCCGGCGACCGCGCCGGGCACCGCCGCGAGGGCCACGTCCGTGCGCGCGGCGTCGCGGCCGTGCACCACCACCTCGTACCCGAGCGCGACCATGCGGCGCGCGATCTCAGATCCGAGGCCCTGGGCCGCACCGGTGACGAGGACGCGAGTCATGGACTCATCGTTGCAACGCGAGAGCCGCCCGGCAATAGGGTGGACCCGGACACCAGGGAGGAACCATGGGAATCGCCGACGAGCTCATCGCCAACAACCGCGACTACGCGACCTCGTACACGCCGGACCGCCCGCTGCCGCCGCGCCGCCAACTCGCAGTGGTCGCGTGCATGGACTCCCGCCTCGACGTCTTCGCGATGCTCGGCCTCGAGGTCGGCGACGCGCACATCATGAGGAACGCGGGCGGCGTCATCACGGACGACATGATCCGCTCGCTGGTCATCTCGCAGCGCAAGCTCGGCACGCGCGAGATCATCCTCATCCACCACACGGACTGCGGCGCGCTGACGTTCACCGACGACGAGCTGCGCAACCAGCTCCTCGACGAGACGGGCCTCAAGCCCACGTGGAGCCCGGAGTCCTTCCGCGACCTCGACGCGGACCTGCGCCAGTCGATGGAGCGGCTGCGGCGCAACCCGTTCCTGGTCGATTCGACCCAGGTCCGCGGCTTCGTGTTCGACGTGCACACGGGCCGGCTGCGCGAGGTCCTCTGACGGGACGCCCCCATCGGGCGCATACTGGCGCCATGTGGTGGAGCTTCTTCCAGGCGGTCAGGCGCGGCGAGCATCGGCTCGCGCCCACGACGTGGATCGCGGCCGCGGGCGCGCTGGTGTACTCGCTGTGGCCCCTCGACGTCATCCCCGACCTGCTGCTGCCCTTCGGCATCGTCGACGATCTGGGCCTCTGGGCGGTGACCCTCACGCTGGTCAACCGCGAGCGGCGGCGCTTCGAGGAGGCGTCGCGCCACGAGGTCGTGGACGTCGAGGGGACGGTCCGCCCGTCCTGACGTAGCGTCGACACCATGAGCGACTTCTCCGATCTCGCGGCCGTGGTGGTCAACTGCACGCTCAAGCCCTCGCCTGCGCTCTCCCATACGCAGGGCCTGCTCGACAACGCGATCGCGATCCTGCGCGCGCAGGGCGTCGATGTCGACGTGATCCGCGCCGCGGACCACGTCATCCCGCCCGGGGTGTACCCCGACATGACGGAGGACGTGCCGGGCGGGAACCAGGCGCGCGACGACTGGCCCGGCCTCGCATCGCGGATCCTCGCGGCGGACATCCTCATCCTCGGCACGCCCATCTGGCTCGGAGACAAGTCCTCGGTCGCGACGCGCGTGATCGAGCGCCTGTACGGGCTGTCGGGCGAGCTGGGCGAGCGCGGCCAGTACCTCTACTACGGGCGCACGGCGGGCGTGGTGGTGACGGGCAACGAGGACGGGGTCAAGCACGTCGCGATGAACGTCCTGTACTCGCTGCAGCACCTCGGCTACACGATCCCGCCCAACGCGGACGCCGGCTGGATCGGCCCGGTGGGTCCCGGCCCGTCGTACCTGGATCCCGAGAGCGGGGGACCCGAGAGCGACTTCACCCGGCGCAACACCACGTTCATGACCTGGAACCTGCTCCACGTGGCGCGGTGGCTGCGCGACTCGGGCGGCTTCCCCGCGGGCGGGAACTCGCGGCGCGAGTGGGACGCGGGGGCGCGCTTCGATCACCCCAACCCGGAGTACCGCGCGTGAGCACGGTGCACCTGCCCGCCCGCGCCTACGTGGCCGTGCCGCTCGAGGTCACGATGGAGGAGCTCCCGCATGCGGTGGGCGGCGCCTTCGACCGGGTCGCGGCGATGCTGGCGGCGCACGGCGCGCCGTCGCGCGGCGGCGTCATCCGCTACATCGCGTTCCGCCCGGCGGGTCTGCTCGACATCGAGGTGGGGCACCTGGTCGACGCGGGGGACCTCGATGGCTCGCCGATCGAGCCCGACGTGCTGCCCGAGGGGGAGTACTCGACGGTCGCGCACGACGGCCCGTACGCGCGGATCGCGTCGGTCACCGCGGCCCTGATGGACTCGTGGCCCGACGCCGGGGTGACACCCGCGACGGCGCACACGAGCACCGGCGACGACTTCGCGTGCTGGTACGAGCTCTACCTCGACATGCCGCGCATGGGCCCCGACGGGCCCGAGGGCAAGGTCGAGGTGTGCGTGCTGGTCGCGGAGGGCTGAGCGGGGCGGCTCAGGCCGCGAGGGCGAAGGCGGACCGGCCCGCCATGTCGCCCTCCTCGTCGGCCTCCCGGTAGGCGACCATGCCGCCGGGGGCCGTGCATCGTCCATCGCCGTGGTCGGCGACCTGATCGCCGACGCGCAGGTGCGTCGGCTGGTCGATGCGCCACACGAGCATGGAGTCGCCGTCCGACATCAACGCCCAGCTGCTCCCGACCTCCATGACCGTGCGCAGCAGCGGTCGGGTGCCGTGGACCAGGGGGCGGATGCTCATGGGGTCGACTGTAGACCCGTCGCGGCGGGCCCCGGAGCGGCGGCGAGCGCCGCGATCAGCGCCGACGGATCGTCCGCCGCCACGGCGACGGCCTCGCGGCCGAGGGACGATGCGGCGGCCGGGGAGAGCGCGACGAGGACGTTGGCCTCGCCCGCGTAGACCGTGCGCGCGGCGCCGGGAGGCAGCGCGTCGCTCGACGGCACGGCGCGGACCTCGACGATGCCGTCGCGCGGCACGACCACCGGCGCGCGCAGGCCGCGATGCACGGTGAGCGCGGCCGCGTCGAGCCGGAGGGGGCGGCGCACTGCGGCGACCCAGTCGACGAGCACGTACGCGATGAACGCGATCGACAGCGCCGTCACCGCGAGGGCCACGGTGCCGTTCCAGCGCGCGAGCAGCACGTGGGCGACGGGGATCTCGACGGCCGCCACCGCGGTCACGGACAGGACCAGCTGCCGCGGCAGGCCGAGCGCGTACGAGAACTCCATGCGCCAAGGTTAGGCGCGTTCCTCCGGGGGCTCCGTCTCGCGATGCGCGATCGCGATCGCGTCGGTGTCGAGCGACTCGTAGTGGGGCGGCGATCCGCCCGCGTCGCGCGTGGCGTCCCCCGCGGCGCCGGACGTCGCGCTCCCGGGGGTGCCGCCCGTCCCTCCGGGCGCGTCGGGCCGACGCCGCAGCCGGTCGAGCAGCGTGCCGCGAGGCCGCGGGACCTCTCCGGTGGCGTCGAGCCCGTAGGTGTCGCCGATGTGCGCGACGAACTGCTGGCGGGTCGCCTTGAGGAACGCGCGATGCTCGCCCTCGAAGGCGCGGAACAGCGACACGACCATGCCGATCATGACGACGGAGAAGGGCAGCGCCGTGATGATCGCGGCGGTCTGGAGCGCCGTGAGACCGCCCGACAGCAGCAGCGCGATCGCGACCGCGGCGGTAGTGCAGGCCCAGAACACGCGGATCCACCGGGCGGGGTTCTCCTTGCCTCCCGAGGTCAGCATCGACAGCACGAAGCTGCCGGAGTCCGACGAGGTCACGAAGAAGATGCCGACCAGCAGGATCGCGCCGAAGGTGAGCGCGGTGCCGCCCGGCAGGCCTTCGAGCATGTCGAACAGCGCGCCTTCGGTGTCGATGGTGCCGTCGGCCGCGACGAGCCCGCCGCCTCCGAAGAGCTCCTGGTAGAGGGCCGTCCCGCCCATGACCGCGAACCACAGGAAGGTGATCATCGCGGGCACGAGGAGCACGCCCCAGACGAACTCGCGTACGGTGCGCCCCTTCGAGACGCGCGCGATGAACACGCCGACGAACGGCGCCCACGCGATCCACCAGCCCCAGTAGAACGTGGTCCACGACGCCTGCCACGCGGCTCCCTCCGCGCCGGCGTACGCCGAGACGTTGAAGCTGAGCCCCACGAAGTTCTGGATGTAGTTGCCGATCGACTGCACGAACTCGCGCAGCAGGAAGAGCGTGGGCCCCGAGAACAGCACGAAGAACAGCAGCACGGCCGCGAGGGCGAGGTTGATGTTGGACAGCCACTTCATCCCGCGCGCGAGCCCGGTGAGGAGGCTGAACAGGGTGACGATGGTGATGACGATGATGAGCACCACCTCGGTGGTGGTGCTCGGCTCGGCGATGCCGGCGGCTCCGAGGCCCGCGGAGATCTGCAGCACGCCGAGGCCGAGCGACGTCGCGATGCCGAACAGCGTGCCGAGCACCGCGGTGATGTCGATGACGTTGCCCCAGCGGCCCTCGACGTGCTTGCCGAGCAGCGGCTCGAGCGCCCAGCGGATCGACACGGGTCGCCCGCGCCGGTGCACGGCGTACGCGATCGCGAGGCCGACGATGATGTAGATCGACCAGGCGTGGATGCCCCAGTGCAGGAACGTCTGGGACATCGCGGACTGGGCGAGCTGCGCGGGGGTGCCGGTCACCCCGGGGCGCGGGTCGGAGAAGTGCGACAGCGGCTCGGCCACGCCGTAGAACACGAGGCCGATGCCCATGCCGGCCGCGAACAGGAGCGCGTACCAGGAGAACTTCGAGAAGGCGGGCTCGTCGCCGTCCTTGCCGAGCACGATGTCGCCGTAGCGGCTGAAGCCCAGGTAGAGGGTCACCGCCACGAAGAACGCCGCGATGAGCACGTAGTACCAGCCGAACGCGGAGATGATGTTCGCCTGGATGGTGTCGAAGAGCGATTCGGCGACGTCGGGAGCGATGATCGCGAAGAGCACGAACCCGAGGATGAGCACCGCGGACGGCCAGAAGACCCAGCGTGCGAGCTCCTCGCGGGACATGTGTTCCTTGGTGCTCGCCTCAGCAGCGGTCATGCACGCCTCCCAGATCGGAGGGCCCAGGGCCCTGGGTCAATCCTGCACCCCAGGGCCCTGGTACGCGCGGGGTATCTCAGCTGCGCGCGCGCCACGCCTTGGCCGAGGTGCGGTTGAGCACCCCGATGATGAGGTCGAGCCTCGCGAGGGTCAGCTTGCCCTCGCTGCCCATCGCGACCATGCGGAGCGGGGCCTCGCGGGCCGCCGCCTCGAACATGGCGATGGTGGTGGCGTCCGCGGCGGTGGTGTCGAAGGTCTTCCGCGCCTGCTGCATCATCGCGCCCGCGAGCAGCTTGCCCGCGGCGGTCTCCTTGAGGTCCGCGACGGTCGAGTCGCGGTGGAAGGGCAGCTGGCCGGGGGTCTCGGGGATCTCATGGCCGAGCATGATGCGGAACTCGTTGTCGGTGGCGACGAAGGCGGCGGGGCCGTGCGAGGGCGAGACCGCCTCGCCGGTCTCGACCTTGACGGTGCGGCGGGCGCGGATGTCGGTCGAGGAGGCGCCGACGAGGATCTCGAAGGCGCCGGGCTCGACGCGCCACTCCTGCGAGCGGACGTCCCAGACGGTGAAGGCGCGGCGGTCGAGCTTGACCACCACCTTCTCCGAGGCGCCGGGCTCGAGGTGGACCTTGGCGAAGCCCTTGAGCTCCTTGGCGGGACGGTAGGCGACCGACTCGGGGTCGCGGACGTAGACCTGGACCACGTCGGAGCCCGCGCGGGGGCCCACGTTGGTGACGGTCACCGTCACCGAGTAGCCCTCGCCGGACTTGCGCACCGTGAGGCCCGTGTAGTCGAACGCGGTGTAGCTGAGGCCGTGGCCGAAGGGGAAGCGCGCGGGCACCCCTGCCGAGTCGTGGAACCGGTAGCCGACGTACAGGCCCTCGCGGTACTCGACCTGCTTGGGGTGGCGCGCGAAGTCGCGGTCGCTCGGGAGGTCGCCCGCGGACACGGGGAAGGACTCGGCGAGGCGGCCGCCGGGTGCGACGTCGCCGAGGAGCACGTCGGAGAGCGCCGCGCCCGAGGCCTGGCCGCCCAGGTACGCCTCGACGATCGCCGCGGGGCCGTCGGCCCAGGGCAGCTCGACGGGCGCGCCGTTCTGGAGGACCACCACGGTGCGCTCGTTGGCGTCGAGGGCCGCGGCCACGAGCGCGCTGTGCCCGTCGGGCAGGCGCAGGTGGGTGCGGTCGAAGCCCTCCGACTCGTACGAGGTAGGGAGCCCCGCGAGCACGATGACCACGTCGGCCTTGCGTGCGATGTCGCGGGCCTCGCCGAGCAGCGCCTCCTCGGTCTCGCCGGTGGCGGCGTCGTATCCCGGGGCGTAGTGGACCGCGACGTCGTCGCCGACGGCGGCGCGCAGCGAGGCGAGGAACGTATCGACCTGGGTCGGGTTGACGAGCGACGAGCCGGCGCCCTGGAAGCGCGGCGTCTTGGCGAAGGCGCCGAGCACGGCGATGCTGCCGGTCCGCTCGAGCGGCAGGATGCCGTCGTTGGTGAGCAGCACGGTGCCGGCGGCCGCGGCGCGACGCGCCAGCTGGTGGTGCGCCTCCGGGTCGAACTGCGAGGAGCCCGTCGACTCGGCGGCGCGGAGCGCGAGGTCGACGACGCGGGTGGCGGCGAGGTCGAGCTCGGCCGTGGTGAGCAGGCCCGTCCCGTGCGCGTCCTTGACCTGGGCATCCCAGGTGCCGTTGCTGCCGGGCATCTCGAGGTCGAGTCCGGCGCAGATGGCGAGGGCGCGGTCGGAGACGGCGAACCAGTCGGACATCACCAGGCCGTCGAAGCCCCAGTCGTCACGGAGCTTCTCCGTGAGGAGGCCGCGGTGGATGTCGGCGTGCTCGCCGTTGATCTTGTTGTACGAGCACATGACGGCCCACGGGTCGGACTCCTTGACGGCGGTCTCGAACCCGGACAGGTAGAGCTCGTGGAGCGCGCGATCGTCGATCACGGAGTCGCACGACATGCGGAAGAACTCCTGGTTGTTCGCCGCGTAGTGCTTGAGGCACGCGCCGACGCCCTCGGACTGGATCCCGCGCACCATGGCGGCGGCCATCTTGCCTGACACGAAGGGGTCCTCCGAGAAGTACTCGAAGTTGCGCCCGCCGCCGGGGTGGCGCTTGATGTTGAGGCCCGGCCCGAGCAGCACCGAGACGTCGTTGGCGCGGGATTCCCGGCCGAGCGCGGCACCGATCTCCTCGAGCAGGGCGGGGTCCCACGTGGAGCCCAGCGTGACCGCGGGCGGGAAGCAGGTCGCGGGCTCCGAGTCGTTCACGCCGAGGTGGTCGGAGCCGCCCCGGATCTTGCGCACGCCGTGGGGTCCGTCGGTGAGGAGGATCGACGGTACCCCGTGCTCCTCGAGGGGTTCGGTGCTCCAGGCGTCCTTGCCGGACACCAGTCGGATCTTCTCGTCGGTGGTCAGGCGCGAGACGATCTGCTCGGCCCTCTCATAGGTGGCGCGCATCGTTTTCCTCTGTAGAGAAGGGGGACTGCTTCGTCGGTGCCTCCATCCTATCGAGGGCCTGTCCTGGGACGATGCGGGACCCGGGTCCCTCCTGCGGGTCCCGCTGCGGTTCCCTCCCGCGTGTTCCCGCCGCCCCGACGCGCGGCGCGCGCCGGCCAGGCCGCCGAAGGGGCACGCTCCGCCGCCCCGGGTGCCGCCACCTCCCGGATTCAGGCGGCCTCGTGTTCTCGCTCGGCTGCGGACGGGGGGACGCCTCGTGTCTGACGGAGGCCGCCGAGGTCTCGCGGTGCGTCGAATCGGGCTCGTCCTCCGGGCCGCGGTCTCTGCTCGGGGTCCACCGAGGCCGGAGGCACGAACCACACCTCGGTCGCGGTCGCTCGAATCTCCCATCCCTGCGTGTGGACGGTGGTGTGACAGTGGCCGCAGAGCAGCACCCCGTTCGCGAGGTCCGTCCGGCCGACGTCGCGTCCCCACCAGCGGATGTGATGGGCGTCCGTCCAGGCGAGCGCGGCACCGCAGAAGGCGCATCCGCCGTCGCGCTCCCCGAGCGCGAGCCGCTGGGAGCGGGTGAACAGCCTCCGACGGCGGCCGAAGTCGAGCAGCTCGCCGTTCGAGCCGAGTACCGCCGGGATGACGTGCGCGTCAGCCGCCATGCGCCGCACGGTCGCGACGTCGACGGGGGTGGAGGTCCCGTCCACCTCGCCGAGGCCGAGGCCGGCGTGGAGGTCCTTCTCGTCGACGCGCACGACCACCGTGACGGTCGACAGCGGGAGGTCTGTGGCGGTGCAGCCGAGCCCGTGGCGGGCGAGGGCGGCGAGGGAGTCGGCACGCATCTGGTCGGTGGTGCGCGTGTCCTCGCCGACCGAGTCCTTGCTGCGGCGCATCGCGTCGCCCACGAGCGCGTCGAGCGCGGCACGCAGAGGCGCACCGGTCTCCGGGTCGAGCTGCCCGTGCAGCTCCAGCATCCCGTCGCGGTTCTCCCAGATCCGGAGGCTCCGGCGCTCGCGCATGCGCGCGAGGTCCCTGGTGTGCTGCGCGACGTCGAGCCTCGCTCGGAACCGCCGGACGACGGCGGCGAATCTGGTGGCCGACATGCCGCTCGCCCGTGCGATGAGGTCGCGTTCGGCCCGCTCGCGGTGCTCCGCGGGCACGCTGGCGGGTAGCGAGTCGAGCATCGTCATGATCTGCGTGCCGCAGTCGGCCGAGATCTCACCGCGCGACAGCGCGCCCGCCACGAGGGGATGCCGCGGCGCGGGGCGCGGCGGTGGTGGGGAGTCGGGTGGCACGGCGTCGGGCGCGCCGTCGGAGGCTCCGATCTCCTCGAGCGCCCGGCCGACCTCGATCAGGCGCCCCGCCTCGGCGCGCGTGCCGCCCGTGGCGGTCGCGACGAGGTCCGCCGCGCTCCGATGCCCCTCCCGCCGCACCACCCCTCCTCCGGGCACGTCCGAGCGGCGATCCGCCTCGCGGCTCAACTGGGCGAGCACCAGGTCGACCTCTCGCGCCAGCGCCGCCGCCGCCCCGATCCGCGCGACCAGGTCTCCGCCCGACGCCTCGCCGGGGAGGCCGGAGGCCGCCAGCTCCCGCATCGTCCCCACGGCGACGCGTGCCGCCGCGCACGCCTGCGCGAAGGTCCCGGTGGCGGGCGAACCGCCTCCGGGATCCGTGTCGAGCAGGCTCGGGATGTCCATGACCCCATCCCATCACCGAGGTCCGACAATGCCGACAAAGCGGACGCGGCCATGGGGAAAACCCCTAACCGCGGATCGCATACGATCTGAGCATGCCCCGCCCCGATGACCCGAACGACCCGAACGACCCGAACGGCCAGAACCGCCAGCCGCGCCCCGCCCGCCCGCTCCGCACCCTCACGGTGACGCGAACGGAGCGGCTGAGCCCGAGCATGGTCCGCGTGGTCCTCACGGGCCCCGACCTCGACACGCTTCCGGACCTGCCGTTCACGGATCACTACGTGAAGCTGAGGTTCGGCGAGGTGACCCGCACCTACACGATCCGCTCGCTCGACATGGAGGCGCGCGAGCTCGCGATCGACTTCGTGATCCATGGCGACGAGGGACTGGCCGGCCCGTGGGCGGCGGCCGCTCGGCCCGGCGACACGGTCAGCTTCGCGGGCCCGGGCGGGGGCTGGGCGCCCAGCGCCGAGGCCGACGTCCACCTCCTGGTCGGCGACGAGTCGGCGCTGCCGGCCGTCGCCGCCGCCCTTGAACGCCTCCAGGACACCAGGGACGATGCGCGGGTCGAGGTCTACCTCGAGGTCGCCGACGCCTCCGAGGAACAGGAGCTCCCGGCCACCTCGCGCACGCGGGTCCACTGGATCCATCGCGGGCCCGGCGACGGCTACGGCGAGGCCCTCACGCGCGCCGTCATCGCAGCCGAGCTCCCCGAGGGGCGCCTCGAGGCCTTCGTCCACGGCAACGCCGACATGATCAAGCCGCTGCGCCGTCACCTGTTCCTCGAGCGCGGCGTCCCGCGCGACCAGGTGTCGATCTCGGGCTACTGGCGCACCGGCATGAACGAGGACGGCTGGCAGTCGAGCAAGCGCGAGTTCAACGCGCGCATGGAGGACGAGCAGGACGCGCGGGTCTAGGGGCGACGCCGGTCAGCCGCGCGCGTCGTACTCCTCGCGGCTCGCGAGGATGCCGGGGTAGTGCCCGATCGACCACTCGGCGAGCGCGCTCGCGGGGGCGATGAGCGTCGCGCCGCGCGGCGTCAACGCGTACTCGACCCGGGGAGGCACCTCGGCGAAGACCTCGCGCCGTACCAGCCCGTCCCGCTCGAGCTGCCGCAGCGTCAGCGTGAGCATCCGCTGCGAGATCCCCGGGACGTGCGCCTGGAGCTCGCCGAACCGCAGCGTGCGCTCGCTCAGCGTGACGATCACCAGGAGCGACCACTTGTCGCCGACGCGGTTGAGCACGTCGCGGATCGCCGCCTGCGCGTCGGTGGTGACGCTGGAGCAGGTGGTCTCGTACGCGGTGAGGGGCTCCTCGGTGATGCTCACTGTTCCTCCGCGGGGTCACGCACATGGATGTGCCTTTTGTGGACGCGTCAACCGTCACGCATCATGGGGTTGCTTACTCATCGTAACTAAGGAGTTCCCATGCTCATCGCCCTCTGGATCGTCAACGCCGTCCTCGCCCTCCTCTTCCTGGCCGCCGGGGGCATGAAGGCCTCCACCTCGCGGACCGCGCTGCAGGAGAAGGGCATGGGGTGGACCGAGGACTTCGGCGACGCCGCGGTCAAGGCCATCGGCGCGGTCGAGGTGCTCGCCGCGATCGGCCTCATCGCCCCGCTCGCGACCGGCATCGCGCCGATCCTCACGCCCCTCGCGGCGGTCGGCCTCGCGATCACGATGATCGGCGCCACCGTGGTGCACGCGCGTCGCGACGAGCCCGTGGTGCCCACGGTCGTGCTCACCGTGGTCGCCGTCGCGTCCGCCGCGCTGGGCTTCGCGCAGGTCCTCTGACCGTCGCACGATGCGCGGGGCCGGGCGCGCTGAGAGAGCCCGGCGCCGCGCATCGTCCCTTCTACATCTCCTCGTGCGTCTCGGGGTCGCCGTCGAAGAGGCGCCCGTCGGGGCGCCCGAGCGCGGTGATCGCCTCGACCTCCTCGGGCAGCAGCGTGAACCCGTCGACCGCGAGGTTCTCCTCCTGACGCGACGGCGTCGCCGACTTGGGCAGCGGCAGCGAGCCGCGCTCGAGGTGCCAGCGCAGGATGACCTGGGCCGGGGTCACGCCCAGGCGCGACGCGGCCGCGACCACCACGGGCTCGGCGTAGGGCGCCTGGCGCTTGCCGAGCGGGCTCCACGCCTGGGTGACGATGCCCAGCTCCGCGTGCCGCGCCAGCAGCTCCACCTGGGGGAAGTACGGGTGCAGCTCGACCTGGTTGATCGAGGGGACCACGCCCGAGTCCTCGATGACCTCGTCGAGCAGGCGCTCGTTGAAGTTGCTCACCCCGATCGACCGCACCACGCCGCGCTCGCGCAGCTCGACGAGCGCGCGCCACGCCTCCTTGTACCGCCCGGTGACCGGGTTGGGCCAGTGGATCATCATGACGTCGATGCGGTCTAGCCCCAGCCGCGCGAGCGACTCGTAGCCCGAGGCGATCGCACGGTCGAAGCCGTGGTGGCGCCCGGGGAGCTTCGTCTGGATCGTGAGGTCCGCGCGGCCCGCCTTGGCGCGCGCGAGGAACTCGCGCGCCGCGAGGCCGACGACGCCCTCGTTCTCGTAGTTGACGGCCGAGTCCAGCAGCCGGTAGCCCGTCTTGAGCGCCGAGCGCACCGCGATGCGGCCCTCGTCCCCGACCAGGGGGTACGTGCCGAATCCGACGGCCGGGATGGTGAAGCCGTCGTTGAGGGTGAGGGTGGGAAGAGTCATGCCGTCCACCCTAGCCACGCCCTGCGGGTGGACGATGCGCGGGTTACCGTGGCCGGGGAGGGAGGCCGATGCGATGGGGCGCCTCATCTACGCGATCAACTGCTCGCTCGACGGCTATGCGAACGATGCGCGCGGCGAGCTCGACTGGAGCGAGCCCGACGAGGAGCTGCACGACTACTTCGCGGACCTCGAGCGGACCGTCGGCACGCATCTCTACGGGCGCCGCATGCACGAGACGATGGCGGTGTGGGAGGACATCCGCACCACGCCTGACATCACGCCCATGCTGCAGCGCTTCGCCGAGGCCTGGTGCGACGCCGACACGATCGTCTACTCGCGCACGCTGGACGATCCCGGGGTGCCGCGCGCACGTATCGTCCGCGAGTTCGACGCCGCCGAGGTGGCGCGGCTCAAGGAGGAGGCGGACCGCGACCTCGACATCGGCGGGCCGACGCTCGCCGCGCACGCGCTGCGGGCCGGGCTGGTCGACGAGGTCCAGCTCGCGGTGGTGCCCGCGATCATCGGCGGCGGCACGCCCGCGCTGCCCGCGGGGCTGCGGCTCGACCTCGAGCTGCTCGAGCACCGCGCGTTCCCGCGCGGCACGGTGCTGCTGCGCTACCGGGTGAGGTGACTCCGTGAGGTTCTTGTTCAACGTCATCGACGATCGCGCAGGGTCCGCGACCGCGGACGAGCAGGCCGCGATCTCCGCCTTCGACTCGAGGCTGAAGAACGAAGGGCACTGGGTGCTCGCCGCCGGGGTCGGCGGGCCCGACCCGGCGGTGACCGTCGACAACCGCGGTGGCGCCGGGCGTGTGATGCCCGGACCCTTCGTGCGGACCGCGGAGCACGTCGTGGGCTTCTGGGTCATCGACGCCGCCGACCTCGACGAGGCGATCGAGCTCGCGACGGAGGCGTCCCGCTGCTGCAACCGGAAGGTCGAGGTGCGGGCCTTCCTCTAGCGAACAGACTCGCGCGGCAGCCTTCACCCCGCCCCCAACCGAACGCGGCTACCGTGCGTCTTGGCTGGCATGAGCACAGGGGGGATGGTCGCGTGAGCGGCTGGAGGGAAACGCTCGACACGGTGATGCGCGAGCGCGGGCGCGCGCTCTACGGGTACGCGTACGTGCTGACGGGGAGCCGCGAGGAGGCCGAGGACCTGCTTCAGGACGCGCTCGTGCGGACCTTCCGCACCGGGCGCGCGCTGCGCAGCGTCGAGGCCGCGCAGTCCTACGTCAAGCGCGCGATCGCGACGGCGTTCATCGACGGCGGACGGCGCGCGGCGGCGCGTCCGCGCACGGTCGCGTCCGCGCCCGACGAGCTGCGGGCGGCGGGCATGCGGATGGTGGCGCACGACCACGGCGCGCGCGTCGACGAGGCGCTCGACCTGCACGACGCCCTGCTGACGCTGTCGCCCCGCGAGCGCGCGTGCATCGTCCTGCGCCACCTCGAGGACCTGCCCGTCGCCGAGGTCGCCCATGTGCTGGACCTCGCGCCGGGCACGGTGAAGCGCTACCTGCACGACGGCGTCGCGAAGCTCCGCGAGGTGCTTCCCGACGTCGACCTCGAGGACACCGAGACGGTCGCGATCCACGCGCGGAACGGAGGTGCACGATGACCGGGACCCGCACCACCCTGCACCAGCTGCACGCGCTCGCGGGCGCGACGTTCGACGACGGTCGGCTCGCGGCCGACCACTCGGCCGTGACCGAGCGGGTCGCCCGCCACCGGCGCACCCGCGCGCTCGTCACGGGCGCGACCGGGACCGCGGTGGTGGCGCTCGGCGCGGTCGGTCTGGCCCTGTGGTCCCCGCCCGCGACGGTGGCGCCGGCGCCGGCCGACTCGCCCACCGCATCGTCCAGCGCCGCGCCGAGCCCGTCGGCGACCGCCGTGGCCGAGGCGCTCGCGGCGGGGTGCGTCGACGCGACGTGGATCGACGGCAAGCCCTACAACGACGTCGGCGGCCTCGAGCACCGGTGGGCGATGGCGTACTCGGAGCCGTGCGAGGAGTGGCCCGAGGAGGTGCTCGCGCACCCGAACACGGTGGTGGTGAACACCGTCGACGGCACGATGCTGCAGGCCAACGTCCGCGTCGACGGACCCGACATGGACGCGTACCGCGATCTGGGGCCGGACTTCCTGGTCCCCGACCCCGACCCCTCGTGGCCCGCGGACTCGTTCGTGATCATCGACGCGGCGACCGGGGAGGTGCTCGAGGCGATGACCATCCACGACCCGGACTTCGAGGCCGAGGCGCCGGACGAGACCCCGTCCGGGCGCGACACGGCGTTCTTCGCGATGCTCGACGCGTTCGGCAACACCTCCGCGATGGCGGAGCTGCCGGACGGGTGGGTGCTCATCGACGGCACCTCCTCGACGTCGGGGACGTACGGACCCACGCTCCGATACGTCTCCGCCGCGACCTACGACGCCTACCTGGCCGATCCGGCGGGCGCGATGAGCCCGCGCTACGCCGTCACGCTGCGCGACGTGCCGCTGGACGCGGCGGTCACCGGGCCCGACGGGGCCGAGGTGCAGGGCGACGACTCGCAGCTCAAGCAGGAGCTCTACTACGACGAGTCGATCAACGGCGGCGGGATCCAGTGCCCGGTCGGGCGCGACGCGTACCTGGTGGTCCAGCAGAAGCCCGAGAACGACGAGTCGATCTTCGCGTTCCAGGACGCCCTGGTCGCCGCGCTGCGCGAGGTCACCGGCCTCGAGCTGAAGGACTGCTGACGTGGCCGGTCGCGGTGCGCGGGTCCTCATCGGAGGCGCGGTGGGGGTCGGGACCGCGTTGCTGGGCCTCGCGCCCTGGCTGGTGACGGGCGCTCGGCTGCCGCTGCAGAACATCTGGCTCGAGCAGACGCTGCCGGAGGACATGCCGACTGCGCTGCTGCCGCTCAACCAGTACTACGTCGCGTCGATCGCGGCGATGCTGGTGCTCGGCGGGGCCTTCGCGGGTATCGGCTTGCGGGTGCTGCGTGCGCGCGGGACGGCGCTGCCCGCGTGGGCGGCCGCCGTGGGAGCGGTGCTCGTGCAGCTGGTCGCGCTGGCCCAGAGCACGGTCGCGCTGCGGTCCGGGCTGGGCGACGACGGCCGCTCGCAGGCGTACGTGGCGGCCCTCGTGGCGGGCTCGGCGGCGTGCGTGGTGCTGTCCGCGACGGTGCTGGCGGCTCTCGCGCGGGCCGGCACCGCCGGGGCCGCGGTGGCGCTCGGTGCGGCGGGGATCGCGTCGATGTCCTGGCTCGACGGGCTGGTCCTCGAGTCGCGGGACGTCGCCTCGCTCGTCTACGGGAGCCCGCTCACCTACGTACGGGAGTGGCTGCCGATCCTGGTGGTCGCGGGGGCCGCGGCATGGAGCGGCTTCGTGACGGTGCGCCGTTCCGTGGCGACCGTGGTGATCCTCGTGATGCTGTGGGTGGTGCCCGCGGCGACGACCGCGGTCGCCTACGTGCTCACGCCGATCTACCTGAAGTTCCCCGAGGAGATCCCCGCAGCAGGGCTCCAGGTGATGCGGATGGCGCTCGGGCCGGACGGGGGAGCGGTGGAACGGATGGTCGTGGCCGTGGTGATCGTGGCCGGCGTCGCTGTGTGGCGCATCGTCGCCGGCCGCCGTTCTGGCACTCGCGACGAGGTCTCGGCCAACGCGGCCGCGTAGTCAGGCGGCGTCGAGCATCCCCGCGCGCCGCGCCGCCGCGACGGCACGCGCGCGCGTCGGCTCGCCGAGCTTGCGGAGCACCGCGGACACGTGGTGCTCGACCGTGCGGGGCGAGACCACCAGCTCGTGCGCGATCTCCGTGGTGGACAGTCCGCGATCCAGGTGCCGCAGCACGTCGAGCTCTCGCGCGGTGAGATGACCGGGAGCGGTGCGGGCCGCGCCGCGGGGCCGGCGGGGGAGCGCGAGTCCGCGCTCGCGCCGCGTGCGCAGGATCGCCTGGACCGCGAGCGTCGCCCCCAAGCCGTCGAGGGTGCGCACCGCACGGTCCGCCGCCGCCGGATCGGGATCCAGGGTCGCGGCGTACGCCGACCACACGGGGCTGCCGATCCCCTCCCACGCGTGCGCGGCCCGGGCGTGATCCCCGGCGAGCAGGGCCGCGAAGGGGGCCGCCGCATCGTCCGCGCCCTCGGGCGCGAGCCCGGCGAGCAGTCGCCACCACGCGAGCTCGCCCAGGAGCCAGGGCTCGTGGCGTTCGCGCGCGAGCTGCCGGGCGGTGTCGGTGAGCGGCGCGATCCGTTCCGGCCTTCCGGACAGCCATGCCTCTTCCGCGGCCGCGCACGCTGCCGGGCCGATGCGCTGCAGCTCGCCCGTCCCGGCTGCGAGGTCTGTCGCGGTTGCGAGCAAGGCGGTCGCGTCCTGCCCGCGTCGAGCGGTGACGCGCGCCGCAGCGGCGGCCGCCGGGATGGCGGAGACGGGCGCCAGGCCCGCGGACTCGAGGACGATGCGCGCGAGGGCGAGCGCCTCGTCGAAACGCCCGAGGTCGCCCAGCGCGACGCAGCGGCATGCCTGCATGTAGCGCGTCCACGAGTCGAGGTCGCGCTCCTCGCAATAGCGCACGCCGGCCTCGAGGTCACGCAGGCCGGTCACGTAGCGGCGCTGGTCGACCGCGACCGCACCCAGGTTCGTGTAGGCGCGCGCCACGTGCTCCTCGAGGCCGCCGGCGAGCGCGACGTCGAGGCTGCGCTGAAGCCGTGCGGTCCCCGCCTCGGTGCGACCCGCGATCATCGCGGCGGCTCCCAGGTTGTTGAGCGCATGCGCCTGGATCTCCGTCTCGCCCAGCCGCGTCGCGAGCGTGAGGGCGAGCGTCCCCCACCGCTCGACCTCGTCGGTGTCCATCGCGAGCATCCGCAGCTGGGCCAGATTCGAGTAGGCCATCGCGAGGGCAGGCGTCTCGCCGACGGGTTCGAGCGTCGCGATCGCGCGCGTGGCGTAGCGCTCCGCGTCGGGGCCGCGGCCCAGGAACCAGGAGAGTCGCGACAGCCAGCGCTCGTCCTCCCCGACCGCTGCCCGGTCAGCGCGGAGCTCGTGCAGCTCGAGCGCATGCTGGCGCGCTGTGATCGCCTCACGAAGCTGGTCCGTGAGGTAGCACTCGTAGGACAGCGCGACGAAGATCGCGGCGCGCTCGGCGCCGGTCGCGCCGTGGCGCAGGGCCGCGCGGTACTGCTCGGCGGCCTCGCGGTGCGCGCCCAGCTCCGCGGCGCGGCGTCCCGCGGCGATCGCGTGCCGCGCTGCGGTCGCGGACTCGCCGCAGCGCGCGGCATGGTGCGCGATGCGCCGGTGGTCCTCGGGCGTGCGGCGTTCGATCTCGCGCAGCGCGCGAGCGTGAAGCTGGCGCGCCCGCAGCGCAGACATGCCCAGCTCGACCGCCTGGCGTGCGAGCTCATGGCGGAACCCGATTCCCTCCGCGCCGGCTACCAGCACGCCGTCGTCCAGGCAGAGGTCCACGGCCTCGATCTCCCCTCCAGCGACGGCCGCGATGAGTGCGGCATCCGTGGCGCGCCCGAGCGTGGCGGCCGCGGCCGCGGCGTCCTGCGCGACGTGCGGCAACCTCGCGAACCTCGCGAGGACGGCGTCGCTCACGCTCGCGGGGAGGGCCAGGTCCCCGGCTGCGAGCAGCTCGCTGACGAAGAACGCGTTGCCACCCGTGCGCGCGTGGAGCGCGATCGGGTCGAGGGTGGCGCCCGCCTCGGCGACCAGCGTCGCGACACCCGCCGACGTGAGCGCCGGTACCTCGACGCGGCAGACCTGTGGCACGGTTGCGAGGTCGCCGAGCGCCTGGGTGAGCGGGTGCTGCGCCGTGATGTCGTCCGCCCGGTAGGTGGCGACGATGGCGACGGGGACGCCCTCGAGGCGCCGCGCGAGGTACCTCAGCGCATCGAGCGTGGCCTCGTCGGCCCAGTGCAGGTCCTCGAGGATCACCAGCGTGGGCTCCGCGACCAGCGCCGTCCGCAACGCCGAGAACAGCGCGACGCGGCCGCCGGTCCCCGCCAGCAGGGGCCGGATCTCCGGCGCCGCGTCCCGAAACGGCGCGAGCGCATCGGCGGTGGTGACGTTGTCCGCACCGCCGATGCGCACGCGGCATCGGCCGGCCGTGCTCGTCGCGAGGGCCGTGACCAGCGACGACTTCCCTGCCCCTGCCTCGCCCGAGACGAAGGCGAGGCCGCCCGTGCCGGCCAGCGCATCGTCCACCAGGGCTGACAGGCCCCTCAGCTGGATCTCGCGTTCGACGAGCATCTGCCCATTGAACCCGTCAGAGACCCTCCACCACCAGGTGGATCTCGTCCGCCACCAGGCCGTGGGCCTCGCGGTGCACCTTGTTCGCGGCCTCGGGGTCCGGGGCGTCCACCAGGCAGAAGATCTTTCCGGCGGACTCGTCGACCCAGTAGCGGAGGTAGTGGACCCCGTGCTCGTCCTGCTTCTCGAGGTCGGCGGCGTGGGCCTTGCTGACCTCGTCGACGCTGACCGGGCCGTCGAGGTGGTGGACATCCATGTAGAGCGACATGACGGTGCCTTCCGTGTGATGCCGGCCGATGGTGGCCGGGCATCCCCATCAGACCGCGGGGGCGCCTGCGCGCGAATCGGGGTTCTCACCCATATTCGGGGCGGGTGGTGGTGAGCGGTGGGCCCCGTGGGGCTCGAACCCACGACCTACGGATTAAAAGTCCGCTGCTCTACCGACTGAGCTAGAGGCCCGCCGCCCATGTTAGTCAGCCCGTCGGCGGCGCCCTGCATCCGAGTCGCCCAGCGCGAGCACGATGCCCGCCGCCAGCGCCCCGAGGAACGCTCCCGCGGTGTTGAGGATGACGTCGTCGACGTCGGCGACGCGCCCGAGCAGGTACTGCGTCGACTCGATCGCGGTCGACAGCGCGGCACCCAGGAACGTCGCGGTGAGCACGCGCAGCGCGAAGCCGCGCGGCGTCATGAGCGCCACCACCGTCCCGAACGGGATGAACAGCACGATGTTGCCGATGAGGTTGAGGCGCGGCCCTCCCGCGCCGGTCTCGAGCGCGCGGCGGATCTCCTGTCCCGGGTCGAGGTTGACGCCGCCCGTGCCCGGATCGTGAGTCGCGAGCGTGAGGCCGATGGTGATCCACCCGATCACGGCCAGGCACGTGAGCAGCGCCGCCCACAGCGCGGTGCGGCGTCCGTGCCCGAACAGCGAGCCCAGCCCCCACGCGACCAGCACGAGCACGCCGCCGACCACGGCGATGGGCAGCGCGCCCTCGCCTGTCGTCCACTGCAGCGCGAGCATCGTTCCTCCTGGTCCGGTCGGGGGATCAACGCGTCAGCGTACGTGAGCGTGCCCGCCGCCGCGCGTTCACGCGCGCAGCACGCCGAGCTCGCCGAAGCCCCTCCACGCCATCATGACGTTGAGCGGCCGGTCGAGCACGGCCCACGACGCGCACTTCGCCACCGCGATGCCGCGCATCCGCGCCTCGAGGCCCGCGTCGTCGCAACCGGTCTCCTCGCGATAGGCCGCCACCGCATCGTCCACGCCCGCCGCCGGCATGGCCGTGTAGAGGAAGGAGAGGTCGACGGCGCGCTCGCAGCCGGCCATCTTCCCCCAGTCGATGATCCCCGCGAAGGCGCCGTCGACGCCCAGCAGGTTCGAGCCGTGCGGGTCGGCGTGCGACCAGACAGCGTCGCGTGGGGCGGGGGCGTCGAGCGCCTCGGCCCACACGTCGCGCACCGCGTCGATGTCGAGCCGCTGGCCGTGAGGCCCGGCCGTGGCGGCGAGCCGCGCGAGCGCCCAGTCGAGATTGCCCTCGCGCTCGACGAGCGTGATCGACTGCTCCGGGTTGAACCACGCGCCCGCGCCCGCCGGCGCGTGGACCTGCGCGAAGGCCCGCCCGAGCGCGACGCCGGACGATGCGTCGAGCGGCGCCGCATCGGCCGCCCGACCGGGCAGCCACGAGACCACGGCCCACGGCCAGGGGTAGCCGTGCTGGCCGACGCCGCTGGCGGCGATGCGCGGGTGCGGGAACGTCCAGCCGGCGCCGACAGTGCCGAGCAGGTCCGCCTCGCGCGCGAGCGAGCCGACGGCTGCCTCGACGCGCGGGAGCCGCAGGCTCAGGTCCTCGCCCAGCCGGTAGACCACCATGTCCCATCCGTCGAAGCGCTCGCCGACCTCGAGGTGAGCGAGGCCCGGCAGCTGCCGGTCGACCAGCGCCCGCGCCAGCCCGGGCGAGATCGCCGGGTGCGCGGGCGGCGGGCCCGAGTCGCGGATCATCCCGCGACGGTATCAGCGGGCGCCGTGCGCACCACGGCGGTCGCGTTGTCAGTGGTCGCCGATAACGTCACGCCCATGATCGACGTGGAGCTTCTCGAGAGCATGCGGACCGCCGCGGGCCAGGCGGCGCTGAGCATTGGGGCCGATGCGCGGCTGGCCGAGCGCATCGCGCAGGACGTGGTCGCGTGCCTCATCGTCGGCGGCATCGCGGAGCTGGCCGACCCGGTCGCTCATGCGGCGGCGTGCGGCGCGGGTGAGGCGGCCGCGCGGGTGCACCGCGGCCGCGCGGCCTGACGGGACGAGGCGCGCGCAGGTCAGGCGAAGGCGAACAGGGGAGGGAGGGCGACGGCGACGGTGACGGCCCACACGCCGAAGACGGGCACGTAGCGCGTCTGCCACCGCTGCAGCGGTGCGAGCGGGCCGTTGCGGACGGTGCGCGACGCGTAGAGCACGGCCGTGACAGCGAGGTTGGCGACCAGCACGAGGTTCATGCCGAGCGTCGCGAGGCGGTTGGGGGTGAGGCCCAGGTCCACGATGCGCGTGGCCATCGCCGCGAGCGCCGCGAGGTCGAGCAGCAGCGCCGCGATCACGAGCGCGAGCTGCATGCGGTCGGTCCAGCCCGCCGGGGCGTCCGGCGGCAGCGCGGAGAGCGAGTACAGCACGAGACCCAGGACCACCACGAGCAGCACGTCCACCGCGATAAGGGATTCGCGGCTCTCCTCGAAGCCGCCGCTGGCGACGGCCGCGACCAGCATCGCGACGACGGCGAGCGTCGCGATGGGCGTGAACACCCGCGTGAGGACGGGTGCGATGGCCTCGAGCACCTCCTGCTTCGCCTCGACGAGCCACGCGGCGACCACGGTCGCGCCTCCCATGCCGAGCGGCAGCACCCACGTGAGCAGCGCATCGGCGATGTCGATGCCCAATCCCTCGAACACCGCGAGCGAGACGCCGATGAGCGCGCCGCCCGCGGCGGCGATGAGGAACATGTAGATCGCCCATTCGCCCGTGAAGCGGATGAAGTCCATCCGTGCGGCGTGCGAGCGCCAGTGGCCGCCCGCGTACGCGAACCCCACGGTCAGCCACATCGCCATGAGCATGTGCAGCGCCATGAGCACCGCGGTGTCGGTCGCGCCGTCGAACGGATAGGCGAGGCCCAGGCTCGCCAGCGCCGCGGCGATCCCGCCGATGGCGGCCAGCACGCGCGGCGAGGAGCCTCGTCGCCACCACAGGAACGCGGCGACCACGCCCAGCACGAGGGGGATGCCGAGCAGGAACCCGTCCTGCGGGTGCTCGCCGCCCCCGAGCGCCCACCCGAGCCGCGCCGCCAGCCCGGCCGCCGACCCGAAGCCCAGCACCGCGGCGAGCCCGCCGCGGGCCCGCGCCGCGCCGCCGTCGAGCACCAGCTCGCGCCAGAGCCGGCGCTGATGCTGGCGCGCGAACTCGCGCGCGACGTCGGACTGGCTGCCCATGCGCTTGACGGCGACCAGGAACGCCTCGTCCTCGGAGAGGCCGGACGCCACCAGGTGCTCGAGGTGGCCGCGCAGGTGGTCCTCGAGCTCGTCGGCGTCCGCGGTCGAGACGCTGCCGCGTCCCAGGACGTAGGCACGCCAGCGGGCGATCTCCGCCTCGACCCCGGCGTCGGGCGCGCTCACAGCGCGAGCCCCGGGCGCATCGTCCCGTCGACCGCGTCGCCCAGGCCGTGCCAGGCCGCCTGTAGCGCCGCGGCGACGGCGGCCCATTGACGCCGATGCTCGGCGAGCTCGGACCGTCCCCGGTCCGTGATCTCGTAGTAGCGGCGCCGGCGGCCCGTGTCCGAGACGCCCCAGCGCGAGCTCACGTGCCCCGCATCCTCGAGGCGGTGGAGCAGCGGGTAGAGCAAGCCGTCCGTCCACTCGAGCTCGCCGTCGGACAGCTCGCGGACGCGCCTCACGATCGCGTAGCCGTAGCTCTCGCCCTCCGCCAGGATCGCCAGCACCAGCGGTGCCGCGCTCGCGGCCATGAGGTCCTTGCCCACCTTCATCGCGGCCTCCTTCATCCCTCGCACCACGATACATAGAACATCAAGGTATGTGCGACGCGAGCGCGTGCGTCGATTGCCGATGACAGGTGTGACAAGGGGTGAGCGAGGGGAGCGCGGGCGCGCACCCTGTGCCTCGTGCGTTCCACGAGCCCCATGTGTCAGTGGGAGTCGAACCCGTCGTGGGGGTCGACGGTGCGCTACACGCCGGCGAGCAGCAGGGCGGCGAACGCCGCGGCGCCCGCCGCGATGGTCACGCCCATCGAGCGCTTCCACAACGCGATGCCCGTCGCGACGATCGCGGCCAGGTGCCACGCGCCGAAGCCGCGCCACTCGCCGCCGTCGAGCAGCAGCGCGTTCGCGACGATCGCGGCCATCGCGGCGGGCCCGACCAGCCCGAGGGCGCGCGCGACAGGCGGCGGGAGCTCGCGGTCGCCGCCGAGCAGGGAGACCCCGGAGAGCCGGATCAGATACGTGCCGATCGCCGCGGCGGTGAACACGAGGAACGCGGTCACGATGCGACCTCCGGTCCTGCGTCGGGGTCGCCGGGGGAGCGGCCGCCCGCCGCATCGTCCGGCACGGCGCGGCGCGGCACCATCGCGCCCGCCGCGATCCCGGCCAGCGCGCCGCCGAGGACGTTGAGGCCGTAGGGGAGCTCGCGACCCAGGACGACGACCCCGACCGACACGGCCACGGCGACCAGCGCGGGGGAGTCACGCAGGCCCGGCACGAGCACCGCGAGGAACATGAGGGGCACGATGAACCCGATCTGCCACGAGTCGGGGATGACCGGACCCAGCGCGATGCCCGCCGCGGTTCCCATCGCCCACACCGCGACGAACGGACCCGAGGCTCCCCAGATGAACCAGCGGCGGCGCACCGGGTCGGGCCATCGCTCGGCGTGCTGGAGGGTCACGACGGCGGACTGGTCGGTCATGAGGTGTGCGAGGCCCAGCCTCCACCGCCGCGGGAACGCCGCGAACACCGGCGCGAGCGCGGCCGAGTACAGCGCCATGCGCGCGTTGATGACGAGCGCCGTGAGTACCGCGATCGCGGCTGGCGCCCCCGCCCGCAGCTGCTCGACGATCGCGATCTGGCTCGCGCCGGCGACCACGGTCACCGAGGCGTAGTTGCCCACCCAGGCGTTGATCCCGGCGACGCGGATGAGCGCGCCGAACGCGAGCCCGAACAGGACCGCCCCGGGCATGAGCGGCGCGACGGCGCGGATGCCCGCCCAGGTGTCGCTCCACTGCTGGGGGCCGATGCGCAGGAACGCGCGGGGTCGCGAGGTCACCTGAGCGAGTGTGGCACGCGGCTCGGCCCCGGCGGGTCGCCGGGGCCGGATGGTGCGACGGGTGTCGCCTGCTAAACGCGCGCCGCGAAGGTGAGGCAGTCGGCGACGTCGGTGCTGCCGCCCACGGCGATCGAGTCCGCGGTGCACATGAGGTTGTCGTTGTGCTGGCAGTCCTCGAGCGAGCACGCGCCCACGGCGGCGGTCGCGTCCGCGCCGCCCTTGTCCGCGGTGTCGACGAAGGTGTTGCAGTGGGCGTGGCTGCCGCCCACGGAGATTGCGCCGGCGTGGCAGCCGTCGTGGTTGTAGCCGCAGCTCGCGACCGAGCACGACGAGACGATGGGGAGTCCGATCGAGACGGGCATGGCAACCTCCGGGGCTCGTGTCCGCCGGTCCGATCCCGGCGGTCATAACCGCGAATATACGCGCGTTATCGCCCCGGTGAAGGGCCTGGTCATATCTGCGCCGCGACCATTTCCATAATCGAATTCCGCGACATTATCGGCGCGAAATCGCTGGTGCGTGCGCGCGGGGTCCGCGGCGCATCGTCCCGTGGCCCGTTCAACAACGTTGCACGACGTGGGAACAAATCGCGGATCGTGGTCGTCTGTATGGGTGTACCCACCACGGCGTGAGTCGCATGGGACACCCAGGTGAGAACGCGTGGCGTCCGACCTCCTCCCCCCCTCGGAGGTCGGGCGCCTCGCGTCTTGATCTGTACAGGCCCGTGGCGTCGGGCTCGGCGCGCGATTCGGGAGCGCACCGCGCGCGTACGCTTGCCTGGGAAGGAGCCGACCATGAGCCCCAACAAGATCGTGAAGACCGACGCCGAGTGGCGCGCCCAGCTGACGGACATCGAGTTCCAGGTCCTCCGCGAGGCCGCGACCGAGCGGCCGTGGACCGGTGAGCTGATCGACGAGAAGCGCGACGGCGTCTTTCGGTGCCGCGCGTGCGGCGCGCAGCTGTTCCCCTCGGGCACCAAGTTCGACTCGCACTGCGGGTGGCCGAGCTTCTACGACGCCGAGGAGGGTGCGGTCACGCTCCACGAGGACCTCACGCATGGGATGGTCCGCACCGAGGTGCGCTGCGCCGCGTGCGAGTCGCACCTGGGGCACGTGTTCCCCGACGCGCCGCAGACCCCCACGGGCGAGCGCTTCTGCATCAACTCGGTCTCCCTGACCTTCGAGACCGCCGGCGAGGCGGAGCAGCACGACTCCGGCGCGCTGCCGTACGCGGCAGGCGAGGGCTTCGCGGACCCGGCCGAGGGGCCCTACGGGAAGATCGACTGAGCATGGTGGAGCACCGGCACCGCCGCCCGGCGATGCTCGACATGGAGCTCGCCGATCAGATCGAAGGGGACATCGACCCCGCGGACCGCGGGCTCATCGCGCACGAGACGGCGCTCGCGATCGTGTCGCAGGCGCGCGAGTCGAAGGACCCCGAGCTGGTCGAGCGCCTGGTGCGCCTGGTCGACGAGGAAGGCATCGACACCGTCGCCATGATGTGGTCGAAGGCCGGGGAGCACACGCTCCCGGGTGCGCTGTGGCGGATCTACATGATCCGCGAGTGGGTGAAGCACGATGCGTCGTCGGTGGCGCGCTCCTACCACCAGGGCGTCCATGCGGCGCACGTGCGACACGCGATCGCCGGGGTCGAGGACCCGCCCGGTCCCGATGAGGTCCGCACGCTCGCCGACGCGGTGCTCTCGGGTGTGTTCGCAGGGGACCTCGCGGTCGCCCTCGACCGCGCGGGCGCGTTCTGCCGCGTGGTCGCGACCGGCGCGGCCTTCGAGGCCGAGAGCGACGAGGGCCATGCCGATGCCCGCGCCCACCGGACCACGCTCCGCGCGGCCCAGCTGCTGCGCACCGGCGAGGACCTCGAGCGCTGCGCCGCGATGTGGCGCGAGGGCCGGCTGGACTAGCGGCCGCGCATCGCGCGCGCCGGCGCGTCCCGTGCCGCTCCGCCCTGGGATCCGTACCCCGCAATGGGGCGCTGGCGGTCGGGTGTGGCGGTTCGCTGGCGCCCATGGGGCGTCCACGGTCGTTGGACGGGCGCCGCGCGAGGCGTCGTGTTCGCGGAGCGCGTGAACGCCTGGGGATGGCGGCGTGCCGGCTCCGGGCGGGCGTATGGTGGGGGTGACGTCGGACCGCGGTAGCCCCGGGCTCCAAATCCAGCCGCTTCGAGCGGCCTTCGCGCCGACTGGCGCTCCCGGTCCGACGTCGTCTCATGCCAGAGCGATCGCGGATGCCCCATGGCGCGCGCCGACGGCGCGGATCCGACCGCCAGCGCCCCATTCCGCAGATGGAGGGGATGGCGGGGTGCGGCGAGTCCGGGGGACGCGGGGCTCGCGCTGAGGAGCGGACCGCCGCCCTACACGTGCACGCGCAGCAGGTGCGTCTCCACCGCCACCACCACGGGCCCCGACTCCCAGTCCGCGACGTGCGCGACCAGCACGCCGCCCGCGGGCAGGTACGGGTTCGATCGCGGCAGCGCGCCGCGCGTGTACGGCCGCACCGCCGCGCGCAGCATCTCGACGATGGTCGGCAGGGTGGGCCGGTGCACGCACACGACGCGCGGCGAACGCTTGCGCAGCAGCTTGCCGAACACGGTCGCCGTCTCGAGGGGACGGTGCGCGTGCCGGGACTCCGTGAGCGAGTCGTGCACGTGGATGTCGGCGCCGATCGCATCCGCGTACGGCGTCACGGTGTCGACGCAGCGCCGCGCGGGGGAGGACTCGATGCGCGAGATCCCGAACGAGGCGATGAGCGGCACGATGTCGCGGGCGCGTTCCTTCCCCGACCGCGACAGCGGCCGCTTCGCGTCGGCGAGCTTCCACGCCTTGCGCCGCTTGGCGCGCGCGTGCCGCACGAGCATGAAGGGCCGCGTGTCGAGGCGCCCTGCCGCGTACGCGTCGACGAGCGCGTCGAGCGGTCGAAGATCGTCCGGGAAGGTGATGAGCGCGTGCGCCTGCTCGATGCTGAGCCAGCGCATCTGGTCGATCTCGTTCTTCGAGGCGTCCTTGAAGCGCGGCCGCGCCCGCACCGGAGCGGCACCCGCGGACATCACCTCCGCCGCCCAGTACTTGACGACCTTTTGCTTGCCGGCCGCGATCGGGTAGCGCAGCGTGGGCAACGGCTGGCCGAGCACCACCTGCTTGCCGGTCTCCTCGGCGACCTCGCGCACCGCGCACTCGGGCAGCGACTCTCCAGGATCCAGCTTCCCCTTGGGCCACGACCAGTCGTTGTACCGGGGCCGATGCACCGCGAGCACCTGGAGCACGCCGTCGCGGATGCGCCACACCAGCGCACCTGCCGCGACGACGGTGCCCTCGGGGTAGTGGTTCACTTCCCCTTGGCCCTCCGCTTGGGCTGCCGCCGGATGTAGGTGCCCTGGAGGTCCTTGAGCCGGTTGCCCTCGCCGTCGGTGACCGCGTGGCCCCACGTGCCGTCCTCGTGCAGCTCCCAGCCGGCGACCTGGTGGCTCATCGCCATGTCGATGTTCTCGATGAGGCTCGCGACCTGCTGCGGGTCCGTCACCGTGATGAGCGCCTCGATGCGACGGTCGAGGTTGCGGTGCATGAGGTCAGCGGAGCCGATGAACACCTCGGGGTCGCCGTCGTTCGCGAACGCGTAGATGCGCGAGTGCTCGAGGAACCGTCCCAGGATCGAGCGCACGCGGATGTGCTCCGAGAAGCCCGGCACGCCGGGGCGCACGGCGCAGATGCCGCGCACGTTGACGTCGACCTTCACGCCCGCGTTCGAGGCGCGGTAGAGCGCGTCGATGGTCTTCTCGTCGACGATCGAGTTCACCTTGATCTTCACCCACGCGTCCTTGCCCTCGGCCGCGTTGCGGGCCTCGCGCTCGATGCGCTCGATGAGGCCCTGGCGCACGCCGATCGGCGCGACGATGAGGCGGCGGAAGCGCGACTTGGGCGCGTAGCCCGAGAGCTGGTTGAACAGCTTGGTGAGGTCGGCGCCCACCTCGGGGTTCTTGGTGAGCAGCCCGTAGTCCTCGTAGAGACGCGCCGTCTTGGGGTGGTAGTTGCCGGTGCCGATGTGGCTGTAGCGCTGGAGGCCGTCCTCCTCCTGGCGCACCACGAGCGAGAGCTTGCAGTGCGTCTTGAGGCCCACGAGGCCGTACACGACGTGCACGCCGGCCTGCTCGAGCTTGCGCGCCCACGAGATGTTGCGCCGCTCGTCGAAGCGCGCCTTGATCTCCACGAGCGCGAGCACCTGCTTGCCCGCGTGGGCGGCCTCGATGAGGGCGTCGACGATGGGCGAGTCGCCCGAGGTGCGGTACAGCGTCTGCTTGATCGCGAGCACCTTCGGGTCGGCGGCCGCCTGCGCGAGGAACGCCTGCACCGACGTCGAGAACGAGTCGTACGGGTGGTGCAGCAGCACGTCGCCGCGCGTGATCGCGTCGAACACGTTCTGCTCGTCCGCCGTCTCCACCGGGGCGAGCCGGTGGTGCGTGGTCGGACGGAAGGACTCGAATTGCAGCGCGGGGCGGTCGAGGTCCGCGATCGCGTTGAGGCCGGTGAGGTCCAGCGGGGCGGGCAGGTGGAACACGTCGTTCTCGGTGATGCCGAGCTCGCGCACCAGGAGCTCGCGGATCTTGGGCGGGAGGTCGTCGGCCACCTCGAGGCGGACCGCGGGGCCGAAGCGCCGGCGCAGCAGCTCCTTCTCCATCGCCTTGAGGAGGTTCTCGGCGTCGTCCTCCTCGACCTCGACGTCCTCGTTGCGCGTGACGCGGAACGTGTAGTGCGCGGCGACCTTCATCCCGGGGAACAGGTAGTCGAGGTGCGCCCCGATGACGTCCTCGAGCGGCACGAAGCTGCGCGGCTCGTCCGACAGCGACGCCGCATCGGTCACCTGGCCCACGTGCCCGGCGGCGTCCACCGACAGGAAGCGCGGCAGCGTCTCGGGCACCTTGACGCGCGCGAAGTAGTCCTTGCCGGTCTCGGGGTCGACGATCTCGACGGCGATGTTGAGCGACAGCCCCGAGATGTAGGGGAAGGGGTGCGCGGGGTCCACCGCGAGCGGAGTGAGCACCGGGAAGATGTCCGCGCGGAACAGCTTGCGCAGGCGCTCGCGCTCCGCGTCCCCCAGGTCGTCGTGACGGACCAGCTGGATGCCTTCGTTCGCGAGGGCAGGCCGCACCTGGTCCTCGAACGTCTCGGCGTGGCGGTCCATGAGCTCGTGCGCGCGCTCGATGATCGCGTCGATCTGGCGCGAGGCGCTCATGCCGGTCGCGGACGGCACCGCGAAGCCGGCCGCGATGCGGCGCTTGAGGCCTGCGACGCGCACCATGAAGAACTCGTCGAGGTTCGAGGCGAAGATCGCGAGGAAGCGCGCGCGCTCGAGCAGGGGCGTCTGCGGGTCCTCCGCCATCTCGAGCACGCGCTCGTTGAAGGCGAGCCACGAGAGCTCGCGGTCCAGGTAGCGGTCGTCGGGCAGCGCGGACGGCGACTCGTCCTCCTCGAACTCGACCGTGGGGACGGGGTACGTCTCCTCGGACTCGTGCGCGGGCGCATCGTCCTGCGGGGCCGGCGCGGGCGTGGAGGCGTTGACGTCGAGGCTCTCGGACATGGGGCCATGCTTCCACGGGCCGGGGGCGGTCGCTACCCCGTTCCGCGGGCGCCGGCGCGGGGACGATGCGCGGGGCGGCGGCGCATGCCGCCTTGCGCCTTTCAATAGATTCAGGCATGGTTGAAATATGCCGATGACGGACGAGCAGCACGCCTACGTGGACAGGGTCGCGACCTTCTTCACGATGTTCGGCTCCGCGCGCGCGTGGGCCGAGATCCTGGGCTGGCTGATGATCTGCGAGCCGGCCGAGCGCACGCAGGCCGAGATCGCCGAGGACCTGGGCCTCAGCGCCGGCACCGTGTCGACGCAGCTGCGCACGCACGTCCAGCTCGGGATGGTCGAGCAGGTGCGCGTGCGCGGCGACCGCACCCAGCGCTACCGCCTGCGCTCCGGGGCGTGGTTCGAGGTGATGGCGTCCGAGCTGGGACGCATCCAGGCGATGGGGGAGATCGCGCGGGCGGCCGCGCCGGTGCTGCCCGAGGACAGGCCCGAACGGGTGACCGAGCTCGGCGACCTCGCCGACTTCTTCGCACGCGAATGGCCGCCGCTCATGGAACGCATGTCAGCACAGCTGAGGAAGGGACCAGCATGACCACCACCCCCGCGATCGAGACCGTCGGCCTCACCAAGCGCTTCGGCGACTTCACCGCCGTCCAGGACGTGTCGCTCCAGATCGGCCCCGGCGAGATCTTCGGCTTCCTCGGGCCCAACGGCGCGGGCAAGTCGACCACCATCAGGTGCCTGCTCGACCTCATCCGCCCCTCCGAGGGCGACTGCCGCATCGTCGGCCTGGACTCGCGCAGGGACGCGGTCGAGATCCGCCGCCACCTCGGCTTCCTGCCCTCGGACCTCGCGCTCTACCCGAACCTCACGGGCCGCGAGACGCTCGAGTTCCTCGCGAACCTGCGCGGCGGCGTCGACTGGGCGTGGGTCGATGCGCTCGCGGACCGCTTCGACGCGGACCTCGGCAGGAAGGTCGGCGAGCTGTCGAGCGGCAACCGCCAGAAGGTGGGCCTCATCCAGGCCTTCATGAACCGTCCCGAGGTGGTCATCCTCGACGAGCCGATCACGGGGCTCGACCCGCTGGTCCAGCTCGAGTTCCACACCCTCATGCGCGAGCACGTGGCGGAGGGGAGCACGGTGTTCCTGTCGAGCCACACCCTGTCCGAGGTCGAGCGCGTCGCCGACCGCGTGGGCTTCATCCGCCGTGGCCACCTCATCGCGGTCGAGCGCATGAGCGAGCTGCTCGACAAGGCGCTGCGCCGCGTCACGCTCGAGTTCGCCGCGCCCGTCGCGGCGAGCGCGTTCGACGCGGTGGAGGGCGTCCACGGGGTCACCGCCGACGGGAACCGGGTCACCGCATCGTACGAAGGCTCGATGGGGCCGCTGCTGCGCGCGGCGACGGCGCACGAGGTCCTCTCGCTCGAGTCGTCGTCGGTCGACCTCGACGAGATCTTCCTCGAGTTCTACCGCGACGAGGTCTCCGAGGCGGAGGCGGGGGTCGCCTGATGCTCCAGACCCTCTACCTCAAGTCCCTCCGCGACCGCGGCACCTCCGCGCTCATCGGGGTCTCCTCGCTGTGGCTCGTCGCCGTGTTTGGCATGTGGGCCTACGCGGGTCTCGGGGACGATGCGGTGGCGTTCTTCGACGACATGCCCGCCCTGTACACGGACCTGGTGGGGATCAACGGCGACGCGGGCGTCGCCGGGCTCATGCTCAGCATGATGTTCAACTTCATCGGCCCGTTCGTGGTCGCGGGCATCGCGGTGTCCATGGGCGCCGCCGCGCTCGCGGGCGAGGAGAACGACGGCACGATGAATGTGCTCACCACCGCGCCCCGCTCCCGCACGCGCGTGCTCGCCTCGAAGGGTCTCGCGGCGCTCACCATCGCGCTCGTGGTGAACCTGCTCGCGTGGGCCGGCTACCTGCTGGCGATCCTCGCGTTCGGGGAGTCCGCCTCCGGCGTGAACATCGGCGCGGCGACGCTCCACGTGACCGCCGTGGCGCTGCTGTACGGCGCGGTGGCCTTCGCGCTCGGCGCCGCGACCGGTCATCAGCGCCTCGCGTCCGGGGTGGCCACGGCGTTCCTGGTGCTCTCCTTCTTCGCGTCGGGCCTGCTGCCGATGATCGACGGCGGCGAGGACTGGGCGAAGATCTTCCCCTGGTACTACATCAACGCCGCGAACCCGCTGGTCGACGGGGCCGACTGGGCCCAGGTGCTCGTGCTGCTCGGGATCGCCGCCGCGCTCGTGGTCGTGGGATGGGCCGCCTACGTCCGCCGCGACCTGGTCTCCGGCGCCGCATCCGTGCCGCTCCTCGCGCGCTTCCAGGAGGACGAGCGCCTCGCCCGCGTGGTCGCGCTGCTCCAGGGGCGCTCGAGCACCCGCGGCATCGTCGGGAAGGCGATGAGCGAGAGCCGCGCGATCCTCACCATCGCCGGCGGCGGCATCTTCTTCATGACGGCGCTCATGGGGCCGATGTTCACCCTCGTCTCCGACTTCGTCGGCGAGTTCGCGGACGCCTTCCCCGACACCATCATGGCGATGGTGGGCTTCGCCGACTACTCGCGACCCGAGGGCTGGTACCACGGCGAGATGCTGTCGATCACGGTGCCCGTCGCGGTGGCCGTGGCGGCGATCTCGGCGGGCGCGGCGCTCGCGGGGGAGGAGCGCCGGCGCACCATCGCGGTGCTGCTCGGCTCGCCGTTGTCCCGCGCGGTGGTCGCGTGGCGTCGGGCGCTCGCGATGCTCGCGGCCGCGGCCGTGATCGCGGTCGCCGTGACGGCGGGCATCTCGCTGGGCAACTGGATCGCCGGCCTCGGCATGTCCTACCCGCACATCCTCGCGACCGGGGTGCTCGTGTGGGGGCTCGGCGCCGTCTTCGGCGCCGCCGCCTTCCTCGGCGGCGCGCTCACCGGCGCGCCGCGCATCGCGGTCGGGGCGGGCACCGGCGTCGCGGTCGTCGGCTGGGCGCTCACGGCCTTCGCCGCGGTGAACGATGCGCTGGTCCCCCTCGCGCATGCGTCGCCGTACTACTACTACACGTGGGGTTTCCCGCTGGACAACGGCCTGTCCTGGTACGAGCCGGTGGTGCTGTTCGGCGCGGCGGGCGTGATGGTCGCGGCAGGCGTGGCGGCGTACGTGAGGCGCGACCTCAAGGGCTGAGCTCAGATCTCCCTGGTGTAGAAGACCGAGTTCGGGTCGAGCGTGTACGCGCCGAACGGCGGGCACTCCAGGAAGCCGTGGCGCTCGTAGAGCCGGCGTGCCGGGGCGAAGTGGGGCTCGGTCCCGGTCTCGAGGCTCACGCGGGAGCATCCGGCGTCACGCGCGGACTCGACGAGCGCGGCGAGCACCGTCGCGGCCACGCCGCGGCCGCGCGCCTGCGCCGTGGTGCGCATCGACTTGATCTCGGCGTGACCGTCGCCGAGCGCGACCGTCGCGCCGACGCCCAGCAGGTCCCCCGCATCGTCCCGCGCGGCGAGGAAGGTGACGTGAGGACGCCGCAGGGCCGTCACGTCGAGCGCGTGGACGGACTCCGCGGGAGACGTCGCGTGCATCTCGGCCAGGTGCTCCGCGAGCAGCGCGAGGATGTCCGGGGTGGTCGGGTCGGCCGGGGCGATCTGCATGGCGGCATCCTGCCACCTTCGCGTCGACGCGCGGTCGCCCGTCGCATCGTCCCCGGTCCTCGCGCGCTTCGGCGCGCGGCGGCGCGTGCCGCATCGTCCGCGCCGTGGGCGTCCCTAGGGTGGGCCGCATGACCAGCCGCATGCGTGCCTCCGACGCCGCCCTCGCGCTCTGGCCCGCTGTGCTGCTCGTGGCGCTAGGGACGGTGGGCTTCTTCGGCCTACTCGACTGGGTGGGCGAGCAGGAGGACCTCGCGCTGATCGACCAGCCGCTCGTCGAGCTGCTCGCGCAGCATCGCACCGACGCGTGGGACGGCTTCTTCGGCGCGGTGTCGTTCGTCTTCGGCCCGACGGTGCTGCCGGTGATCGTCGCCGCCGTGGCCCTGGTGTGGTGGCGGGTGTCGCGGTCGTGGTGGGAGCCGGCGCTGCTCACGGGCGCGATGGTGCTGTCGACGGGGTTGACGGTGGTGCTCAAGGCGGCGGTGGGGCGGGACCGGCCCGCGGACCTGCTCGCGGTGACGCCCGGCGCCGACACGTCGGGCTCGTTCCCGTCGGGTCACACCGTCGGCGCGGCCACGCTCGTGCTGGTCGTCGGCTATCTCCTGTGGCACGAGGACGCCGAGGCCTCGTGGGCGCTCGCGGGCTGGGTGGTCGTGTCGGCGGCGATCATCGCGGCGGTCGGGGCGAGCAGGCTGTACCTGGGCGCTCACTTCCTCACCGATGTGCTCGCCGGGCTGTGCGTCGCGATCGCGGTGCTCGGTGTCGTCGTGGGCGCGGAGCGGTGGCACGACCTCTGGATCGAGCGGCAGGACCCTCCGGCACGGCCGGAGGCGCTCGCCGTCACGGCGGAGGATCTCGCGTGGGTGCGCGGCAACGGGGACGATGCGGGGGCCGACGACGAGGCGGAGGTCGGGTCCGAAGGGCCCTGAAGACGAAGGTGCCCCGGGAGGTCGGCTGCGCTGGGGGGCACCGCGGCCGCCCCTCCCGGGGACGTCTTCGGCGATCCGGGCGGCCATGCCTGCCCGTCGCCTGGTTCAGTGTAGGGCCTCGGGGTGCGCGCGGCAATGAGATTCGCCGCGTTTTTTCGGCGCGCGTCGATCGGGCGCTGGGATCGGTCACAGCACGGCGTTCTACGAGACGGTGAACTCGACCTCCATGCCCTGCGCCCGATGGTTGCCGACCGAGCAGTACAGCGTGTACGTCCCCGGTTCCAGGGTCACCTCGAACGAATCGGACTCCCCCGCCTCGATGACGGCCGTCGCGCCGCCGGGGTCGCCCTCGAGCACGAGGTCGTGGGCCATGGTGCCGTCGTTGCTGAGGACCAGCTCGATGGTCCCCGCGGGCACGGTGGTCGAGTCGAGCGCATAGGCGTACTCGGTCGCAGAGACGTTCAGCACCGCATCCGCGCTCGGCTGCTCGCCCACGTCCGGGGCCTCCTCGCCGCCGCCGCACGCGCCGAGCAGCATCGCGAGGGCGAGGGCCGCGACGGCGAGCGTCGCGCGGCCGGTGAGATCGCGCACGGTGGCCTCCTGACGCTCCACGGTACGTCTCCCGACGGGAGCGTGACCGTAACGATTCGGTCACGTCAGGCGGGACTTCCGACCTGCAAAGTTTCAGGAATGTAAAACATCTAGCACCGGTGTCTTCCGGCCGCATCGCCCGTGCCAGGATCCTTTGCCACGACCGATGCGCGCACAGCCGCCGGTCTTCTCTCACTCAAGGAGGGCAACACCCATGCGGAACCAGTCCCACCTGCGTCGCGCGGCGGTCGTCGCCGGCTTCGCGGCCTCGGCGCTGACGCTCGCCGCCTGCTCCGGCGGCGACTCCGACGCCGACGCGAGCGGCTCGGCCGGCACCGGCGACACCGGCAGCGGCGAGCCGATCATCGTCGGCACCACCGACAAGGTCACCACGCTCGACCCGGCCGGCTCGTACGACAACGGCTCGCTCGCGGTCCAGACCCAGGTCTTCCCGTACCTGGTCAACACGGACTACAACAGCACCGACGTGGTGCCCGACCTCGCGGAGACCGCCGAGTTCACCTCGCCGACCGAGTACACGGTCACGCTTCCCGAGGGCCTGACGTGGGCGAACGGCAACGCGCTCACCTCCTCGGACGTCAAGTTCTCCTTCGACCGCAACCTCGCGATCGCGGACCCCAACGGTGCGTCCAGCCTGCTGTACAACCTCGACAGCGTCGAGACGCCGGACGAGACCACCGTGGTCTTCCACCTCAAGACGGCGGACGACCAGGTCTTCCCGTTCATCCTCACGAGCTTCCCCGGCGCGATCGTCGACGAGGAGGTGTTCGCCGCCGACGCGATCACCCCTGACGCCGACATCGTCGCGGCCAACGCCTTCGGCGGTCCGTACACGATCACCGCGTACGACTTCAACAAGACCGTCGAGTTCACGCCGAACGAGGCGTACCAGGGGCTGCTCGCGGCGCCGGCCAACGGCGGTGTGATCCTCAGCTACTTCGCCGAGTCGTCGAACCTCAAGCTCGCCGTCCAGGAGGGTGACGTCGACGTGGCGTACCGCTCGCTGTCGGCGACCGACGTCGAGGACCTGTCGGGCAACGACGCGGTCCAGGTCATCAACGGCCCCGGCGGCGAGATCCGCTACATCGTGTTCAACTTCGACACGCAGCCCTACGGCGCGGCGACCCCGGAGGCCGACGAGGCCAAGGCGCTCGCGGTCCGTCAGGCCGTCGCCGACCTGGTCGACCGCGACGCGATCTCGGAGCAGGTCTACAAGGGCACCTACACCCCGCTGTACTCCTACGTCCCCGAGGGCTTCGCGGGTGCCACCGAGTCGCTCAAGGACCTGTACGGCGACGGCGCGGGCGCGCCCGACGCGGACAAGGCGGCCCAGACGCTCGCCGACGCCGGCGTCGAGACCCCCGTCAAGCTGAGCCTGCAGTACAACCCCGACCACTACGGCCCGTCGTCCGGCGACGAGTACGCGCTGGTCAAGTCGCAGCTCGAGGCGACCGGCCTGTTCGAGGTCGACCTCAAGTCGACCGAGTGGGTCCAGTACTCCGAGGACCGCACCGCCGACGTGTACCCGGCTTACCAGCTCGGCTGGTTCCCGGACTACTCGGACGCGGACAACTACCTCACGCCGTTCTTCCTCACGGAGAACTTCCTGGGCAACCACTACTCGAACCCGGACGTCGACGAGATGATCCTCAACCAGGCCGTCACGACGGACCCGGCCGAGCGCACCGCGCTCATCGAGCAGATCCAGGACACCGTCGCGGGTGACCTCTCGACCCTGCCGCTGCTGCAGGGCGCGCAGGTCGCGGTCGCCGGCACCGGCATCGAGGGCGTCACGCTCGACGCCTCGTTCAAGTTCCGCTTCGCCCCTGTGACGAAGTAGGACGCCACGCCGATGGGGCAGCCGGATCCCCGGCTGCCCCATCGGCCTGTCCGTTCCATCCCGGGAGCCCGCTCCCGGAAAAGTGAGGTACCCATGTCGACGACGCCTGACGTCGCCGCGGCCGCCGTCTCGGAGCCGCCCCCCGCACTCGCACCCCAGGCCGCCCGCGGCGGAGGATTCGGACGCTACGTCCTGGTGCGGCTGCTGCTCATGATCCCGACGGTGCTGATCCTCGTGACGCTCGTCTTCTTCCTCATCCGCCTCACCGGTGACCCCATCACCGCCGCGCTCGGAGGCAGGCTCCCGGCCGATCAGCTCGCGGAGCGCATCCACGAGGCCGGCTACGACCGTCCGCTGCTCGTGCAGTACCTCGAGTACCTCGGGCAGATCCTCAGGTTCGACTTCGGCAGCACCATCACCGACAACCAGCCGGTCATGACGGTGCTGGCCGAGTACGGCGCCGCCACGCTGGAGCTCGTGACCTACGCGCTCGTCGTCGCGTTCCTCATCGGCATCCCCTTCGGCCTCGTCGCCGCCGCGAACCGCGACCGCTGGCCCGACGCCGCGCTCCGTGTGGGCGCGATCTTCTTCTACGCGACGCCCGTGTTCTTCGCCGGGCTCGTCGCCAAGCTGGTGTTCTCGGTGTGGCTCGGCTGGTTCCCGGTCTCGGGCCGCGCGGGCGTGCGCACGGAGCTCGCGCTCGGGCGTGACGGCGGCACCGGCATCTACCTCATCGACGCGATCCGCAGCGGTAACAGCGACTACGTGTGGGACGTCCTGTCGCACGCGGTGCTCCCCGCGATGACCCTGGGTCTGCTGACGGCCGGCATCTTCCTCCGGCTGGTGCGCACCAACGTCATCGGCACGCACAACATGCCGTACATCGACGCGGCCCGCTCGCGAGGCGTGAGCGAGTCGCGCCTGATCCGCACCCACGCCTACCGGCCGGCGCTCATCCCGATCATCACCGTGGTCGGCCTGCAGATCGCCCTCATGCTGGGCGGCGCGGTGCTGACGGAGACCACGTTCGAGTGGCAGGGGCTGGGCTTCCAGCTCGCGAAGTACCTGCAGGCGCGGGACTTCGTCGCCGTCCAGGGCATCGTCGCCCTCATCGCCATCATCGTCGCGGTCGCCAACTTCATCGTCGATATCATCGCGGCCCTGATCGACCCGCGGGTGAGGTACTGAGATGACCAAGCCTCGGCTCCTCGACCGGCTGCCGGTCGTCCATCAGCTGCGCCAGGCCGTCGGCCTCCAGCGCGGCATGCTCGTCGCGGGCCTCGTGCTCACCGGCGCCTTCGTGGTCCTCGCGCTCCTCGCGCCGGTGCTCGCGCCGTACGGCTACTCCCAGCTCGCGGACGATGCGGGCAACTTCGGCGCGCAGCAGCCTCCGTCGGCCGAGCATTGGCTCGGCACCACCGTCGGCGGCTACGACGTGCTCTCGCGCGTGATCTGGGGCGCGCGGACCGCGCTGCTCGTCATCATCGTCGCCGTCCTGCTGTCCGTGTTCGTCGGCATCCTGCTCGGCCTGGTGTCCGGGTACCTCGGCGGCTGGGTGGACCGGGTGCTCGTCGTGGTCGCCGACGCTATCTACGCGTTCCCGACGCTCCTGCTCGCCATCGTCGCCGCGATCGCCATCTCCGGCGGTCAGTCGGGCATGTGGTCGGGCGTCTTCGCGGCCGCGATCTCGATCACGGTGGTCTTCATCCCGCAGTACTTCCGCGTGGTCCGCGCCGAGGTGGTGAGGGTCAAGTCCGAGGCCTTCATCGAGTCGGCCCAGGTCATCGGCGCCTCCACGTGGCGCATCATGTTCCGCCACGTCCTGCGCAACTCGACCCGCACGCTGCCGGTCATCGTGACGCTCAATGCGGCCGAGGCCGTGCTGACTCTCGCCGCGCTCGGCTTCCTCGGCCTCGGCATCGAGCCGACGTCGGCCGCCGAGTGGGGCTTCGACCTCAACAAGTCGATCAGCGACGTCGCCGCCGGGATCTGGTGGACGGCGGTGCCGCCGGGCGTCGCGATCATCCTCGCCGTGCTCGGCATCACGCTGATCGGGGAGAGCATGAACGACCTCGCCGACCCGCGCCTGCGCGCGCGCCGCCGCGGCAAGGGTACGCCGGCCGATGCGGTGGCGCAGTCCGAGCCGGTGGCCCGCGAAGAGATGGGAGAGGTCCAGTGACGACGACCCCGAACGAGAACGCGGTCGAGATCCGCGACCTCAACGTCACCTTCGCGACCGACGGCGGCGACGTCCACGCGGTCCGTGGCGTGAGCCTCGACGTGCGCCCCGGCGAGGTGCTCGCGATCGTCGGCGAGTCCGGCAGCGGCAAGACCGTGACGGCACGCACCATCCTGGGCCTGCTCGCGTCGACGGCCGTCACCAGCGGCGCCGTGGTGGTCTCCGGCACCGATGTGGTCGGGCTCGACGCGGCCTCGCTGCGGCGGCTGCGCGGTGAGAAGGCGGCGATGATCTTCCAGGAGCCGTCGATGGCGCTGAACCCCGTGTTCAGCGTCGGGTGGCAGCTCGCGGAGGGCCTGCGGGCCCACGGCCGCATCTCCAAGGCGGAGGCCAAGGCGAAGGCGGTCGACATGCTGCGCCGCGTCGGCATCCCCGACCCCGAGCGCCGCGTCAACGACTACCCGCACCAGTTCTCGGGCGGCCAGAAGCAGCGCATCGTCATCGCGATGGCCCTCGCGCTCGAGCCGACCGTCATCATCGCCGACGAGCCCACCACGGCGCTCGACGTGACGGTGCAGGCGGAGATCCTCGAGCTCCTGCGTCGCCTGCGCGACGAGGAGGGCACTGCGATCGTGCTCATCACCCACAACATGGGCGTGGTGGCGGACCTCGCCGACCGCGTCGCGGTGATGCTGCAGGGCGAGCTGGTCGAGACCGCTCCGGTGGCCGACATCTTCGCCTCGCCGCAGCACGAGTACACGCGCAGCCTGCTGGCCGCCGTGCCGCGCCTCGAGGCGGCCGACCGTCACCGTCCCGTCGCGGCGCCGACCGCGGCGCCGCTCGTGGTCGCCGAGGACCTCATCATCGAGTACCCGGGCCGCTTCGGCCGCCGCTCGACGTTCCGCGCGGTGCACGAGGTGAGCTTCACGATCGCGCCGGGCGAGGTGCTCGGGCTGGTGGGCGAGTCGGGGTCCGGCAAGTCGACCATCGGCCGCGCGATCGCGGGCCTCACGCCCGTGGCGGGCGGTTCGCTCCAGGTGCTCGGCACCGAGATGCGCGGGGTGAAGGAGCGCGATTTCCGCCCGAAGCGACGCGACATCGGCTTCGTCTTCCAGGACCCGGCGACCAGCTTCAACCCGCTGCTCACCATCGCGGACAACGTGGCCGAGCCGCTCATCGTGCATGGGCAGGCCCGGCACGCGGGCGACGCGAGGGAGAAGGTCGACTCGCTGTTGGAGGCCGTGCAGCTGCCCGCCGGCTTCGGCGACCGGTACCCGCACGAGCTGTCGGGCGGTCAGCGCCAGCGCGCCTCGCTCGCGCGCGCGCTCGCGCTCGACCCCAAGCTGCTCATCGCCGACGAGCCCACGAGCGCGCTCGACGTGTCCGTCCAGGCGCGCGTGCTCGAGCTGTTCGTGGAGCTTCAGGAGCGCTTCGGCTTCGCGACGCTGTTCATCAGCCACGACCTCGCGGTGGTGGACATGCTCGCCGACCGCATCGGCGTGCTGCACCGTGGCCGGCTGGTCGAGGAGGGCACGGGCGCCGAGGTGCTCGGCGCCCCCCAGGACCCCTACACGCAGCGCCTGCTGGCGTCCCTGCCCGTGCCGGACCCGGTCGAGCAGGCGAGGCGTCGCGAGGAGTGGGGCCGCCTCAGCGCCTAGCAGGTCGGGACGCTCGGTCCTCCGCGCGTTCCGACGCGTCGGGAGGACCGAGCGTCCCGGACCCGGTGGCCTCAGTCCCCGGTGCCCGCGTCCAGGCCCACGCGGATCGCGTCCATCACCGTCGGATCCGCGAGCGTGGTGACGTCCCCGGTCGGGCGGTTCTCGGCGACGTCCCGCAGCAGCCGGCGCATGATCTTGCCCGAGCGCGTCTTGGGCACCTCCGACACCACGAGGATGGTGCGCGGCTTCGCGAGCGCGCCGATTTGGCGGCGCACGTGCTCACGGAGCGCGGCCGCGACCTCGTCGCCATCGGTCGGCACGCCGTGGGCGTCCGAACGCACGATGACGAAGGCCACCACGGCCTGGCCCGTCACCTCGTCGGCGGCGCCCACCACGGCGGCCTCCGCGACCCACGGGTGCGAGACCAGCGAGTGCTCGATCTCGGTGGTGGTGAGGCGGTGGCCGGAGACGTTCATGACGTCGTCGACCCGCCCGAGCAGCCACAGGTCGCCGTCGACGTCCTTCTTGGCGCCGTCGCCCGCGAAGTACATCCCGTCGAAGTGGTTCCAGTACGTCGACACGTACCGGTGCCGGTCGCCCCAGATCCCGCGCAGCATCGACGGCCACGGCTCGGTGGCGACCAGGTACCCGCCCTCGCCGTTCGCGACCGGACGTCCCGCATCGTCCACCACGTCCATGCACACGCCCGGCATGGGCGTCATGGCGGAGCCCGGCTTGGTGGCCGTGACGCCGGGCAGCGGCGAGATCATGATCGCGCCGGTCTCCGTCTGCCACCACGTGTCCACGATGGGGCACCGGTCCCCGCCGATCACCCGGCGGTACCACATCCACGCCTCCGGGTTGATGGGCTCCCCGACACTGCCGAGCAGCCGCAGCGAGCTCAGGTCGTACTGCTGCGGGATCGCCTCGCCCCACTTCATGAACGTGCGGATCGCCGTCGGAGCGGTGTAGAGGATGGTGACCTTGTACTGCTCGACGATCTCCCACCACCGGCCCTCGTGCGGGGTGTTGGGGGTGCCCTCGTAGAGCACCTGGGTGGCGCCGTTGATCATCGGCCCGTAGACGATGTACGAGTGGCCCGTGATCCAGCCCACGTCCGCGGTGCACCAGTAGACGTCGGTCTCGGGCTTGAGGTCGAAGACGAGGCGGTGGGTGTGGGCGGCGCCCGTGAGGTAGCCGCCGGTCGAGTGCCACAGGCCCTTCGGCGTGCCTGTGGTGCCCGACGTGTAGAGGATGAACAGCGGGTGCTCGGCCTCGACCCAGACCGGTTCGTGCGCCGCGGGCTGCGGGTCCACCGCATCGTGCCACCAGACGTCGCGCCCCTCGGTCCACGCGGTGTGCTGACCGGTGCGGCGCACCACGAGGACGTGCTCGACCGAGGCGGCCGGACCCTGGCCCTCCGGGCCGGCGAGCGCATCGTCCACCAAGGGCTTGAGCGCGAGGTGAGCGCCGCGGCGGTTGCCGCCGTCCGCGGTGATGACGAGCTTGGCCTCGGCGTCGTCGATGCGCTGGCGCAGGCTCTCGGCGGAGAAGCCGCCGAACACGACCGAGTGGATGGCGCCGATGCGCGCGCACGCGAGCATGGCGACCACGGCCTCGGGGATCTGCGGGAGGTAGATCGCGACCCGGTCCCCGGTGGTGACGCCGAGCGAGAGCAGGCCGTTCGCCGCCTTCTGGACGCGCTCATGCATGTCGGCGTACGTGAGCGTCGCGGTGTCGCCGGGCTCGCCGACGAAGTGGAAGGCGACGCGGTCGCCGCGGCCCTCACGGACGTGGCGGTCGACGGCGTTGTCGCACGCGTTGAGCGTGCCGTCGTGGAACCAGCGCGCGACGGGGGCGTCGGACCAGTCGAGGATCTCGGTGAAGGGCTCGCGCCAGGCGAGCCGCAGGGCCGCCTCGCGCCAGTACTGCAGCCGGTCGACGCCGGCCTTCTTGTACTCGTAGGAGGTCGCGTTCGCATGGGCCGCGAAGCTCGCGTGCGGCCGGAACGATCGGGTCTCGGTGTGCAGGTTCTCGAGGGTATGGGCGACGTTGTCCATGCGCGCCACCCTAGGACCAAGGTCCCGACGCTGGGAAGGCTTTGTTAGGCGGCCTGGTAGATGCCCGGATGGGGGACGATGCGGGGCTATCGCGCGCGCTCGTGGCGGCCGCGTGCGAGCCTGGGTGGATGAGTGGAGCAGAAGGTTTCGACTACCGCACCCGTACCAACGGCGAGGTGCACATCTTCCACCACGGCAAGCTCGCGAAGATGCTGCGCGAGGCGCCCGCGGAGGACTTCCTCGCGGCGGTCAAGGGCGGCGACGCGCAGGCCGTGATGGCGGCCGCGGTGGGCAACGACGGGCACGGCGGCGGGGTGCACGGCTCCTCGTCGGGGCCGGGCACGCACCTGCACGGCAACGGCGCGGCCCACGGCCACCAGGAGTTCCGGCGCAAGAGCGGCTGAGGCCCGCGTCTCCTCGCTGACGCTGGCGCCTCCGCCGCTGACACTGGCAACGGAATCGGCGGCGACACGCCGCCGATTCAGCCGTGTGAACGTGTCCAGCCCGGGGTGTCGGCTCGAGATCCGTTGCC
>NZ_BBME01000022.1 GCF_000971395.1 Demequina iriomotensis | reverse complement strand
GGTCGTTGTCGGGGCGCACCGTGCCGAGGCCGGCTTTGTCCCAGGCCGCGATCTCAGCCGGGCCCGAGCGGACATCAGCGTTCGTGCGATTGATGTAGATACTTCGCCCACCGTGGAGGTGGACCACCTTGCCGTATCCGGGCCACGCCGCTTCTGGGGTCATAAGCTTGAGCCCGAGCGCTTCGCAGACGCGCATGAGCGGCGCGACCTGCGACTGCGGTGTTCCGGCGGGTATGGCGTCAGTCATGAGGTGCTCTCCAGGTTCGATCGGTTCGACTGTAGTTCGAGTCTGTCCGGCAGTCTCTCGGGAGCCCGGGGTGTGAGCGCCCGATGCCGGAACGCGGCCAGCGAGGAAGTCCTGCACCGCCGCCCAAGGCCCCGAAGTCAGCTGCGGTGAGATCGGTGCCGGATCGACGATCACACCCCTGGCCGTGCGTACCTCTGGCGGGAGCTGCCAGAGTCCTGGGCGTTTGACGACGACATAGCGTTCTCCGCAGGCGGCCAGAGGCAGGACGGCGTCGATGAGCCAGCGCCGGATGAAGGCCGACGTGGGCAGCAACCTGACCAAGCGCTGGTTGTCGGGCTCCGCGCTGATTCTGGGACTCCGATACGGCGAGGCGTTGACCCAGACCGCGTCACCGCGGTAGACGAGGGGCCCGTAGTTCACGCGGTCGTAGTACGGGGACACGTTCGACCAGTCCGCATTCTCCGGATCCCGAATGCGTCCCAGATACCAGTCGAACGCCTCGGCATCGGGGAACTCCTCGGGTGTCGCCGTATTGCTGTAGCCGCCGTTGGCGCCGAGGATGACGACCTTTGCCGAGGTCACCGGGCCAAGGTAGGGGCAGGTCGGGTAGTCCAGGTTGAACGAGTGCTGCCCCGCCAGAACAACCCGGTCGTCCGGATGGGTCCAGTGGCCCGTTGATTCATCCCGTCCGAATCGCGCCCAGTACTCGACGATGTCGCTCACCTGCACGGCCGGCCTCCTCGCTCGAGATAGGGCTATCGCCTGAGGATCGCCCCCGGCGTCACTCCTGTGCGTCCCCGCGCTGCCGTAGCCATCATGGTCAGTGTTCGGCCACCGACGGTGCCCATGTCACCCAATTCCCCAACCTGACACGACACGTCCGAGGGCCCGCCGTGGCAGTGCCCGCCTATGCTCACCAGATAGCCCCGAATCGGCTGGCCGCCGTTCCGCGCCATGCACTGAGGCGGAACGACTATCAACCCCACTTACCCAGTTCGTCTCGCGCCCGTCCAGTAGCCTCGCCACTCCCGCTGGACGACGGTGCGGCACGATCGCGAGGGCGCCAGGGCTCACAGCCCCAGGTGTCGGCTCGACGTGGTCTGCATCTGCGTGATCGGTCGGATGTGGGAGTTCACGAGGGTAGCGAGGTCGCGGTGGCGGCTCTGCGCGGCGATGCGGTCCAGCGGCACTCCGGCCATCGCAGCGGAGGTGGCGTGGCCGGCGCGAAGGGAGTGGGCGACGACCCGGTCGCCGGTGAATCCGACGGCGCGGGCGCGGGTCTTGACGATCCGCACCACCGACGCGGCGTTGATCGGTTCGGCGTCGGCGGTGCCGTTGGCGTGCACACGGGTGAACAGGTGCTCGGCGTCAACTGGACGGACGCGGTGCCATGCGTCGAGCGCCGCAAGGGGGTGAGAGTCGGGCCATCGGCCTTGCGCGATGGCGATGGTACGGCAGACGCCGTGGGGGTCGCCTTTGGAGCGGCGCACGTTGACCATGATCCCGCCCGCAGCGGGGGTGATGTCCCCCACCTCAAGCGCGGCGAGCTCGCACCGTCGCATGGCCGAGGCGAAGCCGAGCATGATGATCGCGGCGGCGTGTTTGCCGATCGCGGTGGCGCGATCGATGGCGGCGAGGAAGTCGCGGATGTCCTCGACCAGAAGGGGCGTGCGCGGCGGCAGGGTGCGACGCCGAGGATGCGCCGCAATCCTCGGCGGACGCGCGTGACCAGCTCGCTGGTGGTGGGGTCCTCCTGGCCTGCGATTCCGTGCCGGTGGGCGAGGGTGCAGGTAACCATGCCACTGGTCAGACCGCGCTCGGCCTGGTGGGTGATGTACGCGCAGACGACCTCGGGTGCGGCTGGCAGCGCGGTGAACCCACGCTCACCGCAGTAGCGCTCGAACCCTCGCCAAGCTGAGGCGTAGGTCGTCAGCGTCGCGGGCGGGTGGTGCGCCTCGAGCGCGGTGTCGATCCGCGCCACGTCCGCCGGCGTGAGCCCCGCCGGGCGGGCTCGTGGTGCGCCGCCTGCCGTCTGCCAAGGAGTCATGCAGCCAGGCTGGCAGGGCGAGCGTGATCATCACGAAGGCAACAACTCTCCGACGTAGACCCCCCGACCGAAGAGACCAAGGAAGTCAGTCGGCTACTCACCTGATCGGCTACGTCGCATCGATCGCTCATCGGGTAGGTCTACCCCTCGAGTCGCGCTCCGTCGCAACGAGTAAGCACTGCACTAGCTGCGCGTATCAAGACGAACCGTGGCGCACCGGCGCGGATGCCTCCCTGCTGCGGCGGTCTGACGGACAGTTTCGCGTCAGCCGCTCTCGACGTCGCCGCGCTGTTCTGTGACCGCGGCCATCCTCCGAGCGACCATCTGGAGGACGGCCTCGTCGAACGGTGGGATCTCCTCGTGGATCCACTCCGTGTCTACGCGGCGGTCGTCGGCATACCGAGCTCGCCCGCTCTCGACCGCGTCGTGGTTCGAGGTGTTCACGAAGGTCTGCTCGCCCTCGATCATGGTGCCGGAGGATTCGATGATTTCCTCACGTCCGACGTAGTCGAAGAGGTCCGCGAGGACCTCGAACGGGATGCCGTGCAGGTGCTTTCCGCGGTCGAGGTCCGAGACGAAGACGACGCTGGTCGTTGCGTCCTCCTCGAGGTAGATCTGGAAGACGAAGCTGTGGATGACCTGGTTGCACAACCTTCCGACTTCCAGGTCGTTCCTCATCCCCTTCTGGAGGTCGTAGAACTGCTCCGGATCGAACCGATCGAGCACCATCGGCTTTCGTCCGACCAGCGGATACTGCACGGTCGGGATGCGCTTGGACAGGAGCTTCGAGGAGGACTTGGCCGAGTCGATGAGGCGGCGGATCGAGTACGCGCTCATCATGATGTCGCGCTCGGCGAGGAAGTATGTCCGCTCAGTCCAACGCTCCTGGGTATTCCACCGCCGAAGTCTGAGCGATGACTTGAGGAGTTCGTCCCTCCACGGAACCGAGTCACCGATCATGGCGAGATTCTCTCAGGCGCGACTCTTACCCAAAGCAGCAAAGGATCGCTCGATGCTCAGTAGTCGAAGAACGGCGCGCCGCGATGTCGGACCGTCGCGATACGGTCACCCATATAGTGGCACCCAGTCGCGAAGAAGGGGGCAGAGTGGCCGAACCGTCAGTCCGTGCGCGCACAGTGCTTGGAATCGCAGATGCGCCCGGCGACCCGTTGGTGGCGTTGGACTGGGTCGGCAAGTTCGTCGCGCTCGGCTCCTTGCTCCGGCGCCATCTCGCCAGGCTTGACGATCGACAGTTGGTCGTCGCGCTTTCGGTTCCGCGCCGCGACTACGTAGCCGCCCTCGTCGGGTCGGGCTGGATGCTTTCGAAGCCCGCTCCGGTACTCGCTAGCCCGCTAGAAGTCTTTGAGACCTCAGATCGCCTGACGTGTTTGCGAGCGGTCACCGATGAGCAGATCATTACGGGCCCATTCATCAAGCTTGAGGAACACCCCAGTGGCACTCGAGTCCTTACGGGCGGCAAACGCCTGCCGGTGGAGCGCTTTCGAGCGGTGGCTCCTGTCGAGTCAGCGACGGTGTCCATCTGCTCTGAAACTCCACCGGCGGGTTACCTCGCAGAACTCACTGGCGCCGCTGCCGCATGGCTGGCCAGACTAGCCGCGCCGCCAATGGACCTGGCGTTGGTCGGGACCCGCACATGGCTACAGGCTGATCTCGAAGCTCTCATTGGCGACGGAGCGAGTGCGGGTGCGATCGGAACGGCACTCGGTACATACGTACTCCCATGTGGTCCAGATGCGGCAACCTGGTCGACGCCGATCATTTCGGCGCCGCGACTGGGTGAAGGAGAGGCACTTCCCGACTCGTGCTTGGCCGCTGTACTGGATCGCTACGGTGCGATCAAGTACCTCAACGAAGTCTCGGTGCCCATCGTTGTCTGCGTTGTTGATCGCTCCGTGGCCAGCGAGTCGGCTGCAGAAACGGTCATCGAAGCTCGTCACAACAACAGTCAGCCGGTGTCGCTTCACGACGAACTCCGATGGCGCCCGCCTGCAGGAGTTGAAGCCATAGCCTTCACGGTAGCCCGATGAGTCGGGTACACGATGTCGCACGACGGTACGACGCCTCGGCTTCGCTAGTGCAGAACGGTGTATCGATATTCGCGGTCGGTGATCCGGCTGGCGCTCAGTTGAACGCGGCAATCCGACGCTGCCTGTTCGTACTCGGAGATGAACGCAGCGAGGTCTGGGACGACGTCCTTCGGGCGGCGAACGTGCTGCGCTGGCGCCGCATGACACAGCCGCAGCCTAGGCAATTCCAGGTACAGCAATCCTTGATCGATGAGCTCGTCCGCCGGGCCCAGCGGCTACGCAACCTCGTCGCTGAAGGGTCGCTACTTGATCAGATCGCCGAGGCGGCCCAGGCCATCGGAGAGACAGACTGTCCGACCGGCGATGTCCTGCTCGAGTCGATCGATGAAGTGGGACCGGACCAGTGCATTGTCGTCGCGAGCAATGGCACCGCTCGTGCAGGCCTTCAACGATGGCTCGACCAAGTCGGGTCTGAGGTCGTAGTCGCGAGCCAGCTCGACAAGGTCGCACCATCTATCGACATCAGCTACGTCATTGCGCCGCCGACCTTCGTCTCGACTTCTGTTGTAACCGCGCCCGCGACTCCGGAAGTCACATTCATCATGCCGACATGGTTCCGCAATCGTTCGGTCCCGTCATCATCGCTCGGCGCCCACGCCGAAGGACCCATCGTCGTCCACTCGACCGTGCACCAGATCGGCGACATCGCCGAACCTAGCAGCGCGGAGGTCGACGATGAAGCGATCACAGATTTCTACTTCCCAGAGCCCGCGTGGGGCACGCGCACATCCGGGGATCGGGAGCCCAATAGCGAAGAGGTGGAGGCGCGAAAGATTCTGCTTGCAGGGGGGCAGGGCCTGTGGCTCGACGACGGTGAACGGATCCGTTCGCTCGACCCACGTCAGCCGGAGGGTGCCCGGGTCGCGTATGAAGCCGTCCCAGACGTTGTCCCAGGAACGTACTTGGTTCTCCGCGAAGGCGAGTCCGAACGTGGGGTCATGTACGACCGGGCGATCGCCGCACTAGGCACCGCGGCACCAGGCATAGTCGCGACTCAAGCACACTGGAAGGGTCTCCTGCAGGCACGTCTGAAACGATTGGGATACCGGCGAGCAATGGCGGACCTTGAAGAGCTCGGCGTACGTTCGAGCGGTCAAGTCCGGGCCTGGGCCGGGCCACTTCTGATCTGCCCTCAGCGCGACGCCGACTTTGGCTTGCTTCTTGAATGGCTCGGCGCGCCATCGCAGCCGACCCACGGCAATGCGATCTCACTTCGGCGGGCGGTTTACAGGGCGAGCGCTGATCTTCGCAAGGAGCTCGAGGCGGCGGTTGGGCGCGCCGACCTCGTTGCGCTTGAACGCGATGGCATCCTGCATCTGGATCTGCCCAGCGAAGGTATCCGGGGGATGATCGTCGCCCGGGTGCTCGCCAAGGCACCCTTCACCGAAATCGTCGGTCGGCATCAAGTGAGGGTGCCTTTCAAAGATCGGAGTGCTGAGTGGCTCGACTGATACCACCGCTCTTTCCGGAAGATGCGGCGCCAGGCGAAAAGGCGGTGTATCGGGCGCTCGCTAAGGACCGGACGACTGATGATTGGATCGTTCTGCACTCGCTGAACATTGCCGAGCATGTCCGCAACCCAGAGGGCGAGGCGGACTTCGTCGTCATCGCCCCCAACCTCGGCGTCTTGGTGATCGAGGTGAAGTCACATGAGCACTTCTCCTTCGATCACGGGGTCTGGAAGCTCGGCAACCAGGCACCGACTGCACGTGGCCCGTTCAAGCAGGCCAGCGAAGCGATGTACTCGATTCGCGAAGACTTGCTGAAGAAGAAGGTCGATCTCCGGTCGATCCCGACCTTGAGCGCCGCCTGGTTCACTGCGACCCGCGCCCGGACGATGCTGAAACCTACGAACGAGTGGTCCGAGTGGCAGGTGCTTGATTCGGAGGACTTGAAGAAGGACCCCATTGGCGCGATACGTCGCGCCTTCGCCGGCGGCGTCGCCAACCTCGACGCTACTTTCAGAGGGTTCTCCGATCGCGGCGTAGGACCCGACCTTTCAATGGCAGCGCGGCTAGCGTCACTCCTTCGACCGAACTTCGAGTTTGGTGTTGTGGCCGGGGATATCCGGTCTGCTCGTGAGCATCAACTCGTTCACTTCGTTGAGGAGCAATTCCTCGCCCTCGACGCGATGTCCGACAACAAGAGCGTGCTCTTCACCGGCCCGGCAGGCTCGGGCAAGACCCTTCTCGCCATGGAAGCCGCGCGGCGCGAGCTTGCCCTCAAACGTACGGGGAGCCTCGTGTGCTTCAACAAGTTGCTCGCACGACGCCTCATGGTCGACATGGGCGACCCGCATTTGTCGGTGGGCACTTTCCACAGCCAGCTCTTGGCACTAACGGGAATCAAGGCGCCTTCGACCGCCGGGGATCGGTTCTGGACTAGGGAGCTTCCCGATCGGGCGGTCGAGGCACTTCTGGAGCGGGGTGAGCCGCCGGCCGACTTCCTGATCATCGATGAGATTCAGGACCTCTTGACGGACGCGTACCTCGACGTGTTCGACTTCATGGTCAAGGGCGGATTGTCCGGAGGCCGCGTTCTGATGTTTGGCGACTTCGAGCGCCAGGCCATCTACGACGACGGCCGCGGCCGCGCGCTGCTCGAGGCGCGCATGCCCCACCTTCCCTCCCACCGACTCACGATGAACTGTCGGAACCTGCCGAGGATTGGAACCAGCGTGAACTTCTTCAGCGGGCTCACCCCCGGCTACCGGAAGTTCCGACGGGACGACGACGGCACCAACCCAGTCTTCTTGAAGTATGCACGCGGAGCGGACCAGTCAGCGTTGCTGAGGAAGGCAATTGAAGGCTTGCGGGAAGAGAAGTTCGACCTCAGCGAGATCGTCGTGCTGAGCCCACTCGGAAGTGGTTCAACTGCCGCGACGACCACTGACCCGTGGTTGCGGAACGTGCTTGTCCAAGCCGACGACGGCACCGCCAAGAGGGGCAAGATTCGTTTCTCCTCGATACAGGCATTCAAAGGCCTCGAGGCGCCAGCCATCGTCGTGACAGATCTCGATCGGAGGAACGTGCCCAACTTTGAGTCAGTCCTCTATGTCGGTCTCACGCGTGCCACCGATCGCCTCTACGGTGTCATCGAGGAAACCACAGGACTTGCAGGGATGGCAGGGAACCCATGAGCGGCGTAGAGGCACGGGACATTGTTGAGGCGGCAGTCCGGCGCGAACTCTTCGGGCCTCCCGACGGCGAGGCACCCAACGGCACCCCTGTCAACTGCTCCGGGCCGACTCTCACCTTTCGAGCGAAGGATGAGACTCACGGCCAGTTCCACGATCGCGACACGCTCGAAGAGGTGCTGACACGCTCCGATCCGCTGCGCCGCTATGGCGTCGGCATTCTCCATAGCGGTGGCACGCCGACCGGCGGACTGGCGTCCGAGGGAGACGACTCCGCCATCATTCCAGGTCTAGCGGAGAGTGACGAGAACCCCCAACCCCCGCCTACGGAAGTGAGAGGGCCACGTCGGCAGGATCAACCGGACTCCGACGATTTCGACCTGTCCGATGCGAACCGACGGAAGCCGGCCGCTATGGCAATTTCCTTCAAGGTGCGCGTCGAAGATGGCGCCGAACTCGACATCCGTGTCACCGGCGCCTACTACGACCGCATCAATGTCACCGCACCAGAGACGCCCCCGCTCACTTGGTGGGTGCGTCGTCCATTCGTGCTCGATACGGTTGCGTCAGCAGAGGTGCTGCGCCGGGATCGGAAGCGCTCAGCATTGTCGACGACTGCTGTAACAGACGACGCCAGGGTTGAGCCTCGCATTAGGCCGAGCGTGTCGGTATTCACTCGCTCGGTGCCCGGAGAGGCGGATCCTGAACTGCGCTTGGTCACGCTCGCAGTCGTCAACGACACAGTTGGCACAGGACCGGGTAACGCGTTCTTTCAAGTGGCGTTCTCCGCCACCGTATCGGCGGGACTCTCGATCGAGCCGTACCCGGCCGTCGAGCAAAGGGACAGCGACGCAGAGGAAGAGTCGATCGCCCTTCTCTACCGTTACCAACGCACGTTTGCGATCGGCCATGGATGCGCGGCCACATGGGACCACCCGGCCGACGAGGATGGAGACCCAACTGTCGCGTTCGTCAATGCGGACGCACTTCCCGCTTACGAAGTCACCAGCCTGACACCCGACGTCTTTGAGGAACACGCAGACGGGACCCGCACCGCGGTCAGCGTGAGCATGCAGGCGCTCGCCGAGACGACACCCGAGGGATACGCCCAGGTTGAGAAAGTCATCGAGCTCTACGCCCAGTGGATCAGCGACCGGCACGCGTCGATCGATGATCTACCGACGCGATTCCACGATGCCGCACGGGGACATATGACGAAGTGTGCTGAGGCTCTCGCAAGGATGCAGGAGGGTTGGCACCTCGTACAAAACGACGCCCTCGCCGCCCGAGCCTTCCAACTCGCCAACTACGCGATGCTTTACCAACAGGTCAGATCGCGACTCGCGACACGAGATCTCATCAAGGACAAGCAGGGCGTCTATCGACCCGACGGCGCCCACCCCGCGGCCAAGCCCGATCCGGCTGGGGGCCGGTGGCGCGCGTTCCAGATCGCGTTCATCCTGGCGAGCCTGCCCGAACTCGTCGACCCGACCCACGAGAAGCGCCAGCTAGTCGACCTGATCTTCTTTCCGACTGGTGGCGGTAAGACAGAGGCGTACCTCGGAGCATCGGCAATCTCGCTGCTCGCCAGGCGACTCCGGAATCCCGACGACGCCGGCACCGACACGCTCATGCGTTACACGCTTAGGTTGCTGACGGCTCAGCAGTTTCTCCGTGCCTCCTCCCTGATCTGCGTGCTGGAGGACGTCCGTTCCGGCATAGAGAACGAGCTGGGTTCGGCACCGTTTGGCATCGGCGTATGGTTGGGCGGTGACTCGACGCCCAACCGTTGGACTGCGGCTGAGCGCGCACTAGGGGATCTTCGACGCGACTCCCGAGCATCAAACAAGTTCCTGCTCCTCAAGTGCCCGTGGTGCGGTACGCGGATGGGACCCGTCAGCAAGCCGCGCGGGCAGGACACCCCAGGCTACGTATGGTCGGGAGGTCGGTTTCTCTTCCGGTGCCAAGACGAGGCATGCCGGTTCAGCGGTCGAGCGGGCCTGCCCGTCCACGTAGTCGACGAGGACATCTACGAGTCGCGTCCTTCCATCGTGATCGGCACCGTCGACAAGTTCGCGACGATGGCATGGCAACCGGCCGCGCGAACAATGTTCGGGCTCGGCGAACACGGCGAACGCATCTACTCTCCGCCAGGCTTGATCATCCAAGACGAGCTTCACCTCATCTCGGGACCACTGGGCTCGATGGTCGGCCTTTACGAACCGATGATCGATGACCTCACGACCGATCGTCGAGTCGAGCCGCCGATCCCCGCCAAGATCATCGCGTCGACCGCTACCGTACGCCGCTACGAGGATCAGATCCTCGCGCTATTCGGACGCAAGGATGTCGCACTGTTCCCGCCCCACGGGCTTGAGGAGGGCCGATCCTTCTTCGCCGAACCGGCACGTCTCCCAGATGGGGAACGCGCACCGGGGCGGCGCTACTTGGGTGTCATGAGCCCCTCGCTCGGCTCAACGCAGACGGTTCAGGCACGGGTCGCCGCTGCGACGCTCCAAGCCGGTCCGCAGATCCCGGAGCCAGCTGATCGAGATGGGTATTGGACGAACCTCAACTTCCTGAACAGCCTTCGAGAGCTCGGAAACACGCTGTCATTGCTGGACTCCGACGTTCCTGACTACTTGGTGGGTCTTCAGCGGCGCGACGGGATCACGCCGCGCTACCCCCGCAACAAGATGGAGCTCACGTCGCGTCGCCGCAGCGACGAAATCCCGAAAGCAATCGAGGAACTCGAGTTCCGGCTCCCGCATCCGGAGTGTGCGGATGGCGCGAAGTGCGTCAGCACGGGTTCGTGTCCCGAGAACGCGAAGTGTGTTGACATTTGCCTTGCCTCGAACATCATCGAAGTTGGAGTTGACATTGACCGGCTCGGCCTCATGACGATCGTCGGTCAGCCGAAGACGACGGCGCAATACATCCAGGTGAGTGGCCGAGTCGGGCGCAACGTGAAGACGCCTGGGCTCGTCATCACGATCTATGGGGCCGCGAAGCCTCGCGACCGCAGTCATTACGAGCGGTTCCGCACCTATCACCAACAGCTGTATGCGCAGGTGGAGCCCACCTCGGTTACGCCCTTCGCCGAGCCAGTCCTCAAGCGAGCGCTCCACGCCGCCGCGATCTCGCGGATGCGTCAACTCAACCCGACTCTCGAACCAAGCCCGTTCCCACGAGCCGAGTTTGACGAGTCAATGGCGCTACTTCGCGCCAGAGCCGCGATTGTCGACGATGAGGAACTACCGGTGTTCGACCAATGGGTGGCCGAACGATCTCGGCAATGGTCGAAGGGCGAGCGCACGGCCTGGGCGACAGCGACCTACTTCAATGGCGATCCCCTGCAGGGCTTGATGCGTCCAGCCGGCGATCTGGCCGATCCCGGCAACAAAAACATCACCTGGGAAACGCCGATGAGCATGCGAAGCGTCGACGCAGAGTGCCAGATCTCCGTCACGCTCGACTACATCGACGACGATCTAGAAGAGCCGGAGGTAATGGCATGACATCAGGGAACATGCGCCGATCCCAACTTGTGTCGCCATTCGGCGTCGGGGCGATGAGTGTGCTCGTTGACGGTACGTCGGTGATCACGGCGGGGCTGGATCACTGGTTCCCGCGCAACAATCCTGACCTCGCGCTGGAAGAGTTTCGAGTCAACGACTGGCGTCTCGAGGCACGGCTGAATGTCAACGAGTTCCGTCTGCCACCGGACTACCGCGCGGGATCTCCTGAGGACCACCGCAACGAGAAGCTGAGCGTGCCCGCATTGCGCTTCCCTGGCTACTCGTTCTGTATGTATTGCAAGCGCCTCAAGAAAGCTCCGCTCAGCTTCCAGGATTCGGTCCGCTGCGACGAACCGGCCTGCGTGGGGAAACGGCAGCGAGGACCCAAGATGTCCCAGGTGCCCTTCGTGGCGATCTGCGCTAAGGGTCACCTGGATGACTTTCCCTTCAGCGAGTGGGTGCATCGCTCAAGCAGCCCGAGCTGCACTGGCGTGCTCCGCCTGTTTTCGACAGGTGGAGGCGGTCTCGAAGGACAGGTGGTCCGCTGCGGCTATGACGCACAGAACAAGCGCGATGCGCGCAAGGGATGTGGAGCTACGCGGTCCCTACAAGGCATCACCACGGGTGGAGTGAAAGGCGAGTCTGGCGACGACACCACCTTCGTGACGCAATATCTCGTCGGCCGCTCGGAACCGTACCTGTGTACCGGTGCACGGCCGTGGCTTCACGAGATGGCCGGCGCGTGTGACCAACCGATTCAAGGTGCGCTCCGCGCCAGCGGCAACGTCTACTTCCCATATGTGGAGTCATCGATCTTCATCCCGCAGAAGGTGGGAGCAGTCAGCGGTGCGATGCGAGACCTGATGAAGCGAGCTGACGTCGAACCGGTCATGACGTTGCTCTTCACGATGCTCGGCAAGAACGCAACTGTGGCGCACATCCGAAACGCCACCCGCGGCGTTGGAGACCTCTTCGATCAGTACCCTGACGAAGAGTTGCTCGCCGCGTACCACGACCGATTCGGCATCGGCTCGCCCGCCGCAGACGGCGACGACGAAGACGAGTCAGACGACCTCGACATCTGGCGCTATCCCGAGTTCAAGCTCCTACGAGAAACGCCGCAGGACGACGAGCTGCGCGGTTCGGATCCCGGTGTCCACAGCGCTATCGCAGGGCACGTTGATCGAGTGCGGAGTGTCACGGTACTGCGCGAAACGCGCGTGCTCCGGGGGTTCGCGCGCGGTCGCGACAACTCCCTCAAAATCGCTGACGGAAAAGCCTTGCTTCGTCGTCGCCCCCTACCTCCAGAAAGGGATTGGCTGCCGGCCTACGTGGTCAAGGGCGAGGGGATCTACTTCGAACTCGACCACGAGCGCCTCGCTGCGTGGGAAGCGCGCGTCGAGGTCCAGGCGCGGGCCGATCTCATTTCCAAGCAGTACGGACAAGTCATCACCGATCGCGGCGGCAGCGCTAGGGACGTCTCGCCGCGACTCGTCATGCTGCACACACTCGCGCACCTGCTGATCAACGAACTCGTCTTCACCTGTGGTTACAGTTCAGCCTCACTTCGCGAGCGTCTCTACGTGTCGCGTGACGACGGTCGGGACATGGGAGGCGTCTTGATCTACACGGCTGCCGGAGATTCCGAAGGCACTATGGGCGGGCTCGTGCGCATGTCACGGCCAGAGCGTCTGAAGCCTGTTTTCGCAGCCGCACTTGGTGACGCGCACTGGTGTTCAACGGACCCCGTCTGCATGGATGCCGGCGAGCGAGGCCAGGGGCCAGACTCGTGCAATCTCGCGGCCTGCCATGGCTGTGCGCTGCTACCAGAGACGAGCTGCGAGGAGTTCAACAGGTTCCTCGACCGGGGCCTTGTCATTGGCACCTTCGACGATCCGAGCCTCGGCTACTTCTCTGACTTGACTTGAGTGCGGTCACACGGCGCTGGTGCTCTCTTTGAGCTTCGCGAAGGAGAGCACGTCGGCTGGACGTCCACCGCCAAGGCCGCCACTGCAGAAAGGCGCACTACAGCGACGGGATCGGCGCCACGGCGAGCACTGTCGAATGGCATCAGGGATGCGTCAGCGATGCCGGGGGCGCGAGGTCTTTGGCCACACGCTCGACCTCAACGTATGTCGCGGGCGGCACTGATTGCATCAAGGACGGACTTCCGCTGTTCCGGTGGCACAGCCAGGAACGCTGACCAGGCGCGATCAAGATCGGTCGTGCCTCGGCGCCCCCGCTCCATCCACCGCGTGATCCGCTTCTGATCGTGCACGTCCAGTGCACGAATCGCCTCGACCGCGTCAGCGACAGAAATCGGTTCGGAACCACGCCCCGACCTGCACCGCTTGCACTCGGTCACAAGGGCAAGCTCTTCCGTTCCATCAGGATGCCGGACTAGTCGGCGCGAGACGCCGAGCACTGCGGTGAGGACGGCATCGTCCGGATAGGTCTCGCCGCCGGCGATCCCGCAGAGAGTGCACATGTAGCTGTCTCGAGCGAGCACTGCCTGTCGGTCCTTGGTCGAGATTGCCTTCTGTGGCGCTGCATCGCGCCGCGCCTTGGAGTCCCAGACTGGCACGCCCGCCCGAACAAATCGCTGGTCCTCAGTGGTGAGGCGCGCGTCCTCAGTATTCGAGTACACCACCCATCCGAAGTCACGAAGATCGCGGATCCGCCGGTCTATCTGGGAGACGCCAGGAAACGCTTCGCGCAATTGGTTCTTTGTGAAGGTGTTTCCCTCACCGACAACCTGGAGCAGCCAAAGAGCACCTCGGATCATCGACCCCCCGTCGGTCACGTCCCATCGGGGCATTTGTGTAGTCATGCCGTATTCCTCCGATTCGCGCGCCCCGTCGATTCTGCGTGTTGGCATTGGATGTCAGAGCCTCGTGCAAAACTCTTTCATACTCGGGCACGTCGCCTGAGCATTGGTCAAGCGAGTCACTGAGGGGAACGAGAACATGGCCGATTTTGGCATGCCGCCGAAGGGCGATGAGATCCGGGAGCTGATCACCCAGCGTCTCAAGCACGCGATGACCGAGGCGGGCGCCAAGGTCACAGTCGACTGGCGCGGCGAGCCCAGGCATCTCTATGTGATCTCGATGCCGGTGGACTTGCTGTACTTCAACCCGGACACTCACCGCATCCGTGCCCAGCGGACTCTGGACCCGGTGCGAAACCAGGCCATTGACGCGGACCCGTGGGGCGAGGACGCTCAGACCTACTTGCACGACCTATTGCGCCAGCGGCCGGCCAACCCCGACCAAGTCGACCCCGACTTCACCGCCCTCAAGGACGAACTGGACGACTCCGGTCAGCGCGAGCCGGGAATCGTGAGTCCTCACGGAATCCTTGTCGACGGGAATACGCGTGCCGCCGCGCTGCGCGACCTTGGCGTGCAGAACATCAAGGTTGGAGTTCTCCCCGATGACACGTCCCGCCTGGACATCAACAGCGTTGAACTGACGCTGCAGCTCCGTCAGGATCGCCGACGCGACTACTCCTACATCAACCGGTTGATCGCGATCGACGAGGAGCTCAGCCGGGGGCGCACCGAGGCTGACGTCGCGAAGGACTTCAATATCAAGCCCGCGACGCTGCAGCGAGATAGGTGGGTCTACGGGCTGATTCTCGACGCAATCGATCGGAGCAAGACGACCGACGGCGCCTCACTACGTCTAGTGGACTTTGAGCAGCACCAGGAGAAGCTGCGTGAGCTTCACCGTGATTACTCGAACCTTGCGAAGTCCAACCCGGACGCCGCCACGCGCCTCAAGCAGTCCCGGCTCGCGATGGTGTTGCTGGACTACCCCAAGACCTCCCTACGCCTCGCCGAGGACGACTTCCACACGCGCTACCTGGACCCGCGGCTTCCCGAGGACCTCAAGCCGACGCCGGCGAGTGCAACAGCGGTCTCCGTCCCCGGCCTGCCAGGAGTGACGATGCCCGGTATCAGCAGCGATTCAGCGGCCGCGGAGGCCTTGACCGACAGATTGCTTCGTGCCAAGGCCGTCGCCCACAGCGGCAGCATCTCTACCACGTCGGACGTCACGGCGGCCGCCGACGTCATGCGACGGGCGCGTGAAACCTTCGATGTCGCTGTCAAGATGGCTGGCCAGAACGCCGAATTGGTGAAACGCCAGACTGCCGTGCCCGAGCGACTTACCGACGCCGCCGAGTACGTCACGCAGTGCGCAAACGAGTTCGCTGAAGCCAAGGCGAAGCGAGCGCTGGACGAAGAGGCGTTCGACGACGCCTTGATCGTTCTGAGAGAGAGCCTCGCAGGACTCGCGCGTCAAGCAGGCCGTACCTTCACCGCACCAGGCGAGGGCGTGGCATGGCTGCTTGATACCGTCCGGGCAAAGTGATGAGTGAGAGCCACGCCACTCGCTCACTCTGGCTAGCCCTCGCCCCCGACGCCACGCGCGCACGGCTTCACAGCGCGGTCGGCCTCGAGGCTGACCTTCGCCGCCTGGCTCTCGGATTCCAGTCCAGTACGCAACGAGCGCCGACGATCGTCGAGGTCGACCTCGACGATCTACTCACCAATCTCTCGGTCCTAGGTGGATGGCCACATCAGGGCGACGGTGAGGTCGTCTGGGAAGCCGACTTGCGAGCGCTGGTGGTTGACTCCCTCAATGACGCTCACGCGGTATCGACTCGGCTCGAGGGACCAGAAGACCACGAGATCGCGACTTCCGTCGACTCTCTGCCCGAACGCCTAGGGCCCTCCTGGCAGGGCGACCTCACATCGTTCCAGGCACGGGATATCGCAAAGCTCCTCTCTCTGCGCCACGGAGCCAACTTCTCAGTTCCGGGAGCTGGAAAAACTCGCGTCGGCCTCGCTGTCTTTCAGGCCCTTCGTAACTCCGAGGGGCTGGAGCGCCTCTTGGTGGTGGGCCCCAAGTCCAGCTACAGCGCTTGGCAGTACGAGAACAGCGCCTGCCTCTCCCAGCCACTGTCGATGAGCGTTCTGGAAGGCAACCCCCCAGAAGGAGCCGACGCTCTGATCGTCAACTACGAGCGCTTGCCATCCATGGTGAACCCTCTCGGGCGATGGTTGGCGGAACGGCCCTCGATGATCCTTCTCGACGAGGCGCACCGTATGAAGTTGGGTGTCGAAGGCGCCTACGGCGCGGCGTGCCTCGCACTCGGACCTCGCGGCCGACGCCGCCTGATCCTCACCGGGACTCCCGCGCCCAACGGGGTCAAAGACCTCGAAAGCCTCTTCTCGTTCGTGTGGCCCGGCACGGGACGGCAAAGCATCGTGCGCGCGGTGGCGGGCGGTGACCTCGCCCAAGCGAGTCGGGCGCTCAAGTCGCTCTTCACTCGCACGACCAAGGGGGAGCTCGGTCTACCGCCAGTGGATACGACCATCCGACGCATTCCCCTGCCTCCGCTTCACGATGAGATCTACAAGGCATTGATCGGGCAGTTCTCAGCGCGTGCGGCGGGCGCGGAAGGTGATTTCCAGAGCCTTGGACGCATCCTCGTGTACATGCTCATGGCGGCAACCAGCCCCGCCTTGCTCTCGGTCGGCACGACCAGATACGAGCCCCTCGACTATCAGGTCCCGCCGCTGACAGTCCCCGAGAACTCTCCCCTCTTTCAGCTCATGCAAGACTTGCCTGCATACGAGATGTCACCCAAGTTTCAGGAAGTCCTCGCGATCGTCCGTGACAACGCCGCGCAAGGGCGCAAGACCCTCGTGTGGTCAACGTTCATCCGCAGCCTCAACACTCTCCAGCGCATTCTTGGACAGTTCCAGCCGGCACTGGTGCACGGCGGAACACCGGATCGGGAAAGCCAGATTGAGCGCTTTCGGCGTGACCCTGAGTGCATGGTCCTTCTGTCGAACCCAGCCACGCTCGGTGAGGGGATCAGCCTCCACCACGAGTGCCACGATGCGGTCTATGTTGATCGCGACTTCGCCGCCGGGCGTTTCTTGCAGAGCCTTGACCGCATTCACAGACTCGGTCTCGACCCAGACGTCAGAACCCGGATCACGGTGCTCGCATCAGAGGGAACAATCGACGAGGTTGTCGCCAGCCGGCTCGCGGCAAAGTTGAACTTCATGGGGGGCATCTTGGACGACCCCGCGGTCCAACAACTGTCTGACCTTTACGAGGAGCCCGCTATCGGCGAAGGGCTTGATCGCGGCGATCTTCAGGCGCTGATGGGGCACTTCAATGCGCCTTCCTCCTGAGCCCGTCCTCCTGGCCGCGACGCGGTGGCTCGACGTTCTTCCGTCCACCGGCGGTATCGCGCGCGCCCAAGCACTGCTGAATAGCCACGCCGGGTACAGCGACCTCACGCCGACACAATACGCAACCGCGCTCACTCTTATCAGGGAGCTTGGACTCTTGGATGGCCTTGAGAGCAAGGTTCCAGGGGCACTTCGGGTTCTGGGCGCGTTGTTCGAGCGCGGATCTCTGCCTTGGGTCGTGGACGCAGACACGCTCGTCCGGGACCCAAGTGAACTGCCAACCGATGTTCTTGGTGCAGGGGCGGCACTCGGCCTCGACGAGAACGTGGTGTTCGGGCTCCTCGTTTCGCGCTGGGGCAAAGTCGACACAGCCGCAAGAGAACGCATCGGCGCTGCGGGCGAAGCCGCACTTGTCAGGCTCCTGGAGTCGCGGACAAGTGGCCATGTCGAGCAAGTCTCACTGTGGTCCGACGGTTTCGGCTATGACATCGACATCGTTTCGGATGGTATCGAAGGCCATCTCGAGGTGAAGAGCACGACGCGGCGCAGTAGAACCGTGGTCTACCTCTCGCGGCACGAGTTTGAAGTCATGCTTCGCGATGCGCACTGGGCGCTGGTGTTGGTTCGCTTGAACTCGGAACTCGAAGCGGTCGGCGTCGGAGTCATACCGAGCAAGTGGATCATCGAACACGCACCCCGCGACGTGAGCGATCCCGTGAACTGGGCCTCGTGCAAGCTTGAAGTCCCACCCGACGCAGTCGAGGACGGGATTCCACAGTTGCGAGGCACCCTGACTAGTCCCCTGCCTCCCTGGATCTAGCCGACGACATCCATCAGCACCGCCGGAGCGAGACCGGGACGGTTATCCGACCGAGGACTCGCAAAGCGCCTTCGCGTCGTGGTGCGCGATCCGCAACGCGGGCCGACGGCAACGTCGCGGCCGTCACGAGCAGGGGCTTGTGACTGACCCTGCAAACCCGCGGCCGTCACAAGCCGCCACTGAGAGCTACTAGCTGACCCTGCTCCGGAAGCGTTCCATGTAGTCATGGCGCTCGTGGTTGGCCTGGCCGGTGAACCCCTTGAACTCGCCAAGGCGGTACTTAGTACCCGTAGCGGTCATCTGCTGTTCGAGCTCGAAATCCTGCGCGAGTAGGGCCAAGCGCCGCTCCACCGACGCATGGCTACCCTCATTGAGCGCATTAACCAGTCGTTCGATGCTGACAAACCCGTCGGAGCCCGCGAGCGCCCGATAGACCGGGTCGTGCACATCTGCGCCAAGTTCCGGCACTTCGCGCGCAACTCCGTCATGCTCGAGGGCCGCACGGATCGACCTCCCGACAGCCTCAGCGACGGGGGGCGGAAAGGCGTTTCCGATCTGGCGGTATTGCGAGGTCTTACGGCCAGCAAAATGCCACTTGTCCTCCGCGCGCCAGCCTTGAAGACGCGCAACCATCTCAACGGTCAGTCTCGGCAAGCGCACCGAGGGATGGGGCGCATCTGCGTCAGGCGCGCTATCTGCCACGCCCTTGCCGTCGACTCCCAGCGCCTCCCAGGCACGCTTTGCACGGGTCGGTCCGAGGTCAGCTCCACCGTGCTTCTTGCTTCCGCCAACCAAGGTTGGCCCAATGCCATCCGCGAGTCTCACCCAGTCATCCACGTGCTTCCAGCCATTGGCGGCCATAAGGTCGCGAAGAACCTCGCCGACTGAAGCTCGGTCTCCGTCTGGCTCCGGCCAGCGGAAGAACGCGAAGTCAGCGGGCTTCATCGCAACAAGCACGAACCGGGGCCGGAGTTGTGCGACCCCGAAGTCTGCGGAGTGGATCAAGCGCCAGTCGGCGACATAACCCAGCTGGTTGAGCCGATCGAGGACGCGCTGCCGATACCCCGAGAAGCGATTGCTCGAGAGGCCCCTCACGTTTTCCAGCATGAGCGCGCGTGGCCGAACAACGGCTACCTGCTCCACCGCCCACGCGAATAGATCACGCTCGTCAGACGATCCGAGCTGCTTGCCCGCGATAGAGAACGGCGGGCATGGCACGCCTCCCGCGAGAAGATCGACTCCCGCATATTCGCGCGGTGCCCACACTTCGGGGTTCGCGACATCTCCGACAGCAACCGTGCCGCCCAGATTGAGTCGTAGGGTTTCCGCGGCAGTCGCGTCCAGCTCGACTGCGAGGGTGTGCGTGAAGCCAGCCTTGTGAAGGCCCAAAGCCTGACCACCCGCGCCGGCGCAGATCTCGACGACTTGCAATCCCGTCACTGCTGCCTCCCTAGGAATTGACGTCGGATCAATCGACTTGCTTGCATGAATCATTGCGCCTAACCCGTCATAAAGGCGGGCGCCGACACGCGTGTCTCGCCGAGACGCTTTCGCGCAAGCACCGGGCACGTCAACACGTGCGCTTCCGCACGACGCGCGAGCGCCCAAGCCTACCGAAATTCGCCTCAACCGAGGCGCGCGCCGCACCCCACTCCCGCGCTTGGAGCTCCCGCGACATCCGCCCCGTGCCGCTTCGCGGCGCGCGCCGATTCTGCGCACCCAGCGCCCATTCGAACATGTGTTCGACTCTAGACGCCATGTGCCGCCAAGGGAATCCTGCACACGTCGGTTGTGCGTCGGATGGCGTCTGGAAGCAGAGCGCGGCTGTCGACGCGGCACTGAATGGACATGGCGCCCGGGGGTCGGGGGTCCATTGCAGGCTCGGCCATATCCGAGAAGGGCAGCCCGGGGGTGGAGTCCGAACCAGGGTGCGGGCCGCTAGGCAGGTCACGCAGTCACGCGAGCAGTGTCTCGGCGGAGGTCCCTGGCGAGCTGGAGCCCTGGCGGACCGGCGTGCGCGCGGGCGACTCCTCCGCACACGCCCGCAAAAGCATCACCAGCGTGATCGGCCCGTTGATGACGAACTTCAGCGCGTTCCAGAGACACACCAAGACGGCGAGGTTCAGCCATCCCGGCCCACCGTCCGCGATCCACTGCACGAGCCCCCCACCGACGACCAGGTAGACCCCGGCGACGAGCATCGCCGGCACTCCCCACTTCAGGCCGGCACGCCGGTGGGTGGCGCGAATCAGGATGTTCGAGGGCATGCATCGCTGTAGGTAGTCGCGAACGCCGACGCCCGTGGTCCAGATGAGTCCGAACATGCTCCCGGCCTCCCGTGGAAGCGCGATTCTCCGCCGAGGAGGCAGCGCGTGGAGGGTGCCCGGGGGGCGTCTGTCCGGAAGGACGCTCAAGTTGGTGTCTTCTGCCTCGTCAACCAATGTACGCCCGACCCGCGACGCCGGGGAAGGTCGCCCCGCGGCACTGTGCAGAGCCTCGACCTACCCGAAGAAGATCGGGTCGCCGCTGTCCCCGATCCAGTCGAGGAGCGCCTGGACGTTCTTCGTCGGGCGCTTGCGCTTGTACTCGTGGAACTTGAGGTGGCGGTCGCGCCAGTAGATCGCCCACTGACCAGACGCCATCGTGTACCTGAGCCGCGCGATCGGGAACCGCGTGTCATCGCCGATCCCGTCCCACGGCGGTCGCACCTCGACGATGTCCACATGCCTCTGCGACACGTCCGCCTCGACACGCACCTGGTACCACAGGCGCTCCGGCACCTGCTCGCGACACCAGAGGTCGATGCGATGGAGGTCGGTCTCGGGAAGGGCCATGGTCCAAGGCTGTCACAGAGCATGCGCTCTGCTCTCCCCCGCCACGGACCGCGGCTCATGCGCGGACGCGGCTCGCTGGGCGATGCGGCGAGCCTCGCGGAGTGCTGCGACCGCGCGCGCCTCGTCGAGGCGCTGGGCAGCGCTGCACGCGGGCGCACCGAGCGCCAAACCGTCAGTCGTAGCGCGATACCGGTCGCGGTACGCGGCGACGATGCGGGCGGCGCGGCGCCACTCGGCCGAGGCCGTAGCCGTCCCCGGCCCCAGTTCTCGCACCCATGCCTCGTTAGCAGCCACCGCCGCGTCGACCATCGCCGTGGCGCGGGCCTCCATGAGCTCGCGACGTTCCTCGAGGGCGCGGCGCATGTCAGACTCCATAGGCCCTGAAGCGACGGGCACCAGTCCCGCGATGAGCCTCGACTGCTGCCGTGACGCGCCTGACGAACGCGCCCGCGCGGTCGCCCGCTCCACTCGACCATGGAGCACCGCGGCGATGTCCTCCGCGTCGGCGAATCCGCGTGCGGCGACCAGTCGCGGGAGCAGGCCGTCGACGTCGTAGCGCTTCGCCTCGGCACGCCTGAGTTCGGCTGTGAGCGCGCCGAACGCCTCGGACTCGATCGCGGCCTCCGCATCAGCCGGCGAGAGCCCTGACCCCCGCACCAGTGCGGCCCACCGGTCGTGCTGGGCGGCGGCAGCGATGGTCTCGTACTCGGCCGCAAGCTGAGCGATCGAACTCCAGGAGTCCTGCTCAGCCGCCAAAGCCTCGGTCGCCGACAGTTCCGCACCCACACGAGTAAGCACTCCGGCGAGTACCGCGCGGGCAGTGACCCCGTCATCGTCGCCCGGGTGCGCCGCACCATGGTCCTCGTCGGGCCTGTTCAGCGCCACGTAGGCGGTGTTCGAGGTGCGCCCCCGCGTCATGGCGACGTAGAGACTCTCGCGCGTGGTCGTCGGCTCGACCAGGGCGTGCGCGGTATCCGTCGTCGTGCCCTGTGCGCGGTAGGCAGTGACGGCGTACCCCAGCTCGACGTGCGCGGCGACGTAGGTGGCGGGCAACACGACACCGCCGCCCCGGCGCCGGTCGGTGCGGCGCACGACGAGCGAGCCGTCTCGCCGCAACTGCGTGACGGTCCAGCGCATCCCATTGCGCACCCAGTCGCGACCGACGCGCAGGCGGCGGTCGTTCTGCCGGGTGACAATCGTGTCCCCGACCGATGCCGCTGTGCCATCGTGAAGGGCGCGCTCGGCCGAGGCATCAATCGCGTCGGCGAGCACGACGTCCGCACGCGCACGCCGGTTCAGCGTAACGACGGCATCCCCCGAGTCGGCGATCAGCAGCGACTCGAGGCCGGCCTCGCGGTCCCGCCGCCACGCCGCATACGCCGCATCGGCCATCGCGTCGGCGTCACCACCGACGATGCGCCCGCGGACGTCGTACGCCTCGAGCGCCACGACTCGTCCGTGCCTCAGATCACGCGACGCGGCCCGCTCCCACGCATGGGTGAACCGATGCACGTCGACCAGCTCGGGGGCATCGTCGCGCTCGGCGACGAGCATGCCGAACGCGCCGCCCGCCTCGACAGACTGAAGCTGCGCCCAGTCTCCGACGAGAAGGACCTTCGCGCCCGCGTGGGCCGCCGCGTGGACGATGCGGTCGAGGGCCAGGGTACCGACGAGGCTGGCCTCGTCGATGATGACGAGCTGGCCGGCGACGAAGCCGGCTTCCCCGCGGTCGTGCTTGGTGAGCCACATCGCAGTGTTATCCGTGCCGATGCCGACATCCTCCGCGAGCACGCTCGAGGCAGTCGCGGACGGCGCGAGCCCGACCACAGACCCACGCCCGTGCTCCTGCTCCCACGCGCGACGAAGCGCGTGCATCGCGGTTGTCTTGCCGGTGCCCGCGGGTCCAACGAGCACGTCCAGCAATCTTCCCGACGCACCGATTGCAGCCAGGGCGGCGAACTGATCCTCGCCGAGAGCCCGGCCAGACCCAGCAGGCTGCCTGGCCGCAGCCTCGAGCAGATGCAGGTCGAGCGTGGGTGCGCCGAAGTTCGCCGCATGGTCACGCAACCGATCCTCCGCTGCGAGTTGCACCTGTGACGAGAACACCGCCGAGTGCGTCGGCCGGAACACCGAGGTGCCGTCAGCCCGCGTGAACACGGCGGGTGATGAGGCCAGTTCCGGCGGGGTGAGCCGCACCGATGCCTGCTCGGCGGCTTCGACGACGAGGCCAATGATCGCCTCGCGGTCTTCGGTGGACCCGAATCGCCAGTGCATCGTCTGGCGTGCAGCCTCGGCGTAGAGATTCCAGCGCCGCCACGTCGACCGCTTCTCGCCGACGACAGCCACCACATTCGCACCGATGCGCGCCACCGCCTCGAGCGGAACGTCGTCTGCGCGCAAGACGAGGGGCGCATCGTCCCCCGCAACCGCCCGAGCCCACACGGTTGCATCCGTCTCCAGCACTCGTCCAGCCCGCAGCCGCCACTCGGCGGTGAGGTCGGCGAGCGACCGCGCCTGCTTCTGGGGGCGGGTGGCGAGTGTCGCCTGCTGCCGGAGCTTGATGATCGTGGCGCGCGACGGGCGCCGACCGTGGGTTGCGGTCCACTCCTCGACGAGGCGCCGCGCCTCGACCTCGATGTGGCGTGCGCGATCGCTGAACTCGTCCACCAGCGCCTCGGGAACGGTGGTGATGGCCCACGTGGGGTTGCGATCCCGTCCGCGCGCTCGCTGCTCCCACTCGACGCCGAGCGCTCGGGTGAGTCGATCGGCGAACAGTGCCTCGTGCAGCTCGGAGAGCGCGACGGTGGCACCGTGCAGGGGGCGGCTGTCGAGCGAGCGCCACTTGCCATCGAGCGCAGTGCGCACCTTGTTGCTCACCACGACGTGCGTGTGCAGGTGCGGGTCGCTGGCGCGCGAGTCGAAATGGTCGAAGGCAGTCGCGATGAGTCCGGTGACGTCGAGTTGCGCGACGGCTCCATCGCCTGGGGTTGCACCGGCGCGCGTCGCTGCAACCTCGCGCTCCATGACTGCAACGACGTCGGAGACCGCCGCATGGTGGGCTTTTGCGATGATCGCCTGGGTATCCGCGTCCGCCACTGCCCAGAGGACCGACGCGGACTTGGGGATCGAGAACGTGAAGTCGTACCCGGCGACGGCGCGGCGGGTGCCCGATGCCGTTTCTTGCGCCTCGATCTCGGCTTCCGCAACGGTGCGTTCCACGATGCCCAGCGCGGGGTCGAGCGCGGCGACGCGCTTGGCGATGCGGTCGGCGACGGACTCGTATGCGGGGAACGAGCGCCCCAGCGGGGCGCCGGTGAGAGGATCGCGGCCCATGCCGACGAGCAGTTGCAACTGCGCCTCCGAGACCTGGTTCCCGACGACGATCTGGCCGTCGCCTAGCGAGGCGACGCCACTGCCAAGCCACCGTCCGGGCGGCGTTCCCGCCTCGGCGTAATAGCGCGTGAGCGGCGTCGAGAGGGACCGGTCGGTGTCGCCCGCGGCCACGGACTTGAGCAGGTACTTGTAGCCGTCGCCGGCGCTCATGACGCGCATCGAGACCGTCATCGCGCACCTCCTCGACGGCGAGGAGTGCGTCACACGCCCGAGCCCGAGGGGCGGTCGAAGGTCGTCGCATCGAGCGGCGCCACCTCGATCTGCCAGAAGCGTGGCGCTATCGGATTGGCGTCTGTGCCCAGCTTGGCGCTCCGGTCGCGAGCCGTCGTCCGAGACCTTAGTTCCAGTGCAATTGGCGCGAACCTCGGTCACGGTGGCAGCGAGCGCCCGTTGGAGGATCGTCGCAAGCCCTTGTCAGATCCGAGTTCCGATGAGCCACGCCAGGCGACCAGCAAGACCGCTGTTGTTGCCCGCAAAATTCCTATGGCAGTGCCTCGGCAATGCACCCCCAGGTGCCGTTCCCCATTGCGGGTGTCGCGCCGCACCAACGCGCTGCACCAACCACACGCGTCACGATGCGGTGGGACCATCGCTTCCGCGCTTGAGCAACGCCTCACGTGCGATTCGCGACAGTCCGTCGCGCTCCCGCACCGGGTCGAGGTCCCCATCGATGAACACACGGCGCGTGACTTCGTCAACGATCTCACGCTGTCTCGTGTCGGAAAGGTTCGCTGTGAACGGGCCAAGTAGCGTCAGTGCCAGATCAGTTCGCTTCGCTGCGCGAGCCTCTCGGTGCTGCTGTGCGCCCCGTCGGCCAATGATCGTGGCGAGACCCAGCGCACCGCCCGACACCGCGATGCGCATCAACTGGAGCCCGACATTCGAATCGGCGTCCAGGTCGTACTGGGCGAGGTGCCAGATCAGCGCCACGACTCCGGCCGCGCCGACCGCGAATGCCGCTATGTCGTAGAGCCACGCTGAGACTGTCTTGTTTCTCGCGTACCTGCCATAGTCCTGCGCGACCACCCGAGCTGTGATCGCGTGGACAGTCTTGCCTGCCTTCTCGGCGGAGTCTCGCAGCGACTCGAGGGCCTCTTTCGCTGAAGCATCCGCAATGTCGAGAGCCGAAAGCCACTCGACCTCCACGTCCTTACGCGCCTTCTCCATAGACGTCTTCCACGCATCGAGGGCGGTCTGGGCGCTGGCGTTGAACTCGTCGATCGCCAGACGAAAGCGCGCCTCTTCCGCATCAATCTCGGCGGACAAAGCCGAGCGCTGCTGCTTGACGTCGTCGATCTGGCCCTCCAAATGCGCGACATGATCGGAAACTGAATTCAGACTCGCTCCGACCTTGTTCTCGTAGGACTCCATTGCGGCATTCAGGCCAGCGTAGAAGTGCTTCGGACGGAGTGGCGGCCACGTCGCGAGCGCCGAGATTACCGCGGCCGAATAGGGGTTAGTGCTCACCATCGGCCGCCCGCCAGCAACCACCTGGTCGAGCCATCCACGCCAGGTATCGACAGGGCTCACCACGTTGTCGAGCATCTGGGACGTCACGAGGAACTTCTCCGTCCGCGCCTTTCGTTCCTCCAGATGCTCAAGCACCTGTCCCGCATACGCAAGGGCAGCTTGTTGATCACTATCCGCAGGATCGGGGTGGATCTGGTTGAGCGCGGCGCGCGCACTAACAACGAGGCCCCAAAGCCCGTGCGTATCGAACTGCTGTTCAGCGATTCCCATGTGACATCTCCTCAGCCGAGAGGAAGCGTATCGCCCGAGCAACCAGGTACTACGTCCTCGACTCGCGCAATCCGGCTCTCACACGGCCCGGGTCACTCCAAGGACTTGTGAGCGCACGCCACGGGTGATGAGCAGTCGGTGGATGTGAGCACCGCGACCTGTGGGGTTCGGACTTATCCACAGAACCGGCACGCGCTGCCCGATATCCCTGGTTCGGGTCAGAATGAAACATGGACCGCACACCAACCGGGGGCGCCGGCTTCGCGCGAATCAGCGAGTGTGGGCCGATCGCCGTGGTCACCGAGGAGCACAGGCAGCCGACGCAGGCCGTCTCGTTTCCGAGCGTCCAACTGATTCTCGTCCGCGAGGGCGCGGCGATCGTCAACGACGGCATGAGCGACATCCGAGCGGAGACCGGCGACGTGGTCGTGGTCCGCTCCCACACCATCGCGCGCCAAGTGCCCGATGGGCAGGTGAAGACCTCCACGCTCTACGGCGACTCCGACTACATGTTCCAGCACTGGTACTGGGGCATGCAGCCGCATGTCCCGAACCCCGACGTCGCCCGCGCGCTGGCCAAGGTCCACTACACATGGGGCGCGAAGCGCGTGCGGCTTGGCGAGCCGGAAGCTACCCGCCTAGGCACGCTCTACGACCAGCTCCACGACGCCCTCGACATCGACGAGAGCGCCTTCTACCTCGCCCACGGCCTGGTGTGCGGGGTAATCGACGCCCTCTTCCCGCATCTGCGCATCGACGGACTCCCCCCAGTCCACACCACTGGTCCTCACGCGGCCACGCCCCGCGTGCCCGGCGTTGGGTTCGGGCACCCAACGGTGCGTGAAGTGGATCGCCTGCTCAGCGCCGACCTCGCGCGGGCATGGGTGGTCGCCGACCTCGCACAACAGGTGCACATCTCGTCCCGGCAGCTGACGCGCGATTTCAGAGCTGACACCGGCATGAGCCCGATGGCCTACCTCGGCGCCCTCCGCGTGCGCGAGATGGTGCGGCTCATCGCCGAAGAGGACCTGACTGTCGAAGCGGCGGCGCACCGGGTCGGATGGAAGCGCAATCACGCCACTGCAGAGTTCCAGCGACACATGGGCATCAACCCAGGAGAGCTGCGGCGTGCCCTCCATGCCCCCGATCCGGACAACGGTGCCCCGGATATCGACATCTTCGGCACTCCGCGCGATTAGTCGAAACATCCGGTTGCTAGGCACGATGCCTACAACGTCAGGCTGCGCATCACGCTCCTGGCGCCGCTGCCCCACCAGGGCTGCGACCGTCCGGTGCTGCCTGGCGCACCTGATCGACACGAGCCAACCGGCTCCCCGATCAGGCGACAGGAGGTGGCCGCGCCATGGCTGGATGGGAGGCAACCCGCGAAGCGCGGGAAGCACGAATCGAGACGCTGCACGAGCAGCTCACCGGGGCAGTCGAGAGGCTCGTCACCGGCGACGACTGGCGTCGCGGCATGGAGTTCGCGATGCGGTTCCGCTCGCGCTCCTTCAACAACACACTTCTGATCTGGGCACAGCACGCCGCCGCCTACGAGTCCGGCCGCGTGCCCGACCCGTCACCGCGATACGTGGCCGGCTTCAACCAGTGGCGCGCACTCGGGCGCGCGGTGCAGCGTGGCCAGAGCGGCTACATGATCTTCGCTCCCATCATGGGGCGGTTCGCCTCATCGACGCCTGGCGACACTGAGTCGTGGCGGACGATGGAGAGGGGCGAGCAACCCGGAGCCGGCGAGACCGTGCGTTCGAGGCTGATCGGCGTCAAGCCCGCCTACGTCTGGGACGTCTCGCAGACCGCAGGCGACCCGATCCCGGAGCCGCCGCGACCGCAGGTGCTCGACGGCGGGGCCCCCGCGGGCCTCTGGGACGGCCTCGCTGAGTTGGTCCGGCAGCAGGGGTTCACCGTCGGCATGGTCCCCAGCGAGCGCGAGATCGGCGGCGCCAACGGCCTCACGGACTACGTCGCTCGCAGCGTGCAGGTCCGCTCGAACATGGATCCCGCCGCGCGAGTCAAGACCCTCGCCCACGAGCTGGCGCACGTGATGCTCCACGACCCGGATCGGGGCGACGCGGTCTACCACCGAGGCGTCGGCGAGGTCGAGGCCGAGTCGGCCGCGCTCATGATCGCCGCTGCCCATGGGCTCGACACCTCGGGCTACACGATCCCCTACGTCACCTCGTGGGCGAGCTCGGTCGAGGGCAAGTCGCCGGTGGCGGTCGTCCAGGATGCCGGCGCGGGCGCACGTACCGCTGCGGTGTACATCCTGGACTCGCTGCAGACCGTCCAGGTGACCGACGGCACACCTCCCGGGCTCACCCAGGCCATGCGCGCATCGTCCCCCGACACCCGCCGTGCCGCACCGGCACCCGCTCCCGCACCGATCGCCGCGAGCGCGGAGCTCACCGCCGCGAGGAGCCTGTGATGGACGTGGCGCACCTCCTGGCCACCGCGCTCGGCAGACGGGCAGACGATGCGGCGCTCAGGTTCGCGGATGCCGGCATCCCAGTCTTCCCGTGCGCCCCGGGCGAGAAGCGACCGCTCACCCGACATGGGTTCCACGACGCGACCACCAACGCGTCCCATGTCGCGCGGTGGTGGCGGGACTGGCCGCAGGCGAACATCGGCCTGCCGACGGGCTCGATCTCCGGGATCGAAGCGGTGGACGTCGACATGCACGGCCCGGTGCACGGCTTCGACTCGTTCGAGCGCGCTCGGCGCGAGGGACTCGTCGACGGGTGGACGGCGCTGGTGCGCACGCCGTCGGGCGGGATCCATGCCTGCTTCCCTGCCGACCCGCACCGACGCCAGGCCTCGTGGCAGGCCGCGAGCGCGGGCGTCGACTTCCGCGGTGAAGGCGGCTACATCCTGGTGCCGCCGTCGCGGGTGCGAGTGGGCGCCCGCCGTGTCGCGTACGAGCTCATCGGCGCGGGCCACGACGAGCCAACACCGGTGGATGCGGCCGCCCTCCGCCGCTTCCTCGACCCGCGGCCCGCCGCAGCGGCGGCGTCTGCGCGACCTGCGCGCGTCCCGCTGACGATTGCAGCCGATGCGCCGCCGGGCCTCGACGTCGAGCGCCTCGCGAGCTGGGTGGCCAGGCGCGGCGAGGGCGAGCGCAATCGCGGCCTGTTCTGGGCCGCATGCCGCTTCGCCGAACACGGCATCACATTCAACGAGGCTCAGGACCGCCTCGGTCCCGCGGCCGAGCGTGCCGGACTGCCGACCGCCGAGATCGCGGCGACCGTCCGCTCGGCCTACCGCGCGGCGGCGGGTGCGTCACCCGCCGCACAGCCAGAACCTCCTCCCCCCGGATCGCGGCTCAGTACCGAGCAGGTGCTCTCGTGATCCCCGCCGTGCGCGAAGCGGGTTCGGGACGGCTCGCCGTATGGACTGCGGTCGCCGGCACTGTGTTCATCGCCGCCGGTGCCTTCTGGCTGTCTTTCACCGCGCTCCGGGACCTCGCCGCGCGCTCCGGCGTGAGCGCCGCACAGGCGTGGGCCTGGCCGCTCATCGTGGACGGGATCATCGTGGTCGCCACCGTGTCGGTGGTCGCCCTCGCCGATCACAGGTCCACGTGGTACCCGTGGCTGCTGCTCCTCGGCGGTGCGCTCGTCTCGGTTGCGGCCAACGCGATCCACGCCGTGGTGGCGGCGGATTCCGATGTGCCCGCTGTGTTGGCCGCCTCGGTCGCTGCCGTTCCGCCAGTGGTCCTGCTCGCGATCACCCACCTGACCGTGGTCCTCACCCGACGCTTCAGCTCAGACGCGACCCCCGCATCGTCACCCGCCATCGCGTCACCGCCGGCCGCCGGCACTGCGACAGATGCGGACGAGTCCCCGCGTCAGCTCGCAGCGCGACTTCACGAGCGCGGGATGTCGAACAAGGCGATCGCTCGGGCCGCCGGCGTCCACCCATCGACGGTGGGTCGCTGGCTCTCGGGGAGCACCTACCTACCTGAGTTGCAGAAGGGAGCAGCGCCATGACCGACACCATCGACCCCTGGCGAGACCCGCTGGGCGTCCCACCTGACGAGGCTCCCGTGCGTGGCGCCGGCGCACCGGCGGACGACGAGCCATCCGAGTTCGCCCGCCACGCCGACCCCTCGAGGCGCGACTTCGCTCCCGAGGTGACGGCCGAGACCCAGCGCCTCCAGCGGGGGATCGTCTGGATGCGGCCTACCGAGCTGATCCCGCATACGACCGCTCGCGCGGCCGGGCGAGGCATCGACTTCCAAGCCGAGCTGGCCCGACGGAAGCGGTCCCTGCCAGCGCACACCGCCGCCGCAAGTCGCCGCGCGATCAGCGCGAAAACGTCCGCGCTGCCGCCGCTCGCCTCGTTCGGAGCGCCGGCACCGCGGCAAGACGCGATCCAGCGCAACGAGCCGGGACTGTGAGGAGGTTGCGATGTCCACCGCTACGACAAGCTCCGACGCCGCACAACAAGCCCCGTGGGACCTCGGCGAGCCGTCAGCCGAGGAGCGCCAGGCGTTCGAGACCTCCGAGGGCCTACGCGCGCTCATCGTCCGTCTCCACGCGGCCGGGGACGGCGCGTGGCGCGACGACCCGGACGCCGCCGCCCTCATGGCCTTCTGCACCAGGCGGTACGGGCGGATGGCCCGCAAGCACGGCTGCGACCCGTGGATCGCGGCGGCGGCGGCGTTCGACGCCATGCGGCACTCATCGATGCGCACCGCCGACGACCCGTGGGCGATGGTCACGCGGGCGGTCAAGGTCACGCTCGTGGCCGAGGAGCGCGCCAACGGCCTCCTGTGCTCGGTCGACCAGGCCCGTCGGCCGCAGAACTCCGTCTTCCACGACGCCGAGCGGTTCAGCGACCGCGAGCACCCGCTCGCCGACTGGCACGAGTCCCTTCGCGTCGAAGCGCCCGACAGCGACGCCGGGTCGATTCCCGATGCGGTCGACCGTGCACACGTCGGTGCGGCCATCGCCGATGCGCTGACGCTCCTCACCCACCTTGGGTGGCCGTACGAGTCGGCCAGGCGCGCCACCGAGTGCGTGTGCGACCGCCTCGCGGACTACGAGACCCGGATGCAGGCGTGGGAGTCGCTCCGCCGCGACTTCCACCAGCGCGTGCTTCTGAACCTCAGCTCCGAGTCGTGGAACGGCCTGCTCCGGGTGCTGCTCGGCAACCCCGAGCCCGAGCACGCCCACACGCGCGCTGGCCGGGGCGTGCTCTTCCGGCTACTGCATGAGGAGCCGCTGGTCGCATTGCTCGACGATGCGGATCTCGTCATCGCGATCGTCGCCTCGGCCCCGCGTCGCCCGGGCGAGCGGAGGGCATCGTGAGCGGCGGGCAGGAGCACATCGCACTCAACCGGTCCCTCAGCACCATCACGGTCGGCCACCGGCACCGCACGGACCTTGGCGACATCGACGAGCTCGCCGAGTCGATCCGACGCGAGGGGATCCTCCAGCCCATCGCCATCACCCCCGACGGCGTGCTGCTCAGCGGTCGCCGGCGTCTCGCCGCGCTCGAGCGGCTCGGCGAGAAGAAGGTGCCCGTGTGGGTGGTCGACGGAGTCTCCGACAAGCTCACCGCCCTGCTCGCCGAGCAGGCCGAGCAGGTGCACCACAAGCCGCTCACCGAGACCGAGAAAGCGGCGCTGTACCGCGAGCTGAAGCAGATCCTCGCCGAGGATGCGGTGCGCCGCCAGCAGGCGACGCGGTTCGGTGCGGCGCCACCCGCCCCTGCCGGAGACTCCGGTGGAGTCGTGACGACTCCACCGTCGCTCGGCCATGGCAAGACCCGCGAGCAGTCCGCCTTGATGGTCACCGGACGGAAGTCGCAGAACAGTCTGGAGCAGGTCAACAACCTGCAGGGCATCGAGGCCGATGCGACCCTGCCGGGCGAGATTCGCACCTTCGCTCGCGAGCAGCTCGCGCTCATCGACGAGCACCGCGCATCGATCGAGGCAGCCCACGCGCAGACACAGGCGCTCGTCGACCTCGCCTCTGACGTGCCGCGCGACGGCGACTTTGACGTTCCCGACGACTTCGAGTCGCTCGCGCGCGCAGCCCTCGAGAAGGCGAACGCCGAACTCTCCGCCAAGCGCGCGACCCGCCGCCAGCAGACACGCAAGCTGCGGGAGGCCGCCGCCACTCCCCTGCCCGCCATCCCCTACCCCGTGCGCGCCTTCACCAACATGTGGCGCGAACTCGACGGCTGGTGGGAGCACTACGACGCGGATACCCTCGCAGAATCGGTCACTGACGACGAATGGGACGAGGTCGAGCGTGTGCTGGCGAAGACGATGAGCGTCATGGCTGAGGTCCGCGCGCGCCGCGCCGGCGCGCGGCCCGAACCGAAGCGGGACATCGCCTGATGACGATGCCTCCCGCACCCGGTCGCTCGCGCCGGCTTGTCATCGTCCTGGCAGTCGCCGGGGCGATTCTCGCTGCCCTCGTCGGCGTCGGTCTCTACGGCCTGCTGCTCGCGCCGAGCGCGGAGCCCGCGGCCTCGCCGACGCCGTCCGAGACCGCAACCCCCGGCCCGGCGCCGGACACCTCGAGCGTGGCGACCGGACCAAGCGCCCCGCCCGCGGTGAGCACCACCTCCGACCCCGAGGCCTTCGCGCGTTCCGTCGCCGAGGCGCTGTTCACGTGGGACACCGCGACGGACTTCGGTCCGTCGGACTACGCGCAGGCCATCGTCGATGTGGGCGACCCGACCGGCGAGGAGGCACCCGCACTCGCCGAGGACGTGCGCGCGTACCTGCCGACGCAGGAAGCGTGGGCGGAGCTCCGGAGCTACCAGACGCGCCAATGGATCACCATCGACGAGGTCGCGGTGCCGGCGGGCTGGGCCGATGCGCTCGAGCAGGCCGCGGAGGGTCAGCTCATCCCGGGCACGGTCGCGTACACGATCGACGGGACCCGGCACCGTGCAGGCACCTCCGGCACCGATCCGGTGGAGACAGAGCACGCTGCCGCGTTCACGGTCTTCGTCGCCTGCGAGCCCACCTTCGACGAGTGCGCCCTGCTGCGCCTTTCCCAAGTCGACGAGCCCCTCCGGTGAGGCGGGCCGTGACATGCGCAAGGGCATCGTCATCGGGCTCGGTGCGATCCTCTTCGGCCCCACCGCGGCGCTGATCGGCGTCGTCCTCCTCATGTCCCCCGCGGCGCTCGCCTCGTGCACGACCAGCGGCGCACTGCTCGTCGGCGAGGTGCCCGAGTCGCTCACTGTGACCACCCGGAGCGGCTCGACGGTGACGCTCGACCATCAGCAGCTCACGCACGCCGCCACGATCATCAGGGTCGGCGGCGAGATCGAAGGCGTCGGACGCAACGGCATCGTCATCGCGCTCATGGCGGCGCTCACCGAGTCGACCCTCCGCATGCTCGCGAACCCCGCCCATGCCGACTCGTTCGACTACCCGAACGACGGTTCAGGATCCGACCACGACAGCCTCGGACTGTTCCAGATGCGTCCGACTGCGGGATGGGGAACGGTGTACGAGCTCATGGACCCCGCGTACCAGGCCCGTGCCTTCTTCGGCGGACCCGACGGCCCGAACTACCCGTCCCCGCGCGGACTGCTCGACACGCCGAGTTGGCAAGTCATGGACCCCGGCGCGGCCGCGCAGGCCGTGGAGGTGTCGGCCTACCCCGACCGCTATCAGAATTACCAGCCCGTCGCGGAGGCCATCGTGTCGGCACTGACGCGACCCGCGCCGTCCGTCCCGGGCTCGGCGGTACCGCTCGGCAACGTGGCTGAGACGAGCCGCATCGTCTTCCCCCTGCCGACCGGAACCTGGGTGCGTACCGGTGGCTTCGGGCCACGCTCGGATCCGATCACCCACGCAGCGGACTTCCACGCCGGTGTGGACTTCGCTGCTCCGCGCGGTACGCCGATCCTTGCTCTCGCCGACGGAGTGGTGAGCGTCGCCGAGTACTCCGAGTCCAGCGGCGGCGTGATCGGGATCGAGCACACCATCGACGGCCAGCGCATCGCCTCGGTGTACCTGCACATGTGGGCCAGCGGGATCTACGTCACCGTCGGCGAGAGCGTCACCGCGGGCCAGCACATCGGCGACGTCGGCACGTCGGGTCACTCGACCGGGAACCACCTCCACCTCGAGCTGCGACCCGGCGGGACGGAGGCAGACAGCGTCGATCCTGAGCCGTGGCTGAGCTCGCACAGCCCGGAAGACCTGCTCGCGGGCTCCGAGTCCACCACCACCTCGTGCTTGGCATGACAGGAGGCAACATTGCCATGAACATCTCCCCGGACTTCGGAGCCGTCGGCGGCATTGGGGACCTCCGCCTCATCGTCGGCGCGCTGCTGACCTACGTGCTGATCTTCGCCGTGCTCATGCTGGTCGTCTCCGCGATCGTCTGGGGCATCGCGGCCTCGAGCGGCAACTACCAGCTGGCGCTGCGCGCCCGCACCGCCGTCCTCGTCGCCGTCGGCGCCGCTGCGCTCGCGGGTGCGGCTGTCGCCCTGATGAACTTCCTGCTCGGCGTCGGCGAGACGCTGTAGCCCGTCAGCACCCTCGCGGGGATGCCTCGCGTACCTGTCAGGCAGGTTTCTCTTCGACCTCGACAGGAGCACCTCGTGATCGACATCGACCCCAACAGCAACGGCCTTCCCGGCATCGACCAGCTCCAGACCATCGTGGGCTCGGTCATGACCATCGGCCTCATCCTCGCCGTCCTGGCGCTGATCATCTCGTCCGTCACGTGGGGCTACGGAGCGAACTCGTCGAACCCGCACCTCGCCGCCCGCGGCAAGCTCGGCGTTCTCGTCTCGTGCGGAGCCGCGATCCTGTGCGGTGCGGCGGTAACGCTCGTCAACTTCTTCTGGAACGTCGGCCAGACGGTGTAGCCGAGGCCTTCGGTCGAAGGGACTGCCATGGCGAGCGTGTGCGACATCCCAGTTATTGCCGAGGTGTGCAACACCGTCGGCGAAGGCACCGCATCGCTGATCTCGGCACCGTTCGACTGGCTGGCATCCGCTCTCGCGGGCGCAGCCGCATGGATCTTCGAGGCGGTGTGGGCGGTCTTCGACACGACCACGCTCGTCGACGTGACCCAGCAGCACTACCTGACCGTCTACAACGTCCTGTTCGGCGTCGCGGTCTTCGTGATGCTGATCTTCTTCTGCCTTCAGCTCATCACGGGGCTCGTGCACCGAGACCCGGGGGCGCTTGGTCGAGCGGCGATCGGACTCGGGAAGTCCGTGCTGGGCTCCTTCATCGTCATCACGCTCACCGCGACGCTGCTCGAGGTCACGGATCAGATCGCCATCGGCATCGTCCAAGCGACCGGCAACACCATGGAGGGCATGGGCGAACGCCTCGCGATGATGATGGGCGGGCTGGTGGCCGTCAACATCGGCGCCCCCGGTGTCGGAGCCATCGTCACGATCTTCCTCGCAGGTCTCGCCGTCGCCGCAGCAGCGATCGTCTGGTTCTCGCTCCTCATCCGCAAGGCGGTGCTACTGGTCGCAATCGTGTTCGCACCGATCGCCCTGGCCGGCATGACGTGGGATGCCGCCCGGGGATGGGTGGGCAAGTGGGCCGCGTTCGTTCTCGCGCTCGTGTTCTCGAAGCTCGTCCTTGTCGTGATGTTCCTCGTCGCGATCAACCAGACGGCCGCGCCGATCGATCTCGATCTCGCATCGATCTCCGACCCGATCGCCGGAGTGGTCGTGCTCCTCATCGCCGCGTTCGCGCCCTACATGACCTACAAGTTCATCTCGTTCGTCGGTGTGGACATGTACCACGCGATGTCGACGGAGCAAGAGGCGAAGTCCGCCCTCAACCGGCCGATCCCCGTGCGCGCGCCTGCCATGCCTCAGGCCGCCCGGTCGGTGCTCGACGGCGGCAGTGGGAGGTGCGCTGGTGCACCGCCACCCACCACGCCCGGCCGGACGATGCCCGCCGCAGGTGCGCAGGCTGCGTTGCCGGCGGCCGAGCCCGCCGCTGCATCCGCTGCGAGCGGCGGGTCCGCGACCGCGGGTGCCGGTGGCTCCGGCGCAGCAGCTGGGGGCGGCGCGGCTGCGGTGCCCGCCGTAGCCGCCGTCGCCGCCGCAGGAGTCGCGAAGGCAGCCGCCACGGCAGGACCCAAGGCGGGCGCTGTGGTCGGCGGCGCGGCGACGGGGCATGCGGACTCGGCGATCCCGAACGCACCGGACTCCCCCGGCGCGCCGCCCGCTCACGTGCTGCCACCCCCGCCACTGCCCCGCCCCGCCGGGTTCACTCCGGTGCCCCGCGCATCGTCGCCCATCCCGCCACCGCCGCGGCCTCCCGTCGACCAACCCACCTCCGTGTAAAGGACGGCTCCTATGGCGATCGACCACGGCGCCCCGCCAGTGCGCCTCTCTCCGGTGCAGTTCTCCCGACTCGCCAAGCGCGGCGTCATCCTCGGGCTGTCGCTGCCCCAGGTCATCGTGCTGGCGGTCGGTCTCATCACGTTCGTCGCAGCGATCTACTCGGGCGGAGCACTCGTTGTCGCGTGGAGCTCACCGATCTGGGTGACCGCCGCCATCGTCGCCTTCGTGCCCGTCGGCGGCCGCAAGGTCATCGAGTGGGTGCCCGTGGCCGGCCGCTGGGTGTGGCGGGCCACCGGCGGCCAGCTCGTGTTCCGGCACCACGTGGTCAAGCCGCGGCCCGCAGGCACGCTCGCGCTGCCCGGCGACGCGGCCGCGCTGCGCGAGTGGGAAGACCCCGAGACCGGGGCCGCGATGATCCACGACCCGCACGCCCAGACCCTCACCGCCGTCGTCGGGGTGACGCATCCCGCATTCGTGCTGCTTGACCCTGGTGAGCAGGAACGACGCGTCAGCGGCTGGGGTCGCGTCCTGGCCACAGCGTGCCGCTCGGGGCGTATCGCGCGCGTGCAGATCTCCGAGCGCACTCTCCCCGACTCGGGCAGCGGCCTCGCCGAGTGGTGGACGCGCTACGGCAAGGACGACAACACCTGGCCCGCGGTGAACTACCGCGAGTTGATCGGTCGTGCTGGGCCCGCGAGCGAGCGGCACGCCACGACGATCTCGCTCGCGCTGGACATGAAGGCGTGTGCGCGTCAGATTCGGGCCGCAGGCGGCGGGATGAAGGGCACGGCCGCAGTCCTGCGTCAGGAGATGGCAACCTTCGCCTCCGCGCTCCGAGCGGCCGAGATCACCCCGACGGGATGGCTAAGCGCGGGCGAGGTTGCCGTCATCCTGCGATCGGCCTACGACCCCGCAGCGGGCCAGGCGCTCGAGCGGCACGGCGAGATCGGCCGGTCGTTGGCGACGGCGGGACCGGTGGGCCTCAACGAGACGTGGGAGAGGCTCCGTACCGACTCGGCGTATCACGCGGTGCTGTGGGTGTCGGAGTGGCCCCGCTCGTCGGTGTACCCCGACTTCCTACGTCCGCTGCTGCTGACCTCCGGCATCCAGCGCACCTTCACGATGATCTACACACCCGTGCGCGCCGACGTCGCCGCCCGCGACATCCGCAAGAAGAAGGTCGGGCTCATGTCCGACGCCACCCAGCGTGCCCGCATGGGTCAGATCGAGGACGCGGAGCGCGCCGCAGAGTTCCAGGACGTGCTCCAGCAGGAGTCCGACCTCACCGCCGGCCACGGGGTGCTGCGGTACACAGGACTCATCGCCGTGTCCGCGCGGACCGAGGACGCGCTCGAGGAGTCCGTCGCGGCGGTCGAGCAGGCGGCTGTGCAGGCGTCCTGCGAGACTCGGCGGCTCGTCGGGCAACAAGCGCAGGCGTTCGCGGTGGCGGCGTTGCCGCTATGCCGGGTCGTGTGAGCGACGGAAACCTCGCGGGCACGCACGACAACAGCGACCGTTGTGCCACACGTCAATGCCGGTATGCGCGGCAGCCAGTCGGACCTCGTACGCGCCAACGCCAACCCGGATGGGCCAAGTCGGCGTGTTAGATCGTCAAATAGCTCTAGGCGACCCCTCACATCAGGCTGAGGCGTCGATCATGACCAAGTTCGGCGCGAGTTCCTGCTCGAGCATCCACTTCAGGCTCTTCGCGAGGTCCTTGACCTTGAGTTCTGCTTGAGCCGTGACCTCCTTGCCGACCTTCGACTTGTCATTCAGTTCGCTGAACTTCGCGAAATCCTCGTGGGCCTGAGCGTGCGCGGCTACGAGCACATCCCACTCCGCGTGAGGTCGATCCCCATCAATTTCGAGGGCGCGCGACACCAACGCACGAGCCATGAGGTCCACCGCACCTTGCTTCGTTTCCTCGGGAGTCTGGCCAGCCAGTCCCCGTCCGAGCGCCGCGGCGGCCCCACCGCCCGCAACGCCGACGCCACCGACCACCATGAGGCCGCCAGCGACGCCGCCGGGCCCCAGTGCGGCGAGACCTCCCATCACAGCCGCGCCGCCAGCGAGCCCAGCAGGCGCCGCGAGCGCGACGAGCCACGGTGCGGCGATGACTGCAACGCCCGCGATCGCGACGATTGGTATCAGCTGGAGCGGTGACCTGCCGGCCTTGAACACCGACTCGGCGGACTCGACACACTCGCGAGCGATCTCTGCATAGGCCTCGGCCAGTCCGAAATCTCGCGCTACCTGCTCGCGGACCGAGCGCGCCTGTGCCGCGTAATCAATAGAGAACGGCGAGAGAGGCTGGAGACGGTGAAGGACGATCAGGAATGCGGGGACACCCGTGTGCGGAACCCGGCCCGAAAGCCAGGGAGAGAGATCCTTGTCGAAGTCATCGAACAAGGGCTCGCGCCCGTTGGTTCGGGCCGACTCGATCGCGGCGTCAATCACCGCGAGCCGGATCGACTTCACTCGGCGGCGACGGTCGTCTTTCGCCTGATCCGTGGAAGCATGCAGACTCGATTCGATGCGATAGCAGTACTGGACCGTGAGGGCGGTGAGCAGGTCGAGCCCATCCCACTCTTCGCGTGAGGCTCCACGCTCCCACCTCTGCAGTTCGCGGCCCCTCACTCCGTAGAGCGCAGTGCCGAGCTCCTCGAGAATCGCGTCTTGAGTGAGGCAGGACTGAACAGAATGATCCAGAGCAGGCGCCGCCACTCCAACGTTCACCGCTTCCGGGACCGCAGAGCTGATCCCAGAGCCGTGGGAGACGGCGTCAGCCGTGTTGTATACGTTGAGCCAGCCTTGCACGCGCGCAAGGTCTGCGGAGCTGAAGGCCGTCGACACGAACGACTTGAACGGCTGGCGACCCAGCGGCGAGCCGAGCGTGAGCAAGAGCTTCACGTTCATACCGGCCGGGAGCTGACCCAATAGCTCGAGTGCAACCGCGGTTCCTAGCGAATGCGCAACCACGATCCAATCGCCGACTGGTGACTCGATGCTCTCAAGCACGCGTTCGATGATCTGCGGGTGACGCTTGGAGCCGAGGAATGCCTTCACCTGGCCAAGAGGTGGTGCGAGCTTGATCGCTGCTGCATCGATCGCAAGATCGAGAACTGACGGACGCGATCCGAGTCTCGCACCGCGCACGCGACTTACGAGGTTGCTTTGGCGCTCTGCAAAAAGCAGGCGGGCATGGCCCGCGTGCTGGCGCGCCCGTAGCGACTCCTGCGCATCGGGTGAGTCATCGACCTTCGCCAGAAGGTCGCCATACCACGGTGCGAAGAACTCATGAGCTTCGATTGGCGAGCGAGCGATTCGCGCGAGCGCCGCGTTTACGTCCTCAAGCCAGCCTGGTGTGTCCGGTGCGTTGATCCCGTGCAGGAAAAGCACCCGCGTGCCAAGTTCCATGCGCCGAGGCTATCGTGCGCGGGCCATGGGTCAACCCCCAGGAGGCGCAGGGCAGCGTTACCTGTTGGCCGTCAAATCCGGAGGCCGCCTCATGCGACCGGTCATCGCACCACAAACGGGGTTTGCGTGCGTTTGACCTGTTGGCCTCCCGTGCGCGGGGACTCCGTGCGTACCTCTGCTGCACCATGACTGGAGGTACGGCATGCCGACGTTCGAGGACCCGCTCGCCGACGCCGAGGAAGCAAGGCAGGCGCTTCGGGCATTGGCGCATACGACCCGAAGCTTTGCGAGCCCCTCGCAGACGTACGCAGTGGTCGGCGAGTTGCTCGGCGGGCTGCGGTCATTGCACCAGGTGCTCGACCACGTCGCCTCGGCACACACTCGGCACGAGGAGTTCGCCTTCACTGACGACGGGGAGCACTGGACCGGCGTCGAGGAGGCGTTCGCTGCGGCTCGAGGGTTGGAGCGAGCCGCGCGGCTCGTGGCACGGGCCGAACTCGCAGTGGACCAGGCGTCTCAGCATTCGGGCCGCATCGCGTGGGATACCAAGCCGTTCCGACCCATCGTGCCGGTGAGCGACCGCCTCGCGCCGCGCTTCGGCCCGTCTGACCCGTTCGCCCGACCCGACCAGGCCGCCGAGCAGCCGAAGGGGATGTCGCTGTGAGCCAGATGGAGAAGGACAAGCTGCACACCTCGGTGCTGCTCGGGCCAGCGAAGGAACGGAGGCGGGACCGCAAGGCCCGTCGTCGCGCCGCCGCCCAACTGGCGACAGTCGACCGGAGGACGAAGGAGGCGTTCGCCAAGGCGGAGTGGGAGGAGGAGCGCGCCCGGCAGAAGGCGACCGCCTACCTGCCATCCTCGGGCGAGGCACGATCCGCCGCGCTCCGCACGCCAGGAAGGCTTCACCTCCCGAGGCACCAGGACACCTCGGCCACGCTCCAGGGCGCCTATCCCTTCATGGCCGAAGGCGGCTTCGGCTCCCACGGCGTTTTCATCGGCGCCGACCTGTTCTCAGGGTCGTCCTTCGTTTACGACCCGTGGGTGCTCTACTCGCGCGGGATCATCACCGCGCCGAACGTCGTGCTGGCCGGCATCGTCGGCTCGGGCAAGTCATCGCTCGCCAAGAGCCTGTACACGCGCTCGATCGCCTTCGGCCGGCGCGTCTACGTGCCCGGCGACCCCAAGGGTGAACACACCGCGGTCGCGGAGGCGGTCGGAGGCAAGGCCATCGTGCTCGGTCACGGCCTGCACAACCGACTCAATCCGCTCGACGAGGGCCACCGGCCGAGAGGACTCTCCGATGTCGAATGGACAGGCCACGTTGCCGCACGGCGCCGCGACCTCGTCGGCGCGCTCGCCGAGACGGTGCTCGCCCGACCACTCGCGCCGCTGGAACACACCGCCATCGACCTCGCCTTGGCCGCGACGGTCCGCGACGCCGACGTGCCGATCCTGCCGATGGTCGTCGACCGTATCCTCGAGCCGGGCGACGACGGCGATCGCCGCCTGATCGAGGACGGCCGTGTCGTCGGGCACGCGCTACGCAGGCTCGTCGCGGGCGACCTCGCGGGGCTATTCGACGGGCCGAGCACCGTGAAGTTCGACCCGTCGCTGCCGATGATCTCGCTCGACCTGTCGCGGGTCGCGGAGAACTCGACGCTCATCTCGCTGCTCATGACGTGTTCGTCGGCGTGGATGGAGTCGGCGCTGCTCGACCCCGAGGGTGGACAACGTTGGGTCGTGTACGACGAGGCGTGGCGCCTCATGTCTCACCCCGCCCTGCTGCGCCGCATGGACGCCCAGTGGCGGCTCGCTCGGCACTACGGCATCGCGAACATGCTGATCTTCCACAAGCTCTCCGACCTCGACAACGGCGGCGACCAGGGATCCGCGATGCGAGCCCTCGCATCGTCCCTCCTCGCCAACGCCGAGACGCGGATCATCTACCGACAGGAGGCCGACCAGCTCGGCGCGACGGCGACGGCTCTGGGCCTGACCGGCACCGAGCGGAACCTCCTGCCCGGCCTCGGCACCGGGCAGGGGTTGTGGCGCATCAAGAACCGCTCGTTCGTGGTCCAGCACCAGCTTCACCCCAACGAGATGGAGCTGTTCGCCAGCGACCAGCGCATGACGGTAGGTGCCTGATGAGCCTCATGCCGACATCGACGCGGCGTTCCAAGGGACGAGCGCAACCGACCGCCAACACTCACGCCCCGGTGCCGGTACCGCCCGTCTTCCCCCTGCTGGTCGCGCACATCGCGGACGACGGACAGATGACGGTCACGGTCGACGGCCATCCGCACCGACCCGAGGCGTTCGCCCCGGCGTGGATGCGCCACAACCTCGTCTCACTTGTGAATGGCCTCATCAGGGAGCGCAACTCGCCGGTCCGCGTACTGATCCACGAGGCAGACGGCAGCACCTTCGACGACATCGTCGCCGAGCCCATCGAGGCCGAGGTGCCTCTCGTCTTCGCCTCCGCGGTGCTCACCGACGCCGCTCCTCAGGCAGTCCTCGAAGATGCCGCCGCGCCGGCGTTGGTGGACGATGCGGCGGGTTTCCTTGGCGGCGAGGAGGTAGCCGTCGCGATCATCGTCCGGCATGTCCGAGCGCGAGCCGATGGATCGGTGCACATGCCGGTTGACACTGGTGCGGCGAACGGCTCCGAAGGAAACGAAGTGCTGCTGTTCGGACGCACATCGGCAACCTGCGCGGTGCGGACGCTCAGATGAACCGCGGGCGGGTAGGCACCGATTCGGGGGACGGGTTGACAAACATCGCCCTCGGCGGCCTTGTAGGAGTCGCCGGGTTCGCTTTGTTGCTGCGCATCGCCGGGACTGTGGCGGCGTGGGTCTCTGGCGCGCAGCCACCGTCCGGCGGGCTCACTGCTGGGCTCAGCGTGCTGACCCACGCGGGTGACCCGGGCGTAGCTCTCGGTTCGGCGAACCTCAACGCTGCCGTGTACTGGACTTCGGTCGCGATCCTTACCGCCGTGCTCGCGGTGGGCGCGTGGCTCGTCTTCCGGCTCGTGCGCGACCACCAGCACCACTCACGGGCCGATCCGAACCACATCGCGGGCATCGCCACGCCGACCGAAGTGGCGCACGCCGCGTCGGAGCGCGCACTCCTGAAGCGCGCCGCCACCCTGCGGCCCTCGCTGTCGAAACCCGCACCGTCGGACGTCGGGTACAGGGTCGGGCACGCACGCGGCAAGGAGGTCTGGGTCTCGGTCGAGGACTCGATCCTCGTCATCGGCCCGCCCCGGTCCGGCAAGGGCGCTCACCTGGTGATCAACTCGATCCTCGATGCGCCAGGCGCAGTGGTCACCACCTCCACCCGGCCCGACAACCTCACCGCGACCCTGCGCGCCCGGTCGCGAAAGGGCCCGGTAGCGGTGTTCGACCCGCAACAGCTCGCCGCAGGCGTGCCCGCCGGCCTCCGTTGGTCTCCGGTGCGTGGCTGCGAACAGCCGCTGACGGCGATGATCCGCGCCAAGGGTCTCGCCGCCGGCACAGGACTCGCCGGCCCCAACGTCGAGAACGGCGGCTTCTGGGAAGGCAAGACGCGCATGGCACTCCAGGCCATGCTGCACGCCGCCGCCATCGACCACCGAACTCCGACCGAGCTCTTCCGCTGGACCCTCGACCCAGCCGCGGCAAAGGAGGCCGTCGCAATCCTTCTGTCCCACCCCTGTGCCGCGCCCGCTTGGGGCGACCTGCTCCAAGCGACGACCGAATCAGACCCGCGCACCCGCGACTCGATCTGGCAAGGCGTCTCTCTCGCGCTTGGCGCGCTCGCCGATCCCCGGGTGCTCGACGCCGTCAGCCCGGAAGAGGACGAGCACTTCGACCCCGAAGCGTTCCTGCGCGAGTCCGGCACGCTCTACTTGCTCGCCACCGGCGCGGGCGCCGGCGCATCATCTTCGCTTGTCGCAGCATTTCTCGAGGACCTGATCGAGACCGCGCGCCGGATGGCCGCTCGCTCCGCCGGCGCGCGCCTCGACCCGCCGCTGCTCATGGCGCTGGACGAGATCGGCAACCTCGCTCCGCTGCCGTCGCTACCGGTCCTGATGGCGGAGGGTGGCGGCACCGGCATCACCACGATGCCCGTGCTCCAGTCCATGGCCCAGGCGCGCGACCGGTGGGGCCGGGACGCTGCTACCGCGATCTCCGACGCCTCCATCGCCAAGGTCATCCTCGGCGGCGCGTCGAGCTCCAGCGATCTCCAGGAGCTCTCCACGCTCATCGGCGAGCGTGACGAGATCACCGACTCCATCACCTACGGCGACCGCGGCTCCCGCGCCAACCAGCGTTCGGTCCGCCGCCTCGCCGTGATGCCGCCCGACACCATCCGCACGCTCCCCTACGGAACCTCACTGGTGCTGCTGCGCAATGCGCCGCCGATCATCACGCGGATGAGGGAATGGACGACACGGCAGGACGCTACGACCTTGAAGGCAGATCGGGCGGCGGTCGAGGCACTCTTCCGCGTCAGCCCCGAAGCGGCATCGCCCCCTACGTCACGTTGGGCCTGCGACTAACGCGCCTTGGGAACAATTCTGCGCGCATGCCACTTGTGCACGGTTGCCGCCAGCTCAGGGCCGCGCGCAACCTTTGGCACGTCATTCGACGCGCCGGGCAACGCCCTGCGGTCCACCACCGGACAACGCTCATGAACAGTTGCTCGCGATCGACCGATAGCTTGAAAAGCCGCGCGCCGTTCTACGACGCAACGGCTGAAGCATTCCCCCAAGACATGACCAGTGCACATCACGACGGGCCACCGGAGCATGAACTCAACCGGGGAATCGGCTGTGTGCACTCACGGATCGCCGCAGGTGACGCGCCGGCTGGTCAGCGCGACGCGCCAATCACCGGCGGGTCGAGCGGGTGCCTAGCGAGGCGCCACCGCGGCGCGCTCAGCAACCGTCTCCTCCAAATTGCGCCGCGAGGTGAAGCCGCTCTCAAAGCTGTACTTTTCGAAGGTCTTCTCGAACTCACGTCCGTTCAGGCTCTTCCATCGGACGGCGATCTCGAGCCTCCGCAATTGCCGCTGAATCTCGCCGAGCCTAGACCGCGCAGCCTCCGGAGTCATCCCGACTCGCTCCTCGAATTCCCGGCGAACCTCCGCCTTGAATACGTCGAGGTCAAACAGTTCGAACTCTTCGGGGATCTCATCGGCCTTGCCGGCGCCACTATAGAGAGTATTCATGAATTGCCTCGTATCTAGCGCTACTGCCCCCTGCTCAAGGTTCTTCGCGTACTCCTCGGTCTGGTTCAGCAGTTCGAGCGCTTCGGCGGCATCACAACCGAAATCGGAGACCTTGGCAGAACGCAGTGCCGCTGGCTCGACATCACCCACCTCGACGTAGGCAATCTCATCTACGCCCTTGCTTCGGACCAATAGCCTGACCTCGCACGCAGTAGACGTGCCCAGATTCCGTAGCGACACGTAGTCGATCGCAGACTCAGCAATCTCCCAGGTGACGTCGTGGCTCTCAACGACGGCAGCTTGGGCCCGCTCAGCCAATTCATTCGCTGCGACGGCGAGCTCGTTGGCGCTGCGAGCCGCCTCGACACCTTCTCGGCCCAAGCGCGCGCCGCGGTGGGCACCCCACCACGCGATTCCGGTAGCGACGGCACTGATCGCGAGCGCGAGTTTGTCGACGTCGAGTTCCGATAGAGGCACAGCAACTCCCTGGTGATCAAGTTCTTCGGCTCCGGAGGCTAGCAGGTATTAATCGAGACTTAGCGCGGACGCCAACCGCGACCGGCCTGCTGAAATCGGTGCGCTCGAAAGCGCCGCACTACGCCTATTCACGAGCCCTTGCACGGGTTGCACCACTCAATGTCGGGCTGCACATCCTGCTCTGAGTGACGCAAGTCAGGAGAACCTTCCGAAACGCCCGATCCACACCTACCGACGGCCGTCGCTGGCAAGCCACGACCCAAGCACGCCTTCCGAGTCGGGGCATGCACAAGATCTCGACTCAGCACCCGGGGTCCGTCCTAATCTCTGCGGAACTGGCCACAGTCTGAGGAGGAAAGCGGGCCGGTGCCGGGCTCCCGCCGGGGAACCCAAGCGCACCTGTTGTCCAAGGAGCGGTCGGTTTGGCCGCGCGTCAGGCAGGAGCCCGCAATGTCGATCAAGACCCAGGAATCCTTGTCGGGATTCATCGCGTCCGACCCGCAGTTGTCGTTCAATTCCAAGGGTGAGGCGCGGTTCTACGTGCGCGTTGCGCAGGAGCACTTCGACCGCAACGCCGACGGGTCCTTCACCCAGGGCGAGACGACCTTCCACGACTTGGTGATGTTCCGCCGCACGGCTGAGCGCGCGTTTCAGATGTTCGCCAAGGGCGACGCATTCGTCGCCGAGGGCTACGTTCGCAACTTCACGTTCGAGCGTGACCAGCAGACCCTCGCGGGTGAGGAGTTCGTCGCCAAGCGACTCGGCCACGACTCGGCGCGTACCGCGTACGCCGTCGATCGCGAGCGCCGACGCATCAAGGCCGTCGAGCCCGCTGCCCCGGCGCCGGCTGCGTCCGCGGCGCGACCGGTCAGCCTGTGAGGGGTTGACCGTGACGCGCGAGGATGACTTCGAGGTGCCTGGCGCCTACGAGCCCGAGTACGAGGCGAGCGCCGCCGCGGACCTCCAGGGCGACGGGTCGGCGATGGAGCCACCGCGGCCGGTGAACTGGAACCTCCTGACGTCGACCGACGCGCGGTTCGAGTGGAACGAGCTCGATGCCTGGGTGAAGTGGCTACGCGAGACCTACGCGCTCGGGCCCACGACGCTCCCGCCCTTCTGGCACAGGCACTGGGAACTGGTCTGGGAGCTCTCGGCGCTGCACCTGCATTGGCTGTGCGCGTACGACCCTCAGCAGCACGGGTCGGCACCGCTGGGGTGGCATCGCGATTTTCACGACGCGTGTGTGCGCCTCAGGAACTGGACCGCCGACTGCGGGACGAAGCTCGATCGCGATCGTCCCACCCGCGTCGCCGCCTGGCCCGGCGAGCCTCTACCCGACTCAGCAACCGAGGTCGTGATCCGTGACCGCGACGCCGACTTCGCTGCCTACGTCGACGCGGACGTCGCTCGCCGCCGTGCTCTGGAGGACGCGTTCATCGCCTCTCTCGTGCCAGCGTGACGCCGCAAACGCTGTGCACGTCAGTCACCCCGTCGTGCCGACCGCTCCGACCAAGTCGGGCCGCGGAATATCAACACATTCCCGTGCGGCTCTTCGGTCTGCTGGGCGCCACTGCGGCCGACGCGCATAGCCCCTCACTCATGGACACCGCGGCGCTAGTGAGTGACTGCGGGCCCAGATCGGGCGCCGGGCAGAAATGATGCGCGCGTCCAACGTTCCCTAGGACGTCACTCGCAGTACTTTTGCGCTGCGCGCCAGACAGGTGCGCAATTGGGTGGGTTGGGGGAACAGTGGTTGAGATCTCTATCGCAGCAGCAGTCATCGGTGCTCTGGCGCTCGTTCTATGGATCGTGCGATCACGACGAAGTGGTCGAACAACGGACCTGATGTTCGCGGCGGGTCGCGGCGACCTTGCGTCGATGGACTACCTCGTCGCCGAAGGCGCGAGTGTTGACGCCCAAGACCGCGACCGAGACTCCGTGCTGTACTACGCCGCCTCCAACGCTCAGTTGGAGGCCGTCCACTGGCTGCTGGAACGGGGCGCAGACCCGAATCCGCGGGCTTCGCGGACGGGACACACGCCTCTAACTGCAGCGGCACGGATGGCGACAGTCGGTCCCCGTCGTGACGGCACCGACGCTTCGGACTACGTCGCGATTGTCCTCGCCCTGCTGGTGGGCGGTGCAAACCCGCAGGAGATGTACAAGAAGCACTTTCGCTTGATCCGCCAGGACAGCCTCGGTCGCACTGAGATCTTCGATCTCGCCGATGTGCACCGCGGTATCGAGCTCTACGACGACTTCGGAGTCGCCTGGTTGACGCCCGAGGGACGAGCACGCGCGACGCGATAGCCGCCGCTAGCAACCCCTGCCGCCAACGAGTGGAGCTGTCGACTGCGCATGTTTCACAGACCTCAGATCGCTCCGGGGACCTGCTCGGCGTGCGCATTGATGCCACCCGCCTACGGCGATCGTGCATCGACAAGCACCGCCCGAACAGCGGTTCCCAGCCTGACCGCAATCAGCCCTCCGCGCTGCGATCTGAACAGGGGGCGCTCTGCACAGCCGGTGTGCTCGGCCGTCACTCCCCAACGAGACCCCGACTTGGCGGCGTTAGCCGACACCGACATTGCACGCCACCGCGCCATGGAGCACGCATTCGTCACCTCGCTCTCGGCTCCTCGCGCGCCGCAGCACTTCTCCATGCGCCCGCCGTCGCGGGACTGCGGCTCCCGCGAGCGGGCACGGTCACGCAACAGGACTCTGCACGTTGCACTACCTAGCGGAGCCACTGCGGATCGCGGCCGCGCACCTGATCGGTACAGGCGTCACCACGACGCCGACCACCGAGAAGGAGGGCGGCATCATGTTCCGCACCCGTGCATCACTGTCCGGCTTCATCGTGAGCGAGCCGGCCCTCACGGCCACCGAGCGGGGCGACGCCCGGCTCTACGTCCGCGTCGGGCAGGAGCACTTCCACCGCGGTGAGAACGGCTCCTTCACGCCGCTCGAGCCGACGTTCCACGACCTGGTCGTCTTCGGCCGTACCGCAGAGCGCGCTGCCGAGCACCTCGCCAAGGGCGATCGGTTCATCGCCGAGGGGCGCATCCGCCGGTTCACCCGCGTCGGCGCCGACGGCGTCGAGACCGACGCGGAGGAGTTCATCGCCGCGAGAATCGGACACGACGTCGCCCGCACGAGCTACACCGTCGAGCGCACGCGCCGCGCCAAGCAGGAGCTGTCGGCCGCGCCCGAAGAGACAGTCACCCAGCCCACGCCCCCGACGCTGACGGCGTGACGGCCCCGGCGCGCCTCACTCGTCCTTCGCGAACAACCGATCGAGCATCGCCGCCGTCGCCGGATTCACCATCTCGGGCGGCTTGATGTAGTGCTGGATCGTGATCCTCGGGTCCGTGTGCCCCAGCAGTTCCGCCGCAAGCTCCACGCCACCCTC
>NZ_BBME01000023.1 GCF_000971395.1 Demequina iriomotensis | reverse complement strand
CGCCACCCACCCCCTCGCGACCCACCCCCTCGCGACCCACCCCCTCGCGAATGGGGCGCTCACGGTCGCTCTCGCTCCCGCGCCGCTCGCCATGGGGCCTCTGCGGTCGCCGCGGCGCTAGCGTGAGCAGCATGACCCGCATTCACGTGCCGATCACGCTGCGGTGGTCGGACCTCGACGCCTACGGCCACGTCAACAACGCCGAGATGCTCCGGCTTCTCGAGGAGGCGCGCATCCGCGTCTTCTGGGCGGACCGCTCGGCGGCGGAGGAGCACGAGGTTCCGCACACCGCGCTCATCGCCGCGGGGCCCGACGCGGAGACCATGTCGCTCATCGCGGCCCAGCAGGTCGAGTACCTCGAGCCAGTGCCGTACCTGCGCCGCCCGCTCGACGTCCAGCTGTGGATCGGCAAGCTCGGGGGAGCGAGCCTCGAGATCTGCTACGAGGTGTGGTCGCCCGCAGGCGACGGCGAGCGCGTGATGTACGCCAAGGCGGCGACCACGCTGGTGCTCATCGACGCCGCGACGCAACGCCCGCGCCGCCTTACCGACGCCGAGCGCGAGGCGTGGAGCCCGCATCTCGACGAGCCGGTGCGCTTCCGGAAGCGCTGAGCGACCGTCAGCGCCCCGTGGCGCGCAGCGAGGCGCCCCAGACGGCAGTGGATGCCCCATTCGGGTGAGGTGGGGCTCGGGCTGGCACGGGTCCGGGCTGGGGCTGGGGCTGGGAGACGCGGAAGCGCCGGCCGCTCCCGAAGGAGCGACCGGCGCGTGGGGAGCGGTGACTACGCGGTGAGCGAGTCCACCCACTCCTGGTTGGCGGCGACCCACTCGGCCACGATGTCGGCCTGGTCGGCGGCGTCCGCACCGTTGAGCGCGTTCTCGAGGTCGTAGAGGTGGTCGGCGTCCATCGAGAAGCCACCGAGCCACGAAGCGACCTCGGGGAACTCCTCACCCAGGCCCGTGCGGCCGTAGGTCACGATGTTCTCGGCCTCGCCGAGCGTGCCCTCGGGGTCCTCGAGGTTCTTGAGGTCGTACGCCCCGTAGGCCCAGTGGGGCTCCCACAGCGTGACGACGATGTTCTCGCCGTTCGACGTCGCGGTGTCGAGCTCCGAGAGCATCGCCGGGGTCGACGAGGTGATGAACTCGAGTCCCTCGAGGCCGTAGGTCGGGATGACCGCGTCCTGGACGGTCGCGGTGAGGCCCGCGCCGGGCTCGATGCCGACGATGCGGCCGTCGAACTCGTCGGCGTGCTCCGCGAGGTCCGCGAGCGAGTCGATCGGGGCGTCGGCGTTGACCGCGACGGTGAGGGCGGCGGAGTCGAACCAGGCGCCGAGCTCCTCCATGTCGTCGCCGAACTCCTCGAGGTACGAGGCGTGCGTGAGCGGCAGCCACACGTCGGTCACGACGTCGTAGTCGCCGTCCGCGACGCCCTGGAAGACGACGGCCGGGTCGGCGTACTCGAGCTCGACGGTGTAGCCCTTCGACTCGAGGATGTTCTCCCACAGCAGCGAGGTCGCGAGCGACTCGTCCCAGCCGTTGAACACGGCGAGGGTGAGGTCGCCGCCGGCGGCGTCACCGGACGCGGCGGCGTCGGTGGTCTCGTCGGCGTCCGAGGACGAGCAGCCGGCGAGGACGAGCCCGCCGGCGGCGGCCATGGCGACGGGCGCGAAGGCGCGAAGCTTCATGATGATGGTTCCTTTCCCCCGCGGGCGGCGTCTCCGCTCGCGGTGAGCACCGGCCGCCCATCGGTCGAGGCGGGGTGCGCGCGGCTCCCTCAGAAGCCGCGAGGTCTGTGCCATCGTCCGGGCGGACGATGCGGTGGTCGGGTCAGCCGCCGAGGCCGCCGGGGGAGCGGCGCGGCCCGCCGACCTCGAGGATCTCGGCGTCGAAGCGTGCCTGCTCGTCGGCCTCCCGCTGTGCGAGGCGGCGCCTGCGCCACGTCGAGTACAGGCCCATGCCCTTGCCGAACGAGGCGGTGAAGCGGTCCAGCAGGATCGCGAGGACCACCACGGACAGGCCGGCCTCGAAGCCGAGCCCGACGTTGAGCGCGGAGATCGACTGCACCACGTCCTGCCCGAGGCCGGGCGCGCCGACCATGGCCGCGATGACCACCATCGACAGGGACAGCATGATGACCTGGTTGACGCCCGCCATGATCGACGGCATCGCGAGGGGCAGCTGGATCTGACGCAGGATGCGGCGCGGGTGGGCGCCGAAGGCCTGGCCGGCCTCGACCACCTCCTTGTCGACGCCGCGGATGCCGAGCTCGGTGAGGCGCACGCCAGGGGCGATCGCGAAGATGAAGGTCGCGATCACCGCGGGGGCCACGCCGATGCGCAGCAGCGCGAGCGCGGGCGGCAGATAGACGAAGGCCGGCAGCGTCTGCAGGAAGTCCAGGATGGGCTTGAGCGTCTTGGACACCCTGTCGTTGCGCGCCGCCCAGATGCCGAGCGGCACCGCGGCGGCGATCGCGAGGAACGCGGCGACCAGCACCAGCGAGAGCGACGCGACGGCGTTGTCCCACTGGTCGACGCCGACGATGAAGAGCAGCCCGAGCGCGGACCCGATCGCGAACCTCCAGCCGCGGGCGAGGAGCGCACCGACGGCGACGAGCGCGATCACCACGAGCGCAGGCGGCGTGCCGAACACCCAGGCCACCGCATCGTAAAGTCCCAGGAACAGCGAGCGCAGCGGCTCGAAGAACCAGCCGAAGGCCACCTCGACCCAGTCGAAGAAGTCGGCGATCCACGTGCCGACGGGGATACGGATGTCCATCAGAGGGCCTCCTTCGGCTCGGCGGCACCGGCTCCGACCGCGGCCTCCAGGACCTGATCGACCTCGGCGGTCGGCATCGGGTCGGGACGGGGCGCGGCCTGCACGGCCGCCTCCGGTTCGCCGCCGAGCGCGGCGAGCAGCGTGACGCGGGGGATGACGCCGACGAGCCGGTCGCGCGAGTCGAGCACGCCGAGCGGCAGCGCGGCCTCGAGCGAGGGGATGAACAGGTCCGCGAGCGCGGTGTCCGTCGCGACGGCGCCGTGATCGGACTGGATCACCGAGGAGAGGTCCTTGACGCCGCGGCGCACGAGGTCGAAGACGTCGCGATCCCGCACCCAGCCGACGATGCTGCGGTCCTTGCTTACCACGTACGCCCCGGCGACCTGCTCGTCGCGCATGAGGGTGAGCGCGGCGCGGGGGCCGGCGCCCACATGGACCACGGCGCGCGGCTTGCGCATCACCGACTCCGCAGTGAGCACCTTGGTGCGGTCGACGTCCTGGACGAACTGCTCGACGTAGTCGTTCGCGGGATTGGTGAGGATGTCCTCGGGCGAGCCGATCTGGACGATGCGGCCGTCGCGCATGACCGCGATGCGGTCGCCGATGTACATCGCCTCGTTGAGATCGTGCGTGATGAAGATGATGGTCTTGCCCAGCTCCGCCTGGAGCTCGAGCAGCTGGTCCTGCATCTCGCGGCGGATGAGCGGGTCGAGCGCGGAGAAGGCCTCGTCCATGAGCAGCACGTCGGTGTCAGCCGCGAGGGCGCGGGCCAGGCCCACGCGCTGCTGCATGCCGCCGGAGAGCTCGGACGGGTGCTTCTCCTCCCAGCCCTGGAGGCCGACGATCTCGGTGACCCGGCGAGCCCGGGCGATGCGCTCGTCGCGCTCGACGCCCTGGATCTCGAGGCCGTACGCGACGTTGTCGATGACGGTCCGGTGGGGCAGCAGCGCGAAGTGCTGGAAGACCATGGAGATGCGCCTCCGGCGGATCTCGCGCAGACGCTTGGGGGAGATGTCGGTGAGCCGTTCGCCGCCGACCTCGACGGTGCCCGCCGTCGCGCCGTGCAGCCCGTTGAGCATGCGGATGAGCGTGGACTTGCCGGAGCCGGACAGCCCCATCACCACGAAGATCTCGCCGTGGCGCACCTCGAACGAGGCGTCGATGACGGCGGCGGTGGTCGCGGCGCCGAGCTCGTCGCGCGGCGTGCCCCGGTGCAGCGCGATCACCGCCTCGTCGGCGTGGCGCCCGAAGACCTTGTACAGGCCTTCGGCGCGCAGGGCGATCGTGTCGTCGTTCATGTGGTCCTTCAGCTCCTCGAGAGGTGCGCAAGGGCCTCGGCTAGCGAGGGGACTCGCAGCCGTCGGACGGCAATCACGGGCCCGCCGGGCAACGCTGACGCGTCGCTACTAACACTCCGACGCGTCTACCGGGGACGGGGCGCGTCAGGAGGCCTTTGGCTGGTCATTGGCGCTCGCTTGACGGTTTCTTGCCAGGCGATGCGGCCCTGCGACCGTAACAACCGGGACCTGTGTCCTGTCCACCTGAGACGGGCTTCGTTATGCAAATGAAACAATTGCTCACGTGCAAAGAACGGCGCCCCGCCCCGGCATCGTCCTTGGCACATGCCCTAGTCGGGGAGGCCGGGCCGAGGCGGATGCCGGCCGTCGAGGCCCGACGTCGCGATCCCGTCCCTCACGCGAGCTCGATGCTGGGCTCGACGACCACGTCCGCGAGGAGGCTGTTCGCGATGTAGCACTCGTGGTGCGCCTGCTCCACCAGCTCCGCGATGCGCGCGGCGGACGCCCCGCGCGCGACGATGCGCGGACGCAGGACGATGCGCGTGAGGCGCAGCCCGGTCTCGCCGAGCCTCACGGTGCGCGGCATGACACCCTCCGCCTCATCGTCGTAGCGGGTGACCTCCACCCCGGCGCGTGCCGCCACCGCGAGGAACGAGAGCAGCTGGCACGAGCTCGCGGCGGCGACCACGAGCTGCTCCGGGTTGGGCAGCGACGCGTCGCCGCGGAACGCCGCGTCGGCGGACATGCGGAGCGTGCCGCCGGCGAGGGTGACCTCGTGCGCGCGGTCGTAGCCCTCGTACGTCGAGGTCCGGCCCGACCACGTGGTGGTGCTCGTGTAGGTGTGTGCGCTCATGCGCTCACCGTAGATCCACGTGGTCGCGCGTCAGAGCCGGATCATGCCCTCCTGTGCCGCGGACGCGACGAGGCGCCCGTCCTCGGAGAAGATCCACGTGCCGGTGAGGCCGCGTCCGCCCTGGGCGGTCGGGGAGTCCTGGACGAAGAGCAGCCACTCGTCGGCGCGCGCCGGGCGGTGCCACCACATGGCGTGGTCGAGGCTCGCGAAGGAGATGTCCGGCGTCACCCATGAGGCGCCGTGACGGCGCAGCAGCGGCTCGAGCATCACCTGGTCGGAGCCGAAGGCGAGGAAGGCGCGGTGCAGCAGATCGGCGCCCTCGATCGGCTGGCGCAGGCGCATCCACGCGGCCTGATGCGCCTTGGGGCGCTTGTCCGGGCCGAGGAACAGCGACCCCTCGACGTGGCGGACGTCGAACGGCGCCTCCGTGAGCCAGAAGTCGGCGGAGGGGTGGCCCTGGAACGGCGCGAGCACCTCGATGCCGGACCGGACCGTCTCCGGGCCCGGCACCTCGGGCATGCGCACGGCGTGCTCGGGCCCCTCCTGCTCGATCTGGAAGGACGCGATCATCGACAGGATGGGCCTGCCGTCCTGCAGGGCATGGGTGCGGCGTGCGGAGAACGACCGGCCGTCGCGGAGCACCTCGACCTCGAACTGGATCGGCTTCGAGGCGTCGCCCGCGCGCAGGAAGTAGCCGTGGAGCGAGTGCGCGAAGCGGTCCTCCGGTACGGTCGCGCCCGCCGCGAGCAGCGCCTGCGCGAGCACCTGACCGCCGAAGACGCGTCCGCCCGGCATCGGCATCGAGTCGCCCTCGAAGCTGGTGTCGCCCTGCCGGCGCAGCGTGAGCGCGGCGAGCCCCGCGGCGACCGCGGACTCCGCCCACGCATCCTCGATGACGGACATCAGGCCTCCTCGGTCGGCTCGAACGTGTTGACCATCGAGTGAGCCGCGCGCTCGAGGTAGTCCATGAGGGTGACGGCGTGCAGCGGCGCGAGGTCCTGCCGTGCGACGGCCTCGCGCATGTGAGAGATCCAGCGGTCGCGCGCGTCGGGGTTGACCCTGAACGGCTGATGCCGCATCCGTAGGCGCGGGTGCCCGCGCTGCTCGGAGTAGGTGGTCGGGCCGCCCCAGTACTGCTCGAGGAACATGGTGAGGCGCTGGACCGCCCCCTCCATGTCGTCGGCCGGGTACATCGGCGCGAGGACCGAATCCGCCTCGACGCCGTCGTAGAAGGCGCGCACGATCGCCTCGAACGTCGCATGGCCGCCGACCGCGTCGAAGAAGGACTGGCCCTGGTCCTGCGCGGGCCCGGCGCCCACGGACATCCCGGGGGCGGGCGGGGTCGAGGCTGTCACTCGTCGTCTCCATCGTTCGCGGGCGGGAGCGGCCGGCCGTCCTCGTCGGTGGGCTGCTCGTCGCCGTCGGGGCGCGCCGAGTCGTGCAGCGCGCGATGCTGACGTCCAGTGTCCACCACCATCGCGTCGCCCGGGACCGCGAGCTCGATGCCGCGTTCGGCGAAGATCCGGCGCATCTCGTGGCGGACCTCGCGCTGCACGTCCCACTGGGTCGACGGGTTGACCTGCACCAGGAGCCGCAGCATGACCGCGTTGTACTCGAGCGACTCGATGCCGGCAACCTCGGCCTCGCCCAGGATCGCCGAGGCGACCTTCCGATGCCCCGCGCGCGCGGCCTGCACCGCGTCGATCATCGCCTGGCGCGCGGCCTCGATGTCGGTGTCGTACGCGAAGCGCACCTCGATGAGCGCGCGCGACCACATGCGCGTCATGTTGCCCACGCGCGTGATCTCGCCGTTGGGGACGTACCAGACGGTCCCGTCGAGAGAGCGCAGCCGCGTGCACCGCAGGCCCACCTCCTCGACCGATCCCGTCGCCTCGCCGAGGTTGACCACGTCGCCCACGCCGTACTGGTCCTCGAGCAGCATGAAGACGCCGCTGAGCACGTCCTTGACCAGGGACTGCGCGCCGAAACCGAGCGCGACGCCCACCACTCCGGCGGACGCCATGAGCGGGCCCACGGGCACCCCGATCATCGACAGCAGGGTGGTGATCCCGATGGTGACGAGCACGACCGCGAGCGTCGAGTTGAGCACGCGGCCCAGCGTCTGCGCGCGCTGGCGGCGGCGCTCCGCCTCGAGGCGGAGCTCCATGGTCGGCGGGTCCGCGACCGGGATCTTCGCCTTGCGCAGCGCGCGCCGTGCGCGGCCATCCAGCGGGGTGCCCTTCTCGACTCCCATGACGATGCCGCGGATGATCGCGCGGCCGATGAACCATGCCGCGATCAGCAGGAGGAGCGCCAGCCCGAGGCCCAGGAACTGGCCGCTCGTGTCGCTTGTGAGGTCCTCCCACAGGTTCTGCACATCGCTGGCAGGTCCCTCGAGGGTGGCTGAGGGTGAGGGCTCGGGCGTGAGACGCAGCATTGGACCAATGTAACCAGCGCGCGGCGCTCGACCTATCGACCCTCGCATCTGGCAGGATTGCAGTGTGATCGATGCGCCCGAGGTCGAGCGCGAGGCTCCATCGGAGGCACTCGTCGCGCTCGCGCGCGCGTGCCAGGTCTCGGTGGAGTACTACGCCATCGACGGAACCCAGGTCCAGTGCTCCGCCGCGGCGATCCGTGCCGCCCTCACGGCGATGGGCCTCGACGCCTCGTCCGACCGTGCGTGCGAGCGTTCCCTCGCGGCGCTCGAGGACCAGGAGTGGCTGCGCCTGGTGCCGCCGGTGACGGTGGTCGTCGCGGGCGAGCCGCGCGACATCCCCGTCCACGTGGTCGACGGCGAGCCCGCCGCGCTGACGCTCCGGCTCGAGTCGGGCGAGGAGCGCGAGCTCGCCCAGCTCGACCGCTGGGTGCCGCCGCGGGACGTGGGCGCGCAGACGATGGGCCGCGCGACCTTCGAGGTGCCGGGCGACCTTCCGCTCGGCTGGCACCTGGTCGAGGCCGTGACCACGGGTCGCAAGGGTCGCGGCTACGTGGTGGTGACCCCGCGCGAGGTGACCGTGCCGGCCGAGGTTCGCGAGCATCGTCCCTGGGGGCTCACGGTGCAGCTGTACTCGCTGCGCTCGTCGCGGTCGTGGGGCATCGGCGACCTCGCCGACCTCGCCGACCTGTGCGCGCTGGGCAAGGCCCGTGGCGACGCCGACTTCGTGCTCATCAACCCCCTGCACGCGACCGAGCCGGTACCGCCGATCACCAACTCGCCGTACCTGCCGACCTCCAAGCGCTACATGTCGCCCCTGTACATCCGGGTCGAGGACATCGCCGAGGTCGCCTACCTGCCGTCGCAGCAGCGCGCGCTGCTGGCGTGGGAGGCGGAGCGCCCCCAGCGCACCAACGACACCGACGACCAGCTCGACCGCAACGCCATCTGGCGCCTCAAGTCGGCCGCGCTGGAGGAGGTGTTCCGCGCGCCGCGCTCGGCCGGGCGCGAGGCGCTCTTCGAGCAGTTCTGCATCCGCGAGGGCGCCGCGCTCGAGGACTTCGCGACATGGTGCGCGATCGCCGAGGCGCACAAGGGCCTGCCGTGGCCGGCCGAGCTCGAGTCCTCGACGGGCTCCGCGGTGGCCGCGTGGCGCGACGAGCACGCGGACCGCGTGCTCTATCACGCGTGGCTGCAGTGGATCTGCGAGGAGCAGCTCGCGAGCGCGCAGGCGACGGCCGAGCGCGCCGGGATGAGCATCGGCGTCATGATCGACCTCGCCGTGGGCGTCCACCCCGAGGGCGCCGATGCGTGGTCCTATCAGCGCGTGCTCGCCCAGGGCATGAGCATGGGCGCGCCGCCGGACTTCTACAACGCGCTGGGCCAGAGCTGGTCGATCCCGCCGTGGCAGCCGCGCGCGCTCGAGGCCGCCGCCTACCTGCCGTTCCGCGACATGGTGCGTGCCGCGGTGCGCAACGCGGGTGCGCTGCGCATCGATCACGTGCTCGGGATGTTCCGCCAATGGTGGGTGCCGGAGGGCCACACGCCCGTCGACGGCGTCTACGTCTACGTCGACCACGAGGCGCTCGTCGGCATCATCGCTCTCGAGGCCGAGCGCGCCGGGGCCATCGTCATCGGCGAGGACCTCGGCACCGTCGAGCCGTGGGTGCGCGATTACCTGCACGGCCGCGGCATCCTCGGGACGTCCATCACCTGGTTCGAGCGCCACGACGACGGCACGCCGCGCCTGCCCGAGGACTACCGCGCCGACACGCTCGCGGCGGTGACCACGCATGACCTGCCGCCGACGGGCGCCTACCTCGAGGGCGAGCACGTCCGCCTGCGCGCCGAGCTCGGGATGCTGGGCGAGGGCTCCGTCGAGGATGCCCAGGCCGAGGCCGCGCGCGAGCGTCAGGCCTTCATCGACGTCATGCTCGAGCGCCGCTGGATCCTCGCGGACTACAACGAGGAGGACCTCATCGCGGGGCTGCACCGGTGGGTGCTGTCGAGCCCCGCGCTCCTCACCGGCGTCGCCCTGACCGATGCGGTGGGCGAGCGGCGCGCGCAGAACATGCCGGGCACGGACACCGAGTACCCGAACTGGTGCATGCCCATCACCGACGGCAACGGCGTGCCGGTGCTGCTGGACGACCTGTTCGAGCACCCGCGCGTGCGGCGCCTGTTCCGCGCCGTCAAGTCCGCGCGGGGCTGACGGCCGGGGCGGGCGGCCCCGCATCGCGGCGCGCCTGCCGAGTCACGCGTGCCCATGCCCCACGTCACGGATCTGAGGCCTCCCGGGTCGGCTCCCCGCAGGGAGGCGGGACCGAGCGTCTCCAGATCCGTGACTTGTGGCGACGGCTACAGTCGGTGCGCCGCGCGGGGCTGGCGGCCGGACGATGCGGCACTCGCCGCATCGTCCGGCGACGCGTCAGCCCGCGGCGGCCATGCGGCTGGTGGTCTGCGCGATCTGTGCACGGCGCACGTGATCGAGGGCCTCGACCACCACCTTGCGCAGCACGCTCGGAGCATCCGCGTTCGCGGCAAGCCATTCCTCGAGCTTCGCGGCGAGGCCGTCGACGCGGCCCACCAGGTTCACGGGCACCACGAGCCGCGCCACGCGCACGCCTACGAAGCCCGCGTTGGCGTCGTAGTAGTCGCGTAGCGATCCCAGCAGGTCGTCGACGAGCGGCGCGAGGAGCGCAGGGTCGATCGCCCGTGCGAGTCCCGCGGCGGTCTCGAACTGGACGGCGTTGATCGCGGGACCCTCGGCGGGCCGCACGAGCGCATCCCACGCGGCCTGCTTCGCCTCCGCCGTCGCGACGGCGGCCCTCACGCCCGCCGCGCGCCGCTGGCCCGCCGCGCTCACGTCCTGCGAGGCGTAGTGGTCGACCTCGTCGAGGTCGATCCCACCCGCGGCGGCGAGCCCGCCCAGGAGGTCCCACGTGAGGTCCGAATCGACCTCGAGGCCGGACACCTCGGCGGTGCCCTCGACGAGCGCGCGCAGCCGCAGCGCCTGCTCGGTGGTCGCCGCGACCTGCGCGTAGCCCTTGAGCAGCTGGAGCTGGATGTCGGAGCCGGGCTCCGCCTCGCCGAGCGCATGCCACAGCCGCTCGGCGGCGGCCTCGGTGACCTTGGCGACGTGCTCGGGCGCGAGGTAGCGGCGCAGGGTCACGACCATGAGCTCGAGGTGCGACTCGGCGGTCGCGGAGTTGAGCAGCCGGGGTGCGAGGGCGAGCACGGCGTCGATGTAGCGCTGCGCGGGAAGGGAGCCGTCGCGCACCATGTGCCACAGCGCGTCGAGGACGGTCGCCTGCGCCATCGCGTCGTCGACCTCCGCGATGTGCGCCTCGAGGTTCGCGAGCGACTGCTCGTCCAGGTGGAGCTTGGCGTACGTGAGGTCGCGGTCGTTCGCGAGGAGCAGCGCCGGCCGGGCCTCGCCGACGGCCTCGGGGACCTCGGTGAGCCCGCCGTCGATGGTCGTGGGCACGGTCCAGGTGCGCGCGAAGGTGCCCTCGCCCAGCGTGTAGCCCGCGATCTCGATGCCGTGGGGTCGGTTGACCGGGTGCTCGGCGGGGACGTCCTCGGCGACCGCGAGGCGGGTGACCACCCCCGCATCGTCCGTCGCCAGAATCGGACGCAGCGTGGTGACGCCGGGCGTCTCGAGCCAGACCTCCGCCCAGTCGCCGAGAGGCCGGCCCGCGGCCGCCTCGACCTCGGCCAGGAACTCCGCGAGCGTCGCGTTCCCGTGGCGGTAGCGCCGCAGGTAGGAGGCCACTCCGCCGAAGAACGCGTCCTCGCCGACGAACTGCGCGAGCTGCTTGAGCGCCGAGGCGCCCTTGGCGTACGTGATCATGTCGAAGGCGGACACGGTGGCCTCGGTGTCGGGCACCTCGGTGACGATCGCGTGGGTGGTCGGGAGCTGATCCTGGACGTACGCGACGGACTTGCGGTCGGCGGCGAACGTGACCCACGCGTCCTTCCACTCGGAGACCTCCGCCGCCGCCCACGTGCCGATGAACTCGGCGAAGGACTCGTTGAGCCATAGGTCGTCCCACCACTTCATCGTGACGAGGTTCCCGAACCACATGTGCGCGAGCTCGTGGAGCACCACGACCGTGCGGAACTCGAGCTCGGCCGCGGTCGCTCGGCCGCGGAAGAGCAGGCGGTCCTCCGAGATGGTGACGCAGCCGATGTTCTCCATCGCGCCCAGGTTGTACTGCGGGACGTAGATCTGGTCGTACTTCTCGTACGGGTACGGGGTCTGGAAGACGCGCTCGTACAGCTCTAGGCCCGCCTGCGTGTCCTCGAGCACGCGGTCGCCGTCGAAGTGCTGCTCGAGCGACGGCCGGCCGTACACGCGCGCCGGGATGTCGCCCTCCTGGCCATGGAGCGTGCCCTCGTGGAACGAGTACGGGCCGGCGACCACGGCCGCACCGTAGCTCGGGATCGGGACGGTCGGGGCGAAGGACCAGCGCGCGCGGCCGTCCTCGAGGGCCTCGGGCTCGGGCGTCGGGGAGTTCGAGATCACCACCCAGTGGTCGGGCACGGTCACGGTGAAGGTGAACTCGCCCTTGATGTCGGGCTGGTCGAAGCAGGCGAAGGCCGCGCGCGTGTCGTTCGCCGCGAACTGGCTGTAGAGGTACACCTCGCCGTCGGCGGGGTCCACGAACCGGTGGATGCCCTGGCCGTCGTTGCGGTACCCGAAGTCGCCGGCGACCCGCAGCGTGTTGTGCTCCTGGAGGTTCTCGAGCGGGATCCGCCCGTCCTCGTGGAGGGCGGCGTCGATCGGCTCGCCGTTGAGCTCGACGAGGTCGATGTCCGCCCAGGCGGCCTCGACGAACGTGCTCGCGCCGGCCGTCGCGTCGAACTCGATGGTGGTGTCGGAGCGGAACGTCCGTCCCGTCGCGGCGAGGTCGAGGGCGACGGCGTAGCGGGCGTTCGAGATGGTCGCGAAGCGCTCCGCGGCCTCGCGCTTGGTGAGGTTCATGCCTGGCATGCGTCAAGTCTGGCAGGGAGCGCGCCCGAGTGCCGCCCGGTGCCGGGTCGCGGTGCGGGGTCGAGGCGCGGCCTGCCGCGCCATGGGGCGACCACGGTCGTTCTGCGCCGTCCACCGCGCGCCATGGGGCATCCGACGTCGCTCGGACCTGCCAGGGCGGGCTCCGGACACGCCGACAGCCGCCGCGGGATTCACCGCGGCAGCCGTCGACAGGTGCCCCATGGGAGGCGCCGACGCCTCGGAACCGACCGTCAGCGCCCCATTCGGTCGCGGGGTGGGGACGGACGGTGGGGACGCACGGCGGGGGCGGGACGGGTGGTGGGCGGGGCCGGATAGCGGGGGTTCCGCCGAGTGGCGGCGGCGCCGAGTGGCGGCGGCGCCTCGGGGTGCGAGGATCAGCCCTGGTAGGCGAGGTCCTCCGCCTGGGCCTTGAGCGCGCGACGCACGCCGTCGGAACCCTCGCGGACCAGGCGCTTCAGCGCATCGTGCGCGTCGGCGTTGGCCTCGAGCCACGCGAAGGCCTTGTCCTGGAGGTCCGGGACGCGGCCCGCGAGCTCCACCGGGTAGAGGCCCTCGATGAGGTTCGCCGCGATCTCGTTCGTCTTGGTGCCGTAGATGCGACGCAGCGCCCCGAAGTACTCGTCCACGAACGGCACCAGCAGGTCGAGGTCATGCGCGTGGTTGAAGCCCGCGATGGTCTCGTACTGGAGCGCGTTGGGCAGGTCCGTCTCGGCGTTGACGAGCACGTCGAACGCGGAGCGCTTCGCCTCGGCGGTCGCGATCGCGGCGCGGGCGTGCGCGGCGCGCCGCTGACCCGACGCGGTCGCGTCCTTGGTGAGCTGGAGCTCGATCGCGACGTCGCCCGCGCGGCCGCCCGCGGCGAGGGAGATCAGCAGGTCCCAGGCGAGGTCGGCGTCGACGGTGAGGCCGTCGAGCTGGAGCTTGCCGTCGATGAGCGCCTGCACCGTGTCGAACATCGAGTCGACGCACGCGAGCCCCGCGAACGCGCGCACGAACTGGAGCTGGTTGTCCGAGCCCGGCTCCGCCGCCATGATGAGCTGCCAGATCTCGCGCGCGGCGGCGGCCTGGACCTCGTCGGTGTGCGTCGGGTGGACGTACAGCGAGATCGTGGTCGCGAGCTGGCGCAGCAGCACCAGCACGGTGGTGGACTCGGTCTCCTGACCGATGTTCTTGACCACCAGGTCGACGTACTGGCGCGCGGGCATCTCGGCGTCACGCGTCATGTCCCACGCCGCCGCGAGCACCATCGAGCGGGCCAGGGGGTCGGTGAACTTCGACACGTGCTCGACGGCGGTCGCGAGCGAGGCCTCGTCGAGGCGGACCTTCGCGTAGGCGAGGTCGCCGTCGTTGACCAGGACGAGCGCCGGCCGCTGCTTGCCCACCAGCGCGGGAATCTCGGACAACGCACCGTCGATGTCGACCTCGACGGACCAGGTCTGCGAGAGGACCTCGTCGCCCTCGGTGTCCACCGTGAGGTCGTAGCCGCCGATGCGGAGACGATGCGGGCGCTGGGTCGGCCACTCGGCCGGGACCTCCTGGGCGACGGCGAAGGACGTGATGACCCCCGCATCGTCCGTCTCGATGACGGGGCGGAGCGTGGTGACGCCGGCCTTCTGCAGCCACACGTCGGACCAGCCGGACAGGTCGCGGCCGGAGGCCTTCTCGAGCTCGACCAGCAGGTCGTTCAGCGTCGCGTTCGCGTGGTGGTGCTTGCGCATGTACTCGGCGACGCCGGCGAAGAACTCGTCCTGGCCCACCCAGGCGACCAGCTGGCGCAGCACGGACGCGCCCTTGGCGTAGGTGATGCCGTCGAAGTTGACCTCGACATCCTCGAGGTCCTTGATCTCGGCCATGATCGGGTGCGTCGACGGGAGCTGGTCCTGGCGGTACGCCCAGGACTTCTCGAGCGCGTTGAAGGTCACCCACGAGTTGCGGTACTTGGTGACCTCGGCGGTCGCGAGCGTCGAGGCGAACTCGGCGAACGACTCGTTGAGCCACAGGTCGTTCCACCACTTCATGGTGACCAGGTCGCCGAACCACATGTGCGCGAGCTCGTGCAGCACGGTGACGGTGCGGCGCTCGACACGGGCCTGAGCGGTCTTGGAGCGGAACACGTAGTCCTCGAGGAACGTCACGCAGCCCGCGTTCTCCATGGCGCCCGCGTTGAACTCGGGGACGAAGATCTGGTCGTACTTCTCGAACGGGTAGTCCGTCTCGAACTTCTCCTCGTAGAACGCGAAGCCCTGCTGGGTGTCGTCGAGGATGACGTCGGCGTCGAGGTACTGCGCGAGCGCCTTGCGGCAGTAGACGTTGGCCTGCAGGGTGCCCTTGCGGCTCTCCACGGTGCCTTCGACCTCGTGGTACGGACCGGCGACGATGGCGGTGACGTAGCAGGGGATGCGCGTGGTCGGGGAGAAGTCCCAGCGAGCCTTCGCGTGCTCGGTGCCCGCGACGGTGATGGTGCCCTCGACCGCGGCCTTGGTGGCGGGGGAGTTGGACAGCACGTGCCAGTGCTCGGGCGCGACGGCGGAGAAGGTGAAGGACGCCTTGAGGTCGGGCTGCTCGAACACCGCGTAGACGCGGCGGGTGTCGGCGACCTCGAACTGCGAGTAGAGGTAGACCTCGCCGTCCTCGGGGTCGACGAAGCGGTGGAGGCCCTCGCCGGTGTTCATGTAGGCGCAGGTCGCCTCGATCACGAGCTCGTTGTCGGCGGCGAGGCCGGGCAGCGCGATGCGGGAGTCGGCGAAGTGGGCCGCAGGATCGAGCTCGGCGCCGTTGAGGACGATGCGCTCGACGCTCGGGGCGATGAGGTCGATGAACGTGCTCTCACCCGGGGTCGCGGTGAAGCGCACGGTCGAGGTCGAACGGAAGGTGGTGTCCGACGTGGTGAGGTCGAGATCGACGGTGTACGAGTCGACGGCGACGATGGCGGCGCGGGCCTCGGCCTCGGCGCGCGTGAGGTTGGTACCTGGCATGGCGTGATTGTGTCACGCTCCATCGAGGAACAGCGGCGGGACCGCCCTGAGGTCCCGGAGGGGGTTGCCGCGTCGTCGCGCGAGCTCAGCCGCGACCTCAAGCAGCCGGTGGAGCTCGCGCACGTCGCCGTGGCGCTCGGACTCGAGCAGCGCGCTCACGTCCCGTTCGACGCGTTCGAGCCGCGGTGCGGCGTCGCGCCACGCGCGACGGCCCGGGCCGGTCAGCCGTGCGGTCACCTCACGGCCGTCGAAGCCGATGTCGCGCTCGACCAGGCCTTTGCGCTCGAGCCGGGTGAGGAGCCTGCTCGCCGCGGGAGCGCCCGTCCCCAGCTCGAATGCGAGGTCGCTGATGGTCCGGCCCGCGCGGCGGGTGTCGAGCACCATCGCGGCGCGCGCCTGGACGGGCGTGAGGGTCGCGCCGCGGAACTCCCGGTCGAGTGCGAGCTCCAGCACGTGGGCCGCGCGAAGAACCGCATGGATGGTGGGCGCGGGCCCGGCCGGAGCGGTGCGGCCGAGCCCCCACAGGTCGAACATGGCCCCACGCTAGGACGTCGACGCGCCGGGCGCGCGAGGCCTGTGGACAGGGGCGGAGGGCGACGTGTCGACCGCCGGAATTGCTTGCCATGGCAATCCTCAGGATTGCCATGGCAAGCAATCTCGGTGCGAGGGGGGCCGTGCTGTCCCCCCTCGGCGGGCTCAGGCGCCCGGCAGCACGTCGCCCGAGGGCCAGGTCTCCGAGATGAAGTCCGCGACCTCGGGCGAGTGGAGCAGCTCCTCGAGGACGGCGACGCCCTCGTTGTCGTTGTCCGCGCGCCACACGAGCAGGTTCGCGTTGGGGTTGCCCTCGACGGACTCGACCAGCAGCGCATCGTCCGTGTTGAGGCCGGCCTGCAGGATGAAGTTGCCGTTGACGAACGCGAGATCGATGGCCGGGTCGTCGATCTGCTGGACGATGACCTCCGGCTGGTTCTCGACGAACACGAAGCCGTGGGGATTCTGCTCGTCGGTGAGGTTGATCGCGGAGGACTCGTCCGTCACGCCGTTCAGCAGCCCCGCCGAGTCGAGCAGGCGCAGCCCGCGCAGCTGGTTCGCGACGTCGTTGGTGATGGCGATGGTGGCGCCGTCCGGGAGCTCGTCGATCGAGGCGTAGGTGGACGAGAACGCTGCGTAGGGCTCGATGTGGACGCCCGCGCCGTGCTCGAACTCGTACCCCTTGTCCGCGATCTGCGACTCGAGGTACGGCAGGTGCTGGAAGTAGTTCGCGTCGAGCTCGCCCGAGGCGAGCGACTCGTTCGGCAGCACGTAGTCGTCGAACTCCACGATCTCGAGGTCGATGCCCGCGTCCGCGGCGAGCTCGGAGTCGATGAACTCGAGGATCTGGGCGTGAGGCACCGGGCTCGCGCCGACGGTGACCGTGGTGAGGCCGTCGGACGATGCGGCGGTCGCCTCCTCGCCGGACGCGTCGGCGCTGCAGCCGGCGAGCCCGAGGACGGCGATGCCCGCGAGGGCGGTGGTGGTGAGGTGGGTACGCGTGAGACGCATGATCTCTCCTGGGTTGAGGGGGGGATGGTGGCTAGCGGTGGTCCGTGCGGCGCACGAGGGCGTCGCCGGTGGCCTGAACGGCCTGGACGAGGACGACGAGGACGATGAGCACGACGACCATGACCTCGGGCTGATAGCGCTGGTAGCCGTAGTTGTAGGCGAGGCGGCCGAGGCCGCCGCCGCCGACCAGGCCGGCCATCGCGGAGTAGCCGATGATGGTGACCACGGTGGTGGTGACGCCCGCGATGAGCGCCGGCAGCGCCTCGGGCAGCAGGACCCGGAGCACGGTCTGGCGACGGGTCGAGCCCATGGCGTGGGCCGCGTCGACCTTGCCGGATGCGACCTCGCGCAGCGCGGACTCGACCAGCCGCGCGAAGAACGGCACGGCGGCGACCGTGAGCGACACCGATGCGGCGATGGGGCCGATCGACGTGCCGACGAGCGCGCGGGTCACGGGGATGAGCGCGAGCATGAGGATCGCGTACGGGATCGAGCGCGTGATGTTGACGATGATCCCGGACAGCACCGTGTTGACCGCGCGGTTCTCCGCCATCCCGCCGCGCTGGGTCACGTGCATCGTCACGCCGAGCGGCAGGCCGAGCGCGACCGTCGCGGCGCTCGCGATGCCCACCATCTGAGCGGTCTCGAGCGCGGCCGGCGCGAGCGCCTCCGTGATCGCCGGGTTGGACAGCAGGTCCTCGAACCAGCTCATCGGGCCACCTCCTGGGCGTGGGCGCCGTGCGCCGTGAGCGCGGTCACCAGCGCGCCGGGCGCGAACCCGGGAGGCGTCGCGAGGCGGAGCCGGTGGAACGTGGTGCCGCCGAGCGTCTCGACGGTTCCGGCGACGATGCGCGGCGCGGCGCCGAGCGCGCGCGCGGTGGCCTCGAGCGCCGGCTCGCGGCCGGGCGTGAGGGCGTCGAGCACGTCGACGTCGCCGTCGACCAGCTCGCCCGGCAGCGCGAGCAACGACTCGCTGAGCCGGCTGCCGAAGGCCCCGACCACGGCGGCGAGCGGGCCCGACTCCGCGATCTCGCCGCCCTCGAGCAGCGACACCGTGTCGCAGATGCGCTTGACCACGTGCATCTCGTGGGTGATGACCAGCACCGCGAGGCCCAGCCGTGCCTTGAGCGCGGCGATGAGGTCGAGGATCTCGTCGGTGGTGCGCGGGTCGAGCGCGCTCGTGGGTTCGTCGCAGAGCAGCACGTCCGGGTCGGTCGCGAGCGCGCGGGCGATGCCGACGCGCTGGCGTTGGCCGCCCGAGAGCTGGGCCGGGTGGGCGCCCGCCGCGTCCGCGAGGCCGACCAGGCCGAGCAGCTCGAGCGCGCGTTCCCGGCGCTCGCGCCGCGCGACGCCGGCGATCTCGAGGGGGTACGCGACGTTGTCGAGCACCGTCCGCGAGTCGAACAGGTTCGCGTGCTGGAACACCACGCCCAGGCGCCTGCGGGCCTGGCGCAGCTGCCCCGCCGGCACTGCGGCGAGGTCGACGCCGTCGATCTCGACGGTGCCCGAGGTGGGCCGGTCCAGGAGCGCGAGGCAGCGCACGAGCGTGGACTTGCCCGCGCCGGAGGGGCCGATGACGCCGTGGACGGAGCCGGCGGGCACCTCGAGGCTGACGCCGGCGAGGGCGTGGATGTCGCGTCCGGCCTGGGAGTAGACCTTGGCGAGGCGGGTGACGGTGATCAACGCGTGCCTTTCGTGGGTGATCCCGGTCGGGATCGGGCGAGGGTGCGCTCAGGCGTCGCCGAGCAGGGGACGGCGGCCCGCGGCGGGAGTGAGCGAGAGGGTGCGCGAGCGGCAGCGTCCGCCGAGGGCTCGGGGCCCGTCAGGGGGAGGGTGCGGCTAGGCGCGGAGGGTTCGGCTCAGGTGCGTCAGCACATTCGCATGCACATGGGCGCCGAGGCAGCGAGGTTCGCGCGGGCGGGCATCATGAGCATGGTGAACACGGGACGCAAGGTACCCCGACAAGGTCCCGGCGGACAAATCGACACCTGTGCGCCCCACTAGACTCGGCCGGTGACCCACGACCCCATCGACGCCCCCGAGGCGCCCGACGCCGAGGCCCCCGCATCGTCCCGTCGCGGGCTCTCCCGCCACCTCGTGGACATCGCGCCCCTCAAGGCGAGCCCCGCCTTCGCCCGCCTCTGGATCGGCGGTGCGATCTCCGGGATCGGCGCGTTCATGACGCAGGTCGCGGTGGGTCTGCAGATCTACGACATCACGGGCTCCACCTTCGCGGTCGGCCTGGTCGGCGGCATCTCCCTGGTGCCGATGATCATCGCCGGCCTGTGGGGCGGGATGATCGCGGACGTCTTCGACCGGAGGAAGGTGCTCATCGCATCGTCCCTGGTGTCATGGGCGTCGACGCTCTCGCTCGTGGTCCTGTCCTTCTGGGATCTGCACCTGCAGCAGGCGGGCGGCAACGCCGTGGTCTGGCCGTTCTACCTGGTGACCACCGTCAACGCGATCGCCTCGACCATCGCGAGCGCGACCCGCGGATCCGTGATCGGGCGCATCCTTCCCGAGGACATGATCAGCCGCGCGACCGCCCTCAACGGCATCTCGTTCGGCGCGATGCTCACCGTGGGGCCGGCGCTCGCGGGCGTGCTCGCCGCCGGCATCGGCCTGCCGTGGACCTTCGCCGTCGATGCTGTGCTGTTCACCGCCGGCTTCCTGGGCATCTGGATGCTGCCGCCGCTGCCGCGGCTCGGCGAGCCGGTGGAGGCGGGGTGGCACGTCCTCAAGGAGGGGCTGTCGTTCCTGCGCCACGCGCCGAACATCCGCATGAGCTTCATCGTCGACATCGTCGCGATGACGTTCGGGCGCCCGTACGTGCTGTTCCCCGCGCTGGGCGCGCTGGTGATCGGCGGCGGTGCGCTCACGGTCGGCGCGCTCACCGCGGCGGGTGCGATCGGGACGATGCTCACCAGCCTGTTCTCGGGGCCCGTGGGGCGCGTGCACCGCCACGGCGTCGCGATCTCGCGGGCGATCCAGGTGTACGGGCTGTTCGTCGGCCTGTTCGGCGTGACGGCGCTGCTCGCCTCGCGGACCGGTCACGCGGCGGGCGAGGGCTGGTCGGGCACCGATCTGTCGATGCTCGCGCTGCTGTCGCTGTGCATGGCCGGGATGGGCGCCTCGGACGAGGTCAGCGCGATCTTCCGTCAGACGATGATCATCCAGGCCGCGCCCGACGAGATGCGCGGCAGGCTCCAGGGCGTGTTCATCGTGGTGGTCACGGGCGGTCCGCGCCTAGGCGACATGTACGCGGGCGCGCTCGCCGCCGTCACCGCGCTGTGGTGCCCGCCGCTGCTGGGCGGCGTCGCGATCATCGGCCTCATCGCGATCCTCACCCGCGCGCAGCGGGCGTGGCGCGACTACGACGCCCAGGCGCCGACGCCGTAGGCGTGCGGTACCGGCCGGGTCAGGCGGACAGCCCGGCGGCGATCTCGCGCGCCGCGTCCACGCAGGCGTTGAGCGCGACCTTCTTCTTCGCCTTCGGCTTGATGTAGGACACCTTGACGAAGTAGTCGCCGACGGTCATGCCCAGCGTGCGGCGGCCCGGGCTGGTGTAGACGTCGCTCGCGCCCTCGATCTCGCGGTCGAGGTCCGAGGTCGCGCCGAACACCTCCTCGGCGAGCGCGCGGTGCTCCGCGGCGTCGGGGAAGGCCCAGTTGACCTCGACCTGGAGGCGCGGCTCGGACTTCTCCTCGTTCGCCGGGCGCCACTCGCAGATGTTCCGGCCGTCCGAGGACACGCCCGCGTCGAACTCGCCCGCGCTCATCTCGGTGCCCAGGATCTCGGAGGCGCGCTCGGCGCCGATCATGGCGCACGGGTCGGGGGTCCCCGCGGGCGCGGTGGCGAGCACCGTCGTCGTCGGCTCCGTCGACGGGGTCGCCGAGGCGCTCGCGTCCGGTCCGCTGCTCAGCGGCGTGCACCCCGCGAGGAGCGCGACGCCGGTGACGGCGGCCACGCAGGCAGGCAGGAGACGATGCGTCATGGGGGTCCCTTCGATCACGATGACGCTAGCATCCGCGCGGCCGCGCCCGGTGACGGCCCAGGTGACGTCGGGACGGCGCGTCGGCGGCGCGCGACCCGTGCGGCGGCGGGACTACCGTAGGGGCGTGCCCGACGATGCGAGCCCCGCCACCGAGTCCACCCTCGCGAGCTCGCGCGCGCTCCTCGGGATCGTCGCACGCTCGCTGGTGCCCGCGCTCGCGGAGGTCACGGTGCCGCAGTTCCGGGTGCTGGTGGTCCTGTCCCAGGGAGGGACGTCGCGGATGGGGGACCTGGCCGAGCGCATCGGCGTCCACCCCTCGACGCTGACGCGCACCGTCGAGAGGCTCGAGCACGGCGGCTGGATCGCGCGCGCGGCGGTGCCCGAGAACCGGCGCGAGGTCCGGGTGGGCCTCACCCCCGCGGGCTCGCGCCTGGTCGCCACGGTGACCGAGCGGCGCCGCGCCATGATCGCGGAGGTGATCGACGCGATGGCGCCGGCGGATCGCGAGGCCCTGCGCGTGGGCATGGAGGCGTTCGCGCGCGTCGCGGGCGAGCCGTATGCCGCGGACCTGCTCGAGCTGGGGATCTGAGCCGCGGCCGCTACTCCATGTCGGAGAAGCCCAGCTGCCGCGCGGCCTCGTACGCCACGATCGCCGCGGCGTTCGAGAGGTTGAGCGAGCGCCGGCCGGGCAGCATGGGGATGCGCACCCACGCGGTCATGCGCGGGTGGTCGAGGACCGCGTCCGGCAGCCCGGTGGGCTCGGGGCCGAAGAGCAGCACGTCGCCGGGCGCGTACGCGACATCGGTGTAGACGGTGTCGGCCCGCGCGGTGAACGCGTAGACGCGGGCGTCGGGGAGCGCCTCGAGCAGCGCGTCGAGGTCGGCGTGCACCGTCACGTTCGCGAGGTCGTGATAGTCGAGGCCCGCGCGGCGCAGCTTCGAGTCCTCGAGCTCGAAGCCCAGCGGCTCGATGAGGCGCAGCGGGGCGCCGGTGACGGCCGACAGGCGGATGGCGTTGCCGGTGTTCTCCGGGATCCGGGGCTCGAAGAAGGCGATCGACGGGAGGGGGACGGGCATGGCGTCAGTGTCGCACGCAGGTCCTAGGCTCTCTGCATGAGCCATCCCGCCCCCGCCGGCAGCCGCCGCGCCGCCATGGGCGGCGGCAAGAACGGCATGCGGCTCGCGAGCTTCGACGAGGAGGCGCAGCGCGCGCTCAACGCCGAGGCGCCGGACATCCCCGACCTGTGGCCCCGCGTGGTGGCGCTCTTCCGGCCGTACCGCGGCGCGCTGCTCACCACCGCGGCGCTCGTCGTGGTGGCCGCGGCCGCCACGGTGGTGCCGCCCCTCATCGTCGAGCGGATCTTCGACGATGCGCTGTTCCCGGACGGGGGTGCCGTGCAGGTGGGCCTGCTCGCGGAGCTGGTCGCCGTCATGATCGCGATCTACATCGTCGCCGCCGGGCTGCAAGTCTGGCAGACCTATCTCACCTCGTCGGTGGGCAACCGGGTCACCGGGGACCTCCGCGAACGGCTGTTCGCGCGGCTGCAGTCGATGGAGCTCGCGTTCTTCACGCGCACCAAGACAGGCGTCATCCAGTCGCGCCTGCAGAACGATGTGGGCGGCGTCTCCGGCGTGCTCACCACGTTCGTGTCGAGCATCGTCGGGAACACGGTGACGGTGGCCGCGAGCCTCGTCGCGATGATCCTGCTCGACTGGCGCCTCACGGTGCTCGCGGTCATCCTCATGCCCGCGCTCGTCGCGGTGCAGCGGCGCGTGGGGCGCGTCCGCGCGCGCATCGCCGCGCGCACGCAGGAGTCGCTGTCGGAGCTCACCGCGATCACGCAGGAGACGCTCTCGGTGAGCGGCATCCTGCTGTCCAAGGTCTACAACCGCCAGCGCCTCGAGACCGAGCGGTTCCAGGCGGAGAACGCCACCCAGATCCGGCTCCAGGTCCAGCAGGCCATGACCGGGCAGTGGTTCTTCGGGCTCGTCACCATCGTGATGTCGTCGGTGCCGGCCGTGATCTACCTCGCGGCGGGCCTGCTCATCTCGCAGGGCTCCACCGTCCTCACCGCGGGCACCATCGTCGCGTTCACCGCCGTGCAGTCGCGCCTGCTGTTCCCGCTCATGGCGCTCATGCGCGTCGCGCTCGAGGTGCAGACGTCGCGCGCGCTGTTCGCGCGCATCTTCGAGTACCTCGACCTCGAGCCCGCCATCCGCGACGCGGACGATGCGGTGGGCGTGGAGCGCGCGCCGGGGCCTCTCGGTGCCGTCGAGTTCCGCGACGTCGAGTTCCGCTACCCGGGCGCCCGTCAGGACGCGCGCGCGACCCTCGACGGGGTCTCGTTCCGGGTCGAGCCCGGCACCACGCACGCGTTCGTGGGGCCGTCCGGGGCGGGCAAGACCACCATCGTCTACCTCGCCGCGCGGCTGCACGAGGCCACCGGGGGAGCGGTGCTCTTCGCGGGCGAGGACGTGCGACGGCTGCGTCACGAGTCGGTGGTCGAGCACATCGGCGTCGTGTCCCAGGAGACCTACCTGTTCCACGCGACGATCGCGGAGAACCTTCGCTACGCCCGACCCGATGCGACCGATGCCGAGCTCGAGGACGCGTGCCGGCGCGCCAACATCCACGACGCGATCGCGTCGTTCGAGCACGGCTACGACACGATCGTGGGCGAGCGCGGCTACCGGCTCTCGGGAGGCGAGAAGCAGCGCGTCGCGATCGCGCGGGTGCTCCTCAAGGACCCGCCGGTGCTGCTGCTCGACGAGGCGACCAGCGCGCTCGACACCGTGTCCGAGCGCGTGGTGCAGGCGGCGCTCGACCGCGCGGCCCAGGGACGCACCACGCTGGTGGTCGCGCACCGTCTGTCCACCATCAAGGGCGCCGACGTCATCCACGTGGTCGAGGACGGGCGCATCGTGGAGACGGGACCCCACGAGGAGCTGCTCGCGCGGGGCGGCCTGTACGCGAGGCTCGCGGCGGAGCAGAGCGGCTGAACCGCCGGGTGACGCTAGGGTCGGGCGCCATGAGGGGAACGTTCTCGGCCGCGATCGCCCTGGTCCTCGCCATTGCGCTGGCGGCGTGCTCGGGCGTGCCGGTGGACGCCGACGGCGGGATCGGCGGCGCGTCGCCCGCGGCGGCGGCCGCGAGCCCCGGCGACGCGGCGACCGACGGTGCCGCGCCTGCGGCGTCCCTCCGGCCGGCCGCGGCGACCCTGACGGACGCGGAGCTGGCCGCGGTGCCCTACTTCGCGCTCCACGCGGGGCTGTACGAGGACCCCGCCTCCGCCATCACGCTGTGGGAGAACTGGCGCGCGGGCGTCGCGGCACAGCGGTGCATGGAGGACGCGGGCTTCGCCTGGCTGCTCGAGGTGCGCGACCTGGGCGTCGCGACGGCCGCCGCCGTCGAGGACCTCGGCTACGCGGGCGGCGACCCGCTCGCGTTCCTGCGGGCGCCGTTCACCAGCCCCGCAGCGAACGACGCTCGCCTGCGCGACTTGGGACACGTGCGGGCGTTCGAGGAGTACCGCGCGTACTACGGCGACGCGCTCGTCGACCGCTTCGCGGACTTCGGCATGGGCTTCGAGCAGTACACCCGCCCCTCCACGTCCTACTGGAACGCCGACGCCTACCCCGGCGGGTGCTACGCGCGCGGGCTCGAGGAGCTCGACGTGGACCTGCCGAGCGAGGCGCTCGCCCAGGAGCTCGCCACGGAGCTCGCCGGGGTGCGCGAGACGCCGGAGCTCGCCCAGGCGCGCGCGGCCTTCACCGTGTGCGTCCGCGGCAACGGCCTCGACATGGACGTGGATCCCGCGGCCGATGGCGACATCGAGCTCGCGGAGGAGCTGCCGGGAGGCTACGACGCCGTGTTCCCATGCCTCACGGACCTGTCGGACACCGAGGCCGCCTGGAGCGACGCCGTCGTGGCCGAGTTCGTCGCCGCGCATGCCGACACGCTGCGCGCGGCGGCGGCGCAGGCCGCGGACCTGCGCGACAGGATCGACGCCGACGCGGGTTTCGCCGCGTTCCTGGAGGAGCTGTCGCAAGGGCTCGTCGAGCAGAGCTGAGCCGCGCAGAGCTGAGCCGAGCGCAGCCGAGCGGCGCGCCCGCGCGGCGCGCCCGCGCGGCGCCCGCACTAGGGTGGTCAGAGCCCCGCCCGACGCCGAGAGGAGCCTCCCGTGAGCGACGACTGGTGGAAGTCCGCCGTGGTCTACCAGGTGTATCCGCGCAGCTTCCAGGACTCCGACGGCGACGGCATCGGGGACCTCCGCGGCATCCTCCGCCGCCTCGACCACCTCGAGTGGCTGGGCGTCGACGTGATCTGGCTGTCGCCCATCTACGCGTCGCCTCAGGCCGACAACGGCTACGACATCTCCGACTACGAGGCGATCGACCCGACGTTCGGGACGCTCGAGGACTTCGACGAGCTCCTCACCGCGGTGCACGCGCGCGGCATGAAGCTCGTGATGGACCTGGTGGTCAACCACACCTCCGACGAGCACCCGTGGTTCCTCGAGTCGCGGTCGTCCGTGCGCAGCCCCAAGCGCGACTGGTACTGGTGGCGCCCGCCGCGCGACGGCTTCGAGCCCGGTGCGCCGGGCGCCGAGCCCACCAACTGGCGCGCCTTCTTCTCGGGATCGACGTGGGCGTTCGACGAGGAGTCCGGCGAGTACTTCCTCCACCTCTTCCACCCCAAGCAGCCGGACCTCAACTGGGAGAACCCCGAGGTCCGCCAGGCCGTGTACGCGATGATGAACCGCTGGCTCGACCGCGGCGTCGACGGCTTCCGCATGGACGTCATCAACCTCATCTCGAAGGAGCTGCCGCTGCGTGACGGCGAACCGCTGCCGGGCGGGCTGGGCAACGGCTTCCCGCTGTACGCGTGCGGGCCGCGCAACCACGAGTTCCTCCAGGAGATGCATCGCGAGGTGTTCGCGGGCCGCGAGGGCCGCCTCCTCACCGTCGGCGAGACGCCGGGCGTCACCGTCGACGATGCGGTGCTCTTCACCGATCCGGCGCGGGCCGAGGTCGACATGGTCTTCCAGTTCGAGCACGTCGACGTCGACCACGGGCCGCTCGGCAAGTTCGACCCGCAGCCGCTCGACCTGGTGCGCCTCAAGGCGATCCTCGCGCGCTGGCAGGCCGCGCTCGGCGAGCGGGGCTGGAACTCGCTGTACTGGGACAACCACGACCAGCCGCGCGTGGTGTCGCGCTTCGGCGACGACCGCGACCACTGGGCCGCCTCCGCCAAGGCGCTGGCGGCCGTGCTCCACCTCCAGCGGGGGACCCCGTACGTCTACCAGGGCGAGGAGCTCGGGATGACGAACGCCGGCTTCACCTCGATCGACCAGTACCGCGACATCGAGTCCCTCGGCGCCTACGACGAGCTCCGCGAGATCGACGTCCCCGAGGCCCGCATCCTCGACGGGCTCGCGGCCATGAGCCGCGACAACGCCCGCACCCCGGTGCAGTGGGACGCCTCGCCGCACGCCGGCTTCACCACGGGCACCCCGTGGCTGCCCGCGACCCCGAACCACACCTGGCTCAACGCGGAGGCGCAGCGCGGCGACCCCGACTCCGTCGCATCGTTCTACCGCGCGCTCATCGCTCTCCGGCACGCCGAGCCGGTGGTCGCGCATGGCACCTTCGAGATGCTGCTGCCCGACCATCCTCAGGTGTTCGCCTACCGCCGCGCGCTCGGCACGACGGTGCTCACGGTGGCGGCCAACCTGTCGGGCGCCGACGCGGCCGCGCGCGTCGACGGCACGCACGGGTCGCTGGTGCTGCACAACCTCGGCTCGGCGGCGACCCCGTACCCGGCGGGGTCGGGTGAGATCCCGCTCGGTCCGTGGGAGGTGCGGGTCTACCTTGCGCGATAGCGTCGCATCCGCCGTCAGAGGTTCCCGATCGCGGCCTCGGCGATCGCGACCGTGGTGCCCGTGACATCGTCGCCGCTGGCCTCCATGTAGGACACCTGCACGAAGTCCTGCCCCACGCGCATGCCCAGGATCGAGCCGGATGCGAGCGCGTACGCGTCCGCGGCCCCCGCGACCTCGACGTCCGTGGTCGCGCCCATCCACTCCTCGGCGGTGTCGCGTTGAGAGCGGACCACGTCGCCCACGTCGGGCAGCACGAGGACCTGCACGATGGCGAGCTGGTCGCCGCCGTGCGTCCAGTTGCACACCAGCTGCGCGTCGCTCGACAGGTCCGTGTCGAAGACGCCCTCCTCGAACGTGAGGCCGGTGATCTCCTCGAGGTCCGCGGGGCTCACCAGCGCGCACACGTCGCGATCGCCGGAGGCGGCGGTGTCGCCCCCGGATGCCGGCGCATCGTCCGACGCCCCGCCGCCCGAGGACGGGCTCGAGTCCTCCGAGACCACCTGGTCCACCGAGGGCGGCGCCTCGCCGCCTCCGCATGCGGCGATCCCGGTCGCCGCCGCGACGGCGACCGCGACGGCCGTCGCTCGCCGCGCCGCTGCTCGTGTGCGCATGTCGGAGCCCCCCCGTCCGCATCGTCCCGCCCCCTTCGTTGTAGCACCGGAGGGCGAGGCGCGCGGGCCGGGGGGGCCCGACGGTCACCAGATGGAGACGCGCTCCTCGGGCTCGAGCCACAGCTCGTCCTCGGCCGCGACATCGAAGGCCCCGTACCAGGCGTCCATGTTGCGCACGATGCCGTTGACGCGGAACTCGCTGGGGGAGTGGGGGTCGGTCGCGAGGCGCGTCACGAGCGCCTCGGAGCGGACCTTCATGCGCTCGGTGAGCGCGTAGCCGATGAAGAAGCGCTGGACGGCGGTGAGCCCGTCGAGCTCGGGCGCCTCGTCGATCGGGTGACCGAGCGCGATCTCGTAGGCCTTGAGGGAGATCTCGACGCCCGCGAGGTCGCCGATGTTCTCGCCCACGGTGAGCGCGCCGTTGACGTGGTGCGAGCCGTCGAGCTGGCGCGGCGAGTAGCCGTTGTACTGCTCGATCAGCTTCTTCGCGCGCTCCATGAACGCCGCGCGGTCGGCCTCGGTCCACCAGTCCTCGAGCGCTCCGGTGCCCGAGTACTTCGAGCCCTGGTCGTCGAAGCCGTGGCCGATCTCGTGCCCGATCACGGAGCCGATGCCGCCGTAGTTGACCGCGGCGTCCGCCTCCGGGTGGAAGAACGGCGGCTGGAGGATCGCGGCGGGGAAGACGATCTCGTTGGCGACCGGCAGGTAGTACGCGTTGACGGTCTGCGGCGTCATGAGCCACTCGGAGCGGTCGACCGGCTGGCCGATCTTCGCCCACTCCCAGTCCTCCTCGAACGCGCTCGCGGCGCGGAGGTTGCCCACCAGGTCGTCAGGGTCGACCGAAAGCCCGGTGTAGTCGCGCCACTTGTCGGGGTAGCCGATCTTCGGGGTGAACTGGCGCAGCTTCTCCAGCGCCTTGTCCTTGGTCTCGGGCGTCATCCAGTCGAGGGCCTCGATCGAGACCCGGTAGGCCTCGATGAGGTGGCCCACCAGCTGGTCCATCTGCGCCTTGTACTCCGGCGGGAAGTGGCGCGCGACGTACTCGCGGCCCACCAGCTCACCCACGACGCCCTCGACCAGGCCGACCGCGCGCTTCCAGCGCTCGCGCTGCTCGGTCGCTCCGCTCAGCACGGTGCCGTAGAAGTCGAAGTTCGCCTTGGAGAGCTCCTCGGTGAGGTACGCGGCTCGCGAGTTCACGATGCGCCAGCGCAGGTACGCCTTCCAGCTGTCGAGGTCCGTCTCGGCCCAGATCTTCGCGAAGGCCGTGAAGTAGCTGGGCTCGCCCACCACGAGGAGCCCGTGCGCGGACTCCGGGAGGCGGATCGCGTCGGCCCACACGTCCCACGCGAAGCCGGGCGCGTCCGCGACCAGCCCGGCGAGCGTGGTCGGGTTGTGGGTGAGCTCGGCCTCGCGGGTCTTCACCACGTCCCAGTGCTCGCGCGCGATCGCGGTCTCGAGGCCCACCACGGTCGACGAGTCGAACGCGAGGCCCGTGAGACCCGCCATGCGGTCGACGTGGGCCACGTACTTCGCGAGGGCGTCGGCGTGCGCGTCCTCCCGGTAGTAGGCCTCGTCCGGCAGGCCGATGCCGGACTGGCCCAGGTAGACGACGTTGCGATCGGGATCGAGCCGGTCCGCGAACACGTAGTAGCCGGCGGCGCCCGACACCCCGTCGCGCTGGAGCTCGCCCATGGCGCGCGCGAGCTCCTCATGGCTGGCGGCGGCCTCGATCCTCGCGAGGTCGGGCTCGAGCGGCGCGGTGCCGAGCGCGTTGGCGCGCTCGACGTCCATGAAGCTCGCGTACAGCGCGCCGATCTGCGAGGTGCGCTCCGCCTCCTCGATGATGACGCGGACCTGCTTCTCGGCCTCGTCGCGCAGCGTGTAGAACGAGCCGTCCGCGGAGCGGTCGCCCGGGATCTCGTGGGTGTCCTCCCAGGGCCCGGAGACGTACCGGAAGAAGTCGTCCTGCGGGCGGACGGTCGGGGAGAACTCGGACTGGTCGATGCCGGTGCGAAGCGTCATGGGGCCACCCTACGGGCGGGCGCCGACATGCCGGGGGCGGTTTCGCTCACGGCGAGGCGCTAGCATCGGCGGCGGAGACCAATGTCTAGGAGCGCGAGCTCCGAAGGGATCGATGAGTCGGTCCTCCAGCGAGCATGACGCCCGCCCCGCAGGATTTCCGCCAGGCGCACATCCGTGCCGCGGCCCCTGCGCACCCGTCGCCGTCCGGGGCCCGCCTGGTCCGACGAGCGAAGGAGACAACATGTCCATCGACGTGACATATGCGGACGAGGTCGCGATCCGCGATCACTACCAGCGAATGATCGACGCCTGGGGCGATGCGCCCGCGTACGCCGAGTGCTTCACCCCCGACGCCGACTACATCATCGCGAACGGGATGATCGAGCGCGGCTGGAAGGAGATCGTGGACGGCCACCAGATCATCTTCGGCGCCTGGGCACGCGACAGCCGTCTGGTCGGGGTGATCGACAGCATCCGCTTCATCACCACGGACGTCGCGCTGCTGATCGCGCATGGCCACATCGAGTACCTCGACCACCGGTCGAGCGATGGCAACAAGCGCACCGTCTACTCGTTGGTCGCTCACAGGACCGGCGGACGCTGGCTCTTCGCGGCCTACCAGAACACGCCGATCGGCGGCCGCTGACGCATCTCCGGTGCCGCTCCCGTCGGCGAGTCCTCTCTGGCGGGAGCGGCACGTCAGAGACCCTCGCGCACGCTGGCACAATGGGCCCATGCGCCTCCACATCGCCGCGGACCACGCCGGCTTCGAGCTCAAGCAGCACCTCGTCTCGCACCTCACCGACGCCGGGCACGACGTGGTCGACCACGGGGCCCACGAGTACGACGCGCTCGACGACTACCCGCCGATGTGCATCGCCGCCGCCGAGGCCGTGGCCGCGAGCGACGGCGCCGACCTGGGGATCGTCATCGGCGGCTCGGGCAACGGCGAGCAGCTCGCCGCGAACCGCGTCACCGGCATCCGGGCCGCGCTCATCTGGTCGGTCGAGACCGCCAGGCTCGCGCGCCAGCACAACGATGCGCAGATCGGCTCGATCGGCGCGCGCATGCACTCGCTCGACGAGGCCACCGCGATCGCCGACGCGTTCATCGCCGAGCCGTTCTCGGGCGACGAGCGTCACCAGCGGCGCATCGACCTCATGAAGGACTTCGAGGCGCGCCGCTGACGTCGCGGCGCACCCGACCTCAGAAGAACAGGTTGCACACCGGCGCGGACGTCGACTCGAACGCCGCGGCGAGGGCGCGCACCGCGCCGGGCGACCGCTCCTCGATCAGGCCGGCCGAGGCGAGCGCCGTCAGGCTCACCCCGCCCAGGTAGGCGGCCGAGAGCTCCTGCACCCCGAGCACCAGGTCGGGTGTCGCGCCGGGCGCGGACTCGACATGCCCCGTGCCCTCGCGCGACGTGATGCGCCAGGGGCCGGCGTTGTCGTGGAACAGCGGATCCGAGACCTCGATCACCGCGTCGACGGGGCACAGGTACTCGCGCGCCGTGAGCGCCGCCGGCACGTCGACGATGCGCAGCCAGACGTTGTCGCGCAGGCGTGCGCGGGCGCCGCGAGGATCCTTGAGGAGCCACAGCAGCGGATCGTCGAGCGCGAGCGGTGAGGCCTCGACCGTGCCCATGAGGTCCAGGTCGAGCAGCACGGACCACAGGCGGTGCGTCGCGGCGGCGCCGATCGCGCCGCTCGACCACACGTGCACCTTGCCGCCGGGGACGCCGTCCTCGTCCCACGTGCCCGACCGCCGGAAGAACGCGTACGCGACGGGCTCTCCGCCCGCCTCCTCGATCAGCAGGATCCGCATGCGCTCGCTGTCGCGGCGGTGCGCGACCGGGTCCGCGAACCGCGCGCGGAGCGCCTCGTCGTGGTCGAGCGTGGGGGTGCCCGGGCGCTCGATGCGCCGCTGGATCGCCGCGACGGCGCCGCCGTGCCGCGCGAGGCTCGCGTCCTCGAGGCGCACGCGCAGGCCGTCCGCGCCCGGGACGTCGCGCAGGGCCGCGCCGCGCGAGAGCCGCAGGTCGAGCTGGCGTGCGGCGAGCCCGTAGCCGAAGCGCTGGTAGATCTCGGTCTCGGCGGCGTACAGCGCGGAGGCCGCCTCGCCGCGCGCGCGAGCGTCGGCGAGGTGGTCGCCCATCATCGCGCGGAGCAGCCCGCGGCGGCGGTGGCCCGGGTGGACGCCGACCCAGGTCAGGCCCGCGACGGGCACGAGCGCCCCGCCGGGCACGCGCATCCGGTAGGTGTACGACGCGGCGACGCCGGCGAGGCCGCCGACCTCGCCATAGGTCGGGTCCACGATCTCCATCGCGCGGGTGCGCGAGAAGGGGATCTCGGACGCGTACGCCTCCTGGTCCTCGGCGCGCATCTCGCCGGTGAAGGCCCACGTGTTGACTGCGAGCATCTCGCCCGCACGGTCAGGGGCGAGGGAGACCAGGCGATACCCGGGTGTGACGGACATATCGCCATGGTGTCATCCGGGACGATGCGCGGCGCAGCGGCGGCGCGGCGAGTCGCCCGCGTCAGAGCGCGCGGAAGGACTCGATGCGGTCCTCGAGGCGGCGGTACTCGACCTTGATGCAGCGGTTCTGGACGGCGAGCATGCCTGCCGCGCGGGCGCCGGCCATCGCATCCGGGTGCGTGATGCCGAGCTGCAGCCACAGGGCCTTCGCCTTCGCGTCGACCGCGGCCGTGGCGACGGCGGGGGTGTGCTCGGGGCGGCGGAACACGTCGACGAGGTCGATCGCGACGGGGATGTCTCCGAGCGAGTCGTAGAAGCCGTGGCCCAGGATCTCCTCGCCGGAGGCGGCGGGGTTGACCAGGTACAGCTCGTAGGGCGTGTGCTCCATGAGCCAGACCGCGATCTGGTAGCTGGTGCGCGAGGGGTTGGGCGAGGCGCCGACGATGGCGACGCGGCGGGTGCGCGCGAGCGCGAGCGCGAGCTCGTCGTCACCGGGCGCATCCGAGTAGGCGGGGGCGGGGCAGGACTCGGCGGCGGCCTTGCGATGCGGGTCGAGGCTGATGTGCTCCATGGCTCCGGAACGTATCAGGCGATCGGGTCATTCCGGCAGGGTGCGGGTGGACGATGCGTGGCCCGGCGCCGCGCGGGAGGCGCGATCGGCGGGGAATGCCGGGCGCGCCGGCACGGTTGGCACGTGCGGACGGCGCCCCACCCCGGCGGCGCCGCGGACACCCCCAGGAGGAGGAGACATGGCTGCCACGACGCCGATCCGTACCACCGAGTCGAGCCCGAAGATCGGGATCAAGGCGGACGATCTCAAGGCGATCAACGCGGGCCTCGCGCAGGTCCTCGCCGACACGTTCACGCTGTACCTCAAGACGCACGGCTACCACTGGAACGTGGTCGGGCCGCACTTCCGCTCCCTGCACCTCATGTTCGAGGAGCAGTACCAGGAGCTGTGGGCCGCCGCCGACGTCCTCGCGGAGCGCATGCGCGCGCTCGGCTCGGGCGCGCCGGGCTCGTTCGCGGAGTTCCTCGAGCACGCGTCGATCACGGACAACGAGCGCACCACCGACGCCATGTCGATGGTCGAGAACCTCGCCCGCGACCACGAGACGCTCGCGCGCCTGGTCCGCCCGCTGGTCGAGGTCGCCGAGGACGCCGGCGACGGCGCCACCGCGGACCTGTTCAACGCGCGCCTCGCGGCGCACGAGCAGGCGGCGTGGATGCTCCGCTCGTTCGCGGCGTAGCCCGCACCGCCGACGCACGACGCCCCGGTCGCCATGACGGCGGCCGGGGCGTCGCGCATCGTCCCGCGGTCAGGGGACGGTATACCCGGCCGCGCGGAACATCTCGTACCACTCGGCGCGCGAGAGGTGCACGTCGGCGCCCTTCGCCGCGCCCTCGACGCGCGACGGGGTGGTGGTGCCCAGCACCACCTGCATGCGCGCGGGGTGGCGGGTGAGCCACGCGACCGCGATGGCCTCGGCGGGGACCTCGTACTTCCATGCGAGGCGGTCGATCACGGCGTTGAGCTCGGCGTACTTGGGGTTGCCCAGGAACGGCCCGTCGAAGAAGCGCGCCTGGAACGGCGACCATGCCTGGATCGTGATGTCGTGCAGGCGGCAGTAGTCGACGATGCCGTTGTCGCGGTCGATCGACTGATCGAGGTCGCCCATATTCATCGCGATCCCGCTCGCGATCGACGGCGCGTGCGTGACCGACAGCTGGATCTGGTTGGCCACGAGCGGCCGCGTGACCGAGCGCCTGAGCAGCTCGATCTGGCCGGGCGTGTGGTTCGAGACGCCGAAGTGGCGCACCTTGCCGGCCGCGTGCAGATCGTCGAACGCGCGCGCGACCTCGTCCGGTTCCACCAGCGCGTCGGGGCGGTGCAGCAGCAGGATGTCGAGGTAGTCGGTGCCGAGCGCCGCGAGCGAGCCGTTGACGGACTCGACGATGTGCTCGTAGGAGAAGTCGAAGTACGGTCCGGGCTGGCGGATGCCGCACTTGGTCTGGATGGTGAGGGACTCGCGCTCGCTCGGGGAGAGGCGGAGGGCCTCCGCGAAGCGGCGCTCGCACCCGTGGTACGGCGGTCCGTAGAGATCCGCGTGGTCCATGAAGTCGATGCCGGACTCGAGGGCCGTCTTGACCAGCGTGCGGACCTCCTCGTCGGACTTCTCGACGATGCGCATGAGGCCGAGCACCACCGCGGGCACGGTGATCTCGGTTCCGGGCAGGGTGAACGTCTTCATCGACACTCCTTGTAGTGGTGCGGGGGATTGGTCCCAGTCTAGGGACGCGACGAGGGCCCCCGCCGTGCGGCGAGGGCCCTCGGTACCCGGCTCAGATGTAGTACATCGCCGGCTCGTGGGACTGGACCGGCGGGGCGTCCGGGTCGGGGTGGCGGTGCGAGTCGCCCGAGTCGACGGACGATGCCGCGGTCGAGGCCTCGGTGGCCCCGGGGTGGTTGCGGATCACCGCGGGGATGCCCACGGCCGTCGCGCCGTCCGGCACGTCCTTGACCACCACGGCGTTGGCGCCGATGCGCGCGTCGGGGCCGACGCGCAGCGGGCCGAGCACCTTGGCTCCCGCCCCGATCACCACGCGATCGCCGATGGTGGGGTGGCGCTTGCCCGGGCTCATCGTGGTGCCGCCCAGGTTGATGCCGTTGAACATGAGCACGTCGTCGCCCACCACCGCGGTCTCGCCGATCACCACGCCCATGCCGTGGTCGATGAACACCCGCCGGCCCAGGTGGGCGCCGGGGTGGATCTCGATCCCGGTGGCGCGGCGGGCGTACTGGGAGACGAGGCGCGCGTACGAGTGCGCGCCCCGGTTCCACAGCCAGTGCGCCACCCGGTGGTACCAGACGGCGTGGACTCCCTGGTAGGAGCCTGCGATGACCCACCACGCGGGTGCGGCGGGGTCACGTCGCTTGGCGGTGCGGACATCCTCGATCATGCGGGCGAAGACGCCGATCTCGCGAGCCATGTGGATACCTTCCGGGTGGGGACTGGACTGCGGAACGCGCGCGGGCGCGCGTTTAATCCATGAGGTCCGAGTAGAGGACCGAGGACAGGTAGCGCTCGCCGAAGGACGGGATGATCGCGACGATCGTCTTGCCTGCGTTCTCGGGTCGCTTCGCGACCTCGATGGCGGCGTGGATCGCGGCGCCCGAGGAGATGCCCACGAGCAGGCCCTCCTTGCGAGCCGCGGCACGCGCGGTCGCGACGGCCGTCTCGGCGTCGACGTCGATGATCTCGTCGTAGATCTCGGTGTTGAGGATCTCGGGGACGAAGTTCGCGCCGATGCCCTGGATCTTGTGCGGGCCCGGCTGACCGCCGTTGAGGATGGGCGACTCCGCGGGCTCGACGCCGATGATCTGGACGGAGGGCTTCTTCTCCTTGAGGACCTCGCCCACGCCGGTGATGGTGCCGCCGGTGCCGATGCCGGCGATGACGATGTCGACCTCGCCGTCCGTGTCCTCCCAGATCTCGATCGCGGTCGTCTTCCGGTGGATCTCCGGGTTCGCCTCGTTGGCGAACTGGCGCGCGAGGATCGAGCCGGGACGCTCCTCGGCGACCTTGTTCGCGGCCTCGACCGCGCCGCGCATGCCCTCGGTGCCGGGGGTGAGGATGAGCTCCGCGCCGAACGCGCGCAGCAGCGCGCGGCGCTCCTTCGACATCGTCTCGGGCATCGTCAGGACGACGTTGTACCCGCGCGCCGCGCCGACCATCGCGAGCGCGATGCCGGTGTTGCCCGAGGTGGCCTCGACGATGGTGCCGCCGGGCTTGAGCGAGCCGTCCGCCTCGGCGGCGTCGACGATGGCGACGCCCAGGCGGTCCTTGACGGAGTTGGCCGGGTTGTAGAACTCGAGCTTGCCCAGCACGGTGGCGTCGACGCCCTCGGTGAGCGTGTTGATCTTGACCAGCGGGGTGTTGCCGATGAGGGCGGTGGCGTCCTCGTAGATGCGAGCCATGGCTTCTCTTTCCCTTGAGAGATGGGTGGGACCGGGTGCAACGCAGGGGCATCGGTGACGATGCCGGGGCGAGCGCTGGTGGTGGGCGGGCCCGGTCGTGGACCGGGCGGCGCTTGCCAGCGCTCTACAGACAGCAGCAGCCGCAGCAGCGGCAGCAGGTGTCGGCGAGAGCGCACGGGCGGACGGCAGAGGCGGGCGCGAGGGTCGCGCAGCGCTCGATGCTCATCGTCCGGACCTTTCGTGGGCTTCGCGCTCAGGCTAGCGCCGCGCCCGCGATCGGGGCAACCCTGCTGACGTACCGCCGCACCAGCGATTACGGTGGGGCGAACGGGGGCGAATCGGACCCCCGGGGATCCCCGAGGAGGCGTCATGTCCGGGCCGCTGGATGTCTCGGTCGAGCGCGAGGGCGTGGTGCCCGCGCCCGCCGACGAGGTGTGGCGCGCGCTGACGGAGCCGGAGCTGCGCGTCGAGGTGTTCTCGATGGTGACGCAGGCGGTCACCGAGGAGGGCGTCCCGGGCGAGGTCGGCCACGTCATGCAGTTCATGGAGAAGGACCCCGCGAGCGACTCCGGGGTGGTGCGCCTCACCACGGTCGCAGCCGAGCCCTTCCGGCGCCTCGTCCAGGAGCGGGTCGGCGCCGACGGCACGTTCACCTCCACGACGTTCCTCACGGAGATCGAGGGCGGCACCCTGGTCAAGCGCGTGTTCCACGTCTACCAGCCGGAGCCGTCGCTCGCGGAGCGGGCGATGCGCAAGGCCATCGCGACGTTCTTCTCCCTGGGAGGGACGGTGCGCCTCAAGGCGGACATCGGCGACCTTGCCAGGCACTTCGCCTGAGGCTCGACGCGCCGGGCGCGGCGCCGCGCGTTAGCCTGGGCGGAGCCGAGGAGGGGATGGACGATGGTCGGGCACAGCGTGCGCGCGGAACGCGAGATCGCGGCGGCGGTCGAGCGCGTGTGGGAGGTCATCACGGACCTCGACTTCGCGACCGAGGTGATCCCGTCGATCCTGCGCATCGAGCGCCTCGAGGGCGAGGGCTACGAGGTCGGGGTGCGGTGGCGCGAGACCCGCAAGATGTGGGGCCGCGAGGAGACCGAGGAGATGTGGGTCGAGGCGGCGGACGCCCCGGTGTCGACCACCATCCGCGCGGAGTCGCGCGGCACCGAGTACGTCACCGTCTACACGCTCGAGCCCCGCGACGGCGCCACGCTCATCGTGTGCGACTTCAGCGCGGAGACGCCGAGCCCGGGTCCCGCCCAGCGTCTCGGCTGGGTGCTGTTCGGCAAGGCCGGGATGAAGGCGACGCAGAAGGGGCTCGAGCAGGACCTCGAGCACATCGCGCGCGCCGCCGAGCATGTCGACGAGGAGACGGGGCCGGACACGGACGACGCCGGCTGACGCGGCGCCTCGGCGCGGGTCTAGGCTCGCGCTGAGGGGACGCGCCGCGGCCCGCGGACCCGGGGAGGGGTCATGGACTGGTTCACCTTCGAGGGCATTTCGTGGATCGGCGTGCTGGTGGCGTTCATCGTCAGCTTCGCGCTCGGCTGGTGGTGGTACTCGCCCGCCGGCTTCTGGAAGGTGTGGCGCGACAAGGCAGGCGTGACGGACGACCTGATGAAGGATGCCAACATGGGCGCGGCGTTCGGCGGCACCATCCTCGCGAACATCCTCGGCGTCATCCTTCTCGCGATGCTCATGGCCGGGCTCGGGGTCGACGACTGGTCGGGCGGGCTGTTGCTCGGCGCGATCGTCGGCCTCGTGTTCCGCGGCGGCGCGCACGCGCTCCACAACGGCTTCGCGGTGCGCAGCCCGGGGGTGACGCTCATCGACGCGGCGCACGACACGGTGGCGCTCGGTCTTGCGGGGCTGGTGCTCGGGCTCTTCTGAGCGCGTCGCGCCGGCGGGCTGCTCGGGGTGAGACGATGCGCCTCGTGACCGCCGACCTCTCGCTCGCCGCCCTGACCGCTCTCGCGTCGCGCGAGTGGGGCGTCGACGTCGCCGATGCGCGCGACCTCGGCTCGAACGAGGACCGCAACGTGCTCCTCGCGCTGGCGGACGGGCGGCGTCGCCTGCTCAAGGTCTCGCATCCCGGGATCTCGGTGGGCGAGCTCGACGCGCAGGGTGCGGCGCTCGCGCACCTCGCTGCGGCCGGCGTCGCGGTGCCGCGCGTGCATCCCGCGCGCGACGGACGCACGGTGGTGCCGCTCGACGGCGCGGGACACGCGCGGCTGCTCGACTTCCTCGAGGGCGACCCGCCGGGCGGCGCCCGGCTGCCCGAGGGGCTCCCCGCCGCGCTCGGCTCGACGGCGGGCGCGGTGGTCGCCGCGCTCGCGGACTTCGATCACCGGGGGCTCGGCGAGGGCGGCGACTGGGACCTGCGCGAGGCGCGCCGGGTGCTCGAGGGGTGCGCGCCGCACCTCGGAGCGGAGCGGGCGGGCGATCTCCGTGGCGTGCTTCAGGGTGCGCTCGACCAGCTCGCCCACACGCGCGATGCGCTGCGCGTGCAGCCGATCCACGGCGACCTCACCGCCGACAACGTCGTGGTCGGGCCGGACGGTTCGATCGCGGGCGTGATCGACCTGGGTGACCTCGGGCACGGGTGGCGGGTCGCTGAGGTGGCCGTCCTCGCGTGCTCCCTGCTGCAGCACGACGGCGACGCCGTGGGGGACGCGATCGCGGCCATCGCCGCGTTCGACGCCGTGGTGCCGCTCACCGCGTCCGAGGTCTCCGCCGTCTGGCCGCTCGTGGTCGCGCGGGCCGTGGTGCTCGCGGCGGCGGGGGAGCGCGTGCTGGCTCAGGACCCGTCGAACGACTACGCACGCGTGCGCCGCCCACTCGAGGACCGCATGCTCGAACGTGCTCTCTCGCTCGGGTACGACGAGGCCGAGCTGCTGCTGATGCAGCGGCTCGGACGGACGGCACCGGTGACGTTCGAGGGCCTCGCGCCGATGCTGACGGGGCTCGCGGAGGCGCCCGAGGTGGACCTCTCGGTGCTCGGCGATGCCGCCGATGGGGGAGCGTGGCTCTGGCGTTCCTGGCCGCGAGACGTGCTCGCTGCGGCGGCCGGCGAGGGCGCGGCCGTCACGCGCCACGGCGAGCGCCGGCTGACGCCGGAGGCGACCGGCGAGCATGCGCCGCGGTCCGTGGCGCTCGGCATCGACGTGCTCGTGTCCGCGGGCACCGAGATCCGGAGCCCCGGCCCCGGCTTCGCTGCGCGGCACGGCCGGTTCGATGTCGCGATCCAGCTCGAGTCCGGGCTGACGGTATTCCTCTCGCGCGTGTCCACGGTGGTGGGCGCGGACCAGGAGATCGTCACGGGCACGCTCCTCGCGCGTGCGGACGGCCCCTTCCACCTCCAGGTGTGCGCGGTGCCTGGATCGCCGCCGCCCGAGGCCGTGACGCCCGAGCATGCCGAGGCGTGGCTCCGCCTGTGCCCGGACCCCTCGCCGCTGCTCGGTCGGGCGGCCGCCGCATCGTCCCTTCGCGCCGCGGGCGACCTCCTGGAGGCGCGCGACGCATCGTTCGCCGGTGTGCAGGAGCACTACTACGACGCGCCGCCGCGGATCGAGCGCGGATGGCGTCACCACCTGCTCGACACCGAGGGTCGGGGCTACCTCGACATGGTGAACAACGTCGCGATCCTGGGCCACGGCGAGCCCCTCCTCGCTGCGGCCGTCGACCGTCAGCTGCGGCGCCTCAACACCAACTCGCGCTTCCACTACGAGGCTGTCGCGGAGCTCTCCGCGGCGCTGGCGGCGCGGGCTCCGGAGGGGCTCGACACCGTGCTGCTGGTCAACTCCGGCTCCGAGGCCGTCGACCTCGCGATCCGGATCGCGCGCGCCGCGACCGGGCGCACCGACGTCCTCGCGCTCACCGAGGCGTATCACGGTTGGACCGTAGGGGCTGATGCGATCTCGACGTCGCTCGGGGACAACCCCGGGGCGCTTGATTCGCGGCCGTCCTGGGTTCATCTGCTGGACGCGCCGAACACCTATCGCGGGCGCCACCGCGGGGCCGACGCGGGGCGCTATCTGGACGATGCGCTCGACCGGCTGTCCGCGCTGGACGCGGCGGGCGTCGCGCTCGCGGGGCTGGTCGCCGAGCCGATCTTCGGCAATGGCGGAGGGATCCTGCTGCCCGACGGCTACCTGTCCGGGGTGTGGGAGGCGGTGCGCGCGCGGGGCGGCCTGGTCGTGTCGGACGAGGTGCAGGTGAGCTACGGCAGGCTAGGCGAGCACTTCTGGGGCTTCGAGCAGCAGGGCGTGGTGCCCGACGTGATCGCGGTCGCGAAGGCGATGGGCAACGGCCACCCGCTCGGGGCGGTGATCACCACGCGCGCGATCGCGGACGCGTTCGCCGTGGAGGGGTCCTTCTTCTCCTCGGCGGGAGGCAGCCCCGTGAGCTGCGTGGTCGGGTCGACGGTGCTGCGCGTGCTTGACGAGGACGGCCTACAGGAGAACGCGCGCGTGGTCGGTGCGCTGCTCGCCGACGGCATGCGGCAGCTGTGCTCCCGATTCGCTGCGCTCGGAGAGGTGCACGGGATGGGCCTGTACCTGGGGCTCGAGGTGGTGGACGGTGGTCCGGACGCGCCGGACCCGGTCGCGGCGCGCGAGATCTGCGAGGCGATGCTGCTCGAGGGTGTGATCGTGCAGCCGACCGGGGACCACAAGAACGTCCTCAAGATCAAGCCGCCGCTCACCATCGACGCGCTCGCCGTGGAGCGGTTCCTCGGTGCGCTCGAGCGGGTGATGGTGCGCCGCGAGGCGTGGGCGGCGCTGTAGCGGTGCGCATGGTCCCGCTCCCGACTTCGCGCCCCAGGAGGTCCTCAGTGCTCGGAATCACGGGATTCGGGCGCTGAGCACCTCGCAGCGTGCACGGACCCGCAGACGACGAAGGCCCCCACCTGACGGAGAGGGCCTTGTGCGCGAGAGCGGGTGACGGGAATCGAACCCGCACCATCAGTTTGGAAGACTGAGGCTCTACCATTGAGCTACACCCGCGAAGCCGACCGGCGCTGACGCGCGCTCGGCGCGTACTAGAGTAGCGGAGCCTCGCTGCGGCGAGGGACATCGCGCCGCCGCCGGCGCGAACGGGGTGTGGCGCAGCTTGGTAGCGCATCTGCTTTGGGAGCAGAGGGTCGCAGGTTCAAATCCTGTCACCCCGACGGTGAAAGTCCTGGTAACTCGCGAGTTTCCACGACCTTCATTGGACGTGAAAAGTGACCAAGTCATCTTTTACTCATCACTTTGGCCTCGCTGAGGCCCCTATCCGAAGCCGCGTTACGGCAGCGGAGCGACGGTGCGAGTTGGTCCCAGACGTCGTGGGTGCGTGCTCCGCACCTCTGCGATATGAGCACCGAACGCCACACTGTGGACAACTCTTGGGGCCTCGAGCCGCTGCTCGACGTAGCCGAGCTCGCTGCCTACCTGGGCGTGCCGGTCTCGACGGTGTACGACTGGCGCAGTCGTGGAGTCGGCCCGCGCGCGTACCGCCTCGGCAAGCACCTCAAGTTCGCCGTCTCCGATGTGCGGACGTGGATCGAAGGGCAGCGCGAGGGCTCGTCCTCCGAGGGGCGGTGACCTCATGGCACGCGAGCGCCTGAACATCGGCACCTATGGTGAAGTCGGCTACCTCGGCGCCCCGAACGGGCGTGTGGTTGCGCGGACGCGCTACCGCGACTGGGATGGGAGGAGCCGCCTCGTTCAGGCAACCGCGAGCACCCGCAAGCAGGCCGAGCGTGCGCTCAAGGCGAAGCTTGCGGCAAGGAGTCTGCTCCAGCCCGCCGAGTCCGTTCTGTCGCCGGCGAGCCCGTTCCCCGACCTGGTGGCCTACTGGCTCGAGGACCTCGAGCTCGAGGGTCGGGTGACCAAGCGCACGCTGCAGCTGTACGAGCGCGACATGCACAGGCTCGTGCTCCCGGCCTTCGCGGGCCTCACACTGCGCGAGATCGGCGTCGCCCGTTGCGACCAGTTCCTCAAGCAGCTCGCGAAGCAGAGCTACAGCCGCGCGAGGCACGCACGCGTGGTGCTGCGGCTGGCACTCGGCTTGGCGGTGAGGCACGAGGTGCTTCCGCGGAACCCGATGGATCACGTGGCTCGACTTCACCGCCCGGCCTCGACGCCGAGCGCATTGACTCCGACCGAGGTGAACGCGGTGCGCGCGGCGACTACGTATTGGGAGGCGGGGCGCTCATCCTCCGGACCACGCCCGGACGGGCAGCTTGGCGCGATCGTCGAGGTGATGCTCGGCACCTCGGCTCGTATTGGCGAGGTCCTAGCCATCCGCCGGTGCGATGTCGACGTGACCAGCGCGACACCGTCCATCCGCATCGCGGGGACGATCGTCAGCCAACGCGGCGAGTCGGCGTTGCGCCAGGATCATCCCAAGACGGCGAAGTCCCGGCGAACGGTGGCGATCCCTTCCTTTACCGCCGAGGCGGTGCGCCGCCGGCTGGCGCGGCTGGAGGACTCATCTCCGGACGCGCTGCTGTTCTGCACGCGCAAAGGGACGCCGGTGACGACGAACAACGTGCGCCGGCAACTTCGACAGGTCCTCGACCTCGCGGGCATCACCGGAGTCACGCCCCACATGTTCCGTAGGACGGTTGCGACGGCGATCAACGAGCATGGCGGTGTCGAGCTTGCCGCTGAGCTGCTCGGTCACACCGACCCGCGGATCACCATCCAGCACTACATTCGTCGCAGCGAGATGGTGAATCCGGCGACCGCCGAGATGCTTGATCGAGTGTTCGCGAGAGAGGAGTGAGGCCGTGTATCGGGGTCTCACGTCACCGCGTGCGCGGCGATGAACGCGTCCTCCATCGCGCGGCGGCGGGTGACGTCGGCGTCGACGAACGCGGCGAAGTCTGCGTCGCGGTCAGCGATCACGACCTCGTCCACCGACGGCGGGTGGGGCTCGCCTGGCCAGGCGGTGACGCGGGTGGGGCGGTCGCGATCGAGCCTTGTGCCACAGTCGGCGGTCCAGTTCTTCAGCCGCACACACGCGTCCTGGAGATCGCGGTGCCATGCCAGCGGCGCGGACCCGTGCTGCTGGGGGTCGTAGGCGCACAGCCAGTGGAGATGTAGCGCCGAGAGTTCCCACACCAGTTCCCAGTGGCGGTACCAGAACGGGGGCAGCGTCGTCGGCCCGAGCCCGTAGGTGTCGCGCAGCCACTTG
>NZ_BBME01000024.1 GCF_000971395.1 Demequina iriomotensis | reverse complement strand
GGGGTGGGTGGCGGTGTCAGGGTCAGTCGACGGTGAACTCGGCTGCGAGGGAGAACGCCACCGCGGGCGGGACGTCCGCGATGTACTCGACGGGCACGTCGCGCTCGAGCACCTGGGCCAGCACGTCCTCGGGGACGTCGCAGTTGCGCGAGAGCAGGTTGCCGTCGGTGTCGACCTGGTCGGTGCAGTGCTCCTGGACCAGCGGATCGTCGTACAGCGCGGTGTAGCCGATGTTGTACTGCAGACCCGCCAGCCCCGTGATGCCCTCCTCGGACAGCACGCGCGCGATCGCCGCAGGCTCGCCGAGGATGATCGGCGACCACTGGTAGACGCGGTAGGTGCCCGCGGGGAGCTGCTCGTGCTCGGCGTTGAAGGCGGCGGTCTCGGCCTGCTTGGCCGCGATCTCGTCCTCGCTCGCGGTCGACCAGTCGAAGCCCTCCCAGATGCCGTTGAGCTCGTCGGCGACGTCGCACAGCGTCGACCCGGTGAACTCCACGTTGTTCTGCGTGAGCGTGGTCTCGCCGGGCGTCGCGACGTAGTACTCCGGGACGAACTCGGCGCCCCAGCCGGGGGTGACCACCACATCGTCCCGCGTCACGATGACGCTGCCCTCCGAGGCGAGGAAGCCGAGCCCCGCGGTGTCGGTGGTGTAGCCCGGCACCACGGTCACCGTGTCGACACCCGCGACCTGGCGCAGCGACGCGTCGACCTTGGGCAGCACGCCGTTCGCCTGGTCGGAGGGAGGCGTCCAGGTCTCGCCGCACGCGGGCGTCTCGAAGAGGCCCTCGACGGAGGCGTCGACGTCCGAGAGACGGAACGTCAGGCTCACCGTCTCGCCGCTGGGCTCCTCGGTCGGGATGGCCGTGGGCTCGGGCGCCGCGGTCTGCTGCGAGGCCTTCCATGCCTTCACCCCGAACCACCCTGCGGCGGCGGAGGTGACCGCGACCGCGATCGCCGCGAGGGCGAGAAGGAACTTGCGCATGGATGTCCTCGGCAGGGGTGGGCTCAGCCCACCGGCGACGCGAGGGGGCTGTGGCGAGGATACGTCATCTGGGCGGTGTGTCCGATGCGGCTCGCCCGCCCGCAGGCGTCGATCTCGTCACATGCGGGCAAGCCTCGAACGGCCCGTGGAGAGCGGTCAGGGAGTCGCCGCGGCGACGCTGTCCCAGAGCCATCCCGCGCCGAAGCCGAGCGCGAGGCCGACCACGCCGACGAGCCCTGCCATCAACGTCCTGTTCATCCGCGACCCCCCGATCGTCGTGCCGGCGCCGCCCGCCGGCGTGACGTGAACGTTCACGTCCGGCGGTGACATCCCTGAGGGGACCGTATCGCGTTCAGGCCTCGCGGGCGCGTCGAGCGCTCAGTGACAAACCCCATATCGTCAGCCCGACCGCGAGCGCCACGCCCAGCACCACGGCCGGACGAGCGCGGGAATGCGACCTCAGGCCCACGGGCCGGCGGAACACGAGCATCCCCCAGCCGTGGCGCCGCGCCGCGCGGCGCATCGTCCGGTCGGGGTTGACCGCGAAGCCGTGGCCGACGGCGTCGAGCATGGGCGCGTCGGTGATGGAGTCCGAGTACGCGTAGGACGTGGCGAGGTCGTAGTCGCGCTCCTGCGCGAGCGTCCGGATGGCCTCCTCCTTGGCGGGGCCGTAGGCGTAGAACGAGATCTCGCCCGTGAAGCGGCCGTCCGCGACCTCCATGCGCGACGCGACCACGGCATCGGCGCCGAGCAGCCTGGCGATCGGCTCGACCACCTGCCGCGCGGACGCGCTGACGATGACGACGTCGCGCCCGTTCGTGTGGTGGCGGTGGATGAGGTCGAGCGCCTCCTGGTAGACGATCGGGTCGATGTGCTCGTGGAGGGTGTCCGCGACGATCTCCTCGACGTGCGCGACGTCCCATCCGGCGACCAGCTCGCTGAGCGCGTCGCGCAGGCGGGAGGTCTGGCGCTCGTCCGCGCCGCCCACCTCGAACAGGAACTGCGCGAAGGCCGTGCGCAGCGCCTTGGTGCGCGTGAGGAGGCCGCCCTCGAAGAACGAGCGCGAGAAAGCCATGGACGAGGACCTCGCGATGATGGTCTTGTCCAGGTCGAAGAACGCCGCGCTGCGGCGGGGCCCGGTTGCCTCCATGGCGTCACTCTAGCCGCCGGTCCCGACAGCATCGCCGGTCCTGCGCGCGGCGAGGCTGCGGCGGCCGCAGGCGTGGCCGCGGGGTGCCGCGCGGGGCGATGTCCCCGGTACCGCGCCCCTGGCCGGCTGTCCCCAGGTGCCGTTGCGGCGCTGGCATGCGCGTGCTGTGTGCCCGACCGTCGAGCCGTGACCTGGACACCGCCCGCGCCCCTCGCGCCGCTGCTCGCCCTGCCCGGCGTCACGGACGTGCTCATCCACGCGCCCGGGGAGGCATGGATCGATCGGGGCGGAGGCCTCGAGCGCCGGCAGTGCCCGCTCGAAGGGACCGAGGACGTGCGGGGCCTCGCGGTGATGCTCGCCGCGGCGGCGGGACGACGCCTGGACGATGCGGAGCCCACGGTCGACGCCCGTCTCGCCGACGGCACGCGCCTCCACGCCGTCCTGCCACCCGTCGCCGACGGATGCACGGCGATCTCGCTGCGCCGCGTCCGCGCGGCGCCGTTCTCGCTCGCGGACCTGGTGGCCTCGGGGATGCTCACCTCCGAGCTCGCGGAGCTCATGGCGGGGTGGGTGCGCGAACGCGTGCCGGTGCTGGTGACCGGCGGCACCGGTGCCGGCAAGACCACGCTCCTCGCGTCCCTGCTCGCGCTGGCCGACCCTCGGGAGCGGATCGTGCTCATCGAGGAGGCTGGCGAGATCGCCGTGGGCCACCCGCACCTGGTGAGGCTGCTGGAGCGCAGGCCCAACGTCGAGGGCGCCGGCGGGGTGCCGCTCGGACGGCTCGTGCGGGAGGCGTTGCGCATGCGGCCCGACCGCATCGTCCTCGGCGAGTGCCGCGGGGAGGAGCTGCGCGAGGTGCTGGCCGCGGCGAACACCGGGCATCGCGGCGCCCTCACCACGGTTCACGCGAACTCCGCGGGTGATGTCCCCGCACGCCTGGCGACCCTCGCCGCGCTCGCGGGTCTCAGTCCCGGTCAGCTGGTCGCGCAGGCCGCCGCGGCCTTCGCGGTGGTCGTCCACGTCGAGCGCGCCGCGGCGGGCAGGCGCGTCGCCGAGGTCGCGCGGCTCGGCACGGACGACGGAGAGCTGCGCGTGCACCGCGCGTGGACGCGCGATGCCGGCGGAGCGCGGTACGGCCCGGCGTGGTCGGGCGTGCGGGCGCTCGCGGAGGGCGCGGCGTGAGCGAGGGGTGGGACGAGTCGCTCCCGCGGGTGGTGGGCCTCCTCCGCGCGGGACTGCCGACCGCCGAGGCGTGGCGGCGCGCGGGGGTCGACGTCCCCGCCGGCCCGGCGCGGGGGCTGGACGGCGCGGTGTCCGCGGCGGACCGGCTCGCCGCGCGCACGGGCGCGCCGCTGTCCGCGATGCTGCTCGCGATCGCGCGGGCGGCGGCGGACGCGCGCGAGGCCGAGGCGCTCCGTCGCGCCGCGCTCGCGGGTCCGCGGCTCAGCGCGCGCGTCCTGAGCTGGCTGCCCGCGGTCGGGATCGCCCTGGGCGCGCTCGTCGATGGCCGCGCGCCGCGCGTGCTCGCGCTCACCCCGGCCGGCTGGGTGCTGCTCGCGCTCGGCGGCGCGCTCACGTGGACCGGGAGGCGGTGGACGCGGCGCATCGTCCGGCGGGCGGAGGCCACCGGGGGAGAGGCCGATGCGGTGGTCGCGGGCGCCGCCCTCGTGGCCGCCGCGCTCGCCGCGGGAGCCGAGGTCGGGCGCGCGCTCGAGGCGGTCGCCGAGGCGCTGGCAGAGCCCGGGCTCGCGGAGGTCGCCGCAGCGCTCCCCGGGCGGGGCGGGCGGCCGCCCCCGGCGGGGACGATGTGGGAACCGGTCGCGCGTGCCGTCCTGCCCGCGGTCGACGCGGGCGCGAGCCCGACCGCGTCGCTCGAGGCGGTCGCGGACGCGGCTGCGCGCCACGCACGCACGGACGCCGCGGTGGCGGCGGGGGAGCTCGGCGTCAGGGTCGCGCTGCCGCTCGCGCTGTGCCTGCTGCCCGCCTTCATGCTCGTGGGCCTGGCGCCCCTGCTGCTTGCGGTGGTCGGCGGGGCGGTGGGGGATGCGGGTTAGCGCGCGTCCTCGCGGCTCGCCTCCGGGGCGGCCGGCGTCTCTTGGGGGTCGCCGTGCTCGTGGACCAGCATGTGGGGCACCCGGGTCAGCAGCAGCCACACCGGCAGGACCGCGATGCAGAGGACGGGGAGCACCGTCGCGCTGCCGCTGATGAGCACGGCACCGAAGAGCGAGATCCACCCGTCTCGTCCGACGGCGAAGAGCACGCCGAGCACCCCGGCGGCGACCGCGAGCGTGAGCGGCACGCTGGGCATGATCGCGTGGCCGAGCAACCCGAACGCGACGCCCGTGAACATCGCCGGGAAGATGCGTCCGCCGCGAAAGCCCGAGGCCCCGGACACGACGATCGCGGCGAGCTTGACCACCACGATGAGGGCGAGCGCGGCGATGCCGTAGTCGTCGCGCTCGGCAAGGATCTCCGCCGTCTGCTCGGCGCCCTTGAACATGGTGATCTGGCCGCCGATGAGCGCGAGGCCGCCGAGCAGCAGGCCGCCCACGGTCGCGTAGGCGAGGGGGTGGCGCAACCGGCGCGAGAGGCGGTGCGCCGGCGCGAAGGCGTAGGCGGCGAGCGCGCCGACGGCGGCGCCGGCGGTCGCGATCAGCGAGGCGGTGAGGAGGTCCGGCCACGCGGCCTCGTAGGACGGCAGGCCCATGTCCCACGAGGCGCCGCCGAGCAGGTGGTAGGTGACGGCGCCCGTGCCCGCGGCGACCAGCGGCGCGAAGAGCCGGTCCCAGAGCTGGCCGCCCTGCGTCCCGCCCATGACGGAGGTCAGCACCAGCGCCGAGGCGACCGGCGTGCCGAGCATCGCGCCCAGCATCGCGGCCGTGGAGATCATGAGCACGGCCGGCACCGGCACGCTCGGCAGGAACCGGCGGTACGCGAGCACGGTGAGGCCGGTCGCGATCATGATGATGGGCCCCTCGGGGCCGAGGCTCACGCCGCCCGCGAGCCCCAGGATGAGCGCGATGGCGACGCCGGGAAGGGCCCGGAGCGGCAGGGGCGGCGAGACCAGGTCGACGGTCGCGGTGTCGTGGCCGCCGTGGCCGGGTGCCTTCCACAGGGTGAGGCCGACGAGCGCGCCCGTGACCGTGAGGATGAGCGCGGCCCACCAGCGCGCCTCGCCGTCGACGCCGAGCAGGTGCGGCAGCTCCTCCCACCACGCGTGGTGGAGCACCTCCGCGATCGCGTCGACGCCGAACAGGATGAGGGCCGATGCGACGCCCACCACCGCGGCGGGCACCGCGGCGAGCGCGAGCGCCCCTGCACCGGGGCTGGAGTTGTCCGACATGGTCCCCCTCGGAGAGCGGCGGCGTGGGGCCCGATGGGGCCTCCCTCGTCACTCTAGGGCGAGGCGTTGTCCCCGGTCCCGTCGACGGCCGACGTCTCCGCAGGTTCGCGGCCGCACGATGCACGGCCCGGCCCGCGAGGGAAGCCTGGCTGGACCACGAGAAAGGAGAGGTGATGGAAGGGGATCTCAACGGTGACGAGGGGATGGCCACGGTCGAGTACGCGCTCGTGACGGTCGCGGCCGCAGGCTTCGCGGGCCTGCTCGTGATCATCCTCAAGTCCGACGAGGTGCGCGGCCTGCTGGTCGGGATCCTGCGTGGGGCGCTCGGCGGATGAGCCGGGGCGGCGACCGCGGATCGGCGGCTCTCGAGCTCGCGCTCGCGCTGCCGGCCGTGGTCGTCGTGCTCGCGTGGATGCTCGCGGCGGTGCAGGCCGCCGCGCTCGGCCTGGCGCTGCCGGCGGCGGCTCTCGCGGGGGCGCGCACGGCCGCCATCGAGGGGGACGGGGCGGGCGAGGCGGCCGCGGCGCGTGCGGTGGGGCGGCCGGTGCAGGTCGCCGTCGCACGCTCCGAGGGCTGGGTCGAGGTCGTGGTCGAGGCCGAGCTGGGCTGGCCATGGGGGGCGCGCGAGGCGCGTGCGGCGGTCCCCGTCGAGGCCGCGGCACGGTGAGCGCGCCGACCGCGCGCACGCCTCCGCCCGACGATGCGGGAGCCGGCACCGTGGCTGCGCTCGGGATCGCGGTGGGCGCGATGGTGGCGGTGCTGATGCTCGCCGCGGGGCTCGCGCACCTGTCCGCGACGGCGCAGGCGCAGGCGGCGGCCGACGCGGGCGCTCTCGCAGGCGCCGCCGTCACGCGCGAGACCGCGGCGCGGGGCCTGCCGCCCGACCCTGCGGCGGCCTGCGCGGCGGCGCGGCGAGCCGTGACCGTCGCGGGCGGCGCGCTCGCGAGGTGCGAGGTCGCGGCGGACGGACCGGTGACCGTCGAGGCCGCGGTGGCCGGCGGCGACGGTCGCGCGCGGGCCGGATGGAAGGGTGTCGGCGGCGGCCCGGGCTGAGGGGGGTCGGGCCGCCGCCGACGTATTCCTGGCACCGGACGGCTGAGGGATCGTGCCGCTGCCAGGAAACTTATGGGCGCCGACGGTGGCGCCTTCGTCGCCGATTCAATACGGCAAGACCATCACGGTTCCATAACAGCGTGGGGCGTGTCGGGCCTTCCCTACGTAAAGTGTGACATTTCCCACAGGTGCAACCTCGCAGGCGCGCCCGGCGTGGCCGGGCGCGCCTGCGAGGGTTCCGGGCGCTCAGCGCACGGTCACCGTCCCCAGCGAGGTCCAGACCTCGAAGTCCACCGCGTCGTACGTGTCGTACGCGTCGGGCGCGACCGGCATCGCGGCATCGGCGCCCGCGGTCGACCCCGCGACCCCCGACGTCGCGCCGCCCAGGTCGACATCGCCGCCGCCGTCCGTGGACCACGACTCGTCGACCACGCCGCCCTCGGTCCAGTCCTCCACCATGGTCACCGTGCCGCCGCCCACCGTCAGGTAGTGGGACGCGAGCAGGGTGTACGTGCCGGGGGCGACGTCGGCGGAGCCCGTGTCGGTCCAGCAGCCGTTGACGTCGCGCCACAGGAAGGTGCCGGCCGCGGAACCACCCGAGGGCAGCATGCCGTCCAGGCCGAGCGCCTCGCTCGAGGCAGCGCCCTCGCGTGCGGCCGTGGCCACGTCGATCGCATAGGCGTCGCGCTCGGGGTTCACCGCGTAGGTCTCGGCGACCACGCGGCCGTCCCGCACCAGCACGAGCCGCAGCTCGGACATCCCCCAGAACTGGGCGAGATCCCATTCCGAGACGTTGGCGAGCGACGCGTGCAGCTCGGGATTGTTCTCGACCACCCAGCCGTAGCTCACGTCGATGGAGGCCGGCGCGTCGACGTCCACGCGGAGCAGGTCCATCTGCGCCGAGCGCGCCGGGAACACGCCCTCGTCGCTCCCGCACCCGTACCAGGTGGCCGCGAGCCGCCCCGTCGAGTCGCCCGTCACGGTCCACCGCTGGGTGCCGGGCGCCATGTCCCACGCGCCGACGAGGCCGGCGGCGTAGAGGTCGCGCGCGGTCGCCGGGTCGAGCGCTCCGTCGGGGACGGTGGTGCTCGGCTCGGCGGGACGCGGGTCCGGCTTCGGCTCGTCGACCGTGCCGAGGTATGCGCCGAACGGGTCCTCGACCGCATCCCCGGCGACGGAGAACGCCAGCGGCTCGCTCACCAGGCGGAACGAGGCGTCGGCCGCGATCCCCGACGTCGCGGCGTCGCCGTCGGTCACGTCGCCGTCGGTCGCCGCATCGTCCGTGCCCGCGCCGTCGGACGGTGCCGGCTCGGGCACGTCCTCGAAGGCCTCCGTCGACACGTTCCACAGCTCCTGTGTGAGCACGAGCGTGTAGTCGCCCGCGGGCAGCGCGGCGCCGTCCCAGCAGTTCTGCAGCGCCGCCTCCCGCATCTCCATGCCGATCGCGTCGGACATGAGCTGGCCCGCGTACGCCTCCGCGGGCACGTCCGCCGCGTCCGGCACCGTCGCGACGACGATGCCGTCCCACAGGACCACGCCGGAGATCCCGAACGTCTCGTACGTCGCGTCGAGGCCCGAGGCCAGACCCGCCTCGAAGCCGATGACCCCGTCCGACACCTCGGGCGAGGTGACGTTCGCGTCGATCCGTGCGACCGGGTCGGCGCCGTCGCCGCCCACGTCCGGGAGCGCCTCGCCGCAGACGCCCCAGGCGAGCGCGGACGACGCGGCGCCTCCGCCGGCGGCCTCGGGAGCCATGCCGCCCATGTCGGCGGACCCGCCGGCCGCATCGTCCTGAGCGACCGCGGCCTCCTCGCGCGCCGCATCGTCCGCGCTCGACATGCTGGACGCGGCGCCCACGGCGCCGGAGATCCCGAAGCCGAGCACCACGACCATGCCGCCGGCGAGCGTGCCGTTCGCCCCCATGCGCAGCCCGCGCTGGGTGGCGGCCCGGCGCCGGGCCCGCGAGGTGTCGACCTCGATCCCGTCCAGCGGGGCGCGGTCCGCAGCGCTCCTCAGCGCATCCGAGAGCCTCATGTCACTCGCCTTCCTTCCGTCGGTGGGCGGCGACCTCGGTCGCCTCCACCTGCTCCTCGAGCGGGCCGAGCAGCAGCTCGAGCCGCGCCAACGCATCGTGCAGGTACCGCTTCACCGAGCCGGGCGCGAGGCCCAGGTGGTGAGCGATGTCCGGCACCGTGAGGTCGTCGAAGAACCTCAGGACCACGCAGGCCCGCTCCCGCGGCGCGAGCGTGGCCAGCGCCTCGAGCACGTCGGCCCCGGCCTCGACCCCCGCGAGCGGGTCGATCGCCTCGGTCGCGGGCCGGAACAGGTGCTGGACGCGCCGCCAGCGCTGCTCGCGCCGGTACCCGTCGATGTATGTGGTGGTGATGGCCCGGCGCACGTACGCCTCGGCCTTCGCGGTGGTGAGGCCCGGGCGGGGATGCGAGAACGTGCGCACCAGCGCGTCCTGGACCAGGTCCTGCGCGACGTGGCCGTCGCCGCACACGAGGTAGGCGTAGCCCAGCAGCGCGCGCTCGCGGTCGCGCATCAGCTGCGCCATCGTGTCTCGCCAGTCGCTCATCGCGTCCCCCACCTCGTCGTGCCTCGCAGTATCGACGCGCGCGCCCGCGGAAACGTTGGGGCGCACCGTCCACGGCGGGTCCTCTTCACCTAGAGTGGCGAATACCCCTCGCGGGCGCGACAACGACGTCGCGTCAGGGAGACGTCAGGGAGGACGTATGCACGCAGCCGCCACCGCCGTCGAGGTCACCTCCGGGAGCCTCACCATCGTGGTCGTGATCGGGATCATCGCCGCCGTCTCGTTGCTGGCCTCATGGCTGCTGCGGGCCCAGGTGCTCAAGGCGCCCGACGGCACCGAGAAGATGAACGACATCGCGACAGCCGTCCAGGAGGGCGCCTCCGCCTACCTCAGCCGTCAGCTGCGCACGCTCGCGCTGTTCGCCGCGCTCGTGTTCGCGCTCCTGTTCCTCCTGCCCGGCGACGCGGGCGTGCGCATCGGCCGGTCGCTGTTCTTCCTGCTGGGCGCCGGCTGCTCCGCGACCATCGGCTACATGGGCATGTGGCTCGCGGTGCGCGCCAACGTGCGCGTGGCCTCGGCGTCGACCCGCGCGGGCGGGCGCGCCGAGGGCGCGCGTATCGCGTTCCGCACCGGAGGTGCGGTCGGGATGTCGGTGGTCGGCATGGGCCTCGGCGGCGCGGCGGCCGTGGTGTTCCTGTACCGGGACGATGCGGCGGCCGTGCTCGAGGGCTTCGGCTTCGGTGCCGCTCTGCTCGCCATGTTCATGCGCGTGGGCGGCGGCATCTTCACCAAGGCGGCGGACGTGGGCGCGGACCTGGTGGGCAAGGTCGAGAAGCACATCCCGGAGGACGACCCCCGCAACGCCGCCACCATCGCGGACAACGTGGGCGACAACGTGGGCGACTGCGCCGGCATGGCGGCGGACCTGTTCGAGTCCTACGCGGTGACGCTGGTGGCGGCACTCATCCTGGGCAAGGCGGCGTTCGGCGAGCAGGGGCTGGTGTTCCCGCTCATCGTCACCGCGATCGGTGCGCTGGTGGCCGCGCTCGGCGTCGCCATCACCAAGGTCCGCGGGGACGAGCCGGGCCTCAAGGCCATCAACCGTGGCTTCTACACCGCCGCCGTGGTCGGCGCGGTGCTCGCGGCGGTCGCCGCGTTCGTCTACCTGCCGGCGTCCTTCGCGGACCTCGACGGCGCCTCGGTGGCCGACGAGTCAGGCGACCCGCGCCTCATCGCCACCGTGGCGGTGTTCGTCGGGATCGGTCTCGCGGGCCTCATCCTGTGGATCACGGGCTACTTCACCGACACCGCCCAGCGCCCCACGCGACGCGTGGCGCGCACGTCGCTGACCGGCGCCGCGACCGTGGTGCTCGCGGGCATCGGCGTGGGGCTCGAGTCCGCGGTGTACACCGCGACCGTCATCGCGGGCGCGGTGGTGGTGCTGTTCGCGGTCGCCGGCGGCTCGATCACGCTCGCGCTGTTCCTCGTGGCGCTCGCGGGCTGCGGGCTGCTCACGACGGTCGGGGTGATCGTCGCGATGGACACCTTCGGGCCGGTGTCCGACAACGCGCAGGGCATCGCCGAGATGTCGGGCGAGGTCGACGAGGAGGCCGCGAAGACGCTCACCGACCTCGATGCCGTGGGCAACACGACCAAGGCGATCACCAAGGGCATCGCGATCGCGACGGCGGTGCTCGCGGCGACGGCGCTGTTCGGCTCGTACTCGGATGCGGTGACCAACGCGCTTACCGACGCCGCCGCGTCCGCGGCCGACTTCAGCTACGAGATCATCCATCCGCTCACGCTCGTCGGCGTCATCATCGGCGGCGCGACGGTGTTCCTGTTCTCGGGGCTCGCCATCGACGCGGTGACGCGCGCGGCGGGCGCGATCGTGTTCGAGGTGCGCCGCCAGTTCCGCGAGATGCCCGGGATCATGGACTACACGCAGCGGCCCGAGTACGGCCGCGTGGTCGATATCTGCACGCGCGACTCGCTGCGCGAGCTCGCGACGCCGGGTCTGCTGGCCGCGATGGCGCCGATCTTCGTGGGCTTCTCGCTCGGCGTGGGCGCGCTCGCCGGGTTCCTCGCCGGGGCGATCGGCACGGGCGTGCTGATGGCCGTGTTCCTCGCGAATGCGGGCGGCTCGTGGGACAACGCCAAGAAGATCGTCGAGGACGGCCACCACGGCGGCAAGAACTCCTCCGCCCACGAGGCCACGGTCATCGGCGACACCGTCGGCGACCCGTTCAAGGACACCGCCGGCCCCGCGATCAACCCGCTCATCAAGGTGATGAACCTGGTGGCGCTGCTCATCGCGCCCGCGGTGGTGATGCTCGCCTACGGCGACGACGCCAACCCGTGGCTGCGCGCGGTCATCGCCGGCGTCGCGGGCATCGTGGCGGTGACGGCGGTCGCGATGGCGTCGCGCCGCGCGCACGCCGGCGGCATCGCGAGCGAGGCCGATGCGGCGGAGGCCGAGGAGCACCACGGCAGCGAGGAGCGCGCGGTCGAGCTCCAGTAGGCGACGCGCGGCGCCGTGGGCGCGCCTCTCGGGGAGCGTCCACGGTGTGCCTTCCGCCGGGATTGCTTGCCATGGCAATCGCCAGACTTGTCATGGCAAGCAATCCCGACGGAGATGGTGCCGTGCCCTGCCTATGATGCCGAGCGGGACTCGAGGGAGGAGCCGCATGGGTCGGAGCGCGCGCTGGGCGATCGTGCTGGGCGGGATCGTGGTGTGGGCCGCGATGCTCGCCGTCCTGTCCGCCGTGCTTCCGATCTGGGTGATCGCCGTCGCCCTCGTGCTGCCGCCCGTGCTCCTCGAGGGCGCCATCCGGCGATTCCTCGGACTCGCGCGCACGCATGGACCCGTGGCACGCGAGGCGGGCCCGTTCACCGTGACTGTCGCCGCATGGGGCGACACGCCCGACCTGGTCCTCGCCGCCGCGCGCGCGGAGGGCGCCGACCCGGCGCAGATGCGGACCGTGCGCGAGGCCATGCGCCGAGGCGCGCCGCTCATCGTTCGTCGGCGACTGTCGGAGGCCGCAGCGCGGGAGGTCGCCGCCGACCTCGAGCGCGCGGGTGCCGTCGTCGCGGTCGAGGAGTCCCGCGACTGAGCACGGCGCCGGCCAGGCGCACCGGGCGCACCGGGCGCACCGGGCGCGCCGCAACCTTGGCGACACACGGCTCTGGAACCATGCGGGCATGGCACGCATGAGCACGAAGCTGGCAGGGGGTGTGGTCGGCGCGCTCGTCGTGGTCGAGGGCACGTCGGGGGTCCTGCAGGGCTACTACACGCCCCTGCTGACGGACATCGCGCGGCACCTCGGGATCCACGACGCCGACGTCAACTGGTTCGAGGCGGCGCAGCTGCTGCTGAGCGCGATCGTGGTGCCGGTGCTCGCGCGCCTGGGCGACATGATCGGCCACCGCAAGGTGCTCATCGGCTCGCTCGTGGTGACCGCCGTCGCGAGCTGGGCGCTCGCGTTCGCGCCGAGCTTCCCGCTGTTCGTGCTCGCGTGGGCCATCCAGGGCTTCTACGTGGTGTGGCTGCCGCTCAACGTCGCGATCATCCACTCGCGGGCTCGCGACCGGGAGGACGGGGCCGCGCTCACGCGACGCGGCGCCGGCATCATCGTCGCCGCGCTCCAGGCCGGCGCCATCCTCGGCGCGCTCGCGGCCGGACAGCTGGGCGGCATGCTTCCCCTCTGGGCGAGCCTCAGCGTGCCAGCCGCGATGGTGACCGTCGCGCTCGCGGTCGTGATCCTCAAGGTGCCCGACACCGGCGTGCGGGCCGGCGGCTCGATCGACACGACGGGCACCGTGGTGCTGACCCTGGGCCTGCTCGCCCTGACCGGCGGGCTGTCCCTCATCCGTCTCGACGGCTTCACGCCGTGGGTGGCCGTGATGCTCGCGCTCGGCGCGGCGCTCATGTGGCTGTTCGTCCGCGTCGAGCGCGCCGCCGGCGAGCCGCTCGTCGACATCGCGCTGCTCAAGCAGCCCACGGTGTGGCCCGTCATCCTCACGGCGACGCTGTTCGGCGTGAGCGTGCTGGGCGCGCAGGGACCGCTGTCGACCTTCGCGCGCACCGACCCCGACGAGGTCGGCTACGGACTGGGGCTCACCAGCGCGACCACCTCGTACCTCATCGGCGCCTACGTGATGTCGCTCCTCGTCGGCGCGCTGCTCTTCGCCCGGCTGAGCGCCCGCTTCAGCCCGCGCGCGGTGCTCATCGGCGCATCGTTCCTGGTCGCCGGCGGCTACCTCGCCCTCATCCCGCTGCACGGCAGCACCGCCGCGGTCGTGTCCTGCATGGTCGTGGCCGGGCTCGGCTCCGGTGCGTTGGTCGCGGCCCTGCCCGCGGCGGCAGCCTCGGCGGCGCCCCCGCACCAGACGGCGATGGCGACCGGGCTCACCAACACCACCAAGACGCTCGGCGGCGCGTTCGCATCCACGGCCTTCGCGATCGCGCTCGTCAGCGGGGTCGCGGCGGGGGCCGGCGGCGAGAGCACGGCGGGAACCCTGTCCGGCTACGTGACCGTGTGGGCGATCTGCGGCGGCACCGCCATCGTCGCGGCGCTGTGCCTCTTCGCGGTGCCGAAGGTCGCGTTCCAGCACAACGTCGACCCGCTCGAGGCCGAGGCGGCGGGCGCCCGATGACCGTGCCCGCCGCCGATCAGGTCGCGGAGCGCCTCGCCGCGCTCATCCGGATCCCCACGGTCACGCCGCGGGATGCGGGCCCGCACGACGAGGCCACGGCGGCGCGCTTCGCCGCGTTGCACGATGCGCTCCGCACCTTCTATCCGCGCGTGTTCTCCCACGACGTCGAGAGCATCGGCCGCGCCGGCCTGCTGCTGAGGGTGCCCGGCGCCGCGGCGGGCCGTCCCGTGGTCCTCATGGCGCATCAGGACGTGGTCCCCGTGCCGCAGGACTGGGCGACCGAGGGCTGGGAGCACGAGCCGTTCGCGGGCGCCATCGTCGACGGCTGGGTCCACGGCCGCGGCGCGCTCGACGACAAGGGCGCGCTCGTCGTGATGCTCGAGGCGGTGGAGTCCCTCCTGGACGAGGGCTGGGCCCCGGCGCACGACCTCTACCTCCTCATGGGCGCGGACGAGGAGTCGTACGGCGCGTGCGCGACGGAGGCCGCGGCGCTCCTGGGCGAGCGCGGCATCGTCCCGTGGCTCGTCCTCGACGAGGGCGGGGCGGTCGCCACGGGCGCCTTCCCCGGATTCGACGGCGAGGCGGCGGTCATCGGCGTCTCCGAGAAGGGCATCGTCGACGTGCGGCTCACCGTCGAGGGGCTGGGCGGGCACGCGTCGACCCCGCCGCGCGAGTCGGCGCCCGGCATCCTCGCGAACGCCCTCGCGCGCATCGAGGCGCATCCGCACCCCGCGGCCGTCAACGACGTCTCCGTGGAGATGCTCGAGCTGGTCGGCGGTCGGGTGAAGGGACCGCTCGGCGCGCTGCTGCGCCGCGCATCGTCCCTCCGCGGTGTGCTCGCGCGCGTCATGCCGCGCCTGAGCCCCGAACTCGCCGCGATGGTCCGCACCACCGTCGCGATCACCCAGCTCGAGGGCAGCCCCGCGCACAACGTGCTCGCGACGCGTGCGACCGCGGTCCTCAACCTCCGCATCGCGGTCGGGTCGAGCGTGGCGGAGGCCGTGGCGCACGTGCGCGCGGTGGTGCGCGATCCTCGTGTCACGGTCGAGCCCGAGCTCCCCTCGGAGCCGTCGCCGGTCTCCCCGCGCGGGGACGATGCGCGGTGGGCGGCGATGCTCGAGGCCGTCGGGGCGTCCTACCCCGAGGCGCTCGCGATCCCGTACGTCATGCTCGCCGCGTCGGACTCGCGCCACCTCGCGCCGATGTCCGGGGCGACCTACCGCTTCGCGCCGCTCAGGATGTCGAGGCCGCAGCGCGAGGCCGTGCACGGTCCGAACGAGAAGGTCGAGATCGAGTCGCTCGGCCGCGGGGTCGCCTTCTACCGCGCCCTGCTCACGTCCTCCAGACTGGGGTGATGGCACCCATCGTCCGTCGCGTCCGCCCCGAGGACTGGGCGCGGGCGCGCGACCTGCGCCTGGAGGCGTTGGCCGACCCGGCCGCGCCGGTCGCGTTCCTCGAGACCCTCGACGATGCACGCGCCCGGCCCGACGAGTTCTGGATCGAGCGCGCCGCGCGGGCCTCGCACGGCGGCGAGGTGCTCCAGCTGCTCGCCGAGGCCGGGGATGCGTTCGTGGCCAACGTCGCGGTGCTGGTGCAGGGGGCGGGGTCCTCCGACTACTTCGGCGCCGTGATCGCGGAGAGGCGGGCGACGCTCGTCGGCGTGTACCTCGCGCCCGCGGTGCGGGGGAGCGGGCTGCTCGGCGCGATGGTGGAGCGCGCGGCGGCATGGACGCGCGACGAGGGGCTCGACCGGCTCTACCTCGACGTGCATGAGGACAACCCTCGAGCGCGGAAGGCGTACGCGCGGCTCGGCTTCGCGGAGACGGGGCATCGGTTCGACAGCGCGATCGGAGCGGAGCTCCAGATGGTGCGCGCGCTCTGAGCCAGGGCCCGCGCTTCGCGCAGGGAATCTTGCGGTTCCTCGGCGGATCCGACGCTTCGCGCAGGGGATCTTGAGGTCTCGGCGTGATGAGCGGGCAACGCGTGGGCGCCGAACCGGGGCAAGGGTCTCCAGATCACCTGCACGTAGGCCTGATCGGGCACGACGACCTCACGATCCCGCGTGTGAGAGGTCGCCCGGTGGCTACGGCACGCGACGCCTGCGTACGGCGAGCCATCCGGCGGCGGCCGTGAGCAGCACGGCGACGGCGACGAACGGCCCCCATTGCTGCAGCGCGGGCTCCCACCCCGGGTAGCCGGGGTCCTCGGCCGCGGCGATCGCCTCGGTGAGCGGCAGGGCGGCGCCGTCGACGGTCGTCAGCGGCTCCGCCGTCCCTCCCACGATCACGAACCACCCGGCCTGACCCGCATCGAGCAGCGCGCCGTCCGGCACGGGGTCGGTCGCCCATTCGACCTCGATCTGCGAGAACGCGAACGCGCCGGATGCGGCCTCGACGCAGTCGAGGCTCGTCATCCCCACCGTGCACCGGATGCCCGCGTCGATCAGCTCGCCATCGCGGACGGTGAACACCTCGCGTGGCGCGTCGACGTCGGCCTCGACGGCGAGACCCCAGGTAGAGGGCATGGCGTCAGCATCGCCCTCCCTGCGTGCGCAGTCAAGGACGTCGCGCACTAGCCTCGATGGCGTGAGCCTCGACGTCCCCGCGCTGCCCGATCCCGCCTCCGCCGACGCGCTTCGCAGCGACCTTGCCGAGTGGACCGTCGACGCGGTCGAAGCCGTCGTGGGCGAGCGGGCGGCGCGCGCGCTCGGCCGCGAGCAGGTGCTGCCGGCGCGTATGGCGGCCCGCGCATCGTCCACCGCCCAGGCGACGCTCACCCGGCTGTTCCTCCTCGGCGACACGGTGTCCACGCGCGACCTCGACGCCGCGCTGCCGGCGACCGGGGCGGACGGCGGGACACGCCTCGGCCTGGTCGAGACCTCGGGCGGCGAGGTCCGCGCGCGCGTCGACCTCCGGCCGTACAGCGCGGTCGACGCCGACGGCGAGGCGCGCTGGTGGGTCGCCTCCGACCAGGGCGAGGCCGTCACCGGGCAGCGGCTGCGCGACGATCACGTGCTCGGGATCGGCGGCGCCTCGCTCACGCTCGCGGGGATGACGATGCGCGCGCCGGTGGGCCGCGTGCTCGACCTGGGCACGGGCTGCGGCATCCAGGCGCTGCACGCGTCGCTCCACGCCGACTCGGTGGTCGCGACGGACATCTCGCGCCGCGCGCTCGCCTATGCCGCGTTCAACCAGGCCCTCAACGCCGCCGCCGGCTGGGACCTGCGCGAGGGCTCGATGCTCGAGCCGGTGGCGGGCGAGGAGTTCGATCTGGTGGTGTCGAACCCGCCGTTCGTCATCACGCCGCCGGACGCGCCCAGCTTCGAGTACCGCGACGGGGGTCAGCAGGGGGACGGGATCGTGTCCTCGCTGGTCTCCAGCGTCGGGTCGGTGCTCGCGCCGGGCGGCGTGGCGCAGATGCTCGGCAACTGGGAGATCCACGGCGACTCCTGGAGCGAAGGGCTCGAGGCCTGGCTCGAGGCGTCGGCCTCGGCGGGCCGGCCGCTCGACGCGTGGGTGATCGAGCGCGACGAGCTCGACGCCGCCGAGTACGCCGAGACGTGGCTGCGCGACGCGGGCGTGACCCCCGAGCGTGGGCGCGCGGCGTTCGAGCGCGCCTACGCGGCATACCTCGCCGACTTCGACGCGCGCGGCGTGCGGGCGGTGGGCTTCGGCATGGTGCTGCTGCGCCGGCCCGTGTCGGGGACGCCCATGCTGCGGCGCCTCGAGCAGCACGAGGGCGCGCTGCAGGAGCCGTTCGGCGGCTACCTCGTGTCCGCGCTGGCAGCGCACGACCGCGTGAGCGCGCTGTCCGATGAGGCGCTGCTCGACACGGCCTGGACCGCCGCGCCGGACGTCACCCGCGAGTCCTACGGGCCGGTGCTGCAGGCCGACCCTCAGTACATCCTCCTGCGTCAGGGCGCCGGGCTCGGCCGCTCGGTGTCGATGGACACGGCGCTCGCGGGCTTCGTCGGGGCGTGCGACGGCGAGCTCACCGCGGGGCAGATCGCCCACGCGCTCGCCGCGCTCCTCGACGTGCCCGCGGGGACGATGCTCGCCGGGCTGGTGCCGGCGATCCGCGAGCTGGCGGCGGACGGCTTCCTCGCCTGAGGGAGGCGCCGGGATCTCACCTTCCGGACGGGCCGTCTCGGCGGCCACGCATCCTTGTGCCTTCCTTTCCGATCTTTGCCAGACCTTGGTCCCGACCTGGCCTCGATTTCGTCTGAACTGGGACCCTGGTCCGAGGCGTAGGGACACCCCAGGACGTAATTTGGCAGAGTGACATCGACGTTCATCGCCAGCGCTGCTACCTCGGCATTCGACGCGAGCTCAGCGGACACGGGGATGGATGGCGACGGTCACGTCGAGGCGGCGCCGGTGGAGTCCCACCGCCCCCTTGTCGACGAATCCCCGCACACCGGTGTGTCGCCTGAGCCTGACCGGCCGGCGCGGCGCACCCTGAAGGCGTTCGCACAGGACGTCGATGCAGGACGTCGCGGCGATCCCGCGGCCCTGCCGGCTCAGGAGGCCCTCCCCATGTCCACCACCGAGATCGACCTCACCGCCCTCGCCGCGCAGGACGCGGACGCGCTCGCGATCGCGGACTTCCTCTCCTCGTGCACGCATGCGTGGCCCGGGCGCATCGCCGCGACCGTCACGTTGCAGGGCTGCCCGTGGCTGTGCGCGTACTGCGGCACCCCCGAGAGCCACGACCCGACCGGCCAGGGCCGCGTGACGTGGCGTCAGGTGGTCGAGCAGCTGTCGTCGCACAGCGACGTGGTGGACGCGGTGGTGTTCGGCGGCGGCGAGCCGACGCGCCAGGACGGCCTCGTGTCGGCGATCCGCGAGGCGCGCTCGCTCGGCTATGAGATCGGCCTGCACACCATGGGTGCGCACCCGGGCCGCGTCGCCTCGGTGCTTCCGACGGTCGACTGGGTGCGGTTCGACCTCAAGGGCACGCCCGGCATGTACGAGCACATCACCGGTTCGGACACCGCGGGCTTCCAGGCGTGGGCCTCGCTCGAGGCCATCCACGAGTCCGGCGTCGAGTACGAGATCCTGCTCACCGTCGACCCCACCGTCCACACGCGCGACAACATCCTCGCCACCGTGCGCGAGGTCATCCACCGCGGCTTCCACGCGCCCGTGCTCCAGCAGCCGCGCCGTGCGACCGCGTCGGTCGGGTACCGGCGCGCGCTGCGCGGCCGCGGGCTCTACGACGTCATCACGCACGAGGACCTGCCGGACCTCACGCGCCGCTGAGCCCGGCCGTCGCAGGCCCGGCCGGTGCGCGCACCCGGCGGGACGCGCGCGAGGGCGGCCTTCTTTACCAGGCCTGAAACGTGTCGGTAGGCTCGGGCGCGTGGCCGACCGGGTGTACCGCTTCGAGGACTTCGAGCTCGACCCTGCCCGGTTCCAGCTCACGCGCGCGGGCGAGCCGGTCCGGGTCGAGCCACGCGCCTTCGACCTCCTGCGGCTCCTGACCTCGCACCACGACCGCGTGGTGACCAAGCAGGAGATCCTCGAGCAGGTCTGGGAGACGGAGTTCGTCAGCGACGCCGCGCTCACCACCGCGCTGCGCACGGCGCGCCGCGCGGTCGGGGACACGGGCGCGGACCAGCGCGTGATCCGCACGGCGCACGGGCGCGGCTATCGCCTGGTGGCCCCCGTCGAGGTGGTCCACCGCGCCGCGGACGATGCGGGCGTCGCCCTCGCGGCGCGCGTCGCCTCGCCCCCCGAGACGGTCGGGCAGCGCGCGACGGCACGCCCGAGCGCGGCGCTCCAGTCGATCCGCTACTGCTCCGCGGCCGACGGTGCGCGCATCGCGTACGCGACCGTCGGCGAGGGCCCCGTGCTCATGAAGGCCGCGAACTGGATCACGCACCTGGACCTCGAGTGGGACAGCCCCGTGTGGTCCCACTGGATCCGCGGGCTCGCCCAGGGCCGGACCCTGGTCCGCTACGACGAGCGCGGCTGCGGCATGTCCGACTGGGACGTCCCGGGGTTCTCCTTCGAGGACTGGGTCGCCGACCTCGAGACGGTCGTCGAGGCGGCCGGCCTCGAGCGGTTCCCGCTGCTCGGCGTCTCCCAGGGCGCCGCGGTCGCTATCGCCTACGCGGCACGGCACCCCGAGCGCGTGTCCTCGCTGATCCTGGCGGGCGGCTACGCGCTGGGGCGCATGCGACGGGCGAGGGACGATGCGGAGCGCGCCGCGGCGGCGCTCGACATCGACCTCGCGCGCGTCGGGTGGGGTCGCGAGGACCCGAGCTTCATGCGCGTGTTCGCCTCGCAGTTCCTGCCGCATGGCTCTCAGCAGGACTGGGACGACTTCACGGGGTTCCAGCGGCGGACCACCTCGGACGCGAACGCGGTGCGGTTCCTCGAGGAGTTCGCGCGGATCGACGTCGAGGACCTCGCCACCGAGGTGCGCTGCCCGACCCTGATCCTCCACTCGCGCGACGATGCCCGCGTCCCGGCCGCGCAGGCGCGCGAGCTGGCTGCGCTCATCCCCCGGTCACAGCTGGTGCTGCTGGACAGCGCGAGCCACCTCATCGGCGAGGTCGAGCCAGCGTGGGCGGAATTCCTCGCCCACATCGACGACTTCCTCTCCGATCCGTCCCATTCCTGAGGACTTCTGAGGGAGGTCCCAGGGGACTCGTGCGGACCGCGCGGACAGCGTTGTCCGCGTGCGTCGTGCCTCGTACGGTCGCTATAGCCCCGAGCCATCCGGGGTCACGCCATCGATCCTGAGGAGCTTTCCGTGTCCCCGACCACCACTGTGCTGCGCGCCAGCGCCGCCGCGACGCTCGTCGCCGGCCTCGCGTTGATCGCACCGGTCCTGGGCGGCGCCGCCGCCCTTGCCGAGGAGCCCGATGCTCCCGGCGCCATCGTCGACGCCGCGACCGCGACCGCGTCGCCCATCGAGCCCGCGGTCGAGCCCTCGGCGGACGCCGAGGCCGAGGTCGAGGCCGCGCCGGCGGAGGAGGCCGCGACGTCCGAGGGGGACGTCGCGACCGAGCCCGTGCCCGAGGGTGGCGCCCCCGAGGCCGAGGCGGCCGATGCGCTCGAGCCCGCCCCCGCATCGTCCCCGTCCGAGGCCCCCGAGGTCGAGCAGGCGGTGGCGGTCGCGCCCGCCGTCGAGGCGGTCGCCGCTCCGGCGGCGTTCGCGCTTGAGAAGTTCCCGGCGGCGGCCCCGGCCGAGGAGCTCGTGTCGCCGTTCATCGGCGCGGACGGATGCGCCTACTCGTTCGTGATCCAGGAGGGTTCGCTCAGCATCTCCGACATCACGGGCTGCACCGACGTGGTGGTGCCTGAGGAGATCGGCGGCTTCCCCGTCGAGCGCGTGGGTGCCTTCTCCACCGAGGTCACCATGACCGGCGCGCGGCGGTTCACGTCGCTGGTGCTGCCGGACTCGCTGTTCGCGGTGGGTCCGGGCGCGTTCAAGAACGCGGACGCGCTGGTGACCGTCGACTTCGGCGACGGCGTGCAGCGGATCGAGGGACGCGCCTTCGGCGACGCGGACGCGCTCACGGCGATCACCCTGCCCGACTCGGTGACGTTCGTCGGCGCGCGCGCCTTCGAGGGCGCCGGCGCGGTCGCGAGCCTCGACCTCGGGTCCGTGCAGGACGTCCGCGGGCTCGCGTTCTCGGGCCTCGGCCGGGTCACGGAGCTCGTCGTGCCGGCCACGATCACGCGGGCCGACGACACGGCGTTCGGCAACATGCCGCGGCTGCGGTCCATCCTGGTCCTGGGCGACCCATCGGCGTTCGCGCGGTTCACCTTCTTCGGGTCGGCCGCGCTCGAGGAGGTCGAGCTCCGCGAGCGGTCGGCCGCCGCGTCCATCGCGGGGAACATCTTCGTCGGCGCGACCGGCACCCCGACCGTGTTCTTCCGCGACGGGGCCTTCGGGCGCGACTGCACGGCCGAGAGCATCACGCTTGGCGGCGCCACGATGAGCCCGAAGTGCCTGTTCGACGTCGAGTTCGACCTCACCGAGGGCCTGCGGGCGGAGCTGCGGCAGTTCAACATCCGTGAAGGCTCGGTGGTGACCGACGTGCCCGCGGTGGAGGCCCCCGCAGGCAAGGTGTTCGCCGGCTTCTCGCCGGATGTGGCGGAGCCCGTCGTGGCCGACACCCTCTACGTCCCCGTGTTCGTCGATGCCGTCCCGGGCGACTACACGCCGAGCGAGGAGGACCTGGTGGACGAGGCGCAGTGCTGCTTCGTGGCGCCGGCGACCGTCGAGGCCGGGCAGGAGCTGACGCTCACCATCGTCGACGATGAGCCGGATCCGGGCGAGACCATCGAGCCGCTGCCGGGCGGGACCCTCGAGCCGGCGCCAGCCGGGACCCTCGAGCCGCTGCCGGCCGGGACGCCTGCCGTGGACCTGCCGTCCGACCCCGAGCCCAGCCCCGAGCCCGGCGAGGACTTCGACCCGAACGACTTCATCGACGTCTTCCTCTTCTCCGAGCCGCTCGAGCTGGTCATCACCGGCTTCTCCGACAACTCGGTGACGGTGCTGGTGCCCGAGACCGTCGAGCCCGGCGCGCACAAGATCGCCGTCTACTCGGTGTTCGGCGAGCTGTTCGGCTGGCAGCCCGTCACCGTGACGGCGCCGCCGGTGCCCGGCGGCGAGGTGCCGGGTGGCGAGGTGCCGGGTGGCGAGGTGCCGGGTGGCGAGGTGCCGGGTGGCGAGGTGCCGGGCGACGACACGCCGGTCGCCGAGGACCCCGCCGGGGACGACGACGAGGCCGCCGGTCCGGACGACGCCGTGGTCGAGATCGCGGACGACGAGGCTGCGGAGCCGGGCGCCGAGGTGCAGGGAGCGGTGCTCGCGTCGACCGGGGCGTCGCACGTGCAGTCCGCAGTCATGTGGGCGCTCACGCTCATGGCGGTCGGCGCGGTGCTCGCCGGCCTCCGGGTGAGGAACGTCGGGCGGCGGACCCAGCCGTAGCCCGCGGCGCGATCAGATGGCGGTCGCGCGGCTCCGGAGGGGCGGCCACCCCTCCGGAGCCCTCGCCGCCGTCCCAGCGGTGAGCGGCCGCTCACGGAACGGGGCGGAGCCGCCCTCGATGGAATGGGGCGCTGAGCGTCGCTTCCGCCACGTTCGTGCCTCCCATGGGGCGCGGGCGGTCGCACGGCCGTGGCCGCCATCGAGAATGCCCCATGGCGCGCACGCGCCACCCCAAAGCGACCGTGGTCGCCCCATTCCGGAGGGGGAGCCGGGCGGGAGGCAGGAGCCGGGCGAGGGAGCCGGGGTAGGGCGGCAGCGCCGCGGGCTACAGCCCGAGGTTCCTCGCGAGCACCTCACGGATCGACTCCCAGCGGTCCGTCCGGGCGGCCAGCAGCGGGGCGCCGACCTCGACGGCCGGCACGTAGCCGCTCCCGTCGACCCGTCCCACCGTGAAGCCCGCCTCGGCCGCGATCGCGGCGCCCGGCACGTGGTCCCACGGCTTGGCCCGGGTGTAGACCAGGTAGCCGACCGCCTGCGTCACCAGGTCCGCGTAGTCGAAGCCCGCGCACATGCGGAGCTCGTCGTAGCCGCCCAGCTCGGGCTCGGCGGCGAGCAGGCCTTCGCGCACCGAGTCGACCGCGTAGCGCACCGACACCGCGCCGCGGGGCTCCTCCATCGACAGGGACGCGCGCGCATCGTCCCCGCGGGAGCGTTCGACCCCCGCCGCGAGCGAGCGTCCGTCGAGGAACGCGCCCACGCCGCGCAGGCCCTCGTAGAGGTGGCCGGTCTCCGGGTGGAGGATCCAGCCGCCGATGGGTTCGCCACCCTCGACCAGCCCGACCATCACGGCGTAGGTGTCGGAGCCGGCCACGAAGTTCGCGGTGCCGTCGACGGGGTCGACGGTCCATGCGGTGCCGTCGGTCGCGAGCACGTCGACCACGGAGGGGTCCGCCGCGGTGGCCTCCTCGCCCACCACGGGCACGTCAAGGATGGCGCGCAGGAGCGGGGCGAGCGCCCGCTCGGCGGACTCGTCGGCCTCGGTGACGTAGTCGCCCGGGCCCTTGAGCCGGATGTCGCCCTCCGCGAGCGCCCGGAAGCGGGGACGGATCTCGGCGTCCGCGACGCGGCGCATGGCCGCGCCGACGGCCGCGCGCTGGGCGGCGTCGAGCAGGGGTTCCATGCGCCCATCGAACCACGGCGTTGCCTGGGTGGACGATGCGCGGGCGGCCGGCCACCCATCGTTCACCTCTCCCCAGGTCCCGGTGCCGCGGTCGCACCCCGTATGTATATTGAGTGCGTCTCAGGCCGGTGATGCCGCCGAGGCGCACATCCCAGAGAGAAGGTTCCATGGCCCGCAAGCTCGTCATCGTCGAGTCGCCCACCAAGTCGCGCACGATCGGCGGCTTCCTGGGTGCCGACTACGACGTGGTGTCGTCGGTGGGCCACATCCGCGACCTGGCCGAGCGCTCCGAGCTGCCGGCCGAGGTGAAGAAGACGGACATCGGCAAGTTCGCGATCGACATCGACGCGGGCTTCCAGCCGTACTACGTGGTCAACGCGGACAAGAAGAAGATCGTCGCGGACATCAAGAAGCGCCTCAAGGAGGCCGACGAGCTCTACCTCGCGACTGATGAGGATCGCGAGGGGGAGGCGATCGCCTGGCACCTGCTCGATGTCCTCAAGCCCAAGGTGCCCGTGAAGCGGCTCGCGTTCCACGAGATCACCCGCGAGGGCATCTCGAGGGCGCTCGAGAATCCGCGCGAGGTCGACATGGAGCTGGTCGAGGCGCAGGAGGCCCGCCGCCTGCTCGACCGCCTCTACGGCTACGAGGTCTCGCCGGTGCTGTGGCGCAAGATCCAGTCGGGGCTGTCCGCGGGGCGTGTGCAGTCGGTGACGCTGCGCCTGGTCGTGGACCGTGAGCGCGAGCGCATGGCCTTCCAGTCCGCCGAGTACTGGGACCTCAAGGGCACCTTCACGGCGACCGAGGGCAAGGACGCGGGGCGCTCGTTCGAGGCCCGGCTCACCTCGGTCGACGGCAAGCGCGTGGCGTCGGGCAAGGACTTCGACGACCGTGGCGCGCTCACGAGCGACAAGGTGGTGCACGTCCACGCCGCGCTCGCCGGCGCGCTCGCGGCCGGCCTCGCCGACGCATCGTTCACCGTCAACGGGGTGGACTCCCGGCCCTACAAGCGCCGCCCGGCCGCGCCGTTCATCACCTCGACGCTGATCCAGGAGTCGAGCCGCAAGCTCCGCCTGGGCGCGCGGCAGGCGATGGGCGTCGCGCAGGCGCTGTACCAGAAGGGCTACATCACCTACATGCGTTCCGACTCGCCGGGCCTGTCCGGCGAGGCGATCCGCGCGGCGCGCAAGCAGGCGACCGCGCTGTACGGCGCGGACGCGGTCGCGGCGAGCCCGCGTGTCTACGCGTCGAAGGACTCGAACGCGCAGGAGGCGCACGAGGCGATCCGCCCGGCGGGCGACTCGTTCCGCACGCCGGACTCGGTGCGCGCCGAGCTCACGGGCGACGAGTTCCGCATGTACGAGATGATCTGGAAGCGCACGCTCGCCTCCCAGATGGCCGATGCGGTGGGCACCACGTCCACGGTGCGCATCGGCGCGACCACGGCCGCGCACCACGCGGTCGAGTTCTCCGCCTCGGGCACCATCCTCACCAGCCCCGGCTTCATGGCGCTCTACGAGGAGTCGCGCGACAAGGCGCGCTACGAGGAGGACGAGCAGAAGGTCGAGAAGGAGTCCCGCCTCCCGCTGCTGGCCGAGGGGCAGAAGGTCGTGGGCGACGGCATCGAGCCGCTCACCCACGCCACCACGCCGCCGCCGCGCTACACGCAGGGCTCGATGATCAAGGAGCTCGAGGACCGCAAGCTCGGGCGTCCGTCGACGTACGCCGCGATGGTCGACGTCATCATCGACAAGGGCTACGTCAACGTGGAGAAGCAGGCGCTGGTGCCCACGTGGCTCGCGTTCGCGATGATCCGCCTGCTCGAGGATCACTTCGCGTGGCTCATCGACTACGCCTTCACCGCGGACATGGAGGAGGACCTCGACCAGATCGCCTCGGGGCGCATGTCCCGCGTGGACTGGCTGAGCGAGTTCTACTTCGGGTCCGGCACGTCGGATGACGAGGGCCGCGCGCAGGGCCTCAAGCGTCTGGTGGACGATCTGGGCGAGATCGACGCGCGTGCCAACTCGACGTTCGAGATCGGCGCCGGCATCGCGCTGCGCGTCGGCAAGTACGGGCCCTACCTCGAGCGCGAGGCGGACGGCGAGAAGCAGACCGCGTCGGTGCCGGAGGATCTCGCGCCCGACGAGCTGACCGTGGCCAAGGCCGAGGAGCTGCTCCAGAACCAGGGCGGTGACGAGCGCGTGCTCGGGTCCCACCCGCAGTCCGGGCTGGAGATCGTGGCGAAGGCCGGACGCTTCGGCCCGTACGTCACCGAGGTGCTGCCCGAGGACGCGAAGGGGCGGCCCAAGACGGCGAGCCTGTTCAAGTCGATGGACATCGCGACGGTGACGCTTGACGACGCGCTCCGGCTCATGAGCCTGCCGCGCGTGGTGGGCGTGGACCCCGCGACGAACGAGGAGATCACGGCGCAGAACGGCCGCTTCGGGCCGTACCTCAAGAAGGGGACGGACTCGCGGACCATCGCGAGCGAGGACCTGCTGCTGTCGATCACGCTCGAGGAGGCGCTCGCGATCTACGCGGAGCCCAAGCGCGGTCGCGGCCGCGCGGCGACGCCTCCGCTCAAGGAGTTCGGCGAGGACCCGACCTCGGGCAAGCCGATCGTCGCGAAGTCCGGGCGCTTCGGCGACTACATCACCGACGGTGTCACCAACGTGACCATCCCCAAGACGGAGTCGGTGGAGTCGCTCACGCCCGAGCGGGCGATCGAGCTGCTCGCGGACAAGCGCGCGAAGGGCCCGGCCAAGAAGCCGGCCCGCCGCACGGCCGCCAAGAAGCCCACCACGCGGAAGAAGTAGGGCGCCGTGGCCGACCCCAAGCGCCCCGAGCAGGCGCCCGAACCCGCGAAGCGACCGGCGTTCACGTTCCTCGGCTACCTGGGGCTGCTGCTCGGCTTCGGTGCCGTCGCGCTCACGGTGGACTCGGGCTCGGTGACGGTGCTCGGGTTCTCCTTCTCGTGGCCGGTGCCGGCCATCGCGGCCGTCGCGTTCGTGGGCGGTCTGCTCGCGGCGCGGTTCGGTCCGACGCGCGGCAACCTCTGAGCCGCCGCGACCCGGCACGGCTCCGCCCGCGGGCGACGGCGCCCCGTCGTCCCGCGCATCGTCCCCCTATGCTGGCCGCATGAGTGCACCGCTGCCGATGTCCGCGCCCGCCGTCCGCTGGGGGATCCTCGGCGCCGGGGGCATCGCCCACAAGCTCGCCGACGCGGTCGACCGCTACACCGCCTCCCAGGTGGTCGCGGTCGGCTCGCGCAGCCTCGAGCGCTCGCAGGCCTTCGCCGACGAGACGGGCGTGCCCACCGCGTACGGCTCCTACGAGGAGCTGCTCGCGGATCCCGAAGTGGATGTCGTCTACGTCGCGACGCCGCACAGCCACCACCACGAGCACGCCCTCATGGCGATCGAGGCGGGCAAGCACGTGCTGTGCGAGAAGGCCTTCACGCAGAACGCCGCGCAGGCGCGCGAGGTGGTCGCCGCGGCCCGCGCGAAGGGCGTGTTCCTCATGGAGGCGATGTGGACGCGCCACCTGCCGCACGTGCATGCGATCCGCGAGCTCATCGCGCGCGGCGAGCTGGGCGAGGTGCTGTCGGTCCAGGCCGACCACGGTCAGGCGCTCACCCACGTCGAGCGCATGTGGAACCCCGCGCTCGCGGGCGGCGCGCTGCTGGACCTCGGCGTGTACCCGATCGCCTTCGCGCACGACCTGCTGGGCGTGCCGGACCGCATCACCGCGGTCGGCCGCCTCCGCGAGACGGGAGTCGACGGTCAGGTGTCCATGGTGTTCGAGTACCCGAGCGCGCAGGCGATCCTCACCACCTCGATGGAGGTGCGCACCCCGAACGTCGCGCTCATCGCCGGCACCGAGGGGCGCATCGAGGTGCAGGACACGTTCTACACGCCCACGTCCTTCACGCTCACCAAGGAGGACGGCACCCACCTGTTCTTCGACGGCGACGTGCCCAACGGGTTCCAGTACGAGGCGGCCGAGGTCGCGCGCCGCATCCACGCCGGCGACACCGAGAGCGCGCTGCTCACGCTCGACCAGTCGATCGAGATCATGGAGATCATGGACGAGGTCCGCGCGCAGATCGGCCTCATCTACCCCAACGAGCATTAGGACGATGCGGCGGGGACCGTCGGACCCGGCCGGTAGATTCGTGCCCATGGCGTTTCCGGGCTTCTGGGTGGTGTTCGAGGGTGCCGACGGCGTGGGCAAGACCACGCAGGTCGACCTGCTCGCGGCGCATCTGCGCTCTCCCGCGGGCGGCGCGCGCGAGGTGCTGACCACGCGCGAGCCGGGCGGGACGCCCCTGGGGATCGAGCTCCGTCAGGCGATCATGCACGGCGATCACGTCGCCCCGCGCGCCGAGGCGCTGCTGTACGCGGCCGACCGCGCCCACCACATCGCGACGCTTGTGCGGCCCGCGCTCGAGGCGGGGACCGTGGTGCTTCAGGACCGCTACCTCGACTCCTCGGTGGTGTACCAGGGCGGAGCTCGCGGCCTGGGCGAGGAGGTCGAGCGGATCTCGCTGTGGGCCACCGAGGGGCTGCTGCCCGATCTCACGGTGGTGCTCGACATGGAGCCCGATCCGGCGCGCATGAGCCGCGACCTCGATCGCGTCGAGCGCGAGACCATCGCGAAGGCAGCGCAGATGCGCGAGGGCTTCCTCGGCCGCGCGGCGCTCGATCGCGCGCGGTACGCGGTGGTCGACGCCGCCCGCACTGTCGAGGAGGTGCACGCGTCGGTGGTCGAGGCCGTCACCGCCGCCATGGCGCGCCGCGACGGTCTCGCCGTCGAGCCGTGGGGCACCCCATGAGCGTGTGGGACGAGGTCGTCGGGCAGGAACGTCCCATCGCGCCGCTGCGCGCGGCGGTCGACGATCCGGGCGCGATGACGCACGCCTGGCTGCTCACGGGTCCGCCCGGCTCGGGGCGCTCGTACGCGGCGCGCGCGTTCGCCGCCGCCCTGCAGTGCGAGCGCGGCGGCTGCGGCGAGTGCCGCGAATGCTCGACGGCCGTGGCCGGCACGCATGCCGACGTCACGCTCGTCGCTACCGAGAAGGTCACCATCTCCATCGGCGAGGTGCGTGACCTCATCTCGCTCGCCGCGACCGCGCCCAGCAGGGGCCGGTGGCGGGTCATCGTCGTCGAGGACGCGGACCGCATGGCGGAGCGCACCTCCAACGTGCTGCTCAAGTCCATCGAGGAGCCGCCGCCGCGCACCGTGTGGGTGCTGTGCGCGCCCAGCCCTCAGGACGTGGCGGTCACCATCCGCAGCCGATGCCGCGTGGTGGGGCTGCGCACGCCCGATCCCGACGCGGTCGCGCGGCTGCTCACGGCGCGCGACGGCACGGATCCGGACCTCGCGCTCGAGTGCGCGCTCGCGGCGCAGAGCCACATCGGCGTCGCGCGGCGGCTCGCCCGCGATCCCGAGGCGCGCGCGCGTCGCGACCAGGTGCTCGCGCTCGCGACCGACATCCGCGGCGTCGGCGACGCGATCTTCGCGGCGGCCGACCTGGTCGACGTCGCCGAGACGGATGCGAAGGCGGCCACCGAGGAGCGCGACGCCGAGGAGAGGTCGCAGCTCATGGTCACGCTGGGCGTCGAGGACGGCTCCCGGATCCCGCCCGCGCTGCGCGCGCAGCTGCGCCAGCTCGAGGAGGACCAGAAGCGGCGCGCGACCCGACACAAGCGCGACGTGTTCGACCGGGCGATCACGGACCTGATGTCGCTCTACCGCGACGTCGCGATCGTGCAGACGGGCGCGACCGTGCGGCTGGTCAACATCGGGCACGACGGCCACATCAGGGACCTCGCGGGACGCACCTCGCTCGCCGACACGATGCGCTGCCTCGACGCGCTCGGCACGGCGCGCGAGCGCCTCGCGGGGAACGTCGCGCCGCTGCTGGCGCTCGAGGCGATGGCGCTCGCGCTCCGCCCGCGCACCGCCGCGCGTCGCTAGGGTGGCCGCATGAGACGCAGCCTCGTCGCGATCGCCTCCCTGCTCGCCGCATCGTCCCTGCTGGCGGCCTGCACGCCCGACCGTGCTCAGATCGAGCCCTCGAACCCCGCCGTGACGGCGGCGACGGCCGAGCAGGGCGAGGTGGTCGCCCCGGACAGTGCCGCCGTCTACCAGCAGGACGCCTCGTGGAGCCGCTGCGGCGAGCTCGAGTGCGCGACCCTGCAGGTGCCCGTCGACTGGAGCGACCCGAACGGGCCCACCACCGACCTGGTGATCAACCGCCACGCGGCGACCGACGCGGGCGCCCGCATCGGCAGCCTGCTCATCAACCCCGGGGGTCCGGGCGGCAGCGGGCTCGACCTCACCGCATCGTTCGTCGCGATGGCGGGGGAGCAGGTGCTGGCGTCGTACGACATCATCGGGTTCGACCCTCGCGGCGTGGGCGAGTCGACGCCGCTCGCGTGCGGGGACGCGGCGGACATCGACGCGTACTACCTCACCGACCTATTCCTCGACTCGGAGCAGGCGATCGAGCAGGCGCGCCAGGCGACCGCGGACTTCGCGGAGCGGTGCCGCGACCTCAGCGGGCCGCTCGTCGAGAACGTCGACACGTCCTCGGCGGCGCGGGACATGGACGTCATCCGCGCGGTGGTGGGGGACGACGAGCTCCACTATCTGGGCTACTCGTACGGCACGCAGCTGGGCGCGACCTACGCGGAGCTGTTCCCCGAGCGCATCGGCCGCATGGTGCTCGACGGCGCCGTGGACTTCACGCTGCCCGTCGAGGAGCAGGCGGAGGGCCAGGCCGCGGGCTTCGAGGGCGCGCTCATGAACTTCATCGACTGGTGCCTGGCAGAGCAGGAGACATGCCCGCTCGACGACGACCGCGAGGCCGCCCGCCAGCAGGTCGAGGACATCGCGCTCCACGCGCGCGACGAGGGCTACCCCACGCCCGACGGCACCACGGTCAACGGCAACCTCATGGTCTACGGGATGGTCGTGACCATGTACGACGAGGCGTCGTGGATCTACCTCGAGGCAGGCATCGACGAGGTCATGGAGCGCGGCACCGCCGACATCTTCAACCAGCTCGCCGGCTTCTACCTCGACAAGGACCCCACCACGGGCGAGTACCTGTCGAACGGGCAGTGGGCCTTCACCGCGATCGGCTGCCTCGACGGCGGCGACACCGAGCCGTACACCGTCGAGACGCTCAAGGAGTTCAAGGCCGCGATGGAGGGGGCCTCGCCCACGTTCGGCTGGTGGTTCGCGTCCTCGGTGGGCTGCGACGGCTGGCCGTGGACGTCGCGGGAGCCCGTGACCGCGCTCGACGCCGCCGACGGGGCCGCCCCGATCCTGGTGATCGGCACCACGCACGACCCGGCGACGCCGTATGCGTGGGCCGAGTCGCTGAGCGAGCAGCTTGCGAGCTCGACGCTCCTCACATACGAGGGCGAGGGGCACACCGCCTACGGCCGGTCCAACCAGTGCATCCTCGAGGCGGTCGACGGCTACCTCGTGGACGGCGAGATGCCGGTTTCAGGAAAGCGCTGCTGAGGCGCTATCATTTCTACCCGTGCCCCCTCGGGGACACGCCCGGTGTCCCGCGAGGGGCACTCGCCGCCTTAGCTCAGTCGGCAGAGCGATTCACTCGTAATGAATAGGTCGTGGGTTCGATTCCCACAGGCGGCTCGTTTCGGAAGGCCCGGTCTCGGAAGAGGCCGGGCCTTCTGCTTTCCCGCCTCCGCGCCCGGCTCCCGCAGCGCCCTGCGAGGTGCTCGGTGCCCGAAGCTCGCGATTTTGAGCATTCAGGACCTCGCGAGGCGCGGCGTGACGGCCCGTGTGCTCAGGGCAGCAGGTCGAGCATCTGGGGACGGGCCTCCATCGCATGGATGACGAGCTCGTTCCCCGGGTCGAAGGTCAGGACCACGGTCTCGAGCAGTCGGCCTTGCGTGTCGAATCCGAGCCTCAACTGCCGCGCGGGGGAATCGTCGTCGAGGTCCTCGACCCAGATCGGCCATTCGGCCGCGTGGATGGCGTCCTCGGCCGCGATGCCGTGCTTCAGTGCAGACGGGTGGACCTTCACGCGTCGAGCGCGGTCAGAGCTTCGCGGATCAGGTCCGAACGTGTCTTGTGCTCGCGAGCAGCACGGGCATCGAGCGCGGCGACCTCGTCGGGAGTGAGGCGCAGCGCGATCACCTGGGAGGCCTGAGCACCGCGGCCGGGGCGGCCGCGGCCGCGCCTCTTGAGGGCGTCGACGTCGTAGCCACGTTCGGCCTCGGAGGCCCACGCCTCGATCTGCTCCTCGGTCACGGGAACACCGTCGATGGTCTCGTTGTCGGCCATGCGAATATCGTCATACGAAAATGGACGCGGGGCAAGAGGGTGTTGGCATGCTTGCCCGCCGCACACCGAATACTGATGCGTCCCGCGCTGCGCGCCCGGCGCCCTGCGAGGTGCTTGGTGCCCGAAACTCGCGATTCTGAGCATTCAGGACCTCGCGAGGCACGTGCCGCTGGCGATCAGTCGGCCGAGGCGCCTCCGAGGGGTGCCGACGCCGCCGACGCCTCCGCGCGCCGGAAGTAGAGCACCAGCGTCACCACGCGTGCGAGCGACTCGACGAGGATGAAGCCGAGCAGCGCGGCGACGATGGCGCGGAACGCCCCTCCGTCGGGCAGCAGGTCCTGCTCGGCGACGATCTTGATCGCGACGAGCAGCGCGAGCGCAACGAAGGACTCCACGCTGTAGCGCAGCACGACGCCGCGGTGGGCCGGGTGGGACGCGACGTAGGTGGACCGCGCCCGGTACCACCCGAACGCGCATCCCGCGGCTGCGCCGACCGCGGCCACCAGCGCGTGCGTCGGGGTCCGCTCGAGATCGGACAGCAGGATCGCCCCGACCACCACGAGCGCCAGTACCGGCTCGAGCATCTGCATGCGCAGCGTACGGAAGCGTTCACCGGGCTGGAGGTCGACGCTCGGTTCCGAGGCGGCGATCGCGTTGCCCGCCCTCAGCTCGCGCACGAGCAGCGCAGCGATGAGCAGCACGAGGATGGTCGAGTAGGTCTCCATGCGAGGGGTCCTCTCCGGGGTCACGGGGCCGGTGTGGCCAGGCTCGCACACGCGGCACGCGGTCCTCTAGGCTGAGCGCGCGTTCCCGACCCGGAGGGAACCGCGAGGACGTGCCGACGATGCCGCCGTTCGCCGCCGCATCGTGAGGAGACGCCCTGCCATGACCACCGTGACGCTGCTGCTCCTCGCGCTCGGCGTGTCCGCCGACGCCTTCGCGGTCGCGCTCGGCAAGGGTCTGCAGCTGCGCGCCCATGTGGTGCGAGGCGCGCTCACGCTGGGGCTCGCGTTCGGCGTGGCCCAGGCGCTCATGCCGCTGGTCGGCTGGGCGCTCGGCAGCGCGTTCGCGGAGGCCATCGCGGCGTTCGACCACTGGGTCGCGTTCGGGCTGCTCGCGCTCGTGGGCGGGAAGATGCTGCTCGAGGCGCTCACTCCCGACGACCCGGAGGCGCCTGAGCCCGAGGATGCGTTCACCGTCCGCGAGGTGCTCGTGCTCTCGATCGCGACCAGCATCGACGCGCTCGCGGTGGGCGTGAGCTTCGCCTTCATCGACGTCTCGCTCTGGGTCGCCGTGCTCGCCATCGGGGTGGTGACGTTCGCTCTGTCGGTCGCGGCGGTGCTCCTCGGGCATCGCATCGGGACGCGCTTCCGGCGGCCGGCGGAGATCCTCGGCGGCGTGGTGCTCATCGCGATCGGCGTGCAGATCCTCATCGAGCACCTGGGCGCCTGATCGGCGGTCCGGGCCGTCACCCGGAGAGCACCACCAGCCGCTCGGTCGCGCGCGTCGTCGCGACGTACCGGTCCACGGCGGCGCGTGCCCGCCCCTCCTCGCCCGGACCGCGCATCGTCCCCTTGCGAAGGCCTCCTCGGCGAGCGACACTAGCGATATATCGTTCGCGCTCGCGGCGATACATCCCGAGGAGGTTGTCATGGGCACGTCGTTCCGCAAGGAGGGTGGCGGCTTCAACGCCGCCGCGCCGGTCGACGCCATGTGGGAGGCCATGGACTCGCTGCGCTCCGGGTTCGAGAAGCGCGTCGCGCCGCGCATGGGCCGCGGGGACGTTCGCGCGGCCGTGCTCGTGCTGCTCGCCGAGGAGCCGCGGCACGGGTATCAGATCATCCGCGAGATCGAGGAGCGCACAGGCGGCCGGTGGAAGCCCAGCGCGGGATCCGTGTACCCGACCCTGCAGCTGCTCGCCGACGAGGGCGTCGTCACGGCCGAGACCCAGCACGACCGCAAGATCTACTCGCTCACCGAGGACGGTCGTGCCGAGGCGGCCACCGCCACGGCGCCGTGGACCGAGGCGGAGGACGGCGGCCGGCACTTCGGCGGCCCCGTGCCGCGCGCGGGCTTCGAGCTCGCGCAGGCGGTGACCCAGATCGGGAGGTCCGGCACGGAGGAGCAGCAGAAGCAGGCGGCCGAGGTTCTCGACGAGGCCCGACGTAGGATCTACTCGATCCTCGCGCAAGCCTGAGCATCGTCCGTCGCGGCGGGGATCGAGGAGAGCCGATGCCCGACGCCCTGCACGATCGCGCCCGCTACCGCCGCATCCTGCGCTTCGCCGCGCGGCACCTCCTGGTGGTCTGGTGGTACGAGCTGATCCTGCCCAGGTTCGGGCTCCGCGGCGTGGCCGACCGCACCCGCGAGGCCCGCATGCAGGCCTTCGCGCGGCGCTTCCGGGCGCTCGCGGTCGAGCTGGGCGGGCTCATGATCAAGCTCGGACAGTTCCTCTCGACACGGCTCGACGTGCTCCCGCCCGAGATCACGCGCGAGCTCGAGGACCTCCAGGACGAGGTCCCGCCCGCGCCTTTCGACCAGATCCGCGCGCTCGCGCAGGAGGACCTCGGGGTGCCGCTCGAGGAGGTGTTCGCGCGCATCGACGAGGTGCCCGTCGCATCGGCCTCGCTGGGGCAGGTCTACCGCGCGACGCTCGCACCGCAGGACGATGCGCTCGCGGGCTTCGCGCAGGTGGTGATCAAGGTGCAGCGGCCCGGCATCGCGAGCATCGTCGCCGTCGACCTCGCCGCGCTGCGCCGGGTGGCGTGGTGGCTCAGCCGCATGCGCGTGGTGTCCCAGCGGGTGGACATGCCGGCGCTGGTGGAGGAGTTCGCGCGCGCGAGCCTCGAGGAGGTCGACTACCTCCACGAGGCGCAGAACGCCGAGCGCTTCGCCGGGCTCTTCGCGGACGATGCGCGGGTCCGGGTGCCGCAGATCGTGTGGGAGCGCACCACCAGGCGCGTGCTCACGCTCGAGGACGTCACCGCGATCAAGATCACGGACCTCGAGGCCGTGCGGGCCGCCGGCATCGACCCTCGCCGGGTGGCCTCGGTGTTCGCGGCCGTCATGTTCGACCAGGTGTTCGAGCACGGCTTCTTCCACGCCGATCCTCACCCGGGCAACCTCTTCGTGACCCCGGGGGTCGAGGGGGAGGGCGGACGCGAGTGGCGGCTCACGTTCGTCGACTTCGGGATGATGGGCGAGGTCCCCGACTCCTTGCGCGACGCGCTGCGGGCGCTGTTCCTCGCCTCGGCCTCGCGCAACGGCCGGGGCATGGTCGAGGCGATGCACAGGGCGGGCGTGCTGCTGCCGACGGCCGACACGCGCGAGCTCGAGCGCGCGCTCACCGAGGTGTTCGCGCGCTTCGGGGGGATGGGCCTCGCCGAGCTCCGCAACGTCGACCCTCGCGAGTTCCGGCGCTTCGCCGTCGAGTTCGGCGACGTCATGCTCACCATGCCGTTCCAGCTGCCTGAGAGCTTCCTGCTGCTGATGCGCGCGGTGTCGCTCACATCAGGGATGTGCAGCTCGCTCGATCCTCAGTACAACGTGTGGGACTCGGTGGAGCCGTACGCCAACAAGCTCCTGCGGGAGACGGCGACCAACGTGGTGGGGGACGTGGCCCGGCAGGCGGTCGACGCCGCGGGCCTGCTGTGGCGGATGCCGCAGCGCCTCGACGCCGTGCTCGAGACCGTCGAGAGCGGCAAGGTCGCGGTCACCGTCCCTCACATGGAGGACGCCATCGATCGCGCCGAGCGGAGCGTGCGCCGGCTCGTCTCCGCGCTCATCTTCTGCGCGCTGCTGGTCTCGGGAGCGCGGCTGCGCGCCGACGATCCGTGGCTGGGCACGCTGCTGATGCTCGGCTCGGTGGTGCCGCTGCTCCACGTGGCCTTCGGGAGGCGCCGGCCGCGGTGAGGCGGCGCGGTCTCGCCCCAGCGGGAAGATTCCTCGCACCAATTTCGACGACGTGAAGCCGCGCGCGGGCAGGCCAGACCCTTGGAGCGCCGCTTGACCAGGGGCGATGTGCGCGACACGCCCGGGATGCACGGGATTTGACCGTGCGCCTCGGCGTGCGTAATGTTTCCACCTGTCGCCGCAAGGAACGCGCCAGGCAGGGACTGAGAAGGACCTGCAGGAGACGCCCCGACGACAACGATCCGATGGAAGCGGCGGACATCTCGCATGTCCCGCACCACACGAAGGATCACCGACGAACCCTCAGACGTTCTTCACCTGGAGAATCGGCCGGAATAGCCGATTTGACAGTGAGAATCGAAGAGAGTAAGTTAGAAGGGTTGCCCCGAGCGAGGTCCTGAATAGGGATCGAGGCGGTGCGCGTCCGAAACTTGAGAACTCAACAGTGTGCCACATGTCGATGCCAAATACCCGGCATCCCTGGTTTCA
>NZ_BBME01000025.1 GCF_000971395.1 Demequina iriomotensis | reverse complement strand
GCCGCTACCAGACCGGCGCTCCGGAGATGCGAGCGCCCGCGCTCACCCGATGAGGCTGGGCTGCAGGTCCCGCAGAGTCTGGCGATGGGTCATGCGCGCCACGCCCGCCATCGCGAGCACCAGCGCCGTCACCATCCACGCCGCGAGCATCGCGACATCGCCCCACGCCGCCGCGAGCTCGCCGCCGTACATGAGCTGGCGCAGCCCGTCGACCGCAAAGCTCATGGGCAGCACGTGGTGCAGCGCCGCGAGCGGACCCGGCAGTGTCTGCCACGGGAAGGTGCCGCCCGCCGTGACGAGCTGCAGGACCATCAGCACGAGCCCGAGGAACTGACCGACCGACCCCAGCCATACGTTCAGCGCGAGGATGATCGCCGCGAACGTCAGCGACGCCACCGTCATGAGGCCGTACGCCCCCCACGGGTGCTCGAACGAGAAGTCGAGCGCGAGCGACATCACCGCGAACAGGCCGACCATCTGCACGGCACCGAGCGCCGCCGGGGTGAGCCAACCCGCGAGGGTCACCCGGCCCGGCGAGTGGATCGCCGTGATCGCACGCCTCGAGACGGGTTTCACGATGAGGAACAGGGCGTACATGCCGATCCACGCCGCGAGCGAGATGAAGAACGGCGCCAGCCCGGCGCCGTACGTGCCGGCGTCCGTGAGGGCCTTCGCGTCGAGGTCGACCGGGTCCGCGATGGTCTGCGCCTGGAGGTCGCGCAGGGACTCGTCGGCGGCCGGGATTTGGGAGGCGCCGTCCTCGAGCGCCTCGTGGAGGTCGTCGGCGCCCGCCGCGAGGGTGCCGAGGCCGGACTCGAGGGCGTCCGCGCCGGCCGCGGCGGAGTCCAGGCCGGTCGCGAGCGTGGAGGCGCCGTCGTCGAGCCGGGACGCGCCGTCCGCGACTCGAACGGCGCCGGCGGCCGCATCGGCCGCGCCGTCGGCCAGGTCGACCGAGCCCGCGGCGGCGGCCGCCGCACCGTCCGCCAGCGCGGACGCCCCGTCGGCCAGCGTGGACGCCCCGTCGGCGAGGGCGTCCACGTCGTCGATCGCGTCCTGGAGCGCCGCGTGGTCGGACTCGAGCTGCGCGGTCACGGGCGCGAGCTGCTCACGTGCCGCGGCGATCTGGTCCGGCGTGAGCCCGAGCGACTCGAGCTCCGCCTCGAGGGCGGCCACGGCATCCGGCAGCCGTGCGGCGGCCTCGTCGGCCGCCGCGCCGACCGCATCGGCGTAGCCGGACAGGGTCGCGGTGCCGTCCGCGACCTGCGCCGCGCCCTCGGACACCGCAGCCGCGCCGTCCGCGAGGTCCGCGACCCCGGATGCGAGCGAGGACGCGCCGTCCGCGAGGTCGGACGTCCCCGACGCGAGCGTGCCCGTCCCGTCGGCCAGGTCGGACGCGCCCGAGGCGAGCGTCCGGGCGCCCGAGGCCAGGTCCGAGGCGCCCGACGCGAGCGAGGAGGCGCCCGCCCACGCATCGTCCGTGCCGTCGGCGACCTGCTGGGCGCCGTCGGACGCCTCGAGCAGCGCGCCGCGGATGTCGGCGAGGCCGAGCAGGAAGCCCGCCGCCGCCTCCTGGTTGACCGTCTCGACGATCGACACGCGGATCGCCTCGGCCGCCTGCTCGCCGATAGTCGAGGAGAGGTAGCTGTTGACGTCGCTCGTGGTGAGGGCAACGCGGGCCTGGTGAGGGTCGTCGGACGATGCCGAGGCGAGCGCCGCGGAGAAGCTCGCCGGGAACGTGATGGCGAAGTCGTAGTCCTCGTCGCCGACTCCGTCGCGCGCCTCGGACGAGTCGACGATGCGCCAGGCGAACCTGCCGTCCTCGACCAGCTGCTCGGCGACGTCGCGTCCGTAGTTGACGGGTGCGCCGTCGACGTCCGTGCCTTCGTCGGCGACGACGATCGCGGCCGGGATCCTGTCGAGCGCCGCGTAGGGATCCTTGTTCGCCCACAGGTACAGGCCGCCGTACAGCACCGGCACCGCCATGAGCGCGACGAGCGCGACCACGGCCATCCGGGTCGCCGTGAGGCGCCGCAGCTCCGCGATCATCATGGCGGGGATGCGCACCGCGAACCGGCGCATGCGTGCCGCGCGGCCGATCATGCGAGGGCCTCCACCAGGGAGTCCACGACGACGTCGGGCGTCGCCGCGACCGTGGTGCCGGCGATGGCCGCCGCCGCCGCATCGCCGGCGATCACCAGGACCGCGAGGCCGCGCCGCGCAAGGCCGCGTGCGGCCTCCCACCACGCATCCGGGTCGCCGCCGTGACGGTCGGGCGACACGAGCACGACGCCCTCGACGCCGGGTCGCAGCGCGGCGAGCTCAAGCAGCAGGACGATGCGGTCCGCGGGGTCGATGTTGCCGAACGGGGTGCGGGCCCACCGGGTCATGCCGAGGGTCTCGAGCACGCGACGGGCCGCGGCGGGCGTCGCGGTGCGGCCCGCGAACATGAGCTCCTCCTCGACGATCGCGAGGGTCGAGACGTGCGGGGCCGGCTCGCTCACCACGGGCGCGTCCACGAGGGCGAGGGCCGCCCGCTGGCGTCCGGGGTCCACCGCACCGTCGATGGTGATGACGCCGGTGTCGGCGTGCATCCGCCCCGCGGCGAGGAGGCCCAGGACCGTCGGCCGCTGCTGCGTCTCGGCCCGGGCGAGCGTGACGGAGCCGCTCGAGAGCTCGAGCGTGACGGGCTGGAGCGCATCGTCGCCCCGGCCTTTCGACACGTCGGTCAGGGCGACCCTCATGCGGACACCTCCGCGGCGATGCGGGTGGCGCGCTCGGCTCCCACCCCCGCGGCGCACAAGGGGTGCGTCATGACGAGCAGGCGGGCGTCGTCCGCGCCGGCCGAGTCCGCGACGTCGAGCACGTCGAGCGCGGCCCGCTCGACCAGCATCGCGAGCGTCTCGACGTCGACGTCGGTGCGCACCGTTCCCTCCGCCGTCGCGGCCGCGAGCGACTCGCGCACGCGCGCCCGGACGGGGGAGAGGGCCTGCGCCACGGTCGCGGCGTGAGGCGAGGACAGCGCCATGCGGGCGATGGTGCGGACGTCGGCGATCGCGTCCCACAGGGACACGCCGAGCCGCGCGAGTGCGACGAGCGGATCGGGGTCGCGAGGCGTCTCCAGCGCGTTCGCGATCCGCTCGGCGCCGCGCGAGATCACAGCGGCGACCAGCTCGTCGCGGCCCGCGAAATGGCCGTAGACGGCGCGGCGCGAGAGCCCCGCCTCGGTGGCGATGGCGTCGAGCGAGGCGTCGACGTCGAGGCGTAGCGCGCGGCTCGCCGCGTCGAGCAGGGCTTCATGGTTGCGCGCCGAGTCGGCGCGAGGGGTCCGGGGGTTCACACCCCCAGGCTAGTTAACTTGCACACCCTTGTGCAAGTTAGTCAGATCCGCGCCTCGCCAGGCACCCGCGCGAGCGCGTCACGGTAGATCCGTGCGACCGCGTCGAGCATGCGGTTCGCCGCGGCGTCCACGGTCTGGCGCGCGGGATCCGCCTCGAACCAGGCGATCGCCTCGGCCATCCCCTCCTCGAACGGGATGCGCGCGGACCACCCCGGCACGAGCGCCTTGATCTTGGACGTGTCGTACACGGCCGGATGCATCTTGTCGCCGTAGATGCCGCCCGCCGATGACGGCGAGGCGGCGACGAGCGCGTCCGACGGGACGTGGACTGTCTGCTCGGCAAGCGCCTCCGGCGAGAGCCCGGCGGCCCTCCCGATCGCCGCGTGGATCCCTCCCCAGGTGAGCGCCTCGTCGGACGTGATGTGCACCGCCTCGCCGAGCGCCGCATCGTTCCCCAGCAGGCCCAGCATGCCTGCCGCGACGTCGCGCGCGTGGGTGAGCGTCCACAGCGAGGTGCCGTCACCCGGGACCACGATGTCCGCGCCGCGGCGCATCCGGTCCACGAGCGTCCACGGGTGCGCCGAGTTCCCCGTGTACCCGGGGATCTTCGAGGGGCCGTACGTGTGCGCGGGCCGCACCACGGTCCACGGGAGCCCCACGGGCGCGGCCTGCTCGCGCAGCACCCGTTCCGCCTCCGCCTTGAGGCGCGCGTACTCCCAGTGGAGGTTCTCCTGCGGCGTGTCCTCCGTGAGCGGGCGCAGACGGTCGAAAGTCATGTACGCCGCGGAGGTCGCGACCAGCACGTACTGATCGGCGAGCGGAGCGAAGGTCTCGACGTCGTCCGCCACGTGGGCGGGGGAGAAGGCGATGAACTGCAGGACGGCGTCGAAGCGCTCTCGACGCAGCCGCGCGCCGTGCAAGGCGGCGCGCAGCGCAGCCGCGTCCGTCGCATCGGCGTGGATGACGTGGGCGCCGGGCGGCGTGGTTGCGGCGGTGGACCGCCCCCGGTTGACCAGCGTGAGGTCGTGCCCCGCGGCGTGGGCGAGCGCGGCGAGCTCGGAGGAGATCAGGCCCGTGCCGCCGATGATGAGGATGCGCATGGATCGAGGGTAGGACGATGCGCGGGATTCGTCCGCGAGGTTCGTCCGGTGTGGTCGGTTTGCTGGTTTTGCAGGGCTGTCGCGTGCCGCGGGGCGGCAGTAGCGTGGGCGCATGATCGAGGACCTGGTGCCGAGCCTCAGGGCGGCGTTGCCCGGCATCCTGCCGGCGGGGTGGCGCGACGCGGCACCGTGGGGCTACCCGCGCCAGAGCGAGCTCGCGCTGGTGACGGGCGTGTTCGCGGCGCAGCTGCAGCCGCCGGCCGTCGCCGAGATCGCCGACTCCGTGATGCGCCGCCGGCCCGGGAGCCTGCTCGACAATCTCGGGGACCTCGCCGCGATCGACCCGGTCGAGCTCCGATCCATCCTGGGGGAGCGCTGGGGCGACTCGACGGTGCTCGGCGTCCCGCGACGACGCGCCGAGGTGATCCACGAGGCGGCAGGGGTGCTCGCGGGGGCGGGCCTGCGCACCGCCGCGGATCTGCAGGGCGCCGCGCTCGAGCCGGGCGAGGGCCTCTCGACGCTGCTGCAGTCCGTCCGCGGCCTCGGACCGGGCACCTGGGTGTCGATCGCGTTCATGGTGCACGCGACGTCGCTGCCGGACGATGCGGTGGTGAGCCTCGTCTCGACGTGCACCGAGGCGGCGCGCGCGCAGGCCTCGTTGAGCCGCGCGGGCGTCGCGCAGCTCATCCGGCTCACGGCCGCGCGGCTCGCGACCGACGAGAGGGTGCTCGGGTACGCGCTCGCGCGCCGCGCGGGCGAGCTCGCGCGCACCCCGGGCGCGCCCGCCTACGGGTAGGCGCCTCCCGAATCCGGCGCTCCCGGTGGGTCCGGGCGCTCCTCCACCGCGCGGGCCTGTAGCGTCCACGCCCATGGTCGAGAGTTTGGTCCCGAGCCTGCGCACGGGCATCACCGTCATGCTGGAGCCCGGGTGGCGCGACGCCGCCCCGTGGGGCTACCCGCGTCACAGCGAGCTCGCGCTCCTCGCCGGGGTCTTCGGCGCGCAGCTGTCCGGGCCGCTGGTCGGGAACGTGGTCGACACTGCCCTTCGCAACCGACCCGACCGACAGTTCGACGACCTGGTCGACCTGGTCGCGCGCGGCCCCATCTGGCTTCGCCACATCCTGGGCGAGCGGTGGGGCGACTCCACGGTGCCGGGGATCGACAGGCTCCGCGCGGAGGTCATCCACGAGGCGGCCGCAGCGCTGGTCGAGTCCGGCGTGGTCGACGCGCTGTCCCTGTCCAAGGTCGCGCGCCGGCACACCGAGGCGCTCGGCGAGCGCCTGCAGGACGTCGAGGGGCTCGGCCCGGGCACGTGGGCGTCCATCTCCTTCATGGCGCACATCCCCGCGCTGCCGGGGCACGCGGTCGTGAGGATGGTGCACGAGGCGCTCGCGGCCGACCATCCGGACATCGAGCTCACGGCCCTCGAGGTCGCGGAGCTCCTCGCGCTCACCGCGGAGCGGATGGCGACCCACGAGCGCGTGCTCGCGTACGCCCTCAGCAAGCACGCGGGACCGAGCAAGGGCCCCTTCCCCGACCCGGCGGACGTGGACGTGGACGCGGAGGCGGCCGCCGAGGCCGAGTAGCGCCGCGTCTCAGTACACGGCGCGCGCGAGCAGCGCCACGTGCACCGCGCCGTCGCGGGTGTGCTGCTCGGCGACGCGCTGGAAGCCCAGGTGCTCGTGGAACGTGACCGAGCCCGGGTTGGGCGGGTCGAGCTGGACCTCCGTGGTCACCTCGGTCGCGCCCCGCTCGCGTGCGCGCTCGAAGACCGACTCGTACAGGGCGCGCCCCACGCCGGTGCCCTTGGCGGACTCGGCGACCACGATGCGATCGATGTACTGGTGGCGCACCCCGCGCGCCTCGAACCAGCGGTAGTTCTCGGACTCGTAGGGCTCGCCCATGCCGAGGCTGAGGAGGAACGCGATGACGGATCGCGTGCGGTCGGTCGCGACCAGCGCGACGTCGCACATCGAGTGAAGACTCTCGAGCTCCGCCTCAGTGAGGAGGTTGACCGCGGGCGCGGCCGCCGCGTTGAGCGCCGTCACCGCTGGTATGTCGGCGGGGCGCATGACGCGGAGGCGGAGGGTCTGCATGGATGCATTGTGCCTGGACGATGTGTCGGGCGCGTGTCGAACCCGTGTCGCGTCGCGTCCGGTCAGGGGTGGAGCAGCAGCTTCCCGCTCGTCGCGCGCGACTCGAGCGCCCGGTGGGCGTCCGCCGCCTCCTCGAGCGAGAAGCCGCGATCGATGCGCACGCTCAGGTCTCCCAGCAGGATCCCGTGGAAGATGTCGCTCGCGCGCCACTCCCGCTCCTCCGCATCGGCCGTGAAGTCCGCGAGCGTCGGGCGGCTGAGCACGACCGATCCCGCGGCGTTGAGGCGTTGCGGGTCCACCGGCGCGACGGGGCCCGAGGCGGCGCCGAAGAGCACCATCGCGCCGCGACGGTGCAGCGACGCGAGCGAGCCGTCGAAGGTGGTCCGGCCGACGCCGTCGTAGACCGCGGCCACGCCCTCGGGGATGATCGACCGGACCGCGGCCGGGAGGTCGGCGGTGAGGTCGTCCATCCGGTCGTAGCGCAGCACGTGCGACACGCCGGCCTGGAGGGCGATGCGCTCCTTCGCCTCGGAGCCGACCGTGCCGATGACGGTCGCGCCGCGCGCGACCGCGAGCTGGGTGAGGAGGAGCCCCACGCCGCCCGCCGCCGCGTGCACGAGCACCACGTCGCCCGGCATCACGGGGTAGGAGGACGTCACCAGGTAGTGCGCGGTGAGCCCCTGCAGCATCGCCGCGGCCGCCATGTCCAGCTCGACGTCCTCGGGCACGGGGTAGACGTCCGCGACGGGAAGGCGGACGTACTCGGCGTACGAGCCCTGCGTGAACGCCCATGCGACGCCCTCGCCCTCGACCAGGTGCTCGACGCCCTCGCCGACCTCGACGATCTGCCCGGCGCCCTCCTTGCCCGGCACGAAGGGCACGTCCATGGGGTACTGGCCCGAGCGCTGGTAGGTGTCGATGAAGTTGACGCCCGCCGCCTCGACGCGGACCACGACGTGACCGGGCGTGGCGATCGGGCGCTCGAGCTCGACGAGCTCGAGGACCTCGGGGCCACCGTGCCGCCTCACCTGGATCGCTCTCACGACATGCATGCTACGGGGTTCCGCGTCGAAGTATGCATGTTCCTGTATGGTTATTCACATGAGCATCAGGGTCGCGGTGTCAGGCGCCTCCGGCTACGTCGGCGGCGAGGTGCTGCGCGTGTTCTCCGCCCACCCGGAGGTGGAGTTCGGCGCGCTCACGGCGCACTCGAGCGCGGGCGACGCGCTCGGGCTGCATCAGCCTCATCTGCGACCCCTGGCCGACCGCGTCGTCGTCGAGACGAGCCCCGAGACCCTCGCCGGCCACGACGTGGTGGTGCTCGCGCTCCCGCATGGCGCGAGCGCCGAGATCGCGGCGCAGCTCCCGCCCGAGACGCTCGTCATCGACTGCGGCGCCGACCACCGGCTCGTGGACCCGCAGGCATGGGCCGACTACTACGGCGGCGAGCACGCCGGCACGTGGCCCTACGGCATGCCCGAGCTCATCACCGCGGCCGGCCACCAGCGCGACGTCCTTCCCGGTGCGACCCGCATCGCGGTGCCGGGGTGCAATGTCACCGCCGTCACGCTCGCGCTCCAGCCCGGCGTCGCCGCGGGCGTGGTCGACCCGACCGACATCGTCGCGGTCCTCGCCAACGGCTACTCGGGCGCGGGCAAGAAGCTCGCCCCGCACCTGCTCGCGTCCGAGGCGCTCGGTGCCGCCGCGCCGTACGCGGTGGGCGGCTCGCACCGGCACATCCCCGAGATCGTCCAGAACCTCACCTCGGCAGGCGCCGCCGACGTCCGCCTGAGCTTCACGCCGACGCTCGTCCCGATGGCGCGCGGCATCCTCGCGACCGTGACGGCCCCGCTCGCGCCGGGCGTCAACGTCGAGGCCGTGCGTGCGGCCTGGGAGGGCGCGTACGCCGACGAGCCCTTCGTCCACGTCCTCCCCGAGGGGCAGTGGCCCACCACGGCGGCCACCCTCGGCGCGAACACGTGCCTCATGCAGGTCGCGGTCGACGGCAAGGCGGGCCGCGTCGTGGTGGTCGCGGCGATCGACAACCTCGTCAAGGGCACCGCGGGCGCGGCCCTGCAGTCCATGAACGTCGCCCTGGGCCTCGAGGAGACCCTGGGCCTCAGCACGATCGGAACGGCACCATGAGCGTCACCGCAGCGCAGGGCTTCGTCGCGGCGGGCGTCGCCGCCGGCCTCAAGAGCACCGGGGCGCGCGACGTCGCGCTCGTCGTCAACGACGGGCCCGAGCGCGTCGCGGCGGGCGTCTTCACGTCCAACCGCGTCGTCGCGGCGCCCGTCACCTGGTCCCGCCAGGTGCTCGCGGACGCGAGGGTCGACGCCGTGGTCCTCAACTCGGGTGGCGCGAACGCCGCGACCGGGGCCGAGGGCTTCCTCGACACGCATCGCACCGCCGAGCACGTCGCGGCGGCGCTCCAGGCGGCCGGCCGCGACGTCTCGCCCGGGGACGTCGCCGTGTGCAGCACGGGCCTCATCGGGGTGCGCCTGCCCATGGACAGGCTGCTGTCCGGCGTGGACGATGCGGCGGCGGGCCTGGCCTCCGACGGCGGGTCCGACGCCGCGCTCGCGATCATGACCACGGACACCGTCCCCAAGGAGGCGATCGCCGCGGGCGAGGGCTGGACCGTCGGCGGCATGGCCAAGGGCGCCGGCATGCTCGCGCCGGGCCTCGCGACCATGCTGTGCGTCATCACCACCGACGCGTCGATCGACGCGGCACGCGCGCAGGCGGCGCTCGAGTCCGCGGTCCGCACCACGTTCAACCGCGTCGACTCCGACGGCTGCATGTCCACCAACGACACGGTGCTGCTGCTCGCGAGCGGCGCGTCCCGCATCGTCCCCGAGGACGGCGCCTTCGAGGACGCCCTGACGCGTGTGTGCGCGACGCTCGCGCGCGGCCTGGTCGCCGACGCGGAGGGAGCGAGCCACGACATCGCGGTGACCGTCACGAACGCGACCAGCGAGGACGCCGCCGAGGCGGTCGCCCGGGCGATCACGCGCTCGAACCTGTTCAAGGCCGCCATCTTCGGCAACGACCCCAACTGGGGCCGCATCATCTCCGCCGCGGGCACCGTGCCCGCGAGCGTCGCCCCGTTCGATGCCACGGCGCTCGACGTCACCGTGAACGGCATCCAGGTGTGCCGGGCCTCCGGCGTGGGCGAGGACCGCGCCCTGGTGGATCTCTCCGGACGCGAGGTGCGCATCGTGCTCGACCTCCACGCCGGCGACGCCGAGGCGACAGTCTGGACCAACGACCTCACCCACGACTACGTCCACGAGAACAGCGCGTACTCCTCATGAACGAGAACCTCTCCCTCACGCCCCAGCAGAAGGTGGGCGTCCTCATCGACGCCATGCCGTGGATCGAGCAGTTCGCCGGCGCGATCGTCGTGATCAAGTACGGCGGCAACGCCATGATCGACGAGTCCCTCAAGCGCGCCTTCGCGCAGGACATCGTGCACCTGCGGCTGCTCGGCCTCCACCCCGTGGTGGTCCACGGCGGCGGCCCGCAGATCTCGGGCATGCTCGACCGCTTAGGCATCGCCTCGGAGTTCCGCGGCGGCCTGCGCGTCACCACGCCCGAGGCGATGGACGTGGTCCGCATGGTGCTGACCGGCCAGGTGTCGCGCGAGCTCGTGGGCCTCATCAACGATCACGGACCCCACGCGGTGGGGCTGTCGGGCGAGGATGCCGGCATGCTCCAGGCCAAGCGCCGCCACGCCGTGGTCGACGGCGAGCAGGTCGACGTCGGCCTCGTGGGCGACGTGGTCAAGGTCAACCCCGGCGCGGTGACCGACATCATCGAGGCCGGACGCATCCCCGTGGTGAGCACGGTCGCGCCCGACATCGACGACCCGACCCAGGTGCTCAACGTCAACGCCGACACCGCCGCGGCGGCGCTCGCGATCGCGCTGCGCGCCCGCAAGCTCATCGTGCTCACCGACGTCGAGGGGCTGTACGCGAGCTGGCCCGACCGTGGCTCGCTCATCTCGGAGATCAGCGCCAAGCAGCTCGAGGACATGCTGCCCTCGCTCGAGTCCGGGATGCGGCCCAAGATGGAGGCATGCCTGCGTGCCGTCCGCGGCGGCGTGCCGCAGGCGCACGTCATCGACGGCCGTGAGCCGCACTCGATCCTCGCGGAGGTCTTCACCTCCGCGGGATTCGGCACGATGGTGATGCAGGACAAGGAGGTCTGGGTATGACGCTCGGCACCCACGGCGAGGCCGGCCTCGAGCGCGGCCGGGTCGACCTCCAGCGCTACGGGCACGCGCTCATGGGCACCTACGGCGAGCCGATGCGCGTGCTCGCCCGCGGCGAGGGCAGCTGGGTGTGGGACGCGGACGGCAACCGCTACCTCGACCTGCTCGGCGGCATCGCGGTCAACGCGCTGGGCCACGCGCACCCCGCGTGGGTCGCGGCGATCGCCCACCAGGCGGCGACGCTCGCGCAGGCCTCGAACTTCTTCGCGACCGAGCCGCAGATCCGGCTCGCCGAGCGGCTGCTCGAGCTCGCCCACGCCCCGCACGGCTCTCGCGTGTTCCTGTGCAACTCGGGGACCGAGGCCAACGAGGCCGCGTTCAAGATGGCGCGCAAGACCGGCAAGCGGACCGTCATCGCGCTCGAGGGCGGCTTCCACGGGCGCTCGATGGGTGCGCTGTCGATGACGCACAAGGACGCGATCCGCGCGCCGTTCGCCCCGCTCCTCGACACCGTGGTCTTCGTGCCGCGTGACGACGAGGCCGCGCTGCGCGCCGCCGCCACGGAGCACGCCGCGGACCTCGCGGCGATCATCGTCGAGCCCATCCAGGGCGAGTCGGGCGTGCGTCCGCTCGCCCAGGGCTTCCTCGCCGCCGCGCGCGAGCTCACGCGGAGGTACGACGCGCTCCTCATCATGGACGAGGTCCAGACGGGCGTGGCGCGCACCGGCGCGTGGTTCGCGCACCAGCTGTACGGGATCCAGCCCGACGTCATGACCCTCGCGAAGGGGCTCGGGGGAGGGTTCCCGGTCGGCGCCGTGCTCGCGTTCGGCGAGCGCGTGGGCTCCCTGCTCGCGAAGGGCGACCACGGCACCACGTTCGGCGGCAACGCGCTGGCGGCTGCGGCGGCGAACGCGACCCTCGACGTGATCGAGGCGGAGCACCTTCTCGACCATGCCAAGGCGGTGGGCGAGCACCTGCGCGCGGGCCTCGAGGCGCTCGACGGCGTCGTCGAGGTGCGTGGCGCGGGTCTCATGCTCGGCGTGGGTCTCGCCGCGCCGGTGAGCGCGCAGGTGGCGCAGGCCGCGGTCGCGGCCGGCTTCATCGTCAACCCGCCGTCGCCGGACACCATCCGGCTGGTCCCGGCGCTCACCCTCACCACGGCGGAAGCCGACCTCTTCATCGCGTGGATGGCCGAGCACGGCACGCGCATCACCACGGAAGGCACGACCGCATGACCACGGCCCCCACCGCCCGCCACTTTCTGCGCGACGACGACGTCACCGCGGCGGAGCAGCGCGAGATCCTCGAGCTCGCCCTCGCGTTCCGCCAGGACCGCCACCTCGAGCAGCCCTTCGCCGGTCCGCAGGCGGTCGCGATCATCTTCGACAAGCCGTCGACGCGGACGCGCGTGTCGTTCTCCGCGGGCGTCGCCGAGCTCGGGGGCTACCCGCTGGTCATCGACTCGGCCACGTCGCAGCTCGGTCGCGGCGAGCCCGTGGCGGACACCGCGCGCGTGCTCGAGTCGATGGTGAGCGCGATCGTGTGGCGCACCTTCGGTCAGGAGCTGATCGAGGAGATGGCGGCGCACTCGAGCAAGCCCGTCGTCAACGCGCTCACCGACTCCTTCCACCCGTGCCAGATCCTCGCCGACCTGGCCGCGGTCGCCGATGCGCGCGGCGGCGTGGACGCGCTCGCCGGCCTGACGTTGACGTACGTGGGCGACGGCGCCAACAACATGGCGCACTCGTACCTGCTGGGCGGCGCGCTCGCCGGCATGCACGTGCGCGTCGGTGCGCCCGCGGACTACATGCCCGACGAGCGCATCGTCCTCGACGCCAAGAAGATCGCCGCGGAGCAGGGCGGCTCGATCACCGTCACCACCGAGATGGACGATGCGGTGGCGGGCGCGGACATCATCGCCACCGACACGTGGGTGTCGATGGGCGACGAGGACCAGTACGAGGCGCGCAAGGACGTCTTCGGCAGGTATCAGGTGAACGCCCGCACGCTCGAGCTCGCCGCGCCCGGCGCGCAGGTGCTCCACTGCCTGCCCGCGTACCGCGGCAAGGAGATCACCGCCGACGTCATCGACGGCCCTCAGTCGATCGTGTGGCTCGAGGCCGAGTACCGGCTCCACGCCCAGAAGGCGCTCCTCGCGTGGCTGGCACGACGATGAGCGTCGGCGTCCCTCAGACCAAGGCCGCGCGCCAGGCGAAGGTGCGCCATCTCATCGAGACGCAGCAGGTCGAGTCGCAGACCCAGCTCGCCGCGATGCTCGAGTCCGAGGGGCTGCACGCCACCCAGGCGACGCTGTCGCGCGACCTCGTGGAGATCGGCGCCGTCAAGGTCCGGGGCGTCGACGGCAAGCTCATGTACGCGACCCAGGCGATCCTCGAGTCCATCGAGGACACGGGTGCGCGGCTCAACCGGCTGTGCGCGGAGCTGCTGCACTCCGCGGCCGGCAGCGCCAACCTCACCGTGCTGCGCACGCCCGAGGGCGCGGCGCAGTTCCTCGCCATGGCGATCGACTCGCACGACGACCCGGACCTGCTCGGGACCGTCGCCGGAGATGACACGATCCTGGTCATCGCCGCGGATCCGCTCGGCGGCGAGCGCCTCGCGAGCAAGTTCCTCGACCGCGCGAGCGGTCTCCACCGCTAGTACCCCCTCAGAGCTAAGGAAGTAGAAGACATGTCAGAGCGCATCGTGCTCGCCTACTCGGGCGGCCTCGACACCTCCGTCGCCATCGGCTGGATCGCGGAGGCGACCGGCGCCGAGGTGGTCGCCGTGGCCGTCGACGTCGGCCAGGGCGGCGAGGACCTCGAGGTCATCCGTCAGCGCGCGCTCGACTGCGGCGCGGTCGAGGCCTACGTCGCGGACGCGCGCGACGAGTTCGCCGAGGAGTACTGCATGCCCGCCCTCAAGGCGAACGCGCTGTACCACGACAAGTACCCGCTGGTCTCGGCGCTGTCCCGCCCCGTCATCGTCAAGCACCTGGTGAAGGCCGCGCAGGAGTTCGGCGCCGGCACCGTCGCGCACGGCTGCACCGGCAAGGGCAACGACCAGGTCCGCTTCGAGGTGGGCATCGTCTCCCTCGCGCCCGACCTCAAGTGCATCGCCCCCGTGCGCGACCTCGCGCTCACGCGCGACAAGGCCATCGACTACGCGGAGCGCAACGCGCTGCCGATCGCGACCACCAAGAAGAACCCGTTCTCGATCGACCAGAACGTGTGGGGCCGCGCCGTCGAGACCGGCTTCCTCGAGGACATCTGGAACGCCCCGACCAAGGACATCTACGACTACACGGACGACCCGGCCTTCCCGCCGGTGCCGGACGAGGTGGTCATCAGCTTCGAGCGCGGCGTCCCCGTCGCGATCGACGGTCAGCCGGTCACCCCGCTGCAGGCGATCGAGGAGATGAACCGCCGCGCGGGCGCGCAGGGCATCGGCCGCATCGACATCGTCGAGGACCGCCTGGTGGGCATCAAGAGCCGCGAGATCTACGAGGCGCCCGGCGCGATCGCCCTCATCGAGGCACACCGCGAGCTCGAGAACGTCACCATCGAGCGTGAGCTCGCGCGCTACAAGCGCCGCGTGGGCCAGGAGTGGACCGAGCTGGTCTACGACGGCATGTGGGCCTCGCCGCTGAAGAACTCGCTCGACGCGTTCATCGAGGACACGCAGCGCCACGTCAACGGCGACATCCGCATCGTCCTCCACGGCGGCAAGGCCGTGGTGACGGGGCGCCGCTCCGACACCGGCCTGTACGACTTCAACCTCGCGACCTACGACGAGGGCGACACGTTCGACCAGTCGGCGGCGCGCGGCTTCATCGAGATCTACGGCCTCGCGGCCAAGCAGGCGGCGGCGCGCGAGGCGCGCCTGTCCTAGGGTCGATCCCGAGCGAACCGGCGGCCGCGCCCGATCAGGGCGCGGCCGCCACCCATATCGAGCACGAGGAGCAGGTCATGGCAGGGGAGCAGGGCACCAACGAGGGCGCGCTCTGGGGCGGTCGGTTCGAGGGCGGGCCGGCGGCCGCGCTGGCGGCGCTGTCGAAGTCGACGCACTTCGACTGGCGCTACGCGGACGACGACCTGCGCGGCTCGATCGCGCACGCCCACGCGCTCGAGCGGGCGGGCCTGCTCACCGCATCCGAGAGCGCCGACATGACCGCGGCGCTGGAGACGATGCGCGCCGACGTCGCCGCGGGCACGTTGCTGCCCGCCTTCTCCGACGAGGACGTGCACGGCGCGCTCGAGCGGATCCTGATCGAGAGGGTCGGCCCCGAGCTCGGCGGCAAGCTGCGCGCGGGCCGCTCGCGCAACGACCAGATCGCGACGCTGCCGCGTATGTACCTGCGTCGTCACGCGCGGATCATCGCCTCGCAGCTGCTCGACGTGGTCGACGCGCTCATGTCGCAGGCGGACCGTCACCTCGACGCGCCCATGCCCGGCCGCACGCACTTCCAGCATGCGCAGCCCGTGACGCTGGGGCACGCGCTCATGGCGCACGCGTGGCCCCTGCTGCGCGACGTCGAGCGGCTCACCGACTGGGACGCGCGTGCGGCGTGGTCCCCTTACGGCGGCGGCGCCCTCGCCGGGAGCACCCTGGGGCTGGACCCCGTCGCGGTGGCGGAGGAGCTCGGCTTCCTCGGGGCGTGCGAGAACTCCATCGACGGCACCGCCTCGCGCGACGTGGTCGCCGAGTTCGCGTGGGTCGCCGCGATGATCGGCGTCGACCTGTCGCGGCTGTCCGAGGAGATCATCGCGTGGGCGACCGTGGAGTTCGGCTTCGTCACGCTCGACGACGCGTACTCGACCGGGTCGAGCATCATGCCGCAGAAGAAGAACCCCGACATCGCCGAGCTCACGCGCGGCAAGGCGGGCCGGCTCATCGGCGACCTCACGGGGCTGCTCGCGACCCTCAAGGGCCTGCCGCTCGCGTACAACCGCGACATCCAGGAGGTCCACGAGCCGGTGTTCGACGCGGTCGACACCCTCGAGACGATCCTCCCGGCCTTCGCCGGCATGGTGGACACGCTGGTGTTCCGCGTCGAGCGCATGGCGGAGCTCGCGCCGGCGGGCTTCTCGCTCGCCACCGACATCGCGGAGTGGATGGTGAAGAACGGCACGCCGTTCCGCGAGGCGCACGAGGTCGCGGGCGCATGCGTGCGCCTGTGCGAGAGGCGGGGCAAGGAGCTGCACCAGCTCACCGCCGACGAGATGACGGCGATCCATCCCGACCTCACGCCCGGCGTGCTCGAGGTGCTCACGGTGCCCGGGTCGCTCGCGGCCCGCGACGGCGTGGGCGGCACCGCCCCCGCCCAGGTGGCCGAGCAGGGCAAGGCCGCCCGCGCGCGGGTGCGTCACTTCCGGCCGTGGACGGGCGCCTCGGTCTAGAGGTTCTCCTCGACGGTGACCTCCGTCGCGCCGGTGAGCGCGAGGAGGTCCTCGTAGGCGATCTCGAAGACGGAGTGCGGCGTGCCGGCCGCCGCCCACAGCTCGCCGTGCTTCTTCAGCTCGACGTCGATGTACGTGGGCACCGGCGCGGGATGGCCCACCGGCGCGACTCCGCCGATCGGCTGCCCCGTGGCGGTGCGGACGTCCTCGGCCGTGGCGCGCGTGACCGCGCGGGCGCCGATCTGGCGCGCGAGCAGGTCGGTGTCGACGCGATGCGAGCCGCTCGTGAGCACCAGGACCGGCACGCCGTCCGCGAGGAACACGAGGCTCGACGCGATGGCGCCCACCTCGCATCCGAGCGCCATCGCCGCCTCGGCGGCCGTGCGGGTCGAGTCGGTCAGCGTGCGCACCTGGGAGCGCAGGCCAGCTGCGGCGAGGAGGTCCATGATCTTCGCGCTCGAAGGGTGCATCTCGTCACCGTATCCTGGCCCGATGCCGAATCCCAGGGTCAGCGACATCGTCGCCGCGGTGCACGCCGCCCCCGCCGCCCTGGGCGCCACGCGGCTGGTGCTCGTCGACGGTCCGGCGGGCGCCGGGAAGACCACGCTCGCGAACCGCATCGCGGTCGCGCTCGGGGGTGCGCCGTCCGCGGGCGCGGGCACGTTCGATCCAGGCCGCCCGCTCGCGGACGATGCGCCGGTGCAGATCCTTCATGGCGACGACATGTACGAGGGCTGGGATGGGCTCCCGGCGCTCGACCGTGTCCTGGTCGACCAGGTGCTCGTCCCGCTCGCCGCCGACCGCGCCGGTGCGTTCCGGATGTGGGACTGGTCCGCGGGCCGCCGCACCCACCTCATCGAGGTGCCCTCCCGGCCCTTCCTCGTGGTCGAAGGGGTAGGGGTCGCCTCGCGCGCGGCCCGGGCCTTCGCATCGTGCAACCTCTATGTCGACGCGCCCTGGGAGCTCCGTCTCGCGCGCGGCATCGCGCGCGACGGCGAGGCGATGCGCGCCGAATGGGAGCGGTGGCACCCGGGCGAGGACGCCCACCTCGCGGCCGAAGGGGCGCGTGACGCCGCCCATGCCGTCCTCGACGGCGCGGCGCCCGTGCCGGACTGACGCCGTCCCGGACCTCCGGCGGCGGGTGAGGCGCATGGTCCTGGCACAATGTCACCCATCATGACCGATCACCTTCTTGACGACCTGGCCTGGCGCGGGCTCATCGCGAACCACACCGACCTCGACGAGCTCCGCGCGGCTCTCGACGCCGGCCCCGTCACGCTCTATTGCGGCTTCGACCCGACGGCGCCGAGCCTGCACATCGGGAACCTGGTCCAGATCCTCACGGTGAAGCGGTTCCAGGACGCGGGCAACAAGCCCCTCATGCTCGTGGGCGGCGCGACGGGCCTCATCGGCGACCCGAAGATGGCGGGGGAGCGCACCCTCAACCCGGTGGAGATCGTGCACCAGTGGGTCGAGCGCATCCGCGGCCAGATCGAGCCGTTCATGTCCTTCGACGGCGAGAACGCCGCGCGCATGGTCAACAACTACGAGTGGACCAAGGACATGTCCGCGATCGAGCTCCTGCGCGACGTGGGCAAGTACTTCCGCATGGGCACGATGCTCGCGAAGGACACCGTGGCCCGTCGCCTCAACTCGGAGGAGGGCATCTCCTACACCGAGTTCAGCTACCAGGTGCTGCAGGGCATGGACTTCCTCGAGCTCCACCGCCGCTACGGCTGCACCATGCAGACCGGCGGCTCGGACCAGTGGGGCAACCTCACCTCCGGGACCGAGCTGATCCGCAAGGCGGAGGGCGTCTCGGTGCACGCGATGTCGACGCCGCTCATCACCAAGGCCGACGGCACCAAGTTCGGCAAGACCGAGTCGGGCACCGTGTGGCTCGACCCGGCGATGACGAGCCCATACGCCTTCTACCAGTTCTGGCTCAACCAGGCCGATGCGGACGTGGTCGGCTACCTCAAGGTGTTCACCTTCCTCTCGCGTGAGGAGATCGAGGCGCTCGAGGTCAAGGTCGCCGAGGAGCCTTTCCGTCGCGAGGCGCAGCGCACCCTCGCGTGGGAGGTCACGTCGCTCGTGCACGGAGAGGCCGCCGCCCAGGGTGCGGTGGACGCGTCGCTCGCGCTGTTCGGTCGCGGTGAGCTCGGCTCGCTGGACGAGGCGACCCTCGCGGGTTGCGCGCAGGAGCTCGGAGGCGTGGAGGCCGCGACCGGAGCGACTCTCGTCGACGCGATGGTCGCCGCGGGCATCGTCGACTCGAACTCGGCCGCGCGCCGGGCCATCGCGGAGGGCGGTGCGTACGTCAATAACGTGCGCGTGGACGATGCGGAGCTGGCCCTGGGCGCCGACCATGCCCTCGCGGGCGGCTGGGTCGTGGTGCGTCGAGGCAAGAAGTCGGTCGGCCTCGTGCGGCTGTCCGCCTGACGGCGCTCGGCGGTTCTGCGGGGTTTACCAGCGCGGATACGTGCGACACGCCCGGGATGCGCGCGATTTGACCCGGACGGCGGCGGTGCGTACTGTTTCACCCCGTTGCCAACGACGGGAACGCCCGGCGGAGGACTGAAGAAGGCCCCGCGGGTGAAGCCCGAGCAACGATCCTCGACGCCGGCCGACAGCCTGATGCGTGCGTCATGGCGGGCCGGGGAGAGGCGCTCTCGGCGCTCTCAGCTCATCGGATCGACCGGAGACGGCGATTTGACAGAGGGAAGGCGACGAGAGTAAGTTAGACGGGTTGCCCGGAGAGGCCGCCGAAAGGCGAGAGACTCACCGAGCAGCCAATCTGACACTCCTGAACATCAGGTGTCCCGTCGAGCCGATAAGGCCGCGGAATTCCTGGTGGAATGGGACCGGATCGGATATCGGATAAACAAATCGGCGCGAATGCCGATTTGACTCCGGAAAACGATGCGGGTAAGATTGATGAGGTTGCCCCGAGCGAGGTTCTGGAAACAGGATT
>NZ_BBME01000026.1 GCF_000971395.1 Demequina iriomotensis | reverse complement strand
GTCAAGTTGTCGGCCTATTAGTACCGGTCAGCTTCACGAGTCGTTAGTCCTCGCTTCCACGTCCGGCCTATCAACCCCATGGTCTATAGGGGGCCTTCACACCCGAGGGTGTTGGAAATCTCATCTTGAAACAGGCTTCCCGCTTAGATGCTTTCAGCGGTTATCCCTTCCCAACGTAGCCAACCAGCCGTGCTCCTGGCGGAACAACTGGCACACCAGAGGTTGGTCCACCCCGGTCCTCTCGTACTAGGGGCAGCCTTTCTCAAATTTCCTGCGCGCGCAGCGGATAGGGACCGAACTGTCTCACGACGTTCTAAACCCAGCTCGCGTACCGCTTTAATGGGCGAACAGCCCAACCCTTGGGACCAACTCCAGCCCCAGGATGCGACGAGCCGACATCGAGGTGCCAAACCATGCCGTCGATATGGACTCTTGGGCAGGATCAGCCTGTTATCCCCGGGGTACCTTTTATCCGTTGAGCGCCGGCGCTTCCACATGCCACCGGCGGGTCACTAGTCCCGACTTTCGTCCCTGCTCGACCTGTCAGTCTCACAGTCAAGCTCCCTTGTACACTTGCACTCGCCACCTGATTGCCAACCAGGCTGAGGGAACCTTTGGGCGCCTCCGTTACTCTTTGGGAGGCAACCGCCCCAGTTAAACTACCCACCAGGCACTGTCCCTGATCCGGATTACGGACCGAGGTTAGATATCCAGAGTGATCAGAGTGGTATTTCAACAATGACTCCACCGAAACTGGCGTTCCGGCTTCACAGTCTCCCACCTATCCTACACAAACCACACCGAATACCAATACCAAGCTATAGTAAAGGTCCCGGGGTCTTTCCGTCCTGCTGCGCGTAACGAGCATCTTTACTCGTAGTGCAATTTCGCCGAGTTCGCGGTTGAGACAGCGGAGAAGTCGTTACGCCATTCGTGCAGGTCGGAACTTACCCGACAAGGAATTTCGCTACCTTAGGATGGTTATAGTTACCACCGCCGTTTACTGGGGCTTAAATTCGGAGCTTCGCCTTGCGGCTGACCCCTCCTCTTAACCTTCCAGCACCGGGCAGGCGTCAGTCCGTATACATCGTCTTGCGACTTCGCACGGACCTGTGTTTTTAGTAAACAGTCGCTTCTCCCTGGTCTCTGCGGCCCTCAAACGCTTCCCCACGCTAGGTGGTTCACGCCTCAGGCCCCCCTTCTCCCGAAGTTACGGGGGCATTTTGCCGAGTTCCTTAACCACGATTCTCTCGATCGCCTTAGTATTCTCTACCTGACCACCTGAGTCGGTTTGGGGTACGGGCGGCTAGGACCTCGCGCCGAGGTTTTTCTTGGCAGCATAGGATCACCGATTTCCCCCATACGGGGTCACCATCAGGTCTCAGCCTTCGTGAACCGCGGATTTGCCTACGGTTCGGCCTACACCCTTAGACGTGGACTACCATCGCCACGCTCGGCTACCTTCCTGCGTCACCCCTGTTATTACGCTTGACTACTACGGATCTGGTTCACGCGCGCCACCGAGCTCCCCCCGAAGGGTTCGCCGGCTTTGGGCGTTTAGCATCGTCCGCCTCGTCATGGGCGGTCCTTCGCCGGTACGGGAATATCAACCCGTTGTCCATCGACTACGCCTGTCGGCCTCGCCTTAGGTCCCGACTTACCCAGGGCGGATTAACCTGGCCCTGGAACCCTTGGTCATTCGGCGGACGGGTTTCTCACCCGTCTTTCGCTACTCATGCCTGCATTCTCACTCGTGTGGCGTCCACCGCTGGGTTACCCCGCGGCTTCACCCGCCACACGACGCTCCCCTACCCATCCACACGCCTGGACCACGAAGGCCTAGCGCAATGTGTGAATGACACAACTTCGGCGGTGTACTTGAGCCCCGCTACATTGTCGGCGCGGAATCACTTGACCAGTGAGCTATTACGCACTCTTTCAAGGGTGGCTGCTTCTAAGCCAACCTCCTGGTTGTCTGTGCAACTCCACATCCTTTCCCACTTAGCACACGCTTAGGGGCCTTAGTTGGTGTTCTGGGCTGTTTCCCTCTCGACTACGAAGCTTATCCCCCGCAGTCTCACTGCTGCGCTCTCACTTACCGGCATTCGGAGTTTGGCTGACGTCAGTAACCTGGTGGGGCCCATCGGCCATCCAGTAGCTCTACCTCCGGCAAGAAACACGCAACGCTGCACCTAAATGCATTTCGGGGAGAACCAGCTATCACGAAGTTTGATTGGCCTTTCACCCCTATCCACAGCTCATCCCCTCGGTTTTCAACCCAAGTGGGTTCGGCCCTCCACGCGGTCTTACCCGCGCTTCAGCCTGGCCATGGATAGATCACTTCGCTTCGGGTCTAGACCCAGCGACTCAAACGCCCTGTTCGGACTCGCTTTCGCTACGGCTGCCCCACACGGGTTAACCTTGCCACTGAGCACTAACTCGCAGGCTCATTCTTCAAAAGGCACGCCGTCACCCCTGCTAAGGAGGCTCCGACGGATTGTAAGCACACGGTTTCAGGTACTATTTCACTCCCCTCTCGGGGTACTTTTCACCCTTCCCTCACGGTACTGATTCGCTATCGGTCAGTAGGTAGTATTTAGGCTTACAGAGTGGTCTCTGCAGATTCACACGGGATTTCTCGGGCCCCGTGCTACTTGGGATGACTCTCAGGAGTCCGCATGATTTCGGCTACGGGGGTCGCACCCTCTATGCCGGGCCTTTCAATGCCCTTCGCCTATCACACGGATTTTTGACTCCTCAACCGTCCGGCAGAACGGTTAGAAAGGTCCCACAACCCCGTACGTGCAACCCCTGCCGGGTATCACACACGCACGGTTTGGCCTCATCCGCTTTCGCTCGCCACTACTCACGGAATATCTCTTCCTGTCGGTACTGAGATGTTTCACTTCCCGACGTTCCCTCCACACGCCCTATGTGTTCAGGCGTGGGTCACTGGACATGACTCCAGCGGGGTTTCCCCATTCGGACATCCTCGGATCACAGCTTGTTTGCCAGCTCCCCGAGGCTTATCGCAGGCTACAACGTCCTTCATCGGCTCCTACTGCCAAGGCATCCACCATGTGCTCTTAAAAACTTGACCACAGATATCAAAGATGCTCGCGTCCACTGTGCAGTTCTCAAACGACGGGCGACCCCACCATTCCTCGTCCGCCTACCAGCTTCACTGGCGGTTCGCGACGATCCGGTGGTCCGCAACCGTGCACCCTCACTCCCCGAGACCCGATCCGAAGACCAGCTGCTCGAGGGGGTTGACGGTCTGAAAAGGTTGAACTTCACGTCCGACCCTTCAGGACCCAACAGCGTGCCAGCCGACAACCTGTGCGCATGGTGAGGGAGGTTCCAACCCGAAAGGGTGTACTGACCATCACCAGCAAGGCTGCCGGCGCATGTCGATGTTCCATCCATGAGCCCCACCAGAGCACTGTCGGCTCTGAAGTGGGATCCTGACCAACCCGAGGGCTGGTAGGTGCTCCTTAGAAAGGAGGTGATCCAGCCGCACCTTCCGGTACGGCTACCTTGTTACGACTTAGTCCCAATCGCCAATCCCACCTTAGACAGCTCCCTCTCTTACGAGTTGGGCCACTGGCTTCGGGTGTTACCGACTTTCGTGACTTGACGGGCGGTGTGTACAAGGCCCGGGAACGTATTCACCGCAGCGTTGCTGATCTGCGATTACTAGCGACTCCGACTTCATGAGGTCGAGTTGCAGACCTCAATCCGAACTGAGACCGGCTTTTTGGGATTCGCTCCACCTTACGGTATCGCAGCCCTTTGTACCGGCCATTGTAGCATGCGTGAAGCCCAAGACATAAGGGGCATGATGATTTGACGTCATCCCCACCTTCCTCCGAGTTGACCCCGGCAGTCTCCTATGAGTCCCCACCATTACGTGCTGGCAACATAGGACGAGGGTTGCGCTCGTTGCGGGACTTAACCCAACATCTCACGACACGAGCTGACGACAACCATGCACCACCTGTATACCCCGCCGAAGCACCCCCCATCTCTGGGGGTAGAGGGTATATGTCAAGCCTTGGTAAGGTTCTTCGCGTTGCATCGAATTAATCCGCATGCTCCGCCGCTTGTGCGGGCCCCCGTCAATTCCTTTGAGTTTTAGCCTTGCGGCCGTACTCCCCAGGCGGGGCACTTAATGCGTTAGCTGCGACGCGGAACTCATGGAAAGAGCCCCACATCTAGTGCCCACCGTTTACGGCGTGGACTACCAGGGTATCTAATCCTGTTCGCTCCCCACGCTTTCGCTCCTCAGCGTCAGTTGTGGCCCAGAGACCTGCCTTCGCCATCGGTGTTCCTCCTGATATCTGCGCATTCCACCGCTACACCAGGAATTCCAGTCTCCCCTACCACACTCTAGTCTGCCCGTACCCACTGCAGGCCCGAGGTTGAGCCTCGGGTTTTCACAGCAGACGCGACAAACCGCCTACGAGCTCTTTACGCCCAATAATTCCGGACAACGCTTGCGCCCTACGTATTACCGCGGCTGCTGGCACGTAGTTAGCCGGCGCTTCTTCTGCAGGTACCGTCACTTTCGCTTCTTCCCTGCTGAAAGGGGTTTACAACCCGAAGGCCTTCATCCCCCACGCGGCGTCGCTGCATCAGGCTTGCGCCCATTGTGCAATATTCCCCACTGCTGCCTCCCGTAGGAGTCTGGACCGTGTCTCAGTTCCAGTGTGGCCGGTCGCCCTCTCAGGCCGGCTACCCGTCGTCGCCTTGGTGAGCCACTACCTCACCAACAAGCTGATAGGCCGCGAGCCCATCCCAGACCGAAAAACTTTCCCGACACACACCATGCGGTGGTGCCGCTTATCCGGTATTAGACCTCGTTTCCAAGGCTTATCCCAGAGTCTGGGGCAGGTTACTCACGTGTTACTCACCCGTTCGCCACTGATCAGAAGGAGCAAGCTCCTCCGTCACCGTTCGACTTGCATGTGTTAAGCACGCCGCCAGCGTTCGTCCTGAGCCAGGATCAAACTCTCCGTAAATGAATGGCGTACAACCGGTCGAAACCGGCATACAACATTACAGAGTAAGAACCCGAAGGTCCGATTTAATCTCTGACATCGAACAAAACATCATTGCTGACATTTCGTTGTCTACCAAAGGAATCCTGCACCCCC
>NZ_BBME01000027.1 GCF_000971395.1 Demequina iriomotensis | reverse complement strand
TTCTTCAACAAGAGGCCCCCAGCCACGCTGGGGGCCTCTTGTCATATCTCCAGGCAGATAGCCTGTTGTCATGACGAGCGACGAATGGGAAGCCGCGATCGCGGCGCTCTGGACCGACCCCTCGATCGACGGCGAGGCGCGTCTCGCGCGCATGCGGGTCCTGGCGGCGGTGGCGCCGCACGCCGCGCTCGGTGCGTTCGAGCTCGGGGGCGCGTACGACTCGTCGGGGCACGAGGCCGAGGCCGACGAGCGGTACGCTGCTGCGACCGCCGCAGGCCTCGCAGCCGTCGATGCCGACCGTGCCGCCCAGCTGGTGGTCCAGCATGCATCCACCCTGCGCAACCTCGGTCGGGTCGAGGAGGCGATCGCGATGCTGCGCGCCGCACCCGTGCACCCCGCGACCGGTGATGCGCCGCGTGTCTTCCTCGCGCTCGCCCTGCACAGCGCCGGCCGCTACGGCGAGGCGCTCCGCGTCGCGCTCGAGGTGATCGAGCCCACCTTGCCGCGGTACAACCGCTCGGTGCGCAACTACGCGGCGGCGCTCACCGACGGGTGGCCTGAGGCCTGAGCGTGCACCGGCTGACGGACCTACCCTGAGGTATGCGCACCCTGCTCAACATCATCTGGTTCTTCTTCGCCGGCATCGGCCTGTGGATCTCCTACATCCTGGTGGGCTTGCTTGCCTGCATCACGATCATCGGCATCCCCGCGGGCATCGCCTGCTTCCGCATCGGCAACTACGCGGTGTGGCCCTTCGGTCGCGAGGTGGTCGCCGACCCGAGTGCCGGCGGCTGGTCGCTGCTCGGCAACATCCTGTGGATCCCGTTCGGGCTCATCCTCGCCGTCGCGCACGTCTTCACGGCGATCCCTCTCGCGCTCACCATCATCGGCATCCCCATGGCGTGGGCCAACCTCAAGCTCATCCCTGTGTCCCTCATGCCCATGGGCAAGGTCATCGTCGAGTCGCGGCGCGCCCCGCTTTAGGTTTCAGCCCTCGCCGACGGCGAGGATCTCGATCATCGCCGTGCCCGCCTCGTCGGACGCATCTAGGTCGACGCTCGCGACGATCGCCCAGTCGTGGTCGCCGGCAGGGTCGTCGATCACCTGACGGACGATCCACGTGCCGGCCGGCGCCACATCGCGGCCCGCCGCGGCGAGCGCGGCTCGTACCGGGCCGGCGGAGGCATCGCTCGATGCGTCGACGAAGGTGAGAAGCGCGCTCGAACGCGCTTTCGGCCCGATGCCCACCGCATCGTCCCCGTGCAGGTCGAACAGGGGGTCCAGCGCATCCCGCCACGCCGCGGCGTCCCAACCGCCGCCCAGCGCCGCGAGCCCCGCATAGTCCTCGCGTGAGGCGAGCTCGACGCGACGGAACAGGGCGTTGCGGACGAGGCGCTTGAGGACGAGCGGGCTGCCGCTGAGCGGACGCGCCGGCCCGCGCATCGTGCCGGTCGTGTCGGGGGCGGCGGGGTCCGCGTCGTCGAGCACCGCGTCAGGGTTGGCGAGCCGCTCCCACTCGTCGAGCAGCGACGAGTCCGTCGATCGGACCACCTCGCCCAGCCATTCCGTGATCTGTGCGACCTCGTCGGTGCGGTGATCCTCGGGGACTGTCTGGCGCATGGCCCGGTATGCCTCGGCGAGGTAGCGCAGCGCGATGCCCTCGGTGCGCTCCAGTCCGTACGCCGAGACCAGGTCGCCGAAGGTCATCGCATTCTCGAGCATGTCGCGCACCACCGACTTGGGGGAGAGCTCGGCCCCCATGATCCACGGATTGGAGGTGCGGTACATCGCGAAGGCGGGCTCGAGCAGCTCGGCGAGCGGGCGGGGCCAGGTGACCTCCTCGAGCGCGTCGAGGCGTTCCTCGTACTCCATGCCCTCGGCCTTCATCGCGGCCACCGCCTCGCCGCGGGCCTGGAACTGCTGCGCGACCAGCAGCTGGCGGGGGTCGGACAGGGTGGCCTCGATCACCGAGACCACGTCGAGCGCATGGTCCGGAGACTCGACGTTCAGCAGGTCCATCGCGGCGAGCGCGAAGGGGGACAGCGGCTGGTTGAGGGCGAAGTTGCGAGGCACGTCGACGGTGAGGCGCACGGACGGGCGAGCTCCTCGAGCATGCGTCGCGTCCGGGACCCTGATCCGCTCCACCACGCCGGCCTTCCTCAGCGACCAGTAGATGCGGAGGGCCTGTCGTGCGTGCGCCGCTCGCTGTGCGGGCGTCTCGTGCACTGCGGCGAGCAGGTCCCGCATCGCGATCACGGGATCCTGCGGCTCTCGGCCGCTGCGCGCATCGTCCCTGCCGCGGGCCAGGATGTTGAGCACCATCGCGTGCGTGACGGCGAAGCTCGAGGTCAGGGGCTCCGGTTCGGCGTCGCGCAGGCGTTCGAAGGTCGCGTCGGTCCAGTTGACGTGCCCTGCGGGTGCCTTCTTCCGCACGATCTTGCGCTGCTTCTTCACGTCGTCGCCGGCCTTGAGGAGGGCCTTGCGGTTCTCGATGACGTGGTCGGGGGCCATCACGATGACCTCACCCTCGGTGTCGTAACCCGCGCGGCCGGCACGCCCCGCGATCTGGTGGAACTCGCGCGCCGTGAGGTGGCGCATGCGCTCGCCGTCGTACTTGACGAGCGAGGTGAGCAGCACCGTGCGAATCGGCACGTTGATACCGACGCCGAGCGTGTCGGTACCGCACACGACCTTGAGGAGGCCCTGCTGGGTCAGCCGCTCGACGATGCGGCGATACTTGGGCAGCATGCCCGCGTGGTGCACGCCGACGCCCGCCCGTAGGAACCGGCTGAGCGTCTTGCCGAAGCCGGTCCCGAAGCGCACGCCGTCGAGCGCCGCGGCGATCTGGTCGCGCTCGGATCGGGTCGCGACGGTCATGCTGAGCAGCGATTGCGCGCGCTCGACCGCGTCCTTCTGGGTGAAGTGGACGATGTACACGGGTGCGCGGCCCGTCTGGACGATGCGCTCCACCACCTCGGGGAGCGGCTCGAGCATGTACTCGAAGCTGAGGGGGACGGGGCGCTCCGCTGTCGTGACCCGCGCGACCGCGCGGTCCGTGCGCGCCTCGAGGTCCTCGACCAGCCAGTCGGTGTCGCCCAGCGTCGCCGACATGAGCACGAACTGCGTGCGCGGCAGCTCGAGCAGCGGCACCTGCCAGGCCCAGCCGCGCTGCGGGTCCGAGTAGAAGTGGAACTCGTCCATCACCACGAGCGACGCGTCGGTCGCGTCGCCGTCGCGCAGCGCGAGGTTCGCGAGGATCTCCGCGGTGCAGCAGATAATCGGGGCATCGGCGTTGACGGCGCTGTCGCCGGTCATCATGCCGACGTTCTCCGATCCGAACATCTCGATGAGCGCGAAGAACTTCTCGGACACGAGCGCCTTGAGCGGCGCCGTGTAGAAGGTGCGGCCTCCGGTCCCGGCACGATGCGCGGCCAGGGCGGCGAAATGGGCGCCAGCGGCGACGAGCGACTTCCCCGAGCCGGTCGGGGTCGCGAGGATCACGTGGGAGCCCGAGACCAGCTCGATCAGCGCCTCGTCCTGGTGGGGGTACAATGGAAGGTCGCGGTCCGCCGCCCACGAGGCGAACGCCTCGTAGAGCGCGTCAGGATCGGGAACCGCGCCGGGCGCCATCTCCGGAAGGCGGGCGAGCAGGGACGTGTCGGTGGAGGTCATCGCCGCCATTGTCCCGTGTTCTGTCCGCTCGGGATGCCGCGACCGCGCGTGACGGAGACTTATTCGGGACGTACTCACCCGGTTCTTGGCGCTCGGGCGCGCAAGAATGGCGGGAGCGTCCGCACAACTGGACAGGAGCATCATGAACGACAGGGACGAGCGCGACGAGCGCCGCGCGAGCTACGACTCGCGCCCCGGCATCAACCCCCGGAAGAACTCGGGCGGCGACCGCCCCCGTCGTGACGATGCCCGTCAGGACCGTCCTCGTCGTGACGGCGACCGTCCGCAGCGGTCGTATGACGACCGTCCCCGCCGTTCCTTCGATGGTGACCGTGGTCCGCGTCGGGACGATGACCGTCCGCGCCGTTCCTTCGATGGTGACCGTGGTCCGCGTCGGGACGATGACCGTCCGCGCCGTTCCTTCGATGGTGACCGTGGTCCGCGCCGGGACGGCGACCGTCCGCAGCGGTCGTATGACGACCGTCCCCGCCGTTCCTTCGACGGTGACCGTGGTCCGCGTCCGTCGCGGTCGTATGACGACCGTCCCCGTCGTTCGTTCGATGGTGACCGTCAGGACCGTCCCCGTCGGGACGGCGATCGT